>NZ_LBMK01000003.1:264830-414372 GCF_001005295.1 Streptomyces yangpuensis | reverse complement strand
AGGCGGGTCCGGTACGGGTCTGGATCCAATGGCAGGGCGTGGCCGACCGGCCGCGCCCCCGCCCCTCCCCTGCCCCGTCGTCCCCGGGAGTGCCATGAGTGAGCCGTCCCCGTCCCCAGGCGACCCGCCCGGCGCGGCACCGACAGCACCTCCGACCGCGGGACCGGGCGGCGGATCCCGTGGGGGGCGTATCGCGAAGAGCACCCTCTCGGCGGTACTGATCACGCTGACGTGCATCCTCGTACCGATCTCGCTGCTCACCGTCTGGGTGCACGACATCGTGCTGGACACCGACCGGTACGTCTCCACGGTCGAGCCGCTCGCCTCGAACCCGGCGATCGAGGAGGCCGCCGTCCACCGCATCACGGAGGCCGCCGACGTACGGGTGGACGGCTCCCAGGTCACGGCCGACCTGGCGAAGTGGCTGGAGGCCCAGGGGCTGCCGCCGCGCGTGGGCGCGGCGGTCAAGGCGCTGGGCCCGCAGCTGGATTCGGCCGCCGACCAGGTCGTCACCAAGGTGGCGACCCGGTTCGTCGAGAGCGACCGCTTCGAGAACGTGTGGACCGTGGCCAACCGTGCCGCCCACAACGCCGTGGTGCACGCGCTCACCGGCCAGGGCCGCGGTGCGGTCGGGGTCGACGGCGGCACCGTCACCCTCGACATCGGTGAGGCCGTCGAGAAGGTCAAGGAAGAGCTCGTGGCCGCCGGGGTCTCTCCGGCGGAGAAGATCCCCGAGGTCAAGAAGCAGATGGTGCTCTTCCAGAGCGACAAGCTCGGGCAGATCAGGGACGCCGTCCACCTCCTCGACATCCTCGGCAACTGGCTGCCGGTCCTCACGGTCGTCCTCGGCGCGGCCGGCGTGCTGCTCGCCCGGCGCCGGCGCCGGGCCCTGGTGACCACCGCGCTGTGCGCCGCCTTCGCCTGCCTGCTCGTCGCCATCGCCCTGGTCGTGGGCCGCCGTTACTACCTCGACCACCTCCCCCCGGAGGTCCAGTCGCCGGCCGCGGCGGCGGCCGTCTTCGACACGCTGGTGCGGTTCCTGCGGGTCAGCCTGCGGACCGCGATCGTCCTCGGCATCGTCGTGGCGCTCGGCGCCTACCTGTCGGGAGCCGGCCGTCTGCCGCGCGGCGTGCGCGGCAGGGCCGACCGTACGGCCGACTCCGCGGCGCTCTGGGGTGCCGGGCACGGGGTGCACACCGGCGGTACCGGCCGGTGGGTCCAGGCACACCGTCAGGCGCTCACCGTGGGTGCGCTGGTCGTGGTCGCGCTCGTGTTCGCGCTGTGGAACCACCCGACCGTGCTGACGGTGCTGCTGCTGGTGCTGATCCTGCTCGTGGTGCTCGCCGTACTGGCCCTGCTGGCCGCCGGCGGCCGCGTCGAGGAGGAGCGCGCGAGGGCGGGCACGGGCAGCGGTCCGCCGGAGCGCGGATGAGTCCGGCGGACCCCGCCCCGGGTGGGGCGGGGTCCGCCGGCTCGGTCCGGGCGCTGCTCAGGCAAGGATCCTGGCCTTGGCCCGGTCGAACTCCTCCTGGGTGATGTCGCCCTTGTCCTTGAGCGCGGAGAGTTTGCTCAGCTCGTCCGCTCCGCCGCCACCGCCGCCGCCACCGCTGACGGCCGCCTGCTGGACGTACGAGCGGAAGGCCGCCTCGTTCTCCTTCAGCTGCTGCGCGTCCCGTTCGTGCATGCTGCGGCCGCGCGCGATCACGTAGACGAACACGCCGAGGAAGGGCACCAGCAGCACGAGGATGAGCCATCCGGCCTTCCCCCAGCCGTGCAGGCTGTGGTCACGGAAGATGTCCGTGATGATTTTGAAGAGCAGGAAGAACCACATGACCCAGAGGAAGAACCACAGCATCGTCCAGAAGAGGTTGAGAAGTGGATAGTCGTCCATGCCCGACTCCGATCATGCACGTGGTCCTTCATTGATACAGGCGGGTCGGTTGCTCCGCATGCGGAGCGAATGCGGCATCTTTTGCACCCGTACGCGGGACAGCGCGATGATGAAGGCATGAGATCGCCTTCCTCCGTTCGTGAGGAAGGCGCGTTCCACCGACGGGGAACAGCCGATGGTGCTTGACCTGATCGTCATCGGGTTGATGATCGCGCTCAATCCGCTGCCCATCATGGCCTTCGTGCTGGTGGTGTCCGCGCCAGGGGGCGTGTGGAAGGGGCTCGCCTTCATCCTCGCCTGGCTGGGCTGCCTCGTCGCCGTGATCGCCATCGTCCTGCTCGTCACCGGGGGCCAGCCCCCGCCGCCGCGTTCCCCGCCGTCCACCGCCGCGCTCGCGGTCCGGCTGGCCATCGGCATCGGGCTGGTGGCGTACGCCGAGCACCGGCGCCGGCGCCGCACCGTGGCGGGTGCCGCCCGGAAGTCCGGAGGGCCCCGGTCCCGCTCCGCGGAGGAGCCGAGCGCGCTCTCCCGGATGGACCGGACGTCCGCGTGGTCCGCGGCCGGGCTCGGGGTGCTCCTCCAGCCGTGGGGCATGGTCGCCGCAGCCGGCACCACGGTCCTCCAGGCGGACCTCTCCCACAGCGCCACCTATCTGGCCTTGATCGGCTTCTGCCTCCTGGCCACCTCCACCCTGCTGGCGATGGAGCTGTACATGGTGTTCGCCCCGGAGCGGGCGGCACGGGCACTGACGGGAATGCGGGCGTGGCTGTCGGACCACAAGGACCCGGCGATCGTCCTCGGCTGCCTCGTCCTCGGCGTGTGGCTGGCCGCCAGGAGCCTCTACGAACTCACCCGCTGACGTCGGAACCGCGGTACGCCCGCCGCTCCGGTCGCCGGATACGGGCCGGGCCGTTCTCCTGAAGGCATGGAACGCAACGCAGCCCGTCACCGCCGACGCGTCCTGCTGGGCCACTGCCTGCGCGGGACCGGCTCGGTGGTGCTGCTCACGGCGCTGTACTACCTGTCGCCCCTGGAGGGCGGGTTCGGCGGCCTGACGGTCCTCACGCTCGTGCTGGGGCTGGCCGCGTTCGGCCTGCTGGTCGCCTGGCAGGTCAACGCCATCACCCGGGCGGAGTATCCGCGGCTGAGCATGCTCGAAGCCATGGCCACCGCCGTCCCGCTGTTCCTGTTCGTCTTCTCCGCCACGTACTTCATGCTCTCGGAGAGCATCCCGGCCACCTTCTCGGAGGCCCTGAACCGCACGGACGCCCTCTACTTCACGGTGACGGTGTTCGCGACCGTGGGCTTCGGGGACATCGTCCCCGTGACCGGGACCGGGCGGGTGCTGACCACCGTGCAGATGATCGCCGACCTGGTCGTGGTGGGTGTGATCGCCAAGGCCCTCTTCGGCGCGATGCGGGTCGGGATGCGCAGGCGGGGCAGTGCGGGACACGCGGGCCACGGGGGACCGCCGTTCGTGGACGACGAGGAGCCCTGAGCGGGCACACCCCGCCACGCGGAGAAGCCCCGCCCGAGGAACCGGACGGGGCCTTCCCGCGCAGGAGCGGCTGTCAGCCGGGGCACTTGAGACCGGAGGCGGCGGCC
This sequence comes from Streptomyces yangpuensis, assembly GCF_001005295.1. Classification (GTDB taxonomy): domain Bacteria; phylum Actinomycetota; class Actinomycetes; order Streptomycetales; family Streptomycetaceae; genus Streptomyces; species Streptomyces yangpuensis. The sequence continues at coordinate 410,876 of NZ_LBMK01000003.1, read as the reverse complement.
GTCGCGGCCTGGTCCAGCGACTGGATCTGCGGCTGCAGCTGGGTGAGCGCGTCCTTGCCGGTGGTGTCGCCCGGCAGGTCCTCGTACCCCTTCTTCAGGTTCTCGGCGGCGGACTGGACCGCCTCGCGCTCCGCGTCCTTCATCTTGCTCGCGTTCTCCTTGACGTCCTCCCAGTCCTGCTGGACGGCGTCGTAGGCGTCCTTGAGCTCGTCCTTGGTCGCGACGGCGGGGTTCAGGGCCTTCAGCTTGGCGTTGTCGGCCTTGAGCGCGTTCAGGTCGGTGCACAGGTCGGCCGCGGCCTCGGTGGCCTCCTCGGCGGGGGAACTGTCGTCGGAACACGCACTGAGGCCGAACACCGCGCTCAGGCAGAGCACGCCGATCACCGGGAAACGCTTCATGGAGGGGGCCTTCCTCGATCAGGCAAACCAGGCGTACGGGACCTTCCGGTACTACGACAAAATATGCATAACCGGACACGGTCCGCATCCGCACCGCTCCACCCCGCCACCGGCCCGCCCCACCACCGGCCCGCCCCGCGGCCGCATCGCTAGGCGGCGGGCTGGATGTTCTGGTTGAGGTGGAAGAGGTTGCCCGGGTCGTAGGTCCGCTTGACCTCGGCCAGACGGTCGTAGTTCCCCTTGTAGTTGGCCCTGATCCGGCTCTGGTCGTCCTCGGCCATGAAGTTGATGTAGCCGCCCTCCTCCGAGTGCGGGGCGGTGGCCTCGTAGTAGTCGCGGACCCAGGCGATGTTCGCCTCGTTGTCCGCGGGGTCCGGCCACATCCCGGCGATGACGGTGGCGAAGGAGGCGTCGCGGTAGGCGAAGGCCGTCTCGTCCGGCCCCACGCGGTGGCAGGCGCCGTTGATCGGGTAGATGTGCATCGTCGAGTTCACGGCGGGCAGCTTCGGACCGTGGACCAGGTGCGCCTCGATGGCGGCGTCGGTCAGTTCGGTCACGAAGTTGGCCTTCCAGTAGTGCTGCAGGCCCGGCGGCACGAGCGCGTCGAAGGCGCTGTTGAGCGCCGGGTACGGCATCGGACCGACGTGCTCGGCGACCACCGGGGCGAAGTCGTGGAAGACCCTCAGGGCCTTCTCGCCCTCGTCGAGCGGCCCGGCCCAGCACCCCACGATCAGGGCGAAGGGATCGCCGTGCCGGTCCTCCGGGATGAACGGGAGCGGCGGGGCGAGCTGGAAGGCGGGGAAGCCGCCGAGCTGCTCCGGGGCGTCGGCGATGTACTCGGCGAAGGAGCGCAGCACGGTGGCGGCGTCGTCCACCTCGAAGAGCATCGGCCCGCCGTAGATGTCCTTGACCGGGCTGAGCCGGTACTCGAACGAGGTCACCGCGCCGAAGTTGCCGCTGCCGCCGCGCAGCGCCCAGAAGAGGTCCGGGTTCTCCTCCTCGCTCGCCACGACCAGCCGGCCGTCCGCCGTCACCACATCGGCCGAGACCAGGTTGTCGCAGCTCAGCCCCAGCCCGCGGCACAGGTAGCCGATGCCGCCGCCGAGGGTGAGTCCGCCGATGCCGGTGGTGGAGATGATCCCGCCCGTGGTGGCCAGCCCGTAGGCGTGGGTGGCCGCGTTGAAGTCGCCCCAGGTGGCGCCGCCCTCGGCACGTGCCGTGCGGCGCGCGGCGTCGACGCGTACCCCGCGCATCCCGGACAGGTCCGCGACCACTCCGTCGTCGCAGGTGCCGAAGCCGGGCACGCTGTGACCACCGCCGCGGACCGCGAGGTCCAGCCCGTTCTCCCGCGCGAAGTCGACCGTCGCCATGACGTCGCCGGCGTTGGCGCACCGCACGACGACGGCCGGCCTCCGGTCGATCATGGCGTTGTTGACCGCGCGGGCCTCGTCGTAGGCGTCGTCACCGGGGGTGACCACCGCCCCGCGTACGCGTTCCCGCAGCTGGTCGATCGAGAGCTTGCCCATGACCATCGCTCCTCGTCCTTCGTACCTCTCTCTCACGCCGCGCCGGGACGCGTGCGCCGGAGGCTGCTACTACGGCCTCAGATGGCTGAAGCCCACCTCGAAGTGCTCGACCCCGAGAACCTGCTGGCCCTCCCGGCGCGCGGTCTCCTCGCGGATCCGGTGGGCGAGCTCCTCGCTGTCCCGCATGCTCTGCTCGTCCTCCCACAGGGTGAGCGACTTCGCCTCCCCGGTGGCCCGGTCGACCAGGTAGTACACGCCCAGGAAGCCGGGGGCGTCCGCCACCTGCCGGACGATCTGCTCCGAATGCGCGCCCAGGTCCCCTTCCGCGGGGACGGGTGATCCCTGGTAGGTGCTCAGCCTCGCGAACATCTGCGGCAGTCCTTCCTGGCCCGGCCGCCGTCGGGGGACAGGCAGCTCCAGGACCAGCGTGCTCCGGCAGACCGCGCCGCGCATGCCGGAGCGGCGGACAATGGTGGCGGGGGGACGCGTCTGCCGGTGCCGTTGCGGAGAGGCGGGACGTCGAGGTGACGTACATAGCTGTGACCGCCCTGAGCCATGTCGGGCTGGTCCGCGAGCACAACGAGGACAGTCTCGTCATCGGTCCGTGGACCCTGTGCGGGACGGTGACCCAGAACCCCCAGACGCTGGTGTTCCCCTTCGGCAGACCGCTCGTCGTCGCGGTCGCCGACGGCCTCGGCGGGCAGCCGGCCGGGGAGGTGGCCAGCGAGCTCGTGGTGCGCCAGCTCTCCTCGCTCGGCCCCTCGCTGGACTGCGCGGAGGCGGTCGGTGACGCGCTGGACCTCTGCAACGACGCGGTGTACGCGGCCACCGACGGCCGACCGGACCTGACGGCCATGGGGACCACGGTCGCGGGCACCCTCGTCCTGGCCGAGTCACTGCTGGCGTTCAACGTCGGCGACAGCAAGGTGTTCCACGCGGGGCACGACGGGCTGCGCCAGGTGAGCGTGGACGACAGCCCGCCGCCGGCACCCGGGCACCGCACCACCTCCGCCGTCACCCAGGTGCTCGGCGGCAGCCGCGGGCGCACGGCGATCACCCCCCACATCGGGGCGTTCACACCGGCCGAGGGCGACCGCTACCTGGTGTGCAGCGACGGGCTGACCGACCCGGTGCCGGACGAGGCGATCGAGGAACTGCTGCGGGTGCACGACGACGGCAGGGCGGCCTTCGAGCTGTGGAAGGCCGCGATCGACGCCGGAGGGCCCGACAACATCACCCTCGCGCTGGTGCGGATCGGCTCCTGACGGGGAATTCCGGCATCGCCCCTCGAATTTCCGGGCCGTTCATATCATTTACGGACCGGTATCCCCATGGCGCGACGCCGGAATTACCTGAGGGAAAGATGTTCCCGGCCCAGCGCTTTTCCCTGTGCTACGGTGACGCCAGTTGCGGTTGAGGTCCCCAAAAAGCTTACAAGTGCTCTCACCTGATCGTCCGGTGGGCGCACTTTTCATTTCCGGTTCAGATTTCCGGTCGGGGCAATCATCTCGACGACGCCGGGTCCGCACAGTGCGGCCCGGGCACTGCCCCAAAGGAGAGACATCACATGGCATCCGGCACCGTAAAGTGGTTCAACGCGGAAAAGGGTTTCGGTTTCATCGAGCAGGAGGGCGGCGGCGCGGACGTCTTCGCCCACTACTCCAACATCGCCACGTCCGGCTTCCGTGAGCTCCAGGAGGGCCAGAAGGTCACCTTCGACGTCACGCAGGGCCAGAAGGGCCCGCAGGCCGAGAACATCGTTCCCGCCTGACGCCCTCGCCGGCACCGACAGCGGCGACGACGACGCGAAAACGTTCAGGCGCGCGGCCCGCACCCCTGGGTGCGGGCCGCGCGCCCGTTTCCGCGTCCGCGCCGCGAATCGGCCGCCGCCGCGGCGGAAGCACCACCCGGAACCGGGCCCGCTTGCTAGAGTCCCTGCCCATGTCGATCCCTGACGACCTGCTTCACGACATCGCCGCCATGGTCGAGTCGGAGCAGACCAATCAGATGTCCCTGACGGTCGTCGTGAACGGCGCCGTCATCACCGGCCGCCTCGCCCCCGAACACGTCTGGCGCGAACGGGTCGCGGAGGTCCTGCGGGACTCCGAGCAGCTGGGCCCGTTCGCCGAGGTCTTCAGCTCCACCACCGCGGCCACGGCCAGACGGCCCGCGGGCCCGCCCTCGCACCTGCACTTCCACGTGGCACGCATCCTCCAGGGCCCGGTGGGCATCCCCGAGACCGGCGGGATGTACCGGATCGCCCTGAGCGACGTCAGCGCCTGGACCGTCGGGGACTTCAGCTACTTCGACAAGTAGCCGTGCGCGGCGGCCCCGGCCATGCGCGGGCGGACGCGGCCCGGGTCGAGGACGCGGCCCGTGCGGCCTCGCCGGGGAGTACCCGGCGTACGGGGAGCACCCGGACTCCCCGGCGGCCACGAAGGCCGCCACGGAGGCAGCGGCGGGGCTCGCGCGGGACGTCCTGGGCGGCCGATCACCCCGGGGGCCGCTCCGGGCGGCGCGGGCCCGGCCCCCACCGTGTCCACATCCTGGACGACTACGCTCATTTCATGAACGCAGAAGCCGACGTCCTCGCGACCGTGAAAGACGCTGACCGGAAGCACGTATTCCACTCCTGGTCGGCGCAGGAGCTCATCGACCCGCTCGCCGTCGCCGGCGCCGAGGGGTCGTACTTCTGGGACTACCAGGGCAACCGCTACCTCGACTTCTCCAGCGCCCTGGTCTACACGAACATCGGCTACCAGCACCCCAAGGTCACCGCGGCCATCCAGGAGCAGGCGGCCAGGCTCTGCACCGTCGCGCCCGGCTTCGCCGTCGACGTGCGGTCCGAGGCGGCCCGGCTGATCGCCGAGCGCACCCCGGGCGACCTCGACAAGATCTTCTTCACGAACGCCGGGGCCGAGGCGGTGGAGAACGCCGTCCGCATGGCCCGGCTGCACACCGGGCGTCCGAAGGTGCTGTCCGCGTACCGCTCGTACCACGGCGCGACCTCCACCGCGATCAACCTGACCGGCGACGCACGGCGCTTCGGCAACGACTCCGCGACCGCCGGCGTCGTGCACTTCTGGGGGCCCTTCGCCTACCGGTCGCCCTTCTACGCGGCGACGGAGGCCGAGGAGTGCGAGCGGGCCCTGCGCCACCTGGAGGACACCATCGTCTTCGAGGGCCCGCAGTCCATCGCCGCGATCATCCTGGAGACCGTCGGCGGCGCCCCCGGCGTGCTCGTACACCCCGACGGCTACCTGGCCGGGGTGCGCGCGCTCTGCGACCGCTACGGCATCGTCTTCGTCCTCGACGAGATCATGGTCGGCTTCGGGCGCACGGGGAAGTGGTTCGCCTCCGAGCACTGGGACGTCACGCCCGACCTGATCTGCTTCGCCAAGGGCGTGACCAGCGGCTACGTACCGCTCGGTGGTGTCGCCATCTCGGCGGCCATCGCCGAGACCTTCGCCCGCCAGCCCTACCCGGGCGGGCTGACGTACTCCGGGCACGTGCTGGCCTGCGCGGCGGCCGTCGCCACCATCGGCGTCATGGAGGAGGAGGGCGTCGTCGAGCAGTCCGCCCGCACCGGCTCCGAGCTCCTCGGGCCCGGCCTGCGCGCGCTCGCCGAGCGCCACCCGTCGGTCGGGGAGGTCCGCGGCCTCGGCACGTTCTGGGCCCTGGAACTCGTCCGCAGCAAGGAGACGCGCGAGCCGCTGGTCCCGTACAACGCCGCCGGGGCGGACAACGCGCCGATGGCGGAATTCGGCGCGGCATGCAAGAAGGGCGGGCTCTGGCCGCTCGTCGCGGGCAACCGGATCCACATCGCGCCCGCCTGCAACATCTCGCCCGAGGACGCGGCGAAGGGGCTGCGGATCCTGGACGAGGCTCTGGCGGTCGCCGACGCGCACACCGTCTGACCTGCGCTTCTGTGGGGTCGCCCAATCCGTTGGTATCGGTGTTCGGAGGATCCGTGCGGTGGTCAACCCGCCGCGCGCATGCTGCAATCCGTGCAGGCCACCCATGCCTGAACAGGCCGAGCACCACCTACGGACCGGGATGCACGTCAGTCCCGGGGCGGCCCCCCTCGGGGCCGAACGGCGGGGAGCGGGACGACCGCTGGACGCCGGGCGTACGGGATCCAGAAAGACGGACTCCGTGTTCCCGAGTACCCGAAGGAAGACAGCATGAGCAAGCACGTCCTGGCCCAGAACCAGTACGGCAAGGCCGAGAACCGCATCGTCAAGGTCACCCGCAAGGGCAACGACGGTTCCTGGCACGAGATCCGCGACCTCAACGTCTCGGTCGCGCTCCGCGGTGAGTTCCGCGACGTCCACCTCACCGGCGACAACGCCAACTGCCTGCCGACCGACACCACCAAGAACACGGTGTACGCCTTCGGCAAGGAGCACGGCATCGAGTCCCCGGAGGCCTTCGGCATCCTGCTCGCCAAGCACTTCGTCTCCTCGCAGGCACCCATCCGCGAGGCCCGGATCCGCATCGAGGAATTCGCCTGGGAGCGCATCCCGGTCCCGACGCGCAAGGAGCAGCACTCCTTCGCCCTCAAGGGCCAGGAGGTGCGCACCGCGCAGATCACCTACAGCGAGACGACCGGCCTCCAGGTCATCTCGGGCCTGAAGGACCTCACGGTGATGAACTCGACGAACTCCGAGTTCCACGGGTACATCAAGGACAAGTACACGACGCTCAAGGAGGCGTACGACCGCATCCTGGCGACCAAGGTCACCGCGCGCTGGGCGCACTCGGCGCTGGCCGCCGACGACCCCCGGTACGACTGGGACCAGGCGTACAAGAAGGTCCGCAAGAACATGCTGGAGGCCTTCGCGGAGACGTACTCGTACTCGCTCCAGCAGACCCTGAACCAGATGGCCGAGCGGGTGCTGGACAACTGCCCCAGGGTCAACGAGGTGCGGCTCAGCCTCCCCAACAAGCACCACTTCCTCGTCGACCTGGAGCCCTTCGGCCTCAAGAACGACAACGAGGTCTACTTCGCCGCGGACCGCATGTACGGCCTGATCGAGGGCACCGTCCACCGTGACGGCGTGCAGCCGGTCATCGCGACGTCCGACTGGATCGTGGCGTAGCGGACCCGCTCCCGCGCCGGTCGTGAGCCGGGCCCGGACCGCGTCGCGGGGTCCGGGCCCGGCCTCGCGCTACGCGTCGGGCAGCTCGTCCTGCGGCCGGCCCACGAGCAGGTTCCAGCGCCCGGCCCGTCCGGTCAGGGTGGTCACCCACTCCGGGCGGACGTCGAGGCGCCAGAAGGCCGCCGCCGGCAGCTCCAGGGCGTGCACCACGGCCGCCCGTACGACGGCCTGGTCGACCTCGAAGCGGTACGTGCCCGGCGCCAGGCCGGCCAGCTCCGCCCCGACGCGGGCGATCAGCGCGTCCACGGACTCCCCGCCCGGTGGCGCGTACCCGGGGTCCGTCAGCCACGCGTTCAGGGCCTGCGGTGCCTGCGCGGCCACCTCGTCCAGGGTGCGGCCGGCCCACTCCCCGGTGTCCGGCCCGCGCAGGCCCTCGTGGCCGGCACACGGCCGCGGGTGGCCGAAGCGGCCCTGGCGGGCGGCCGGGTCCAGTGGGGGGCGCACGAGATGGACGCGCACCGACTGACTCTTCATAAGGGGAGCCTAAGCGCGGTACCGTCACGAACGAGACAAGTCCATGACGACGGTACGGCGGAAGCACCGGTGAGAATCCGGCACGGTCGCGCCACTGTGAATCCTCCCTGAGGGGAGGCGAGTCAGACCCGCCACCGTCGTCGAGCGCACCACTGACCGGGACGCGTGTTCCCTCTGGAGGTTCTGCAATGGCCAACTCCGCCGTGCCCACGACGAACGCCCCCGCCCTCACCCCCATCTCGCTCTCCGTGCTCGCCCCCTGGGCGGTGTTCGCCGGCGTCCTGATGCTCGTCCTGCTCTACTTCGTCGGCGCCGAGCAGGGCGCCACCGCCCTCTTCGAGGGCGAGACCATCCACGAGTGGGTGCACGACGGCCGCCACCTGCTCGGGTTCCCCTGCCACTGATCCGCTCCCACCACCACCGCCCTCCGGCGTCCCGGGCCGTCCGGACCACCGTGTGGACGACTTTCGGCCTGGCCTTCCGTTTTCTAGCCGACCGGGCCCTTGTGTCCGCTCCCGCACCCAAGGAGGCTGTGCAGCCGACAAGTTGACGATGAAAGGCCGATGGTCCATGGCAACGGCGATCAGGGAATGGCGGGGCTGGACGGGTGCCGCACCCTTCTGGCTGAATTCCTTCCTGCTGCTCCTGGCCCCCTGCTGCGCCATCACGCTGTTCGGCCAGATCGGCATCATCGCCGCGCTGGCCGCGCTCGGCGGCCTGGCCCGCCACCTCTGGTACGGCGACTACGGCCATCCGGCCATGCACCTGGCCGCCGCGCTCATGGGGGCGGGCACGGCGGCCGTCGTCATGTGACCCCTCGGGCCGGGGCCGCCGGACTCCGTCGGCGCTCCCCCGGCTCCGTCGGGCCCTCTCCCGGTTCCGTCGCGCTCCCACCCGGCTGCGTCGCGCCCTCACCCGTTCGGGCGTATCCGCGCCGCCCCCGGCGTCCGGTGCGCCCGACCGGCCCGAACTGCGAAGACTCCCCGAACGTGCGACGACACGCCCGTGACTCCATGTCAGTCTCTCGTGTTTCACGGTGTGCCGATGGGCAGAGGAAGTGTCCACTGCTCACATGACCCGGCCGCACGAGCCGGACAGGAGGGAATCCCATGCCCCGCGCCAAGTGGGTCGTCGCCTCTCTGACGGTGGCTCTGCTGTCCACCACCGTCGTGGTGTTGCAGCGGACCGAGGGCGGCACGCCCGCAGCCGTCGGCACCGACGACGCACTGCCCTCGCGGGCGCTGGGACTCTCCGGCCACCGCCGTCTGGTGCGGGAGCTGGAACAGTCCGGTGCGCACGACCCCGGTGAGGTGATCCGGCCGCGCAGGGTGGCCGCCGCCGGGCCGCTGAGAACGGTCTCCGGTCCCCTGCGGGCCGCCCGGCCGCTGCGGTTGCGCATCCCGAGCCTGGGCGTCGACGTGCCGTTCGGCGGGGACCGCGAGGAGGCCGCCTGGGACTCCGGAGGTCCGGCGCCGGGCGCCGCCGGAACGGCGGTGGTCACCGGAACGGGCCTGCGGCTGGGGGAGTTGCGCCGGGGCCGGACCATCGAGATCCCGCGCGCGGACCGCCGTACGGCCGTGTTCACCGTCGTAGGGATCTCACCCGGCAGGGTGACGGAGCCCGAGGAGCCCACCGGCCGCGCCCAACTGCGGGTGATCGGCGGGGAGACCGCCGTGCTGGCCCGGCTGTCCGGGCACCGCAGCAGCAGTTGACACCTGGCGGGCTGTCAGCCGTGGGGGGTGTCTTCGTCCCCCGGTCGGCGGCTTCTGGGGGTCCGTACGGGAGTCTTCCGGCGTGGCGGGGCACACCCCTCGCATGACCTGGAGGCGACACGCACGCACGGCACTGACGAGGGCGCTCACCGCGGCCTGCGTCGTGCTGCTGTGCGTGTTCGGTGCCGGTCCGGCCGGAGCGGCCGCCGCGGAGCACCGCCCGGCCTCCTCGGCCCCCGCGGAGCCCACCGCTCCCGTGGAGCCCGCCGAGCCCGCGGAGGGCCAGTCGGAACCGGCGGCCGATCCCGAGGCACGCACGGCCGTCCGTGCGGCCGCGCGCGGGCCGGCCTGTGTGCAGCGGATCCCGCTCGCTCTGTTTCACGTGAAACAGAGCGGCGCCCCGGGCCGCGGGCCCCGCGCGGAGGCGGCCGAACCGGCCTTGTCCCTGCGGACGGTGCGGAGTGTGGTGCTGCGCTGCTGAGCGGGCCCGGTCCCCAGCGCATCCCCCCACACCCCTTGAGCACCGTGAGGTTCCGCCATGCCCATCGACCCGTACGCCGCACTGAACGCCATGCTCCGCGCCGAGGTCACCCGCTTCGCGCCGCCCGTACGCAAGGCAGAGCCGACCGCCCCGCCGAAGACCCCGGCCCCGTCCGTCGAGGACGAAGGTGATCCGCAGCGGACCGCGGCCGGCGGCTCGGCCGCGTAGCAGCCGCTCGGACAGGGAACGGCGCCGGTTCCCCCGCCCCGGATCAGAGGGCGGGGGAACCGGCGCCGCTGCGAGCCCGGCCGTGCGGCCCCGCTCAGTCCTCGTGCGTGTAGTAGCGGTAGAAAGCGACGGCGCCGACGCCGACGGCGACCGCCAGACCGATCACGACGGATGTCAGGATCGACTCGTCGGTGAGGCTGTGCAGGTAGCCCACGGCGATACCGCCGAAGGCCCCGTAGGCGGTGGCGTGGAGTTCGCGCATCATCCGCGGGCCGACCCTGGCGAGCCCGAACATGATCGCCGCGAAGATCACGCCGCACAGGATCCCGTAGAAGACGTTGGCCGCGGTGACCGGGCCCTCCTGGCGCTCGATGAACGCGCACCAGACGCCGTAGACCAGTCCGAGGAGCAATGGCCTCACATAGGCGCCCTTGCTCAAGTGGGTCATGTCCGCCATCTGCCGGTGCCGCCGGGGGGCAGCGTGTGCCGCATGTGCCATGACGGGCTCCTCTCTCCCATCCTCCAGGGCACACCCGCCGCCTCCGCCCGGCAAGTGGATCAGCGGACCGGCGCTCAGGGCGTGCGCACCGCCACGGCGTCGATCTCGAAGAGCATGCCGGGCAGGGCCAGGGCGGCGACCCCGATGAGGGTCTGCGCGGGAAGTCCGGTGCCCCAGGTGGCGTGCAGGTGCTTCAGGAGTACCTCCAGCTTCCGCTGGTCGTGATCGACGATGTAGGTGCCGACGCGGACCACGTCGGCGGGGCCGAGGCCGGCCGCGGCGAGCGCGGTGCGGAGGTTGACGAAGGCCCGTTCCACCTGATCGGCGAAGTCGTCGGAGACGACGTGGCCGCTCTCGTCGGAGCCGTACTGGCCGGCTATGAAGACCTGTTCGCCGGGGGCGGCGACGACGTGGCTGTAGCCGTAGCCGGTCGGGGTGTGGAGTCCTGCGGGGTTGATGATGCTGCGCGTCATGCCGAGCTCCCTGCTTCCGTGTCCCTGTGTCCGTATCCGTGCCCGTGGTGCCCCTGCCCGTGTCCGTGTCCGTACGGGCGGTACTCACTGCTACTGCGCGGCGAGCCAGGCGCGCAGCCGTTGCGGGGCCTCGGGGGCCTGCCGTTCGGCCTGCTGCCGGATCTCGTCGAGGTTCTGGGCCGCGAGCGCCCTGCGCCAGGCCACTTCGGCCCGGCTCATGGCGTGCGCGATGGCGCAGTCGGCGGCGTCGGCGCCCTCGGCCGCCGGCGCGCCCGCGCCGGGCCCCTGCCGGCGGATCTCCGCGCACCGGAAGGCCTCTTCGGGCCCCTCGACCGCGGCGACCACGTCCATGAGCGAGACGGCGCCGAGCGGCCGGGCCAGCCGGAAGCCGCCGCGCGGTCCGGGGCTGGAGGTGAGGATGCCCGCCCGGGCCAGCGCCTGCAGCTGCTTGTTGAGATAGGCCGCGGGCAGGTCGTGCCAGGCGGCGAGCCGCGCCGCCGACACCGCGCGGTCCGGTCCGCTCCAGGCCAGGTTGACGCAGCTGTGCAGCGCCCACTCGACGCCCTCGCTCATCTTCATATTCTGGATATTAGATGTCCAGTATAAGGGAGGCAAGGATCCCACGCCGTCCGGGGACCCACCACCCGACCGCAGCAACACCGCTCGCGCCGCGGCCCGTCCCCGCTTTCCCTGGTGACGTGCGCAGCATCCTGTCGGCGGTTCTCATCGTGCTCGTGACCCTCCTCGTGCCCGCGAGCGCCGTCGCGTACTGGGCCGACCGCGAGCTGGGCGACGCCGACCGCTACACCGCGGCCATGTCCCCGCTCGCCGAGAACCCGGCCGTGCGGGAGGTCGTCGTCACCCGGACCGCCCGCGCCCTCACCGGGCAGATCGACGCGGGCCCCTTCCAGGCGGGCGTGGACGCCCTGCTCGGCGAGGCCCTGCACTCCTTCGCCGACACCTCCGCCTACCGGACGGCCTGGGACGCGGCCAACCGCGCCGCCCACGCCGCCTTCCTCGACGCGCTCACCACCGGCCACGGCAACGCCGTCACCATCGACCTCGCGCCCGTCATCGACCGGATCAAGAGCGAACTCGTCTCCGACCAGGTGCCCTTCGCGGACCGCATCCCCGTGACGCGGCTGTCGGTGGAGGTCATGGAGTACGACAACCTCGGCGCCCTCCGGAAGGGGTTCCGCATGCTCCAGATCGCCGGCGTCTGGCTCCCCGTCCTGACCCTGGTCCTGGCCGTGTCGGCCGTCGCGGTGGCCGTCCACCGGCGGCGTGCCGTCATCGCCACCGGACTGGGCCTGGCGGTGGGGGCCGGACTGCTGTGGCTCACCGTGGAGGTGTGCCGCCGCCTCACCCTGGAGGACCTGCCCGCCGACATCGACCGGGCCGCGGCCGGAGCGGTGTACGACGCCCTGACCGCGTTCCTGCGGACCACCGCCTGGGCCGTGCTGCTGATCGGGCTCGCGGCGGCCCTGGCGGCATGGGTGACGGGACGACTACGCCGCACCCCATAAGCTCGGAAGGTACAACACACGCAGAACGACTCAGAAGAGCGCAGAAGAACCGATTCGCGAGCGGCGGCACGGAAGCGGAATGAGCACCGAACGCACCGAACACATATCGTCGCGGCGAGCGCGTCACCATCCGCTGGCTCCGCCCGCCTGGCTGCTCGAAGGGCTGCGGCCGACCACCGCGCCCGTCCCCTGGGCCGCCGCGGCACGGGCGGCGGTCGCGCTGTCCGTCCCGCTCGCCGTCGGCTTCGCCCTGGACGAGCCCGAGTACGGCGCGCTCGCCTCCATGGGCGCCCTGTCCGGGGTCATCGGCGACACCGCCGACGCCTACCGGATGCGCGTCCTGAACATCGCCGTGCCGCAGTTCTTCGGCGCCGTCGGCGTTGCCCTGGGCACCCTCGTCTACGGCCACGGCTGGGTGGCCGTCGGCGTGCTCACCCTCATCGCCCTGGTCTCCGGGATGATCTCCTCCATCGGCACGGTCGCCTCCGTGTCCGGGCTGCTGCTCCTGCTCAACGCCGTGGTCGGCGCCGGACTCCCGATGCCGCAGCCCTGGTGGACGGCCCCGCTGCTGCTGGGCGCGGGCGGGCTGTTCGTCCTCGCACTGACCCTGCTGGGCTGGCCCCTGCGCGGCCGCCAGCCCGAACGGGCGGCGGTCGCCGCCACCTACCGGGCCCTGGCGGACACCCTGGAGGCCGCCGGCGGCCCCGCCGACCTCTACGACGAGCGGCGCCGCCGGGTCACGCAGGAACTCAACCAGGCCTACGACCTGATCCTGGGCCGCCGGGCCCGGGTGCACGGGCGCAGCCAGTCGCTCGTCCGCATGCTCGCCCAGCTCAACGTGGTGATCCCGCTGGTGGAGGCCGCGCCCGCCGCACACCTGCGCGGCCGGCCGCTGCCCCCCGCGATCCCCGCCGCCGTACGGGAGCTCGCCGCGGCCGTCGAGGAGGGCCGCACCGGGACACCCGTACTGGTCCTGCCCCCCGCCGGCACCCCCGCAGAGCGGGCCCTCGACACGGCGCTGCGCCACGCCGCAACCGTCGTGCACCTCGCCGAACCGGACCCGTCCAACGTCGACGACCGCCTCGGCCGGCCCGCCGCGCTCAGGGTGCGTGCGAAGCGGGCGGTGCGCGACATGATGCTGTCCGAGGCCTCCTGGCGCTACGGACTGCGGCTCGCCCTCTGCATCGGCCTCGCGCAGTCGCTGGTGTCGGTGGTCGAGGTCGAGCGGTCCTACTGGATCGCGCTGACCGTCACCTTCGTCCTCAAGCCCGACTTCGGCTCGGTGTTCTCCCGGGCCCTGCTGCGCGCGCTCGGCACCGCGCTCGGGCTGGTCGTCGCCGCCGCCGTGCTCGCCGAGGTACCGCGCGGCTGGTGGGACGTACCGGTGATCATGGTGCTCGGCGCACTGATCCCGGTCTTCTCCGCCAAGGGGTACGCCTTCCAGACCGCCGCGATCACCCCGGTGATCCTGCTGCTCTCGGACCTGCTCAACCACCAGGGCTTCGACCTGATCCGGCCCCGGCTGCTGGACAGCCTGATCGGCTGCGCGATCACCCTGACCGCCGGATACCTGCTGTGGCCCGAGAGCTGGCACACCCGGATCGGGGACCGGCTCGCCGACACCGTCGACGACGCCGCCCGCTATCTGGAGCGGGCCTTCGCACCGGCCGCCGACGACGCCGCCCTCGCGGCGGCGCGGACCGCCCGGCTCCAGGCCCGGCGGCGGCTCTACCGCGACCTGTCCGGCGTACGCAGCGAGTTCCAGCGGGCCCTGACCGAGCCGCCGCCGACCGGCACCCGGGCCGCCGCGTGGTGGCCGCTGGTCGTCGCCGTGGAACGGATCGTGGACGCCTCCACCGCCGCCCGGGTCCGCGTCAACCACGGCGCCCCGCCCCCGGCCGCCGAGGAGGTGGCCGGGCTCGCCCGGCAGCTGCGCGAACTGGCCGGCCGCGTCCGCAGCAGCACCACCCCGGTACGCGTCGAGGGCGAACCGGAGGGCGACGGAACGGGCGTCCTGGCCCCCGTCCACCAGGAGCTCGCGGCGGCCCGGGCCATCACCCAGCCGGAGCGCTGACCGGGCCGGGCGGGACCGGACGGGGGAGCATCGGAGCATGTACCGCGCCCCGGCCGTCCTGTCCCTCGTCCTCACCCTGGCGGGGTGCGCCGACGTGGAAGGGCTGCAGAGCGAGGGCGACATGGGCACGGTGCACGCCCCGCAGAGCCTGTGGAAGGACTTCCGCCCCGGTCCGCCCGACCCCGCCCAGAATCCGGACACGGCCACTGTCGTCCCGGGCCTGCCCGAGGTTGCGGACCTGAGCATGCGCGGGGTGAACCCGGTGAGCGTCGTCCGCGCCGATGTCACCTCCGCCACTGAACAGGACGGCGGCACGGGCCGGCTCGTCGACCCCCGGGCCGTCCAGCGGCTCGCGCTCTGTACACAGGCTGTGGACGGCGGACCCGACTGCCCGGTGCGCCCCGCGGTCCTCCACGACCTGACGGGCAACGGCCGGGAGGAGCTGATCACCGCCCTGGACCTCGACGGCCGGCTCAGCGAACTGCGCGTCTACACCGTCCAGGACGACGGCAGGATCGCCCGGGTCCTGTCCCGGCGGGCGGTGCTGGAGGGGGTGGAGGTGGCCGCCGGGCATCTGGCGGTCCGCGAACCGACATCGAATCCCGCCTACGTCGCCGTCTCCGACTACGTGTGGGACCCGCAGGCCGGGATCATGAACCTCAGCCAGCTCACCCTCGACGACTGCGCCTCCCCCACCGGCGTCCCGCCCAGCCCGGACGCGCAGCGATGCACGCGCTGAGCAGCCTCCGCTGGAAGATCGCCCTGACCACCACGGCGGTGTGCTGCATGGTCGCCGCCGCCCTCGGGGTCCTGGTGCACAACGTGGTCGCCCGGCAGATCGTCGGCGAGGTCCGCAAGGACGCGGACACCGCCCTGGAGCACGCCCTCAGCCACTACGAGTACGGCACCACCCACGGCGACGTGAACATCGTCCTCGACCCGCCCCAGCTTCCCCGCCCGCTGCGCGACCTGGTCGCCCGCGGCGACACCGGCAGCATGGTCGGCTCGCTGAACGGCAAGCCGGTCATGTGGGCGGCGGCCCCCGCGGACCGGCAGGCCCTCGCCGTCTGGATCCCGTTCGAGGGCACCCGCAACCGGCTGCGGGACATCGACACCGCGATCCTCGCCTCCGCCGCACTGGCCGCCGGGGTGGTGGCGCTGGCCGGCCTCTTCCTCGCCGACCGGATCAGCCGGCGGCTGGCGACCACCGCCGCCGTGGCCCGCCGGATCAGCGCCGGGGACCTGGATGCCCGCGTGGGATTCCCCTCCCGGGCCGACGAGCGGCGGGCGGGCCGCCGCTCCCAGGACCGTGACGAAGTACGGGACGTGGCGCAGGCGCTGGACCTGATGGCCGGATCGCTCCAGGAACGGCTGGAGGCCGAGAAGCGCTTCACCGCGGATGTGGCCCACGAGCTGCGGACCC
Source organism: Streptomyces yangpuensis (assembly GCF_001005295.1). Classification (GTDB taxonomy): domain Bacteria; phylum Actinomycetota; class Actinomycetes; order Streptomycetales; family Streptomycetaceae; genus Streptomyces; species Streptomyces yangpuensis. Next base: position 394,900 of record NZ_LBMK01000003.1, on the reverse strand, counting down.
CGCTCACCGGCTCACTGGCCGCGGCGGCCCTGCTGCCCGAGGGCCGCCCCAAGGAGATGATCAACGACCGGCTGAAGGCCCTGCACCTGCTCACCGAGGACCTGCTGGAGATCTCCCGGCTGGAATCGGGCGTGGAGCGGGCCGATCTCGCCCGGGTGGAGCTCGGCCGGGCGGTGGAACGGGCCGTGGCGGGAGCCGGGCCCGCCGTCTCGGTACGGGTGATCCGCGACGCCGCGGTGCTCACCGACCGGCGGCGCCTGGACCGCATCCTGACCAACCTGCTGGTCAACGCGCACAAGCACGGCCGGCCACCGATCGAGGTGTCCGTGGACGGGCCGGTGGTGACGGTCCGCGACCACGGGCCCGGCTACCCGCCGGAACTGATCGAGCAGGGCCCGCAGCGCTTCCGCACCGGAGACCCCGGACGCGGGCGCGGCCACGGACTGGGGCTGACGATCGTGGCGGGCCAGGCGGCGGTCCTGGAGATCGCGCTGAGCTTCGCCAACGCCCCGGACGGAGGCGCGTTGACGACGCTCAGGCTTCCCGTCGGACGTCTGCCGGACGGAAGTTGACCGATCCGTGGCAATGCGGGCCGTGTTTCGCATGAGGGATGTTTCACGTGAAACACGGCCCAACAGGCCATGGATCAGACGCCGATGTTCTTTCCGTCCTTGCGCCAGACCGAGACGACGGCCGGGCGGACGAGCTTGCCGGGGCCGTCGGGCCACACCGACTGCGGCTTCTCGACGGAGGCGCCGTCGATCTCGCCCGGGTGCTGGACGGCCACCAGGACGCGCTTGTCCTGGATCAGCGGGCCGCAGGTCTCGGCGCCGCGCGGCACGGTGAGGAACTGCTTCAGCTCGCCCCGGCGCTCGCCCGACGTCGCGACGCCGAACAGGCCGTCGTGGGAGCCGAGCTGGTTGCCGTCGGTGGAGATCCACAGGTTGCCGTGCGGGTCGAAGGCCACGTTGTCCGGGCAGGAGATAGGGCTGACCTTGTCCTTCGGGAAGCCCGCGAAGTAGGTCGCCGGGTCGTTCGGGTCGCCGGCGACGAGGAAGAGCCGCCAGGCGAAACCGTCACCGGCCGGGTCGTCGAAGTTCTCGGCGAGCTCCAGGATCTGGCCGTGCTTGTTCAGGTTGCGCGGGTTGGCCTCGGTGGCACCTTCCTTGCCGGGCTTGCCGCGGTCGGTGTTGTTGGTCAGCGCGACGTAGACGCGGCCGGTGCGCGGGGACGGCTCGACGTCCTCGGGGCGGTCCATCTTGGTGGCGCCCACCTTGTCGGCGGCCTGGCGCGTGAAGACGTACACCTCCTCGGCGGTCATGCCCTCGACGTGCGAGACGTTGCCGGTGGCCAGCTTGATCCAGACGCCGGAGCCGTCGAACTCGCCGTCGGAGGGGAGCTTGCCGGAGCCGTCGAGCTCGGCGGCCGGGGTGTCACCGGTGAGCTTGGCGACGTAGAGGGTGCCCTCGTCGAGCAGCGTGAGGTTGTGCTCCTTCGCCGCGCGCGAATTGCCCTTCTTCATCCGCTTCGACGAGACGAACTTGTAGAAGTAGTCGAAGCGCTCGTCGTCGCCCATGTAGACGACCGGACGGCCGTCCTCGGTCAGACGGGGCTGCGCGGCCTCGTGCTTGAAGCGGCCCAGCGCGGTGCGCTTGCGCGGGACGGAGTTCGGGTCGTACGGGTCGAGCTCGACGACCCAGCCGTGGCGGTGCGACTCGTTGGGCTCCTGGGCCACGTCGAAGCGCTTGTCGAAGCGCTCCCACTTGCGCTCGGTGGCGCCGGAGGTCACGCCGTAGCGCTTCAGGCGGGCGGCGGCGGTGGGGTCGGTGACCTGGCCGGCGTTGCCGAAGTACTGGTTGAAGTTCTCCTCGCCGTGGAGGGTGGTGCCCCACGGGGTGGTGCCGCCGGCGCAGTTGTTGAGGGTGCCGAGCACCTTGGTGCCGGAGGGGTCGACGGAGGTCTTCAGCAGGGCGCCGCCCGCGGCCGGGCCGGCCATCCGGAACTCGCTGGTGGCCGTCAGACGGCGGTTGAGCTGGTGGCGGGTGACGGCGGTCAGCTTGCCGCTGCGGTGGTCCTCCTGGACGACGACCACGGACAGGCCGTGCGCGGCCCAGGCGATCTCGACCTGCTCACGGGTCGGGTTGGCCGGGTCGTAGCCCTTGAACATCAGGACTTCGTCCGTGTACTCGTGGTTGGCCACGAGGAGCTGCTGGCGCTCGTAGTCCCCGCCGAGCGGGAGAAGGCTCAGGAAGTCGTTGTTGTAGCCGAACTGCCCGGCCTGCGCGGCGGCGGTCTGCTTGTCGGGGTTGAAGCCCGGGGCACCCTTGATGATCGGGTCGCCCCAGCGGATGACCACGTTCTGCTCGTAGCCCTCAGGGACGGTGACCTTGTCGTCGGTGTTCGGCGCGACGGCCTTGAAGCGCAGGCCGCGGGCCGCCTCGCCGCCCTTGCCCGCACCGGCGGCCGCGGCGTCGGCGGCGGGGGCGGCGTTGGCGGTCTGCCCCGGAGCGCCGAGCGCGACCGCGGAACCGGCGGCGGTGGCGACCGTCACGACGGCGGCGGAGCGCAGCATCGAGCGGCGGGAGTAGGCGCGGGCTATGACGTCGCCCGCGTACTCGTTGTCGCTGGTGTTCGGCACTTCGTGGAAGCAGGCGTCACCACAGCGGTAACGACAGGTGAGAGCGGACCGGCCGCTGCCATGCGGGTTGCCGATGAACGGCAGGAGCTTGCGCACGAGTGTCCTCCGAGTAGCTGCGTGGGCGCCGACAACGTGTCGGGACGATCCAGCCGCGACGGTAGGCCCGGGTTGCGCCGAAGCGGCGGCGCTGAGATGAACGATGAGTGAACCCGGCACGTCGGAGCGGCAGTTCGGGAACGGTCCGGGAGCCCCTGGGAGGCGGGCGCCACGAAAGGTGCCCCTCCCGAAGATCCAGCCGGGCGGCCGATAACCTTACGTGTCCACTCTGGGCAGGGATCAACCGCGCAGCACGGACAAATGACGCACGCACTCATGCGAAAGGCCTGGCCCATGGGTATTCGGAGCTTGTTGCGCAAGGTGTTCGGACGGTCTGCGGAACCGGTTCCGGAAACTACGGACGCCACGTCGGCGGCTGTCCCCAACCAGGCGGAACGCAACCCCTTGGATGCGGCCGCCGACCTGGTGGCGGCGTCGTTCGACAACCCGACGGTCCCCCCGCAGTCCACGCGGGACCGCGAGCCCGGCACGGTCCTCACGGCCCCCGCCCCGGCCGCCGACCCCACGGTCCCGGAAGCCCGCCGCCCCACGCCTGCGGTGTCGCCTGCGGCGAAGCCCGACGGAGAAACCCCGCCCGCCGCCGAGGCCGAGGTTCCGGCGGAGCCGGCCGAGGTGTCCGCGCCGCAGGCCGACGCCCCGGCCGAGCCGGAGGCCGCTCCCGCGGCAGAGGCCGTCGAGCAGCAGCCCCAGGCGGCAGCCGACGCCCCGACGGAGCCGCAGGCAGAAGCCGACGCCCCGACGGAGCCGGAAACCACCCCCGCAGCGGAGCCGCAGGCGGAAGCCGACGCACCCCAGGCGCAGGACGCAATCCCGGCGGCAGAGCCGGCCGAGGCGGCCGCGCCGCAGGCGGACGCCGATGCGCCCCAGGCGCAGGACAACGCCCCGGCCGAGCCGGAGGCCGCTCCCGCAGCGGAGCCGCAGGCGGCAGCAGACGCGCCGCAGGCCCAGGACGCAATCCCGGCGGCAGAGGCCGCCGAGCAGCAGCCCCAGGCGGCAGCCGACGCCCCGGCGGAGCCGCAGGCAGAAGCCGACGCCCCGGCCGAGACGGACACCACCCCCGCAGCGGAGCCGCAGGCAGAGGCCGAGGCCGACGCCCCGGCCGAGCCGCAGGCAGAGACCCCGGCGGAGCCGCAGGCAGAGGCCGAGGCCGAGGCCCCGGCCGAGCCGGCGGCGGACGAGGTGCAGGCCGGGCCGGCTCATACGGCGGCAGCCGTGCGGCGGCGGGCGCCCGAGGTGGCCGCCGCGTACAAGGCCGCCGGCCAGGTGCTCCGCGGCAAGGGCAAGGCCGGCGCCCGCGCCAAGGTCTACCTCGTCCTCGACCGCTCCGGGTCGATGCGCGGGTTCTACAAGGACGGCAGCGCCCAGTACCTCGCCGACCACGCCCTCGCCCTCGCCGCTCACCTCGACGACGAGGCGACCGTGCACACCGTGTTCTTCTCCACGGAGGTGGACGGCACCGCCGACCTGTCCCTCGACACCCACTACGGCTCCTGGGTCGAGGGCCGCCACGCCGAGCTCGGCCGGATGGGCCGCACCAGCTACCACGTGGCCGTCGAGGCCGTCGTCGCCCGCTACCGCGAGGACGGCGGCGAGGGCCCGGCCCTGGTCGTCTTCCAGACGGACGGCGCCCCGGACAACCGCCAGCCCGCCCGGCAGGCGCTGACCGACGCCGCCGCCGCGGCCCCCGGCATCCACTGGCAGTTCGTCGCCTTCGGAGACCACGACTCCAAGGCCTTCGACTTCCTGCGCAAGCTGGACGCCGAGAACGCCGGCTTCTTCCACGCCGGGCCCGCCCCCACCGAACTGACCTCCGCGGCCCTCCTCAAGGGCGTCCTGGAGAAGTTCTAGAAGTTCCCGCACGCGAAGGGGCCCGGGGTCGTCGACCCCGGGCCCCTTCGTACGGCTACCGCCTACCGTTCACCGCTCAGCGCGCCGCGTCCGGGTGGACGGACTCGGCGACCGGCTTGGCGTCGGCCGCCTTCGTCTCGACCGGCTTGCGCAGCGCGATGTTCAGTTCACGCAGACGGGCCTCCTCCAGGACCGTCGGCGCGCCCATCATCAGGTCCTGCGCGTTGCCGTTGAGCGGGAAGGCGATGGTCTCGCGGATGTTCGGCTCGTCGGCCAGCAGCATCACGATGCGGTCCACGCCCGGGGCGATGCCACCGTGCGGCGGGGCGCCGAGGCGGAAGGCGCGCAGCATGCCCGCGAACTCGCGCTCGACGGTCTCGGCCTCGTAGCCCGCGATCGCGAAGGCCTTCAGCATGACCTCGGGCTCGTGGTTGCGGATGGCGCCGGAGGACAGCTCGATGCCGTTGCAGACGATGTCGTACTGCCACGCCAGGATGTCGAGCGGGTCCTTCTCCTCCAGGTCCTTCATGCCGCCCTGCGGCATGGAGAACGGGTTGTGGGAGAAGTCGATCCGGCCGGTCTCCTCGTCCTTCTCGTACATCGGGAAGTCGACGATCCAGCAGAAGCGGAAGACGTTCTCCTCGAAGTGGCCGGCACGCTTGGCGGCCTCGACCCGGACCGGGCCCATGATCTTGGAGACCTCGTCGAACTCGCCCGCGCCGAAGAACACGGCGTGGCCGGGGACCAGGCCCAGGCGCTCGGTGAGGACCTTGACGTTCTCCTCGGTGAGGAACTTGGCGATCGGGCCGGTCAGCGAACCGTCCTCGCCCACGCGCACCCAGGCCAGACCCTTCGCGCCCAGCGAGACGGCGAAGTCGCCGAGGCCGTCGAAGAACTTGCGCGGCTGGGCGGCGGTGTCCGGGACGGCCAGGGCGCGCACGTGCTTGCCGGCGAACGCCTTGAACTCCGAGGCCTCGAACACGTCGGTGATGTCGACGAGCTCCAGCTTGGCGCGCAGGTCGGGCTTGTCGTTGCCGTACTTCAGCATCGACTCGCGGAACGGGATCCGCGGGAACGGCGAGGTGACCTCGCGGCCGCCGCCGAACTCGGTGAACAGCTCGGTCATCAGGCGCTCGATCGGCTGGAAGACGTCCTCCTGCTCGACGAAGGACATCTCCACGTCGAGCTGGTAGAACTCGCCCGGCGAGCGGTCGGCGCGGGCGTCCTCGTCGCGGAAGCAGGGCGCGATCTGGAAGTACCGGTCGAAGCCGGAGATCATCAGCAGCTGCTTGAACTGCTGCGGGGCCTGCGGCAGGGCGTAGAACTTGCCCGGGTTCAGGCGGGACGGCACCACGAAGTCACGGGCGCCCTCGGGGGAGGTCGCGGTGAGGATCGGGGTCGCCATCTCGTTGAAGCCGAGCGCCACCATCTTCGAGCGGATCGAGGCGATGACCGCCGAGCGCAGCATGATGTTGCGGTGCATGCGCTCACGGCGCAGGTCGAGGAAGCGGTACTCCAGGCGGCGCTCCTCGTTCACGCCGTCGTCGGTGTTGATGGTGAAGGGCAGCGGGGCGGCCGCGCCGAGCACCTCGACCTCGGAGACCTCGATCTCGATCTCGCCGGTCGGCAGCTCCGGGTTGATGTTGTCCGCGCCGCGGGAGACGACCTTGCCGTCGATGCGGACGACGGTCTCCTTGGAGACGCTGCTGAGGGCCTCGTTCGCGGCGGTGCCGGGGCGGGCGACCAGCTGCGTGATGCCGTAGTGGTCGCGCAGATCGATGAAGAGGATGCCGCCCAGGTCTCGACGGTTGTGCAGCCAGCCGCTCAGTCGGACGTCGGCGGCGACGTCAGAGGCGCGGAGCTCGCCGCAGGTGTGGGACCTGTACCGATGCATCAGTCATCCAGTTCTACGCGATACCAGGGTGGATTCAACCGACCCAAGGTTACCGTCCGGGACGGTGACGGGTCGGGCACTGGGGCCCGCCTGCGCAAATACACCCGGCAGGGAGCGAACAGGCACGTATCGGATGCGACCTGTAAAGATGACCGGGTGCGTACCGAGGATGTCCTGGCCGCCGTCGCCACGGGTCTGTGGCGATGGGACAACGCCTCCGGGACGGTCTCCCTCGACGGGGAGGCCGCCCGGCTCCTCGGGCTGCCCGCCGAACCGGTGGTCCTGCCGGAGGCCGCCGTACGGTCCCGTTTCCACCCGGTGGACTGGAACGAGATCAACGGGATCGTCAGCCTGGCCGTCGCCGAGGGCACCCTCGCCGAGGCCCGGCTGCGGATCATGGACGTGGACGGGCGGGTGCTGCGGACCGTGCGCAGCCGTTCCAAACCGCTTCAGCGGTGGTCGGCCGACGGGAGCCCGGACTACGAGCTGATCGGCACCATCCAGGAGATCGCCGAGCCGCAGCCGGGCACCACGGCCGTCCACACGCCCATCACGGGCGACTGGCGGCGTTCCCGCGAGGCCTTCCTGCTGGACGCGGGCCGGGCGCTGGCGGAGGCCCGGTCCACGGCGGAGGTGCTGCGGGTCGCGGCCTCGCTGTCGATGCCGGGCTTCAGCCCCGACGGGCTGGCCGTCTTCGGCGTGGCAGGGGACCGGCTGTCCGTCATCGGGCACCACGGGCACGACGCCGGGGACGAGGGCCCCTTCACGGACATGCCGCTGGAGACGGACTACCCGGCCGCGGAGGTCGTCCGTACCGGCCGGGCGATCTACCTTGCCTCCCCCGAGGACTACAAACGGCGCTTCCCGGCCACCTGGCCGCTCGCCCAGCGCTTCGACCGGGTCTCCTGGGCCTTCCTGCCGCTGATCGTGGCCGGACGGACCATGGGTGCCTGGATGGCCGCCTTCAAGCAGCCCGCTTCCTTCTCCCCCGACGAGCGGTCCGTCCTGACGACCGTGGCCCGGATGCTCGCCCAGGCCCTCCAGCGGGCCGGGGTGGCCGAGTCCGAGCGGGAACTCACCACCGGCCTCCAGCGGTCGATGATGCCGCAGCTCGGCCCGGAGATCCCCGGCATGCGGATCGCCGCGCGTTACGTCCCCACCGGCGGCGGGCTCCAGGTCGGCGGCGACTGGTACGACATGATCCCGCTGCCGTCGGGCCGGTTCGCCCTGGTCATCGGCGACGTCCAGGGCCACGACGTCCGGGCGGCCGGGCTGATGGGCCAGCTGCGGATCGCCGTACGGGCCTACGCGTCCGAGGGGCACCGGCCGGACGCGGTGCTCTCGCGCGCCTCCCGCTTCCTCGCCGGGCTGTGCGCCTCCCAGGAGTCCGGCGCGCAGGAGGACCCGGACGTGCAGAGCCCGCGGTTCGCGACCTGCCTGTACGTGGAGTGCGACCCGCGGACCGGAACGCTGGAGGTGGCCCGCGCCGGTCACCCCGACCCCGCCGTGCGGATGACCGACGGCACCGTCCTGATGCGGCCCACCGCCGGCGGGCTCCCCCTCGGGATCGTCCCCGACACCGACTATCCGACCACCCGGTTCACCCTGGAGCCGGGCGAGACGATGATGCTGTGCACCGACGGGCTCATCGAGACCGGCGGGCACGACCTCGACACCGGCTGGGCCCGGCTGCGCGCGGTCCTGGAGGCCGGCACGCACGAGGCCGGCGGCCACGAGGACGGGCACCTCGAAGCACTGGCCGACCTGCTGGTCCAGGCCGTGCACGGACCGTCCTCGCACCACACCACCGGCCCGCTGGCCGATCGGCGCGAGGACGACATAGCCGTGGTCCTGCTGTGCCGCGAGGGCGCGGCCTGCGGCTGCGGCGCCCCGGTGGCGCACCCGGCCCGGCCGGCCCGCCGCACCATGCTGACCGTGGCCCAGGCGGAACCGGAACGCATCGCGGGCGCCCGTCGGCAGGTGAGGGAGCTGCTGCACGACTGGGCCGACGAGGAGCAGCTGGACGCGGTGGTGCTGATGGTCTCCGAGATGGTGACCAACGTCCTGGTGCACACCGACGGCGACGCCCTGCTGGTGGCGGAGGCGGTCGGCGAGCTGGGGGAGCGCCGGCTGCGGGTGGAGGTCGCGGACTCCAGCGACGAACTCCCGCACAAGCGGCACCCGGGGGAGATGGCGTCCAGCGGCCGCGGGGTGCTGCTGATGGAGATGCTGGCCGACGCGTGGGGCGTGGACCCGCGCGGCGAGGGCAAGTCGATCTGGTTCGAGCTGTACGAGCAGTCGAAGCGGCCGGACACGTAGGAGCGGGCGGACGCGTAGGAGCGGCCGGACACGTAGGAGCGGGCGGAGGCGTATTGCGGTCCGGCCCGGGGCCGTTGCGAGGCCACGTGGTTGGATGACGCCGTGCCGAACTCCCTTCTCCCCGAACCGGTGCGGCGGCTCGCCGCCTGGTGCGCCGTCGTCCTGCTGGCCACCGCCGTCCTCGCCGTCGGCGTATGGCTGTGCACGGTCCTCCAGACCGTCGTGACGCCCGTACTGCTGGCGGTGCTGGGCACTGCCCTGCTCGGGCCGATGCACCGCCGTCTGGTGGGGATGGGGGTGAACCGCTCGCTGGCCGCGGCCCTGACCTGCCTGGCCGTGGTGGCCGTCGTCGGCGGGGCCTCGTACATCGTCGTACTCGCGCTCATCGAGACCGGCGACCAGATCATCGACGCACTGCGGCGGGCCGGCCAGATGCTCGCCGAGCACTTCGGGGCTGTGGGCACCTCGCTGGAGGACATCACCGCGAACTCCAAGGACCTGCTGACGAAGTTCGGCAGCACGGCCGCGTCCGGTGTGGTCGCCGGGCTCAGCGTGGTGGGCTCGATGCTGGCGATGGTCCTGCTCGCGATGGTGCTGATCTTCTTCTTCCTGCGCGACTCCGACCGGGCCGTGGTCACCCTGCGCTCGGTCGTGCCGAGCCGTTCCGGGGACCTGATGGAGGCGATGGGGCGCCGCGCCTTCGAAGCCGTCGAGGGCTTCATGCGCGGCACCACCTTCGTGGCCCTGATCGACGGCGTGCTGATCGGCGTGGGTCTGCTGATCCTCGACGTACCGGGCGCGCTGGGCCTGGCCGCCCTGGTGTTCGTGACGGCCTACATCCCCTACCTCGGGGCGATCCTCTCGGGCGCCGTCGCGGTCCTCGTCGCCTTCGCCGACCGCGGCTGGGTGATCGGCCTGTGGGCGCTGGGCCTGGTGCTGCTGGTCCAGATGATCGAGGGGTACGTACTGCAGCCTGTGGTGCAGAGCCGCACGGTGCAGATGCACCCGGCCGTGGTGATGCTGGCCATCACCGCCGGAGCGAGCGTCGCCGGGATCCTCGGCATGCTCCTCGCGGTCCCGCTGACCGCGGCGGTCTTCGGCGTGATCTCGGAACTCCGCGCCCGCTATGCCGAGGCGGAGCAGGCGCCGCAGCCGGCGGACCCCGCCTGACGGACTCCACTACGACGGCACGGGCCGCGCCCCCGGAAGGGGGGCGCGGCCCGTGCCTGCTCCGTGGCCCGTCGGCGTCAGTCCTCGTCCGCCTGGCCCGCGCCGCGGTGGCCGAGGCCGGTGCGGGCGGTGGTGGGGATGCGGCCGAGCCGGCCCGCCTGGAAGTCGTCGAAGGCCTGCTGGAGCTCGTGCTTGCTGTTCATGACGAACGGCCCGTAGTGCGCCATCGGCTCACGGATCGGGCGCCCGCCGAGGAGGACGATCTCCAGGTCCGGGGCGCTCAAGTCCTGGGACTCGTCCGCCCGTACGGTCAGCGATCCGCCCTCGCCGAAGACGGCCGTCTGCCCGGTGTGGAGCGGCCTGCGGTCCTCGCCGACCGACCCGCGCCCGGCCATCACGTACGCCAGGGCGTTGAAGTCCTCGCGCCACGGCAGGGTGATCTGTGCGCCCGGTGCGACGGTCGCGTGGATCATCGTGATGGGCGTGTGGGTGATGCCGGGACCCTCATGGCCGTCGATCTCACCGGCGATCACCCGGAGCAGCGAGCCGCCGTCCGGGGTGGACAGCAGGGTGACCTTGCCGCCGCCGATGTCCTGGTAGCGCGGGGGCATCATCTTGTCGGAGGCCGGCAGGTTCACCCACAGCTGGAGGCCGTGGAAGAGACCGCCGCTGACGACGAGGGACTCCGGCGGGGCCTCGATGTGCAGCAGGCCCGAACCGGCGGTCATCCACTGGGTGTCGCCGCCGTTGATGACTCCGCCGCCGCCGTTGCTGTCCTGGTGGACGAAGGTTCCGTCGATCAGGTACGTGACGGTCTCGAAGCCGCGGTGCGGATGCCACGGGGTGCCCTTCGGCTCGCCCGGCGCGTACTCCACCTCGCCCATCTGGTCCATCATGATGAACGGGTCGAGGTACTGGTAGTTGATCCCGGCGAACGCGCGCCGGACCGGGAATCCCTCACCCTCGAACCCACTGGGAGCGGAGACGACAGCCAGCACCTTGCGCGGGACGGCGGCCTGCGGCTCGGCCACTCGCGGGAGCGTCAACGGGTTCTCAACAGTCACTGCGGGCATGGTCAGGACCTCCTTCTGATCCGAGTTTAGTTGAAACTCGAACTTTCTGCCACCCGTCAGAACGCAGACCCCCCACCTTCCATTCCCGAACCGGCACCCCGCCCCGGCGACACACGGTCCGTGACATGCAATCGACACAGCGCGACCTGAAGATCACGATCCACTTCCGGTGCCCGACACCTCGTCCTTCACACCCGCACACCTTGATAGAACTGACGTCCAAGGCGACACCACGATCTCGAGGACACCACGGGGGAGACGATGGGTTTCGACGAGGAATGGGCCCAACTGCGCACGGAAGCAACGGCACGCCAGAACCCCGCCATGCGCCTGAACCAGCTCGCCGCACCGGACGGCGGCGGAGGCGGAGGCGGCTCGGCCGACTTCGGCAGCGACGAGTCGAAGAAGAAAATCGCATCCGGAAAGCTCGGCGGCGAGGTCAAGACGCAGACGGAGAGCGCCGCGAAGAAGGCAGACGAGGAGACGGCCGCCGCCATCACCGCCTTCTCCGGCTGGGACGCGGCGGCGGGCCTGAAGACGGTCGAGACGACCTGGGACAACCAGGTCAAGAACCTGCTGAGCCGCCTGGCCACGGAGTCCCACAACCTGGCCGCCACACGGCGGATGTTCCTGGGTCAGGACAACGAGATATACAACGGCTTCCGCCCGCTGCTGAAGCCCGCGCCCGAGCCGGGCGTCGAGGCATACCGCTGAGAGGGGAGCAGTAGACCATGGGACTCACGTACAAGAAGGTCATGTCGACCCAGTACGACAAGCTCACCGCCGCGGCGAAGGCCTGGGACGACATGGCGGGCGACTTCAAGAAAGCGGAATCGGCCTACGCGGCCGCCACCCAGGGGCTGGCGCAGGGCAACACCACCTGGCAGGGCATAGCCCAGGGCGCCGCGTACACGAACTTCGCCGGCACGCAGTACGAGTACGGGGCCGCGCAGACGCAGGCGAAGGCCGTCGCGGGCCTGCTGCGGGACGCGCACGGGCAGTTCACGGAACTGAAGCAGCGACTGGAGTCGGTGGTCGCGGACGCCCGCAAGGCGAAGATGGCCGTCGACGACGAGGGCAACGTCCGCCCCGACCTGACCGCCCAGGAACGCTACGCGTACGTCCACGACCCCGACGGCCAGAAGCTGCTCGGGGAGTGGAACAAGGCGGCCAACGACTGGGCCGACCAGATCAAGAAGTACGTCAAGGCCTTCGAGGACGCCGACGCCGGCGTGAAGATGGCCCTGGACGCCGCCGTGAAGGACAGCAACAAGGACCGCATCCCCGGCGGCAAGGACGCCACGGGCAGCGGCTTCAACGCGGGCGCGAAGAGCGACATCGAGCAGTACGAGCTGGAGCACGTCAAGGACGTCGCCACCCGGCTCAACAGCGGCGCGACCGTACCGAACGCCGACGTCGAGGCGCTCAACCGCATCATGCGCGACAACAGCAACCCGGCTTTCAAGCACCACACGGAGTTCGGCCGGGACTTCGTGGGCGTGCTGGGCGCCGAAGGCACGATCAAGCTGGCCAACACGCTCAACAACGTCGCGCACTCGGGTGATTCCGGCCGCAAGGGCCTCTACGGCGACACCAACAAGGCGCTGGCCAACACCCTCTCCAACGCCACACAGATGGTCTTCGTCGCAGGGCAGAAGAACCCCGCCTACGGCACCAAGGAGTACCAGCAGGCATTCGAGAAGTGGTCGAAGACCCCCGACGCGAAGTTCTACAACGACTTCATGGGCGACCTGAAGAAGGCCGGCCTGGACAAGTTCGACCTGGACGTCGCAGGTGACAAGGCCCCCATGACGCGCGGCCAGGGCCAGGAGATCCGCGGATACCAGGGCCTGGTCACCCTCATGCAGCAGGGCAGCGGCTACTCCCCGCAGTTCCTCGGCGACCTCACCGACCAGATGATCGACGCCGAGAAGAAGGACAAGGACGTCTGGGACCTGCACGGCACGTTCGAGGGCAAGAAGGACGGCTGGTTCGCCAACGACCCCGTCGACGGCGCGCTGGGGATCATGAGCCGCGACCCCGCGACGGCGACCGGATACCTCGACCCGAACGCCGACGGCGACAAGAACCGCCTGGAGCACCTGCTGACGAAGCGGGACTGGGACATCGTCAACACTTCGGACTGGCGCGGAAACATCGAGATATCCGGCAACGACACCTTCGACAAGGACGTCCGGACCGGCCTGGGCCTCGCCCTCGAAGCCGCCACGACGGGACGCCCGCCGGGGTCGCCGGGCGAGGAACTCGGCCGCCACAGCGAGGCCGAGGCCCGCATCATGCACGACACGATCAACCTCCTCGACTACGGCGACAGCAACGGCAAGGACGACAAGGGCGAGCTGAAGGCGAACGGCGACGGCCTGCTCAAGGACAAGGACGAGGGATACGCGAACGTGCGCGGCCCACTCGCGAGAGCGTTGTCCTCGTACTCGCCTGACATCGTGGACATCATCGCGGGCGACACCCCGGCCGACGTCGTCGGTGCGGACAACGCCCTCGCCGACGGCGACCAGTCCCAGATCCAGAACAGCAGAAGCAGCCTGATCCGTGTCCTGCGCGGCGTATCGGAGGACCCCGAGAACTACTTCCTCCTCCACGAGTCCCAACGCCGCTACATGGCGGAGCAGCTCAGCACAGAGGACCTGTCGGCCCCCGAGGCAGTCAAGAACCGTGCTGCGAAGATCGGCGAGGTCAACGGCGTCATCAACGCCATCGGCGGCGACATCCAACTCAGTGAGCGCGATGCGGAGCTCAGCGCCAAGACGGACACACGCGTATACGGCTACCACGTCATCGGCGGTGCTGTTACCGGCATCCCGGTTGTCGGGGACATGGCCCAGCGAGTGGTCGACGGATGCTGGAACGAATGGCTCAAGGCGGCCACCGCAGAAGAGGGCCTGCTGGCGCGCGAGCGCATCAGCTCGGGCAACGACGCAGCTCAGAAGGACCTCAGGCAGTTCTTCACGAGCTGGGGCACCGAAAGCGGGCAGTCGAACGACATGGTCGGCGCCGCTCAACGCGAGGCACTGCAGAGCTATACCAGTGGGCGTCAAGATGCTTACGACGCGCTACGAGAGAAGAAGTGACGCCCATGGCCGCGAACACAACACCATCACGTCGGTGGCCCCTGGCCGTCGGACTGGCCGCAGTCCTCACTTTCGCCTGCTGCGCTGGTCTGCTCACCTGGTGGAACACCGATGCACTGGGTCCGAGTCGCTTCTGCGCCGGCGCCCTGCCCTCAACCGAGGTGGACTCCGTACTCGCAGGCCGGGGCAGGATGGTCCAAGGAGGGTTCTACGAGGAGTCCGGGCCGTACTACAGCTTCACCTGCACGGTGCAGCGCACCAACAAGTTCCTGAGCGATGACCAGCCCAAGGTGGAGGCGGAGCTGTCCTTCGACAGCGCAGACTTCGCCCTGGTCGGTTACCCACTATGGAAAGACGCCTCCGCCCTCTCCTACTTCGTCGGCGGAGCGACCGGAGCGGCCTCCGAGACACAGGCATGGGTGCTGCTCCCCACGGACTGCCCCCTCGCGATGCGGCCCAACTCAAAGCCTGCCGACGTCCCCGTGCTCAAAGTGAATCTCGTACAAGGCCGGACAACCCCCGAGGCCCTCGCCCGGGTGGCGATGACCAGCGCCCGCCACGTGGCCGGCGGCCTCGGCTGCACGGATACCGGCGCGTTGAAGGACCCCGCACGCCTCCAGGGACCGGCCGGTACGCCGCAGCCCACTGATCCGGCCCGTGCCTGCGGGATACCGGGCTTCCGGTTGCCTGAGGCTGCTCTGGTCACGGGCAAAGCAGAGCCGGGAACCGAGCGCATCACGGGCAAAGACGCCCGGACCCAGGTGTGCGGCCTGAGCCTGCAAGGACCCGGGGCCCCGCTGGTCACTCTGTCGGTCAGCGACGACCCCGTTCTCACCCAGGCAGTACGCCGCGATCAGACGGCCACCCAGGGGCGCTCCCGAACCGTCACCCCCTGCACGACCGGTGACCTGTACATCGGCATGGAGTACAACGACACCTACAGGGACCTGCTCCTCGACGAGGGAATGGACAAGGCGTCGCAGGCCCGCACGACACTGTTCGAAGCATTCGCCAACGCCGTGACCGCGGAGCGCGGCTGCGGGACGCCGAAGAGCTGATGACGGAGGCACGGGCAGTGGATGGGCGTTCCAGGCGGACGTGGTTTGTTTCCGTGGCGGGGGTTTCGGCGGCGGCGGTCGTCGCCGGGCTGTTCGTGTGGTGGGACACCAATGTGTTCGGCTCCACGGAGCTGTGCGCGGGGAAGCTGACCGGCGAGCAGGCCGAGTCGGTGCTCGACACTCGGGGCCGTATCTCGGACGACGCGCGGAAGGGCGACGGTGACGGCGCGGCATTCCGCTGCACGGTGAGCCGCACCAGCAAGGTCACGGGGGCCGAGGAGCTGGAGATGGTGGTGAGCACCGACGTGAACACAGCCGATTTCCAGTTCAATACGCACGTCTGGAAGAACGCCTCCGGCATGTCCTTCCTGTCGGGAGAAGTCACCGGGGCGGTCTCCGGGAGCCGGGGCTGGGTGCTGCTGCCCGAGAAGTGCCGGAAGGAGGTCGCTGCCGTCGTGTGGGGCATACCCGAGGATTCCGACCAGGTTCCCTTTGTCCGGGCAGAACTGAAGAAGGGAACAGTGGAACCTCAGAAGCTCGCGAGCGTGCTCCTGGACACCGCACGCAAGGTCGCCGCCACCGCCGGGTGCGCCGCCGACGCCCCGGGCCCGATGCCGAAGCTGCGGCAGCCCACCGGCCCGGAGGCGATCCCAGCGGATTCGGTATGCGGGATTCCCGGTTTCCGGCTGCCGGAGAGCGCCGTGCCCAAGGATCAGGACACCGCACGGCTCGAAGAGCAGCGCACCAGCGGAACACCCTCGGGTTCCTGGACCTGCGACCTCTACCTGTCCGGTGAGGCCGCGGCGCAGGTGTCGTTCGCTTCCAGCCTCGATCCGGCCATCGTCAACGACGGCTTGAAGACCAGCACCAGGTTCCGCGAGCTGGCGGACGGCACGGGTGTGGCGGACGGATCGCGTCGGGCCGTCCTGAAGTGCGGAACCAAGGACGTCTATTTCGGCGTGCGCTGGGACATCGTCTACCCCCGGACGCTCAAGGACACGTACAGGTCGGGCCAGGCCTTCCGGGACGTCTTCCGAGCCTTCGTCGACGCCGCCGGAAAGCAGCACGGCTGCCCCGCCGTGCAGTTCCCGTCCGGCTGAGCGGCCCATCGGGCCCGCAGGGCCGGTTGCCCACCGGCCCGCCCGGTGTGATCGACTGCCGTTCGTCCACCGTTGCCCACGAGAGGGATACATGACCGCTGACGCGCAGGGCCCTGACACACCCGACACCGCGACCGCCGTACCGGCGCGCTCCGAGGAGCAGCGGCAGGCCGGCCGCGTGGAGGGGTGGTCGATCGCGTGGATGCTCCTGGCCATGGCCGTCTGGGGATGGTTCCTCTTCCTGATGCTCGCCGACTACGGCCCCGAGTACGGGGGCAGACCCGAGTGCCGGGGCCCGCTGGTCGGCCCGCTGTCCGAGGACCGCTCGTGCCGCGACGCACTGCGCGAGTGGCCCGCGCTGCTGGGCATCCTCGCGCTGGCGGTCATAGCGACCGTTGTCGCGGCAGCCACCACCGTGTACGCCAAGGTCCTCACCCGCCTGTCAGGCCGCGAGTGGCCCGGCGCGCGGCCGCAGGACTGAGTCCGCGGCCGCGCTCCGGACCGTCAGCCGGTCACGGTCCGACGATGCGCAGCGAGTTGTAGGGCGTGAGGTCCACGTCGACATACGTCCACGGTGCGATGGTGATGTCGCAGTTGGTGCCGTTGGCGTTGCGGCAGAGCTGTGCGTACCAGCCGGGCGACTGGTTGTTGAAGACGCGCTTCACGCCGTACTGGTTGTAGAAGGGGTGGTTCCCGCGGCTGAAGTACTCCTTGGGCCAGCCGTTCCAGTTCGCACCCCCGTAGATGCACGCGGCGCCGTAGGAGCAGTTCGCATAGGTGCCGCCCGCGGCCGCCGCGCCGGCCGGGGACGCCGCCAGGACCCCCGTGCCCAGCGCCATCACCCCCGTGGCCGCGACCGCCGCGAGCTTCGTGCGTATCGACGTACGTGACATCGCAGTCTCCCTTTCCGTCGGAGCGGGTTTCCCCCGCCGCACCGATGCTCCGACGGCGGACGCCCGGCCCGCGATGCTTTCGGGCGTCGCCGAAACGTTCAGCCGCCGCTGTGCAGCAGGTCCACGCCCAGGCCCGTCGCCGAGTGCAGGACCGCCTTGCCGTCCCGCCGGGTGGTGATCAGGCCGGCGGCGCGCAGGGTCCGGGTGTGCTCCGACACCGACGGCAGGCTGATGTCGAGGTCCCGGGCCAGCTCACTGGTGGTGCGCTGCTGGACCAGCAGCTGAAGCACGGCCGCCCGGGTACGCCCCAGCAGCGCGTCCAGCGCGCCCTCCGCCGGGCCGGGGCCGACCAGTGGCAGCGGGGTCATCGCGGGGTACAGCAGCACAGGGCGCCCCGAGGGGTGCTCGGCGAGCAACGGGCGCCCCGTCCAGAACGGCGAGGGCATCAGCAGCAGGCCCCGGCCCGCCAGCCGGATCTCGTACGCCGGGTCCCGGTCGACCTCGAAGGCCGTACCCGTCCAGCCCGCCGCCGGGTGCGTGCTCGCCAGCGCCGCCCTGATGCCGTGGCCGGCCAGCAGGCGGGTGCGCCAGGCCACGTCCGCCTGGAAGGACTGCCGGATGCGCGGCCAGTGCGGGGCGACGAGCACCTCGTAGGCGGACCGCAGCGCGCTGTCGAGCTGGTCCCACGCCTCGCGGTCCTGGCCCCACAGCGCACGCAGCCAGGACCCGCCGCCGGGGGCCCGGGCGGTGACGCGGCCCAGCTCCTCGGGGGCGAGCCGCGCGCCCGCCTCCCGTACGGCGGCGAGGCCTTCCTCCAGGGTGCGCGCGTACGGCTCGACGAACTGCGGGTTGTCGCCGTCCGGGCGCAGCAGGTCCAGCACGGGGCGCACCCTGCCCGGCAGCCCCTGCGTGGCACGGGACCGCCAGCGGCCGAAAACGGCCGCCTCGTCGGTGCGCTGCGCGGCGACCAGCGCCATGGCCAGCTCCACCATCGGCAGCGGCTCGCTCGCGAACGTGACGTTGAACAGGTCCTCGGCGGTGAAGTGCACCCTCAGCAATACACCCGCCCCCCGTCAGGTCCGGCGTCTAGCCATACATGCGGCGCATGGCGAAGTCGACCATCTGCTCGACCGCCTTCGCGTCGAAGACCATGCGGTGGTCGCCCTCCATGTCGAGGACGAAGCCGTACCCGGTCGGCAGCAGGTCGATCACCTCGGCGCCGGTGATCACGAAGTACTTGGACTCCTTGCCGGCGTATTGGCGCAGTTCCTTGAGCGTGGTGAACATGGGGATGACCGGGTGTTGCGTGTTGTGCAGCGCCAGGAATCCCGGGGTCTCGCCGCGCGGGCAGTAGACCTTCGAGGTCGCGAAGATCTGCTGGAAGTCCTCGGCGGACAGCGACCCGGTGGTGAAGGCCCGCACGGCGTCCGCGAGGGAGGGCGGGGACGGCTCCGGGTACAACGGCGGCGCCTGCCCGTAGCCCTGCTGGGGCTGCTGAGGGGCGTACTGCTGCTGGGCACCCGGGTTCTGGTCATAGCCGTACATGCGGCCCACCCTACCGAGCGGCCGCGCCCATACCGGCCGGTACCGGCCACCGATCCCCTCCGGGGTGCGGTCAGGGGGCCTTGAGTGAGGCCACGAACGGCACCCAGGCCGCGGCGCCGATCATGACCACCCCGCCGTCCGGCCTCTTGGAATCCCGAACGGGGACCACCCCGCTCAGCCCGTCAGCCACCTCGACGCACTCCCCGCCGGTGCCATTGCTGAAGCTGCTCTTGCGCCACTGGGCCGCGCCGAGGAAGCCTTCGGCCACCTCGACGCAGTCGCCGCCCGTGCCGTTGCTGAAGCTGCTCTTGCGCCAGGTCGCGGCGCTCAGGTCAATTCCGCTGCTTGCCATCTCGGTAGCCCTCTGCCGCGGCGTCGAGGAGGGCCAGGGACGCCTCCGGCGGCAAGGCGGCGGCCCTCAGCAGATCGTAAGACCTGCGGTACTCCTTCACGAGGGCCGGAAAGTCGATGAGTTGCCCGCTGTGCAAGCTCTCCACGTAGACCACGGGCGGCGCGTCCGGGAAGGTCATCAGCTTCGCCATGCCCATCATGAGGGCGTGCGCGGCGGTCGTTTCCGGCACGACTTGCAGAATGGACCTGGTCCGGCGGACCACGGCCGCGATGTGCTCCAGCAGCTCCGCCATCTGCGGTGCCGGCAGAGCCGGGCGGCGGATCACCGACTCGTCCAGGACGGCCCAGAAGGCGGGCGGGCATTCCGCGTCGAAGAGCTTCGCCCGGCCCATCCGGGCGGCCACCAGCTTCTCGATCGTCTCGTCGGTCGCCCGGGGCATCGCGGCTCGGCTGATCGCCCGCGCGTACGCGGGGGTCTGGAGCAGCCCCGGGACGAGCATCGGGGCCCACTCCTCGATGGTCTCGGCGAACGGCTCCATCTCCGCGACATCCGCGAAGTATTCGGCATACCCGGACTGCCTCGCCCGCCGTGCATCTTCACAACGCCGCTCGAAAAAGCCGTCCGTCCCCAGCCGTGCGTCCACGTGCCGGGCCAGGTCCAGCGGCATCCGCCGTTCCCCGCGCTCGATCTGGCTCAGGAACGGCACGCCCCGGAAGCTGCCCTCGGCCAGCTGGTCGAGCGTGAGCCCGGCCGCTTCCCGCTTGTAGCGCAGCTCCGCGCCGTAGAACGACGGCACATTCGCCGACGCGTCCGGGTCCTTGCGAGCCGGCACAACCCACCACCGCCATTTGCCACTTGTCCAGCGCAACCGGAAACCCTTCCCAAGGTACGCGGCGGGGCGCCAGCCTGTGAGGACTTCGTCACACTCCGCCACGGAAGGGTCTGCCATGAGCGACCACACCCACGACCGCGAGGCCGCCGCGGCCCTCGACGCGCTGCGCGGCGCGCTCGCCGCGCACGGGATCACCCTGCCCTCGCTGGACCTGCACCTGCCCTCCTACGCCGGGCGCTACGGCACGCCGCCGCTGATCACCCTCGGCAACTGCAGCGCCGCCACCGCGCAGCGGATCGCCTCCGCGCTGGCGAAGCCGTGAACGAGCTCGTGATCCGGCTGAACGCCACCGCCCGGGCGGCCCGGACGCTGCGGCACGCCGTGCGCGAGCACCTCGGCCCGGAGTCCGGCGACGCCGAGCTGTGCGTCACCGAGCTGCTGGCCAACGTCGTCCGCCACCTCGGCGAGGGCACGCCCGTCACCCTGCGGATCAGCGGAAGGGCAACCCGTACGCGGGTCGAGCTCACCGACCCCGCACCGGCGGCCCGGCCCGTACGGCGGGAGGCGGGCGCGGCCGACGAGTCCGGGCGCGGGCTCGCCCTGCTCGACGCCCTGGCCGCGCGGTGGGGGGTCACGCAGAGGCACGGCACCAAGACGGTGTGGTGCGAGCTTGACCCTGGTCACAGTCGGCGCGGAAGGGTTGCCGTTATTACCGGCGGGTAGCATCATGTTGTTACCGATTGGTATGTACGAGGAACCTGTCTCCCCGAGCCTTAACGGAGCCGTCGCCATGGGGCACTACAAGTCGAATCTCCGCGACATCGAGTTCAACCTCTTCGAGGTGCTCGGCCGCGACCAGCAGTACGGCACCGGTCCGTTCGAGGAGATGGACACCGAGACCGCCAAGAGCGTTCTGTCCGAGATAGCCCGCCTCGCCGAGAACGAGCTGGCCGAGTCCTTCGCGGACGCCGACCGCAACCCGCCCGTCTTCGACCCGGAGACCAACACGGCGCCGGTCCCGGCCTCCTTCAAGAAGAGCTACAAGGCCTTCATGGACTCCGAGTACTGGCGCCTCGGCATCCCCGAGGAGATCGGCGGCACCGTCTCCCCGCGCTCCCTCGTCTGGGCCTACGCGGAGCTCCTGCTCGGCTCGAACCCGGCCGTGTGGATGTACTCCTCCGGCCCGGCCTTCGCCGGCGTCCTCCACGAGGAGGGCAACGAGGCGCAGAAGAAGATCGCGCAGATCGCCGTCGAGAAGCGCTGGGGCTCCACCATGGTCCTCACCGAGCCGGACGCCGGCTCGGACGTGGGCGCCGGCCGTACCAAGGCCATCCAGCAGGAGGACGGCTCCTGGCACATCGAGGGCGTGAAGCGCTTCATCACCTCCGGTGAGCACGACATGGAGGAGAACATCCTCCACTACGTCCTCGCCCGCCCCGAGGGCCACGGCCCGGGCACCAAGGGCCTGTCCCTCTTCCTCGTCCCGAAGTTCCACTTCGACTGGGAGACCGGCGAGCTGGGCGAGCGCAACGGCGTGTACGCCACGAACGTCGAGCACAAGATGGGCCTCAAGGCCTCCAACACGTGCGAGATGACCTTCGGCGACCAGCACCCTGCCAAGGGCTGGCTGATCGGCGACAAGCACGACGGCATCCGCCAGATGTTCATGATCATCGAGTTCGCCCGCATGATGGTCGGCACGAAGGCCATCGCGACGCTCTCGACGGGCTACCTGAACGCGCTGGAGTACGCCAAGGAGCGCGTGCAGGGCCCGGACCTGGCGAACTTCATGGACAAGACCGCGCCCAAGGTCACCATCACGCACCACCCCGACGTACGCCGCTCGCTCATGACGCAGAAGGCGTACGCCGAGGGCATGCGCGCCCTCGTCCTGTACACCGCGACCGTCCAGGACGAGATCCAGGTCAAGCAGGCCGCGGGCGAGGACGCCTCCTCCCTCATCGGCCTGAACGACCTGCTCCTGCCGATCGTGAAGGGCTACGGCTCGGAGAAGTCCTACGAGCAGCTCGCGCAGTCCCTGCAGACCTTCGGCGGCTCCGGCTACCTGCAGGAGTACCCGATCGAGCAGTACATCCGCGACGCCAAGATCGACACCCTCTACGAGGGCACCACGGCCATCCAGGGCCAGGACTTCTTCTTCCGGAAGATCGTCCGCGACCAGGGTGCCTCGCTGAACATCGTCTCCGAGACGATCAAGAAGTTCCTGGCCGAGGGTGTCGGCGGCGAGGAGCTGGCCGGCGCCCGCGACGCGCTCGCCAAGGCCGCCGTGGACCTGGAGGCCATCGTCGGCCAGATGATCGTCGACCTCACCGCCACCGGCGAGGACGTCAAGAACATCTACAAGGTCGGCCAGAACACCACCCGCCTGCTGATGGCCTCCGGCGACGTGGTCGTCGGATACCTGCTGCTCAAGGGCGCCGCCGTGGCCGCCGAGAAGCTGGCCACGGCCTCCGCCAAGGACGTCCCCTTCTACACCGGCAAGATCGCCGCCGCGAAGTTCTTCGCCGCGGAGGTCCTCCCGGGCGTCTCGGTCCAGCGCCAGCTGGCCGAGGCCGTCGACAACTCCCTCATGGAGCTCGACGAGGCCGCCTTCTAAGGCGCCCCGCCCCACCCGCAGCAAACGCTGCGCCCGCACCCGCACAGCGGCCGGGTCCCCCGCACAGGGACCCGGCCGCTGCCGCGTACCCGGACCCCCCACCAGGGCCCTGTACTGCGACTTTCCCCCGATGTCAGTCGTTCATGGGACGCTCGTACGCATGAGTCCACAGGATCAGCACGGCAGCAGGGGGTACTCCGTCCCCACCGGGCGGCCGTACGCCCTCAAGGAGCTGCAGGCGAGCCTGGGCAGCCTCGGTGACCACCTGCGCGAGCTCTACGACGGCGCCCACCCCGCCGAGTACGACACCATCGCCGACGCGCTGTACGTGGCCTTCCAGACGGCCGCCGGACTGGCCCCCGCCAAGAGCTACACCGGCTGCCCCGAACACCCCAACGGCGCCCTCGACCCCGAGGCGCCCGACGGCTGGGGCCGCTGCCTCATCTGCAACGACCGCCGACGCCTCGGACAGCGCCGACAAGGCCGCCCCGCCACCGCCCCCGCACCCGCCGGCGAGCAGCGGCGCCTGGGCTACCCGGTCCCGGACGGCCCGTACACCCTCCACGCCCTGCGCACCCATCTGCGCACCGTCGAGGACCAGCGGTTCCACCTGGGCCTGTCCTCCCCCGCC
Source organism: Streptomyces yangpuensis (assembly GCF_001005295.1). Taxonomy (GTDB): domain Bacteria; phylum Actinomycetota; class Actinomycetes; order Streptomycetales; family Streptomycetaceae; genus Streptomyces; species Streptomyces yangpuensis. Next base: position 371,706 of record NZ_LBMK01000003.1, on the reverse strand, counting down.
GAGGACTTCGTCCGCATCGCCGACGACCTGCACCGCGCCTTCATCGTGGCCCGTGAGCTGTCCCGCCCGCGCAACGCCTCGGGCTGCTCCGAGCACCCCGGCGCCCCCATCGACCCCGACGCGCCCCCCGGCGAGGCCTGCATCTTCTGCGCCGGACGCAGACGGCGCGCGCAGCGCTCCCCCCAGACCCCGGAGATGCTCCCGCGCATCCGCCGGGGCGAGCGCAGGCAACTGCAGCGCAGGTTCGAGCGCCCGCCGGGCTGAGCCGGGCCGAGCCCCGATCCCGACCGATCCCGACCGATCCGCGATGCGCCGGTCCGGGATGAACCGATCCGGGCCGAGCTGCCCGCAACGCGCCCGGTCCGGCCATGACGAACACGAACCCGACGCTCGTTAAGGTGAACCACTCGGCTTCCGCCCCTCCCGAGCGGGAGGGATTCCCACACTCACGCATGAGGGTCCCGTTCCGCCACGGACCGCCCCCGACCGAGAGGAGGACTCCCGATGAGATCTCGCACCCGCTCCACCCGCAGCAGCATCCGGCCCGGCGGCCGGCGGACCGACCGCGGCGTTCTGGTCCCGGCCGTCGGCGGCCCTCCGGGCCGAGCGCACCGACCGCGGCCGTCCGAAGGTCCGCGACCGTTCCACGGCCCGCGCGTCCGTCGGATAGAAACGGTATGTGAACGACCGCTGCGCGGCAGGAACACCCACACCGCCGCCGCGATCGTTCACGATCCGCACACCAGCACAGGTCACAGCCTCACGCCGCGGCACACCGCCGCAGCGAGGCTCCGAGCCGGAAATGCGTTTCCTCACCCGGCTGCAGCCGGGGGCTTCCACACAAGGGAAATACGATGAGCTCTCCCGCCCGCTTCGATCGCGGCCACACCGACGATCTGATGACCTTCCTGACGGCCAGTCCGTCGCCGTACCACGCCGTGGCCAACGCGGCCGAGCGGCTGGAGAAGGCAGGCTTCCGGCAGTTGTCGGAGACGGACGCCTGGGACGCGGGCACCGGGGGCAGGTTCGTGCTCCGCGGCGGCGCGCTCATCGCCTGGTACGTCCCCGAAGGCGCCTCGGCACACACCCCGTTCCGCATCATCGGCGCCCACACCGACTCGCCGAACCTGCGGGTCAAGCCGCTCCCCGACACCGGCTCGCAGGGCTGGCGGCAGATCGCGGTCGAGATCTACGGCGGCACCCTGCTCAACACCTGGCTGGACCGGGACCTGGGCCTGGCCGGGCGGCTGACCCTGCGCGACGGCACCGAACGCCTCGTCAACATCGACCGGGCGCTGCTGCGCGTGCCCCAACTGGCCGTGCACCTCGACCGGTCGGTGAACACCGACGGCCTCAAGCTCGACAAGCAGCGGCACATGCAGCCGATCTGGGGCCTGGGCGAGGCGCACGAGGGCGACCTCATCGCGTTCCTGGAGGAGGAAGAGGGCCTGGAACACGGCTCGGTGGCCGGCTGGGACCTGATGGTCCACTCGATCGAGCCGCCCTCCTACCTGGGCCGCGACCGCGAGCTCGTGGCGGGCCCCCGGATGGACAACCTGCTGTCCGTGCACGCCGGGGTCGCGGCGCTGGCCGCCGTGTCCGGCGCCGAGAAGCTCGACCACATCCCGGTGCTGGCCGCCTTCGACCACGAGGAGAACGGCTCGCAGTCGGACACCGGCGCCGACGGCCCGCTGCTGGGAAACGTGCTGGAACGTTCAGTCTTCGCGCGCGGCGGTTCCTACGAGGACCGGGCGCGGGCCTTCGCCGGCACCATCTGCCTGTCCTCCGACACCGGGCACGCCGTCCACCCCAACTACGGCGAGCGCCACGACCCCACGCACCACCCGCGGGTCAACGCCGGCCCGATCCTGAAGGTCAACGTCAACCAGCGGTACGCCACCGACGGCAGCGGCCGCGCGGTGTTCGCCGCCGCGTGCGAGCGGGCCGGCGTCCCGTGGCAGACGTTCGTCTCCAACAACTCGATGCCGTGCGGCACGACGATCGGCCCGATCACGGCCGCCCGCCACGGCATCCAGACCGTGGACATCGGCGTCGCGATCCTCTCCATGCACAGTGCGCGCGAACTGTGCGGCGCGGAGGACCCGTACCTCCTCGCCAACTCCCTGGTGGCCTTCCTGGAGGGCTGACCCCCCAGGAAGGCGGACCGCCTCGGTCCTGGTCGCCAGTGCTGGTCGTCAGTGCTGGTCGTCCATCCCGGCCAGGACGAGGGGCAGCCGGGCGGCGCCGTCGGCGGTGACCCGGACCGGTACGCCCCAGTCCTGCTGGTGGACATGGCAGGCCGGGTACTCGTTGGCCGGGTCGTCGTCGCAGGACGCGGCCATCGCCGAGACGTGCAGCACGCCCTCGGTGACGGCCGGGTTCAGCTCCAGCTCCCGGAACAGGTCGGTCCCGGCGCCCTCGCCGCCCGTCAGCAGCTCCGGCGGGGTCGAGGAGACCAGCAGGCGGGTGGAGGGACCGTAGCGGGTGTCGAGCTTCTGCCCGCTCGGGGCCCGGAAGACCACGTCCAGGCGCAGCGTGCCGGGCGCCACCTCGGTGGCGGCCCGCTGGGTACGGTGGGCGACCGCGTCCACCCTTACCGCCTCCTCCGGGAGCCGCAGCCGCGTCAGGCGGTGCCGGGCGGACTCGACGACCACGATGTCCTCGCCGGCCAGCACGGCGTCGCTGGGCTCGCGCAGGTCGGTCGCCAGGGTCGAGACCTGCCCGGTGGCGGGGTCGTAGCGGCGCAGCGCGTGGTTGTACGTGTCGCACACCGCGACCGAGCCGTCGGGCAGGGCGGTCACCCCGAGCGGGTGCTGGAGCAGGGCCTGGGCCGCGTCCCCGTCCCGGTGCCCGAAGTCGAACAGGCCGGTGCCGACGGCGGAGGTGACCGCGTACCCGGTGTCGGTGGGGTGGACGTACCGCAGGGCACTGGTCTCGGAGTCGGCGACCCACAGCCGGTCCCCGGCGGCGGCGAGCCCGGACGGCTGCGCGAACCAGGCCTCGGCGGCCGGCCCGTCGTGCAGCCCCTCGTTGGTGGTGCCGGCGGCGACCTCGACGGTCCCCGCCTCCGGGTCCCAGGTCCACAGCTGGTGGACGCCGGCCATGGCGATCCACACCTTGCCCTGCCACCAGGCCACGTCCCACGGCGACGACAGGTCCACCTCCAGGGCCGGGCCGGAGGTCGGCGAGCCCTGCCACCACTGCCGCCCGGTCCCGGCGACCGTCTCCACGGCCCCGCTCTCCAGGTCGAGGACGCGCAGCGCGTGGTTGACGGTGTCGGCGACGACCACCCGGCCGTCCGGGAGCAGCGCCAGCCCCTGCGGCTCGCTGAAGCTGTCGCCGCCGAAACCGCGCTCGCCGCTGCCGATGCGGCGTACGACGCTCTCCCCGTCGGCGGCCAGCTCCACCAGCTGGTGCCGGGTGGAGTCCGAGACGAGGAAGTTCCCGCTGGGCAGGAGCAGCGCCTTGCCGGGGAAGCGCAGGTCGCTCGCGACGGGCTCGGGCGCCACGTACGGGCCGTCGCCGCGCCGCAGGGTGCCCTTGGCCTCGTGCTCGGCCTCCAGCTCCTCGACGAGCTTCGCGATGGCGTGCGCGTGCCCCTCGCCGGCGTGCTGGGCGACGACGTACCCCTCGGGGTCGATCACGACGAGCGTGGGCCACGCACGCACGGCGTACTGCTTCCAGGTGGCGAGCTCGGGGTCGTCGAGGACGGGGTGGTGCACCTCGTAGCGCTCGACGGCGTCCACGACGGCCGCGTGCTCGGCCTCGTGCACGAACTTCGGCGAGTGCACCCCGACGATCACGACGGTGTCGCGGTGCTTCTCCTCCAGCTCGCGCAGCTCGTCGAGGACATGCAGGCAGTTAATGCAGCAGAAGGTCCAAAAATCCAAGATCAATGTGCGACCTCGGAAGTCGGCGAGCTTCAGATCCTTCCCGCCGGTATTGATCCAGCCGCCCTTGCCGATCAGCTCGGGGGCACGGAGACGGGCACGGCGGGGCGCGGGCGCGGGGGTGGGCGCCGGGGCAGCATCGTTCATCCTTCAAGCTTGCCATCCGCCCGTGAAGGTCCCGTCCCGCCCGTACGACAATGCGCCCATGGGGCAATCAGCCGTCGATCTGGGGTTCGTCACCGCGCCGTCCGGGGTGCTCGTGCTCGGCATGGGCGGGTGGATCGACGTCTGGCAGGAGACCGGGCGGCCGCTGTCCGGCCGGGCGGCGCACGGGAGTACGGGCAGGTCTACCCCGTCACGCTGACCGGCGACGCCTCAGGCCTGGCGGTGCTGCGCTGGACCATCCCCCCGTACGAGGACGAGGACGAGCACCCGCAGGGGTGACGACGGCAGGCGGGAGCCCGTGGGAGTCTGGCGGGATGGTCTCCCCACGGGAGTACGGCGACGGGGTCGACGCCGAGCGGGCTCTGAAGTACGCGGTACAGCGGGTTCGCGGAGGGCGGGCGGAGGTGGTCGAAGGCGTCATCGACCCTCTGTCGTACGGCTGGGACCACGAGCGGACACGGGACGTCCTGCGGGCGCAGCTGTCCGGGGCCGCGGAGCGGCTGAGGTGCGTCGCCGGCTCCGGGGATCTGGACCTGCCGGGCTCGCCGAACTGGTACGTCCCCGACCTTGCCGTCGTACCCGAGTCCCTGACGCGCGGAGCGGGCGCCCTCGTACCCGGGCAGACCCTCCTCGTGGCCGAGGTCGCCTCGGAGTCGAGTGCCGAGACGGATCGCATCGTGAAGCGGAGGCGGTACGCCGAGTACGGCGCGCCGCTCTATCTGCTCGTCGACCGGCTGGAGCGGTCCGTCACCCTGTTCGCCGAGCCCGGGAGCCTGGGGTACACCAAGGTGGACGGGCCGCATCCGTTCGGGACGGTCGTGCGGCTGCCGGAGCCGTTCGACGTCGACCTCGACACCGGTGGCCTCTAAACGGCCCCTATGCGTCGGGGTTCTTGCCTGTCGCAGTGGTGTTGATGCGCTGGACCTGGAAGGTGGCGAAGGACTGCAGGTCATGGTCCTGGGGCAGGGATTCGCCGAACACGAACGCCACCACGGTCCCGACACGCAGCACCACGCCCGGGCGGGTCTCATACGCGTAGGCATCCGTCTCGTCGGCGCCCGCATCGACGGTCAGCGGCTTGAGGCCGTCGGACTTGCCCTTGCGGACGTCGGCGGCCAGCGCCTTCATGCCCACCCTGGCGTTGTCGACCGAGTCGTAGGCGAGGAGTTGGAAGTCCACGAACGATTCGGTCTGATCGGTCTTCTCCGGCCTGTACCGGCTGCCGCCCATCGCGGTGAGCCCGACACAGCTGAATCGGGCCGCCTGCTCGCAGACCTTCTGAGCCTGGCCCCCGCTCCGGACCAGCGGCTCTTCCCCTTTCCAGCCCTTCGGGGCGGCCAGCTTGCTCGGGACGGCCTGGGCCAGCCGAGTTGGGTCGAACGGGGCCTCTGCGGCACGGTTGCCACCGGCACCACCGCCGGCACCTCCTCCGGCACCACCGCTGCTTCCGTCCGAGCAGCCCACCAGTGCCAGTGTGAGCGTCAACCCCATGGTCGCGGCCCGCATCGTTCGAAGCGTCATCACACGTCCCCCCGTCAGTGATTATTTGTCAGCTGCCCCTGCATATCACGGAGTTGCAGCCGTGGAGGGACTGGCCCTCCGCACAGTGATCACCTTGGTTGAGGCAGGGGCAGGCGGGCCAGGTGGCCCGATTCCTGGGCGACGTACAGGGCACCGTCCGGGGCGAAGGCGAGGCCGTGGGGTTCCGCGCCGGGGGCCGGGAGGGGGTGTTCCTCGATGCGGCCGTCGGGGGTGATCGCGCCCACCCGGTTCGTGCCCCACGCGGTGAACCAGCACCGGCCGTCCGGGCCCGCCGTGATGGCGTGCGGCCGGCAGGCCGGGTCGGGCAGCGGGTACTCGGTGACCTCGCCCGCGGTGGTGATCCGGGCGATCCGCCCGACGCCGATCTCCGCGCACCACAGCGCGCCGTCGGCGCCCGCCGTGATGCCGACGGGGCCGGCGTCGGGGGTGGGCAGCGGGTGGAGGGTGATCCGGCCGTCGGTGGTGATGCGGCCGACGGCGTTGGCCCGGTTGAGGGTGAACCACAGCGCCCCGTCCGGGCCGGGTGTGATGAAGGAGGCGAAGGCGTCCCGCACCGGCAGCGGGTATTCGGTGACCTCGCCGGCCGGGGTGATGCGGCCGATGCGGTCGGCGTGCAGGGCGGTGTACCAGAGCGCGCCGTCGGGGCCCGCGGCGATGCCGAACGGGCCGCTGCCGGGGGTGGGCAGGTCGTACGCGCCGAGCTCCCCCGACACCGTGACGCGGCCGATGCGGTGGTCCCGGGAGCGGGTGAACCACAGTGCGCCGTCGGGGCCCGCGGTGATGACGCAGGGCCCGCAGTCGGCGGCTCCCGTGTCGTACCGGGTGACCTCGCCGGCGGTGGTGACCCGGGCGAGCGCGCCCGCGTGCACGAGGGTGGTCCACAGGGCGCCGTCGGGGCCGGCGGTGAGCGAGTAGGGGCCTTCGCCGGCAGCGGCCACAGGGAGGGCGGTGGCGGTGGGGGTGTTCGTCACCGGGCTCCTCGGAGGGGTGCGGGGGCGGTGAGGTCGAGGCGGGCGCCGCGCCAGCGGTCGAGCAGGCGCCGGTCGTGGCTGACGACGACCAGGGCTCCCGGGTAGTGGTCGAGGGCGGCTTCCATGTCCTCCGCCAGCGCGAGGGACAGGTGGTTCGTCGGCTCGTCGAGCAGCAGTACGTCGGCCGGCCGGGCCACGAGGCGGGCCAGCGCGAGGCGTTGGCGCTGGCCGGTGGAGAGCTTCCCGACGGGGGTGTCGAGCCGGTCGGCCGCGAACAGCCCCAGTGAGAGCAGCCGTTCGGTGCCGTCCGGGCCGAAGGCCTCGCGGACGGTGCGGCCGGCCGGGCCGGGGTCGGGCTGCTGGGGCAGGTGGCCGGTGCGGCCGCGGCGGGTGATCCGGCCGCTGTCGGGGGAGAGTTCACCGGCGAGGACGCGTAACAGGGTGCTCTTGCCGGCCCCGTTCGGTCCCGTGACCAGGAGCCGGTCGCCCGCGGAGAGGGCGAGGTCGAGCGGGTGCAGGCGGCCGTGGACGGCGATGCCCCGGGCGTCGAGCAGCGGGCCGGCGGCTCCGGGCGCCGTCCCGGTGGTACGCGGCACCGTGGTGAAGCGCAGCGGGGCCGCGGGGGCGGGGACCGGCGCGGCCAGCAGACGGCGCAGCCGTTCCTCGGCGTTGCGGACCCGGCCGGCCAGGGACTGCTGGACGCGTCCGGCGGCCCGGTCGTACGCCATCTTGTTGCCGTCCTTCATGGCCCGGCCGGGGGCCACGCGCCGTGCGGTGGTGGCGGCGGTCTCGCGCAGCCGCTCGGTCTCGGCGCGCCAGTCGTCGTGGGCCTGGACGCGGCGGGCGCGTTCGGCGGCCTTCTCCGCGAGGTAGCCGGTGTAGCCGCCGCCGTAGCGGGTGAGGGTGCGGGTGTCGGCGTCGGCCTCGACGAGGGTGGTGGTCACGCGGTCGAGGAAGGTCCGGTCGTGAGAGACGGCGACGGTGGTGCCGGCCCGGCCGCGCAGGTGCTCCTCCAGCCAGGTCAGGGCGGTGTCGTCGAGGTGGTTGGTGGGCTCGTCGAGCAGCAGGACCTCGGGGGAGGCCGCCAGCAGGGCGGCGAGGCGCAGCCGGACCCGTTCGCCGCCGGAGAGGCCGCCGACGCGGCGGTCGCGGTCCAGCGTGACCAGGCCGAGGCCGTGCAGGGCGCGCTCCAGCCGGGCGTCGGCGTCGTAGCCACCGCGCAGTTCGAAGGCGGTGAGGAGGTCGCCGTACTCCGGCAGGCCGCTCTCGTCGCCCTCGGTCATGGTCCGTTCCAGTACGCGCATGCGGGCCTCGATGGTGCGCAGGTCGTCAAGGCCGCGGTCGATGACGTCCTGGACGGTGAGGTGGCCGGGGAGGTGTTCCTCCTGGGCCAGGTGGCCGAGGCCGCCGGGGGCCCGGACGGTGACGGTGCCCTGGTCGGGGGTTTCGAGGCCGGCCAGGAGGCGGAGCAGGGTGGACTTGCCCGAGCCGTTCTCGCCGATGATCCCGGTGCGCTCGCCGGGGGTGAGGGAGCAGGTGACGGCGTCGAGGACGAGGCGGCCGTCGTAGGCCTTGGTGACGGTGCGGAGGCTGAGCTGGGTGAGCTGGGCGAGGCGGGCGGGCCGGGTGGTTCCGGTGGTGGTGTGCGAGACGACTCCCTAAAGCGACGACTGTTGCGTTAGAATGCTGACATGCCAACCACCACCTCCGCAAGCGGTTCTCGTCCGGGAGGACGCAGCGCCCGGGTCCGCGCCCAGGTCCTCGAAGCCACCGGAGCGCAGCTGGTCGAGCACGGGTACGACGGACTGACCGTCGACGCCGTGGCCGAACGGGCCGGAGTGCACCGCACCACCGTCTACCGCCGCTGGCGGGACATCGGCGGGCTGCTGGCCGACCTCCTGGACGCGGCGGGCGACGACGGCTGGGAGCCGGCCGACACCGGGACGCTGGAGGGCGATCTGACGGCGCTGAACGAGGAGATCCTGGCCGGGGTCGCCGCCGATCCCCCGCTGACCACGGCGCTGATCGCCGCGTCGTTCCGCTCGGCGCAGGCCGCGCGGGCACTGCGGGCCTTCTGGGAGGACCGGTACGCCCGCTGCGCGGTGGTCGCGGTACGCGCCGAGGAGCGGGGCGAACTACCGCCGGGCACCCGGTCCCGGGAGCTGCTGGTCGCGGCGACCGCGCCGGTGTACCACGAGCTGGTCCTGCTGGGCACGCCGCCGGACCCGCACCTCCCGGCCACCGCCGCCCGCACCGCCGCCCTGGCGGCCCGGGCCGGCGCCTTCACCGGGCCTTGACGCGCCCCAGCCGGTAGCGTGCGGGGGCGTGACGGACAGCACTCCGCCGAGCGGGCGGACATTCGAGGCCCTGAACGCCGACGCCGTAAGCAGCACCGGGCAGTTGCGCGAACTGTACGAGGATCCGGGGGAGATGGCCCGCCGCAAGAGCGTCGACCGGATCCACGACGCCGCCCGCGCGGTCATCGGACGGTCGTCGCTGGTGTTCGTCGCGAGCGCCGGGGCCGAGGGGACATGCGACGTGACGCCCCGGGGCGGGCCGCCCGGATTCGTCGCCGTCCTCGACGAGTTCACCCTGGCGATCCCCGACGCCACCGGCAACAAGCGGCTCGACACCGCCCACAACATCGTGGAGACGGGCCGGGCCGGGCTGATCTTCGTCATCCCGGGCCGGGCCACCACGCTGCGCGTGAACGGCCGGGCCTGCATCAGCGCCGATCCGCGGCTGCTGGAGCAGCTGACCGCCGTCGGCAGACCGCCGCGCAGCGCGATCGTCGTCGGCGTCGAGGAGGCGTACCAGCACTGCCCGAAGGCGTTCCTGCGCAGCGGCGCGTGGCAGCCCGGACAGTGGCTCGCCGAGGACGCCGCCCCGAGCTCCGCCGAGGTCACGCTCTCCCACCTGGACATGCCCGGGCTGACGATCGAGGACGTCCGCCGGCAGGAACGCGAGTCGCTGCTGTACCGCTACGAGTAGCCGGGCGGCCCGCGGCCGACAGGCCGCCGGCCCCACGGCTCGGCAGCCGGCAGCCGGACTACGCGTCGCCGAACAGGGCGCTCAGGCGCGGCAGCCGGGCGGCCAGCTCGGCCTCGTCGTCGAAGTCGAAGTCCCAGGCCGGGTCCAGGGGCGGGTAGCTGATCGTGAAGGAGTCCGAGGGGAGTTCACGGCCGGTGGCGGTCTCGTACGCGGTCCACGCGATCGAGAGCGCCTCCTCGTCCTCCAGATCCAGGCCCTCCGCCGCCGCTTCGCGGACCGCGGGGTGCTCCGCGAGGGAGTCCGGGGCTGCCAGGGCGGCGTCGAAGACCTCCCGGCCCTGGGTGAGGAGCCAGCCGCGGAAGTAGTCGAAGCCGTCGTCCGAGCAGCCGCCGTTGATCATGTAGGCGGCGGCCCAGAGCGGGCTGCGGTAGGACTCGGCGAGCAGGTCCCACAGCACCTGCTGGGCCGCGAGCATCTCCGCCTCCGGGCGGGCCGCGAGCAGCTCCGCGGCCCGCCGCGCCACCGCGTCCCGCTCCGCGTCCTGGCCCGCTTCCCCCTCCGCCACCGGGTCCGCCGCCGTGTCCGCGCGCGCCGTCTCGATCAACTGCCAGAACGTCTGCGTGTCCATGCGCAGAGCCTGGCACCCGGCACTGACATCAGCCGAGGAAGGAGCGCAGGGATCCGGCGAGCGAGGCGACGAAGGCGTCCTGGACCCCTGCGGGGACGAGGGCGAGGGACAGGTACGGATTGAGGTCCTCCAGCTCGACGAGGAGCAGTTCACCGGAGGGGGCCCGGCAGGCGTCCACCCGCTGGATGCCGTGGGAGAGGGTGTTCCACTCGACGAAGGAGCGGGCGAAGGCCAGGTCCTCGCCCGTCGGCTCGTACGGGCGCAGCTCCCAGCGGCGGGCCGGGTCCGGGGCGTGGAGCGCGTACTGGAAGGTGTCGTCGACGAAGTAGAAGGACACCTCGTACGCGAAGTCGATGCGCGGCTGGATCAGCACGTCCCCGGCCGGGCCGTCGGGCGTGGCGGTGAAGGTGAGGCCGATGGAGTCGGCGCCCCGCTTCGGCTTGACCACGTACTCGGGCACCTGCGGCAGCTCGCCGAGCCGGACCGGGTCGTCGACGGTCGGGATGACCGGGTAGCCGGCGGCCGTGAGGTCGAGCAGGTACTGCTTGCCGGCCATGTCGGCGCGGCCGGTGAGGGGGTTGTAGACGGGCGTGCCGGCGGCCAGGGCGGCGGCACGGAAGGCGTCGTACTCCTCCTGGTAGTGCAGGACCGGGCCGCTGTTGCGGACGATCACGGCGTCGAAGCCGGACATCAGGGCGCGGGCGTCGGCGGGGTGGCACAGGGCCAGAGCGAAGTGCTCGCGCAGGCGCGAGGTGAGGAATATGTCCTCGTCGCAGTAGCGGCGGCCGCGAGCGGGGTACGCCAGGTCGGTCACGTAGAGCAGGGGCATGAGGGCAACCTATCGCGGGCACTGATGACCGCATGAAATACCTCGTTCGGGACAAAATGCTGGCCATCCGGGACGACTGACCATCGGGGACGACGGCTGGATCGAGGGCGACTGAGTACGCGGCCCGGGGGAAGTGAGCATCCGCGCTCATGCCGCGGCGGCGGGCCGGCGGCGAGGATCGTGGACGTCGGCGGGACCACGAGACCGCGGCAGCACAAGACCACGGCACGACGGAAGGAACCCACGGTGAACCCCAGCACCCACGCGGCCCTGTACGGTCCGTGGCAGCCCGCGCAGCCCGCGCGGCCCGTCCGCAGGGAACGGCCCGCCGTCGTCGTGCTCGCCGCCCTGCTGTGGACGGTCACCGCCCTCTCGGTCTGCCTGGTCGGCGGCCTCGCCTGCATCGCGCTGCTCTGGACCGCCGCGGCCGGGGAGCCCGCCGCCGGGCTGGTCCTGCCGGTCCTGCTGATCCCGGCGGGCGCCGCCGGGATCACCGCCCTGGCCCGCGCACCCCGGGTCCGTGACCTGGCCGCGTCCACCCGGATGCTGCTCCTGGGCGCGGTGGCGTGCCCGGTTCCGACCGCTCTCGCGGTCTGGTTCTGGACCCTGTCCGGCTGACCGGCTGCCCGCGATCGGGTCGGCGTCAGCGGCCCAGGCGGCGGTCCTTGAGGGCCGGGAACTGCGCGCGCGTCTCGGCGACCCTGGCCGGGTCCAGGTCCACCGTGAGGACCTCCTCGCCGGGACCCGCCTCCGCCAGGATCTCGCCCCAGGGGTCCACGACCAGACTGTGCCCGGCCTGTTCGACGCCCGCGTGGGTACCGGCCAGCCCGCACGCCAGGACGTACGACTGGTCCTCCACGGCGCGCGCCCGGCTCAGCAGCGTCCAGTGCGCGCGGCGGCGCGCGGGCCAGCCGGCGGCGACGATCATCGTGGTGGCCCCGGCGTCGACCAGGCCGCGGAACAGCTCCGGGAAGCGCAGGTCGTAGCAGGTGGCGATGCCGAGGGTCTGCTCCGGCAGCTCCACCGTGGTCAGCGAATCACCGGCGGACATGAGGACCGCCTCGCCCTGGTCGAAGCCGAAGCGGTGGATCTTGCGGTAGGTGGCGGCCAGCTCGCCGGCCGGGGAGAGGACCAGGGCGGTGTTGTAGAGGGAGCCGTCGCCCGCGCGCTCCACGACCGAGCCCGCGTGCAGCCAGACCCCGGCGTCGGCCGCCGCCTTCGACATGACCTCGTAGGTCGGCCCGTCCAGCGGCTCGGCCTCCGTCTCGAACTGCTCGTAGGCGAAGGCGCCGACCGTCCACAGCTCGGGCAGCACGACGAGATCGGAATCGTCCTGTTCCCGTACGAGATCGGCCACGCGGGCGCGTCGGGAAGATACCGACTCGCCCTCGTTCACCGCGATTTGGATCAGCGAGGCGCGCACACTACCACCGTCCTGGCGTTCAAGCCGTCAACTCGGGCCTACGAATCGTCACACGAAAGCACTGCCGGGGTGCTCACAGGCAGCGTAGTTTTGGAAACTGAGTCCACCGCTTCCGAAACGCGCCACTGAACGACGCCACTGAACAGCACCGCGAGGGGTCCCGTTGACCGTCCATCCGCATCCCAGTCTTCAGCCCTATGCCGACGCGTGGACGCACTCGATCGAGGCGATATCCGAGCTGGTCCTCCCCCTGACGGAGGGCGAGTGGAACCGGGCGACGCCGTGCCCGGGCTGGTCGGTCCGTGACGTCGTCTCCCACATCATCGGCATCGAGTGCGAGCAGCTCGGGGACCCCCGGCCGATCCACACCGTGGCCCGGGACCTGCGCCACGTGGTGGACGAGTTCAGCCGGTACATGGAGGTGCAGGTCGACGTGCGGCGCCACCACACCGCACCGGAGATGACCTCGGAGCTGGAGTACACCGTCATCCGCCGCGCGCGGCAGCTGCGCAACGAGAAGCGGGATCCGGACACCATGGTGCGGGGGCCGCTGGGCGACCAGGTGACCCTGGAACACGCGCTGCGGCTGAGGGCGTTCGACGTGTGGATCCACGAGCAGGACCTGCGGTGGGCGCTCGGGGCGCCGGGGAACTGGGACTCCCCGGGCGCGTACGTGGCGCAGGACATCCTGCTGGCCGGGCTGCCGAAGGTGGTGGCGAAGCGCGCGGGGGCCCCGGCGAACTCGGCGGTGGTGATCGACGTGCACGGCCAGCTGGAGTTCATGCGGACGGTACGGGTGGACGCGGACGGCCGCGGCACGGTGGACAAGTCCCCGTCGCTGGGCCCGGCGGTGACGCTGACCCTGGACTGGGAGACGTACGTCCGGCTCGCGGCGGGCCGGGTACGGGCGCACACGGTCGCCGACCGGGTGAAGGTGGAGGGTGACGCACAGCTGGCGGAGGCGATCCTGACGCAGTTCTCCGTGACCCCGTAACCCTGTGACGCCGTGACCCCGTGACGCCGTGCGCGGGCCGGTCAGGCGGTGCGCAGCACCGCGGTCCCGGCGGCGGCGCGGCGGATCCGGCGCTCCCGCCCCGCCGCGCCGCCGCCGCTCCGGTGGGCGGCGGCCTACGGCGTCTCGCGCCCAGCTGTTTCCGGCAGGGGACATGCGGTGGGGCGCGGCTGCGGCTGCGTCCCCGGGCCGGGCACCCGCGAGGCCGCCGCACCGGTCACCGGTGCGGTCGGCCGGGCCGGGGCCGTGGCGCGGCTGCGGTCCGCCTCGCGGGCCAGTGCGCGCCGCCGCAGGCCGAGGATCCGGCTGACGCCGAGCGCTTGGAGCACGAAGACCGTCGAGAAGGCGATGCGGTAGTCGTCGCCGGTGGCGTCCAGCAGGAGGCCCACCGTCAGCAGGGTGGTCATGGAGGCGATGAAACCGCCCATGTTGGTGATCCCGGAGGCGGTCCCCTGACGTTCGGGAGGGTTGGCCGGGCGGGCGAAGTCGAAGCCGATCATCGACGCGGGGCCGCAGCCGCCCAGCACCAGGCACAGGGTGACCAGCAGCCACATCGGGGCGTGTCCGCCCGGGTACGCGAGGACCGCACCCCACAGCAGGGCCGTGAGGCCGACCGTCCCCAGGGCGAGGGGTATCCGCGCGGCCTGCCGGCGGCCGATGATCTGGCCGTAGACCAGCCCGAGCGCCATGTTCGAGGCGACGACCAGCGTCAGCAGCCCGCCCGCGGTGCTCCGGGTCAGTCCCTGCGCCTCGATCAGGAAGGGCATGCCCCACAGCAGCAGGAACACCATCGCGGGGAACTGCGTGGTGAAGTGCACCCACAGCCCGAGCCGGGTACCGGGTTCGCTCCAGGACTCCTTGATCTGGCGGCGCACGAAGCCCGCACCGCCGGTCCGCGCCCGCGGCGCCGGCTCGTGTCCCTCCGGGTGGTCGCGCAGGAACAGCACCAGCGGCACCAGCACCACCAGCCCGGCCGCCGCGCTGCCGGCGAAGGCCGCGGTCCAGCCGATCCCGTGCAGCACGGGCGCGAGGACGAGCGTGGAGACGAGGTTGCCCGCCATGCCGACCAGCCCGGCCAGCTGCGCCATCAGCGGCCCGCGCCGGGCCGGGAACCAGCGGGTGCCGAGCCGCAGCACGGAGATGAAGGTCATCGCGTCGCCGCAGCCCAGCAGCGCGCGGGCGGCGAGCGCCATCTCGTAGGAGGGGGAGAGCGCGAAGCCGAGCTGACCGGTGGTGAAGAGCACCGCGCCCAGCGTCAGCACCCTCCTGGTGCCGAGCCGGTCCACCATCAGGCCGACGGGGACCTGCATGCCCGCGTAGACGAGGAGCTGGAGCAGGGAGAAGGAGGCGAGGGCGGAGGCACCCACGTGGAAGCGGTCCGCCGCTTCGAGACCGGCGACCCCCAGGCTGGTACGGAAGATCACCGCCACGAAGTAGACGGCGACGCCGATGCACCAGACGACGACGGCCTTCCCGCCGCCCGGCGGATCCTCCGGCCCGGCGCCCCTAGCCGCCGCGGTGCCGCCCGCCGGCGCGGCGCCCGTCGGCCCGGCGCTCACAGGCCCGGCCCCCGCACCAGCGACTCGACCCGGCCGATGTGCCCGCGGACCGCGGCGGCGGCCGCGACGGCGTCCCCGGCCCGCAGCGCGTCCAGGATCTCGGCGTGCTCGGCCAGGGTCCGCTCCAGCCGGTCGGGGTGGGCGTGCAGCAGGGCCACGCCCATCCGCAGCTGCCGGTCGCGGAGTTGGTCGTAGAGGCGGCACAGGATCTGGTTCCCGGCGCTGCGCACGATCTCGGCGTGGAAGCCGCGGTCCGCCGCCATCATCGCGGCGAGGTCGCCCGCGGCGGCGTGCCGGCGCTGTTCGCCGAGCAGCTCTTCGAGCCGGTCCAGCAGACCGGGCGGCGCGGGCACGGCCCTGCGTACGGTGAACTCCTCGACCAGCAGCCTGGTTTCGAGGACGTCGTTGATCTCCTGCGCGGAGACCGGCAGGACCAGGGCGCCCTTCTTCGGGTACAGCTTCAGCAGCCCCTCGGTCTCCAGGCGCAGCAGCGCCTCGCGGACCGGAGTGCGCGACACCCCCACCGCTTCGGCGAGTTCGCCCTCGGTGAGGAGGATGCCGCCCTCGTAGCGCCGGTCGAGCACCCCGTGCTTGACGTGGCTGTAGACGCGGTCGGCGGCGGTCGCGGGGCTGGTGGCGGCAGGCATGCGCACAGCATAGATACAACAGGGGTGCAACCCGGGGCCGGTCCGGGATGTGGACCGGGCCGGCCCCCGGGACCGGCACGTCCCCGCCCCGCGGCAGGACTCCCGCCACCTCGCGTCGTCCCGTGGCAGGAGGCGCTCCGGGGGCTTCTCCGACCTCGCCCGCGCCCGCCTGCACCGAAGGATGTACCGCGCCTTCGTCCGCCCGCACGACGTACCCGGCCCGGTGCGCCGGGAGCCTGAAGTCATGGCCGACACACTCGCCCCGGTGGTCCGTACGACCACCCGGCTCCCCCTCCTGGACGTCCTGCGCGGCGCCGCCATCCTCGGCACCCTCATGACCAACGTCTGGATCTTCGCCTCCCCCGGCTCGGAGTGGAGCGTGCTCCAGGGCGGGCTGGGGGCACCCGACCCGATCGCGGACCCCTCCGCGGCGAACGTCGCCGAAGCCGTCTTCCGTTTCCTCGCCGACGGCAAGTTCCTCGCCCTGCTCACGGTGCTCTTCGGGGTCGGCCTGGCCATCCAGTACGACTCCGCCGCCCGCCGCGGCGAACGGTGGCCCGGCCGCTACCCGAAGCGCGCCGCCTTCCTCTTCGTCGAGGGCACCGTCCACTTCGTCCTCGTCTTCGCCTGGGACGTGCTGATGGGGTACGCCGTGACCGCCCTGCTCGTGGCCTGGCTGCTGGCCCGCTCGGAGAAGGTGCGCCGCGTGGCCCTGTGGACGGCCGCCGGCGTGCACCTGTCGCTGGTCGCCCTGGCGACCCTGGCCTCGACGGCCACGGCCGGCTCCGCGCCGGACGGGCCCGAGGCGGCCGCCGCCGAGCTGTACGCCCACGGCGGTTACCCGGCCCAGGTCGCCTTCCGCCTGGAGAACGCCGTCGCCCTGCGCATCGAGCCCGTCTTCTCCTTCGCGCTGCTGGTCTTCCTCTTCCTCCTCGGCGTACGGCTGCACCGCGCCGGCGCCTTCACCGACACCGCCGAAGGCCGCAGCATCCGCACCCGGCTGGCCGCCTGGGGCCTGGGCCTCGGGCTCCCGCTGAACGCCGCGGCCACCCTCGGCGGCGACGACTTCTTCCTCCTGGGCCGCTACGGCGCCGCGCCGCTGCTCGCCCTCGGCTACGTGGGCCTGATCGGCATCGCCCTGGACCGGCTGTGGATCCCGGCGACCGCGACCCGCGCCCTCGGCTCCGTCGGCCGCACCGCGCTGTCCTGCTACGTCGCCCAGAACCTGCTGTGCATGCTGCTCTGCTACGGCATCGGGCTGGGCCTCGCCGACCGGCTCGGCGGCAGCGGCCCCTGGTGGGTGATGGGCCTGTGGGCGGGCGTGAGCCTGGTGCTGACCGCCGGGTCCCGGCTGTGGCTGCGCCGCTTCGACCGCGGCCCCCTGGAGGCCCTGCAGCACAAGGTCCTCAGCCCGCGCCGCCGCTCCCCGGCGTGACCCCGCCGCCCGGCGTGACCTCGCCCGGTGTGACCTCGACGTCGAGCACGTACTCGTCGTACGGCGCCTCGTCCGGGTAGGGCGGCCGTACCTGCGCGAAGCGGATCCTGGCCCGGCCCCCGCCCGGAGGCCGGGCTCTGACGACGTAGCTCAGCTCCACCGCGGCGCCCGGGGCGGCGCCGGGGGAGGCCGGCCGCGGCCCCGGCGCCACCGACACCACGTCCGCGTCCCCCGTGACCCGCCAGGTCCACACGTACCCGCGCGCGCCCCGCCCGGTGAGCCGTACCGCGTACGTCTCACCGGGGCGCAGCACGACCCTGCGTACCTCCACGGCCGCCCGGTCCTCTCAGACGGGGCCGATCACCGGCCCTTCGTGCCAGCCCGCGCCGTCGCGCCAGTAGTGCTGGAGGCGGCGGTCGGTGCGCAGGACGACGACTTCCAGGTTGAACCCGAAGCTGCCCTGGAGCATCCCGGTGACCGCGGCGACGTCGTGGCCGAAGACCGCGCTGCGCCGCCACGGGGAGCCGCCCGCGTTGCCGCGCCACCAGTGCTCCACCTGCCCTCCGGCCACCGCCACACACAGCTCGTAGTTCCCGGCGGTGTCCTCGTCGGCGGCCCCGTACTGCCCCTCGATCAGGCAGGGCGCGCAGATCGCGGGCGTACCGCTGCCGAAGACCTCCCCGGCGCGCCAGACGAAGCCGTTCGGGTCGTCGCGCCACCACAGCTGCATGCGGCCGTCGGTCCGGGCGGCGACGAGGTCGAGGTGGCGCGCGCGGGTCTGGACGAGCGCGGGGCCGTAGTGGGCGATGCCGGAGGCGAAGCGGCCGCCGTCGTTCCAGGTCCAGGGGGCGCCGTTGATCCGCCACCAGTGGTTCAGGCGGCCGTCGGCGGTGCGGACCACCACCTCGAAGTTGCCGGGCTTGCCGTAGTCGCTCTGGATGAACGCCGGGGTGGATCCGATCGCGGCGTCCCCCGGGCCGAAGGCACCGCCGTCGCGCCACACTCCGGCGGACTGCTCGTAGTACCAGTGGCGCAGCCGGCCGCCCGTGGTCACGTGCAGGGACTCCATGTTGCGGTTGTAGGTGGTCCCGGTGAAGGCCGGCTGGCCGGAGGCGTCGTGGGCGAAGGTGCGCGCGCGGGCCCACGCGAAGGGCGCGTCGCCCTCGCGCCACCAGTGCTGGAGGCGGGCGCCCGTGGTGGTGGCGAGGAGCTCGAAGTTGCGGTGGGCACGGCCGTTGCCGCTCTCGTAGACGTTGCCGGTGTGCAGGCGGCGCTTGGTCCACGGGTCGGGGTTGGTGCCGCGCAGGCCGCACTTGGCCCAGTAGTCGATGTTGACCTCGCCGTAGGCGATCCGGCCGTAGCCGCCGACGTGGTAGCCGGTGCCCCAGGAGTTCTTGAACAGCCAGCAGCCCGCCGCGTCGTCGTAGCCGACGACCAGGACGCAGTGGCCGCCCGCGAGACGGTCGCTCGTACGGTGGTAGACGCCGGAGCCGAGGCCGAAGAAGTCGTCGTAGACGTCGAAACAGGCCGTCAGCGGGCCGACCGTGTCCAGCCACACTTTCTGCTGCTCGACATCGCCGAGCCGGACGTAGTCGGTGACCCGGACGGTCCGGCCGGAACGGTCCCAACTGGGCGTGTACTCGGCGCGCCAGGCGTCGCGGCGGGCGGCCGGCAGCCCGGCCGGCGGGATGCTGTACGGCCAGCAGTCCGGGTCGGCGAGACCGCCGTTCGCCGTGATCCAGTCGAGGGCGGTCTCCGGGTTGCTGCCCTGGCCGCAGCTGAAGCGCAGACCGTCGTGGACGTCCCCCTCGGAGCGCTTAGCCCACACGTCGTGCTCGATGCGGGCCATGGACTCCACCAGGCCGGCGGCGCCGAAGGCCCAGCAGGAACCGCACGGGTTCTGGTCCTTCACCTTGGTGATCCACGGCCAGCCCCAGCGGTTGCGCCAGTCCACGGCGGCCGGCCGGGCCCCCGCCGCCGTCCGCGGCGCGGCGCCCAGCAGGCCGTGGGCGGCCCGGCGCCGGGTCAGGTGCGGGTTGCCGCTGGCGTGCCCGATGAGCCCCGCCAGGTCGACCGGGCCCACGGCCCCGGCGGGCGTCAGGTTCGCCCCGGGCTCCAGACCGAGCGAGGGCCGCGGTACCGGCTCCTCGTCGGCCAGGTGCTCCAGCACCGACCAGCGCGCCCCCCGCGCGATCAGCTGCGCACGCAACTCCCCCACCGATTGAACAGACTCCTGCGGCATGACGGCCCCCCGGCTGCAACCGTTCGGATCAGAGATCCGGGGAGCGTCCCTCCGCCGCCGAAGGCCGTCAAGGGGGTCCGCACGGTCGCGCGGTGGCACAAGGGGAGCGTGCCCCCACCCCCGCCCGGCCCCGCCCGCCGGGGGAGCCGGAACGGGCCGGTCTCCCCGCGGAGGTGGCCGTATAAGGTCCCCGTATGGGCACCTGGATCGCGCCGAGCGTCATCGAGAGAGAGCTGTACGAGGCCAAGAACGCAGGCGACTGGGCCGCGTACTTCGATGTGCTCGCCCGCGCCCAGCTCTACCTGGTGCAGCCCCGGGTGCAGTCCGACGCCCACCCCGGGTCGGTCTTCTTCCACCCCACCCCGGACCGCATGATCGTCGTCCGCACCGCCGGCATGCTGCCCGCGCCCACCCCCGAGACGGTCTTCGAGTCCCGCAGCCTGGGATGGTTCTCCACGGTGTGGGCCGCCGGCGATCCCGCCTTCCTCGCCGTGAATCCGGGCTCCCCCGCCGAGGCCTACCTCACCACCACCCCCGCCGACCTGGCCCGCTGGCGCGCGCACGCGGACGCCGCGCCGTGCTACGGCCTGCCCGACGGCAAGATCCACGCCCTCTTCACCGGCGGCCCCCTGCACGGGGACATCGCCCACGGCCTCGCCGTCGGCGCGCATCTCGCCGTCACGAACGGCGAGTTCTGGAACGCCCTCGCCTACCACGGCAGCGGCTACCAGCATGAGCGCCACCGGGTCGCGAAGAGCTGGGGCATCACCGACCGGGCCGACTGGCTCGCCACCCTCGAAGAGCTCCTGAACACCACGGTGGTCAGCCCCGTCTGGGAGTTCGCGCTGCGCGTGCGCCGCGTCCTCGCCTCCGACTTCGCGGGACCCGTGGACGTCGAGCACTGGCGGCACGCCGCCGAGGCGAGCATGCGCCGCAACGCCGAACGCGCCGCCGAGCCCCGGCTCACCCCCGAGGGGGTCACCGTCGCCCGGCCCCGCCCGGCCGCCGAGGTCGAGGGGGAGATAGCCGGCGTCAAGCGGCTCATCGGCCGGATAGCCCGCTACGAACAGCGTTTCCGGGCCGACGGACTGCTCCCCGAGGACGGCTGGGTCCGCTCCGTCGAGGCCTGGGACCTCGGCCGCGCCTCCCAGATGGCCCGCTGGGGCATCGGATGCCGCTACGGCACCCTGCACGAGGCGGAGAAGGCCGTGCTGCGCGCCGGGGAGTCGGCCCGCAGCACGTACCGCTCGTGGGAGGAGTTCTCCGCCGGGTATGTGCTCGGCCGGTGCCTGCACTTCGACGAGGAGGAGTTCGGCACCTGGTACACGGGCGCCCTCGCCGCCCACGTCACGCTGACCACCGACCCCGCCAGCCCGTGGCGCAACATCCCCTGGAAATGACCGACCTCGGGTAGTCGGCGGCCCGGGCCGGAATCCGCCCGCGGCCCGCACCGCCCCGCAACTAGCCTCTGCTTCATGACTGTTGAGCTGAACGAAACCGTGCGGGGCCTGCTCGACGCGCCGCACCCCGCCGTCCTGTCGACCATCAACCCCGACGGGAGCCCGCAGAGTTCGGTGATCTGGGTGACCCGCGACGGCGGCGACCTGCTGATCTCCACCGAGCAGGGCCGCCGCAAGGAGCGCAACATCGTCCGCGACGGCCGGGTCGGCCTGACCGTCTTCGACCTGGCCAACCCCTTCCTCTACGCCGAGATCCGCGGCACGGCCACGGTCACCGAGGACGTCGGCCGGGTGGTGGCCGTCCGGATCGCCGAGGAGTACATGGGCCCGGGCGCCGGCAAGGAGTACCAGGACGCCCCGCCCGAGAACGTCCGCGTGGTCGTCCGCATCACCCCGGCCAAGGTCCTCGGCAACGCCGCCCGCCAGGACTGAGGCACCCCCGGCCCGCGCACCTACGGCAGGAGGGGTCTGACCTGTGTCCAGGCGTCGACCGAGGCCGACAGCGGGTCGCCGTCCGCGAGGTGGGGGCGGACGGCCGTCAGCCAGGGGATCAGGGACTTGATGCGGCGCAGGTGCCGGATGCGGTGGTGCGGGAGGTCGCGCCAGACGCGGCCCTGCGCCGCCGCCTGCGCCGGGGCCAGGTCGATCAGCGCGAGCAGCTCCCGGCACAGGGCCGCCGGGTCGCCGCCGCGGTCCGGGCCGAACTGCTGGATCAAGTAGCCCCGTACACAGGCCACTTCGGGCGCCTTGACCAGTTCCGGCATGGCTTCGGCCGCCGCGCAGCGGTGGGTGGCCGCCAGGGCGACCCGGCCCCAGCGCAGCCGGACCTCGTCCGGCAGCCGCTCGTCGCGCATCCGCACGCCGGCCAGGACCCGCAGGGTCCGCGGGTGGGGTTCGTCGTCCAGCGGCGGGGCGGTGGACAGCCAGGCCTCCAGGTCCTCCAGCGAGTGCCCGTCGGGCGGCACCGAGGTCAGCACCTGCCCGCGGGAGAGCAGCGCGACCATGGCGCCCGTGAAGTGGACCTTCGCGGTGTGTCCGGCGTCGAAGGAGCCGACGGCCCGTCCGTACCGCTCGATGCGGCGCAGGCCCATCCGCGACTCGCCGACGGCGTAGACCTGCCCGGTGCGGGCCGTCCCGCCGATGCAGCGGACCACGCACACGCCACCCGTGACGTCGGCCTCCTCGACCGAGTAGACCTGCAGTTCGGCGATGGACAACCCCGGCCCCCTTCCCCGGGCGGCAGGTTACCTCCCGGAGGTTCGGGCCGTGCTCACAAGGAGCCCTGGAGGTGGATACGCGTGCGGGTGACGGCGGAGGCGGCGGCCGAGAAGCCCAGGCTGCGGCTGGGGCCGGTCACCGTGACCCGCAGGCGCCCGCCGCCGCCCGCGCCCGGGCGTACGAGGTCGCCGCCATCGGGGTGGCCGGCGGCGAGACCCGTCATGCGCAGGGCCGGGGGCCGGGGACGAGGCCGGCTCGGTTCACCGCTCGGGCGCTTCCAGTACGAGGCGGATCTCGGTGACCTCGTAGCCGGCCCGGTCGAAGGCGGCGGCCATCGGCAGGTTCACGGTGTCCGTGGTCGCGGTGATGCGCTCGGCGCCCGCCGCCGCGTGGAAGCGGGTGATCTCGGCGAGGACCTCGTCGATCAGGCCCCGGCCGCGCTGCTCCGGTACGACGCCCAGGTAGCCGACGTTGCGGTGGTACGGCGTCGCCGAGGGCACGGCCAGACCGGCGAGGCGGCCGTCGGGCAGGTGGGCCAGGCGCCACCAGGAGCGCTCGCCGGGGCAGCCGAGGTAGAAGTCGAAGTCCTCGCGGGCCAGTTGCTCGGCGTCCATCAGCTCCAGCTCGTGCTGCGTGGCCAGGTCGAGGCTGCCGCGGGAGAGCCGGGCGAACGCGTCCAGCATCTCCTCGTCGGTGCCCTCGCGGAAGACCAGCCGGCCGGTGGGCTCCGCCGTCCCGGCGGCCGGGGTCCACTCGTAGCGCAGCCGCTCGATCTCGCGCGTCAGCCCGGTCCGGTGCGCTGCCTCCCGGCGCCAGGCGACCGCCGCGGCCAGCTCCGGGTCGTCCCGCCAGCCGCGGGGCAGGGAGATGTTGTAGCCGGGTATCCCGCCGAAGGCGCAGTGGCCGGTGTCCAGCAGGCCGGCGGCGACCGCGGCCGGGTCGGCCACCCCGGCCGCGACCTGGAGGCAGTCCAGCGCGATCGGCTGCTCGCTGTCGGCCCGGCCCCACCAGACGGCACGGGCCAGGATCCGCCCGTCCTCGTCCTCGGCGGTCCGGATCCACTCGGGGCGGATCCGGTTCGCGGCGAGCTCCTCGCGGATCCTCCCGGCGGTCAGGGCGGGGACGGGGCCGTCGGCCGGATGGGCGACGGCGCGGTCCAGGTCTGCGGGGCCTGCGGTGGCGGCACGGAAGATCATCCGCAGATGATCACACGACCCTGCGGCGCCGGCCAGGGCTTTCCCCGCGGGAACGGCCGATGGCCGGTCTCCTCGGGGGAGACCGGCCATCGGTGTCGTGCTGCGTGCTCGTGTCCGCTACGACCAGGTGATCAGCCGGCGCGGGTGTTCCAGGACCGCCGCGATGTCGGCGAGGAACTTGGAGCCGAGCTCGCCGTCGATGAGACGGTGGTCGAAGGACAGCGCCAG
Source organism: Streptomyces yangpuensis (assembly GCF_001005295.1). Taxonomy (GTDB): domain Bacteria; phylum Actinomycetota; class Actinomycetes; order Streptomycetales; family Streptomycetaceae; genus Streptomyces; species Streptomyces yangpuensis. The sequence goes on along the minus strand of NZ_LBMK01000003.1, from coordinate 348,270 downwards.
CGTGGTGACCTGGCGGGGCTTGACCTTGCCCTTGTGGACCCACGGCTGGAGCTTGATCGCACCGACCGCGAGGATCGCGGACTCGCCCGGGTTCAGGATGGGCGTACCGGTGTCGACGCCGAAGACGCCGACGTTGGTGATGGTGATCGTGCCGTTCTGCATGTCCGCCGGGGAGGTCTTGCCGTCGCGGGCCGTGGCGACCAGCGAGGACAGGGACTCCGACAGCTCGCCCAGGGTCTTGGCGTGCGCGTCCTTGATGTTCGGGACGATCAGCCCGCGGGGGGTGGCCGCCGCGATACCCAGGTTGACGTAGTGCTTGAGCACGATCTCCTGGGCCGCCTCGTCCCAGGACGCGTTGACGTCCGGGTTGCGGCGGATGGCGACCAGGACGGCCTTCGCGATCAGGAGCAGCGGGTTGATCCGCAAGCCCGCGAGGTCCGGGTCGTCCTTGAGCTCCTGGACCAGCTTCATCGTGCGGGTCACGTCGAGGGTGATGAACTCGGTGACGTGCGGCGCGGTGAAGGCCGAGCCGACCATGGCCTGGGCGGTGACCTTGCGGACGCCCTTGACGGGGATACGGGTCTCCCGCGCCGACGGCTCGACCGCCGGGGCGGCGGCGGCCTCGGCCACCGGGGCCGGGACCTGGGCCTGCGGCGCGACGGGCGCCGCCGCGGGCGCGGCCTGCGGGGCGATCGCCGCGGCGGCCGCCGCGTGGACGTCCTCCCGGGTCACGACCCCGCCGTCACCGGTGGGTACCACCGAGGCCAGGTCGATGCCGAGGTCCTTGGCGAGCTTGCGCACCGGCGGCTTGGCCAGCGGGCGCTCACCGCCCGGCTGCGCCGGGACCGCGGGGAGCACCGGAGCGGCGGCCGGAGCGGCGGCGGGGGCCGCCGTGCCGTTCTGCGCGGCCGTGCCCGCCGGGGCCTTGCGCGGGCGGCGCTTGGTGGAGGCGGTGGAGACGCCGTAGCCGACCAGCACGGGCTGGCGGGCCTCGGCGACGGGCTCCTCGGCGGCCGGAGCCGGAGCCGCCGGGGCGGCGTCGGCGACGGGCGCGGCGGCCTCCTGGACCGGGGCGTCGGCGGCGGCGCCTGCGGTCTGCACCGAGATGATCACCTGGCCGACGTCGACCGTGGTGCCCTCCTCGAAGAGGAGCGCGTGCACGGTGCCGTCGAACGGGATCGGCAGCTCGACGGCGGCCTTGGCCGTCTCGACCTCGCAGACGACCTGGCCGTCGGTGACCGTGTCACCGGGCTGGACGTACCACTTGAGGATCTCGGCCTCGGTGAGGCCCTCGCCCACGTCGGGCATCTTGAATTCGCGGATGGTCATGGAACGTGGCTCCTCAGTACGCCAGCGAACGGTCGACGGCGTCGAGCACCCGGTCCAGGCCCGGCAGGTACTCGTCCTCCAGGCGGGCCGGCGGGTACGGGGCGTGGAAACCGCCCACGCGCAGCACCGGCGCCTCCAGGTGGTAGAAGCACCGCTCGGTGATGCGGGCGGCGATCTCCGAACCCACGCCGAGGAAGACCGGCGCCTCGTGGACGACCACGAGCCGGCGGGTCCTCTCCACCGACGCCTGGATCCCGTCGAAGTCGACCGGGGACATCGAGCGCAGGTCCAGGACCTCGACCGACTTCCCCTCCTCGGCGGCCGCGGCCGCCGCCTCCAGGCAGACCTTCACCATCGGGCCGTAGGCGGCCAGGGTGAGGTCGGCGCCCTCGCGCACCACACGCGACTTGTGCAGCTCGCCGGGGATGGCCTCGGTGTCGACCTCGCCCTTGTCCCAGTAGCGGCGCTTCGGCTCGAAGAAGATCACCGGGTCGTCGCTGAGGATCGCCTGCTGGAGCATCCAGTAGGCGTCGGAGGCGTTCGACGGGGAGACCACCTTCAGGCCCGCGACGTGCGCGAAGAGCGCCTCCGGGGACTCCGAGTGGTGCTCGACCGCGCCGATGGCGCCGCCGTACGGGATGCGCACGACGACCGGCATCTTGATCTTGCCCAGGGCGCGCGCGTGCATCTTCGCGAGCTGCGTGACGATCTGGTCGTACGCGGGGAAGACGAAACCGTCGAACTGGATCTCCACGACCGGCCGGTAGCCGCGCAGGGCCAGGCCGATGGCGGTACCGACGATGCCCGACTCGGCGAGCGGGGTGTCGATGACCCGCTCCTCGCCGAAGTCCTTCTGCAGACCGTCGGTGATCCGGAAGACACCGCCCAGCTTGCCGACGTCCTCACCCATGATCAGGACCTTCGGGTCCTGCTCCAGGGCCTTGCGCAGCGACTCGTTGAGCGCCTTCGCGATCGACATCTTCTCGATGGCCATGGTGGTCACTCCCCACCCTCGAAGGACGCGAGGTAGGCGGCGAACTGGGCGCGCTCCTCGTCGACGAGCGCGTGCCCGTCCGCGTAGACGTTCTCGAAGATCGCCATGGTGTCCGGGTCGGGCATGGCGCGCACGGCCTCGCGCACGCGCTTGCCCATGGCCTCGCTCTCGGCCTCCAGCTCCTCGAAGAACGCCTCGTCGGCGCCCCCGGTGGCCAGCAGGTGGGCCTTCAGGCGCTGGATGGGGTCCTTGGACTCCCAGGCCGCCCGCTCCTCGTCCCGCCGGTACTTCGTCGGGTCGTCGGAGGTGGTGTGCGCGCCCATGCGGTACGTGAACGCCTCGACCAGGGTCGGGCCCTCGCCGCGGCGCGCCCGGTCCAGCGCCCAGCGGGTCACGGCCAGGCAGGCCAGCACGTCGTTGCCGTCGACGCGGACGCCGGGGAAGCCGAAGCCCTGCGCGCGCTGGTAGAGCGGCACGCGCATCTGGCGCTCGGTCGGCTCGGAGATCGCCCACTGGTTGTTCTGGCAGAAGAACACCACGGGGGAGTTGTAGACGGCGGAGAAGTTGAAGGCCTCCATCACGTCGCCCTGGCTGGACGCGCCGTCGCCGAAGTAGGCGATCACGGCCGCGTCGGCGCCGTCCTTGGCCACGCCCATCGCGTAACCGGTCGCGTGGAGCGTCTGCGAGCCGATGACGATCGTGTAGAGGTGGAAGTTGTTCAGGTTCGGGTCCCAGCCGCCGTGGTTCACACCGCGGAACATGCCGAGCAGGTTGGTCGGGTCGACCCCGCGGCACCAGGCCACACCGTGCTCACGGTAGGTCGGGAACACGTAGTCCGCGTCGTTCAGCGCCCGGCCGGAGCCGATCTGCGCGGCCTCCTGGCCGAGGAGCGAGGCCCACAGGCCCAGCTCGCCCTGACGCTGCAGGGCGGTCGCCTCACCGTCGAAGCGGCGGGTCATGACCATGTCGCGGTACAGGCCGCGCAGGTCCTCGGTGGTGATGTCTGCGACGAAGGGGGCGAACTCGGCGTTCTCCGCGTTGTCGACGCGGTCCCCTTCGGGCGTCAGCAGCTGTACGAGCTGAGGTTCAGCGTCCTGCGTCTGCGCGGTGGCAGCGGCGGGCTTGGCGGCGCTCGCCGCACCTGCCGCCCGCTTGGTGCCGCTGCTGCGTCGCGGCTTGCGCGCGGCAGTGCTCTCCACGGTCACTTGTGCTCCTCCGTCGGTCCGGCACCCGGGTTCTCCGGGGTCCAGTGCGGCTCACCTGCATCCGTAACGAGCGCACGGGGTGGGTGCGCGTCGCGTACGGGATTCAGGCGTGACAGGCGTCCCGGCGAGTGCCCTGCGCAATGCACGTTACCCAGTGCGCCGCATAACTGCGAAACCCCGTTTGACCTGCGTTTTTGCTTGGATTTCCAAGTAAATCCGCAGCGGCGGGAACAACCACTGGTCACAGCCTTGCAGGGGCCGGGAACAACGGCACGTTATCCCGGGTAACTCCGGCAGGGAAGGGGTGAGTGTGTGAAACTGACTTCGTGCGCGAAGACGGAAAAATCAAGGTATTCCTCCTGGACGACCACGAAGTGGTCCGTCGGGGCGTCCACGAGCTGCTCTCGGTCGAGGAGGACATCGAGATCGTCGGAGAGGCCGGTACGGCCGCCGATGCCCTGGTCCGTATTCCCGCCACCCGCCCCGACGTGGCCGTTCTCGACGTCAGGCTGCCGGACGGCAGCGGCGTGGAGGTGTGCCGCGAGGTGCGCTCCCAGGACGAGGACGTCAAGTGCCTGATGCTGACCTCGTTCGCCGACGACGAGGCGCTCTTCGACGCGATCATGGCCGGCGCCTCGGGCTATGTGCTCAAGGCGATCCGGGGGAACGAGCTGCTCAGTGCCGTGCGTGACGTCGCCGCCGGCAAGTCGCTGCTGGACCCGGTCGCCACCGCCCGCGTACTGGAGCGGCTGCGGGACGGCAAGAGCGGCCAGGGCGACGACCGGCTCGCCAACCTCACCGAGCAGGAGCGGAAAATCCTCGACCTGATCGGGGAAGGCCTGACCAACCGCGTGATCGGCGAGCGCCTGCACCTGGCGGAGAAGACGATCAAGAACTACGTCTCCAGCCTGCTCTCCAAGCTGGGCATGGAGCGCCGCTCCCAGGCCGCCGCCTATGTGGCCCGCCTGCAGGCCGAGAAGCGCTAGAAGGCCTACCAGGGGCGTACGGAGCCGACAATTCCAATTCCCGGACGCTCCGCTCCGGTCGGTGCGGTTCACCGGAACGGGAATCCCGAACGGCTGTGCGGGAGCGCCTTCTGACGGGGCGCCCATGAGAACGGGCCCGGCGGAATCCGATTCCGCCGGGCCCGTCCCCGTACTCACTCAGCGCTCTCGGGTCCCGGCGGCGGCGGGGTCTTGGTCGGCTGCGTGGTGACGGGAGCGCTCTTGGTCGGCGTGGCGGTCGCCGTCGCCGTGGCCGTCCTGGTCGCCGTCGCGGTCGGCGACTGCGTCGCGGTCGCCGACGGCGACTGGCTGACGGTCTGCGTCCGGCTGCGGGTCGGCGCCGGCACGTTGTCGTTGTTCGTCGGCGTGTTGTCCGTGGGCTGGCGCGATTGCGTGGGGTTGTTCGGCGAGTCCGACGCGCTCGGCTTGACGCTGGGCGTGGTCTGGCTCGTCCCCGGATCCTGCTTCTCGCCGCCCTTTCCACCACCGCCGCCCACGCCGTTGACGGCGTAGGCCACGCCGCCCGCGATCGCGACGATCGCGAGCACCGCGAACAGCCACATCTTCCAGCGGCCGCCGCTGCCGCCCCGGTCGTCGTAGACCTCGTACCCGCCGCTGTGCCCGCCCTGGCCTCCGGGTGCGCCGGGGAAGGCCGTGCCGTCGTCCGGGTTCAGCGGCGGCACCATCGGCTGCTGGAACTGCGAGGTCGAGGCGTTCGAGACGTACCGCTGCCCGCCGCCGCCCCCGCCCACGGGCGGCATGGCCGTGGTGGCGGCGACGCCGCCGCGCCCGTGCGGCAGCGACATGGTGACCGGGCCGGTGTTCCAGGTACCGGTGTTCGCCCCCTGGTCGTGCAGCATCTGGAGCGCGTACTGGACCAGCCCGCGCATCTCCTCGGCGCTCTGGAACCGGTCGTCCGGGTCCTTGGCGAGGGAGCGCATGACGAGGCCGTCGAGCTCCTGCGGGATGTGGTGGCCCTCCGGCAGCTGCGAGGGCGGCACCGGCGCGTCCTGGACGTGCTGGTAGACCACGGAGAGCGGGGTCTCGCCGGTGAACGGGGGGCGCAGCGCGAGGAGTTCGTAGAGCAGGCAGCCGGTCGCGTACAGGTCGCTGCGGTGGTCCACGGCCTTGCCGAGGGCCTGTTCGGGCGACAGGTACTGCGGGGTGCCCATGACCATGCCGGTCTGGGTCATCGTCGCCTGCCCGCCGTGCAGGGCGCGGGCGATGCCGAAGTCCATCACCTTCACGGCGCCGGCATCGGTGATGATCACGTTCGCGGGCTTGATGTCGCGGTGGACGATGCCGTGCTGGTGCGAGTAGGCGAGGGCCTCGAGCACGCCCGAGACGATGATGAGCGCCTGCTCCGGCCCCGGGGCCTCGGCGCTGATCAGCAGATCGCGGATGGTGCGGCCCTCGACCAGCTCCATGACGATGTACGGGACGGTGTTCGGACCGACGCGGTCCTCGCCCGAGTCGTACACGGCGACGACGGCGTGGTGGTTGAGTCCGGCGACGGACTGCGCCTCGCGCGTGAAGCGGGCCTTGGACACCGGGTCCTCGGCCAGGTCGGCGCGCAGCAGCTTCACGGCGACGGTGCGGCCCAGGCGCACGTCCTCGGCTGCGAAGACCTCCGCCATACCGCCGCGGCCCAGCCGGTGCGTCATCCGGTAACGGCCGTCGCCTACCAGGCCGCCGTCGCCCCAGTGCTCAGGACCGTCGGTCATCCCGGCGCCGTTTCCCTCGGGTTCGGGTGCCATCAGTCCTCGCCGTCGTCTCTCTCGGCCGCCGCTGCGCGGTAGTCCTCTTCTGTGGTTCTCCGGTGAACGCTACAGCCTCCGAACCGGTCGCCGTTCGGACAAGGCCACCCTGTGCACGTGTGGTCACGGAACGGGCACCTGGCTTGACGTGTGCTTGCCCTGGGGCAGACTGGGCGCCAGCCGTGCCCGGCCGGAGGCACGGGGACACGTCCCGAGGGGAAGCAACAGTCATGAGCCAGGACGGCACTCAGGGCCAGTACGCGGGCGGCTCTCTGGCCGGTGGCCGTTACCAGCTAAGGGACTTGCTGGGGGCGGGCGGCATGGCCTCCGTGTACCTGGCGTACGACTCGGCGCTCGACCGGCAGGTCGCCATCAAGACCCTGCACAGCGACCTCGGCCGGGAGCAGTCCTTCCGCGAGCGCTTCCGCCGCGAGGCCCAGGCTGTAGCGAAACTGTCGCACACGAACATCGTCTCGGTCTTCGACACCGGCGAGGGCGAAGTGACGTTCGGCGGCGGCCGCCCGGACGACGGCGCCGTGATGCCGTACATCGTCATGGAGTACGTGGAGGGCAAGCCGCTCGGCTCGGTGCTCGACGCGGACATCCGGCAGTACGGCGCCATGCCGGCGGACAAGGCGCTGAAGGTGACGGCCGACGTGCTGGCCGCCTTGGAGACCAGCCACGAGATGGGGCTCGTCCACCGCGACATCAAGCCCGGCAACGTGATGGTGAACAAGCGCGGCGTGGTGAAGGTGATGGACTTCGGCATCGCCCGCGCCATGCAGTCGGGGGTCACCTCGATGACGCAGACCGGCATGGTCGTCGGCACCCCGCAGTACCTCTCGCCCGAACAGGCCCTGGGCCGCGGCGTCGACGCCCGGTCCGACCTGTACTCGGTCGGCATCATGCTGTTCCAGCTGCTGACGGGGCGGCTCCCGTTCGACGCGGACTCGCCGCTGGCCATCGCCTACGCGCATGTCCAGGAGGAGCCGGTCGCGCCGTCCTCCATCAACCGGTCGGTGACCCCGGCGATGGACGCGCTGGTGGCGCGCGCGCTGAAGAAGAACCCGAACGAGCGTTTCCCCACGGCCGCGGCGATGGGCGACGAGGTCGCGCGCGTGCTGGGCTCCGGGCAGACGGGCGCGCCGGTCATCGTGCAGGGCCAGGGGCCCCTGAGCAGCGGGGCGGGGGTGTCCTCGGCCGTGTTCCCGCCGGTGGACTCCGGTCTCCAGGCCCCGCCGCCGTCGGTGCAGCAGCCCTACCAGGCGCCGCACACCCCCACGCCGACCCCGTACGCGCCCGCGCCGGCCCCGCAGCCGCACGCGGCGCAGGGCGGCGGCTACGCCTACCCGCACACGCCCCCGCCGCCGCAGCAGTACGCCCCGCAGACCCCGCCCCCGTACGTCATCTCCCCGTCGGGCACGGCGAGCCCGTCCGGCTCCGGCGGCGGCAGGCGGAACACGCCGGTGGTCGTGGGCGCGGTCGTGGTGGCGCTGCTGGCCGTGGGCGGCCTGATCGCGGCGATCTCGATGAACGGGGACGACAAGGAGAAGGGCGGCACCGGCACCACGGCTGATCCGGGCACCTCGGCGTCCGCGTCCGCGAAGGCCGGGTTCAAGGGGCCCGACGTCTCGCGCACGATCGACCCGAAGAAGTGCTCGGAGCCGGTGAAGCACTACAGCGAGGCCGGCAAGTACTCGGCGCCGGACCTCAAGTACAAGAACCTGCTGTCGGTGAAGGCCTGCATCCAGGCCTCGGGCGGCAAGTACACGATCATCCCCAAGGACGAGGCCGTGTACGGCAAGGACACGGTGCTGGTCCAGTCCCCGGCCGCCGGCGAGAAGATCAACAAGGAGGGCACGGAGTACACGCTCACCGTGTCCACCGGCAATCCGGAGTAGCCGGAGCGGCCGAAGGATTTACGGCGCGGCCGGCACGACACACCGGCCTTCACAACACACCGGCATCCCGGGCACCCGACAGGGCGTCCGGGATGCCGGTTTTGCCCCACTATGTAAATCTGAGCGCATCTCGCCGGCTCCGGCGAGCACGCCGGCCGCTCGGGACGGGAGGGGCTCCCCGTGATCCAAGGCTTCCGCCCGTCGCGCTGGCTGGCCTGCGCCGCGCTGACCGCGGCCGCCCTCACGCCCGCCGCCTCCGCGTACGCCGGACCGCTCACCCCCGCCCACCGGACCGGCGGGGGCGCGGCGCACGCCGCCCGGCCGGGGTACGTCCCGTCGGCCCCGTCGGCCGCGGCGCGCACCACCGCCGAGGAGGCCGACGAGGACGGCGGTCCCCGCGAGGAGCTGGCGGGGAGCGCCGCCGGGGTGGGCCGCGAGCGGCCCGGCCGGCCGGCCGGTGAGCCCGCCGACCCCGAGCTGCTCATCGCCTCCCGGCCACTGCCGGTGCGCCCGCGCACCGAACCCGTGCCGCCGCCGGCGCCGCCCTCCGCGCCCCCGCCGACGGTGTCGCAGCCCCCGGCCGCCGACCCGACAGTGCGTGACGCCGTCAGCGCGCTCGGTACCGAGCCGAACGACCGCGCCGCGGACCTGGCCGCGCACATACTGCCGCTGGGCACCGGATTCGCCCTGATGGGGCTGGGTCTGGGCTATCTGGGCGTACGGCTGCGGCGGAGCGCGTAGGCCCGTCCCGCTTCCCGGAACCGGCCCGGCGATGGTTGCCGAGCGTGAACATACTCGGTATACATACCGAGTATGTCGATCCGTCATGGGCTGCTCGCCCTCCTGGAACGGGGTCCTCGGTACGGCTCCCAGCTGCGCACCGAGTTCGAATCCCGGACCGGCTCCACCTGGCCCCTCAACGTCGGGCAGGTCTACACGACCCTCGCCCGGCTCGAACGCGACGGCCTCGTCGCACCCGACGGCGAGGACGCCGCGGGACACACGCTCTACGCCATCACCGACACCGGGCGCGCCGAACTGCGCGAGTGGTACGAGCGCCCCGTCGACCGGGCGAATCCGCCCCGGGACGAGCTGGCCATCAAACTCGCCATGGCCGTGGGATCCACGGGCGTGGACATCCGCGCCGTCATCCAGTCCCAGCGGCACGCCACGATCCGCGCGATGCAGGACTACACCCGGCTCAAGGCCACCGCGCTCGCCGCGCTGGAGAGCGGGCAGGCCCGCGAACGCGACGACGTCGCCTGGCTGCTCGTCCTGGAACAGCTGATCTTCCAGACCGAGGCCGAGGCGCGCTGGCTCGACCACTGCGAAGCCCGGCTCGTCCGGCTCTCCCTGACGGCCGACCGGAGAGCCGCCGCGCCCGAACCGCCCCAGGCCGCCGCCGACGACGCCCCGGCCCCGACCACCACCGACCGGCCCCGCACCGCCCGTACGCGGCGCGCCTGAACCACGTTCCAGGGGGGAACCCTCATGTCCGACCGGCACCAGACCCGGCAACCCGTCCTGCAGTTGGAGCGGCTCGTCCGCACCCACGGCAGCGGTGCCACCGAAGTGCACGCCCTGCGCGGCATCGACCTCGCCGTCCACCCCGGCGAACTCGTCGCCGTCATGGGCCCTTCCGGCTCCGGCAAGTCCACGCTGCTGACCCTCGCCGGCGGCCTCGACACCCCCAGCAGCGGCCGGGTGCTGGTCGAGGGCACCGACATCACCACCGCGAGCCGCAAGCAGCTCGCCTCGCTGCGCCGCCGCAGCATCGGCTACGTCTTCCAGGACTACAACCTCATCCCGGCCCTCACCGCCGCCGAGAACGTGGCCCTGCCGCTCGAACTGGACGGCACCTCGGCCCGCAAGGCCCGCGTCGCGGCCCTCGCGGCGCTGGCGGAGATGAACCTGGGCGTCCTCGCCGACCGCTTCCCCGACGAGATGTCCGGCGGTCAGCAGCAGCGCGTCGCCATCGCCCGCGCCCTGGTCGGCGACCGGCGCCTCGTCCTCGCCGACGAGCCGACGGGCGCCCTCGACTCCGAGACCGGCGAATCCGTCCTCGGTCTGCTGCGCTCCCGCTGCGACGCGGGCGCGGCCGGGGTCCTCGTCACCCACGAGCCGCGGTTCGCCGCGTGGGCAGACCGCGTGGTGTTCCTCCGCGACGGCAGCGTGGTCGACGAGACCCTGCGCAGCCACGCCGACTCCCTCCTCTCCGGGCAGGCGGGCATCCAGTGACCTCCTCACTCCAGGGCTGGTACCACTCCTGGGTCGCCGCCGTGCGCATCGCGCGCCGGGACGCCTGGCGCGCCAAGGGCCGCAGCTCCCTGGTCCTCGCGATGATCGCCCTGCCGATCGTCGGCGTGAGCGCCGCCGACCTCACCCTGCGCAGCGCCGAACTCTCCCCCGACCAGGCCGTCAGCCGCCAGGTCGGCGCCTCCGACGCCCGGATCAGCACCTCGCACGCGGGCAGGCCGGTCTACCAGGTGCCCGACGGATCGCACTACGTGCCCGTCGGCGGCTTCGACGACGCAAACACCCCGTCGAAACCGCCGGAGGAGTCCCTGGACCAGGTGGCCGCCGCGCTCCCGCCCGGGACCCGGATCCTGAAGGACACCGGCGGCTACGGCAAGGTCCGCACCAAGCACGGCCTGCTCGACACTGATCTGCGCGAGATCGACCTGCACGACCCGCTGGCGAAGGGCCTGTTCACACTCGACCGGGGCCGACTGCCCGAGCGGGCGGGCGAGATCGTCGCGACCAACGCCTTCCTGGAGAACTCCGGCCTGTACGTCGGCTCGTCCGTCACCCCGCGCGGCGCCGCCTCCGCCTACAAGATCGTCGGCGCGTACGAGCTGCCGAACGACCTCAAGAGGGACCAGATCGCCGCCCCGCCCGGCAGCCTGATCGCCCCGCTCGACAAGGCGCTCCGGGCCTCCCGGGGCGTCGGAGTGCTCCCGGAGGACTCCTACCTGGTCACGGTGGGCGGTGACGGTTTCACGTGGAACATGGTCCAGGCGGCCAACGCCAAGTCCCTGGTCGTCGTCTCCCGTGCCGTCGCCAACCATCCGCCCGCCGACGCCGACGTCCCCCTCTACCGGCAGGAACCCAAGGCACAGTTCGAGCGCAGCGCCGGCGGCGCCACCGAAATGGCCATCCTGGCCACGATCGTGGGCCTCGCCATGCTGGAGATCTGCCTGCTCGCCGGACCGGCCTTCGCGGTCGGCGCCCGCCGCTCACGTCGCCAGCTCGGCCTGGTCGGCGCCAACGGCGGCGACCGCCGCCACATCCGTTCCATCGTGCTCTCCGGCGGCCTGGTCATCGGCGCCGCGGCCGCCGTCTGCGGCACCACGATCGGCATCACCCTGACCGTCGTCCTCCAGCCGGTCCTGGAAGAGCAACTCGGCAACCGCTTCGGCGGCCTCGACTTCCGTCCGCTGGAACTGGCCGGCATCGCCCTGCTCGCCGTGGTGACCGGACTGCTGTCCGCGATCGTCCCCGCGGTGACCGCCTCCCGGCAGACGGTCCTGGCCTCGCTGACCGGCCGCCGCGGTGTGCGCCGCTCCAACCGGGTGCTGCCGGTCGCCGGCCTGGTCGCCGTCGCCGTCGGCGCCGGGGTCGCCCTGTACGGCAGCGTGTCGGACATGGGCGCCGCCGTCGTCGCGGGCGGCAGCGCACTGGCCGAGCTCGGCATCGTCGCCCTCACCCCGGTCCTGGTCGGCGCCTTCGGGCGGCTCGGGCGCTGGCTGCCGCTGTCCCCGCGGCTCGCGCTGCGCGACGCCGTGCGCAACCGGGGCCGTACGGCGCCCGCCGTCGCCGCGGTCCTGGCCGCCGTCGCCGGCACCGTGGCGGTGGCCACGTACCAGCACAGCAGTGACATCCAGGCCCGGCACGAGTACGTCGCCGATCTGCCGCACGGCACCGGTCAGCTGCTGACCTCGGAGAACGGCGCCCACCAGGAGGTCCCCGCCCTGCGCGAGGCCCTCACCAAGCAGCTCCCGGTGGCCCAGCGCGCTGACGTGGACCGGCTGGTCGTCGGCAGGCCGGGCTGCGAGACGTTCTCCGAGGACCCCACCTGCGGCCGCGTCGAGATCATCACGCCCAAGGACCAGCGGTGCCCACTCTACGAGAGCCCCGACGGCCCCGACGACTTCAGCGCGGAGGACGCCCGCCGGCTGCGCCAGGACTGGCGCTGCAAGGGCGGCATGCGGGGCACGCAGTACTCCACGGTCGTCGCCGACGAGAAGCTGCTGAGCATCCTCGCGGTCACCGACCCGGGCTCCGTGTCCGCCCTGAAGCAGGGCCGGGCCCTCGCCTTCGACCGGCGGCAGGTCAAGGACGGCAAGGTCACCCTGCGGATCGTCGCCGGCTCGGACAGGGAGGAGATCTTCACCGGTCCGGCCAAGGAACCGGTCGGCGTGGACAAGATCCTCCCCGTCCACCTGGCACCGGAGGGCACCGAGAGCTGGGGCCTCGAACTGGTGCTGCCGCCCGCGGCCGTCCAGGCCACCGGGCTGACCACGGCACCGATCGGCTCCTACTTCGCCCTCGACGGGACGGCCACCTCCGAGCAGCGGCAGCGCATCGCCGGGGACATCGACCGGATGGGCGTGGAGGCCTCCCTGCGGATCGAGGCGGGCTACCAGGGCGACGACAGCCTGGTCCTGCTCGCCCTGACCGTCTTCGCCGGTCTGGTCACCATCGGCGCGGCCGGCATCGCCACCGGGCTGTCCCAGGCCGACGCCGAGGCCGATCTGAAGACGCTGGCAGCGGTGGGCGCCCCGCCGCGGGTGCGGCGGACGCTGAGCGGCTTCCAGTGCGGGGTGGTGGCCCTGATGGGCGTCGTCCTGGGCTCGGCGGCCGGCATCCTGCCCGCGATCGGTCTGCGTCTGACGCAGCGACGGGAACTGGAGGCGCTCGCCCAGCGGGCCGTCGCCGACGGCCATGCCCTGGCGGGCGAGTCCGTGCCGTTCGTTCCGATAGCCGTGCCGTGGGAGACCCTCGCCCAGCTGCTCGTCGTGGTCCCGCTGGGCGCGGCCCTGCTGGCGGCGCTCGTCACCCGCTCCAGCGGCGCCCTGGCCCGCCGGGCCGCGGGCTAGGGACCGGGGATGGTGCCCCCGTACAGGGTGGATCACGGCTGTACGGGGGCACACCGAGTGAGAACGAAGGTGTGCGAGAGAATGACGGCATGGAGATGCCGAGGAGTGAACGGTCGCAGGACAGTCCCCCGCACGTCCTGATCGTGGGACAGGACGGGACGGCGGTCGGCGACGCCGATGACGAGTCGCGCGAGGTCCCGGTGACGGAAATGGTCGAACAGCCCGCCAAGGTCATGCGGATCGGCAGCATGATCAAGCAACTCCTGGAAGAGGTACGCGCCGCGCCCCTCGACGAGGCGAGCCGCGTCAGGCTCAAGGACATCCACGCTGCTTCCGTGAAGGAGCTGGAGGACGGCCTGGCCCCGGAGCTCGTGGAGGAACTGGAGCGCCTGTCCCTCCCGTTCACCGAGGAGGCCATCCCCTCCGAGGCCGAACTGCGCATCGCACAGGCACAGTTGGTCGGCTGGCTGGAGGGCCTCTTCCACGGCATCCAGACCGCTCTGTTCGCGCAGCAGATGGCCGCGCGGGCCCAGTTGGAGCAGATGCGCCGCGCCCTCCCGCCCGGCGGTCCGCACGACGACGACGAGGACGGCAGCCACGGCCCGGTCCGCTCCGGCCCCTACCTCTAGCCTCCGGCGGCCCGCAGAACAACCGGGTCCGGCCCGCGCACCGAGAGCGCGGCCGGACCCGCACATCTTTCCGGCCGGCACCCACCACCTTTCCGGCCGGCCCCCACCCCGGCCCCGCCGCATCAAGTCCGGCCCCGCCGCACCGAACCAGCCCCGCCGGCGATTGAGGCGCGGGGTGCGGGGCGAAGCTCCAGCGGTGCCGCCGGGCCCGGCGGATAAGCAACGGGTAAGTGCGGCTCCCCGCCGGGGACATGGTCCGCGCATACTCATGGGCATGAGCTACGACGCGATCGTGCTGGCCGGCGGCGCCGCGCGCCGCCTCGGCGGCGTGGACAAGCCCGCGCTGAGCGTCGGCGGGCGGGCCCTCCTCGACCGCGTCCTCGACGCCTGCCCGGACGCCCTGCGCACCGTCGTGGTCGGCGGCCGACGGGCCACCGCGCGCCCCGTCCGATGGACGCGCGAGGACCCGCCCGGCGGCGGCCCCGTGGCCGCTCTGGACGCCGGACTGCGCGCGACCACCGCGGGGCTGGTCCTCGTACTCTCCGCGGACCTGCCGTTCCTGGACCGGGACACCGTACGGACCCTGCTGGCCGCGCCCGACGCGCACCGCACCGACGGTGCGATGCTGCGGGACCCCGACGGCCGGGACCAGCCGCTGGTCGCCGCCTACCGGGCCGAACCCCTGCGCAGGGAGATCGCGCTGCTCGCCACCGAACACGGCAGCCTCACCGGGCTGCCGCTGCGCGCACTCACCACCGAACTGGAGCTGACCACCGTCGCGACCGGGCCGCTCGCCTCCTTCGACTGCGACACCTGGGACGATCTGGCCGCCGCCCGCGCCCGTATCAGAGAGCATGGAACCGTGCTGGACCAATGGATCACCGCCGTCAAGAACGAGCTCGGCATCGACCTCGCCGTCGACACCAAGACCCTGCTCGACCTCGCCCGGGACGCCGCCCACGGCGTGGCCCGGCCCGCCGCACCGCTGACCACCTTCCTGGTCGGCTACGCGGCCGCCCACGCCGCCGCCACCGGCGCCGACCCGGCCCAGGCCGTGGCGGAGGCCTCCCGCAAGGCCGCCGGCCTGGCGCTGCGCTGGGCCGCCGAGGCCGAGGCCGATGCGGCCGCCGAAGAGAACGGCTCGGGATGACCCCCACGAACTCCGCCGAGCAAGCCCTCGAAGAGGCCCTTGCCCTGGTCAGCCGTACCCCCGGGAGCGGCGGCGACACCGGCGGCCACCGGGCCGTCGCCTGGCCGCGCGCCCGCGACATCGCCGCCCGGGCGGGCGCCGGCGTGCGGGCCCGTACCCATGACGTGCCCCTCTCGGACGCGCTCGGCGAGGTCCTGACGGCCTCCCTGGAGGCGCTGACCGACCTGCCGTCCTTTGACACCTCCGCCATGGACGGCTGGGCCGTGGCCGGCCCCGGGCCGTGGCACGTCCGCGAGGGCGGCGTCCTGGCCGGCTCCGGCCGCCCGGAGCCGATCGCCGACGGCGAGGCCGTACGGATCGCCACCGGCGCCCGGATCCCCGCCGACACCACCGCCGTCATCCGCAGCGAGCACTGCCGGGAGGCGGGCGGGCAGCTCTTCGCCGACCGGCCCGTCGCCACCGGCCAGGACATCCGCCCGCGCGGCCAGGAGTGCCGCGCGGGCGACCTGCTGCTGCCCGCCGGTTCCCTGGTCACCCCCGCCGTGCTCGGGCTCGCCGCGGCCGCCGGCTACGACGAGCTGACCACCCGGCCCCGCCCGCGCGTGGAGATCCTGGTGCTCGGCGACGAGCTGCTCACCGAGGGCCGCCCGCACGACGGACTGATCCGCGACGCCCTCAGCCCCATGCTGGCGCCCTGGCTCACGCGCCTGGGCGCCGAGGTCACCGCCACCCGGACGCTGGGTGACGACCCGGCCGGCGCGGCCGCCCTGCTGGAGGCCGTCACCACCTCCACCGCCGATGTCCTGGTCACCACCGGCGGCACCGCCTCCGGACCCGTCGACCACGTCCACCCCGTACTGGAGAAGGCCGGCGCCCGGCTCCTCGTCGACGGGGTGGCGGTCCGGCCCGGACACCCGATGCTGCTGGCACGGATCGGTGACGCGGCGGACGGACGGCACGTGGTCGGGCTCCCCGGCAACCCCCTCGCGGCCGTCTCGGGGCTGCTGACCCTCGCCGAGCCGCTGCTGCGCGCCCTTGCCGGACGACGCCCGCGCCCGCGCTACACCGCGCCCGTGCAGGGCGACGTCCCGGGCCACCCGTTCGACACCCGGCTGGTCCCGGTCCGCCTCGACGACGAACACGCCGTGCCGCTGCGCTACCACGGCCCCGCGATGCTGCGCGGGGTGGCGGCGGCGGACGCGCTGGCCGTCGTACCGCCCAAGGGCGCCCGGTCCGGACAGGAACTCGAGGTCCTCGATCTGCCGTGGGCCTCGGGAGGATGTTTCACGTGAAACTGCCCGGACAGGACGCCATGGCACGCGGGGCGGACGAGAAGCTCGTCTCCCGGCGCATCAAGCTGCCCAAGCGGATCGTCGAGCACCCGCTGCGACAGGTCGCCAAGCGTCTCCTGATGGCGTTGTTCGTGCTCTTCCTCACGGTCTTCATCGTGTGGCTGGACCGCGACGGCTACCACGACAACGCCAACGAGACGGTCGATCTCCTCGACTGCTTCTACTACGCCACGGTGAGCCTGTCGACGACCGGCTACGGCGACATCGTCCCGTACAGCGACAGCGCACGGCTGATCAACATCCTGGTGATCACGCCGCTGCGCGTGCTGTTCCTGATCATCCTCGTCGGTACCACCCTCGAAGTCCTGACAGAACGGACGAGGGAAGAGTGGCGGCTGAAGCGCTGGAGGAAGAACTTGCGCGAGCACACGGTCGTCGTCGGCTTCGGCACGAAGGGCCGCTCGGCCCTTCAGACGCTGCTGGCCACCGGCCTCTCCAAGGAACAGGTCGTGGTCGTCGACCCCAGCGCCAAGGTCATCGACATGGCCAACGCCGAGGGCTTCACCGGCGTGGTCGGCGACGCCACCCGCTCCGACGTCCTGCTCCGTGCCGAGCTCCAGAAGGCCCGTCAGGTCGTCATCGCCACGCAGCGCGACGACACGGCGGTACTGGTCACCCTGACGGCCCGGCAGCTCAACCGCGGGGCGAAGATCGTCGCCGCGGTGCGCGAGGAGGAGAACGCCCCCCTGCTGCGCCAGTCCGGCGCGGACGCGGTCATCACGAGCGCGAGCGCGGCCGGCCGCCTGCTGGGCCTGTCGGTGCTCAGCCCGAGCGCGGGCACGGTCATGGAAGACCTGATCCAGCAGGGCAGCGGCCTGGACCTCATCGAACGGCCCGTCCGCAAGGCCGAGGTGGGCAAGTCGGTGCGCGAGGCCGACGACCTGGTGGTCAACGTGCTGCGAGGGCACCGGCTGCTCCCGTACGACGACCCGCACGCGAGCCCCCTGCAGCTGACGGACCGTCTTATCTCCATCGTGCGGGCGGTACCGCCGACCGCCCCGAGGACGACGCTGGGTCCTGCCGAGTAGCCGCGCCGTGGCGTAGCCTCCGGGCCATGCATGCGATCACCATCGAGCAGCCCGGCGGCCCCGAGGCCCTGGTCCGGGCCGACGTTCCCGATCCGGTGCCCGGCGAGGGCGAGGTCCTCGTCGAGGTCGCGGCGAGCGCCGTGAACCGCGCCGACGTGCTCCAGCGGCAGGGCTTCTACGATCCGCCGCCCGGCGCCTCGCGGTATCCGGGCCTGGAGTGCTCGGGGCGGATCGCCGCCCTCGGGGCGGGGGTGGCCGGCTGGTCGGTGGGCGACGAGGTGTGCGCCCTGCTCGCCGGCGGCGGCTACGCGGAGCGGGTGGCCGTGCCGGCCGGGCAGCTGCTGCCCGTCCCGGCAGGGGTGGACCTGGTGACGGCGGCCGCACTGCCCGAGGTCGTCACGACGGTGTGGTCCAACGTGTTCATGGTGGCCGGGCTGCGCCCCGGCGAGACCCTGCTGGTGCACGGCGGGTCCAGCGGCATCGGGACGATGGCGATCCAGCTCGGCAAGGCGGTCGGCGCGACGGTCGCCGTGACGGCAGGCGGCCCGGAGAAGCTGGCCCGCTGCAAGGAGCTGGGCGCGGACATCCTCATCGACTACCGCGAGCAGGACTTCGTGGCCGAGTTGCGGGCGGCGACGGGCGGGGCCGGGGCCGACGTGATCCTGGACATCATGGGCGCCAAGTACCTCGCCCGGAACGTGGACGCCCTGGCCGTGAACGGCCGGCTCGCGGTGATCGGCCTCCAGGGCGGGGTGAAGGCCGAGCTGAACCTCGGTGCGCTGCTGGCGAAGCGGGCGGCGATCACCGCCACCTCACTGCGGGCCCGGCCGCTGGAGGAGAAGGCCGCGATCGTCGCCGCCGTACGGGAGCACGTGTGGCCGCTGGTGGCCGCGGGCCGGGTCCGGCCGGTGGTGCACGCGGCGTTCCCTATGGCGCAGGCCGCCGAGGCCCACCGGGTCATGGAAGCCGGCACCCACGTGGGCAAACTGCTGCTCACGGTGTGAGCGCGGGCGGACGGGCGGGGCGGGGAGAAGGTCCGCACAGCGGTCCCGCCCTGCCCCGCACCGCACCGCTACAGGCTGCGCAGCAGGACCGCCGGGGATTCCACGCAGTCCGCGACGTGGCGGAGGAAGCCGCCCGCCGTACCGCCGTCGCAGACCCGGTGGTCGAAGGTCAGCGACAGCTGGACCACCTTCCGGACCGCCAGCTGCCCCTGGTGCACCCACGGCTTGTCGATGATCCGGCCCACACCCAGCATCGCCGCCTCCGGGTGGTTGATGATCGGCGTGGAGCCGTCGACGCCGAACACCCCGTAGTTGTTCAGGGTGAAGGTGCCGCCCGTCAGGTCGGCCGGGGCCAGCTTGCCCGCGCGGGCGAGCTCGGTCAGCCGCGCGAACTCCGCCGACAGGGACTCCGGGTTGCGGCCCTGCGCGTCCCGGACCACCGGGACCACCAGGCCCCGCTCGGTCTGCGCGGCGAAGCCCAGGTGCACCGACGGGAGCCGGACGATCTCCTTGGCCGCGAGGTCCACGGTGGAGTTCAGCTCGGGGTACTTGGCCAGCGCGGCCGTGCAGATCCGCGCCAGCAGCGCGAGCACCGAGATCTTGGGCCCGCCGACCGCGTTCATCGCGGCCCGGGCCGCCATCAGCTCGGTGGCGTCGGCGTCGACCCAGCAGGTCGCGTCCGGGATCTCCCGGCGGCTGCGCGACAGCTTCTCGGCGACCGCACCGCGCAGCCCCTTGAGCGGGATCCGCTCGCCCTGCGCCGCCACCGCCGCCGGGGCTGCGGCCGGGGCCGGGGCGGGCGCCGTCAGCGCGGCCAGGGCCGCCTCGACGTCGGCCCGCAGGATCAGGCCCTCCGGGCCGGAACCGTGCAGGGCACGCAGGTCCACGCCGCCGTCCTTGGCCAGCTTGCGCACCAGCGGTGAGATGACGGGCACCGGACCGGCCGGAGCCGCAGCGGCCGGCGCCACCGGGGCCACGGCGACCTGAGCCGGGGCGACGACCGGGGCCGCGACGGGCGCCGACACCGCGGCGGTGACGGGTCGCACCCGTCGCCGACGCGCCGGGCGCGAGTGGTCCGAGCCGTAACCGATCAGGGGCCGGGGCGCGTTGCCGGAGCCCTCGGCCTCGTCCTCCGCGGCCGTCCCGGCCTCCGGAACCGACTGCACGCCCACCGCGACGGTGATCAGCGGGGCGCCGACCGGCAACTCCTCGCCCTCCTCGCCGAACCGGGCGGTGACCACGCCGCCGTACGGACAGGGCACCTCCACCATCGCCTTGGCCGTCTCGACCTCGACGACCGGCTGGTCGATGGCGACGACGTCGCCCACCGCCACCAGCCACCGCACGATCTCGGCCTCGGTCAGGCCCTCACCGAGGTCCGGCAGCTTGAATTCCATGACCTGCGGCATCAGTTCTCCCACTGCAGGCGGGCCACGGCGTCCAGGATCCGCTCGACACCGGGCAGGTGGTACTTCTCCAGCATCGGCGGCGGGTACGGGATGTCGAAGCCCGTCACCCGCAGCACCGGGGCCTGGAGGTGGTGGAAGCACCGCTCCGTGACGCGGGCGGCGATCTCCGCACCCGGTCCGCCGAAGCCGCCGGCCTCGTGGACCACCACCGCGCGCCCGGTGCGGCGGACGGACGCCACGACCGTTTCCTCGTCGAAGGGGACCAGGGAGCGCAGGTCCACGACCTCCAGGTCCCAGCCCTCCTCGCGGGCCGCCTCGGCCGCCTCCAGGCACACCGGAAGCGAGGGCCCGTAGGTGATCAGGGTCGCGCTCGTGCCCGTCCGCCGGACCAGCGCCTTCCCGATGCCCGGGACGGCCGCCGGCGCCTGCGGCGACCAGTCGGCCTTCGACCAGTACAGCCGTTTCGGCTCCAGGAAGACCACCGGGTCGTCGCTCGCGATCGACGCGCGCAGCAGCCCGTAGGCGTCCTCGACGGTCGCCGGGGTGACCACGGTCAGGCCGGGCGTCGCCACGTAGTACGCCTCGGAGGAGTCGCAGTGGTGCTCCACACCGCCGATCCCGCCGCCGTAGGGCACACGGATGGTGATCGGCAGCGGCATCGCACCGCGGGTGCGGTTGCGCATCTTCGCCACGTGCGAGATCAGCTGCTCGAAGGCCGGGTAGGCGAAGGCGTCGAACTGCATCTCCACCACGGGCCGCAGCCCGTACATGGCCATGCCGACCGCCGCGCCGAGGATCCCGGCCTCCGCGAGGGGGGTGTCCGTGCAGCGGTCCTCGCCGAACTCCTTCGCGAGGCCGTCCGTGATCCGGAAGACGCCGCCGAGCGTGCCGACGTCCTCGCCCATCACGTGGACCGTCGGGTCCTCGGCCATCGCGTCGCGCATCGCCCGCGTCAGGGCCTGCGCCATCGTCGCGGGCTTGGCCCCCGTCTTCGCGGACTTCGCCGCCACCGTCGTCACGTCTGGTCCTCGGCTTCCAGCTCGGCACGGAGCATGGCCGCCTGCTCGCGCAGGCGGTCGGTCTGCTCCGCGTAGACATGCGCGAACAGGTCCATCGGGTCCACCGCCGGATCCGCGTTCATCCCGTCGCGCAGGGACGCCGCCATCGCCTCGGCCTCGTCGCGCGCGGCCGTGATGCCCGCCTCGTCGAGGATCCCGCGCGCGGTCAGCTCCCGCTCCAGCAGGTCGATCGGGTCGTGTGCCTTCCACGCCTCGACCTCGGCGTCACCGCGGTAACGCGTCGCGTCGTCGGCGTTCGTGTGCGCCTCCATGCGGTACGTGACGGCCTCGATCAGGGTCGGTCCGCCGCCGGCCCGGGCCCGCCGGACCGCCTCGGCCAGCACCTCGTGCATCGCCGCGATGTCGTTGCCGTCGACCAGCCGGCCCGGCATGCCGTAGCCGACGGCCTTGTGGGCCAGCGTCGGGGCGGCGGTCTGCTTGGCGAGCGGGACGGAGATCGCGAAGCCGTTGTTCTGCACGAGGAAGACCACCGGGGCCTGCCACACGGCGGCGAAGTTCAGCGCCTCGTGGAAGTCGCCCTCGCTGGTGCCGCCGTCGCCGACCATGGCGAGGGCGACGACGTCGTCGCCGCGCAGCCGCGCCGCGTGCGCCAGGCCCACCGCGTGCGGCAGCTGGGTGGCGAGCGGGGTCGAGAGCGGGGCTATGCGGTGCTCACGCGGGTCGTAGCCGGTGTGCCAGTCGCCGCGCAGCAGGGTCAGAGCCTGTACGGGGTCCAGTCCGCGCGCCACGGCCGCCAGGGTGTCGCGGTAGCTCGGGAAGAGCCAGTCCTGCTCCTCCAGCACCATCGCGGCGGCGATCTCGCAGGCCTCCTGGCCGACGGTCGAGGGGTACACGGCGAGCCGGCCCTGCTTGGTGAGCGCCGTGGCCTGGGCGTTGTAGCGACGGCCGCGCACCAGTTCGGCGTAGCAGCGGCGCATCAGCGCGGGGTCGAGCCGGTCGGCCGCCTCGGTGCCCAGCACCCGGTAGGGCTCGGCGTCCGGAAGCAGCGGAGCGGCGTCCGTGCGGGGCCTCCAGGCGGGCGGCGGGGTGGAACGGTGGGACGCACCGGCACCGGGCAGCTCTTGGACCGTCATGGCGGCGTACACCTCCTCGTGGGAAGCGGGCAGGGGGTGCCCCGGATGTGAGGCCCCTCACCTACCGATTGTTCGGTTGTCCGCGCAATTTGGCTACAGGCGGCTCCAGGCTGTGGACAAACGGGCGCCGGGGCCCTGGGATGGACGCAGGACGTCCAGGAGAGGGAGGCATCGGGCAATGCCGGATGAACAAATGGCCGCGGCCGGTTCCGCACCGGTTCCGCCGGGGACCGCACCCGGAGCCCCTGCGGTCCCGCCCGTCGCACCCCGCCCCCTGGACCCGATCGACCGGTCGATCATGCGGCTGCTCCAGGCGGACGGCCGGGCGTCCATACGCTCGGTGGCCGAGCAGGTGCACGTCTCACGGGCGAACGCCTACGCGCGGATCAACCGGCTCATCGACGACGGGGTGATCCGCGGGTTCACGGCGCGCGTCAACCACGAGCGGGCGGGCCAGGGGGCCTCCGCCTACATCACGCTGAAGATCGTCCAGAACTCCTGGCGCACGGTCCGCGAGCAGCTGCGCGAACTCCCGGGCGCCGCGCACATCGCCCTGGTCAGCGGCGACTTCGACGTCCTGCTCCTGGTGCACACGCCGGACAACCGGACTCTGCGCGAGCTGGTCCTGACCCGCCTCCAGGCCATCCCGGAGGTCCTCTCGACGCGCACTCTGCTGGTCTTCGAGGAGACGGACCTCCTGGACCCCGGCCCGGGCCCCGGCCCCGGCCCCGGCCCCGCGATCACGGCGGACTAGGCCGAACGAGTGACAGCGCCCCGGTAAGGGCCTGGAGGGCCGTTACCGGGGCGCTGTGCGGCAGCGACCCGCGGGTGCTACGGGTTGATCACCGGGTTCTCGTAGTAGCCGGAGATGTCGACCACGAGGTCGGCCTTCTCCCAGCCCTGGTTCCAGAAGTCGACGATGCCGTGCTTGCCCCCGCTCGCCTGGACCAGGTTCGGGACGGTCCTGCCCTTCGTCCAGTTCAGGGTCGAGGCGCCGGGCCGCGCCGGCGTGACCGCGGTGCCCTTCTCGTACTGCTCGGCCGAGTTCGGGTCCGGGGCGACCGAGAGGAAGCCCCCGCCGGCCGTGTTGGTGACGGTCGTGTTCAGCACGTAGGCGGTGAAGTCGGCGTTCTCCTCGGTGAAGAACGGCACGGCGGCGTAGCCGCGGCCGGCGATCGGTCCGCGGAGCGGGATGATCGCGGCGTCGGGGTTGCGCGTGTCGACGAAGCGCATCGGCGAGAGCGGCATGAAGGCGCCCTGGCCGGCCGGGCTGTAATAGCCGAGGACGTCCACGATCACGTCGGCGCCGGCCCAGGCGTTGTTGCGGATGTTGATGGACCCGTCGGCGCCGACCGGCACGATCACCGAGTTGGCGACGGTCTGACCGGCGGTGAAGTTCACGTTGGACGCGAGCGGGATCTTGCCTCCGCCCGGGTGGACGATCAGGTGGCCGGCTTCCTTCGGGCCGGTCACCGTCACGTTGAGCGCCACGGCCTTGACGCCCTGGGGAACCCCGCGCAGGCCGGCGATCTGCGTGCCGAAGCTCGTCTGACCGGGGACCTGGCCCTTGCTCGTGCCGAGGCCCTCGCGGGTGTCGACGAAGCGGGTCGGGTCCATCGGCGTGTAACCGTTGGCCGCCTGCGGCATGAAGTAGCCGGTGATGTCGGCGATCAGGTCGACCGACTCCCAGCCGCCGTTGTACAGGTCCACGGAGCCGTCGTTGCCGACCGGCACGACGACCAGATTCGGGACGGTCTGGCCGGGCTCGAAGTTGATGTTCGACGCGTTCGGCCGCTCGTTGCCGGCGTCGAAGGCCGTGATGTGCCCGCCACTGGTCGTGTTGGTGACGGTGACGTTGAGGACCACGGCCCGCACTCCGGCCGGGATCGTGCCGTAGCCGCCGACCTTCACCCGGGCGGAGCTGTACGGGGCGACCTTGGCCTTCGGCGCGCGGAACCCCTCACGGGTGTCCAGCAGACGCGTCGGCTCGTACGGCGTGAACTCGGAACCCGAGGTCACGACCTCGAGCTCGTTCTCGATGGACACGTTGTTGGCGGCGTCGTTCACACCGACCGTGATCTTGTACTCGCCGACCTCGGCGTAGGTGTGCAGCGGCAACAGCTGGGCGGAGCCGGAGGCGGCGAGCTTTTCCACCTTCCCGTCGCCCCAGGACACGGTGACCTCGAGTGCCGCATCGGCACTCGTGACCTCCGCCCACAGCTGGAGGGAGTGCGCACCGGTGTTGGTGGCGCTCAGGGCGACCTTCAGGTCCGGGTTCCCGGCGGCGGCGCCCGCCGCCCGGGCGACGCCGGAGGGCCCCTTGCGGACGGATCTGTCAGCGCCGCTGGTGAAGGTCCTGAAGTTGGACGCGCCGATCTTCTTCGGGTCGGCGGGCTTGGCGACCCGCTGGGCGCCCGGCGCGGACGGATCCGCGGCCTGGGCCGTGCCCGGCAGGAAACCGATGACGGCCGCGACGAGCGCGGCGGATGAGACTACGAGACGGCGACTGCGCACCGTTCCCCCCATTTTCGTTCGGTGCGATGGCCCTGAATGCGATGTTTTGAACGCGCTCAAGGCTGAAATCCCGCTCAGGTTACAGAAGTTCCCAGCGGTGCGCCGCAGCGGGTCCCCGCTGGTCAGCGGGCCGTGCGCAGGCCGTCGAAGGCCATGTGGACGACGGCGTCCGCGAGCTGCTCGGGGCCCGTGCCCGGGTGCGGGCGGTACCACTCGACGAGCGAGTTCACCATGCCGAAGAGGAGGCGGGTGGCGAGGCGGATGTCCACGTCCGCCCGCAGGTCGCCGTCCGCGGCGGCGGCCTTGAGCAGGTCCGCGACCTGGTGGTCGAACTCGCGGCGGCGCTCCAGCGCCCACCGCTCGGTGCGGGTGTTGCCCCGTACCCGCAGCAGCAGCGTCACGTACGGCAGCTCGCCGACCAGCACCTCGACGGTGCGGCGGGTGACGTACTCGACGCGCTCGACGGCCCGGCCGCGGACCGCGCCCGGCTCCTCCAGCACGGAGAAGAGCCCGTCGAGGGCGCGGCTGACGGCCCGCCGCAGCAGCTCCTCCTTGCCCGTGACGTGGTGGTAGATCGAGGACTTCGAGATGCCGGCGGCCTTGGAGAGGTGCTCCATCGAGGTGCCGTCGTAGCCGCGCTCGTTGAAGACCTGGACGGCCACCGACAACAGCGTCTCGGGGGTGTAGGTGTCGCGCTTGGCCGTCGTCACCGGGCGTCCTCCTCGTCGCCCGCCGCGTAACCCAGCTTGAACAGCGCCAGCGACGGCGCGTAACGGCCGCCGGGGCAGCGCTCGTCGAGGTGGTGCAGCAGGTCGTAGGCCCAGTCCCGGCCGAGCCGGTCGTGCCATTCGGAGGGGCCCAGCGGGTAGTTGACACCGAGCCGCATCGCGGTGTCGATGTCCTCGGCGGAGGCCACGCCGCGGGCGACGGCGTCTGCGGTGAGGTCGATCAGCATCGCGACGGTCCGGGCGACGATCATGCCGGGGACGTCGCCGATGACGGAGACCTGCTTGCCGAGCTTCTGGAAGAGGCCGATCGCCTCGGACAGGGTCCGCTCGCTGGTGTCCTCGCTGGCGGAGAGCGCGATGCGGGAGGCGCCCCGGTAGTCGAGCGCGAGGTCGAAGTAGACGACGTCCGCGAACTCGACGGAGGTCTTCCCGTCCGCGAGGACCAGCTGGCCCTCGCCGGGCAGCTGGATGTACGGGCCCCCGTGCTCGGTGGCCGTGACCGCGATCCCGGCCTCCTCCAGCAGGTCGGCCAGAGCGGCGGCCGGGCCGAGGTCACCGACGACGGTCACCTTCGCCGGGGCCTCCTCGGGTCCGGCGGTGTGCGGCTCGGCGGCCGCGTCGGGGCCGTAGGGGAACCAGCCGTGCCCCGACTTGCGGCCCAGGCGGCCCGACTGGACCAGCCGGCGCTGCGCCAGGGACGGGGTGAACTTGGGGCTGCGGAAGAAGGACTCCCACACGGAGCGGGTCACGGCCTCGTTGACGTCCTGGCCGATCAGGTCGGTCAGCGCGAAGGGGCCCATCTTGAAGCCACCGCTCTCGCGGAGCACGGCGTCGATGGTGGCCGGGTCGGCGCCCTGCTCCTCGTACACCGCGAAGGCCTCGGCGTAGAAGGGGCGGGCGATCCGGTTGACGATGAAGCCGGGGGTGTCGGCGCAGCGGACCGGCGTCTTCCCCCAGCCCAGGACCGTGCGGTACGCGCGCTCGACGGCGGCAGGGTCGCTCGCGGAGCCGCTGACCACCTCGACGAGCGGGAGCAGCGGGGCCGGGTTGAAGAAGTGCAGGCCGAGGAAGCGGCCGGGGTGCGCGAGGCCGGCGGCGAGCTCGGTGACGGAGAGGGAGGAGGTGTTTGTGGCGAGCAGCGCGTCCGGCTCCACCACCTCTTCGAGGGCCGCGAAGAGGGTCTGCTTGATCTGGACGTTCTCGACGACCGCCTCGATGACGAGGGCGGCCCCCGCGAGGTCCGCGAGGGCCCGGGCGGGGGCGATCCGGCCGATCGCCTCCTCGGCCTCGGCCCGGTCCAGACGGCCCTTCGCGGCCATCCGCTCGACACGGTCCTGCACGATGCCGACGCCGTCGGCAGCGAGGGCGGCGTCGATGTCGTAGATCAGCACCCGGTGACCTGCGAGAAGGGCGACCTGGGCGATGCCCTGGCCCATGGTGCCCGCGCCGACGACCGCCACAGTGCGGGACCGCTCGATTGCTGTCATGTCCTGATCCTCCCGCACCGACTTGTCCACAGGTCCGCCGGGCCCTCTTGTCCCGACCGATCGTTCGGTTACTCTAACTCCAGTCTGCTCTCCTTCGCCCGGCTCAACGAGGAGTTGGTCCCTGATGGCCGCCGAGCTCACCGTCCCCCAGCTGTCCGCCAAGCACCGGCCCACCCTGGACCAGGCCCTGTCGGCGATCCGCAGCCGCGCCTACTGGTCCCCGCATCCCGAGCACCCGAAGGCGTACGGCGAGACCGCCCCGGCCGACGGGCTCGCCGCCTTCGAGGCGCTCCGCGGCACGCGGTTCGACCTCGGCCAGCCGGGCACCGACGGCTGGGCGGGCGCCGAGGTGTCTCCGTACGGCCCGGAGCTGGGCGTCGAGTACCCGCACGTGGACCCGGACGTCCTGCTGCCCGCGATGAAGGCCGGCATGGGCGCCTGGCGCGACGCCGGCCCGGAGGCGCGCGCCCTGGTCTGCATCGAGATCCTGGCCCGCATCTCGGCCCGCACGCACGAGTTCGCGCACGCGGTCATGCACACCAGCGGCCAGGCCTTCATGATGGCGTTCCAGGCGGGCGGTCCCCACGCGCAGGACCGCGGGCTGGAAGCCGTGGCCTACGCCTACGAGGAGCAGACCCGGGTCCCGGGACAGGCGGACTGGTCGAAGCCGCAGGGCAAGAAGGACCCGCTGGAGCTCGGCAAGACCTTCACCGCGGTCCCCCGCGGCATCGCCCTCATGATCGGCTGCAACACCTTCCCGACCTGGAACGGCTACCCGGGCCTGTTCGCCTCGCTGGCCACCGGCAACCCGGTGCTGGTCAAGCCGCACCCGCGGGCCGTGCTGCCGCTCGCCCTGACCGTGCAGGTGGCGCGCGAGGTCCTCGCGGAGGCGGGCTTCGACCCGAACCTGGTGGCGCTCGCGGTCGAGCGTCCGGGCGAGGGCATCGCCAAGGACCTCGCCGTCCGCCCCGAGATCAAGCTGATCGACTACACCGGGTCCACGGAGTTCGGCGACTGGCTGGAGACCAACGCCCGCCAGGCCCAGGTCTACACGGAGAAGGCCGGCGTCAACACCGTCGTCCTGGACTCCACCGACAACTACAAGGGGATGCTGGCCAACCTGGCCTTCTCCCTCTCGCTCTACAGCGGCCAGATGTGCACCACCCCGCAGAACCTGCTGATCCCGCGCGACGGCATCGCGACGGACGCCGGCCACAAGTCGTACGACGAGGTCGTCGCCGACCTCGCGGCGTCGGTCGGCGGCCTGCTCGGTGACGACGCCCGGGCCAACGCGCTGCTCGGCGCGCTGGTCAACCCGGACGTCAAGGCCCGCCTGGAGGCGGCCGCCGACCTCGGCGAGGTCGCGCTGGAGTCGCGCGAGGTCACCAACCCCGAGTTCCCGGACGCGGTGGTCCGTACGCCGGTGATGGTCAAGCTGGACGCCGCCAAGCCGGACCCGGAGGCGCCCTTCCTCTCCGAGTGCTTCGGCCCGGTCTCCTTCGCGGTGGCCGTGGACTCCACGCAGGACGCGCTGGACCTGCTGCGCCGCACCGTGCGGGAGAAGGGCGCCATGACGGTCGGCGCCTACACCACCTCCCCCGACACCGAGCGGGCCCTCGAAGAGGTCTGCCTGGAGGAGTCCGCGCAGCTCTCGCTGAACCTGACCGGCGGGGTCTACGTCAACCAGACCGCGGCGTTCTCGGACTTCCACGGCTCCGGCGGCAACCCCGCGGCAAATGCCGCGCTGTGCGACGGCGCCTTCGTCTCGAACCGCTTCCGCGTGGTGGAGGTCCGCCGCCAGGCGTAGCCGCCGGACGCAACGACCGGACGGGACCGCCGGACGCGGTCCCGTCCGGCGCCCGTTCACGCCCTGGGCGCCTCCTCCCCGAACATCTGGGCGGAGGCGTCCACCTGGGCCATCCTGCGCAGGGCGGCGAAAACCGCGTCGCCCAGCACCGTGCCCACCACCACGGCCTCGACGAGGTCCTCGCGGGCCACCCGCCGGGCGACGTAGTCCAGGTCGGTTCGGCCCACCCGCTCGGCGGCCTCGGCGTAGTCGTCGAGCAGGTCCACGAAGCCGCCGTGCCCCACCCGCGCGAGCGAGGCGAGGGCGGCCACCAGCGCCTCGGCGGCCTTGTTGCCGGGCTCGATCCGCCAGCCGCGCGCCTCGATCAGCCGCGCCACCCGGTCCCGCGCCAGTACGGTCTCCGCGTCCGGCGCACCACCACCGTCGCCGCCGGCCCTGCTGTCGGCCTCTCTGCCACCCCCTCTGCCGCCGTCGCCGAACTCCGGCACCAGCCGCGTCGCCGCCGCGCCCAGCAACTCGTGCACCGGCCCGTCCTTGTCGTCGACGGCCGCGAGGACCTCACCGATGGCCGCCACCGAGAGCCCGCCGACCTCCAGCAGCGCGCGGACCAGCCGCAGCCGCCGCTCGTGGCCCTCCCCGTAGCTGGCCTGGTTGGGACTCGTCAGCTCGCCGGCGGGCAGCAGCCCCTCCCGCAGGTAGTACTTGATCGTCGGTACCGGCACCCCGGTCCGGCGGCTCAGCTCTCCGATGCGCACGTGCGTTCACCCTGATTTCTCTTGCCCGAATCCGCCCCCATCATAGATAGTGGCGCTATCAGATAGCGGACAGCATCGCTATCCATTCATGACGGGGGTATGAATGACGATGTCCTCCTGGCGTACGTGGCACCGCCCGCTGGTGCTGTTCGCCCTGGTGATGGCCTTGTGGGCGGTCGTGTGCGCCGTCGGACTCGCGGTCGACGACCGCGTGCTGACGGGGGCACCGATCTGGGCCAAGCCGCTGAAGTTCTCGGTCTCGTTCGTCGCCTACTGCCTCAGCCTGGCCTGGATGGTCTCGCTGCTGGGCGAGGACCGGCCGCGACTGCGCCGGACCGCCTGGTGGGCGGGCACGACGGTGGTCGTCGCGAGCGCCGTGGAAATGGCGCTGATCACCCTGCAGGTCGTCCGCGGAGTCCGCAGCCACTTCAACAACGCCACGCCCTTCGACGCCGGGGTCTACGCACTCATGGGCAACACCGTGGTCGTGCTGTGGCTCGGCACCCTCGTCCTCGCCGCCCTGCTCTGGAGCGCGCGGACCGCCGACCGGGCCACGACGTGGTCGATCCGGATCTCCACGGTCCTCGCGCTGACCGGCGCCGCGCTCGCGTTCCTGATGGTCCTGCCCACCCCCGGACAACAGCGCCACGAGGCCGCCGGTCGGGCGGTCGCCGAGAGCGGCGCGCACAGCGTGGGGGTGCCCGACGGCGGCCCCGGGATGTTCCTCACCGGCTGGTCCACCACCGGAGGGGACCTGCGCGTCCCGCACTTCTTCGGGATGCACGCCCTCCAGCTGCTCCCGCTGCTGGTGCTCGTCCTGGCCGCGCTCGCCCCGCGCTCCGCCCGGCTGCGCGACGAACGGGTCCGGGTGCGGCTGGTCCTCGTGGGCGGCGCGGTGTACGCGGCGGTGCTCGCCCTGCTGACCTGGCAGGCACTGCGCGGCCAGTCACCGCTCCACCCGGACGGCGCGACCCTCACCGCGGCCGCGGCGGTCCTGGCCGGGGGAGTCCTAGGCGTTCTCGCCGCCGTGTTCCTGCCCGGGCGGGGGACCGCCCCAGTGGAAGAGGGTCATGGCCACGCTGGTGGCGAGGTTGTAGCTGGAGACCTGGGGGCGCATCGGCAGTGACACCAGGTGGTCGGCCCGGGCGCGCAGCTCGGGGGAGATCCCGTGCCGCTCCGAGCCGAAGGCCAGCAGCGCGTCGTCCGGGAGGGTGAGGCCGCGGATGTCCGCGCCCTCCGGGTCGAGCGCGTAGAGCGGCCCGGGCGGCAGCTCCTCCAGGGCGAGGCGCTCGACGGTGGTGGCGTAGTGCAGTCCGGCCCCGGCCCGGACCACGTTGGGGTGCCAGGGGTCGAGGTCGCCGCGGGTGACCACACCGGTGGCGCCGAAGCCGGCGGCGAGGCGGACGACGGCTCCGACGTTGCCGAGGTTGCGGGGGTTGTCGAGGACGACGACGGGCGCGGGCCTCGGCATCCGCCCCAGGCCCGCGATGCCCGCGGCCCGGTCGGGCCGTACGGCGAGGGCGGCGACCCCGGTGGGGTGGACGCGGGACAGCAGCTCCTTGAGCACGGCCGGCCGCACCAGGCGGGCCACGTCGGCCTCGACGTCCGGAGCCAGCGCGCGGGCCAGGGCCCGTACGGCGCCGGGATCGTCCGCGACGGCCAGGCGCACCTCGGCCCCGAAGCGCAGGGCGTGCTTGAGCGCGTGGAACCCGTCGAGGAGCACGAGGTCCCCGAGGCCGGACGCCTCCTGCCAGTCCCGCGCGATCTCCCCGGACCCCTGATCCTCACTCATGCCCCGACCCTACGGCCCCCGCCCCGCACCCCGGACATCCGTCTCAGCCCGTCCCGCGTTCGAGGGCCGGGTCCGGGCGGAGCCCGGTTTCGGGGGGCGGCGGGACGGGGGAAGGCCCCGCAGGGCTCCGCTCCGGACGCCGGAGCGCCCGCGGCGCGGCCACCCGCAGCGCCGCGGCCCGCGCCCCGAGCCACACCAGGAAGCCCGTCGGCAGGAACACCGCATCGGCGGCGATCATCGCCAGCGAGAAGAACGGCAGCCCCAGCAGCACCGCGATCCCCGCGTGCTCCAGCATCATCAGAACCAGCAGCACGTTCTTGATGCGCCGGTTGAAGAGCGTGAACGGGAAGGCCACCTGCACCGCCACCGTCCCGTACGACAGCAGCATCACCAGCGTCCCGCTGCCCGCCAGCAGCGCCGACAGGGCCGGCCACGGGGTGAAGTAGTCCAGCCCCAGGGGGTAGTACAGCGCCGTCCCGTCCTGCCACCGCGAGCCCTGGATCTTGTACCAGCCGGCCGTCGCGTAGATCAGGCAGACCTCGGCCATGATCACCAGCATGCCCGCGTTGTGCAGCAGGTTCGCCAGGACGTCCAGGACGGCCCGCCCCTCACCCTCCGGCTCGTGGCGATCGACCAGCCACCACAGTCCGCAGGCCACCCACACCGCGGCGAACGCCGCCAGCCAGCCGGGACTGAACCGCCCGGTGGCGGCCCCGTAGGCGAAGACCGCCCCCAGCGCGCCCCACAGCACGGGCCCGGCCGCCCCCGCCGTCGCGGAGCCCCGCCTGCGCGCCCTGCGCGCGTCCAGCGACCACACCTGTGCGCACCGGGTCAGCACCAGGTAGATCGCGACCAGGTGGATGACGTTGTCCCCGCCGTCGCCCATGAACACGCTGCGGTTCTGCAGGGACAGCACGCCGATCATGAACACCACGGATGTCGCCCGGGTCCGCCAGCCCAGCAGCAGGCCGGCGCTCGCCAGCACGGCCACGGCGTAGACGGTCTCGAACCACAGGGCCGAGCCGGACCACGTCAGGACCGTGAAGGCGCCGTTGGAGTCGAGCAGCCGCTGCGCCAGCTCCTGGCTCCACGGCCCGTCCGGGCCGTACAGCTCGGCCCGGTGGGGGAACTCCCGCAGCAGGAAGAAGAGCCAGGTGCCGGCGAAGCCGATGCGGACGACGGCGCTCTGGTACGGGCCCAGCGCCTGCCCGCTGACCTCGGCGACGGCCCGCGCCAGCGCGGCACGCGCCCGTCTCACACCTTCCACCACGGCAGCTCCCGGTAGTAGGTCTGGGTGTCGGTGGTCTCGGTGCTCCACGTCGGCGCGGGCACGGCCCTGCTCGCCGAACGCATCTGGATCCGCAGGATGTGCCCGCCGCGGTGGTCCGGCGCGATCCGGTTCACCGCGATCCGCCGCAGGTACTCCTCGGACAGCTCGCCGCGCTCGCCGACGGGCTTCTCGTCCTCGTCGTGGGAGCCGGTGTAGAAGTCCCAGGCCCGGCGCAGCTCGTTCTGCTCGGTGTGGCTCGGCAGCAGGCTGTGCCGGATCGCGGCGGCGTCCTCGGCGCTCAGGTCCCGCCAGCCGGTGGTGAGCAGCTCGCCGGCGGCGGTCCGCACCTCCGCGCGGACCTCCACGGCGATGTTCTGCTGGAGCGGGTTGGGCGCGAAGAGCTTCCAGTTCTGTTCGAACTCGGGATAGATCCAGGCGTCGACCGTCCCCGCGTGCTGCTTGCTCAGCGTGTTGGACGGGGCCACGTGCAGGAAGACCAGCGCGAGGTGGGTGCATGCGGCGAGCCCGACGGCGCCCAGGGCCAGGGCGGTCACGACCCGGTACGGGGTGGACAGACCGGCGATTCCGGGCGCCCTCGGGGGTGGTGGAGCGGCCCCTTCGGCGAGCTCGTGCTCGTTCGAATCCATCCCGCCCCGATCGTCCGGCGTCCACAGGGTTGACCACAGAGGTTGACACCCTACGGGCCGCCGTCTCACCATTGAAGCGAATGAACCGAACGATCGGTCGGTCGGGTGACGGACGGCCGGCATACACCGACAAGGGGCCGTAAATGGTGGCAGTGACCCCGGAAACGGGCCCGGACGCGGCCCTGGGGACAGACGGGACGGACGGGACGGGCATGACGGCTGATCTGGGCGCACAGCTCGCGGCGGCGTTCGACGCCGCCGTGGCAGCGGACGAGCGTGTGGAACCGCGTGACTGGATGCCGGAGCAGTACCGCGCATCCCTCGTCCGGCAGATGGCGCAGCACGCCCACTCCGAGATCATCGGCATGCAGCCCGAGGCCAACTGGATCACCCGGGCACCCTCGCTGCGCCGCAAGGCGATCCTGATGGCCAAGGTGCAGGACGAGGCGGGACACGGCCTCTACCTCTACAGCGCGGCCGAGACCCTCGGCACCAGCCGCGACGAGCTTCTCGACAAGCTCCACTCGGGCAAGCAGAAGTACTCCTCGATCTTCAACTACCCCACCCTGACCTGGGCCGACGTCGGCGCCATCGGCTGGCTCGTGGACGGCGCGGCGATCACCAACCAGGTGCCGATCTGCCGCTGCTCCTACGGGCCCTACGCCCGCGCCATGGTCCGGATCTGCAAGGAGGAGTCCTTCCACCAGCGCCAGGGCTTCGAGCTCCTCATGGCCCTCTCCCAGGGCACCGAGGAGCAGCACGCCATGGCGCAGGACGCGGTGAACCGCTGGTGGTGGCCCTCCCTGATGATGTTCGGCCCGCCGGACGACGAGTCGGCGCACTCGGCGCAGTCGATGGCCTGGCGCATCAAGCGCCACTCGAACGACGAGCTGCGCCAGCGGTTCGTGGACATCGCCGTCCCTCAGGCCGAGTCCCTCGGCCTGACCCTGCCCGACCCGGACCTGAAGTGGAACGAGGAGCGCGGCCACCACGACTTCGGCGCCATCGACTGGGCCGAGTTCTGGGACGTGCTCAAGGGCAACGGCCCCTGCAACGAGCAGCGGATCGGCCAGCGGCGCCGGGCCCACGAGGAAGGTGCCTGGGTGCGCGACGCGGCCGCCGCGTACGCGCAGAAGCAGGCGGCACAGCAGCAGACGGCGAAGTCCGCCGGACAGAACGAGGAGGCACGGGTATGACGCAGAACTGGCCCCTGTGGGAGGTGTTCGTGCGCTCGCGCCGCGGCCTCTCGCACACGCACGCGGGAAGCCTGCACGCCCCCGACGCGGAAATGGCCCTGCGCAACGCCCGCGACCTCTACACCCGGCGCAACGAAGGCATCTCGATCTGGGTGGTCCCCTCCACCGCGATCACCGCCTCCTCGCCCGACGAGCGGGACCCCTTCTTCGCCCCGTCCGCCGACAAGCCCTACCGGCACCCCACCTTCTACGACATCCCGGAGGGAGTGAGCCACCTGTGACCGGCACCGACACCACCACCGCCACCGCGGCGGCGGCCCTCGCCCTCGGCGACGACGCGCTGATCCTCTCCCACCGCCTCGGCGAGTGGGCCGGCCACGCCCCCGTCCTGGAGGAGGAGGTCGCCCTCGCCAACATCGCCCTCGACCTGCTCGGCCAGGCCCGCATCCTGCTGTCCATGGTCGGCGACGAGGACGAGCTGGCCTTCCTGCGCGAGGAGCGGTCCTTCCGCAACCTCCAGCTGGTCGAGCAGCCGAACGGCGACTTCGCCCACACCATCGCCCGCCAGCTGTACTTCTCCGTCCACCAGCACGAGCTCTACGCGGAACTGGCCCGCGGGGACGGCCCGTTCGCGCCGCTCGCGGCCAAGGCCGTCAAGGAGACCGCGTACCACCGCGACCATGCCGAGCAGTGGACCCTGCGGCTCGGCGACGGCACCGAGGAGAGCCGCGCCCGCATGCAGGCGGCGCTGACGGCGCTGTGGAAGTTCACCGGGGAGCTGTTCCAGCCGGTGGAGGGTCTCGACGGCGTGGACCGGGCCGCCCTCGAAGAGCGCTGGCTGGCCGCACTGACCGATGTCGTGGAGCGTGCCGGGCTCACCCTGCCCGACGGACCGCGCACCGGCGCCTGGGCGGCCGGCGCCGGCCGCCAGGGACTGCACACCGAGTCCTTCGGCCGGATGCTGGCCGAGATGCAGCACCTGCACCGCAGCCACCCGGGGGCGTCATGGTGACCACCGCCGACGTCACGACGACCCGCCTGGAGGCCGAGCTGGCCGAGCTGGCCGGCTCCGTCCCGGACCCCGAACTGCCGGTGCTCACCCTCGGCGAGCTGGGCGTGGTGCGCGGGGTGCGGATGCACGAGGACGGCCATGCCGAGGTCACCCTCACCCCCACCTACACCGGCTGCCCGGCCATCGAGGCCATGTCCGCCGACATCGAGCGGGTCCTGACCGGCCACGGCATCCCCGAGGTGCGGGTGACCACCGTGCTGGCCCCGGCCTGGTCCACGGACGACATCAGCGCCGAGGGCCGCCGCAAGCTGGCCGAGTTCGGCATCGCCCCGCCCAGGCCGCACGCGGCCGGCGGGCCGGTCCCGGTGACCCTGTCCGTCCGCTGCCCGAACTGCGGATCGACCGACACCGAGCTGCTCAGCCGTTTCTCCTCCACCGCGTGCAAGGCGCTGCGCCGCTGCACCGCCTGCCGCGAACCGTTCGACCACTTCAAGGAGCTGTAGATGGCCGCCCCCCGCCACGGCGCGTTCCACCCGCTGACGGTGGCGGAAGTCGACCGGCTCACCGACGACTCGGTGGCGCTGACCCTCCGGGTCCCCGAGGAGCTGCGCGAGGACTACCGGCACGCCCCCGGCCAGCATCTGACGCTGCGCCGCACCGCTCCCGAGGGCGGCACCGAGGTCCGTCGCACCTACTCGATCTGCTCGCCGGCCCCCACGGCGGACGGCCCGGGCCCCGCGCTGCTGCGGGTCGGCGTGCGGCTGGTGGAGGGCGGGGAGTTCTCCACCTTCGCGCACAAGGAGATCGCGGCCGGCGACGTGCTGGACGTCATGGTCCCGGCCGGGCGCTTCGTGCTGGATCCCGCCGCGGCCCCCGCCGCCGGGCACTACGCCGCGATCGTCGGCGGCAGCGGGATCACGCCCGTGCTGTCGATCGCCGCGAGCCTGCTTGCCGGGCGGCCCGACGCCCGCTTCTGCCTCTTGCGCAGCGACCGTACGGCCGCTTCGACGATGTTCCTGGAGGAGGTCGCCGACCTCAAGGACCGCTACCCCTCGCGGTTCCAGCTGGTCACGGTGCTCTCCCGGGAGGAGCAGGAGTCGGGGCTGCCGTCCGGCCGGCTCGACGAGGAGCGGCTGGCGTCCCTGCTGCCCGCCCTGCTCCCGGTGGCGGAGGTCACGGGCTGGTTCCTGTGCGGGCCGTACGGTCTGGTGCAGGGCGCGGAGCGGGCCCTGAGCACGCTCGGCGTCGCCCGGAGCCGGGTGCACGAAGAGATCTTCCACGTCGAGGACACCACCCCCGCGCCGGTCCGCACGGCGACGTCGGCCGCGGCCGCGCAGGGCCGGGTCACCGCACGGCTCGACGGGCGCTCCGGCACCTGGCCCGTCCGGGACGGCGAGTCACTGCTGGACGCGGTGCTCCGCAACCGCGCGGACGCCCCGTACGCCTGCAAGGGCGGCGTCTGCGGCACCTGCCGGGCGTTCGTGGTGTCGGGCGAGGTCCGGATGGACCGGAACTTCGCCCTGGAGGCCGAGGAGACGGACGCCGGTTTCGTCCTGGCCTGCCAGTCGCACCCGGTCACCGAGGAAGTGGAGATCGACTTCGACCGCTAGGCCGCATCCACCGGCCCCTGCCCCTGCCCCTGCCCTCGTCCCTGGCCTCGTCCCTGCCGTCCTCCTCCCTGTCCATTTTCAGGAACGTGTTCTATCTTGACGCCCCGTCAGGTCAGAACGGGAGGACAGGCAGTGGACTTCACCTTCACCGAGGAGCAGCGGGCCGCCGTCGAGGCGGCCAGGGCCGTGTTCGCGGACGTCGCACCCGACGGCGTGCCCAGCCCCGCGCTCACCCCGGGCGCCGTGGCCGACGACTTCGACCGCCCGCTGTGGGCCCGGCTCGCCGCGTCCGACCTGCTGAGCCTGGTCCTCGCCGAGGAACACGACGGCGCCGGCCTGGACACCATCGCCCTGTGCCTGGTCCTGCGCGAGGCCGCCCGGGTACTGGCCCGGGTCCCCCTGCTGGAGCACTGCGCCACCGCCATGGCCGTCCAGGCCCACGGCAGCCCCGAACTGGCCGCCGCCCTGCTGCCCGGCGCCGGGCGCGGCACGCTCGTGCTGACCGCCGCCGCGCACGGCCGCTCCGGCCACGACCCGGCCGAACTCGCCGTCACCGCACGGCTCGACGGCGAGGCGTGGGTGCTGGAAGGCACCCAGACCGCCGTCCCCTGGGCACACACCGCCGACTGGATCGCCGTACCGGCCCACACCGGTGAGGGCGAGGGCGTCCTCGCACTGGTCCCGCGCACGGCCGACGGCCTCGCCCTCGCCGAGCAGGTCTCCACCAGTGGGGAGCGGTTCGCCGAACTCGCCCTGGACGGCGTGCGGGTGGACCGGACCCACCTGATCGAGACCCCGGGAGCCTGGGAGCGGCTCCGCCAGATCCTCACCACGGGCACCTGCGCCCTGGCGCTCGGGCTGGGCGAGGGCGTCCTCGGCATGACGAGCCGGTACACCAGCAAGCGCGAGCAGTTCGGCTTCCCGGTGGCCACCTTCCAGGCGGTCGCCGTCCAGGCCGCCGACCGCTACATCGACCTGCGCGCCATGGAGGTCACCCTGTGGCAGGCCGCCTGGCGGCTCGATGCCGCGACGGGCGGCGCCGGCGGGCCGCTGCCGAGCGCCGGTGACGTGGCGGTCGCCAAGATCTGGGCCTCGGAAGGCGTGCGCAGGGTCGTCCAGACCGCGCAGCACCTGCACGGCGGTTTCGGCGCCGACACCGACTACCCACTGCACCGCTACCACGCCTGGGCCAAGCAGCTGGAGCTCCAGCTGGGCCCTGCGGCCGCCCACGAGGAGGCCCTGGGCGACCTGCTGGCCGCCCACCCCCTCGCCTGAAGCCGCCCCTCACGGGGTCAGAGCACGAAGGCCGGGCTTCCGTTGTCCGTCACCATCGGGCGCCCGGCCCCGTCCCAGGCCTGCATACCGCCGTCGACGTTCACGGCGTCGATGTCCTGACGCACCAGGTACTGGGTGACCTGCGCGGAACGCCCGCCGACCCGGCACATCACGTAGACGCGGCGGCCGTCATCGACGGCCTCCGTCAGCTCGCCGAAGCGGGCCACGAAGTCGCTCATCGGGATGTGCAGAGCGCCCTCGACGTGCCCGGCCGCCCATTCGTCGTCCTCACGGACGTCGAGGACAAAGCCTTCGGAGGGCACCGCGGCGGCGTCCACCGAGGGAAGCGGTCCGAAGTTCATAACTGTCGCCTTCTCTCTTCACAGGTCTGCTGCCAACCTATCCGACCCGCAGCCCCGGC
This sequence comes from Streptomyces yangpuensis, assembly GCF_001005295.1. Classification (GTDB taxonomy): domain Bacteria; phylum Actinomycetota; class Actinomycetes; order Streptomycetales; family Streptomycetaceae; genus Streptomyces; species Streptomyces yangpuensis. The sequence goes on along the minus strand of NZ_LBMK01000003.1, from coordinate 309,743 downwards.
CATGCGTGCGCGAACGGCCCCGTCCTCACTGGGCGGCGAGCTCGGCCGCCAGCTCCGCCTCGCGCTCGGAGACCTGCGCGAGCAGCTGCTCCGCGATCTCCTCCAGCAGCCGGTCCGGGTCGTCGGGAGCCATCCGCAGCATCGACCCGATCGCGCTCTCCTCCAGCTCCTTCGCCACGAGCGACAGCAGCTCCTTGCGCTGCGCCAGCCACTCCAGCCGGGCGTACAGCTCCTCGCTCTCGCCGGGCCCGGCCGTCTCGGGCACCGGGCCGGCCGCCCACTCCTCGGCCAGCTCGCGCAGCAGCCCCTCGTCGCCGCGGCCGTACGCGGCGTTGACCCGCGCGATGAAGGCGTCGCGGCGCTCCCGCTCGTCCTCCTCCTGGGCCAGGTCGGGGTGGGCCTGGCGGACCAGCTCGCGGTACAGGCGGCGCACCTCCTCGGAGGGGCGTACCCGCTCCGGGGGCCGCACCGGCCGGTCGGTGAGCATCGCGGCGGCGTCGTCGGAGATGCCGTCCGAGCCCAGCCAGTCGTGGAAGAGCTCCTCCACCCCGGGCATCGGCATGACCAGCGAGCGCGCGTCCCGCGCCCGCCGCAGGTCCTCGGCATCGCCGGTACGCGCGGCCTTCGCCTCGGCGATCAGCGCGTCCAGCTCGTCGAGCCGCGTGTACATGGGGCCGAGCTTCTGATGGTGCAGGCGGGAGAAGTTCTCCACCTCCACGCGGAAGGTCTCCACCGCGATCTCGAACTCGATCAGCGCCTGCTCCGCGGCCCGTACGGCCCGCTCCAGGCGCGCCTCGGGACGTTCCTCGGGGCGCTCCTCACCGGTGACGGAGGAATCACCGGATCCACCGGGGACGGTCTGCTCGGGCTGCTCGGTCTGCTCGCTCACCCGGCCAGGGTACGGCCCGCCCGCGACGGGCGATGTTTCACGTGAAACATCGCCCGTCGCGCAGGAACCGGCGCGACCTTGCTCGTTCTAGACCCCGGCCTCCGCGGCGATCCGCCCGGCCCGCACCGCGGCGACCAGGTCGGCGTGATCGGCTTCGGTCCGGTCGGCGTAGGCCACTGCGAAGGCCGCCATCGCCTCGTCCAGCTCCTCGTTCTTGCCGCAGTACCCGGCCAGCAGCCGCGGGTCGACGCTGTGCGCGTGCGCCCGGGCCAGCAGGGCACCGGTCATCCGCCCGTAGTCGTCGATCTGGTCGGGGGCCAGCGCTGCCGGGTCCACGCTGCCCTTGCGGTTGCGGAACTGGCGGACCTGGTAGGGGCGCCCCTCCACCGTGGTCCAGCCGAGCATGATGTCGGAGACAACCTGCATCCGCTTCTGCCCGGCCACCACCCGGCGGCCCTCGTGCTCCTCCGGCGGCGCGACGAAGCCCAGCCCGGGCAGGTACGGGAGCAGCACCGAGGGCCGGGCCTCCTTCACCTGGAGGACCAGCGGTTCGCCCCGGTGGTCCAGCAGCAGGACCACGTACGAGCGGGTGCCGACGCTGCCGGTGCCCACCACGCGGAAGGCCACGTCGTGGATCGCGTACCGGGCCAGCAGCGGCAGCCGGTCGCCCTGGAGGGTCTGCAGGTACGGGCCGAGCGAGGCCGCCACGGCCGCCGCCTCCCCGTCCGTGACCCGGCGCAGTACGGGCAGTGCGTCGACGAAACGGCGGCCGCCGTCCGGCCCGATCTCCGTCGACTTGGTGGCGAACCGGGCGGAGGTGTTGTTGCGGGCCTTCTCGGAGACCCGCTCCAGGGTGCCCAGCAGGTCACGGGCGTCGGCGTGCGAGACCAGTTCCTCGTCGGCGATCGCGTTCCACGCGTCGAGGGCGGGCAGCTTGGCCAGCAGCCGCACGGTCCGCCGGTAGGCGCCCACGGAGTCCAGCGCGGCCGCCCGGCAGGTGTCCTCGTCCGCCCCGGCCACCCGCCCGGCGAGCACCAGGGAGGCCGCCAGCCGCTTCACGTCCCACTCCCACGGGCCGAACACGGTCTCGTCGAAGTCGTTCAGGTCGATGACGAGCCGGCCGCGCGCGTCCCCGTACAGACCGAAGTTCGCCGCGTGCGCGTCGCCGCAGATCTGCGCACCGACACCGGTCACCGGACCTCCGGACAGGTCGTGCGCCATCAGCCCGGCCGCACCGCGCAGGAACGCGAAGGGGTTGGCCGCCATCCGGCCGACCCGTATGGGCGCCAGCTCGGCCACCCGCCCGGCATTGGACTCCTCCACCGCCCGCACCGCGTCCGGCCGCCCGGCCGGCACCGTGAAGCCGGCGTGCGCCGCCCTCGGCACACGGGCGCGCAGCGCCTTGCCCGCCTCCTTCGGCGAGTCCGCCGCCACGCGCGGCGCGAACCCCGCCACGTCCGGAATCCGCTGTCCCGCTGTCGCCGCCATCGGCGCCGCCCCCACCCGTTCGTTCATGTGATCGCTTCGAGAACGGGCTGACCGTACCGACAGCCCGGTGTCCCTGGCCAGCACCCGCGGCCCGGCGCCCCCGGCCGGGGTCTACAGACCGGCGTCCCGGGCCAGCAACGCCGCCTGGACCCGGTTCTCACAGCCCAGCTTGGCCAGGATCCGGCTCACGTACGTCTTCACGGTCGCCTCGCTCATGTGCAGGCGTCGGCCCGCGTCCGCGTTGGACAGGCCCTCCCCGAGCAGCGCCAGCACCCCCCGCTCCCGCTCGCTCAGCTCGGCCACCTGACGGCGGGCCTCCTCGCCGCGCGCCGCCACCTTGCCGGACGCCAGCTGGTCCACCACGTGCCGGGTGGCCCCGGGCGAGAGGTAGGCGTCCCCGGCCGCGGCCGCCCGGACCGCGCCGATCAGCTCGCCCGGCGCCGAATCCTTGAGCAGGAACCCCGCCCCGCCCTGGCCCAGCGCGCGCAGCACGTTCTCCTTCTCGCCGAAGGTGGTCAGGATCAGGGCCCGCACCTCCGGAGCGGCCCGCCGCAGCTCACCCAGTGCGGTCAGTCCGTCCATCACCGGCATCTGGATGTCGAGCAGCATCACCTCGGGGGCGTGCGAGCGGGCCAGCTCGACCGCCTCCCGGCCGTTCGCCGCCTCCGCGACGACCTCGATGTCCGGCGCCGAGGTCAGGATCATCCTGATCCCGGCCCGGATCAGCGGCTCGTCGTCGGCGATCACCACTCTGATCACTTCGGCTGTCACCCCGTGCTCCTACTGCTTGACCTCGTACGCCTGCTTGTCCACGAGCTTGCCGTCCTTGAAGCAGAACCGGAAAACCAGGTCCGTGGTCAGGCTCTGGCCGGTCTGGTCGTTGGCCAGCAGCACCAGGCACTCCGAGCCCTCCGGCCGGGGCGGCCCCTTCCGGTCGGCTCCCGCGGTCAGGAAGCTCTCGCCGCCCGGCAGCCGGTCGCGGACCGTCGTCTCCGCCTCGCCGACGTGCACGGCGTCGTACTCGTCCCTGCCGATCATCGAGTCGACCGCCGTGTCCATCAGCATCACCGCCGCGGCGATCATCACGATCACCAGCACGACCACCGCCGCGAACGCGATCCCGCAGCCTACGGCGATGCCACCGGCACGGCTGGGCACCCGCACGGCCAGCTCCCGGTCCACCGCCGCCCAGTCCATCGGCTGCTGCTCGCCCCGCCGCCCCCGCGCCGGGGGCAGGGTGCCCTTCTGCGCCTGGGCCTGCTGCCCGAAGTCGTCTGCCACGTCCTGGGCGCCGGCCGGCTCCGCGCCGTACGGCAGCACGCCGGCCACCCGGAACCCGCCGCCCTCGGCGGGGCCCGCGTGCACCATGCCGCCGACCAGCCGGGCCCGCTCCCGCAGCCCCGTCAGACCCTGCCCGCCCGACACCACGTCCTCGTCCGGTCCGGCCGACGGCCCGTTGGCGATCTCCACCACCAGCGAGTCGTCCTCGTACCGCAGCTCCACCGTGATCGGCGCCCCGGGAGCGTGCTTGTAGGCGTTGGTCAGGGCCTCCTGCACGATCCGGTAGGCGGCGTGGTCGCAGGCCGCGACCAGCTGCCTCGGCCGTCCCGAAGTGGTCATCCGCACCTCGGTCCCGGCGGCCTGCGCCGCCTCCACGACCCCGGCGATCCCGGCCACGCCGCGCGCCGCGGGCTGTGCCTCCTCCACCGGCGGGGGCGCCTCCACGCCGTCGCGCAGGATGCCGACGACCTCGCGCAGTTCGTGCATGGCGGACACCGAGGCCTGCCGCAGCACGCCCACGGCCTCCCGCTGACGGTCGGTGAGTTCGGGATCCACCTCCAGCGCACCCGTGTGCACGGCGATCAACGCCAGCTGGTGGCCCAGGCTGTCGTGCATGTCCTGGGCGATGCGCTGCCGCTCGCGCAGCCGCGCCTGCCCGGCGACCATGGCCCGCTCGCGCAGCAGCTGCCCGTTGCGTTCGTGCAGGGCCGCCAGCAGGGTGCGGCGCTGGGACCAGTACCGGCTGGCCAGGCCCGGCATCACGGTGACGGCCAGGAACATCAGCGTGGAGAACACGATGATCAGCAGCGGTCGCATCTGCGACCACTGGTCCAGGACGCTGAAGGCGAGCGCCGCGACGAAGGCCAGGGTGAAGGCGCCCAGCGCCCGGCCCACGCCGACGATCCGCCGCCCGGCCGACCAGCCCAGCAGCGGCAGGACGAAGAACAGCCCCGGCAGGGCCGAACTCAGCGCCGAACCCGCCACGAGCGTCGCCGCCGGCAGCCGCCTGCGCAGCAGGGTCAGCGCCACCACGACCACGGCGCCCAGCAGCATCCGCTGCCCGGACCCCCGGTCGAGTTCCTCGACGCCCAGCCCGAGTATGGCCAGCACGGCGGCGAGCGCGAGGTCCCCCGCCAGCATCCGCCGCGTCCACGGCTCGGGCCCCCGCAGCCAGTCCCAGCCCGCACGTGTCTTCGCCATCACATCCACGCGCCCGACCCTAGACATCCGGCCACCGCCCCGGCCGCCCTCTTTCGTCTCACCCGCGACGACGAAAGTCTGATCCCGCATGAGAAGTTGGCCCCGCGCGCATCCGCGGCCGACTCCGCCGTGACCGACACCACACAGGAAACACCGGACACCGGACAGCGATCCACCGGCACCTCACGAATCCCGCGCACACCCCGTCACGGGCACAAAGCGAAACGGCCGCCACCGCTTTCGCAGTGACGACCGTCTCGTCGATGTGGGCGAGGGGGGATTTGAACCCCCACGTCCCGAAGGACACTGGCACCTGAAGCCAGCGCGTCTGCCGTTCCGCCACTCGCCCGAGCAGCGTCCCAGTGGTCTTCCCTTTCGGGCCGTTCCCCTGGCGACGTCGAAACATTAGCACGTAGAACGGGGTGGATTCACATCGCTTTCCCCGGGGGCATACGCCCCTGAGCGGACAGCCCCTCCCGCACTCCGCTCCGGGTGCGGGACACTGTTCCTCGGGCGCCCCTACGATCCCTTGTGAGGACCAACACTCGTCCCCACAGGTACGAAGGGGAACCACCCGAATCCGCCACGCGTGGATACGATCAGTAAGCAGTACAGGGCGACAACGACGGAGGAGGTGCCCCATGGGAGTTCTGAAGCGGTTCGAGCAGCGACTCGAAGGTCTGGTGAACGGCACCTTCGCCAAGGTGTTCAAGTCCGAGGTCCAGCCGGTGGAGATCGCCGGAGCCCTCCAGCGGGAGTGCGACAACAACGCCACCATCTGGAACCGCGAGCGGACCGTCGTCCCCAACGACTTCATCGTGGAGCTCAGCGCCGGCGACTACGACCGCCTGAGCCCCTACTCCGGGCAGCTCGGCGACGAGCTCGCGGGCCTCGTCCGCGACTACGCCAAGCAGCAGCGGTACAGCTTCATGGGCCCCATCAAGGTCCACCTGGAGAAGGCCGAGGACCTCGACACCGGGCTCTACCGGGTCCGCAGTCGCACCCTCGCCTCCAGCACCTCCCAGCCACAGGGGGCGCCGCCGTCCCCTGCGAGCGGCTACGGCTATCCGCCGGTCGCCGCACCTCCCATGCCCGCCGGCCCGCCCCCGGGCGGACCCGGCGCCCGCAGGCCCGCCCCGGGCGGTCCCGGCGCGGCGGCTCCGGGGGCCGGCTCCGGCGGCCCCCGGCGGCACTGGATCGAGATCAACGGCACCCGCCACCAGATCTCGCGCCCCACGCTCGTACTCGGCCGAAGCACCGAAGCCGACGTGCGGATCGACGACCCCGGCGTATCGCGCCGGCACTGTGAGATCCGGACCGGAACGCCCTCGACGATCCAGGATCTCGGGTCCACCAACGGCATCGTGGTGGACGGGCAGCACACCACCCGCGCTACGCTCCGCGACGGCTCGCGGATCGTCGTGGGCAGCACCACCATCATTTACCGGCAAGCCGAAGGGTGAAGCGGGGGCAATGTCAGAGCTGACCCTGACGGTCATGCGGTTGGGTTTCCTGGCCGTTCTGTGGCTGTTCGTCATCGTGGCCGTCCAGGTCATCCGCAGCGATCTCTTCGGCACGAGGGTGACCCAGCGCGGGTCCTCCCGCCGCGGCGGCGCCGGCGGCGCCCCGCAGCAGGGCGGCCGCCAGGCCGCGCCTCCGCAGCAGCGCCAGCGTCGCGGTGCGCCGACCAAGCTCGTCGTCTCCGAGGGCATCCTCACGGGCACCACCGTGGCCCTCGCCGGACAGACGATCACCCTGGGCCGCGCCCACGACTCCACGATCGTGCTGGACGACGACTACGCGTCCAGCCGCCATGCCAGGATCTACCCCGACCGTGACGGCCAGTGGATCGTCGAGGATCTCGGGTCCACCAACGGCACGTATCTCGACCGGACCCGGCTGACCACCCCGACGCCCATTCCGCCGGGCGCACCGATCCGCATCGGCAAGACCGTCATCGAGCTGCGGAAGTAGTACGAGAATGAGCGAGCGGAGCGAGCGCGCGGCGGTGATCCGTGCCAGCGAGGACACGGACACGAGCGCGCTCCCGACCGGAGGGTGGGCAGTGTGGCTCGAGACCGGTTGTACCCGGAGCAAGCTTCGTCGACAGGGCAGGTGCGCATGAGTCTGTCCCTGCGGTTCGCAGCCGGATCCCACAAAGGCATGATCCGCGAGGGGAACGAGGACTCCGGCTACGCCGGCCCCCGTCTCCTGGCGATCGCCGACGGCATGGGAGGCCAGGCCGCCGGCGAGGTCGCGAGCTCCGAGGTGATCTCCACCCTCGTGCAGCTCGACGACGACGTACCGGGCTCCGACATCCTCACCTCGCTGGCCACCGCCGTGCAGCGGGCCAACGACCAGCTGCGCGTCATGGTCGAGGAGGACCCCCAGCTCGAGGGCATGGGCACCACCCTCACCGCCCTGCTGTGGACCGGCCAGCGCCTCGGCCTCGTCCACGTCGGCGACTCCCGCGCCTACCTGCTCCGCGACGGCGTCCTCACCCAGATCACCCAGGACCACACCTGGGTGCAGCGCCTGGTCGACGAGGGCCGCATCACGGAGGAGGAGGCGACGACCCATCCGCAGCGCTCCCTCCTGATGCGCGCGCTGGGCAGCGGCGACATCGTCGAGCCCGACCTCTCCATCCGTGAGGTCCGCGCCGGCGACCGCTACCTGATCTGCTCCGACGGGCTCTCCGGCGTGGTCTCCCACCAGACGCTGGAGGAGACGCTCGCCGACTACCACGGCCCCCGCGAGACCGTGCAGTCCCTGATCCAGCTCGCCCTGCGCGGCGGCGGACCCGACAACATCACCTGCATCGTCGCCGACGTCCTCGACACCGACAGCGGCGACACCCTCGCCGCCCAGGTCAGCGACACCCCGGTGGTCGTCGGCGCGGTCGCCGAGACCCAGCACCAGCTCTTCGACAACAACAACGCCATGCAGACGCCGGCCGGCCGCGCCTCCGGGCTCGGCCGCCAGGCCCCGCCGCCCGCGGGCGCCTTCGGTCCCCCCGGCAGCGGCGACGCCCCCGGCTACGGGTACGGCGACCACGGCCAGGGCGGCGGCTACGGCTCCTTCGGCGAGGCCGACGGGTACGACTCCGACTCCGGCTACGACGACACGTACGACCACCCCCGCAGGCGCCGCAGCAAAGGGCGCAAGTGGACCACCCGCACCCTGACCCTGCTCGTCGTCGCCGGTGTCATCGGCGGCGGCCTCTACGCCGGCTGGCGCTGGACCCAGACCCAGTTCTACGTCGGTGTGAAGGGCGAGCACGTCGCGCTCTTCCGCGGCATCAGCCCGAAGCTCGGACCGCTGGAGCTCTCCAAGGTGGAGACCGACCGCCCGGACATCGAACTGAAGTACCTGCCGCCCTTCAAGCGGAAGCTGGTCGAGGCCACCATCAGCGAGGGCAGCCTCGACGGGGCCCGCAAGAAGCTGGACGACCTCGGCGTCCAGGTCTCCGCCTGCAAGAAGGACGAAGAGCGCAGAGGCGCCGAGGCGCAGAACAGCCAGACACCCGGCCCCAGCCTGACTCCCGAGGAGCAGCAGCTGGTCGGCCTGTGCGGAAAGTAGCCCGCGGGCACAGGGGGCCTGCCACACCATGAGCGTTGTCACCAACACGACCACCATCGGCGCCATCGAGCTGCCGAGCCGGCGGAACACCGAGCTCCTGCTGCTCGCCTTCGCCGTGGTCATCCCGATCTTCGCCTACGCCAACGTGGGTCTGGCGATCCACAACGAGCTGCCCCCCGGCATGTTCGCGTACGGGGCCGGCTTCGCCGTGCTCGCCGGCATAGCGCACTTCGTCGTGCGCCGGTACGCGAAGTACGCCGACCCGCTGCTGCTGCCGCTCGCCACCCTGCTGAACGGGCTCGGCGTCGTGCTGATCTGGCGCCTGGACCAGTCCGAGCGGCTGCAGAACCTCGCCAAGCGCAGCTTCGGGGCCTTCTCGCCCTCCGCGCCCAACCAGATGCTCTACACAGCGCTCGCCATCGCCCTGTTCGCGGCCGTGCTGCTGATCCTCAAGGACCACCGCGTCCTGCAGCGGTTCACCTACATCTCCATGGCCGGCGCACTGGTGCTGCTGATCCTGCCCGTCGTCCCGGGCCTGGGCGCCGACGTCTTCGGCGCCAAGATCTGGATCAGCGTCGGTGGTTTCTCCATCCAGCCCGGTGAGTTCGCGAAGATCGTCATCGCGATCTTCTTCGCCGGCTACCTGATGGTGAAGCGCGACGCGCTCGCGCTGGCCAGCCGCCGCTTCATGGGCCTCTACCTGCCGCGCGGCCGCGACCTCGGCCCCATCCTGATGATCTGGGCGATGAGCCTGCTGGTCCTGGTCTTCGAGAACGACCTCGGTACCTCGCTGCTCTTCTTCGGCATGTTCGTGATCATGCTGTACGTGGCCACCGAGCGCACCAGCTGGATCGTCATCGGTCTGCTGATGTCGGTCGGCGGCGCGGTCGTGGTGGCCTCCTTCGCCAGCCACGTCCAGGCCCGCGTCAACGCCTGGCTCGACCCCTTCGGCTGCTACACCACCTCGGGCGCCTGCGAGCAGGTCGGCCAGTCGATCATGAGCTTCGGTTCCGGCGGGGTCCTCGGCGCCGGATGGGGCCAGGGCAACTCCGACCTCATCGGCTTCGCCGCGAACTCCGACTTCATCTTCTCCACCGTCGGCGAAGAGCTCGGCCTCTCCGGCGTGATGGCCTTCCTGCTGATCTACGGGCTCATCATCGAGCGGGGCGTCCGCACCGCCCTCGCCGCCCGCGACCCCTTCGGCAAGCTCTTCGCCATCGGTCTCTCCGGCGCCTTCGCGCTTCAGATCTTCGTCGTCGCCGGCGGAGTCATGGGGCTCATCCCCCTCACCGGCATGACGATGCCCTTCCTCGCTTCCGGCGGTTCCTCCGTCCTCGCGAACTGGATCCTCATCGCCGTCCTCATCCGGATCAGCGACACCGCCCGCCGACCGGCACCGGCCCCGGCCCCGTCCCCCGACTCCGAGATGACCCAGGTGGTCCGCCCGTCATGAACAAGCCCCTGCGCCGCATCTCGCTGTTCTGCGGGCTGCTCGTCCTCGCGCTGCTGATCCGGACCAACTGGCTGCAGTACGTCCAGGCCGAGGAACTCAGCACGCGCAAGGAGAACCGACGGGTCCAGATCGCCCAGTACGCGACCGAGCGCGGCAACATCATCGTGCAGGGCCAGCCGATCACCGGTTCCACGGTCACCGACGGCAGCGACTACAAGTACAAGCGCACCTACACCGAAGGGGCGCTGTGGTCCCCGGTCACCGGGTACGCCTCGCAGGCCTTCGGCGCCACGCAGCTCGAATCGCTCGAGGACGGCATCCTCACCGGCAACGACGACCGGCTGTTCTTCGACCGCACCATCGGCATGTTCACCGGCGAGAAGAAGCAGGGCGGCAACGTCGTCACCACGCTCAACCGCGCCGCGCAGCAGGCCGCCTTCGAGAAGCTCGGCACGAAGAAGGGCGCGGTCGCCGCCATCGACCCGCGCACCGGCGCCATCCTCGCGCTGGTCTCCACCCCTTCCTACGACCCGTCCACCTTCGCCGGCAACTCCAAGGCCGACGAGAAGGCCTGGGTCGAGCTGAAGGACAGTGAGGACAAAAAGCTCGTCAACCGCGCCCTGCGCGAGACCTACCCGCCCGGCTCCACCTTCAAGGTGGTCACCGCCGCGGCGGCGCTGGAGCACGGCGTGGTCAAGGGGATCGACGACCCGACGGACACCCCCGAGCCGTACATCCTCCCCGGCACCAAGACCCAGCTGCCCAACTCCCACACCGGGTGCGAGAAGGCCAGCCTGAACGAGGCGCTGCGGATCTCCTGCAACTCCGTCTTCGCGAACCTCGGCGACAAGGTCACCCGCGACAAGATGGTGGAGACGGCCGAGAAGTTCGGCTTCAACAACGACAAGATCGACACCCCGGTCCGCGCCTTCGCCAGCGTCTACGACAAGAAGATGGGCCGGGACGGCAACGCCCAGAGCTCGATCGGGCAGTTCAACACCGCCGCCACCCCGCTGCAGATGGCCATGGTCACCGCGGCGATCGCCAACGACGGCAAGCTGATGAAGCCGTACATGGTCGACCACCTCACCGCGCCGAACCTGGACATCATCGAGAAGCACGAGCCGCAGGAGATGAGCCGGCCGCTGTCCGCGGACAACGCGCAGAAGGTCCAGCAGATGATGGTCAACGTCGTCGCGAAGGGCACCGGCGACAAGGCCCAGATCAAGAACGTGACGGTCGGCGGCAAGACCGGTACCGCCCAGCACGGCGAGGGCAACAAGAAGCGCCCGTACGCCTGGTTCATCTCCTACGCCGAGAACCCGGACGGCACCTCGCCCGTCGCCGTCGCCGTCGTGATCGAGGACAGCGAGGGAACCGCCCGTGACGACATCAGCGGTGGCGGTCTCGCCGCCCCGGTCGCCAAGGCGGTCATGGAAGCGGTGCTGAAGAGCCAGGGGTGACCGGGGGATCACGGGGCGCCCGACGTGACGCAGGTCACTGAATCCGCCCCCGATCCGAGCGTACGGTACCGGTCCTGTATCAGGCTGTGGCCACGATCCGATCACGGACGATCGGCCGGTAGCCTTTGCGCGAACAGCACACCGCCGGACCACACACAGGTGCGGTCGGGACTGACGGAGAGGGCTGCAACGTTATGGAAGAGCCGCGTCGCCTCGGCGGCCGGTACGAGCTGAGCCACGTGCTCGGCCGCGGTGGCATGGCCGAGGTCTACCTCGCCCACGACACCCGGCTCGGCCGTACCGTCGCCGTCAAGACCCTGCGCGCCGACCTCGCCCGCGACCCGTCCTTCCAGGCCCGGTTCCGGCGCGAGGCCCAGTCGGCCGCGTCGCTGAACCATCCGGCGATCGTCGCCGTCTACGACACCGGCGAGGACTACGTCGACAACATCTCCATCCCGTACATCGTGATGGAGTACGTCGACGGTTCGACCCTGCGCGAGCTGCTGCACTCGGGCCGCAAGCTGCTGCCCGAGCGCACGCTGGAGATGTGCATCGGCATCCTCCAGGCCCTGGAGTACTCGCACCGCGCCGGCATCGTGCACCGTGACATCAAGCCCGCCAACGTGATGCTGACCCGCACCGGCCAGGTCAAGGTCATGGACTTCGGCATCGCCCGCGCCATGGGCGACTCCGGCATGACCATGACGCAGACGGCCGCCGTCATCGGCACCGCCCAGTACCTCTCCCCGGAGCAGGCCAAGGGCGAGCAGGTCGACGCGCGCTCCGACCTCTACTCCGCGGGCTGCCTGCTTTACGAACTCCTCAGCGTGCGGCCCCCGTTCGTCGGCGACTCGCCGGTGGCCGTGGCCTACCAGCACGTGCGGGAGGAGCCGCAGCCCCCGTCGAACTTCGACCCCGAGATCACGCCCGAGATGGACGCCATCGTCCTCAAGGCACTGGTCAAGGACCCCGACTACCGCTACCAGTCGGCGGACGAGATGCGTGCCGACATCGAGGCCTGCCTCGACGGCCAGCCCGTCGCCGCCACCGCCGCCATGGGCGTGGCCGGCTACGGCTACCCGCACGACCAGGGCCACGGCTACGGCCCGCAGGGCTACGACCAGCCCACCACCGCCCTGCGCACCGCCGACTCCGGTGCCCAGACGTCGATGATGCCGCCCATGCCGCCGGGCGACGGCGGCTACGGCTACGGCGACCAGGGCCACGGCGGCTACGACCCGGGCTCGAACCGCCGCCAGAGCCAGAAGAAGAGCAAGGCGTCCACCGTGCTGCTCGTGGCGGCCGGCATCCTCGTGCTGGTCGGCGCGATCCTGATCGGCCGGGCCCTGTCCTCGAACACGGCCGACAACCGGCCCAGTGTGCCCAAGCTCGTCGGCCAGACCCTGGAGCAGGCGACGAAGAGCGCGGAGAACTCCAAGCTCAAGGTGGTCAAGGGCGCCGACGCACCCTGCGACGACCAGCCCAAGGGCAATGTCTGCAAGCAGGATCCGGAGGCGGGCACCAAGGTCGACGAGGGCTCGACGGTCACGATCACCGTCTCCTCGGGCGCCCCGAAGGTGTCCGTGGTCGACGTGCTCAACATGAAGTACGAAGAGGCCGAGAAGGCGCTGAAGGACAAGGGCTTCCAGGTCGACCGCAAGACGCAGGAGTCCGACCGCACCCCGGGGACGGTCCTGGACCAGAACCCGAAGGCCGGTTCCGAGGCCGAGAAGAACAGCGTGATCACGCTGACGGTCGCCAAGGAGCAGTCCAAGTCCGAGGTCCCCGAGCTGAAGGGCAAGACCAAGGACGAGGCGGAGAAGGCCCTCAAGGCCGTCAACCTCCGGCTCGGCAGCGTCACGGAGTCCGACCAGCAGCCCGGAGCCGTTCCGGGCACGGTGATCAGCCAGCAGATCGCGGCGGGCCAGCAGATCGAGCAGGGCAAGACGGTGAACATCACCGTCGCCAAGGCCGCGCAGGCGACGGTCGTCCCGAACTTCGCCGGCCGGACCCTGGGCCAGTACAAGAACGACCTCCAGCGGGCCAACCTGCGGGTTGGCATCGTCACCGGTCCCTCGGACGACAACGCGATCGTCATGGGCACCGACCCGCAGCCCGGCACTCCGGGCGCCTCGGGACAGGCCGTGAACGTGTTCACGATGGCCGGTCAGCAGGGCGGCAACAACGGCGGCAGCATCTTCGACGGCCTGACCGGCGGCGGAGGCCGCCGCTGACACCGGCACGACGCGCGCGAAAAGGGTCCGGCCTTCCTCTCGGCGGAGAGGAAGGCCGGACCCTTTTCGTACACGGCCGTACGAGGGCGCCCACAGGCGCTCTTCTGCGGCCCTTTGGCGGTACGGCCGGGACCGGTGGGCCACCTGGGACCAGCAGCGGCTCCCAGGGCCACTCAGGGCCGCCTCAGCGCAGTTCCGCCGGCAGGGTGCGCTTCGCGTCCACCTTCTCCGTGCGGACCAGCTCGCCCCACACGATGTAGCGGTACTTCGACGTGTAGACCGGCGTGCAGGTGGTGAGCGTGATGTACCGGCCCGGAGCGGTCCTGCCGGACTCCCTGGGGACCGGGTTGATCACGTCGGTGTTGTACTTCGAGGTCTGGCGCAGCTCCGCGAAGACCTTGTAGACGTACCAGGTGTCCCGGGTCTCGAAGACGATCGCGTCGCCGTTCTTCATCTTGTCGATGTTGTGGAACTTCGCCCCGTGCCCGTCCCGGTGCGCGGCGAGCGAGAAGTTGCCCTTCTCCTCCCAGGGCAGCGCCGACTTCACGGGCTCGGTGTAGTAGCCGGCCACACCGTCGTCCAGGATGTCGGGCGCCGTGCCCGCCTTGACGAGCACCTCGCCGTTCTTCATCGCCGGTACGTGCAGGAAGCCGACCCCACCCCTGGTGTCGAGCGCCCCCGGCCCGGCCTGCTCGGGGGCCGGGGCCTGCCACTGCCGCCGGATCTCGTCGCCCCGCGCGGCGGCGTGCCGGTCGGCGAGGACGTTGGTCCACCACAGCGAGTACGCCACGAACAGGCCCAGCACCAGGCCCACCGTGATCAGGACCTCTCCCAGCAGGCTCAGGAACCCGGCGAGCACACTGCGGCTGCCGGCGGGCGGGGCCGCGGCGCGGCGGCTGGCACGAGACACGCTTGATTCGTCCTTAGCTGGTCAGCGCGGGCGGCGGGCCCTGGCTGCGGGGGCGTTCCTCGGTCATCCTGCCCCATACGATCATCCGGTAGGTGCTGGTGAACTCCGGGGTGCAGGTGGTCAGCGTGATGTACCGGCCCGCGGAAGTGAATCCCGATCCCTCCGGCACGGGTTTGATCACCCCGATGTTCGTCGGCGGTGTCTGCGCCAGCGCCGATGTCATCTCGTACGTGTAGTACGCGTCCCGGGTCTCGACCACGACGGGATCCCCGGGCACCAGCCGGTTGATGTAGCGGAACGGCTCCCCGTGGGTGTTGCGGTGTCCGGCCACCGCGAAGTTGCCCTGCTTGTCGGCGGGCATCGCGGTCTTCAGCGCGCCCTCGCCGTAGTGCCCGACCATGCCCTTGTCCAGCACCTTGGGCTTGCTGATGCCCTCGGCGACCGGGACCTTCACGTCCAGCTTGGGGATGTGGAGGATCGCGAAGCCCTGGCCCGGTTCGAAGGCCGTCACGGGCGGTGCGGCCGCCGCGCCGTCCGGCTGCCGCTCCCAGGTCTGCCGCAGCGAGCCGGCGGCGCCGTTCGCCGTCCGCTCGGCCACCAGGTTCGTGTACCAGAGCTGGTAGGCGACGAACAGCAGCATCACCAGGCCCACCGTGATGAAGAGCTCCCCGCCCAGCCGGCTCGCGATGATCACCGGGCCGCCCGACGCCGGCCGCTTGCGCCGCCGCCCGCCCCTCCTCCGGGAGTTCCTGGCGGCCCGTTTCGCGGCCTCCTGAGCTGCCCTGCGTCGCGCGGCCCGGCCCTCCGTGGGCGCGGACGGCGCGACCGTCGTCACGCGACGGCCTTGCCCACCACCGGGGCCAGCCCCACCGAGCGTTCCACCGCGCCGGCGTCACCGCAGCGCACCAGCCAGTTCGCGAGCATCCGGTGGCCCCATTCGGTCAGCACCGACTCGGGGTGGAACTGCACGCCCTCGACGTCGTGCTCCCGGTGGCGCAGGCCCATGATGATCCCGTCCTCGGTCCGGGCCGTGACCTCCAGGACGTCGGGCAGGGTGGCGGGCTCGGCCGCGAGGGAGTGGTACCGCGTCGCGGTGAACGGCGAGGGCAGCCCCTCGAACACGCCCAGGCCCTCGTGCACCACGGGCGAGGTCTTGCCGTGGAGCAGCTCGGGGGCCCGGCCCACGACGCCCCCGTAGGCGACCGCCATGGACTGCATGCCGAGGCACACGCCGAAGACGGGAACGCCGGTGCCGGCGCAGTGCCGGACCATGTCCACGCAGACGCCGGCCTCCTCGGGCGTGCCCGGCCCGGGGGAGAGCAGTACGCCGTCGAAACCGTCCTGCGCGTGCGCCAGGGCGACCTCGTCGTTGCGCAGCACCTCGCACTCGGCTCCGAGCTGGTAGAGGTACTGGACCAGGTTGAAGACGAAGCTGTCGTAGTTGTCGACCACCAGAATGCGTGCGCTCACGGAGTGGCTCCCGATCCCTCGTCCACCGTCACATCGTTGAACGGAAGGAGCGGCTCGGCCCACGGGAAGACGTACTGGAACAGCACGAAGACCACGGCGAGGACCAGTACGAGGGAGATCAGCGCGCGTACCCACGCGTTGCCCGGCAGATGCCGCCAGATCCAGCCGTACATGCCGCCTGATTCCTTTTCGTCCACATTCGTTCAACGCACCGCGGGGGCGGTACGCGAACAGACTAAAGGCAGCGGCCCGGCAGGGAGGGTCACCTGGACGAACCCTCCGGTCCGCCCTCCGCGGCGGGGCGCGTCCCGGTCAGTTCCGCCCAGACCACCAGCCGGTGGCTGTGTCCCCATTCCGGGTCGCAGGTGGTCAGCGTCAGGTACCGGCCCGGTGCCGTGAACGGGGACTTCGGCGGGACCGGCTCGACCACGGCCACATCGGTGGGCAGGGTGCGCAGGGGCCCGCCCCGGATCGTGTACGTGTACCGGGTGCCCGCGTCCTTGAGGATCACCTGGTCCCCCGGGCGCAGCCGGGGAAAGTCCTTGAAAGGGTCACCGTAGGTGCGGCGGTGGCCGGCCACGGAGAAGTTCCCGACGGCGCCGAGGCGGGCGGTGGCGGGGTAGTGGCCCAGGCCCTTCTTGAGCAGCTCCGGATCCGTGCCCTCCAGGACGGGCCGGACCCAGTCCGGGCCGAAACGCGGGATGTACATCTCGGCGAAGGCCCGGCCCGCGGGGTAGCGCGGTTCCGCGGGGGCGGGTGCGGGGGCGGGGGCGGGGGCCGCGGCCGGGGCGGCCGGGGCCGTCGGCGGCGCCGCGGCGGCCCAGCTGTCGCGCAGCCGGGCCATCTCGCCGTCCGCGGCCCGGTCCGCCTTGACCCCGGTCCACACCAGGACGTAGACGACGAAGAGCACGATCAGCGTGCCCGCCGTCAGGCACACCTCGCTGAACGTCCGTACCGCCAGGCGCAGCAGGACGTCGGGACGGACCCGGTCACGGGGTGGTGCCCACCGGCTTCGCATAGTGGAGGTCCACTGTGCCGGAGTAGGGGGGAAGTGTCAGCGCCTTGTGCTCGTCCACTTTCCAGCCCAGGCCGTAGGCGTTCACGTACGCCTGGTAGTTCTGCAGCGCCGGGGAGGCGGCGAGGGCCTTCTTGAGCGCCGCCGGGTCGCCGACCGCCGAGATCTTGTACGGGGGCGAGTAGACGCGGCCCTGGAGAATCAGGGTGTTGCCCACACAGCGCACCGCGCTGGTGGAGATGAGCCGCTGGTCCATGACCTGGATACCCTCGGCGCCGCCCTGCCACAGGGCGTTCACCACGGCCTGGAGGTCCTGCTGGTGGATCACCAGGTCGTTGGGCTGCGGCTCGGGCACGTTGGGGATGCGGGCGGTGGCGTTCGGCGGGGCGTCGTTGAGGGTGACCGTCAGGCCCTTGCCGGAGAGTTCCTCGGTGCCCGAGGCGGCGCGCAGGGCGGCCAGCTTCGCGTCCTCGGCCCTGGTGCTGCCGTCGTCGCGGTCGGCGAGGGCGTCCACGCGGGCGCGGGCCGCTCCGGTGCTCTCCTCCAGCTCCGCGTTGTCCTGGCTGCGTTCCTTGATCAGGTCCGACAGCTTCAGGAGCGAAGCGTCCGTGCGGATGTTCGTACCCTTGGATGTGTTGAAACTGGTGACGAAGAGCAGCCCGGCCAGGGCGAAGACGGCCGCCGTCAGCAACCGGACCGGCCTGGCCCGGCGACGGGGACCCGTGGAGGAGTCGTCTGAATTGCTCAACGTACCCTTCTCCTTCAACGCCACAGGTCCACTACGCTAACGGACGCCCGGGGCAGGCAAGGTCCCCAGCGCATCGACAGGAGAGCCCCTCGTGCCGAAGTCACGTATCCGCAAGAAGGACGACTACACCCCGCCGCCCTCGCGGCAGCCGCAGAACATCCGGCTGACGAACCGCAGCTGGGTCGCCCCGGTGATGCTGGCGTTCTTCCTGATCGGTCTCGCGTGGATCGTCGTGTTCTACGTGACCGAGACCCAGCTGCCGGTCGAGGCCCTCGGCAACTGGAACATCGTGGTCGGTTTCGGCTTCATCGCGGCGGGATTCGGCGTTTCCACGCAGTGGAAGTAGCACCCGGCAGTCCCTGACGGAAGCTCTCCCCATGAGTTATCCACAGCGTCATCCACACCTGAGGAAAAGACAGAAGATCTGTGGATAACTCTGTGGAGAGTTGACGCCGGTGTGATCAGGTGAGTTCCGCCGTACGGAGCACGATCAGCGCCGCTGCCAGCAGGAACACCACCGCACAGGTGCCCCACTGGACGAACGCACGACTGCGGGCGCCGGTCGGCGCGAGCATGCCCAGGCCCACCAGCGCACCCGTGATCAGACCGCCCACGTGGGCCTGCCAGGACACCCGCATGACGCCGCCGAGCGGCACGAAGGTCAGCACCAGCATCAGCACGACCATGATGATCACCGGGCGCATCTCGTACCTCAGCCGACGGGCCAGCACCACGGTCGCGCCGAGCAGGCCGAAGATCGCCCCGGACGCGCCGACGGTCCGGACGCCCGGATCGGCCAGGAGATAGACGAAAGCGCTCGCGCCGAGGCCCGACAGCAGGTAGACGGCGAGGTACCGGGTCCGGCCGAGGGCCGCCTCCAGCGGGCCGCCGATGACCCACAGCGCGATCATGTTGCTGATGATGTGCCACCACTCGGTGTGCAGGAACACCGAGGTCAGCAGCCGGTGGTACTCGCCCCCCGCGACGCCGTGGACGGGGCCGCCGAGGTATTCGAGGTAGCCGCCGACCAGCTGCAGCTGCACCACCAGCGCCGGGGCCAGCAGGCAGAGGAAGAACACGGCCACATTGATCCCGATGAGGATCTTGGTGACCAGCTGGGGGTCCTCGGCGACCACACCGCCCGCGATGGTGCGCGGCGCGTGGGCGGCGGGCCGGCGCCCGGTCCCGGAGCCCTCACGGACGCACTCGGGGCACTGGAACCCCACCGCTGCGCTGATCATGCAATCGGGGCAGATCGGGCGTTCGCAGCGCGTGCAGCTGATCCCCGTGTCGCGGTCCGGGTGGCGGTAGCAGCCCGGCAGACGGTCGGTGTCCATCGGTCCCCTCGGTCGGCGGCGGGGCGAGCGGTGTGCACCCCGCCGGTCCGGTACGTATGCAGTACGGACGGGCGGGGCGGAAAGGTTCCCGGGAGCGCGGTCGGCGCGGTGGCGTGATGAGAGGGAGGCGCGGTGACGCGGGCCGGGCCGTCAGCGCTTCTCGACGACGACGGACTTGATGATCACGTCGTCCAGCGGCCGCTCGGTGCGCGGGTTGGTGGCACCGGAGGCGATCGCGTCCACGACCTTCCGGCTCGCCGGGTCGGTGACCTCGCCGAAGATGGTGTGCTTGCGCGTCAGCCACGCGGTCGGGGCGACGGTGATGAAGAACTGCGAGCCGTTGGTGCCCGGGCCGGCGTTGGCCATCGCGAGCAGGTAGGGCTTGGTGAACGCCAGGTCGGGGTGGAACTCGTCCGCGAACGCGTAGCCGGGACCGCCCGTGCCGTTGCCGAGCGGGTCACCGCCCTGGATCATGAAGCCGCTGATGACACGGTGGAAGACGGTGCCGTCGTACAGCGGGTCCGTGGTCTTCTGGCCGTCGGTGGGACGCGTCCACTCGCGGGCGCCCGTGGCGAGCTCGACGAAGTTCCGGACGGTCTTCGGAGCGAAGTTCTCCAGGAGCTCGATCTCGATGTCGCCGTGCGTGGTCTTCAGGGTGGCGTAGAGCTTCTCGGCCACGGATCTGCCTTCCATAGTCATCACTGTCGGTCCAGATGGTCGCACGGAGCGCTCCGCGGCACTGAAATCCTCCACTCGTATGCCCTGTCACGCATGCCTGTCGGCGTTATGACAGGCATGATCCGACAAAGGGTGGAAAGGTGAACTGTGTCCGCCACCGAGGAGGAGGAACCCGTGACCGGCAAGGACAGCGCGCGCCTGGCAGCCGAGAGCGCCAGGGACAGCGTGCGGTACGCGGCTGAAATGGTGGCGCCGTACGCGGAATCCGCCAGGGACGCTGCGGTGCACTACGCGCACGAGGCCAACGAACGGCTGACGCCGATGGTGTCCCAGGCGGCCACCGGGGCCGCGCGGCAGGCCCGGATGACCTACGACTGCCATCTGCAGCCGCGGCTGAAGGCGGCGCGGGCGCACGTACCGCCACCCGTGGACCGGGCGGCGACGCGCGCGGTGCACCAGACCCGCCTGGCGGCCCGTCAGGCCGCCGACTACACCCAGCCGAAGATCGAGAGCGCCCTCGCGGCCGCCACGCCCGTCGCCGAGGAGGCCGCGTCGCGGTCGACGGCGGCCCTGGCGGCGCTGCGCGGCCAGGTGACCGCCAAGGAAGTGCAGAAGCTCGTGCGCAAGCACGAGCGGGCGCGCCGCCGCGGCAAGGTGCTGCGCGGTGCCGCGGTGGTCGGTCTGCTCGCGGCCGGCGCGTATCTGGCCTGGCGGTGGTGGGACCAGCAGTCGAACCCGGACTGGCTGGTCGAGCCGCCGGCGGCGACCGAGCTGTCCGACCGCGACGCCGCGCCGGCCAGCTTCGACGACGAGCTGGCGGAGAAGGAGCGCGAGGCGGGCTCCGGACCGGAACCGGAACCGGGCCCGGGCCACTAGGCACCAGGCACCTCGCACCAGGACGTTCCGGCATCGTGGATGGGCCCGGACCCCTCGGGGGTCCGGGCCCATCCACGTCGGTGTGCCGGCGGAGCCGGGCGGTCAGGCGGGGAGCGTCAGGACCGCGCCCGGCGGCACGAGGTCGGGGTTGGCGCCGATGACGCCTCTGTTCATGGCGTAGAGCTCGCGCCAGCGTGCCTCGTTGCCGAGCTCACGGCCGGCGATCGCGGCGAGCGTGTCGCCCTGCTGGACGGTGTAGGTGCGCTTCTGGGCGGCGGGCCCCGGCTTGGCCACCGGGGCCGCGGGCACCGCCTTGTGCGCGGCCGAGTGGGGTGTGGGTGTGTGCGCCGCCCCTGGCGGGGTGGAGGGCGGCGCGGGCTTCGGCATCGCGGCGGGCCTGGGCGGTGCGGGCACCGCCTTGTGCGCCGCCGAGCCGGGGGTCGGGGTCGCGGGGGCGGGCCCCGGCCTGGGCGGCGCGGCGGCCGCCATGCGCTCGGCGGCGGCCCTCGTCGCCGAGGCGGCGTCGGCCGCGGCGCTCCTGGAGCGGCCCGCCCCCTCGTCCGCCTGCTGCTGCGCCTGCTCCTTGGCCCTGCCGGCGCTCTCGTGCGCCTTCTTCTTGTCGGACTTCAGGAAGTCGAAGAGTCCCATGTCTGTACGCCTCCGGCGTGCGGGTTCCCCCCTGGTGTCGATGCCCTTCTCCCCACTGTCCGCCACCGGGCGGCGGGCGGCCCAGCGACGGGCCCGTCCGGGGGACGCACGGCCCGCGGGAACGGTCCGGGAAGGGACGGGAAGGGACGGGAAGACACGGCGCCGGCTCGTTCCACCGGCGCTGCCCGACTGCCCGGAAGACGTGCCGGACCCGGACAGCCAACTCCGTTCAGGGCGGGGCCGGAAGGCCGCCCGGCGGCGGGGTCCGCCGCGAACGGACCGCGGCACGGGGGGAGCTGCACCGGGGGAGCTGCACCGCAGGCCCCGCGCCCGGTGCCGCCGGGGGCATCCCGGGGAGGAACGGCCGGGCAGACCTTCGCCGTCCGAGGGCATGAAAAATGCCCCCTGAGCCGCGTTTTCGCAGATCAGAGGGCATTTGGATGTGGAGCCTAGGAGATTCGAACTCCTGACATCTGCCTTGCAAAGGCAGCGCTCTACCAACTGAGCTAAGGCCCCAGGGAACTGGACGCACCGGTCCCGCGTGAGGGATGTGGTCGTTCCGCAGAACAGAGTACCGGGTCTACCCCCTCATCTCGCAAAATGATAGGGACTCCCGCCCTGCGACCACTCTCCGTAAGATGCTCGCGAGGTTCGCACCAGCGAAGGGGAGTAGTAAGAGTGGACGCAGTGCAGCAAGAGGCCACGGCCAGAGCCAGAGAACTCCAGCGAAGCTGGTACGGAGAGCCGCTGGGGGCGCTCTTCCGCAGGCTCATAGACGACCTCGGCCTGAACCAGGCCCGTCTCGCTGCAGTACTCGGACTGTCGGCGCCCATGCTGTCCCAGCTGATGAGCGGCCAGCGCGCCAAGATCGGAAATCCTGCCGTGGTCCAGCGCGTCCAGGCCCTCCAGGACCTCGCCGGACAGGTGGCCGACGGCAGCGTCAGCGCGGCGGAGGCGACCGACCGGATGGACGAGATCAAGAAGACCCAGGGGGGATCCGTCCTCAGCAGCAGCGGCCAGACCACCACCGGTTCCGGCGCACCCACCGTCAAGCGCGTGGTCCGCGAGATCCAGTCGCTGCTGCGCTCGGTCTCCGCGGCCGGCGACATCATCGACGCGGCGAACAGCCTCGCCCCCAGCCACCCGGAACTGGCAGAGTTCCTCCGGGTGTACGGAGCGGGCCGCACCTCGGACGCGGTCGCCCACTACGAGGCGCACCAGAACTGACAAGCACGACGACGGACAACCGGGTGACGGGGGACGGGCGCAGCCATGGGTGAGGTCTTCGCCGGCCGGTACGAGCTGATCGATCCGATCGGGCGCGGTGGCGCGGGCGCCGTGTGGCGGGCCTGGGACCACCGCCGTCGCCGCTACGTCGCCGCGAAGGTGCTGCTGCAGAGCGACGCCCACACGCTCCTGCGGTTCGTCCGGGAGCAGGCGCTGCGGATCGACCACCCGCACGTACTGGCGCCGGCGAGCTGGGCGGCCGACGACGACAAGGTCCTCTTCACCATGGACCTGGTCGGCGGCGGCTCCCTCGGCCATGTGATCGGGGACTACGGCCCCCTCCCGCCCCGCTTCGTGTGCACCCTGCTCGACCAGCTGCTGTCGGGCCTGGCGGCGGTGCACGCGGAAGGCGTCGTGCACCGCGACATCAAACCGGCCAACATCCTCATGGAGGCCACCGGAAGCGGGCGGCCGCACCTGCGGCTGTCCGACTTCGGCATCTCCATGCGCAAGGGCGAGCCCCGCCTGACCGAGACCGACTACGTGGTCGGCACGCCGGGCTATTTCGCGCCCGAGCAACTGATGGGGGCGGAGCCCGACTTCGCGGCGGACCTCTTCGCCGTGGGCCTGGTCTCCCTGTACCTCCTCCAGGGGAGCAAGCCCGACTCCCGGGCCCTGGTGGACCACTTCCTCGCACACGGGACCCCGGACGCCCCGCAGGGCGTTCCCGCCCCGCTCTGGGACGTCATCGCGAACCTCCTGCAGCCCGACCCCCAGAACCGGTTCCGGACGGCCACAGGGGCGCGCAAGGCCCTTGCCGCGGCCGTGGAGCTGCTGCCCGCGCCCGCCCCGGACGAGGATCCGGTGGAGGTCTTCGACCAACTCGGCCCGCTGCCGCCCGGTTTCGGCCCCGACGGCCCCGATGGTCCCGAGCGGCCGACGGGCACGGCCCCGTCCGCAGCCACCTCCGCAGCCGCCTCCGCAGCCGCCTCCGGGTCGGCCGCGACTGTCGCGGCGACCCCGCAGGCGCCCGCCGCGGTGCCCGCCGTCGCCGATCCCCGCAGTGCCGCCGCCACGGTGCCCGCCGTCCCGCAACAGGCCGCCGCCACGGTCGGGGCACCCGCGCACGGCCCCTCGTACGCACCCGCGCACGGGCCCGCGTACGGCTCTTCGGAGACGGGCAGCTTCCACCTGCCCCCGCCGGCCGTACCGGCCGCACCCGGGGCACCCACCGCGGCGGTCCCGGCGCGCGGCGGCATCGCACCGCCCCCGCCGAAGGCGGTGGCCTCGCTGCTCGCCGCGGCGCTGGTGTGCTTCGCGGTTGGCGTCTGGGCCCTCACGCAGATGTAGCGCCGCGTCCCCGCCGGCCGAGCAGGACCCAGCCGCCCAGCACCGCCAGCAGCAGTGTCCCGCCGCCGAATCCGGCGCTCGCGACCACGCGCATCACCGAGCGGGTCCCGGCCGCCTCGGCGGCCTCCGGGGCCGTGAGGCCCTCCTTCGCCGCCGCCCGGTCGTCGGCCCCGACCCCGAAGCCGCCCGCGGCCGGATCCTCCTTGTACGCGGGCCCCTTGGCCGGGGTGCCGGCCACCTCCAGCCGCAGCGTCAGCGGGACGGGGACCGCGTCCTCGGTGAAGTCGGCGACCTTCCCGCCCATCGTCACGGCGATGTAGTACCAGCCCGCGACACCGACGGGCCGGGTCTCCCGGTCACCGGAGAAACGGTTCACGTAGTCCACCGGGGGCGTCTTCTCCAGGGTGACCCCCGCCTGCACGCCGTCGTAGGACACGTCCTTGCCCGCCACCGCGGCCCGGTAGGGGTTGTAGAGGGTGACGGCCAGTCCGCCCGAGGCGGAGCTGTACTTCTTGGTCACGCTGGCGGCGGAGAGCTCCGCCCCCAGGCCGAGCCGCTGCCCCCAGTCCAGCGGGACGCGGTACCAGCGGGTCTGCCCGGGCCGCAGCTCGTCGCGCCACACTCCGGCGCCCAGGGCCCGCGCGTCGTTGAAGCCGGTGCCGCCGGCGCGGCCGACCGCCTCGGTGCCGGGCAGGGACGGCGCCTCCGTGGGCCGGCCGCTGGGCGCGGTGGTCGGGGCGCCCGCGCCGCGGCCCGGTTCGCGCTGCACCTTCAGTTCCAGCGGCCAGGGGCTCTGGTCGGAGTCCTTGGCCGAAGTCCGGGTGACCTTCGCGTAGTAGACACCGGAGGCCGCGCACAACTCGTCCTCGGTACCCCAGCGGACGCCGGCGGCGGCGAGGGGCACGGGGTCGTAGCCGAAGGTCGCGCGGCCGGTGCTGTTGTCGCAGGACTTCCCCGCCGTGGTGATCAGCTCGACCTCGACGCCGTCGCTGCCGGAGACCTTGGCGCCCGCCGGGGGCCGGACCACAGCGCTCACGTAGGCGTTGGAGCCGTCGCCGGCCAGGACGAGGCGGTAGAAGCGCGGCCCCGGCCCGATGGTGTCCTCGTAGGTCTTCCCGGCCTCGACGAGCGGTGCGTCGGCCGAGGAGGGCTTGCCCTCGACCGGCACGGCGCCGTCGGCCGGGCGGTAGGCGGGCAGCGGCCGGGGGGCGCTCTCCCCGGCGTACGCGGCCACGGGCACACCGGCCACCACCGTGCCGAGGGCCACCGCCCACACCGACGTCCGTACCCGACCCATCACGCCCACCCCGAGTTTGCTACCGCAAGCCAAATCTTTGCAAAACGTAAGTTTTCGTCACAGAGCAGCACAAAGCCCCGGCCGCAGCGGCAGCCGGGGCTTCATGAACTTGAGCCTTCGGTCTCACACACCGGAACCAGAGGGCACGGAGTCGGTTGCCTCCGTCCACAGGTCCTGCTCGGCGCGGTCCGCCTGGATCTGGCGGTACACGAGGAGCCCGCCGATGGCGGCCAGTGCGACCAGGAGCAGCTTCTTCACCGCGCGACCTCGTCTTTCGTTGACGTAGGGGACTTCTGGCGCCCAACAATACACACCGACCGATACCGATCGGTGACCTGCCGGTGCGCCAACTGGCCCGACGAAGAAGACCCCCAGGCCATGGGCCTGGGGGTCTTCGACACTGTGGGGCTAACAGGATTTGAACCTGTGGCCTCATCCTTATCAGGGATGCGCTCTAACCAACTGAGCTATAGCCCCATCCGCGCTGCGCGCTGACTCCTGAAGATTAGCGCACAGACCCGGTCAGGCCAAAATCCGTTCCCGGGGGGCGTCTGCGCAGGTCATCCGACCCCTCGCAGGCGCTCCGCCGGGAGGCCTACTCGTCCTCGGCGAGGGTGAGCTCGACGCCGCCGACGAATCCCGCCGACAGGTTGTAGATGAACGCGCCCAGCGTCGCCAGGGCCGTCGCCAGCACCACGTCGATCACCGCGATCACCGACGTGAAGATCAGCACGCGCGGCAGCGACATGAACGCCTGGAGGTCGAATCCGTTGCCCTCGTTCGAACCGGTCGCCTCGCTGATCGTGCCGCCGACGGTCGAGAAGACGCCCATCGCGTCCATGACCATCCACAGCACCGCCGCCGCCACGATCGTGCAGATGCCCAGCGCGATCGACAGCAGGAAGCTGACCTTCATCACCGACCACGGGTCGGCCTTGGCCACCCGCAGCCGCGCCTTGCGCGTCCTGGGCGCCGTACGCACCGGTGTACGCGGCTTGCGCTGGGTGGTGGCGCCCGCGCCGCCGCCGCGCGGCGCACCCGGGCCCGTGGGGGCCGCGTAGGCCTGCGGCGGCTGGTACGGCTGCGCGGGCTTGTCCGTGCCGGCAGCGGGCTCGGCCTCGGCCCCGTCCGGTGCCTGCGGTCCTCGGGTGTCCGTCACGGTTCCCCCCTGGGAGTCCGCGGCGGGGCCACGGGCACCGTTCGCTCCAGTCTTGGCCGGTCCGGCGCCCGTGGCTCCACTCACGACTTACTCCTCGTGCTCCCCGGCCGAAGGCTGCGTGCCCTCGGCTGCCTCGACGGCCTGTGCGTCGGCCGCCTCGGTCTCGTTCTCGTCGGCCTCGACCTCGTCAGCTTCCTGACCGGCCTCGGCGTTGCGGGCGATGCCGACCACGGCATCACGCTTGCCCAGGTTGATCAGCTGGACGCCCATGGTGTCACGGCCGGTCTCCCTGACTTCATTGACGCGCGTACGAATCACACCACCGCTGAGCGTGATGGCGAGAATCTCGTCCGTTTCGTCCACCACGAGCGCCCCGACGAGGGACCCGCGGTCCTCCACGATCTTCGCGGCCTTGATGCCCAGACCGCCACGACCCTGGACGCGGTACTCGTCGACCGCCGTCCGCTTGGCGTAGCCGCCGTCGGTCGCGGTGAAGACGAACGTACCGGGCCGGACCACGCTCATGGAGAGCAGTTCGTCTCCTTCCCGGAAACTCATGCCCTTCACGCCCGAGGTCGCGCGGCCCATCGGGCGCAGCGCGTCGTCGGTCGCCGTGAAGCGGATCGACTGCGCCTTCTTGCTGATCAGCAGCAGGTCGTCCTCGGCGGACACCAGCTCGGCGCCGATCAGCTCGTCAGCGGTGCCGTCGGCGCCGTCGGCGCCGGTCTCCCGGAGGTTGATGGCGATGACACCGCCGGAACGCGGCGAGTCGTAGTCCTTGAGCGCCGTCTTCTTCACCAGGCCGCCCTTGGTGGCCAGGATCAGGTAGGGCGCCGCCTCGTAGTCGCGGATGGCGAGGATCTGCGCGATCTTCTCGTCCGGCTGGAAGGCCAGCAGGTTCGCCACGTGCTGCCCGCGCGCGTCCCGGCCGGCGTCCGGCAGCTCGTACGCCTTGGACCGGTAGACCCGGCCCTTGTTCGTGAAGAACAGCAGCCAGTGGTGCGTGGTGGAGACGAAGAAGTGGTCGACCAGGTCGTCCTGCTTCAGCTTCGTCCCGCGCACGCCCTTGCCGCCGCGCTTCTGCGAGCGGTAGTCCTCGGTCTTGGTGCGCTTGACGTAACCGCCGTGCGTGATGGTGACGACGATGTCCTCTTCGGCGATCAGGTCCTCGATGGACATGTCACCGTCGAAGGGCACCAGCTTGGAACGCCGGTCGTCGCCGAACTTCTCGACGAGCGCGGCCAGTTCCTCGCTGACGATGGAGCGCTGGCGGTCCTCGGAGGCCAGGATCGCGTTGTACTCGTTGATCCGGGCCTGGAGCTCGTCGTGCTCGGCGACGATCTTCTGCCGCTCCAGGGCGGCGAGGCGGCGCAGCTGCATCTCCAGGATCGCGTTCGCCTGGATCTCGTCGATCTCCAGCAGGCCCATCAGGCCCTCGCGCGCGATCTCGACCGTGTTGCTGCGCCGGATCAGCGCGATGACCTCGTCGATGGCATCCAGGGCCTTGAGCAGACCGCGCAGGATGTGGGCGCGCTCCTCGGCCTTGCGCAGGCGGAAGCGCGTACGCCGGACGATGACCTCGATCTGGTGCGTCACCCAGTGGCGGATGAAGGCGTCGATCGACAGGGTGCGCGGCACCCCGTCCACCAGCGCCAGCATGTTCGCGCCGAAGTTCGTCTGCAGATCGGTGTGCTTGTAGAGGTTGTTCAGCACGACCTTGGCGACGGCATCGCGCTTGAGCACGATCACCAGGCGCTGGCCGGTCCGCGAGGAGGTCTCGTCGCGGACGTCGGCGATGCCGCCGATCTTGCCGTCCTTGACCAGGTCGGCGATCTTCTGCGCGAGGTTGTCGGGGTTGGTCTGGTACGGGAGCTCCGTGACCACCAGGCACTGGCGGTTCTGGATCTCCTCGACCTCGACCACCGCGCGCATCGTGATGGAGCCGCGCCCGGTCCGGTACGCCTCCTCGATGCCCTTGCGGCCCACGACGAGGGCGCCGGTCGGGAAGTCCGGGCCCTTGATGCGCTCCAGAAGCGCGTCCTGGAGCTCCTCGTGCGTGGCGTTCGGGTGCTCCAGCGCCCACTGGGCACCGGCGGCGACCTCGCGCAGGTTGTGCGGCGGGATGTTGGTCGCCATACCGACCGCGATGCCGGCGCTGCCGTTGACCAGCAGGTTCGGGAAGCGCGCCGGGAGGACCGTCGGCTCCTGGTTGCGGCCGTCGTAGTTGTCCTGGAAGTCGACGGTCTCCTCGTCGATGTCCCGGAGCATCTCCATGGCCAGCGGCATCAGCTTGCACTCGGTGTAGCGCATGGCGGCCGCCGGGTCGTTGCCCGGGGAGCCGAAGTTGCCGTTGGAGTCCACCAGCGGCATGCGCATCGACCACGGCTGGGCCAGGCGGACCAGGGCGTCGTAGATGGAGCTGTCACCGTGCGGGTGGTAGGTGCCCATGACGTCGCCGACGACGCGGGCGCACTTGTAGAAGCCCTTCTCGGGCCGGTAGCCGCCGTCGTACATCGCGTACAGCACGCGCCGGTGGACGGGCTTGAGGCCGTCCCGCACGTCGGGCAGCGCACGCGAGACGATGACGGACATCGCGTAGTCGAGGTAGGAGCGCTGCATCTCCGTCTCGAGCCCGACGGGCTCGATGCGCAGCACGGGCTGCTCCTCCGCGGAATTCTCGGCGGTGGGGGTGGTTTCGTCGGCCATTGCTGGTCAGAAATCCTTTCAGGCGGCGGTCAGCGTCGGGCCGACTCAGATGTCGAGGAAGCGGACGTCCTTGGCGTTGCGCTGGATGAAGGAGCGCCGGGCCTCGACGTCCTCACCCATCAGCACCGAGAACAGGTCGTCGGCCTGCGCCGCGTCGTCGAGGGTGACCTGGCCGAGCACGCGGTGGTCCACGTCCATCGTGGTGACGCGCAGTTCCTCGGCGTTCATCTCGCCCAGACCCTTGAAGCGCTGGATCGAGTCTTCCTTGATGCGCTTGCCGTTCTGCTTGCCGATCTCGACCAGGGCGTCGCGCTCACGGTCCGAGTAGGCGTACTCGAAGTCGTCGCGGCCCCACTTGATCTTGTAGAGCGGCGGACGCGACAGGTACACGTGACCGGCCTCGACCAGCGGGCGCATGAAGCGGAAGAGGAAGGTCAGCAGCAGGGTGTTGATGTGCTGGCCGTCGACGTCGGCGTCGGCCATCAGGATGATCTTGTGATAGCGGAGCTTCTCGATGTCGAAGTCCTCGTGCACACCCGTGCCGAAGGCGCTGATCAGCGCCTGGACCTCGGTGTTCTGGAGGATCTTGTCGATGCGCGCCTTCTCGACGTTCAGGATCTTGCCGCGGATCGGCAGGATGGCCTGGTACATCGGGTTGCGGCCGGACTTCGCGCTGCCGCCGGCGGAGTCACCCTCGACGATGAAGATCTCGCACTTGGTCGGGTCGTTCGACTGGCAGTCGGACAGCTTGCCCGGCAGCGAGGCGCTCTCCAGCAGACCCTTGCGGCGCGTCAGGTCACGCGCCTTGCGGGCCGCGACGCGCGCCGTGGCCGCCTGGATCGCCTTGCGGACGATGTCCGCGGCCTCCACCGGGTTGCGGTCGAACCAGTCGTTGAGGTGCTCGTGGACGACCTTCTGCACGAAGGTCTTGGCCTCCGTGTTGCCCAGCTTCGTCTTCGTCTGGCCCTCGAACTGCGGCTCGCCCAGCTTGACCGAGATGATCGCCGTCAGACCCTCGCGGATGTCCTCGCCGGCGAGGTTGTCGTCCTTCTCGCGCAGCAGCTTCTTGTCGCGCGCGTAACGGTTCACCAGACCCGTCAGCGCGGCCCGGAAGCCCTCCTCGTGAGTACCGCCCTCGTGCGTGTGGATCGTGTTCGCGAAGGAGTAGACACCCTCCGTGTACTGCGAGTTCCACTGCATCGCGATCTCGACCGAGAGCATGCGCTCCTTGTCCTCGGCCTCGACGTCGATGACGGTCGGGTGGATCAGCTCGCCCTTGCGCGAGTTGAGGTACTTCACGAAGTCGACGATGCCGCCCTCGTAGTAGTACTTCACCGTGCGCGCCGTGGGCTCCGCCGTGTCCGCGTCCGGGTCGTCCGCGCCCACGGTCGCCTTCGCGGACTCGCGCTCGTCGGTCAGCGACAGGGTCAGGCCCTTGTTGAGGAAGGCCATCTCCTGGAAACGACGCGACAGCGTCTCGAAGGAGTACTCGGTCGTCTCGAAGATGTCGCCGTCGGCCCAGAAGGTGACCGAGGTGCCGGTCTCCGCCGTCTCCTCGTTCTTGGCCAGCGGAGCCGTCGGCACGCCCAGCTTGTAGTCCTGGGTCCAGCGGTGGCCGTCCGTCCTCACCTCGACCGCGACCTTGGTCGACAGGGCGTTCACGACGGACACACCGACGCCGTGGAGACCGCCGGAGACGGCGTAGCCGCCACCGCCGAACTTGCCGCCCGCGTGCAGGACCGTCAGGACGACCTCGACGGCCGGCTTCCCCTCGGACGGAACGATGCCGACCGGGATACCGCGGCCGTTGTCGACCACGCGCACCCCGCCGTCGGCGAGGATCGTCACGTCGATGGTGTCCGCGTGCCCGGCCAGCGCCTCGTCGACCGAGTTGTCGACGACCTCGTAGACGAGGTGGTGCAGACCACGCTCACCCGTCGAGCCGATGTACATACCCGGCCGCTTGCGGACCGCGTCCAGGCCCTCGAGGACCTGGATCGCACTGGCGTCGTAATTCTTCTCGTTGGAGTCGCCGGAATCGGCCACGAAGCGCCCTTTCTGGCACAGCGCAGCCCGTACTCCGGACCAGCAAGTGCGCCGGCGGGAGCGGCCGCGTCGATCTGCGTTGTCTGCGTGATCCCGCGAACGGGCGGGATTTCCTCCAGTCTACCGGTACCACGGACATGAATGGGGGTTTGCCGGTACCTGAGTCCGCATGTGCCGCCCTGAACCGCCACTCTCCGACTCCCCATATCCGGGAAGGGGCTCAAAGAGGCTCACACGGGCACCCAGCGCTTCGGCCTGTCAACCTCCGGCTACCGTGAGGGACGCCACCCGCCGGCGCGGCCACGACAGCGGCCCACGGGTGCTACTCACCCGTAGGTGTCGCCGGGTCCGGTGCTCCCGGGAGCCCGCCAGGGGCCGTACCCCTTCGGGCGTCCGCCCGGTCCCTGCACCTTGATCAGGCGCACCGTGCCCTGCCCCAGATCCGCGTTCAGCCGCGCCACCAGCTGCGGGGCCAGCAGCTTCAGCTGCGCCGCCCACGCCGAGGAGTCACACCTCACGACCAGCTCACGGTTCTCGTAGCGCTGCGGTTCACAGTGGGCCGCGATCTCGGGGCCGACGATCTCCGGCCAGCGCTCCATCACGCCCGCCACCGCCATCGGCATCTCCCAGCCGCGCTCGGTGCGCAGCCGGTCCAGCGCCGCCATCAGCGGCATCGGGTCGCGGCCGTCGGCGCGGGCGCCCGACCGCAGCCCCGGCTGCTGCTGGCGCTTCCTGCCGCCCGCCGCGTTGCCCCGGGCCCGCGCCTGCTCCCGGGCCGCCGCGAGGGCCTGGCGGGCCAGGTCCACCCCGGAGGCCTCCGGGGCCTTGCGCGCCTGCTGCGCGTCCTTGCCGTGCTCGTTCACAACCGGGTCACCTCACCGCCGGACACCCCGTACCGGGCTCCCACCAGCACGCCGGGGACGTCGTCGTCCACGGCCGCCGTCACGAGCACCTGCTCGCCCGGCGCCACCAGCTCCGCCAGCCGCTCCCGGCGCCGCGCGTCCAGTTCCGCGAACACGTCGTCCAGGATCAGCACCGGCTCGCTGCCCTCGGAGCGCAGCAGCTCGTAGGAGGCCAGCCGCAGCGCCAGCGCGTAGGACCAGGACTCGCCGTGGCTGGCGTAGCCCTTGGCGGGCAGCTCCCCCAGCCGCAGGAGCACGTCGTCGCGGTGCGGGCCGACCAGCGTCACGCCCCGCTCGATCTCCTGCCCCCGCACCTCGCCGAGCGCGGCGAGGAGCACCTCGTACAGCGCCTCCCGGCTGCGCGCCGCACCGCTGTCGACGCTCTCGCCGGCCGAGCTCCTGTACGTCAGCCCCAGCGGGCCGCCGCCGGGTGCGAGCTGCTCGTACGCCTTGTCGGCGAGCGGCAGCAGCGTCGCGATCAGGTCGAGGCGCTGCGCCAGCAGCTCCGCGCCCGCGCGGGCGAGGTGCTGGTCCCACACGTCGAGGGTGGACAGATCCGCACCCGAACTCCGTCCGGGAGGTGCCCCCTGGCGCCCGCCGTGCCGGCGGGCCATCGCCGCGGACTTCAGCAGGGTGTTGCGCTGCTTGAGGACGCGCTCGTAGTCGGAGCGGACCCCGGCCATCCGCGGCGAGCGCGCGGTGACCAGCTCGTCGAGGAACTTGCGGCGCTCGCCCGGGTCGCCCTTGACCAGGGCCAGGTCCTCGGGGGCGAACAGCACCGTCCGTACGATCCCCAGCACGTCCCGCGGCCTGACCTGCGAGGACCGGTTGATCCGGGCCCGGTTGGCGCGGCCCGGGTTCAGCTCCAGCTCGACCAGCTGCCGGCGCTCGCCCTGGGTGACGGCCGCACGGATCACCGCCCGGTCCGCGCCCATCCGTACGAGCGGGGCGTCCGAGGAGACCCGGTGGCTGCCCAGGGTTGCGAGGTAGCCGACCGCCTCGACGAGGTTGGTCTTGCCCTGGCCATTGGGGCCCACGAACGCGGTGACGCCCGGGTCGAGGGGAACCTCGGCCCGGGCGTACGAGCGGAAGTCGGCCAGTGAGAGATGCGAAACATGCATACGGCGCCGACCTCCCCCGGCTTTCCACTGCTCTTTCGTACTGCTGTGCTGCTGAGCTGCTACTTCTTCTCGACCGCGTGGCCGCCGAACTGGTTGCGGAGGGCGGCGATCATCTTCATCTGCGGGGAGTCGTCCTGCCGCGAGGCGAACCGCGCGAACAGCGACGCCGTGATCGCGGGCAGCGGTACGGCGTTGTCGATCGCCGCCTCCACCGTCCAGCGGCCCTCGCCCGAGTCCTGCGCGAAGCCGCGCAGCTTCTCCAGGTGCTCGTCCTCGTCGAGGGCGTTGACGGCCAGGTCCAGCAGCCAGGAGCGGATGACGGTGCCTTCCTGCCAGGAGCGGAAGACCTCGCGGACGTCGGTGACCGAGTCCACCTTCTCCAGGAGCTCCCAGCCCTCGGCGTAGGCCTGCATCATGGCGTACTCGATGCCGTTGTGGACCATCTTCGCGAAGTGGCCCGCGCCGACCTTGCCGGCGTGCACGGCGCCGAACTCGCCCTCGGGCTTGAGGGCGTCGAAGATCGGCTGGACGCGGGCGACGTGGTCCTTGGCCCCGCCGTACATGAGCGCGTAGCCGTTCTCCAGGCCCCACACGCCGCCGGAGACACCGCAGTCGACGAAGCCGATGCCCTTGGCCGCCAGCTCCTCGGCGTGCTTCTCGTCGTCCGTCCAGCGGGAGTTGCCGCCGTCGACGACGATGTCGCCGATCGAGAGCAGCTCGGCCAGCTCGTCGACGGTGGACTGCGTCGCCGCACCGGCGGGGACCATCACCCACACGACGCGGGGGGCCTGCAGGCTGTCCACGAGTTCCCGCAGGCTGTGGACATCCGCGAGGTCCGGGTTGCGGTCGTATCCGATGACGGTGTGGCCTGCGCGGCGGATGCGCTCGCGCATGTTGCCGCCCATCTTGCCGAGACCGACGAGACCAAGCTCCATCAGGTGGTTCCTTAAGCGTTGTGGCCGTCTTTGCCGGGGCTGCCCCGGCCGTGTCCTCGCGGGACGAGCGGGGGCCGCCCACCGGATCCGAGCCTACGCCGGGCCGTGGCGACGGGCCCCGCGGGCGCTCCATGGCGAGCGGTCCGGCTTTCCGGCTTCTCCCGGAGTCCTCCCCAGCCTGTGGACGACGCCGGGCCCGGTCCGCAGCAGGGTGCGAGACCGGGCCCGGCGTCGACAGGCGGGATGTCAGCCGGACAGACGCACCGGCATGATCAGGTACTTGTAGGCCTCGTCGGCCTCCGCGTCGATCGCCGGGCGGCCGCTGAGCAGCGCGGGCTTGGTCGACGTGGTGAAGCTGAGCTGGGCCACCGGGGAGGCGATCGCGCTCAGGCCGTCCAGCAGGAAGGTCGGGTTGAAGGCGATCGAGATGTCGTCGCCGTCGAGCTGGGCGTCGACCCTTTCCACAGCCTGTGCGTCGTCGGAGGAACCTGCCTCCAGGATGAGCACGCCCTTCTCGAAGCTGAGGCGGACCGGGGTGTTGCGCTCGGCCACCAGGGCCACGCGCTTGACGGCCTCGACGAACGGCGCGGTCTCGATCACGGCGATCGAGTTGAACTCCGTCGGGAACAGCGTGCGGTACTTGGGCAGGTCGCCCTCGAGCAGGCGGGTGGTGGTGCGGCGGCCGGCGCCCTCGAAACCGATCAGGCCTTCGCCCGCACCGGAGCCGGACAGCGCCAGGGTGACGGTGTCACCGCTGGTCAGAGAGTTGGCGATCTCTTGGAGCGTCTTGGCGGGCACCAGGGCCACGGCGGAGGCGTCCGGGTTCTCCGGCTTCCACAGGAACTCGCGGACCGCGAAGCGGTAGCGGTCGGTGGAGGCCAGCGTGACGCGGTCGCCCTCGATCTCGATGCGGACACCCGTCAGCACCGGCAGCGTGTCGTCACGGCCGGCGGCGGTGGCGACCTGCTTGGCGGCGGAGGCGAAGACCTCGCCGGCCACGGTGCCGGTGGCGGTCGGCATCTGCGGCAGTGCCGGGTACTCCTCCACAGGAAGGGTGTGGAGTGTGAACCGCGAGGAGCCGCAGACCACGGTCGCCCGTACACCGTCTGTGGAAATCTCCACCGGGCGGTTGGGGAGGGCGCGGCAGATGTCGGCGAGCAGCCGGCCGGAGACCAGGACCGTGCCGTCCTCCTCGACGTCCGCCTCGACCGAGACGCGGGCCGAGACCTCGTAGTCGAAGCCGGAGAGGCTCAGGGTGCCTTCCTCGGCCTTGAGCAGCAGGCCCGCGAGGACGGGCACCGGCGGCCGGGCCGGGAGGCTGCGGGCCGCCCAGGCCACCGCCTCCGCGAGTACGTCGCGCTCCACCCGGATCTTCACCGGAACCGCCTCCTGCTGTTGCTCGCTCGTCTGCCGGCCTTCGTCGTCGGCTCGTCGATGCCTCGACCGATGCCGGGGACCAGTCTGACGTACGGCGCCGACACTCGGTGCGGCCGACGGTCAAGTCGGGAGCGAGGCGGCGGGACGGCCGGGCGACGAGTTGTGCACAGGACCCGCTTGAAAACCGAAACCGGGCTAACTCTCTATGGGGGTAGTAGTAGGGCCTGTGGAAACGGTGGATAACCCCGACAGCGCAGGTCAGAGTGCGTTTTTTATCCACCGGGCCTGTGGGTGACACCGGTGGACAACACGGTGTCCCTGTGGAGAACGAAAAGTTCTGCACAGGCTGTCCCCAGGTGACCCTGATTACTCCACAGGTGTGTCCCCAGCTTTCCCCCGGTACTCCACAGCCCAAACGTCTACATCCGTGTGACGCCTTTCACTCCGGGCGGTGAGAGGGGGTGGCGGGTTGCCGAACAGTGGACAAGGGTGTGGAGAAGTCCGCAGAACCTGTGCACAGCATGAGGGAACCTGTGGGGCAGCGGTGGACAACGGCGTGGACAGGGCTGTGGACGAGATTTTTGTCCACAGGCTGTGGATGACGCTTGCGCACAAATCCACAGGGTTCTGACCAGCCCTGATGATCCCTCAACAACCGCCCCTGTGGACAGATTGTGGGCGACGCGGGCGGTCCCCAGGGTGTGGACGGAAGAAAGTCCCCGAATCTGTGGATAACTTGCCCGCCGGGGGGCGTATTCGAACAGGTCAGGGGCGCACGCACCAAGAAGGGCGCCCCCGTTGTGGACCGGGAGCGCCCTCTGAAGGTGTTTGAAAGGGGTCTGACGCGGCGCCGGGCCGGTCGGCCGAGGCCCGCGCTCAGCCGTTCTTGATGCGGTTGGTGAGCTCCGTGACCTGGTTGTAGATGGAGCGCCGCTCGGCCATCAGAGCCCGGATCTTGCGGTCCGCGTGCATGACCGTGGTGTGGTCCCGGCCGCCGAACTGCGCCCCGATCTTGGGCAGCGATAGGTCCGTGAGCTCCCGGCACAGGTACATGGCGATCTGGCGGGCGGTGACCAGGACCCGGCTGCGGGAGGAGCCGCACAGGTCGTCCACGGTCAGGCCGAAGTAGTCCGCGGTGGCCGCCATGATGTCGCCGGCGGTGATCTCCGGCGCGCTGTCCTCGCCGCCCGGGATCAGGTTCTTGAGGACGTCCTCGGTGAGTCCCAGGTCGACCGGCTGCCGGTTGAGGCTCGCGAAGGCCGTGACCCGGATCAGCGCCCCCTCCAGCTCGCGGATGTTGCGCGAGATGCGGGAGGCGATGAACTCCAGTACCTCCGGCGGGGCGTTGAGCTGCTCCTGGACCGCCTTCTTGCGCAGGATCGCGATGCGGGTCTCCAGCTCGGGCGGCTGGACGTCCGTGATCAGGCCCCACTCGAAGCGGTTGCGGAGCCGGTCCTCGAGGGTGACGAGCTGCTTGGGCGGCCGGTCGGAGGAGAGGACGATCTGCTTGTTGGCGTTGTGGAGCGTGTTGAAGGTGTGGAAGAACTCCTCCTGCGTCGACTCCTTGCTCGCGAGGAACTGGATGTCGTCGACGAGCAGGATGTCCATCTCGCGGTAGCGCTTGCGGAACGCGTCGCCCTTGCCGTCGCGGATCGAGTTGATGAACTCGTTCGTGAACTCCTCGGAGCTCACGTACCGCACGCGGGTGCCGGGGTAGAGGCTCCGCGCGTAGTGCCCGATGGCGTGCAGCAGGTGTGTCTTGCCCAGGCCCGACTCCCCATAGATGAAGAGGGGGTTGTAGGCCTTGGCCGGCGCCTCGGCGACGGCCACCGCGGCGGCGTGCGCGAAGCGGTTGGACGCACCGATGACGAAGGTGTCGAACAGGTACTTGGGGTTCAGCCGGGCGGTCGGCTCCAGCGGGCCCGAGGTGGAGCCGCCGGCCGGGGGCGGGGGCGCGGCGGGCCGGCCGGCGGCCTGGCGCGGTGCGGGCTGCTCGTAGGACTGCTGCTCGTATTGATGGGCCTGGTGGGGCTGGTGCGACTGCTGCTGCTCGTACGGGGTCTGCTCGTACTGCTTCTGCTCGTACTGCTTCTGGTCGTAGGAGCCCTGGTCGTAGGAGGACTGGTCGTACTGCTGCTGGTCGTAGCCCGAGGGCTCGGGCTGCTGGAGGTAGCCCGGCTGCGGGGAGGCGTAGGGGTCGCGCTCGGGGAAGCCGCCCAGGCGCGGCTGCTGCCAGCCGTAGTCGTCCTGCTGTCCGCCGCGGGGCCACGCGCCGGGCTCGGAGCGCGGCTGCTGGTAGTCGGGGTACGCGGGGCGGGCCGTGGGGAGCTGGTCGTCCGGGGGACCGCCGCCGCCCGGGCGCTGGCCGCCGTACGGTTCGTAGCCGCCGGGCTGCTGGACGGGAGGCGCGGCGGGGGCGGGCTCGCCGGCGGAGTCGTCCACGGTGATGGCGATCCGGATGGGGCGGCCGCACTCCCGGCTGAGAGCGTCGCTGATCAGTGGGGCGAGGCGGCCTTCCAGGACGCGCTTGCCCCACTCGTTGGGGACGGCGAGCAGGGCGGTGTCGGCGACGAGTGCGAGGGGCTGGCACCGCTCGACCCACTGCTTGTCCTTGGGCTCGATGCCCGGCTGTCCCTCCCCGAGGAGCTTTTCGAGCACCCTTGGCCACACTGCGGCAAGATCGGCAGGTACGTCAGCCACAGAGCACGCTCTCTCACAGGGGTCCCACGAATGTGTGGTTCTTTGGGACGGTCGGGACAAAAAATCCGGGGTCAGGCAACGGTAGTCAGGCCAGAGGCCGTGGTTCAAGTCGTTGTCCACAGCCTGTGCACAGTGCGGGGTCGGGCAGGCTCGGTTTGACCGGATGGCGTAGCCGCGCGTACCGTAACGAGGTCGAGTTGTCGATGGCTGCTGCCGCCTGCCTACCGATGGGCGAAGGTCACTGATAGTGATCAATTAGCGGTGCCACTCGGGCGAACACGCGAGTTTCCTCGTGGGCGCACGGTGACAGCCAGGCGATGTCCCGCCACAACGATTCATTCTCTGGAGCCCCCGAGTGAGCAAGCGCACCTTCCAGCCGAACAACCGCCGTCGTGCCAAGACCCACGGCTTCCGCCTGCGGATGCGTACCCGTGCCGGTCGCGCGATCCTCGCGAACCGTCGTTCCAAGGGCCGCGCCGCCCTTTCCGCGTAACAGCGCGCAGGTCGTGACATCGTGCTGTCTCCCGAGAATCGGCTGAGGCGGCGCGAGGACTTCGCGAGCGCGGTACGCCGAGGACGCCGGGCCGGTCGCCCACTCCTCGTCGTCCACCTACGTACAAGCGGTGCAACGGACCCGCACGAGTCGGGGGAGATCGATCCCTCGTCGCGTGCGGGTTTCGTCGTCAGCAAGGCCGTCGGCAATGCCGTCATACGGAACCGGGTGAAGCGCCGTCTTCGCCATCTGGTCCGCGAGCGGCTGTCGCAGCTGCCCGCCGGTAGCCTGGTGGTGGTACGAGCGTTGCCCGGAGCGGGCGAAGCCGGCCCCGACGAACTGGCCCGGGACCTGGATGCCGCTCTGGTGCGGCTCCTGGGAGGCGTGGCTCGATGAAGTACCCGCTGCTCGCTTTGATCAAGCTGTACCAGTGGACGATCAGTCCGCTGCTCGGGCCGGTGTGCCGCTACTACCCGTCGTGTTCGCACTACGGGTACACGGCCATCGACCGGCATGGTGCGGTGAAGGGGACAGCGCTGACCGCCTGGCGGATCCTGCGGTGCAATCCGTGGTCGCCGGGTGGCGTGGACCATGTCCCACCCCGTAAACGCCCGCGTTGGCACGAGCAGCTGCGCAGTGCGTTGCGTAGATCTCGCAATGCTCAAGGAGCCTGATTAGTGGACACGATCGCCGGTCTGTTCAGCTTTATCACCACACCCGTTTCCTGGATCATCGTCCAGTTCCACTCGCTGTACGGGGCGATCTTCGGGCCGGACAGCGGCTGGGCCTGGGGCTTGTCCATCGTGTCCCTGGTGATCTTGATCCGTATCTGCCTGATCCCGCTCTTCGTGAAGCAGATCAAGGCGACGCGTGGCATGCAGGCGCTCCAGCCGAAGATGAAGGCGATCCAGGAGCGCTACAAGAACGACAAGCAGCGTCAGTCCGAAGAGATGATGAAGCTGTACAAGGAGACGGGTACCAACCCGCTCTCCTCGTGCCTTCCCATCCTGGCGCAGTCGCCGTTCTTCTTCGCGCTCTACCACGTGCTGGCGAACATCGCCGACGGCAAGACCATCGGCGTCCTGAACCAGCAGCTCGTCGACAGCGCTCGTGAGGCCAAGATCTTCGGCGCGCCGATCGCCGCCAAGTTCATGGACAGCTCCGAGAAGGTCGCCGCGCTCGGCGCCTCGCTGACGGACGTCCGGATCGTGACCGCGGTCATGATCGTCCTGATGTCGCTGTCGCAGTTCTACACCCAGCGTCAGCTGATGCAGAAGAACGTCGACCTCTCGGTCAAGACGCCCTTCATGCAGCAGCAGAAGATGCTGATGTACATCTTCCCGGTGATCTTCGCGGTCATGGGTATCAACTTCCCCGTCGGTGTCCTCGTCTACTGGCTGACCACCAACGTCTGGACCATGGGTCAGCAGATGTACGTGATCAACCAGAACCCGACGCCGGGCAGCAAGGCGCAGGACCAGTACCTGACGCGGCTGCTCAAGCACGCCACCTCGCACGGTGAGGTCAAGGGCCGGGGCAAGAAGAAGACCGTCGCTGCCATCGTGGCCAAGGGCCCGGACCGCAACGACATCGAGCGGAAGTTCATCACGGCGCTGTCCAAGCAGGGCCTGGCCGCTCAGGCGGATGGTTCCGTGATCAAGAGTTCCGAGGCCACGGCGGACGCGGATGCCGCGAGCGGTGGTGCCGCGAAGCGGCAGCAGCCGAAGCGGCAGACGAAGTCGAAGCGCCAGACGCCCAGCAAGCCCTCTCCCAAGAAGTAAGAAGGAGTCCCTCCCGTGACGGAAGGCACCACCACCGCCGCCGCTGAGAGTGGCGACACCCTGACCCGCCTCGAGCAGGAGGGTGAGATCGCGGCCGACTACCTGGAGGGTCTGCTGGACATCGCAGACCTGGACGGCGACATCGACATGGACGTCGAGGCCGACCGCGCCGCGGTGTCGATCGTCAGTGACTCCGCCAGCCGCGACCTGCAGAAGCTCGTGGGCCGCGACGGTGAGGTCCTGGAGGCCCTGCAGGAGCTGACCCGCCTGGCCGTCCACCGGGAGACCGGGGACCGCAGCCGGCTGATGCTCGACATCGCCGGGTTCCGTGCGAAGAAGCGCGAGGAACTGGCGGCCCTGGGCGCGAAGGCGGCGGCGGACGTGAAGGCGTCCGGCGAGCCGCTGAAGCTGGCTCCGATGACCCCGTTCGAGCGGAAGGTCGTCCACGACGCCGTGGCGGCCGCCGGTCTGCGGAGCGAGTCCGAGGGCGAGGAGCCGCAGCGCTTCGTCGTTGTGCTCCCGGCCTGATCGCCGGCATGAGTGTTCGGCCCCGTCTGTGTCGCAGGCGGGGCCGAAGTTTGTCAGCCTGGCATGTGAACGACGCGGCATCTTGAATACGTGGTCCGCAAGGCCACGAGGTACGGAAGGACGGTCCCGTGACGGAGGCAGCTGAGCTTCCCGAGGCGCCCGAAGAGGCGCGCGCGGTGTTCGGTGAGTTTTTCCCGGAAGCTGTGCGGTACGCGGAGCTGCTCGCGGACGCGGGAGTCAAGCGCGGCCTGATCGGGCCGCGCGAGGTGCCGCGGCTGTGGGAGCGGCACCTGTTGAACTGTGCAGTGCTGTCGGAGGTGGTGCCCCAGGGCGTCACGGTGTGCGACGTGGGCTCGGGCGCGGGCCTGCCCGGTATCCCGCTCGCCCTGGTGCGACGGGATCTCAAGATCACACTGCTTGAGCCGCTGCTCCGGCGGACGACCTTTCTCCAGGAGGCCGTGGAACTGCTCGGCCTCGACCACGTCACGGTGGTGCGCGGGCGGGCCGAGGAGGTCCTCGGCAAGCTGCAGCCGGTGCACGTGGTGACGGCACGTGCGGTGGCTCCGCTGGACCGGCTGGCCGGCTGGGGTGTTCCCCTGCTGCGTCCGTACGGAGAGATGCTGGCGCTCAAGGGCGACACCGCCGAGGAGGAGCTGGTGTCGGCGAAGACGGCGCTGACGAAGCTCGGTGTGGTGAAGACCTCGGTGCTGCAGGTCGGCGAGGGTCTGGTGGACCCGCTGTCGACGGTGGTCCGGGTCGAGGTCGGAGAAAGCCCCGGTGGAGTGAGGTTCGCCGCCAAGCGGGCTAAGGCCGCCAGGGTCGGCCGGTCTCGTCGCCGTCGTTGATTCGCTGGCTGTGTGGGGCCCACGCGGAGATTTCGTCCGTGTTGGGCCCTATAGGTATGCATTTCGGAGTGTCGTAGAGGCCTGAAGACTCCGTCCGGGCATCGTGTTTCACGTGAAACGTCGCTCTCTGCTGCACGGAATCATCAGCCGCGGTCGTGCGGCTGCGTCCCCCCTCCAGCGCAAGGACGCAAGGGGGACGGAGTTGTCCACATCGGTGGATTCATCCACAGGAGTACGGGCCCCGCTGGTTCGCGACCCCGGTGACATGGCAGGCTCTGTTCATCGCGAGCCTGATGTCGAGGAGAGTGACACCGTGCGGTCCGACGCCAACCTCGCGGGGCCGATGGCCGACCCGGTCCCCGGTCCCCGCTCTGAACAGGTGGGTGAGGATGTTTCACGTGAAACATCGCCCCC
Source organism: Streptomyces yangpuensis (assembly GCF_001005295.1). Lineage (GTDB taxonomy): Bacteria > Actinomycetota > Actinomycetes > Streptomycetales > Streptomycetaceae > Streptomyces > Streptomyces yangpuensis. The sequence goes on along the minus strand of NZ_LBMK01000003.1, from coordinate 267,593 downwards.
ACCCCTTGTAGACAACGAGACCCCCATCGGCAGAGCCGCCCAGCTGGCGGTGGAGGCCATGGGGCGCTCCGGTGCGGTTATGCCGCGCCCTGAGCAGACCCGTGTCATGGTGGTCGCCAACCAGAAGGGCGGCGTGGGCAAGACCACGACGACCGTGAACCTGGCGGCCTCGCTGGCTCTGAACGGGGCTCGGGTCCTCGTGGTCGACCTCGACCCGCAGGGCAACGCGTCCACCGCCCTGGGTATCGACCACCACGCCGATGTGCCGTCCATCTACCACGTGCTGGTGGACAGCCGACCGCTCATGGAGGTCGTCCAGCCGGTCGTGGACGTCGAGGGCCTCTTCTGCGCTCCGGCCACGATCGATCTGGCGGGTGCCGAGATCGAGCTGGTGTCGCTGGTGGCGAGGGAGAGCCGCCTCCAGCGGGCGATCCAGGCGTACGACCAGCCGCTCGACTACATCCTGATCGACTGCCCGCCCTCCCTCGGACTGCTGACGGTGAACGCCCTGGTGGCCGGCGCCGAGGTGCTGATTCCGATCCAGTGCGAGTACTACGCGCTGGAGGGACTGGGCCAGCTGCTGCGCAACGTCGATCTGGTGCGAGCCCACCTCAACCCCTCTCTCCACGTGTCGACCATCCTGCTGACGATGTACGACGGCAGGACCCGGCTGGCATCACAGGTGGCGGAGGAGGTGCGCAGCCACTTCGGCAAGGAGGTGCTGCGGACGAGCATCCCCCGCTCGGTGCGCATTTCCGAGGCGCCGAGCTATGGGCAGACGGTGCTCACGTATGACCCGGGTTCCAGCGGTTCCCTCTCCTATCTGGAGGCGGCGCGAGAGATCGCGTATCGGGGAGTCGGAATGCAGTACGAGTCCCAGCACGCCCATCTGGGCGCGGGCATGAACAGCACGCAGAGTGTGGCGGAGGGGATCCAGTGAGCGAGCGACGTAGAGGGCTGGGACGGGGGCTCGCTGCACTGATCCCGCAGGCTCCGCAGGAGAAGACGCTGCCGACGAGCAGTGCCGGTGCCACCTCCCCGACGGCGGTACCGGAGCTGACGTCCGAGCGCGGGATCGCGGCGGCGAAGCTCGCGGCTCTGGCGCAGGCCGATGTTTCACGTGAAACATCGCTCGCGGTCCTTCCGGTGGAGGAGCCGGGTCCGGAGCCGGAGCCGGAGGCGAACCCGGTGGCGGGAGCGACGTTCGCGGAGCTTCCCCTGGACACGATCACACCCAACCCGCGGCAGCCGCGCGAGGTGTTCGACGAGGACGCCCTCGCCGAGCTGGTCACCTCCATTCAGGAGGTGGGCCTGCTCCAGCCGGTGGTGGTGCGCCAGGCGTCCCCCGGTCGCTATGAGCTGATCATGGGTGAGCGGCGCTGGCGCGCCTGCCGGGAGGCTGGGCTCGAGGCCATTCCGGCGATCATCCGTGCGACGGACGACGAGAAGCTCCTGCTGGACGCCCTCCTGGAGAACCTGCACCGGGCTCAGCTCAACCCGCTGGAAGAAGCCGCGGCCTACGACCAGCTGCTCCAGGACTTCAACTGCACGCACGACCAGCTGGCCGACCGGATCGGTCGTTCGCGTCCCCAGGTGTCGAACACCCTGCGGCTGCTGAAGCTGTCGCCGCCGGTGCAGCGCCGGGTGGCTGCCGGAGTGCTGTCGGCGGGGCACGCGCGTGCGCTGCTCTCGGTGGAGGACTCCGCGGAGCAGGACCGGCTCGCCCACCGGATCGTCGCCGAGGGACTGTCGGTGCGCGCGGTCGAGGAGATCGTGACACTGATGGCCTCGGAGCCTTCGAGCGCGGTGAAGGCGAAGGGCCCGCGTGCGGGAGCCCGGGTCTCGCCGGCGCTCAACGAGCTGGCGACGCGACTGTCGGACCGGTTCGAGACCCGGGTGAAGGTGGATCTCGGCCAGAAGAAGGGCAAGATCACCGTCGAGTTCGCTTCGATGGAGGATCTGGAGCGGATCCTGGGGACGTTGGCACCGGGCGAGGGCCGGGTGCTGGATCAGGGTCTCTCCGGGGAGTGATCCCCCGGTCGGCCGAGGGGCGGATCTTGTCGGTGTGAACCGGCGCGATCCGCCCCTTCGCGTGCTGTCGAAGAACGATGGACCAGTGGATACGATGCGTTCATGGGTCGTCGGCTGGTACCACTCACGCTGGACAACCTTCAGGATCTGCCCCGACGTTGCCGGTCCTGCGTCTTCTGGGAACTGGACCCGGTCAGCGGTGAGGCAGCCGTGAAGGCGGGCACCTCGGCGACCGAGAAGGAGGCGTGGATCTCCGCTGTCCTGCTGGAGTGGGGATCCTGCGGCCGTGTGGTCTATGTGGACGAGGTCCCGGTCGGCTTCGTGCTGTACGCGCCGCCGGCGTACGTTCCCCGGGCCACGGCCTTCCCGACGAGCCCGGTCTCACCGGACGCCGTACAGCTGATCACCGCCTGGATCATGCCCGGATATCAGGGGCAGGGGCTGGGCCGCGTGATGGTGCAGACGGTGGCCAAGGACCTGCTGCGCAGGGGGTTCCGGGCGATCGAGGCGTTTGGGGACGCACGGTGGGAGGGTCCGGCCTGCCTGCTGCCGGCGGACCATCTCCTGGCGGTGGGCTTCAAGACCGTACGGCCGCATCCGGCCCATCCGCGGCTGCGGCTGGAGCTGAGGTCGACCCTGTCCTGGAAGGAAGATGTCGAGCTCGCCCTGGACCGGTTGCTGGGAGCCGCGCGCAAGGAGCCGGCACTACGGCCTCTCTGACTTACGTGAAAC
>NZ_LBMK01000003.1:78754-264822 GCF_001005295.1 Streptomyces yangpuensis | reverse complement strand
ACGTGAAACAAGGCCGCGGTCAGGCGGTCTTGACCTCGACGAAGTCAGCGAGGTCGCGCAGGATGGCGGCCTTCGGCTTGGCGCCGACGATGGTCTTGGCGACCTCGCCGCCCTGGTAGACGTTCAGCGTCGGGATGGACATGACGCCGTACTTGGCAGCGGTGGCCGGGTTCTCGTCGATGTTGAGCTTGACGATCTCGATCTGGTCGCCGTACTCAGCGGCGATGGCCTCGAGGGACGGCGCGATCTGGCGGCACGGTCCGCACCAGGCGGCCCAGAAGTCGACCAGTACGGGCTTGTCGCTCCTGAGGACCTCGGCGTCGAAGTCGGCGTCGGTCACGTTCTTGAGGGTGCCGGCCACAGCGGCCTCCTTGTTCTTCCTGCGGGGTGGGGTGTGGGGCTGGTGCGGGGGGTGGGACCGGTCAGACCGCTGCGTGCGCCTTCTCGGCGTCCGCGAGGGCGGCGAGGAAGCGCTCGGCGTCGAGGGCGGCGGAGCAACCGGTGCCCGCGGCGGTGATGGCCTGACGGTACGTGTGGTCCACGACGTCGCCGGCGCCGAACACGCCGGTGACGCTGGTGCGGGTGGAGGGGGCGTCGACCTTGAGGTAGCCCTCGTCGTCGAGGTCCAGCTGGTCCTTGAAGAGCTCGGTGCGCGGGTCGTGGCCGACGGCGATGAAGAGGCCGGTCACGGGCAGCTCGGAGGTCTCACCGGTCTTGGTGTTGCGCAGGGTGAGGCCGGAGAGCTTCTGGTCGCCGTGGATCTCGGAGACCTCGCTGTCCCAGGCGAACTTGATCTTCGGGTCGGCGAACGCGCGGTCCTGCATGGCCTTGGAGGCGCGCAGGCTGTCACGGCGGTGGACGATCGTGACGGACTTGGCGAACCGCGAGAGGAAGGTGGCTTCCTCGATCGCGGTGTCACCGCCGCCGACGACGGCGATGTCGTGGTCCTTGAAGAAGAAGCCGTCGCAGGTGGCGCACCAGGAGACACCGCGGCCGGAGAGGGCGTCCTCGTTGGGCAGTCCCAGCTTGCGGTGCTGCGAACCGGTGGTGACGATGACGGCCTTCGCGCGGTGCACGGTGCCGGCGGTGTCGGTCACGGTCTTGATCTCACCGGTGAGGTCCACGGACACGATGTCGTCCGGAACCAGCTCGGCACCGAAGCGCTCTGCCTGGCCGCGCATGTTGTCCATGAGGTCCGGGCCCATGATGCCGTCCTGGAACCCGGGGAAGTTCTCCACCTCGGTGGTGTTCATCAGGGCGCCACCCGCGGTGACGGCACCTTCGAAAACCAGGGGCTTGAGCGAAGCGCGTGCGGTGTACAGGGCGGCGGTGTAACCGGCCGGCCCGGAGCCGATGATGATCACGTTTCGAACGTCGCTCACGGGTTTCTTCCTCGTCTCTGCGGACTGCGTGCTGCCTACCGGGGGCCGGTGCGGACTCTCACCCCACCCAACGGATCCTACGGCGCCTGCATTCCCCACCTGTCGCAGCGGACCTGAACGTGTCAGCTATCGGGGATAGGTGTTCTTCAGGAGGACCTCTCCCGGGGTGTCCGAGCCGGTGCTCTCGCACGTGGTGTCGACGAGGTAGGCGTCCACGAGTGAGGCGTCGTCCGGGTGCGGCAGGACGAGGAGGTAGACGGCGGCGCCCTGGTAGCTGCCGCGTTCGGCGGCGAGCGGGGCGTCGGAGCGGCTGGTGGCGTCCTGGACGCAGGAGGGAACCGCGGACACCGCCCGCTTGCCGCCGGGAGCGACACTGGGGGCGCCGGTGGTCTCGTCCATCCCGTACGTGTTGTTCTGCTGGCCGGGGTCGGTCTTGGCCGCCGCTCCGGAGGCGATGAGCCGCTGCACGCTGTTCTGTAGCCCCTGTGCGGTGTAGGTACCACCGGCGGCAGAGCTGGCGGGCGGGTGGGCTGCGGAGTCCGAAGCCGCGCTGTGGGGGCGAGGGGTGCCGGCGAAGTCGACGAAGAGAAAGACGCCGAGGGCGCATGCGGCGGCCCCGGCCAGGCCGCCGAGGACGGCCATCCGACGGCGGGCGCGGCGTCGCCCGGGACCGGTTGGTCCGTTGGGGTGACCCGCGGGCGATGTTTCACGTGAAACATCGCGGGCCGTTGTACGGAGGCGGGCGGCCGGCTCGGCCTGGGCCTGCGGCTGCGTCGCGTCGAGCAGGGCCTCGGCGGCGAGGGCGGCGTCGATCCGTCCGGCGATGTCGCCGGGCATACGGGCGGGCCCGGGCAGGGTGCCCAGGAGACCGCGGATCTCCTCCAGGGAGGAGCGGACGTCGGCGCACAGGGCGCAGCCGTCGAGATGGCGGCGGATCTCCGCGGTCCGGGACGGAGAGAGCAGCCCTTCGGTCAGGTCGGAGATCTCCGAGACGTCCGGGTGCCGGATCGTGCCGGTCGTGCCGGGCGTGCCAGTCGCAGGGCTCACGGTCGTCCACCTCCGCCCTTCACAGCGTCTGGGTCTGTTTGCCGGGGTTCTGCTGCCGCTGGTGGGACGGGCGTGCCCGGCGTCCGGTTCCTTCCCCGCTCGGCGGTGGTGTTATCCCCGGCATTCGTGCGCAGATGAGTGAGGAGCGGCAGGAGTTTCGCCCGGCCGCGCGCACACCTGCTCTTCACCGTGCCGGTGGGCACGTCGAGGATGTCGGCGGCCTCCGCGACGGGGTATCCCTGCATGTCGACGAGGACCAGCGCGGCCCGCTGCTCGTCCGGGAGCGTCCTGAGGGCGGCCAGGAGCTGGCGGTGGAGGTCCTGGCGCTCAGCGGGTGCCTCTGCGGACTCATGGGGCTCCAGGAGGCGCTCCAGGCGCTCGGTGTCGTCCAGGGGAGCGGTCCTGCGCGAGGCGGCCTTACGGGCGCGGTCGAGGCAGGCGTTGACGGTGATCCGGTGCAGCCAGGTGGTGACGGCGGATTCCCCGCGGAAGGTGTGCGCGGCCCGGTAGGCGGAGACCAGGGCGTCCTGCACCGCGTCCGCGGCCTCCTCCCGGTCCCCGAGCGTCCGCAGCGCCACGGCCCACAACCGATCCCGATGCCGCCGCACCAGCTCCCCGAAGGCATCAGGATCCCCGGCCGCGTGCAGCGCCAGAAGCTCTTGGTCGCTGCGCCCTTCCGTGCTTCCATCTCGCATCACACCCTGCTTCCTCCCCGCATGGAGACTAGGTGCGTCGGCCGGGCGCGTAAACAATCACGCGGCCCGGCCTGTGGCCGGGCCGCGCAGCCGAGACGGGTGTGGTCACGACGCGGAGCCGAGCATCTTGATCTCGTTGATTCCGCCGCGGTAGCCCCCACCGGATGCCGGCAGCTCGGTGACGTGGATCAGCACGTATCGAGTGCGGACCGGTTTCTCGAGCGTGGTCTGGAGCTTCTTGTCCGTGCGTTCCAGCTTGGTGATCTGTTGGCCGAAGGCCCCGACGGTTCCCGGGTTCGTGGCATCCGGGGCTGCGGCGAGTACCTCCACCGTCTGTCCCGCCACGTACATGTCGACCTCAAGCCCGGACACGTTCTTGACTTCGCCCAGGTCGACGATGATCCCGCTGCCGTTGTTCTCCTGCTCCAGGCGGCCGAAGTTGGCGTAGTTGTAGTACTCGGGGGTGATCCAGGCGGTTTCGTGATCACCATCGATGGTCTTCGGGGCCAGCGCCGGCTTCACCGAACCCCCTATGACGGAGACGCCCTGGATCTTCAGGGGTTCCCCAGGCCCGGTCTCCTTCGGGTCGTCTTCGGTGGTGCCGGGCTTGGTGTTGTTGCTCGTGCCGCTGTTGCCCTTCTGGGTGCCGCGTTCCAGGAGGGTGTCGGCCAGCTGCCAGCTGCCCAGGCCGAGGGCGGCGATGAGCAGGGCGGCGACGCCCCACTTCAGGGCGCGGCCGGTACGGCTCTGCAGGGGCGGCGGCGGGGGCGCGACGGGCAGGCTCTGGGCGGAGATCACGCCGACGGGCGTGGTGCGGCCGTAGCTGCCCTGCTGGTAGGTGGTGTGCTGGTACTCCGGCGGGGCCGTGAAGGCGGGCTCCGGCGGCCGGATGCGGGGCATCGCGGCCACGGCCTTGGAGAGCTCTTCCGGGGTGGTGCAGGCCGGCTCCTGACGGGAGGCGGTGGCCCCGTCGTTGGCCAGCGCGCGCATGGCGAGCTCGCCCAGGCCCCGGTGGACGCCGGCGCGGACCTGGTCGGGGGCGATCAGGCCGACCCCCTTGGGCAGCCCGGCCAGGCCGTACGCGTCGCTCTCGTACGGCCAGCGCTGGGTGAGGGCGGCGTACAGCAGGGCACCGATGGCCTCGGTGTCGGCGCGCTGCGGCGTCTCACTGGTGATGCCGCGCAGCGCCGCGTTCACGGCGAGGCCGCGGATGCGCCACTGGCCCGTGGAGGTGCGCAGTATGGCGCTCGGCGTCAGCCGCAGGTGGGCGAGGCCCTCGCGGTGTGCGGCGGCCATCGCCTGGGAGACCTGGCTGACGAGCTGGTAGGCCTCGTGGGGCTCCAGCGGGCCCGCGGCGAGCAGGGCGGTGAGTTCGGTGGCGTCGGGCAGCCATTCATGGACGACGTAGACGAGGTCGTTCTCCTCCACGGCATCGAGCACCTGCACGAAGCGTGGGTCGCCGAGGAGGGCGGACGAACGGGCGGCGGCCAGGACCGAGCGCGCCCGCGCGTGGTCGGCGGGCATGAGGTGCACGCCCACGGCCCGGCGCAGCTTCTCGTCCATCGCGCGCCAACTGCTGAATCCGTCCACACGGGTGACGCACTCTTCCAGCCGGTACCGTCTGGCGAGCTTGTGACCGCTGTGGAGTTCGGGTGCGGCCGTAGAGGCCGTGTTCGTGCGTTCGCCGTCCTTGTCGGGCATGGGTCCGTCCGCGGCTCGTCCGTTCTGGGTGTCCACCCCGTCGGACGTGGCCTTCGCCGCCTGAGCGGCAGACGGCTCGTCACCGTCGTTGTCGGCCACGTCGACGGCAGCCGTGCTACGTTCCGCCACCGTCGTTCCTGCCTCCCCATCCGTTGCGCGCTGTAGGCCAGTCTGCGAAGCCATGCCAATTGTGCCCACAGTCCGACGCTATGCACGACACACGAAAGGGGGCGACGGTTGTGCGCATCAGCGCCCCAAACGTCCGCGGACCATTCCGACCATCGCGTTGAGCTCTTCGATCCGCATCCGCTTGGCGGCGATGAGGAAGACGGCGGCCAGGGCGATTCCGCCGGTGAGCAGGGCCGTGGCGGAACCGAGAACTCCGCTGCCGAGCCACTGGGTGACCCCGTAGGCGGCCGCGCCGGCCACGACGGCCGCCGGGACGCAGGCACCGGTGAGGCGGGCGTAGGTCCGCATCACGTGGGCTCCGTCGAGGTCGCCGCCGAGCCGGGTGCGCAGGCGGCGCCAGGCCACGCCCACACCCACGGCGTAGCCGAGACCGTAGGAGGCGGCCATGCCGACGACTGCCCAGCGGGCGGGCAGCACGAAGAAGGAGACCGCCGAGCCCGCCGCGTTGACGGCGGCGACGATGACGGTGTTGTAGAAGGGCGTCCGGGTGTCCTCGTAGGCGTAGAAGCCGCGCAGGACGACGTACTGGACGGAGTACGGGATCAGTCCGAGGCCGAAGGCCATCAGGACGTAGCCGATGTTCTGGGCGCCGGCGCCGGAGCCCGCGTAGAGCAGGGTCGCCATCGGGACGCCGAGCGCGAGGAACGCGAAGGCACAGGGCACGATCGCGACGGCCGACGTGCGCAGTCCGTAGGAGATGTCGTCGCGGACCGCGGCGGCGTCCCCGTCGTGCGCGGAGCGGGAGATGCGGGGCAGGACGGCCGTCATGACGGAGACGGTGATGATCGCCTGCGGCATCTGCCACAGCAGCAGTGCGTAGTTGTAGGCGGTGATACCGGTGCCGGGGTGGCCCTGCTTCTCGGCGACCGAACCGGCCCAGGTGGCGAGCTGGGTGACGATGACGAGGCCGACCTGGTTGGCGAGGACGAAGAAGAACGTCCACTTGGCCAGGCGAGCGGCCTTGCCGAGGCCGTGGCCCTTCCAGTCGAAGCGCAGGCGCGGCTTGAAGCCGGCGTCGCGCAGGTACGGGAGCATCGCGAGGGCCTGGACGGTCAGGCCGAGCAGGGTGCCCAGACCCAGCAGGCGGACGCCTTCCGGGGTGACCGTGGTGGCGTTGACGCCGGAGGTGGTGAAGCCGCCGAAGGCCCAGATGAAGGCGCCGAAGGTGGCGATGACCACGATGTTGTTGAGGACAGGGGTCCACATCATCGCGCCGAACCGGCCGCGGGCGTTCAGGATCTGACCGAGCACCACGTGGACGCCCATGAAGAACATGGTGGGCAGGCAGTAGCGCGCGAAGGCGACGGCCACGTCCATCTGCTGCGGGTCGGAGGCGATCTTCGGCGACATCATCGTGATGAACACCGGTGCGGCCAGGACGCAGATGGTGGTGATGCCGGCCAGCAGGACCACGACGAGGGTCAGCAGCCGGTTGGCGTACGCCTCTCCCCCGTCGTCGTCGTTCTTCATCGCGCGGACCAGCTGCGGGATGAAGACCGCGTTGAGGGCGCCGCCGCCGACCAGCACGTAGATCATCGTGGGCAGCGTGTTGGCGATCTGGTACGTGTCGTTGAAGGTGCCGACGCCGATCGCCCCGGCGATGACCAGGGTTCTCAGGAAGCCGGTGATGCGGGAGACGATCGTGCCCGCGGCCATGAGCGCGCTGGACTTCAGCAGGCTCGCGGCGCGGCCGGCCGGCTTGCTCGGCGCCGGTGCCGCGACGGGGGCGTCCTCGGTGGGGGTACGGGGCGCCGCCTCCTGGTCCCGGTAGAGGTGGGCGAAGGCATCCGGTTCGGGCTGCTCCTCCGAGGCCCGTGTGACGAGGGAGTCCACGCCCACGAACTCGGTGGTGGCGGCACGGTCGCCGTACGGCAGGTGCCGGGAGGGGCCGTCCGGCTCCGGCGGCGGGGTCTGGGCCCAGACGCGCGGGTCGGGCGAGTACATGGGGGCGGTCGGGGCCGCGTAGAGCGGACCGGGCTCCTGGAAGGTGCCGGGGGGCGGCGGCGGGTGCGCGGCCCGGTCGTAGAGGACCTCGCCGACGGGGTCCTGGGCGGAGAGGTCCTGGGACCGGTACGGGTCGTAGTCGTAGGCACCCTGGACGTACGGGTCGCGGTCCGGCGCGGGCGCAGGCGCGGGAACCTGCCCGGGCACCGGGGTGCCCGGGGCAGTGCCCTGGGAGGGCGCAGGCCCGCCAGTGCCCTGCGCGCGGTCACCGTCGTACGGCGCGTTCATCGAAACCCCACCTCATCGTCCCCAGGCCGACCGGCCACGGCATCGCTCAACGGTCCACTGTCTCACTCGTGCCGGACCCCTCGGTGCTTTGCGGTTCGGTGTCCGGGGACTCGTCACTCGGCTGCTCGCTCTCCTCGGCGGCGGCGCGGGCTGCGACACGCTTGCGACTGGCGTACATCTTGATGCCTGCCAGAACCAGGAGGAGCACACCGCCGGCGATCACGAGCATCACGGTGGGGGTGATCTCGGTGGCCTCCACGGTGAACCGGCGTTCCTTGCCGTAGGGGATGCCGTCCTTGGTGAAGAGCTGCGCGGTGACCTCGACGGGTCCGCTCGCGGTGGCGTTGGCCGGGAACTTCACCGTCTGGGTGTGGTCGCCCTGCACGGTGACCTGCTGCTCCGCCTGGCCGCTGTCGCCGAACATCAGGCGGGACGGGTTGGCGGACTTCACCCGCAGGACCAGGTCGTGCACGTCCTGCACGAGGCTGTTCTGGACGCTGACCGGGATGGTGGCGCTGTGTCCGGACAGGGTGGCGTCGGACTTGGGGATGACCTTGACCTTCTCGGTGAGACCCATCAGGTATTCCTGCACCTGGTCCCGGTAGAGGCGGGCCTCGTCGGGACGTCCTCGCCAGGAGGTCGACATCTCCCGGTTGATCGTGTTGCCGAAGGGGATCTCCACGCGGTCGGGTGCGGCGAGGATCACCTTGAAATGGTCGAGAGTGTTCTGGGTGGTGCGGATCTTCTCGAAGGCCGACACCGGCAGCTCCTGCTTGCGCAGGTCCTCCGGGTACTGGCCGGCGCCCGGCACCTGGGTGGCGGCGCCGGGGTCGGGCTTGGCGGCGGCGGCCGCTTCGAGGTCCGCGGGCTGCGTCCAGCGGCCCCCCTGGAGGCCCCGTACGGCGGCGGCCATCGTCTGCGCCTGGCTGACGGTCGGCATCCGCTGCGGGGCCACGACGAAGCTGCGCTGTTCGTCGGTCTTCTGCAGGTTCAGGGCGAGGCTGTGGGCGAGGAACCGCTGCACGGCGAGCGTGGAGCTGCCGGCGTTCAGCATGTCGCCCTCGAACGCGGTGGACAGCTCGGCGTCCGCCACGACGGCGGTGGTGCCGGCCCCGATGGGGCGGGCGGCCGACGGCGTGTAGCCGAGGGCGCCGCTCTCCACGAGGCTGTCGCTGCGGGTCAGGACGTTGTGGGCGCCGGCCGAGGTGGCCACGTTGACGATGGCCGGGTCGATGGCGCCGTTCACGGGCCAGGAGAAGTCGGTGGACGCGGGGACGTGCAGGACGGTCTGGACGGCTGCCTTGGCCTTGTCGGTGGCCGGGCGGAGCTGCCCCAGGGTGCCCGAGACGTCCTTGCCGTGGTGTGCCAGGGAGGCGAGGTCGGGGTCGGCAAAGGGCAGGGCGACGACCTTCTTGCCCTGGACGGCCGCCTCCAGTGAGTTCAGCCACTGTTCGGCGACGGCCTTGTTCTTCCCCTGGACGGACTTCCCGTTGGGGGTGCGGACCCGGTAGCCCTTGGTCATCGCGTCGACCGTGTAGAGCAGGTCGGGATCGATGACCCAGGTGACCGGCAGGTCCTTGCCGAGCGTGACCATCTGTTCCAGGCGGCCGCCGGGCTTGATCTCCTCGGAGAGGGAGTCGTCGAGAAAGACCGGCGTCTGGAGTTCGTCCGATCCGGTCTCGGCCGTGACGCGGGTGGTGGAGATCAATGGCCATACGTAGGTGAGCTGCGAGCGCTTGGCGGCGGCCTCGGGCTGCCAGGGCAGGAAGGTCCGCTTGATGCCCAGCACCTGCTCGGACGGCCGGCTGTCGGTCACCCCGGACAGGGAGACCCCGAGCTGGTAGACGCCGTCCTTGTCGAGCTCGAGCTTGTTCACCGGGACGGTGAGGGTGAAGTTGTGGGTGACCTTCGACGGCAGGGAGGCGATCTTCACGGCGTAGGCCGAGTCGATCTCGCCGGGGTCGGTGCCGGCCCGGAAGCCGTTACGGTCCGCCGTCTCGTCGATGGACGACCGGTCCGTGAGCGCGGGTCCGACCCGCAGCCCCACGTGGGCGTCAGTGATCGTCTCGGAGCCGGTGTTGACCACGGTGCCCTGGATGGTGAGGGTGTCGCCCTTCACCGGGGCGGTCGGGGCCATGGAGACAAGCTGGACGTCGACGGAGGAGGCCTGCGCGGCCTCGGCCTGTGGGGCGGGGGCGTAGACGAGAGCGGCCAGCACGGGGGTCCCGGCGAGCAGGACGATCGCGCGCCGCAGCCATCGGCGCCGGACAGGGGCGGGGGAGGCCCCTTGGATGTCTGCCGCCTCGGCCACGCGCTAGCCCGTCCCTAGAAGTGTCAGTGGTCGTCTTTTGTGCGTCCACGAATGGTAACGAGGTGCGCTGTGTGCGAGTGCCGCCCCTTGCTCCACATGATCGGCCGGCCGCGCGGCGGCCGGGTGCCGGGGGCGCCGATAAACGGGGCGGTCCCGGGTGGGTTGGGCACGTACCCTTTTCTGTTGTGCCGAACGCCAACGAAGACAACCCCAGTGCCCTGAGTCAGGTGCAGCGCCGCGCGGTCAGTGAACTGCTGCGGGTCGCTCCTGTCGCCGACGAGCTCGGCCGCCGGTTCCAGGAGGCGGGCTTCCGCCTCGCTCTGGTCGGCGGGTCCGTCCGCGATGCGCTGCTCGGGCGTCTCGGCAACGATCTCGACTTCACGACCGACGCCCGCCCCGAGGATGTTCTGAAGATCGTCCGGCCGTGGGCCGACTCGGTCTGGGACGTCGGCATCGCCTTCGGCACCGTCGGGGCCCAGAAGAACGCGCGCGTCGGGGACGTCGTGCGGAACTTCCAGATCGAGGTGACGACGTACCGCTCGGAGGCCTACGACCGCACGTCGCGCAAGCCGGAGGTGTCCTACGGCGACTCGATCGACGAGGACCTCGTGCGCCGTGACTTCACGGTCAACGCGATGGCCCTGGCCCTGCCCGAGCAGGAGTTCATCGACCCGCACGGTGGCCTGGACGACCTGGCCGCGGGCGTGCTGCGGACCCCGGGAACCCCTGAGGACTCCTTCTCCGACGATCCCCTGCGGATGCTGCGGGCGGCGCGCTTCTCGGCGCAGCTGGACTTCGAGGTCGCCCCGGAGGTCGTGGCCGCGATGAAGGCGATGTCCGAACGGATCGAGATCGTCTCGGCCGAGCGGGTCCAGGGCGAGCTGAACAAACTGATCCTCTCCGCCAACCCGCGCCGGGGTCTGGGACTGCTGGTGGACACCGGGCTGGCCGACCGGGTGCTGCCCGAACTGCCGGCTCTGCGGCTGGAGAGTGACGAGCACCACCGGCACAAGGACGTCTACGACCACTCGCTGATCGTGCTGGAGCAGGCGATCGCGCTGGAGGAGGACGGCCCGGACCTCGTGCTGCGGCTCGCTGCCCTGCTGCACGACATCGGTAAGCCCCGCACCCGGCGCTTCGAGAGCGACGGCAGGGTCTCCTTCCACCACCACGAGGTGGTGGGCGCGAAGATGACCAAGAAGCGGCTGACCGCGCTGAAGTACTCCAACGACATGGTCAAGGATGTGTCCCGGCTGGTCGAGCTGCACCTGCGCTTCCACGGCTACGGAGACGGTGAGTGGACGGACTCCGCGGTGCGGCGCTACGTCCGCGACGCCGGCCCGCTGCTGGACCGCCTGCACAAGCTGACCCGGTCCGACTGCACCACGCGCAACAAGCGCAAGGCCAACGCGCTCTCCCGCACCTACGACGGGCTGGAGGAGCGGATCGCACAGCTTCAGGAGCAGGAGGAGCTGGACGCGATCCGGCCCGACCTCGACGGCAACGAGATCATGCGCGTCCTGGACGTGGGCCCCGGGCCGGTGATCGGGAAGGCCTACGCCTTCTTGCTGGAGATGCGGCTGGAGAACGGCCCGATGGAGCATGACGCCGCCGTCGCCGCCCTCAAGGAGTGGTGGGCGGCCCAAGGCTGACCCGTGGGCGCCGTGCCGATGTTTCACGTGAAACATCGGCACGGCGCCCACGGGCATCGGCGATGTTTCACGTGAAACATCGGCTGCGTCGGCCGAGGAGTACCGCGGTCAGGGCGTAGAGGACGGACACACAGGCGAGCAGGACCACGGACCGCCCGTCCGGGGGGAGCATGAGAGCGGCCACCGCCGCCGCCCCGACGAAGGCGACGTTGAACAGCACGTCGTAGACGGAGAACACCCGGCCGCGGTAGTCGTCGTCCACCCGGGACTGCAGTTCGGTGTCGGTGGAGATCTTGGCGCCCTGGGTGGCGAGACCCAGGACGAACGCGGCGACCAGCATCGGCCCTGGGGCGAAGAACAGGCCGAGGGCCGGCACCAGGACAGCGGAGCCCGCGGCGCAGGCGGTGATCCAGCCGAGGGTGCCCAGCCGCCCCACCAGCCACGGGGTCACGACGGCGGCCGCGAAGAATCCCGCTCCGGAGGTGCCGACCGCGATGCCCAGGAGGGCGAGCCCCTCGGCCTCGTTGTCCGACCAGGCGTAGCGGCAGAGCATCAGCAGCATGACGAACAGGGCCCCGTAGCAGAACCTCATCATGGTCATCGCGGTGAGTGCCCAGGCCGCCCGGCGCCGGGAGGCGAGGTGGCGGAGGCCTTCGGTCATGCCCCGCACGGTGAGGGCGATGCCTTGGGCCACCGACGGGTGGGCCTGCCCCGCGGAGTGGTCGGGACCGAGCAGCCCGATGGCCAGCCGCAGGGAGACGAGGGCCGCACACAGATAGAGACAGGCCCCGAGCAGGACGACGAGGGCGTTGGAGCCGGACGCCAGCAGCCGGACGAGGAAGGCCAGTCCTCCGCCGGCCACGGCCGCGAGGGTCCCCGCGGTGGGGGAGAGCGCGTTCGCGGTGACCAGCTGATCGGCTCCGACGACGTGAGGCAGCGAGGCGGCCAGCCCGGCCAGCACGAAGCGGTTCACGGCGGTCACGGACAGCGCCGAGGCGTAGAACAGCCAGTCGGGAACGTGGGCGACGATCAGCACCGCGGTGATGCAGGCGAGGAAGGCCCGCAGCAGATTGCCGTAGAGGAAGACCTGACGACGGCGCCAGCGGTCGAGGAGCACACCGGCGAAGGGGCCGATCACCGAGTAGGGGAGCAGCAGGACCGCCATGGCCGAGGCGATGGCCGCCGGCGAGGTCTGCTTCTCGGGGGAGAAGACGACATAGGTGGCGAGCGCGACCTGGTACACGCCGTCCGCCGCCTGGGAGAGCAGCCGTACGGCGAGCAGGTTGCGGAAGTCCCTCAGGCGCAGGAGTACGCGCAGATCACGTACGACAGGCATGAGGGAAAGGGTCACATACGCGGAGGGTCCCCGGGCACATTGCCCGGGGACCCTCCGCGGAAGAACAGCCGAAGTCCAGGTGTCGACAGGACTCGCGGGGCTTCGACTAGCGCTCGACCTCGCCCTTGATGAACTTCTCGACGTTGGCCAGGGCCTCGTCGTCGAAGTACTGGACCGGCGGGGACTTCATGAAGTAGCTGGACGCCGACAGGATCGGGCCGCCGATGCCGCGGTCCTTGGCGATCTTCGCGGCGCGCAGGGCGTCGATGATGACACCGGCGGAGTTCGGGGAGTCCCACACCTCGAGCTTGTACTCCAGGTTCAGCGGGACGTCACCGAAGGCGCGGCCCTCGAGGCGGACGTAGGCCCACTTGCGGTCGTCGAGCCACGCGACGTAGTCGGACGGGCCGATGTGGACGTTCTTCTCGCCCAGCTCGCGGTCGGGGATCTGCGAGGTGACGGCCTGGGTCTTGGAGATCTTCTTCGACTCGAGGCGGTCGCGCTCGAGCATGTTCTTGAAGTCCATGTTGCCGCCGACGTTGAGCTGCATGGTGCGCTCGAGACGGACACCGCGGTCCTCGAACAGCTTTGCCATCACGCGGTGCGTGATGGTGGCGCCGACCTGGGACTTGATGTCGTCGCCGACGATCGGGACACCGGCCTCGGTGAACTTGTCGGCCCACTCCTTGGTGCCGGCGATGAAGACCGGGAGGGCGTTGACGAAGGCGACCTTGGCGTCGATGGCGCACTGCGCGTAGAACTTCGCCGCGTCCTCGGAACCGACCGGCAGGTAGCAGATCAGGACGTCGACCTCACGGTCCTTGAGGACCTGGACGACGTCGACCGGGGCCTCGGCGGACTCCTCGATCGTCTGGCGGTAGTACTTGCCCAGACCGTCGTAGGTGTGGCCGCGCTGAACGGTCACACCGGCGTTCGGGACGTCGCAGATCTTGATGGTGTTGTTCTCGCTGGCGCCGATGGCGTCCGAAAGGTCGAGGCCGACCTTCTTCGCGTCGACGTCGAACGCGGCGACGAACTCGATGTCACGCACGTGGTAGTCGCCGAACTGGACGTGCATCAGCCCGGGGACCTTGGACGCCGGGTCGGCGTCCTTGTAGTACTCGACGCCCTGCACCAGCGAGGCGGCGCAGTTGCCCACGCCGACGATGGCTACGCGAACCGAACCCATTCCGGTTGCTCCCTGTTTGTTCTCGGACGAGGTCTGCACAATGCAGTCCTCATTTTTCGGTTTCGTCGGACGGACCTGATCGTCGCCGATCCCGTCCCGCCCGCTCACTCTCGATGAGCTCGTTCAGCCAGCGCACTTCGCGCTCCACGGACTCCATGCCGTGCCGCTGCAGCTCAAGCGTGTAGTCGTCGAGGCGCTCCCGCGTTCGGGCGAGGGAGGCGCGCATCTTCTCCAGGCGCTCCTCCAGCCGGCTGCGGCGGCCCTCCAGCACCCGCATGCGCACGTCTCGTTCGGTCTGGCCGAAGAAGGCGAAGCGGGCGGCGAAGGACTCGTCCTCCCAGGTCTCGGGGCCCGTGTGGGAGAGGAGCTCCTCGAAGCGCTCCTTACCCGCGGCCGTCAACCGGTAGACGATCTTGGCGCGGCGCCCTGCGAGTGAAGCGGCGAGAGCGTCTTCCGGGGCGTTGCCCGGTTCTTCGATCAACCAGCCGTTGGCGACGAGTGTCTTGAGGCAGGGGTAGAGCGTCCCGTAGCTGAAGGCCCTGAACACTCCCAGCGAGGTGTTGAGCCGCTTGCGCAGCTCGTAACCGTGCATGGGGGATTCGCGGAGCAGCCCGAGGACGGCGAACTCGAGGATGCCGGAGCGTCTGCTCATCCGCCTGCCTCTCCTCCACCCCTGAGTCTTTATGTCGAGCTGATGTATCGGCTCGATACATCCAGACGATAGAACGGGCCGCCTTCATCGACAAGGGGAGACATGGTGACCGGCATCACATCACCGGTTCGCACCAGGCAGGTTGCCTGATTTGGGGTGAACTTCGGCACTGGTCGGGTTTTGAGCGTGCGTAGTCTGTGCGCCATGACACCGGGGGGAACCGGAATTCATCTGCCGCTTCCAGGCCACTCGCCTGCCCGAGGAGTAGTCGTTCGATGAGCGAGCACCGCCGCAAACCGCCGCAGCCCCAGGGCGGGGGGCGGGCCTCCGCCCGCCGCGCCGCCCCGCCGCGCCCCGGCAGGGGTGCCCCGGCCGGACGTGACGTCCCCACCGCGTCACACAGCGGCCCCTACGCACAGCAGCCCGCCCAGGGCAGTCGCGCCGATGCCCGCCGGGCCGCGCAGAGAGGATCCTCGGGCCGTGGCAGAGGAGGCGCCGGCGGCCCGGACAAGCGGCTGATCAACTACCCGCGGTCCGACCGGGACGGCTGGAAGCGCTTCGTGCCCTCCTGGAAGCTGGTCTCCGGCACCGCCCTGGGCTTCTTCTCGGTCATCGTCGCCGGTACGGGCATCGGTATCGCCATGGTGAGCACGCCCGACCCCAACAAAGCGGCCCAGGCGCAGAACAACGTCTTCTACTGGGCCGACGGCAGCCAGATGGTGGCGACGGGCGGTTCGATGAACCGGCAGATCGTTCCCATCTCGAGCATCCCCCGGTCGATGAGGGACGCCGTGATCGCGGCGGAGAACGAATCCTTCGAGACCGACAAGGGCGTGGACCCGATGGGCATCGCCCGCGCCGTGTGGAACATGGGCACGGGCGGCTCCACCCAGGGCGGCTCGACCATCACCCAGCAGTACGTGAAGAACACCTACCTGGACTCCGACCAGACGCTCAAGCGCAAGGTCACCGAGCTCTTCATCGCCATAAGGCTGGGTGTCACGGAGGAGAAGGACACGGTCCTCGCCGGCTACCTCAACACCGCCTACTACGGGCGGGACGCCTACGGCATCCAGGCCGCGGCCCGCGCCTACTTCGGCAAGGACAGCCAGGACCTGAACCCCTCCGAGTGCGCGTTCCTCGCCGCCGTGCTCAAGGGCCCCAACCTCTACAACCCGGACGGCGGCATCGGTGCCGCCGCCACCCCCGAACTCAACGAGGACCGGGCCCGTAAGCGCTGGGCCTGGGTGCTGGACCGCGAGGTCGAGGTGGGCCGCATGGACCCGGCGGAGCGGGCGAAGTACACGGAGTTCCCGGCGCGCGTCGAGTCGGAGCAGGCCCGCGGCATGACCGGTCAGATCGGCTACCTGGTCGACACGGCCAAGGCGTACGTGATGAAGACCAAGGGCATCACCGCCGAGCAGATGGCCATGGGCGGCTACCGGATCAAGACCACCTTCGAGAAGCCCAAGGTGGACGCGATGACGAAGGCCGTCGAGGACATCCGCGCCGGGCTGATCGACGAGAAGAAGCGCCCCGACACCGACACCTTCGTACAGTTCGGCGCGGCCTCCGTGGACGTGAAGACCGGCGCGCTCGTGGCCCTGTACGGCGGCCCGGGCTGGGACAAGAAGTACTTCAGCAACAACGCCAACACCAGCGGTGTCCCCGTCGGCTCGACCTGGAAGCCGTACGTGCTGGCGGCGGCCATGGAGTACGGCACCCAGAACTCCAACGGCAAGGGCATCTCGGTCGACAGCAAGTACCAGGCGAACGACCTCACGGTGATCAACAACCGTGAGGGCAAGCCGCTGCGCGACTCCTCGGGCAACCCGTTCCGGCAGAAGAACGAGAGCCCGACCGCCTTCGGGTACGTGACCCTCAACGAGGCGATGGAGAAGTCCATCAACGTCCCGTTCGCCCAGCTCGTCTTCGACGTCGGCCACGACAAGGTCAAGAACGTGGCGAAGGCCACGGGCATTCTCGAGGAGTCGATCAACCCGAACAACGACGCCTCCTTCGCCCTGGGCACCTCCACCCCCAGCGCCATCCGCATGGCCGACTCCTACGCCACCTTCGCCGCGTCCGGCATGCACCGCGAGCCGTACTCCGTGACCGCGGTCGAGAAGAACGGCGAGAAGCTGTCCGGCTTCGAGCCCCCCAAGGACCAGCGGGCCATGGACAACGCGGTCGCGGACAACGTCACCAAGGTGCTGGAGAACGTCATCGAGAACGGCACCGGCAAGAAGGCCAAGAAGCTGGGCCGGCCCGCGGCGGGCAAGACCGGCACCACCGACGAGAACAAGTCGGCGTGGTTCGTCGGCTACACCCCGGAACTGTCCACCTCCGTGGTCCTCTTCCGTACCGACCCCAACTCGGCCGAGAAGAAGCTGATCTCCATGAAGGGCGTGGGCGACATCCCCTCCCTCCACGGTGGTGACATCCCGGCCGAGATCTGGACCGAGTACATGGGCCAGGCCCTCAAGGGCACCCCGGTCAAGGACTTCCCGGAGGCCGAGGACATCGGTGTCACGGCCGACTCCGCCGGCGCCCCCTCCCCCACGCCCACGGCACCCGTGACGCCGTCCCAGTCCCCGTCCTCGCTCCCGCCGAGCAGCCCGCCGCCGTCCCCGACGCCCTCCAAGGGCGGCCGGCCGTGCAAGCCGTGGGAGCTGTACTGCGACCCGGACACCACGCGCGGGACCACCGACGGAGGCACGGACAGCGGAACCACGACCGGGATCATCGGCGGACCCAGCGGATCGCCGTCCCCGTCGCCCACCGGCCGGCCGGGCCGTCCGGGCGGCCTGACCGGATCCACCACCGGCACGGCACAGGACTGACCCACTCCACCGCCCCGAGGACCGAGGAAGGCCGTCGCACCCGTCGTGCGGCGGCCTTCCCCCGTGCCGGGCCCCGTACGGCAGGATGACCCCCATGACGAAGGTGCACGAGGACCGTCCCGTACGGCCCACGCAGCAGGACGAGGTCGCCGCAGCCGGCAGCGAGCTCATCGGCGGCCCGATCGGCCGCTACGCCCGCCTCGGCGGACACTGGCTGGGGCCGGTGCGCGTCGTGGCCCTCATCGCCATCGGCATGTTCGCGCTCGGCATGGTGCAGAAGGTGCCCTGCTACAACTGGGCGTGGTTCCAGGGCGCGACCTCGCAGTACACCCACGCGTGCTACTCCGACATCCCGCACCTGTACGCGGTCCGCGGCTTCGCCGACAACCTCACGCCCTACTTCGACCGGATTCCCGGCGACATGGAGTACCTGGAGTACCCGGTGCTCACCGGTCTCTTCATGGAGATCGCCTCCTGGCTGACCCCCGGCAGCGGCTCCATGCAGCACCGCGAGCAGATGTACTGGATGGTCAACGCCGGCATGCTGATGGCCTGCGCCGCGGTCATCGCCGTGTGCGTCGCCCGCACCCACCGCCGCCGGCCCTGGGACGCCCTGCTCTTCGCCCTCGCGCCCGCCTTCGCCCTCACGGCGACGATCAACTGGGACCTGCTGGCCATCGCCCTGACCGCGGCCGGGATGCTCATGTGGTCCCGGGGGCGGACGGTCCTCTTCGGGGTCCTCATCGGTCTGGCGACCGCGGCGAAGCTCTACCCCGTCCTGCTCCTCGGGGTCCTGTTCGTCCTGTGCTGGCGGGCCGGCAGGTGGCGTGCCTTCGGCGGTGCGGCCCTGGGCGCGGCCGGCGCCTGGCTCGTGGCGAACCTGCCCGTCATGCTGTTCGCCTGGGAGGGCTGGACGAAGTTCTACACCTTCAGCCAGGAGCGGCCCATCGACTTCGGCTCCGTATGGCTGCTGATCTCCCAGCGCTCGGGCAACCCCCTGCACGACGCCAACACGTATGCGACCGGGCTGACGCTCCTGCTGTGCGGGGCCATCGGACTGCTCACCCTGACCGCCCCTCGCCGCCCCCGCTTCGCCCAGCTCGCCTTCCTGGTCGTCGCGGCCTTCATCCTCTGCAACAAGGTCTACTCACCGCAGTACGTGCTGTGGCTGATCCCGCTCGCCGCGCTGGCCCGGCCGCGCTGGCGGGACTTCCTGATCTGGCAGGCCGGCGAGGTCGTCTACTACCTCGGCATCTGGTTCTACCTCGCCTACATCAACAGCGGCGACAAGCACCAGGGGCTGCCCGTGGAGGGCTACCAGCTGGCGATCGCCGCCCACCTGCTGGCCACGCTGTACCTGTGCGCCGTCGTCGTCCGCGACATCCTGCACCCGGAGCACGACGTCGTCCGCCGGGACGGCTCGGACGACCCCTCCGGCGGCGTCCTGGACGGCGCCGAGGACGTGTTCGTGCTGTCGGACGCAGCGAGGGCGCCGCGGTACGCGACGCCCTCGGAGGGACAGCGGGTCGACTGGGGTGCCGGCCCCGGGAACTGACCGGGACGGTTCAGGAGTCGAGCAGCCGGTCGAACTGCGTGGTGGTGTGCCGCAGGTGCGCGACCAGCTCGTCGCCGACCTTCGGCTCGGCCGCGTCGGCCGGCACGAACAGGATCGACACCTGCATGTGCGGCGGCTCGGCGAACCAGCGCTGCTTGCCCGCCCACACGAACGGCGACAGGTTCCTGTTGACCGTGGCCAGGCCGGCCCGGGCGACCCCCTTGGCGCGCGGCATCACACCGTGCAGCGCCTTCGGGGCCTCCAGACCGACACCGTGCGAGGTACCGCCGGCGACCACGACCAGCCAGCCGTCCGAGGCGGCCTTCTGCTGGCGGTAGCCGAACCGGTCGCCCTTGGCCACACGGGTGACGTCGAGCACCGAGCCGCGGTACTCGGTCGCCTCGTGGTCGCCCAGCCACAGCCGGGTGCCGATCCGGGCCCGGAAGCGGGTCTGGGGGAACTGCTGCTGGAGCCGCGCCAGCTCCTCGGCCCGCAGGTGGCTGACGAACATGGTGTGCAGCGGCAGCCGGGCCGCGCGCAGCCGGTCCATCCAGCCGATGACCTCCTCCACGGCGTCCGAGCCGTCCGGGCGGTCCAGCGGCAGGTGCAGGGCGAAGCCCTCCAGCCGTACGTCCTCGATCGCGCCGTGCAGCTGGCCCAGGTCCTGCTCGGAGATGCCGTGGCGGCGCATCGAGCTCATGCACTCGATGACCATGCGGGCGCCGACCAGGCTGCGGACGCCTTCCAGCGAGGACACCGAGCGGATGACCCGGTCCGGCAGCGGCACAGGCTCCTCACCCCGGCGGAACGGGGTGAGGACGAGCAGGTCGCCGCCGAACCAGTCCTTGATGCTGGCGGCCTCGTACGTCGTGCCGACCGCGAGCACGTCGGCGCCCATCCGGGTCGCCTCCTCGCACAGCCGCTCGTGGCCGAAGCCGTAGCCGTTGCCCTTGCAGACCGGGATCATCCCGGGGAACTGGTCCTGGACCTGCTTCTGGTGCGCACGCCAGCGCGCGGTGTCGACGTAGAGCGTGAGCGCCATGCCCGTCCGGAACCTCTCCGATGAAGCTGCGCGGTGCAGCGGGACTGTGTGGGGAAAACGGGTGGATCGGGGTCAGCGACGCGACATGTAGATGTCGAGCGCCTTGTGCAGCACCTTGTTCAGCGGGAAGTCCCACTCGCCGACGTACTCCACGGCTTCGCCGCCGGTACCGACCTTGAACTGGATCAAACCGAACAGGTGGTCGTTCTCGTCCAGCGTGTCAGAGATTCCGCGCAGGTCGTAGACGCTCGCACCGAGCGCGTACGCGTCGCGCAGCATCCGCCACTGCATCGCGTTCGAGGGCCGGACCTCACGCTTGTGGTTGGCGGAGGCGCCGTACGAGTACCAGACGTGCTGGCCGACGGTGAGCATCGTGGCGGCGGCCAGCGGCTCCCCCTCGTGCGTGGCGATGTACAGGCGCATCCGGTTGGGGTCCTCGGAGTTGAGGGCCGTCCACTGGCGCTGGAAGTAGCTGAGGGGGCGCGGGCGGAACTTGTCGCGCTCGGCCGTGATCTCGTAGAGGTGCTGCCAGGTCGGCAGGTCGTCGTAGCCGCCCTGGACGACCTCGACGCCGGCCTTCTCGGCCTTCTTGATGTTGCGGCGCCACAGCTGGTTGAAGCCCTTGAGGACGTCGTCCAGCGAGCGGTTGGCGAGCGGCACCTGGAAGACGTAGCGCGGCTGGACGTCGCCGAAGCCGGCGCCGCCGTCCTCGGCCTGCTGCCAGCCCATGCGGCGCAGCTTGTCGGACACCTCGAAGGCGCGCGGCTCGATGACCGAGGCCTCCACGTCGCGTAGGCGCTTGACGTTCGGGTCCTGGATGCCGGCCTTGATGGCCGCCGAGTTCCAGCGGCGGATGACGACGGGCGGACCCATCTTCACTGTGAAGGCGCCCTGCTGCTTGAGGTGGGCCAGCATCGGCTGGAGCCACTCCTCCAGGTTCGGGGCGTACCAGTTGATGACCGGGCCCTCGGGGAGGTAAGCGAGGTAGCGCTTCACCTTGGGCAGCTGCCGGTACAGCACGAGTGCGGCTCCGACGAGTTCATCGGACTCGTTGAACCAACCGAGGTTCTCGGAACGCCACTCGTTCTTGACGTCGGCCCACGCCGGGACCTGGCAGTGGCTCGCCGAGGGCAGGCTCTGGAGGTAACCCAGATGCTGCTCTCGGCTGATGGTCCTCAGGGACAGGCTCATGCGGGGCGTCTCCTCGGCGGCTTCGCTGGCTATGGCGCGAAGCCTACTGCGACAGGGGCGCCACCCTTCTGGGGGACGGGCCGTGGGCCTGGGCCGGAGTCCGGCCGGCGCCCTGCCGAGGAGGTGCCGCGGGCAGCGGGGTCAGCCCCCGAAGAGACCGCCGTGGAACATGCCGAGGTAGAAGCCGATGGCAGATGCGCCAAGGCCGATGATCAGGGCGAAGCGCTCGCGTGTCGTGACGGAGACGAACTGTCCGTACGCGCCGGTCAGGATTCCGATCAGTCCTGCCCAGGAGCTGATCAGGTGCAGGTTGTGGAAGAAGGCCGTGACGAACGCCACGACACCGAGGGTCAGAGTGACCGCCATCAGGGTGTCCTGCAGCGGATGGGGCTTTCCGTCGGTCGAGAGCAGGGAGATCTGAGGGGACCGCATTGCCTGTGCCATCGGAAGGCACCTCCTGGCTGAAGCTGGCGGTGCTGCGGGCTGCCTCCGGCAGGGGGCCGGGGGGCATAGCACCGAGCACACCCGATGGATACAGATTGTGGTCCTCTCCTGCCGGATTTCAACCGGAAGGACGCGAGCAGGTAGTCTGTACAGCTGCGCGGTGTCTGCTCTGTGGACGCCGTGCTCACGCATCACGACCCTCCTGCCACGGAACGACCGTGGCCGCTGAGTCCAAAGGAGGTGGGTTCCACATGCGTCACTACGAAGTGATGGTCATCCTCGACCCCGATCTCGAGGAGCGCGCTGTCTCCCCGCTGATCGAGAACTTCCTCTCCGTCGTCCGTGAGGGCAACGGAAAGGTCGAGAAGGTCGACACCTGGGGCCGTCGTCGTCTCGCTTACGAGATCAAGAAGAAGCCCGAGGGCATCTACTCGGTCATCGACCTCCAGGCCGAGCCTGCGGTCGTCAAGGAGCTTGACCGACAGATGAACCTGAACGAGTCGGTTCTCCGGACCAAGGTCCTTCGCCCCGAGACCCACTGAACTTCGGTTCAGCGGTAATCGGGATCGAGTAGCACAGCAGCCCAGCAGCAATCCCCGCCGAGAGGTTCATCCATGGCAGGCGAGACCGTCATCACGGTCGTCGGCAATCTCGTCGACGACCCCGAGCTGCGCTTCACCCCCTCGGGTGCGGCGGTCGCGAAGTTCCGTGTCGCGTCCACCCCCCGCACCTTCGACCGTCAGACCAATGAGTGGAAGGACGGCGAGAGCCTGTTCCTGACCTGCTCGGTGTGGCGGCAGGCGGCGGAGAACGTCGCCGAGTCCCTCCAGCGAGGCATGCGCGTCATCGTGCAGGGCCGGCTGAGGCAGCGGTCGTACGAGGACCGTGAGGGTGTCAAGCGCACGGTCTACGAGCTGGACGTCGAGGAAGTCGGCCCCAGCCTGAAGAACGCCACGGCCAAGGTCGCCAAGACCACCGGTCGCGGTGGCCAGGGTGGATACGGCGGCGGCGGTCAGCAGCAGGGTGGCGGCGGCTGGGGCGGAGCCCCCGGCGGCGGCCAGCAGGGCGGCGGAGCTCCCTCCGACGACCCGTGGGCGTCCAGCGCGCCGGCCGGTGGCCAGCAGCAGGGCGGCGGCGGGGGCGGCTGGGGCGGAAGCTCCGGCGGCTCCGGCGGTGGCTACTCGGACGAGCCGCCCTTCTAGGGCAGCTCCATCCAAACTTCTTGATCACACAGGAGAGACACAATGGCGAAGCCGCCTGTGCGCAAGCCTAAGAAGAAGGTCTGCGCGTTCTGCAAGGACAAGACCGCGTACGTGGACTACAAGGACACGAACATGCTGCGGAAGTTCATTTCCGACCGCGGCAAGATCCGTGCCCGCCGCGTCACCGGCAACTGCACGCAGCACCAGCGTGACGTCGCCACGGCCGTGAAGAACAGCCGTGAGATGGCGCTGCTGCCCTACACGTCCACCGCGCGATAAGGAAAGGGTGACCGACCAATGAAGATCATCCTGACCCACGAGGTCTCTGGCCTCGGTGCCGCCGGCGATGTCGTCGACGTCAAGGACGGTTACGCTCGCAACTACCTGGTCCCGCGTGGTTTCGCGATCCGCTGGACCAAGGGTGGCGAGAAGGACGTGGCGCAGATCCGCCGCGCCCGCAAGATCCACGAGATCGCGACCATCGAGCAGGCCAACGAGGTCAAGGCCAAGCTCGAGGGCGTGAAGGTCCGTCTGGCCACCCGTGCGGGTGACGCCGGTCGTCTCTTCGGCTCCGTGACCCCGGCCGACATCGCCACGGCGATCGAGGCTTCCGGTGGCCCGAAGGTCGACAAGCGCCGCGTTGAGCTGGGCTCCCCGATCAAGACCCTCGGTTCGTACCAGGTCTCCGTGCGTCTGCACAGCGATGTGGCCGCGAACGTGGGCATCGAGGTCGTCGCCGCCTAAGGGCTGCACGCGAAGGGCCGCACCCCGCTGGGGTGCGGCCCTTCGCCGTTTCGAGTTCCCCGCGCCGGGCCCGGGCCGTGGTCATGTTTCACGTGAAACATGACCACCCCGGCGTTGTTTCACGTGAAACACCTACCGGGTGGCACCCGCGACCGCCCATCGGCCGGAGCGGGCCCGCAGCTGCAGGGTGACCATCCGGACCAGCATCATCAGCGTCATGGCCCACCAGAGCGTCGTCAGACCGCCACCCAGGGCCGGGACGAGCAGCGCGACCGGAGCGAAGACGGCAAGCGTCACGAGCATGGCCCGGGCCAGGTAGGGCCCGTCCCCCGCGCCCATCAGGACCCCGTCCAACACGAAGACGATGCCGGACACGGGCTGGGAGAGGGCCACGACCAGCAGGGCGGACAGCAGGGCGTTCTCGACCGCCGGGTCGCTGGTGAACAGCGGAATGAAGACGGGGCGGGCCAGGACCACCAGCAGGCCGAGCACGATGCCCGTGGCGATGCCCCACTGCACCATCCGGCGGCAGACGGCCTTCGCGCCCTCCGCGTCCCCCGCTCCCAGGTAGCGGCCGATGATCGCCTGCCCGGCGATGGCGATGGCGTCGAGCGCAAAGGCGAGCAGGCTCCACAGGGAGAGCAGGATCTGG
Source organism: Streptomyces yangpuensis (assembly GCF_001005295.1). Lineage (GTDB taxonomy): Bacteria > Actinomycetota > Actinomycetes > Streptomycetales > Streptomycetaceae > Streptomyces > Streptomyces yangpuensis. Next base: position 240,763 of record NZ_LBMK01000003.1, on the reverse strand, counting down.
TGGGCCGCGATGTCGGCGTCGCCGAGCCGGGCGGCCACCGCAGTCGCGATCATCAGGATGGCGCGCAGCGACAGGGTGCGGACCAGGAGCGGAGCACCGGCCTGGGCACAGGCGCGGATGCCGGCGCTGTCGGGACGCAGGGAGGCTCCGTGCCGACGGGCTCCGCGTACGACCACGAAGAGGTAGGCGGCCGCCATGGCGCACTGGGCGAGGACGGTGCCCCAGGCGGAGCCGGCGATGCCGAGGCCCGCACCGTAGACGAGCGCGACGTTCAGTGCCGCGTTGAGGGCGAAGCCGCCGATGGCGACATAGAGGGGTGTGCGGGTGTCCTGGAGGCCGCGGATGACACCGGTCGCGGCCAGGACCACGAGCATCGCCGGGATTCCGAGGGCGGAGATGCGCAGATAGGTGATCGCGTGCGGGGCGACGCTGTCCGAGGCGCCGAAGAGGGAGATCAGGGAGGGAGCGGCGGGCAGGACGACGGCGACGACGGCCACGCCGAGCAGGAGGGCCAGCCAGATGCCGTCCATGCCCTGCCGGATGGCTGCCTGCAGGTCTCCGGCACCGACCCGGCGGGAAACGGCGGCCGTGGTGGCGTAGGCGAGGAAGACGAAGACGCTCACGGCGGTGGTGAGCAGGGCGGCGGCGATGCCGAGGCCGGCCAGCTGGGGGGTGCCGAGGTGTCCCACGATGGCGCTGTCGGCGATCACGAAGAGGGGCTCGGCGACGAGGGCGCCGAAGGCGGGGACAGCGAGCGCGAAGATCTCTCGGTCGTGCCGTCTCGGCCCAGCCTTGGGTGCTGCGAGGGCCTGGGTCATTCGCCCAATCTAATCTTCCACAGGTAATGGACGCAACCTCGAATGGATCCTTACTGGTTGCGCTGACTCGGACGTTCTTCCCGCCCGGTTGGAGGCGTTCTCGGGAGCGCGCCGAAGAAATTTCCCCCACACGCTCGGTGGAAGGCGAAATCCCAGGTCAGGTGGGGTAACCGGGTCTCCCGGGTGATTTTGTCCACAGCGTCGTCCCCCGGTCCGTGCACAGCTTCGGGGGAGTTACCCACAGCATTGGCGCCGTCGTCCACATCTCATCCACAGAGCCTGTGGATAACAAGATTGGCTGACGCCGCTCGCGGCCCTACCGTGGTGCGTTGCCCGACTCGCCGACAGCCGATTCGGGTGCCCCGAATGTCAGAGCCGTGTCGTAGAAAGAGCCGCACGGCGAGGTCCGCTTTGCGGACGGAGGAGGCGGCCCGGTGAGCATGCCCGAGCCCATGGACGACCCCTGGGCCGACAGCGGTCCGAGCGACCGTCTGCCCGCCCGGCCGCGCCGTAACAGCGAAGGCCGGGGCCGCGGCGACGAGCAGCACGACCGGGGCCGCGAGGGCGGTTCCTGGGACGGCGGCGGTGGCGGCTTCGAGCGCGTCCCGCCGCAGGACCTCGACGCCGAGCAGTCGGTGCTGGGCGGCATGCTGCTCTCCAAGGACGCCATCGCCGACGTGGTCGAGGTCATCAAGGGCCACGACTTCTACCGGCCCTCGCACGAGACGATCTACCAGGCCATCCTCGACCTGTACGCCAAGGGCGAGCCGGCCGACCCGATCACGGTCGGCGCCGAACTGACCCGTCGCGGCGAGATCAGCAAGGTCGGCGGGGCCTCGTACCTGCACACGCTGGTCCAGTCCGTGCCTACGGCGGCGAACGCCGAGTACTACGCGGAGATCGTCCACGAGCGGGCCGTCCTGCGCCGCCTCGTCGCCGCCGGTACGAAGATCACGCAGATGGGTTACGCCGCCGACGGCGACGTCGACGAGATCGTCAACAGCGCCCAGGCCGAGATCTACGCCGTCACCGAGCAGCGGACCTCCGAGGACTACCTGCCGCTCGGCGACATCATGGAAGGCGCCCTCGACGAGATCGAGGCCATCGGTTCGCGCAGTGGGCAGATGTCGGGCGTGCCCACCGGCTTCACCGACCTGGACTCGCTGACCAACGGCCTGCACCCGGGCCAGATGATCGTCATCGCCGCACGTCCGGCCATGGGCAAGTCCACGCTCGCGCTGGACTTCGCCCGCGCCTGCTCCATCAAGAGCAACCTGCCCAGCGTGATCTTCTCCCTCGAAATGGGGCGCAACGAGATCGCCATGCGCCTGCTGTCGGCCGAGGCCAGGGTGGCGCTGCACCACATGCGTTCGGGCACTATGACGGACGACGACTGGACCCGGCTGGCCCGCCGGATGCCCGACGTCTCCGCCGCCCCGCTCTACATCGACGATTCCCCCAACCTGTCGATGATGGAGATCCGGGCCAAGTGCCGTCGGCTCAAGCAGCGCAACGACCTCTCGCTCGTGGTCATCGACTACCTCCAGCTGATGCAGTCGGGTGGCTCGCGCCGGCCCGAGAGCCGACAGCAGGAGGTCTCGGACATGTCCCGAAATCTGAAGCTGCTGGCGAAGGAGCTGGAGGTCCCGGTGATCGCGCTCTCCCAGCTGAACCGTGGCCCGGAGCAGCGGACCGACAAGAAGCCGATGGTCTCCGACCTGCGTGAGTCGGGCTCCATCGAGCAGGACGCCGACATGGTGATCCTGCTCCACCGCGAGGACGCCTACGAGAAGGAGTCACCTCGTGCCGGTGAGGCCGACCTGATCGTGGCCAAGCACCGTAACGGCCCCACCGCGACGATCACGGTCGCCTTCCAGGGTCACTACTCGCGCTTCGTGGACATGGCCAACACATAGCATCCGATCATGGATGAGCTTGCCGAGGACCGTGAACTGCTTCCTGCCACCCGGCGTGCGCTGAGGCACCGGATCGCCGTCGCACAGAGCACAGGACGGGCCCCGTCGGTCGTCGCGGCCGTACTGCGCGGCGGAGAGGTGGTCTGGGAGGGGTCCCGGACCTCCGTCGAAGGGCACGGCCCGGACGGGAACGTCCAGTACCGGATCGGGTCGATCAGCAAGACCTTCACCGCCGTCCTCGTCATGCGCCTGCGTGACGAGGGGCTGCTGAGGCTCGACGACCCGCTGGACAAGCACCTCCCGGGGACCGCCGTCGGCCAGGTGACCATCGCCCAACTGCTTGCCCACACCGGCGGACTGGCGGCGGAGACCCCCGGCGAGTGGTGGGAGCGCACCCCCGGCTCGCAGCGGCCCGAGCTTGCCGACGTGCTGGGCGAGGAGCCCTTCAAGCTAGCCCCGGGCACCAGGCACCATTACTCCAACCCCGGTTACACCCTGCTGGGTTCGCTGGTGGAGGCGCTGCGCGGCAGGCCCTGGGAAGAGGCCTTGCGGGCCGAGGTGCTGGAACCCCTCGGCCTGGACCGTACGAGCGGACTGCCGCAGGCGCCGCACGCCGGCGGCTGGGCGGTGCACCCGTGGGCCGACGTGATGATGCCCGAACCGCTGGAGGACCTGGGGCTGATGGCCGCGGCCGGTCAGCTGTGGTCCACGAGCCGGGACCTCGCACGGTTCGCCGCCTTCCTGCTGCGCGGTGACGAGCGGGTCCTGAGCGCGGAGTCCGTACGGGAGATGCGCCGCCCGGCGGCCCCCCCGGAGCCCGGCCTCTCCGACCTCGGCTACGGGCTGGGGATGCAGCTGACGGCCCAGGGCGCGCGCAGGCTGGCGGGCCACAGCGGTTCGCTGCCCGGGTTCGTCGCGGGGCTGTGGATGAGTGAGACGGACGACGTGGCCGCCGTGGTGCTGGCCAACTGCACGTCGGGGGTGCCGGCCTCGGCCGTGGCGGTCGATCTCGTCGGGATCGTGGCGGACGCGGAGCCCCCGTTCCCCCGCCCGTGGCGGCCGTTCACGGCCGCGGATCAGGTGCCCCTCGAACTGTGCGGCCCCTGGTACTGGGGGACTTCGGCTCACGTGGTGCGGCTGCTCGCGGACGGATCCCTGGAACTGGGGCCGGTCGCTGGGGGTGGGCGCAACGCCCGGTTCCGCTCCGAGCCCGACGGCAGCTGGACCGGGCTGTCGGGGTACTACGCCGGTGAGACGCTGCGGGCGGTCCGCCGGGAGGACGGCTCGGTGAGCCACCTCGATCTGGCGTCGTTCGTGTTCACGAGGGAGCCTTACGACGCCGCTGCCCCGGTGCCCGGCGGTGTCGACCCGCAGGGCTGGCGCGGGATCGGCTGAGGGCCCGGAAGCCCGTCTCAGGCGACGAGTTCGCGCTCCAGCGGGGTACGGAAGCGCGGGGTGACCCGGGCGTCGCCCACCCAGGCGGCGAGGCGCGCGGCCTCGGCGGCGATCGCCTCCTCCGCGGTCCGGCCGGGGTCGCCGAGCAGCCGCCAGACGATCTCGCCGTCCGGGCGCTGGGCCCAGCCGCCGACGATCTCGCCGTTCCACCACACGGTGGGACCGATATTGCCCGCGTAGTCGAAGAGGGCGGGCCTGTGGGCGGCGTCGAGGTGGAATCCCCGGTCGGCCCAGCCCATGCCGGCCGGATCGAGCGCGGGCAGCAGCGCCGCCCAGGGCTCGGGAGCCGGTTCGGGTGCGGTGTCCCCGGGGCTCACCAGGGCGGTACTGCCGTCTTCGAGTCGCACCTGGTCGGGACCGACGGCGGCGAGGGCCTTGCGGACCTCGGTGAGGGTCCAGCCCGTCCACCACTTCAGGTCGGCCTCGGTGGCCGGGCCGTACGCGTCCAGCCAGCGGCGGGCGATCTCGGCGCGGGCCTCCGCGGCCGGTACGGCGGGCCAGGGTGCGGTGTGGACCCACCGGAACTGGCTGGAGGTCCACGATCCGCGCGGCCGGTCGCGGCGGATCCTGCCGTCGGCGGCCAGCAGACGGATGACGCGGGTGGCGACGCCCTGCTCCGTCTCGTACTTCTTGCCCCGGCTGACGGTGATCTTCCGGCGCAGCGCGGGCACGGCTGCGGAGAGCTGACTGCCGGTAAGGGGCCCGCTGGTGTCCAGGGTGTCCAGAGTGGCGGTCTCCGCCCCGGCCAGCCATGCGGCGTCGAGACCCTGCCCGTCCTCGGCCAGGTGCTTGAGGAGGGTGCGGCGCTCCTTGACCGCGATGGCGCGGGCGGTCGACGCGTCGACGTACGGGGCGAGACGCGTCGACACCGCGAAGAGGGTGTTGCGCATGCTGAGCAGCCGCACGAGGCGGACGTCCTCGTAGAGCGCGTACTCGACCGCTCCGGGGCCGCCCACGGCCAGCCGGGCCCGGACGGAGAGGAAGACGGTCGCGGCGTCGGTGGCGTGCAGAGCGACGACGGAGTCCGCAGCCTCCGCGACCGTCGCGGCGTGGGCCGACGGGGCCAGACGGTGGCGTCGGCCGAGGCGGTTCCGGCGCTCGGTGGTACCGAGGAGGGGGAGACGGGCGCTCATCCTCCCGATCGTAGGCCGGGCCACCGACACCACGGTGCGGCCCGGCCCACGATCCTGCCGGTCACAGCTGGAGCTTGAACCCGACGTGCGAGGCGGTGAACCCGAGCCGTTCGTAGAAGCGGTGGGCGTCGGTCCGGGTCACGTCCGACGTGAGCTGGACGAGTGCGCAGTTCTCGGCCCGGGACTTCTCGATCGCCCACTCGATGAACCGGGTGCCCAGTCCGCTGCCGCGCTCGTCCGCGTGGACACGGACGCCTTCGACGATGGCGCGGGTGGCTCCCTTGCGGGAGAGGCCGGGGACGATCGTCAGCTGGAGGGTGCCCACGACACGGCCGGCCCGGACGGCGACGACCACATGCTGGTTCGGGTCGCCGATGAGACGTTCCAGAGCCGTGCGGTACGGGGTGAGGTCGTCCGGGGACTCGCGGGTCGCACCCAGCGGGTCATCGGCGAGCATGGCGACGATGGCGGGCAGATCGGCCTCGGTGGCCGGCCGGATCACCAACGCGGGAGAGTCGGTCACGACGGGAACCCCTCCTCAGCCCGCGGCCACGGTCAGCGGCGCCCAGCGGCGGGTCCAGTCACCGGGCAGCCCGGGGATGTCCCGTGTCATCACGGCGTTGAAGGAGACGGACTCCAGGCCGCGTTCCTTGAGCCACGCGAGCAGTTCCTCGTGCCGTACGTCGACATCGGTGCGCAGCACCCGGTCCGTGCCCCTGGCGAGAGCGGTGACCAAGGACCTGGCGGTATCGGTGTCCCGGGCGATCAGGGGGCCGATGACATGGGTGTGCATATTGGGCCAGGCCGCCGCGTATCCCGTGAGCGTGCCGTCTGTCCGGTCCTCGGCGACGAGCAGCTGGTCGGCGAAGGCGGGCAGCCGCGTGATCATGTGCGTACGGTCGGCGCCGAAGACCTCGGCGTCCAGGCGCAGGATGCGGGGGAGGTCTTCCGCGACCGCCCGTCGTACCCGAGCGGTGCCGTGCGCGCCGGAGGTGTCCTCCCGGAAGGCCCCCACCAGCATTTCGGCGCGCCCCGTGGTGTTGAACCCGAGCTCCTCGTAGAGCGGGCGCCCATAAGGAGTGGCGTGCAGGGTGAGCGGGACGCCCTTGAGTACGTCGTTGCAGATGTGGGTCATCAGGGCGCGTCCGAGCCCCTGGCGTGCATAGCGGTCGGCCACGAGGACCATGCCGATGGCGGCGAGTCCGGGGCCGGTGGAGGTGTTGCCGTAGTGGGTGACGACGCAGGCGGCGGCGAGGCCCCGGCCGTCCGGGGCATCGATGCCGTAGCCGCTTCCGGCGGCGAGCAGCAGTCCCCACTTGTGGTCCTCGCGGAGCCAGCCACGATCTTCGGACAGGTCGGCGCAGCGGTGGAGATCGTCCACGGACAGCGCCCGGATCGGCAGATCGGTGATGTGTGGTGGTGTCACCGGCCCAGACTGGATCATGGGCCGGGAGTCGTCCAGAGGATTTGGGCCGATGTTTCACGTGAAACCGCTCATGTTTCACGTGAAACATGAGCTGCACGGGCGGCCGCGCCGGGCGGTGTTTCACGTGAAACACGGTGTTTCACGTGAAACCGAGCCACTAGCCTCGACAGCTATGACGCGCCTGCACCTCTTCGACCTCGACGGCACGCTGATGTACGGCTCGGCGGCTCCGGTGGAGATCTCCCGCCAGCTCGGGGTGAGTGCCGAGATCGCCGCGCTGGAGCGGTCCTTCTCCGCGCGGGAGATCGGGCCGCACCAGTTCTCGGTGGCGGTTCACGCGCTGTGGGCCGAGTTGACGCCGCAGCACGTCAGGGCGGCGTTCGAGGGGGCTCCCTGGCTCGCGGGCATCCGCGATGTCTGGCAGGAGATCCGCGGGCGCGGGGAGTACTGCGCGGTGGTCTCCCTGTCCCCGTCCTTCTTCGTGGAACTGCTGCTGGAGTGGGGCGCTCATGCCGCCCACGGCTCGGTCTTCCCCGAGGTGCCGTTCACCCGGCCCGTGGAGGAGGCCGGGATCCTGACTCCCGAGGGCAAGGTCATGGTGGCCGACCGGCTGTGCGAGCAGTTCGGTGTGACCCGCGGCGACTGCGTGGCGTACGGGGATTCGGGGACGGACATCCACCTCTTCGAAGCGGTGTCCGTTTCTGTGGCGGTCAACGCGCGACCGCATCTGGCCGCGCGCGCGACCCATGTCTACGAGGGGCGGGATCTGCGGGAGGTATACCAGCTCGTGGCCGTGGCGCGCCCGGGAGTTGACGCATCTTAGGAGGAAAGTGGGTTCGAATCGCGGATTTTCTGCGTTTCCCCGCAGGCCTCTGGGGCGGCTGGCACGCTGTGAAACCGGGAACCACGGATTCATGACCGTGGCGTGTGCACACCGACCGAGATGCTCGAAGCGAGGCACCGCATGGACGCTCCGCCCACCAGATCGGCCAGACGCGAAGCGGCCCGGATACCCTCCGAGGGCGAAGCGGCCGAGCCCTCACCGGATGCCGTACTCATCCGCCGGACCCTCGCGGAGATCGCCCCGGTCGCCGACAAGGTGACCTCGTACTTCTACGCTCTGGTCTTCACCGGGCACCCGGAAGTGCGGGGCATGTTCCCGGCGGCCATGGACACCCAGCGCGACCGCCTGCTGAAGGCGCTCCTGACCGCCGCCGAGCACATCGACAATCCCGACGTGCTCGCCCCCTACCTCTGCCGACTGGGCACCGGACACCGCAAGTACGGCACCATGGCCTACCACTATCCCGCGGTCGGCGAGGCCCTCGTGGGAGCACTGGCCCGGTTCGCGACGCAGAGCTGGGGGCCCGAGACCGAGGCCGCGTGGGTGCGGGCGTACACCGCGATCTCCCAGATCATGATCGACGCGGCGGCGGCGGACGAGGTGAAGGCCCCGGCCTGGTGGCACGCGGAGGTGGTCTCCCACGACCTGCGCACCCCGGATATCGCGGTGCTGACCGTCCGCCCCGATCAGCCGTACGCCTTTCTGGCCGGCCAGTACGCGAGCCTGGAGACCCCGTGGTGGCCGAGGGTCTGGAGGCACTACTCCTTCGCCTCGGCACCCCGTGCCGACGGGCTGCTCTCCTTCCACGTCAAGGCCGTCCCGGCGGGCTGGGTCTCCAACGCCCTGGTGCGCCACGCCCGCCCCGGGGACGTGCTGCGCCTGGGACCGCCGGCCGGGTCGATGGTGGTGGACCACACCACCGACAACGGGATGCTCTGCCTGGGCGGGGGCACCGGTATCGCCCCGATCAAGGCATTGATCGAGGATGTGGCCGAACACGGCGAGCGCCGTCCCGTCGAGGTGTTCTTCGGAGCACGCAGCGACAACGACCTGTACGACAAGGACACACTGCTGGGGCTGCAGCGCTCGCACCCGTGGCTGTCGGTGCGGCCGGTGGTGGGCGACGGGCTGGCGGGACAGCTGCCGCAGGCCGTGGGCGAGCACGGGCCGTGGAGCTCCTACGACGCGTTCATCTCGGGACCGCCCGCGATGATCCGCAGCGGGGTCGACGAGCTCCTGCGCATCGGTATCCCCGGCGAGCGGATCCGGCACGACGCGGTCGAGGAACTGGTGGGCATCGCCGGATGAGACCGGCGGGCACGCCGGTCCGGGACCGGCGGCGGCCCACCGGCCCCGGCGCGGTCTCAGCCCAGGTCGGGCGCGTGCATGGCGCGCACGCCCTCGATGTTCCCGTCCAGGTAGTGCCGTAGGGACAGCGGGACGAGATGGACCGCGGCGATGCCCACCCGGCTGAAGGGCACCCGGACGATCTCGTACTCGCCCTCGGGCTCGTCGACCTCGGGGCCGTGCCGCAGGCTCGGGTCCATCGATTCGAGGCGGCAGACGAAGAAGTGCTGCACCTTCACGCCGGTCACCCCGCCGCCGGCAATGTGCTCGACGGTGTCGACGAAGCAGGGCACGACATCGGTGATCTTCGCGCCGAGTTCTTCGTGGACCTCTCGGTGGAGGGCGTCGACGACGGTGGCGTCCGAGGGCTCCACCCCCCCGCCGGGGGTGAGCCAGTACGGGTCGACGCCGGGCCTGGTGCGTTTGATGAGGATCAGGTCGTCACCGTCGAGCAGGATCGCGCGGGCGGTGCGTTTGACCACGGGACGTTCGGTCATGGGAGAAGAGTGGCCCGCCGCTCCGCTTCTGAAACGCGCCAGGGGCCGCAAAACAGGGGGCTCACCAGTGCACAGCGGCGTCCAGGAGACGCTCGCGGGCCCGGGCGAGGTGGGCGAGGGAGAGGCTCCCCGTCCGCAGGACCAGGAACCAGGTGCGCAGCGGTGGTACGGCAGGTTCCGCCACGGCCGCGATCCGGCCGCTGTCGAGGGCCTCCTGGCACAGGTAGCGGGGCAGCACGGCGAGCCCCGCGCCTCCGAGGACGCATTCCAGTACGGCCCGCAGATCGGGTACGACCACGGTGGCGGCCAGGGACCTCGCGTCCGGCAGGGTGTCGAAGACGGCGCTCCAGTACCGGGTGACGAGCGGCAGGGTCTCGTGGACCTCGACGAGCGGGATGCCCTCCAGCGCCCCCGGACCGTCGTCCCGCAGCCGGTCGGTGTCGACGAGGGCGGCCCAGTAGGGGGCGGCGACCAGGACGTGCTCCTCGTCGCACAGGGCGGTGGCGGTGAAGGGGCCACCGCGAGGGCGGGCGGTGGTGACGACGAGGTCGTGGTGGCCGGCGGCGAGCCCGTCGAGCACCGTCCCGGCGTCGCCCTGCAGGGTGGCCCGGAGGGTATGGCCCTGGCCGACCAGGGGTGCGAGGGCGGGGAGCACCCGCAGGGACAGGAACTCGGGCGGCCCGGCGACGTGGAGGGACCGCAGCCCGCCCGCGTCCTCCCGCTCCGCCTCGGTGATCCGGAGCAGGGCGTCGAGGTGCGGGGCGGCCTTGTGGGCGAGTTCGTCGCCGACGGCCGTGGGTGTGACACCGCGGGCCCGGCGGTGGAAGAGAGGCCTGCCCAACTGGCGTTCCAGCGTGCGGATCTGCGAGGTCACGGCGGGCTGGGACAGTCCGAGGAGGGCGGCGGCGCGCGTGAACGAGCCCGCCCGGTGGACGGTGACGAAGGTGCGCAGCAGGGCCAGATCCATCGCGACACCTCTCGGTGGGGGCCTACAACTATAAATATGCAGATAGGCCCCTGTCGCTACCGTGATTGGACTCTGACGCTGAGTCAACTAGCCTTGTCGCGTGGTTCTTCGCGCGCGGAACCCGGGGCGGTCCGAGCCACTAGGGGGGAGGCTCGGACTGCCCTTTCACGACGTGTGCCTGACGTGTGCCAGATGTGCGCCAGACGTGCCCAGCGGTGTTCAGCCGTCCAGACCGGCCGGGGCGACGGCTCGGTCGAGAGCCCGCAGGACGTCCGCGACCAGGTCTTCGGTGTCCTCGGCCCCGGCGGAGAAGCGGATGAAGCCCTCGGGCACGGCGTCTCCGCCCCACCGCCCGCGCCGCTCGGCGGTGGACCGCACCCCGCCGAAACTCGTGGCGTCCTCGACCAGGTGCAGGGCGGCCATGAAGCGCTGTGCGTGGGCCCGGTCGGGCAGGGTGAAGGAGACCACCGAGCCGAAGCCCCGCATCTGACGGGCTGCCGTCTTGTGGGAGGGGTCGTTCGTCAGCCCCGGGTAGCGGACCCCGCTCACCTCACGGCGGTCGCCCAGCGCCTCCGCGACGGCCAGGGCGTTGGTCCACTGGCGCTGCGCGCGCAGCTGGATGGTGGCCAGCGAGCGGTGCGCCAGCCAGGCCTCCATGGGACCCGGAATCGCACCGACGATCTTGCGCCAGCCCCGGACACGGGCCGCGAGTTCCGGGTCGCGGCACACGACGTATCCGAGCAGCAGGTCGCCGTGGCCGGTGAGGCCCTTGGTGCCGCTGGCCACGGAGAAGTCAGCCCCGAGCTCCAGGGGCCGCTGTCCGAGCGGGGTGGCGAGGGTGTTGTCGACGGCGACCAGGGTCCCGCCGGCGTGCGCGGCCTCCGCGAGGCGTCGTACGTCGCACACGTCGAGCCCGGGATTGGACGGGGTCTCGATCCACAGCATCCGGGCCCCGTCGAGGACCTCGAGCTGGGCGTCCCCTCCGGTGGGCGCGGTGCGCACGTGGATCCCGTACGCCTCCAGCTGCTCCCGCAGCAGGGGCAGCGCCTGGTAGCCGTCGTCGGGCAGGACGACGGTGTCGCCGGTGCGCGCCTGGGAGAGGAGGACGGCGGAGACGGCCGCCATGCCGGAGGCGAAGACGATGGTGTGCACGTCCTGGCCGGGGGCCTCCAGCTCTCCGATCGCCCGTTCCAGCAGGGTCCACGTCGGATTGGTGTCGCGGCCGTAGGCGTACGGGCCCTCGACGTCTCCGGGGAGGTGGAAGTGGGCGGCGAAGACCGGCCCGGGCAGGGGCGGTTCGTTCTTGACGACCTCGGGCAGGCCGGCGCGCACGGCTCGGGTGCCGTCGCCGATCGACTCACCGGGTCCTTCGGGGGCGTACTCGTTCACGCGGTGGGCTCCTTCATCGCCTCGCGTACGGCGTCCAGCAGACCGGGGCCGGCCGCCTCGACCAGCTCCAGGCATTCCTCGAACCCCTCCAGCGACCCGTAGTAGGGGTCCGGTACATCGTCGTGACCAGCCCTGGCCGCCGGATCGTAGGACCGCAGCAGCCGGACCTTGGCGGCGTCCTGCGGGGTGGGCGCGAGCGCCCGCAGGTCCCGCAGGTGCCCGGAGTCGAGCGCGATGACCAGGTCCAGGCGGGAGAACCAGGAGGCACGGAACTGCCGGGCCCGGTGGTCCTGGGTGTAGCCGGCGGCCTCCAGGACGGAGACGGTGCGCGGGTCGGCGCCGTCGCCCTCGTGCCAGCCACCGGTTCCGGCACTGTCCACCTCGACGAGGGCGCCGAGCCCGGCCCGTTCCACCTGGGCGCGGAAGACGGACTCGGCCATGGGGGAGCGGCATATGTTGCCCGTGCAGACGAAGCAGACGCGGTACATGTGCGGCCGCGCTCAGTCGTTGTCCAGGACCATGTTCACGGCCCAGGAGACGATGGAAATGATCAGGCCGCCGATCAGCGCCGACCAGAAATTGTCCACATGGAAACTGAGGTCGAACTGGTCGGCCAGCCACGAGGTCAGCATCAGCATCAGCGCGTTCACGACGAGCGTGAACAGGCCGAGCGTGAGGATGAACAGCGGCAGCGAGAACAGCTTGACCACGGGCTTGACGATGAGGTTGACCAGGCCGAAGAGCAGGGCGACCAGGATCAGGGTCAGCGTCCGGCGGCCCGTCGTGCTGCCGTCGTCCAGGGTGATGCCGGCGACCAGCCAGATGGCGACGGCCAGGGCGGCCGCATTGGCGAGCGTCTTGACTACGAAATTCGTCATGTGTCTGATCGTGGCAGAGAAGATCCCGGTGGGACATCCGCAGATCAGCGGATGTGAGGGAACGATCGAGGCAAGGGGCACAACGAGGATGAAAGCCTTCCGGCTTGACGAGCTCGAAGCGGAACGGGCCGCCAACGACGGCGCCTATCTGCAGTTCCTGCGTGAGCGGAACATGTCCGTCGGGCTGTACGCGCTCGACGCCGGCCAGACCGATCCGCAGCGGCCGCACGGTCAGGACGAGGTGTACTTCGTCGTCAGCGGGAGGGCCTCGATCACGGTCGGGGAGGAGACCACCACCGTGGCGCGCGGCAGCGTCGTCTACGTCCCGGCGGGCGTCCCGCACAAGTTCCACCACATCACCGAGGACCTGAAGGTGATGGTGGTCTTCTCCCCGCCCGAGGGCTGAGCCGACCGCGGATGAGGGTCGCGCCCCCTGATCCCCCTAAGGGGCGGATCAGGGGACTCCGGGGGCTCCCGGGCCCCGATCGGAGCCTGCGGACTCCTAGCATCGAGAGCAGGAAGTCAAGGACGGGAAGACCAGGAAGAGGTCGAGGACATGAACGGCATCCGAGAGATATTCGCAGGCATGCCCTGGTGGGTTAAGTGGGTCGCCGTTCCGCTGCTGGCCCTGTTCGTCTTCGGCGGTGTCATCACGAGCATCCTGGGCGCACTGATCTCGTTCGCCTTCAAGCTGCTCCTCTTCGTCGGCCTCGTCGGCGGTCTGATCTTCGTCGTGAAGAAGCTCGGCGGCGGGCGTTCGAAGTCCTCCTCCGGCGAGTGGTAGGCGGCCTCGGGGCCGCTTCCCGGCCTCGGGGGCGGTTACCCCGTTAACCCAGCTGAGGGAACGTGATGCCCTGAGCGGCTCACGGCCCCGGAATCGGTGGATAGAGTCGCGAACTGTGCCGATCCCTGGGCACCGAGAGCCGCTGTCACCGCCTGACCTGTGGTGAAGGCGACGAACCGCCGAGCGCGACCCCCAGGACACGGCATGCGCGGGGGCGGCCCCCGCAGGGCGGGCCACCCCTGAAGGCCCGCAGCCACGCCTGGGGGTGAGCTTTGTCTCCGGTCCACAATGCCGGTGTGCCGACACTGATCGGTTCGGTGCAGAGGGCGCTGAGGCTGCTCGAAGCTGCGGGATCCCACAGCGGGGGAGCCCCGGCGAAGCAGCTGGCGCGTGAGGCCGGGCTCCCGCTCCCCACCGCCTACCACCTGTTGCGCACCCTGACCCACGAGGGCTACCTGCGCAGACAGCGCGGAGTCTTCGTACTCGGTGACGCAGCCGCCAGGCTGGCCGTCGGAGGACTCCAGCAGAAACGTCGCAGCATGATCCTCGATTCGCTCGCGCACTTCCGCGACGCGGTCGGGGCGCCCGTCTACTTCGCGGTCTACCGCGAGGGTGAAATCGAGGTCGTGGGGGTCTCGGACACCCCGGGCAGTCCGGCGTGCGAGGAGTGGGCCGACTTCCGGGAGACCGGTCACGCGCACGCCATCGGGCAGTGCCTGCTCGGCCAGCTCGACGAGAGCGCACGCAGGGACTATTACGACCGGCATCCGGTAGAGGCCATCACCCCTTATACCGTGCGCGATCTGCGCTCCCTGGAGAACCGGATCGGGGCCCTCGGGCGAATGCAGCCTGTAATCGAGAGGCAGGAATATGCCCTCGGCACGGTCTGCGCCGCCATCCCCATCACGGCCGGGGATGCGGCGGCGACCATGGCCATTTCTTTGCCCCTGCACCAGCAAGATCGATTGCTCTATGTAGTCGATCGGCTACGGAGTGAAGTAGGCGCGCTGCTGAGCACCCTCTCCTTCTCTATCAGTATCTGAAAACTCACTCCTTGTGATCTGCAAGCGCTTCCACCACTCTTGTCAAGAGGGCCCTGGGGGATCATTCCTGGCCACTTCCACTACAGCGGGGTAGGCAATGCGCGAGTCGGTACAGGCAGAGGTCATGATGAGTTTCCTCGTTTCCGAGGAGCTCTCGTTCCGGATCCCGGTGGAGCTCCGGTACGACGCCCGTGATCCCTACGCAGTCCGCCTGACCTTCCACCTTCCCGGAGACGCGCCCGTGACCTGGGCGTTCGGCCGGGAGCTGCTTCTCGACGGCATCAACAAGCCGTGCGGTGACGGCGATGTGCACATCGCTCCCACCAGCCCCGAGGAGCTGTCCGACGTCCACATCCGGCTCCAGGTCGGCGGCGACCGGGCCCTGTTCCGGGCCGGCGCGGCACCGCTCGTCGCGTTCCTCGACCGTACCGACCGGATCGTTCCGCTCGGACAGGAGCGGAACACCGGGGACTTCGAGGAGCACCTGGACGAGGCGCTCGGCAGGATCCTGGCCGAGTCCGAGCACAACGAGCAGAACGCCGGCTGAACCGCCGTTCAGCGCTTGCGCCGCCGGCCCCGGCCGCCGCGCACCGGTCCCGAGCCCGGTGCGACGGCCGGGGATTCCGGCCGGTCGGCCGAAACCACCAGCGCCGCCAGCGCCGTCGTCACGGGCACCGAGGCGACCAGCCCGATCGAGCCGACGAGGGTGCGCACGATCTCCACCGCGACCAGCTCGCTGTTCGCGACCGATCCCATGCTGCTGTTGGCGATGGAGAACAGCAGGAGCAGGGGGAGCGCGGCGCCTGCGTAGGCCAGCACCAGGGTGTTGACCACCGACGCGATGTGGTCGCGGCCGATCCTGATCGCCGCGCGGTAGAGGGCCCGCGGCCCCATCGACGGGTCGGCCTGGTGGAGTTCCCACACCGCCGAGGTCTGGGTGACCGTCACGTCGTCGAGCACGCCCAGCGATCCGATGATGATGCCGGCGAGCAGCAGACCGCTCATGTCGATGTCCGGGTACAGGCCGTGGATCAGCCCGGTGTTGTCGTCGGTGTTGCCGGTGAGGAACGCCCAGTCGATGAACACCGATCCCAGCAGGCCGATCAGCAGCAGCGACACGAGCGTGCCGAGGACCGCCACCGAGGTGCGGGCGGTCAGACCGTGGCACATGTAGAGCGCGATCAGCATGATCGCGCTCGCCCCGACCACCGCGACCACCAGGGGATTCGACCCCTGGAGGATGGCGGGCAGGATGAACAGCGTCAGCACGCCGAAGCTGACGACCAGTGCGATCAGAGCGAACACCCCGCGCATCCGCCCGACGAGGACGACCGCGAGCGCGAAGATGCCGGCCAGCACCGCCAGCGGGAGCTTGCGGTTCACATCGATCACCGAGTACTGCAGGTCGCGGGGCGCGTCCGGGGCGTACGCCACCACCACCTCCTGGCCGTCCGCCAACTGCCGTGGCGCGCCCGGCTGGACGATCTCGATGAAGGTGCGTCCCTTGTCCGGTCCGCTGCCGATCTCGACGGTGGCCTTCTTGCAGTCCCCGGTCTGCGCGGCCCGTGCCGCGCCGCCCGACGGGGCTCCGCCGGGCGGGGCGGCCTGCGAGGCGTTCACGGACTTGCAGTCGACCTGTTCCAGCGAGACGACCCTGGCCTGCTGGGTCTGCCGGTCGAAGCCCACCCCGGTCCGCTCGTGGCCGGGCGTGCCGCCGGGCCAGAGCACCACCAGGCCGACGAGGACGGCGGCGGCGAAGGGGATCAGTACGGCCGCGATGACCTTGCGCAGGTGCTTCGAGACAGGGGCCGCCGGGCCGTGGCCATGGCTGTGGGAATGACCAGGTGAAGGGCCGGAGGAGTGACCGGAGGAATGACCATGGCCGTCGTGCGCGTGGCCGGAGTGGGCACCGGGCTCAGTGGGCTCGTTGGGGGGCTGCGGCGATGACGTCACCAGCAGATCATCGCAAGAGATGAGGGGGCCCACTGTTCAGCACGCCATGGATGACGCTAGCGTGGGGGCTACTTTGCACAACGCGGGAGCTCGGAGCACCGGGCTGAGAGGACGCTGATCACCGTACGCGCATCACAGATGCGTACGGGAGGAGGCTGCGTCGACCGCCGAACCTGTTACCGGGTAATGCCGGCGTAGGGAGATAGGTCTCATGACCATTCAGGACGCACGCACGCCTGCCGTCAGCCAGGACGCCGACGGCTCGACCGAGCGCAAGCCGGGCTGGCACAAGGGCTACGTGGCGGGCTCCCGCCCCGACATCCGGGTGCCGGTCCGCCAGGTCCACCTCACCAACGGCAAGGACGTGACGCTCTACGACACGTCCGGTCCGTACACCGACCCGCAGATCGAGACCGATGTGCGACGGGGCCTCGCGCCGCTGCGCGAGAACTGGATCATCGGCCGCGGCGACACCGAGGAGTACGCCGGGCGCCCGGTCCGCCCCGAGGACGACGGCATCAAGCACACCTCGCCGCGCGGTGGCCTCAAGAACCTCGACGCGGTCTTCCCGGGCCGTCCGCGCCAGCCCCGCCGGGGCCGTGACGGCGCCGCCGTCACGCAGCTCGCGTACGCCCGCCGCGGCGAGATCACCCCGGAGATGGAGTACGTCGCGATCCGCGAGAACGTCTCCCCCGAGGTCGTCCGCGAGGAGATCGCCGCAGGCCGCGCGGTGCTCCCGGCGAACGTGAACCACCCCGAGATCGAGCCGATGATCATCGGCAAGAAGTTCCTGGTGAAGGTCAACGCCAACATCGGCAACTCCGCCGTCACCTCCTCCATCGAGGAGGAGGTGGAGAAGATGACCTGGGCGACCCGGTGGGGCGCGGACACGGTCATGGACCTCTCGACGGGCCGCAACATCCACACCACCCGCGAGTGGGTGCTGCGCAACTCCCCCGTCCCGATCGGCACCGTGCCGCTGTACCAGGCGCTGGAGAAGGTCGACGGCCGCGCCGAGGACCTGACCTGGGAGATCTACAAGGACACGGTCATCGAGCAGGCCGAGCAGGGCGTCGACTACATGACGGTCCACGCCGGCGTGCTGCTGCCGTACGTCCCGCTGACCGCCCGCCGCAAGACGGGCATCGTCTCGCGCGGCGGCTCGATCATGGCCGCGTGGTGCCTCGCGCACCACAAGGAGAACTTCCTCTACACGAACTTCGAGGAGCTCTGCGAGATCCTGGCGACGTACGACGTCACGTACTCGCTGGGTGACGGCCTGCGCCCCGGCTCCATCGCGGACGCCAACGACGCGGCGCAGTTCGCCGAACTGAAGACGCTGGGCGAGCTCAACACGATCGCCAAGCGCCACAACGTGCAGACGATGATCGAGGGCCCGGGCCACGTCCCGATGCACAAGATCAAGGAGAACATCGACCTCCAGCAGGAGATCTGCGAGGAGGCGCCGTTCTACACGCTCGGCCCGCTGACCACCGACGTCGCGCCCGCCTACGACCACATCACGTCGGGCATCGGCGCCGCGATGATCGCCTGGTGGGGCACGGCGATGCTCTGCTACGTCACGCCCAAGGAGCACCTGGGCCTGCCCAACCGGGACGACGTCAAGACCGGCGTCATCACGTACAAGATCTCGGCGCACGCCGCGGACCTCGCCAAGGGGCACCCGGGCGCCCAGGAGTGGGACGACGCCCTGTCCGACGCGCGGTTCGAGTTCCGCTGGGAGGACCAGTTCAACCTGGCGCTGGACCCGGACACGGCCCGTGAGTTCCACGATGAGACGCTGCCCGCCGAGCCGGCCAAGACCGCGCACTTCTGCTCCATGTGCGGTCCGAAGTTCTGCTCGATGAAGATTTCGCAGGACATCCGCCGTGAGCACGGCGGGGACCTGAAGGCCGACGAGATCGAGGCGGGCATGGCGGAGAAGTCCGCCGAGTTCGCGGCCTCGGGCAACCGGGTCTACCTGCCGCTGGCCGACTGAGGCCGGCCGGCAGGACCCGACTGCGGACGGGCGGACCCGCGACCCATGGGGGGAGTCGCGGGCCCGCCCGTTTTTCGTGCCGTCGCCACGGAGAGGCCGGGCCCCGTGGTCGGCGGAGAGGCCATTGGTGTCGCATGAATAGTCCGATAAGTGGACTTTTCTGCGAGGGGTCCGGGGTGTTCGTGGTGGCGGTTCACACGCTACCGATGTGGCCAAAGAGGCCCGCCACCATCGTTCGACCGGTTTCGAGAAGGAGTGGTATGCGCCCCGAGAACAGGACCAGGTCGCCCTTTGGCCCCCTGCCGAGGAGTACTTGGCGCAAGGCCGGCACGCTGGCGTCGCTCGCCCTGGTGATGATGGGAGTGGCGAGCCCCTCCATCGCCGTGGCGCAGGGCGTCCGGGCGGTCGAGCGGGTCGACGCGGCGAGCCGCGCGGGCGGGGACGGCTGCGATCCCTATCAGGAGCCGGACCCGTGGGCGGACCTCGACCCGGAGCAGGGCCCGGAATTCGACCCGGACGACGGCCGGACGGCGGTGGACCTTCTCCTGGCCGGCCCCCGCGGCGGCGGCGACCGTTGCGAGCCGGGCAGGCCCGGCCCGACCGGCCCCACCGGTCCGACGGGAGCCAGGGGAGCGGACGGTGCGGACGGTGCCGATGGCGCGGACGGCGCGACCGGCCCGACGGGCGCGACGGGCGGGACAGGTGCTGATGGGGCCACGGGGGCTACAGGCGCGGCTGGCGCTACTGGTGCGACAGGTTTGGCTGGTGCTGACGGTGCCACCGGTGCTACGGGTGCCGATGGAGCCACCGGCGCCACCGGAGCCGACGGGGCAACAGGCGCTACCGGTGCTGACGGGGCGACCGGCGCTACAGGTGCCACGGGTGCCACGGGTGCAGATGGTGCGGTCGGAGCTACGGGTGCTACCGGTGCTGATGGGGCTGTCGGAGCCACGGGTGCCACGGGTGCGACCGGTGCCACGGGTGGGGTCGGCGCCACGGGAGCCACGGGTGCGACCGGTGCCACTCTTCGCTGCCGGGACATCGATACCGTCGCACCCTCGAACAGTGAATCGTTCGGTGTCGTCCTCATGAACGGCGTCGCCTACGCAGGCCGCTCGGCCACGGCCGGAGGCGTACCCGTCTGGCAGAACGTCTCGGACGGGGACAACCCCGGATTCCCCGCCGCCACGGCCTGCGGCATCACCATCATCGACCAGGGAACGAACACCTACATCAGGGTCCTGACCACGGACAACCGGGTCTATCAGACACACGGCGACACCAACGGCACCACCTTCGTCTGGGACGAGGGGTGGACCGAGCTGACCCCTGGTCCGGTCGTGGCCCTCCGCGGCAAGGCCTTCCCCCACCGCGCCGGACGGTAGGCACAGGAAAGAGGGGCCGGACGCATCCACGGCGTGGACGTGTCCGGCCCCTCGGCCGTGCGGAGCGGGGACCGTCAGGCCACCACCTGGTACTCCGGTCCCAGCTTGCCGAGGGCGAACGCGCGGTTCTCCACGACCCGTTCACGCTGGCTCTCCGGAAGCCCGCCCTCCTGCAGCAGCCGCTCGCAGCACCGCAGCGACTCCTCGTACGCGCCGACCCAGTAGGCGGACACGGCGAGCTCGTCGAGCGCGCGCCACTCGTACCAGTCGAACTCGACGAACAGGATGTCGTCCGGCCGCGGGATCCGCGCCGCCTGACGGGCGAACAGGTACGCCAGCGGGAAGCGGCCGTCGAGACGGCACAGGCGCGCCAGATCGCCGAGCGCCTCGGCCCGCCCGGGACGGCTCTCGTGGGCCCGGAGGTAGCGGTCCATCACCTCGGCCGACGGGCGCTGGAGGCTCGCCGCGAGGCGTGCCGCGTAGAGCCGGGCGCAGTAGGCCTCCTCGGCGAAGCCGCCCATGCCCGCCCGGTGGTCGTAGGCGGCCAGGGACTTCTCCGGCTCGCCCGCGTCGCGCCAGCTCTGGGCCAGGTAGAAGGCGTAGCGGGCGTTCCCGGGTTCATCGAGCAGGCCCTTTTCGAGGATCCCGGCGTCGCGGAGGTACTTCTCCCGGTCACCGCCTTCGCCCTGGCGGGCTCCGCCGCCGACGATGCGGATATGGAAGCCTTCGAGAGCCCCCCGGGTGAAGGATTCCTCGCAATCGAGGTACTCGTGCAGCACACCGACGTATTTCCAGGGCAACCGGGTGGAGACCAGGGCCGGCCGCCAGTGGATGACGGGCTGGTGGTGCACCGCGACGCCGTACGCGTCGAAGGTGAGCTCCGGCATCCGGAATCCGGGGTCCACCTCGATCACGTCGTCCGCGTCGATGAACAGCAGGTAGTCCGCGCTGGAGCGGGCCAGGTCGATCGCCTCGCTGCGGCTGCCGTCGAATCCCTTCCAGGGGCGTTCGTGCAGGACCCCGGGGAGATCACCGAAGAATTCCCGGATGATCTCCTGGGTGCCGTCGGTCGACCCGGTGTCGACGATCACCCAGGTGTCGATCAAAGGACGTACGGATTCGAGACAGCGCCTGATCACCGCAGCCTCGTTCTTTACGATCATGTTCAGGCAGATTTTGGCTTTCAAGGATCCCGTCCACGGTGGTGGTGAAGACGACCGTGAGGCGACCGTAGGGATCGGGCCAAGGGGGTGCAAGGAAGGCGCGATGAGAGCCGCCATTGGGGGTCTCTTGCTCGTCCGATGAGATGACGGCGATGCGAGGCGTCTCATTCCTTCAATCCGATTTACCGACTATGGGCGAGGCGGCCCGTCCGGGCCGATCGCCCATCGTTCGATTCGGTTTCGAGAAGGAGCGGCGTATATGAGCCCCGTGAACAGGACCAGGTCACCCCTTGGCCCGGTCGCCAGGCGGAGTGCTGTGGTGAAGGGAGGCACGCTGGCGTCACTGGCCCTGGTGATGGCGGGCATCGCCAGCCCGGCGTTCGCCACCGCGCAGACCGTCCAGTCGGCCGCCACGGTCCGGTCGGAGAGCCCCGCCGGCGGCGGTGACTGCACGACGAAGAAGAGCTCGAGCCAGGATCCGAGGGCGGCGGACGTCGAGGCCGGCCCCCGCGGCGGCGGCGACAAGTGCGAGGGCCAGCGCGGTCCGACGGGTCCGACCGGCCCCACGGGTCCGCGTGGCGAGCCGGGCGCCGACGGCGCCACGGGCGCGACCGGTGCTACGGGTGCGACCGGCGCGACGGGGCCCACCGGTCCGACCGGGCCGGGCACGTGCGTGGACATCGACGCCGTCCGGGACAACAACGACCGCGAGTTCAAGGCGGCGCTCACCCCGGACGGCATCACGTACGCCGGCGTCCGGGAGGTCCAGAACACCACGCTGGGGCCCTGGATCTGGTACGACCTCACCACCAACGAGGAGGGCGAGTATCCGGAGGGCGCCTGTGCCGTCTCCCTCTCCCACCAGGCCAACCGGCTGGAGATCGAAGTGATCACCCAGACGGGCGAGATCTACGAGACGTTCTGCAACGTGGTCCCGGGTACCCCCGACACGCTCACGTGCGACGGGGTGTGGAACCTCGGAGTACCGCAGCCCAACCCGGGCGACCCGCCGCCGCCGCTGCGGGCCGCCGCGCAGCCGGTTCTCCCGATGGACCCCAACCACCTGCCGAAGGAGCTGAAGTAGCCGCGGAGCGGGCCGGAGCCGTTACTCCGGCCTCTGCTCCGGACCGCCGAAGTCCGGGCTGGTGAAGTCCGGTGACGTGTAGCCGGGCGGGGACCCCTGCGAAGGGGTTCCCGGGCTGGTGAAGTCGGGCCGGGTGTACCCCAGACTGGGGATGCGCCCGGCCCCTGGCGTACGGGGGGTCGGGAAGCCCGGGCCGGCGCTCGGATCGGCCAGAGCGTCCCGCAGGAACGGGATGATGCCGCGCTCCAGCAGGGCGTGCCGCCAGGCCTCGCGGGCCCGCGCCACCTCGTCGGGTATCGCCTCGGTCTCGTCCGCCGCCACCTCGGTCGCGCTGTTGCGGACGGCCGTGACCAGCAGCCCGATCACGGCGAAGAGGAGGGCGGCCGCGGTGAGCGCCCCGAAGAGCCAACCCGCCGTCACCATGGTCTGTGCGAAGGCCGGTTCGGGCTCGACCATCTTCAGGATGTAGCCGACGAGCAGGAAGATCAGCATGGCGGTGCCCGCCAGGACCGGTGCGAGGACCGCGACCACGGCGCTGACGCCCGCGCCGGCGCCGCTGCTCCCGTCACCGTCCTCGTCCCCCGTCGTACCGGGGGCGTAGAGCGTCTCGTCGCGTCGTTCCTCGCGGACCTTCACGTAGTGGCCGTACTCGGCGGCTGCGGCAGCCGCCAGCAGGGCGCTGGCGCCCTGGGCCATGGTGCGCAGCTGTTCGGCGTTCAGCCGTTCGCCGAGCGTGGCGAGTTCGGGCCGTTCGCTTGCGGCGCGCAGTGCTTCGTCGATGAGCCGGTCGAATTCGGGCCGGTCCTCGGTCAGCAGGTGCGGAGCGCTGGTCATGTGCATCCCCCGATGCTCCGTAGAAGCCGGTTTGCCGCGCGTAGACCCGGGTGCCGGCTGAAACGGAGGAGAGCCTGCTACGGATAGTGCGATGGTAGAGCGACCACACCGCGCCGTGACAGGGGCTTTCCGGAAATACCCCTCTGCGTAAGCTCTCAGTCGCTCAGCGGAAGCCGTACGACAAGCAGCTTGCCTGCCATGGTCACCCCGCCGTCCATCGCGATGGCGAGGCCGTCCGCGTAGACGTGCGGGCCGTCCACGGCCTCCGGTCCGCGTGACTCGTCGCCGTCCTCGGTGCCCACTTCGCCCAGCAGGTACGGGATCGGGCTGTGGCCGTGCACGACGCGGCTGCCGCCATAGGTGTCGAGCAGTTCGCGGACGGCCTGCGGGCCGGTCTCCTCGTCGCGGAACGCGAAGCGCTTGGTGAACTTCCGGAAGAGGTCCCAGGTGATGTCGACGTCGCCCCGGTTGAGGAGCTCGTGGATGGTGTCGTTGACGTCCTCGATGGAGTCGCCGTAGTCGAGGTAGGCCGTGGTGTCGGAGTGCAGCAGCAGGTGGTCCTCCTCCAGCACGGCCGCGTCCAGTCTCGACATCCACTGGATGTGCACGTCCTGCAGGCGCTCCATGTCGGTGCGCTGGCCGCCGTTGAGCAGCCAGGCGGCCTGGAAGGTGGCGGTGCCGGCGCCGGATACGACGGGCGTGTCGCCGAACCGCTTGGCGCCGATGAGCAGCAGTTCGTGATTGCCCATCAGGGCCTTGCAGTAGCCGCCGGCCGCGGCCGCCTCGGCGGACAGCCGCATGACGAGGTCGATGACGCCGATGCCGTCCGGGCCGCGGTCGGTGAAGTCGCCGAGGAACCAGAGCCGGGCGTTGCCCGCGGACCAGCGGCCCTCCCCGTCGATCAGGCCCTGGGCGCGCAGCTCGGTGACGAGCTCGTCGAGGTAGCCGTGGACGTCGCCGACGACGTACAGCGGGCCGGGGCCGGCGGCGTCCTGCGGGATGTACTGGACCTGGACGGTGTCGCCGGGGCCGCCGAGCGGGGCACGGCCGATGACGGGGAGGTCCCGGTAGGTCGGGGTGTAGCCCTCGGGCTCGTCCTCCTCGGGGCCCTTGGTCATCGAGTGCACCGGTTCGGCCTCGGTGTGCGCGTGGGGCTGCGGGGGACCCTGGGGACGCCCGTGCGGGTGCCCCTCGGGGCGCGGGTCCTGCCGGGGGTCCTGCCGGGAGTCGTGACGCGGATCGCGGTGCTGCTCGTGTTGCTGCTCGCGGTGCGGATCGGGCTGCGGGGCCGGCGCCGCGGGCGGCTGCGGCAGGTACCCGGGCTGGGGCGGCACGGCGGCCCGTGCGCCGTCCTCGTAGTACGCGGGGTACTCGCCGTACACGGGAGCCTCGTCGGGCAGACCGGTGGATACGGCGTACGGGGCGGCGGGTTCGGTGACTGGCACCCGGAAGTCCCGCAGCGTCTCCGTCCGCATCGCGGGTCCCTGACCGGCCCCCTGAGTCATCGACCCCTCCACCACCGTCGCGCTGCCGTACACCTGCGGACCCTCCTGACCTCCTGGGAGGAGGGTCCGTGATGTCGTGCGCCCATCATAGGAATGCGGCTCGCGCTGTGTGACGCACCAGGGGTGGTGAATCCTTTGCGGAGCGTATCGTTCCTACCGTTTTTGCCCGATATTGCCGGTTGTTGAAATTCCGGACGACCCGCCGAACAGGCCGACCGGACGGTCCGGCGGTCAGTCCTGGGCCGGAGACCGGGGTGGGCTGACGGTCGTTCGGGGCTGCCTGCGCTGCGAAGAGGTGCGGATGATCAGCTCGGTCGGGACGACCTGTTCGACCGGCCGTCCGGTGTCCACGCCCTCGATCGCGTCGATGAGCAGCTGCACGACGGCGGTGCCGATGCGGCGCGGTTTGAGGGACAGCGTGGTGATGGGCGGCTCGGTGTTGGCGTACACGGTGGACTCGCTGCAGCAGACGAGCAGCAGGTCCTCGGGGACGCGCAGGCCGTAGCGGCGGGCGGCGGCGAGCAGGTCGGTGCCGTTCGGGTCGAAGAGACCGTAGACGGCGTCGGGGCGGTCGGGTCGGGCCAGGAGCCGGTCGGCGGCGACGGCGCCCGCGCACGGATCGTGGGCCGGGTAGGACTCGTACACGGGGTCCTGGCCGACGCGCTCGCACCAGTTGAGGTAGGCCGTGGTGGACAGGCGGGTGTACGTGTCGGTGGTGGTGCCGGTCAGCAGCCCGATCCGGCGGGCGCCGGCGGCGGCGAGGTGGTCGAGGAGGCCGAGCACGGCGGCCTCGTGGTCGTTGTCGACCCAGGCGGTGACGGGGAGGGAGCCGGCAGGCCGGCCGTCGGAGACCACGGGCAGGCCCTGGCGGACGAGCTCGGTGACGACGGGATCGTGGTCGGAGGGGTCGATGACGACGGTGCCGTCGAGGGCGACGTTGGACCACACGTCGTGGCGGGAGGTGGCGGGGAGGATGACGAGGGCGTATCCGCGGGCCAGCGCCGCCGAGGTGGCGGCCCGGGCCATCTCGGCGAAGTAGGCGAATTCGGTGAAGGTGAAAGGTTCATCCCCGTACGTCGTCACGGTCAGGCCGATGAGGCCCGACTTTCCGGTACGGAGGGTGCGGGCGGCGGCCGACGGGCGGTAGCCCAGCCGGTCGGCTACTTCGCGAACGTGGCGGCGGGTGGCGTCGGGCAGCCGTCCCTTGCCATTGAGCGCGTCGGAGACGGTCGTGATGGAGACGCCCGCCGCGGCGGCCACGTCCCTGATGCCGGCCCGGCCCTGTCGGCCGGCGGCCCGCCGGGTGGTCTCGGTCCGGCTCACCTGGTGCTTCCCTGCTGCTGTCATGGCGAGCCGATAGTAGGGCTCGGTGGGGTGGGCGGTCCGGGTGCATATGCACGCGTTGACAGGCACGTTTCTGCATGGTTTGCCACCCCCAATGACCTTGGAAATAAAGGCGTTTGGTCGCACATGCTGGCGGTGGGGCTTGTCGACGGGACCGGGCATGCCAAAACGGCGCGCTTTCGTGTCGGCCGCAACTCACCTGCACGAGGGATGCGCGCCACGGCGCAGGCCACCGGCGCGCGCATATATGCGCGCGCTCCCCCGCAATCCAGGCGCCCCCATTCTCGGGAGAGCGGAATCCTCATAAGGTGAGCAGTATTGAGTCGACGGCGACGTCGGACGGGACGGTCGAGGAGGACCTGCGGTGAGCGAGAAGAGCCCGAAGCTGCGCGCCGAGCTGGACGGCATTCCGACGTACAAGCCCGGAAAGCCGGCTGCCGCGGGCGGGCCCGTCGCGTACAAGCTGTCCTCGAACGAGAACCCGTACCCGCCGCTGCCGGGGGTGCTGGAGAGCGCCGTCACGGCTGCGGGTGCCTTCAACCGGTACCCGGACATGGCCTGCACCGGACTGGTGAACGAGATCGCCGAGCGGTTCGGCGTGCCGGTCGAGCACGTGGCCACGGGCACCGGCTCGGTGGGCGTGGCCCAGTCGCTGATCCAGTCCACGGCGGGCCCGGGCGACGAGGTCATGTACGCCTGGCGGTCCTTCGAGGCGTACCCGATCATCACGCAGATCTCGGGTGCGACCTCGGTGCAGGTCCCGCTGACCGAGGGCGATGTGCACGACCTGGACGCCATGGCCGCGGCGATCACCGAGCGGACGCGGCTGATCTTCGTCTGCAACCCGAACAATCCCACCGGCACCGCCGTGCGCCGGGCCGAGCTGGAGCGCTTCCTGGACCAGGTGCCCTCGGACGTCCTGGTGGTCCTGGACGAGGCGTACCGCGAATTCGTGCGCGACACGGACGTCCCGGACGGCATCGAGCTCTACCGCGACCGCCCCAACGTCGCCGTGCTGCGGACGTTCTCCAAGGCGTACGGGCTCGCCGGTCTGCGGGTCGGATTCGCGGTCGCGCACGAGCGGGTGGCGGCGGCGCTGCGCAAGACGGCGGTGCCCTTCGGCGTCAGCCAGCTCGCGCAGGACGCGGCGGTGGCCTCGCTGCGCGCCGAGGACGAACTGATGGGCCGGGTCGGTGCGCTGGTGGGCGAGCGTGCGCGGGTCCACTCGACGCTGCTGGCGCAGGGCTGGACCGTGCCGGACACGCAGGCGAACTTCGTGTGGCTGCGCCTGGGCGAGCGGACCCTCGATTTCGCGGCGGCCTGCGAGAAGGCCGGTGTGGTGGTCCGGCCCTTCGCGGGCGAGGGCCTTCGGGTCACGATCGGTGAGCCCGAGGCGAACGACCTCTTCCTGCACACGGCGGAGGCGTTCTTCAAGGAGCTCTAGGCTCCGCGGCGCGGGTCCGGCGGCCGCGCGGGTTCCGGCGGCGGCGCGGGCCGCGGCCGTCCGGCCGGCGGGAGCGCCGCGCGGACGGGTGGGGCGGGAGTCTCAGGCCAGTTCCACGCGGACGGGATCGCCGTCGCGAACGGTGGACAGCAGGCGGGGGTCGCCGTCGAACGAGCCGAGCACGTTGCACGGGCTCGCCAGGCGGCTCTCACCCCCGCGCGAGATCGGCGTCGGGCCGTAGGGCAGCGCGAGGGCGTCGCCCTCGGTCCAGAACGCGACCGTGCCGGGCTCGACGACCTGCCGGGCGTCGTCCTCCAGGGCCACGGAGACACCGGTGTCGAAGTAGACCTCCTCGCCCCACGTGTTCGCGGAGGCGGAGATCGGAAGAGCCTCGGCCAGCGCCTTGCTGGTCGGGGTCTCGTCGAGGGTTGCGGTGAGCTGGCCCGCAGGCCAGGAGATTCGAATCTGCATGAGCCAGATTCAACAATCTGTTGAATCGATTGGCTAGGGGTACCCCGCTGGAAGGTGGCCGAATGCGATGCGCCATAATGCTTGTGAATGTGAACGCGTTCACAAGCGTGTGTGCTTCCTCCCGGAATCGGCGGGTTCGGAAAGCAGGCTGCCGCTGTGATCACGGCGACACGAAGGAGACGAGGACGTGGACCTGGCTCTGGCGCCAGAAACCCTGGCGCGATGGCAGTTCGGCATCACCACCGTCTATCACTTCCTCTTCGTGCCCCTGACGATCTCGCTCGCCGCCCTTACGGCCGGCCTGCAGACCGCCTGGGTGCGCACCGAGAAGGAGAAGTACCTCAGGGCCACGAAGTTCTGGGGAAAGCTCTTCTTGATCAATATCGCGATGGGTGTCGTCACCGGCATCGTCCAGGAGTTCCAGTTCGGCATGAACTGGTCCGACTACTCGCGCTTCGTCGGTGACATCTTCGGCGCCCCCCTCGCCTTCGAAGCGCTGATCGCCTTCTTCTTCGAGTCCACCTTCATCGGACTGTGGATCTTCGGCTGGGACAAGCTGCCCAAGAAGATCCACCTGGCCTGCATCTGGATGGTGTCCATCGGCACCGTCCTGTCCGCCTACTTCATCCTGGCGGCCAATTCCTGGATGCAGCACCCGGTCGGCTACCGGATCAACGAGGAGCGGGGCCGGGCGGAGCTCACCGACTTCTGGCTGGTGCTCACCCAGAACACCGCGCTCACCCAGTTCTTCCACACCATCACGGCCGCCTTCCTCGTCGGCGGTGCGTTCATGGCCGGCATCTCCGCCTACCACCTGGCGCGCAAGAAGCATGTTCCGGTGATGCGCAGCTCGCTGCGCCTGGGCCTGGTCGTCCTGATCATCGCCGGCCTCGGCACGGCGATCAGCGGTGACCTGCTCGGCAAGGTCATGTTCAAGCAGCAGCCCATGAAGATGGCCGCCGCCGAGGCCCTCTGGGACGGCGAGGCCCCCGCGCCCTTCTCCGTCTTCGCCTACGGCGACGTCGAAAAGGGCCACAACAAGGTGGCCATCGAGATCCCGGGTCTGCTGTCCTTCCTGGCCAACGACGACTTCACCTCCTTCGTCCCGGGCATCAACGACGTCAACAAGGCCGAACAGGAGAAGTTCGGACCGGGCGACTACCGGCCCAACATCCCGGTCGCCTACTGGGGCTTCCGCTGGATGATCGGCTTCGGCATGGCCTCGCTCGGTATCGGCATGCTGGGCCTCTGGCTGACCCGCAGGAAGTTCCTGCTCCCGCCGGGGCTGCGCACCGGGGAGGACGAGGTCCCCCACCTGGTGCTCTTCAAGAAGGCGCTGAGCCCCAGGATCGGCAACCTCTACTGGATCGTCGCCCTCTGGACCATGGGATTCCCCCTCATCGCCAACTCCTGGGGCTGGATCTTCACCGAGATGGGCCGTCAGCCGTGGGTGGTCTACGGAGTCCTGCGAACCCGGGACGCGGTCTCGCCGAACGTCTCCCAGGCCGAGGTCCTCACCTCGATGATCGGCTTCACCCTGCTCTACGCCGTGCTCGCCGTGATCGAGGTCCGGCTCCTCGTCAAGTACGTCAAGCTCGGCCCGCCGGAGCTCACCGAGGCCGACCTCAACCCGCCCACCAAGATCGGCGGGGACGACAAGAACCCCGACCGGCCGATGGCCTTCTCGTACTGAGGCTGAGGAGAACGCACCATGGAGCTCCACGACGTCTGGTTCGTGCTGATCGCCGTCCTGTGGACCGGCTACTTCTTCCTGGAGGGCTTCGACTTCGGCATCGGCGTGCTGACCAAGCTGCTCGCCCGCGACCGTACGGAGAAGCGGGTTCTGATCAACACGATCGGGCCCGTGTGGGACGGCAACGAGGTCTGGCTGCTCACGGCGGGCGGTGCGACCTTCGCCGCCTTCCCCGACTGGTACGCCACCCTCTTCTCCGGCTTCTACCTGCCGCTGCTGCTCATCCTGATCTGCCTGATCATCCGCGGGGTGGCCTTCGAGTACCGGCACAAGCGCCCCGAGGACCGCTGGCAGACCAACTGGGAGCACGCGATCTTCTGGACCTCGCTGATCCCCGCCTTCCTCTGGGGCGTGGCCTTCGCCAACATCGTGCGCGGAGTGAAGATCGACCAGAACAAGGAGTACGTCGGCAGCTTCCTCGACCTGCTCAACGTCTACTCGGTCCTCGGCGGGCTGGTCACCCTCACCCTGTTCACCTTCCACGGCGCGGTCTTCGCCTCGCTCAAGACGGTCGGTGACATCCGGGAGCGGTCGCGTAGGACGGCGACCGTGCTGGGCCTCGTCACCGCTGTACTCGCCCTGGTCTTCCTCATCTGGACCCAGGTCTCGCGCGGCGACGGCAAGAGCCTGGTCGCGATGGCCGTCG
The DNA here is from genome assembly GCF_001005295.1 of Streptomyces yangpuensis. Taxonomy (GTDB): domain Bacteria; phylum Actinomycetota; class Actinomycetes; order Streptomycetales; family Streptomycetaceae; genus Streptomyces; species Streptomyces yangpuensis. Next base: position 210,685 of record NZ_LBMK01000003.1, on the reverse strand, counting down.
CGGTGCTGGCCCTGCTCGGGGCGCTCGGCTTCAACCTGGCGGGGCGCGAGGGCTGGTCGTTCGCACTGTCCGGGATCACCATCGCGGCGGCCGTCGCGATGCTCTTCCTGACGCTCTTCCCGAACGTGATGCCCTCCTCGCTCGACGCGGCCTGGAGCCTCACCGTCACCAACGCCTCGTCCAGCCCCTACACGCTGAAGATCATGACCTGGTGCGCCGCCGTAGCCACCCCGCTCGTTCTGCTCTACCAGGGCTGGACCTACTGGGTGTTCCGCAAGCGGATCGGTACGCAGCACATCGTCGACGCGCACTGATTCCGTGCCGGTGAACTCGCCCGTCTCCTCGCGCCGCCCGACCCGCCGGCCCGGCCGGCCCTCCCTCGGAGGATGTTTCACGTGAAACCGATCGACCCGCGCCTGCTCCGGTACGCCCGTTCCACCCGCCTCTTCCTGGGGACGGTGGTGGCCCTCGGGCTGGCCGGGGCGGGGCTGGTCGTCGGCCAGGCGATGCTCATCGCCGAGATCGTGGTGGGCGCCTTCGAGCAGGGCTTCGGCAGCGCTGCGCTCCGCACGCCGCTGCTGCTGCTCGCGGCCGTGGCGCTGGGCCGCGCTCTGATCGCATGGCTGACGGAGCTGGCCGCGCACCGCGCCAGCGCGGCGGTCAAGTCGGAACTGCGGGGCCGGCTGCTGGACCGGGCCGCGGAGATCGGTCCCGGGCGTCCGGGCGGACAGCGGACCGGGTCGCTGGTGTCGCTGGCCACCCGGGGCGTGGACGCGCTCGACGACTACTTCTCCCGCTACTTGCCCCAGCTGGGGCTCGCGGTCGTGGTGCCGGTGGCGGTGCTCGCCCGTATCGTCACCGAGGACTGGGTGTCGGCGGCCATCATCGTGGTCACCCTCCCCCTGATCCCGGTGTTCATGGTCCTCATCGGTATGGCCACCCAGTCCCGGATGGACCGCCAGTGGCGCCTGCTGTCGCGGCTGTCCGGGCACTTCCTCGACGTGGTGGCCGGGCTCCCCACACTGAAGGTCTTCGGCCGGGCCAAGGCGCAGGCCGAGTCGATCCGCAAGATCACCGACGACTACCGGCGGGCGACGATGCGGACACTGCGCATCGCCTTCCTCTCGTCCTTCGCCCTGGAACTGCTGGCGACCCTGTCGGTCGCGCTGGTCGCCGTGACCATCGGCATGCGACTGGTCCACGGCGAACTGGACCTCTACACCGGGCTGGTCATCCTGATCCTGGCGCCCGAGGCCTACCTGCCGCTGCGACAGGTGGGGGCGCAGTACCACGCGGCTGCGGAAGGACTGGCGGCCGCCGAGGAGATCTTCGAGGTCCTGGAGACCCCCGCCGCCGGTCCGGCCGGTACGGCGGGACTGCCGGCCGGCACTCCCCTGTGGATCGAGATCGACGGGATCGCCGTCCGGTACGAGGGCCGGGACGAGGACTCACCCCGGCCGGTATCGCTGACCGTCGCACCGGGGGAGTGCGTGGCCCTCACCGGCCCGAGCGGGGCCGGCAAGTCCACGCTGCTCCAGGTGCTGCTGGGATTCGTGCGGCCGACCGCCGGGCGGGTCCGCATCGCGGGCGTGGACCTGGCCGAGCTGTCACCGGAGCACTGGCGGGAGCGGATCTCGTGGGTGCCGCAGCGGCCGCACCTGTTCGCCGGGACCGTCGCCGAGAACGTACGGCTGGCCCGGCCCGGGGCCGGTGACGGCGAGGTGACCGCGGCCCTGAAGGACGCCGGAGCCTGGGAGTTCGTGTCCGCGCTCCCGCGCGGCGCCGAGACCCTGCTGGGCGAGGGCGGCGTCGGCCTGTCCGCCGGGCAGCGGCAGCGGCTGGCACTGGCCCGGGCCTTCCTGGCGGACCGGCCGGTCCTGCTGCTGGACGAGCCGACGGCGGCGCTGGACGGCGAGACCGAGGCGGGGATCGTGGACGCGGTGCGGCGGCTCTGCGCGGGACGGACGGTGCTGCTGGTCGTGCACCGGCCGGCCCTGCTCGCCGTCGCGGACCGGGTGGTCCGTATGACGGCCGGTCCTGTGCCGGGCGAGCCGCTCTCCGGGCTCGCGCTGCCCGAAGAACCGCTCCCCCACCCCGGAAGGGCCGGGACGGAAGCCGGGGAGCCCTTCCCCGACGGCCTCGGCCCGGACGCCGGGGAGTGGATCCTCGGCTCCGCCCCGGAGCGGGTGCGGACCGGCGGCGGTGCGTCCGACACCGGCGGCGCGGATCCGCTGCGCCGGGTACGGGCGGTGGCGGAGGCATGGCAGGGACGGTTCAGGCTGGGGCTGCTGCTCGGGGCGCTGGCCGTCGGCTGCAGCGTCGGCCTGATGGCAGTGTCGGGCTGGCTGATCTCCAGGGCCTCCGAACAGCCCCCCGTCCTCTATCTGATGGTGGCGGTCACCGCGACGCGGGCCTTCGGACTGGGCCGCGCCGTCTTCCGGTACGCCGAGCGGCTCGTCTCGCACGACGCCGTCCTGCGGATGCTCGCCGACCTCAGGGTGTCGGTGTACCGGCGGCTGGAGCGCATCGCGCCCGCCGGACTGCGCGAACACCGGCGCGGAGACCTGCTGGCCCGGCTGGTCGCCGACGCCGACACCCTGCAGGACTACTGGCTGCGCTGGCTGCTGCCCGTCGGCACCGCGGTGCTCGTCGGAACAGGCTCCGTCGCCTTCACCACGTGGCTGCTGCCCGAGGCCGGGGCCGTGCTCGCCGTCGGCCTGCTCGCCGCGGGTATCGGGGTGCCGCTGGTCAGCGGCGCCTGCGCCCGCCGTGCGGAGCGCAGGCTCGCGCCCGCCCGGGGCGAACTCGCCACCCGGGTGGCCGACCTGCTGACCGGCACCGCGGAGCTGACGGTGGCCGGGGCGCTGGCGGACCGCAAGGGCCGGGCGCGGGAGAGCGACGGTGTGCTGACGCGCATCGCCGCGCGGGGCGCCACCGCCGGCGGGCTGGGCAGCGGACTGTCCGCCCTGGTGTGCGGGCTCACGGTCGTGGCCGCCGCAGCTGTCGCCGCGAACGCGGTCCACGACGGACGGCTGTCCGGGATCGCGATGGCCGTCGCGGTTCTGACGCCCCTCGCCGCCTTCGAGGCGGTGAGCGGACTCCCCCTCGCCGTCCAGTACCGCCAGCGGGTGCGCCGTAGCGCCGAACGGGTCTACGAGGTCATCGACGCGCCCGTCCCCGTCGCCGAGCCCGAGCAGCCCGCCGCTGCTCCCGCCTCGCCCTTCCCGCTCCGGCTGACCGGACTCACCGCCCGCCACCCGGGCCAGGAACGTGACGCGCTGCGCGGGCTGGACCTCACCCTGGAGGCCGGCCGCCGCATCGCTGTCGTCGGCCCCTCGGGCTCCGGCAAGACCACGCTGGCCCAGGTCGTGCTCCGGTTCCTGGACCCGGCCGAGGGCTCCTACAGCCTGGCCGGTGTGGACGCGCGCACACTCGACAGTGATGACGTACGGGCGCTCGTCGGCCTGTGCGCCCAGGACGCGCACCTCTTCGACAGCTCGGTCCGGGAGAACCTCCGGCTGGCCCGGACCGGGGCGAGCGAGGAGCAGCTACGGGACGCGCTGGCCGCGGCCCGGCTGCTGGAGTGGGCGGACGGCCTTCCGGACGGGCTGGACACGCTGGTCGGCGAGCACGGCGAGCGGATCTCGGGCGGCCAGCGCCAGCGCCTGGCCCTGGCCCGGGCGCTGCTGGCGGACTTCCCCGTACTGGTCCTGGACGAGCCGGCCGAGCACCTGGACCTGGTCACGGCGGACGCCCTGACCGCGGACCTTCTGACCGCCACGGAGGGCAGGACCACTGTGCTGATCACGCACCGGCTGGCCGGCCTGGAGGCGGTCGACGAGGTGCTCGTGCTGGACCGCGGCGAGGTTGTGCAGCGCGGGGAGTACGCGGAGCTGGCCGCCGTCGAGGGGCCGCTGCGCCGGATGCTGGAGCGGGAACGGGAAACCGACCGGACTTTGGCCAACTTTCCCGCCTAATGGGGACTAACTAGGCTCAAGGACATGTCAGCGCAGTCGTCGCAGCACTCATCGGATCCGCTGCCGGATCCCTCGCAGGGGACACCGGATCCCCTGGCCGCCGCCACCGAGGCCACCAAGAGCCTGCACGGACTGTCGACCGAGCTCACGGCCCGGGTGCCGCAGCTGCTGGAGGCCATGCGGTCGGTCGGTACCGGGCTGGAGCTGCACTCCACGCTCGACCGCATCTGCGAGACCGCGGCCGAGCTCGCGGACGCCCGCTACGCGGCGCTCGGTGTCGTCGACACGGAGGGCCGCGGGCTCTCCGACTTCGTCACGTACGGGATCAGCCCGGAGGTGGCCCGGCAGATCGGCCACCGTCCGGACGGGAAACGGGGCCTGCTCGGAGCGTTGATCTCGCACTCGGACACCGTCCGGCTCGCCGACCTGACGAAGGACCCGCGCTCGGCCGGCTTCCCGGCGCACCACCCGCCCATGAAGACCTTCCTCGGTGTCCCGATCAGGGTGCAGGGTGAGATCTTCGGCAACCTGTACCTCGCCGAGAAGCACGGCGGCGTCGAGTTCAGCGACTACGACGTCCACATGGTCCGGGTGCTGGCCACCGAGGCGGGCATCGCCATCGGCAACGCCCGGCTGTACGAGGCGGCCACCCAGCGCGAGCGCTGGATCGACGGCTCGGTCGCCGTCACCACCGCCCTGCTGTCCGGCGGGGACGCCGACGACGCCCTCTCGGTGGTGGCCGAACAGGCCCGCCGCCTGGCCGACTCCGCCGCCGGGATCGTCCTGCTGCCGGCCGAGGAGGGCGGGATGGAGATCGTCGCCGTTTCGGCGGAGAGCGCGGCCACCTCCCTCGGCGTGGTGATCCCGGCCGAGAGTCCGGTGGTGGACCATTTGCTGTGCGGCGAGCCGGTCTTCACGGACGATGCCTCGTCGGACCCCCGCATGGTCAGTCCGCTCACCAGCGCGTTCGGCCCCTGCATGATGCTCCCCCTGCACAGCGGCGGGCGGGTCCTGGGCGCTCTGGTCACCCCGCGGGCCCGCGGCGGGCGGCCCTTCAGCGAGTCCGAGCGGACCCTGGCCACCCAGTTCGCCTCGCAGGCGGCGCTCGCGCTGATGATGGCCGAGGCGCAACGCGACCGGGAGCGGCTGGCGGTCTTCGAGGACCGCGACCGGATCGCGCGTGACCTGCACGACCTGGTCATCCAGCGGCTGTTCGCCACCGGGATGATGCTGGAGGGCGCCCAGCGCAGGTCGATCGTGCCCGAGGTCCGCGACGGCGTGGGCAAGGCCGTGGACGAACTGGACGTGACGATCCAGGAGATCCGTACGGCGATCTTCGCCCTCCAGCAGGGTCCCGCGGAGGCACCGTCCGGGCTGCGCACCCGCGTCCTGCGGGAGATCAACATGGCGGCCGTCCCGCTGGGCTTCAAACCGGCACACCGCTTCCTCGGCCCGGTCGACACGGTCGTCGGCGAGCTCGTGGGCAAGAACCTGATCGCCGCCTTGCGTGAGGCGCTGTCCAATGCCTTCCGGCACGCCGACGCGTCCCGGATCGAGGTGGTCCTGGACTGCACCGTCACGTTGCCCGACGGCCGGCCCGGAGTCCGGTTGGAAGTCGCCGACGACGGGGTGGGCATCCCCGAGAGCGGTCGGCGCAGCGGCCTGCGCAACCTGCGGCGGCGGGCGGAGTCCCTGGGCGGCACGAGCTCCTACGGGCCGGGCCTCGGGGAGGACGGCGGCGGGACCACCCTGGTGTGGGAGGCCCCGCTCCAGTAGCGGTGGCCGGCCGGCGTGCGTCTGGGCCTGCCTGGCCTGCGCTTGCCCGGTCCAATCCGGTCCGGCTGCGCCTGCCCGGCCTACGCCTCGTGCCGCGCGAGCCTTTCGGCCAGGATGCGTTCGATGACGAGGGCGACCCCGTCCTCGTTGTTGGCGACCGTACGGCCGGACGCGGCCGCGATCACATCGGGGTGGGCGTTGCCCATCGCGTAGGAGGTGCCGGCCCAGCTGAGCATCTCCACGTCGTTCGGCATGTCCCCGAAAGCGACCACCTGGTCCGGGGAGATGCCCCGTTCGGCACAGCACAGCGCCAGCGTGCTCGCCTTGGACACGCCGTGCCCACTGATCTCCAGCAGGGAGGTGGGGCTGGACCGGGTGATCGACGCGTACGCGCCGGCGGCGGAGCGGGCCAGTGCGAGGAACTCGTCCGGGGCGATTTCGGAGTGGTGTGCCAGCAGCTTGAGTACGGGCGCTGGGCCTTCGTCTTCGCCCGTGTTCTCCTGGAGCAGGTGCTCGGCGGCCGCGAGCCTGGCGCCCGGATCCTTGAAGAAGGGCGGGTAGGCGGGCTCGTAGTTGATGCCGGTGGTCAGTTCGACCGCGAAGGACGTCCCGGGTGCCGCCGCACGCAGAGCTTCGACGACGGAGAGTGCGGCCGTCCTCGGGAGGGCTCTGACCTGTACGAACTCCCGTCCGGAATGCAGGTCGACCACCGCCGCGCCATTGGCGCAGATCGCGAGGCCGTGACCGTGGACGTGGTCGGCGACCACGTCCATCCACCGTGCGGGGCGGCCCGTGACGAAGAAGACCTCGATGCCCGCCTCCTCGGCTGCGGCGAGTGCGGCGACGGTACGCGGCGAGACGGACTGGTCGTCGCGCAGCAGGGTGCCGTCGAGGTCGGTGGCGATGAGCCGGGGAGTGGGGGTGGGCCCGTCCGGGCACTGAGGAGCCGAGGTCACGGCTCCATCTTCGCCCATGGGACGGGAGGACCGGACCATGATCAAGCCAGGCTGCCGTGGAGGGCGCTGTTTCACGTGAAACATCGAGTGGCCCGATGTTTCACGTGAAACATCGGCCCGCCGTAGGCTCGATGCATGAGTCTGCGTCTGAGCACGGTGATCCTTCCGGTACGTCGATGGCATGAGGGGGGTCGGGACCAGTGGCTGCGGGCCGAGCAGCTCGGGTTCCACACCGCCTACACCTACGACCACCTGTCATGGCGGACCTTCCGCGACGGCCCCTGGTTCGGTGCGGTGCCCACCCTGACCGCCGCGGCTGCCGCCACCGAACGGCTGCGTCTGGGCACGCTCGTGACCTCACCGAACTTCCGCCACCCGGTGACCCTCGCCAAGGACCTCATCACCCTGGACGATGTCTCGGGCGGCCGTATCACCCTTGGCATCGGCGCCGGCGGCAACGGGTTCGACGCGACGGCCCTGGGCCAGGAGGCATGGTCCCCGCGTGAGCGCGCCGATCGCTTCGCCGAATTCGTGTCGCTGCTGGACCGGCTGCTGACCGAGGGCTCAGTGAGCCACGAGGGCACCTTCTACTCCGCCGAGGAGGCCCGCAACCTCCCCGGCTGTGTGCAGGAGCCGCGGCTGCCGTTCGCGGTTGCCGCGACCGGACCGCGCGGTCTTCGGCTCGCCGCCCGGTACGGGCAGGCGTGGGTGACCACGGGTGACCCGAAGCTCTCCGAGGACGGCACGCCCGAGCAGTCGCTGGAGGCTGTGCGCGGGCAGCTCGCACGGCTCGACAAGGCCTGCGCCGAGATGGGCCGGGATTCCGAGCCCATGGAGAAGATCCTGTTGACCGGCTTCACGCCCGAGGCCAATACCGTGCTGGCGTCCGTGGACGCGTTCGTCGACTTCGCGGGCCGGCACCGCGAGCTGGGCTTCACGGAGCTGGTGATCCACGCGCCGATCCCGGACTCCGACTTCGCCGCCGACGAGGCCGTTTTCGAGAAGATCGCCACCGAGGCCCTGGCGCAGCTCGACAGCTGACCGACCGGCCGTCGCCGCTCCGGGCGGAGCGGCGGCAGATGGTGGATGGGGCGTCACCTCGCATGCGAGGGTGCAGGGTTCGGTTACTGGAAGCGCAGGAACTGCGGGGGTACGGCGTCCACCAGCCATACCCCGTTGGCGCTGATCCGGAAGACGTGCCCGGCCGCACGCATCGCCGCAGCGTCCACGCTGAGCACGACGGGCCGGCCGCGGCGCGCGCCCACCCGGGTCGCGGTCTCCCGGTCGGGGGACAGGTGCACATGGTGGCGGGCCATCGGGCGCAGGCCTTCGGCGCGGATTGGGTCGAGGGCGGCGGCCACGGTGCCGTGGTAGAGGTAGGCGGGCGGTTCGGCCTCCGGAAGGTCCAGGTCCACGGCCACGGTGTGTCCCTGGCTGGCCCGGATGCGGGTTCCGTCGACGGCGAACCGCTGCTTGTCGTTGGCTGCCACGACGTGATCGAGCTCGGCGCGGCTGAAGTGGAAGCCGTGCGCGGCGGCGGCGCCCAGCAGGTCGTCGATCTCCACCCAGCCGTTGGCGTCGAGCACCAGTCCGATCCGTTCCGGCTGGTGCCGCAGGTGTTTCGAGACGTATTTGGACACCTTCACGGTGCGTCTTTCATCCATGAACCCCAGCGTGCCCGCCCGGGAGACCTTCCGGCAGGGATTTTCGCGGGGTTCGCGGTGCCGCACGGTGGTGGACGCCCTCTACCATCATTCCAGGATGCGGAATATGCTTTCCATTATCACTTCCGCCCTGGGGGAGAACCATGACAGTCCACACCTCTCTGCCACGCCGTGCGGCTGCCGAGCTGATCGGAACCGCCGGCCTGCTCGTGGTCGTGATCGGCTCCGGGCTCAAGGCCGCGGAGCTCAGCACCGACACCGGTGTCGCCCTCATCGCCAACTCGTTCGTTTCGGCCATCGGCCTCGGGCTGATCATCACCCTCTTCGGGCCGCTGTCCGGCGCCCACCTCAACCCGGTGGTGACCCTCACCTCCTGGTGGACCCGCCGCACGGGCGGCGAGGGGGTCGGCGGGCGCGAGGTGCCCGTCTACGTCGCGGCCCAGACGGCCGGGGCCATCGGCGGCGCCTTCCTCGCGGAGGCCATGTTCGGCCGGACCCCGGGCGCCTTCGCCACGCAGGCCCTCGACGGGGGCCACCTGCTCGTCGGAGAGGTGATCGCCACGGCCGGTCTCGTCCTCGTGATCCAGGGGCTGGGGCGCATCGGGCGCGCCCGTTTCATCCCGGCGGCGGTGGCGGCTTACATAGCGGCCGCGATCTGGTTCACCTCCTCCGGCTCCTTCGCCAACCCGGCCGGCACCATCGGGCGCAGCTTCAGCGATTCCTTCACCGGCATCGCGCCCGGTTCGCTGCCGGGCTTCGTCGCCGCCCAGTTGTTCGGCGGGATCGTCGGGCTGGCCCTGGCCACCTTCCTCTACGGATCCGGCACGAAGGGCGGCACGGGCCGTACGGACCGGGGGACCCGCGGGGCCGAGCCGGGTCCGGGCGCAACGGCCGTACCAGCCGCGCTCCCCGCGACCGGGCCAGGAGACGGCGCGAGCCCCGACCGGGACGCCTACCGGACCGTAGGGTGAGACGCCGTCCCGGTTACCCACAGGAAAAGGACACTTGTCCACAGCCGTTTGGGCGGGTTTTGACGACAAACGCGTGATCCGCCCTGTGGAACCTGTGGACCGATCCGCTCAGGCGCTACCGGTCCCGCCGACGTGCCAGATCGTTCATCGTCCGGGCCTGGATCTCCCGCTCCGTCGCGGCCCGCACGAACTCCGCCACGTGCTCGGCGCCGACCAGCTCCTGCACCGCGCGTACCGTTCCGGCGGGCAGGGCCACCGGCGAGGGGCCCGTCGGCTGCGGCGTCCCCGCCGCTCCCAGATGCCGCTGGAGGTGCCGGGTCGCGAAGAGCCGCATCGCCCGCGCCAGTTCCGCGTCCACGGTCTGCTGCGCCAGCGGCCGCAGCCGCCGCACCATCGTCGCCGCCTCCGCGGCGTCCGCGTCGGTGGGCGGCACCTGCCCGAGGTAGCGCGCGAAGACGTGCTCGGTGGTGAACTCCAGGAACCGCGAGGCGATGTGCTCCACCTGACCCCGCAGTTCCCGGAGGTGACCGGTGATCGCCGCGAGCGGCACCCCGGCCGCGTACAGCTCTGCCGCCACCGCCAGTTCCTGCGGGGACGGCACGAGGAACTGGTCCGGGCGCCCCGGGATCCGCTCCAGCACACCCAGATCGCAGGCCTCGCTCACCGCTTGGTCGTCGGGCAGGCCGCCGAACCGTGCGTTCAACTCCTCCCGGCTGATCCGGGCCGCCTCCTCATCGGTCCACGGCCCGTGCACCTCCGCGACCAGCCCCAGTACGCCGCCCAGTCCGCGTCCCGCGTCCCAGGCCTCCAGCAGCTCCTTGATGGACGCCAGGGTGTAGCCGCGGTCCAGCAGGTCGGCGATCTGGCGCAGCCGCGCCAGGTGCGTGTCCCGGTAGACGTTGGAGCGGCCCCGCCGTTCCGGCTTGGGCAGCAGACCGCGGTCCTGGTACGCGCGGATCGTGCGCACCGTCGCTCCGCTGTGGTGCGCCAGATCCTCGATCCGGTACTCGGCTACGGCCTGATCGGACAATCCCGGCTCCCTACGACATGGCGGCTCGGCCGCCCGCGCCGGCTGCGGCCCGGGCGGCAGGCGAAGCCGCAAGGTACTCGACCGCCCTGCGCAGCGAGCCCTCCTGCGAGGGATGGTACGACCGCCGGCAGAAGCCGGATATGGCCGTGCCGGGCTCTCTGCGCGGGGGCACCGATCCCGCGGCCCCCGCGCGGCCGTGCACGCGCGACGGATCCGGGACCCCGGTCACAGCCGGGGCTCCAGCCGGGCGATGCGCCGCAGGGCGCGCGGGGCGAACCGGGACATCCACAGGGCGCCCTTGGACTCGGGCGTGACCGGCACGACCGCCTCGTTGCGGACGACGGCGCGCAGGATCGCGTCGGCGACCTTCTCCGGCGGGAAGTTGCGCAGGCCGTACAGCCGCGAGGAGCGTTCCTGGCGTCGCTTCTCCTCGGCCTCGTCCACCCCGGCGAAGCGAGAGGTCGCGGTGATGTTGGTGTTGACGATGCCGGGGCAGATCGCGGAGACGCCGATGGACTTCGAGGCGAGTTCCGCGCGCAGGCACTCCGACAGCATCAGCACCGCCGCCTTCGAGGTGCTGTAGGCGGGCAGGGTGCGGGAGGGCAGATAGGCCGCGGCCGAGGCGGTGTTGACGATGTGCCCGCCCTGGCCGCGCTCGGCCATCTGCTTCCCGAAGATCCGGCAGCCGTGGATGACGCCCCACAGATTGACGTCCAGGACCTTCTTCCAGTCCTCGGCCGTGGTGTCGAGGAAGGCCCCGGACAGGCCGATCCCGGCGTTGTTGACCAGGACGTCGACGATCCCGTACTCGGCGGCGACCTTCGCCGCCAGCTTCTCCATCGCCTGCTCGTCGCTGACGTCCACGCACTCCGCCCACGCCTCGGGGGCGCCGACCAGGCGGGCCATGTCGGCCGTGCGCGCCGCACCCTCCTCGTCGCGGTCCACGGCCACCACCCGTGCTCCCGCCTCGGCGAAGGCGAAGGCGGTGGCCCGGCCGATCCCGCTGGCCGCGCCGGTGACCAGGACCAGCTGGCCGCCGAAGCGGTCGGCGTACCTGGCCGGGGCCTTCTGCTCCGGTGCCCGCGCGGCCGGCTCCTCCCGGGCCGTGACGAACTCGGTGATCCAGGAGGCCAGCTGGTCGGGCCGGGTCCGCGGTATCCAGTGCTTGGCGGGCAGGGTCCGCCGCAGCAGGTCCGGGGCCCACCGCTCCAGGCCGTCGTAGAGCCGCTCGGACAGGAACGCGTCACCGGTCGGAGTGATCAGCTGTACCGGTACGTGGGCGTACGCGTCGGAGCGCGGCCGGCGCAGCCTCGGGCGCACGTTGTCGCGGTAGAGCCAGGCCCCGTTCGCCGCGTCCGAGGGCAGCGAGGCCGTCGGGTAGGAGCCGGCCGGCACCTTCTCGACGCGCTGCAGCATCTTGGGCCACCGCTTGCCGAGCGGTCCGCGCCAGGCGAGCTCCGGCAGCACGGGGGTGTGCAGCATGTAGACGTACCAGGACTTGGCGCCCTGGCCGAGGAGCTGCGCCGCCGCCCGCGGCGTCGGCCGCGCCATGCGCTTCCTGATCCAGTGCCCGAAGTGGTCCAGGGAGGGCCCCGACATCGACGTGAAGGACGCGATCCGCCCCTCCGTGCGGCCGACCGTCGCGAACTCCCAGCCCTGCACCGAACCCCAGTCGTGGCCGACCAGGTGCACCGGCCGGTCCGGACTGACCGCGTCCGCCACCGCCAGGAAGTCGTCGGTCAGTTTCTCCAGGGTGAAACCGCCGCGCAGCGGCTGCGGCGCGGTGGAGCGCCCGTGGCCGCGCACGTCGTAGAGCACCACGTGGAAGCGGGTCGCCAGCCGCTCGGCGACCTCCGTCCAGACCTCCTTGCTGTCCGGGTAGCCGTGCACCAGCAGCACCGTCGGACGGTCCCGCTCGCCGAGCTCGACCACGCACAACTCGACCCCGCCGGTGCGCACCCAGCGCTCCCGCGCGCCCGCCGGCTCCATCGCTCCCGCTCCGCTCATGCCGCTCATGCTGCCTTCTCCTCCTCGGCCCAGCGCCGCACGTGCGGCAGGTCGTCGTCGAGCCAGAACGCGCTCTCCTCGGGGTCCCGCGAGTCGGTGACCACGAGGATCTCCTCGAACTTCGCTCCGGTGCCCCGGAAGCCCAGGTGTGGTTCCACCGCCCACAGTCCAGGCTGCGGCGGGTGGTCGGAGAAGTGGTAGGGGCTCCACAGCGGGGACCAGCCTTCACGGTGCCCGTGCAGGGCGTCACTGGCCAGCCCCTTGAGGGACTGGGTGCCGAAACCGAACGCCGTCGGCGACCAGCGCCGCTCCTTCACCCGGTCGATCTTGTGGGCGATCACGCCGAAAGGGTAGGCGCGGTGCCGGTTGGCGTACCCCTGCCGGTTCATCAGTCGCTCGACGTCCTCGTAGATCTCGCGCAGGGAGCGGCACTCGCGCACCTGCTCCAGGATCAGCTCCCGGTGCGCCCGCAGGTCGGCCATGAGCCGGTCCTGCACCGGATTCAGCCCGAGACTGCCCGAGTAGCCGATGTCCGCCGAGAAGCCCTTGTAGACCGGCGCCATGTCGAGGATGAAGGGCATGCCCGGCTCCAGCCGCCGGTTGGTCGGGAAGAACTGCAGCGGGAAACGGAAGTTCGTGAATGCGGTGCGGTCCCCGAACCAGGCGAACGGCAGGTGGAACCAGTCCCGCACCCCGCGGTCGCGCAGCCACTCGCGCTGCATGCGCGCGGCCTCGCGCTCGGTCACGCCGGGCCGCAGCTGGGCCGCGACCGCCTCGGCGCACTCGTACGAGAGGCGCTGCACCTCTCTGAAGCCGCTCAGGCCGGCCGAGAGCCGTCCGGAGTGCAGCGCGGTGCGTTGCCTGGTGTCCCCAGCCATGTCAGCCCGTCCATCCGTGTAGCCGTACGCGCCCGTAAGTTGACACTGATGAATGTGACAATGACCGGAGATCGCGTCAAGGGTCGTGCACGGACCTGTGGACAAACTTGTCCGGTCCACATCAGCCTCCAGTACGGGCATGTACGCCTGAAGGCTGAGACCGGATCCAGCTCCAGGTCTGACGCCTCACGACAGCCGCGCCACTACCGTCGGTTCCGTGACTGTCATCGCGACTGAAAGCCTGAGCAAGCGGTACCCCCGAGTGACCGCCCTCGACCGGCTCTCCCTGGACATCGGCCCCGGCGTGACCGGGCTCGTGGGCGCCAACGGAGCCGGCAAGTCCACGCTGATCAAGATTCTGCTGGGACTGTCCCCCGCCACCGAGGGCAGCGCTGCCGTGCTCGGCCTCGACGTCCATACGCATGGCAGCGCCATCCGTGAACGCGTCGGATACATGCCCGAGCACGACTGCCTGCCACCCGACGTCTCGGCCACCGAGTTCGTCGTCCACATGGCGCGCATGTCCGGGCTGCCGCCGACCGCGGCCCGCGAGCGCACCGCCGACACCTTGCGCCACGTCGGGCTGTACGAGGAGCGCTACCGCCCGATCGGCGGCTACTCCACCGGCATGAAGCAGCGCGTCAAGCTCGCCCAGGCACTCGTCCACGACCCCCAGCTCGTCCTCCTCGACGAGCCGACCAACGGTCTGGACCCGGTCGGGCGCGACGAGATGCTCGGCCTGATCCGTCGCGTCTACACCGACTTCGGCATCTCCGTCCTGGTCACCTCCCACCTCCTCGGCGAGTTGGAGAGGACCTGCGACCACGTCGTGGTCGTCGACGGCGGCAAGCTGCTGCGCTCCAGCTCCACCAGCGACTTCACGCAGACCACCGCGACCCTCGCGGTCGAGGTCACCGACTCCGACGCCCACCCGGACGGCACCGCCGCCCTGCGCAAGGCGCTCACCGAGGCCGGCCTCACCCTGCACGCGGGAGAGGAGCAGGGCCTGCCCGGAGCCGGCCACATCCTCCTCGTCGAGGCCACCGGCGAGAGCACCTACGACACCATCCGCGACACCGTCGCCGACCTGGGCGTCGGTCTGGTCCGCATGGAACAGCGCCGCCACCACATCGCGGAGGTCTTCCGCGACAACGACCAGCCCGCGTACACCGCTCAGCAGAAGGGAGCCGGTTCCGATGGCGCCTGAGACGTCGACGCAGATCCACAACATCGGCTACCGGTCCTACGACGGACCCCGGCTCGGCCGCGCCTACGCCCGCAAGTCGCTGTTCTCGCAGTCCCTGCGCGGCGCCTACGGGCTGGGCCGGTCCGCCAAGTCGAAGGTCCTCCCGATGCTGCTCTTCGCGGTGATGTGCGTCCCGGCGCTCATCATCGTCGCGGTGGCCATCGCGGTGCCCGGTTCCACGGACCTGCCGATCAAGTACACGACGTACGCCCTGACCACCCAGGTGGTCATCGGCCTCTACCTCGCCTCCCAGGCGCCGCAGTCCGTCTCGCGGGACCTGCGATTCAAGACGGTCCCGCTCTACTTCTCGCGGCCCATCGAGCGCGTCGACTACGTCGTGGCCAAGTACGCGGCCATGGCCTCGGCCATGTTCATCCTCACCGCGACCCCGCTGCTGATCATGTGGATCGGCGCGCTTCTGGCGAAGTTCGACTTCGTCGACCAGACCAAGGGATTCGGGCAAGGACTCGTGTCGGTTCTGCTGCTGTCGCTGCTCTTCTCCGGGATCGGCCTGGTGATGGCCGCGCTGACCCCGCGCCGCGGGTTCGGCGTCGCGGCGATCATCGCAGTGCTCCTGATCCCCTACGGCGCGGTCACCGCGGTTCAGGGCATCGCCTACAGCACCGGGAACGCCGGATCCATCGACTGGCTGGGCCTGTTCTCCCCGATCACCCTGATCGACGGCGTGCAGACCGCGTTCCTCGGCGCCACCTCCGCCTTCCCCGGCGGTGAGGGCCCCTCGGCCGGCATCGGCTTCGTCTACCTGCTCGTCGCCCTCGGCCTCATCGCCGGCTCCTACGCCGCCCTGATGGCCCGCTACCGGAAGGCCGGGCTGTGACCACCATCGACATCGACCACACCTCCCGCTGGTTCGGGAACGTCGTCGCCGTCAACGACGTGACCATGCGCATCGGCCCCGGCGTCACGGGACTGCTGGGCCCGAACGGCGCGGGCAAGTCCACCCTCATCAACATGATGGGCGGCTTCCTCGCCCCCTCCACGGGCACCGTCACCCTCGACGGCGCCCCGATCTGGCAGAACGAGCAGATCTACAAGCACGTGGGCGTCGTGCCCGAGCGCGAGGCGATGTACGACTTCCTCACCGGCCGTGAGTTCGTCGTCGCCAACGCCGAGCTCCACGGCCTCGACGACGCGGCCGCACAGCGCGCACTGGCCACCGTCGAGATGGAGTACGCGCAGGACCGCAAGATCTCCACGTACTCCAAGGGCATGCGCCAGCGCGTGAAGATGGCGTCCGCCCTGGTCCACGACCCGTCCGTGCTGCTCCTGGACGAGCCGTTCAACGGCATGGACCCCCGCCAGCGCATGCAGCTGATGGACCTTCTGCGACGCATGGGCGACGAAGGACGCACCGTCCTGTTCTCCTCCCACATCCTGGAGGAGGTCGAACAGCTCGCCTCGCACATCGAGGTGGTCGTGGCCGGCCGGCACGCCGCCTCCGGTGACTTCCGCAAGATCCGCCGCCTGATGACGGACCGCCCGCACCGCTACCTCGTCCGCTCCTCCGACGACCGGTCGCTCGCCGCGGCCCTGATTGCCGACCCCTCCACGGCCGGCATCGAGGTCGATCTGAAGGAGGGTGCGCTGCGCATCCAGGCCGTGGACTTCGGCCGCTTCACCGAGCTGCTGCCTCTGGTGGCCCGGCAGCACGGCATCCGGCTGCTGACGGTCTCGCCCTCCGACGAGTCCCTCGAGTCGGTCTTCTCCTACCTCGTCACGGCCTGAAAGGAGCTGGCACCCATGTACGTGTACGACCCCACCGTCGCCCGGCTCACCTACCGGGCCCTGCTCGGCCGGCGCCGCGCGCTGATTCTCTTCGCACTGCCCGCCCTGCTGATCGTCATCGCCCTCGTGGTCCGTGCCTTCGTCGGTGTGGACGACAAGGTCGCGGCCGATCTCCTCGGGGGTTTCGCGCTCGCCACGATGGTCCCGCTGATCGGTGTCATCGCCGGCACCGGCGCCATCGGGCCCGAGATCGACGACGGCTCCATCGTCTATCTGCTGGCCAAGCCGGTGAAGCGCCCGAAGATCATCATGACCAAGCTGATCGTGGCGATCGCCGTCACCATGGCCTTCTCCGCGATCCCCACCCTGATCGCCGGATTCATCCTCAACGGCAACGGCCAGCAGATCGCCGTCGCCTACACGATCGCCGCGCTCGTGGCCTCGATCGCCTACAGCGCCCTCTTCCTGCTGCTGGGCACGGTCAGCCGGCACGCGGTCGTCTTCGGCCTGGTCTACGCCCTGATCTGGGAGTCGCTCTTCGGCAGCCTGGTCTCGGGGGCCAAGACCCTCAGCGTCCAGCAGTGGGCTCTGGCCCTGGCCGAGAAGGTCGCCGGCGAGGGGTACGTCGACGCCACGGTGGGCCTGCCCACCGCGTCGGTCCTGCTCGTCGTGGTCACCGTCGGAGCCACCGCCTACGCGGGCCAGAAGCTACGCCGCCTCACGCTGGCGGGCGAGGAGTAGACCCGGCCGCACGCACTCGCGCAACAGTGCCCCGCCCGGCCCACCGGCCAGGCGGGGCACCGCTTTGCGGGTCATCATCGGTGCATGATCCAGCACACCGCTCCGGAGCCGTCCAGGCCCCTGCGGTCCTGGATACGTTCCTCGCCCGGAACCCACATCTGGCTGCTGATCATCGCCGTGACCAGCATCATCGTCGCGATCGCGCCCGACCAGCTGGACCGTGTCCTGCTGCACCGCAACAGCAGCAACATCCACCAGCTCGTCCAGCACCCGGTCCGGGCGCTCATCAGCAGCGCCTTCTGGATCGCGAACCCGGCCTCGCTCGCCCTCTACGCCGTGCTCTTCGAGGTCTTCCACGCACCCGTCGAGCGATGGCTCGGGACCCTGCGCTGGCTCGTGATCGTGGCCACCGCCCATGTCGTCGCCACCCTGATCAGCCAGAAAGTCCTCCTGACGGCCATCCAGGACCACCGTGCCCCGCGCAGCATGACCCATGTCGTCGACATCGGCGTCAGCTACGGGCTCGCGGCCTCCATCGGTGTTCTCACCTACCGGCTCCCCAGCCCCTGGCGATGGTTCTACCTGGCCGGAGCGGTCGCCTTCTTCGGGATCCCCCTCGCCACCGGCGGCACCTTCACCGACCTCGGCCACGCCATCGCGCTGGCCGTCGGACTGCTTTCCTGGCCGCTGACGCGCCACGTTGTTTCACGTGAAACACCGCCCGCACCGCCTGTTTCACGTGAAACGTGACTAGTCGGCCTCCGCTTTCGCGACGCCGTGCTCCCACGCCCATGCGGCGATCCCCACCCGGTTCCGTGCCCCGATCTTGGCCTGGATGTTCGCGATATGAGTCTTGGCCGTGCCCGCGGTGATGAACAGCTCCCCGCCGATCTCGGCGTTGGTGAACCCCCGCGCCACCAGCCGCACGATCTCCAGCTCCCGCTCCGTCAGCGGGTGGGCCACAGGCCGGGCGACCGGACCCGGCTGCGTCAGCCGGCTCAGCAGCCGCACCGTGATCTGCGGACTGATCAGGGTGTCCCCCGCCATCGCGGCCCGCACGCCCTCGATCAGCAGCGCCGGTCCGGACCGCTTCAGCAGGAAACCGCAGGCGCCGTTGCGCAGCGCGGTGTGCACGTACTCGTCGAGGTCGAAGGTGGTCACGACCACCACTCGTGTCTCGGGTGCCAGCAGCCGGGTCACCTCCAGCCCGTCGAGCCGTGGCATCCGGATGTCCGCGAGCACCACGTCGGGCCGCAGCTGACGGGCCAGCGCCACCGTGCTCTCCCCGTCCGCCGCCTCCCCCACGACGGTCATGTCCGGCTGTGAATCGAGGATGAGCCGGAATCCGCTGCGGATGTCCTCTTGGTCATCGGCTATCAGGATGCGTGTGGTCACCCCGTCATGATCACCTGAGGGCCTTCTCGTCCGCCGGGAAGACGGCGCAAACCCGCCATCCGCCGTCCTCGGCCGCCCCCGCCCGCAGGGTTCCGCCCGCTGCCTCCACCCGCGCCCGCAGGCCGGCCAGCCCGGTACCGCTCCGTCGGCGGCGGGCCAGCAGCCCGCCCCCGCCGCGCGGGGCGGCGGAGTTGGTCACGCTGACCTCGGTGCCCGCGCCGGCCCGGCGTACGGAGACCCGGACCACGGCCGCCCCGGGCGCGTGCCGTCGTATGTTTGTCAGCGCTTCGACGGCCACCCGGTACGCCGTGGTGTCCGCCTCCCTCGACAGCTCCCGCATCGCCTCGGGGTCGGCGTCCAGGGCTCCCCCCTCGAACCGCCCCACCAGCTCGGGCAGTCGGTCCAGGCCCGGGACGGGAGCCGTCGGCCCGCCCGCGGCCTCCTGCAGCGCGTGCACGGTGCGGTCCATCGACGCCAGCGCGCTCAGCCCCGCCGTCTCGATCCGCTCCAGCGCACGGACCGCCTGCCCGGGATCCTGCTCGGCCACGAACCGCGCGGCCTGCGCCTGCACCACGATGGCGCTCACGTCGTGGGCCACGAAGTCGTGCAGATCGCGGGCCAGTTCCAGCTGTTGGTCGCGCCGCGCATCCCGTACGGCCTGCTCCATCCGGGCCGCCTGGCGGCGCAGGTAGCCGCCGGCCGCCGCGGCCCCGAGGGCCGGGACCGCCCAGAAGCCCGCCACGCCGCTGATCTCCAGCCACGAACCGGTCTCCCACACCAGCGGCACCGGCCACACCGAGACCGCGACCACACCGAGGACACCCGCGACGGTCCCCGACCGCCCCGCGACGGTCCCCGACCGCGCCGGTGACCAGCGGGCCACGAGGGCGAGCAGCAGGAGCAGGAAGCCCGACCAGAGCATCAGCCGCACCGCGGGCACCCCCAGGGCGGTGGCGACGATTCCGGCGAGGGAGGCCGAAGCCAGTAACGGGGCCCACACAGCACGAAGGTTGACGGTCATGATCCGACCCTACGAGCGCACCCGACGCCCGCCCATCCCCCATCCGGCAGACCTCCCGCCCCGGCGGATGACCGCGGGCCTGCTGATCGGCGTATGGCCCGGAGAGCCGGGGGCGACGAGGCTCGAAGCATCGAACCGCCCCTCACCCGAAGGACTTGGACGATGACCTCCGCACCCCTCTCCACCGCCCGCCCGCAGGCCCCGGACGCCGTAGCAGGAGTGCCGCCCTGGCTCAACCGGATCGCCGTGCTTGCCTCGCTGACCGTGCTCCCCAGCTGCCTGTGGCGGCTGGCGATCGCGGCCGGCGTCCCCATGGGCTGGGGGCCGGGCAGCGATCTGCACCACTCGTACTACCCGGGCCGGGAATCCCTGGTCCTCGTGTTCGTCACCGTCCTGCAGGAGTGCCTGGGCCTGCTGAGCCTCGGTCTGGTCCGGCGATGGGGCGAGCAACTGCCCGGCTGGATCCCGCGGCTGGGCGGACGCCGGTTCCACCCGTTGGTGGCGGTGGTCCCCGCGGTGCTGGGCGCGCTCGCGCTCACCGGCATCACCTTCCTGGGCGCCGCGACATGGAGCGAGGTCAACGCCGCGAACCCCGACGCGCCCACCGGACCCGCCTTGTGGATCTTCACCCTGTCCTACGTGCCCCTGTTGATGTGGGGGCCGTTGCTCTGCGTCCTCACCGTCGCCTACTGGCGGCGGCGCCGCTTGCACGGCTGACCGGCGGAAATTCGCTGGTACGCGGTTTCGGGGCGGGGCAGAGTGAGGTGCGCGGGGAGCAACAAAAGGTCCGGGGCAGCCACTTCGAGCGCGCCTTCTGGCGCGGGCTGCCCCGGACCTCTCGTACGTCCGGCGCGTTAAGCGGCGCCCAGCAGACGCTCCAGCACCACCGCGATCCCGTCCTCCTCGTTGGAGGTCGTCACCTCGTCGGCCACCGCCTTGAGTTCGGCGTGGGCGTTGGCCATGGCCACCCCGTGAGCGGCCCAGCCGAACATCGGGATGTCGTTCGGCATGTCGCCGAAGGCGATCGTCTCCGCCGCCTTCACCCCGAGCCGGCGCGCGGCCAGGGACAGGCCGGTGGCCTTCGTCAGGCCCAGCGGCAGGATCTCGACTATCCCCGGACCCGCCATGACGACGTCGACCAGGCTGCCCACGGTCTCCCGGGCCACCTTGACGAGCTGGTCGTCATCGAGCTCCGGGTGCTGGATGTAGAGCTTGTTGAGCGGAGCCGTCCACACCGCGGTCGTGTCTTCCAGGCGGAGGGCCGGGAGGCCTTCCTGCACCTGGTAGCCGGGCCCGAACAGGACCTCGCCGTCCACCCCGTCCCGGCTGGCGGCCAGGGCCAGCGGACCGACCTCCGCCTCCAGCTTCGACAGCGCCAGCCCGGCGAGCTGCCGGTCCAGCGTCACCGAGGTCAGCAGCCGGTGCGCACCCGCGTCGTAGACCTGGGCGCCCTGTCCGCAGACGGCGATCCCCTTGTAGCCGAGATCGTCCAGTACGTGCCGGGTCCAGGGCACGGCGCGGCCGGTGACGATGATGTGGGCCGCGCCCGCCGCGGTGGCCGCGACGAGCGCTTCACGGGTGCGTTCCGAAACGGTGTCGTCGCCGCACAGCAGCGTGCCGTCGAGGTCGGTCGCGACGAGCTTGTACGGGAACGGTGCCGGGCTCACTTGGTGATCGGCTCCAGGACCTCGCGGCCGCCGAGGTACGGACGGAGCACCTCGGGCACCCGTACGGAACCGTCGGCCAGCTGGTGGTTCTCGAGGATCGCCACGATCGTGCGCGGAACGGCGCACAGGGTGCCGTTCAGCGTGGACAGCGGCTGGGTCTTCTTGCCGTCGCGGTAGCGGATCGACAGGCGGCGGGCCTGGAAGCTGTCGCAGTTCGAGGCGGAGGTCAGCTCGCGGTACTTGCCCTGGGTCGGGATCCACGCCTCGCAGTCGAACTTGCGCGAGGCGGAGGCGCCCAGGTCACCGGTGGCGACGTCGATCACCTGGAACGGCAGCTCCAGGCTGGTCAGCCACTGCTTCTCCCACTCCAGGAGCCGCTGGTGCTCGGCCTCGGCGTCCTCCGGCGCGACGTACGAGAACATCTCGACCTTGTCGAACTGGTGGACGCGGAAGATGCCGCGGGTGTCCTTGCCGTACGTACCGGCCTCACGGCGGAAGCACGGGGAGAAGCCGGCGTACCGCAGCGGCAGCTTGTCGCCCTCGATGATCTCGTCCATGTGGTATGCGGCGAGCGGGACCTCGGAGGTGCCGACCAGGTAGTAGTCGTCCTTCTCCAGGTGGTAGACGTTCTCCGCGGCCTGGCCGAGGAAGCCGGTGCCCTCCATGGCGCGCGGGCGGACCAGCGCCGGGGTCAGCATCGGGATGAAGCCGGCCTCGGTGGCCTGGGCGATGGCGGCGTTGACCAGCGCCAGCTCCAGCAGGGCGCCCACACCCGTCAGGTAGTAGAAGCGCGAGCCCGAGACCTTGGCGCCGCGCTCGACGTCGATGGCACCCAGGAGTTCGCCGAGTTCCAGGTGGTCCTTGGGCTCGAATCCCTCGGCGGCGAAATCGCGGACGGTGCCGTGCGTCTCCAGGACGGTGAAGTCCTCTTCGCCACCCACGGGAACGTCCTCGTGGACGATGTTGCCGAGCTGGAGGAGAAGGCGCTTGGCGGCTTCGTCGGCCTCGTTCTGCTCGGCCTCGGCGGCCTTGACGTCCTGCTTGAGCTGTTCGGCCTTCTTCAGCAGCTCCGTCCGCTCCTCCGGAGAGGCCTTCGGGATGAGCTTGCCGAGCGACTTCTGCTCATTGCGCAGTTCGTCGAAGCGCATGCCAGAGGACCTGCGGCGCTCGTCCGCGGAGAGCAGGGCGTCGACGAGTTCGACGTCCTCTCCACGAGCGCGCTGCGAGGCGCGGACACGGTCAGGGTCTTCACGGAGCAGCCGGAGGTCAATCACCCCTCCAGGCTACCGGGCTGGGCTTCCTGGGATCACACCGATATCACGCTGCGTGTCGCTATGCCCCAATTGCAACGAATATATAAGTCTCGATCGCTGACCGGAAGTGACCCCTGTCGGTGGTCGATAAAGCTGGGCCCATTCCCCGAAAAGGGGCACGATGCCGGCTCCGGAGCGGGGCTCTGAGCAGGGCCGAGAGGGTTCTTGTCCACAGGAATAGTGACCGTCCGCAGTTTATCCACAGGCTGTGTGCTGCATCTGTGGACACAGGAATAGATCACTCCTGATCGGCGGATGGTCGAGGTGAATCGGGGGTCAAACCACCCTCACACACTCATTCGGGTGGGAATGACTCGCTCCAAAGAGTTGATCCGCGATGCGGGGGTGACACCGTTCATGTACCGCTTCCCGGAGCGAAACCTGGGGCCCCCAGCCGATATGTCGACCTTGTCGGCCCGCTCTGTCGACTTGTCCCCAGGCCCCACCTCGGCCTGTGGATAACCCTGTGGACAGCGGAGGTCCTACGCCCGGCCGTCGAGGCAGCGGGCCAGCCAGTCGGAGGCAGCCGTGAAGTCGCCATCGGAGGTACCGGCCCGCGGAGAGCGGACGTCACTCTGAGCGACCCCGGCCCGCGGATAGGAGCCGAGGAAGCGGACCTGGGGACAGGTCCGCTTGAGGCCCATGAGGGCCTCGCTGACCCGCCGGTCCGAGATGTGGCCCTCCGCGTCGACGGCGAAGCAGTAGTTGCCGATGCCCTGTCCGGTCGGACGGGACTGGATGAGCATCAGGTTCACCCCGCGGACCGCGAACTCCTGGAGGAGCTCCAGCAGTGCACCGGGGTGATCGTCGCCGAGCCACAGCACGACGGACGTCTTGTCCGCCCCCGTCGGCGCGGCCGGCCGCGCGGGGCGGCCCACCAGCACGAACCGGGTCTCGGCGTTCTCCGCGTCATGGATCTTGGTGACCAGCGGGACGAGGCCGTAGGTGGCGGCGGCGAACTCGCCCGCGAAGGCGGCGTCGAAGCGCCCCTCCTGGACCAGCCGGGCGCCGTCGGCGTTCGAGGCCGCCGACTCCCACACCGCGTCGGGCAGGTTCGCCCGCAGCCAGTTCCGTACCTGCGGCTGGGCGACCGGGTGCCCGGTGACGGTCTTCACGTCCGACAGGGCGGTACCCGGGCGGACGAGCAGGGCGAACGCGATGGGCAGCAGCACCTCGCGGTAGATCATCAGCGGTTCGCCCGAGGCCAGCTCGTCGAGGGTGGCCGTGACCCCGCCCTCCACAGAGTTCTCGATCGGGACGAGGGCGGCGGCCGCCTCCCCGCCCCGCACGGCGTCCAGGGCGGCCGGGACCGACACCATCGGGACGAGCTCCCGGGTCGCGGCTTCCGGCAGGGTGCGCAGGGCGGCCTCGGTGAAGGTGCCCTCGGGACCGAGATACGTGAAGCGGGTGGCTGACATGCGATCAGCCTAATGCCGGGGCGCCGGCCGCTGCGGTGCTGTTCACCCTTCGAGCAGCCGCTGGCCCACGTACTCGCCGCTGCGCGGGCCGGGTGGAACCGCGTACAGGCCGCTGGACTCGTGCCGGATGAACGCCGACAGCGCGTCGCCGCGGTCGAGCTTGCGCTGCACGGGCACGAACCCGCGCAGCGGGTCGGCCTGCCAGCAGATGAACAGGAGCCCGGCATCGGGAGCGCCGTCGGGGCCGATCCCGTCGTGGAAGGAGAAGGGGCGCCGTAGCATGGCCGCCCCGCCGTTCTGCTCGGGGGCCGAGATCCGGGCGTGGGCGTTGGACGGGATGACGGGCTTGCCGTCGGTGCCGATCTTGTCGAGCTGCATCTCGGTGGTCTCGCTGCCGCCCGTCAGCGGGGCCCCGGTGGCCTTGGTCCGGCCGATGACCTGTTCTTGCTGCGCGAGGGACTGCTTGTCCCAGTCGTCGAGGAGCATACGGATGCGCCGCACGACGGCGTACGAGCCGCCGCCCATCCAGGCGTGTTCCGCGGGCCCGGGGCCCTGGGCGGGCACGAAGATCCGCTTGTCGAAGTCGGGCTCGGAGGGCTTCGGATTGCCGGTGCCGTCGACCTGCCCCATGAGGTTGCGGGCGGTCATCGGTGTGCCGGTCGCGCCGGGGGACCGGTTGAAGCCGTTCATCTGCCAGCGGACGCGCGCCGCCTCCCCGGCGTCCTTCTGGAGTGCGCGCAGGGCGTGGAAGGCGACCAGTGCGTCGTTCGCGCCGATCTGGACCCACAGGTCGCCGTTGCTGCGCTGGGCATCGAGCCGGTCCGAGGAGAAGTCGGGCAGCGGGTCGAGGGCGGTGGGGCGGCGGGCGGTGAGGCCCGTGCGCTCGAAGAAGGAATGTCCGAAGCCGAAGGTGACCGTGAGGGAGGACGGCCCGGCATCAAGGGCGATGCCGCTGTCGGCCGTCGGGGCGGTCTCGCCCGCCATGAGCCGGCGTGCCGTCTCGGACCAGCGTCGCAGCAGCGCGGCGGCCTCGGTGCGGCCCGCTCCCGGGGCCAGATCGAAGGCGAGGACATGTCCCTTGGCCTGGAGGGGAGTGGTGATGCCGGCCTGGTGGTCTCCGTCGAACGCCACCCGGGTGGCTCCGAGGGAAGAGAGGCTCCCTGCCGCTCCGGTGGCGGAGCCGCCCCCGGAGTCGGCGAGCGCGGAGTGCGCGAGGGCGCCGCTCGCGCCGCCCAGGGCCAGGCCGACGGCGCCTGCGGCGCCGACGGTGCCCAGCAGTCTGCGCCGGGAGATCTCGATGTCGGGGTTGCTCTCGGTCACGCTGGTCAGCCGATCTTCACAGTCTTCTGGACGGTGGTCTGGTCGATGTCGGACGTACGGACGGTCACATCGATGCGCCATTCGCCGGCGAGCGGCAGTTGGACGCCCGATGCGGTCCAGTGCCCGGGGGAGGCCTGGTCGGGGACCACCGGCAGGGGGCCGATGTCCTTGGCCGGGAGGGTGAAGGCCACCTTGATCTCGGGGAGGTCGAAGGGCTGCCCGTCGCCGGAGTCCGCCCATAGGTGCAGGGTGTTCGCGCCGACCCGGCCTGGATCGAGCTCCAGCCGGACGGATCCCTTGCCGTTCGGGCCGCCGGTGTCGAACGGCAGGGTGATCTTCACGGCGCGGTCGGGGACCGCGGTGGCGGTGGAGCCGCGGGCCGCCTCCTGCTCGACGGTGCGCCCCGGCTCGGTGCTCGTGAGGACCGTGGTCACGACGAGCAGGACCACGGCGATCGCCGCCTCGACGAGGACCGAGCGGCGCAGGCCCGCGCGGTCCGGGTCCGCGTCCCGCACCCGCTTCTCGCGTGCGTTGTCGAGGGCGGCACGCTGCCGGGCGAGCTGGGCGGCACGCTCCGGGTCCGCCGGAACGGTGGCGGGCTCTGTTTCACGTGAAACATCGGAGGCATCCGAGGCGCCTTCAGTACCCACGGTGCCCTCAGTACCCGAGGCGCCCGAAGTGCCGGAGGTGTCCGGACGTGTTTCACGTGAAACATCGTCCCCCGCGGGCACCTGCGCGCCCACCTTCGTGCCGGGCTTCTCGGCGGCCGCAGGAGCCTCGGCGAGCCGGGCGGTCCACTTCCGCGACATGGAGGCGACGCCGAGGAGAACGGCGACCAGGGCGACCTTGAGGAGCAGCAGCCGCCCGTACTCGGTGCCGGTGAGCGCAGACCAGCTGCCGGTCTGCCGCCAGGCCTGGTAGACGCCCGTGACGGCCAGGACCACCACACTGACGAAGGCGACCCGGGAGAACCCCCGCACCGCCGAGCGCTCGATTCCCGGCACCTTGTGCAGGGCGACGAGCAGGGCGGAGAGACCGCCGAGCCAGGTGGCGACGGCCAGCATGTGCAGGATGTCGGCCGGCATGGCGAGGCCGGGCTGGATGCCGGTGGAGGCGTGCTCGGAGAGGGCCCAGGTGGCCGCGATACCGCCGGAGACGACGGCCCCGCCGATGGCCAGCCCGAAGGTCAGGTCGTCGGTGTCCTCGGCGGTGTCCTCCTCGGACCCGGTGTCCTGCAGGCGGCGCGCGTACACGCCGAAGAGGACCGCGACGAAGAGGGCGGCCGCCCCCAGCAGCAACAGCCGGGAGACCAGCGAAGCACCCGTCCTGGTCTCCAGTACCGCCCTGAGCCCGTCCAGGTCGAAGGCGTCCGCGAACCGGCCGGAGCCCGTGTACGGGGCCCGCAGCACCAGCATCGCGAGGGTGGCTGCGGTCAGGGTGACCCAGGCCCGCACGACGAGCTTCTGGAGCGGCCGCTCGGCGGCGCCCCGGCGCCAGCACAGCAGGATGAAGGCCGCACCGCCCACCAGGACGGTGAAGCCGGCGTAGGCGGCGTAGCGGGCAATGCCGTAGGCGATCCCGACGGGTCCGCCGCCCGCCCGGGTGGTGGGGAGGGAGACCTCGGTGGCCGAGGGCGCGCCGATGGAGAAGGTGAACGCGCCGGAGATCGGGTGGCTGTCCGCGGAGACTGCCTGCCAGGCGACGGTGTAGGTGCCGTTGGGCAGACCGGAATGCAGGGCGGTGCCGTAGCGGACGGTGTTCCCGCTGCACATGTCGCGCAGCTCACCGGTGTCCACCCGCCGGCCCTGGGGGTCGAGGACACGGATCGAGTCGTCACCCATGGCGACCTGCTCCGAGAAGGAGAGCGAGACCTGGGCGGGTGCCGTGGCGACCACCGCCCCGTCCGTGGGGTCGCTCGCGGTGAGTGCGGCGTGCGCCGTGGCCGGTGAGGCCGCGGTGAACAGGGTCGCCAGCAGGGCTGCGAGGACCAGCGCGAACCGCGGCAGGAATGCCTTGGCGAGGGCGCGGGCCGTGGAGGGGGCGGTGGCCGTCATGGCGTGTCAGTCCTCGGTCCGTCAGTGGCCGTTGTGGCCCGTGGATGTCGGAGCCTGCGCGTTGTACGTCCGGTCCTTCACGTCCAGCTCGACCTTGACGGAGCCGGCCTTCTCGAAGCGGAGCTCGACGGTGACCTTGTCGCCGACCTTCGGGGTGTTCTTCAGCCCCATGAACATGATGTGGTTGCCGCCGCGCTCCAGCTTGAGCTCGCCGTTCGCCGGCACGTCCATCGACTGGACCTGCTGCATCTTCTGGTCCTTGGTCTCGTGGATCTGGAGATCGTCGGAGAGCGGGGAGGTGGCGCCGGTGAGCTTGTCGGCGGTGCCGGAGTCGTTCTTGATGACCATGAACCCGCCGGCCATCTTGTTGTTGACCGGCTGCGGCATGAAGGCGCCGCTGACGCTCATCGCGGGCTCGCTGTCGCCGGAGCAGCCGGATATGGCGAGCGCTGCCGTCAGGGAGAGGGCGGCGGCGAGGATGCGGGTGGTGCGGGTGTTCACGGGTTCTCCCCCTTGATGAGCTTCGGCAGATCCTTGGCGTAGTCGTCGACGGTCGTGCCCTCGCCGTAGAGGACGTAGCCCTCGTCGGTCTTGGGTGAGAACGCGATGACCTGCGCGCCGTGCATGGAGACGACGCTGCCGTCCGTCTCCTTCTTGGCGGGATCGATGCCGATGCCGAGCGTGCGGGCGGCGGCCTGGATGGTCGCGAAGTCCCCGGTGAGCCCGATGAAGGACGGGTCCTGTGCCTTGAGCCACGCACCGAGGGATTCGGCGGTGTCCCGTTCGGGATCGGTGGTCACGAAGACCACCCGCAGGTTCTCCTGGTCCTCCTTGGGGAGGTTCTTCTTGGCGACGGCGATGTTGCTCATCGTCAGCGGGCACACGTCGGGGCAGTTGGTGTAGCCGAAGTAGATGAGCGTCGGCCTGCCCTGGGTCTGCTCGCGGAGGTTCCACGGCTTGCCGGTGGTGTCCGTCAGGACGAGCTCCGGCTTGGTGAAGGGGCGGTCCAGGACCGTGGCCGCCTTGTTGCCGTTCTGGCCGCCGGAGATCTGGGTGACGCCGCTGTTCTTGGCGGGTTCACCGCCGCCGCAGGCGGTGAGGGTGAGCGCGGCCGCGGCGAGGAGCGCGGCGACCGTCACACGTGTGGTGCGCATGGAGAGATGTCCCTGGGATCGGGGATGCAGGATGGTCGGGCTGTACGGAGAGAACGCGCCCGGGGGCGCGGTACGTCAGGCGGAGCGGCGGCGCGAGGCGACGCCGAAGGCGACACCGCCGAGTCCGACGACGATGCCGGCGATGCCGAGCGCGCGCGCGGTGGTGTCGGAGCCGTGGTCGGCGGAGGCCTCGTCGTGGCCGTGCCCGGCGTCCTTTCCGCCGTCCTTCTCGGTGTTCTTCGCCTCGTCGGTCTTGCCGCCGGCGTGGTGGTCGGCGCCCTTCGCGGCGGCCAGCTTCAGCACGGGGGCCGGCGTCTGCGGTTCCGCGGCGCCTTCCTTGGCCTCCTCGATCCAGCGCACGACCTCGTCGTTGTCGTAGGTCTGGATCGCCTTGAACACCATCTGGTCGGCGTTCTCGGGGAGCTTGCCGACGGAGACCGGGAACTGCTGGAACATGCCCGGTCCGATCTTTCCGCCGGACCAGGTCACCTTGGTGACGACCTCGTTGACCTGCTTTCCGTGCACGGTCAGCGGCTTGTCGAGCTTCGTCTTCTCGACGTTCACGGTCCAGCCGGGAACGTCCTGCGGCATGACGGACGTGAGCGGCTGGTCGACCGGGAAGTTGACCTCGAGCTGCGTGGTCGAGGCGTTGTCGCGCTCGTTGGGGACCTTGAAGTTGAGCGTCGCGTACCCGCCCTTGGCGGCTTCGCCGATCGGCTGCACGCCGACGTGTGCGAAGGCGGTGCCGGACAGGACGAGGACCGAGCCGGCGGCGAGGGCAGCGGCGAAGGAGACGCGCGAGGTCTTCATGGCAGAAACACTCCACGGAAGCAGTGGTGGCGGTGGCTCCGCGCACGGGCGCGCGCGGAGCACGCGGCACCGGTGCTCCCGCTGTGTCCCGGGGAGGAGGGTGCCGCGTCAGGCTGCGAGGGCGAACACTGCGGGCGGCCCGCGGCGGATCACCGTGTGCTGGAGTGCTTCCCGGCCCGTGCGGGCCGCTGGGTCGGTCCCGGTCCTGCGCCCGGTCCGCGGGGTGCGGGCAGGCCCGCCGAGTCCGGCGCCGAGGGCGCGTACGAAGGCCAGTGCGGCGCGCAGCGGGCGCATCGGGACGGCCTCGGCGGTGAGCCGGGACAGTTCGACGAGCCGGAAGAGCGCGGCGTCGCCGCGGCCGAGCAGCCAGCCGGCGACGAGTGCGGCCAGCAGGTGTCCGAGCAGCATGGCCGGGCTGAACAGGCCGGTCTCGGGCGCGGTGGTGACGGCCTGGGCCACGTGCGTGCCGTGCCCCTGTTCCGCGGCCTGCTGGGCCAGGGCGGCCGGGTCCAGGCCGGCGGCCTCCAGGACCCTGCGGGCGTCGGCCGGGCTCAGCGGTACGGAGTTGCCCCCGCACACCAGCCGGGCGGCGAGTTCCGCGAGCGAGCTGTCGGACGCGCCGCCGGCTGCCTGGGCGGCCGCGGTGCTGTGCTGGCCGATGCCGAACAGCGCGTGCAGCGAGAGCTGTCCGGCGGTGAGCCCGGCGGCCAGGCCGGGCAGCGTCCTGCGGCGTCCCGCGAGCGGCGCCGCGACCGCGAAGACGGCGAGGAAACCGATGCACAGGGACCACCAGGGCACGCTGGCGCAGGACGCCAGCGCGTGCCCGGCCGCGGACAGCACGACACAGACCGCGGTGAACACCGCGGCCCGGATCAGCCGGAGGCCGGCTCCGGCGTGCGTCGCGTGGGGGTCAGACATGGCCGGGTCATCATCGCACTGCGCTGATGTCCTCCATACGGCAGGTCCGGAAGGTCCGCATGAGTCCACTGTGCGAAGGGCGGAGGCGGTACCGGACGGTGTGCTCCGCCGCCGGACGGTGCGGGCAGCGCGCCACCGCATACACCGCTCTTCGGGAGAGCCGCATCCGCCGGACGGGCGCATTGCCCTCCCGGACGGCCGCAGGGCGCTTACGGCCCCT
Organism: Streptomyces yangpuensis; assembly: GCF_001005295.1. Lineage (GTDB taxonomy): Bacteria > Actinomycetota > Actinomycetes > Streptomycetales > Streptomycetaceae > Streptomyces > Streptomyces yangpuensis. Next base: position 180,403 of record NZ_LBMK01000003.1, on the reverse strand, counting down.
CACGGGCGGCAATAGGTATCCGTATGAGCATCTGGTGGTCTCTCCACTTGAGGCGCGAAGCCGCGAGCGTGTCGCTCGCCAGGCGACTGCTGCTGGGGACGATGGAGACCGCGGGGGTGGACCCGGACATCTCCTTCGATCTCTCGGTGGCGCTGAGCGAGGCCTGCGCCAACGCGGTGGAGCACGGCGGGGGCGCGGACTCCCCGGACGAGACCGAGGCGTACCACGTCACGGCCTATCTGGACGGGGACTGCTGCCGTATCGAAGTGACCGACTCCGGTCCGGGGTTCCCACCCGCCACGGTGGCCCGTTGCAGACCCGCCCTGGCCGAGCACGGCCGGGGCCTGCACCTGATCGCCGAGCTCTCCGACCACGTCCGCTTCCGCAACGGGCCGGGCCGGGGCGCCGTGGTGAGCTTCGACAAGATGCTGAAGTGGCGCGACGACGCGCTGCTGAAGGTGTCGTAGTGCGGCGGTGGGCGGGACCCCGTCCGGGATCCCGCCCACCGGCACCTAGCGGTGCGGACGCCGGTCACGGGGACGTCGGCCCCCTGACGTCAGCCCTTCAGGCGCGCCATCCAGGCCTCGACGTCGGTCGAGGTGCGGGGCAGCCCGGCCGACATGTTCCGGTTGCCGTCCTCGGTGACGAGGATGTCGTCCTCGATCCGGACGCCGATGCCGCGGTACTCCTCGGGCACGGTCAGGTCGTCGGCCTGGAAGTAGAGGCCGGGCTCGACGGTCAGGCACATGCCCGGCTCCAGCGTCCCGTCGACGTACGCCTCGGTGCGCGCGGCGGCGCAGTCGTGGACGTCCATGCCGAGCATGTGGCCGGTGCCGTGCAGGGTCCAGCGGCGCTGCAGGCCGAGTTCCAGGACACGCTCGACCGGGCCCTCCAGCAGGCCCCACTCGACGAGCTTCTCGGCCAGCACGTGCTGGGAGGCGTCGTGGAAGTCGCGGAACTTTGCACCCGGCTTCACCGCGGCGATGCCGGCTTCCTGGGACTCGTAGACCGCGTCGTAGATCTTGCGCTGGATGTCGGTGTACGTGCCGTTGATCGGCAGCGTGCGGGTGACGTCGGCGGTGTAGAGGGAGTGGGTCTCCACGCCGGCGTCGAGCAGCAGCAGGTCACCGGAGCGGACGTCCCCGTCGTTGCGCACCCAGTGCAGGGTGCACGCGTGGGAGCCGGCGGCGCAGATCGAGCCGTAGCCGACGTCGTTGCCCTCGACGCGGGCGCGCAGGAAGAAGGTGCCCTCGATGTAGCGCTCGGACGTGGCCTCGGCCTTGTCGAGGACCTTCACGACGTCCTCGAAACCGCGGACCGTGGAGTCGACGGCCTTCTGCAGCTCGCCGATCTCGAACTCGTCCTTCACGGCGCGCGCCTCGGAGAGGTAGACGCGCAGCTCCTCGTCGCGCTCCTTGGTCACCTTGTCGGTGAGGGCGGACTCGATCACCGCGTCGTGGCCGCGCACGGCGCGGACCGGGCCCCCGGCCTCGGTGAGGGCCTCGGCGAGCTCGCGCACGTCCTGGGCGGGGATGCCCAGGAGCTGCTCGGCCTCGGTGAGGGAGTGGCGGCGGCCGACCCACAGCTCGCCCTGGCCGGACAGCCAGAACTCGCCGTTCTCGCGGTCGGAGCGCGGCAGCAGGTAGATGGTCGCGGTGTGCCCGGTCTCGCCGGTCGGTTCCAGGACCAGGACGCCGTTCTCGGTCTGGTCGCCGGTGAGGTACGCGTACTCGGTCGAGGCGCGGAAGGGGTACTCGGTGTCGTTCGAGCGGGTCTTCAGCCGGCCCGCGGGGACCACCAGGCGCTCACCGGGGAAGCGCTCGGACAGCGCGGCACGCCGGGCGGCGGTGTGCGCGGCCTGCGCGATCGGCTCCAGACCGTGCAGCTCGGTGTCCGCCCAGCCGGTGCGCATGTTCTCGGCGAGTTCGTCGCTGACGCCCGGGTACAGACCGTTCTTGCGCTGCTTGTGCGTCTTCTTGGGCTGCTCTTCTTCCGGGGTCTCCGGGGTGAGCTCGTCAGCCACGTCTTCTCCTCAGCTACGACGGTACGGACCTGGGTGTGGACCCCATCCATCGTATGCGTGTACGGGGAAGGCGTGGCCGGGATCGTGCGGGTTGTCATGGTCCGGGCCCACGGCGGATCACTCGAAGCGGGCGGCGAGCAGCACGATGTCCTCGGGGGCGTCGGCCGGCCGCCCGTCGGGCAGCACGGTCCGCAGGATGTGGTCGCACAGGGCAGCCGGGTCCTCCCGGGCGGCACGGGGGACCCCCGCGGCGGCCGCGTGCAGCCGCGCGTACGCCCGGTCCATCAGGTCGCCGGTGTGGCGCAGCAGCCCGTCGGTGTAGAGCAGCACCGTTTCTCCGGGTGCGGGTTCGATCTCCATGCTCGGCGCTTCCCAGCAGGACAGCATGCCCAGGGGAGCGGAGAGGGAGGTCTCCACGTACTCGGTGCGGTGCTCGCCGATGAGGAGCGGCGGGGTGTGTCCGGCCCCGGCCAGGATGATTTTGCTGCGTCGGCCGGCGTCCTGAGGGCCACCGGCGGGCTCGCAGTAGGCGAAGAGCGCGGTGGCGCAGCGGGCGGGCTCGGTCAGCCGCAGCAGCAGTTCCAGGTCGGACAGGACGGCCACGGGGTCCTCGCCCTCCATGACGGCGTAGGCGCGCAGTGACGCGCGCAGCCGTCCCATGGCCGCGACGGCGCTCGGGCCGGATCCGGTGACGGAGCCCACGGCCAGTCCCAGGGCCCCCTCGGGCAGCGGCAGCGCGTCGTACCAGTCGCCTCCGCCGCGCGGTCCCGTGTGGTGGCGGGCCGCGAGCTGCACACCGGGAATCCGGGGGAGCCGACTGGGCAGCAGTTCCTCCGCGACGGTGGCCAGGCGCGTGCGGGATCGTTCCACCTCCAGCATCCGCGCCAGGTGCTCGGCTGCGTGCCGCACGTACAGCCCGGCCAGGTCGCGCTGGCGCTCGTTCGGCTCGGCATGCTCGTCGTAGAGCCATACGGCCGCGCCGAGCCGGCCGGTGGCCTCGGCGGTCAGCGGGAGCGCGTAGCTGGCGGCGTAGCCGAGCCGGGCGGCGACCTCGCGGTGGCGGGGGTCCACGGGGGCGGCGAACCCGCCGGTGCCGGGAGGCGCGTCCGGCTCGGGAAGGACTTCCGAGCCGCCCTGGGCGTCGGGCAGCCCGTCGAGGATCCGCCCGTAACAGGTCGCACTGCGCGGAACGGTCTCGATGTGGCCCAGTTCGGCGTGGCCGAGACCGAGGCCGATGGTGGCGGTGGGGCCGAGTCCGTCGGAGGGCTCCAGGACGATCAGGCCGCGACGGGCACCGACGAGTGCGGCTCCGGCCCGCAGGAACTCGTGGAGGGAGGTGTCCAGGTCCTCGGCGCGGGCCAGGCGCTCGGTCAGCTCGTGCAAGGTGGTGAGGTCCGAGACCATGCCCGCCAGCCGGTCCTGGATGAGGCTGCCCGGTGCGGGGGGCGGGGCCGGTGCGGGGGTGGTCCGGACGGGCGCGGGCGCAGCAGTGTGCGGCGACGCGGTAACTGCTGGATCGATTCCAGCCACTTTCGGCAGATGCGGGGCGCTCATGGCGTCCGCCTTTCCACCTGGTGCGATTCGCCGAATAGCATCGCAAACCCCCAGACCGTGCTGCGCCGCCATCAAGGAATCCACATCTACACGCACACATGGATGCATGTCCAGCATTGCCTAGGTGGGAATCCTGGTGTCCGTGAGGCGGCAACTCACTGTCGGGTCAAGGCTAGAACTTGGCCGGAAAAAGCTGGAAGCGGTCGGTTTTTGGGGTCGACTGGACGAGCTCCGCAGGGGGGTCGGGGTACGTACTCGGTGGTGACCGAGGTCAGTTGGCGTACCGGGAACCGCTCGGTCGCGGGCGGTCGTCGTTAGCGACGGCAGCCGGTCTCGGCAGTCGGCGCGGGTCGCGCTCCATCCCCGCCGGACGTTTGATGGACCCGTAAGAAAACTGCACGAACCGCGTGAACCTGCCTCTGACGGACAGTGCCGCTAAACCTGCACGTGTGGTGAGTCACCGGTTACATGGTGTGATGTGGCCCTCGGCGTTCAACGGAAAGGAACGAGCGCTCATGCGCGAGATCCTCGGAAGGCGTCTCCAGCGGCTCCGCGATCGCTTTCAATCCCTGCGCCCCGACCGGGGACGGAACGGCGACACTTCCGCTCTCCTCGAAGCGGCGCTCACCTGCGCCACCACCTGGCAGTGGCCCGTCCTGCCCGGCGTAGGCCGGTCCGGTACGGACGGCACGCGCTGTGCCTGCCCCGACCCCGACTGCGTCGTTCCCGGTGCCCATCCCTTCGATCCGGGTCTGCTCGCCGCCTCCACCGACCCCCGGATGGTGGCCTGGTGGTGGACCAACCGGCCCACCGCGCCCGTCCTGCTGGCGACCGGCGGAACCGCCCCGTGTGCGGTGAGCCTCCCGGCGGGCGCGGCCGCGCGGGCCCTCGTACGACTGGACGCGCAGGGCATGCGGCTCGGGCCGGTCGTCGCCACCTCCACCCGGTGGGCGCTGCTCGTGGCGCCGTACTCACTGGAGCGGCTCGGGGAACTGCTCTACGCGAAGGACCACGTGCCCTCTTCGCTGCGGTTCCACGGAGAGGGCGGCTACCTGCTGCTGCCGCCGTCCGCCGCGTCCAGCGGCGGCCGGGTGCGCTGGGAGCGCGAACCGCGTGCGCTGCCGCCGTCGCGGTGCCCGGCGGATCCGAAGTCCCCCGGCCCACGGCCCGCGCAGGGCCCGGGGACGAAGCTCTGGCTGCCCGATGTCGAGGCGGTCGTGGACGCGCTGGTCGAGGCGAGCAGCGGCGCGCCGGGTGGCGGCAGCCGGCTCGCGTACTGACCTGCGCGGTTCCGCAGGATCACTCGTACGGGTGCCAGCGGGACGAGTTTCCAAGGGAATTGGGCGCGGGGATCTCCGCGCCCCTTTCCCGCATCGCTATCTTCGGCGAATGAATCTCCGCCTCATCGGTATCGGCGCCGGTGTGCTGATCATCTTGTCGCTCCCGCTCGCCGGCGCGATCGCCGGGCCTGATTTGGCCGGTCAGGACGACGGAAAGGGCGGTGGCCTGTTCCGGACCCTCGGCCTTTCGGACCCTGCCCGCACCTCTCCCGCGCCGGCCGGGCGCCCGGCGGCACCGGCCGGGACCGAGCGGACCGGCCCGGCGGAGCAGCCCCGTACGGATTCCCGCTGCGGCCCCGAACTGTCCTCGCCCCACGGAGTGGAGGCGCAGACGTGCGTGCTGGTGGCCGAAGGCCGGACGTGGGGCAGGAGTTACTACCGGAACACGAGTGGTCGGGCGCTGGACGCCGTGCTGGCGATGATGGGCCCGGCCGGGCGCACGGTGCAGATCCGCTGTTCGGTCGGCGCCGGTGACGAACCCGGGCTCTGCGAGACGCCGAAAGAGGACTCGGCCGGAGAGCCGGAGAGTTACTCCGCTGTTGCGGAGTTTGCAGTTCCGGATGATGAAGGGCGGCTGCTCTTGCGGTCCGGGAGCAACTCACCGGCACCGGGTGACGGTTGAGTACCGCCTTAAATGGAAGGGCCCGGTCGCTGGCGACGGGGGATGCACCAGCGACCGGGCTACAAGAACGGTAACAAGAGATCGCCTGTACGCAAATTCGATCTCTGATATTCAGACACCGATTTGCAGACGATTACCGGGAGTTGTGACTCCGGTCACCGGTCCCGCGCGTGCCCGCGAGGTCAGCTGAGGGTCACCTGGCGGTTGGTGAGACCGCCGCGCGCCCGGCGCTCCTCCGTGGACAGCGGAGCATCCGTGGCCAGCGCCTTGGCCAGCCGCTCCGCGAACTCCGCCGCCGGCTTCTCGACGTCGTCGGCGGTCACTCCGGTCGGCAGATCCCAGACCGGGACCATCAGCCCGTGGGCGCGGAAGGAGCCGACGAGCTTCGTGCCCTCGCCGAGCGACGACGTGCCGGCCGCGTGCAGCCGCGCGAGTGCGTCGAGCAGCTTCTCCTCGGGGTGCGGCATGACCCAGCGCAGGTGGTTCTTGTCCGGGGTCTCGCACCAGTAGGCGGCGTCGACGCCGGTCAGCTTCACGGTCGGGATGGCGGCGGCGTTGGCGCGCTCCAGCGAGGCGGCGATCTCCGGAGACGCGTTCTGGCCGCCCTCGGATTCCGGAATCCAGAATTCGAAGCCGGTGTGCACAACCGGCTCGAAACCGCCGTCGGTGTCCAGGAGATCCTGAAGTCGGGGACCCTCGGCCGGGACCCGGCGGGCAGCGACCGGAGTTCCGGGCTCCGCCACGAGTGCGCGCTCCAGGGTGTCGGCCATGTCGCGGCTCAGGTCCCCGGTGGAGGTCTCGTTCTGCAGGCCGAGCAGTACGGAGCCGTCCTCGCGGCGCAGCGCCGGCCAGGCCATGGGCAGTACGGTCACCAGCGTGACGGAGGGGACGCCCTCGGGCAGGCCGCCCTTCAGCGACAGCGGGACGGTGGCCGCGGGCACGAGCTCGCGCAGCGCGACCCAGTCGCACTCGCCCGGCAGGCCCTCGAAGGGGCGCCGGACCGGGTCGGTGGCGGCGTGCGCGGCGGCTGCGCCGTGACAGGCCTTGTAGCGGCGCCCGGATCCGCAGGGGCAGGGCTCACGCGCGCCGACAACGGGGATCTCACCGTTGTTGAGCTGCGGCTTTGCAGACTTGGCTGCGGGGCGCTTCTTGGCCATCGTGCGTGTCTCCCGGTTGCGGCGGTACGGCGTCGTGTCTGGGCGCGAGCCTAGCCGTTCGTACCGCCGGAACCGGTGGGGTGCGGCCGGGAGCACGGTCGGCGTGCGCTCCCGGACGGCCGCCTGTACGGATGACCGGTACTGCTGTGCTGACGATGAGCTGTTGTGCGGTCAGGGATCCGGCTTCCGGAGGGTCCTGGCTCGCGGATCCATGCGTTCAGACATCGAAATTGTCGAACGCCGTGCTGAAGTCGATCGCCGGGGGCGCAACGCGCGTAGCGAAATCCTCGTGCCGGGGCCCACAGGCGACGACCACCCAGACGGTGACCTCGCCCGCCGCTCCGTCCCGGACACCCCAGTCCTGGGCGAGGGCACTGATGATGTTCAGCCCCCGGCCGCCGCGTGCGGTGACTGAGGGCGTGGAAGGAACAGGCCGGGTGGGCCCACCCCCGTCCGTGACCTCGACCGTCAGCCGCCCCGCTCTGTCGACGCGCCATGCGGCGCGTATCTCCCCGTCCCCGACCTCCCGTGCGCCCAGAGGCCTGCCGTGTCGACAGGCGTTGCTGAGCAGTTCGGAAAGGATCAGTACGGCATCGTCCACGACCGATTCGGCCACCCCGCTGATACGCAATTGCTCACGCATCCGGTGTCTGGCCTCGCCCACGCCCGCAGGACCATGGCGTACGTCCATGCACGACGACGTGGGCACTTCGTGTGCCACCACCAACGCCACCCCCGGAACCTCCTTAGCCCCACGCATGGTCTGGATGCCCCTTTGGCCTGGACCGGAAACCGCCGGAGCAGGCCGCTCTGACGCATTCACGCCGACCGAATGCGGAGCGGATGCGCCGGGGCACGCCCTGTGACGAAGGGGGTGGAGGTGGCGGGTGCGTAAATGGGGACGTCAGCGCCCTAGTTGGGACAGAACCTGACGGGGTCTGTTCGTGATGATCGCTTCCACACCCAGATCAGCGCAGAGCTGAACGTCTTCTGGCTCGTTCACTGTCCATACGTGCACGGAATGGCCCGCGCCCTGGAGCTTGCGGATGAAGCCGGGGTGGCTGCGGACGATCCGCATCCCGGGGCCGGCGATCGTCACACCGGCCGGGAGTCGCCCGTCGCGCATCCGGGGCGAGATGAACTGCATCAGGTACACGGTCGGGACCGTCGGTGCGGCGGCCCGTACCCGGTGCAGGGAGCGCGCGGAGAAGCTCATGATCCGGACCGGGTGCGGACCCTCGGCCGGCGGGGCGTCCAGGCCGAAGCGCTTGAGGAGAAAGAGGAGGCGCTCCTCCACCTGTCCGGCCCAGCGCGTCGGGTGCTTCGTCTCGATGGCGAGCTGGACCGGCCGTCCGGCGTCCGCGACCAGCTCCAGCAGGCGCTCCAGGGTGAGGACCGAGGTGCGCGCGGGGTCGGCGTCCCAGTCGGGGGACTCCTCGCGGTCCTTCCAGGAGCCGAAGTCGAGGGCGGCGAGATCGGCCAGCTCCAGGGCGGACACGGCGCCGCGGCCGTTCGAGGTGCGGTTCACCCGGCGGTCGTGGACCAGGACCAGATGGCCGTCCGCGGTGAGCCGGACGTCGCACTCGAGGGCGTCGGCGCCGTCCTCGATGGCCTTGCGGTAGGCGGCCAGCGTGTGCTCGGGGGCGTCCTCCGAGGCACCGCGGTGGGCGACGACCTGGATGGTGCGCGGCATTGCGTGGGTCACCGGGTCATGGTGCCACCGTCAGCCCCTTGGGCGTCGAGGTCTGGTCCTGCGAGTGCGTCTGAAATGTCGGACATAAAGAATGGGGAGAGATGCACAGGTCCGGCTTACAGTGCTCTGACGGGTCATGGGAAAGGCTTCTGCCCAGGAACTTGTACGGTACGTCGAACGTTCAGCCGGATCGATATCGCCAGATTTCCGAAGCTGTGTGTGACGAGGAGAGAGAGCTGTGAGCACCGAGAACGAGGGCACCGCGGCCCCCACACCCCCCGCGGCCCCGTCCGTAACCCCTGCTCAGGGCTCCGAGACGGCGCCAGCGGCCTCCGCGCCCGCTCCGCGGCCGGACCACGCCCCGCAGGACGCCGTTCCGGCCGCGCCGCCGGTCCCGCCCGCCGCGCCCGCAGCGCCGGCCGCGCCCGCGCCCGCGGCGCCCTCAGCCGGTGAGCAGGTGACCCAGCAGCTTCCGCCGACGCCTGCGCCGGGCACCGAGCCGACCCAGCAGATCCCGCCCGCGACCGCGGCGCAGGCCCCCGCCTACGGCCAGGCTCCTGCCCCTGCGCCCGCCCCTGCCGCGCACGGAGCCGAGGGCTGGCCGCCCCCGCCGCCCACCGTGCCGGCGTACGGCGCCGGCGGTGCGGGCGGCGGCCCTGTCTGGGGTGCTCCCCCGGCCGCCGACGGCTATCCCGCGCCCAAGCAGAAGGGCAAGGGCGGCATGATCGCGGCCGTGCTCGTGGCGGCCCTCGTCGCCGGCGGCATCGGCGGCAGCGTCGGTTACTGGGCCGCCGAGCGCAGCAACAACGGCACCGGCTCGACCACCATCAGCGCGACCAACACTCCGAAGGACCTCAAGCGCGACGCTGGCTCCATCGCCGGGCTCGCCGCCGGCGCGCTGCCCAGCGTGGTCACCATCGAGGCCTCGGCCGGCGACGGCGAGGGCGGCACCGGCACCGGGTTCGTCTACGACCAGCAGGGCCACATCCTCACCAACAACCACGTGGTGGCCTCCGCGGCGAACGGCGGCAAGCTCTTCGCGACCTTCTCCGACGGCAAGCGGTACGACGCCGAGGTCGTCGGCCGGGCCCAGGGCTACGACGTCGCCGTGCTCAAGCTGAAGAACCCGCCGGCCGGCCTCAAGCCGCTGGCGCTCGGAGACTCCGACAAGGTCGCCGTCGGGGACGCCACGATCGCGATCGGCGCCCCGTTCGGCCTGTCCAACACCGTCACCACCGGCATCGTCAGCGCCAAGAACCGCCCGGTCGCCTCCGGCGACGGCACCGGCAGCAAGAACTCGTACATGAGCGCGCTCCAGACGGACGCCTCGATCAACCCGGGCAACTCCGGCGGCCCGCTGCTCGACGGACGCGGCGCGGTGATCGGCATCAACTCCGCGATCCAGTCGGCGGGCAACGGCGGCTTCGGCGGCGGCCAGGCCGGCTCCATCGGCCTCGGCTTCGCCATCCCGATCAACCAGGCCAAAAACGTGGCCGAATCGCTCATCAAGACGGGCAAGCCGGTCTACCCGGTGATCTCGGTCTCCGTGGACCTCCAGGCCAAGACCGAGGGCGCGAAGATCTCCGAACAGGGCGCGGCCGCCAACGAGCTCGTCGACCCCAACGGTCCGGCCGGCAAGGCGGGCCTCAAGCCGGGCGATGTCATCACGGAATTCGGCGGCAAGCCGGTCGACAGCGGCCCGACCCTGATCAGCATGATCTGGACGTACAAGCCCGGCGACACGGTGAAGCTGACCTACCTGCGCGACGGCAAGCCGACCACCGTCGACATCACGCTCGGCTCCAGGATCGGCGACAAGTAGGAGCAGTACAGGCCACGGCGGTGGCCCGGTGACGAGGGGCCGTGGGCGGAATCCCGCCCACGGCCCCTCCAACGTCCGCTTATGCTTCGCTGGTGTTCGATTCTCGGCACATACGGACCTTTCACACGGTGGTCGCCTCCGGCTCGTACTCGGCGGCCGCCCGCGTGCTGGGCTACACCCAGCCCGCCATCACCCAGCAGATGAAGGCGCTCGAACGCGCCGTCGGAACCCCGCTGTTCACCCGCGTGGGCCGCAGGATGCAGCTCACCGAGGCCGGGGAGTCCCTGTCCCGGCACGCCGAGACCATCCTCGGCAACCTCTCCGCCGCCGAGGCGCAGCTGCGGGCGTACGCCCGTCTGCGCACCGGCCGGGTCAGACTGTGCGGCTTCCCCAGCGCCAATGTCACGCTGGTCCCGGAAGCCCTGAGCGGCCTGGCCAAGGACCACCCGGGCATACAGGTGGAACTGCTGGAGGGAGAGCCACCGGACTCGCTGCGACGGCTGGAGCGCGGCGAGTGCGACATCACCCTGGCCTTCACCTATCCGGGCCTGCACGAGGAGGTGCCGGAGGAGGTCGCCGAGGTCAGACTGCTGGAGGACCAGCTGACGGTGCTGCTCCCGAACGGGCATCCGCTGGCCCGCCGGCGTGCCGTGCACCTGGCCGACCTCGCCGAGGAGCGGTGGATCGCGGGCTGTCCGCGCTGCCGGGCGAACCTGCTGCACGAGTGTGCGGAGCTGGGCTTCGTGCCCGACATCCGCTTCGCCACCGACGACAACCTGGTGGTGCAGAGCCTGGTGGCGCAGGGCCTGGGCGTGGCGATGATGCCCGCGCTGGTCCTGCCCTCGCTCTCGCTGAACCGGGTGTGCGGGCGGGCGCTCCAGCCCGCCGCGCGTCGGCACATCGCCGCGTACGTCTACCGGGACCATCTGCGGATCCCGGCGACGGCCGTGGTGCTGGACGCGCTGAAGCAGGTGGCCGCCAACCGGGTCGGCTGCTGACCGATCCATAAGCGCTGCTTGGGATTTCACGTCACAACTGTCGTTGGACGCGAGGGAACGACGCCCGCACGCTGCCCGTATGACCACCACCACACCGGCCCGTACTACCACGAGGATGGCCGCCCTCGTCAGTGAGATCCGCACGGTCGTGGAGCGGGGACTGGCTCCCGACCTCACCGCCTACCTCGTGGGCGAACGGCTCGCCCCGCACCTGGGGGCGCCCGACCTGCTGACGCCGATGCAGCAGGAGGGCGACCCCGAGCGCTACCGGCAGCACATCCTGCACGCGGAGTCTGACGGCAGCTTCTCCGTGGTGGCGCTGGTGTGGCTCCCCGGGCAGGAGACCTGCATCCACGACCACGTGTCGTGGTGTGTGGCAGGGGTGCACCAGGGTGAGGAGAGCGAGCGCCGCTTCCGGCTCGCCCCCGGTGCCGGTCCCGCCCGTCTGGTGGCGACCGAGGACGTGGTCAACGCCCAGGGAGAGGTCTGCGGGTTCGCGCCGCCCGGAGACATCCACAAGGTGCGCAACTCCTGTGCCACAAAGGCGATATCGGTGCACGTCTACGGCGCCGACGTGTCCCGCCTGGGTACCAGCATCCGTCGCGTCTACAAGCTCCCCGTCGACTGATGGCCCTCCTTCACCGCCCGCAGAGCACGGCGGTTCGGCATGTTTCACGTGAAACATCCACGCCCTGGCCGGGGTTGGCGCTCGCCGCGGGCGGGGCCCTGGTCGCCTGGTGCATCCACCGGCTCATACCTGCCGTACCCATGCTGACCGCCTCGGTGGTGCTGGGCATCGCGGTGGCGCACCTCCCCGGGCCACGGACCTTCGTACGGGGAGCCGGGCGCCCGGGCCTGTCCCTGGCCGGCCGGCGGCTCATGCGGATCGGCATCGTCCTGCTGGGCCTCGGCCTGGGGCTGGACCAGGTGCTCCGGCTGGGCTGGGCCACGGTGGTCATGGTGGTCGCCGTGGTCGCGGCCACGTTCTTCGGCACCCTCTGGCTGGGCCGCCGGCTCGGACTTCCGGGCGATCAGCCGCTGCTGATCGCCACGGGGTACTCGATCTGCGGCGCCTCGGCGATCGGCGCCGTGAGCGAGGTCTCGGGCAGCGACGAGGAGGACGTGGCGGCATCGGTGGCACTGGTCACCCTCTGCGGGACGCTCGCCATAGCCGTACTCCCTCTTCTCCAGGACCCGTTGGCTCTCTCCGGCCTGGCCTTCGGGCGGTGGGTCGGTGCCGGTGTCCACGACGTCGGACAGGTGGTGGCGACCGCGCAGACCGCGGGCCCGGACGCCCTGGGCGAGGCGGTGCTGGTCAAGCTGATGCGGGTGGCCCTGCTCGCTCCGCTGGTGGCGGCGGTCGCCTTCTCGGTACGGGCCCGGCGGCGCGGGGTGTGCACCCCCTCGGGGCGCCGGCCGGCACCGGTGCCGATGTTCGTGGCCGGATTCCTGGCCGCGGCCGGGCTGCGCGCTACCGGTGTGCTGCCCGACGTAGCCCTGCAGTGGGCGCACACCGCGCAGGAGGCCCTGCTGGCGGCTGCCCTGTTCGGCCTGGGGAGCGCGGTCCATCTGCCGACGCTGGCGCGAACCGGGGGCCGCGCGGCGGCCCTGGGTCTCGGGGCGTGGGTGGTCGTCGCCGGGGTCTCGTACGCGGGAGTTGTTCTCACCGTATGACGCTGCAACGGCCGGGAGTTGGCCATTTCGTGGCCGGAACCGACCGAACGTTCCGACTGCCCGCTGACATTGACGCGGGGCCGTGCCACTCTGCCCCGGCAAGCCGTACCACGTACGACGCACCACGCACAGCCGATCCGCACCGACCGCTCTTCACCCCCACCCTGCCCGGCTCCGACCGGTCCGGGCACGGCAGAAGGAGTCATGCGTGAATCGTCATCGCACGGCCTTGTCCGTCCTGCTCTCGGCGGGCGCCCTGGTCGCGGGCGTCCTGACGGCGGCCACCCCCTCGATCGCGGCGGACACCCCGACGTCCTTCCGGCCGCAGCAGACCCAGGGCTTCTGGACCGCCGAGCGGATGCGGGCCGCCACCCCGCTCGACGTGACGGCGGTGCCCGGCGCCGCCCGTGCCGTGGTGGCCGGCTCGGCGGCTCCCACCGCCATCGCCCCGACGGCCGCCTCGTCCGCCGTATCGCCCACGGCGTTCCCGCAGGCGGGCGGGGCCTGGACTGGCGGCGGCGCGGTCGTGAAGACCTCGGGCCGGGTCTTCTTCACGATGGGCGGCCGCACCGCCTCCTGCTCCGGCAACTCGATCACCAGCGCCAACGGCAGCACGGTCATGACGGCCGGCCACTGCGTGAAGTACCAGGGCGCGTGGCACACGAACTGGGTTTTCGTGCCCGCCTACAACAACGGGTCGGCGCCCTACGGCCAGTGGCCGGCCACCAAGACCTTCGCCACCGACCAGTGGGCGGCCAGCGAGGACATGAACATGGACGTCGGCCTCGCCGTCGTCGCCCCGCTGAACGGCCAGACCCTCAGCCAGGCCGTCGGTGCCCAGGGGGTCCTCTTCAACGGCGGCTACAACAAGAAGATGTACTCCTTCGGCTTCCCCGCGGCCGCCCCGTACGACGGAACGAAGCTGGTCTACTGCAGCGGCAACAGCGGCAAGGACTTCCTGCTCACCAAGGACCACAGCCTGGGCTGCAACATGACGGGCGGCTCCAGCGGCGGCCCCTGGTTCCAGGACTTCAACGAGGCCACGGGCCTCGGTACCCAGGTCTCGGTAAACAGCTTCGGCTACACCTTCCTGCCGAACCGGATGTACGGCCCGTACCTCGGCAATGAGGCCAAGGCCGCCTACGACAAGGCGCAGGCCTCCTGATCCGACAGTCGCCCCGTCACCCCCGCCCGGCCGGTACTCTGTACCGGCCAGGTGGGTTGCCCGAGCGGCCTAAGGGAACGGTCTTGAAAACCGTCGTGGCGCGAGTCACCGTGGGTTCAAATCCCACACCCACCGCAGCAGGTCAGAGAAGCTGCTGATCAGAAGGGGTGTCCCGAGAACGGGGCGCCCCTTCGTCATGTGCCCTGTCTCACCTTGATTCGCCCGTGTACCGTTTTGGATCATTGGCTGTGGACCAGGTGTGGACCACGGCTCACTGGTCCGCAGGTGGCTGACCTGCACATACGCGGGCAGGCGAAAGGGGCGCCCGCACCGGGGCGCCCCTTGTGGTGACTGTTGCGACTATCTGTCGACGGTTCGAGCGGTGAAGGCTGTTACATGTCCATCGCGTCGGCCTTGTCGTTCCAGGTGCCACCGTGGACGTAGCTGATATTGGTCAGGTTGTGGCAGTTTGTGGCCCCTATGGACATGGTGGGGTCCACCATGAAGTCTCGGTAGTCGATCAGGGTTGCCCCGTAGGTCGGTCGAGCGACGCAGATCGAGGTGGCCTTGTCGCGGAAGTCCCAGTCAGCGAATTTCTTGTGGCCGCTGGCACTCCACTGAAGCTTGCGACCCGTGTAGTTGATGTCTTGCCAAACGCAGACCCATCCGTACCCGCAGTCGCTGGCGGCCCTTACTGACGCCGGAGCCTCTTGGGCCGCCTTGACGCCGAGCTTCCGTGCTTCTTCCGTCGCCTTCTTGGCCACTGCGGCGTTGTCCTTGACCAGGCTGGCGTCCGCTTCGGCCTGGTTGTCGAAGCACTTGACTTCGAGGTTCAGCGTCTCAACACAGATCTGAGCCCCCTGCCACCCCTCGGTCAGGTTGATCCGCTTGCCCTTGTATGTGGCGAAGATCGGCTTGGACGTTTGCGCATCCTTGCGCGCCTGTTCATCAGCGGCGGGGCTCAGCACCCCGGCCGACGGCGCCACCGTCGTCGGAGCAGGCGTCGTGGCATTGGCCGCCGGCGCGGTGATGATGATGGCACCCAGAGCGGCACCCGTAGCAATAGCGACACGTAGTGAACGCATCGGTCCTCCCCCTGATTGTCCGCCCGTTGGCGGCTCTGCCTAAACACTGCACGCGCAGTCACAACTTGTGTGACTGCGCGTGCAGGAGGCTACGACTTGACCGGAGAGCCGCACGTGGCGAGGATCACATAGATGTTCGAATTGGCGGCGAGTCGGACAGGATCGCAGGATCTTTGGCCCGAACGCCTTTTATTCGCGCGGTAGT
Source organism: Streptomyces yangpuensis (assembly GCF_001005295.1). Taxonomy (GTDB): domain Bacteria; phylum Actinomycetota; class Actinomycetes; order Streptomycetales; family Streptomycetaceae; genus Streptomyces; species Streptomyces yangpuensis. The sequence continues at coordinate 165,065 of NZ_LBMK01000003.1, read as the reverse complement.
TGTCCGGCGCGGTCCGTGACTCCCTGGGCGACGATGGCCCGCGTGTCCACTGTCTCGCCAGCCTTGCCCCAGGAGCTGTCCTTGAGGATGACCGTGCGGGAACCCAGGAGCCGCAGGCTCTGCTTGTCGAAGATCCACTCGGTACGCTCGTCGTCGTGGACCCGCGCGACCGCGACACCCGTTCGACCCGCGGCGTCCTTCGCCTCGGGGACCAGGACGACACCCGGAATGCGCGCTGCCGCGCGGTAGAGCGCCGCGCTCAAACCGGGCGGCGCCTGGAACTGCCGCAGAAGATCGCCGATGGCGACGAATGCCTGCTGATCGGGTCCGGTGGTCGAACCGGACCCGTCCCCGTGTTGCTTGCGCGTGTCATCGTAGATCAACTTCAACAGCAGGTCGGGATCGGTCGGCAGCGACTCGAGGAATCGATACGTGGGGTCGTTTAGATTCGGCGAACCCTCGGGGGGGAACGTCTCGGACCCTCGCACGGTGCGCTTCGTCCATCCCGCCGAGCCGTCGACCGAGAACCAGCATTCGTCCGAATCGTCTGTGGGGATCTTCTCCATCTTTCCTCCTCCGCCCGGGATCTCGGAGAGGGTGACGGACCGTGCGACGGTCTTCGTGTACAGGAACTGCCCGTCGCGCACCACCGGGGCCGGCGCGGATCCGGCCGCCAAGGCGACGCGGTCCAAGAGTTGCACGGCCGCAGGCTCAGGGCGGGCGGCCTTGGCGGGTTCCTCCGGATTCTTGCCGCTCAGGGTGAAGGTGACGGCCACCGCGCATGCTGCCGCCACCACCCCCAGGGAAAGGAACAGGGGGCGCCTGGACCGCCGGCGCGTGGTCTGCTCCGCTTGTGCGATTTCACGCATCAGATGCTCCTTGATCGGGCGCTGGGCGCGGAAGGGCAGGTCCCCATCGGAGATCCCGTCCAGGCGCCGCAGGAGTTCGTCGTGCTCGGATCGTTCGGTCCGTGCGCCATCAGCGGCGTTCACAGGTGTCCCTCCCGTGCGGTGCGAGACGCGGACGCACGCCCCCCGGCTGGGTCCGCGGCCAGTCTGGCGGTGGTGAGTTTGCGAAGGCGGCTGCGTGCCCGTGACAGCCGGGAGCGAACGGTCGATTCACTGACACCGCACGCCTTTGCCACTTCGCCATGGCTGAGCCCGGACCAGACGGACAGGACGATGACTTCACGGTCGGCACGTCGGAGCTGGTCCAATGCGGCCAGGGCTGCGGAAGCCTCCGCGGTGTGCGTGATCCGGGACACCACTCGGTCGGCCGGGTCCGGGACGGCATCGGGTAGGGGTAAGCGCGTCAGCGCCTCGCTGTGTCGCCGCGCGGCCCGACGGGTGTTGCGTATGACATTGGTGGCGACCCCGAGCAGCCAGGCGCGATGATTTGTGACTTCGTCGAGTTTCCCCCGCAATCGCCAAGCCTCGAGAAACGTGAGGGAGACGATGTCATCCGCCCCCGCACGGTCGGAAGTCATGCGGACGACATGCGCGTACACCGCCTGGGCATGCGCGTCGTAGAGCTCCGCGAACAGTTGCTGGTCCACACTCACTAGTGTCCGCCCGCCGTCACTTGTTGCATGTGACGCTGGTCACGCCCTGAAGTCGGGTTGGTCCCATCGTCACCCGGCTACCCGGTACGAAATCCCGTCCAACGAGCCGCATGCCTCCGCCGCGGGCCTTCGTTGCCAGGAGGGAGGGGGCTGCTGCGGAGGACTTCCTACAGTGCCTTGGTTGACCTACGGGTCACTGTCGTCGTTCAGGGCCCTCTCGATCTGCTGGTTCGCGTGGTGCTGGTTGCGGCGGATGGCCTTGGCGTAGAAGCGGAACAGCACGGCGATGCTGTGGCCGGCACGGCGGGCGACCTCGGCCGGGGAGACGCCGGACTCCAGCCAGAGGGAGACGCACGCGGCGCGAAGCCCATAAGGGACCTCGGCCAGGGGCGTCTTGACTTCCTGCTTGGTGAGGACGGCCCGGCGAGCAGCCTTCCAGATGTCGCCGTACTCCTTGCTCAAGAGGCCGCCCCCACGGGCCGCGCGGAAGAGTCGGCCGTTCTCGGCCGTGCCGAACTCCGCGATGTGGTCGCGGATCAGACGGACCAGGACCGGCGGGATCGGTACCTCGCGGGTGGCCTTCCGGGCACGCTTCTTGAGCCCCCGGGAGTCGTAGGACTCCCCCGAGTCGGTCCAGCCGGATCCGACGCGCGGGGAGCTGGACGACAGGATGACTTGGCCCCAGCCTTCCTCGGGCAGGGTGAAGTCCGATTCGCGCAGGCTCACGGCTTCGCCGGGGCGGGTGGCCGCGTAGTAGAGGCACCCGAAGAACGCCTTGAGGTGGCGGCCACGGTCTCCCTGCTCGCCCACGGCGTTGATGAGCTTGCGGGCCAGGGCCGGGCCGGGGACGTATCGGAAGTCGATCTCGTCGTCCGTCTCGGGTGCCGTCCAGTCCACCTTGGTCAGGGGCAGGGAGGGCAGGCGGTCCAGCTCGACGGCGTAGCGTAGACAGTTGCTGAACACGGGCACCTTGCGGTTCACCGTGTTGTCCGCCGCAGCGGTCCCGTCCATCTTGCGGGCCAGCGCGTCCAGTGCGGACCGCACGACCGTCGGTGTGTTCAGGGCCGAGATGTCCACGGACTTCCGGCCGATCCAGTCGAGGGCCGCCACGATGGCTTCGGGTGCTTCCTCGGCATCAATCCGGGCCACGAGTTCGCCGTCCTGGTCGAGGACGAGGCGGAAGGCCCAGGAGTAGAGGGCGGTCCGCAGAACCCGGGGAGCGGGGGCACCGCGGTTGTCCTTCACCAGGCGCGGGGTGACCGTGGCGAGGGCGTCCGCGATGCTCGCGCGGTGCTTGGCTGAAGCGTTCGGCCACTTCATCGCCACATACTCCCGGGCATGTGCGAACCAGGTGGGGGACTGGGCCGCCTGCACCTCCGAGGCCGGAAGGCCGGTTTCGGTGTCGAACTGTTCGCGCTTGCGGAGCGCGGCCAGCAGCTCGGAGCGTCGGCCGTCCGCCTGAGCCTTGATCTTGTAGCTCTTCGAGAACGGCTGCACGCCGACCCGCCAGCGGAGTTGGTAGGCCGCAGCGCGGTCGGGGCGCTTGCGGATGCCCCAGATCTGTACGTCGTACGTCAGCATGCGGGCACCTCGCAGCCCTCGAACCATGCGTCGAGGTCGGCCCGGCGGATGCGGATCTGCCCGTTCGGGAGCTTGAGGCAGCGGGGCGCGTTCCCGCGGCGGCGCGGAGCCGGTAGAAGGCCGCCCGCGACATGCGCAGTTCGGCCAGTGCTTCGACCATGGTCAGCATGCGGGTGGTCGGTGCGGCGGTCACTGCCAGACCTCCCCTTCGGTCTTGGCCCGTTCCTTGTCGGCACGGGTCTGGTTGATGTCGTGGCGGGTCTGGGCGGCGAGGAGTTCTTCGCCGGGGCGGTAGCCGGAGGCGAGGTAGGCCCAGGAGGACTCGGTGACGAGCACGGTGTCCGGGCTGGGTGCGGGGTGGCCGGCGCGGGCGCGGGCGCGGGCGGCGTCGGCCTGGGCGAGGCGCCAGGCGCGGCGGACGTCGCGGAGGGCTCCGAGGGTCCTCACGGTCAGCGGGGCCCTGACGGCCCTACCGGTCGGCGAGGCCGAGGCCCTCACCGATGGGGTGCTGAGGGGGATGCCCGCCGACTTCGAGCGGATGAACAGCCACCTGTGGCAGGTCTACCAACTGGCGCGTTCGAAAGGCTCGGTCTACCCCGTCATCCGTGACCAGCTGACGACCCTGAACGAAGCACTGGCCGCCAGCCGAGGCAGCTCCCGCCCCCTCCTGAGCGCAGCGGCCGACCTCTTCCAGATGGCCGGCGAAGTCGCCTTCGACGGGAACCGGTACACCGACGCCGCAGCCTCGTACTCGCTCGCGGCCTCGGTCAGCAAGGACGCGGGCGCGTACGACCTGTGGGCCTGCGCCCTCGTACGCCACGCCTACGTGGACATGTCCGAGCAGCGCTACCGCCAGGCGGCGCAGATGCTGGGTGTGGCCGAACGGCTGGCCGGTCGAGGGGACAACGACCTTTCGACGCGGCATTGGGTCGCGTCGGTCCAAGCGGAGGCGTACGCCGGCCTTGGGGACCTCACAGCGTGCGAACGCGCGCTGGACCAGGCCGAGAAGGTCAGGGACCTCACCGCGGAGAGCACGAACGGCGGATGGCTCCGCTTCGACGGCACCCGCTTGGCCGAGGAACGCGGAGCACGGTACGTGCAGCTCGGCCGCTTGGACCTGGCGGAGGCGACCTTGAAGGCCGCATTGGCCCAGACGGCCCTCGCCTCGGGGCAGTCGTATAGGCGCCGGGGCGCAGTGCTGACCAGCCTGGCCGCCATCGGAGCGAAGCGGCGTGATCCCGACCAGGTTCTTGCGTACGGGCGGGAGGCCGTCAGCCTGGCCCGAGCCTCAGCATCCGGGTACGTCGCCCGTAGACTCCAAGCCCTGTGCGACGAGTTCGGTCCCTTGAGCCGCGACCACCGCGTAGCGGATCTGGGGGCGGAGATCGCCACGCTGAGCACGCCGTGACGAGAGGGGTAGGCATGTCGCAGACCGAAGGCGCACGACTGTTCCGGGAAACCTGGATCGCGGGAGTGCACCAGCACTTCCCCGGGGAGCCGAAGGCCGGCTACGTCATCCCGTGGGAAGACACCCCGCAGTGGGAGCGCGAGGCCGCAGGCTCGGTCTACGACCAGGTCCGGCAGTTCATCGAGATCAGCGGTGGCCACACGTCGAGGTTGTCCCGCGAGCAGAAGAGTCGGTTCGTCGCGACGTGCTGGACGGCACAGATGTTCAAGCACTTCGAGGAGCCGAAGCCGGGCTACGTGGCGGACTGGCCTGACCTGCCGTCCTGGCAGCAGGAGACGGACGCCGACATCTTCGAGGCCATCGAGAAGGCATGCAGCTGATCACCGCTAGATGTGGGTGGGGGAAGAGCACCCGCTAATTGACCTACGCGTGCACGCCCCCGAGTCTGATATGGGCCGGGGGTGTGCTTTCTGTGTATGTTGCAGTTGTCAGAGTGTCAGAATGGAATTTCTGTTTCCAGTTCCAGCAATCTTTGAGCCTCGGACTGCATTCCGGCGTCGTCCAGCATGCGAGAGAAATCCGCATGCTTGCCCTTGGGTACCGCTGCCAGTAGATACTCCAGCGTCGCGTTCGATTCGATTCCCGGAATCTGCTCTGTTTTCAGGCAGTCGATCAACCTCAAGAGTCGATGCGGTCCACCCTGTGATCCTGCATGCAGGATAAGCTCTCGATCCCCAAGGAAGGCTTCAGGAATAGCTCCGGCAGTCGCCAATGTTATTCTGGGCCATGCATGCAATCCGATATTCTCTGCGAGTTTATCGGCATCATCCTTCAGTGTGGCCGCACGCAGCGTTCGCAGGACGTCGGCCAGATCTGGCCTGGTGCCCCCTAGCCAGTCGCCTCTGCCGAGAATGGCGTCAACGAAATTGTGCGCGTACCAGAGGCTCAGCTCCCCTTCGGCCCGACGAAGTGCGACCAGGAGCTTGGGTATCTCTGAGGGCTGCTGAGTCAGCAGGCAAGTTTGGAAGTATCGGTTGCCGATATTTTCGGGACCGTCCTCGGCTATTGATTCGAGGATTTTCACTATCTGGCCGGGTGGTGCATGGGCGGCCAAGTTGAGATAACCTTGGTAATCCATATGTGCGTGTCCGAGTGCAACAACGACAGTTGGCAGCCATGTTTCTAGGGGTTGACCTGCCCCCTGTCTTGCGAGATTTGCAATATCGTCCATGCCAGCGTTGACGAGGGGCGGGATTAGCGCCTCTAGATCAGAGGGGTCGCCGGTCTTCTGATCCTGGGATTCCTTGGGAGTCATCTCGTGTGACGGTTCAACGGCATGCCGATTTTTGGGCGCAGTGGGGTGTGCTGCCTTTTCTTGCCAAACTTGCTCGTCGGTATCTTCAGACGGAAGCGGAGCGCCGATCGAATGCGCGTAGTCGGCGCACGCTCGAACCAGAGCCAGCACCTGGACCATTTTCAGTGCACTAGTTCCGGCGAACTTATCCTGGATAGAGGCCCGGCTCATCCTTCTGCCTTGGCGATCAGTGAGCTTCTCCAGGTCTCGCAGCGACGGGTTTCCAGCTCGAACACGCAAGCGACCCAGCTGTTTCGCCAGGGAGTCATCAGCCATCGCCCCGCCCCGTCTCATGGTTCGTTGCCGCCGCCTGTCCAGAGTCGTCCAGCATCGGCCACAACTGTCCAGCTCAGTTCCGTTCAGACTAGGGCGCGGTGAGCCGACTGTCCGGAGTTCAGCAGGAACGTCCGAGGCACTGGTGGACAGCTCCGACGGACAGCTTCCCTTGGAGCGCGTCCCCATCAACGGACGCGTTGTCAGACGGTGAGAGGAGCATGGAACCAGTGGATGTGACCATCACGCTCTGGGTTCTGGCCGGCTCGGGCGTGGCGAGCGTGGCATTATTCGCTGCCAAGGGCTTGCTTGATCAATTGCCTGGAGTCTTCGACTCTTGGCGTGCTGCGCAACGCGCGTGGCGAGGAGACCCGCCACCAGCACCGGAGGTTCACTCCTGCCAAGGTGCCTGCGCGCTGGATCACCCAGACGCTCGCCCTGTCTGAGTACCTGCCCAGCGGTATCTGATGGGCTAGTGGACCAGGTGTGGACCGCCAGCGGCGGTGAGTGACCCGGCGGTGGGGGAACGTGCAGGTCATGCACGACGAAGACGCTGCTCGCAGCACTCTCTTGAAAACCGTCGTGGCAGCGATGTCACCGTGGGTTCAAATCCCACACCCACCGCCAGGTCAGAGAAGTAGCAGGTCACAGGGCGGGTACCCGAACCGGGTACCCGCCCTCTCTCTTCATCCCGTCTCACCTCGATGCACCCGCATCCCGCTGTGGACCAGCGCGTATGGGCCATCTCTGGGCCAGGTTCACGGCGCTAGAGCTGCGTACTCATGGCGTCACGCCGACGCGCGACGTAGCGGAGCAGGGCCCAGATCGCCGCGGCGTTGACCAGGGCGCTGAACAGGACCGCACCGTAGAAACCGAATTCGGCCCCCATGTCGAGCTTGGTGTCGAGGGATGTGTCCGGTGCCCAGTCCGAGGGGTGCGGGGCGGCCTCCGGCGGGAACTGCGTGGGCAGCGGCTCGGGCGGCGGCTGCGAGCCTTCGTAGGTGGGCCCCATGTCCGGGGCCGACTCGGCCAGGGCGTCCGCGGCGGGTCCGATCGTGCTCAGCAGAAGGAGGCTGACCGGCGCGGTGGCCAGGATCGGCCAGACTCCGAAGAACCCGATGTCGCCCGTCCGGCTGCCGACCGCGACGTAGACCAGCATCGCGACCACCAGGGCCAGGTAGGCACCGGGCACCCACATCTGAGGCTTCGACCAGCGCCGCACCATGACGTTCCCCGTTCCGTTCCGTTCCGCTTCGTTCGGCCTGCGCCCAGTCTCGAAGCTGCCGAGGACCGCCACCTGAGTACGCCTACTCATCCTGCTCGGCCGTGCGTACCTGGTCGGAGCAGGGCGTGCGGTGGGATTCTCGGGTTGCCGGTCGGCCGGCGGTGTGCGGGGCCGTGACCCCGGGCCGGGCCCGGTGCCGGGCGGCCCCGAAGCCCGGCCGACAGGGGCCGGGAGACGGGACGAAAGACCGTATTGGGCCTTCCGAGTGGTGTTTGTCAGAAGATCGGCGCGTGTGATGAGCGCAGTGCGGTTGCCCCCACATCATGACGAATGTATTCAGATCCGCCCGTCCGAACATCGCGAATCGAGGCACTCCGTCATGGCTCACCGCACCGCCCGCACGTCGATCTGGACCTCCGTCCTCGCCGCCCTCGTGGCGGTCCTCTCCGCCCTCGGCTTCGGTGGCAAGGCGGCCCCGGCCGCCGCCTCCACCGCCGGCGGCTCCGCGGCCACCGTCGCCACCCCGGTTCGCCGGCCGGCCGTCTCGGCCCCGCGGAGCTGGCGGCAGATGATGCGGGGCGGTTCGCTGCCGCCGACCCTGAAGCAGCGCATCCGGGCCGAGGCCCACGGCAAGACCCCCGGTGTCCGGCGCTCGACCACCGCCGCAGCCATGGGCGCCGCGCCGGGAACCGCTGCCCGCACCCTGACGCCTCCCGCGGTAGCCGCCCCCCGTGCCCTCCGCGCCGCACGTGCCATGGGTACAGCAGGTGCCGCCCGTGAGGCGCTGGCCCTTGCCGCGTAGTCCTGTACGGGCGGTCCGGACGAAGCAGGAACGCAGAAGCAGCGACGTACGCAGGCGCTGGAGCCCGGTCCGGTCGTGACCGCGGATCGCGCCGCGTGGTGCCCCGGCAGCGGGGCACGGATGGACCACCCCGGCGTTGCGCCGGGGAGCGTGCAGGGGCGTGAAGCCTGGCATGGCAGGGCCGCAGGCCCGGGAGACGGTGGGGTTCCCGGACGGCGCGGCCCTTTTCGGCATGTCCGCAAGCGGCGGTCTGGCGGAACGCTTCTGCGACCGGACCGGCTGGGGTCCGGTAGCGCGGGCGCCCTCGCGCATGCCCCGGCCCTTCCCGACCTTGACACCGCGGGCAGATCTGACGGACAGTCAGGTACCTCGACGATGTGGATGCCGGGAGGCCTGCGCCGTGCACCTCGCCCCGACCGAAGGCCAGTTGCGGCTCCGTGCCGAACTGCGCGCGTACTTCAGGGAACTCCTGCCCGACGGGGTCCCCGACGACCCCGCCAGCCAGCGGGCACTGCTCCGCCGCATCGGCGCCGACGGGCTGCTCGGCCTCGGCTGGCCCGTCGAGTACGGCGGGCAGGGCCGCGGAGCGGACGAGCAGTTCGTCTTCTTCGACGAGGCGTACCGCGCGAGCGCTCCTGTCTCCATGGTCACGCTGAACACCGTCGGCCCGACCCTGATGAAGTACGGGACCGAGGAACAGAAGGACTACTTCCTCCCCCGGATCCTCGCGGGTGAGATTGTCTTCGCCATCGGCTACTCCGAGCCCGAGGCCGGCACCGACCTCGCCGCACTGCGCACCCGGGCTGTCCGCGACGGCGCCGACTGGCTGATCGACGGACAGAAGATCTTCACCTCCAACGCCCAGAACGCGGACTGGATCTGGCTCGCCTGCCGCACCGACCCCCGGGCCCCCAAGCACAAGGGCATCTCGATCATCCTCGTGCCCACCGACGGCCCCGGCTTCTCGTGGACCCCGATCGACACCGTCGGCGGGCTCACGACCACGGCGACGTACTACGACTCCGTCCGCGTGCCGGCCGGGAACCTCGTCGGCCCCGAACACGGCGGCTGGGGGCTGATCACCAACCAGCTCAACCACGAGCGCGTGGCCCTCGCCGCGATCGGCATGCAGGCCGAGGATTTCTACGAGCGTGCCCTCCGGTACGCCCGCACCCCCGACCCGGCCACCGGGGAGCGGCCCGCCGACCTGCCCTGGGTGCGGTCCCGGCTCGCGGAGGCCCACGCCCGGCTGGCCGCCGTACGCCTCCTCAACTGGCGTCTCGTCCAGGACGTGGGCAGCGGCAGCCTGGCCCCCGGCGACGCCAGCGGTGTGAAGTTCCTCGGCACCGAGTCCACCGTCGAGGTGTACCGGATGTGCCAGGAGGTGGTGGGCGAGGAGGCGCTCGTACGCGGTCCCGAGGCCTTCGCGGGCGGAGAACTCGAGCGGATGAACCGGGCCGCCCAGATCAACACCTTCGGCGGCGGGGTGAGCGAGGTCCAGCGGGAGATCGTCGCCATGATGCGGCTCGGCATGAAGGGGAGGAAGCGATGACGGCGGACGCGACCGGTGCCGCCGAGGAGGCGGCCCGGTTCCACACACTGCTGGCGGCCTTCGAGGGACAGCCGGCCGCCGTCGCCGGCCACGGCAAGGACGCGGTCAACGAGCCGATGATCCGACACTGGTGCGAGGCGATGGGCGACACCAACCCCGCCTACACCGGACCGGACGCCATCGCTCCCCCCACCATGCTGCAGGCCTGGACCATGGGCGGGCTCTCCGGCCACTCCGACCGCACGTCCGCCCAGGACGAGCTCTTCGCCCTCCTCGACGGCGCCGGCTTCACCTCCGTGGTCGCCACCGACTGCGAGCAGGAATACCTCCGTCCGCTGCGCCCCGGCGACACGATCACCTTCGACGCCGTCATCGAGTCCGTGTCACCGCGCAAGACGACCAAGCTGGGCACCGGTCACTTCGTGACGACCCGCATGGACGTCCGGGCGGGCGGAGAGTCCGTCGGCACGCACCGCTTCCGGATCCTCAAGTACGCCCCCGCACGACGGCCGGCGAAGCAAGCCGAACCCGTTGGGAGGAAGACCGGGGTGCAACGCCCCCGCCCCGTGGTCAACCGCGACAACCAGGGCTTCTGGGACGGGGTGCGGGACCACCGGCTGCTGATCCAGCGATGCACCTCCTGCGCCACCCTCCGCTTCCCCTGGCTTCCCGGCTGCAACACCTGCGCGAGCCCCGACTGGGACACGGTCGAAGCCTGCGGCGACGGCACCGTGTTCAGCTACGTCGTCATGCACCACCCGCCGTTCCCGGCCTTCGATCCGCCGTACGCCGTCGCGCTGGTCGAGCTCGCCGAAGGGGTCCGCATGATCAGCAACATCACCGGTGTCCCGTACGACAAGGTGCGCATCGGCATGCCCGTCCGACTGGAGTTCCAGCGTGTCGACGACGACCTCGAACTCCCCGTCTTCCGCGGGAGCGAGGGCTGATGGACTTCCACCCCACCGAGGAACAGGCCGCCGCGGCCGGCCTCGCCGCCCGGATCTTCTCCGACCTCGCCACCCACGAACGCCTCGCCGCCACCGGCACCGGCAGCGACGCCGAACTGTGGAAGGCACTCACCGCCGCCGGACTGACCGCAGCTGTCGAGGAGATCGGCCTGCTCGGGCTGGTCCTGCTGCTGGAGGAGCAGGGCCGCACCACCGCCCAGGTCCCCTACGCCGCCACCTGCGTGTACGGAATCCTCCCCGTGGCCGCCCACGGCAGCCCGGAGCAGCGGGCCCGCCTGCTGCCCGCGCTCGGCAGCGGGGAGATGGTGGCCACCGGAGCCTTCCCGGCCCGCGGCCGGATCACCGCCGAGCACGGCCGGCCCACTGCTGAACGCGGCCGGCTCACCGGCACCGTCCCCGCCGTCCCCTGGCTGCGCGACGCCACGCACGTCCTGGTCCCGGACACCGACCAGGCCCTTTGGCTCGTACGGACCGACGCGCCCGGCGTGCGGGCGTCCCCCGTCGAGACCACCGCCCCCTGGTCCGCGGGCCGACTGGCCCTGAGCGGGGCCGACGCCGAACGCATCGGCTCCGCCGGCGCCTACGAGCACACCCTCGCCGCGGCGCGCACCGCCTTCGCCGGCCTCCAGGCGGGCGTCTGCGCGGGCACGCTCGCCCGCGCGGTGGAGTACACCTCCACCCGCGAGCAGTTCGGCCGGCCGCTCTCCACCAACCAGGGGGTCATGCTGCGCGCGGCCGACGCCCACATGGACACCGAGGTGATCCGCGTGACCACCTACGAGGCGGCCTGGCGCATCGACCAGGGGCTCCCGGCGCACGAGCACGCGCTCACGGCGGCCTGGTGGGCCTCGGAGGCGGGCAAGCGGGTCGTGCACGCGGGCCAGCATCTGCACGGCGGCATGGGCGCCGACCTGGACCACCCCGTCCACCGGCACTTCCTGTGGGGGCGCCAGCTGGACGCCTACCTGGGCTGCGGCAGCGAGCTGCTGGCCGAGCTGGGAGCTTCGATAGCCGAGGGAGATCAGGCATGAACGTCGGCGACACGCTGCCGCCGCTGGAGATCGCGGTCACCCGCACGCTGATCGTCGCGGGCGCGATCGCCTCCCGCGACTACCAGGACGTGCATCACGACGCGGCGCTCGCACGGAAGAAGGGCTCCCCGGACATCTTCATGAACATCCTGACCACCAACGGTCTTGTCGGCCGCTACGTCACCGACCACCTCGGGCCCCGGGCCGTGCTGCGCAAGGTGGCCATCCGCCTCGGCGCCCCCAACTATCCGGGGGACACGATGACCCTCACCGGCACCGTCACCGCCGTGCTCGGCAGCAGTGTCGAGATCCGGGTCGTCGGAGCCAACGGCATCGGCCACCACGTGTCGGGAACGGTCGTCGCGGAGGTGGCGGCATGAGCGTCCGCAGCCGGGACCAGCTCGGCGGCCGGGCCGCGATCGCAGGCATCGGCGCGACCGAGTTCTCCAAGGACTCCGGCCGCAGCGAGCTCAAGCTCGCCGTCGAAGCCGTGCACGCGGCCCTCGACGACGCCGGGCTCACCCCCGCCGACGTCGACGGCATGGTCACCTTCACCATGGACACCAGCCCCGAGATCACCGTCGCGCAGGCGGCGGGCATCGGGGAGCTGTCTTTCTTCTCCCGCATCCACTACGGCGGGGGCGCCGCCTGCGCCACCGTTCAGCAGGCCGCCCTCGCCGTCGCCACCGGAGTCGCGGAGGTCGTCGTCTGCTACCGCGCGTTCAACGAGCGCTCCGGACGCCGCTTCGGCTCCGGCGTCCAGCAGCGCGAGCCCTCGGCAGAGGGCGCGGCGCTGGGCTGGTCACTGCCCTGGGGGCTGCTCACCCCCGCCTCCTGGGTGGCCATGGCAGCCCAGCGCTACCTGCACGCCTACCACCTCACCCCCGAAGCCTTCGGGCACGTGGCGGTCACCGACCGCCGGCACGCCGCGAACAACCCGGCCGCCTACTTCCACGGCAAGCCGATCACCCTCGCCGACCACGCCGCCTCGCGCTGGATCGTTGAACCGCTGCGACTGCTGGACTGCTGCCAGGAGACCGACGGCGGCCAGGCCCTCGTCGTCACCACGACCGAACGGGCCCGCGCCCTGCGACACGCCCCCGCCGTGATCACCGCGGCGGCGCAGGGCGCGGGACGCCGCCAGGAGGGTATGACCTCCTTCTACCGCGACGACCTGACCGGCCTGCCGGAGATGGATGTGGTCGCGCGCCAGCTGTGGCGCACCAGCGGGCTGCGGCCCTCCGACATCGACGTCGGCATCCTCTACGACCACTTCACGCCCTTCGTGCTGATGCAGTTGGAGGAGTTCGGCTTCTGCAAGCCGGGCGAGGCCGCCGACTTCGTGGCCGCGGACGCGCTCCCGCTCAACACCCACGGCGGGCAGCTCGGAGAGGCGTACCTGCACGGCATGAACGGCATCGCCGAAGCCGTCCGCCAGCTGCGCGGCACCTCCGTCAACCAGGTGGCCGGGGCCTCGCACGCACTCGTCACGGCCGGCACCGGGGTGCCGACGTCCGGGCTGATCCTCGGTGCCGACGGCTGAGACCCCGGTCCTTGCCCAGGCCCCGCCCCCTCCACCTTCAGGCGGTGGGGGTGGCCCTACTCCTACAACCTGAGGTGGATCCCCCATCGGCACCTGCGGGCGATTCCATGGCCGACGGGCGCTCCTAGCGTGGAGACATGACCCCGCCTGTGTGCACGCTCGCCTCGAACCCGACGCCGTACCCGTCGTTCTCGGCGTACGTCCGGACCCGCGGCACGGTCCTGTTGCGCACCGCGCGCTCCCTCACCGCCAACCCGTGCGATGCCGAGGACCTGCTGCAGACAGCCCTCACCAAGACGTACGTGGCCTGGGACCGCATCGAGGACCACCGTGCCCTGGACGGCTACGTCCGGCGGACCCTGGTCAACACCCGCACCTCCCAGTGGCGCAAGCGCAGGGTCGACGAGTTCGTGTGCGACGAGCTCCCGGAGACCGAGGAGGCACCCTCCTCCGACCCCGCAGAGGCCCAGGCGCTGCGCGACGCGATGTGGCGTGCGGTGACCCGGCTGCCCGACCGGCAGCGGGCCATGGTCGTCCTGCGCTACTACGAGGACATGAGCGAGGTGCAGACCGCCGAGCTGCTGGGGGTCTCGGTGGGCACGGTCAAGAGCGCCGTCTCCCGCGCGCTCGGCAAGCTCCGCGAGGACCCGGAGCTCACCCCGGTCCGCTGAGGCGGGCGATGTTTCACGTGAAACCAGAGGATGTTTCGAGGATGTTTCACGTGAAACACGAAGCGGTTTCTACCCTCGGGTAGTGACAGACCGACTGGTACGTGCGCAGAATCTGCTGCATCCGTAGCCGCCGCAGCGCCGCAGCGCTCACCGGGAGGACGCTTTGCTCAGCACCATGCAGGACGTACCGCTCCTCGTCACCCGCATACTCCGTCACGGGATGACGATCCACGGAAAGTCCCAGGTCACGACCTGGACCGGGGAGGCAGAGCCGCATCGCCGCAGTTTCGCCGAGATCGGCCTCCGCGCCACCCGCCTCGCCGGCGCCCTGCGCGACGAGCTCGGAGTGCAGCAGGACGACCGGGTCGCCACCCTGATGTGGAACAACGCCGAACACGTCGAGGCGTACTTCGCGATCCCCTCCATGGGCGCGGTCCTGCACACCCTGAACCTGCGGCTTCCCCCGGAGCAGCTGGTCTTCATCGTCAACCACGCCGCCGACCGGGTGGTCCTGGTCAACGGCACGCTGCTGCCCCTGCTCGCGCCGCTGCTGCCGCACCTGCCGACCATCGAGCACGTCGTCGTGGCCGGCATCGGCGACCGCTCCGTGCTGGACGGTCTGAACGTGCGCGTGCACGAGTACGAGGAGCTCCTCGAAGGCCGCTCCGACAACTACGACTGGCCCGAGCTGGACGAGCGCCAGGCGGCCGCGATGTGCTACACCTCCGGCACCACCGGGGACCCGAAGGGCGTCGTCTACTCCCACCGCTCGCTCTACCTGCACTCCATGCAGGTCAACATGGCCGAGTCGATGGGTCTGACCGACCAGGACACCACCCTCGTGGTGGTTCCGCAGTTCCACGTGAACGCCTGGGGCCTGCCGCACGCCACCTTCATGACCGGCATCAACATGCTGATGCCGGACCGCTTCCTGCAGCCCGCCCCGCTCGCCGAGATGATCGAGCGGGAGAAGCCCTCGCATGCCGCGGCCGTCCCCACCATCTGGCAGGGGCTGCTCGCCGAGGTCACCGCCAACCCGCGCGACCTGACCTCGATGAAGCAGGTCACCATCGGCGGCGCGGCCTGTCCGCCCTCCCTGATGGAGGCCTACGACAAGCTCGGCGTGCGCGTCTGCCACGCCTGGGGCATGACGGAGACCTCCCCGCTGGGCACGATGGCGCACCCGCCGGCCGGTCTGAGCGCCGAGGAGGAGTGGCCCTACCGGATCACGCAGGGCCGCTTCCCCGCCGGTGTGGAGGCCCGTCTCGTCGGCCCCGGCGGTGATCTGCTGCCCTGGGACGGGGCGTCGGCCGGCGAGCTCGAAGTGCGCGGCAACTGGATCGCGGACGCCTACTACGGCGGTGCCTCCGGCGAACCCTTCCGGCCCGAGGACAAGTTCAGCGCCGACGGCTGGCTCAAGACCGGCGACGTCGGCGTCATCAGCCCCGATGGCTACCTCACCCTCACCGACCGTGCCAAGGACGTCATCAAGTCCGGCGGTGAGTGGATCTCCAGCGTCGATCTGGAGAACGCCCTCATGGCGCACCCCGAGGTCGCCGAGGCCGCGGTGGTCGCCGTTCCCGACGAGAAGTGGGGCGAGCGGCCGCTGGCGACGGTCGTCCTCAAGCCCGGTGCCACCGTGGACTACGCGGGGCTGCGCGAGTTCCTCTCGCAGTCGATCGCCAAGTGGCAGCTGCCGGAGCGCTGGACGATCATCGACGCCGTCCCGAAGACCAGCGTCGGCAAGTTCGACAAGAAGGTGATCCGGCAGCAGTACGCGGACGGCGCACTGGAAGTCACCAAGATCGCCTGATGTCGCCCGCCCCGACGGGTGGCTAGCCCCGCGTGAGCCATGGCCGCAGCAGCCTGCTGACGGCGGGCATGGCCACGTAGGTCATCAGCGTGCTGAAGACTACGGCGAAGGCGGCCGTTCGCAGCACGAAGTGCAGATCCACCAGGTACGGCCCGAGCACCGCGTTGCCGACGAGCGAGATCGGGAAGATGGCCAGCCCCGAGCTGATCGCCATCTTCCACCGCGGCGGCGCGGGCCGGGTCGTACCCGGCTTGGCGAACCAGGTCTCCATGCCCTGCAGTTCCCGCCGGGCTATCTCCGTGTGGTGGTGGCCCAGGCAGTTGGAGAACCACTGGGCCCGCTCCGGGGAGTCCTGCCAGCGCTGGAAAGCGGCCTGGTTGCGGAAGCGGTGAACCAGGAACCACGGCCCGCCCTCCGTCGCAGGGCGGAACAGCCCGTAGCCCAGGTGGTCCGGAAAACCGGCGGCCGTCTCCAGGATCCCGTGGGCCCAGGCCTCGAACGTCTCCTCGTGCCCCGGTTCCACCTGTCGCGCGATGAGCAGGTTCACCTCCCCGTTGTCGGCGGGGACGGTGTGCTCGGTCGTGTTGATGGTGGCCATCGGGCCAGGATCGCTAGTTGGTGCCGATCTTGGCGAGCAGGTCCACGATGCGACCCTGGACGTCCGTCGTCGTGGCCCGCTCGGCGAGGAAGAGCACGCTCTCGCCCGAGGCCAGCCGCGGCAGTTCGGCCGGATCGATGCCGGTCGCCGTGTAGACCACCAGCGGAGTGCGGTTCAGCTGTCCGTTCGCCCGCAGCCAGTCCACGATCCCGGCCCGCCGACGGCGGACCTGCATGAGGTCCATGACTACCAGGTTGGGCCGCATCCGCGTCGCCAGCTCCACGGCGTCGGTGTCCGCGCCCGCCCGGGCGACCTGCATCCCGCGCCGCTCCAGGGCCGCGGTCAGCGCGGTCGCGATCTCGTCGTGCTCCTCGATCAGCAGGACCCGCGAGGGGTGCTGCTCGCTGTCACGCGGTGCCAGCGCCTTCAGCAGCACGGCCGGATCGGCACCGTACGCCGCCTCGCGCGTGGCGTGCCCCAGCCCGGCCGTGACCAGTACGGGCACCTCGGCGGCCACGGCGGCCTGCCGCAGCGACTGCAGCGCGGTCCGGGTGATCGGCCCGGTCAGCGGGTCGACGAACAGAGCGGCCGGGAAGGCGGCGATCTGAGCGTCCACCTCCTCACGCGAGTGCACGACCACCGGGCGGTAGCCGCGGTCGCTGAGCGCCTGCTGGGTCTGCACGTCGGGCGCCGGCCACACCAGGAGCCGGCGCGGGTTGTCCAGCGGCTCCGGCGGGAGTTCGTCGTCCACGGGCTGCGGCACGGGCCGGTTGAGGACCTCGACCGCACCACCCGGGCCGTCCAGCGGCTCGGGACCCTCGTCGGAACCAGCCTCGGGGGCCCCTATCGCGAAGGCCCGGCCCTGCGCACCGGGCTCGGCGAGCCGGCGACGGCGGCCGGAGCCGGAACCCGTGGCGGGCCCCGCCGCGGCGGGGTCGACGGCGATGCCCTGGCCGAGGGTGCCCAGAGCTCGCACGCTGATCGGCTGCGCGGCCTGCCCCTGCCCCTGCCCCTGCGCCGGTGCGTCCTGCGCCTGGCGGGCTCCGGGGAGCGCGACCTGGCCGGAAGCCCCGTCGTCCTCGGAACCGGTACGGGCGGCCGGAGCCGGCCACGCGGGGGCACCGGCCAGAGCGCGCCGCCGCCCGGTCGGGTTCTCGGCGGGAGCGTCGGACGGAGCGGCCGGCGTCTCGGGCTCGGCTCCCGGGGCGCCCAGCGCCCGGCGGCCACGCCGCCCGGACGGTGCCTCGCCGTCGGGCCCGCCCTCGCCCTCGGAGACCGCCACGGACGTGCCGGCCACCGCGGGAGTCTGAGGAGCGGCAGGTACCGGAGACGGGCCGGCGGGCAGCGCGAAGCCGCCCTCCGGAGCGATGGGCCGGGCCGGAGCGGGCGTCGGGCCGAGCCCCGTCGCCGGTACCGGCCCGCCGGGCTGCGCCGGCCCGGCCGGAGCCAGCGCCCGCCGTCGGCCGGCGGGGTGCTCGGACACCGGAACCGGGGGCACCGCGGGTACGGGCGGGAGCGCGGGCATGGCGGTGCCCTGCGGCTGCACGGGCCGGCCGGGGCCGCCCTGGCCCTCGGGGGCGCCTTCACCGCTGTCGTCACCGGCCCGGCCGCGCCTGCGCCCGGTTCCGAGACCCGCGGGGTTCACCGGGGACTGCGCGAGCTCGGGACCCGGGGGCGGGGCGGCCTCGCCCGCCCGCCGACGGCCCGACGGCAGCGCCAGCGCGCCCCCGCCCTGACCGCCTTGCGCGGCCTGCGGCTCCGAGGTCTCGTCCTCCAGGAAGGCGTCCACCCCGCGCCGGCCCCGCCGGCCGCCGGAGACCCGGCCGGGGGCGGCACCCCCGGCCGTCCCGGCGCCGTCCGTCCCGTTGCCCGCCGGGGGCTCCTCCGGCGGATCGGGCAGGGTTACCGTCCCGGCACCCGCACCGAGCGGGAGTTCCAGCACGTAGGCCCCGCCGGGCGCGCCCGGGACCTCCACCGTCTGCAGTACGCCGCCGTGCGCGGCCACGATGCCCCGGACGATCGGCTCGTGGACAGGATTGCCGCCCTCGTAGGGGCCGCGCACCTCGATCCGTACGACATCGCCGCGCTGCGCGGCGGCCACCACGATCGTCGAGTCGCTGTAGCCGCTGCCCTGACGGGTCTTGCCGGTGGCGTCCACCCCGGCGACGTCCGCGACCAGGTGCGCGAGCGCGGTCGAGATCCGCTCGGCGTCCACCTCGGCCTCGATGGTCGGCGCGTGGACGGCGAACTGCGCACGCCCGGGCCCGATCAGCTCGACCGCGCCGTCGACACCGGCCGTGACCACGCCGTTGATCAGGACCTTCTTCTTCGCGAGCTTGTCGCGGCCGGCGTCCAGGCGCTGGAAGCCGAGCACGTTGTCCACCAGGGTGGTCATCCGCGAGTACCCGGCGGCCAGGTGGTGCAGCAGCTGGTTGGCCTCCGGCCACAGCTGTCCGGCGTCGTCGGCCGCCAGCGTCGCCAGCTCACCGCGCAGCTCGTCCAGCGGCCCGCGCAGGGAGTCACCGAGGACGGCGATCAGCTGCGCGTGCCGCGCGGCCAGGGCGTCGTAGGGTCGCCGGTCCGTGAAGGTCATGACGGCGCCCACGAGCTGCTCCCCGTCCCGTACGGGGGAGGTGGTCAGGTCGACGGCGACCGGCTGTCCGGCCTTGTTCCACAGCACCTGCCCGCGCACGCGGTGCTTGCGTCCGCTGCGCAGGGTGTCGGCGAGCGGGGACTCCTCGAAGGGGAAGGGCGAGCCGTCGGCGCGGGAGTGCTGGACCAGGCCGTGCAGTTCGCGGTTGCCGAGGTCGGTGGCGCGGTAGCCGAGGATCTGGGCGGCCGCAGGATTGACGAGCACCACGCGGCCGTCGGTGTCGGTGCCCACCACACCCTCGGCTGCGGCGCGCAGGATCATCTCGGTCTGCCGCTGGGAGCGGGCCAGCTCGGCCTCGGTGTCGACAGTCTGCGAGAGGTCCCGGACCACGAGCATCAGCAGCTCGTCACCGGTGTAGGCGGGTTGCGGCTCGCGGTAGGCGTCGCGGCCGTCGAGGTGGGCGCTGGTGACCTCGACGGGGAACTCGGAGCCGTCGGTGCGGCGGGCGACCATCCGCTTGGGTTTGGTGCGACCGCCGTCGTCCTCGCCGGGCCGGCGCATGGAGCCGGGGATCAGCTTGGAGTCGAACTCGGGCAGGAGGTCGAGCACGCCCCGGCCGACCAGTCCGGTGCCGGGGCTCTCCATGACCTCGAGCGCGATCGAATTGGCGTTGACGACCGTGCCGTTGGCGTTGACGAGCAACAGCGCGTCCGGAAGGGCGTCGAGTATTGCTGCGAGGCGAGCAGCGCCTCGTGATGGCCTGCTGCTCACGACGAGCTTCCTCCCTGACCAACGACTACCGGCAAGTCACGGGAGGAGTCTAAGGCCACGGGCCCGCGGCGAGGTGGCCGATGTGCGCCCGACGACGCCCCTTCCGGGCATCCTCCCAGGTCAGGAACGCCCACTCGGAAGCAGAGGTTCCAAGTCGTCCCAGCGCTTGATTTCGCATCCGTCCGTCCGGCGGAAGGTGGCGTTCACCTTGTGTCCGTTCCACGTTCCGGTGATGCGCGCGGTGGCAGGTCCGCCGTACTGCTTGGTGCAGATCCGGTCCGGGGGGACGGGCGCGAAGGGGTTGCGGCCCTCCCCGGCGAGCTGGTCCAGCCGCGCGCAGGCGCCCTCGGCCTCGGGGTGGTCACCGCCGACGGGGCCGCATTCGAGCGTGTACTCCCGGTCCAGCTGCCGGTTGCCGGTGTCGGCCATGGTCATGGTCAGCCGGTCGGGCGTCGCCAGCAGCTGTCCCAGGGGCAGTGGGGGCAGCGGCCCGGCGGCAGCGGTGGCCAGGGCCGAGGTGACGGCGAAGGCGGCGAGACGCAGCATGGGGCACTCCAGGTCGTCCGTGGGTCATACGCCTGACCAACGACGGGGGCCCGCCGATGTTGCGTGCGGCGGGGCCTTTAAGGCTTTGCCCTCGGCCCGTCCCGCCTAGTACCGTGGGACCGGATTGGTGAGGGGCCCTGCGCCTGTGTCATCATCTGCACGCACCTTCGTACGCGGGGGTGTGCTGGAGGCGTCGCCTAGTCCGGTCTATGGCGCCGCACTGCTAATGCGGTTTGGGTCTTACCACCCATCGAGGGTTCAAATCCCTCCGCCTCCGCAGTTCATCGAAGCCCCGGTCCGTCAGGACCGGGGCTTCGATGCGTTCCGGGGTCTGTGCGCCCGCTGAGGTGTTCCGGCCGGTTCCGAGTCTTGCCCGACCTCTGTCCGCCCCTCGCGCGAGCCCATACGGATGATCTTCGTCTGGAGCGTTTCCGCAGGTCAGTCGGGCTTTGGGTAATGGATTTCGCGTCCCGGCGAGGTCCATGTATTGTTGTTCTCGCAAGGCCAACGGGGCGAAAAACCCCGGGAAGCCCAAGCACTCGTAGCTTAACGGATAGAGCATCTGACTACGGATCAGAAGGTTGCAGGTTCGAATCCTGCCGAGTGCACACAGGCCAGAAGCCCCCTGGAGATTCTCCAGGGGGCTTCTGACATCAGCGGGTGACATCAACGTCCCCGGAACTCCATCAGGCGGCCGGCGGCTCGCCGGGAGCCGCACCCTCCTCTTCGAGTGAATCTTCGATCCCCAGTGCGTCCTCCATCCGCTCGGCGGCTGCGCGCAGGGTCGACTCCATGACGTGGGCGTAGGTATCGAGCGTCATCGTGATCGTGCTGTGGCCGAGCGTCTCCATGATCGTGCGCGCGTCGACGCCCTGAGCGAGCAGCAGTGAGGCGCAGGTGTGGCGCAGGTCGTGCACCCGCACCCGCCGGACCTTGGCCTTGGAGCACAGGAGCGTGAGCATTCGATTCAGGCTGCGCGGGTCGGTCGGGCGCCCCGTGGCGGTGGTGAAGATCAGCCCGCTCGGCTGGTGGTCGAGCGGCTGCCACTTCTTGCCCGCGATCAGCTGCTCCTCGTCCTGCGCCGTCTTGTGGGCCTTCAGGGCTTCCACGCAGCGCTTCGGCAGGGAGATCGTTCGCAGGGACCGGGCGGTCTTGGGCGTGCCGAAGATCAGCTCACGTCGGATCCTCTGGAGGTTTCTGCGCACCCGGAGCTGTCCGGCGGCCAGGTCTATGTCAGACCACGTAAGGGCCAGGGCCTCGCCCCGCCGGAGTCCCGTGGACACCAGCAGCAGCCACAGCGCGGAGAGGCGGTGTGGGCGGGCAGCCCTGAGGAGCATCCGGGTTTCTCCGGCGGTCAGCGGGTGCACTTCTTCCCTCTTCACTGTGGGGGTCTCCACGATCCCGGCGACGTTGCGCGCGATGAGTTCTTCCCGGACTGCCTGCTGAAGAGCGGAGCGCAGAACCGCGTGGACGTACTGGACGGTCCGGGCGGATGGGCTGCGCTTGCAGCACCGGTTCA
This sequence comes from Streptomyces yangpuensis, assembly GCF_001005295.1. Lineage (GTDB taxonomy): Bacteria > Actinomycetota > Actinomycetes > Streptomycetales > Streptomycetaceae > Streptomyces > Streptomyces yangpuensis. The sequence goes on along the minus strand of NZ_LBMK01000003.1, from coordinate 143,256 downwards.
CGGCGCAGCAGTTCCGGTCACCCTCAGCCCGCGCCGCGTCCGCTCCTCGCAGGCAGCAGAGACACCCGCTCTTGAAGTCGGTCAGGAAGAGTCGGATGTCGGCGGGGGACAGCCGGTTGAGACGCTTCTTCCCGAGCGCCGGCCGGATGTAGAGGCGGGTCAGCCCCTCGTAACTGTTCAAGGTCGCGGGCTTCAGGCGGTTCGGAGCGACGGCAGCGAGCCAGTACGTGAGGTAGTCGCCGAGTGCCATCGTGGACGTGGCGGCAGGGATCCCCTTGTGGGTCTTGTCCTGCATCTCGATGAGCTTGACGCTGACCTCGTCACGGGTCTTGCCGTAGGCGAACTTTCGGACGCGGGTGCCGTCGGGGCGGAAGACGTAAGCCGCAGCCTGATAGCGGCCGTCGCTGCGCTTCGTGATGGTGCCTTCGCCATTAGCGCGTCGCTTGGCCATCAGGCAGCCTCCTCAAGTCGGTTACGGATGTACGTGTGCAGTGAGTCGGCGGGGATACGCCGTGCGCGTCCCTCGGTGAAGCTGGGCAGGGCTCCCGAGCGGATGAGGTCGTAGACCTTGCTGCGGCTGTACCGCAGGGCCGCCATGGCCTCGGGGACGGTGAGCGTTTGGTGGGTCGTGGGCAGGACGGTGAACACGGCTGCCTCCTGGCTGCTGGTCCCGCTGGGGCACAGGTGCTGGGCGAGTTGGGCACGGGCTGAGGCGCGGTTCGGGCCGCCTGCGCCTGTCCGAGGTCCGGATTTCTGCGTCACTGCGTCATCTGTGTCACTCGGCTGTCTGACCTGCGGTTTTCCGTGACGCAAGGGGGCGGCGTGTGTCACCGGCCTGCGTCACCCGCAGCGCCGCGTGACGCAGGCCGGTGACGCAGGTGACGCGAGGTGACGCAGTCGGTGGCCGTCTGCGTCACCGGTGTATCCGCAGGTCATCGATCGTTTGGCTGCCTGTCGTGACGCAGGTGACGCAGCGTCTTTTCTCTTAGGAAAAAAGAGGGGTGGTTTCTGTTGTGGTGCGGTGCGTCTCAGAACGTGAAGGAGGAGCCGCTACGCGGCACGTCCAGTGCAGCGGCGGCAAGCCGCCGGAACAGCAAGAGGAGCACGCGCGGCCTGTGCCGGGTGCTCCTCTTGCTTGTGCAGGTCGGTCATTGCCGGACGGCTAGAACGCGGCCTGCTGCTGGTCCGGCGGCGGGGCGGCCGGGCGGGTCATCTCGATGTAGCGGGCCGTGTTGGTGCGGCCCCAGTCGAAGAGGACGCCGCGGGCGGCGAGGGTCGGCTGAAGCCGCTTTAGACGGTCGGAGAAGACCTTGCCGGTGGTGGGCCATCCCTTGGGCAGGGGCCGGCAGTCCTCGCCGGTGTAGAGCTGCGTGATGGCGTGCAGCCACTCGGCCGAAGTCATCCGCACCTCCTGGCCCGGCTCGTTGCCGGCGGCGTGCTTGAGAACCGTTTGGGCGAGCAGGTCGCCTTCGATGACGTCGTCGTTGAGGTCGTCCAGGGCGGCCCGGTAGGCGCCCAGCGCTCCGAGGCCGGTGGCCGCGTCGAGCTGCGCGCACAGGTGGGCGAAGTCGGCCATGCGCAGGTCGGTCGGGATTTCGGCCTGCACGGCCCGGACCTTGGCCGTGAGGTCGAGGAGGGAGCCGAGGATGACCGGCAGGACGTCCTCGAACTCCGCCCACAGCTCCGCCTCGGTCCGCCGCACGCTCGGCCGTTCCAGCCGGAGCGGGAGGAGCCGTTCGGCGAGGTCGGGGCGGATGACGCCCACGTCGATGCCGGTCAGCAGCAGCGGCTTGCGGTAGCGGGAGCGGACCACGTCGCCATCGGTGAACAGGGCCCGCTTGATGGTCTCGGCCCCGGTGACGATGCAGCACATGAGGTCGGACAGGTCCGGTCCCAGGTGCGAGAGGTTGTCCAGGGCGGTGACCCAGCCGGCGGCCACGGCCGCGATCAGGTTCTCCTCGTCCTTCGGGGCGCGGCGCAGGTCACTGCTCATGCCCTCGATGATCCGCAGGAGCATCCGCGCGCCGGTGGACTTGCCCGCCCCCTGGGGGCCGGTCAGGAACGGGGCGGGGACGGGCACGGACGGCCCCAGGCAGCCGATGAGCCAGGCGATGACCAGGCTCTCGGTCTGGGCGTTGGCGAAGTTGCACAGCCGCATCAGGAGGTCGATGCCCTTGCCGTCGGTGTCCTTGGCCGGCAGGGGCAGCTCCCCGGTGAGCTGCGTGCGCCGCCAGCACACTTCCTGCGGGTCGGGGGTGAGGATGTCCCACCCGGTGGGGTGGATGCGGACAGACTTGCCGTCGTTGCGGCCCAGGTCCAGCCATGTCGCACCGTCGAACCCGGGCGCCACGCGGATGTGGACGGGCTGCACCTTCTCACTCATGGCCAGTGCCTCGATCAAGTCCAGAGCCTCCTTGAGAGCGGTTCCGTTGAACACACCGAGACCGTCGGCGAAGAGCCCCACCATCAGCTCCTGGCGGTGACTGCCCGCGGTTCCCTGCGAGCGGATCGGCCGGGCCACGGGGTGGCCGTTCTTCTGCGCGTACACGGTCCCGTCGGCGGTGCGGAAGTACCGGAAGTGCGCCTGCGCGTACTCCGTGATGACCTCGCGGGCCGGCGTCTTCTCCTCCTCGGGCATGCCTACATCCCCAGCTTCATGCGCGCGTTGGACCAGGCGTCCTCGCAGTGCCGCAACGACTCGCCCTTCTCCTGCGCCACGGTGAACAGCCGGTCGATGTGCGCCTGGGCGAGGCAGCCGCACTGGCCGTGCGCGGACAGCACCGCGAGGAACATCCGGTACACGGTCCTGTGGATAGCGCCGGGTGCCTCCTTGATGCGCTGCTCCGCCATCGCGATACCGCGCTCCAGATAGGCGGGCGAGCGGTGACGGCACACCGCATCCCCCAGCGGTGCAGGCACCGTGACGGCGCACGATGCAGCCGGAACCGTGGCGGGCTCTTTGACCGCGAGTGCCCGCACAACATCCGGCAACCGCGTCATGGTCCCGATGCCAGGACCGAGCCAGCGCGCGTATGCCATTGCGGACTTGATGTCCACGCCAGGCCGTACGTCGTTGCGGGAGGTCATGGCGCCGAGATAGACCCAGTGCTCTCCGCGCGTCGTGGGCACGGTCTTGGTCGCCGGGAGAGTCTGGCGGGCCCATGCGACCGCGTCGGCGTCGTCGAGGTCGACGACGGTCAGCGCCGCTCCACCAGGGTGATAGGCGACGGCCGTGGCCTTCCTCCAGGCCGCTGCCCACGCAGGTGAGGCGAGCACGTCCGGGTCAGCGGTGGCGGCGGCCCAGCCGTGGCAGGGAGCAGGGCACTCACACGGGCCGGCGGCCTTCATGTGGGGCCGGTCCCCGCAGGCCGAGCGCGTGCAGGTGCGGCAGTTCCCGAAGGGCTGCTTGCCCTCCCGCAGCGGCATCACGGGCAGGCCCAGTTCGGCGAGCCACAGCGCCGTACGCAGGTGCGGCGGTAAGGCCGGACGGGCGGGGTCTCGCGGGAAGTCGGTCGGGTGGGCCATGCTTGTGTCTCCAGTTCTTTGAGCGTGCTGGATGAGGGCGGCCCCGGACTTTGGCGAGACGGGGCCGCCCTTTGCCTTGGGTGTGGAGCGAGTGGTCAGTGGTCCCTAGAGGTTGGGGATGGCATGGACGATGGCGTTGGCCATCTCGTTGATGGGGCCCGCGGCGCCGGTCGAGGCGAGGAAGAACCCGAACCCGGCGGCGACGAACGCGCTGCCCGCGCTGAGGCTGTGGGAGCGCAGGAGGAAGTACAGGACGAGTCCGAAGAGCGCGACGAGCGAGACGGTGATGGCCACGGCTGGTCTCCAGTGCGGGAGTTGGGCGCGATAGGGTGTGGACGGTTCGCCCCTCGTGGGCGGGTTTCGAGTGCCGGTGGTCGCGCCAACCTGTCGCCAGCTAGGCGAGGGGTCCGCCTTATGGCGGGCGGCCACCGGCTTTGTGCTGTCCGGGGTCAGCGGTCGCCGGCGCGGTGGAGTTCGCGGCTCTGCTTGTGCAGGCGGCGCCCGACGCGCAGGCGCTTGCCGTGGCCTTTGCAGCGGCGGCAGGGCTTGACCCGTTTGATCTTCCCGGCGCGGTTGACGGTGAGCTTGGCGCCTTCTCCGTCGCACTTGCGGCAGGTCCCGAAGGGGCTGGCCATGCACAACACGGTGTAACCGGCGAGGGTGGCGAGGATGAGGGCGGTGCTAGCGATGAGCATGCGGGGTCCTTCCCATGGCTGGGGCGGTTTCCGGGCTTTTCGCAGGTGGGCCGCTAGACGCTAGTTCGCAGGTCAGCGGCGTGATGGGGTGCTAGCGGGGGTGCTAGACCTAGCGGCGGCGGCTGCTAGGTCTAGCACCGGTTCGAGGGTCAGGCGGCGGCCCTGTCGGCGTCACGGCGAGTGATGGCGGTGGTGATGTCGGCGCGCTTGATGCCGCGCCGGTTCTTGCCCTCGCCCTCGTCGGTCTGGCCCCAGACCTGGCCGGGCTTGATGCCCCAGGGCTTGAGGGCGGCCGTGACGTTCTCGCCCTTCCACCCCGCGTACGCGTCGGGGCGCAAGCCGGTGAGGCGGGCGGCGATCCGCTCGCACCACACCGCGTCCTCGTCCGCGGGGATCACCGCCAGGACATCGGCGAGGATGTCGAGTCCGGCGGTGGCTTCGGGGCCCTTGCCGATGGCGTGCCCGGTGACGTTGCCGTACTCGTCACGCATCTTCCGTGCACGGGTCACGACCTGCTCGGCTCCGACGGCGTCGACGAACGCTGAGGCGACGATGCGGGGGTCGTCTCCCTCGCCAGCCATCCAGCAGATGCCGCGGTCGGAGCGGGAGAACATCGTCGCCCGGTACCCCGCCTTGTACATGGACGTGCCGAGGATCATGTCGTTGGCGGGCTGCCCCATGACCTTGAGGGCGAACCTGAGGACGGCGTTCGCGGAGATGTTGGTAGGCAGGGACTTGGCGTCGGGCCGCTGGGTGCCGAACATGCCGACCATGCCCAGGGCCGGGCCGCGCTTGGTGATGTCGGCGCAGATGTCCTCGATCTCCTGGCCGTACTTGTCGTGCTCGAACGGCACCTGGCACTCGTCCAGGGCGATGACGATCGGGTGCAGGCCGAGCGTCTTGTCCGAGGCCAGTTCGGGCGTGACTTTCGACTGGGGGCAGCGCGAGCGGGGCAGGGACTTGATGACCTTGGCCCGGCGGCGCAGTTCGTCCTTCAGCTCTCGCAGGGCCTGGACGACGTACTCGATGTCCTCGCCCTCTTCGCCGGCGCGGTAGCGGTGGCAGACCGGCTCCAGGGCGCCGAAGTCGCCGGTGCCCTTGAAGTCGAACGCGTGCAGTTCGGCCCGCGGGTCGAGGGCAGCGATGAGCAGGAACAGGCGCATCAGGAACGTCTTGCCCATGCGGGGGATGGAGCCGACGACCACGGAGGCGAACATGAGGGTCACGGACACGTCCCGCATGCGCTGGTCGTTGCCGAACACGACCGGCTTGAACAGGTCCACCTGACCGGACTTCAGGAGCGGCCAGGCGGGTTTGGTGGTCTCGTTCATCGGCTTGTCCCCGACCCACAGGATCAGCCGTCCCTCGTGCTCCGTCGGATCCGGCGACGGCCAGACGCAGCCGACCTTGCGGCGCAAGCCGGAGGCGAGCGGCTTGCGGGCCTCCATGATGTCCTCGGGCGTCACGCCATATGGGAGGTCGAGGTCGGCGCGGTAGCCGGGCCCGTCCCTCACGATCTCCGAGGTGAAGCGGAGCCCGTTCATGTCGCCGCCCTTCTTGATGGCGGCGGAGATCTTCGCGTTGCCGATGCTGTCCAGACCGCGCAGCACGATCGAGCCGGTCATCTTCTGCAGCTCGGTCTTCAGGACGGCCGGGCCGATGACCGGGGCGTCGGGCTGCTGCCCGGCCAGGCCAAGGAGGAGCACGCCGCCGGCGGCGAACGCGTACAGGTAGACGGGGGCCAGGACGTACAGCCACAGGGCGAAACCAACACCGAAGACGGCGGCGACGAGGGTGACCAGCCCGCGCAGACGGATGCGGCCCTGGCGCAGCTTGGCCAAGCGCATGTACTCGTCGACGTCCTCGGTACGGACCGCGAAGTCCCGCAGCGGCGCGGCCTCGCGGTCCCACACCCACCGGTTGGTCGAGGCGATGAACCGGCAGGCGCCCCGCGGGGAGCGGATGCCGAGCCGGGCGGCGTAGACGGGCAGGCGGACGCCGTGGAAGAGGGTGGCGTAGCCGAGGTTCGCGCCGGCGTGCCGGGCGGTGGCGGCGAAGTCCCGCCGGTTGGTCAGCCACCCGGCCACGACCGGCTTGCGCTTCTCTTCACGCATCTTGGGGTCGGGCAGGTCCGGGTTGTCGACCATCTTTGGGATCACCGGCTCGACATCCTCGTCCGGGACGGCCCGCAGGTGCGTGGTCGGGGAATCGGTCATGCTGAGAACTCCTGCTCTCGCTGACTGGCGGGGTGGGTAGGGCCCGGGGCGGCCGGCGTTCTTTGGCGAGAAGGGGCGGCCGCCCCGGGGCACAGCTACTTGCGGGTCTTGCCGTTCTTGGCGCGGGCCTTGCGGGCGGCCTTCTCGCCCTCGGCGGCGTCGGCGGCCTGCTGGGCCTCGCGGTCGCGGGCGCCGTCGATGATCCGGTCGACCTTCTTCTGCAGGTCGCCGAGGTGGACGTTNCTGGGCCTCGCGGTCGCGGGCGCCGTCGATGATCCGGTCGACCTTCTTCTGCAGGTCGCCGAGGTGGACGTTCTCCCCGGCGATACCGCGCTTGGCCATCCGGGCCGTGTACCAGCCGAGCTGGGTGATCTCCTTGGCGGTGAACTTCGGGTCCTTCGCCATCACGGGACTCCTTCCGCGGGCCGGTCTGTCCGGCTCCCCTCACCACCCGCCGTGGCGGGTGGATCGGGCAGCCGTCAGCGACGGCGGCGGGCGAGCTTGGCGGCCTTGCCGACGTTCTTCACGGCGGCCTCGCCGTGGGAGCCGCCGATCGACTTCACGACGGTGTGGACACCCCAACCGAGGATCAGCGCGAGGAAGGCCAGGAACGCGAAGTTCGCAGCGATCGCGGTCAGCGCGGCGATCAGGAGCGGTCCGAAGTACACGCCGGCCGCGACGGCTCCGGCGCCGATCCCGGAACCGAGCGCCAGGCGCTGAACGGTCCGGTCAGGGGCGGCCTGGTGGATGTGCTGGTGAACGACCTGCGGGCCCTGGAGGGTGGCGGGCATCTGGTCGGCGTAGACGTGGGTGCCGTCGGGGAGCCGGACGACGTGGGCGGGTTCGGGCAGGTGGTTCACGAGCGTCTCCCTTCGGAAGGGGTTCAGGCGGCCGCGGCCGCTTCGTCGGCGTTCATGAGGGTGTGTAGGGCGGCGGTGGCCTGCTGGGGGACGACGCCGTTGCCGAGTGCTTTGAGCTGGGCGGTCCGGGAGAGGCCGGGGACGTCGGTGACGTGGCCGGCGGGCAGACCCATCAGCCACTCGACAAAGGGCGGGCTCAGTCGTCCCAGAGAGTCAGTTGGCCGGGGAGCGGAGCGTCCGGCGACGCCTTCCCACCTGGCGATGGCGGGGGCGTAGGAGCCCCAATCCGGTGGGCCGCCGAGGGGAGCGTCAAGTCCCCCTTGCTGCCCCGCTGGTTCGGCCCGCCCTTGCTGCCGTCCGTCGCCCTCGGCGTCGGCAACAGCTTCGCGAACGACAGGTCCGACAGCGTGGGTGAACTGCTGCGCGGATTCCGGGCTGTCGCCTGCCGGGCGCCCTTGGAGTCGCCGACCACCGGTGTGGGCAGCAGCGAGACCACGTGCCGAAGGTTCATCCCGCCCTGTGCCGCGTGGCCGGTGCCGGCCGCCTCCGACGTCGAGGGGGTGGGCAGCAGTGAGGCGACGGCCGGCAGGCCGTCCGGGAAGCCCCGGCCCTTCGCGTCCCGAGCCCTGGGTGTCGGCAGGCCAGGCGAGGAGGAAGAGCCGGTTGCGCTGGTGGGCGGCACCGACGTCCGACGCGCGTACACAAGCCCACCGTGCATCGAACCCGAGGGCGGCAAGGTCGGCGAGGACGGTGTCGAATCCGAGGGAAAGGTGCCCTGCGACGTTCTCAAAGACCGCGTAGCGGGGTCGAAGAACGCCAAGGGCACGGGCGATGTGGGGCCAGATGTGCCGGTCATCGGCGACTCCCTTGCGCTTGCCGGCGGAACTGAACGGCTGGCACGGATACCCGCCGCAGACGATGTCGACGGGCTCGACCTGGTGCCAGTCGACGACGGTCAGGTCCCCCAGGTTCAGCACGGTGGGGAAGTGGTGGGCCAGGATCCGCGAGGCGCCCGGGTCGTTGTCAGCGACCCATACGGGAGAGCCGCCCAGGACGGTTTGGACGGCCATGTCCAGGCCGCCGTAGCCGGTGCACAGCGAACCGATCCGAAGGCTCATCCGGTCACCGCCGCGGCCGCGTCGCGTTCGCGCTCCGCCTTCAACGTCTCCCGTACGATCCGGGCCTTCGCCGGCGAGGTACGCAGTGCCTTGCGGATCCCCTCACCGGTCAGCTTGTCGACCGGCCAGGACTCCGTCAGGCTGCGTGCCTCCGCCAGCAGCTCGGCTTCCGTCCGGGTCGGTCGGGTCGATCGGGCGGCGGCGGGTACTCGACCGGTCGCCCGACGAGGATGCGTGACTTCGGCCGCCACGGCGAGCTGCGGTCGGGTCTCGATCGCCTCGATCGGTGCGGCGGGGGAAGAGTCCACTTCCTCCTGCGGCTCGGGCTGCTCGGCGGGGGGTTCGTCCTGCTCAGGGGTGGACCGATATACGGGGGTGTGGGTGGATTCTTGCTGGTCCGGTTCGATCGCCGGTCGGTGGTGGAGGACCTTGGCGACGAGGTCGGAGCCGAAGTAGATCGACCCGACCGGAAGCGACGTCGCCAGCAGCACGAGCGCCCAGTTCGCGGGATCCCAGTCGGCCAGTCGACCCCAGTCGACCGCCTCGCTGTGGAGGGCGGGAACCAATCCGTGGACGTAGTTCAGGACCAGCGAGGCGAGCGTGTACGCGGCGAGGACCCGCAGGGCGAACCTGCGGGCGTCGCCGGTCAGCACGAGGGCCGCGACGAGTGCCAAGGCCATCAGACCGTCGACCACGAAGGGATAGAGGTTCGCCGCCGCGTCGTCCGCACCGATCGTCTTGGCGACGTCCCGCAAGGCGTTCCAGGAGACCCGGAAGGCCATGCCGACCACAACCACCAGCGCGAGGACGAGAGCACACTTGGCGGTGCGGTTCACAGCGCCTCCCCGATAGGGCGGACCTCGAACGAGCCGCGGAACTCGACCGCGTTCGTGTCGTCGTTGTCCATCTCGATCCACTCCCAGGCTGCGCCGTCCACGGCCTCGTAGCCGAGGCCGGCCAGGGCGGCCGTGCGCTCGGCGAGCGTGGGGGTCGGCGCGGTGCGGCCGAAGCAGTGGAGGGGCCAGTCGTCGGAGTGACCCTCGATGACGATGTAGATCTCCCACTCACCGAAGTAGGAGTTCGCCAGACGGGCGCCGTACGTCATGCCACACCGCCTTCCAGCGGCCGGACCTTCACCGCAGCCAGCAGGAGCACCCGGGCCGGGTGCTGGTGGTAGTCCGGGCCGACGTGCTCCGTCCACTCCCACTCGGCGTCCTCGGCCGGGGTGAAGCCGAGCTCCGTCAGCGCATCGAGCCGCCGGCCGACCGTCGGGACCTCCGTGGACGTCGGCCACGTGTAGGTGGGCCACTCGCTGACCAGCCCGGTCTGGGCCACGTACAACTGCCAACACGGGCGGCCCGTCCGACCCGGGAACGTCGGGCCGCAGCAGCGCAGCGACATCTGCGCTCCGAAGATCTGCCTGCTCATGCCGCGTCCCCCGAGCCCGTCGAGCCGGCGGTGCGGTTGGCCAGGTCCCGCCGGGCCGCCAGGACCCGGTTGCGGGCCCGGCGGATCCGACGCTCGTCCACCTCGGTCGGGGTGCGGTCGATCGTCATGATCTGCGCGTCGAGCAGGTCGACGCGCGCCAGGATCAGCGGCATCTCCTGCTCGATTGCGTCCAGCTCCTGGTCCGACGGCTCCAAGCCGTCGGACCACGGGGTAACACGGTTCTGAAGTGCAGCGATGGACTTCATGGGTCTTGCTCCTTCGAGAGAGGAACGGGACCCGAACAGCAGCCCCCGGCGCTCCAACGCCGGGGGCTGCACTGCATTCGGGGGTGGAACCAATCCGGCTCCCCTCGACCCCGCCCGTGCGAGACGGGCAGGGGAGGCAACCGGCCGCGCCGAGAACGGCGCGGAGGGCTGAGCAGTGCGTGTGTCTCCTTCAGGTCTGGGACCTGGCGAAGGCGTATGGAGACATGACCTTTCGGTCTAAGCCCTCCGGTGAATGCCAAGGCGCCGGGCCGCCTCCCCCCGTCCGCTGCGGGGCTCCTGGTCTTGCAAGTCGTGCGTTAGGCGAGGCAGGGCGGGGCATACTTGACCCCTCTGCACCGCTTGCTCAACTTGTTGGTACAAGCTGATGCAGTGATGCTGCACCCACGGACAGTGAGTCGTCAAGGGAATGGGGCCCACATGTACCAACAAGTTGAGCGAGTGCGTCATGATGGGGCCATGAACAAGCAGCCGAAGTACCGTCAGGTGGCTGACGCCCTCCGTCGTGAGATCGACAATGGCGTCTACCCGCCGGGGTCTCGCCTGCCTTCCGAGAGCGAACTCTCGACTCGGTTCGAGGCGTCGAGGAACACGGTCCGCTCAGGCCTGAACGCGCTGGTCAGTGAGGGTTTGATCTTTTCCAGCCAAGGCCTGGGCTACGAGGTGCGCAAGCATGAGGTCTTTGAGCTGAATGCTTCCCGCTTCGAGAACCTGACGTTTCCGCAGAACGGCGACGCCTACAACACGGATGTCACCAACGCTGGGCGTCACCCGACGCAGACGTTTCGGGTCGAGGTGACGCCGGCAACGGACTACATTGCCGGGCGCCTCAAGGTCGATGTTGGCTCGACGACGGTTCTGCGGTTCTGCCACCGCTTCGTTGATGATGTGCCGTGGTCCACCCAGGCGACGTACTACCCCGACTGGCTTGTGAAGGAGGCGCCTCGCCTCGCCGAGCCGGGGGACATCGCGGAGGGCACGACTCGCTACCTGGCGGCCGCCGGGATTGCGCAGGTCGGCTACTTCGATGAGATTGCCACACGCATGCCGACCCCCGACGAGTCCCGACTCCTCGACGTGGGCGCCGGCGTGCCGGTGCTGCTTTGGACCCGAACGGGGTACGCGGGCGACAAGGTCATTCGCTGCACGATCACCACCTTCCGCGGAGACCTCAACCGCATGAGCTACGAGATCGGTGAACTTCCCGCACGAATCGAGGGCGCGCGCCCGTGATTATCGAGGCTGCTACTCCTGATGACCTTGCCACGTTGCTCGCCTTTCGCGTGGAGGCGGCAGCCTGGCTGAGTGAACTTGGCTCGGATCAATGGCGTCGCCCCTACCCTGCGGATCGGCTGCTGGCCACCATCGAGGCCGGGACGGTCTTCATGGTCCGTGCTGGGGACGTAACCGCGGCGACTATCACGCTGACGTCTGACGCTGAGGAAGGCTTGTGGTCAGCTGAAGAACTCGCCGAGCCCTCCGTGTTCGTGAACAAGCTGACCGTTGCGAGGACACATGCGGGACTCGACCTCGGCGGACGCCTGCTCGATTGGGCTGGCGACCGAGCGCACCGTTCCGGAGCCTCCTGGCTACGCCTCGATGCGTGGACCACTAACACAGAGCTACACCGCTACTACCTACGTCACGGCTTCGAGTACGTCCGCACTGTCAGAGAAGGTGGTGCGGTGAATGGCGGACCGCGTGTCTCTGGGTGGCTCGCCCAGCGTCCAGCGCGGCCCGCAGCCAGCCATGGCCTGTTGGACAGGACTGCGGATCCGAAGCCCATGTCGGCAACATGATGCTGTCCGTTTCATCGTGAGGTGAGAGCCACTTAGTCGGCATAAGTTCCGGGCTCTTTACCCCTACTCGGCCGGCCAGCACGCCTCGATCATCTTGAGCCGGATCCCGCGCTCGACTGGCTTGCTGACCTTTTCCTGCGGATAGCGAATTGACGCGTGTGCGGGGCCGACGTCGGAGTCTTCCGGATCCGGGCTGTCGACCACTCCGGCGCCAGCGCTGCGGACATCTGAGACGCGAATACCGAACACTCGATCGTCTTCTCGTCTTTTGAGATCCGCTACGGAAATTCCGTGCACCTTCATGGGTTCGTCGCGATAGACGGATATGCCGTCGGCATCGTTCTTGAAGGCTCCGGGAGCCGGAGACCCGGGGCCTCCGCTTTCGAGGTCGGGGACCATGAAATTAGGTTGATTGGGGATTCGTCGATACACGGCACTCTCGTGAGGGATTCCGGGATCATTCCAAACCCATGTAGGGGAAGGTTCGCTCACTGAAACAGGCACCGCCAGTTCGGATTGATCCGCGAAACGCGTGCAGACATGCGAGAGAGCTCGTTTCGGGCGATCCGGACCTTTCTGTACGCCTCTTGATTGAAGGGTACGAGGTCTTCGAGGACGCTGTTCCCTTCAGGGTCGTTCGCGTATAGGTATGCCTCGCCTGTCGAGTCGATTTCAATGGCGACCCTCTGTCTACCGGAACGCCATTCCGCAGTAACTCCACCTTCGTAGTCTGTGACCAGTGTAGGGAAAACAGAGTTACTGTCAGTGATGGCTCGGATGAGGCGCATGACGCGTTTGGCGGCCATAGGTGAGACCGGGGGTGCATCTTCCCCGTCCCAGCCGTCGGGCAGCGAGGTGAGATCCTTTAGTTGTCTTTCGGCGTAGGCCCACGGATCGGGTTGGTCTTCTGCGTTGCCCTGTTCGATGACTGCAGACATCGTCCGCAGGGTGGAGTCTTCCAGGCTTTGGATTTGCCCGGTCAGATTCCGTATGCGTGTCAGGAGCGACGACAGCTCGGCAGAGAAGGCTTCCGTGCTCCGCGCTGGAACTCGATGACGCTGGGTGGAGCCCGTGAGAAGGCCGCCGTGGTGAACAGAGTCTGCTGGAGGGGCGCTGACAGTTGAGAATCTAGGCGACGCCTTAAGAGTCTGCATCGAAAGCCTCACGCAGCTTGTCTTGAATGATGGATTCAAAAGCAGCTCGCTCTCGACTCCTAAGGTTGTCGAGAAAAAGAGGAACGTCGCTTTGGAGAATTTCCCCGTGGCGCGTCAGGTCGAAGTCCATGACAAATGCCGGGTTTCCGGCGACATCGCCGTCGCTAGCCCACGTGAATACAATCCTTTCCGGGGTGCCGCTATAGGCGACTTCCATCCGGTCAAAGAAGGAAGTGATCCCGCCGGGGAATCCGTTGGCTGGCAATCCTTGCGCGATCGTAAAGTAGTCAAGGAAATTGAACTGTGAATCGGGGATGACGATTCGGTTCACGTAGCGGAGGCCGATTGTGACGATCTGGGAGCCCGCTGCAACTTTGTTGTAAGCATCGAGGGCTTCGATGGCGCGATGCCGAAATGACTCCCACCCTTCGTACGGGGCCAGGGAGTGTACGCTGATATTTCTGGGTCCGATGCTTAGAACCCGAGGGCCATCGCGGAATGCGATTCGTGTACTGAAACCCGCCTCGGTGTCCGGGCCGACGGTTCCCTGAAGCATGGTGCGCTCTTCGGGCTCGTCCGGGTAGCGGTCTTGAACCTGCTCGAAGACCCTCCCCGGAATGGTCGGGTTCCATGGGGAATCCGGAGCGAACGTGAAGCTGCAGATAGCTTCCACGATCGGTGGGTTTCTGTAAGTGCGTCGTGGGGGTACAGCCTCGCCGCCCATGCTGCCTCCGGGTGGATCGTGTAGGTGCAACTACTCAGAGTAGTTTTGCTAGCGACTCAAGGTTAAGGCTAGGGGCTGATGTTGAGCCTGTCAGCGGGTTCGGACGATGCTCCTCTGGGGTGGGTTGACATCAACCGCTGACATCAACATCCAGAGACGGCGGCGGACAGAGGCGGACATCCGGCAGCTCCGTAAGCGGGGTGATGCCCGTGCAGGACGCCCTGCAACCATGAGGGCACCCGCCTACGGATCAGAAGGTTGCAGGTTCGAATCCTGCCGAGTGCACAGCAGGGCAGAGGCCCCGGACGAAAGTCCGGGGCCTCTGTCGTATGCCCGTCTTCGGTATGCCCGTCCTCCTCATGTCCCGGACGGGCCGGGCGGGATGCGGGATCTCCTCCTCGATGGGGAGGGGGTCCCCCGGAAGATGTCAGGGGCGGGATGGCTCTGGCGGGGGACGTCGACCACCCGGTGGCGTCGGTACGGTTCTTGAAGATCGTCCGAAGCTGGAGAACGGGGGCAATCATGGGACTGTTCGGGAATGCGCACACCGTCGACCCCGTGTCGGCGCAGCGGGACTACGCGCGGCTGCTGGGGCAGGGGGAGCAGGTGCACGCCGCCTTCCTGCTGATCCGGGACACGATCCTGTTCACCGACCGGCGCCTGGTGCTCGTCGACAAGCAGGGGCTCACGGGCAAGAAGGTGGAGTACCACTCCGTCCCGTACCGCAGCATCACGCACTTCTCCGTGGAGACCGCCGGCCACTTCGATCTCGACGCCGAGCTGAAGATCTGGATATCCGGCAGCCCGGCGCCGATCGAGAAGGCCTTCACCAAGGGCGTCGACATCTACGAGGTGCAGGCGGTCCTGACGCAGTTCGTCGCCCGGTAGCCGGCTGTCCGGCCAGCCTCAGAGGACCCGGGGGAGGCCGGTCACCGACATCACCAGGGAGTAGAGGGAGGTGGTGGCGGTGATGAAGAGGCGGTTGTTCTTGGGGCCGCCGAAGGCGATGTTCGAGACGGGTTCGGGGACGCGCAGGCGGCCGATCAGGGTGCCGTCGGTGGCATAGCAGTGGACGCCGTTCTCCATCGCGGCCGCCCACAGCCGGCCCTCGTCGTCGAAGCGGATGTTGTCGACGCCGGGGCAGGTGGTGAAGACGCGGTCGCCGGTGAGGGTGCCGTCGTCGGCGACCTTGAAGGCGCGGATGTGGCCCGCCCTGGTGTCCGCCGCGTACAGCTCGCTCTCGTCGGGGGAGAAGGCGAGGCCGTTGGGGCCGAGGAAGCCGTCGGCCGCCAGGCGCACTTCGCCGGTCGAGGGATCGGCCCGGTAGAGGTTGCAGGCGCCGATCTCGCCGGGCGCGCGATGGCCCTCGTAGTCGCTGGTGATGCCGAAGTCCGGGTCGGAGAACCAGATGGAGCCGTCCGAGCGGACCACCGCGTCGTTGGGGCTGTTGAGCCGCTTGCCGTCGAAGCGGTCGGCGATCACGGTGATGCTGCCGTCGGGCTCGGTGCGGGTCACGCGCCGGTTGCCTTGTTCGCAGGAGATCAGGCGGCCCTCGCGGTCGAGGGTGTTGCCGTTGGAGTGGCCGGCGGGCGACCGGAAGACGGAGACCGCTCCGGTCGCCTCGTCCCAGCGCAGCATCCGGTCGTTGGGGATGTCGCTCCACACCAGTTGCCGCCAGGCCGGCAGGTACAGCGGGCCTTCGGCCCAGCGGCAGTCGTCGTAGAGACGCTCCAGCCGGGCGTCGCCGTTGGCGCAGCGGCCCGTCTTGAAGCGCTCGTCCAGAATCTCGTACAAAGTGAGGTCGGCTATGGCAGACATGATTCCCCCTGAGGAAGTTTTGCCGAACTATGTTCGGTCTGATGGTGAGATTGCAGGATCATGTACCGTCTTCGCAAGGGTTGTCAGGCCCATGAGAGGAAGATTGCGTGGACGACATCGACCGGGCGCTCGTCCTGCGCCTGCAGCAGGACGCCGGGCAGTCCTACGCGGCTCTCGGTACGGCTGTCGGCCTTTCGGCCGGGGCCACCCACGAGCGCGTACGCAAACTGCGCGAGCGCGGGGTGATCCGGCGGACCACCGTCGACGTCGATCCGGCCGCGGTCGGTAGCGGGGTCCTGGCCTATGTGATGGTCGACTCCAACGCGTGGATGGGCGAGTCCGGAGACGACTTCGCCGCGATCCCCGAGATCCAGGAGGCGCACATCATCGCGGGCAGCGCGTCCGTACTGGTGAAGGTCCGCACGGCCTCGACCGAGCAGCTGCAGGACGTCCTGCGCCGTCTCTACGCCATCGACGGGGTCAGCGGTACGCACGCGACCGTCGTCCTGGAGACCTTCTTCGAGCGGCCGCTCCCGCTGTGACCTGGTGGTGCACCGGGATCCGGTGGAAGGACTCCGCACCCGCCATCGGGTGGTACGGCCAGGAGCGCGGCGAGCGCGCGAGCGCCCTGGTGTACGGGCAGCGGCTGGCCTTCGTCGCACGCGGGGAGCGGTGCTGCCTGGGCGTGCGGCGGGCCGGGAAGCGGACGCCCTGTCCGGCCTCCGCCACCGTGCCCGGCCGTGGCGGGAGCGCCCAGTGCCCGGAGTGCGCGCGCCTCGACCGGTCGTTCTCCGTGGCCGCCGACACCAACGCCGCCGATCCGCGGACGTACCGGGTCTATCTGGCATGGTTCGGGCCCGGCATGGTCAAGGTGGGCATCACCGCCGAGGAGCGCCGATCCGCCCGGCTGCTGGAGCAGGGGGCGATGTCGTGGACCTGGCTGGGGCGCGGGCCGCTGATGGCCGCCCGGCGCACCGAGGAGCTTTTGCGGGCGGCGCTCGGGGTGCCCGACCGGATCGGGTACGCCCGCAAGCGCGCCGTACGGGCACACCTGCCGGGCGCGCCGGAGCGGGCGCGGGAGGTCACCGAGCTGCACGGCCGGGCGGCGGCGCTGGCCGGGTGGCCGGAGTCGCTGGAGCGGCTGGGGTGCGAAGTCACCGACCACGCCGCGGTGTTCGGCACCGACGGCTGGGAGGGGTTCCCGGACCCGGACCGGGTGATCGCGGAGATGGCGGCGGACGGGGCCGTCGTGGGACGGCTGGTCGGCGCCGCCGGGCCCGACCTGCACTTCGAGGACGGGCTCGTGGTCGACACCCGGCTGCTGGCCGGATGGGAGCTCGCCGTGCCGGGTGAGGGGGCGGTGACCTCGGTGCCGGTGGCGCGGATCCCGTCCGCGGCCGCTCCTCGGGCCGGGCAGGACGGGCTGTTCTGACGTCTCGGGGAGGATCGCGAAGGATCATGACGGTCCGTGAGAGCCGCCGGCACCTACGGGCTCCATGGACGCCATGGTCAAGAATTGGATCCCTTTGGCCTTCCGGGGCTGATTCGGGTGGACATGCCGGGGGCGCTCCGCTGAGGGTGGTGGGCATGACCATTCAGCCGGTGGCGGCCTTCGAACCGCCCTATGTCATGGCCGTCTTCAGCAACGTCCGCACCGCGGACGACACCGGATTCGACGAACTCAACGACCGGATGGAGGAGATCGTCGAGGCGATCCCCGGTTACCTCGGCTACGAGTCCGCGCGCACCCCCGACGGTCTGGGCATCACCGTCGCCTACTTCCGGGACCACGAGGCCCTCACGGTGTGGCGCGAGAACCTGCAGCACCAGGCGGCCATGAAGCGGGGGCGCGCCGACTGGTACGAGAGCTACACCCTGCATGTCGCCACCGTCGAGCGGAGCCACGGCTTTGTCCGCAACGGCTGATGCGGTCCGCGCCTTCACGGAGCGGCTCGGACTGCCCGGACTGGTCGACGTCCACACGCACTTCATGCCCCGGCGGGTCTTGGACAAGGTGTGGGACTACTTCGACACGATCGGGCCGCTGACCGGCGTCGAGTGGCCCATCACCTACCGCCACGAGGAGGAGCAGCGGGTCGCGCTCCTGCGGGAGTTCGGGGTCCGGGCGTTCACCTCCATGCTCTACCCGCACAAACCGGAGATGGCCGCCTGGCTCAACGCCTGGTCCGCCGATTTCGCGGCCCGCACCCCCGACTGCCTGCACACCGCGACCTTCTTCCCGGAGGAGGGCGTGGACGGCTACGTCCGCCAGGCCGTCGCCTCGGGCGCCCGGGTCTTCAAGGCCCACCTCCAGGTCGGCGGCTACGACCCGAACGACGACCGCCTCGACCCCGTCTGGGGGCTGCTGGCCGAGGCCGGGATCCCCACGGTGATCCACTGCGGCTCCGGTCCCGTCCCCGGCAAGCACACCGGGCCCGGCCCGGTCGCCCGCCTGCTGGCCCGCCATCCGCGGCTGCCGCTGATCATCGCCCACATGGGCATGCCCGAGTACGCGGACTTCCTCGACCTCGCCGACCGCCACCCGACGGTGCGCCTCGACACGACCATGGCCTTCACCGACTTCTCCGAGCGGTTCAGCGGCTTCCCGCCCGCAGACCTGGGACGGCTCGGGGACCTCGGCGACCGGATCCTGTTCGGCACCGACTTCCCGAACATCCCCTACCCGTACGAGCACCAGCTCGCCGCCCTCGAACGGCTGGGCCTGGGCGACGACTGGCTGCGGGCGGTCTGCCACGACAACGGCGCCCGGCTCTTCCGCCTCGACCGCTGACCCGTCGTTTCTCAGGAAATTCACAGGTTGGGGCAAGAACGCTCTCAGAGGCGCCGGGGAACGTGTGCGTATGACTGCGACGACCACCTCCCATGCGTCCACGTCCACCGGTAACCACACGGCCCTGGTGCGGCCCGACGGCGGGCCCTGCCGGGTGCTCGTCGTCGACGACGAGGCCTCGCTCTCCGAGCTGCTGTCCATGGCCCTGCGCTACGAAGGCTGCGAGGTCCGCAGCGCCGGCGACGGGGCCGGGGCGCTGCGGGCCGCCCGCGGCTTCCGCCCGGACGTGGTGGTCCTCGACGTCATGCTCCCCGATATGGACGGCCTCACCGTCCTCGGGCAGCTGCGCCGGGAGATCCCCCAGGTCCCCGTTCTGTTCCTGACCGCCAAGGACTCCGTCGAGGACCGGATCGCGGGCCTCACCGCGGGCGGCGACGACTACGTCACCAAGCCCTTCAGCCTGGAGGAGGTCGTGGCCCGGCTGCGTGGCCTGGTGCGGCGTTCGGGCGCGGCACAGGCCGCCCGCGGCGGCTCGGTCCTGACCGTCGGCGATCTGTGCCTCGATGAGGACAGCCACGAGGTGGTGCGCGCCGGCCAGGACGTCCACCTGACCGCCACCGAGTTCGAGCTGTTGCGCTATCTCATGCGCAACCCGCGGCGCGTGCTGAGCAAGGCGCAGATCCTGGACCGGGTCTGGTCCTACGACTTCGGCGGCCAGGCCAATGTGGTCGAGCTCTACATCTCCTACCTGCGCCGCAAGCTGGAGAGCGGCCTCGGGCTGCCGTCGATGATCCACACCCGGCGCGGCGCCGGCTATCTGATCAAGCCGGCCGAGTAGTGGCACGGCGCGGGCGCCGGCGACCGGGCGGCCGCCGGCCCTGGTCGCTGCGGACCCGGCTCGTCGTCTCGGCGGTGGCCCTGATCGGCGTGGTGGGAGCGGCCATCGGCACCGTCACCACCCTTGCGCTGCGCTCGTACCTCGTCACCCAGCTCGACGAGCAGCTGGCCACCTCCATGAGGATGGCGGCCCGGATGCCGGGCGGGAAGGCGGCCCGGGAGAGCGGCGCGGGCTTCGTCGTGGCCCCCGGCAGCCCCGTGGACGCCACCGGGATCCGGCTGGACCACACCGGAGCGGTCCTCGGGAGCGCCCGCAACACCCGCCACGAGGGGTGGTCGCCCGACCAGATTCCGCCGTCCCTCACCGAAGCCCAGAGTGCGGCCCTCGCCCGGGCCGCCGAGAAGGCCGCGCAGGGCTCGCCCGGCCCGGCGGTGGGTGCGGAGCTTCCGGACCTCGGTGCCTACCGGGTGCACGTCTCCCCCGACCGGACCCTCGTGCTCGCCTTCCCGCTCCGGGAGGTCGACTCCACGGTCCGTACCCTCGTCGGGGTCGAGCTCTGCGTCACCCTGGCCGGACTGATCGCCGCTTCGCTCGCCGGGCAGGCCCTGGTCGGCGTCGCCCTGCGTCCGCTGAGCCGGGTCGCCGCCACCGCCACCCGCGTCTCCGAACTCCCCCTGCACCAGGGCGAGCCCGCCCTCCACGAACGGGTCCCGGACGCCGAAGCCGATCCCCGCACCGAGGTGGGCCAGGTCGGCGCCGCCCTCAACCGGATGCTCGGCCATGTCTCCTCCGCCCTCACCGCACGCCAGCAGAGCGAGATGCGGGTACGGCAGTTCGTCGCCGACGCCAGCCATGAACTGCGTACGCCGCTGGCCTCCATCCGCGGCTACGCCGAACTCACCCGCCGGGGCCGCGAGGAGCCCGGCCCCGACACCCGGCACGCCCTGGGCCGGATCGAGTCCGAGGCCACCCGGATGACCGGCCTGGTCGAGGACCTGCTCCTGCTCGCCCGGCTCGACGCCGGCCACCCGCTGTCCATCGGCGACGGCGACAGTGACGGTGACGGTGACGGCGGTACCGGCACAGGCACGGGCACCGGAACCGGAACCGACCTCGCCCCCCTCGTCATCGACACCGTCAGCGACGCCCGGGCCGCCGGGCCCGAGCACCACTGGCGCCTGAACCTGCCCGAGGAGCCCGTGCCCGTACGCGCCGACGCGGCCCGCATCCAGCAGGTACTGGTCAACCTGCTCGCCAACGCCCGTACGCACACACCGCCCGGCACCACCGTCACCGCCCATGTTTCACGTGAAACATCCACCGTCCGGCTGCGCATCGAGGACGACGGCCCGGGCATCGCGCCCGAGCTGCTCCCCCGGGTCTTCGAGCGTTTCGCCCGTGGTGACGCCTCCCGCTCCCGGGCCGCCGGTTCGACCGGCCTCGGGCTGGCCATCGTCCAGGCCGTGGTCACGGCCCACGGCGGGAGCGTCGCCGTGCGGAGCCGGCCGGGGCGGACCTGCTTCGAGGTCGTACTGCCGCTCGCGGCGAACTCACAGACGGGCCACAGGCTCAGCACAATGAGGTGACAGGCGGCCCCACGAGGGTCGGAGCATGCCAACCGACACCTCTCCCGGGGCCCTTCCGGCACGGACGCCCCTCGCACCCGTGCCCGGCGAGCCCGTCCTCGACGTGGTGATCCCGGTCTTCAACGAGGAGAAGGACCTCGGGCCGTGCGTGCGCAGGCTGCACGACCACCTGACACGGACCTTCCCCTACCCCTTCCGGATCACGGTCGCCGACAACGCGAGCACCGACCGCACCCCCGAGGTCGCGGCCGGGCTCGCCGCGGCACTGGACTGCGTACGCAGCACCCGGCTGGCGGAGAAGGGCCGGGGCAGGGCCCTGCGTACGGTGTGGTCCGGTTCCGACGCCCCCGTCCTCGCCTACATGGACGTGGACCTCTCCACCGATCTGAACGCACTGCTGCCGCTGGTCGCCCCCCTGATCTCCGGTCACTCCGACCTCGCCATCGGCACCCGCCTGGCCCGCTCCTCACGGGTCGTGCGGGGAGCCAAGCGGGAGTTCGTCTCCCGCGCCTACAACCTCCTGCTGCGGTCCTCGCTCGCCGCCCGGTTCAGCGATGCGCAGTGCGGCTTCAAAGCCATCCGGGGCGAGGTCGCCGAGCGGCTGCTGCCACTGGTGGAGGACACGGGCTGGTTCTTCGACACGGAGCTGCTCGTACTCGCCGAGCGGGCCGGGCTGCGGATCCACGAAGTGCCCGTCGACTGGGTCGACGACCCCGACTCCACCGTGCACATCGTCAGGACCGCCACCGAGGACCTCAAGGGCGTCTGGCGCGTGGGCCGGGCGCTGGCCGTGGGTGCGCTCCCCCTCGACCGGCTCGCCCGCCCCTTCGGCGACGACCCCCGTGACCGCACCGCGGTGCCCGGAGTGGACGGCGGACTCGCCCGCCAGCTCATCGGCTTCTGCACCGTCGGAGTTTTCTCCACCCTGCTCTACCTGGTGCTGTACTCCGCCTTCCGGGCCGGGGCCGGGCCCCAGCTCGCCAACGGCGCTGCCCTGCTGCTCTCCGCCGTGGCCAACACCGCGGCCAACCGCAGGCTCACCTTCGGCGTCCGCGGCAGGGAGCGGGCCGTACGCCACCAGGCCCAGGGTCTGGTGGTCTTCGGTATCGGCCTGGCTCTCACCAGCGGCTCCCTCGCCGCCCTCGCGGCGGCCACGCCCCATCCCGCGCACGGAACCGAGCTGGCCGTGCTGATCACCGCGAACCTCGCGGCCACCGTGCTGCGTTTCCTGCTCCTGCGCGCCTGGGTTTTCCCCGAGCGGCGCGGCGCCGATCCCCGCAGCCCCCGCACAGCCACGGCCACGGCCGCGGCAGCACCCCTGTCCGCGTCCACTTCCCCGTCCAAGGAGGGCCGATGACCACGGCAGCACTCCCGATCCTCCCGGCCGCCGTGGCCGGCGCCCGTAGCGCCCGGCCCCGCTGGGAGCGGCCCGCCCTTGCCGGGCTGCTGATCGCCACCGCGGCCCTGCTCCTGTGGGACCTGGGCTCCTCCGGCTACGCGAACTCCTTCTACTCGGCCGCCGTCCAGGCCGGCAGCGAGAGCTGGAAGGCCTTCTTCTTCGGCTCCTCCGACGCGGGCAACTCCATCACCGTCGACAAACCCCCGGCCGCCCTGTGGCCGATGATGCTCTCGGTCCGGCTCTTCGGACTGGGCTCCTGGCAGATCCTGGTCCCGCAGGCCCTGATGGGAGTGGCGACCACCGGTGTGCTGTACGCCGCCGTACGCCGCCAGTTCGGGCCGGGAGCCGCGCTGCTGAGCGGGGCCGCCTTCGCGCTGACGCCCGTCGCCGCGCTGATGTTCCGCTTCAACAACCCCGACGCACTGCTGACCCTGCTGCTCACCGTCACCGTGTACTGCCTGCTGCGAGCTCTCGAAGGGGCCCACAGCCGCTGGCTGGTGTGGGCGGGCGTCGCGGTCGGGTTCGCCTTCCTGACCAAGACTCTCCAGGCCTTTGTCATCCTGCCGCCGCTCGCCGTGCTGTACGCCGTCTGCGCGCCCACCGGGCTGCGCCGGAGGCTCGGCCAGCTGCTGCTCGCGGGCGGGGCCATGGTGGTGGCGGGCGGCTGGTGGGTCGCCGTGGTCGAATGGTGGCCCGCCTCCTCCCGCCCGTACATCGGCGGCTCGCAGAACAACTCCTTCCTGGAGCTGACCCTCGGCTACAACGGCCTCGGCCGGATCAACGGCAATGAGACCGGCAGCGTCGGCGGCGGAGCGGGTGGCCCCGGTGGCGCCGGCGGGGGCGGACGCTGGGGCGAGAGCGGCATCGACCGGCTGTTCTCGGGCAACATCGGCGGGCAGATCTCGTGGCTGCTGCCGGCGGCCCTGGTGCTGCTCGTGGCCGGACTGGTGATCACCTGGCGGGCCCGCCGCACCACGGACTCGGTGGACGGCATGGCACGCGCGGCCTTCCTGGCCTGGGGCGGCTCCCTGCTGATCACCGCGGTGGTATTCAGCTACATGCAGGGCATCTTCCACGAGTACTACACCGTGGCCCTGGCGCCCTTCGTGGCCGCGCTGATCGGCATGGGCGTCGCCGTGCTGTGGGAGGAGCGGGGCAGCGCGGTGGCCGTGGTCACCCTCTCCGGCACGCTCGCGCTGACGGCCGTCTGGTCGTACGTCCTGCTCGGCCGCGCCACCGGCTACCTGCCGTGGCTGCGCTGGGTGGTGCTGGTGGGCGGGCTGCTCGCCGCGGTGGCGCTGCCGTTCGCGGGGCGGGCCGGCCGGCGGATGGTGCGGGCCACCGCGGGTCTCGGGGTGGTGGCGGCCCTGGCCGGGCCGTTCGCGTACTGCATGACCACCGTGAGCACGGGGCACACCGGCTCCATCGTGACCGCCGGACCGGCGGTGGCAGGCAGCCGGGGTGGCCCCGGCGGGATGATGGGCGGCCCGGGCGGGTTCGGCGGGATGCCGCAGGGCGGCCGGGACGGCGGGCGGCAGCCCGGTGGCGCGCTGCCGCAGGGCGCCGTACCGCCGGGCCAGGGCCAGGGCGGCCAGCGAGCACAGGGCCAGGGCGGTATGCCCGGAGCGGACGGCCGCGGAGCCGAGCGCCCGGGAGGCTTCCCCGGCGGCATGACCGGGGGCATGACCGGCGGAGGCCCGGGCGGAGGCGGCGGCGCCGGTGGCCTGCTCAACGGCGCCCGTGTCAGCAGCGAGGCCAAGGCGGCGCTCACGGCCGGAGCCGACTCCTACACCTGGGCGGCGGCGGCCATCGGCTCGCAGAACGCGGCCAGTTACCAGCTGGCCTCCGGCGTCCCCGTCATGCCGGTCGGCGGCTTCAACGGCAGTGACCCCTCGCCGACCCTGGAGCAGTTCAAGGAGTACGTGCGGGACGGGAAGATCCACTGGTTCATCGGCCAGGGCGGCAACACCACCGAAGCCGCCGGCGCCGGCGAGGACGGCGGACGTCGGGGCGGCGGTGGTCCCGCGGGCCCCGGTGGTGGCACCAGCACGGAGATCGAGAACTGGGTCAAGGCCACGTTCAAGGAGTCCACGGTCGGCGGAGCCGCCTTCTACGACCTGACGGCCCCGACGTCCTGATCCCTGATCCCTGATCCCCCGTCGTTCGGCGGGCGGACACCCCGAGGGGGTCTCCCGCCGATCAGCCCGCAATGCCCGGCCCACCCCTACGAGCATCAAGGGGGCGGACCGGGCATTCCGGGCTGGTCCGGCCGTCGCGAGGAGGGTGCCCGCATGGTGACCGCGACCGATCCAGGCGAGAACCCGACCAGCGTGTGGCTGGTGGCCAGGCCCGCCAGACGCCGTACCGAGGCACCCTCGGGGCTCGACCGGGAGCGGATCACCGCGGCCACCACCCGACTGCTCGACGCCTACGGGCTCACCCGGTTCTCGATGCGACGGCTGGCCGCCAGGCTCGGCGTCACCGCGATGTCCCTCTACTGGTACGTGGACACCAAGCACGATCTGCTCGAACTCGCCCTGGACCGGGTCCTGGGGGAGCAGCCCCTGCCGGCCGGTCCGTACGGCTCCGGCGGGGCGGGCTGGCAGGAGGGGCTGAGGGATCTGGCCCGGGGCTACCGGCGGGTGCTGGCGGCCCACCCGTGGGTGGCTCCGCTCACCGCCGCCTACCCGAACATCGGCCCCCACGCCCGGGCCTTCGACGCGGCCCTCCAGCGGCTGATGGACGCCACCGGCCTGGTGGGCGCCGCCCGGACCGGTGCCCACCAGGCGGTCCGGCAGTTCCTGCACGGATGCGGGGGCGCGGTCCGCCGGGCATCCGAGGGCGACTTCTGCCTGGCACTCGACGTCCTGCTCGCGGGCATCGAGGCCAAGGCCGAAGCCGAGGCAAACGCCACGGCCACGGCACAGGTCACGGCAGACACCTGAGCGCCGCCCGGCTGTCGGGCGGCGCTCAGGCGCTCAGGCGGGTATCAGGCCTTCATGGTGGCGTCGGCAACCTCGCCGGCTCCGGCCGTCCCCGCCCTCCCTGCCGTCCCCGCCCTCCCGGCGGGCGAGGCACCGTCCGAGGCCGCCGCCGGGCTGTGGACCGCCGGCTTCGACTTCAGGGCGACCTCCTTGATGAACACCACCAGCACCAGGCCGAGGAGCGCGAACGGGGCGGCGTAGAGGAAGACATCGCCGACGCCGTGCCCGTACGCCGACTCGATGACCTCACGGATCGGCGCGGGCAGCTTGTCGAGGTCGGGGATCCCGCCCCCGGCCGTACCGTTCTGGCCCATGGCCGCCGCGGCCTTCGGGCCGAGGGCCGCGAGCCCGTCCTGGACGTAGTCGGTGACCCGGTGGGCCATGACCGCACCCAGCGCCGAGACGCCCATGGCGCCGCCGAGGGAGCGGAAGAAGGTGACGACCGAGCTGGCCGCACCCAGGTCCTCGGGGGCCACCTGGTTCTGGGTGGCGAGGACCAGGTTCTGCATCATCATGCCGAGACCGAGGCCGGTCAGCGCCATGTAGACCGCGATGTGCCAGTACGGGGTGTCGTACCGCAGGGTGCCGAGCAGCCCCAGTCCGGCCGTCAGCAGCACACCGCCGGAGACGAGCCAGACCTTCCACCTGCCGGTCTTGGTGATCACCTGACCGGAAACGGTGGAGGAGACGAAGAGCCCGGCGATCATCGGAATCGTGAGGATCCCGGACATCGTGGGGGACTCGCCACGGGCCAACTGGAAGAACTGGCTGAAAAACACGGTCCCCGAGAACATCGCGATGCCCACGAACAGCGAGGCCGTGGAGGCGAGGGTGATGGTTTTGTTACGGAAGAGCCGCAGCGGGATGATCGGGTCGCTCGCACGGGACTCGACGAGGACGAAGAGCAGTCCGAGGACCACCGAGCCGCCCGTCATCGCCCAGGTCTGCCAGGAGATCCACTCGTAGGAGTCGCCGGCCTGGGTGACCCAGATGAGCAGCAGCGAGACGGCGGCGCTGATCAGGAAGGCGCCCAGCCAGTCGACCTTGACGTCGCGCCGTACGACCGGCAGCCGGAGAGTCTTCTGGAGGACGATCAGCGCGATGATCGCGAAGGGTACGCCGACGTAGAAGCACCAGCGCCAGCCCAGCCACTCCGTGTCCGTGATGACGCCGCCCAGCAGCGGGCCGCCGACGGTGGCGACGGCGAAGACCGCGCCGAGGTAGCCGCTGTACCGGCCGCGCTCGCGCGGGGAGATCATCGCGGCCATCACGATCTGGGCGAGCGCCGAGAGGCCGCCGACGCCGATGCCCTGCACCACGCGGCAGGCGATGAGCGTGCCGGTGTTCTGGGACATGCCCGCGACCACGGAGCCGAGGACGTAGATCACCAGGGATATCTGGACCAGCAGCTTCTTGCTGAAGAGGTCGGACAGCTTGCCCCACAGCGGGGTGGCGGCCGTCATGGACAGCAGGGCGGCGGTGACGACCCAGGTGTACGAGGACTGGGTGCCGCCGAGGTCGCTGATGATCTGGGGCAGGGCGTTGGAAACGATCGTGGAGGACAGGATCGCCACGAACATGCCGAGCATGAGCCCGGACAGCGCCTTCATGATCTGGGGATGGGTCATGTCCACGGCGGTGGACGTGGAAGTGGAAGTGGATGTGGAAACGGACGCGGACGCGGACGTGGACGCGGGGTCGGTGGTCTTCTCCGACGGGGCCATGTCCTTCCTTTCTCTAGAAGCTCGATCGGAGTCGGGCCAGCAGGGTGTTGAGTACGTCGATGTCCTGGACGGACCAGTCGTGGAGAGCTCTCTCCAGGGCGGCCGTGTACCGGGCGCCGATCTCGGCGAGCAGCGCCCGGCCGGCCGGGGTGAGCCGCAGGATGCGGCAGCGTCCGTCGCCCGGGTCCGGCTCGCGCTCGATCCAGCCGCGGGCGGTGATGTGGGTGACGTGCCGGCTGGTGACCGAGATGTCGACGGCCATGAGGTCGGCCAGCCGGCTCAGCCGCATCTCCCCGTGCCGGTCGAGCACGGTGAGCACGGCGGCGGCGCCGGGCGGGCAGTCCGCGGGCAGGTTGCGGGCGAGCTCACGCTTGACCGCACCGATGCCGGTGAGCCGACGGGCCAGCTCCTCGTGCGGAGTGGTCTGTGTGGTCCGCGTGATCTGCGCGGTCCGCGTCGTCTGCATGGTCTGTGTAGGCACCGGGCGACCCCCATCTTGTTGCTTGAGGCAACCATAAGAGTCGGTGGTTGCTACAGGCAAATGAATCCGGGGGCGGGGCGGTAAAGGAATCGGAAAACCGGCTAGGGTCCTGCTCCATGGCTGACAACCACAACTCACAGGTTCCCGAGGGCAACTACGACCCGGCGGGCAGCACCCAGATGTTCCGGGCCTTCGTCGAGGAAGCCGCACCGGCCCGGCAGGCGGGCCCGGGGGCGCGCCAGCAGCGTCGCGCCGAGCAGGACGCCGCCAAGGGGCCGGGGCCGGCCGTGAAGGTGGCGCTGGTCCTCGCGCTGGTGCTCGTGATCGGTGCGGCCGCCTGGCTGGTCCTGGGCTGAAAGCGGCGCGGAATGCCGCAGCCGACCGGCTCCGCGCCGGTCAGTTCCAGGTCGCGGTGACCTTTCGGGTGTCCACGTGCATGCCCAGCGGCACCCGCCAGGGCTCCAGACACACCGTGTAGGTCTGCGTCTTCGAGGCTCCGCCCGCGATGGGCGCGGGGAGCGGCTGGGTCGTGGTGATCGTGGCCCAGTCGATGCCGAGGGCGCCGATGACGTGCGTCGCGAAGCTGACCGTGCCCGAACGGGCCGCGGTGGTGCCGGTGTTGGTGAAGGTCACGGCGACCCGCTCGCACCAGCGGTTGGCCGCGGCGGACCGGACCGGCGCGGACAACGTCAGCTGCGCCGGGGTGGCCGGGGGCGACGGCGCCGGGGGCGTGGTGCCCGGCCTGCTGGGCGGGGGCGGCCCGCCGGGGCTCGTCGGCCCCGTGGGGCCGGTGGGGCCGGTGGGGTTCGCGGGGACGGGTGCGCCGGGAGTTCCGGGCGGTGTGGGAGTACGTCCTGGGCCGCCGGTGGATCCGGGGGTGCTTGCCGGGCCGCCGGGGGCGGCGCTCATGGCTCCGCCCGGGGTGGAGCCGCCCGCGCCGTCCGGTCCCGGGGGTGTGGCCGACGTACCGGGTGCTGCGGGGGATCCGCCCGCCGCCGGCGGGCCGCCGAGCTGCTGGAACTCCACCCCACCCTGCGGTGCGACGTTCTCCCCCGCGCCCCGTTCGGGACCCGGGGCGGCGGCGCCCACGGCGGAGAAGCCCTCGCGCCCCGGGCCGCCGCAGCCGGTGAGGCCGGCGGCAGCCGTGCAGCACAGGGCGAGCAGGGCGGTGGCCGCGCGCGATCCCGTTCGCATCGAGCCAGTGTTCCTGACGGCTCGTCAATTGGGAAGCGCCCGGCAGCGGTCGGGCGGCCGGGATGCCGGACCGCCCACCCCTCGCGTCAGTCCCCGATGAGGCCCACGCGCAGCTGCGCGAGCGTGCGCGTCAGCAGCCGGGAGACGTGCATCTGGGAGATGCCGACCTCCTCGCCGATCTGCGACTGCGTCATGTTCGCGAAGAACCGCAGCATGATGATCTGCCGCTCCCGGGGCGGGAGTTTGGCGAGCAGCGGCTTCAGGGACTCGCGGTACTCGACGCCTTCGAGCGCGGTGTCCTCGTAGCCGAGACGGTCCGCGAGCGAGCCCTCGCCGCCCTCGTCCTCCGGGGAGGGCGAGTCGAGCGAGGAGGCCGTGTAGGCGTTCCCGACGGCGAGGCCGTCGACGACGTCCTCCTCCGAAACGCCGAGCACGGCGGCGAGTTCGGGGACGGTCGGCGAGCGGTCCAGCTTCTGGGCGAGCTCGTCGCTGGCCTTGGTCAGCGCCAGGCGCAGCTCCTGGAGCCGGCGCGGAACGCGCACGGACCAGGAGGTGTCCCTAAAGAATCGTTTGATCTCGCCCACGACGGTCGGCATCGCGAACGTCGGGAACTCCACGCCGCGTTCGCAGTCGAACCGGTCGATCGCCTTGATCAGCCCGATGGTGCCGACCTGGACGATGTCCTCCATCGGCTCGTTGCGGCTGCGGAAGCGGGCGGCGGCGTACCGCACGAGAGGCAGGTTCAGCTCGATCAGGGTGTCGCGTACGTAAGCCCGTTCGGGGCTGTCCGCGTCCAGGGTGGAGAGCCGCTGGAAGAGCGAGCGGGAGAGGGTTCGGGTGTCGATGGCTTCCGAGCGTTCGGAAACAGCCGGCGGCGTCACGGGCTTTACGAGCGTGA
Organism: Streptomyces yangpuensis; assembly: GCF_001005295.1. Lineage (GTDB taxonomy): Bacteria > Actinomycetota > Actinomycetes > Streptomycetales > Streptomycetaceae > Streptomyces > Streptomyces yangpuensis. The sequence goes on along the minus strand of NZ_LBMK01000003.1, from coordinate 113,740 downwards.
GCACCTTGGAGCTGCCCTGGTCTACGGACATGCCACCCCCTTGAGGTCGCGGACGGTCGCGTACGGCGCGCCCGTCAGAGGAACGCAGCTTCCACCTGAATACCGGAGGCGGGGCCGCGGCAAACGCGGTTCACGCAGAATGTCACATGTCGGCAACGCGCTGTAGCGCCATGTCGACATATAGTTCCGACGACAGAAGGGGGCAGAGCGTGATCAGCCCGTTCTGTCGGGAAAAAGGCGAATGATCTACGCCCGTTACGGTTACGCCTCGATCCTGTTTGCGGATCTCAGTCGGGCGAAGCTGCGCGCCAGCAGTCGCGAGACGTGCATCTGCGAGACACCGAGCTCGGCACTGATCTGTGACTGCGTCAGATTGTTGTAGTACCGGAGCAGCAGGATCCTTTGTTCACGCTCGGGCAGCTGTACGAGGAGATGCCGCACGAGGTCGCGGTGCTCGACCCCGGCCAGTTCGGGATCCTCGTAGCCGAGCCGGTCCAGCAGCCCGGGCATGCCGTCGCCCTCCTGCGCGGCCTCCAGTGAGGTCGCGTGATAGCTGCGCCCGGCCTCGATGCAGGACAGCACCTCGTCCTCGGTGATGCGCAGCCGCTCGGCGATCTCGGCGGTGGTCGGGGTACGGCCGTGCAGGGTGGTGAGGTCCTCGGTGGCGGCGTTGACCTGCACCCACAACTCGTGGAGCCGGCGCGGTACGTGGACGGTGCGGACGTTGTCGCGGAAGTACCGCTTGATCTCGCCCACGACCGTCGGCATCGCGAAGGTCGGGAACTGCACGCCGCGGTCCGGGTCGAACCGGTCGATGGCGTTGATCAGGCCGATGGTGCCGACCTGGACCACGTCCTCCATCGGCTCGTTGCGGCTGCGGAAGCGGGCGGCCGCGTAGCGCACCAGTGGGAGGTTCGCCTCGATCAGGGCCCCGCGCACCCGGGCGTGCTCGCTGCTGCCCGGCTGGAGGCCCTTCAGCTGGCCGAACAGGACCTGGGTGAGGGCCCGGGTGTCCGCGCCGCGGCCCGCGGGCCGGGGGGCTGCCGGAGAGGCTGTCGGAGAGGCCGTCGGGGAGGCTGTCGAAGGGGTTGCCGGTGAAGCTGTCGGAGAGCCGGCCGGAGGGACCGCCGGAGGGCCGGCCGGAGGGACCGCCGGAGAGCCGGCCGGAGGGGCCGCCGGAGGCTCCCCGGGCGGCTGCCCCTGGCGGCTTCCGGTGCGGGGCTCCTGCTGGGGCGGTACCTGGGGGTCCTGCTGGGGTGGCACTTGAGGCGCAGTACTGGCCGGCACGGTCACGCCACCCCTTCAGTCAACTCATCCGTCAAAAGCGGTCATAGCATCACAAGAGATGTGCACTGTGCGCAAGCACCGTATATCGCCGTGTTGACGGCAAGTTGGGCATATCCGGGCATTATGCCCGGCGGTGGGTACGCAAAAGCCCCCCACCCGTCGAGTGGGGGGCCGGAAGTCCGGGAACCGCTTCGGCGTACGGGTCAGCGCACCAGTTCGGTTATGAACTCGCCGATGCCGGAGGCGGCATCCGATATCCCCTGGAAGCCTATTTCCACGATCTCGGCGGCTCGCTTCGGCTGGGTGATGATCACGAAGAGGGCGAATACGGTGAGGGCACCGGTGATGAGCTTCTTGGTGTCCACGTGCGGGCGGCCTCCCCAACCGGTCCTTGCAAGTCGGGTGAGTCTAACCGGTCGGGTTTGGCCACTCACCTGTCCTTTAAGGACCAATGACCCGGTGCTCCGGGTCTTTTGCCGGTCGGTCGCCGGCCGGGGCGGACGCAGGATGGACGTGAGCCCACCGGTTCTGGCAGGAAACCGGTGGGTGGGGGACAGGGCCTCACTGCGGGGTCCGGCCGCGAGCTTCCCCCTGACTGCGGCCGGGCCGGCAGGTCCGTCCTCGTCGGGGGAAGTGGCTTGTCCCCCCGATGCCACTTCCCCCGCAAGCGCGTCGAAGGCCCCGGCCCCGGTCGGGGCCTTCTTCGTGCGCACCCGTGGGTGCGCCCTTCCTGTGCGCCCGCGGAGCGGCGGCTACTGGATGGCGCCGGCCAGGTCGGTGAGGGGCTGTACGGGGGCGATCACGGGCGCCAGCTGGTTGGGCAGGTCCGTCAGCGCGTTGAGCCCGTTGGCGCCGTCGCCGACCTTCCCGACGACCTCCTGGACGGAGGCGGGCTGGACCCCCGCGGGCGTCCCGGGCGACGGGATCGGCACATCCGGGAGGGTCAGCGGGGAGATCGGGGCCGTGTCCGCGGAGGCGGCGGGTGCGGCGAGGCCCGCGGCGGCCCCCGCGAGGGCGAAGGCGGCGAGGATGCGCTGGGTCTTGGTCATGCCGTGACAACGGCCGAGGGGGCGGGCGGTCACGCCGCTGTCCTCCGGAGGGCCGATCGGGAGCCCACCCGAAAGCCGGTCGGAAGCCCACCCGAAAACCTGCCCGGAGCGCACCCGGATGTCAGTCGGAAACGTCGAGAGCCCCGACCCTTGCGGGGCGGGGCTCTCGATCGAAGCGGTAGTGGAGGGATTTGAACCCCCGATGGGTTGCCCCATACTCGCTTTCGAGGCGAGCTCCTTCGGCCACTCGGACACACTACCGAGATGGATCCTAGCCTAAAGAACCCCATCCGCTGAAATCGGTGCGCCGACGCCGGCTCACAGGTCGCGGAAGAAGTCCGTCAGCTGCCGTGCGCACTCCTCGCCGAGCACACCGCGCACCACTTCCGGCCGGTGGTTGAGCCTGCGGTCCCGTACGAGGTCCCACAGCGACCCGGCCGCGCCGGCCTTGTCGTCGTCCGCGCCGTAGACGACCCGGGCGATCCGTGCCTGCACGAGCGCGCCCGCGCACATGACGCACGGCTCCAGGGTGACCACGAGGGTGCATCCCGGAAGCCGCCATTCCCCGAGTTCGGCGGCGGCCCTGCGCAGCGCCAGGACCTCGGCGTGCGCCGTGGGGTCGCCGCTCGCCTCGCGTTCGTTGTAACCGGTGGCGAGGATCTCGCCGTCCGGGCCCAGCACGACGGCGCCGACCGGCACATCGCCGGCCGGCACCGCCCGGGCGGCCTCCTGGAGCGCCAGGCGCATGGAGTCCCGCCACGGGTCCCGCACGGGATCCACGGGATCGGTGGTGTTCGCGGTGAGCACTAGCGGACGGCCTCCAGGACCTCGGTGGCGCCGAGGGACTCGGCGATCTCCGTGAGGGCGTCCCCGTCCAGGGTCATCAGTTGCTTGTTGGTCACGCCGAGGTCGTCCAGCAGCCGGGGGTCGCCGAGCGGGCCGGCCGGTACCGGCTCCGAGCCGGCCCCGCGCTCCCCGTCCTCGTCGGCGTCCTCGTCCGTGAACGCGGCGATGGATTCCTCCTCGCCGTCCTCGGTGCCGTCCAGGTCCAGCTCGTCGAGTTCGTCGTCCTCCTCGTCGCTGCCCAGCAGCTCTTTGGTCAGCATCGAGCCGTAGGAGCTGCGGGCGGCCGCGGCGGCGTTCGACACGAAGTACCGCGGGTCCTCCTCGCCGTCCACGCGGACGACGCCGAACCAGGCGTCCTCCTGCTCGATGAGGGCGACCACCGTGTCGTCGTCGACAGCGGCGGAACGGGCGAGATCGATCAGATCACTGAGGGACTCGACGTCGTCGAGTTCCATGTCGCTCGCTTCCCACCCGTCTTCGGTGCGCGCGAGCAGTGCGGCGAAATACACCGTGACTCTCCCACTGGTCTTAGGCGTGCCGGTTGGAGATCCCCCCGGCCGGAGGACGGGACGAAAGCGGCCGTGCTGCTCGCCGCCCTGCCCCGCCCAATCGGCATCGTGGCAGAAACGGCGGCGTTGCGAGAGGTCTTCCGCGCTTGCGTCGTGCCGCGCCGTCCCCCGCCGGGGCCGGTGCGGGGTTGCGGCGCCGGGGCGTTCCGGGGTGCCGGGGGCCGCGCCGGTTGCCCGACGGGCCGCTCGTGTCGCGCCGCGCGGCCCCGTATCACCAGCGGAACGTGCGCATGCGCATCTGCTGGCGCATACGGGCCGCACGCGCGCGGCGGGGCTGTACGCGATCGCGCAGCGCGCGGGCCTCCATCAGGTCACGCAGGAACTGTGCGCGGCGTGCTCGGCGCTGCGCCGCCGTCTCCGGAGTGTCGTCGCTCGGCTGCGTGTCGGGCATCGGCCACCACCCTGGGCTGGTCGGTCGTTTCCCCCTGCATCCACCTTCCCCCGGACAGGGCGTTTGATGCCACCCCTGTGCAGGTCAGACGTCGTCCTTGAGGGTCGGGACGATCGCCACCGGGCCGTGCGCGTGGTGCAGTACGGCATGGGCCACGGAGCCGATCTGCAGGGACATGGCGGTGCGCCGCGGGTGGTGGCGGCCGACCACCACCAGGGCCGCCGACCGGGAGGCGTCGACGAGCCGTCCCGCCGCGTCGCCGGGGACCGCGGCCTGCTCCACGGGGACGTCCGGGTAGCGGGTGCGCAGCGGCGCCAGCCGCTCGGTCTGGGACCGGAGCATCTCCCGCTCGGCCGGTACGCCGTCGCCCTCGTCGGCGAGCCCCTCGGGCGGGATCACCTCGAAGGGCCGGTCGATCACGAGGGCCGGCGCGGGCGGGACGGCGTACGCGGAGACCACCTGGACGGTGGTCCCCCGCACGGCCGCTTCCGCGAAGGCGAAGGACAGCACGTCGTCGGGGGTCTCGGCGGCGTGCAGACCGAGCACCACGCGTCCGGCGGACGGCTCGGAGGCGGTCGTGGCGATGGTCGCGGCGGCGTTGCGCTCGGCGTGCGGGACGACCACCACCGGGCACGGGGCGGTCGACGCCACCGCCCTGCTGCTCGATCCGAGCAGCAGGCTGGCGAAGCCGCCGCGCCCCCGCGAGCCCATCACCAGCATCAGGGCGCCGGATCCGATCACGCGCAGTGCCTCGGGGACGGAGCCCTCCAGCGACTCGTACCGGACCTCTTCGGGCAGCGCGGGGCCGTCGCCCAGCACGCCGCGGACCCAGTCGCCCACGGGGTCGGCGAACTCGCCGGGCTGCCGGGCGTCGTGCAGTGACGCCCGGCGGCCCGCGTACAACTGGGCGTGGTCGGGCAGTACATGGGCGATGAGGAGTTCCGCACCGTGCCGCAGCGCGGCACCCCGCGCCCACTGGAGGGCCACCAGGCTGTGCTCCGACCCGTCGACGGCTGCGATCACCGGTGCGTTGCTGCTCATCAGTCCAGCGTGCTGGGCGTCCGCGCGGGCCGCATCCGCAGGCCGCCGCGGGCGTGGCCGGCGCTGGGGACGCGAAGGGGGCGCGTCAGCGCGTAGCCTTTTGGGTGCAGGTCGCGTCGGGCGGCCGTTTTTGCTGGTCGCAGGAGTTTTGGAGGATGTTGTGCGTTTGCAGGTCGTCGATCACCCCTTGGTGGCGCACAAACTCACCACCCTGCGCGACAAGCGCACCGACTCCGCGACGTTCCGGCGTCTCGCGGACGAGCTGGTGACCCTGCTCGCCTACGAGGCCACCCGCGACGTGCGCACCGAGCAGGCCGACATCGAGACCCCGGTGGCCCCGACCACCGGCGTGAAGCTCTCGGCCCCCCGGCCGCTGATCGTCCCGATCCTGCGGGCCGGCCTCGGCATGCTCGACGGCATGGTGCGGCTGCTGCCGACCGCCGAGGTGGGCTTCATGGGCATGGTCCGCAACGAGGAGACCCTGGAGGCCTCCACGTACGCGACCCGCATGCCGGAGGACCTCTCCGGACGCCAGGTCTACGTCGTGGACCCGATGCTCGCCACCGGCGGCACGCTCGTCGCGGCGATCCAGGAGCTGATCAAGCGCGGCGCCGACGACGTCACGGCCGTGGTGCTGCTGGCGGCGCCCGAGGGGGTCGAGGTCATGGAGCGCGACCTGGCGGGCACGCCGGTGACGGTCGTGACGGCCGCGGTGGACGAGCGGCTCAACGAGCACGGCTACATCGTGCCGGGTCTGGGCGACGCGGGCGACCGGATGTACGGCTCGGCGGAGTAGCCCCCGGGCGCTGCGGCGGCCCCGGCGGGCCGCCGCAGCCGCCGTACGGCGGGCTCAGCAGTTCTTGGCGGGCGCGGGCACGGGGTTGGCCAGGAGGGCCAGGGCCTTGTCCGCGTCCTCCTTCGTGCTGAGCTCCTTGAAGGCGTCGCCCAGGATCAGGTCGACGTCCGCGGTCTCACGGGCGTCGGTCTGCTGGGTGGTGCCGGGGAGCTGGGTGCCGAGCACCGCGTAGACGGCCTTGTCGGTCGCGGGGGAGCCCAGCAGTATTCCGGTCCCGGGCACCTTCTTGTCGAAGTCGGCCGGGGCGTTGCCGACGCTGCCGATGACGAAGCCGCGTTTGGCGAGTTCGTCGCCGACGGCCTTGGCCAGGCCCGCGCGCGGGGTCGCGTTGTAGACGTTGACCGTGATCGTGCCGGGCTGGGGGAGCACGACCGCCGGTCGGGCGGGTGCGGACGCCGCGGAGGCGGCCGCGGGGGCGCCTTGCTTGGCGGCGGCCTCGGGAGATTTCGTCGGGCAGTCCTTGGCACCGGCAGCCGTGTTCCGTTTGGGGCCATCGCCCTGGAACACGTCGATGAGCTGCAGTGCCCCGTAGCCGACCAGGGCAAGCGCGAGGACCGAGCCGAGCACGCCGAGGACGATCCGTCGTCGGCTCCGCTTACGGCTCATGCGGGGGTAGGCGGTCCCCGTGACGCGGTACTTTCCGCCCATGCCGGGGGGAGTGAGCATGCTCATGGGCGCAGCGTAGTGCGAGCCGGTGGCGATGCCTACTAAATGATCTGCTGATAGGTCAATGGTGACCCGAAAGGCGCAATCTACGCGAAGCGTCAGTCCATCTCGAGGACGCGGGCGTGCAGCACCTGACGCTGCTGCAGGGCCGCGCGCACGGCGCGGTGCAGCCCGTCCTCCAGGTAGAGGTCGCCCTGCCACTTCACGACGTGGGCGAACAGGTCGCCGTAGAACGTCGAGTCCTCGGCGAGCAGCGTTTCGAGGTCCAGCTGGCCCTTGGTCGTCACGAGCTGGTCGAGCCGGACCGGGCGCGGCGCGACGTCCGCCCACTGCCGGGTGGTTTCCCTGCCGTGGTCGGGGTACGGCCGCCCGCTTCCGATGCGCTTGAAGATCACACGGAAAGCCTACCGGGCCCGTGCCTGCGGGCGCAGCCTCGCAAGGGTGGTGCAAAAGTGACGGACAGTGCTATTTGGGGAGTGATCCATGAGCGAGAGCACCGATGCCACCGCCGCCGAGACGGGCAAGACGGGCAAGGCGGGCGTGGCTGACAGGGTGGATGCGGCGGATGCGGCGGATGCGGCGGATGCGGCGGCGGACGCGGCGGGCCCCGCCGGGCGGATCGCCGCCGGGTACGCCTTCACCGGACCCGCGCTCGACCTGGGAGCCCTCCTCTGGGACGGCGTATGCCTGCCCGACCGTCAGATCCGCATCCCCCTGTCCATGCTCAACCGGCACGGGCTGGTCGCCGGCGCCACCGGCACCGGCAAGACCAAGACGCTCCAGCTCATCGCCGAGCAGCTGTCGGCGGGCGGCGTGCCCGTCTTCCTCGCGGACATCAAGGGCGACGTCTCGGGGATCACGGCGCCCGGGGTGCCCGGCGAGCGGACCGGCCGGCGGGCCCGGGAGGTGGCCCAGAGCTGGCAGCCCACCGGATGCCCGGGCGAGTTCTACTCGCTGGGCGGGATCGGCCCCGGCATCCCGGTCCGGTCCACCGTCACCGCCTTCGGCCCGGTGCTGCTGTCGAAGGTGCTCCAGCTCAACCGGACGCAGGAGCAGTCCCTCGGCCTGATCTTCCACTACGCCGACACCAAGGGCCTGGAGCTGATCGATCTCAAGGACCTGCGCGCGGTCGTCGCCTTCCTCGTCTCCGACGAGGGGAAGGCCGAGCTCAAGGGCATCGGCGGACTGTCCACGGTGACCGCAGGGGTGATCCTGCGGGCGCTGACCGCGTTCGAGGCGCAGGGGGCCACGCAGTTCTTCGGCGAGCCCGAGTTCGACACGAGCGAGCTGCTGCGCACGGCCGCCGACGGCCGCGGGGTGGTCTCCGTACTCGAACTCCCGGCGGTCCAGGACCAGCCGCAGCTCTTCTCCACCTTCCTGATGTGGCTGCTGGCCGACCTCTACACCGACCTGCCGGAGGTCGGCGACCTGGACCGGCCCAAGCTCGTCTTCTTCTTCGACGAGGCGCACCTGCTCTTCAGCGGGGCCTCGAAGGCCTTCCTGGAGTCGGTCACCCAGACCGTCCGGCTGATCCGCTCCAAGGGCGTGGGCGTCTTCTTCGTCACGCAGACCCCCAAGGACGTGCCTGCCGACGTGCTCGCCCAGCTCGGCAACCGCGTGCAGCACGCCCTGCGCGCCTTCACCCCCGACGACGCCAAGGCGCTGAAGGCGACCGTGAAGACCTTCCCGCACTCCGCCTACGACCTGGAGGAGCTGCTCACCGCCCTGGGGACCGGCGAGGCCGTCGTCACCGTGCTCAGCGAGAACGGCGCCCCCACCCCGGTCGCCGCGACCCGGCTGCGCGCCCCGCAGTCCCTGATGGGGCCCGTACCGGCGGCGGAGCTGGACCGGGCGGTGAAGTCCTCGCCGCTCTGGCCGCGCTACGCGGAGCCGGTCGACCGCGAGTCGGCGTACGAGAGGATCAGCGCCGAGCAGGCCGCCGCGGAGGCCCGGGCGGAGGCGGCCGCGGCGGAGGCGGAGGCCGAGAAGCAGGCCTCGAAGACAGCCGCCAGGGGCACGGGACGCGGCGCCCCGAAGGAGGACCCCTCGCTGGTCGAGCAGGTGGTGGGCAGCGGGCTGTTCCGCTCGCTGGCCCGGTCCATCGGTACACAGCTGGGCCGGGAGATCTCGCGCTCCGTCTTCGGGACGGCGCGCAGGCGCAGGTGACGCGGTGACAGACTCGGTGCATGCGGACCGAACTCACCGACACCACGTCCAGCAAGGTCAACCGGGCCCTGCTCGCAGCACGCCGGGCGATAGGCAGCCCCACCATGGGGCTGGTGCTGACGCTCGTCGTCGTCACCGACGAGGAGAACGCCTACGACGCCGTACGCGCGGCCACCGAGGCCTCGCGCGAGCATCCCTGCCGCATCATCGTCGTCATCAAGCGGGTGTCGCGCGGCCCGCACAAGCTCCGCGCGAGCCGGGTGGACGCCGAGCTGCGGGTCGGGTCCGACGCCGGAGCCGGGGAACTCGTACTGCTGCGCCTGCACGGGGCGCTGACCGAACAGGCCGGGTCGGTCGTCCTGCCCCTGCTGGTGCCGGACGCGCCGGTGGTGGCCTGGTGGCCGGCCGCCGCCCCCGCCGACCTGGCGCGGGACCCGCTGGGCGCGCTCGCGCAGCGCCGGATCACCGACGCGGCCGCCGCCTTCGACCCGGTGGGCGTGCTGGAGGAGCGGGCCGTCGGATACCAGCCCGGCGACACCGACCTGGCCTGGACCCGGCTCACGCCCTGGCGGGCCCTGCTGGCCGCGGCCCTGGACCAGACGCCGCTCACGGTGACCGGCGCGGCGGTGGAGAGCGAACCCGACAACGCGAGCGCCGAGCTGCTGGCACGCTGGCTGGAGGACCGGCTCGGGGTCCCGGTGGACCGCGTCGCGACCGACGGCCCGGTCATCACCGCGGTGGTACTGCGCACCACCGGCGGGGAGGTCCGGGTGGACCGGCCCGCGGGCGCGCTGGCCACCCTGACCCTTCCGGGGAGCCCCGACCGCAGGGTGGCCCTGAAGATCCGCAGCGGCGCCGAACTGATCGCGGAGGAGCTGCGCCGCCTCGACGCGGACGTGGTCTACGGCTCCGCGCTGCGGCGGCGGCCGCTCCAGGCGGGGCTCTCGGCGTAGTGGTTGTCGTAGGTCGCCGAGCTGTCCTTGATGTCCTGCACGGTGGCCTCGCCCGCGTGGACTTGGCCGAGGAGGCGGTAGTAGTCGAAGCGGCCCATGCCGGGGGTGAAGCCGACGAAGACGCTCGCCGTGTGGCCGGCGGCGGGGGCGAAGGCGTGCTTGACGCCCGGCGGGATCGCGATGAAGTCGCCGGCGTCCAGGGTCTGGATCTCGTCGCCGACGAGGACGTCGAGCCGTCCCTCGGTGACATGGAAGAACTCCGTGGCCCGGGTGTGGAAGTGCACCGGGGCGCCCGCCGCGCCCACCTCGAAGGCGGCCGTGTTGCAGGTGAGCTCTGCGGTGTCGGTCAGCAGGGTGATGAGGCTGCCGGGGGCGTCCTGGATGGCTTCGGCGGTGGCGGCGCGGGTCGCGATCTCTGTCATGTCCTTCAATCTACGGACCCGATCGACCGGGATCAGGGGTCAATCGGGGCCCCGTACCGCCGGTCAATTCACCCCATCACCCCTTCGCGGTCCTGGCGGTCCTGGTGGCTTTGGCGGCCTTGGCGGCGGCCTTCATCTCCTGCTTGTGCGCCCGCACCTTGGCCAGGGAATCGGGACCGGTGATGTCGGCCGCCGAGCGGTAGACGTTCGCCTGGCCGTAGCCGCCCGCGGCCTCCCGCCAGCCCGGCGGCCGCACCCCGAACCGCTTGCCCAGCAGGGCGAGGAAGATCTGCGCCTTCTGTTCCCCGAAGCCCGGCAGCGCCTTGAGCCGCGCCAGCAGCTCCCGCCCGGTCGGCGCGTCGGACCAGACGGCCTCGGCGTTCCCGTCGTAGTGCTCCACCAGGTACGCACACAGCTGCTGGATCCGCGTCGCCATCGACCCCGGGTAGCGGTGCACGGCGGGCTTCTCGGAGAGCAGTGCGGCGAAGGCCTCCGGGTCGTACGCGGCGATGGCGTGCGCGTCCAGGTCGTCGGAGCCCAGCCGCTGCGCGATCGTCCAGGGCCCCGAGAACGCCCACTCCATCGGCACCTGCTGGTCCAGCAGCATTCCGACGAGCGCGGCGAGCGGGCTCCGGCCGAGCAGCGCGTCGGCCTCGGGCTGCTGCGCCAGCCGGATGGTGATGTCCTTGTCCATGGCTCCAGCCTCCCGCGCGGGCGCGCTCCCCGCGCGGTCGGCACACCGCGCGCCTAGCGTGAGTACGACGACAGCGACGAACGAGCCGAGGAGTCGATCGATCATGCTTGAGTTCCCCGAAGGCGCGCCGTGCTGGGTGGACGCGATGTTCCGGGACGTCGAGGCCGCCAAGACCTTCTACGGCGACGTGCTGGGCTGGACCTTCGGCGAGTCCAGCAGCGAGTACGGCAACTACACGCAGGCCTACTCCGACGGCAAGGCCGTCGCGGCCGTCGTACCGCCGATGCCCGGGGTCGACGCGCCCTCGCAGTGGTGTCTGTACTTCGCCTCGCCCGACGCGGCGGCCACGGCCGGGAAGGTGACCGCGAACGGCGGCGAGGTCCTGATGGGCCCGATGCAGGTCGGCGCCTTCGGCACGATGCTCATCGCGAAGGAGCCGAGCGGCGCCGTCTTCGGCGTCTGGCAGCCGGGCGAGCACAAGGGCTTCGAGAAGATGGGCGAGGCGGGCTCCTACGCCTGGGCGGAGGTCTTCACCCGGGAGCCGGCCAAGCCGGACGCCTTCCTGACGAAGGTCTTCCCGTACGGCGCCGAGCGGATGGACCCGGGCGACGCCCCGGAGGCGGCCGACATGGACTTCATGGTCTTCAGCGTCGGCGACCCGGGGCAGCCGGTGCTGGGGCGGATGAAGATGGACGACGACTTCCCGCCGGAGGTGCCTCCGTACGTCCAGGTCTACTTCGCGGTCCCGGACTGCGACGAGGCGGTGTCGAAGACGCAGAAGCACGGAGGGAAGCTGCACTTCGGCCCGATGGACAGCCCGTTCGGCCGGTTCGCGGCGGTTTCGGACCCGCAGGGCGCCGCCTTCGCGGTGATCGACCTGACGACGACGGTCGGTGAGATGCCCTCCTTCGGCTGATCCCGCCCGCGGGCCGCGCGGTCCGTGCGGGCCGCGCGGTCCGCACGGCCTCCACCGGGGGCCGCAGGGCCGTGGCCGCGTACGACCGGGCAGACTTCGCCCCTGATACGTGAGTTCGAGCGTGCGGGGGGCGGGTCCGATGCGACGTACGGCGGTCGTGATGGCGATGGCGATGGCGGGATGCGGGCTGGCGGTGCTGGCGACGGCCTCGTGCGCGATGCCCCCGGCGCCGCCGATGTCACCTGGGGCGCTGCCGAAGACCGCGCCCATGCCCACGTCCGCCCCTTCGCTGAAGCCATCGCCCTCGCCGTCCCCGCCCTCTGCCTCCGCGTCGCCGTCCTCCCCGTCTCCCTCGGCGTCGCCGGCGCCGTCGTCGCCCCCTCCGCCGTCCGACTCCGGGCCCGCCGTGCCGGCCGGGGACGGCGTGGTCACGGCCGCCGACCAGCCGCTCCTGGCGGCCGCCCGGCAGGAAGCCGGTGCGGCCGTGCCCGGCGACGACGCCGTGATCGTGATCAACCGCGGTCCCTCGGGCACGGGGGAGCTCGCCTGGATGCCGGACGAGCGGAACTACTGCCTGGCCGTGGTCCGCGAGGCCAGGGCGCGGACGAGCTGCAAGCCCCTGCCGGCGTCGTGGGCGCGGATCGGGGTCCGGCTGGTGACCACCGGCGGTACGACGGCCGCCCGTACGGTCTTCTTCGCCGTTGTGGACGGCGGCCACGGCCCGTACGGGTACCAGGGAACGGCGGGCGTCGCCCCCGGCCCGGACATGGGCCCGGTCCACGACGCCACGGCCACCTTCGCCTCCGGCCGGACGCTGAGCCTCCTGACATACGAGCGCACCGTCGGGGTCCTCACGCCCGGTGACCACTACATCTGCAGCGCGGACAACGCGATCTGCTTCCCCGCCCTCGACGCCTACACCGGCTAGCCGGGGGGTGCGGGCCCAGCGGGCCGAGAGCGGGCTGACAGCGGCCTGTCAGCGCGTCCAGGCGTCCGTCCTGCCCGCCAAGTCCACCGTGGCCGGCTCGCTGTCCACCGGAGCGGCCTGCGGTGGAGTGTCCCGCCCGGCTCGTCCGGAAAGCGTCGGACGGGGCCGATGCCACCAGAACTGCCACCACTGGCGGGTTACTTGCTGGTGTCGATCAGGAACTGCGCGGCGTTCACCGCCGGGGGTTCGCCGAGGGTCGCCGGCGTCCTGATCTGGGGCGGAGCGTTCAAGGGCCCTCCATCCGGACGGCTTCGGCGGGGGCGAATGGAACCGGAACTGCAACCATGAGTCCGGCCCCTGATCACCCCCTGCGCCAGGCACCGAGCAGTTCTTCGGGTCCGTACGCCGCCTGGAGCCCGCCACAGGTGGTCCCGTTGCGCGAGACCGCTACGAGCGGTACCGGCCACCTTCTCGAAGCCCTTGTGCTCGCCCGGCGGGGGTGGCTCCGTCCGGACGGGCCCGGATGGAGGTGAATGAGACCAGAACTGAGACCAGGCTGGTTGGGGTTCGCCCGGATCCGGCCTGCTCGGCGGCCGGCCACTCTAGGCTTGTCCCCAGGTATGGGCCCGCGGACCGCTTCGTGGAGGAGCCGATCATGAGTACTGCCCCGAACCTTCCGCTCCCGCCCCGTCGGCCTGAAGACCCACATCCGCTGCGGACAATTCGGGAGATCCGGGAGTCCTTGCCCGAACAGCAGCTCGGGCACTTCGACGCTGAACTCGCCGACACGGACATCGACGCCCTTCCGGAGATGCTTCACCGCTGGGCCACCCTCGGCAGCGACGGATTTCTTGATCGGCTTGCGTCGACACCGTTCGAGGGCCTGGAGTTCGGGCAGCGCTCCTACGACGATGCGGCGGACGGCGAGTGATCTATCTGCTCGACACCAATGTGGTCTCCGAGATCGCCACTCGGCCGAAGCCGGCTCCGGCTGTTGTGGCCTGGGCCCGTTCTGTCCCCTCCACCGGCCTGTACCTGAGTGTCATCACGATCGCGGAGATCGAGGCGGGCATCGCGGAGACGCCGGACCTGGTACGGCGTGCCGCTTTCGAGCGGGCGCTCGAGGGCATTCGCGTCGACTACAGCGACCGGATCGCAGCCATCGGAGAACAGGAGGCCCTCGCGTACCTCGCCCTTCATCGGAAGCTGAAGAGCGCCGGAAGCAGCATCGATCCGCCGGATGCACTGATCGCCGCCACTGCTCTCGCGAACGGGTGGACCCTGGTGAGCCGGAACGTCAAGCACCTGGCCCGGACTGGCGCGCTCCTGCTCAACCCGTGGGAGTACGGGGGCTGACCTGCGGGCGGAGGCGCGAGCCCTCGCGAGACCGACTTCGTGGAAGATCTGCGCCGGGGCGCGGGGTGCCGTGGAAGACCTGGCTGGTGTGCCAGGAGCGGTGGTGCGCCGCCACGGACTGCACGCCCGGCTGCGGACCGATGAGCGGGCGGCCCGCGAGGGCTATGACGTGCTCGCGGGCCGTGGGGCTGCGGCCGACGAAGTGCTGCGAGACGAGGATGCGGTGACCGTCGCCGACACCGAGGACGCCCTTGTCGAAGAGCTTGTGGTGCAGTGCGCACAGGCACAGGCCGTTGTCGACGTCATCGGGCCCGCCGAACGCCCACCAGCGCACGTGCGCGGCCTCCAGCCCGACGGGCACCGCTCCGATCCGCCCGTCGTAGCCGCAGAAGGCGCACTGGTACTCGTAAGCCGTCAGCACCAGCTCCCGCATCCGCCGGTCCCTCTGCCGTCGCTCTGACGGAAGCCGTCCGGTCTGCGCCGGCTCCAGCTCCAGTCCGATCGCTTCGCACAGTTCGCTGTGCAGGGAGGGCGGAAAGTGCTGGTCGAGCAGTACGCGCGCCAGCCGGCCCAGCAGTGACGGCTCGCGCCGCAGTGCCGCCCGCAGCTCCGGCGCCAGCTGTCCGACAGCCCTGGCCGCCCGCAGCTCCCGCACCGCGCTGCCGGGACTGCCGGGGCCGCGGTCGGTGCGCACCTCCCATACCCCGTCGCCGGCCAGATGGTGGAACGGGTAGGCGGGTGTCGTCCTGTTGGGCGGACCGTACTCGGTCAGCAGCCGCTTCAGGTCCTCCTCCACCGCGCTGTAGAACAGCACGCCGTCCGCATCCTGCTGGAACCGGCCGAGGGCGTACAGGAAGAGCAGCGGCTTGTGGGGAGCGCGCGCCCCGTTCTTGGTCCACTGCCGCAATGTCGCGGTCCGCTCCAGCCAGTCCATGACCGGCGATCGTAGTGGCGCCGTACTGAACGTGGGATCCGGGCCCGCCGCAGGCATGTGTCTGACGACCTGCCGACGGCGCCATGGGGATTCGTTAGTAAATGTCCGAAACAAGTGGGACCGGAACTGAGACCAGGGCATGCCGGGGAGCCGGACCGCGATCAGCGGTCCGGCTCCTCGTTTCGCCTGTTCAGGCGGCTGCGGAGGATAAGAGATTTGAACTCGTGAGGGGTTGCCCCCACAGGCTTTCCAAATGTTCGTACCGGGGTCCGGCGGGGGCCGTAGGCGTCCTGACCTGCGGCGGAGCGTTCGCGGTAGCCCCGTCCAGACGGGTCCGGACAGGTGTGAACGAGACCAGAAGTGAGACTGCGAACAGAGCAGAGCTCGGCCGCCTTCTGCCTTACTTGCCGGTGTCCGGTCCGTACCACTGAAGGGCCTGGCCGGTGACCGCCGCGATGCATTCGAAGTCGCGGTCGCAGTGCAGGAGCGTCAGCCCTTGCAGTTCCGCCGTAGCGGCCACGACCAGATCCACGGCTCCAGCGCTGCGGTGCTGTCCTCGCTTGGTGAGCGCTTCCTGTACCTGCCAGGCGCGGTCGTAGGCGCGGTCATCGACCGGCACCCATCCGAACAGCAGGCGCATGTCCTCGATGCCTTGGGCGCGGTCTGCCGCGGAGCGGGCGCTGTAGAAGAATTCGAGCTCCGTGATCGGGCACGTCGCGATGAGCCCGGCGGCGGCTGCCTGGTCCCAGCCGAACTGCTCGGCGTCGGTGCGCATGAAGCGTGCCAGGGCGCTGGTGTCGATCAGGAACTGCGCGGCGTTCACCGACGGTAATCGCCCTTCTCCTGGAAGAGCTCCAGGTCGAAGGCGCCGTCGGCGGAGGCCGCGCGCAGTCGGGCGAGTGCGAGCGCCCTCCGCCGGTTTTCGAGTACCTCGCGCAGTGCGGTGTTGACCGTCTCTTTCTTGGTGCTGGTGCCGAGTGCTCGGGCGACATCGGCCAGCAGCTCGTCGTCGAGGTCGATCACGGTTCGACTCATGGGGCATCCCTCCTGATATCACCTGTGCCATCGAATATATCTCGATGGATGACCGGTGTCCCGGCTTTCCTCGGGGAGTGATGCCGCCGCTCCTCGGCGTGGGCGTACGCCAGGTCGTCTGCCTACGCCGGCATGACACTGTGGATACGGGAAAGCGTGAAGACGCGTTCGGCGTCGCGCAGGTGGCACCACGCTTCCAGGCAGGGCGGGTCGAGTTCGAGGCGGCCTAGGGTGCGCACGGTGCGGCTGCCCGAGGCGGCGACGTACTCGACGGTGATGGCCGTGCCCGTGTCGATGGCGTGGGCGAGCTGGCGGACGTCTGTGTACGTCAGCTGCTTTGCGTATCCGGCGACGATCTCCTCGGTGTCCGTGCCGAAGGGGACTCCGTTGCCGGATGGGTCGGGCTTCGGAGCGGTCGGCGGGGTGGCCAGCAGCCGGACCGCCAGGCCGAACGAGCCGACTGCGGCAGGCTCCTTCGCCGTCCGGTGTGCTGAGCGTCCGGTGCCGGCCTTCGTGGTGGCCTTCCGAGGGGCAGGAACGGCGGCGGCCCGTCGAGGCGGCACCTTCTCGATGCGTACGGTTCCGTCCGCGGCCTCGGCGACGGGCGCATAGCCCTGGTTCCGGAGCGCGGCGAGGGTCTTGTCGGGCGAGCTGCCGCTGACGAGCACCGTCGGGGCGAGCTGCCGCAGCCCGAGCGCGGCGAGTGCCTGGTGGGCGGCGAGCTCGGCCAGGAGCGCGGGTTCGTCGCTGTGGATGACGCAGGCGGCGGGGGCGATGCGCATACGGCCGTGACGACGGGCGGCGTCGGCGATGAGATAGGACAGGGGCTGCGGCAGGGGGCCGTCGGCGACGGCGGTCAGCTCGGCCGAGATCTCGTCCGAAGCGCGACCGGTGTCCAGGGCGCGGCGGACGCTGTCGGCACTGAAGCGCCATACCGAGGCCGTGCCGCTGGTCTCCCGGTCGGCGGTCGAATCCAGGAGCTCGGCCAGGCGTGCGGAGGGCGTACCGGTGACGATGGCGGTGAGGTCGCCACCGAACCGGGCCGTTCTCGTGGCCTCCGGCAGCAGCCGTCGACATGCGACGGCCAGTTCCTCCCGGTCACCCGTCACCAGGGCCGCACCGAGCCGGGAGAGTGCGCCTCGGGCGATGACGCCCGTCAGCTCGGCCTCGCGGACCGCTGCGGCGCAGGGCGTCTCGTCGTGGAACGACAGATGAGCGAGCGGACGGTGCCAGGCGACGAGCGGACCCAGATCGGTGCCGACCTGCACACCCTGACCCTCCGGAAGCGCGGCCGCCGCTGCGAACAGCCCGCGCCTGGCCTGCAGGCAGGCGCTGCAGCGAGGAGCTCCGGCCACGGCAGGAAGCGACTTGTCGTCCTCGTCGCGGGACTGCGAGGGAGTGAACTGCAGGTTCCACCATGCGTGAAGCAGGTCGGCGAACTGCGCTGCCGGTTCCTGCGCCACCCAGGTGTCGTATACCGCGGTGGGTGCGATGCGGTCGCCGTCGGCGCCCAGCAACCCCACCGAGTGGGCGATCTCCAGGGTGATGCGTACCACCGCATCATCGGCCTGCGCGGCCTTGCCGATCCGCCCCAGTTCACGCGCGCCGATCCCGCCGGACTTCAGCCGGGCCGGTGGAGCAGCCGAGCAGGCCGACAGGACCGAGGCGGCGTGGGCGGCGAACGCCGTGGCCGCCGCAGCTGCCTCCCGTTCCACCTCCACCGCGGGGACGGGCACCAGCTCCGCCACGGGCGGTACGGGGTCGAACGGCGCACGCCAGTCCGGCCCGCGCAGCGCGAGCGTCACTTCGGCGGGCATGCGGGCGGGCCCGTATCCGTGGCGGTTGCGGATCAGGAACCCCCTGTCCAGGGCCCATCGCTCACCCGGCTGGACATCGGCCATGGGGGCTCCGAACACGACGAATTCCGTGTGTTGTGGTGCGGACTTCGCCCGTCGCTCCAGCAGCTGCCGGGCGGCCGAAGGGGCCTTCGCGATCACTGCGGCGACGCGCTGCGGATCGCCATGATGTTCCAGGACAGCGGCCGTGCGCTGCTGCCTGGTGCCGGGCGGCTTGATGCCCAGTGCCACGAGCATGCCGCGCAGCTCCTCGGAGGTCACGCCTTCCAGCAGCTCCTCCAGCGGTGCGTCCAGCCCGAGAGGCGCGTCCCACGCCTGCCGCAAGGGGGCGGCCATGTGGAGGTTCCCGTCGCCGTCCGGCCAGACCAGTGCGTGATCGGCCAGAGCCTCCAGCACGGCGTCCAGTTCCCGAGCGACAGTGGGTGCCGTCGCTCCCAGTGCCCTCGCCAGGGCGCCGCGCGACAGGGCTCCCAAGGCGGCCAGGGCCTCGGCCACTTGGAGGCAGGGCAGCGGTAGCTGTGGCAGGACGAGCGCCACCGAGCCGGGCCGCAGAAGACGTTCCGCCGACTCCTCCATGGAACGTGGCTCCGGTGGCGCAACGGCGTCCTTCCGTATCCCGAGTACGCGCGACAGCCGTGGGGCGTCGAGGCCGGCCAGCCAGGCCGTCAGCGTGGATCGGGACGTCATTGGGGAACACCTCGCGAGGCCGGGAAACACGGCTGGGGACCGGAGCGGCCCCGAGCGGAGCCAAGAATCGCGCATTCGATGGGTCCATCGTCGCCACTCGGTGGGGAGTTCACCCGCAGAGGGCGGGCTGTCGACGGGGCTGGAGTGCGGGCGATCCTGGCGCGCCGTACGAGATGTCGTGAATGCCCGAGATAAGCGAGACTGGCACTGAGGCCAGGACATGCCGAAGAACCCGGCCGCTGAAGCGGTCCGGGTTCTTCGTTTCGCCTGTTCAGGCGGCTGCGGAGGATACGAGATTCGAACTCGTGAGGGGTTGCCCCCAACACGCTTTCCAAGCGTGCGCCCTAGGCCTCTAGGCGAATCCTCCGCCGCAAACAATACAAGACGTGGAGGGGTGCTCGCGAACGTGATCGTCCGGCGGGGATCCGGCGGGGGTCCGGGTGGGGGGCGGGGTCGATTCCGGGGGTGTGGATCCGCTAGGGTGGGGCCCAGCCCCTCACGTGGCGCTATCTCACCCAACTCCCCCAGGGCCGGAAGGCAGCAAGGGTAAGTGGGCTCTGGCGGGTGCGTGGGGGGCCCTTTGCGTTCCCGGGCCGGCCCTGGCGTTCCCGGCCCCGTGTTCCGGAGCCGGTGGCGTTCGTGGGCCGCTGTTGTCGGTGGGCCCGGATAACCTCGTAGGCGTGTCGTCCCTTGCGCTGTACCGCCGCTACCGCCCCGAGTCGTTCGCCGAGGTCATCGGTCAGGAGCATGTCACTGCACCCCTGATGCAGGCCCTGCGGAACAACCGGGTCAATCACGCGTACCTGTTCAGCGGGCCGCGCGGGTGTGGAAAGACCACCAGCGCGCGCATCCTCGCCCGGTGTCTGAACTGTGAGCAGGGTCCCACTCCGACCCCCTGCGGGGAGTGCCAGTCCTGCCGCGACCTCGCCCGGAACGGGCCGGGGTCCATCGACGTCATCGAGATCGACGCCGCCTCGCACGGTGGTGTGGACGACGCCCGCGACCTGCGCGAGAAGGCCTTCTTCGGCCCCGCGTCCAGCCGCTACAAGATCTACATCATCGACGAGGCCCACATGGTCACCTCGGCGGGCTTCAATGCCCTGCTGAAGGTGGTCGAGGAGCCGCCGGAGCACCTCAAGTTCATCTTCGCCACCACCGAGCCGGAGAAGGTGATCGGGACCATCCGGTCCCGGACGCACCACTACCCCTTCCGGCTGGTCCCGCCGGGCACCCTGCGCGAGTACCTCGGCGAGGTCTGCGGCCGGGAGGGCGCCCGGGTCGAGGACGGCGTGCTGCCGCTCGTCGTGCGCGCAGGCGCGGGCTCCGTGCGTGACTCGATGTCCGTCATGGACCAGCTCCTCGCCGGCGCCGGCGAGGAGGGTGTGACGTATGCCATGGCCACCTCGCTCCTCGGCTACACCGAGGGCTCGCTGCTCGACTCCGTCGTCGACGCCTTCGCCTCCGGTGACGGCGCGGCGGCCTTCGAGGTCGTCGGCCGGGTCGTCGAGGGCGGGAACGACCCGCGCCGGTTCGTCGCCGACCTGCTGGAGCGGCTGCGCGACCTGGTCATCCTCGCCGCCGTGCCCGACGCCGGGGAGAAGGGGCTGATCGACGCCCCCGCCGATGTGGTGGAGCGGATGCAGGCCCAGGCGTCGGTGTTCGGCGCCGCCGAGCTCTCGCGCGCCGCCGACCTGGTCAACGCCGGGCTCACCGAGATGCGCGGTGCGACCTCGCCGCGGCTCCAGCTGGAGCTGATCTGCGCCCGCGTACTGCTCCCGGCCGCCTTCGACGACGAGCGGTCCTTCCAGGCCCGTCTGGACCGCCTGGAGCGCAGCGGGGCCGCCGCCTTCGCTGCCGGGCCGCCCGCCATGGGCTACGTGCCCGGGCCCGAGGCGCACGCCATGGCACCCGCCGGTCCGGGCGGGGGGCCGGCCGCCGCGCGGGCCGCCGCTGCCGCCGCGATCTCGGCTCAGGCTCCCGCTCCCGCCGCGCCGGTCGCCGCTCCCGTACAGGCCCCCGTACAGGCCCCCGTGCCCGCCGCGGCTCCCCCGGCGCAGGCGCAGGCCGCGCCTGCCGCTCCCGTCGCCGCGCCCGCCGCGCCCGTCCAGGCGGCGCCCGCCCCCGGGGCGTGGCCCGGTGCCGCGCAGCCCGGCAGCGGTGCCCCGGCCGCCCGGCCCGCCGCCGCGGCCCCTGCCCCCGGCGCCTGGCCCAGCGCGGCCGCGCCCGGCCAGGGCGCGCCCGCACCCGTGCAGGTTCCGGCCACTCCGGCCACTCCGGCGCCGGCGGCGGCCGCCCCGGCCGCGGCCGCCGCCCCCGCGCCTTCCCCCGGCATGGCCGCCGGCGCCGGACAGGTGCAGGCGATGTGGCCCGGCGTCCTGGAGGCCGTCAAGAACCGCCGCCGGTTCACCTGGATCCTGCTCAGCCAGAACGCCCAGGTCACCGGCTTCGACGGGACCACCCTGCAGCTCGGCTTCCCCAACGCCGGAGCCCGCGACAACTTCGCCAGCAGCGGCAGCGAGGACGTGCTCAAGGCGGTTCTGGCCGAGCACTTCCAGGTCAACTGGAAGATCGACGCAGTCGTCGGCGGCTCCCCGGTCCCGGCCTCGGCCCCCGGCTCCTCCTACGGCTCGTCCTATGGCGCTCCGTCCGCGCCCGCCCCGGCGTACAGCCCGCCCCCGCCGCCGCAGACCCCCGCGCCGCAGGGACCGGCCGCGCCCCAGCAGCAGCCGCAGCAGCCGTCTCACCAGTCGCAGCAGCCCCAGCAGCCCCAGCAGTCGGCCTCCGCGCCGCCCCCGCCCGTACAGCAGGCACCCCCGCCGGTCGCCCCCGAGGACGACTTCGCGGAGGACGACGACCCCGACCTCGTCGAGAGCGCGCTGACCGGACACGACCTGATCGTGCGCGAGCTCGGAGCGACCGTTGTGGAGGAGTACACAAATGAGTAGCCCGTTCTGATTGGGTGGCCGCACGAAGCCGCCGCCGTCGTCCGGGCTAGGCTGAGCGGCGTGAAGGTCCTCGTCATTGGCGGCGGCGCCCGCGAACACGCCCTGTGCCGCTCTCTGTCCCTCGACCCCGACGTCTCCGCGCTCTACTGCGCTCCCGGCAACGCCGGCATCGCCGAGGTGGCCGAGCTCCGCCCGGTCGACGCCCTCGACGGCGAAGCCGTCGCCGCTCTCGCGACGGAACTCGGCGCCGGCCTGGTCGTCGTCGGCCCGGAGGCCCCGCTGGTCGCCGGCGTCGCCGACGCCGTGCGCGCCGCCGGCATCCCCGTCTTCGGCCCGTCCGCCGCGGCGGCGCAGCTCGAAGGCTCCAAGGCCTTCGCCAAGGACGTGATGGCGGCGGCCGGGGTCCCGACCGCGCGCAGCTACGTCTGCACCACCCCGGAAGAGGTGGACGCGGCCCTCGACGCCTTCGGCGCCCCCTACGTCGTCAAGGACGACGGCCTGGCGGCCGGCAAGGGCGTCGTGGTCACCGAGGACCTGGAGGCGGCCCGCGCGCACGCGCTCGGCTGCGACCGTGTCGTCATCGAGGAGTACCTCGACGGCCCCGAGGTCTCCCTCTTCGCCATCACCGACGGCGTCACCGTGGTCCCGCTCCAGCCGGCGCAGGACTTCAAGCGCGCCCTGGACGGCGACCAGGGCCCCAACACCGGCGGCATGGGCGCGTACTCCCCGCTGCCCTGGGCCGACCCGAAGCTGGTCGACGAGGTCATGGAGCTGGTGCTCCAGCCGACCGTCGACGAGCTGCGCCGCCGCGGCACCCCCTTCTCTGGGCTGCTCTACGCAGGCCTCGCGATCACCAGCCGCGGCACCCGGGTCATCGAGTTCAACGCCCGCTTCGGCGACCCCGAGACCCAGGTGGTCCTGGCCCGGCTGCGCACCCCGCTCGCGGGCGTGCTGCTGAACGCCGCCAAGGGCACCCTGGCCGACGAGCCGCCGCTGGTGTGGCGCGAGGACGCGGCCGTCACGGTCGTCATCGCCTCCCACAACTACCCCGACACCCCCCGCACCGGGGACCCGATCGAGGGCCTGGCCGAGGTGGCCGCCGAGGACGCGCCCGACGCCTACGTGCTGCACGCCGGCACCCGGCGCGAGGGCGACGCCGTCGTCAGCGCGGGCGGTCGCGTGCTGTCGGTGACGGCGACCGGTTCCGATCTGGCGCAGGCGCGCGAGAAGGCGTATACGGCGGTGGCGCGCATCCGGCTGGAGGGCTCGCAGCACCGTACGGACATCGCCGCGAAGGTGGCCGGGCTGCGCTGAGCAGCGGCCCCGCAGACCCGCGGGCCCGGTGCGCACGTTCCGCGCCCGGGCCCGCGGGCATGTCCGCGGGCGACTGCATCCGGCCTCGTTCGAACGCATCCACCTTTACCCAAAGCCATTCCATCGGGTGATCGTCAGCTTGTCTGCCTGACGGCCGGGCGCGCCCCAACTAGGGTGCGGCGCAAGCATTCCGGCACTTGGCCCACCGACCTTGCGATGTCAGTGGCGGGTGTCACAGTGGGGGAGTGAGCAACGCAGCCGCAGGGCAGAGGGGGTGAGACCGGCCGTGTCCGGAATCGGTTCGATCATGGAGGCGGGCGTTCCGTCCGCGCGGTCCCGCGCCCTGGCCGTGCTGCGCGTGCGCAGCCGGGCCCTGGCCGTTGTGCTGCTGCCGGCCGCCCTCGCGGTGGTCCTGGTGGCGGCCCGGACGACGGGACGGCTGGCGGGCGGGCCCTGGGGCACCGTGACGCTCGTGGTGTGCGCGGTGGCCGCGCTGGTGCTGGTCCTCGGCGGGGTCTTCGCCGCGGTGGTGCTGCGGGCGGGCCCGGCGGTGACACCGACGGTGCCGCTGTCCGAGGCCGCCGCTCCCGATCTCTACCGTCTGGTGCGGGACCTGGCCGACCGGATGGACGTGCCGCCGCCCTCCGCGATAGCCCTGACGCCCGACTGCGACAGCTGGCTGGAGGACCGCGCCCATGCGGCCCACCGCCGGGGCGGCATAGCCGGCGGCCCCCAGTCCGCGCCCGGTGCGGCTCCGGTGCTGGTGATCGGCTCGCCGTTCCTGTGGTGGATGCGGGTCGCGGAGCTGCGGGCGGTCCTCGCGCCGGTCGTGGCCGGTACGGGTCCTTCCGCGCACCCGGACATAGCCGACGCGCGGGGCTTCGTGCGGGGCCTGGACGCGGCCGTGGACGTGGGCAGCCGTCGCGGGCTCGGCTGGATCGCCGCCCCGGCCCGGCTCCTGCTGAGGCTGTGCCGGACGGACGCCGCCGAGATGGAGCGCGGGGTGGCCGCCGCCGCGTCGGACCGGGCACAGGGTGTGGACTACGGGCTGCGCATCGTCGCCCAGGAGCAGGTGGGCCTGGCGTACGCGGGCTGGGACCGGCTGCTCACCCGGGTGGCCCTGCCCGCCTGGCGGATGGGCCGCTGGCCCGCGCATCTGGACGCCGGGGTGGTCTCGGCGCTGACCGAGCTGTCGCGGCGCGACCGGCTGGCGGAGGGCTTCACCTCGCGACTCGGCGAGCGGCCCGCCTGCGACCTGCTGGAGCAGCCCGGCGTGATCGACGAGGCGACCTCCCTGCTGGCCGCGCGGCTCTTCCACGGCGGACCCGCCGAGGCCGGGCCCGACTGGTCCCCGGTGGAGTGGGCGGCCTATCCGGAAGAGGTCGTGGACCGCAAGTGGCGTACGGAGGCGGCCCGCCTGCACACGGCACTGGATGCGCTCGCCGGCCCGGCGGGCCTGGCCGGTCCGACCGGGGCGGCCGGACCCTCCGGGGCCGCCGGCTCCGCGAGCCCGGCCGGTGCCGGTACGACCGCTCCCGCCGCTTCGGTGGCCCCCGCAACCGCCGCAGCCCCCGTCCCTGCGACCGCCCCCGCCGCCGCTGCCGGCGCAGCCGCCGGCTCACCCGCCTCGTCCGGTCCGTCCGGTGCGGCGGGGGCCCCCCNGGGGGGGGGGGGGCCGCCACGATCGAGGCCTCCGACGCGGAGCCCCCCGTGGACGGCTTCGCCGGGCCCACGCTGGAGCGGGTGCTCGGCTGCCTGACCGGCGCCTCGGGAGAGGGGGCGCTCGGCGAGGCCCTGGCGGGCCGGCTCAGCGCCGACCTGGCCCGTGAGGAGCGGGCCGCGGGCACCGCCGGCGGGGCCGGGAAGGCGCGCGGAGCGGACGCCGTACCGCTGTTCCCGCTGCAGCCGCCGCGCAGCGGCCGGGACCTGCTGGCCGACCACGTGACGGCGATGGTGTGCTGCGCGGCCGTGGACTCCGCCGGGGCCGCCCCCGGCATGGACTGGCTCGACGGGCCGGTCCTGCTGGTCGGCGGCGACCGCCGGGCGGATCTGGCACCCCGTGTGCTCTGTCTGGTCGAGGACGGCGACCCGGAGCCCCTGCGGGAGTGGCTGTCGGCCCTGGGCGTCCGCACGGAGAAGCCGGTCCGCCTGGTCTGAGAAGGCCACCCCTCCCCCGACGGGGCGACGGACCGCACACACAAGCGGACGTCAATGTTCCGGTCTCGTCAATTCGCGACGAACGGTGACGGACTGCGTGCGTTATGTGATGTGCTGGGACCGGTCGCGGCTGGACGCTCCCGCAGCGGAGGTCCGGGCAGTGCCGTACCGGCGCCGACGGGCGCCACGCACCGAGGCGATCCACGCCGGCCGGGGGAGCGAGGGAGGGGAGCGGTCATGGGTACGGACCAGATCCGGCGTTGGGAGTCGGGTGCGCTCGCGCACGCGGTGAACGACCCCTTCGGGCAGGGCCCCCTGCCCTGGTTCCGGGGCAGCGAGCTCTACTTCGACGACACCGGCCAGGTCGTCCCCTGGTACGTGGACCCGGCCGCCGCGGCCGCCGGAACCGGCCAGATCCCCCGGGCCCGCGGCACCGGCGGCCCGCGCACCGCCGACGACGTGCACCGCCAGATCAAGGGCTTCGCCTCCACCGGAGCCGTCGCCCCGGGCGAGGCCATCGACTTCCACATCACCGTCGACCCGCCCCAGCAGTTCTCCGTCGACGTCTACCGGATCGGCCACTACGGCGGCGACGGCGCCTCGAAGATCACCACCAGCCCCCGCCTGTCCGGCATCGTCCAGCCCGCGCCCCTCACCGCGGACCGCACCGTCTCCTGCCACCACTGGTGGCTCTCCTGGCGCCTGCAGGTCCCGTCGTACTGGAGCGTCGGCGCGTACGTGGCCGTCCTCACCACGGCCGACGGCTACCGCTCCCACATCCCCTTCACGGTCCGCGACGACCACCCCGCCGACCTCCTGCTCCTGCTCCCCGACATCACCTGGCAGGCGTACAACCTCTACCCGGAGGACGGCCGGACCGGCGCCAGCCTCTACCACGCCTGGGACGAGGCCGGCCGGCTCCTCGGGGAGCAGGACGCGGCCGTCACCGTCTCCTTCGACCGGCCCTACGCGGGTGCGGGCCTGCCCCTCCACGTCGGCCACGCCTACGACTTCATCCGCTGGGCCGAGCGCTACGGCTACGACATCGCCTACGCCGACACCCGCGACCTGCACGCCGGCCGCGTCGACCCCACCCGCTACCGGGGCCTGGTCTTCCCCGGCCACGACGAGTACTGGTCGGCCCCGATGCGCCGCACCGTCGAGCGGGCCCGCAACCACGGGACGTCGCTCGTCTTCCTCTCCGCGAACACCATGTACTGGCAGGTCGAGCTGGCCCCGTCGCCCTCCGGCGTCGCGGACCGGCTGCTGACCTGCCGCAAACGCCGCGGCCCGGGCCGCCCGAGCCTCTGGCGCGAGGTCGACCGGCCCGAGCAGCAGCTGCTCGGCATCCAGTACGCGGGCCGCGTCCCCGAGCCCGCGCCGATGATCGTGCGCAACGCCACGCACTGGCTGTGGGACTCCACCGGCGCCGGCGAGAACGACGAACTGCCCGGCCTGGTCGCGGGCGAGGCCGACCGGTACTTCCCGCGCACCCAGCTCCCCGAGCACGAGGACCGGATCCTGCTCGCGCACTCCCCGTACCTCGACAGCGAGGGCCAGCGCCGCCACCAGGAGACCTCCCTCTACCGGGCCCCCAGCGGAGCCCTGGTCTTCGCCTCCGGCACGTTCGCCTGGTCCCCGGCCCTCGACCGCCCCGGCCACGTCGACGAGCGCGTGCAGCGGGCCACGGCCAATCTCCTCGACCGGATCTGCAAGCACGACTGACCCACGACTGACCCACGACTGACACGGCGGCGGGCGGCCGCGCACCCCTGTCCCCGCGAGGGGACCCGGGTGCGCGAGAATCGGGGTGCGCGTCATACAGAACCACAGGGAGACCCCGTGTCCGGATTCGTAGAAAAGCCCGAGCCGGTTCAGGTTCCGGGCCTCGTCCACCTCCACACCGGAAAGGTGCGCGACCTCTACCGGGACGAGGACGGCCGCCTCGTCATGGTCGCCAGCGACCGCATCTCCGCCTTCGACTGGGTGCTGCCCACCGAGATCCCGGACAAGGGCCGGGTCCTGACCCAGCTCTCCCTGTGGTGGTTCGACCAGCTCGCGGACCTCGTCCCGAACCACGTGGTCTCCACCGAGCTGCCCGCCGGCGCCCCCGCCGACTGGGCCGGCCGCACCCTGATCTGCAAGAACCTCGACATGGTGCCGGTCGAGTGCGTGGCCCGCGGCTACCTCACCGGCTCGGGCCTCGTCGAGTACAACCAGACCCGCACGGTCTGCGGACTGGGCCTGCCCGAGGGCCTCGTGAACGGCTCCGAGCTGCCCGGCCCGATCTTCACCCCGGCCGCCAAGGCCGAGGTCGGCGAGCACGACGAGAACGTCTCCTACGAGGAGGTCGCGCGCACCACCGGCGCCGAGACGGCCGCACTGCTGCGCCAGACCACCCTCGCCGTCTACAGCCGCGCCCGGGACATCGCCCGCGAGCGCGGGATCATCCTGGCCGACACCAAGTTCGAGTTCGGCTTCGACCCGGAGGACCGCACCCTGGTCGCCGCGGACGAGGTGCTGACCCCGGACTCCTCCCGCTTCTGGCCGGCCGACGAGTGGGAGCCGGGCCGCGCGCAGCCCTCCTTCGACAAGCAGTACGTCCGCGACTGGCTGGCCTCCGCAGCCTCCGGCTGGGACCCGAAGGGCGAACTCCCGCCGCCGGCCCTCCCGACGCAGGTCGTCGCGCAGACCCGCGCGAAGTACATCGAGGCGTACGAGCGCCTGACCGGTCTGGACTGGGTGTAGGGAAACGAAGAAGCCCCGGTCCGAGGACCGGGGCTTCTTCCTTACAGAGCGGACAACGCGACTCGAACGCGCGACATCCACCTTGGCAAGGTGGTGCTCTACCAACTGAGCTATGTCCGCAAGCGCCGTAAGGCGAGACCTACTATACCCAACCTCGCTCCCTCGCGAGACGCACTGCGGTGTGCCGGTTCTCGGCACCCAGCTTCGTGGCCGCCGAGGACAGGTAGTTGCGGACGGTCCCCTGCGAGAGCGAGGCCCGCTCCGCGATCTCCGCGATCGGCGCCCCGTCCCCCGCCAGCTCCAGCACTTCGGCCTCCCGGGCGGTCAGCGGGGAGTCCCCGGCGCTGATCGCGTCGGCCGCCAACTCCGGGTCCACATAGCGGCCTCCGGCGTGCACGGTCCGGATCAGCTCGGCCAGCCGCTGCGCCGAGACCGTCTTCGGGGCGAAGGCCCGCACCCCGGCGGCCAGGGCCCGCTTGAGGTGTCCGGGCCGGCCGTGGCTGGTCACGATCATCGTCCGGCAGTCGGGGAGTTCGGCGCGCAGCGATGTGGCGACACTCACACCGTCCGCCCCCGGCATCTGCAGGTCCAGCACCGCCACGTCCGGGCGGTGCGCCCGCGCCATCGCCAGCGCCTCGGGGCCGGACGCCGCCTCCGCGACGACCAGCAGGTCGTCCTCCAGTGCCAGGAGCGCGGCCAGCGCCCCACGGATCAGGTGCTCGTCGTCGGCGAGCAGTACGCGTACGGGGCTCACGCCCGCACCTCCAGTCCATCGAGCCGTGGGCCCGGTATCTCGGCACGCAGCCGGAACCGGCCGTCGCCGACCAGCCCCGCCTCCAGCGTCCCCTCCAGTACGGCGAGCCGTTCCCGCAGCCCGGCGAGTCCCGAGCCGGGCGGCCCGGCAGGGGCCTCCGGCGCGCCGTCGTTCTCCACCAGCAGCGTCACGGGGCCGCTCTCCGGGGCCGTCAGCCGGATCCGGCAGCGCTGCGCGTCCCCGTGCCGCAGCACGTTCGTCGTGGCCTCGCGGACCACCCAGCCCAGCGCGGACTGGACTTCGGAAGGCAGCTCGCGGTCGGGCCGGAAGTCGACCCGGCAGTCCATCCCGGCCGCGCTCAGCACGCCGCGCGCGCCCTCCAGCTCCACCGCCAGGTCCGCCTCCCGGTAGCCGCGCACCACGTCCCGTACCTCCCGCTGGGACTCCCGGGCGATCCGCTGGACCTCGATCATCTGATCCACCGCCTCCGGGCGTTCGCGCCGGGCCAGTTGGACCGCCAGCTCGCTCTTGAGGGCGATGACGGCCAGGTTGCGGCCCATCACATCGTGCAGGTCGCGGCCGAAGCGCAGCCGCTCCTCGGCCACCGCCAGCCGCGCCTGGACCTCGCGGGAGCGGTCCAGTTCGTAGACGGTCCTCAGCAGCCAGCCCGAGAACCCGCAGGTGGCGCCGAAGAACAGGCCTCCCAGCAGCACGCCGACGGCGTACCCGAGCGCCTTCGCCGGCGGCATGCCGAGGCCCAGGGCGCCGAGCCCGGTGGCTGCGGCCGCCGCCGCCGCGACGTACCACATCCGGCGTACCGACGTCAGGCACAGGACGAGCGCTCCGGAGGTGAACCAGGCCAGCCCCGCCACCATGGTCGGGGCCACGGTCGCCTGGGACTCGCCGGCGGTCCGCAGCATCAGGACGCCCAGGATGCATCCCACGGTCACCAGGGCGGTGGCCACCGCGAGCCGGGTGGGGCGTTCGCGCCGCCCCACCACCCAGTGCAGCGCCCGGGAGCTGAGCACCCCGCACAGGACCGCGTGCGCGCACATCATGAGGAAGAGCGCGAGCGGCACCACGTAGGAGGTCCGCTCGGCGGCCGCGGCGACCAGCGGCGTCAGCCCGAAGGAGAGGATCTCCAGGAACACGAAGAGGTAGAACGACCCCCTGGTGTACAGCTCCACCTTCCCCGCGGTGCTGCGGTTCTTCCACCACCCGGTCAGCTTCGACACGGCCCTGTCCCCCGACTCGTCCTAGCGCCGTGGTTCCCAGCGGAACCACCGCTGGACAGCAAACACGCTGATCATGATCCAGGCCAGCGCGGTGAGCGCGGCCCCCAGCAGGTCCCCGCTCTCGGCGCCGCCGCTCCAGCCGGCCCGTACGAGCGTCATCACCCCGCTCAGCGGCAGCAGTTCGCACAGGGAGGCCGCGAGGTCGGGCAGCGCGTCCGTCGGCGCGAACAGCCCCGAGCCGAGCACGGTCGCCAGGAACAGCGGCAGCGTGGTGAGGCCGGCGGTCTCCACGGTGCGGGTGAAGGAGCTGGTCACCGCGGACAGCGCGGCGAGCATCAGGACTCCGGCGAGGACGGCCGCCACGAGCAGCAGCGGGTTCTGCGGCATGCGCACGTCCAGGGCCACCGCCCCGGCGACCGCGAGGACGGCGATCTGCGCGAGGGCGAGAGCGGCGGCGGGCAGCGCGGTTCCGGCCAGGATCTCCAGGTCGCTCGCCTCGCCGGTCCGCAGCCGCTTCAGGACGAGTTCCTCGCGGCGGGCGACGTAGGCGGAGACCAGGTTCATGTGGACGACGAGGAGCAGCACCATGCCGATCCCGCCGGTCAGGGTGGCCTCGCCGACGGCTCGTGCGCCCTCGGCGCCGCCGAGGGAGGAGCGCAGGACGAACACCATCAGCAGCGGCATCAGGAGGGCCAGGGTCAGCGTGGCCCGGTTGCGTACCAGCAGGGTGAGCTCGCAGCGGCCGAGTGCGGTGATCCGGCCGGCGTTCAAGGTGGGCGTGTTCATCGGGTCCCCGCCATCATGTCCTCGGTACGGTCGCCGGCGCCGCGGCGGTTCTGGGCTATCTCCAGGAAGGCCTCCTCCAGGGAGGCCGACCGGGCGTCGAGCCCGGTCAGCTGTACGCCGTCCTCCCGGGCCCAGCCGAGCAGCTCGGTCAGGTCCTCCTGGAGCCGTTCGGTACGGATCTCCACGCGCTGCCCGAAGGCCGCCGCCCGCAGGGTCAGCGGGAGCCGGGCCGCGGGCACCCCCTCGGGCAGGGTGAAGCGGATCCGGGCGGGCCGGGTGGCGGTCACCTCGGCCGGAGTGCCCGACAGGACGAGCTCGCCCTCGTGGAGGATGGCGAGGCGGTCCGCGAGTTCCTCGGCCTCTTCCAGGTAGTGGGTGGTCAGGAGCACCGTGGTGCCCTGCTCCCGCAGTTCGCGCACCAGGGCCCAGGTGTCCCGCCGCCCTTCGGGGTCCATGCCGGTGGTGGGCTCGTCCAGGAAGAGCACCTCCGGCCGGCCGAGCAGGGCGAGCGCCAGGTCGAGGCGCCGCCGTTCGCCGCCGGACAGCTGTTTGACGCGTACGGAGGACCGTGCGGCCAGGCCGACCAGTTCGAGCACCTCGGCCGCCGGGCGGGCGCCGGTGGTGACCCCGCCCCACATCCGCACGGTCTCGGCGACCGACAGGTCGGAGGGGAAGCCGCCCTCCTGGAGCATGACCCCGGTGCGCGGCCGGACCTCGGCCCGCCGGGTGAGCGGGTCGAGGCCGAAGACGCGGACCTGCCCGCCGCTCGGCGCGGCCAGCCCCTCCAGCAGTTCGACGGTGGAGGTCTTGCCCGCGCCGTTGGTGCCGAGCAGGGCGAAGATCTCACCCCGCGCCACGGAGAAGGAGACGCCCCGTACGGCCTCGAATCCTCCGGTGTAGCCGCGGCGGAGGTCCCGGGCTTTGATCACGGTGTCAGTCATGATCCAAGCGTCCCGGCGCCCGGACCGGGCCGGCAGTGCGCGCTGTCATGACCGGAGATGACATTTGTCAGGAGGCCCGGTGCCGGATGCTGCGGAGGCGGAATACGAAGAAGGCCCCGATCATGATGATCGGGGCCTTCGACTTACAGAGCGGACGACGCGACTCGAACGCGCGACATCCACCTTGGCAAGGTGGTGCTCTACCAACTGAGCTACGTCCGCAAGCAGTGCACTGCCGGAGCAGTACGTGCATCACTCTACCCGATCCACCGGAGTGGTCGGAAAGTCATGCAGAGCGGGTGACAGGAATCGCACACTGCGCCTTCCCTCTGGAAGAGGGATGTTCTGCTACTGAACTACACCCGCACGACCTCGGAGGCTCTGACCTGCGGCCTCGCCCCTCGGCGTGATCCACACATTAGCCGAAGGGAGGGGGTGGATGGCAAATCGGCCCTCAGTGAGCCGCGTTGTAGGCCTCGTAGATCTTCTTCGGGATGCGGCCCCGGGGCGGCACGTCGTGCTGGTTGGACCGGGCCCAGGCGCGGACGACCGCCGGGTCGGGTGCGACCGAGGTGTGCTTGAAGGTCTTCCCCGAGCGTGACTGGCGGCGGCCGGCGGCCACGAAGGGCGCGAGGCTCTTCCGCAGTTTCTTTGCGTTGGCCACATTGAGGTCGATCTCGTACGACTTACCGTCCAGGGCGAACGTGACCGTTTCCGCCGCTTCTCCGCCATCGATGTCGTCGGAGAGCGTGACTACTACGCGCTGCGCCACGGATATCGGTCCCTTCGTGCGACGCCGCCACCTGCTGACGTGCGGCGATGTCGCCTGTTCGGATGTTTTGAGGCAATGAAACTTTCGGCCGGAATCCCGGTTGATTCCTTTGTACCCCGATTCCCATTGCATTGCGAAGCTCAGTTAATTCTCTCCGCGTGTCCCGCCGCAATGCCGGGTACGTGGTTTTCCTGGGGATTTTGCGAAGCGTTGGTGAAGCCGAAACGGCCCGGTGATCAGGGCCCTCGGATATCTACCCGCGTAGAAATTTCGGGCGGGTACGCTGAAGGAACCGCCTTGCACCAACCACCTCATCGGGAGTGCCAGTGGCACGCGTCGTAGTCGACGTCATGCTCAAGCCGGAGATCCTCGACCCCCAGGGCCAGGCGGTGCAGCGTGCACTGCCGCGCCTGGGCTTCGAGGGCATCGCCGACGTCCGTCAGGGGAAGCGCTTCGAACTGGAAGTGGAGGGACCGGTCGACCAGGCCGCCCTCGACCGCATCCACAAGATGGCCGAAACGTTCCTCGCCAACACCGTCATCGAAGACTTCACCGTGAAGGTCGAGGCCTGACGGTGACCACTCGCATCGGTGTCGTCACGTTCCCCGGAACGCTCGACGACCGTGACTCGCTGCGCGCCGTCCGCCTCGCGGGGGCCGAGCCCGTCTCGCTGTGGCACCGCGACAAGGACCTGCACCAGGTCGACGCGGTCGTCCTCGCGGGCGGCTTCTCCTACGGGGACTACCTGCGCGCCGGGGCCATCTCCCGGTTCTCGCCGGTGATGGAGACCATCATCGAGCAGGCCAGGGCCGGCATGCCGGTCCTCGGCATCTGCAACGGCTTCCAGGTCCTCACCGAGGCCCACCTGCTGCCGGGGGCGATGCTCCGCAACAACCACCTGCACTTCATCTGCCGCGACCAGAAGCTGCGGGTGGAGAACGCGGAGACCGCGTGGACCGGCGACTACACCGCCGGCCAGGAGATCTCCGTACCGCTCAAGAACATGGACGGCCGGTACGTCGCCGACGAGCGCACGCTCGACGAACTGGAGGCCGAGGGCCGCGTGGCCTTCCGGTACCTGGACATGAACCCGAACGGGTCGCTCCGCGACATCGCCGGCATCACCAACGCCGAGGGCAACGTCGTCGGCCTGATGCCGCACCCCGAGCACGCGGTCGAGCCGCTGATCGGGACCGGCCGCACCGACGGCCTCCCGTTCTTCACGTCGGTCCTGAAGAAGCTGGTCAGCGCATGAGCCTCGACACCGTCAAGAACGCCACCGAAACCCCGGACGCCTCCCAGCCCTGGAAGGAGCTCGGCCTCAAGGAGGACGAGTACGCCCGGATCCGGGAGATCCTCGGCCGCCGCCCGACCGGCGCCGAGNCAGCCCTGGAAGGAGCTCGGCCTCAAGGAGGACGAGTACGCCCGGATCCGGGAGATCCTCGGCCGCCGCCCGACCGGCGCCGAGCTCGCCATGTACTCGGTCATGTGGTCGGAGCACTGCTCGTACAAGAGCAGCAAGGTCCACCTGAAGCAGTTCGGCGAGAAGGCCCCCCAGAACGACGCCATGCTCGTCGGCATCGGCGAGAACGCCGGCGTCGTCGACGTCGGCCAGGGCTACGCGGTCACCTTCAAGGTCGAGTCGCACAACCACCCGAGCTACATCGAGCCCTACCAGGGCGCGGCCACCGGCATCGGCGGCATCGTCCGCGACATTCTGGCCATGGGTGCCCGCCCGGTCGCGGTGGTCGACCCGCTGCGCTTCGGCGCGGCCGACCACCCCGACACCAAGCGGGTGCTGCCGGGCGTCGTCGCGGGCATCGGCGGCTACGGCAACTGTCTGGGCCTGCCGAACATCGGCGGCGAGGTCGTCTTCGACGCCTGCTACCAGGGCAACCCGCTGGTCAACGCCGGCTGCATCGGCGTGATGAAGCACGAGGACATCCACCTCGCCCAGGCCTCCGGCCCCGGCAACAAGGTCATCCTCTACGGCGCCCGCACCGGCGGCGACGGCATCGGCGGCGTCTCGGTCCTCGCCTCCGAGACCTTCGACGACACCAAGCCGACCAAGCGCCCCGCCGTCCAGGTCGGCGACCCCTTCCAGGAGAAGCTCCTCATCGAGTGCACCCTGGAGATCTTCAAGGAGAAGCTGGTCGCGGGCATCCAGGACCTCGGCGGCGCCGGCCTGTCCTGCGCCACCTCCGAGCTGGCCTCCGCCGGCTCCGGAGGCATGCGCGTCGAGCTCGACACCGTCCCGCTGCGCGACGCGACGCTCTCGCCCGAGGAGATCCTCATGAGCGAGTCGCAGGAGCGGATGTGCGCGATCGTCGAGCCGCAGCACGTCGACCGCTTCATGGAGATCTGCGAGAAGTGGGACGTCATCGCCACCGTCATCGGTGAGGTGACCGACGGCGAGCGCCTGGAGATCTTCTGGCACGGTGAGCAGATCGTGGACGTGCCCCCGGGCACCGTCGCCCACGAGGGCCCGGTCTACAACCGCCCCTACGCCCGCCCCGAGTGGCAGGACGCCCTCCAGGCCGACGACGCGGGCAAGCTGCCCCGCCCGCAGACCTCCGAGGAACTGCGCGCGCAGGTCCTGGCCCTGGTCGCCTCCCCGAACCAGGCGTCGAAGTCCTGGGTCACCGACCAGTACGACCGCTTCGTGCAGGGCAACACCGTCCT
>NZ_LBMK01000003.1:56918-78508 GCF_001005295.1 Streptomyces yangpuensis | reverse complement strand
CGGCATGCCGCCCAAGGTGGACCTGGGCCGCGAGAAGCTGCTGGCCGAGATCCTGATCTCCGCCTCCCGCGACGGCATGATCGACGCCGCACACGACCTGTCCGACGGCGGTGTCATCCAGGCGCTGACCGAGTCCTGCCTCAAGGGCGGCAACGGCGCGCGCGTCGTGGTCCCCGAGGGCCTGGACGCCTTCACGTTCCTCTTCTCCGAGTCCGCGGGCCGCGCCATCGTGGCCGTCCCGCGCAGCGAGGAGCTCCGCTTCACCGACATGTGCGGCGCGCGCGGCCTGCCGGTCGCCCGCATCGGCGTGGTGGACGGCGACGAGATCGAGATCCAGGGCGAGTTCAGCCTGCCCCTGGCCGAGCTCCGCGAGGCCCACGAGGCGACGATCCCGGCCCTGCTGGCCTGACCGACGCCGAAAGACGCCGGGAACGGCGAGAGCACTGCCGGGCCCCGTACGGAATCTCCGTGCGGGGCCCGGCCCCGTCACCACCCAAGCGGCCGTTGCGATTCCGTGGCACGACCGCCGTATCCGCGCCTGTGGCGGCTCCGCATACTGACCGCGTGAGCATCGTCAAGCACCTGCCGGACGCCGCGATACCCGACGGCGGCGCCCCTCACTGGCACGTCAAGGACGCCCAGCGCTGGCTCGACGCACGCGTTCCGGCCGGCTTCGCCCCGATCACCGTCGGCTGGGTCCTCGTGTCGCTGGTGGTCCTCGCGATCGTCCTCGTCGCCTGGAACGACCCGGGCGCACCGACACACGGCACCGCGTGGGCGGACTACGCCCCGGCCGTCCTCCTGCTGTCCCTCCCCGCCTGGTACCGGTTCCTCCCGGCCGCCACGCTGCTGTCCACGCCTGTGATCGCCGCGGACGCGGTGCGGGACCTGTACGCCCTCGATCCCGCCGACGCCCCCGGCCGGGCCGGCGGCGCGCTGATGCTGGTCCTGTGCGCCTGGGCGTTCGCCGGGTCCGCACTGCGGATCCGTGCGCGCCGGCGCCAGTGCGAGCTGTTTCTCGGCGCTGCCGGGGACGCCCGTGCGGCGCTTCCCGAGCACCTGCCGGACGGCCACCGCTGGCGCGGGCGGGCGCTCCTCGCCGCCGGGGCGGGGCTGTGCCTGGCCGCCGCCGCGCTGCTGGTGTGGGGCCTCGCGCAGGACCTCGGAGCAGGCCCGGAGCACCCGTACGACGCGATCGGCCAGCAGGTCCTGGCCATGGTGCTGCTCGCTCCGGGCGTCCCGCTGCTCGGCCGCGGCCTCACGGCGTGGCGCGCCGCCCGGCGGCTGCACGACGGGCCCCAGCCGGTGATCCGCGTGGGCGTCCGCGAGCAGTGGATCGGACCGGTCTGGCTGGTCGCCGACGCCGACACCACGACCGCCCCGCCGCTGATCGCGTTCCGCGACCGCTTCGAGGACGGCTACCGCAGCCACCCCGCCGAGATGCTGCTCGGGGGCGAGGAGAGCCGGCTGCGGGCCGGCCACCATGACATCGACCGGCACGCCGAGCCCTACGAGGCGCTCCTGTACGGGGTGCCCTGCGAGGGGTCCGAGGTGATCCTCCGGTACGCCGTCTACCGTGACGACAGCAAGATCACCGACGCCGTCCGCGCGGTGCCTCTGCTGCCCTTCCGCCGGCACGGCCTCCGGTCGTCCTGGCGGGCCGCCGGTACCTCGCACACCCTCAGGAGGCGGGCCGAGGAGGAGCAGCGCAAGCAGCGCGCGGCGCAGCGGTCGAGCGGCTCGGGCGGTTCCTGCGGCTCCTCCGGCGGCTGCGGATCCAGCAGTTGCTCCAGCAGTTGCGGCAGCAGCTGCGGCGGCGGCTGCGGTGGCGGCGACTGATCGGGCAGACTCCGGGCATGGCACCCAAGACCCGCAGGTACGACGACGCCAGGATCAGAGCGGCCGTGATCGCACAGTTCGGTCATGTCGGACGAGCCGTACGGGAGTTGGGCCCCGAGCAGCTGGAGCGTCCCAGCGGGCTCGGGGACTGGAGCGTCGCCGACCTCGCCGCACACATCGCGTGGATCGCGGACTCGCTGGCGGCCGGCCTGGCCCGGCCGCCGGCGGCAGTCCCCGAGCTGACGGCCGTCGAATGGCCCTTCGCCACCGCTTCCCTGGCCGGCAAGATCTCCGAGGCGGTCCGGGAGACCCTGAACGGCGCCCCGCTGCCCGAGCTGTACGAACGGGCCGCCGAGGCCATGGCCGCGGCGCTTGCGGCGAATCCTGGCGGGCGCGTCCTCCAGCTGTGGGTCGGGGACATGACCCTGGCCGACTTCCTGGTCACCCGGACCGTGGAGCTGGTGGTCCACACCGACGACCTCAACCGGGCCGCCGGGCTGGACATCCCGGTCGAGCGGCAGGCCCTGGCCGCCTGTACGCGGCTGCTCGCCGACTGCCTGGCCCTGAAGGCCCCGGGCGGCTCGGTCGAGGTACGGATCCCGCCCTTCGCGGTGGTCCAGTGCATCGAGGGCCCGCGCCACACCCGCGGCACCCCGCCGAACGTCGTGGAGACCGATCCGCTGACCTGGATCCGGCTCGCGACCGGCCGTACGACATGGGCCGAGGAGCTCGACGCGGCGCGGGTGCGGGCCGGCGGCGAGCGGGCCGACCTGTCGGCGCTGCTCCCGCTGATGGGCTGAGCGGGGGCGCCGCCGTGGTGGAACCGACCGGAGATCCCGTCCGTCCCAGGGGCATGCGAATCCTCCGGCACGTCACCCTCCCCGCGGGGCTGGCCCTCGTCCTCGCGCTGGCCGCGGCCGGCTGCGGCCGGGCCGAGGAGCACGGCGCGGGCGCGGTCCTCCCCGACCCCGTCGGCCGCTGGGCCGTCGAGTCCCTGACCACGGGCGGCCGCACCCTGCACGCCCCCGAGGCGGCCCGCCTCGACTTCGGCGAGAAGGAGGTCAGGGGCAACTACGGCTGCAACGGCTTCAGCGCCGCCGTCTCCTTCGCCGATACCTCCGCGGTGACCGTGGCCCCGGCCGGAGCGACCGCCATGGCCTGCGCGGACATGGAGTTCGAGACGGCCTTCGCCAAGCTGTTCACCGGGCGGCTGACCATCGACCGGGGGCCCGACCGGCTCACCCTGAAGACCGCCGACGGGAGCACCATCGCCATGACCTCGGAGCCGGTGGTCCCGGACGCGCCGCTCACCGCGGTCGAGTGGACCGTGCAGTCCCTGATCAGCGGCGGATCGGTGTCCTCGCTGCCCGCCGGGGCCGCCGGCACAGCGCGGTTCACCATTGCCGCCGACCTGTCCGTGAGCGGGACCCTCGGCTGCAACCGGTTCAGCGCCCAGGTCACCCGCGACGGCGACCGGCTCACCTTCGGGCCGCTCACCACCACGCGGATGGCGTGCGACGGCCCGGCGGGCGAGGTCGAGGCGAAGCTGACCGAGCTGTTCGCGAGCGGTCCGCTCCTCTCCCGGATCGAGGGCCGCCTGCTGACCCTCACCGCCGCGGACGGCAAGGGCCTGATCGCGGAGGCCCCGTCCGACGCCGAATAGCGGCCCGGGAAGGCACGCCCGCACAGCTGGTTCTCGTACGAAGACACAGGAGCTCCAGGGGCCGGCCCGGCGGCCGGCTCCGGGATGCTCCGGGTGTGGGGCGAGGCGGCTCGCGGACACGGCGGAGCCGGGCGGGCCTGAGCGGAAAAGGGAAAGGGCGAGGAAGAGTTGTGGCTGCGCGCGGCGGCGGCGAACGGCCCTCGCGGCACGGACCGGGTCCCTGTTCCGGCGCCCGGCGAGGGTGACGGTGCGGTCACCGAGAGGCTCCATGGACCGTCGGTCCGGGCGAATGCCTTCGTAGAAGTCGACAAGGTGATCCGAATGCCGAGGCGGAGGCGTCTCGTCACCCTCTGTGCTGTGACATTTCCCGGCCGTCCCCAATTCGGACCAGTGGTCGATCTCGCCTACACTCGGGAGCGTGCCTCGTGGTGATGGACGACTCAACCACGACCTGCTCCCCGGCGAAAAGGGCCCCCAGGACGCTTGCGGCGTCTTCGGTGTCTGGGCTCCGGGTGAAGAGGTCGCCAAGCTCACCTACTTCGGACTGTATGCGCTGCAGCACCGTGGACAAGAGTCCGCGGGAATCGCTGTGAGCAACGGTTCCCAGATCCTCGTCTTCAAGGACATGGGCCTCGTTTCCCAGGTCTTCGACGAAACCTCCCTCGGTTCGCTCCAAGGTCATATCGCGGTCGGTCACGCCCGCTATTCGACCACCGGCGCGTCCGTCTGGGAGAACGCGCAGCCCACTTTCCGCGCGACCGCCCACGGCTCCCTGGCCCTGGGACACAACGGCAACCTGGTGAACACCGCCGAGCTCGCCGAGATGGTCGCCGACCTCCCCCGTCAGGACGGCCGTGCCACCCAGGTGGCCGCCACCAATGACACCGACCTGGTCACGGCCCTGCTGGCCGGCCAGGTGGACGCGGACGGCAAGCCGCTGACCATCGAGGAGTCCGCCCGCGTGGTGCTCCCGAAGGTCAAGGGCGCCTTCTCGCTGGTGTTCATGGACGAGGGGACCCTCTACACCGCCCGTGACCCGCAGGGCATCCGCCCGCTGGTCCTCGGCCGCCTGGAGCGCGGCTGGGTGGTGGCGAGCGAGACCGCCGCCCTCGACATCTGCGGCGCCAGCTTCGTCCGCGAGGTCGAGCCGGGTGAACTCGTCGCCATCGACGAGAACGGTCTGCGCACCTCCCGATTCGCGGAAGCGAAGCCCAAGGGCTGTGTCTTCGAGTACGTCTACCTGGCGCGCCCGGACACCGACATCGCCGGCCGGAACGTCTACCTCTCGCGTGTCGAGATGGGCCGGCGCCTGGCCAAGGAAGCCCCGGTCGAGGCCGACCTGGTGATAGCGACGCCGGAATCCGGCACGCCCGCCGCGGTCGGATACGCCGAGGCCAGCGGGATTCCGTACGGATCGGGCCTGGTCAAGAACGCCTACGTCGGCCGGACCTTCATCCAGCCCTCGCAGACGATCCGCCAGCTCGGCATCCGCCTGAAGCTCAACCCCCTCAAGGAAGTCATCCGGGGCAAGCGCCTGGTGGTCGTGGACGACTCGATCGTCCGCGGCAACACCCAGCGCGCCCTGGTCAAGATGCTCCGCGAGGCCGGTGCGGCCGAGGTCCACATCCGGATCTCCTCGCCGCCGGTGAAGTGGCCGTGCTTCTTCGGCATCGACTTCGCCACCCGGGCCGAGCTGATCGCCAACGGCATGACGGTCGACGAGATCGCCACGTCGCTGGGTGCGGACTCCCTCTCCTACATCTCGCTCGACTCGATGATCGAGGCGACGACGATCCAGAAGCCGAACCTCTGCCGTGCCTGCTTCGACGGCGAGTACCCGATGGAGCTCCCCGACCCGCAGCTCCTCGGCAAGCAGCTCCTGGAGACCGAGCTGGCCGGCGGCGCGGACGCCGCCGACGCCCTCCGTCGCCCGTAGAGTCCCCGGCTCGACCTGCGCGGGGCCCTGTCTTTCAGGCTTTTCCCAGGGCCCCGCACCAACCGCAGTAACGACACGAAAGCTCTCTCCTGTCATGACAGAGAAGACCACCGGTGCCAGCTACGCAGCCGCGGGCGTCGACATCGAAGCGGGAGACCGCGCCGTCGAGCTGATGAAGGAGTGGGTGAAGAAGACGCAGCGCCCCGAGGTCCTCGGCGGCCTCGGCGGTTTCGCCGGCCTCTTCGACGCCTCCGCCCTCAAGCGATACGAGCGCCCGCTGCTGGCCTCGGCCACCGACGGGGTCGGCACCAAGGTGGACATCGCCCGCCAGATGGGCGTGTACGACACCATCGGCCACGACCTGGTCGCGATGGTCATGGACGACATCGTCGTCTGCGGCGCCGAGCCGCTCTTCATGACCGACTACATCTGCGTCGGCAAGGTGCACCCCGAGCGTGTCGCCGCCATCGTCAAGGGCATCGCCGAGGGCTGTGTCCTCGCCGGCTGCGCCCTGGTGGGCGGCGAGACCGCCGAGCACCCCGGCCTGCTGGGCCCGGACGACTTCGACGTGGCGGGCGCCGGCACGGGCGTCGTCGAGTACGACCGCCTGCTCGGCGCGGATCGCATCCGTACGGGGGACGCCGTCATCGCGATGGCATCGTCCGGCCTTCACTCGAACGGGTACTCGCTGGTCCGCCACGTCCTCTTCGACCGCGCCGGGATGTCCCTCGACGCCCATGTGGAGGAGCTCGGCCGGACCCTCGGCGAGGAGCTGCTGGAGCCCACCAAGATCTACTCGCTGGACTGCATGGCCCTCACCCGGACGGCCGAGGTGCACGCGTACTCGCACATCACCGGCGGCGGCCTCGCGGCCAACCTGGCCCGGGTGATCCCGGACCACCTGCACGCCACCGTCGACCGTGCGACCTGGACGCCCGGTGCGATCTTCGACCTGGTCGGCAAGGCCGGACAGGTGGAGCAGCTGGAGCTGGAGAAGACCCTGAACATGGGCGTCGGCATGATGGCCGTGGTCCCGCAGGAGTCGGTGGACGTGGCCCTGACCGCGCTGGCCGACCGGGGCGTGGACGCCTGGGTCGCGGGCGAGATCCTGGACCGCGGCGACCGCACCGAGGGCGCGACCCTCACCGGTTCCTACGCGAGCTGAGCAGCACTGAAACCCGGCCCGGGGCTAAGCCCTGGACCGGGTTTCAGTCTTTGGTGTGTCGTGCAGACGCCTCAGGGCGTCAAGCGCCGCGACGCTGTGCCGACGGACCGGACTCCTCGTCCTCGTCGTCGTCATCGCTGTTGTAGAGGTCCGCGTACCGAGCGTACGGGTCGTCCTCGTCCAGCTCGTCGTCGTCCACCTCGACCGGCTCGCTGACAGACAGCGGTTCTGCGGTCGATGCGCCCAGCTCGTTGGCCAGACGCGACAAGTCAGTCCCGCCGCTGCTGTACTTCAGCTGGCGGGCGACCTTCGTCTGCTTGGCCTTTGCCCGGCCGCGCCCCATGGCTCGACCCCCTCGGTGACGGGGCTCGACGGCCCCAGAGTCTGACACGCGTTCATGGTTCGGAGCGGGCTCTCCGTGGAGAGACCGTCCGTAGGGGTTTAACGGTACCTGCTTCCGCGGCCATACGGTACGCCGCCCGCATGACGCGCCCCGGTGCAGAACCAACAAGGCGCCCCGTCCTCGCTGGTCAGCTGCGATTTTAACCCTTTCCTGGCGGGCGACCCGCCGAAGTGCAGTGAGTTCCGTCTCGCCGCACCCCGGCGGGCCTCGCGAAGGGCCCTCTAGGAGGCCGTCACCGGGAGGGTCCGGCGGCCGTCGGCCATCCGCTGCTCGGCGATCCGGTCGGCGGCGGCGGCCGGCGGGATGCCGTCCGCCTTCGCACGAGCGAAGATTTCCAGCGTGGTGTCGAAGATCTTCGTGGCCTGCACCTTGCACCGGTCGAAGTCGAAGCCGTGCAGCTCGTCGGCGACCTGGATGACACCGCCCGCGTTGACCACGTAGTCCGGGGCGTAGAGGATGCCGCGGTCCGCGAGGTCCTTCTCGATGCCCGCGTGGGCGAGCTGGTTGTTGGCCGCGCCGCACACGATCGTGGCGGTGAGGGCCGGG
Source organism: Streptomyces yangpuensis (assembly GCF_001005295.1). Classification (GTDB taxonomy): domain Bacteria; phylum Actinomycetota; class Actinomycetes; order Streptomycetales; family Streptomycetaceae; genus Streptomyces; species Streptomyces yangpuensis. The sequence goes on along the minus strand of NZ_LBMK01000003.1, from coordinate 70,956 downwards.
ACCGTCTCGTCGTTCAGGGCGCCGCCGAGTGCGCACGGGGCGTAGATGTCGAGGCCCTCGACACGGATCAGCGCGTCCGTGTCGGCGACCGCGGTGACCTTGCCCGGGTGCTTGTCGAGGATGCGCTGCACCGACTCCTGGCGGACGTCGGTGATCACGACCTCGGCACCGTCCTCCAGCAGGTGCTCCACCAGGTAGTGGCCGACCTTGCCGACGCCCGCGACTCCGACCTTGCGGCCGCGCAGGGTCGGGTCGCCCCACAGGTGCTGCGCGCTGGCGCGCATGCCCTGGAAGACGCCGTAGGCGGTGAGCACCGAGGAGTCGCCGGCGCCGCCGTTCTCGGGGGAGCGGCCGGTGGCCCAGCGGGTCTCACGGGCGACGACGTCCATGTCGGCGACGAAGGTGCCGACGTCGCAGGCGGTCACGTAGCGGCCGCCGAGGGACTCCACGAAACGGCCGTAGGCCTCCAGGAGTTCCTCGGTCTTGATGACGTCGGGGTCACCGATGATCACGGCCTTGCCGCCGCCGAGGCCGAGACCGGCCATGGCGTTCTTGTAGGACATGCCGCGCGAGAGGTTGAGCGCGTCGCGCACGGCCTCCTCGTCCGAGGCGTAGGCGTGGAAACGCGTACCACCGAGGGCGGGGCCCAGGGCGGTGGAGTGGATCGCGATGACGGCTTTCAGGCCGGTGGCTCGGTCCTGGCACAGCACGACTTGCTCGTGGCCGCCCTGCTCCGTGCGGAACAGGGTGTGCAGGACGCCGTCGGTCATTTCGGTCACGGTGGTGACTCCCATGGAAGAGATGCGGCGGGAAGACGCCCCCCTGCGGGTGGGGGGGGACGTGCTGGGAGCAGAGTAAGACCTGTGGGCCGGATGGGGGCCACCTGTCCGGGGATCGAAACACTCCTGGAGTACGGGAGGCGGTCCGGGCCCTTCCGCCCGCGGGCCGGAGGTGAACCGGACCGCCGAAGAGGGGAGTACGAGAGGGTGACCGAATCCCCCGAACCCCTGCTGCCCTCGGCGCGCTCGGCGCCCGCCGTCCCGTACGCCTCCTACCTGCGCGTCTACGAGCCCCTGGCCGCTTTCGCGGAGCCGGAGCGCACCCACTGGGCCGCCTACGCCCGGCGCGGGCCGGCCCCGACCGCCCAGGACGAACTGCGCCGGTCGCTGGCGGAATTGGTGCGGGTTCCCCTGGTGGGGGTGCCGGCCCACGAGAGCGCCGACGCGTTCACGGCGGAGGTCGACGGGGTGCTGCTGGTCTGCCCGTGGCGCACCCGGCTGCGTGGCTGGCTGGCACTGGAGGAGCTGGTCGACCAGTTCCCGCTCCCGGTGCTGGACGCGGCGCTGCCGCCGGTGGCGCGCCGGCGGGCGGCCGAGGAGTACGAGCGCTGGCGCGAGCTGAACCCGGACGCGCGCCCCTGGATCCGTACGGGGGTGTGGCAGATCCCGCTGCGCTGGTTCGTGCTGGTGGCGGACGAGGAGCGGGAGTACGTGCGGGGGGAGCGGCTGCGGTACCGGACTCCGATGGTGCAGGCGCGCCGGCGCCTCGCCCGGGCCCTGCGGACGCTGCGCGCCGCGGAGGGGTACGGGATGCTCGCCGAGGGGCTGGTCGAGGTGGGGAGCTGGCTGGAGGAGTTCCATCCGCGGTCGATGGTCGAGCTGGACTACGGCGGGCTCGTGCACGCCCTGCCGGCGGACCGGCTGGCGGCCGACCGCTCGGCGGGGGATCTCGCGGCGGGAATCGATGCTCTGCGGGCGGGGGACGCCGAGGGTGCGGCGGCGGCGTACGGGGGGCTCGCGGAGCGGTGGCGGGCGGTCCGCGAGCGGCTCTTTGCGAATTAGGCCGAAAATCGCCGGTGTGGCCGGTTTCACCTTTCAGAGGTCCGTACGTACCGCCGCGTATCGGTCGTTCGGTCAAAACTGGCTGATCAGAGGCCTGACTGTGGCATTTGGGGCGTAGTGCCAGGACCTACGTCCCGATACGGGCCATTGGCCCAAGCGTGACGGACCGCACTAACCACACCCTTGCGCCCTTCCCCTACCCTCGTGCCAAAATAGGACAAGGAGTCCGGGGAGGGTTCCTTCCGCCCAACTAAGGGCGGAATGCTCGGCATTGCACTCTACGGGGGGTCTGAACGACTCCTGATCGCTCTGTGACTGATCGTCACAGTGGGGTGACTGTCCGTTATGGGACGGTCCATCGGGCTTCCGCCGCTGATGAACACCTCGGAGGGCAATTCCGTCGGTTTGGCCGTCGCGGCTGGACGGATGGTGTAGTTGTAGTGCCGAGGACAAGCCGTTCGTCCTATAACCGACTCGGCCCGCGTATGTCCATTTCGGGCAACGCGGGCCAAGGTGCAGAATTTAGAGGAAAGAACCGAGATGGTTCGGTTCTCCCGAGGAGGCCGCTCATGACCGCTCGCACCCCTGATGCCGAGCCGCTGCTGACCCCGGCTGAGGTTGCCACGATGTTCCGCGTGGACCCGAAGACGGTCACCCGCTGGGCCAAGGCTGGCAAGCTCACGTCCATCCGCACCCTGGGTGGACACCGCCGGTACCGCGAGGCCGAGGTCCGCGCACTGCTGGCGGGAATTCCGCAGCAGCGCAGCGAGGCCTGAGGTCGCGTAAACACCCCGCTTTAAACGGGTCGCTGTCGGGTCCCCCAATCCGATGAAAACCCACATTGCTTCATACGACCCGGCCTGCCCCAACAGGTTCTCGGGTCGTTCGATCGCGCTGGACTCCGCCGGGTCCAGCGCGATCTTTTTATGCCCAGGTCAGGGGAGTGCCGAAGGCCCGCCGGGATGCCTGGCAGGGTAGGTACCATTGCACATATTAAATCGAGCGGGCGTATGGATGCGATAAAAGTGTGAGTCCGAAAAACTCATGCGGTGACACCCGTCACAGATGATCACTCTTGTATATCCGTCAATGCACCCCGTAATGGGGAAGTCCGTCGCGATGAGCATCATGCGAACGGGGGATCTTCCGCCGGAAGGACGATCCACGGGCGCGTGCGGCCGAGGAAAGAGCGCGGGGCCGGACGCAGGAACGGACGCGGGGCCGGACGCAGGGCCGCCGGCCGGCCTTCCCAACCCGGCCCGGGCGATGGCACCCGCCAACGCGTCAGGGCCCGCATCCCCTGGGGGATACGGGCCCTGACGTTGTTGCGATCCTGACGGGACTTGAACCCGCGACCTCCACCTTGACAGGGTGGCGAGCTAACCAACTGCTCCACAGGACCTTGATTTCGCGGCCGCTCGGAGGCGGCTGCGAAACAGACTGTACAGCAGCTCAGGGGGTGCGGTCGAACCGATCAGGGGGCCGCGGCATCCACTGCCTTCACGATCCGCTTGTCGGAGATCGGGTAGGCCGTGCCGAGGGCGTGCGCGAAGTAGCTGACGCGCAGTTCCTCGATCATCCAGCGGATGTCGGTCACGGTCGCCGGGACCGGCCGTCCCTTCGGCAACTGCTCCAGCAGCCAGGCGTACTCGTCCTGCATCTCGTGGATTTTTTCCATGCGTGTCGTGTCGCGCTGGACGCCCGTGGGCATCTGCTGGAGCCGCCGGTCCGCCGCCACCAGGTAGCGCATCAGGTCCGGCAGCCTGCGCAGCCCGGTGAGCGTCACGAAACCGGCCGGCATCAGGGCCGCCAGCTGCGTCCTGACGTCCTGGATGTTCGCGACCAGGGCGAGGCTGGAGGTGCCCTTCAGGCGCCGCTCACAGGCCTGCCAGGCGGCCAGCACCTGCTGGGTCTGGTTCACGGCCCGCACGGTGGTGTCCACCAGGTCGGCGCGGACGGCCTCGTAGAGCTTCCGGAAGCCCGCCTCGTCCCACGCGGGGCCGCCGTGGTCGGCGATGAGCTTGTCGGCCGCCGCGGTCGCGCAGTCGTCGAACAGGGCCTGGACGGAGCCGTGCGGATTCCTGGAGAGCGCGAGCTTCTGCTGGTTGGTGAGGTGGTCCGAGGCGAACTTCGCCGGGTTCACCGGGATGTTCAGCAGGATGAGCCGGCGGGTGCCCAGCCACATCGCCCGCTGCTGCTCCGCCTCGGTGTCGAAGAGCCGTACGGAGACGCTCGTGCCCTCGTCCACCAGCGCCGGGTACGCCTTCACCGGCTGGCCGGCGCGGCGGGTCTCGAACACCTTGGTCAGTGTGCCGATCGTCCAGTCGGTCAGCCCGGTCCGCTCCACCGACTCCCCGCCCGCCCGCTCGGCGGTGGCCGCGGCGGCCTTGGAGAGGGCCTGGCGGGCCTTGGGCTTCAGCCTGAGCCGCAGGGCCTCCAGGTCCTTGTCCTCGGCGATCTTGCGGCGCCGCTCGTCGACGATCCGGAAAGTGATCTTCAGGTGGTCCGGGATGCGGGTGAGGTCGAAGTCCTCGGCCGACACCGGCACCCCGACCATGCGCTGGAGCTCGCGTGCCAGCGTCACCGGCAGCGGCTCCTGCAACGGCACGGCCGTGTCCAGGAACCGGCCCGCGTAGTTCGGCGCGGGCACGTAGTGGCGGCGGATCGGCTTGGGCAGCGAGCGGATCAGCTCGGTGACGACCTCCTCGCGCAGGCCCGGGATCTGCCAGTCGAAGCCCTCGTCGGTGACCTGGTTGAGCACCTGGAGCGGGATGTGGACGGTCACGCCGTCCGCGTCCGCGCCCGGCTCGAACTGGTAGGTCACCCGGAACTTCAGCTGCCCCTGCCGCCAGGAGTCCGGATAGTCGGCCTTGGTGACCCCGGCCGCCTTCTCCGTGAGCAGCATCTCCCGCTCGAAGTCGAGCAGTTCGGGCTCGTCCCGCTTCTTGTGCTTCCACCAGGAGTCGAAGTGCGCGCCGGAGACGACGTGCTCGGGGATCCGCTGGTCGTAGAAGTCGAAGAGGGTCTCGTCGTCCACCACGATGTCGCGGCGCCGGGCCCGGTTCTCCAGCTCCTCCACCTCGGTGAGGAGCTTGCGGTTGTCGGCGTAGAACTTGTGGTGGGTGCGCCAGTCGCCCTCGACCAGCGCGTTGCGGATGAACAGTTCGCGCGAGACCTCGGGATCGATCCGGCCGTAGTTGATCTTCCGCTGGGCGACGATCGGCACGCCGTACAGCGTCACCTTCTCGTACGCCATCACCGCGGCCTGGTCCTTCTCCCAGTGCGGCTCGCTGTAGGTCCGCTTGATCAGGTGCTGCGCCAGCGGCTCCACCCACTCGGGCTCGACCTTGGCGTTGACCCGGGCCCACAGCCGCGAGGTCTCCACCAGCTCGGCCGACATCACGAACTTCGGCTGCTTCTTGAACAGCGACGAGCCCGGGAAGATCGCGAACTTGGCCGACCGGGCGCCCAGGTACTCGTTCTTGTCGGTGTCCTTGAGACCGATGTGCGAGAGCAGACCGGCCAGCAGCGAGACGTGCACGACCTGCTCGGGGGCGTCCGCCTCGTTGACGTGGATGCCCATGCTCTTGGCGACCGTGCGCAGCTGCGAGTAGATGTCCTGCCACTCACGGATCCGCAGGAAGTTCAGGTACTCCTGCCTGCACATCCGGCGGAAGGAGGAGGAGCCGCGCTCCTTCTGCTGCTCCCGGACGTAGCGCCACATGTTCAGGAACGACAGGAAGTCGCTGGTCTCGTCCTTGAAGCGGGCATGGTGCTGGTCGGCCTGGGTCTGCTTGTCCGAGGGCCGCTCGCGCGGGTCCTGGATGGACAGGGCCGCCGCGATGACCATGACCTCGCGGACGCAGTTGTTCTTGTCGGCCTCGATGACCATGCGGGCCAGCCGCGGGTCGACGGGCAGCTGGGACAGCTTGCGGCCCATCGGCGTCAGGCGCTGCCCCTTCTTCCCCTCCGGGGAGGACTTCTCGGCCGTCTCCAGCGCCCCGAGTTCCTGCAGGAGCTGGACGCCGTCGCGGATGTTGCGGTGGTCCGGCGGGTCGATGAAGGGGAACTTCTCGATCTCGCCGAGGCCGGCGGCGGTCATCTGGAGGATGACGGAGGCCAGGTTCGTGCGCAGGATCTCGGCGTCGGTGAACTCGGGCCGGGCGTCGAAGTCGGCCTCGGAGTACAGCCGGATGCAGATGCCGTCGCTGGTACGGCCGCAGCGGCCCTTGCGCTGGTTGGCGCTGGCCTGGGAGATCCGCTCGATCGGCAGGCGCTGCACCTTGGTGCGGTGGCTGTAGCGGGAGATCCGGGCGTTGCCCGGGTCGATCACGTACTTGATGCCCGGCACCGTCAGGGAGGTCTCGGCGACGTTGGTCGCGAGCACGATCCGGCGCCCGGTGTGCGGCTGGAAGACCCGGTGCTGCTCGGCGTGCGAGAGCCGGGCGTAGAGCGGCAGGACCTCGGTGAACCGGAGCTTCTTCTTGATCAGCGCGTCCGCGGTGTCGCGGATCTCGCGCTCGCCGGAGAGGAAGACCAGGATGTCGCCGGAGCCCTCGGCCTGGAGCTCGTCCACGGCGTCGCAGATCGCGGTGATCTGGTCGCGGTCGGAGTCCTCGGAGTCCTCTTCGAGCAGCGGCCGGTAGCGGACCTCCACCGGGTACGTCCGCCCGCTGACCTCGACGATCGGGGCGTCGCCGAAGTGGCGGGAGAAGCGCTCCGGGTCGATCGTCGCCGAGGTGATGACGACCTTCAGGTCGGGCCGCTTGGGCAGCAGCGTCGCCAGGTAACCGAGCAGGAAGTCGATGTTCAGCGAGCGCTCGTGGGCCTCGTCGATGATGATCGTGTCGTAGGCGCGCAGCTCGCGGTCCGTCTGGATCTCGGCGAGCAGGATGCCGTCCGTCATCAGCTTCACGAAGGTCGCGTCCTGGTCCACCTGGTCGGTGAACCGGACCTTCCAGCCGACGGTCTGGCCGATCTCGGACCTCAGCTCCTCGGCGATGCGTTCCGCGACCGTGCGGGCGGCGATCCGGCGGGGCTGGGTGTGCCCGATCATGCCCCGGACGCCCCGGCCCAGCTCCATGCAGATCTTGGGGATCTGCGTGGTCTTGCCGGAGCCGGTCTCACCAGCGACGATCACGACCTGGTGGTCGCGTATCGCCTCGGCGATCTCGTCCTTCTTCTGGCTGACGGGCAGGTTCTCGGGATACGTGACCTCCGGCATCCGCGAGGCACGGCCGGCCAGTCGCTCGGCGGCCTTCGCGGCCTCCGTGGCGATCTCGTCGAGCACGGCCTGCTTGGCCTCGGGCTTGCGGATGCGGCGGGCGCCTTCGAGGCGGCGGCCGAGGCGGTGCGCGTCACGGAGGGAGATCTCACCGAGAAGCGTCTGCAGGGCGGCGAAGGAAGTAGACATACCTGATCGAGGATCTCACCTGGGCCCTCCGGGTGGCGAACGCATTTGTCGGGTGGACCCGTACCATTTCGGGACGAGTCCCTCGGCCGTACGAGTGAGAGGCAGCCCACCTTGTCCCGCCCCCGCCCCGTCGGCCGCACCGTGCTCGCGGTGCTGGTGGCGGTCCTGGCGGTCCTGCTGGGCGGGACGGTCCCCGCCGCTGCCAAAACGGTCCTGCCGGATGCCGGCCGGGCCGGCTCGGGTACGCCTGGAGCGCTCATGACCGCGGCCGGGCATCCCGCGACCGGTGCCCCCGGTACGGAGACCGCCCCGGCCCTCGACCCCGCCCGGGCTCCCGGTGCCGCCCCGGGCGTCCGTGCCGGTGCGGGCGGGACCACCGGCCGGGCCCCGCTGCGGGCCGTGCAGGGCCCGCCCGAGGCACCCGGCGCACCCCGCGCCGCCGTCGCCGTCGCCGTCCGAGGCGGCGGACCCTCCTGCGCCCCGGCGGCCCCCGACCACGGCGGGACGCCCGCCGTCCCGGCCCGGGCCGGGGGCGACCACGCCCAGGTCCCGCCGGGCCGCCCGGTGCCGCCGGCCGCCCGGCCGTACGCGGGCCTGCCCGTACCGGCACCCGTCCGCGGCCCCGACCGGCCCGCCCCCGGCCCGGTGGAGCTGTCGGTGATGCGGGTCTAGGGGTGTCCGCCCGAGCTGTCCTTCCCCGGCCCGCAGGACCTCGTGTCCCCGCCCGCCGCCCCGGAGACCGCCCGGCCCGGCCCGTACCGACCTCTCCCGCAGAACCGGAGCACCCGTATGTCCTCCTCCAAGACCAAAGCCGGCACCTCCTCGGCCAAGCCCCTGCTGATCTCCGCGGGGGTCGCCCTCGCCGCCGTCACCCTCGGCCTCGTCTCCTGGCAGGCCACCGCCCCCGCCGAGAAGGCCTCCGCCGGCTCCGCGCCCGCGGCCGCGCCCCGTTCCGACACCTCCGCCGCGCTCAAGGCCCTGGCCCGGCGGGAGCCCGGCGACAAGCTCGCCCTCGGCCGCCCGGACGCGCCCGTCGTGCTCATCGAGTACTCCGACTTCAAGTGCGGCTACTGCGGCAAGTTCGCCCGGGACACCGAGCCCGAGCTGGTGAAGAAGTACGTCGACAACGGCACCCTGCGCATCGAGTGGCGCAACTTCCCGATCTTCGGAGCCGAATCGGAGGCCGCCGCGCGGGCCGCCTGGGCCGCGGGCCGGCAGGACCGGTTCGCCGCCTTCCACGCGGCCGCGTACGCCGACGGCTCCAAGGAGAAGGGCTTCGCCGAGCCGAGGCTGCTGGAGCTGGCCCGCGAGGCCGGGGTCCCCGACATCGAGCGCTTCAAGGCCGACATGGCCGGCGAGGAGGCCACCGCGGCCCTGAAGAAGGACCAGGAGGAGGGCTACCGCATCGGCGTCACCTCCACCCCGTCCTTCCTCGTGGGCGGCAGGCCCATCGCCGGCGCCCAGCCGCTCGGCGCCTTCACCGCCGCCATCGAGCAGGCCCTGGCGGCGGCGAAGCAGTGACCGACATCGGATACCTGGCCGCCCTGCTGGGCGGCCTCCTCGCGCTGCTCAGCCCTTGCAGCGCCCTGCTCCTGCCGGCCTTCTTCGCGTACTCGATCGACTCCACCTCGCGCCTGCTGGCACGTACCGGCATCTTCTACGCGGGCCTCGCGAGCACCCTCGTACCGCTGGGGGCGGCCGGCTCGTTGGCCGGCCGGTTCTTCCACAGCAACCGCGACCAGCTGGTCCTGGCCGGCGGCTGGCTGATCATCGCGCTCGGCGCCGCGCAGATCCTCGGCCTGGGCTTCGCCTCGAAGCGGATCTCGGAGCTGTCCGGGAGGATCCGGCCGACCACCGCCCTGTCCGTGTACGCCCTCGGCGCGGTCTACGGGCTGGCCGGCTTCTGCGCCGGCCCGATCCTGGGCAGCGTCCTGACGGTCGCGGCGGTCAGCGGCAGCCCGGTCTACGGCGGCCTGCTGCTCGCCGTCTACGCGCTGGGGATGGCCGTGCCGCTCTTCGTGATGGCCCTGCTGTGGGAGCGGTTCGAGCTGGGCCGGCGGCGCTGGCTGCGCGGCCGGGCCCTGCGCGCGGGCCGCTTCGAGGTGCACAGCACGTCGCTGCTGTCCGGGCTGTTCTTCATCACCCTGGGCGTGCTGTTCCTCGTCTACGACGGGGCGAGCGCACTGCCGGGGCTGCTGGACGTGGACGACTCGTTCGCGGTGGAGCAGCGGGTGAGGTCGCTGGCCGGGGCCGTCCCGGACGGGGCGCTGCTCGGCCTGGTCGCCGTGGGCGCGGCGGTCTTCGGCCTGGTGCAGTGGCGCCGTCGCTCCGGCGCCACGCGCGAGACCGGGTGACGCAGGAAGGCCCCGTCCGATGGACGGGGCCTTCCGATGGTGGCTGGGGCCGGGGTCGAACCGGCGACCTATCGCTTTTCAGGCGATCGCTCGTACCAACTGAGCTACCCAGCCACGAGACCGTTTCCGGCCTCAGCGATCCTGACGGGACTTGAACCCGCGACCTCCACCTTGACAGGGTGGCGAGCTAACCAACTGCTCCACAGGACCTTGCGGTGTGCGAGACAAAGTCTTGCACACGGTAATGCGTACCCCCAACGGGATTCGAACCCGTGCTACCGCCTTGAAAGGGCGGCGTCCTGGGCCACTAGACGATGAGGGCTAAAGACCCACCGGGCACTTCTTCAGCGCGTCGGGGACGTGAGAAGCATATGGGATCCGGGGAGCTATCGCCAAAACGGTTTCCCCCGGAGGGACAATGGCCCGGTGCTGGAGATGACGCGCGAGGAGTTCGAGGAGCTCGTCGCAGAGGCCCTGGACCGGATCCCGCCGGAGCTGACGCGGCTGATGGACAACGTGGCGGTGTTCGTCGAGGACGAGCCGCCCGCCGACGACCCGGAGCTGCTGGGGCTCTACGAGGGGACCCCGCTGACGGACCGCGGCGAGTGGTACGCCGGGGTGCTGCCGGACCGGATCACCATCTACCGCAATCCCACGTTGCGGATGTGCGAGGACCGGGAGAGCGTGGTCGCGGAGACGGAGGTCACCGTGGTGCACGAGATCGCCCACCACTTCGGGATCGACGACGAACGACTGCACGCGCTGGGGTACGGGTGAGCCGGAGAGGCTCCCGGCCCGCCCCCGGCGCCGCCGAGGCGATCGACCCGGACGTCGACCTGCACGTGCCCGCGCAGCGGGCCGAGCCGCAGGGCCGGGTGCTCGCGGCGGTGGCCGTCGGCGGTGCCCTGGGGGCCTCGGCCCGTTACGGGATCTCCCTGCTCTGGCCGGCCGCGCCCGGCGCCTTCCCGTGGGCGACCCTGTGGATCAACGCCTCCGGGTGCGCGCTGATCGGCGTGCTGATGGTGCTGATCAGCGAGGGCGGGCGGACGGCGCCGCACCCGCTGCTGCGCCCCTTCGCCGGGGTCGGCGTGCTCGGCGGCTTCACCACTTTCTCCACCTACGCGATGGACTTCTCGCGGCTGCTGGACGAGGGGGAGGCGCGGTCCGCGCTGGCCTATGCGGGGCTCACGGTGGTCGCTGCGCTGGGCGCGGTGTGGGCGGCGGCCTCGGTGACCCGGTTCGCCGTGCGGGGCCCGGTGGCCCGGTGAACTGGCTGCTCGTGGTGGCGGGCGCGGTCGTGGGCGCCCCGCTGCGCTACCTGACGGACCGTGCGGTGCAGCAGCGGCACGACTCCGTCTTCCCGTGGGGGACCTTTGTGGTGAACGCGGTCGGCTGCCTGGTGCTGGGGGTGCTGACCGGCGCGGCAATGGCCGGGGCCGCCTCCTCGTGGGTGGTGCTGCTGCTGGGGCCCGGGCTGTGCGGGGCGCTGAGCACGTACTCGACCTTCTCGTACGAGACGCTGCGGCTGGCCGAGCGCGGCTGGGGTTTCCTGGCGGCGGCGAACGCCGTGGTGTCGGTGCTGGTCGGGCTGGGTGCGGTGCACCTCGGCTCGCAGGTGGCGCGACAACTGTTCGCCTGAGGGCGTGTCCCTCACGGTGCAAAGGGAGTTGGGCACGACGACCCGCTCCTGCGGGCCTCTCGTCCCCAGGCTCCGGAGGTGCCCCGTGCGCCAGTTGTCCGCTTCCCTCAGACTGGCCGTCACCGCGCTCGCGGTCGCGGCGACGGCCGGCTGCATGAGCGTCGGTGAGGACGCCGCGAAGCCGGGGCCCTCCGCCGCGGCGGAGCGGCGCGCCGGCTCCGAGGCGGGTACCGGGGCCGCCTCAGGGCGGGGTTCCGGGATCCGCGGCAACGGGCACGGCGCGAAGGACGGTACGGAGGGCCAGGGCGGCAAGCACAAGGAGGACGGCAAGGCCTCCGGTGCGACCGGGGCCACCCCCGGCCCGGGTGCGCCGAGCGGGGCGCCGGGCGCGGCCGTACCGTCGGCGGGACCGGGCGGCGGCGCCGGCGGGCAGGGCCCGCAGCAGCCGCCGGCGGGCGGTTCCGGGGGTTCCGGCGGTGCGGGTTCCGGTGGTCCGGGCGGGACGGGTGGCGGCCAGCAGCCGGCGAGCCCGAGCCCGGAGCCGCCGCTTCCGACGATCCCTGTGACGGAACCCACGCCGAGTCCGTCGAGCCCGCAGCCGGAGCCCAGCACCCAGCCCGCACCCCAGGCCTAGGGGCGTCCGCGGCGGGTGACGGCTTCCGGAGGCGTGGCGGCACCCTCCCGATCCGAGGTGTTTGTGCAGGTCAGGGGTGACTCCACCGGAGCGACTTGCCAGACCTGGGGGAGGGTGCGTATGGTTATAGATCGTTTGATCCCATTGCCCGGCGCCGAATCCGAAGAGCGCCGTGTGGCGCGTACTCTCCCTAGCCGTGGCTGACCGCATTGAGGCGGTCGATTTGCGATTCACGGAGTTTGGGCGCGTGCCGAGACTCCGGAAGGTTTCGCATTTCGCATGTCCATTTCCAGTTCTGACCGTTCCGTCATGCCCGAGAACGACTCCAACGAGATCATCGACACCGAAGCCCTTGTGGTCACCGAGGCCATCGAGGCCGCAGAGGCCGAGGGAATCATCGAGGCTCTCGAGGCGGACGTGAGCGGTGGGTCCTTCGAGGACTCCTCCGACGACTTCGACGCCGATGCCGACGCCGAGCCCACGATCACCTTCGGTGACCTGGGTCTGCCCGAGGGCATCGTGCGCAAGCTCGCCCAGAACGGCGTCACCACCCCCTTCCCGATCCAGGCCGCGACCATCCCGGACGCCCTGGCCGGCAAGGACATCCTCGGCCGCGGCCGCACCGGCTCCGGCAAGACGCTCTCCTTCGGTCTGCCGACCCTGGCCACGCTGGCCGGCGGCCACACCGAGAAGAAGAAGCCCCGCGCGATCATCCTCACGCCGACCCGTGAGCTCGCGATGCAGGTCGCGGACGCCCTGCAGCCGTACGGCGACGTCCTCGGCCTGAAGATGAAGGTCGTCTGCGGCGGTACCTCCATGAGCAACCAGATCTACGCTCTGGAGCGCGGTGTCGACATCCTCGTCGCCACCCCGGGCCGACTGCGCGACATCATCAACCGCGGTGCCTGCTCCCTGGAGAACGTCCGGGTCGCGGTCCTCGACGAGGCCGACCAGATGGCCGACCTGGGCTTCCTGCCCGAGGTCACCGAGCTGCTCGACCAGATCCCCGAGGGCGGCCAGCGCATGCTCTTCTCCGCCACCATGGAGAACGAGATCGGCACCCTGGTCAAGCGCTACCTGTCCAGCCCCGTCACGCACGAGGTCGACAGCGCCCAGGGCAACGTCACGACCATGACGCACCACGTGCTCGTCGTGAAGCCGAAGGACAAGGCGCCGGTCACGGCCGCCATCGCCGCCCGCAAGGGCCGCACCATCATCTTCGTCCGCACCCAGCTGGGCGCCGACCGCATCGCCGAGCAGCTCGTCGAGGCCGGCGTGAAGGCCGACGCGCTGCACGGCGGTATGACGCAGGGCGCCCGTACCCGCGTCCTCGCGGACTTCAAGGACGGCTACGTCAACGCGCTCGTCGCCACCGACGTCGCCGCCCGAGGCATCCACGTCGACGGCATCGACCTGGTCCTGAACGTGGACCCGGCCGGTGACCACAAGGACTACCTGCACCGCTCGGGCCGTACCGCCCGTGCCGGCAAGTCCGGTGTCGTCGTCTCCCTCGCGCTGCCGCACCAGCGCCGCCAGATCTTCCGCCTGATGGAGGATGCGGGCGTCGACGCCTCGCGCCACATCGTCCAGGGCGCCGGCGCCTTCGAGCCGGAGGTCGCCGAGATCACCGGTGCCCGTTCGCTGACCGAGGTCCAGGCCGACTCCGCGAACAACGCCGCCAAGCAGGCCGAGCGCGAGGTCGCCGAGCTCACCAAGCAGCTGGAGCGCATGACGCGCCGCGCCGCCGAACTGCGCGAGGAGGCCGACCGCCTGGTCGCCCGTTCCGCGCGTGAGCGGGGCGAGGACCCGGAGGCCGCCGTCGCCGAGGTGGCCGAGGCCGCCGAGGCCGAGGTCGCGGCCGCCGCCGCGGCTGCCGCCGCCGAGATCGCCGCGCAGGAGCGCCGCGAGGAGAACCGCGCCCAGCGCGACGACCGCGGCAACTACGAGCGCCGGGACAACCGCGGTGGCGACCGCGGTGACCGTGGCGGCTTCCGCCGTGACGACCGCGGTGACCGTGGTGGCGAGCGTGGTGGTTTCCGCCGTGACGACCGTCCGTCGGGTGGCTTCGGCCGCCGCGATGACCGTCCGTCGGGTGGTTTCCGTCGTGACGACCGTCCGTCGGGTGGCTTCAACCGTGACGACCGCGGTGACCGTGGT
>NZ_LBMK01000003.1:0-56757 GCF_001005295.1 Streptomyces yangpuensis | reverse complement strand
TGACCGTCCGTCGGGTGGTTTCCGTCGTGACGACCGTCCGTCGGGTGGCTTCAACCGTGACGACCGCGGTGACCGTGGTGGCGACCGTGGTGGTTTCCGCCGTGACGACCGTCCCGCCGGTGGCTTCGGCCGCCGCGACGACAAGCCGCGCTGGAAGCGCAACGGCTGACAGCAGCTGAGCAAGAACTCCTGACAGGGCCCCCACGACTCCTCCGGTCGTGGGGGCCCTGTCGCATGGTGTGCGACCTGCCGGTGACAAGGCGTCAGGCATCCCGATCGCCCGGCATGGAAGGGTTTCCGTCCCCCGCGTCCCGGCCGCTGGCCCGCCCCCGAACTGACGCCGACAGGCCGGTCGGTCGATACCCGATCGGCTGACCGGCGCTGTCCGGCTATGCTCTGGGGTGAGCACCCGGAGGGCCATTAGCTCAATTGGCAGAGCAGCGGACTTTTAATCCGTTGGTTGTCGGTTCGAGTCCGACATGGCCTACTGCTCGCAGGCGGGGATTTAGCTCTCTGACCTGCTACTTAGCGCCTCGACTGGCTTCGGCCGGTCGAGGCGCTTCGTCGTTCACGGCCCCATGCGGGAGCGATGCGGGAGCGGCGGTGCTGGAACTCCCGTTCGCCGCCGCGGCTGGACGCGCTCTCGGGACGAGCCGAGCGGCTGCCTCCGCGGCGGCCTTGTCGACCTCGGGCAGCAGGCTCGTGTACGTGTCCGAAGTCAGCGTGATGGTGGAGTGCCGCAGCGTTTCCTTGATGGTGTGGAGGTCGCCACCGCCGGCGTGCGTGAGGGTCGCCGTCCCGTGGCGCAGGTCCCGGAGGTTGATGGGCGGCAGGCCGATCTCCTCGTAGAGCCGCCGGAACTCCTTGGAGACGGTGTCCGGGTGCAGCCAGGTGCCGTCCTCCTTGGTGAAGACCTTCCCCGTGTTCTGCCAGCCCTTGCCCCACTTGAGGCGCTCTTTGTTCTGCCGGACCCTGTGAGCCCGCAGAACGGCCACTGTGTCGTTGTCCAGGCCGATGGTGTTCGCGCTGGAGTCCGTCTTCGGCTCCGACTCGTACGGCGTCCATCCGTCCTGCACGATCTCGCTCGCGACGGTGAGGAGCCCGGCGTCCAGGTTCACGTGCGTCCAGTCCTGGCCCACGCCCTCGCCGCGCCGCAGCCCGCGGAAGGCGATCAGATGGAAGAAGGCGTACAGCCGGTGCTCTGACGCGTGGTCGAGGAAGGCCCCGAGCTGCTCCGGCATCCACACCATGACCGGGCTGGGCTTCTCACCGGTCTCCTGCCACCGCTCCACCCGCTCGGCGGTCCACAAGAGCGGCTTGGGCCGCTTGCCCGACTCAAGCTCCACGTGCGCGGCCGGGTTGAAGGTGACGAGCTGCCGGGCTATCGCCGCGTTCAGCGCGGCCCGCAGGGTCCGCCGGATGCTCTGACGGGTCGCCGGCCCCGTGAGCTTCCGGAACGGCTTCATCTCGGCGAGCTTCGCCTTCTCCAGTGCCAGCTTGGCCCGCTCGGCGGCCACTGGGCGCCCCGCCTTGCTCGGCTTGCACCGCGCGATCTGATCGCGGCGCTCCTGGTTCTCGGCCGCGATGACCTCGTTCTCGTCGGCGATGGCGTCGAACATCTCAACGAGGTGCCCGACGTTGAGCCGGTCCAGCCGCAGGTGCCCGATGCGCGGCTTTAGGTGCACCTTGAGGTGCGAGGCGTAGCCGTTTGTCGTGGTCTTCCGGGTCTTCTTCGCCGCGAGCCAGGTGTCGAGCCACTCGCCGACCGTGACCCGGATGGTGAGGGATTGCGTGGTGTGCAGCCGACGCCGCGTCTCTTCGAGGTCCGGCAGAGGAGCCTTGTCCTGTGCCACCTTGGCCAGCAGCTCGACGATGCGCTCGCGGCCCTCGTCGTCGTCCGAATCGGCCAGGGCGAGCAGGGCCCGTATGTGGTCCAGGTCGGCCTGAGCCTCCCCCTTGGACTCGTAGCCGCCACGGGTGAACGAGCGCCGCTTGCCCTCACTGGTGGGCGGGAGTTCCTGTCGCAGCCTGTAGGCCCCGTGGCGTTTGTTCTTGAGCTTCGGGCACTTACTCCCGAGCAGCTTCCCGCTCTCCTGGTCCCGGCAGTTGCACCGCCGGTGAGTTGACCCGTTCAATCTCAGTCCCCCTCAACAGATCCCCGAGACCCCTTCGCGACGGGCCCCAGCTGGCCTTGCTTGCGTGCCGCCCCGACCCACTTCGCGGCAGCGGAGTGCGATACGCCGAAGTGCTCGGCGACCGCGACGGTGGGCGGCCGGCCCTGCTTGTGCGCCTCGCGGTAGACCTCGGCCACGTTGGTCAGGTGGTCCGGGGTGAGGCTGCGGCGCTGTCCAGGCGTCTGCTGGGTCGGCAGGAGACCGAACAGCGGGGCCAGTAGCCGCCGTGCCTCTTCCTTCTTCTGCTCGAACGCGGAAGCCGATTGGTCGGCCTGGGGGGCGAGGGTCTCCCCGAGCCATTCGGTAGCCGAGCTGTTGACCAGCTGCATGAACGCGGCGTGCTTCCACGTCGCGATCCCCGCCGCTTCGAGAACCGCTTCGAGTCCGAAGTCGGCTCCCGTGTCACCGGTCATGACCGACACCAGCTGCACGCCCGACTGGGGGTCGGCGCGGAAGCACAGCGCGACCGTGGCGCGGACCTTTTTCCCCACGGCGATACCGGTGAAGTGGCTCGGCATCTTCAGGTGCCCGAGATCGACGAGGGGCGGTTCCCCGCGGAACTGGTCGTAGGGCCAGCCGGGGGTGGCTACGTAGTCCCATCCGTCGGGCACTCCATCATTCTGCATGCCTGAATCCTGCCCGAAGGGCAAGGAAGTGGCAAGGATGACTGTCCCGCTCACTCTCGTCCATGTGCTCATGTCTTTCACCCTGCTCTCCCGGTCCTTCCTTGTTTTTGCTCATCAAGTCTCATCTGGTCCCTCATCTTCCCTCTCAGTCCTTCTCTGTCCCTATCTAACCTTGCCTGTAGGCAAAGTTCATCACGGTTCAACGGGTGAGGAAGTCCTGTGGAGTTGAGGCAAGGTATCGGCTAGGCTCGGTCCATGATCAGAACTGATGTCCTGCGTCTCGCGCAGGTGCGGGCCGACGCTGCCTCAGGGGCAGCGATGCGTACTCGCGCCGCCGCTCGGCTGTCGCTGTCGGAGATCGCGGACCTGTGCGGGGTGGACCCGTCGACGGTCTGGCGCTGGGAGCGAGGGAAACGAACCCCGAGAGGAGAGGCCGCGCTCGCCTACGCCCGCGTCCTCGAAGACCTGGCCCAGCACCAGCGTTGCCGAGATGAGGTGGCATGAGCAGCGCCCTCACCCGAGCCGAGCTGCTCGCCCTCCCCGCGACCGTCGACCTTGAGACCGCCGGCCGTGCGTTCGGGCTCAAGCGCAGTACGACGTACGCCCTGGCCAAGCGGGGAGAGCTGCCGGTGCGGACTCTGCGACTCGGCCGCGCGCTGCGGGTCGTCACCGCCGAGCTGCACGAGGCACTCGGCGTCCGTCCACAAGAAGAGGCCGGGCTCCGCACGGATGTTGGCGCATCCGCCGGAGCCCTCGAACTCTCCAGCTCCGTCCAAGCCTGAACAGCACGACGGCACGGGGTGCGAACGACCAAGCCCGCCCCGTGCCGCCGCAAGGAGACCTCTACATGCAGGAGCCTATCCAGCTCCCCCGCGCGGCCGAATCCGACTCATGCTCGAACCCCTTCCGACCCGCCGCACCGAACCCCCTGCGCGTCGCCCTGTGGGCCGCCGCGCAAGGCTGGCACGTCCATCCGCTCACGCCGGGAACCAAGATCCCCGTACGCGGATGCGACCGGTGCTCCCAGGGCAGCAAGCAGCGCCCCAACCCGCGGTACACCGAGCACGACGGGCACGGCTGCCCCTGCATCTCCTCCGGCCGCCCCTGCCACGGAGTGCTCGCCGCGACCAACGACCCTGCCCGGATCACCGGCTGGTGGAACCACCTGCCTTCGGCCGGCGTAGGGATCGCCGCCGGGCCCTCCGGACTGGTGATCCTCGACGTGGACAGCCACGGGGGGCCGGCACCCGCCGACCAGGGGGCACTGCTCCCCGGTGTCGACCTGCCCCTCGACATCACCCCCGGCAGCATCACGGATGGCCGCGACACGCTCGCCCTCCTCGCCGAAGTGAGGCGCGCACCGCTGCCCGGCTGCGGCCAGCAGACGCTGACCGTCCTGACGCCGTCCGGCGGAGTGCACTACTGGTTCAAGGCGCCCAGGGGCACGACGTGGCGTCCGCTCGCCGGTGCGCTGGGCTGGCAGCTCGACCTGCGCGCCGGGTCCTCGTACGCCGTGGCACCTGGCACGACCACCAAGAAGGGCACGTACACGGCGCTGGGCGACTGCCGGGGCGTCGCGGAGCTGCCTGTCTGGCTGGCCCGCGAGCTCGACCGCACCGGGCACCGAGTACGGCCCGAGCGGCCACGGATCGTGCCACCGTGGCGCAGTCGCTCGCTCGGCGGCGGCTACGTCGCCGCTGCGGTACGCCGCGAACTGACCGCCGTCGCCGAGGCGCCATCCGGAACCCGCAACGACGCCCTGAACCGCGCGGCGTTCAGCCTCGGCACGCTCCTGGCTCCCGCATCTCTCGACCGACAGCAGGTCGCTGACGCGCTGCTCGACGCGGCTCGGCACGCTGGCCTGCCGGACCGCGAGGCCGAAGCGGCGATCCGATCGGGCCTGACCGCTGGTGAACGCCAGCCACGCACTCTCAAGGGGGCCGCATGACCACGCCGCTGCCGTATGACGCGGCATCCGCGGCTCGCTCGCTCGTCTCCATACCCGGGGGCCTGAGCAGCCCCGAGCACGACGGGGCACGGCCCGGTCAGCACAAGGGCCCGCCGCAGGTCGAGGTGCTCCGCGCCATCGGACAGAACGAATTCCGGTACCTGCGCAGCAACGGCGACCCCTACGCCGTGCCCTGGGACGGAGCGCCCATCGCCGTACCGCTCAGGGCCAAGGCGCACAGCTCCACCGGCAGCGTCCGCCAGCTGCTCACCGTCCGCTACCTCCAGGCCCATGACCGCACCCCCTCCCAGACGGCGCTCAGCGACGCCGTGGCCGCCCTCGACGCCCTCGCCCTGTCCGCCCCCGAGACAAACCTCTGGCTCCGCGTCGCACCGGATTCGCACGACCCGAACGTGACATGGCTCGACCTCGGCCGGCCCGACGGCCAGTCCGTACGCATCGCCCCGGACGGCTGGACACTCACCTACCCCGACCCGGAAGAAGGACCGATCTGGCGACGCACCAAGCTGATCGGTGAACTCCCCCTCCCCGAGCGCCCCCAGGGCGGCTGGCAGGCGGGCATTGGCACCCTCGCCCAGATGCTCCCGTTCACCGCGGCCACGCTGCCCCTCGCGGTGGCCTGGTGGCTGGCCGCCCTGCGTCCCTCTCTCCCCCGCCCCATCGCCTACCTCACCGGGGAGCAGGGCACCGGCAAGACCACTGCGGGGCGAATGCTCGTAGGTCTCCTCGACGGCGCGGCGATCCCGCTCCGCCAAGCGCCGGAGAACCTCAGAGACCTCGGAGTCACCGCCTCGGCCGGCTGGACCCTTCCCTTCGACAACCTCTCTGGAATCCCCAAGTGGATGTCGGATGCCCTATGCCGCGTCGTCACCGGCGGAGCGCAGGTCAGCCGCGCCCTCTATAGCGACGACGACGTCAGCATCCTGGTCAGCCAACGCCCCGTACTGCTCACCGGCATCGACACCGGCGCCATGTCCAACGACCTCGCCGAACGGTCCATGGCCCTTGAACTCCAGCGCATCACCAAGCGTCGCTCCCTGGCGGAGCTGTGGGGCGCGTACGAGCAGGCGAGCCCCCAAATCCTGGGCGCCCTCCTGGACCTGGCGGTCATGGTGTGGGCCGACCTTCCCCACGCTGCGGCTGCCCTGGTCGATCGCCCGCGCATGGCCGACTTCTCCGAGCTGCTGCACGCACTGGACCGCGTGACAGGCTGGACGGCTCTGGAGACCTTCCACGGCTCGCAGGACGAGCTCGTGGAAGCTGTTCTCGATGGGAACCCGGTGACTGCGGCACTGCGGGACTGGGTGAGCTCACCGGGCTTCCCCAACGGAGGGTGGACCGGCACCATGTCCGAGCTGAACGCGCTGCTCTCTGCCCGTTGCAGCCCAGGGGAGCGATGGCCCCAGACGTCCGCTGTCCTCAGCGCCCGGCTCAAGCAGTCGGCGCCGGCTCTTCGCTCCCGAGGTATCAGCGTGATCGCCCCGACGAGCAACAAGAACGGCAGGAAGTACACGATCACGTTCACGCCGTAGCCCGTCCCTTCGACCAGCCAGCCGCCCCGGCCCGCGACCACAGCGGACCGGGGCGGCTGCGTACCCGGGGGACGGGAGGAGGACGCCCAGGAGGACGAGGGGACGCGAGGGGGGACGCCCCGAGCGGCGCTCAGATCGCCTGCTCAGCCAGCAGGCACAGGTGAAAAGCCGGTTTCGGGTACGCGGGGGACGCTGTTGGACCCTCTCTTCTCTGTCCCAGAAGTGAGGAATAAAGAGAGGCAGAGAAGACACCGGAAACGTCGTCCTCCGCGTCCTTGGCGTCCCCCTCTGTCCGGTGCCGCGACCGGTCGCGCCTCGCGCGCGTGTGCGCGCGTATTGACCGTTTCCTCTTCTGCCCATTTTTGGCCTGTGGCGGCCACTCCAGAGAGTGTCGAGCTCCGCTGACCGTGGCAGTCAATACGGCCCGAACAGGAAACGGCCCACTGCTGCTGCGCCGTCGAGTGTGCCCGTCGGGAGGATCCCGAATCCTCTGGCGAGCCTGCCTCTCCGGCGTGTAGGACTGACCTCCACATCCGTGCGCGGAAGGACAGCTTCATGACCGGGTTGAGCACCGTGTTCGACTGGATAGCGGACGCCTGGCCCGCTGTACCGACCGCCGCGCTGACGACAGTGGGTCTGGGGGCGTGGCTGGCTCCGTGGATAGCCCGTCGCCAGGAGCGAGGCAAGCTTCAAGCCGCCGCCGAAGCGGAGCTGCGCACCGCTGTGGCTCGTATGCGAGCCGATGTCGCGTACGCCGGCCGGGCTCTCCAGGTCACCAGCGTGTACGACCCGCAGGCGTTCGCTGGCCCCCGTTTGATTGACTTCACATCCACCGTTGTGGGTAGTGCCCGAGGCCTTCCCAGAAAGCAGCAAAGCGCGCTGCGCGCTGCTTTGGTCGACCTGGTCGGTGACTGGCGCGTTCGTCTTGCCGAGGACGTCGGCCCCAACTGGCTTGCTCGGGCGCCGAAGGAGGAGGATGACACCCTCCCGACGGCAGCAGATTTTCGGAGCCGTGAAGGGCTTCTCCTTGCCGCAGCACGGCAAGGAGCGGGTACGGTCCGCCAGGACGCCGAGATCCACGTAGGGCTGCTGGGGATGATGGAAGTCTCCAAGAACCCAGCGGTTGAGAATGCCCAGGCGCTTGCCTCTCTCGACCGGATGCTGACCACCGTCAGAGGGGGGCACCGGCTGGGGAGCTGATCTGCTTTACCGGCCGAAGTCCATCGCGGGTGCCTAGCGACCGGTCGATGAGCCTCCCACGCGCAGGAGACGGCGTGACTGGCCATGTAACTCCGCTTCCATGGCAGCGGTGACAGAGGCCCACGGGACGGTGGGAGTCCCGAAGAGCGACCAGTAGTCGTACAGGTCTCGGACCACGGCGCTGACGCCGAGGCGCACAGCGGCTGGATCAATCGAACCTATGACCCGCCGCGTGATTCCGCCCGCCCCTCGGGCCGCAGGAGTAATCCCGTGGCTGAGGAGGAGCGTGGCGGTGCGGATGGCGTCCAGCGTCTCTGCTGGGGCCGCCTGGGCGAAGCGGCCGTAGATCAAGTCGTGCCAGCCCAGTTGGGTGCGCGCCCAGACCAGACGTTCCAGTCCGGTGCCAAGGTCCACGGCCATGTGCTCCGGGCTCTCGACGTTCCAGAGGAGGACGATGTCGCCGAGGGTGAGGTCCAGGTGGCGGAAGCGCAGCGTTACGCCTTCGACCTGTCGTCGCCGCCACGTCGTGAGACTGCCGTAGATGCTGAGATGCCGGCCGTGGAAGCCGAGCTGGGACAGGACGGACAGCCAGCCATTGAGGATGGATCCGTACTCATCCAAGCTCTGCACGGGTTGGACGCGGGAGATGTTGACGAAGGAGGTCAAGAATCCTTCACACAGGACGCCGGCGGTGTCGCGCTGGCCGGTGAAGCGCACGACGGGCTGAGGAAGGAAGCCAGTCCGGTACGTGTGAGGCTTGCCCTCCTTGAGGAGTGGATCGAGGGCTTGGACAGCGGAGATGGTCAGTTCGGTCTCACGGCCCCATCGAAGCGGGAGACAGGCGGCACGTGGGGCGCCGTCCCTTGCGAAGCCGCTCTCCAGCTCGTGGAGGAGTTCCCGCCACGAGGGCGGGCGGCGGGGTGGTCGATAGGGGGTCCCGCGCTGCGGATGCCGGATCTCGATGCGGGAGTCGGCGACGGTGAACTCCCAGTGCCCGCCTAACGCCGCACGGAGCGCAGCGGGTATCCCTTCCGACAGGGACTTTCCGTCTCCACTGGCCATGCCGGTCATGCGGACCGTGCCGCCATCGCCAGGAAGTGCTGGGCGGGATCGAAGCGGTTCTGCCCGATCTCCTGGACCTGCCGGTGGTCGAGGCTCTCCGCTCGCTCGATGGCGTTGGCCAGATGGCGGCCCGCTGTCTCGTCGTCCTCGTCCGGGTTGGCCACGGTGATGGCGCCTGTCTGGTCGCAGAGTGCGGCTTCGGCGCAGGTGCCGGTGCGCCAGGTGAGGGCGGCCATGGGGGTACCCGCGCGGAGGGACTCTCCGAAGACGGCGGCGCCGGCCTCCACGTAGGTGCGGGCGTAGGTGTAGACGAAGACGGACGCGTCGCGGATGGCGGCGGTCTTGGCGGGGCCGCCGAGTTCGCCGACCCACTTGACGTGGTCCGCGCTGAAGAGCCGGTCGTGGCGTCGTACGTAGCCCTCGTCGAAGACCGGTCCGACGATCCGGATCCGGCGGCCGAGTATCTGAGCAGCACGTACGGCGATGTGCGGAGCCTTCTCCTCGTCGATCCGGCCGAGCCACACGAGGTCGGTACCGGCGACCGCCGGCGGCTCCTTCTCGTTGAGGCCGAGGTGCACGGCCAGCTCAGGGATCGGCTGGTGGTCGGCGTACCGCTCGATCATCTCGGGCGAGTAGCAGTAGAGGCGTGACCGCTTGCCGTCGAAGGCGGTGGGGGCGTGCTGGAAGACCGGCGAGTGCTGGAACGTGGCGACGTCGCAGTCCAGTTCGTTCCACGTCCGGGTCCAGGCGGGCAGCGAGGGGTACTCGTGCCCCACGACCAGGAGGTCGTACCCGGCGCCGCGGAGCTCGCGCTCGGCGAGCGATCCGGCGGTGATGTCCTCCAGGCGGACCGGCTTACGGACCCAGTCGGTCTCCAGGTCCGTGAGCCAGCCCGGCCCCAGGAGGTGTACGTCGGCGCCTGCGGCCCGGGCGCCTACGGCGACCGCCCACAGCCATCGTTCGATCCCGCCGTACCCGGCGGGTGGAAAGGCGTAGCTACCAGGGAAGTCGCAGACGCCGACGAGCACGTTATGCCTCCGGTGTTCCGTCCGCCGAGATACGGCGGAAGCCGAGGTACGGGAAGAGAGATTCGGGAAGGACGAGGGAGCCGTCCTGCTGCTGGCACTGCTCAAGGAGCGCGGCCACGGTGCGGCCGATGGGCAGGCCGGAGCCGTTGAGGGTGGCGACGAGCTTGGGCTTGCCGTCCTCGCCTCGGGTGCGGATGTTCGCGCGACGGGCCTGGAAGGTGCCGAAGTTCGAGATCGAGGAGATCTCCCGGTACGTGTTCTGGCTGGGGATCCAGACCTCGATGTCGTACGTGAGCTGGGCGGAGAAGCCCGTGTCACCGGCGGCCAGCTTGACGACGCGGTAGGCGAGGCCGAGCTCCTTCAGGCACGCCTCGGCGTGGCCGACCATCGTCTCCAGCGTGGCGTCCGCGTCCGCCGGGTCGACCATCTGGACGATCTCGACCTTGGCGAACTGGTGCTGGCGGATCAGGCCCCGGGTGTCACGACCGTACGAGCCCGCCTCGGACCGGAAGCACGGCGTGTGCGCGGTCAGGGACAGCGGCAGGTCGGCCGGCGGGATGATCTCGTCGGCATAGAGGTTGGTCAGCGGTACCTCGGCCGTCGGAATGAGGAACAGCTCACGGTCGGCTACGCCGGTCTTGAACAGGTCCTCCTCGAACTTCGGCAGCTGTCCGGTACCGGTCATCGTCTTGCGGCTGACCAGGTACGGGACCGCGTGCTCGACGTACCCGTGCCGGCGGGTGTGGATGTCGAGGAAGAGCGTCGCCAGGGCGCGCTCCAGGGCAGCGCCCGCCCCGCGGGAGACGACGAACCGGGGGCCCGACAGCTTCGTCGCCCGGGTGAAGTCGAGGATGCCGGTGCTCTCGCCGAGGTCGACGTGGTCCTTCGGCTCGAAGGAGAAGGCCGGCGGGGTGCCGACGCGCCGGACCTCGACCGCGAACTCGTCGGAGTCGCCGTCCGGGGCCGCGTCGTCCGGCAGGTTCGGGATGGTCAGGAGCAGCTCGGTCAGCTCCTCCTGCACCTGCTCCTGCTCGGCGTCGATGTCCCGGATCTGGTCCTTCAGCTCGCGGGCACGCTCCTTCAGCTTGGAGATGTCGCCGCCCTGCTTGGCCGTCTGCTGGACCTCGCTCGCCACCCGCTTGGCCTCCGCCCGCAGCTCGTCGGCTGAGCGGATGCTCTGGTTGCGCCGGGACTGGAGGTCTTCCAGCCGGGACAGGTCCAGGGAGTAACCGCGACGAGCGAGCCGACGAACTGCTTCGGCACCCATTTCAATCAGGGCGCGGGCGTCATGCATGAGGAAGATCCTTTTTATCCAGCGAGTGGGATGGGGATACCGCATCGACGTTAGCAACCGTCGACCCCTCGCTGATCCGCAATATCGTCGAGTCACCATCGGTGGCTGATTCGTGGTGAACGCTCGTATCAAGATCGTCCAGCAGTGCCGTGATGAGGATGGGCAGCTCGTCGTCGGGTATGGCGACCGGTTCGACGTACGGGGCCTCCGGGAAGAACAGCGGCATGGGGTCGTCTGGGGAGCGGTCCCGGTGCCAGAGCAGCACGGAGACGAGCAGACCGTGGCTGACGAGTACACGGGGACCGGGGTGCTCCAGGGCGGCGAGGACCCCGGAGAGCATCCTCCGGATGCCCTCGCGCTGGGATTCTGCGGCACCGGGTGGACGCTGCGCCGCACCGTGAGTGTCGAGCCAGACCGCGTATTCGAGGAACGGGCTGCCCTCGAATTCCCCGTAGTCGAGTTCGTTCAGCCTGCCATCGACGACCAGCGTGGCCGCAGGGACGCCCATCAGAAGAGAAGTCGTCTGCCGGGCCCGCGGGAATTCGCTGGTCAGCCACGTGGCCACGGAGTGTAAGGGGAGGATGGTCCAGGCGCGGCTCAGTGATTGCCGGCCTTCCTCGTTGAGGTGGATGTGCTTGGTCGGGTCGCCATTGACGAGGTACCGCTTGCTGTAGTTCGTCTGGCCGTGGCGAACGATGTAGGTGGTCACGTTCCGCTCCGTGAAGTCGATGCCGAGAGGTCGGAGAGCACTCCCGCCATCTGCGGTGCTCTCGGATCGCCGGTCTCCAGGTAGAAGAGGAGACCGTCGAGGGATAGCAGGCGGCACCAGGGCGCGAGTACGGGGATGGGGATCCGGGAGATGCGTGAGGCAGTGGTCAGCCGCTCCCCGGTTCCGTGGGCGAGGTCGTAGTAGATGGTCCAGAACGCCCAGTCGAACGCCGGGTCACCCACCATGGGGAGCGGGTCGATCAGGCGCGGGTGCGCCAGCCAGTCGAAGGGCACGTTCTCCCGGTACAGGTCCGCGTGCAGGACCGTCACCCGGCTCGGGTCTTCCTCACGGTCGGTGAGTCCCGGGAGGGCGGCGTCAACGAGAGGGCGCCAAGCGCCGGTGTCGAGCGCGTGCTCCCGCCGCCGGATCCGGGGAAGGACTTCCCCGTCGAGGTAGTCGGCGAGCCGGGGGAAGTCGTTCGGTCGATTTCTGCGCCGCCCGAGGACGTGGAGTCCCTGGAGGGCCGCGGCAACCATCGGCGTCTCACGCGTCGGCCGATCCGCTCCCCCGGGCCGCCCCCCAACGAGTTCGAGGGCGGCCACAGCCAGATCGTCCGCAGCCTCCAGGACGTCTGCCGTGGGTCCGCCGGCCCACAGGCGCAGAGCTGCCACCTCGTGGCGGTACCGGTCGGGGTCGACCCAGGCTTTGAGGAGCAGCGGACGCCCGTCGAGGTTGGTCGCCGTGGCGATCACCGAGGCGTGTCCAGCGTCGAAGTAGTCCCCGAGCGAGAGCTTCCAGCGTTCCGCAGCCACCGCTAGCAGGCTCGGGGCTGCGTCGATCCATCCCTCGACTCCGTTGCCGTAGTGCGCGAGTAAACGCCGTCGGCAGCCTGCGGGGATCTCTCCGAGCGTCCGCTTCGGCATCAGCTCAGCACGATCCCGTCGGAAACGAGCTCGTCCGTGAGGGCCGGGAACTCGGTGAGGATCTCCGCGACCAGGGCCTGCACCTTGTCGACCCCGGCGTCGGGAGCGGAGAGGCGGACGAGGATGCGCCAGGGCTCGTCGAGCCGCTGCCCGGTGGTGCTCACGAGGTGCACCTCCGCGTGGCCCGCGGTCGCCTCGTGGAGCCGGGAGGCCAGCCGCTGCGCGGCGATGTTGTAGAGCTTGCCGACGTGGTAGACCGGGTTCTTGCCGTTCGCCCCCTCCAGGTTCATCGGCCGCAGCGGCGTGATGAGGCCATTCACGCGGTTGCCTCGGCCGACGACGCCCTCGTCGCCGGACTCGATGGAGCTGCCGGTGTACGTCAGGTACAGCTCGTCCTTTTCTGGCACGTCACGTGCGTTCAGCCGGAAGCGGGTTTCCGCCCCGAAGAGCCGGAGGGCGGCGAGCCGGTGGCACTCGGCGAGGACGCTCTCCGAGTTGCGGACGTACTCAGCGCGGCTGGCGACATGGCGCGACTTCTGGGGGACGCACAGCACGACGTCCGCCCGCTCTCCATCCCAGTAGCCCATGAGCTTGACGTCGGAGCCGCACCAGGCGTGGGCGAGGGTGAAGTCACTCTCGCCGGAGAAGTGGTCCACGAGCTCGCGGACGAACGACTCGAACGGGTTCTCGGGCGCCCAGCCCGTCCCGAGGGACGTGTCGTTGGACAGCCGTACCCGCCGCTCGCGGAGATCGTCGATGGAGCGCGGGTTGAACCAGCGGGTGCGGTCCGGCACTCCGTCACCGGTGAGGACGGCGCCCGGGCTGGAGTTGCTGGTGATGTTGAACGTGATGTCGAGGTGGTTCGACACCTCGGGGAGCCGCTCGGCGAAGAAGGCCGCAACCTCGGCCTCGATGATCTCCTTGACGGGGATCCGTTCCCCGCCGCACATGGGCGCGGCTCGCCCGTTGACCAGGACGCGGACGGGGGACGTCATCCCGCCGGCGCCGTAGCGGACCTCGCTGGCCCCACCGAGGAGGGCGAGCTTGTCGAAGTTGTGGTGCAGGACGGCACCGAAGTGTTGAACGGTGTAGTAGCTGTAAGCGCGGGACAGCCGCTCGGCGAGGTGGTCCGCCAGGGTGTCCGGGTGGCCGAGGCCCTTGCGCTCCACGATGGTCGTCGCGTCCGGCGTGGCCCTGCCGGTCTCGATGACGAGGTGGCTGTTTCCGATGGTCGTGCTCGTACGAGGCATCACGAACTCCCAATCAGGATCGGAGAAGGGGTGAGCGCAGGCGTCAGCGCGCCTGGTCGAGCGAGAGAGCGGAGGTTCAGCGGGGAACGCCGGCGGCGCGCAGGAACGAGACGACCCGAGCAAGCTCCATACATGCGGCTGCGGGATGTTCTTCGGCAGTGAGCCGGTCGACGTCGTGCATGGAGATCAAGTCGATGTCCGATGGCCGCCGCCGATCGAGCCAGAGGATCAGGCGCCAGGCCAGCACTGGACCCTCCAGCGGCAGCTCTGCCATGCGATCGACTGGGATGCGGCCAGGCAACGCGTCCTCGTAGATCAGATCGCGGACGAGGTGAAACACCACGTCCGCGTAGTCCACGACAGCCGGACCGCGTCCGCTGGCCTCCCAGTCCACGACATGGAGGTCCTGACCATCGACCAGCAGGTGCTCGGGTTTGAGATCTCCGTGGAGGTGGACGACCGGATGCGATTCGATCGGCCGGAGGGCCTTCTCCATCGCCGCCCACCAGGGTCTGGTCCTGCAGCGTCCGGAGAGCTGGTCCAGGAGGAAGCAGGGCTGCGTCGTAGGGTCGCCTGGACCCGCCGTCCAGCCAGATCCGGGCGGGAGGCCAGCAGCCGGCTGATGCAGTCGGCCAGCCACATCAAGAACGTGGCCGAGGTACTCCTCGATCGCCCTGTCCGTGCCGATCGAGCAAGGAGTCCCGGGCAGTATCCGGAACACGGTCCAGGAACCGGAACTGTCCTGGCCTGTGGCCAGGACGGCCGGAACCGAGAAGTCTCGAATGGCAGCGAGCCTGACCGTCTCGACCTCACGCCGACGACGACCTTCCGGGTCTATGCCCAGGTAGACCTTCATCAGCGCACTGCCGTCCACCGACCGCCGTGTCCTGGAGTTCGGCTTGACGGTCGCCAACCCGAACGGACCGAGATGGTGTTCGATCTCCAGCTCTGTCGCCTCAACGTTGAACCCCATCTCACCTCTGCCTTCCATGTCCGCTTGAGTGGTACAGACGGAGGCGAGGTGACCCCGCCGCCGTGCTTGCGCCAAGTAAGCCCGACTCCCCTCAGATCGGCAGTGGACAGGGTTAACAAGGGGCTCCGTTAACTGTTAACTCCCCACGCCAGCGGCCCATTTGGCCGCATGATGAGAAGGGGCGGACCGCGAGGTGTTTCGGGGGATCGATGAAGTCCAAGAGCAGGCTCCGAGAGGTAAGGCAGAGCCGCGGATGGAGACAGGGCGACCTCATTGACGCCTTGGTCGGCGCCGCTGAGCGCCTCGGCGTCGAATCGCCCTCAGCGGCCAGCTGGAAGACGCTCATCTCCATGTACGAGAACGGCCGGCGCCCGGTGAGCGCGGATCACCAGCTGCTCTTTCGTGAGGCGTACCAGGCAACGGACCGGGAGCTCGGCTTCCCGGAGTCCGGGTTGCTCCTGGGCGGCCAGACACCGCACCCGACCGTGTCCTCCCTGCGGACCAAGTTCCCCGTGCCTGTCAGCCCCGAGATGTTGCGGTACCTGACGTCTCTCCTCCACCAGCACGCACAGGCCGAGCCGCTCGTCGGCCCGCAATTCCTGATGGCCCCTGTCCAGAGCCAGATGCCCCTCATCGAGCAGATGTGCCGAGATGCGCACGGCCCCTTACGCGAAGAAGTGCTGCGCATCGGCGCGCGATACACAGAGTTCCTGGGCTGGCTGCACCAGGACACTGGCCGCGCGGACGAGGCCATGCGCTGGACCGGCCTGGCGATGGAATACGCCCAAGAGCTGGGTGACCCGATGCTGATCGCGTACCTGTTCCAGCGCCGGAGCAACATCGCCACCGAGGCAGGACACGCAGGCCACGGCGCGGGGCTTGCCGGTGCCGCCCTCCGGTACGCCGCGGAACTCTCACCCCGGGTCCACGCCGTCGTGCTGCGCCAACTCGCGAACAGCAAGGCCAGTCTCGGGGAACATGACGAGACCGACCGCGCCATCGAACAGGCCCTCGTCGCTGCCGACAGAGGCGATGACGCAGACCCCATGGCTGGGTACTGCTCGGTGGCGTACATCGAGATGGAGGGCGCGAACTGCAACGTGCGCCTGGAGCGGCCCACCCAAGCTGTGGAGACCTACCGGGAGAGCCTGAGTCACTGGCCGGCCGTGCAAGAGCGCGACCGCGGCTTATGCCTCGCCAGGCTCGCTACGGCGAACGCCATCCTCGAGGACGTCGAAGGCGCCCACCAGGCTGCTGAGCAAGCCCTCGGAATCGCCCAACGGACAGGCTCGGCACGCATCCTCAACGAGCTGTACCGACTTCAGACTCGTCTTGCGCGTTGGCGCAAGCTGGTGGAAGTTTCAGAATTGAACAGGGAGCTGGACACCATGAAGAGAGTTGCTCCCTAGCCGACTTGAGGGAGTGCTGTGAACCTGCTGCCGACCGCCACGAGCACAGACGTCCAAGAGCAGCAGCCTCGCGTCGCCGTTCTCCCAATCGGATCCTTCGAGCAGCACGGCCGCTACCTACCGCTCATCACGGACACGGCGATCGCCTGCATTATCGGCCAGGAGATCGTTAGCGCCTACCCCGTGCACCTGCTCCCGCCGATCACCATGTCGTGCAGTCACGAGCACGCGTCCTTCCCGGGCACCGTCAGCATCAGCGCCAAGACGCTGTTTGCCGTGATCGACGACATCAGGGCCTCCCTCGCACGATCCGGCATAACCAAGCTGGTGATCGTGAACGGGCACGGGGGGAACTACGTCCTGTCGAACATCGCCCAGGAGGCCAACGTCGACGGCCCCGCTGTGTCCCTCTTCCCGCTCGGACCGGACTGGGACCGCGCGCGGGACTGCGGAGGACTGACCTCAGACCGGCACAGCGACATGCACGCCGGCGAGATCGAGACCTCCATCCTCCTGCACGCTGCCCCAGAGCTGGTGCGGGAGGGCTACACCGACGCGGACCACGACGGCGGCGCCCGCCCCTTCCTCCTCGTACAGGGGATGAGCGCCTACACGGACTCCGGGGTGATCGGCTACCCGTCCTACGCGACTGCGGGCAAGGGCAAGGCCGTGCTCGAAAGCTTGAAGATCAGCTTTGCCGTACATCTCAGCCTGCTGGGCGAGACTGATGAGTAGGCCTCCGGAATCGCTGAAGGCGTAGGGCAGGCCGAGGAGCCGGTATTCAGTAGGCCTCTGCTGGCCTACTGCCAGGCCAGCGGCGGGGCAGCGGTGTGCGTGGCCCCTGGCTCAGGGGCCACGCTGGTGAAATCGGTTGCGTGCCGGGAGGTTCACCTAAACCGACGGCGGGATCCGTCACCGGTACGAGAACACCTGTCTCGGCCGCCCCGTGGGTGGCGAGCCCACGATCAACGACGAGGCCGACGGCGTCCGCTTCGTTCAGCCCGCCGAGCTTGGCCAGTACGACATCCACCCCAGCATGCGCCAGCAGATCGGCGACTACTTCGCTGGCACGTACCCCTACCTCGGCTGAATTGCCAGCCCCGTCTTCACTCGTTCCGCGGCAGCGAACACGCGCGCAGCGCCTGACGGATGAAACGTCCTTGCCGACAGCCCCGCATCGGCCCACGACATGGCCCCGCCCCTCGGCGTAGTCCACATCCGGCGGGAGTTCCGTGGGGTATGGGCGGGACCGTCTCACTCTTGCGTGGGCGGTGCGTCCGGCTTCTGCTCGGCGATGTAGGTGCCGCGCCCCGGCACCGCGTACACCAGTCCTTCGTCGGCGAGGACAGCGATCGAGCGGCGGACGGTCGGGCGGGAAAGCCCGTACTCGTCCGCGAGGGCGTTCTCACCAGGAATTGCCCGGTTCGGCTTCCAGTCGCCCCGCTTCACGCGCGCTCGCAAGATCCCCGCGAGCTGTTGAAACGGCGCGTCGGGCGCATCGCGCTGCACTTGGTCATCCGGCCCGTACTCCATGGGCCGACGGTATCCGGCCGATCCCGTGACAGCATTCCCTGACAGGGCTATACAGCCCTTTACAGGCTTTGACAGGTCGGGCTAGGGTCGCCCACGAAAAGACCCCCGCGACGCAGCGAACGTCCGGGGGCGTGGCCCATCAGCTTTTGGGAGCTGACGAACATGACCGACTTTATCGCGCGCTTCGCGCGCCTCCTTGCGATGCTGTTACCCGCGCGAGGGAAGCACCGCTCCACCCCTGCGCCGGAGCCGGCGCCCGGTCCGCTCTCTCAGCCCCGGCGACCGCTGCCGGAGCACAAGAGCCCATACGCCCGCGAGGCCGCGCGGAGGCAGACGTTCGTGGACACGATCAATCCGGTGCGTCCCTACGTCACCGCATCGCCCCGCCGGCGTCCGGACGACCCGAAGCGTCGGGCTCAGGCTGAACGTCGCTGGGCACTGGATATGGCGCTGCGCGGCATCGACGTGGGCCCGACCGTGATCCATGGCAGGCAGATCCGCCCTGACAGCCGGACGATTCGGGTGGCGGTGGGGGTATGACGGCCACCTCCTGCTGCCGGTGCGAGCGGATGACCGTCGCCCCTGTCGCGGTGCGCCACATCGAGCGGGCGAGCGGCCCCGGCGTCACCGTGTACGCCTGCCCCGACTGCGCCCCACTCCTCACCCCTGGCCCACTCCCGGCGGAGACCGCCTCACCGGCGGGCGGCTGACTCCCCAAGCGATGCCCCTCCCGGATGGCGCCGTCCGGGAGGACCTCGTCATGGTCGAGCGAGGAAGGGTCAATCGCTGGAGGCGGCGCCGTCCCAGTCGAGAGAGCCCGCAGTAGGCGGCACGCCAGCGGCGTGCGCCGGGCGTACTGCGTGCGTGCCCAGGTGGAGAATCACCTTCTCGCGAAGTGGGACGGGACCACCCGGATGCGGCGGAAGCGCATCGCCTGCCGGTACACCTCGATGGACTTCATGCCACTTCGAGCGAGTCTGGTCCTTCCGGCCGTCGCCCGGCGTATTCACACCGAAACCATGCAGGATTACATTCCACACCGGCTGGAGCTCGGCGATCATCATGCTCTCAGCCATTGGTGTGAACAGGTCGTCCGCCGGCAGGAACCGGGTGTAGAAGTCGTCAATCTCAAGGTCATTGACCTTCTTGATCTTGTTCGCGTGCGTCATGAGGCGAGAACGGAGGGATTTGCTTTCCTCCGGTGATTTCACATCCGACCCGGTGCGTGAGCCTTCGGGAGTCGACCTGCCCACATATATGGGAACTTCGAACGGGTGAGCTGCGAGAGGCTTGTAGAGATCATGATCGCCGACGTAATAGATGGCGTAGATACCACACCCCATGAACGATCTGCTTCGAACGCTCCCGAGAGGGATCGGGTCTGTTTCTTCGAGAGCCCATTGGACGCTGCGTCCCAAGTTCTCGCGACGCAGCGGGTCGTAGATATCATCTCTGTCACTCATGCGGACCTCATTTCTCCCGGCGGTTGGTTCTATTCGTCACTGGATTGCAGGGCGTCTTCCGCTTCGACTTCGCCCACCGGGTCCGCCTCGGGAATAGCGTCGACATGCGAGCCGGCGCGGTAGTAGCGCCATGCGCTCTTGTAAGTGGCGGGAGCGTCGTCGTACATGATTCCGTACCCCATCAGGGCCGTGATCTGCCATGATTCTGGTATGGCTGTGGAGATCAGGCGGAACGCCTGGTCGGCGGTCAAGCTCTCTGAGGGGACGTGAACGGTCCGGCTCTTGTAGAGAGGGGACTTCTGGTACCGGAAGTTATAGGGCAGGCCCGCCTTTACGGTCTCCAGAAACTCTTCGAGCGTTGACTCCCCGATGCTCAGCCCGTCGACGGGGCGATCCAGGTCGATCGGGAACTGGGTGTCGAAGTGGTTGCTCTTGAGGACCGTGGTGTCGCGCTGCCGGCCAGGGTCCTTATTGCCGAACCCGTTGTTGTTCCAAGGGATGTTGCCAAGTTCCTTGTGGTGGCTGATGAGCAGCTGCTCTGGCGCCAGGGCGGAGAAGTCTTCCGCGACATAGAGGCAGGAGAACGCCATCTCGTCGAGGCTGATCCGCCTGCGCCCGGAGATCTTGCGGAGATGGTTGCGGAGCCGGGCCGGAAGCGACTTGTCGGCCTTTCCGACGTACACGAATTGGCCGTTCAGGTAGAGCTGGTAAACGCCCGGCTTCTCCTTGAGGCCCGCGATACTGGCTTCGTTCAGCGGCGCCCGGTCCAACCCGTCCAAGGCGATGGCGAGCTGATCGCCGAGGGCCTTCGTGATGCTGAGCGTGAAGTCTTTGTGGTAACCGTCGCCGCCGTTGGGCTCCAGCGTGGGCGTCATCCCGGCAACTCCTTACGCGTAGATGATCACCGCACGATACCCGTCGTACCTCAGCGCAGATGCGGCGTCTCGCGGAATGACCCTGTTGATCAACAACTCCGCGGTATGCTTTTGAGACTGCTGAGCTGCCCGGGGAGTCGAGAATGAAGCGCACGTCTGTCGAGCTGTTCGCCGGTGGCGGAGGGCTGGCGATGGCGGTGGAGCGGGCGGGGTTCCGCCCCCTGCTGCTGAATGAGTTCAACAAGCGGGCGTGCGAGACCCTCGCCGCCAACGGCGCGGAGGCGTGCGAGGACGGGGAGCGTCCCCGTGTTCCCCGAGGCGCGGCGCGGCCGCCTCTCGTCGAGGGGGACATTCGGAAGCTCGACATGGACTACCTCAAGGGGAAGGTCGACGTGCTCGCTGGCGGCCCCCCGTGCCAGCCTTTCAGCCTGGGAGGTGTGGCGAAGGGGGATGAGGATCAGCGCAACATGTTCCCGGAGATGTTCAGGGCCGTTCGGGAGATTCAGCCGAAGGCCGTCATCTGCGAGAACGTGAGGGGTCTTCTGCGACCTTCCTTCAAGCCGTACTTCAACTACATCTTGAGGGAGTTGGAACTCCCATTCGAGGAGCGGCGAGAGGGCACCACGTGGCAGGAACACGATCAGGCCCTGATCGCTCAAGGCGAAGTGTCCAGTGCTGATCTGAGCAAGCGGTACAAGGCCGTTATGGTCCCGGTCAACGCGGCTGACTATGGGGTCCCGCAGATCAGGAACCGGGTCATCATCGTGGCCTTCCGTGCCGATCTGAGAGTGGACGTCGACGAGTTCAAGCGGCTCGTGAGTCCGACGCATTCGGAGGCGGCTTTGCTTCGATCATTCGCTGACGGCACCTACTGGAGAAACCACCCGGACGTACCGGATCACGTTAGGGCTCGGGTGATGAAGCGCGTCCCTCAGACGCTGCCGATGGACGACGGCCTTAAGCCCTGGCGGACAATGCGGGACGCGATCCACGGAGATGGGCAGCTGAGGCTGCCGCCCATCCCGCTCGATCAGCAGGACAAGAAGCATGAGCACGGGGGGATCGCCTACCACGTCGGATGGCCGAACGCTCGTATCTACGACGGTCATACACCCAACGAACTTGATCGGCCGGCGAAGACCGTCAAGGCGGGTGTGCACGGCGTCCCAGGTGGAGAGTCGGTGATGCTCCTGGACGACCGAGTCCCCGATGCCACGGCGCCGGACGGCTGGCGCTACCTCCACCGCTACATGACCGTGCGGGAGACCGCTCGCGTTATGACGTTCCCCGATGATTGGAAGCTTGAGGGTCCTCGCGGAGAGAAGATGCGGCAGCTCGGAAACGCTGTTCCCGTCCTCCTTGGAGAGGTGTTCGCTAAGGCCGTCGCCGCCGCTCTGGACGGCGCGGAGAAGCGTAGGTGAGTGAGATGACGGCGCCAGAATCGGGCCGTTGGAAGGAGAAGCCGCCACCGACCAAGGCTTGGAAGGGGAAACAGGGCAGGAGCCGGGCGAACCTGGCGGCCGAACAGGACCGGGCGGCTGGGGGGCGGAACCGACGCATGGTCGACCTCGGGGACGGACGCTTCGCGAGAGCCTCGATCGAGCTGAAGTTGCTTCCGAGGACTAGGCGGATCCGGGCCTACCTTCGGTGGTCTGACAAGGGTCGGTCGCCCGCCGAGTACGTAGGCGAGGTTACGAACGACACACGGTCCGCGAATCTCGCTCAAGCCTGGGGAATGGCGCGTGTCGCTGGCCTCATCGCGGAGCAGGCGCCGCCAGAGGATTCGTGGGCCACATCGCCGGCGGTTCGGTCAGTCATGCAGGGGAATCGCGGCAAGGACACGAAGCCTGAGGTTCGCCTTCGCTCCCTCCTGTACGCGGAGGGCCTGCGGTACAGGGTTGGGATCAGGCCCCTGCCGAACCTGCGAAGGACGGCCGATGTCGTCTTTCCCAAGGCGCGTGTCGCTGTGTTCGTCGATGGTTGCTTCTGGCACGGCTGTCCTGAGCATCACCGCCCGGCCACGAAGAACAGCGAGTTCTGGCGGGAGAAGATCGAGGGCAACCGCAGGCGGGACGCGGAGACGGATGGCCTTCTACGGGATGCCGGCTGGCAGGTAGTTCGAGTCTGGGAGCACGAGGACCTAGCCGAGGCCGCTGAGCGGATCCGCGGCATGCTGCCTGCGCGAGGTGGAGCGGCCGGCGGTGGGGCGGGACTACAACCCGAGCCCACCGAGTAGGTCTTCCACCGAATCCTCGAGACGACGTAGCACGATGCGCCCGTCACCATCGCTGAACGCGAGCAGAGTGGAGCCGGGCGCCAAACCAGCCTCCGCCAGCAGGCCCATGGGCAGCTCCACGGTCCCGTTCTGTTGGACAGTGATCTGCGCTGGCTCGCGGATCGGCGCCATCTTCCACCACTCCCTCATGTCAATACAGCCCGAGACGTGCGCGGGATGTGATGCCGACTCTATCGGCGTCACGATTTGAGGCCGCCTGACGAGGCGACCGGTGGTACAACACTCACGAGCGCATCCGCTGCCCTGTCTCCTGCGCTCGGGGGTGGGGAAGGCTGTCAACGGCCTCGTAGTGCCACGGCCTCATTCACTTCAGTGAGTCGATCTTCCTCCGCCACGTTACGAGCGCCGTGCGAGCTCGTCTGCCACAACGTGGAGCCAACGGGAGAGAGCCTTTACTCGACTGCCTCGCAGGAGCATGCCAGCTTCAGCGTGAGAACGGGTTCCGCCGGGGGTGAGGTTCGCGGAACCGATGTACGCGAGTTGGTCGTCGGCCAGGACGACTTTGAAGTGGATACCCAGCCCGCTCTCGTCCCATGAGCACACCCTCAGCCCGCCGCCCGCCGCACCCCGTAAAACTTCCACCGCTGCCACGTTGGCATTGGAGCGGTCGGGCGCGGACCGACCCAGCGCCCTCGTGATCACTGTGCCAGTCCCGCCAGCCTCTGTGAGGGTGCTGAGGGCTGGCGCCACCGTGGCCGCGAAGGAGGGGTGCAGGTAGAGCGCGGCGATCACCAGGTGCGATTGCGCGCTCTCGGCGACATGGCGAATCGTCCGGCCCGTGTCGAGTGGCAGCCCGGGACCTCCGTTGTCACGCGACATCTCGTTCAAGGACTCGGTGAGGAAGGCCGGGACGGTGAGCACGAGCTCCCACCCTTCTTCGAGTGACATCGCCACCATGGCGTGGGCCTGAGCGAGCAGGAGAGGCGCGGCCTGCGTGACTTCGCCGACTTCGTCCACGACGCCAGCGTGGACGAGGGCGTACGACACGAGCCGTCGATCGACTACGGCGTCCTGGATGAGTGCGGCTATCTCGGGACCAGTGCCGGCGGCGGCCGCGATGTTGGTCGCGGCCGCCGCGGTTTCAGCAGGGGCTGGTGCCTGCAGGAACAGGGAGACCAGGGGTCTCAGCGGCTCCAGTACCCGCGCCACTGTCGTTCGCCTTCTCTTCCTGATTGCGAGCCTTGGGTGGTGCCGGACAGGAGGGGGGGAAGCGTGCCGAACAGCAGGTTCCGGTCCAGAACGGTGTTGAACCTTGCGCAGGCGACCTCGGAGATGTGGAGGCACGCGGCACACGCTCCGCCGAAGTCGCGTCGGCAAGGCGGATCGAACACGCAGCGGGTCTCCGCGTCTAGTTCACACAGCGCATCCTCCAAGTCGAATCGGTAGACGTGTTCGAGCCCGCCGAGTGTGAAGTTGCTGCGGGTGTTGGCATAGACGAGGAAAGCGCAATTGGCGGGGAAGAGATATTCCCCGAGTGAGTCGACGTTGAGCCCGCACCGGGTGGCGAGGGCCTTCATCATGCGGTGTGCCATGGAGTGGACGAGGCCGAGGATGGCCTTCGTGATGTCGTTGTCAGGTGCGTTGAAGGCGTCGAGGACCGGATCGCTGAACTGGAAAATCCATCGCTGCGCCTCTTCCTGGGTTTCCAGGCCGGGGTCGTCGATGACGCCGGAGCCGACGAGCCACCGCACCACGGCGAGCTTGTCCAGTTCGAACAGCAGGCCCTCAGTCTCGGTTCGCACTCCGTACATGGGGAACTTACTGTCGCGTCCCGCCGGGAAGAAGCGGAACCGCTGCCTGGTCTGGGTCCCGCGGCGCGTGGTGGCCACCGCATTGCTGCTGATCCTCGTGTAGCCCGCCACGATGTACGCGATGGGCAGTTCTCGCAGCAAGGTGACGTCGGAGAATCCGTAGCGCGAGATCAGCTTGCGGTACTGCTGGTAGTAGGCCTCCAGTTGCGTGCCCGCGTCACCATCGAGCAGATTTTGGACGGTCAGGGGCTTGGCGTCCCAGGCGAGGCCAAGCTGCCGGCATTCTTCGCCGAAGACCTCGATCGTCTCGGGATCGCGGCCCAAGGCGTCGACCCGCGTGTCCCAGGCTGGTGTGTCGCCTTCCCGTTCCTTGGCCTTCGCGATGAGTTGGCGGTAAAGCACATCCTCCGGCTTGAGGCCGAGTGCTTCCGCCGTCTCGCGAGCCTGTTCTACGGCGCCGCCCGCAACGCTGGCGCCTCCGGCACGCCGGAGCCCCTCGGCCCCTCTGGGCAGGGCGCCCAGGCTTTGAGCCACGGCTGCCGCGTACACACCCTCATAGGCGAGCGCGCCGTAGTCGCCTCGGGTGGGCGGGTTGATGACAGTGATCTGCTGTGGGTAGTAGGCGGCGGTTTGTGGCACCCGCATGACTTGCGGACGGCCGTCGCGACAGGTGGCGCACCATCTGACGACGGGATCGTCAGAACGCCGCTGGCAGCGGTCGCAGGTCCAGTACCAGCGGGAGGTGTTCAGGTCGCGGGTGTTGTTGAGTCGCATCGCGGCACGGCAGCCGGAGCCGCATCGAGGAGGCGCGAGCTCGCTCAGGTGGCCGCACTCGTGGACCTCGCACCAGGAGAACTGCTCCATCCGCCCGTGGCTGGATGTGGGGCACGTGGGCAAGCTGTCGCTGTTGCGGATGAGCCGGAAGGCGCCACACGCGCGGCAGAGGAAGGTGTTGGGGAAGCGGGCGGCTCGGAGGTCCTCCGCCTTGACCAGGCTGAACTGACGTCGTTCGATCGCGGTGAGCTCGGTGCCGGATCGGGAACCGTTGTTCGACGCGCTCTCGAAGGGCAGGAGCAACCGGCGAAGCTGTGGGGCGACCCAGCCCTCGGGAACATCAAGGGGGGTTACCTGGCGGGGCGGCTCGCCGAGGACGGAGCCCTTTGAGGACCAGTTGTAGGGCTGGCCCGGCATATAGCGCCACAGCGCCTGGATGTTGCTGCGGTTGAGTTGTTCGAAGACCATGCGGAATCTCTCCGGATACGGGAGCGGGATGGCGGGGCACGAGACGCGCGTGCGACTACAACTCGCCGTAGATGGTCAAGGGCTCCTCGATATCGCGGAGGGATCGTGGCACAGACGGGTGCAGCAGGTCGGGGAGGCGCTTGCCAGCTTCCGCGCGAAACGGAAGCGTGGCCAGCTGATCGTCGACCCAGACGTCGATGGCCTCACGGTGCATCCGGTGGTAGACACTCGTGTCGTCGATGCCGAATCCGTGACGAAGTAGGGAAACGAGCAGCGCGCGGTTCAACACTCCATCCCGCACGGCGTCGCGGAAGGCGGTGGAGTCGGCGAGAGAGCGCCGCCGGCGTCCCCCTGTGATCCACTCGCGGTCGAGGACCTGCAGGAACCACGCCATCAATCCGCCCGGCAGGACCCGTTTGAGGACGGGCACCGATTCCCGGTTCACGGGCACCTTGTGGACCAAGCGGTCCAGGTAGCGGATCCACTCCGGGTAGTAGCGAAAGACACTCGCGTCGCGGTCTCGGCTGGGGTTGATCACGTTCACGACCAGCCCGGGAAAGCGACGGCCTACGCGGGCAGACGCCTGGATGATCTCGGACGCCTGTGTCGGTGTGCCCATGACAGCCATGACGCCAAGGCGGGCGACGTCGAATCCGTGCCCGATGGCCTTGGTGGCGGCGATCAGCCTGACCCGCTCTGATTTGTGGGCCGGAGGGTTCCGAAGGCGGGCGACGGCTGAGCGGATGACGTCAGGGCTGGTGTCGCCGTTGATGATCGCGAGGTTGTCTTCGCTCTCCAGCAGCTCCCGTACAGCGGGGTCCCGGACGAAGCTGGTCAGGTCCTCGTTGCGCAGGCAGTAGGTGACCAGGACTTCGAAGAGATCCTCACCCGCGCGTCGCGCCTCCTCGACGATCTCCGCATCGGTCGCGTCGAGGCCCGCTTCCGCGACGACGCTCTTGGGGTCGTCACACAGGTCACGCACCCATTGATCGTGAACCACCGCGACCTCTCGGGTGGCGGTCACCATGGTGCTTGCCCGGGAGCGCACGCCGAGGTACCGGCGCAGGGGGTCGCCCTTACGGGTAGTCGACCAGAACGTCTCCCCCGCCTCCCGGCCATTGACGGGGAAGCGCCGGGCCTCGCGGTCGTAGAGGTGGCGCACCTGGTTTTGGTAGCCCTCGATGGTCGCGGTGGCGCCGACGATCTGGAAGGGATCGTTCTTGAGATGCTCGCTGATCTTCTGCAGTAGCGACTCATACATGCCGTCCAGCGCGCCGAGACTCTCGTCGAGCAGGTGCAGTTCGTCGGCGATCTCAAGCCGCACATGTCCGAAGCCCTTGGGCACCGGGCGCCGGTCTTCCTTGCATCCGAAGACGGGGCACCAGGTGGGGCTGGCGGAGTAGCCGTGCTTGGGGCACAGGGAGTGCGGACGGCCGAGCAGGATCTGGAAGGCCTGGTTCTGTCCGAGTTGCGCGAGCTTGTCGACTGTTCCGACGAGTACGGATGGGGCCCGGCGATAGATGTCGTCGTCCACACCCCAGACGGGGAGCACGCCGGTTAGTTCGCAGCTGGAGTTCTGGCAGATGTGGCGCATGGTGTGGGTCGGGTCGTCCCACTTGACGGTGAGGCCCTGCCCACAGAGTGGGCAGTTGTCCAAGACCCTGCACGCTTCGGCGGTCGTGGGGTCCGTGGGGTCCGGTCCGCTGTAGTAGTTGCTGCCGTCAGGCTTGCGGAGCCGGTTGGGAGTGTTGCCGCCGCCGACGAAATACCCGATTCCGAAGGCCGCCGTATGGGCGATGCGGGGATCCTGTCGCCGCAGGACCTCCGCGTTCATGACCATCTTCGCGAATCGCTCGGTCTGCTGGAGGGCTAGCAGGCGCAGGGGGAAGCGCGCCCAGACCTGAGTGCCTCGGGTGACGCCGGTGTACCGGCCGTAGAAGAGCGTGGCGAGCATGAGGCCGAGATAGGCCTCGGACTTACCGCCGCCCGTCTGGAACCAGACGATGTTGACAGCGGGGTGTCGCTTGGGGTCGACCATGCCGGGCAGGCACCCAACGATCCAGGCGACCTGGAACGGGTGCCAATCGACGTAGTCGTCCGCGGCGGCCCGGACCACCTTGTTCGCCGCTACGAAGGCGTTGCGCACGTTCGGGTCCGAGCGCAGAAGATCCAAGCCGGCGCGCACCCATGCCGCCTCCGCGCGCGCAGCCGTCGCGTCCTTCTCGGCCTCCGCGCGCGCCTTGTCGTTCCATCCGCGTTCCGCGTGAAGGGCGTCCAGGGCCGTTGTCCCCCACTTGTCGTCTACCCAGACGTCCAAAAGGTCTACAAGTGTGGAGACGGTGCCGACCGGTTCGGCGATCAAGGAGGCGAAGGACGTGTCAATCGGGACCTGTCGGCCGGCGGCGTCGGAGGATTCCCTTCTGGGATACCCGCGCCAGGTCGGTTCCGTGGCGGCGAACTCGGTCCGGAGGGTGGTGTGTCCGTCGTCGTCCTGGTGTGAGACGGGCGAGGCGTGCCCGAACGCGGGCACAGACCGTTCATACCGATGTGACTGCGCGACCTGCTCCAGCTCGTACGGCTCGACGGGCACGTCGAGCGTCGCGGTCAGGACGACCTGGTACAGGCGGGTGTCGAGGTACGCCTCCTCATAGGGGCGAACGCCATCGATCAACTGGTCCTGGGGCGCCGGCGTGGTGTTCACCACCGCGACGAAGACCTCGAAGAGGCCGTCGACCGGCGTGATCTCGATCTCGACGGCGGCACGATGTTCGGGCGGCAACACATGTGTCGGCGCGACCAGGTTGCGGGCGCCGTACGCGGCCCACGTCTGCTCATCGGCCAAGTCATGTTCGAGCGGGAGGGAGCCGTTCGCCGGGGCGCCCAGGCGATGACGGAAGAGCTGATGGTCGTGGCGGGACGCGGCGGAGCGGAGTGCTGCGGCGATCTCGGCCTCCCCG
Organism: Streptomyces yangpuensis; assembly: GCF_001005295.1. GTDB lineage: Bacteria > Actinomycetota > Actinomycetes > Streptomycetales > Streptomycetaceae > Streptomyces > Streptomyces yangpuensis. The sequence continues at coordinate 28,491 of NZ_LBMK01000003.1, read as the reverse complement.
ACACGCATCGACAGGGCCCCTGCGGGAGGCAGGTGGACGGGGATCCGCACAGGATCCATCGTGGCCTTCGTCCAGATCTGCGCGAGAGGGTACTTCGTCCTCCCGCCGTTTCCTGAGGCCGCCGTACGAGTCTGAGGTGAGCCGCCAGCCGTGGGCCCGGTGGACGCCCGAACGGTTGCACCCGCCCGAGCCGCCCCGCCGCGCGCGTCGGAAGGACGTGCGTCGCGTGGGGTAATCGCGGTGTCCCGCTGCTCCTCCACGGTCGGATGGAGTGCCAGGAACGTTGATGCCGCGACCTCGATCGTGAGGGCCTTCGGCAGCGTTCGGACGCGGAAGGAGAAACCCTGGGCGGGTGGAGTGATCTGAAGCCCGCGGAAGCCGGCGTTGGTCTCGTTGACCAACTTCGCCTCGCTGGCGAGCATGCCAAGCCACAGGTGCTTTTGCGGCTGGTCAAGCAGTCGAGTCCCAGCGGGAATGAACGTACCGGCCGCTTGACTGACGATGCGACGTGAGAGGCAGCCCAGAAGAGCGTCATATCTCTGGGCGGGGGTTTCGGCCACCGCGCTGGCATGGGCATGTTGAAACACGGACATGGCGAAGCTCCTGTGTCAAGGGACGTGGGCAGGAAGCCATGGGCACGTCCGGGCGACCCCTCGCGTGACCTGCATGTGGTGTGAGATAGGAGAGCTACGTGTGTACTGCGCTTCTGGCCGCATAGCGTAGCAAGAGTGAAAGTGCCCGTGCACGCTGATCAATCCAACTCCTGTTTCACAGTGAAGATTTGATGAATCGACAGTCCCGCATCACGCGGGGTCGTCAAGCGTCGGCCCTATCTGAGTGCCGCGACGATGAGATCGGTGCGACTCGTTCCGCACAGGCCGAGTGCGCGGTGAGGTGTCGGGCAGCTCCGAGATATGAAGCTCCAGATCGACGTTGATCGCCCAGCCCCGGGCAGGCGTCCTCCACGTGATCGACGGGGACACTCGCGTGGTCGGCTGCCTACTGGCGGGCAACCGCAGCGACTGCGGAAAGGACTGACCAGCTGGAGGGGTGGGCAATCACTCGCGGTAACAAGTCTGCCCCCGCGTTGAGCACGTCCTCGCTCGCATGAAGACCTGGAAGGTTCTCCGGGACTGCCGTCTGAAGGGTGACGGTGTTCACCACGCCATGCTCAGCAAGGTGGCTAACAAGCGCGGTGCGCCACCTGGGCAGGTCAGGGCGCATGCGATGCGGGAGCATTGCGGGAGCGGACGCCCTTGGATGGGGTGCTCGCGGACTCCCTGATGCTGTCCGAGCTGGACGGGGTGTAGCCCCTGACCTGCACGGGAGTCCGCGAGCTGGATCATGACTCACCCAGTTGGACGAACACCTTTCGACTTTTAATCCGTTGGTTGTCGGTTCGAGTCCGACATGGCCTACCGCTCCCAGCGCCCCGTCCGCTCCCGCGGACGGGGCGCTGTGTCATGTCCGGCCGGGCCGTGAAAAACGGGTGAGCCGTGCAGGCGCTGGGCGGTAGCGTCGGCGCCGTGACTCCGGTTCTGCGTACCGAACGCCTGCTGCTCGACCCGTACACCCCCGAGGACGAGGAAGCCTTCGTGGCGCTCTTCCAGGACACCCGGGTCTCCCGGTGGATGGGGGACGGCCCCACCACCGAGGCCGAGGACCGCGCCCTGTTCGGGCGGGTCTTCACCAAGGTCTACGCCGAGGACCTCTTCGACGTCTGGGCCGTGCGCAGGGACGGACGGCTGGTCGGGCACGCCGAGATCAAGCGGACCGACGAGGTCGACGGCCACGAGATCATTTACGCCCTCGCCCCCGGCGCCTGGGGATCCGGCCTCGGCACCGAGATCGCGGAGGCGGTCGTCGCGTACGGCTTCGACGCGCTCGGCCTGACCGAGGTGCACGCCACGGTGGCCGCGGCCAACACGGCCTCCCTGGCCCTGCTGGCCCGTATCGGCTTCGCCCACGTCCGGGACGTGCAGGAGGACGACGGCTCCACCACCCGCGTCCTGACCCGCCACCGCACGCCCGCGGACGCCTGACCGCACCCCCGTACATGTGAAGCGCCCCGCCCGAGGGATCGGGCGGGGCGCTTCGGGGTGTTCAGGGGTGTGGGGAGGTGCGATCAGACGTTGGTGCGGTGGCGGCGACGGCCGAGCCAGGCGGCGGCCGCGCCGAGCGCGACCAGGGCCGCGGCGAGGCCGGCGTACAGGCCGGTGGACGAGCCGGCGCCGGTGCTGGCCAGCGAGCCCGTGGAGGAGCCTGTGGAGGATCCCGTGGTCGTCACGTCGGAGTTGCCGGTGGTGGTGGCGACGGCCTGCCGGACCGCCGTGGTGGAGGAGGGAGAGGCGGTCGGGGACGGGGTGGTGGTCGGGGTGGTCGGGGCGGTGGTCGGCTCGGTCGGCGCCGGCTCCGTGATCGGGACCAGCGGGAACTGCACGCGGGCGGTCCTGACGGGCCAGGTGTTGCCCTCGGCCTGGCGGACCTCGGCCTCCATGGTGATCGTGGTGCGCTTCGTCAGCTCGGTGTTCTTGCCCAGGCTGAGGCGCAGGGGCTGGGTGTGGACGCCGGAGGCGGCGCCGAAGCCCTTGGCGATGCGCGGCAGCTCGTAGCGGCTGTCCTCGGCCTTCAGGTCCTGCCAGCGGCCGTCGACCAGGGCCTGGAGCCGGAAGTCGGCGTCCTGCGTTCCCGGGTGGGAGAGGGTCAGGCTGGTGGCGAGGGCGGTGCCGAAGGTGCCGTCACCGGTGGCCTGGTGGTTCAGGTCCAGGTAGGCGCGCTGCTCTTGGCCGTCCTTGCCCGAACTGACCTGCTTGAACCAGGTCTTCAGCTCGCCCGTCTTGATCTGCGGGTCGACCTTGAAGAGGTGGGAGTCGGCGCCGCCGGGGGCGACGGAGTTGTTGTAGCTGCTGGCGGTGAAGGTGAAGTCGCCGTTGTTGGTCGGGTAGTTCGCGCCGAGACCGATGGTGACCTTCCAGGTCATCCTGCCGTTCGCGGGGATGTCGAAGCCCGCGCCCGGCTCGCCGGCGGACGGAGAGAACTCGCCCTGCCACTCGCCGTCCTGCTGGCCGATGTGGGACTTGGTCGCCGGGGCGTCCACCGCCTCGACCTTGAAGACGATGTCGCTCTCGTCGAGCCGGCTCGGGCCCTTCGGGTCGAGCAGCATCCAGGGCTTGTACTCGACGGCCTTGCCGGTCGGGTTCTTCACCGTCAGGTCGAAGGTCTCGGTGGCGCCGCCGCGGGTCAGCGGGCCGCCGGGGACGGGAGCGCCCATTTCCGTACGCAGCACGGCGTGGCCGTCGGCGGCGGGTGCGGCGGACGCGGCGGTGGCCGAGAGCGGCAGCAGAGTGGTGACAACGCCGGCGACGACTGCGATGGCGGCTGCGGTGCGAACGGACATGGTGGGACTCCCCCCGGGAATCACAAGGGCATCGGCAGAGCGCCGAGCCGGTGGGTGTGGTCTGGTCTGACCTGGTCTGGGTCGTCCGGCCGGTTCGTGTTCCCCCTGGCCCTGGCGACAGATGAATCTTCACCCGGAACCGATCGCGGAACCATCCCTGCAGTGTCACCGCCGTGCAACAGAGATGATCTTGATCTGCGGGGTGCTGGTTTCAGGCCGGTTTTCGGGCTTTGACCTGCGGTGATGCCGTTTCTGGGGCGGGCCGGCGATTAATTGGCGGAGAGCCGCTCCCGGATGCCGTAGAGTTGGGTTCACCGACGCGGGGTGGAGCAGCTCGGTAGCTCGCTGGGCTCATAACCCAGAGGTCGCAGGTTCAAATCCTGTCCCCNGGAGCAGCTCGGTAGCTCGCTGGGCTCATAACCCAGAGGTCGCAGGTTCAAATCCTGTCCCCGCTACTGAAGACGAAGGCCCGGTTCCCTTGGGAACCGGGCCTTCGTCGTGTCCTCGGCCCGCCGCCCCGCCCGCGCCCCGCACTTGCGCACCCTCCCCGCGCCCCGTCCCCCGTACGGCCGCCGTCGGGTCGCCCGCGCCCGCACCCGCGGCCGGCCAGGCGGAGCGGCGGCGGCCGGAACGGCAACGGACGGCGCCGGTGGTGAGGCGGGGCGACGAGACGGCGGGACACTGTGACGGTGCGTGAGGGAACGGGCGCTCAGTGCAAGCTGATTGAGGGTCGGTCATGTCGATTCCGTGGCCGAGGAGGTGGCTGAATCACTTGATCTTTGCCCGAGTTGCACCCCTTATCAACCGAAAAGGAATGACCAAAGCAAGCCAGGGCGTGGCCGATTGGTGGGAACGATCAAGCGCAACAGCTTGGAATCACTCCCCCACGTCTATTACCTTTCGATAACGCAGCGCGGTCGTCCCGGCCGTCGCAAGAGACGGCACCGTGCGCGTGCGTGTCAATGAGGAGTGTGCCCCGGTGGCCTCCAACTCGCCTGCTCCCGAAGGCATCGAGATCCAGGAGCCGCCCACCGCGGGTGCCTGGGGCGAGTGGAACCCCACCGAGGACTCGGTCCGTCCGGTCCGGGGCAAGCACCGGGTGGCCAAGCAGCGCGGGGGACTTGCCCGCAGCTCCACCGTGCTCGGCGTCGGCGTCATCGCGGCGGTCGGAGCCAGCGGCATCGCCACCGCGCAGGACCGCCCGCAGGTCGCGATATCCATTCCCTCCCTCCCCGGCCTGATGCCCGGGGGCGACGAGCGTCAGGGCGACGGGGATTCCGGCCGGCAGGCCGAAGCCGCCGCCACCACCGGGATCATCGCCCAGCAGGCCGACAGCGGCGCCGACGCGGGCGAGATCCTGCGCAACCGCATCCTGCAGCAGGCCGAATCGCAAGCGGAGGCCGCCGAGGCGAAGGCCCGGGCGGAGGCCGAGCGCGCCGCGCACGAGGCGGCCGCCCAGGAGGCCAAGGGCAAGCTGGAAGCGGCCCGTCAGGCGGCCGAGGACGCCAAGGCCGCGGCCGAGGCGAAGGCCGCGGAGGAGGCCGAGGCCGCCCGGAAGGCCGCCGAGGCCAAGGCGGCGCAGGAGCGCGCCGCAGCGGCGGGCAGCTGGTCCCTGCCCACGTCCGCCTACACCCTCACCTCGCACTACGGGGTCGCCGGCTCCATGTGGTCCTCCGGCCACCACACCGGCCTCGACTTCGCGGCCCCGACCGGCACCCCCGCCAAGGCGGTCGGAGCGGGGAAGATCACCTCGGCCGGCTGGTCCGGGGCGTACGGCTACCGGATCGTGCTGGAGCTGGAGGACGGTACGGAGGTCTGGTACTGCCACCTCTCCTCGATGTCGGTGACCTCCGGTGCGGTCGGCGCCGGCGACACCATCGGCCGGGTCGGCGCCACCGGGAACGTCACCGGACCCCATCTCCACCTGGAAGTACGCAAGGGCGGATCGACGGTGGACCCGCTGGCGTGGCTGGAGTCCAAGGGCCTGAACGTCTGAGGAACGGTTCCTCCCGTCGCGGTTCAGCTCGCCGCGGTTCAGCCTGCCGCGCTTCCGCTGGCCGCGGTTCCTCCCGTCGTGGCCCGGGAACGGTCGCCGGGTCCGCTGCCGTGACCCGGCCCGCCGGCTCCGATGCGTGGGTCCAGGGCGGCAGCAGCTCCTCCAGCACCGCCGCCCGGGCCAGTGCGGGTCCCGCCGTCGCGCGCCGCTGCCACAGCCGGTGCAGCAACTCCTTCTCCCGGCGCGCGAAGTCCGCCTTCAGCGGCGGTCCCCCGCGGCGGGCCCGGTTGCGCAGCAGTGCCAGGGCGGCCGCGTCCGCCTCGTACCGGGCGACCGTGCGTCCGGCGGCCCGGCCCCCGCTGCGCCGCGCCAGGCCGCGGGCCAGTGACCGGGCCGGCATCGAGGCCAGGGCGGGCACCTCGGCGGGAGCCAGCCAGCCCGCGGCCGCGTACAGCGCGAGTTCGTCGGCGACGGCCCGCAGCCTGCGGTGCCGTAGCCGCACCGCCAGCCACCCCAGCAGCCCGAACGCCGGGACCATCACGCAGGCGTAGACGATGTAGAAACCGTGGTCCCCGAACTGCGAGGAGCCGTTCCACAGGGCGTGCATGCCCATGGCCGCCGCCAGGCCGAGCAGGGGCAGGCAGATCCGGTGCGAGCGGCGGACGCTGACTGCGGCCGCGCCGGCTCCGAGCCCGGTGAGCACCGTGAACAGCGGGTGCGCGAACGGCGACAGCACGACCCGTACGAAGAAGGTCGCCGCGGTCACCGAGTCCAGCACGCCGGTGCCGTCGGCGAGGTCCTGGACGAACGCGTTGCCGAGGTAGAGGATGTTCTCGGTGAAGGCGAAGCCGGTCGCGGTGAAGCCGGCCACCACGAAACCGTCGGCGGGGCCGGTGAAATGCCGTCTTCGGAACGCGAACACCAGCAGCAGGGCGGCCGCCTTGGCGCTCTCCTCCACCACCGGGGCGATCACGACCGAGCCGAGCCGGTCCGCACCCGAGGGGTCGGCGGTGGCCGCGGCTATCCACTCGGTGGCGAAGTTGTTGGCCAGTATGGCGATCAGCGCGGCGGTGCAGGCGCCCCAGCCGAAGCAGAACAGCAGCTGGGGCCATGGCGCGGGCGCGGCCCGGCCCAGCCACCGGAAGGCCGCCATGAGGGGCGCCACCGGCAGCAGGGCCAGGCCGAGGCCGACGAAGAAGCCCGGGGTGCCGGTCTGCTCCCGTACGAGCTCCAGGATGGCGATGCCGGTGGCGGCGAGCAGGACGAGGAGCACGCACGTGCGGACCGTGCCGGACGGACGGGTGAACACAGGGCGAAGCGCTCGGAACACATGATGACCCTAGCGATCCGCTCCGACACGGGCGGTGACGTTGTCAGTTCTCCGTGCGACGGAAGAGCAAGTCGTGTACGACGTGCCCCTTGTCGAGGCCCTGTCCCTCGAAGCGGGTGAGCGGCCGGAAGTCGGGCCGCGGGGCGTAGCCGCCGTCCGCCTGCGTGTTCTCGAAGTCGGGGTGCGCCGTGAGGACTTCGAGCATCTGCTCGGCGTACGGCTCCCAGTCGGTCGCGCAGTGCAGTACGGCCCCGGGCGCCAGCCGGGTGGCGGCCAGGGTGAGGAACTCGGGCTGGATCAGCCGGCGCTTGTGGTGGCGGGCCTTGGGCCACGGGTCCGGGAAGTACACGCGGATCCCGGCGAGCGAGTCGGGCGCCAGCATCTCGCGGAGCAGGATGATCGCGTCGCCGTTCGCGACACGCACGTTGCTCAGCCCGCCCCGCTCGGCGAGGGCGAGGAGGTTGCCCTGGCCGGGGGTGTGCACGTCGGCGGCGAGGATGCCGGTGGCCGGGTCCGCGGCGGCCATCTGCGCCGTGGCCTCGCCCATGCCGAAGCCGATCTCCAGGACGACCGGGAGGCCGCCGAAGAGGGCCTCGAGGTCGATGACCGAGTGGCCGTCGATGTCCAGGCCCCAGATGCCCCAGAGCCGCTTGAGGGCCTCGCCCTGGCCGGTGGTGACCCGGCTGCGCCGGGGCTGGAAGCTCCGGATCCGCCGCTCGTGGTGCGAGCCGGCCGGGTCCGGCGCGGGGCCGTCGGGGAAGCGGGGCTCGGTGCGCCACTTCGGGGGCACGTACGAGTTCGCCTCCGGCGCGGCGTCGGCGGAGTAGTCGGCGACGGGGGCGTCCGGGACGGCGGGCGGCGTGGGGTTCAGGGACTCAGACACAATGCGCTGATTCTACGACGGGGCGTCGGGCCCTGCCGGGCGCCGACCCCGCACGGGGTGGGGGCCGGAGCCGGTCGATTCCAGCCCCGCCGGCGTTTGGGGCGCGGGGCGGAGGCCCGCAGGGGTCAGGCCGGGCCGAGGGTGCGGAGGACTCGGGTGGCGATTTCGCGGCCGATGGGGAGGGAGGCCGTCGCGGCCGGGGAGGGGGCGTTGAGGACGTGGACCGTGCGCGGGGCGTCGCGGATCAGGAAGTCGTCCACCAGGGTGCCGTCGCGCAGGACGGCCTGCGCGCGGACCCCGGCCGCGGCGGGCTGCAGGTCCGCCGCGGTGACGGCCGGCAGGAGGCGGCGTACCGCCCGGGTGAAGGCCTGCTTCGACAGCGAGCGGTGGATCTCGCCCGTCCCGAACCGCCAGTGCCGGGAGGCCATCCGCCAGGCGCCCGGCCAGGCGAGCTCGTCCGCGATGTCCCGGGGGCGAACCGTCGACCAGTCGTACCCCTCGCGGGCCAGGGCGGGCACGGCGTTGGGGCCGACATGGACGCCGCCGCCGATGCCGCGGGTGAGGTGCACCCCAAGGAAGGGGAACGCCGGGTCGGGCACCGGGTACACCAGCCCGCGGACCAGGTCCGGGCGGGTCAGGTCGTAGTACTCGCCGCGGAAGGGGATGATCCGCATCCCCGGGTCGTCTCCGGCCAGGCGGGCAATCCGGTCGCAGTGCAGGCCCGCGCAGTTCACCAGCATCCGGGCCCGGAAGACCAGCCCCGCCGTGGTGCGTACGGCCACCGCCGACGCGCGGCGCGAGATCAGGTCCACCTCGGCGCCGTAGACGATCTCCGCGCCGGAGGACTCGGCCAGCTGGGCGCTCACCCGGCCGTAGTCCACGATGCCGGTGCTGCCGACGTGGATCGCGGCCAGCCCCTGCACCTGCGGTTCGTACTCCGTGATCTGGGCCGGGCCCAGCTCGCGCACCGGGATGCCGTTCTCCCGGCCGCGCTGGACCAGGGCGTGCAGCCGGGGCAGCTCCTCGCGCTCGGTGGCGACGATCAGCTTGCCCGTCACCTCGTGCGGGATCCCGTGCTCCGCGCAGAACTTCACCATCTCGGCGGCGCCGCCCACCGCGAAGCGCGCCTTCAGCGAGCCCGGGCGGTAGTAGATCCCGCTGTGGATCACCCCGCTGTTGCGGCCCGTCTGGTGCCGGGCCGGGCCCGACTCCTTCTCCAGGACGATCACCCTCGTACCCGGAGCCAGGCGCGACAAGGCGTGCGCCGTCGACAGGCCGACGATTCCGCCGCCGATCACCAGCACATCGCAGTCCACGCCACCGCCCACGCCGACACCTCCCACCCCTGCATACTGCACCCCCGCACCGACAACGAGGCCACGCGGGTCTACGCCGGAGCCACCAGGAGCGGCCGGGCCCGCTCGCGCAGCTCCGCGACGCGCGGTTCGTCCCCGTAAGGTTCCAGGCGGTGCAGCAGGTCCCGTACGTATTCGGTCGTGCGCGCCGAGGAGATCCGGCCCGCCACCTCCACCGCCCGGGTGCCCGCCGCACACGCCGCGTCCAGATTGCCCGACTCCAGCTCCGCGACCGCGCTGACGACCAGCCGCAGCCCGTGGGACCGCACGTACTCCTCCGTGGGCCGCGACAGCGCCTGCTCGGTGAAGCGCCGCACCTGCCGGGGGAGTTTGAGGTCCCGGTAGCATTCCGCCGCATCCGCCGCGAACCGGTCGTACGAGTAGAAACCGAGCCAGGTCGGATCCGGATCACCCTCGCGGGACCGCTCCAGCCAGCCCTCCGCGGCCCGCAGCGCCGCCCCGGCAGCGGCCGAATCGCCCGCCTTCGCGTGCGCCCGTGCCTCGACCAGCCGGAAGAAGCTCATCGTGCGCGCCGTGGCCAGGCCGCGGTTGCGCTCGACGGCCGCCTGCGCGAGGTCCACGCCCTCGTCGGGGAAGTCCCGGTAGGTCGCCTGCAGGGACATCGAGGCCAGTACGTAGCCACCGAGCGGTACGTCCGCGGCCGCGCGGGCCAGGCGCAGTGCCTGGATGTAGTAGCGCTGGGCGGCCTCCTGCTGGCCGGTGTCGAAGGCCATCCACCCGGCCAGCCTGGTCAGTTCGGCCGTCGCGCCGAAGAGGGCGCGGCCCACCTCGTCGGTGTACGAGCCGAGCAGCAGCGGCGCCGCGTCCACCCGCAGGCACTCGGGGACCATCGACGAACGCCAGTCGCCGCCGCCGTACTTGGAGTCCCAGCGGCGGGCGTCCTCGGCGGCCTCGCGCAGCTTGGTCACATCGCTGTGGCCCACGCGCTGCACGTGGTCGCGCGGCGTTTCGGGTCCGTTCTGCGCGGGCACAACGGTGGTCGGCGGGCCTGTCGGCGCGCCGGCCGGTGCCGACATCGAGCCCGTCGCCGGCCCGGTCGTCCGGCCCTCCGGGGAGGACCCGGGAGCCGGCGCGGGCGTGCCGTGCGCAGGCGTGCCGTGCGCCGCCGGTGCCCCGGGCGGCGTCGACTGCTGTGACGGGAGGTCGCGCGCCGGTGCGTCCGGAGCCTGCGCCCCGGTGTGGTGAGGGGAGGGGGCCGCAGTCGTGGACCGTTGATGCGCCGGACCCGCCGGACCCTCCGGACCTGCCGGACCTGCCGGTTCCCGCGCCACCGAACTGTCGGCGGGAGATATCAGCCATCGCGACGCGGGCGTCGCGTAGGCCGCCACGGAGAACGAGCCCGCGAGCGACTGCCAGATCCCGCCACCGCCCCGACGGCCGGCGAGGTCGAGCCGGTAGAGGTCGGTGGCCGAGCGCACGGCCGCGCCGACGTCGCGGGGGAAGGCCAGCCCCACCTCGGGCGCGGGGTCCGCGTCCGCCAGGCCGATCTCGTGCAGCGGCACCGGCCGCCCCAGCTTCGCGCCGATGGCGGCGGCGATCAGGTGCGGGGCGGCGCCCTGCGGCACCATCCCCTTCGACACCCACCGCGCCACCGACGTCTTGTCGTACCGAAGTGTCAGGCCGCGCTGTGCGCCGAGGTCGTTGACCCGCCGGGCCAGCCCGGCGTTGCTGATGCCGGCGAGGGCGAGGACGGCGCCGAGCTTCTCGTTGGGCTCGCGGAGCTCCCTGGACATGCGCCACCCCTCGTCACACGCGGAACGCATACAACGCATACGCCGCCGGGGCATAGGCGCCCGGCATTTCGTAAACCCAGCGTAGTTCCCCGCCTCCCAAGCGTTAAGGCCCTTACTTCCGTATGGCGGGATTGTTGTCCGTTTGCGCGGTCCGGTCCGGCGCCCCTGGCGGGGGCGCGCGTCCCGTCGCGTGCTCCGCCCGTGTGGCCGTGCGCCCGCCCGTGCGCTCTGGCCGGTCCGGGAGCCCGGCGATTCGATGTGCGGTGCGTGGGTCGGCCCGCTGCGTGGACCGGGTGGGCCGGGGGATGCCGCTGCCTCAATCCCCGCGGGTGGCGGAACGGTCCGGGGGGCGGAATCCGCCTCCCGGACCGCGCCTGCGCGCCGGGCGCCGACACCGCGCGACGGCTCTCCAGGCGGCCGAAGAATGGCCGAAAGCGACCTATGGGGCGGTGGGAACGGAACGCCAAATACCGCGTGGCCGGGGCGTGTTCGTTTGCGTGTGCGCCCCCTATAACCCCTCTCGCACGCCTGTCCCGTGGCAGCATGGACCCGAGCCACCGGGGACCGGCCGACCGCGCCCTCAGCGCTGTCCGTGCTGCCCGCGCCCCGGTCATGTGCCCACGGGCTGGGGAGGCGGCGGTGCGCTGGTTGGTGGGGTGGAGCAGTATCGCCGCGAGCTTCGGCACGGCGGGCCGCGTCTCCGGCCAGGGGGCAGGCCACGCACCGGGCGGATACGGACCGGGCGGATACGGCGCCGACGGCGCGCCCCTGCACGGCGGCATCGCGGACGCCGCCCACGCGGCCGACCCCGGCGCGGACGCGGAACGCACCGTCCACCCCGTCGGCTCCCAGCTGCTCTGGGGCGATCCCGACCCGCTCTGGGCCGTCGGCGACTGGCGCCCCGACGAGATCCGCACCGTCACCGCAGACCCGGCCGACCCCTTCACCCGGCTCGCCGTCCTCGGCTGCTGCGGCGCCACCGACGCCGAGCTGCGCCGGGCCCTCTACGCGGCCCGCGGCGGTGCGCTGCGCCACCTCACCCAGTGGTCCGGCAGCTACACGGCCGTCGTCCAGGCCGGCCGCCGCATCACCGTCGTCGGAGACCTCGCGGGCGCCCGGCCCGTCTTCTACACCCCCTGGGCGAGCGGCACCGCGTACGCCACCGCCGCCCTCCCGCTCGCCGACCTCATCGAGGCGCAGCTCGACATCGGCCATCTCGCCGCCCTGCTGGCCTGTCCGGACAGCCCCGAGGCGCTGGGCGACGGCACCCCGTACGCGGGGGTCCGCCGCATCCCGCCCGGGCACGCCCTCATCCTGCGCGAGGGCTCCCGCGAGATCACCGGCTACGAACAGGTCGCCTCGCTCGCGGTGGCCGCGCCCGAGGCCGACGCCGACCGCGCGGTGGAGGGCGTACGCGAAGCTTTGGTCGACGCGGTGCGCGCCCGGCTCACGGCACCGCGGCATGCTCCCGACACCCTGCCACCGTACGATCCCGGCCCCGTGCCCGGCATGGGCCCGGCCGACCGGCGTGCCGCCCGCGGCGCCCCGGCCCCCGGGGTGGGAGCCGACCTGTCCGGCGGCAGCGCCTCCGCGACGCTCGCCCTGCTCGCGGCCGGACTCCCGGGAGCGCCCGGCAGCCTCACCAGCCCCGCCGGGGCCCGGCTGCTCGCCGTCACCTTCAACGACCTGGCCACCCCGCAGGGGCGCGAGGACGAACTGGAACGCGCCAGGGCCGTCGCCGCCGACCCGCGCCTGCACCACGTCGTGGTCGCCGCCGCGGCCGAGGCCCTCCCGTACACCGACCTGGACGGCCCGCTCACCGACGAACCGGGCCCCTCGCTCGTCCTCGCCGCCCGCGAGCGCCGCAGACTCGCCGCCGGAGCCGCCGACCACTTCACCGGCCACGGCGCCCGGCAGGTCCTCGACGCCCACCCGGCCCGTATGGCGGACCTCCTGATGGACCGGCGCCGACGCCACCTGCTGCGCCCGGTGGCGGCGCTGGCCCGTTCCGCCTCCGCCTCCGGAGCGGCCGGGGAGTCCCTGCTGGTGCCGCTCACCGTGTACTCGGCGGCCCGCCGGCTCGCCCGTACGACGTACCGCGCGGGTATGGAGGCCGCCGCGGCCCGGCTCCGCGAGGGCGGGGTCACCGCGAGCGCCTCCGGTCCGGTGGACGCCTCCCTCGCCGCCCTGACCTGGTCCCGGCCGGGTCCGGCCGCGGGCTGGCTCACGGGGGAGGCGCTGGCGGAGGTGTCGATCCGGCTCACGGCCGCGGCCGGGCGGCCCCCGCTGTCGCTGCGGCCCGGGGAGGCCCGGGCGCGTTCGGTGCTGGCCCGGCAGGCCGCCGACCACCGGGTCTTCGAACAGGCGGTGGAGGTCCGCAGCCAGCGCCTGCACGCCCCCTTCCTCGACAACCAGGTCGTACGGGCCGCGCGCGCCCTGCCCGAGTCCCTGCGCGTGCAGCCGGGCGCCCGGGCGGAGATCCTGCGCAGCGTCCTGTACTCGGCCGGGGTGCGTGAGCTCCCGCCCGGCTGGGGCGCCACCGCGCACACGCCGAACGAGACGGCGACCAGGCTGGGGCTGCGGGCCGCTCTGGGCGAGCTGCTCGACCTCTTCGCCGCCCCGCTGCTCGCGGACGCCGGCCTGATCGAGGCCCGGGTGGTGCGGCAGGCGCTGCTCGACGCGGCCGAAGGCCGCCCGGTCCCGCTGGACGGGCTCGCGGAACTCGTCTCGATGGAGCTGTGGCTGCGCCGGCTGCTGGCGCGGCGCGGCACCTGCTGGACGGGCACGTCCGCGGCCCGGCGCCGGGCGGTACCCGAGGGCGTCCCCGTGCACCGTCCGGCGCTGTCCTGACCGTGGCGGTGTGTCCGGTGGCCGCGGTACGTGTGGTGGCCGGGGTTCAGGAGCCGAGGACGAGGGCCGTGGCGATGGCGGGGCCGAAGGCGCCGCCCAGCTGGTAGCAGAGGGTGAACAGGCCGATGGCCGTGGGGCGCTGGGGGTCGGGGACGCTCGACGCGGCCTGCATGGACAGCACCGCGTTGGCGCCGGTCGCGCCGAACACGCCGCCGAGGGTGGCCGTCAGGAGCAGCGGGCCCCAGCTCGCGAACACCGCGAGCACCGCGGCCAGGGTGCCGGCCGCGACCAGCACCGTGCGCACGGCCGTCCGCCCCATGCGCGCCGAGCCGGCCGCCAGCAGCCAGGACAGCGCGGATCCGGTGAGCAGCGCGACGAGCTGACCGGTCCCGGCCGTGGTGACGTCCCAGCCCGCGCGGTCGCCGAGCAGCCGCGGTACGGCGAACAGCAGCGTGAAGTACGAGGTCGACAGCGCGAGCGCCAGCAGCGCCGAGCCGGCGAAGAGCGGGCTGCGGACCAGGGCGGCCGGGACGAAGCCGTCGGGCCGGCGCCGTACGTGGAGCGCGAGGAGCGCGGCGGCGACGGCCGCGGAGCCGAGGGCGACGGCCGGTGCGTGGGGGAGCAGGACCAGGGCGGTGGCCAGCACGGTCAGCAGCGCGGCGCCGCGTGCGTCGAACCGGCCCTGCGGCGCGGCGGGGCTGGTGGCCGGGGCCTTCGCGTACCTGCTCACCGCGGGTACGGCCAGCAGCGAGACGAGCGACACCGAGAGCGAGAGCCGCCACGACACGGTGTGGGAGAGCTGCGCGCCGAGCAGGGGGCCGGACGCGCCGAGCATGCCGAAGCCGGCGCTGATGACGCCCATGCGGCGGGCCGAGCCGGCCAGGCTCATCGCGGCCGCCACCAGGCCGGCGCCGCCCGCGGCCTGCGCGGCCCGGCCGAGGAGGGTCGCGGGGAGCCAGGGGGACGCGGCGACGAGGAGCGTGCCGCCGAGGAGGAGGACGGCGGACAGCCGGAGGACGGGGGCGAGGCCGCGGCGGCGGAGCAGGCCGGCCAGCAGGGGGATGGAGACCGCCATGGCCCAGGCGAAGGCGGCGACGAGCCAGGCGGCCGTCGAGGTGGCCACCCCGAGGGAGGCGGCCATGTCCGGGAGGATCAGCACGGGGGCGTTGGCGGCGGCGGCCGCGGGGGTGGCGAGCAGGGCCAGCCACAGCACGGGGACGGGTGCGCGGTCGGCGGCCGGGCCGGGGGCCGCGGCCCGGGTGGGGGCGGTGGTGGTTTCCGTGGCGGCCCTGGCGGTCGCGGTGGCAGGGGTGGCGGTCGTGGTCATGGTGGCGCCCGCTCCGATTCATCTCAAGATTCAGAATCTCAATGTTGAGATAAAATCAGGGCAGTTCTCTCAACGTCAAGTGTCTCAACGTTGAGATATTCTCGGGTGGAACGGAGCGGGCGAGCACGCCGGCGGAAGAGGGAGCGGCAGCATGAGCGACGCGGTGGACGCGATCATCGACCAGTGGACGCAGGAGCGCCCCGAGCTGGCGCCGGGCCTGTGGCCGGTCGAACTCCTGGCCCGCATCCAGCGGATGAACCGAATCCTCGACAAGCACCTCAAGGCCTTCGCGGCCGAACGCGACCTGGAGGTGGGCGAGGTCGACATCCTCTTCACCCTCCGCCGCAGCGGCCCCCCTTACGCGCTCACCGCCGGCGCCCTGATCCCGGCCGCCATGGTGACCTCCGGAGCGATCACCAACCGCATCGACCGCATGGAGGCCAAGGGGCTGGTCGAACGGGTGCGGGACGGCCAGGACCGCCGCACCGTCCGGATCCGGCTGACCGAGCGGAGCATCGCGCTCACCGAATCGCTGTTCGAGGACCACCTTCGCCAGTACGCCGAGCTGCTCGCCCCGCTGGATCCGGCCACCTGCGCCACCGTCGCCGAAGCCCTGCGCACCCTTCTGGAGGCCGGCGGCGACACCTCGATCACCTGAGGGCCGACGCCACCCGCCGTGCGGCCGGGCAGAATTGGCGGGTGCGGTACCTCATCCTCGGCGTCACCGAGGCACGCGACGAGACCGGCGCCCCCCTCCCGATCGGCGGCGCCCGGCTGCGCGCACTCCTGGCCGCCCTCGCCCTGCGCGCCGGCCGCCCGGCCGCCGTCGCCGAACTCGTCGACGACGTCTGGGGAGACGCCCCGCCCCTGGACGCCCCCGCAGCCCTCCAGGCGCTCGTCGCCCGTCTCCGCCGCGCCCTCGGTGGCCGGGACGCCGTCCCCTCGGCCCCCACCGGCGGCTACCGCCTCGCCGCCGACCGCGACGACGTCGACCTCCACCGCTTCACCCGCCTGGTCGCCCAGGGACACCGGGAACTCGCCGAGGACCCCGCTGCCGCCGCCCGCACCCTGCACACGGCCCTCTCCCTCTGGCGCGGCCCCGCCCTCGCCGACCTGGCGGAGCCGGGCCGCACCGCGCACGCCACCGCCCCCGAGGCCCGCCGCGCCGCCGCCCTGCGCCGACGCATCGAGGCGGACCTGCTCAGCGGCACCACCGCCCCGGCGCTGCTGCTGCCCGAAATCGAGGCACTGGTCCATGTGAGCCCGTACGACGAACCGCTGCGGGCCCTGCAACTGCGCGCCCTGCGCGCCGCCGGCCGTCCCGCCGAGGCCCTCGCCGCGTACGAGCACACACGCCGCGCCCTGGCCGACGCCCTCGGCACCGACCCGGGTCCCGAACTCACCGCCCTCCACACGGAACTACTCCACCCCCACCCACCCCAGCCCCCACCAACCCCGGCGCACCTGGAGCCCCCGGCAACACCGCAGACCGCGGCACCCCCGCCGGCTCCGCAGGTCCCGCCGACCGCACCAGCCGTGGTGCCCCCGGCGTCTCCGCAGTCTGCGTCGATCTCCCGGCCCGCGCCGCCCTCGCAGCCTGCGTCGATCTCGCTGGAGCCACAGGTCCCGGCGACCGAGCGAGCCGCAGCGCCCCCGGCGTCTCCGCAGTCTGCGTCGATCTCCCGGCCTGTGCAGGCTTCGCAGCCCCCGTCGGCTTCGCAGACCCAGGCGGACCCGCAGCCCCTGCCGACCCCGCAGGCTGCGCAGATCGCGGCGGCAGTCTCGCGGGGCGCCGGGAACCCGTCCGGCCGGCCGGAGGCGGTGCGGGGGAACCTTCGGCCCCGGCTGGACTCCTTCGTCGGCCGCGAGCCCGAACTGGCCGCCCTCCACGACGACCTGGCCCGCCTCCGCCTCGTCACCCTCACCGGCCCCGGCGGTTCCGGCAAGACCCGCCTCGCCGAACACGCCGCAGCCGCCCACCCCGAGCCCGGCTGGCTTGTCGAACTCGCCCGCCTCGACCATCCCGCCGCCGTACCCGGCGCCGTCCTCAGCGCCCTCGGCCTGCGCGAGAACACCCTCGTCGCCCGCGATACCCCGGCCCCGACGGCCGCCGCCGACACCACCACCCGCCTCCTCGAGCACTGCGCCCGCCGCCGCCTGCTGCTCGTGCTCGACAACTGCGAGCACGTGGTTGAGGCCGCCGCCGAGCTCGCGGAACGCCTCCTCACCCACTGTCCCGGCGTCCAGATCCTCGCCACCAGCCGCGAACCCCTCGGTATCCCGGGAGAGACCGTCCGTCCCGTCGAACCCCTGCCGCCCCACCCGGCCCACCGGCTCTTCGCCGACCGCGGGGCGGCGGCCCGCGCCGGGTTCACCGTGGACGAGGACCCGGCCGCCGTGGCCGAGATCTGCGCCCGCCTCGACGGGCTGCCGCTGGCGATCGAGCTGGCGGCGGCGCGGCTTCGGCTGCTGACTCCGCGGCAGATCGCGGACCGCCTGGACGACCGGTTCCGGCTGCTGACCGGCGGCGCCCGTACCGTATTGCCCCGCCAGCAGACCCTGCGGGCCGTGGTGGACTGGTCCTGGGACCTCCTCAACGAGGCCGAGCGGACCGTCCTGCGCCGCCTGTCCGTCTTCGCGGGCGGCTGCGACCTCGCCGCCGCCGAAGCCGTCTGCGCCGGCCCGTTCGGGGACGCCGACGCCGACGCCGACGCCGCCCGGGACGTGGCCGACACCCTCGGCTCCCTCGTCGACAAGTCCCTCGTCCTGGCCGAACCGTACGAGGACCGCGGCATGCGCTACCGCATGCTCGAAACCATCCACGAGTACGCCGCCGAACGCGCCGCCGTCCACCCCGCCGACGCCCGCGCCACCGCCCGCCGCCACACCGCCCACTACCTCGCCTTCGCCGAGCAGGCCGAACCCCTGATCCGCTCCGCCGCCCAGCTCCCCTGGATCCGGCTCGTCGAGACCGAACTCGACAATCTCCGCGCCGCCCTCCACACCACGACCGTCGATGACGTCGACGTCGAGTCCGCGCAGCGCCTGGCCTTCGCCCTCGGCTGGTTCTGGTGGCTGCGCAACTACCGCGCCGAGGGCGCCGAGTGGACCAGCCGGATCCTCGCCCTCACCCCTGTCCGGCCGCCCGAGGGCACGCCCGCCTACTGGCGCCACATGCGTCTGCAGGTCTTCGACATCTTCCTGCTCGCCGAGAGCAACTCCGCCGAGAGGTTCCGCACCCCCGAGTACCGGGACCTCGCCGTGCGCATCAAGACGGCGTTCCGCCACGGCTCCCCCGAGACCACGCTCTTCCCCGGATTCCTCTGGCCCGCCACGTCCTTCCTCACCGGCGACGTCCTCGCCTTCCACACCGACCTCGACCGGTCCGTCGAGAACTGCCGCCGCCACGCCGGCGCATGGGAACTGGGCGTCGTGCTGATGCTGCGCACCCACGTCGCCATCGACGTCACCGGAGGCCTTCCCACCGTCGACGCCGACCTCGCCGAACTCCACGTGATCGCCCAGCGCGTCGGCGACCGCTGGACGCGTGCCCAGGTGGCGAGCGCCGCCGGGGAGATCGCGCTCTCGCGCGGCCGGTACGCCGATGCCCGCACCGAGTTCGAGGAGTGCCTGCGCCTGGCCCGCGAGGTCGGGGCCCACGTCGAGGCGCCTTTCGCCATCGCCCGGATCGCGGAGGTCGCCTACAGCGCGGGCGACCTCGACGACGCCGAACGGCTCCTGGCCGAGGCCGACGAGGAGGCCGAACAGCACGGCGGTGTGTACGACGTCAGCGCCTACGCCCGGCTGCTCGGCGCCCTGCTCGCCCTCCAGCGAGGTGACGCCGGCCGGGCCAGGACCGAGTGCCAGCTCGCTCGCGTCCAGACCGAGCGGATCACCGTCCCGGGCCAGCTCACCGCCGGGCTGGACACCGTCGACGCCGTCCTCACCGCACGCGAACAGGGGCCGGGGGCCGCCCTGGCCCTGATCGGGCCCGCCCTGGGGGCCGCGGTCACGGCGCGGTGCGCCGAGCGCGTGCTGGCCGGGATGGCCGAGGCGGCGGCCCGGTTCCTGACCGACGCCGACCGCCCCGCCGAGGCCGTACGGGTCCTCGCGGCGGCCACCGCCTGGCGGGCGGGCCTGGCCCGCTCGGCCCCCGAGGCGACCGTCGTGGACGGCCTGCCGGAACGCACCCGCGCACTGCTCGGCCCCGACCGCTGGGCGCGGGAGGAGGCCGCGGGCGCCCTGCTCACCCCCACCGAGGTCGTCACGGTTCTCACCGGCAGCTGAGGACCGGCCCGTCGCCTCACCGGGCCCTCGCCTCGCCGGGCCCTCGCCTCGCCGGGCCGTCGGTCACCGGCCGTCGGTCACCGGCAGCCGATCACCGCGTCGGCCCAGCTCGCCAGCGTCGGCAGGTTGCCCGGACCGGCCCGCTCCACCACCAGCCGCAGCGACGTGCGCCCGGCGACGGAGACCTCGACGGCCGCCGGCGGATCGTCGTGCCCGAGGACGCCGGACTGCCACAGCCGCTGCCCGTCGGCGTACACGGCGAACCGCACCGACCGGTCGGTGAACAGCGACAGGTCGTCCACCCCGGCCCACGCCGAGAAGGTGGTGCACTGCCGGTTGAGGGCGATCTCCACCGAGGAACGCGAGTGCACGGTGATCCCCTGCGAGAAGCGCCGGTCGCCCACCGACAGCCCCCAGCGCTGCCACACCCACCCGCTGCGCCACGTCTGCAGCTCCGGGCCGCTGTGGTCGCCCTGCGCCGAGCGCGGCAGAGCGGCCAGCCGGAACGACTGCGGCGGCTTCGGGGCGGGCGACGGCGTCGTCGGCTCCGGCGAGGGCGTACTCGGGGACGGCGTCGGCGCGGGCTTCTCCCGGCCGGGGGATGGCGACGGGGACACCGAGGGCGCCGGCGCCGCCGCGGTCGGAGAGGCCGAGGGCGCCGGCGTCGGCGTCGGCTTCGGCGACGGCGGTACGGAGCTACGCGCGGGCGGCGGCTCCGCCCCGGCCGGGCTCGGCTCCGCCGACGGCGAGGGCGCGGGGGGAGCCTTCGGCGCGGCCGGAGCGGCCACGCTCGGCGCGGGCCGCACCCGGGCCTGCGGCTCGGGATCGTCCCCGGCCAGCGCGAACACCACCCCGGCGGCCGCGGCCACCGCGATCCCGGCGGCGATACCGGCCTTGGCCGGCAGCCCGATCCCCTCGGAGACCAGAACACCCCCGGCCGCGGACCCGGAACCACCGGCCCCGGCCCCGGCGGTACTCCCCGCAGCCCCGGCCCCGGCCGTACCGGCGACACCGGCACCGGCACCGGCACCGCCTCCGGCCGTCGACCCGCCCGCGGCGGCGGCCGCGGCACCGGCCCCGCCCGCGGCGAGCGCCCCACCGGCCACCACCCCGGCGGCCTTGGCCGCGTACGAGGCGGCGAACCAGCCGATGACCGCCACCGGAAGCAGCGCGGGAATGCCCGCGTTGACGTCCTTGAGCTCCCCGGCGGCCAGCCGGCACTTGACGCACTCCTCCAGGTGCCCCCGCAGTCCCCGCTCCGCCCGCATCCGCAGGCCGCCGCGCGCGTAGGCGCCCAGCCGGTCCGCGTACCGCGCGCAGTCGCCGCCCTCACTCAGCGCCGAACTCACATGGGCCTGCAGATAGGCCTGCTTGAGACCCTCGCGGGCCCGACTGGCCAGCACAGCGGTCGCGTTGGCGCTCAGCCCGAACAGCGGCGCGATCGCACTCGGCGACTCGTCCTCGACGGTGGTGTGCCACAGCACGGCCTGCCACCGCTCGGGCAGGCTCCGGAAGGCCTGCATGGCCAGCGACTGCTCCGCCACCCGCATCGCCCGTACGTCCGCGCCGAGTTCGAGGGTGTCGTCCCCCGACAGCCCCGACATCCCGCCGCCGCTCTCGGTGCGCGTGGCCGCCTGCTCCGCGAAGACCGCGAAGTCCTCGACGAGATGCTCCCGCTTCGCCGTCTTGGCCCAGGCCGCCGCGACCCTGCGTACGGTCGTCAGCAGATAGGCCCGCACCGACTGGTCCGGCCCGGCACCGCCCCGTACCGCCTGCAGGGTCCGCGCGAACACCTCGGCGGTCAGGTCGTCGGCGGTGTGCCCGTCCCGGCAGCAGGAGCGCGCGTAGCGCCGTACGGGGTCGGCGTGACGACGGAACAGCTCCGCGTACGCACCGTCGTCGCCGCCCCGCATCCGGGCGATCAAGTCCCCGTCGGACGGTGGCAGCTCGCCCCCGGCCCCGCCCGGGCCGGAGGAGCGCGAGGACCGTGCACGGCGCCCGCCCGGTTCGCGCTGCGCCGGCACCTGCCCGGCGGGCAGGCTGCCCACCTCGGTATCGCCCCCGGCGCCACCGGGTGACTCTTCACGCCCGTCAATGCTCATAGCGGAAGCTCCCGCACGACACGCTCCACCGGTACACCGAGCAAGCGTGTCACATGGCGGACACGCCTCGGACCCCTCCGCGCACCATCCACCCGTCCGGGCAGGCATGCGCGCATGCCCGAACAGGCCCCGGCCGCGCCAACGGAGCGCCGCCGCCCCGGTGTCGAAGCCGAACCCCTGCCGACCGCCATCGGAGCGCGCCGGACCGCAACCGGGCCCCGCGCCGGACCGCTACCGCGCCGACTCGCTACCGACTACCGCGCCGGCCCGGTGCCGGCCCGTCATCGGGCCCGCACCGAAACCGCCCGGATCACACCGTCCGCGAACGCAGCCCCTCCAGCAGGATGTCGAGCAGCCGGGTCGAAGCCGCCGCCTGCTGTGCCGGGTCGGGCAGCGCGGGCGCCGCCGTCGCTATCACCAGCAGCACATCGGCCACCGTGACATCGGCACGCAGCTCGCCCGCCTCCCGTGCCCGGTGGACCAGCCGGCCGACGACCTCCAGCAGCGCACCCGCACCCGCGTCGTCCGAAGGCTCGTCATCGGCCGCGCCCCGCGCCCCGCCCACGACCCGCAGGCCGGGAGCCCCGGCAGCCTCGGCCGCCTGGCGCTGGTACGGAACCCGTGCCTCCTCCGCCTCCTCGGCCGCCTCCTCGGCGGCCCCGCCGACGCGCAGTACCTGCGGCGGCAGCAGCCGCCCGGCGCCCGACGCCACGGAGGTGCGCAGGAAGCGCGACAGCGCCTGCCACGGCTCCTCCTCCTGCCCCAGCGCGGTCCTGGCCTGCTCGGTCAGCCGAGTGGTCTCCTCCTCGGCTATCCGCCGGACCAGGACGTCCTTGCTCGGGAAACGCCGGTACACGGTGCCGACACCGACCCGGGCGCGGCGCGCCACGTCCTCCATCGGAGCCCCGTAGCCCAGCTCGCCGAAGACCTCGCGGGCAGCACGCAGCACGTGCTCCAGGTTGCGCTGGGCGTCGACGCGCAGCGGCGTGGACCTGCCCACACCGTGCGTGGTCGCGCCGGTCATGGCGCGGCCGTTGCTCTCGACCGAAAGCGCGGTCGCAGAACCATGGAAATCGGAAATGTTCATATGTATCCCCCGGTAATCATTTGTCTCCCCCCGGAGACACTCCCCGCCTTCACGCCGAGGGGGGCCACGGTCTCAGGCCCGGTCCTCGACGAGATACGAACATAGTTGAGCCAGAGTCAATTCAGAAGAGGCAGCCCCGGACGGACCACCGCCCGATCGGAGCATTCACTCCCACTTTTCCCTCCCACACCCTCGGAACCTCCCTCTCCGACCGCCCTGACCTGCGAACTTCCGCCGCCCCCGACGGTCCTCTTCCGCCCCGTCCCAGGGCCACCACCGGTCACACAATGTGCCGGGCCTGTGGACAAACTCCCGGCCACGTTGCGTCATGGGATGGTGAAGGCTGCTAACCCCCGGGGCACGGCCCCCGGTACCCCGCCCCGCACGCGCATCCTGATCGTCGGCGGCGGCTACGTCGGCATGTACACGGCGCTCCGGCTCCAGCGAAAGCTGAGAGCGGGAGAAGCCGAGGTCACGGTGGTCACGCCCGAGCCGTACATGACGTACCAGCCCTTCCTCCCGGAAGCGGCCGCCGGCGCGATCTCACCGCGCCACGTCGTGGTCCCCCTGCGCCGCGTCCTCGGCAGGTGCCGCATCGTCATCGGCCAGGCCACGAGCATCGACCACGCCAAGCGGACCGCGACCATCAACACGCTCGCCACCGCCGACGAGGGCACCGGCCCCGTCGAGATGGAGTACGACGAACTCGTCCTCGCCCCCGGCTCCGTCTCCCGCACCCTGCCCGTGCCCGGCCTCGCCGACTACGGCATCGGCTTCAAGACCGTCGAAGAGGCCATCGGCCTGCGCAACCACGTCATCGAGCAGATGGACATCGCCTCCTCCACCCGCGATCCCGCCCTCCGCGACGCCGCCCTCACCTTCGTCTTCGTGGGCGGCGGCTTCGCGGGCGTCGAAGCTCTCGGCGAGCTGGAGGACATGGCCCGCTACGCGGCGCGGTACTACCACAACATCAAGCCCGAGGACATGAAGTGGGTCCTCGTCGAGGCCAGCGACCGCATCCTCCCCGAGGTCGGCCTCGAGATGGGCGTCTACACGGTCCGCGAACTGCGCAGCCGCAACATCGACGTCCGGCTGGAGACCCGGCTCGAATCGTGCGAGGACCGCGTCGTCGTCCTCAGCGACGGCGCCCGCTTCCCCACCCGCACCATCGTCTGGACCGCCGGCGTCAAGCCCCACCCCGTCCTCGCCGCGACCGACCTTCCCAGGAACGAGCGCGGCCGCCTCGTCTGCACCTCGTTCCTCACCGTCGAGGGCGTCGAGCACGCCTGGGCCGCGGGCGACGCCGCCGCCGTCCCCGACATCACCGCCCCGCCGGACGCCGAGGGCCCCCGCCGCGAGTGCGCCCCCAACGCCCAGCACGCCGTCCGCCAGGCGAAGGTCCTCGCCGACAACCTCCTCGCCGCCCTGCGGGGCGAGGTCCTGACCGAGTACGCCCACAAGTACGCCGGTTCGGTCGCCTCCCTCGGCCTCCACAAGGGCGTCGCCCACGTCTACGGGCGCAAGCTCAAGCGCTACCCGGCCTGGTTCATGCACCGCGCATACCACCTCAGCCGCGTCCCCAGTTTCAATCGGAAAATGCGCGTACTTGCCGAATGGACCCTCTCAGGCCTCTTCAAGCGTGAGATCGTCTCCCTTGGCTCACTCGAACACCCCAGGGCAGAATTCGAACTGGCCGCCGGCGGCGGCCCCAGAACACCTCCCCCGCCCCTCGCTCCCAACCCCCCGCAGAACGGCCAGGGCTGACGTTGTCAGTGCGGTCGGCCACACTGGACGTGTGACCATAGGTGTGCTCACACCTGCACAGAGTGACATCGTCCCGTCAGCGACCGCCCACGAGCGACACAGCGACCACTCGCGACACCACGAGGCTTGAACGCAGTGAACTTCACGCGCTGGAGCGCCCGGTTTCCCGGAACGCAGCGCCGCGCCGCCGCCCGGACCGAACATGACGCCGCCCAGGCCAAGCGGGGTGAAGGCGCGGTCCCCGCAGCCCGCGGCGGCCGTCCCGACCCCGGAACGGAGCGGTCCACGCCCGCCGCCGACGGCCACCCCGCCGACCCCACGGTCTCCGGCACCGGCTCCGGCAGCAGCACCGATCCGGGCGGCGCCGGGACCGGACCGGGCAGCGGCACGGCCCCCGCCCGGCGGGCCGGCGTCCTCACCGCCGTGCCCTCCCTCGACGAACTCCCCGTACGCGAGGTCCTCGGCAGGCTCCCCGCCCTGGTCGCCCTCGTCCACGGCCCCGAGCACCGCGTCGCCTACGTCAACGACGCCTACACCGCGGGCTTCGGCGCCCGCACCCCCGGCGCCCCCGCCCACGAGGCCCTCCCCGAACTCGGCGAGCTCGGCCTCCTCCCCCTCCTCGACCAGGTCCAGCGCAGCGGCAAATCCCGTACCGCCAAGAACCGCACCGCACCGGGCGGCGGCAGCTCGTACACCGTCACCTGCACACCCGTCGAATTCCCCCGGCCCACCACCGCGCACGAGGCGGACGCCCACCACACCGGCGTCCTGATCCACCTCGCCGACGTCACCGACCACGCCGAGGCCGTCGAGCGCCTCCGCGCCAGCGAACGCCGCCAGCGCGAGGCCGCCGTCACCCTCCAGCGCTCCCTGCTCCCGCAGGAGCTGGAACAGCCCGACGACCTGCGCATCGCCGCCACCTACCAGCCCGGCGGCACCGAGGCCGCTGTCGGCGGCGACTGGTACGACGTCATCACCCTCGGCGCCGGCCGCACCGCCCTCGTCATCGGCGACGTCATGGGCCGCGGCGTCCGCGCCGCCGCCGTCATGGGCCAGCTGCGCACCGCCGTCCGCGCCTACGCCCGCCTCGACCTGCCCCCGCACGAGGTACTGCAGCTCCTCGACGGACTCGCCGCCGAGATCGACGCAAGCCAGATCGCCACCTGCGTGTACGCCGTCCACGACCCCAACGAGGGCCTGCTCGCGTATGCCTCCGCCGGCCACCTGCCGATCCTCGTCCGCGACGAGAACGGCACCGTACGCAGAGCCGCCGACCCCACCGGCCCGCCGCTCGGCACCGGCGGCTGGCTGCACACCTCCGGCACCATCGCGCTCGGCCCCGGCTCCACCGCCGTCCTCTACACCGACGGCCTGGTCGAGCGCCGCGGTGAGGACATCGACGAAGGCGTCGCCGCGCTCGAACGCGCCCTCGCCGGCGCCCAGGGCCCCCCGACCGTCATCTGCGACCGCCTCATGCGCGCCCTCGGGGTGGACGCCGATCACGACGACGACGTCGCCGTGATGGTGCTCCAGCAGCCCGCCCGCGCCGGCGCCGACGCCGAGCTCTTCCACAACGCCGCCCTGGAACTCCTCGGCGGCATCGAAGCGGCCCCGCGCGCCCGTGCCTTCGCCCAGGGCGTCCTCGCCTCCTGGCGCTTCCCCGTCGAGCTCTGCGACCTCGGGGTCCTCGCGGCGAGCGAGCTCGTGGCGAACTCCCTCCAGCACGGCACCCCGCCCATGCGACTGCGACTGCGCCGCACCGACCGCCGGCTGATCATCGAGGTCACCGACGGCGACGACCACCTGCCGCGCCGCCGCCGCGCCGAACCGGCCGATGAGACCGGCCGCGGCATCTCCATCGTCGCCACCATCGCCTCCGCCTGGGGCTCCCGCCGCACCCCGGGCGGCGGCAAGGCCGTCTGGTGCGAGTTCGCCCTGCCGGACAAGTAGCCGCAGCAGCCGGACACGCGCAAGGCCCCGGTCCACGAGGACCGGGGCCTTGCCCACCGTACGTACCTACGTACCTACGTACCTACGTACCTACGTACCTACGTACCTACGTACCGATGCGGCTACACGTGCACGGGCTCCTTCACCACGACGGCGGGACCGCCCTGCGCGACGATCCTGCTCGCCAGCACCGGGTTGTCCTGCATCGGCGTGAGGCCCTTGCCGAGCCGCAGCGCCAGACCGGCGATCCCGAGCGACACCAGCACGAAGACCGCGATGTACAGCATCGGCGCGCCCGCACCGAGCGGCACCCCGAGCGGCCCCAGCGCCAACGCCATCTGCTTGACCAGCGCGAAAGCCGAGTTGTACTGGCCCACCGAGCCCTCGGGCGCCAGATCGGCGACAAGCGGGGCCAGGGTCGGCGACAGCATGGCCTCGCCGATGCCGAAGAGCGCGTACGTGGTGACGAACGCGGCGGCGGCCATCACCGCGCTGCCGTGGCCCAGGCCCGAGAACCCGGCGATCAGCCACGCCCCGGTCCAGATCAGCCCGACGAGCGCGATCACCCGCGACCGGCGGCGCTTCTCGACCAGCTTGAGCACGACGAACTGCGCGAGGACGATCGCACCGGTGTTGGCGGCGAGCGCGAAACCGAGCGTGGAGGGGGAGATCCCGGCGGCCTCGGTACCGAACGCGGCCAGACCCGACTCGAACTGCCCGTAGCAGGCGAAGAACACCACGAAGCCCAGCACGCACAGCTGCACCATGGCCTTGTGCCGCAGCAGCCGCTTCCAGCCGCCGGCACCGGCCTGCGCCGGGTCCTTCGGCAGGGCGTCCTTGATGGCCGGTACGTGCGGAAGCCGCACGGTGGCGACGACACCCGCCAGCACCAGGAACATCACGGCCTCGATGCCGAACAGCAGGGTGAAGCTCCCCGGCCGGGTCTCGTCGACGATCTGACCGCCGAGGAGACCGCCGATGCCCAGACCCAGGTTCTGCATGAAGAACTGGAGGGCGAAGGCACGGGTCCGGGTGGACGGCGTGGAACACCACACGATCATCGTGGCCAGGGCCGGCTGCATCACGGCCTGGCCGGCGCCCAGCGCCAGCGCGGACAGCAGGATGGGCACGACCCCCGTGGAGAGCCCGAGCGCGAGCGCGCCCGCCGAGGCGACCACGGCCGCACCCATGACCACGGGCACCGGACCACGTCGGTCGATGACCCGACCGGTGAAGGGCAGCGCGACGAGAGCGCCCAGGGCGAAGGCCACGAACGCGCTCGTGGCGGCCATGGAGCCCAGACCTCGCACCTGCGCCACATAGATGTAGAGGAACGGAACCGTGAAGCCGATGCCGAACGCCGTCAGCGCGTTCCCGGCCTGGATCCGCCGCATCGCAGCGCCCATCACCTTGGTCACTTCTCACCTGCCTTGATAGCTGAAGACTGAAGACTTCATACCTAAAGTTCGACCCTTAACAGTACACACCGAAGGAGTTAGACGCCAACGCGCTCGTGCCATACTTCGAGGCATGGGTGACACCCCCGACGGCACCACGTCCGTCCCCGAGCCGAGCCTCGATGAGCAGATCGCCGTCTACCAGCGCGAATTCCAGGACCTCGACCCCCAGGTCGAGAAGGTGGTGTCGGCGCTGAGCCGGCTGAACCGCCGGATGAACGTCGCGTACGGGCGCCAGACCGCCGCCCTGGGCATCAGCAACGCGGAGTGGGAGGTCCTCAAGGCCCTGGTCATCTCCGGAGCCCCCTACCGGATGGGCCCGAGCGAGCTCGCGAAGCAGCTGGGCCTCACACCGGCGGCGATGACCCACCGGATCGACCGCATGACGGCGGAGGGCCTGGTGACCCGCGAGCGGGACGAGTCCAACCGGGTCCGCGTGATCGTGGAGCTCACCGACGAGGGCCGCAGCAAGTGGCTGGACGCGATGCGGGCGGCCACGATCTTCGAGGAGGACCTCCTCCAGGACCTCTCGACGGCGGAGCGCGGGGTGCTCGGCGACATGCTCACGCGCCTGCTCGACCGGGTGGAAGACCTCCAGTCGCCCAGCTGACCGCCGGGGTTGACACAGCCTCCGCAGATCCGTAAGGTTCTTCGAGTTGCCCCGGAGCCGGAAGGATTCGGCGACAACGAATCCGCCGCCTCGTTGCGGCACCCAACTCAGCACGATCTCCCACTGGGAAAGATTTCGGCATGCCCGAATTCATTTCCGAAGGCCGATTATGAATCGCCGGGGAAATCCACTAGAGTTTGGGGAGTCGGAAGGGCCCAACAGCCCGGAAGGCAAACCCCGCTGACCGGGGGTCAGGCCCGAAAGAGTCTGATAGAGTCGGAAACGCAAGACAGCAGAACGAAAGCCCGGAGGAAAGCCCCAGCCGATGTTGCTGAGGGTGAG
>NZ_LBMK01000002.1:2197238-2226054 GCF_001005295.1 Streptomyces yangpuensis | reverse complement strand
CCCGCGGAGCGGGTACCTGAGCGCTGGCGCGCTCAGGAGAGACGCCCTCCGCTGCGCTCCGGGCAGGCTGCGCTGACGCTTCGCCAGATTCCCGCGCGAGCGCGGGAATCGACGGGCCGCAAGCGGCCCGTCGAGGGAAGTCCCGGCGCAGGCGCCGGGACGGCGCCGCTGACGCGGCGCCAGATTCCGCCGCAAGCGGCGGAATTGACGGGCCTTCGGCCCGTTGGGGTGTCCGCTGACGCGGGCTGGCTGGCGACGGTTCGGGGGCGGCTCGTCCTACTGCTGCCTGGCTTCGTCCTCCAGCCGGTCCAACTGCGCCTTGGTCGACTCCTTGCTGCGCACCAGCTTCCATGTCTCCTTCACGCACTCCCAGAATGCAGCCATGCCCATGACTGCGAAGAGCAGCCGGAAGGGAAGCCACCAGCCTTCCTCGGACAGTCCGACACCGCACAGGCCCAGACCCACGAACAGGGGCCCCACGATCTTGCGCAGCCACAGCTCGAACCCGTCCAGCATTTTCCCCACCCCTACGTGAACCGAGCCCACCTCCGGTCGGGGTGACGCTTCGAGTCCATGATCCGGCACGCGGGATGGCCGTGCCCCATCGGGCGGAATCGGGTGGCTTGGCCAGCCAATCGCGGTACAGTCCTCGGTGTGCATCACAGCTGATGTGATACGTGTAGGTGTGTAGGATCCCGAGAACATCGCCACTCCCTCCCTGGCGGGTCTGCCCGCCGCTTCGAGTTCAGCGGAGTACCGAATGCAGAAGTCCGGTGACATCGTGCTGCGTCCTCACCAGGAGGAGGCGGTGGAAGCCATTGTCCGGGGGCTGGATATCCCGCCGGGCAAGCGGATTCCGGAGGCGGGACTGCGGGCTACGGTCATTTCCGCGTGCGGGACCGGGAAGACTTTTATCGCCGCGGCAGCGGCGCTCCGGCTGGCGCGGCACGGGCGGGTCCTGGTGCTGCTGCCGACGCTCGATCTGCTGACGCAGACGGTGCGGGAGTGGCGGCTCGCCGGGCACACCGGGCCGGCTGTCGCTGTGTGTTCGCTGGAGGACGATCCGCAGCTGTGGCAGCTCGACGTCCGCACGACGACGTCGGCGCCCCAGCTAGGGCTGTGGCACGGGCGCGGCCCCGTCACGGTGTACGCCACGTACGCCTCCCTGCCGGTCATCGCCGAGGCCCACGAAGGCGCATACGGGCTGCCCATGGACGTCTTCGACCTGGTGATCGTGGACGAGGCGCACCGCACGTCCGGGTCGGCCGGGAAGGCGTGGGCGGACGTCCACCGGCAGGAGGTGATCCCCGCGATGCGCCGGCTCTACATGACCGCCACCCCAAGGGTCTGGATGGAGCGGGCGCCGCGGTCCCGGGCGCAGGAGCGGGAGCAGGAGGAGGCCCGCCGGCGGGCTGCGGAGGAGGAGCGTCGGGAGCGGGAGGAGGCTGAGGCGGAGGGGCGGATGTGGGTGGCGCGGCCGCGGTGGGACCGGCTGCCGAAGGACCTCGCGTGCTCGATGGACGACCCGACGGTGTTCGGGCCGGTCGTTTATGAACTTTCGCTCGCTTCGGCTATTTCCCGGGGGCTTTTGGCGAAGTATCAGATTGTGGTGGCGGAACTCACTGACCCTGTTGTTACTCCGCAGCGGCTGAATAGTGAGGAGCGGTACGAGGAGCAGTTGCGGGGGCAGCGGCTGGCGGCGACGCAGACCGCGCTGCTGGAGACGATGGCCGAGCACGGACTGCAGACCACCATCACGTTCCACCACCGCACCATGGAGGCGGAGGCCTTCGCTGTAGGACTGGAGCGGGTTGCCGCGCGGCTGCACGCCGTCGCCCCCGGGAGGCATCCCGAGCGGGTGTGGGCCGGGTGGCTGTGCGGGGAACACGAGGGCTCCCACCGGCAGACCGTGCTCGCGGACTTCGGGCGCAGGGCCGGGCGCGCCGTGCTCTCGAATTGCCGGGTCTTGGGCGAAGGGGTCGATATTCGGGCCACGGACAGCGTGGCTCTGATCGATCCGAAGGGGTCGGCCGTCGACATCGTCCAGGCGATCGGGCGGGCTCTGCGGCAGAAGCCCGGTGAAGGGAAGATGGCCACCCTGATCGTTCCCGTGTTTTTGCGGGAGGGTGAAAAGCCTGAGGACATGCTTTCTTCGGATTCCTATAGGCCTTTGGTGCGGGTTCTGGCGGGATTGCGGGCGCATGATGAAAAGGCTGTCGAAATGCTCGCTATTCCCCAGGAGAATCAGAAAAGGATCGTCGACCCGTCACGGCCGGTCGGGCAGGCGCCGGAGGAGGGTGAGGAGGAGTCGCGGCTGCTGCTCCGCTTCGCGACCCCGCGGGACCCCGCGCTGATCGCGAAATGGATCAGCTACCAGGTGATCAACACCGAACGGCAGGACTGGCGCCGCGGCGCAGAAGCCGCGCACCGGTACCGGCAGCGCGAAGGCGACCTGGACGTCCCGTACGAGCACGTCGAAACCGCCGGGGCGTTCCCGCTCGGCAGGTGGCTGTCCGACCAGCGCCGCGCCTACCGGGCCGGGACCATGACCGGCGAACGCGCGGCCGAGCTGGAGGCGCTGGGGATCGTGTGGGACACCGCCGACGCCGGCTTCGAAGCCAACCTCGGCGCGGCGCGGGCCTACCACGACCTCCACGGAACCCTGGCCGCGCCGCGGGGCGCAGCGATCATGGACGTCCAGATCGGGCAGTGGCTCACCAACATCCGCCGCCCCGGCGGGCTCGGCAAGGACCCCGTACGCGCCGAGCGGCGGGCCGCTCAGCTCGCCGCGATCGACCCCGACTGGAACCCCGCCGAACGCGGGTGGACGGTCGACTGGCAGCGGCACTACGCCTACCTCGCGCAGCTCCTCGCCGAAGGCGCCCGCCTGACCGCGGTCGTGCCCGGGGTGACCCGGCACGGGGAGGACGTCGGACGCTGGCTCGCCGCGCAGCGGCGGAGCTGGGGGCGGCTGAACGCCGAGCAGCGGCGCCGGCTCGCCGAACTCGGCGTAAAGCCCGAGAAGGCTCCACCGGCCCGCAAGACCGCGGCGAAGACGACCACGGCGTCCCGGCCGCCGGCGGGCGGGGACGCCTTCCAGAAAGGCCTCCAAGCCCTCCAGCAGTACGTGGCGCGGGAAGGCCGAATGCCAGGACGGGCGGTGGTCGAGCGGCTGCCCGATGGGACGGAGCACCGCACCGGCATCTGGATCGCCAACCAGAAAGCCCGCCGCGACCGACTCGACACCGCGCAGCTCGCCGCACTCGCCGAACTGGGCATCGACTGGGCCCGGTAGGTGAGGCAGCTAAAACCTCATGGATCCCGCGGATGATCCTCTGGGAAGATCCCCACCATGCCGAGTCCCACCGCAGAAGAACTGCTCGCCTCAATCGGCGGGCTGTCCCCCGAACTGGCGCAGCAGACAGCCGACCGCATCGATGAATGCAGAGCCCTCCTCGCGGCAGGCATCGACATGGACGCCATCCAGCAGCATCTGAAAGACGAGGGCGTCCCCCTCATGCACGCAGTACTCATCACCACCAGACTGATCGACTGCCACCCAAGCAATCTGAAGGCCGCACGAGAGATCGTCGAATGTAGCCCAGCACGCACCCCCGACAGTGCACTGAGCAGGCCACGGAACTGACCGACACCTGCACCAGGTAGCTGCAAGGCACCCCGCCACAATCAGGGTCTCCACCCGCAGCAGCGCCGCTCGACAGCCCCCGGCATGGCGAGGACGTCCGACGGTGGCTCGTACCCAACGATGCAACTGAGACCGGCCGGGCGCCGAGCAGCAACGACGGCTCGGCGAACTCGACGTGACCAAGGCCCCACGGGCCCGCAAGGCGGCGAAAACGACCACGGCCGCGCCAGGCCGCGCGCAGGCGGAGAGGCCTTCCAGAAAGGCCTGACAGCCCTCCCGCAGTACGTCGCGCGGGAAGGCCGACTGTCCGGACGGGCCACCGTCGAGCAGCTGCCCGATGGAACGGATCACCGCACTGGCATCTGGATCGGGAACCAGGAAGCCCGCCGCGACCGGCTCAACCTCGCGCAGCTCGCCGCCCTCGCCGAACTCGGCGCCGACTGGGCGCAGTAGAAGGGTTGGTGCTCCTCGCGCTAGCGCTACCGGAGCATGGCCGGCCAGTCCGCCCCGGCATCAGCCTCAGGCCGTCGTCACACCGCGACCACACCCTCCCTCCGGCAACCGAAACCCAAGGCGCAGACCAGGCTCGGCTACCAGGGCCGCAGCGGCAACCCCGCCGCGCGCCTCGGCTCCAGAAAGTCCGTGCGGAAGATCTCCAGGGAGGCCCTGAGCAGCGGAATACCCACCTCCGCGCCAAGGTGCACCAGCGTGGCCGTCTCCTCGTCCATCCGGAACTCCAACAAGAGGGCGCCACGCCCGGCAGCAGTCATCTCCACCACTTCCAGAGCGTCGAAGTCGTCGCTCCCGAGCACTGTGAGGGCAGCGTACTCCCGGCCCTCCACGGAGAAAAACCTCATGTTCGTCCCCTCCCGTGACCGAACTCCCTCGCCCCCGCGAATCGTACGGCCTGCTCACCGGCCGTATCCCGCGCCCCTGGCAGGCGCGGCCGGTGGGCCGGGACCGAGGCCTCGGCCGGGGCCGGCTGACCGGGGACCGCAGCGGCGGGCGTGGTGGAGCAGGGACGAGCCATGGCCCGGAAGACCCACAGCCGGAACGCGTGCGCGGCGCGGGCGGCGCTCACAGCAGCGTTGCCAGCAAGTGGAGGGGCCCGTAGAGCACGGAGCAGGGTGCGCATGAGGAGGAGCCCTCCGAGCATCTGCAGCCAGAGTCCCGCGCCCGCTGCTGCTGCGTTGCCTGGCGGCCGGCCTCGTGCTGCGGGAGGTGCAGGACGCCCGAGCGCCACGCACCTGCCAGCACCACGGTCCCGGCCAGCAGGGTCAGGGCCGTGCCCACGACCTCGTACCCGGACCACTGCGCCCACCAGCCGGCCGTGGCCAGCACGAGACCCGCCAGCGCGCTGCCACCGGCCCGGCGCTGCCTGCCCGTCATCACCATCACCGCCTACGCCCCGCGCCCCTGACGGGTGCGGCCTGCTGCCGGTGGGCGGGGACCGCGGCCTCCGCCGGGGCCGGCCGGCCGGGGGCCGCGGCGGCAGTGGGGGTGGTGGTGGAGCGGGAGCGGGCGGCGGCCGCGGACACCCGGGGCCGGGAGGGGGCCGGTGCGCCGGGCGGGGTGGTCAGGGAGGTGAGGGTGGCGTCGACGAGGCGGCCGACCAGGGCGCTGCCGGTGGCTTCCTGCCAGGAGGTGGCGGTGGTGAGGCGGTTCAGGTGCTGGGCGACGGTGTCGGTGCCGTGATGTTCGCCGAGCTGCTGCATGCGGGGTCTCGGTGTCGCGGCGGTGCTCGTACTCCTGGCAGCGGGCCGGCGGATGCGGCCGGAAAACCCCGCCCAGGTTCGGAGGATTCTTGTCGTATCGCGGGCGAGTCGCATACGTTGACCTGCATGTATAGGGGGATGGAGCTAGCGGGCCGCTACCGGCTCGAGAGCCGGTTGGGGCACGGCGGCATGGGCGAGGTATGGGCGGCGTCCGATCTGAGGCTGCGCCGTACCGTCGCGGTCAAGACGGTACTCACCTCCCATCTGCGTGACGAACGGCTCGCTGCCCAGGTCCTGGCCCGTTTCCGCCGTGAGGGCGAAGCAGCCGCCCGGCTGAACCACCGCAACATCGCCGTCGTCCACGACCTGGGCGAGCACCGGGAGACGAGCGCCGACGGGCAGGTGGAAGTCTCTCCGTTCCTCGTCATGGAGTTCCTGGAAGGTCGTGATCTCGCGACGGTCCTGCGCGAGGACCACCCCGACGGGCTCCCCCTGGAGCAGGTGGTGGAGTACGGCGCCCAGGTGTGCGACGGGCTGGCCGCCGCCCACACGCAAAACATCGTCCACCGCGACATCAAGCCGGCCAACCTCATGCTGCTCGACGACGGCACCGTCAAGATCTGCGACTTCGGGATCGCCCAGGTCCAGGACGGCACGATCGGCCTGACCATGACCGGAGCGCTGCTCGGCAGCCCTCACTACATGGCTCCCGAGCAGCTCAGAGGCCAGACACCGACGCACTCGGCCGACCTGTATGCCCTGGGTGCCAGCCTCTACGAGCTCCTCACCGGGCGCCCCCTGTTCACCGCGGACTCCGCGTACGCCGTCATCGCCATGCATCTGTCCACCACTCCCGAACCGCCCAGCACCCGCCAGCCCGCAATCCCGCCCGACATCGACGACCTCATCACCTCCCTTATTGCCAAAGACCCCGCCGGCCGTCCCCCCACCGCCAAAGACGTCGCCGCACGCCTGCGCACCGCCCACCTCGCACCCGGGCCCACCCCCGTGCCGGCAGCGGAGGCGTCGGAAACCGACGAGCACCACCTCCAACGGGACGCCGAAGCCGGAGACTCCGACGCCATGTTCAGCCTCGCGTGGCTGCTGCAAGAGGCTGACCGCATCGACGAGGCAGAAACCTGGTACCGGAAGGCCGCCGACGCCGGACAGATCGACGCCATGAACAACCTCGGCGTGCTGCTGGAGAACACCGGCCGCACCAACGAGGCAGAAACCTGGTACCAGCGCGCCGCCAACACCGGCCACACCAACGCCATGAACAAGCTCGCACTGCTCCTGCAGAACACTGGCCGCGAGACCGAGGCGCAACCCTGGTACGAACGCGCCGCCGAAGCCGGACACACCGACGCCATGAACAGCCTCGGGGTGCTGCTGCATAACACTGGCCGCACCAGCCAGGCGGAACCCTGGTACCAACGCGCCGCCAACACCGGAAACACCGACGCCATGANTAACACTGGCCGCACCAGCCAGGCGGAACCCTGGTACCAACGCGCCGCCAACACCGGAAACACCGACGCCATGAACAACCTCGGGATGCTGCTGGTAAACACTGGCCGCGAGACCGAGGCGGAACCTTGGTACCAGCGCGCCGCCGAAGCCGGGAACACCGAAGCCATGAACAACCTCGCAGTGCTGCTGCGGGACACTGGCCGCGAGACCGAGGCGGAACCCTGGTACCGGCGCGCCGTCGACGCCGGAAACACCAACGCAATGAACAACCTCGCACTCCTGCTGGAGAACACTGGCCGCGAGACCGAGGCGGAACCCTGGTACCAGCGCGCCGCCGAAGCCGGAAACACCAACGCAATGAACAACCTCGGCATGGTGCTGGAGGACGCCGGCCGCACCAACGAGGCAGAAACCTGGTACCGAAAAGCCACCGACGCCGGGAACACCGGCGCCATGACCAACCTCGGACTGCTGCTGGAGAACACCGGCCGCACCAACGAGGCAGAAACCTGGTACCGAAAAGCCACCGACGCCGGACAGATCAAGGCCATGAACAACCTCGGGGTGCTGCTGCAGACCACTGGCCGCGAGACCGAGGCGGAACCCTGGTACCAGCGCGCCGCCGACGCCGGACACACCCAAGCCATGAACAACCTCGCACTGCTGCTGCATAACACTGGCCGCACCAGCCAGGCGGAACCCTGGTACCAACGCGCCGCCAACACCGGAAACACCGACGCCATGANGGGCCGCCGCCCCGCCGCAGTCGTGGCGGGTGCACACGCAGTCCTCGCCGGTCCTGGTCTGCGGGACGCCGTGGCGACCACACCACCGTTACCGGTGTGCGCGGTGGTGCCGCGCAGGCGGGCCGGCCATTCCAGCGTGATTCGCAGGCCCCCAGATCCGGACCAAAGCCGGTCGGTCACCCGGACGTCCCCGAGCACCGCGAGGGGACCCGCGCCCGGTGCGGTGAGCCGTGTCAGGGGTGGCCCCGACCGGGCCCGCCGCGAGGGCGGCCAGCGCGTCGGCGTCCGCGTCGTCGGCGACCCAGCCCGACAGCCGGTCGGTGCCCTCGATGTCGTCGGCGAGGCCCAGCCACGGGGCATCCAGCCGGAACCTGCCTGTAGCGCCCCTCTCGCCGCGCACCAGCAGCGACGCCTGCCCCGCACCGGCGGGAAGGGTGATCTTGTCGTGGGCGAGCAGCCAGTTGACGACGTCGGCCCGGTCGAACTCCGGATGCAAGTCCGTCCCGGCGGCCTGGGCGGGGCAGCAGGTGGACGGCCGGGAGCCATGCTCTAGGTGAGGGCATGGACATCCGCATGTGGACTCCGTCGGCTGCCGGACTTGAGGAGTTGCGTCATCCCTGAGCGGAGTTCGCCGCGCAGCTGGTCGGCCGACCAGCCCGGTGCCATCTTCTCGGCGTCCTCGCCGAGTTCCTCCTCCCGTCCGGTCAGGCGTTTCTGGGCGGCGCGGCGGACCGCGTCGGAGATGGCCAGCACCCGGCGGTAGGCCATCGCCGCGGTGTGGGCGGCCTCCCCGAGGGCTTCGAAGAACGGCTCGGGCAGCGGCGGGTAACCGGACGTCATCAGCAACGACTCCCTCGGTCGGGACAGGCGGGTCAGCGGGCACGGGCCGCAGGGCCCGGCCGGTCCGGCGGCGGCTGGCCCGGGCGCGGCCGGGCCGGTACACCGGTAACAGGCGGGGCGGGCGGCAGGCCACGGTGTGCGGTCCGTGTCACCCGGCCGGTACGCGGCCTCAAGCCCTCCCCCGGCCGGCCGCCGGCCCGTGCGGCCGCGTCACACAGCAGCGCCAGGGCCTGGATCGCACAGCGGTGATAAACCTATTGGCATGGCGACGTTCATGGCCCTGTTCGACGGCGCGACAACCCCATGGAGAGCCGATCCCGTAGCACTGACACCGGCGATCCGCGCACTCTGGCCCGATGCCGAGGTCGATGCGTCCCACCGAAGCGAGGCGTGCGGTTTCCGATGGACTGCCGAGACGGAAGAAGGCCCCGTCGAGGCATACCTGCACGAGGACGGGACGTGCCTGTACCTGGACACATCCCTGGCAGACGCCGCGCGCCTTGCCTGTCTCTTCCGCCGCTTCGTCCCCCCGGACACGAGCTGGTCCTCTGCGACCAGGGATACAACTTTCACCTGGCGCTCATGCCTGGCATCGCCAACACCGAACTCATCGCACAGATGCACTCCGTCCGCTGACGCTGTCCCGTACGTCGCGCCACGGCCGCACCGTCAGCGGGGCAGCGCGGTGACCACCTGGACCAGACGAACGGTCGGGCGGGATCAGAAGCTACGGGGCGACGAGCCGGGCGGATCCGGCGGGGGCGGAGCCGGGCGCGGGCGGGCCGGTGCCGGTGCCGGTACCGGGCGCAGCGGCGGGCAGGCCACGGCCTGCAGCCCGCGTCACCCGGCCGGTACGCGGCTCCGGGCCCGCCCCCGGCCGGCCGCCGGCCAGGGCAGCGGCGTCGCGCAGCAGCACGGCCGCCTCCGCGGCGGCTCTCGCCTGCGCCCGGAACTCCTGCGCGCGGTGCCAGGCGGCGGCCTCCACCGCCTCCACCAAGGCGATCAGCAGGGTGAGGACGACCGCGGCGCCTCCCCCACGGCCGGCACGCGGGGCGTGCTCCAACGCCCGCGCGGCCGAGCGCCATCCGGCGCGGGCGCGGCCCTCCAGGCTGCGGGCGCCGGGGCGCGGGCGGCCTGCTCGAAGGCGTCGGCCGCCGCGCGGACACGGTCACGGACCAGAGCCGGGGCATGCTCGGCGGCGACAGCCAGGAAGTCACCGAGCGCGGCGACATCACCAGCACCGTCAGCTCGTCCGGCGCGGCCCAGAACGGCGGAGGCCTCCCGGATCCGTGCCTCGGCGAGCGCCCAGTCCACGGGCACGACATGCGACGACCTCGCCCTGAGCACATGGTTCAGGCACCGAGCAATGAAACTGGCCACTACTCACGCAGGCCCCTGGATCAAGGACTTGGACACAACCTTCTACGTCGCACTGTTCCTGCGCACTGCACAGCACTCGGTCCGCCGTCGCTGCCCCATCGTCTGCGCCTGAGGCCCACCTTCGCTCCCACTGGTCTCTCAGCGAAGATCATCCACCGGGCACGCGTCGCGAGCCGGACTCTTCCAGGGGCAGCGTTTGTCCGCCGGTTTGGACAGCGGCTGCGGATCTTGAGGCTACGTGAATACTCACGCGAATTAGCGGTGTCTGTGAGGCGTCACTGCCCAATGCGTGGCCGGGCGAGTCCGGCTCCGACCTTGGTCAGCATCTGGCCGAGGAGGTGGAGAGCTCGGGCCCGCGTCGGCACTCCGCGTGCTGTGCCCGTCCAGTAGGCGTCGGTGAGCTTCTCGGTCACCGCGAGGGCCTGACTGTCGTCGCAGGCGGCAAGCACGAGAACGAACCTCACGTAGTCGCCGATGTCGGTGCCCTGGAGGTGTTCATTCAGAATGGTGTGCAGGCGCGCCGTCAGGGCGGGCAGGGTGCGATCCGTTGGGAAGACGACGGCGAGGCCGGCCAGGGCCAGCCGAACTGCGGGGCATTCGGCCGGCCAGCGGTCGAGTAGGTCAGGGATGTGCGACAGGACTGCGTCGCAGGCACGGGCCTCACTGTCGGGATCGGCATGGTGCGGGGTGGCCGGCCAGGCCTCGGCAAGGTGGCGCTCGGCGACGGTGGCAGCGCTGAACAGCAGACCGACGGCTTGGAACCGGTGTCGGGCGGGAACCCGGTCGTCGATGGCCAGGGCCGCGAGCAGGTCCAGGCCGTCGGCGGTGGAGGGCTGGCAGGTGTCCTGGTGGAGGATCTCGCTGTAGAACTCGGCGAGGAAGGTCCGGTCGTCCCAGGCCGGGTCGGTCTCTGAGCCGAACAACATCGCAGCTTGGAGCGGCATGCGGTCCGGCAGACGATCGGCGACGACGTCCCGGAAGAGTCGCCGGATCGGCGGACCACAAGAGATCGCATCGTGCCGAATCTGCTCGGATGCGGCGTGCGTGGATTCCTTGATCACGCTCGGATCTTCACACCCCCCACCGACAACGCCCTGGGGCGCCGCTTACGGTCGTGCCGCAGCGCCGTCGAGCTCACTGCGCCTCCTGCCAGCACAGCGCGGCCAGCGGGAACTTGACCAGGCTCCGTGCATGTGCGAAGGGTTGAGCCCGGTCGGCCCCGAGTGGGTCATACCCGCCACCACCTCGAGGGAAGAGTCCTTCCATGCCTGCACACAGCGAGTTCGTGCTCGTCCGCCCTGACCCACGCCGCCTCGTGGTGCTTGCTGCCCCCGCAGTTCTCGTGGCGCTCAACCAAGGTCTCACCAGCAACGGCCAGGTGCTGCCGAGGCCGGTCTGGCTTGCCCTCGGGGCCGCATTCGCTGTCTTCTCCTTCGCCCTGCACTGGCTCCTCACCGTCTCGGTAGCGGACAGACACATCACAGTGCGCCGGGGCCTCACACCACAGCGGCTACCGCTCGCCGCCCTCGACCGCGTCGAGGTGAAGGAGGCGGGGCCCCTGGGGTATGTGATCCGCTGCCGTCAGGCCGGCGAACCGGAGCTCAAAGTCCCGCTGACCATGATGCGGCAGAACGATCAACGCCTGGTGATCGAGGCCATCCACGCTGCGGTCCGACCAGGTGTCCTACGGGGCGGGGCTGCCCCGCGGGCCTTCAGCAAGACGCCTTAAAAGCGTTTGGGCCCGCCTGGAGCGTTGGGATGTCGTCGGTCGAGAGCTCCGTGACGCCGTGAGTCAAGCTGCGTCAGTGGGACTGGCTGCGCTTGTGCAGGGCGGTACTCGCTCGGAACCGGAGGCGGCTGCACCGGTCCTTCTCATCAGGTGACGCGTCTCAGCAGTGGCGTGCGAGCCACCCAAGGTCCTCTGCTGCGAGCCAGAGAGCTATGCGGCCTTGCGCGGCTTCGTCCTGCGGATCCGTGGGGACGGCATCGGTCATGTGCGCCACCCTATAGAAGCCCGGAACCCGGCACCGCGAAGCCAGGCGAGGCGCGGGGCCGCGCAGGCGGTATGTCGTCCGGTCGGATGCGGGCCGCCACCTTGCGCCAGGCGGCTGCGAGCGGTGGGCTCGAAACCCGCTACGCCGATCCTGGCGGGAGCGCGTAGGGTGCGCATACCGCGGCGGGAGAGCTGTAGCGCAGCGGTAGACGCGCCCTCTAACCAAGAGGGAGGACGCCGGTTCAAATCCGGCCGCTCCCCCGCCGTGCCTGCCCACGAAACGGGCGCGCCGGGACAGATCTTGAACACCGGCGGCGGGTTGCGGCCGCCAGGCCGGGCGCAGCACCCGCCCCGGCACGGTCGTGTGGCGGCCGGTGCGGGCACGCCAGCAGTCCGGCCCCCTACGTGCGGGGTGCGTAGGGGCGCTCGATGCCGTGAACCTTCAACGCGCTCTCGTAGCGGTCCAGAAGCTCATCGATGCCGGCCAGAAGGAGGGTGGCTGCCTCGTAGGCCTCGTCGACGTCGCCCTGGGCGCAGGCCTCCACGATTTCGGCAACGTCGCTGCGGATGATCGACAGCGAGTCGCCCTGGATCAGTACCCCGGGGAAGCGGCGTGGTGGCAGGCGTACCACCGTGTCGTTGCCTGGTTCGGTGAGCAGTTCGGCCTCAATGAGTTTCATCGGATCATCCAACAGCAGGTGCCGGACCTCATCCAGCCGTAATCGTCACGGTTCGTCACCCCTGGGTGCCAGGTTGTTCCCGAAGCCTCATCGCGGGTCGCGAGGTGGCCCAGTGGCAGGGCCGGCATGCTGGCCAACGACGGATCGCGCTCCAGCAGGTGGGCTGCGTGAAGCAGCTGCGGGCGTCCGAACCAGCGTGGTTCGGCTCTCGAGAACGCCTGCCAGTCTCCGTCCTCATCGAGGTGCACCCGCATGACCGGCTGCCCACGGAACACGCGCTTGGACACGAACACGTAATCATCCGGGGAGAGCCCCTTTACCGGGCCACAGCCTTCGTGCGCGCCGCTGTCCATCTTCTCTCCCTGGTCGAAGGGCCCCATCTCAGCACACCCCTTGAACATGGGTGCATCGGGGCTTACTCAAGGAGGCGGCTCCGCCAGATCCGTCGGCCAGACCCTTAGAGGGTGTCTCACGTGGTGACTCTGCCTGACGGGGCACTTCACATGACCGGCGCTTGAGTTACCGTCAGCGTGGCTGCCCGGTGCCGGTCGGGCAGTGGCTTGTTGACCCTCACACCGTGTCAGGCGCTGAACTCGGAGACATCATGTTCACCATCGGAGACTTCGCCCGGCACGGCCGCGTATCGGTCCGCATGCTGCGTCACTACGACGCCACTGGACTGCTACGCCCGGCCCACGTCGACCCCACCACCGGCTACCGGTACTACTCGGCTGCCCAGCTGGCCCGCCTCAACCGCGTCATTGCTCTGAAAGACCTCGGCCTGACCCTCCTGCAGGTCCAGCAGATCCTGGACGAGAAGGTCACCACCGAAGAACTGCGCGCCATGCTGCGGCTGCGGCGGGCCGAGTTGGAGGTCGCAATGGCCGCCGCGGCGGCGCGGCTGGTCCAGGTCGAGGCGAGGCTCCGGTCGATCGAGAGCGAGGGGCACATGCCCACGAACGACGTCGTCTTCAAGAGCATCCCGGCGATCCGGGTGGCGGAGCTGACCGCGACCGCCGCGAGCTTCGAGCCCGAGGACATCGGCCCGGTCATCGGGCCGCTCTACGACGAGCTGTTCCGGTGCCTGGACACGGCCGGGGTAACGCCTGCGGGGCCTGGTGTCGCCTATTACGAGGATGCCCCGGAGGGCGGTGGCAGGATCAGCGTCCACGCCGCCGTCCAGGTCGCGGCCCCGCTCCAGGACGGCGCCTTCCGGGTGCTCGACCTGCCGCCCGTCGACCAAGCGGCGACCATCGTGCACCGTGGCTCGATGGACACCGTGCTGCCTACAGCCCAGGCCCTGGCCTTCTGGATCGACGAAAACGGGTACCAGTCAGCCGGATACCCCCGGGAGATCAGCCTGGAGTGCCCGGACAACCGCGACGACTGGGTGACCGAACTCCAGGCGCCGGTGACCAAGCCCTGAGACCCAGGGCCGTCGTCCCAAACAAGGCCCCCACGGGCTCGAGCGTCACGGCCGGGCAGTCGGTGGTCACAGTTGTCCGCGGCTGCCCGACCTTAGTTTGGCGAGCTTCTTGTAGCAGGTCAGCGCGGCGGCAAGACCGAGGAACGCAAGGAAGTGAGTGCCCTTTCGCTCGTACCGGACGGTGAGCCGGCGGTATCCGAACAGCCACGAGATCGACCGCTCGATCTTCCAGCGGTGGCGGCCGAGCCGTTCGCCGGACTCCCTTCCCGGGCGTGCGATCCGCGGGATCAGGCCGCGGTCGCGGAGCCAGGCCAGGTGGTCGGCGGAGAAGTACGCCTTGTCAGCGCGGATCTTGACCGGTCGCCGTCGGCGCGGTCCACGCCGGGAGCGGATGTCTGGTATCGCCAGGATCAGTGGCTTGAACGCCTGACTGTCGTGCAGGTTCGCCCCGGACACCGCGACGGCCAGCGAGATGCCCTGAGCGTCAGACAGGACGTGCAGTTTGCTGCCTTTCTTGCCGCGATCGACCGGATTCGGCCCGGTCAGGGTGCCCCCCTTTTCGCCCGGACGGACGCTGCGTCGGTAATCGCCGAAGTCCAGTCGACCTCGCCCCTGGCCCCGAGTTCATCCAGGACCGCGCGGTGCAGCCGGCGCCACAGGCCCGCCTTGGTCCACGCCGTGAACCGGCGGTGCGCCGTCGCGG
Organism: Streptomyces yangpuensis; assembly: GCF_001005295.1. Taxonomy (GTDB): domain Bacteria; phylum Actinomycetota; class Actinomycetes; order Streptomycetales; family Streptomycetaceae; genus Streptomyces; species Streptomyces yangpuensis. The sequence goes on along the minus strand of NZ_LBMK01000002.1, from coordinate 2,211,452 downwards.
AAGAGGTGCCGAACGTCGGCGGCAGATGCCGCCAGGCGCAGCCGCTGGTCAGGACGTACACCACAGCAGTGAACACCGCCCGCTCGTCACACGGAGCGGTCCCACCACCCTGCGGACGAGCAGCGAACGACGGCAGCAACGGGGCGACCAGCTCCCAGAGTTCGTCAGGGACCAGCCGCTGCGACAGATCAACACCCACAACCGCTCATGATGCCGCAGGCCATGCACCACGTGAGACATCCTCTTAAGGCAAATCTGATCCAACTGGCAAATGAAGTAGTGCAGTTGTCAATCAAAGACCAGTCGAAATATGACACCAATTCGGCAAGAAGTGCCTGAAACAAGACCCGGCAGCATGACACAGATCACATCAAATTAGTGCAGCTCCGTCAGGTCGCATGCCCTTAGGAGCAGGTGACACGGACTCCACAACGCGGCGGCTGTACCCGGTCATCGAAGCGGCTGGTTGAGCGCATCCGGGCCAGGAGCATTCATTCCTCGGGCTGGGTGGGGCGGAAACGTTTCGACCTCGCAGTTGGTGTATGGCTGCCATGGCGGAGGCATTGCGACGGTCCCCCATCGACGTCAGGAGACTCGCGGGGATCGCCGACGGCAGCGGGCGCAAGATCTGCACCGTTTAGCCCGGGCCTGCGGCGTCGACGGCGAGGTGCAGATCATCCGTTCCGTCATTGCCGGCATTGCACCGCAGCAGTGCGAATTGGGGCCGGGCTAGCCGCCGGGACAGGCCGCCGCGGTCCTCTGACCTGGCCGAACGTCGACGCCCGGTACCGGATCTGTCGGTCTTCTCATGTAGCGTCTCCGGAAGCTTGGGGGGAGTGGATCATGAGTGGTGGCAGCCCAGACCTGGATATGGATCCGATTGCGGTGCGGAACATCCAGGACGGTCTGCGTTCCGCGGTCGGGGAGTTGCGTGAGTTCGCGATGGGCACCTCGGCCGTTGCGGGTGGTGGTATGAGCCAGCTGGCCCCGACAGGCATGGAAGCCGGCCATCCATCGGTCGCGGCGGCGTTGGAGGGGTTCTGCGAACGCTGGGACATGAGCGTGGCCAGTCTCTTCGTCGTCACCAGTGGACTCGCCGAGCGCCTGGGTATCGGGGCCGGCTCGGTGTGGGAGCAGGACCAGTACCTGAAGGGCACTTTCAAGGTGGTGGTCAACGCCGGTATCGGCAACCCCTACGCCTCGAACGACGAGGTGGAGAAGAAGTCCTTGGAAGCGGTCCTGTCGGATCACGCGTTCAAGCGGGAGACTCCGGAGCAGGCGCGTCAGGCCAGGGAGGACTTCGACCGTACGTGGGCGGACACCAAGAAGGGCCTGCTCAACGAGGGTTTCGTGGGCGGCGTGGTGGAGGAGGTTGCCGAAGCGCAGGGCATGGACCGCGAGACCCTCGACCGCGTCCGTAACCCGCAGGGGACGGACCAGCAGGGTGGCGATCAGGACAGTGATCAGCGCGGGGATCAGGGGGGCGTTTCCCGATGAGCGGCGGCAACTGGCTGGAGAAGGGCGCGGCCCTCACGGGTGACGCGGTCGAGTGGCTTGGCGACAAGGCGGCGGACAAGCTGGAGGATGTCGGTTGGCAGGGGGGCGCCAACGCGGTCCGGAACACGGCGAACTCCGCTGCGAACCGTCTGGGCGCCGACGTCGGGGAGGTCGAGCTCGGCCAGAGCGACGATCCCAAGCAACTGGTCCACGGCAGCGCAAGCACCCTGCGGGCGACCGCCGGGCACCTGAATGACTTCCACGCGGCCTTCACCCGTACCGGGGAGGGCCTGAAGAAATTGGGCACGGACGGCATCAAGGGTGCCGCTGCCGATGCCTTTCGTGACTCCGTCCAGGAGAAGGCGCCGCGCTGGTTCGCGGCCGCGGCCGCCTTCGAGACGGCAGCCGACGCAGTGGGCCGCTTCGCCGACACGGTGACCTGGGCGCAGGGGCAGGCCAAGGAGGCGATCTACGAGTACAAGGCCGCCGTCAAACTGTCGCAGAACGCCCACGCCGCCTACTACAAATGGGTCAAGGACTACGAGTCGGCTGTCAAGGCCCAGCAGGATCCGCTGCCGGCCCGCCCCATGGGTTTCACCGACCCAGGTACGGAAGGCATCAAGGCCGCCCGGCAGAAGCTGGCCGAGGCGCGGCGCCAACGCGACGACGTCGCCCGCTCGGTGGCGCAGGCCCTGGAGAAGGCTCGGGACGCGGCGCCGAAGGTATCGGCAGCGGAGGCCACGCTGGTTGAGATAGTCCGTAAGGGCGCGGAGGTCGAACACTTTGTCGGCGGCATCGCCAAGGGTACGGCCGGCCTGGTCAACTTCGCCCGCGGGCTCGACCCCCACGACCCGTACAACATGAACCACCCGACCGTGGCCCAGATGGGCCTCAACAGCATGAGCGCTGGCTTCCTCACGGCGGCCAACGACCCTGGTGCAGCGGCCAAGGCCATGCTGGACAGCGCGATGAAAGACCCCTACGAGTTCGGCGGCACGCTCGTCCCGGAAGCCATCGGCCCCAAGGGGGGCGGCCTGCTGGCCGGTACCACCCGCAGAGCCACCACAGCAGCCAAACTCCTCGACGACGCGAAGCACCCGGACGGCAAGAAGCCGGGCGGCAGCCGCGGGGATCACGAGAAGGATCCGAACCACAACAGCAACCAGTGTGGCGACAACGTATGCGACGGCGACCCGGTGGACATGGCGACCGGCCGCATGCTGCTGCCGCAGACGGACATCACCCTTCCCGGATCCCTTCCCCTCGTGTTTCGGCGTACCTTCGACTCATCGCACCGTTCAGGTCGCTGGTTCGGTCCCACCTGGTCCAGCACGGTGGACCAGCGACTGGAGATCGACACGGAAGGCGTGGTCTTCAGCTGCGACGAGGGCAGCCTGTTGGCGTACCCTCACCCGGCCCCAGGCATCCCGGTGATGCCCACGCACGGCCGACGGTGGCCGCTGGACCGGGTCGAGGACGGCTACACCCTCACCGACCCTGATACCGGCAGGGTTTGGCACTTCGTCGATCACAGCGACGAGCTCGCGCTCCTGGCCCAGATCGACGACCGCAACGGGCGCTGGATCAGCTTCGAACACGACGAAGCGGGCGCACCGACCTCGATCGTCCACCACGGTGGATACCACCTGAAGCTCACCACGAGCGAAGGCCGAGTGACGGCCCTCCATCTCGCGGGAGCGGCTGCGGACGGTTCCGACCAGGAGATCCTCCGCTACGGCTACACCGACGGTCACCTGACCGAGGTCACCAATTCCTCCGGCCGCCCCCTGAGCTTCGACTGCGACGAACATGGCCGCATCACCGCGTGGACCGACACCAACGGCAGCCGCTACGACTACGTCTACGACGACCAGGACCGCTGCACCTACCAGTCCGGCACCAACGGCCACGTCGAATCGCGATTCACCTGGGGCGACCCGGACCCGGCGACCGGCCTGCGCACGACGACGATCACCGATGGCCTCGGCCACACGAAGCGCTTCGGGGTCGACGAGCGTTCCCATGTCGTCGCCGAGATCGACGCGCTGGGGGCGGTCACCCGCTTCGAGTACGACCGGCACAACCGACTGCTGTCCCGGACCGACCCGCTGGGCCACAGCAGCCGTTTCACTTACGGCGAGCACGGCCGAATATCGGTGATGGAGCGTCCGGACGGGCGGCAGGCCCGGTTCGAGTACGACGACAACCGGATGCCGATATGCATCGTCGGCGCTGACGGGAACGTCACCCGTCAAACCTTCGATGAGCGCGGAAACCGCACGTCGGTGACCACCCCCTCGGGCGCGACGACGCAGTTCGCCTACGACGCGGCCGGCCGGCTCATCTCGATGACCGATCCGCTCGGTGCTACCACCCGGCTGGTCCTGGACCCCCGGGGTCTCCCCCTCGAGGTCACCGATCCGTCGGGTGCCACGACCCGATACGAACACGACGCCTTCGGCCGGAGGATCCAGGTCACCGACGCCCTCGGCGCACAGACACGCATGGAGTGGACGGTCGAGGGCCGGCCTTCCAGGCGCACCGCACCCGACGGCACCGTGGAGTCCTGGACGTACGACGGTGAGGGCAACTGCCTCACCCACACCGATTCCATGGGCGGCACCACCCGCTTCGCGTACACGGACTTCGACCTGCTGACGGCCCGCACGGGCCCGGACGGGATTCGTCAGGAGTTCTCCTACGACACCAACCTGCGTCTGACGCGTGTGACCAACGCGCAGGGTCTGACCTGGGACTATGCCTACGACGCGGCGGGTCGGCTGGTCGCGGAGACGGACTTCGACGGCCGGGCTCTGAGCTACGACTACGACCCGTCGGGGCGTCTGACCTCACAGGTGAACGGTCTGGGTCAGCGCATCGACTTCACGCACAACGCCCTCGGCCAGGTGATCCGCAAAGAGGTCGCAGGCCACGGAGTCACAACCTTCGAATACGACATCTTCGATGAACTCGCGGTGGCTGCTGGCCCGGACGCCGGACTGGAACGCATGCGCGACCGCTACGGCCGCCTGCAATCCGAGAAGGTCAATGGCCGGACGCTGACATACCGATATGACGCAGTGGGCCGCAAGGTGGGAAGAACGACGCCCGGCGGTGCGGTCAGCGAATGGTCGTACGACGCGGCCGGCCGCAGGGCGAAGCTGACCACGTCCGGGCGTGACATCGCCTTCTCCTTCGATCTCCTGGGTCGTGAGGTGGGGCGCACCATATCGGACTTCGTGGCTCTGACGTCGTCTTTCGACGAGATGAACCGTTTGACGACTCAGGACGTCACTTCCGGAAGCCGCGGCCTCCAGCACCGCGCGTACACCTACGGCATGGGCGGCGGTCTCGTCGGCATCAGCGACGCACTCTCTGGTACCCGCGGCTTCGACGTGGACTCGGCCGGTCGCGTCACGGCCGTCCACGCCCACGGTTGGACCGAGAGGTACGCCTATGACGACGCCGGCAACCAGACGGAGGCCTCGTGGCCGGCAAGCCACCCGTCGCACTCCGCGACGGGTACCCGCACCTACGAGGGCACTCGGATCGTTGGTGCGGGCGCCGTCCGCTACGAACACGACGGCCAGGGCCGGATCGTGCTGCGCCAGAGAACGCGGCTGTCCCGGAAACCCGACACCTGGCGCTATGAGTGGGACGCGGAGGACCGTCTCACCGCGGTGACGACACCGGACGGCACGGTCTGGCGGTACGCGTATGACCCCCTGGGCCGAAGAATATCCAAGCAGTCCCCCCTCCGAGACCGTCCACTTCACCTGGGACGGCACGAACCTCTGCGAAGAGACCACTGCGAACGTCGTCCTGACTTGGGACCACGCGGGCCAACGGCCCGTCTCCCAGACGGAACGCCGCACGGACACCGACGAGGAACGCTTCTTCGCCATCGTGACCGACCTGATCGGCACCCCGACCGAACTCGTCGACGAGTCGGGCGAGCTGGCCTGGCGAACCCGCGCCACCCTCTGGGGTACGACGACGTGGAACCGCGACGCCACGGCATACACCCCGTTCCGTTTCCCGGGCCAGTACTTCGACCCCGAATCGGGACTCCACTACAACTACTTCCGCTACTACGACCCCGAATCGGCCCGCTACCTCAGCCAGGACCCCCTCGGCCTCGCCCCGGCCCCGAACCCGACAGCCTACGTCCACAACCCCCTGTTGTGGGCGGATCCCCTCGGCCTCCTCCCCTGCAAAAAGAACGAGCCGGACGACCCTACGTGGGGCGGCAGGGTCGTCTACGGCAAACCGGACGCAGAGGGACGCCCTACAGCGATGCACGCCACGCTGGGGCCGGACATGATGGGGAAGAACCCTACGGATCCGCACGGTGATCCGCCGGGTTGGCAGACGGACGCAGGGTACAACCGGGCCCACCTCCTTGCTGCACAACTCGGCGGATCCAACTGGGATCCAGCGAATTTCGTCACCATGCATGCCTACGCGAATTCCCCCGTCATGCGGAAAATCGAGAATCAAGTAAGGGCCGCGGTGGAGGCTGGGGAGACAATCCAGTACAGCGTCACCCCCCGATACAACGGGACTGATAAAATCCCCACCGGGGTATACATCGAGGCTTATGGATCAAATGGCTTCACGTTCACCCAGCACTGGAGTACTGGAATAACCGAATCAGGCAACACTGCATTCATTCCCAATCAGCCGAAGGAATGACAAGATTCGTCGAGCAGGTGCGACTCGCCCGCCCCTGCTCGCCTACCATCGTCCCGTCCGTCCGGACTCGCTAACCCTGAGGAACAGGACCCCGCCGTGAGCAACGCCCTTGCACGTCTCCTCGAAATCGCCCCACCGCCGAGCCAGCCCCGCGACAAGGATTGGGGTGAGGTCGAACGTATCCTCGCATTCGAACTCCCCGACGACTACAAGGAACTCATCGGCGTCTACGGAGGAAGCAACTGGGACAACTACCTCTACGTCCTGGAGCCCGACTGTCCCAACAAGCACTACGACCTCCTCAAGTGGGCCAAGTACCAGTTCGAAGACCTGCAAGACCTGTGGACGGTCGAGAAGAAGCCAGCAGAACTGGAGACCGAGGGATCCGTGCTCATCCCATGGGCGACCACGGACAACGGAGAATGTCTGTACTGGCTCGTTCTTCCGGGCGTTGAGCCGAACGAATGGACCGTCATGGTGAACGAGGTGAGCGACCGATGGGAACACTTCCCCGTATCGTGCACGCAATTCCTCGCCTCCGTCCTTACCGGAGAGCTGCAGTCAACTGTTCTCTCCTCATTGTTCCCCTTGGCCACACATGAATTCCGCCGACTCGGTCCGGCGTGACGGTCCGGCGCTCTGCCGACACGAGCATCCTCGGTCCGGCGGGGTTCCGGGCGGTCGCTGTTACACCTGACGGCGCGGCAACCGGGGCACGGCCTTCTTCGCGCCGCCCTGCTGCACAGGGCGGGAGCAGAAACGGCCTGCTGATCAGCTCCACCTATGCGGGCATCGTGCTGCCCCGGCCCACCGTCATCGAGGTCGCGTCGGCGAAGCCGTGCAAGATGCGGCGCCGCCCGTCGGGAGCGCGCTAGTGCCGTGGAGCCCGGAACACACCTGGCGCGCCCTGCGAGCCCAGCACAAACCCGCCGAGGGCCACGGACAGAACCACGTTCAACTTCTCGGTCCCGACGAGCACCCTCGTCAGCGGTCCTTCCGCGGCAGGAGCACTCGCCCCTGGGTCGGGCGGACGGACTCCAGCAACAACTGATCGGCGGCGGGCGGCGTTGGGGTACCCGCAGCACGGTGCGCGGCCACCAGGCGGTCGGCGAGCACGACGTCTCCGAGACTCCGGCGGCCAGGCGAGGCTTCGGTTTCGCCTGGCGCCGTGTCACTCGGGGTTTCCGTTGGGGTGATCATGCACCCATTCCAGCCCTCCAAGGTCGAGACAGCCTCTGGCTCGGGTCACCGCAACGTAGGCGAGACGTGCCTCTGCGTCGTCGATGGGGCCGGGTACGGGACGGCCTTGGGCGTCAGGTTCTTCAGCGTCCTTTGGTGGCCTGAAGTCGTTGCCGATCTGTACCGTTGGCCATTCACGACCCTTGGCCTTGTGGGCTGTGGAGACGGTCACCTGCGCATGTTGTTCGTCAACGAGTTGGCTGACTGCGGCCAGGAGCGCGTCGGGGGTGTGGGTGTCGATCAGGTCGACGAAGGGCTGGAGGTCGGCGCCAGCAGGGTCGTAGGCGGCGTAGTCCTGCAGTTCACCCCAGGAGGGGAAGAGGAAGAGTTCAGGGTGGCTGGTGGGACGGCCGTTCTTGAGGTCTCGGGCAGCGAGCGCGAGACTGCGCAGGCTTTCCCCGCCGCCGGTGAGGGCGACGCGGCGGCCGGCCTGGAGGTGGGTGAGGACCTGGGTCATGGCGCCGATGTTGGTGCGGCACAGGACGGCGTCGGGAGTCTCGACGGTGTCGAGCCGGGTGGGGATGGCCTCGGTGCCCTGGAGGCGGATGGGTGCTCCGGCGAGGGCGAGCCATCGGTTGGCTTCGCGGGCGAGGTGCGGGCCGAAGCGGAAGGACTGTGTCAGGGCCAGGGGGGTGCCGTCGAAGCGGGTCATGACGTCCGTGGCGCCGCGCCAGCCGTAGATGGCCTGGGCGGAGTCTCCGACCATGATGAGCTGGGCGTGTCCGCGCTGGGCGGTGAAGACCTGCTCGACCACGGGGTTGGTGTCCTGTGCCTCGTCCAGGAGGAGGAAGTCGGCGTCGATCTTCGGCTCGGAGAGGGCCCACATCTTCAGGTAGTGGTCGTGTTCGAAGCGGACAACACCCTGTTCGGGGCGCTGCAGGTCCTCCCAGGCTTTGCGGGCGAACGGGAGAACGGTGGCGGCGAGTTGGTTGTGGTGGTCGGCGTTGTCCAGGCCGCGCAGGTGCGGGATGTGCCGGCTGGTGATGGCGGGGTCTGCTGAGTAGCAGAACCTGGAGAGGGTCTTCAGGACGGTGTGGGAGAGGACCTTGACCGAAAGGTCGTTGTCTCCGACACGGACGGGTCTGGTGATACCGAGGGCTTGTCCGGTCTTCCAGCTGGGCTGGCGTGCGCTGCCCAGGCGGGACCGGTAGCGGTGGCCGACCGCGGCGTAGGCGAGGGAGTGTGCGGTCTTGCACGTGACGTGGGCGGGGAAGCGGCTGGCGGCGTCCAGCGCGATGGCCTTGTTGAAGGCCAGGTAGCGGCCGCGGCGTCTGGTTCCCGTGGCGAGCAGCGCCAGGGTGGAGGTCTTCCCGGTGCCGGGTCTGTCAATCGAACGGTGTAACCAGGGTGTTCGAGGTTACTGACGTGCTGCGGAGAGGCGGCCGTCGAAGGTGATGTCGAAGGCGTTCAGGGCGGTCTTCCAGCGCATGGTCCAGCGGGCCTGGCCCTTCCCGGTGGGGTCGAGGGACATGATCGCCATGTAGACGCATTTCAGGGCGGCGGTCTCGTTCGGGAAGTGCCCGCGGGCCTTGACCGCCCGCCGGATCCTGGCGTTCACGGACTCGATCGCGTTCGTGGTGCAGACGATGCGGCGGATCTCGGTGTCGAACCGCAGGAACGGGGTGGACTCCTCCCAGGCGTTCTCCCAGAGCCGGACGATCGCCGGATACTTCCTGCCCCAGGCGTCGGCGAACTCCGCAAAACGCTCCAGTGCGGCCTCTTCGGTCGCGGCGGTGTAGACCGGCTTGAGGAGCTTGGCGATCTTGTCCCAGTCCTGGCGGGCCGCATAGCGGAAGGAGTTCCGCAGCAGGTGGACCACGCAGGTCTGGACAGTGGTGCGGGGCCAGACGGTCTCGACCGCGTCGGGCAGGCCCTTCAGACCGTCGCAGACCAGCATCAGGACGTCGTTCACGCCGCGGTTCTTGATCTCGGTGAGGATGTGCATCCAGTGCTTGGCGCCCTCGCCGCCGTCGCCAGCCCACAGCCCCAGGATGTCCCGCCGGCCCTCGACGGTGACGGCCAGGGCGACGTAGATAGGCCGGTTGGCGACGGCTCCGTCACGGATCTTCACATGGATCGCATCGATGAACACCACCGGATAGACGGCGTCCAGGGGCCGGTTCTGCCATTCGGCCATGCCGTCCATGACCTTGTCGGTGATCGTGGAGATCGTCTGGCGGGAGACCTCGGCGCCATAGACCTCCGCGAGGTGGGCCTGGACCTCGCCCATGGTCAGGCCCTTCGCGGACAGCGATATGACCATCTCGTCCACGCCCGTCAGGCGCTTCTGCCGCTTCTTGACGATCTTCGGATCGAAGGATCCGTCGCGGTCGCCGGGCACGGATATCTCCACCGGCCCGACCTCGGTCAGGACGGTCTTCGCGCGGGTGCCGTTGCGGGAGTTGCCGCCGTTCTTCCCTGCCGGGTCGTGCTTGTCATAGCCGAGATGGTCGGTGATCTCGCCTTCCAGGGCGGACTCCAGCAGCCGCTTCGTCAGCTGCTGGAGCAGTCCGCCCTCGCCGGTCAGCTGCAGGCCCTCGGCCTGAGCCCGGGACACCAACTCGTCGATCAGCCGGTCATCCACCGCCTTGGCCCGCTGCGGCGCAGCCGCCTCGACGGCCTCGGTCACGTTCTCACTGGTCATCGATGCATCTTCCTTGATCGGGAGTTACACCGAACGATTTACAGTCCCGTTCGTAGCGGACGGCGCGGGCGGTGGGGCGGGCGCGGAAGGTGACCCGGCACACCTCCTCGCCCGCTGTCTCCTCCAGCTCGCGCAGGCAGGTGTTGACCGCGAGGGTCTTCCCGAAGCCGGCGCCCCCGTGGATACACATCATCGCCCGTGCCGCGACCGTGTCCGCGATGTTCTCCCTGGCGGTCAGCAGAGCACGCGTCGTCACGACCTGGGCATCGGGCAGATCGACGTACTGGTAGGTGGAGGCTGTCACCGCGAGCCTCCCCCGCCGCTCGTGTCGGTACCGGCATCGTCCTGGTCGGGAGCGCTGGCCGTGTCGGGGTGGTGAGTGTCGGCGGTGTCTGAGCAGGGCGGACGTCAGCGGTCGTGGCTTCCGCAGGGGCGCGGCGGGTGCGGGCGGCGAGGGAAGGCGGCGTGCGCCAGCCGACGGGCGGCGCGGCAGGCGGGATCAGGTCCGGCAACGCCAGCCGCGACAGATCCGACCGCCCGGCAGCCGCCAGCTCCACGCCGGCCTCCGCCTCGGTCACTGCCCCCAGCCGCTGGGGCTGCTCAGCGCTGGTGACCGCCGAGTACCGCTCGCGCTGGCGGCGGCCCGCCGCCGTCAGGGCCCGTGTGAGACTGCGTTTCTCCGCGGACCGGCTGCGGCGCAGCGCGGCACGCTGCTCAGGCGTGGCCGCATCGGCCAGATAGGCGGGGCCCAGGTAGATGTCCGTGGCGGCGGCGAAGACCTCGATCTCGTGATCGTGATGCGGGATGTGGCGGACGCGCACCTTCAGGCCGTCGCCAGCCATTCCGGTCATCCAGTCGGCGACGTAGTACCTGTTACGCCAGCGCACGCCGCTGGTGGTGAGCGTGCGTGCCCTGCCGTCGTCTTCGAGGGTGAAAGCCCACAGCAGGGCGGGGTCCACGTCCTCCACCGGCGTCGGGTCGGCCTCCCACGCAACCAGAGGGGTACGGCCGTCCAGGGCCTGCGAGGTGTGCTCGGTGTTCCACCACGCCACCCAGTCCAGCAGGATCTCGACGAACGCGGTGAACGGCAGCGGCTGCGTGGTGTCCTGGGACCGGTCACGGGGACGCAGTCCGTCCGTGGGCCGGTGGGAGAAGCGGGGCAGTGAGGCGAACAGCATCCTCTGTGCGCACCGGTTGAGATTCTCGACCGTGCCCTTCAGATGAGGGTGGTAGGCCTCCACCGGGTAGACCGGGACGGCGAACGCGGCAAGCGCGGAAGCGACGGCGGCGGACAGGAAGTCTTGGCCCCTGTCGATCCGTACGAGCGAAGGAAGACCACCGATCGGTCCGTACGGGCCGTCGCTGTCGCGAGACAGGGCGATCCTGAGCGCGGCCAGGATCGCGTCCCTGGAGGGCTGGTGCGGGGTGACTGCCGCTCCGGTGATCGCGTTCGTCGCGCAGTCGATGAACCAGGTCACCCAGGGGAAGACCAGCTCACCGTCGAGTTCGACCTCGACCGGGACATGCTTGTGATCGCCCTCCCAGCACGCGTTGCGCCACTCCCTCGGCCGGCGCAGGTGGACATCGTGGCGACGACGTGCCCGCTCACCGCCCGCCAGTGCCGCCCGCTGTCCCGGGTTCAGGTCCCGGCGGACCGCTCGGTGCAGCGTCGCCAACGACGGCACCTGAGCCACCAGACGCGCGACGTCGGCCTCCGTACCGGCTGCGGCCCGTGCCTCGGCCAGCAGCTCCCGGTGTACCGCGGCGGCGTTCCCACACCACCTCACCAGCCGGGCGTGGACATCCTCGGTGATGGTGAAATGTTCCCGCTGGCGGGCGTCGGCGCGGCCCTCCTGCCGGGCTGCGGCCAGCCACCGCCACACCGTCCGCAAGGACACCCCCGCCCCCGCAGCGACGAGACGGGCATGCTCCGTTCCCAGCTCGCCCCTGGCCTGAAGTGCCAGCAGACGCGACACCGCTTGCCGGCGGGCCAGCCCGACGGGAACCGCCCGCCCGGAACGGCATCGCCCCCGCCACCGGTGCCCTGCGACGTACTCCCGTCCATCTCGGCCCCCTCCCCATCCGCCTGCCCCTCCACAGGGCGGCTCCCTCCCCCATCAAGCCCTGTTCCGCAGTCCGGTGACATCACAATCCGCATTCCCCTGACACCACCAGGCCCCAGCAGGTAACACATCACGGCCCCGGGAGACGGATCAGCGGTGGCACCGCCCAACCAACCGAAACCACCCCGGACAACCCGTTCAAGGAACCTGCAACACCCTGTCCAGGGAAAACGTCATCCCCTGTCACTACTTCAGACGCGGTGCAGTGTCACCGGACCAACCACCCCGAACCCGCAAACAGACCACACGACACCCCTGCTGCCAGTGACAACCCGCCACTCCCCCAGTGACAACAAACCGCAGATTCGCAGCTGCACACGAGGACGGAGACAGCATGCTGATGGATCTCGGCTAGCGCGTCCCTCCCCGGTGCCGCGGTACCGGCCAGGGGCTCGGTGTCTGCGGGGTCGGAGGAGAGCGTGCTCCGCCCCCCATGAGCGTGCAGCACGGACCTCGCCGGCAGTGCGCGACGCAGCGACCGGCGGATGGCCGCGCGAGCACCAGGCCGGCCCGGCGGCGCGTCCACGGTCTCGCAAGCGGCCCCGTACCCGCACAGCGCTCGGCAGGCTCCGAAGGCGGCCAGGCGCTCGCCGAGAGAGTCGGGATGGACCCCGACCCCATGGAGACCCCGAGTCCGCACCCGCAGGCACCCTGGATCGACCTGACCCGCGGGCCGAAGCGCAGCACACCGGGCCGGCCCGAGGCCGGGCGGCCCCGGCAGTACTGCGTCCCGCCCGGCCGGGACGGAGCCCGGCCCGTCGCAGAGACTGTGACCGCCCGGGTAGGCCCCGCGCTTCCCCTGCACCGCCGTTCGCGGCCCTGACCTGCAATTCCCCACGCAGCAATCGCGGTTGACGCGCTGCGGCACGCACCGGTTTGCTGGGCCGATGACCGACCTACGCATCCAAGGGGTGGACGACGACGCCTCGATCCACGGCTGGCAGTACGTCCACAACCTGATCATCCCCGGGGACGTGCTGTCTCTCGACGACGTCCGTGCCCGCGCCGACCGCAACCGTATGGAGGTCGCCTACCTCGGCGACACCTTGGCCGGCTGCACCACCGTGCGCCCGCCCACCGGCGACAACGGCGCCACCGCCACGGTCATCGCCCGCGTCCTGCCCGAGTACCGCCGCCGCGGCCTCGGCACCCGCCTCTACCAGCGTGCCCTGGGCCAGGCCAGCGCGTTGGGCGCCCAGGTCATCGAGACCGTGGTGCTGGCCTCCAATCCGGACGGACTGCGCTTCGCCGAGCAGCACGACTTCATCGAGGTCGAACGCTACCTGCTGCGCGAAAGCGACACCGTGCCCTGGATCGACCTGCGCCTGACCTGACTCGCAGGACCGGAGCGCAGCGCTGGATGCTGCCGACCGGGGCGGTGTAGGCGACGTGTGACGGCTGCCGGTCCTGCCCTCGGTCGACAGCGCCACGGGGGCTGGGAGCAGCCCGTCCTGAGGCGGCTCCCCGCACTCGCGGGGTGTCCTTGGGAGTTACGCCGGTGCCCAGTCGGACGGCTCGGCCCGCCGTCGCGCGGCCGCAGCGACAGGCTGGCAGAAGTCCTGTTTCGTCACGCGCCCGGTGGCACAGCAGCGGCCACGACGGGGCCTGCCGTCCTTCCCCTGCTGGTGCCGCATCAGGCTACCTTCGCCCTGTGGCACCGCTGGAAAACTCGTCGGGATGGTGTCCCCAGCACGGCCGAGGATGGTCCCTTCCTGCCCCCTGATGGGTGTGTGGGCGAATGTCGGGTCGGGGTCTGGAGGGTTCCTTCCCTGCCTGCTGCGAGGGCCGCAGTAGCCCACTCCACCGATCGCCATATGCCGTCTGACCTGGCCTTTAATCCCCGCCGTTCCTATCATCGGTCTCGGTCGAAAGGGGGGCCGGATGGACCGGACCGTACGCACCGTCGAGGACGTTCTCGCGCTCCTGGACGGACTCTTCACATCTGAATCCGAGGCCGGCCGCTTGGTGACAGGCGACGGAAAGGGCTTCTGGGACGGCTTCTATGCCGACCGGTCG
>NZ_LBMK01000002.1:2195354-2196703 GCF_001005295.1 Streptomyces yangpuensis | reverse complement strand
ACTCACCGACGCCGACCTCTACCGTGAACGCGACTTGCAGGGCGGCCTCGCCTACACACCCGAATCGCTGCGCTGGATCTTCTCCGACCTGGCAGAGGTCGAACTGCGCCGCATGCGCGAGGAACCGCCTGGGTCAGCGCTGTTCGGCGTGACGTTCCTGTGGACCGCCTTGTTCCGTCGGGGTGCAGCTGTGTCAGGCGACAGTGGCCCTGTCCACGTCGGCGCGTAGGCGCCGGTCGTCGGCGTGGTGGTTTCGCCAGATGACATTGCCTGCTCCGGCACTAGCTGACGGTATCGTCACAGACGGGCTTCGGGGGTTCCTTCGCGATCACGCTCCGCCAGTAGTCGGCCTCCCCGGCCGCACCGCGGTGTGCGGGCTCGATCAGTGTGGCGAACGCCGTCGTCCCAGGGCGGGCCTGCAGGTCGCCGGGACCGATCGCGATCACGTACCGCTCCCCCGGCTTCATCATCACCTCGCGGTTGGAAGTGGCCACCTCGAAGGAGCCGGGCATCCCACCGGGCTCTACCCGCTGGGACACCCCGACGCTCGGGGCGAACTTCCCCTTCATCGACTCCACGATCCGTACCGGCGTCGTGACGAGCTCGGGGTTCTCGGCGCCGACGGCCTGCGGGTCGCGCGCTGCCTCCCCTGTGGCCTCCACCACGGCGATGCCCTGCGCACTGGTCGCCACCTCAACATCCGTGACGTCATTTTCGGTCGCATGACCGTCGCACTGCGCGACGCGGCCAGCAGCTGACCCCACGGCTCTACAGCTGCTGGGGTACTGCCGGACAGCAGACACTGGCCGAAAGTTCCGAGCCCTCGGTTCAGGGGTGGCGGTAGCCGTCCACGTACCGGCGGGCGGCGGCTTCGCTCGTGCCGAGCGCGGTCGCGACCGTCTCCATCGGGATCCGGCCGACCTGCACCGCCAACGCCGCGTCCGCACCCACCTCGGAGATCAGGTATCCGAGCAGCGAGATAGCCTTCAGCGCCACGAGCGGGTCCTTCACCGCGGCGGTCTCCAGGTTCTCCGTCAGGGCGGTCAGCAGGACGGTGAGCGGTTTGGGAAGGGGGGACGGTGGCGTCCCGGACCACGGTGAGGTGGGCCTGGTAGTCCGCGATCGGCCCGGCCAGATCAACGTCCGCCTCGTACAGGGGCTTGTCGTCGAGGACGGTCCAGTCGAGCGGGTACTCGGCCGCACCACGCCACCCGCACGCGCAGGCACCGCGCAGGAGAGCGGCCCTCGGGCGGCCGAACCGGCCGTCGTACGCATGCCACTCCGTCGACGACGGCACGTACGATCCGCTGCCCACGCAGAAGTACACCGGCCCCGGCTCGCTCCCGTCC
>NZ_LBMK01000002.1:2185264-2195346 GCF_001005295.1 Streptomyces yangpuensis | reverse complement strand
CCCCCCCCCCGAACCCGCGTGCGCCGCACCCAGGTCCCTCAACGTCCGGTCCACCGCTCCCCACCCCTCTCGCCATCAGTCGCCTGCGCAGGAAGTTCCGGCCCCCCGCTCCGTACAGCACCCTTACCCGCCACGGTGCGTACCGTCGTTCGGGAGACTCCAGCGGCGCGGGCGGTCTCGCTCTCCGACAATCCGAGCCTGGCCGCGCGGCGCAGCAGGTCATCGCGTCCGCCTACCGTCCGTGCGAACTCCTTCAAGTCCGCGCGGACCTGGTCCTGCGCCTGAGCGTGGAGGTCGTCGACACTGCCGCGCTCAAGGAGCGTGCGCACCAGGGCGAGCGGGTGACCGGCTGCTTCGAGCAGGGCAGCAAGACGCTCGGGCGCCGGGAGGGCCTGCAGATCCTGGTCCTGGCCGCAGGGCGCGTCGAGGCGGTCGAGCGCCTCACGCAGGCCGGCGGCCGCGTGGCGGGCGTCCGGCCACCTGCCCTCCTGCAGCGCGGCCGCGAGGGCGCCCACCTGCCGCAGAGCCCCACCCGCCGCCGCGGCCAGCTGCCACTCCGGCCCCGTCGCAGTGGTCGTGGCGGTCGCACGGCTGTCCAACATGCTGCTCCCCTCCCCGTCGGCGTGTTCAACGAACCCGCCGCCCAAAGGACCCTGTGCAGTTCTGTACACGCCTCGTGGGACAGGGCGGGACAGTCGCGGAAGGGCGGGCGTCGGCTCGCGGTGCCGGCATGGGCCGGGACGTGGCTGGCATCGGCGTGTGGAGGGGCAGAGGCAGCAAGCCACGGCGTGGTGGATGCTGCCGACCGGGGCGGTACCGGGGCTTGGCCGGCTGTTTCTACCCTCCGCTGTGAACGGTGCGGCTGGTGCCTTCCGCCGCGCCGGGGGCCTTCGGCATCCCGGACCGAGTACGGGGTGGGTGCCGCGGCCGCCGTCGGCCGGCGGCGCGACCGCAGTGCGGCGAAGCCGGACACCGCGCCCACCAGCAGCAGGCCGCCCCGGCGGGGACGGCCGACCGCAGCCCCACGACCAGCCGGTCGTCCTCGTCGATGAGTGTGCCCTTCACCGCCGTCACGCCCTCGGCCCTCTCCAGGGTGTGGGCGATGCGGTCGCCGCCTACCGCGACCAGCCATTCCACAGCCAGGTGCCGTTCGCCCCAGGCGGTGGCGTCGAACGGCACCACGTCGGCGCGCTCGGCGCCGGGGGCCGGCAGGGTGAACGCCGACGACGGTCGCCGCCGGCGCCGGCGCTGGCCGGACCGGCGGGTCAGGCGACGGTGGCCGCGTAGTGGTCGGCGTACGCCTGGAGGCGGGGAGCGAGCCGCCCCTGCGAGCCGGCGGAGTTGAGCTGCATCCACAGCTCGTTCTCCACGACGAAGCGGTACGCGAACTCCTCGAAGGAACCGGCGCACCGTATGAGCGAGCCGGCGGCAGCTTCCTGGAACCCGTCCGCCCCCTCCTGTGCCGCCCAGGCCTCGGCGGACTCCAGCTCCAGGTGCGAGCACACCACGAACGCCTCCCCCGAGGACCGCAGGTACAGGTACCAGATGACGCAGTCCTGCTGGTCCCGCAGGAACCGCACGAGACGGGCGCCCTCCTCGGCCGGGCTGCGCAGGGCCGGAGACAGATCGCTCCAACAGGCCGTCACCGACACCTCGTCGAAAGCGCGGCACAGTCGCTCGTCGCGGTAGAACACGGCGAAGTCCGAGGGCAGCGTGAGTCCGGCCACCGCCAGCTCCCCTTCGAGGGCCGCCAGGTGTGCCGCGTGCTCCGACGGCCCGCCACTCACGCCGTCCATCCACCCGAACCCGCCGTCGAGTCCCACGGCGTCCAGCGGCGGCAGGCTGTCCAGCGGGTAGACCTCGTAGGTGGAGTCGCAGGGGCGGAACCGGCCCAGGTCGGTGGCGCACCAGCCGGTGGGGAAGCGGACGGACGCGGTGTCGGACTCGGCAACGGACATGGGAAACCCCTCGTGGTGATGCTGGATCAGTGGTACGCGTCCATCCTGCCGCCGGCCACTGACATCGGCCGCGCAGCCAGCGGGTTGCCGCCGAGTGGCGCAGCATGTGCGGGCGGCACGCATGCCCGGTGGTGCGGGCCAAGCGGTCGTCCCGCTCCCGTTCGGCCTGGGCCATCCGGCGGCGCACGGAGCCGAGTACGTCCAGGGTCCTGCGGTAACTGGCTGCGGCCTTCTCCAGCTCCCGGTCGCTCCGGTCCTGCAGGGCGACAAGATCGCGGGCGTGTTTCTCCAGCTGGTTCTGCAGCGTGCGGTTGTCCTCGGCCAGCACCTGCTGAGCGGTCTGCAGCGCGTGGATCTCCTGTTTCCTGAGGCCCAGCTGGTGGGTCAGGCTGAGGCTGGCCGCCTGCGCGCTGGCGTGCAGCGAGGTGAGCCGCTGGTAGTCCGCCACCGGGATTGGCAAGTCCTGGGAGGTGAGGAATGCCTGGAGTGCTTCGTTGAACTCGGACGGTGGCAGGCGCTCACCGTGCCGGTAGCGCGAGAGCGTGGACGGGTCCACGTTCACTCCCCGGGCCGCCTGGGGGCCGGTGTGCCGCGGGAGGAGAGGTAACGCTCCAGCACGGACTGCAGCAGCGCGGCGTACTCGAGGATCTGCTGCTGTCTCGGGCGTCCTGCCGACATGAGAACCCCTCCCCCGTCGGCATGCGCCCGGCCCCTGGCAGATTCCATTCCCCGCACGTCGGCTTTCCGCACCTGGCAACACGGTGAGCGGCGGCACACCCCGATGGTCCGCGTTGCCGGTTGGCAGGCAACTCCGGTGGCCCGTACCGCAACGCCCCGACCTGCGCAAACGTTCAAGCGCGGCGCTCAGCGTCTGAAGGCGAGGAAACCATGAACATGCACTCATCTGTCGCGGCCCCCGTCATCGTGCTCTCGGTTCTGGCCGAGATCATCGGCAGCGGAGCCCAGTGGCCCGCGGTCGTCGTGGCGGTCACCACGGGCTGCGTGGCGCTGCCCCGGACGAAGGTGGACCCGGCCGGTGTGCCGGCATTGTTCAAGGCGATGAGGGCGGACAGCGAAGGCACCGACCGCAGGGCCGGAACGGCCTGAGTAGCGAGGCACCCGAGGGGCGGCCGCCGACGAGTGCTGTCGCCGCCGCCCGCGCGGCCGGAGCGGCGACCGCCACGAGTGGATGGCGACGTCTCCTTGGAGAGGTCCGGGCCATCGGCGGTGCGGAGCGCGGGGGCAGTGCTGCTCGGGTCCTGACCGCCCGCGTAACGTATGCGAATTGAGGGCTGCCGAGTCGGGCTCCCTCGGAGAACGGGGCACTTTATGGGACTGGCCGGGGAAATAGCCGCCGTGCGGGGCGGCTCGGGGCAAGCGGGTCGATTGCTGGGGGAATTCCGCCGCACCGCACTGCTGGTACCGCTGTCGGAGGGTAATGACGGCGGTCTGATGTCGGGGTGGCAGGGCGGGATCCGCTGGATCTACGCGTTCACGGACGAGGAGGCGCTGGCGCGTTTCGCGGTGGCGCGGGGTGCCGGAGGCGGTGTTCACGAGTGGGAGTACCTGTCGATCCTGGGTGCCCGTCTGGTCGACGCGGTGATTCCCGCGGTGGAGGGTCCGACCGGTGTGGCGGTCGATGTCGCGGACGAGGACGGTTCGATGCTGTTCCCGCCGGTCATGGGCATTGTTCCCGACGCGTATGCCATGGACGCCGAGCCCCACCGTGCGGCTGCCGTCTGATGGCGGGCGACGGGGACCTGGAGGTCTCGCCGATAGCGGTCAGGAACATCCAGGACGGTCTGCGCAAGGCGATTGCCGAGTTGCGCGAGTCGTCGGACGCGGCCGGCGCCTCCCAGGGTGCCGGTTTCAGTGATCTGTCGATGACGGGGATGGAGGCCGGACATGCGGGTCTGGCCACCGACTTCGAGGACTTCTGCGAGCGCTGGGAGTGGGGCGTGCGCAGTCTCGTGCAGAACGCCAGCACCCTCGCCGGGAACCTCGGGATCGCGGCCGGGATGGTGTGGGAGGAAGAGCAGTACCTGCAGGGCGCCTTCAAGGTGGTCGCCAATGCCGCGTACGGCAATCCGCACGCGAGCGAGGACGAGATCGAGCAGAAGAGCTGGGACGACATCTGGCGGGCGGACGTCTACAAGNCGCGTACGGCAATCCGCACGCGAGCGAGGACGAGATCGAGCAGAAGAGCTGGGACGACATCTGGCGGGCGGACGTCTACAAGCCGGACTACAGCGACGAGTCCTTCGAGAAGAGCGACGCGGACATCAAGCAGACCTGGTCGGAGACGGGCGACAAGGTGACCTCCAGCGGGAGGATCGGTTCGATCAAGGACTTGCTGGACCAGGCCGGCGGGGGCGGTAACTGATGGGCTGGAGGGACTTCGTACCGGATTCGGCCGAGGACTGGGTCGAGGACCGGGCCGAGGACCTCGGCGACGCGGTCGAGTGGGGCGGTGACAAGGTCGCCGGCGCGGCAGAGAAGGTGGGCCTGGACGAGGCGGGCGACTGGGTCCGTGACAAGAGCCGATCGGCCGCCAACCAGCTCGGCGCGGACGTCTCCGAGCTGGAGCTCGGACAGACCGAGGACCCGAACAAGCTGGTCTACGGCAGCGTGTCGAAGATCCGCGCGCAGGTCTCGCACCTCAGTGACTTCGAGCTCTCGTTCACACTCGTTGGCAACGGCCTGAAGGCCCTGGAAGGCGACGGCCTGAAGGGCGCGTCGGCGAACGCGTTCCGGGACGCGATAGCCAAGGAGCCGCCGCGCTGGTTCAAGGCGGCCGAGGCCTTCGGCAAGGCCGCCGACGCGATCAACCGGTTCGCGGACACCGTGGAGTGGGCACAGGGCCAGGCCAAGGAGGCCCTGGAGGAGTACAACAGGGCCAAGAAGGTCTCTCAGGACGCGCGCACCGCCTACAACAAGTCGATCATCGACTACAAGGCGGCGGTGAAGGCCGAGAAGGACACGCTGCCGCCGCGGCCGGCCGACGACTTCACCGACCCCGCCGATCCGCTGTTCAAGGCGGCCGACGACAAGCTCCAGACCGCGCGCAAGCAGCGCAACGAGGTCGCGGAGACGGCCCGTACGGCGGTCCGCGCGGCCCGCGACGCCGCCCCGCCCAAGCCCTCGTACGCCGAACAGCTCAAAGACGGCATGGACTACCTGGAGATCGCGGAAACCCACCTGGCCGGGGGCGTCCTCAAGGGAACGGCGGGCCTCGCCAACTTCGTCCGCGCAGTCACCCCGTTCGACCCGTACAACCTCACCCACCCCGCCGAGTACCGGACCAACCTCAACTCGACGGTCGCCGGCCTGCTCGTGGCGGTCAACGACCCCATAGGCACGGGCAAGCAGATGCTCGACGACTTCATGAAGGACCCCACCGAAGGCGTCGGCAAATTCCTCCCGGAACTCGCCGGCACCAAGGGCCTCGGCGCCGGGAAGAAGGCCGGCACGGCCGCGAAGCACCTGGACGACCTGGACGGCCCGGGCCGCAAGGAGACGGACGGCCCGGGCCGCAAGGAGACGGACGGGAAAGGACCGCACCACGGCGAGCGGCCCGACTCGGACAAGGCCAGTGAGGGCACCGACCCCGTCGACCTCGCCACCGGCCGGATGTACCTCCCGCAGACGGACGTGGTCCTGCCCGGCACGTTCCCGTTCGCGTTCACGCGCCGTGCGGAGTCCGGCTACCGGGCGGGCCGCTGGTTCGGCCCCACCTGGTCCTCCACGATCGACCAGCACTTGGAGATCGACGCCAAGGGCGTCGTCCTGGTCTCCGAAGACGGCCTCCTCGTCGGCTATCCGCATCCCGCGCCCGGTGTGCCCGTACTGCCGGTGTCGGCGTCGGGCCCGCGCCACCCGCTGGCACGCACCCCTGACGGCGACTGGACGCTGACGGACCCGCTGACGGGTGCCGTCCGCCGCTTCGTCCCGCCGGCCGACGGCGCCGAGAACGGCATCGCGCCGATCGCCCAGTTCGAGGATCCGAACGGCAACCACGTCGTCTTCGAGTACGACGAGCACGGCACGCCGCTGGGTCTCACCCACTCGGGCGGCTACCGGCTGCACTTCGAGACCGAAGGCGGCCGGATTACGGCCCTGCACCTGTCCGGCGGCGGCCGCGTCCTCGCGTACGGCTACACCGACGGGAACCTGACCGAGGTCACCAACTCCTCCGGTCTGCCTCTGCGGTTCACCTACGACGACCGCGCCCGCATCACCTCCTGGACGGATACGAACGAGCGCCGCTATGAGTACGCCTACGACGACCTCGACCGGTGTGTCGCCGAGGCCGGCGAGGCGGGCCACATCGCCCTCACCTTCCGCTACGACGACGTGGACCCGCAGACCCGCCACCGGGTGACGCGTGTGACCACCGCCGCAGGTCATACCCGCCAGTACCTGATCGACGACCGGTACCGGGTGGTGGCCGAGACCGACCCGCTCGGCGCGGTCACCCGATACCAGTACGACAGCGGCGGCCGGCGGACCGCGCTCACCGATCCGCTCGGCCACACCACCCGCAGCACCTTCGACGACACGGGCCGCATGGTCTCCTACGTCCGGCCCGACGGCCGGGAGGCCCGCGCCGAGTACAACGACCTCGGCCGGCCGGTCAAGGTCGTCGCCGTGGACGGATCGGTCGTCCACCAGACCTACGACGAGCGCGGAAACCGCACCGCGGTCAGCCGCCCCGACGGGACGGTCACCCGCTTCGGCTACGACGAGAGCGGCCACCTCACCACCGTCACCGACCCCCGCGGGGCGGTCACGCGGATCCGCACCGACCGGGCCGGGCTGCCGCTCGCCGTCACCGACCGGCTCGGCGCCACCACCACGTACGAGCGGGACGCCTTCGGGCGGGTCACGGCGGTCACCGACCCCCTGGGAGCGGTCACCCGCATGGAATGGACGGTGGAGGGCAAGCCGCTGCACCGGACGGACCCGGACGGCCGGCGCCGCTCGTGGACGTATGACGGCGAGGGGAACTGCCTGACCCGTAGGGACGGCCCCAACGGCGGCGGGGTGCACTTCGAGTACACCCACTTCGACCTGCTCGCCGCCCGGACCGACGCGGACGGCACGCGCCACGCATACACATACGACGCCGAGCTGCGGCTGACCGGGGTCCGCAACCCGCAGGGCATGACCTGGGAGTACACCTACGACCCGGCGGGCCGGCTCATCCGGGAGACCGACTTCGACGGCCGTGTGCTCGACTACGCCTACGACCCGGCGGGCCGGCTCGTCACCCGCACCGACGCCCTCGGGCAGCGGATCACGTACGAGCGCGACGCCTTGGGGCACACCGTCCGCAAGGACGCGGGCGGCACGGTGACGACGTACGAGTACGACGTCTTCGACCGGCTCGCCGTCGCGGTGTGCGGGGACAGCGTGCTGACCCGGCTGCGGGACCGGGCAGGCCGCATCCTCCAGGAGACGGTCGACGGCCGCACCCTCACCTACACCTACGACGCCATGGGGCGCCGCACCGGCCGAACCACCCCCACGGGCGCCGTCGCCGCCTGGGCGTACGACGCCGCAGGCCGCTACGACGCCCTGACCACGTCCGGCCGCCGGATCGGCTTCACGCACGACGCGGCGGGCCAGGAGCTCAGCCGTACCTACGGCGACGCCGTCACCCTCGACCAGGCGTGGGACGAGACCGGCCGGCTGGTGGAGCAGCGGCTCACGGGCGCAGGACAGGGGGTGGTGCAGCGCCGCGGCTACACCTACCGGTCCGACGGGGTCCTGACCGGCGTCGACGATCTGTTGGCCGGCCCGCGCAGCTTCGACCTCGACCCGCGCGGCCGGGTGACGGCGGTGCACGCCGGTAACTGGACCGAGCGCTACGCCTACGACGACGTGGGCAACCAGACCTCCGCGTACTGGCCCGGCGCCCATCCCGGAGGCGGGGAAGCCACCGGACCGCGCACCTACGAGGGCACCCGGCTGATCGGCGCGGGCCGGGTCCGCCACGAGTACGACGTCCTCGGCCGGGTCGTGCTCCGCCAGAGGGCCCGGCTCTCGCGCAAGCCCGACACCTGGCGCTACGAGTGGGACGCCGAGGACCGAATTACGGCCGTCACCACCCCGGACGGGACGCGCTGGCGGTACACGTACGACCCGCTGGGACGGCGGACGGCGAAGGAACGGATGACGCCCGACGGCCTGAAGGTGGCCGAGCGCACGGTCTTCACCTGGGACGGCACCGTGCTGTGCGAGCAGCGGACCGCCGCCGCGGCGCAGGAGGCCGGCGGGATCGCCGTGACCTGGGACCACCGCGGCCTGCAGCCGCTCGCGCAGACAGAGCGGATCCTGGGCGCCAGCCAGGAGGTGGTGGACGAGCGGTTCTACGCCATCGTCACCGACCTGGTGGGCGCACCCGCCGAACTCGTCGACGAGCGCGGCGGACTGGCCTGGCGCAGCCGCTCCACACTGTGGGGATCCACGGCCTGGAACCGGGACGCCACGGCCTACACGCCGCTGCGCTTCCCCGGCCAGTACTTCGACGCCGAATCAGGCCTGCACCACAACTACTTCCGCACGTACGACCCCGAGACCGCCCGCTACCTGAGCCCGGACCCGCTGGGCCTGGCGGCGGCCCCCAACCCGGTGGCGTACGTCGCCAACCCCCACGGGTGGTGCGACCCCTTCGGGCTGGCCCCGTACTCGGACAGCACCCGGGCGGCGCAGGGCGTCGACCACCAGCTCAACGAGGCGGAGAGCGGCAAGGACAACCACTACCTGCAGGGCATCGGGAAAGACGAGGTGAAACTGGAGAAGTACCTGCGGGGCCATCTGCAATCGCCGGCCAACTACGTCGACAGCGACACGGGGGCGCGGATCATCATCGACAAGACCCTGGACCCGTCCAGGCCGGTGGCCATCATCCGCCAGGACCATATGATCCACGCGTACCACATCGAGCCGGAGGACCTCTCCAACTACATCACTCCGCGGGACGGCAAGGACACCGCGAAGTGGCGGACCCCGAAGGGGGACGAAGTGAATGAGTAGCCGCAGCGGTATCCCCCGCGATCCTGCACCCGGCTGGCCGGGCTACCACGCCGAGCCGTCCTACGACCCCGGCCAGAGCCGGGTCTTCCCGGCCCCGCTGCCGGCGGAGCTGCGGGCGCTCGGCAACGACGTCCGGGCGGCCGACTGGCCGGTGCGGCTCGCCTTCCGCAACTCCCGGACCGAGCTGCTCGACACGCTCTGCCGCTGGCAGACCCTGCGCGCGCTGGCGTACGTGCACCTGCTGGCCGCCCGCACGGGGGACGAGCGGCTGCCGGCCGACCTGAGGGTGGTTCCCGACCCGGAGGCGGTCGGCGATCCGGGCCTGCCCGCGCTGCTGGCGAGGCTGGAGCATGCCGCCGCCGGCCTCCCGGCGGACCTGCTGGACGCGGTCGTCTGCGACAGCGGCGGGCTGCTCGCCGACAATCGGTTCGCGGCATCGGTGCTGGCCGCCGGGCTCACCGCCGATTCCCGGCCGGGGGACCCGGACAAGGCGGTCTCCCGCGCCGTGGTGCTCACCAGCTACTGGTACGAGGTCCCCGGGCTGCGCGGCGCGCTGGCCCTGGCGTGGAGCGCGAACCTGTTTGTCCGCTCCTGGCTGGGGTGGTCCCAGCGGTTCGTGTACGGCGACCCGGCGGGAGGCCTCGGCATCACCTCCGACCCCCGCCCGCCCCGCCCGGCGGCGTCCGCCCTCCCGAAGTGGGCGGAGCCCCTGCTGGACCGCATCGAGCAGGGTCCGGGGGCAGCCTCGTGACCTGGGCCGACTTCGTCGTGAACGACAAGCCCTTCGCGCCGTACACGACGAGGCTGGCCCACTCGCACTCGGGCTGCCGGAGCTGGTGCGGCTGTGCCTCGTGGCGCCGTGGTGGCGGGACGCTCCCGGGCGGACGGCCGAAGAACTTCTAGGCTAGGGCCAATCACGCACGCACTGGCCCCAACCAGCGAAGACGCCAGCACTCACCGCGTCGAGCTGAGCCAGATCACGAAGTCCGACTGCCGTATTAGCCTCGCCGTTTCACTTGGGGTTGCTGGGCGGCTGAGCGAGGTTGTTGGAGGTCGTGTCGGCCGGTGGGCATGGTGAGGGCCCGA
>NZ_LBMK01000002.1:2132725-2184079 GCF_001005295.1 Streptomyces yangpuensis | reverse complement strand
ACCGTCGGTGGAGACATGGAGCTTGGGACGCGAACCGATACCCTGCACGCAGAAAGTGCCTTCCACCTGGACCGACAGAACCCCGAGACAAGGTTCATCGTCCCAGGTCAGAAGGCACTTTCGCGTTCCCGCCCACGATCCGGACGGACCCAAAGTGAAAGCCCCGGGTTAATCACTCGGGCTCCGAGCACATGCCGTGCAAGGATCTCCCATGATGATCAAGCCCACTCTGACGGAACACCGCTCTCCATGGGTCGTGTTCACCTCCCCGGCCGACCCATGGCTGGCGTCGGAAACGGCCGCGCTCGTGCAGCGAAACGGTCTGGTCCTGCGGCTGGACGGCCGGGAAATGCGGGATCCGGCGTCCGTCTTCCGTACCTTCGCCCGGGAGCTGTCGTTCCCCGGCTACTTCGGCCACAACTGGGATGCGCTTGTGGACTGCCTCCACGACTGGCACGGTCCCGGTCATGGGAACCAGGACCTCGCGATTCTGATCGAGCACGCGGACGACCTGCTGAAGTCGGACTTCCTCGGGCTGTTCGTATCGGTTCTCGCCCAGGCAGCCTGGAACTCCAACCTGCGCCTGGACGGCGACGGCGAACTCGATGAGTGGTGGCAGCGTATTGCCCAGCACTTCGTCCTTCTCCTGGACCACACAGCACCCGTTGCCTTCACGGAGAAAGCGGCCCGCGACATGGACGTGGCGGTGGCGCTCTCGGACGGCCGCCTGCTCGCCACGCTGACCGACGTCGACTGGCCAGGCGGAGACCCCGCGTCCGCCCCCTGGACGGCCGGCCCGCTCTCCTTCGCGGACAAGGAGATCCTCAGCGGCAGGAACATCGAGGCCATCAAGCTGTTCCGAGACCACCTCGGCTGCTCGATCCATGAGGCCCTGGACATCCTCCAGTCCCGCTCTGAGTACCTGCACCGCGAACATTCGGACGGATGAACGACGGGCCGCGCCAGCCAAGCAACTGGATTCGCCGAGTAGACGCCCCAACTGGACGACGGCCGTCCTCGAACACCGCGATGACTCTCCGCGACGACTCCCCAAGATCTGTGCCAGAACCGTCGCTTGAAGTCAACGAGGCCAGGGGCGCGCAGTCCGGGGCGCAGCCCCGTCCGGCCGTGCGCGTGCGGCCGGGGGTCGGTGTTGCCCAGCCGGGCTGTCTCATGATCGCGCCCGCCCACGCTCCGGGCGAACTCCCGCAGCTCGGCACGGACCTGGTCCTGCGCCTGAGCGCGGAGGGCATCGACGCTGCCGGGCCCAGTTCGGCACGCAAAACCGTCTCCGCCCGTACCGTCGCCATCGCGGGAAACAGGCATCCTGTGGTCCTACCCGCATGCGGACCGCTGCCCTGCTCCGGACGGCAGCGCGCGCCCCGCACGGGGCGGGCGACCGGTGCGTCGGCGGGGAGGAGGCTGACATCGACCTCTTCTACCAGTCGGGCTCCCCGTCTTCGTACCCGGGCCGGTCGACCCCCGGAGCCTGCCGGTGCCGTGGGCGTAGACCTGATGTGCCGGGCCCGGCTGTCGGCCGGGCTGAGCTGGTGGTTAGCCTCAGTGGATGGACTCCGGGCGGCTTTGGAAGGTCATCGCGCGACACCGCAACGGGCTGATCCTTGCCTACGCGGTGGACCCCGAGGTCTTCGGACCGCTGGAGCCCGCCGTGGTGTTCCGGCCGCGCGTCGGCGACGCGGTCGAGGAGTCCGTGGTCCGGGCCGATCTGGAGCGGGTCGTGTACACCACGCTGAACGAGGTCGTCTGCCTCACGCGCTCCGGCGACCCGATGTGGGTGTCTGCCTTCGCACCGCACTCCGACGTGCGTCACGGCCATCGGCCCGGCTGTTCGCTGTCCCCCGATGGCCGCACCGTGTGGGTCTACCGGCCGGACGTGATGGCACAGCGCGGGGTCGCGGACCAGTGGGTCGTGTACGACACCGACAGCGGAGAGGTGCTCGCCCGGCGGGAGGTGGAGACTGCCGGACACGGCAGTGTCCACCACACGCACCCGGTCGACGGCAGTGTGTACCTCACCATCGGTGAGGGCCAGGACGGGGCCGTCGTCCTCAGGGGTGTGATCGGCGCCGACGGCGCGCCGCGGTTCGTGATGTACCCGTGGCCGGACCGCTGTCTGATCGACCTGGCTCCGGGTGGGCGGCAGTTCATGAGCGTCGACCACGATCAGGGCGACGTCGCCTTCCACGACCACCCCAGCGGGGACGTGCAGTTCACCCTGCCCGTCGATGCCTTCGGGTACGACCCGGACGACACGTACGTGGAATGGAGCGGTGGCTACCTGACCCCGGACACGGCCGTCGTCACCCTGGGCGGTGAACGCGAGGACGAGGAGGAGTGGTTCCGCCACCACCTTGTCGATGTGCGCACCGGCGCGCTCCTCGGCGTGAGCAACCCGTACGAGGGGGAGCCCCTGGGCGACGGTTCCTGGCTGACCCAAGGCGCCGACGGCCATCCCGTGCGTCGGTCCCTCCCCACCGTCGGATTGTCGTAGCCGCCCTCTGCCCTCCCCTTCAGGGCCCACCGATCACGGATTCATCTGCTCGTGCTGCGGCTCCCACCACTGCGAGCTGCCCCTGAACTACACGGCCGAGGCCCGGTCGTGCTGTCCACCGCGCGGTGCGGAGCAGCTGGATGCTGTCGACCGGGGCGGTACCGGCGACGTGTGACGGCAGCCGGGCCTGCCCGCGGTCGACAGCGCCACGGGGGCCGGGAGCAGTCCGTCCGAAGGGCGGCGGGTGCCCTGTCAGCCCGCCGGTACGTTGATGTCCTCGCACGCGCTGCCGGCGGCTGCCTCGGCAGGAGTGGCGATCGCTTTCTGCCAGGGTTCCCGCTCCCCCGCAAGGCCCCGTTCGGCTGGCTCGGCGTACCAGGCCCACGCCTCACTTCCCGCGGAACCCGTGGTCGATCCGGACTGGACCGCGATCACATACTGGCGGCCGGGCTCCAGGACCGCGTAGCGGTCCGGGTCCTCCGTGGCATACCGGCCCAGTCTGCCGCCGTAGGGCACCCCCGCCGAGGACGATCGTTTCAGCAGGCGGCCGCTTCGACACCTTGGGGCTGTGGGCCAGCACCTGGCGCAGGCGGCACACCGGGCCGGCGGCCCCACAGCGTCGGCTCTGTCGTAAGCTCCCGCGAGGGTTTGACCTCGTACGGACGGTGAACCACGACCGGGAAGGGCACAGCCTCAAAGGCCCGGAAATGAACCAGGACCGGGATTGAGGGTGTGGGGGACATGAGAGACGCGCGTGGCAGATGGGCAGTCGCAGGCGCGGCCGTTCTCGTCCTGTGGGGAGCCACAGGCTGTGACGCGGTCATGACGGCAGGACGTAACGGCCCGGCGTCCGTTGAAACGCGCATTGTGGTGCACGACGACGCCAGTGCTGGGAGCGAACGCATCGCCGCTGAGGACCACTGGACGGGGGGCGGCATGGCAGCCGTGGCCCGCAACGACGCCACAGATGACCTGGTCCAGCCCGCCTGGACTGCTGGTGGCTCGATTGCCCGCACGGTCGGCCGGTTGTACGCCGCGGGCGCGGACGGCAACTCCGGTGCCTGCACCGCGACCGTCGTCGGCGTCCGCACCGTGATCACTGCGGCGCACTGCGTCAGGACGTCGGTCGAAGGAGCTCCGGCGAGGGCGGCCACCTGGGACAACGGCCTCTACTTCGTTCCGGGCTATCAGAACGGGACGGGACCGCACGGTGGCTTCACCGTGCGCCGGGTGAGGATGGCCGAGAACTGGCAGAAGGACGGCCTGGACGTCGCGATGCTGGAGATGAACCCCGGCCGCGACGGGCGGAACATATCGGAGGTGACCGGTGCCCAGCCCATCTCGTTCCTTGCGGAACCGGGCCGGTCGGCTCACTTCTTCGGCTACCCGTACACCGACCGGGTCCTGCACTGCTCGGGTGTCACCACATGGGCGTCCGGCAAGACACTGTTGCGCGTCCCCTGCCTGATGGGGATGGGCTCGAGCGGCGGCCCCTACCTCTCGGGCGACACCGCAGCGGAGGGAACCGTCGTCGCGGTGAACATCAGCGGTGACGGGAACGCAAGCTACGGAACAGCGCTCGGCGCCTTCGCGCAACGTCTCTACCAGCAGTCCGAGTCCGGCTGACGAAGCCATGGGTACGGTCTGCACCCACACGGTCGGGCCGGCTGACGCTGCCGTCCCATTCCATGACGCCGACCACCGGCCGTCCGTCCATGCCAAGGCGTTCGGCCCGGCGGCGCGAGGCCCGGCCCATCACTCTCCCGCAGGGAAGCAGAAACCGGTGCCGGGCATGTCGGTGGCGGCCGTCGCGAGAGGTGTTGGCGAGAGCATGCCTGCACCGTACGCGAGGTGTTCTGCACCGCACGGCCCGATTCCGTGCACCGAACCGGCATCGACGTCACACAGCCGAACCCATGCCTGCGGGCGCCGAGGGATCCGCCGCCGGCGCCCGCAGGCCCGGCAGGTGGACATCAGGATCTGGAAGACCCCGTCGTGTCAGGCGGGGGCTATGAGCGCGAGCAGCACTCGGATCTCGCCGACCCGGGGGTGGCTCGGGTGGAGGTGGCGTTCGCTCGCGGTCAGTGCACGCTGCGCCTCGTCCCTCGCCTCGTCGTGGCGGCCCAGGCCGTGCAGGGCGACGGCCCTGGCGAGCTCGTACGCCCCGGCGTCGTAGGGACTCACCGTGGGACAGTGTTTGCCGGACTCAGCCAGCGCCTCCTCATGACGCCCCTGGCCCGAGAGGCTGTGCAGCAACAGAAAATGCAGGCCGGTCGCCGCGTGTCCTTCGGCCCGCAGCCGATGCCCGCGGACGATCACCTCCGCCTCCTCGTGCCGGCCCAGTGCGCAAAGGACGTCCCCCAGGCAGACCAGAGCCCCCACTTCCAGCTCCCAGTCATTGTTCAGGTGGGTGATCCGCGTCAGCGTCCGCAGAGCGGCCTCGGCCTCGACCTCCGCCTCGGCAGGCCGTCCCTCGTCGATCAGCACCCACGCGCGGATCATCCGGGCCTGCACCAGCAGCCGCCGGTCCGCGCCGGCCAACTGCTCCAGTCCGGCGATCAGGCCTTCAAGTTCAGGCAGCACCGCCGATCGCCGCCCGTGGAGAAACGCCCCCAGAACGGCGTAGTACCGGCCCTCCCAGACAACGACAGGCCGCCGATCGCGCCGCACACCCTCACAAGCCGCGACGCGCCCGTGCCTCCGCCGCCTCGAACGAACCCTCCCATGCGAGGCGATCGGCTTCGTCGAGAGCAGCTCCGTGCCACGGGGCCGCAGCACCTCTCGCCCATGCCATCCAGGCCGCCGCATCCCACAGTCGTCTTCGCACCGTCACAACCAGCGAGAATACGTCCCCGCCCCCAACCGGCCGCCGCCGGAGCGGCAGTTGAGCGGGGACAGCGGCTGCCCCAGCGGTTCCTGACCGACGGCGTGCTCCTTGGCGCTGCGCGACGGGATCGCCTTGTCGGTGGTGCGGCATAGGGTGCACCCACTGTCTTATGGGTGGAGGGCGAAGACATGCACGACGGGATTCGCTGGCTGGTCGATCTGGAGCACTGGATGTCCAGCGTGGTGTTCGTACGGGGGATATCCGCGCAGGAACTGGCGGTGCGCATGGGAGGCGACCGGGACGGCGCGACCGAGCCGATCACCGACGCCGAGGCCTGGGACCTAGGTGAGTGGTACCGACCAGGCGAGGAAGGCGACGGTGTCATACGCGTCGGAGTGCAGGAGGGTTGGGCATTCGCTCTGGAGTACGGGGACTCGACCGGCGGGGAGCGTTTGGCGGAGATCTCCCGGAGGGGCGTCGAAGCCGTCCACTACGTGCCGATGCAAGAGCACCCGCCGGCAACAGTCTTCTACGCTCGGGACGGCGTGGAACTGTGTGGCTTCGGGCTGGGCGAGGAAGTGTGGCGATGGGGTCGGGAGCCTGACCTGCTGCTTCCCGACCTCGTTAGTGGGTGCGTGCTGCAGCCCGACGGGAAAACGCTCATCGCTCCCGAAGGTGAGCCCTACACGGATACCTATCGGCGCACCCTCGGCATCATCGAGCAGCGGTTCGGCCTCTCGCTCTCCCCGACGTACCTCAAGGAATCCCGCCTGCCGGCGTATGCCGTACGCGGCACCCCAGACATGCACGTCTGAGCGATCGCAAGGTCGCCAACTCATGTGCTCACACTCGTCAACTGAAACCACAGCTGCTGGCTGTGCTGCTCGGTCGGCTACTGCTTCCTCGCGAAGCTGCCAGTGTCGGCTTCGGTGAGGATGCCGAGCATGAGGTCGATCTTTTGCCCTGGCCACCCGATGCCGCCACGCGCGGCCGCGCCCAGGTCAGCCCGACGGGGGGGGACGGAACACATACAGGTGGCCAGGGCCTGGGCCCGCTCCGGCCAAGGGCAACGTGGCGGGATTCGAACCCACGGCCTCCGACCGGCGCCGGGGAGCGCCGGCCGTGCGAGCGGGTCCTACTCCTCTGGATCACTGCGCGTAGGAGACCGGATGCAGGGGCACCCCCAGAGCGAGGCGGGCCTCCTTGAAGGCCTCGTCGGCGGGGTCCGGCAGCCGGTAGGCGTGGCGGAGGGCCACCTGCATCTCCTCCAGCCCGTCGAAATTCTCGTGCAGCGAGGCCTTGTCGGGGACGGCCGTCCGGGCCGTCCGCCGCCGCGGGCGAGGAAGACCACGACACGGGAACGGTCCTCCCCGGCCGCGACGTCCTTGGCCGCGGGGACAGACGCACCGCTTTGATGGTCCACAGCGGTGTGTGTGGGGGTGGAAACGGTCAGACGTCTTCCGCCCGTGCACGCAGCTCCGCCAGGCCCACGGGCCCCTCGGTGTCGCTCAGTGATCGTCCCGTCAGCTCCGTCAGGGCCTGGCAGGGTGACAGTCCCCGATCGGATGCGGAGCGCAGGCGGTCCAGCCACGTGAGCGCGGTCCGGTACCGCTCGTCGTCATCGAGGTCACGGGGCTCGAAGCTCGCGGCGGGCTCGGACTCGCAGGCCCAGAGGTATCCGAGCACCCCGCGGTCGTCGGTCACCGGCACGTAGCGGACCTCGCCCGGCACCGAGCGTAGGTATCCGATGTGCCCGAAGCCGGGGGCGTGGGTGAACTCCTCGTACCGCCGGGGGATCTCGAACCGGGACCAGGAGTCGGACGGAGTTCCGTCCGGGTCGACATGGGGAACGACACCCGTCGCGGTCGGCGTGCCGAAGTAGGTGGGGTCCTCGGGGTCCATGTCGGATCCCAGGACCTCGGTGAGCTCCTCGAGCACGGACGCGAGGCGGGGCGCGTTCGCCTCGTACACGGCGGACTGGGCCCGGCCTCGGAGGTCGTACGGCATCCAGGTATCGGAGTAGGTGATCAGATCCACTGTGGCGAAGCCGGTGTCCACAAAGGCGGCCAGGTCGAACACGCCTTCCGTCCGGATCTCCTGCGCACCGGTGGACAGCGAGTCGGCCACGGTGCACCGGGCATCCACCGACCCGATGGGACCGGGGCGCATGGCAGACCTGATCGCGCCTGCCAGCTCCTCAGCGGATCCGGCGGCGGAGAGCTCGCTCTGGAACAGCATGCCGGCCTGTGTGCCGGCCTCGGAGATGGCGAGACGGAAGGTCGGCTCGCCGAGCGCGAGCCGGTACGAGGCCAGCACGGACCGAGCCGCCATCAGGTCTCCGAGGCACCGGACCAGCGGGTCCACACCCTCGACGAAGTCGCCCCACGTCCATCGGGCCACTGGCGTACTGGCGATCACGGTGCCACCTCCGGCATGAACTTACCGTCCCGAGGGACGAATATGACTCCGTCTGGCGTGCGGATGACGAACTGCACACCTTTGGTGTCGTGCTTCTCCTGAAGACGGGCGAGCTGCGTCTCCATCTCGCCCTTCGGGATCTTGGAGTCGATCACGAAGGTCTGCACGTCTGCGTTCGACTCCAGGAGCTGATGGATGCTCTTGAAGATGCGCGTCGGTGCGGATGATGTTGGCGAGGACCAGGGCGTCGCCCGGGTCGGACTTCTTGCGGCTGACTCCGTGCCGGTCGCGGTAACGGGAGGCAGCCATCGGGTTGACCGCGCAGATCTTGCGGGGGCCCTGCCGCAGCGTGGCGACGAGCAGGCCGCGGCCGGTCTCGATCGCCACCGGGATCGGCGCCTCGGGGGTGTCCCCGTGCTCGGCCAGGAGGTCCAGCAGCAGGCGGTAGCCGTCCAGGTCGTCGCCGATGCGGCACTTGGCCAGCAGCTTGCCGATGCCGTCGATGAGCGCTACGTCGTGGTGTCCCTCCGCCCAGTCGATCCCGCAGAACACGTCCATGGATCCCGCCCCTTCGCCGGTGCTGCTCTCGAAGACGAGCACGCGGGGCCGTTGCTCCCATGGCCGAGCAATTCGCCGCTACCGGAATGTACGCACCCGCTCTGACCGCTTCGGCGCAGGCCACGCCTCAGCAGCAGCTTCTGGCTCTCCTGGGGCGGAAGGTCGCGTGACCTTCGGAGCGGCTCTCGTTCGCATGTCCTGCGCTCGATGGGCAGGCTTCAGCCGCGCGAACCTGCGGGAGCGGTGGTGGGCCTTGTCCCGAGAATCGGCTTCCGGAGTACTGCCGCACTATTCCGAGTTGGGCGGCGGCAGCCGTTGTGTGATCCGGTCGAACAAATCTGTGAGCGGTTCGCCGATCTCCTGCCCGAAATCGGTCAGCCCGTAGGTGACCTGGGGCGGCGTCGTCGGCTCGACCTCCCGCCAGACCAGGCCGTCTTGGACCAGCGCGCGCAGGGTCTGGGCCAGCATCTTCTCGCTGATGCCTTG
Source organism: Streptomyces yangpuensis (assembly GCF_001005295.1). Taxonomy (GTDB): domain Bacteria; phylum Actinomycetota; class Actinomycetes; order Streptomycetales; family Streptomycetaceae; genus Streptomyces; species Streptomyces yangpuensis. Next base: position 2,175,278 of record NZ_LBMK01000002.1, on the reverse strand, counting down.
AATGCTGTCGCGCAACTCGTAGAACCGGAGGTTATGACTCCGCAAGGAGATCAGCACCCAGACGCCCCACCGGCTGGTCACGTGGTCGACGACGTCCCGCGCGGGGCAGTCGGTGTGAAACACGTCATACCGCTTGCCCACCTCGGGCTGTCTGCGCTGCACGCTTCCCGTCATGTCATGAACTTACCTGAAGGTATGTCCTTACCAGAAGTTAGCCCTGCTTCTAGCGTGAGGCCAACGAAGACATCTGACGAGGAGTTGCTCATGATCGTGGTCACCGGGGCTACCGGAAACATCGGCCGGCCGTTGACACAGGAGCTGGTTGAAAGGGGCCAGCAGGTGACTGCCGTGTCACGGCATGCGGCGGCCGTGCCGGACGGGGCCCGCCACGTGGTGGCCGACCTGGCCGACCCTGCCGGCCTCAGGCCCGCGCTGGCCGGGACGAAGGCCCTGTTCCTGCTGCTGTCCGGCGACCTGCACGCCACTGGGGCCAGCCCCGCCGACATCATCGGCGAAGCCGCGGACAGCGGGGTCCGCAAGGTCGTCCTGCTCTCCACGCTGGGCGTGGTGACCAGGCCCTTCGGGCCGACGCGGATTGCGATGCGGGCGCTGGAGGACACGCTGCGCGAGTCCGGGCTGGAGTGGACCGTTCTACGGCCGGGCGGCTTCGCCTCCAACGCTCTGTGGTGGGCCGACGCCGTCCGTACGCGACGGACCGTCGCCGCGCCCTTCGGCGACACCGGTGTGCCGATCATCGACCCGGCGGACATCGCCGCGGTCGCGGCGGCCTGCCTGCTGGACGACCGGCACAGCGGCGGTGTCTACGAGCTGACCGGCCCCGAGGTGATCACTCCGCGCCAGCAGACGCAGGCCATCGCCGCCGCGCTGGGCTCGTCGGTGAGGTTCCATGAACTCACCCGGGACGAAGCCAAGACCGCCATGACTCAGAGCATGCCGGCGGAACTCGCCGACGACACCCTGGACATTCTCGGTTCCCCGAGCCCGGCCGAACTCCGCGTCAGCCCGGACGTCCAAGAGGTCGTCGGCCGCGCCCCGCGCCCCTTCGCCGACTGGGCCGCCCGGAACGTCGCCGCGTTCCGCTGAGGCCGACTGGCGCTGATCAAGCTGCGCTTCTCGCTCGGCGGAGCGCGGCTGGGGCACGGCGGGGCACATCGAGCTGTTCCGCGCGGCCGAGAGCGGGCCGGACGGGGTGCGCGAGCTGAGCGTGCGATGGAGTGGCGAGGAGTTCGTCGTCACCGACCCCGGGACGCGGTCCTAGTGAGCGAGCTGAAGGCCCGGCTGAAGAGCTGGCGGGCTGTACGGGCGTGGCTGGACTGGCAGCAGAAGCTGGCGGAGCGGGCGATCAGCGGGCTGGAGGCGGAGCAGGCTGTTGAGGCGGCCCGCCGGCCCCCTCCGCCGGACTGGAAGCTCAAGTCCATCAGGACCGGTCCGGCCCGACGGCACGGCGCGTCCACGTCGGGGACTGGGCGATCAGGCGAAGGAGCTCATACTCGTCGGCGTTCAGCGTCATGACGGCAGCGTAGAGGGCCGGCTGGGAAGGATTGACGAATCCGGGCCCAGGCGTCGGCGGCTGCGTTGATCCCCCAGACTGCCCACTCCCCGATGGGGCACGGGAGCCTGCAAGGCGTAGCACGTGTACGGCACGGCGGCCCCGTCGGCGGCGGTCTGGTAGGTGGTGCCGGTGCGGGTGAAGCCGGCCTTGGCCAGGACGCGGCCGGAGGCCGGGTTGTCGGGGTGGTGCATGGCTTCCCCCCCGGTCCAGGCCGACGGTGGTGAAGGCGAAGGCGACGACCTGCTGGGCGGCGTCGGTGGCCTAGCCGCGGCCCCGGGTGTCCTCGCGCAGGATGTAGCTGATGGGCCCCATGACGGGCAAGCGGCGGCGCAGGGCGATGAGGCCGATCATCTCGTCGGCGGCGAGGATGCCCCAGCTCCACTGCGCCGTCGGCGTCTGGACCGCCCGGGCAAGGGCGCTGCGGATCTTCTCCTGGGCCTGGTCGAGGATGAGCCCGCGGCCGGTGGTGTAGCGGACCGAGGCTCCGCTGTAGATGCGGGTGAGGGCGGGGGCGTCGTGGAGGGTCAGGGCGCGCAGGGTCACCATGCTGCGATCAGTTCCTTGGCGGTGGGGCGGTCGGCGGGGTCAGGGGCCAGGCAGGCGGTGATGGTGGCCGCGAAGGTGGGGAACGGCCAAGGCCGTACGTCGGCCAGCGGGGTGGTGCCGCCGGTGGCGATGACGGCCAGCTTGGCCAGGCGGTCGAGGCTGTCGTCATAGGGGACGGGGCGGTGGCCGGTCCAGCACCAGAACAAGGAGGCGCCCAGGCTCCACACGTCGGCAGCCGGCTGCGCCTGAACGTGAGTGTCCGCCGCAGTCGCGAGAACGGCGGCGGCGATCTCAGGGGCGGTGGTGTGGGTCAGGGCGCCGCGGTACGGGACGCGGTCCTTCCTCACCGCCGCCAACACCTGGCGCACCACCCGCACCACCAACACCTACGACGACTACGGCATGACCGTCCAGACCGCCGCTGACGGAGACACCGCCAAGACGGGCGACGAGACCTGCACCCGCACCTGGTACGCCCGCAACGCCGGCAAGGGCCTCACCAGCACCGTCTCACGCACCCGCACCGTCGCAGCCACCTGCCTCCTCACCGACGACAGACTCGACCTGCCCGCCACCCCCACCACCCGCGGGGACGTCCTCACCGACACAGCCGTGGTCTACGAACCGCCGACAAGCTCAGTGATGCCTGGGTGGACGGGGCAACGGTCGTATACATCGGGAAGGCCGCGGGTCAGGACGGACTGAATCAGCGGCTTGCCGACTATCGCCGCCATGGCACCGGGCTGCTGGCCGGCCACTGGGGTGGACGCTACATCTGGCAGCTGGCCGACTCGGACGCACTACTCGTGGCCTGGCGGCCGATGACCGAGAGGAGCTCTGCCCTTCGCCAACCTCAGGAACAACGCCCGAAAGCCTCCAGAGACAGGCACCAGCCTCGGCTGACCCTGGTCGGTACGGGACGGCGAGCATGACCCCGCCGAGCCGCACTCCCGTTATAGACCGGGTGCGGGGCGGAGCAGGCCGGAACCGGCCAGGTAGTCGCAGGCGAAGACTGTACGAAGTTCAGCAGCTCGGTGAACGTGAACCCCACTGCCGAGGCACCGTGGGCCGTCTTCGTCAAGGTGCTCTCCCGCCGGGGCCGCTCGGGACAGACCACGTCGGCCTCCTGCCGTTGACCATTCCCGCCGGACAAGCCACGCCCTAAACTGCGACCGCTCCAGAACCTGGCGATCATCAGGAGGGCGCGCAAAATGAACCGAGCACTGTTCAGTGCATTCGCGGCCGCGACGTTAGTCGTATCCGGGGGAAGTGCTGCCACCGCTTCCGACGGCGTTCCGCCACGCACCACGCACGGGCCGTGCCAGTACACACAGACCCCGGACGAGCCGGCCGCGCGCCCTGTTCCACTGCCGCCTGACCCGCGGCGCACCCCCAGCCGTGGCACGGTCGGCATGGCTGTTCCGACCAGCCAGGGTCCGCTCCCGCTGCGTTTGGACCGGGCCAAGGCGCCGTGCACGGTTCAGAGTTTCCTGCACCTGGCACGGCATGGCTTCTACGACCGAACGGTGTGCCACCGTCTGACGGCGTATCCGACGCTGAAGGTCCTGCAGTGCGGCGACCCGACCGGTACCGGTGAGGGAGGGCCGGGATACAAGTACAAAGACGAGCTGCCGGTGGATTTGCCACCCGCACCGACCGATCCGACCGGCGCGCGCCGCCTGTACGGGCGCGGCCTGCTGGCGATGGCCAACGCCGGTCCGGACACCAACGGCTCACAGTTCTTCGTCGTCTACGGCGACTCCGCACTACGACCGAACTACACGGTGTTCGGCACGGTCGGCCCCGACGGCCTGGCGACACTCGGCAAAACCGCCGCCGGAGGAATCGAGCCGACCGCGGAGAACCCCGCACCGGTAGACGGCACACCGGTGCTGCGGACCGAGCTGCTCCGTGTCCGGCCGTCCTGCCGGTGTTGACTCCCTGCGGCCCGGCTCGGCGTGCGCCGGGCCAGGTTCGCGTCGATGCGCGATCCGGGGCCGGTGCTCACTCTGCATCAGCACGGCCAGGACGTCCTCGCCGAGGTGGTCACGCAGTTGCTCCGCCGACCAGCCCGGCGCCGTCTTCTCCGCCTCCTTGCCGGGTTCCTCCTCCCGGCCGGTGAGGCGTTCCTGGGCGGCGCGGCGGGCCGCGTCAGAGAGGGCCGGCACGCCGGTAGCAGGTGCGGCGGGCAGCAGACCACGGCCCGCCGCCCGCTTCACGCCCACGGTGCGCGGCTTCGGGCCCGCAGTGCGCGGCTTCGGGCCCGCCCCCCGACGGCCGGATGCCGGTCAGGGCGGTCGCGTCACGCAACAGCACAACGGAAGAAGGCACCGCCGAGGCATACCTGCACCAGGACGGGACATGTCTGTGCCTGGACACGTCCCTGGCAGACGCCACGCGCCTGGCCTGTCTTTTCCACAGCCCTCGTCCCCCGGACACCGCGCTTGCCGGGGCTTGGGGGATGCGAGGCGGCGGCGGGCGGTTCACGGGGCGGAGCGTAGGTCGTCCTGGTCCTTGAGGACGGTGACCTGGTCGCCGTCGGCTGCGTACGAGACCACGCCGCTCCACCGACCGTCCTTGCCGCGCCGCCACTCGGTGAGCAGACCGGGCAGCCACCGGCCGTTCTCACGGACCAGGCAGGGCTTGGCGGTGCGGGACGGCCTGTAAGCGGGAAAGCAGGGGATGCAGGCGCCGCGGCCCTGGGCCATGGCGTCGGCGAGTGCGGTACGGGTGGGCTGGTGAACGTCCCGACCGAAGCGTGCGGCGCGGGTTTGGCCGTCGGCGAGAGCTTCGCAGGCCACCGTCCGGTGGAAGACGGAGCCGCCGCGGGTGGTCCAGACGTTGGCGGTAAGCCCGTGCGGCACCGGCTTGCAGTGTCCGCACTGGCCGACTATCAGTCCGTGGTCGCAGCGCTGGTCGCTCATTCCTGCATCGTGCCCCGGCGGCGGCCGGAGATCAATGACTGCTCGTCAGCCCGTCGTCCCTTGACGAACGGGTGGGGCGGCCGCATGCGGAGGTCCGGATGTTTCGGGGCAGGCCGGTGCCAGGCGCTGGAGCGGCTGTGCACCGCGAACGGATGGCTTCGTGATCACACTCAAGTGCCGGCGGCCGCCCCGCACCCGTACGGGACCGGCACCTCCAGCGCTGAGCCGGGGTGAACCAGCCGCGCCGGTCACCACCGAGCACCCGGCGGCCCCTCACCGGTTCGGTGGCCGGGGCGGCCGGCAGGTCAGGGTGCCGAGGGGCCGTGCCGGTGGTGGGGCCCGGGCGATCCGTGCCTTGGCTGCTGGTCGATGCGGCGGGGACGAGTGCTGTCGGTTGGATGGTCTAGGGCCGGCGCTTCCAGAGGGTGACTTCGGTGAGGTAGGTCGGAACCGTGTACTGCTTGCTGGTTGACGGCTCGATAGTGACGATCTTGACCATGGCCAGGTTGCCCTTGGATGTGACCGTGCACAGCAGATCGCCCTTGACGATGACACTGGCCGCGCCCGAGAGGTCCGAACTCGGCAGCCGCTCGGGGATCGGGTTGGTGGCGGCTGCGTCCGCGCACTGCTCGGGGGTGGTTCCCTTGCTCTTCCCGAACGTGGTTTTGTTTCTCACGTCCTCGAAGCCCATCTCCAGCTCTCGCTCCTTCCAGCCGATCTCCCCGAACGGAGCGACCTTGGGAAAGTCCAGGTCGACGGCGTTGATCTTGCCGAATTCCCGGCCCGCCAGAAGCTTGAGCGGCCTGTCCTTGTAGACCTCGGTGTAGGCAGGGCTGATGGCGGAGGCCTGGGGGGCGGCCGCGGAGCCGCTGGACTGCGGCGCGGGTGCCGCGGCGTCCTTCGGCTGGTCCGCCGCCTTCTGCTGGTCCGGCGCCTTCTGCTGGTCGTCGCTCGCGCTTGTCTTGCTGCTGTTGTCGTCGGCGCGCGTCAGGTACCAGCTGCCGCCCGCGACCAGCGCCACCGCCAAGACCCCCGCGCCGACGATCAGCGGCGTGTTCCTCCGACCCGCGGCAACGGGCACGGGAGCCGGGCCGACGGCCGGGGGCGGGGGCGGCGTGTAGGCGGCGCTGGTGGGAGCGTCGTACATGGGGAAGGGCGGGTGGCCGCCCGTCGCGTTGTGCGTCGGCACGTGCGCCGGGTGGGCCGGGCGGGCCGGGTGGGCCGGTGCTGCGGCCTGGGTGGGTGCGTACGTCGGTCGGGCCGGCTCGGGGGTGTGGGTCGGCGTGTACGCGGGCTGGACCGGTGCCTGCGCCAGTTGTTCGCGCCGCGTGATCTCCGCGGCGATCGGTGCGGGCAGCCAGTCCGCGAAATCGCGCAGCTTGCGCCCTGCGGATTTGCTGCACAACTCGGCGATTTCCGCGGGCAGGGGCCTCTGCGCCGGATCGGCGGCCAGGCAGCGTTCCAGCAGCGGCCGCAGTGCGTCCGGGTAGCGGCTGAGGTCCGGTGCCTGCTGTGGGGTGTTGGCTATCGAGGCTGCGATGGAGATGCCCGAGCCGTCGCCGTACGGGTGGCGGCCGGTGGCCACGACGGCGGCGATCAGCCCCAGCGCGAAGATGTCGGTGGCGGGGGTGACGGTCTTGCCGAGTGCGTGCTCGGGTGACATGTACTGGGGGGTCCCGATGAACCCGCCGCTGCGGGTCAGTTGGGTGGTGTCAGTGGCTCGCGCGATGCCGAAGTCGATCACCCAGGGGCCGTTCGAACCCAGCAGGATATTGCTGGGTTTGAGGTCGCGGTGCACCACCGAGGCAGCGTGTACCGAATGCAGCGCCTGGGCGGTGCAGCCGATCAGCTGGAACACGGCCGGCAGGGGCAGCGGTCCGTGGGCTGCGAGGGCCTCGTCGAGTGGCAGGCCGGGCACGAACGCGGTGGCCAGCCAGGGCTGATCCCCGCTGGTGTCGTGGTCGAGAACCGGCACGATGTGGTAGCCCTGCACACGGCGGGCCGCCTGCACTTCGTGCTCGAACCGCGCCCGGAAGTCCTGCTCCTGGGCGAACTCGCGTCGAATGACCTTGAGTGCGACCGGCTGGTTCCCCCGGGTCCGGGAGAGGTAGACGCAGCCCATACCCCCCTCGCCGATCTTGGCGAGCAACCGGTACCCGGCTATCTCCTGCGGGTCGTTCGGCCCCAGCGAGCCCATCAGGGCACGGTCGGCGTTCGACATTGTTTTCCCCTCGTTGATCAACGAGGGAAGATCGTAACGGGCCTTCGCCTCCCGGCCCGTGCCCTGTCCCTTCCGGGAGAGCGAGGGAGGGACAGGTCAGAGTGCGGTGCCGGCCGCGCCGACAGGACGCCTGGCGAACGGTCTGTGGCGCCCGATCCGGGCCGTGGTCAGGAAAAGGCCGAGCGAGCATGGGCAGATCGGCCAGGTCTGCCCCGTCTCTTTCCCAACGCCAGCGGCCCTGGACGTGACGAACGGGGAATCGGTACATCGAAGGATGTATGCGACATTTCGTCCCTCGCGTCGATTCGCTGATCCTCGCCGTTCCCTACGGTTTTTCGTATGGAATCACTGAACGGTGGGACCGGAACACAAGACATGCCGACGTGGCGGACAGCGGCCACTGCGATCCTGTTCGCCGTGGTCCTGCCACTGGCCGTGTTCTACGTCCTGCGGGCGCAGGGGATCAGCCAGTGGTCGGCACTGACGCTCAGCGGCGCTGTCCCGGCGGTGCGCATGGCCGTCGCGGCGGCCACACGGCGTCGCGTGGACAGCTTCGAAGTCTTCATGATCGGCATGCTGGCGGTGCGCATCGTGACATCGCTGCTCGTGGCCAGTCCCCGGTTCGTCCTCGTCAAGGACGCCGGACTCGCAGCAGCCGCCGGGCTCTGGATCCTGGGCTCGCTTCTCGTGGCGAAGCCCTTCGCCTTCCAGGTCGGCCAGTCCTGGCACGGGCCCACCGCTGCACGCACCCGGGAAGCGGCCTGGAGCGTCTCACCGGCGCTGCGCGGCGGACTGACCCGGCTGACCGTGCTGTGGGGCTGCGCCCAACTGCTGGACTGCGGTGCAGGAGTGCTCGTCGCCCTGCTGCTTCCGGTGGAGTCGGTTCCGGCACTCAACCGCGCGAAGGGACTGGCGCTGCTGTGCGCCGTCGCCCTGGTCACCGTCTCCTACAGCCGCCGCTACGGGCGGCGGCACGCACTGTCCCTGTTCGGTTCGTCACCCCTGATCACCAGAAAGGAAGGCCGATCACCATGACTCTCCACCGAACCAGGACCGAAGGGCCCACGGCCCCCTCACCCTCCGCCCCCGAGGCGCTGCGTGCGACGCTCGCGGAGCTGCGGCGTCTGGCCGAACTCCCGCTCGAACAAGGCCAGACACTGCCACCCCATGCGTACACCTCTCCCGAACTGTACGAATGGGAAGTCGAACGGATCTTCCGGCGGGAGTGGCTGTGTGTCGCACGGGCTGAGGAGATTCCACAGCCGGGGAGTTACCTGCGGCTGGACATCCTCGGCACGCCACTGGTGATCATCCGGGACGAGGAGGGCGAGCTGCACGCCCTGTCCCGGGTGTGCCGCCACCGGTTCATGGACCTCCTGCCGCCGGAGACCGCGCCCGAAAAGGGCTGCCTGGAACGGCTGACCTGCCCTTATCACAGCTGGACCTATCGGTTGAACGGCCAGTACGCGGGGCAGCTCGCCGGTGCTCCACTGATGCAGCGGGTCGACTTCGACCGGGCCGGCTGCCGGCTCCCGGCGCACCGCGTCGAGGTCTGGAACGGCTTCGTCATGCTCAACCTCGACCCCGGCGCGGCACCGGCAGCACCCGAACTGCACGGGCTGGACCTGCGGCTGAACAGCCACGGCATCGCAGACTGGGTGAGTGTCCACACCCAGACCTGGGAGGGCGTACCCGCCAACTGGAAGGTGGCGGTGGAGAACGGTTCCGAGAACTACCACCACATGGGTACACACGCGCAGACCCTGGATCAGGTGCTGCCGGGCCGCGACACGGAAGTCGACGAGTGCGACGGCCGCTGGTTCACCATGTTCACCCCGCTGTCGGACCCCGAGCGGGACGGCACGGGACTGGGAAGGCATTCACGAACCGGCCGGGGACCGCGGCCGGGGATGCTCGTCGCCGGTATCTTCCCGCAGTTCGTCCTGGCGGTCCTGCCTGGCAGCGCGGTCGGCATCCGCTGGCTGCCCACCGGTCCCGCCACCCACGACACCCGGATCACGGCCATGGTTCCGCCCGGCGTGCCGGACACACCCGGCTTCGGGGAGCAGTTGGCCGGCATACGGGCCCAGATCGCGCAGATCCAGGAAGAGGACCTGGTGGCCGTCCGCGGCGTTCAGCGCGGCATGGTCTCCCACCCGGCTCCGTCCAACGGCCGGTTCTCCCCCCTGGAGCGCCCGTTGTGGCAGTTCCAGCGCTACCTCGCGGAGCGACTGCTGTGACCGGCCTCGGGACCGGCGCCGACGTCGGCGGCCACATACGGGACCGACGAGCCGCTGCGGGCGGTGAGGACCGGGGAGCGGGCCGGCCCGGGCAGGTGAACGTGCAGAAGCAGTACTCGTCCATCGAGCAAGCCCGCACATGTCAAGGCGGCGCGATCCGCACGGCCTTGACTTCTGTTCAATGACTGTTGCGACGCCCGTGCCGCCGGGCGTCCGACGTACCGGCGTTTCAAGTGGGCTAACGTCGCAGACCACAGTGCGGCGATCTTCCCGATGCCCCCTGCCTTGGCCCGCCCGAAGACCCTCGGCCACGCCGGGCATGGGCAGGAGACCCCGCACGACGACTACCTGGGGGGGGCAGTGACTTCAGCGGCAGCGCACACACAACGAGACCGACCGGCACGCATACCGGAGGTCGACGCTCTGCGCGGCTTCGCGCTCATGGGTATCTTCCTCGTCAACGCGATGATGATGGCCGGTCCGTACGGCCTCGGAGCCATCACCGATCCGGGTGCCTCTGCACTCGACCGGACCGTCGAGGGCGTCGTCCAGACCTTCGCGGTCGGCAAGTTCTACCTGATGTTCTCGTTCCTCTTCGGCTACAGCTTCACCCTGCAGCTGACCTCCGCCGAACGCGCCGGCAGGAGCGCCGTTCCCCGCCTGCTGCGCCGGTCACTCGGCCTGCTCGTCCTGGGAGTCCTGCACGCCGTACTCCTGTACACCGGCGACATCCTCACGACGTACGCGGTGCTCGGCCTCGTCCTCATCGCCGCACGCAACTGCACACCCGGCGCGGCACTGCGCGCCGCCCGGATCCTGTACGGATGTCTCAGCGCGTTCCTGCTCCTTCTGGGCTGGGGGACGCTGCTCATGTCGGACGCAGAAACAGCCGAAGCGGACGCCGAACTCGCGGAAGGCCTGCCCGGGCTGGTCGCCGGCTACCGCCGCGACGCCCTGTCCGTGGTGCGGGCCAACATCGGCCAGCTACCGGACCAGCTCCTCGCCTCGCTGCTGATGAGCGGCTTTGTCATGGCGGCCTTTCTGGTCGGGCTGCACTGCGGCAAGCGGCGTCTGCTCGCCGACACGGGAAGCCACCGCGCGCAGATGCGCCGCATCTGCGTGCTCGGTGCCGCCGTAGGCCTGCCCGGGAGCCTGTTCATGGCCCTGGCCGTCAGCGGCCCGCTCGGTCCCCGGTGGTCGCTCTTCGCTGAGATGGTGGGAACAGTCACGGCCCCCGCCCTGACCGCCGCATACATCTGCGGCATGCTCCTGCTCATCACGACCGCCCGCGGCGCACGCATCGCAGCGCTCTTCGCCCCCGCCGGCCGGATGGCACTGACGAACTACCTGAGCCAGTCCCTGGTCATGGCCCTCGTCTTCACCGCCTACGGCCTCGCCCTGTACGACCGCCTCAGCCCGGCCGTCGTCATACTGGGCGCGCTCGCCCTGTACGCCGTCCAGCTCGCCCTCAGTTCCCGGCTGATGGACCGACACCGCTACGGCCCCGTGGAATGGCTGCTGCGCACGATCACCCTCGCGCGATTCCCGCACGACCACGACCGGTCAGCGGTCAGCGGTCAGCGGTCACACCATGACGTCCGACGCGAGCAGCTGAAAGCGGACACCCAGTTCAACGGTCACGTGTCCACGTTCGACGCGGGAATGGTGTGCGGGTCCACGAGACCGACCTCGGAGCCGCGGCCCGCACCACTGTCGCACTGCGCGACGCAGCCAGCAGCCGACCTGGCGGCGGTGCGGCGGGATCGCTCGGCCACCCGTCCTGCCGATGTCCGGCAACCGGACCGGCTCACGGGTGCCGTCGGCAGCCCGGGACTCCGCTGCGGGAGCCCCATACCGTTGCCCCGTACGGAAAGCGCATACGGGGGTGTAGGGGAGCATGGTGGAGGAGACGGTACGTGCAGGAACCGGGCACCGTAGGCAAGTCTTCGTGTGGCTGGGTCTCGCGCTGCTCCTCGGCGCACTGTCGGCACTGGTACTGACTCCCCAGGCCCGGCATCTGCGCTCGCTCCGCGACGGTATACGCGCCGACGCCACGATCCATACCCGCGGTACGTGCACGCTGGGACGGTGCAAGGTCGTCTTCGAGGCACAGGGCCGCACCGTCGTGGCGGCCTTGCTGCCGGGCAGTGGTGGCAGCAGTCACCCGGTGGGCGCGCACCTCACCGTCCGGTACCGGGCGGACGATCCGCAGGTCGTCGCCAACGCGGCCGACGTGGAGAGCGGTATGGCGACCTTGCTGGCCGCCTCGACCGGCGCGGGCGCCGTGTTCTTCCTGCTTCTGCCGGCCATGAAGACGGCGGCCCAAGCAGTCGGGGGACGTACGGGCGCCGCCGGTGACGGGCGGCGCCGGTGACGGGCGGCGCCTCAGGGGGCGGTTCGGTCGCCGGTGGGCGGCTGCGCCTGCGATTCCGGCCGGCCGGCGGGTGCGGCTTGAGGGCAGGCGGGGTTGGTGCAGGGGGCGTCGGCGTAGAGGGGGACGTAGACGCCCATCGTCTTGTGCCGCTGGACCGTCGCGGGCAATTGCTGATGGCAGCCGGGGCAAAGGTGTCCGGGAAGGGATGCGGCGGGATGCTTTTCTCCGTCCATAAATCGACTTTACGTCCATTTTGCCCGGATTTGAAGCTTTCTTTTGGCCGGGCGGTCACGCCCTGCGGGCGGACCTGTCGTCGTCCGGCGGTGGCGGTGGTGGCGGCCGGAGCAGGCTGAGGGTGACCGACACCCCGAGGACAACGACGATCACGGCGAGGCTCACCGGCGAGGGGATCTCGGGAATCGAGGCGCTGATCAGTTCGTGCGAGGCCTGCAGGACCAGCTTCACGCCGATGAAGGAGAGAATCAGGGCCAGCCCCGTGCTCAGGTAGTGGAAGCGGTCGAGCATGCCGGCCAGCATGAAGTAGAGCGCTCGCAGCCCGAGGATGGCGAAGGCGTTGCTGCTGTAGACGATGAAGGCGTCACTGCTGACGGCGAGCACGGCGGGCACGCTGTCGACCGCGAAGACCAGGTCGGCCGCCTCGATCGCAGCCACCACGGCCAGCAGCGGTGTGGCGACGCGCCGGCCGGCCTCCTTCACGAAGAACTTCGTCCCGACGTAGTCGTCACTGACCGGCACGATCCTCCGCAGCAGCCGGACGGCGAGGCTGCGCCCCGGGTCGAAGCCGTCGTCCTCCTCCTTGAGGATCTTGTACGTGCTGTAGAAGAGGATCGCGGCGAAGACGTACAGGACGGCAGTGAACCGGCTGACGACGGCCACTCCGGCGGCGAGGAAGACACCCCGGAACACCAGCGCGCCCAGCACTCCGAAGAACAGCACGCGGTGCTGGTAGGCCCGCGGTACCCGGAAGTAGCCGAAGATCAGAGCGAAGACGAACAGGTTGTCGACCGACAGGCTCTTCTCCAGCAGCCACGCCGTCGTGTACTCCACACCGGCCTGCGTGCCCACGACGGCGAACACGAGGCCCCCGAAGGCCAGCGCCAGGCCGACCCACACCCCGCTCCACGCGGCCGCCTCCCGGAAGCCGATGACGTGCGCCTGCCGATGCGCGAGGAGATCGACCGCCAGCGCCACGAGGACGGTGACGGCGAAGACGATCCACAGCCAGTAGGGCACGTCGTGCACGGCGGACCCCCGCAGGACGGGCAGTAGGGCGGCGCCCTTACGCGTGCCCTTACGCGCCATTTTGCCGTAACTATACTTGTTTGACTTTTTTTGTGCCTGAATGCTGGCAAACCATGCCGCGCCCTCCTGGCGGTCGCCCGCGGCACGCCGCGGCCCCGGACGGTCGGCCGACCGCCACCACCTGGCCCTCCCCGGCCCGGCGGTGGCGGTCGGGGAGCCCGGACCCCGACGCGCCGGCGCAGCCGGCCAGTGACGGCCGAGCAGGTGGCGCGGAACCCGTCGAAAGTCAGCCCGCGGGTCGGCATCGCGGACGCCGCCTGTACTACTGAGCCCCCACACCAGGCCGATGCTCTCGGCTCACGACATCGTGGCCTGGTGCCTCGCCTGCCTCGGCCGAGCCCGGCGCGAGAGGGTCGGGCTGACTACTCTGGCGACGGTTCCCAGAGCTTCTACGACGGTGTGGCACCGTTGGTCGGGGTCAGCTGTCCCTGAATCCACTCGGTCGGTGCTTCCTCGATCCAGTAGTCGCTGTGTCCACGCAAGCGATCGTCGTCCGAATCCTCGATCCTCTCTTCATGGACCCGTCCGCTCACAGCGTCCGGCATCTTGGTCGCGATGGGGTCCGTCTCCCGCCAGGCGTTGAACCACCCCGCGGTCCTCTTGGAGACACGGAGGAAGAACCGGTCGTGGAAGTAGGACGGGAAGAATCCCCGGTACAGCGAGTTCAGGGGCGAGCCGCAGGTGAGGAGGTAGAGGCTCTTCTTCGGCGGCAGAAGTGAGGGCCCTTCCATGACGGCAAGCGCGTCGTCCTGAAGATTCTCAGGAACCAACTCGTTGGCGAGCAACCAGGCGCCCAGGACCGACCCCTGGCTGTGGGCGAACAGGACGACGGTTCTCTCCCGGTGGCGTGCGAGTACGTCCCGCAGTCCGCCTACGACTTCCTCGCGGTAGGAGCTGCCGGCCAGGGGGTGGTATCGGACAGGCCAGAAGCCGGCGACATCGGCCACCGTGCCGAAGGCCATGGGGACCGACCAGATTTCGCCGCGCAGGGCAATGAAAACGAGCACCGCGGCAACGATCGCGTGCGTCAGGATCAGCGCGGCGGTCAGCGGCCACCCGCTCCAGCTCGTGTTGGAGGCCACCACAGCGATCGGGATCGCCAGGACGACGTAGATGGCAACGGTCACGACGAGGGCCGGCAGCATCATCTGCGGCAGCGAGGTGACGACGAGGTGCCTGAACCAGTGCCGCCGGTAGGCCGGGCGGTGCGCCTTCTGGCGGGTTTCCCTCCACTTTGAGGTGCGGGCTGTGATCGCGAGCGCCGCGACGAAGCCGAGGATGGCGGCGCAGGCGACAACGGGCACGAGGTCGAGGAGCAGGACCCGGTTTTCGGCGGGGTCGGCCACTCTGAGCAGGTGGGCCGTCGGTGCCATACCCGAGTCCCGGTCGGCGACGGCTCCGATGTGGTCGAGGTAGCTCATCAGCCACCCGGCGCCGAGCCGGAGAATCGCGCCGGTCGCGTGGAGCAGGAGGAACACGAGCATCGTGATCACGGCGGCCGCCGAGTTCCACAACGCCGCAGCGAGGAGCAGGGCGACGAGGGTGGAGATGAGAACGAAGACCATCATCGCGTCGACGCGCGGTTCGGTACCTGTCCCGAGGATCGCAGCGGGTACGTCGGCGCCGTAGCCGAAGCTGTTGGGCCAACATCTCCACTCTCTCCGGGCCGGTCTGAACAACCACACGGCCAGGCCGAGGGCCAGGGCGAGCAGGGCGTGGAGCCACGCGAGGGTCTTGGGGATCCCGTGCTCCGGCCGCGTCAAGGTTCGGCACAGGATCGCCGCGGCGACGGCTGCAGCCGGAAGCATCGTGGACAGCAACTCTGCGACGACCGTCGCGTCGGCCAGGCCCGGTACGTACTCCAGCACCGTTTCGGTGATGACGATCAGCCATGCGGTCAGTACCGCGGTGGCCAGCAGGCCCGTTGAGCAGGCAACGGCGTGGTATCCGGCGGGCCGTCTGCCGGCAGGTCTGGTGTAGCCGACGACATTCAGCAGGGTGAAGGGGATGGCGAGGTACCACAGGAAGCCGGCGACGCCGCGCGAGGTCCGCGACCAGTTGATGAGGGCGAGGTCGTGGGCTGGGATCTGCGGCTTCTTGTACCAATCGATGCCCTTGACGGGTGGTGTCGACGGTTCGAGGCCGACGCTGCCCAATGCGCTCAGGGGACCGTGTTCGCCGACGCCGTGCACGCGGATCTCGATCGGGCTCATACACCCAACACAGCACCCCACGACCGGCGAGCCGCTTCCTGACACACGCCAGTACTTCCCAGGAGCACAAGACTTGCTCCCGATGCCGTGGCAACGCCGATCAGCTTCGGGCGCGACCCGTGTCACCAGATTCCCTGCTCGAGTTCCTCCATTGAGAGGTTCCACTGGGATTCTTCGTCGGCCAGGGCTGTGGCGTCGAAGGCGTCGACTGCTTCTCGGAAGCGGAAGGCCAGTTTCTCGGGATCAACTCCGTTGTCGTGATCGTTTTCGAGCTTCCGCAACTCGATCAGAGCGAACACCAGAGATTCGATGTCCCGGTGAAGCTCGATGTACTCAGTGGCTCCGTCCGGGAAGGCGAAAACCTTCCCGGATACCGGGTCCAAGGCGAGGAGTGAAGTGAAAAGGTATCCGAGACTCCACCATGATCTGCTTTCTTCGGGGCACTGGAGCCCGTAGTGTTCGAATCGGCTCCCGAGCGTGATTGCGTCAACGTCTGGGCCGTAGGGGTCTTCGACGTCCATGCGAGAGGTGAATACTTCCGATGCGGGAAGCCCGACCGAGCTCAGGAAGAGAGCCGTACGTGGTTCGATTCCCGCAGCGCTTTGACGGGGGAAGTAGGTGACGGCGCCCAGTCCATAAGCGGCGATGACACTCTCTGGCGTGACGGTGAAGTTCACTGCCGGCCCCTCCTGTTTTCCTCGGTCTTCCCCACAGGAACAGGTCGGGCCCGGGGAGACAGCCCCTCCCCACACCCCCAGGTACATGAGCGGTCAACCGAACCGGAACGTTCCCTCCGATGGGAGGTATACCGCTGCCCCGGGTCAGAAGGTGACGGGAACACGCAGGCCGGGCGGCTCCCTGCTGGGCTGGACCGGTGTCTGGGTGCGGGTCAGCGCTGGGGGGCGGGTCCGTTGAACTCGACACCGACGCGGCAAGGCACCCGGCCGGCGGGCGGGCGCAGGATGAGCGCGGTGTCGCCGAGCAGGACGCGTGCATGTTCGGGGTCGAGGGTGACCTCGACGCGGTCGCACTCATGCGGCCGGTCGGATGGGCCGACCAGGAGGTGGAAGGCGAGGGTGCCGTCCGCGTCGCGGGTCGTGGTGACTACCGCGTCCATGATTCCGGAGATGGGCCTGGGGGTGTGGGGCGACACGGCCGGCCCCTCCCTTCCTGTCGGTACGTCGCGCCTGCCGGTGTGTCAGGCACTGAGCGTGGCCGGGTCTTCCCCGGCCGCCAGTTCGTCCGCGAGCTGGTTCCACAGCCGGGCATAGCCCTGAGCGAGCTGGGCCATGGGCTGCTTGCAGTGGGCGGGCAGTACGGCAGCGATCTGTTGCCGGTCCTGGGTCATCACGGTGCAGGCGCTGAGCAGTCGCAGTACGTTGCGGCCGGATTCACTGAGCCGCAGGGAAGGGTCACGGCGCAGTGCGTCGAAGATGCGCAGCAGCCGGTCGGGGGACGGGGCCGCGGGGACGGCCGGGTGGCGCGGAGCGAGCCGGACCGGCGCGAGTTCGACCGGAGCGGCGGTCCCGGCCGGGCACGGGGCGGAACCGGCGGGAGCGGTGGAGGGGTCGGCGGGAGGGGGTTGCGGCTGGGGGCCGCGCGCCTCGGGAGCGGGGTCGCGGCCGGGCACGGGGTGCTGTCCGCGTCGCAGGCGGTCGCGTACGTCGGCGACGGTCGCCGGTGCCAGACCGGCCTCTGCAGCGATCTGCCGCAGTGAGGCGCCGGGGTTGGCGCGGATCAGTTCGCCGGCTCGCTCCCGGCCCGCGCAGGAGTTGACCGGCCGGACTCGTCCGTCGCGGCCGATGCGGCGGACGGCGGTGTCGGCGGCGCCGGTGTCCTTGCGCAGTCTGCCGACCCGGCGGGCGGAAAGTCCGGTGAGCGCGGCTACCGCGCGGTCCGACCACAGCGGGTGGAGGGTGAAGATCCGGGTGGCGGCCGCGGCCCGGTCGGCCGGGGTGAGCGGGCGGCCGTGGGCTGTATTGGTGGCCACGGCCAGCAGTTGGGCCTCGGACGGGGGCCCGTCGAAGTACCGGACCCGGATGTCCGTGCGGCCCTGGACGGCGGCGGCGCGCAGCCGGTGGATGCCGTCGACGACGGTCATGGTGGGGCGGTGGACGAGGATGGGCGGGAGTTCGTTCTCCGTCTCGGCGAGGGTCCGTACCCAGTCGGCGTCCTCGCCGTCCACTCGGGGTGAGAAGCCGACGGAGATCTCGTCCAGGGGTACCCGTTCGACGGGGAGGTCGAGGATTCCCCGGTCCCGGAGCCCGATCAGCCGGTCTGCTGTTTCAGCGGGTCGGGGGGCCACGGTCGTCACTGCCAGCCGAGGTCGTCGCCACTCGGACGCTGTTCCGGGGTGGTGCTCACTGCGGCCGACGGGGGTGTCGTCGCGGTCCCGGTGTCGGCGTGGGCGGCGCCCGCCCCGAGGGTGCCGAGGGCCAGGGCTCCGGCGGCGATGGCTCCGCGGATCATGCTGTGGGAGATCTTCGGCGACATGTTGTTCCTGCCTTTTCACCGGACGGGTTTGGTGACGTCCTTGAGTCTGCTCACCGCCCTGAGCTGTGGACAGGGGGGTCGGGACGGGCAAACCGGCCTTGGCATACTCAGTCCAACTTCGCTCAAGGGCAGGTAGACCTCGGGTAAATCGATGGTCAAGCGGACGTCTCCGGTGGCGGGTTGGGCAGGGCCTGCGGCAGCAGCGGAACCTCGGCCCGGAGCAGGGTCCAGCCGGCCAGCGACGGCAGGGCTGTCTGCGCCAGCTGCCACAGGCGCACGGCCGCCGCCTCCGCTTCCGCCAGCGAGACAGCCCGCAGATAGACGCCGACGACCGGGTGGTCTTCGGGCTCGGGGTGCACGCTGACGTGAAGCAGGTCCTCGCGGTCCTCGGCGTAGCCGGTGATGTCCGCCGCAGTGGTGTGCGGGAGCCGGCCGCAGGCCGGCGAGGCCCACAAGTGGATGTGGACGAGGTACATCGAGTGCCGCAAACCCTTCACTTCCGGATGCCGGCGTCTGGAGGTCGTATTCCGGACGCATGTGCCGAGGCCGTATTGATCAGTGGACGGCTGGCCCGTATGTTCGGCGGAATCACGCATCTCATCTCCCGGTCTGGAGTGGCGCTCGATGCTTGACCTGCTCGGACTCGACACGGCGGCCGAATCGGTCTACCGCGGAATTCTGGACGGGCCACAGGATGTACCCGATCTGTGCGCCCGGCTCGGACTGTCCGAGAAGGAAGTCCGCGATGCCCTCGACAGGCTCAGCGCGATGGCCCTGGTGCGCCCGTCGACGGAGGATTCCGGACGGATGCACGCGGTCAGTCCGCACGTCGGCATGGAAATCCTGCTCGCCCGCCAGCAGGCCGAGCTCGCCCACCAGCAGCAACGGCTGGAGGAGAGCCGGGCCGCTGCCGCGCAGCTGATCCTTGAGTACGACGGGCGGAGCGACAGTACTGCCGGGGTGCGCTATTTCGACGGGATCGACTCCATACGCGACCACCTGGCCGTGTTGCGCAGCAAGGTGACCGACGAGCTGCTCACCTTCGCCCCGGGCGGTCCGCAGACCCTGACCAACATGAACGCCTCCCGCCCGCTGAACCAGCAGCTGCTGGAACGGGGGGTGCAGATGCGCACCGTCTATCTGGACTCCATCCGCAGCTGCCCGGACACCATGGAGTATGCCCACTGGCTCTCCGAGCAGGGATGCCAGGTGCGTACGGTGCCCTCGCTGCCCAACCGGGTGATCATCTACGACCGCCGGGCGGCGGTGATAGCCGCCGACACGGGCAACACGGCGGCCGGGGCGGTGGAGGTGACCTCGCAGGGGATGGTGGCCACCCTGCACGTTCTGTTCGAAAGCGTGTGGCAGTCGGCCGAACCGCTGGAAACGTGCAGCCGCCCGGTTCCCGGCGCCCTCAACCGGCAGCAGGCCGAGGCCCTGCGGCTGCTTGCCCAGGGCTACACCGACGAGGCCATCGGCACCCGGCTGGGTGTCTCCCCGCGCACCGCGCGCCGGATCGCCTCCGGCTTGATGGACGCCCTGGACGCTGCCAGCCGTTTCCAGGCCGGCGTGCACGCGGTGCAGCGCGGCTACCTGCCCGACACCCCCGGCTGACCGGTCGGCCCGCGGGGCCGGCCCGCGGCCTGTTTTCACACCGGGGCCAGAACGGCCGCCCCCGGTGCGGCCAGCAGGTCCAGGGCCTCGTCGGCGGTCTCGGCGCTGCGTACGACACCGCGCTCCTGCGCGGTCAGGAAGCCCTCGGTCACCAGGTGGTCGAGCATGGCGAGCATCGGAGCGTAGAAACCGCGGTGGTTGACCACCACGACCGGTTTCTCCATCAGGGAGAGCTGGTTCCAAGTGGCCACCTCCATCAGCTCGTCCATGGTGCCGATCCCCCCGGGCAGTACGGCGAAGCCTGTGGAGAGCCGGTACATGAGCGCCTTGCGCTGGTGCATCGAGCGCACCACGAAAGTCTCGCCGCGTGCCCGGTCTGCGCGCTCCCGTTCGTAGAGGCTGCGTGGGAGCACCCCGGTGACGGTGCCGCCGCCGGCCAGCACCCCGTCCGCGACCGCCCCCATCACGCCCGCTCCCCCGGCCCCGTAGACCAGGTCCCGGCCGCGCCGGGCGAGTTCGTACCCGAAGGCACGGGCGAACGCGACGTGGTCCTCGCTCGCTCCGGGGCGGGCGCCGCAGAACACTGCGATCCGTTTGCTCCTGGTGACTGGCGTCTGCGTGAGCCCTTGCTCCCCGGCATTGCCCGTACTCCCGACCGGACCGCCTCCCGGCCGGTTCACAGCACTGTCCCGTCGGCCACCCGCAGGGCGGTGCGCAGCAGCACCCGGGCTCCGGCCACCAGGTCCTCCGGCCGGCTGTTCTCCTCGGGTACATGGCTGATCCCGCCGAGGCTCGGGACGAAGATCATCCCGATCGGGGCGAGGTCCGCCACCACTTGGGCGTCGTGGCCCGCCCCGCTGGGCAGTACCTCGTGTGACAGATGCAGCCCGTCCGCGCTCTGCTCGATCGCCGCGCGAAGCCGCAGGTCTGCGGAGACCGGGTCCGAGCGGGTCTCGGCCACCACTTCGATCTCGGTGCCGGTGGACAGCTCGATCGATCGGAGCATCCGGCGCAGCACCTGTTCGGCGCCTGTCATCCGCCACACGTCGGTGTCGCGCAAGTCCACCGTCAGGCGGACGGCGCCGGCGATGGTGTTCGGGGTGTTGGGGTGCGGGTCGAGGCGGCCCACGGTGGCCACCCGGCACAGTCGGCGTTCCGTTGCCAGGTTCTCCGTCGCCAGTACCACCCGGGCCGCAGCCGCCATCGCGTCGCGCCGCCCCACCATGGGGCTGGTCCCCGAGTGCCCGGCGCTGCCACGTACCTCCAGGGTGAGCACGGTCCGGCCGGTGATGGCTTCCACCACGCCGATCCGGTTGCCGCTGCGCTCCAGTACCGGTCCCTGCTCCACGTGGAGTTCCAGGTAGGCGGCGATCGAGCCGGCCGGCCAGCAGGCGCTTCCCAGCGCGTCCAGGTCACCGCCGGCACGCCGCAGTGCTTCGCGCAGCGGCCTGTTGTGGTGGTCGGCGGGTTCCTGGGGCAGTGCGGCCAGCCGTCCTGCGACGGCCATGGATCCCCAGAACGGCTGGGGGAACAGGGCTCCCTCTTCGTTGGCGAAGGCCACCGCAACCGGCTCGCAGACGGTGTCCAGCCCGGAATCGGCGAGGGTCTGCACCACCTCCAGGGCGGCCAGGACCCCGTATGCGCCGTCCAGCCGTCCGCCGTTGACCACGGTGTCCAGGTGTGAGCCCATCATCAGCACCTGCCGTTCGCCGGTCTCATCGCCGGCGGAGCTGGGCAGGCAGGCGCGGACCACGATGTTCCCGGCGGCGTCGACCGACGGGGTCAGCCCGGCCGCCCGGGCCTGGTCCATCAGGTAGGCACGCCCCTGGCGGTCCGCGGCGCTGAAGCCCTCGCGTGTGATGCCTCCCGTCACCGGGTCGGCGCCGATGCGTGCCAGCTCGGCGACGCGCCGCAGCAGACGGTCCGGGTCGATGTCCAGGGTGCGCTGTCCGCCCCGCTCCAGTACCTGGTCGCTCATCTCACTCGCTCCTCGGCGCCATCAGCGTGAACCGGTAGGCCGGCCGGATGTACATGCGGTCTCCCTCGCCGACCCCGAACGCTTCGTAGAAGCCGGGTATGTGGCCGAGGACGCCGTTGCAGCGGAATCGGGGTGGTGCGTGTGTGTCGTTCTCCAGGCGCTCACGCATCCGCTCCGGGGTGCGCTTTCCACGCCACATCGACGCCCACAGCACGAAGAACCGGCGCAGTTCCCGGTGGCGGGCGGCTCCGGTCACCCCGCAGGAGGCCAGGTGCTCGTCGAACGCTGCCTGCGCCACCGTCAGACCGGCGATGTCGGCGATGTTCTCGGCCAGTGTGCGGGTCCCGCTGACCCGGCGGCCGCCGGGTCCCTCGGGCGCGTAGCGGTCGTACTGAGCCGCCAGCGTGGCGGTACGGCGGTCGAACTCGGCGCGGTCGGCGCCGGTGCGCCAGGCACGGACGAAGGCGTGCGCCATTTCGTGGCAGACGATCGCGCCGAGCACCGCGTGGTCGCGGGCCGGGTCGGCCCCGGCGGTGAACACCGGGGGCCGCAGGAGTCCGGCCGGGACGACGACCTGGTTGAGTCCGTGCCGGTAGTAGGCGGTGACGGCCTGCGGCAGGACCCGCCATTCGGCCGGGTCCGGCGGGCCGGCGAGCCGGCTCAGCTGGTGGGCGAAGAGCCGGGCCCGGCCGCGCTTGACGTTGCCCATCAGGTCGGCGGGGTCGGTGACCAGCGGGCCGGGTTCGGCCGGGGGGCCGGGCCGGCCGGGACGGGGGTGGCCCGGGTGGCCGGCAGCAGGGCCGCCGAGGTCGAAGCGCATGCCGGCCAGCAGTGCCAGGTCCGCCGCCCGGCCTGCGGGGCTCTGCCAGTCGGCTCCGGCCAGCCGGTCGCGGAAAGCGGTGGCGAGCCGGTTCACCAGGGCGGTGGCGGCTTGAAGGGTGTGCGGGTCCAGGTGGGTGCGCAGGTAGCGGGCGCCGACCAGGTCGCCTGCGGCGGTCTGGACGAAGGCGGTGGCCCGCAACCGGCGCGGCCAGGGCCGGCGGACGCCGGTCAGGTCCCGCCAGTAGAAGCTGAAGTGCTCGCAGAACATCCGGCGTGGCCCGAACGGGGCCATCTCGTGGACGTAGCGCCAGGACAGCCAGAGCCGCAGTGACTCCAGCGGGGTGGTGGCCCACCAGTGTTCGAGGGCATCCAGAAAGCCGGCGGACCGGATCCGCACTCGGGCAGCACCGGGGACCGGGCCGAGCTCCTCCAGCCACTCCGGCCAGGGGAAGCCGCGGTCCCGGTGGGCCAGCTCGGCGGCAGTGCCGGGCACCGGGGCGGTGTCAGGGGCACCGGCACCCGTGCTGTCCGGCGGGATGTGCCCGCCGGACAGCAGGGTTTCCGCCCGCAGGACGCGGGCCGCGGCCGGTTCGGCGTCGGGCAGCCCGGCGAGGGAGAGCATCGCCGCCACATGGACGGCGTACCGCTCGCGCAGGCGCCCGCTGCGCGCCTCGCGGTACAGCGAGGCGGAAGGCAGGCCGAGGCCGGAGGGGGTGAGGTCGAGTACGTACTCCTGCGCGTCGACGGTGACGGCGGGGGCGGCGGCGCCGGTCACGCCCTGTGCCTGAAGCCGTCCCAGCACCCGGGCGAGTGCCCGTCGGTCGGGCGCGGTCCGGATCGCGAGCAGGTCGCCGGCAAGGGCGCCGACGCCGAGTTCCTCGATCCGCGGTTCGTCCATGAAGCTCGTGTACAGGTCGGTGATGCGGCGCCCGTCCGGGTCGGTGCCGGGGGCCCGTACCAGGGCGGCGACCTCTTCCTGCACCTGCTCGGCGAGGAGGGACAGCATGGTGGCCTCGGCCCGGTGCTCGGGCAGGACGAACCCTTCGGCCCAGCGGCCCGATGCGTACTGGTGGAAGTCGTCCTGCGGGCGGACCGACAGGTCGAGCAGGGGGGGCTCGGTGCCGTGGGCCTCGGCAGCGGGATCGAGGAGTGCGGCGGACGGGCGGACGGGGGCCCAGGCAGCGGCTGGGGCGGTGGTCATCGGTCCACGCTCCCCGCCCCTGCGGGGGCCGGTTCCAGCAGGCCGAGCCGGGTGAGGGACTCGGCGGCGCGCACGGAGCGCGGGGCGGGGGCGCCCTGGAGCAGTTCCCCGGCCTGGACCGATCCGCCCTCTTCGAGCAGACGCAGGGTGGCGGCCACCGCATCCGGGACGGCAAGGGTGTGGCCGTTGACGGTCAGCTGCGTTCGGCCGCCGTCGCTCGGGCCGATCGCGACCGGGATCTTGCTGCGCCGCAGCGGGTCTTGCGGGGAGAGCCCGCAGAGGGAGGCCAGCCGCTCGAACTCACGGGGCCGGAAGGCGCCCGCCCGCTCCTGGCCCGCTGTGGTGAGCCGTGCCGCCTCCGCGGCGGGGGCCACCTGGGCCAGCCGTTCGGTGAGCAGTCCGAGCTTGGCGGCGAGCGCGGTGGCGGACGGGCCGTCGTCCGTGCCCGTGCCGCCCAGGTAGGGGACGGTGGCGAACTCCTCGTCGGCGGTCAGCGCGTCCACCGTCTCGCGCAGCAGGTCCCGCCAGCGGCGCGGGGTGACGGTGACCGATACGTGCAGGGAGACCAGGTCGCCGGCAGCGGCGGCGTGCGGGGTGCCGTGCGGCAGGTAGAGCACGTCGCCGGGGTGGAGGGTGGTTTCCAGAGCGGGCTCGCCGAGAGTGCCGTCGGGGTAGGTGGCAGGGTCGCTGCGGCGTTCGCCCGTCGGGTTCCAGACCCGCCAGCGCTTGGTGCCCTCCGTCTGCACGACGAACACGTCCACCGGGTCGTGGTGCGGGGCGTAGCCGTCGTGGCCGGCGGGAGTGAGGAAGGCGACCGCCTCGGCCGGGGCGGCGAAGGTCTGTGTGAACGCCTGAACCAGGTGGCGGGCGGAGGGCAGGAAGTGGTGGAGGTAATTCCAGGTGACGGTGCCGCCGGAGCGGAACAGCTCGTAGACCTGCTCGGGCACGACGGCCTCGGTGAGTGCCGCGCCGTGCTCGGCGGCCACCCTGGTGTAGGCCTTGCCGGGGATGCCCTGGCCTCCGCGGGCCACGCGGATGTAGGCGGGGTGCACGGTCTCCATGGCGACGAGGTCGTCGAGCCGGCCGACCGACACCAGTTCCCGGGCTCGGGCGGCGTCCAGCGCCCCGCGGCGCAGCATCGGGCGCTCGCCGAAGTGCCGTGCGAAGAACTCCTCGGTGTCTCCGACCAGTTCCTCGAAGGTCCAGTCCGTCACGATCCCGTCTCCTGTTCGCGTCCCTGTGTGCCTGGGGCTGTGCGGGCCAAAGGGGCGGCCGGAGCCGCCCCTTATGCCGCGACCGGCTGTTACTGGATGTTCACGTGGTACGCGGTGGCCAGCAGCTCGGCGGAGGTCTCGATGAACTCGATGTCGTCGTAGGTGTTCTCCATGACAATCAACTCCCTTTTTTTGTGGCCGGGTTGTTCCCGGCGTTGATGAAATGTTGCCCCGCGGACGGGATTGCGGTCAACGAATGCCGGTGGTGTTCAACCTGTTCAACCGATGCCGCGTGCGCACTTGAACGGAATCACGGAAGGAAGTGGAGCGGAAAAGCAGAGAAGCCGTGCCTCGCTGCCGGGAAGGGCAGTGAGGCACGGCTTGAAAGGGTTTTGCAGGTAACGAGAGTTCAGACCCCGGTGGTGCCGTCGATTCCCTCGCGGAGGAAATCAGCGTGCCCGTTGTGCCGGGCGTATTCGTGGATCATGTGGAGCATCACCCAGCGGAGCGAGACGTCGAGGCCGCGACGACGCTCGTGGACCACGAGCTCCAGGGAGCCGGCCTCCGTCTCGATGCGCCGGGCGTGCTCGACCTCGGCCCGCCAGGCGGCGAATGCCGCGGGCACGTTCGCGTCGTCGGCCTCGTAGGCCGTCTGGAAGTTGAAGTCTTCGGACCACACCAGCGGGATGTCCTGCCCGTCGACCACCCGGCGGAACCATGAGCGTTCCACTTCGGCCATATGCCGGACCAGGCCCAGCAGGGTGAGGGTGGAGGGTGGCATGGAGCGTGTGCGGAGCTGGTCGTCGGACAGGCCGGCACACTTCAGTTCAAGGGTCTGCCGGTGGAATTCCAGGTGGGCGCGGAGCATCTCGCGCTCGTCGGCGACGGTGGGCGGAGAAGGTCGTTCGATGGTCACAGCCGGATCCTCTCATCCGGATGGCGGGCCCGGTTCAGGCTGCTACCTCCAACAGGCCGATCCTGGCCAGGCCTTGGGCGGTGCGGGTGGCCCGCTCGGCGGGGACCCCGGGGAACACGCTGGCGGCGGACATCTGTTCGCCCACCGCGAGGCCCGCCAGGCTGACGGCCACCGGCTCGGGCACGGCGATCCGGTGCCCGTTGACGGTGAGCTGGACCCGTCCGTGGTCGGGAGTGTCGAATTCGACGGTGGCGGCGGTGCGGCGCATCGGCGTGTCCGGTTCCAGGGCGTCGAGGCGGGCGGTGGTCCGGAAGGTGTTCCCGGCGGAGTTGCCGGGCATCCGGCGGCCGAGCTCGGCCAGCCGGTCCAGCTCCGGTCCGGGGGCGAGGGTGGCCAGACGCCCGGCAACGGCTCGCAGCTTCTCGGTGAACAGCGTCTCGGTGCCGGCCGTACGGTCCGCGCCGATGAACGGGAACTCGTTGAACTCCGGGTCCCGGACCAGCTCCTCGAAGGTCTGCTTGAGCAGGTCCTTCCACATCCGCGGGCGGATCATGATGGAGAGGTGGACCGAGGCCAGTTCCTCGGCGGCGGCCGCGTGCGGGGTGTCGTACGGCAGGTAGAGAACGTCGCCGGGCTCCAGCAGGACGTCGATGACCGGCTCGCCCAGCTGCTCGGCGGTGTAGGAGGCCGCCTCACCGCGGCGTACCTCGGCCGGGTTCCACAGCCGCCACCGCTTGGTGCCCTCGGTCTGCACGATGAACAGGTCGACCGGGTCGTGGTGCGGGGAGAAGCCCTGCTTGCCGGCCGGGGTCAGAAAGGCCACGCAGTCGGTCTTGGCGCCGAACCGGTCGCTGATGACGCGGGTGAAGTCGCGCAGGGAGGTGTCGAGGTGGTTCAGGGAGCTCCACACGATGGTGGCGCCGGCCCGGAACAGCTCGTAGACCTTCTCCGGGACGATGGCGTCGGTGAGGTCGGTGCCCTGGACGGTGATGGTCCGGGTGAACCCCTGGTCGGGGACGCCGGCGCCCTTGAGGTTGGCCCGCAGGTAGGGCGGTCGGATGATCTCGAGCTGGACCAGCTCGTCGAGCCGGCGCAGCGAGAGGATGTCCTGGGGGGCTTTCAGCGCGCCCTTGCGCAGCAGCGGCTTCCTGTTGAAGTACTCGGCGAAGAATTCCTTCTCGTCGCCGACCAGGTCGGCGAAGGTGTGGTGCGTCATGGGCGTAGTCCGTTCCAGGTGTCCCGGATCTTCTCCGGAGAGGGGTGTCAGTGGCGGAGGGCGGGCGCGTCGCCGAAAACCGTGCCCGGGCCGTGGTCGCGGCGGAACTGCTCGAGGTTCTGCGCGAACGCCGGGTCCTTCGAGGCGACCCGTTCGGCGAGCAGCCGGATGCGGTTGGGGGTCCAGGTGTCCGGGTCGGCGAGGAGCTGCGGGGTGCCCGTGAGGAGCAGCAGGCCGGCTTCGGTGTGGCCGCGGTCGAGCCAGGACTGCCAGATCGCGTCGCGGTCGGCCTCCTGCCCGGCGAAGTATGCGGTGGCCCGGGGGTGCGGGCCGGCCGGGGGGACGGCGTCGGCGGTGCCGGGCTCGTGGAGCAGCACGCGGCGGCCGGCCAGGTAGACGATCCGGATGCCCTTGCGGACGGCGAAGTTCAGTGCCTGTGCAGCGGTATCGGCGATCGGCTCCCCCTTGTCGTTGAGGGAGGTGTTGCACACGATCGGTACCCCGGTGGCGTCCCGGAACGCCTCGATCGCCCGGTACAGCAGCGGGTTGTCGGCGGCGGTCAGGGTCTGGTGGCGAGCGGTGCCGTCGAGGTGGAGGACGGCCGGTATCCGGTCCCGGGCTTCGGGGCGGACCCGGGCGGCCTCCAGCATGTAGGGGGAGGGGCGGTCCTGCTCGAACCAGTCGCCGGCGTGCTCGGCGAGCACGACAGGGGCGACCGGACGCCACCACTGGCGCTGCTTGTACTCGTTGAGGAGGTCCTTGACCTTCCCCGAGCGGGGGTCTCCGAGGAGGCTTCGGTGGCCGAGGGCGCGTGGTCCCATCTCGGCGGCGCCGTCCGCCCAGACCACCACCGAGTCGGTGAGGTCCTCGGCGAACCGCTCCGGTGTGAAGTCCTCGACCTGCTCGACGAACGGGGCGAAGGCGGCGAGCGCCTCGTCGATCTCATCGGTGCGCAGGTCATTGCCCTGGTAGGCCGTGGTGATCTTGAGGTCGGCGGTGTCGAGGGCACCGCTCGTCCAGAGTCCGAGCAGGCCCAGGCCCAGAGCTACGCCGGAGTCGTTGGCGCAGGGCGGGGTCAGCAGGCCCCGGAACCGGTACCGCTCCAGCATCCGTGTGTTGGCCTGCACGTTGAGGGCGAAGCCGCCGCTGACGCAGAGGTAGCCGTCCTCGGGGCGCACGCCTCCCAGGGCGGCGAGTCGGTCCACGGTGCGGGCCATGATCAGCTCGCAGCATTCCTGGACCACCTTCATCACGGCGCTGTGCAGGTTCTCCTCGGCGGTGAACCTCGGGTCGGGGGCGGTGTCGGCCAGCTGCCGTTCCGCCTCCGCGAGCACTCGCCGGACCAGGCCGAACGCGTCGGCCCAGGGCTGCACATGCCCGCCGAAGAAGGTGAGGTCGCCGAGTTCGGCGGCCGCGTCGAGGCCGGCTGTGGTGTCGCAGGCGGAGGCGAGTGCCATCAGGGTGCCCGGCTCCTTGCCCAGCACCCTGTCGGCGGCGTGGTAGAGCGGTGCGGGCGACTCGATCGAGGCGAAGGTGATGTCGCCGCGGACCGATACGCATCCGGCGTAGTAGGCGCCGGGCAGCTCCCGCTCCAGGACCAGGTCGGGGGCGGCGTCCACGGCGAGCCCGATGATCACCGACTCCTTGAACAGCCGGGTGTCCGTCATCAGTCCGCTGAACAGGTGGCCCAGGCTGTGCAGCGGCAGTCCCTCGGCTCCCTGGGGCAGCTGGAGCGGCTGGTGGCCGGGCAGGCCGGGGGTGCCCCAGCTGACGGTGACGTCGGCGGGGGTGAGGCCCTCGCCGGCCAGCAGATGGGCCAGGAAGGCCTCGGCCCGCTCGGCCGTGTAGAGCGGCCAGGAGTGGTGCTTCTGGCCGCTGATCCGTTCCAGCTCCCAGTGCCGGACCAGTTCGACCCGGTCGGCGGTGCGCCGCCACAGCGAGAGGTTGTGGTCGTGGCGCGGGGAGATGACGGCCCGTTCGCCGGGCGGAGTGAGATAGGTGGAGAGGATGTACTCGGCGGGCTGGTCAGCGTGCGGGGGCACAGTCGTCCTCCTCGGGCATCTGGCGGGACCACCAGTCGAGAATCGCCTCGTAGCGGGCGACCCGGTGGCTGGGCAGACCGGTGCGGGACATGTCGTGCCCCTCGCCGGGGAACAGCAGCAGCTCCACGGGTACCCCGCGCATCTTCAGCGCGACGAACATCCGCTGTGCCTGCTCCATGGGGGTGTGCCGGTCCTCCTCGGACTGGATGAACATCATCGGGATGTCGATCTGGTCGGCGTAGCTGATCGGGCTGAGCTCCGCCCACCGGGCGGTGTCGGCGCCGTAGAGGGCGATGGAGTTGTTGACCCCGTCGTCGGCCGAGCCGAAGTGGCTGTCGATGGCGTAGCAGCCGCGTTCGCCCATCGCCGCCCGGAACCGCTTGCCGTGATGGGCGGCCAGCCAGGCCGACATGTAGCCGCCGAACGAGCCGCCCTGGACGCCGACGCGGCCGGCGTCCAGGGAGCTGTCGCGCAGCGCGTGGTCCAGCAGGGCCAGCAGGTCGGGGGCGGTCCGGCGGGCCAGGTCGTCGGCGGCCCAGCGGCCGTGCGCCTGCCCGTACCCGGAGGTGCCGCGCGGGTTGCCGAGGACCACCGCGTAGCCGGCGCGGGCGTAGACCTGCGCTTCCTCGAACGAGGCGGGCCCGTTGAGGGTGTAGCCCCACTGGGTGTACGGGCCACCCTTGATCTGGAGCAGCACGGGGTGCGGCCCGGGGCCCTGCGGACGGACCAGCCAGCCCTGGAGGGGGTATCCGTCCTCGGTGTGCGCGGTGAACTCCTCGATGGGCCGCAGCCGTGCGCGGGCCCGCAGTTCTGCGCCGAAGGAGGTCAGTTCGCGTTCGGCGCCGTCGCGCAGCAGGGTGAGGTCGCCGGCGCTCTCGGCGCAGGACAGTACGGCGGCCACGGTGGTGGTGCCGTCCGGGGCCTCGGCGACCGCGAACCCGTTGACCTGGCGAGGGCCGGTGACGACCGGGCGGGGTTCGCCACCGTCGTAGGGCACGAGGACCAGGTGGACCTCGCCGTGCCAGTCGTTGGGGAAGTACACCCCGTCCCGGCCGGCCTGGATCATCAGGGAGGAGAAGCTCAGGTGGTGGGTCTCGGGGTCGGTGAGCCGGACCGGGTCGGCGGAGCCGTCGCTGAGGACCGACCACAGGCCGTAGCTGCTGGCGCCCCGGGCGCGGCCGTCCGCGGTGAGGGTCTCGGCGGCGAAGTAGACCTTCCTGCCGTCCGGGGAGAACGTCGGACAGCTCATTTCCAGGCCGCCCCGTGTGAGCGGGCGCTGGCCGGTGCCGTCGGGGGCGCACACCCACACGTCACGGCGGAGGTCGTCGGCGTGCCCGGGGTGGCGGCCGGAGACGAAGGTGAGCAGGGAACCGTCCGGGCTCCAGGCCACCTCGTCG
Organism: Streptomyces yangpuensis; assembly: GCF_001005295.1. Taxonomy (GTDB): domain Bacteria; phylum Actinomycetota; class Actinomycetes; order Streptomycetales; family Streptomycetaceae; genus Streptomyces; species Streptomyces yangpuensis. The sequence continues at coordinate 2,144,971 of NZ_LBMK01000002.1, read as the reverse complement.
TGGTCGAAGGGGCCGGAGGTGAGCTGGGCGGCGGCCGGGGCAGCAGCGAAGGCGCCGGTGGCGAACGGGGCGGTGACGAACACGTGGCGGGGCCGGTCGAAGGTGAACCCGAGGCCGTCCGCCATGAAGCGCAGTGCGGTGATCCGGCGCGGCCGCTCCTTGCCCGGCGGTACGCCGGGCAGATACCGGCCCGGCTCGGGCACCCGGGCCGTGAAGGCGAGCCGGGTGCCGTCCGGGCTCCACGCCGGCTGACCGGCGCCCAGTGGGAGGTCCGTCACGGGGAACGGGTCGCCGCCGTCCATGGGGAGCAGGTGGATCTGGGCGGGACCACCTCCGGGCAGCGGGCGCAGGAAGGCGAGCCAGCGTCCGTCCGGGGAGAAGGCCGGGGCACTGTCGTAGGGGCCCCGGGTGAGCCGACGGGCCGGCGTGGACCCGTCGGTCGCGGCCACCCACAGCTCGGTCGCGTTGGCATCGGCGGCCACGTCGGGCGCCGTCACGCTGACGGCAGCCAGACGTCCGTCGCCGGACAGGGTGGGCCGTCCCAGTATTCGCAGCAGATCGATATCCGTAGGGAGCATGGACGGAAAATTAGGGGTGGAATCCGAATATCCTCAACCGCGTTCAACTGCGCCGTTCAACTGCGCCTTCGGCCTCCTGGCTGGTGTTCAACCGCGGTAATGCGGCGGTTGAACGGGGAAGTTGAGCAGGCCACGGATGTTCGGCATCATCATGCGCTCCTGCCCGCCGACCGCAGATGGTGAGGTCTCCGCAATGACCCGAGCAAAAGGCCTCCCCAGGGGGGCGCTGAAGGGTCCGTTGGCGAACCGGGATTTCCGGCGGCTGTGGACCGCCGGATTCGTCTCGGAGACCGGCGACTGGATCTTCATGATCGCCATGCCGGTGTTCGTCTACCAGCTCACCGGCTCGGTCACGGCTACCGCGACCAACTTCATCCTGGAGTTGCTGCCGGGTCTGCTGCTGTCGCCGGTGGCCGGGGTGCTCGCGGACCGCTGGGACCGGCGTCGGCTGATGATCGGCGTGAGCCTGCTTCAAGTGCTGGTACTGCTGCCACTGCTCGCCGTCGACGGGCCCGGCCAGCTGTATCTGGTCAACCTGGTCACCTGCGCGCAGGCGGCACTGGCCACCGTCTTCCAGCCCGCCAAGTACGCGCTGCTGCCTTCGGTGGTCGCCCCGCAGGATGTCGCGGCCGCCAACGGCCTGGCCAGCCTCAACGGCAACCTGGCGCGGCTGCTGGGCGCCTCCTGCGGCGGGTTCGTGGTGGCTGGGCTCGGGCTGCCGGGAGTCCTGGTCATCGACGCGGCCTCCTTCCTGGTGGCGGTGGCGCTGCTGTCCCGCCCCTTCGGGGTGCCGCAGCGGGCTGCGGTGCGGGAGCCGGTGTGGCGGGCCTGGGTGGCCGGGCTCCGGGAGATCAGCAGCCGGCGCGGGCTGCGGCTGATGGTGCTCCCGGTGGGGCTGATCGGCCTGGCGCAGGGCCTGTTCGCCGTGCTGTTCATCGTTTTCGTGACCGAACGGCTGGGCGGCGGCGAGGGCGAAACCGGTCTGCTGCGCGGGGTCCAGGCGATCGGCGGCATCGCGGGCGGGGCATTGATCGGCACGCTGGCCCGTCGCACCGATCCCGGCCGACTGCTGGGCCGGGCGCTGCTGGTGTTCTCCGCCATGACCGCCTTCACCTGGAACAGCGCGTACGTGAGCACCGCGATCTGGTTCCAGGCGGCGCTGTTCGCGGTGCTGGGTGCCCCGGGGATCGGGGTGTTCGCGGGCCGGATGGCAATCGTGCAACTGCACACCTCGGACGCCACCCGCGGGCGGGTCCTGGCCAGTTTCCAGAGCGTGTTCGATGGGTTCACGGCCCTGGGCATGGCGCTGGCCGGCGCCCTGGCCGGGCTGCTCGGGCTGCCGTTCGCGCTCGACGTCCAGGCCGCGCTGCTGGGCGTGGCCGGGCTGTTGGCGCTGTGGCACTTCCGGCCCGGGACACGGACGGCGGAGCCGGCCGAGCCGCACGCCGGTGCGGCAACGGGCACTGGGGCGGCGAGCACCGCCGGCACACCGGACCGGGCACCGTCGCCCGCGCCCGCGTCCTCACCCGCGTCCTCACCCGCTGCTCCCTGATTGACATCCTCCCCGTCCTAAAGGACGGGGATTCCTGGCTCACGTTGGCCGGGGACCAGCGGTCCACCGGCGCTTACACGATCAGCACCAGCCGGGTTGAGACCAGCCCGGACGAGCATCACGCGGGCGGAGTTCTTGTCCCTGGGGGACACGGCTCCGCACGCGGTGCAGGCGTAGGTACGTTCCGAAAGAGGTAGTGCGTGCTTGGTTCTCGCTCCGCACTGCGCGCAGTCCATGGTGGTGTGCGCGGGGTTCACGAGGCGGATGTCCCGCCCGTGTTTGCGGCCCATCTCGATCAGGGCCGTCTTGGTGGCGCCGATCGCGGCGTCGGCTGCTCTGCGGGCCATGGTGGTCTTGGCGAGGAACTTCGGCCGGAAGTCCTCGACGGCGATCACGTCGTGGTCGCGGACGATGCGCTTGGCCCACTTGCGGCCGGTGTCCTGGCGCTGCCGGGCGGTCTTCTTGGAGACCTTCGCGGCGGCGGTGCGGGCCTTGCGGTAGCCGGCGGTGTCGGGCCGGTTCTTCGGGGTGGCGCGGCGGGCCATCATCCGCTGGTAGCGGGCCAGCTTCTGCGCGGCGGTCTTCCCGTGCTGCGGGTGGGGGAGGTCGTGGGCGTCGGAGGTGGTGGTGGCGGTCTCGCGGACGCCCCAGTCGATGCCGATGGCCCGGCTGGCAGCGGGCAGCGGCTGCGTCTCGACGGCGACGACGAACGAGGCGTACCAGTGGCCGAGGCTGTCGCGGCAGACGCGGACCGACGTCGGGTCGGCGGGCAGCTCGCGGGACCACACCACGGTCAGCACAATGCCGCCGGCCAGGTGCAGGCGCCCGTCCTTGAGGCGGAACCCGCGGCGGGTGTAGTTCAGCGACGGCGCGGACTCCCGCTTGCGCTTGATGCGGGGCATCCCGGCGCGCTGCCGCATCGGAAGCCGGGCCTTGATGTCCTTGAGCGCCTTCGCGCGGGACTTGGCGAAGTCCCGGATGATCTGCTGCTGCGGCACCGACGCGCCCTCGCGCAGCCAGGCCATCGCGGTGCGGGCCTCCGTCAGCATCCTGTCGAGCTGCGCCGGGCCGCACGTCGTCTTCTCGCCGGTCTCCCGGTTCGCGGCGTGGACCTTGCGGGACATGGCCACGCACTCGTTCCACACCCACCGGCAGCGCGCCCACTCGGCTTCCAGACCGGCCCGCGCGGTGGACGGCACACGCAGGCGGTAGGTGTACCGGGCGTGCCCGGTCTCCTCCGCCAGTCGTGGTGTCGCCATGGTGTCACCCTAGCACTACGATCAAGGGCATGGATCATGAATCACGCATCACGCTGCGCCTCCCCGCCGACCTCCACGCATGGCTGGTCGCCCAGGCGAAGGCCGCCCACCGGTCACTCAACTCCGAGATCGTCCACCGACTTGAGGGCGAGCGCGCCGCCACCCGGGATCACGCCGAATCGCCCTGACGGCGATTCGGCTTTCCCTGCCCTGCTCCGCAGGAGTCCGATTCCTCCCCGGCCTGAAGGCCGGGGCATCCTCGGAGGAACCCGGTGAATCACTCCAAGCTCCTCGCCAAGGCTCCTTCGCTCGCGGCCGGCATGGCCGCCGCCGATCACAGCCCGGACACCCAGCTGTCCCAGACTCGCCACCGCGCCGCGCTCGTGGCGGGCTGGCACATCGCACCCGGCTCAACCGTCCTCGAGCTGGGCTGCGGCCAGGGCGACATGACCGCCGTCCTTGCGGAGGCGGTGGGGCCCGAAGGGCGCGTGGTGGCCGTCGACGTGGCCGCACCCTCCTACGGGGCACCGGTCACGATCGGAGAATCGGCGGCCCGGCTCGCGGCGGGCCCTCTCGGGCCACGCATCGACTTCCGCTTCGGCACCGACGTCCTCGACCCGTCAGCCGGCTTTCCCGACAGCACCTTCGACCATGTGGTGCTCGCACATTGCTCCTGGTACTTCACCTCGCTCGGACAACTGCGCGACACGCTGGCCCGGGTACGGCCGTGGGCGCGGCGACTGTGGTTCACCGAGTGGGACCTGACGCCTGCCTGCGACGACCAGTTGGCGCACCTGCTCGCCGTACTGATCCAGGGACAGACCGGGGCCGCGGGATCGCCCGGCCAGGGCAACGTCCGCACGCCCTTCTCCCGCGAGAGCCTGCTCCGTCTCCTGCCCGGGGCCGGCTGGACGGCCGACAGCAGCGAGCCGGTCGACACCCGGGAACTCCAGGACGGCGACTGGGAAATCGCAGCCTGCCTCGACCTGGTGGAAAGGGATGAGCGGCTGGCCGCGCTGCCCGAGCCGGTACGACAGCTCGTCCTGAGCCAGGCCGACGTTCTCCGGGCCATCGCCAAGCCGCGCGGCAACCGTGCGCTCGCCGCGTATTCGGTCACCGCACACTGACAAGCCCGCTCGAGGGCGTCCTGGCAGCCCTGGACTCCCTCGCCGCGTTCCCCGGTGAGGTCCCTGCCCGGGACGGCCTCGGGAAGAAGGTGCTCGACGCCGGCTTCCGGACGCGGACTTCTGCGGAGCGCCGCGGCCCGTACGGTTCGAACTGCCGGTGGACCTGCTTCGCAGACAGGGGCAGAGCAGCACCGCGTTGCCGCGCGAGTGCCGCACGCGACAGGGCCGACCCGCACGCACCGGGCCGGCCCTGTTGCCGTTCCCGGCCCGGGCAGGCACACCCCCGCACCGGCCGCAACGTCGACTTTGTGCAACACCCTTCAGGGCCTGCTCCGGGCTCCGGTCGTGTGGGGGGGGTGCTGAGCGCTGCCGCGTCGGCGGGGTCAGTTGGGCAGCTGTACGTTCCAGGTGCGGTTGCCCGCCGCGTGGTGGTTGACCTGCACGGCCTCCTCCGGGTTCTCCGCGTCGAAGGCGGACGTGACGCGGTGCGTCATCTCGTCGCTCTCCCAGAACGGCTCGGCCTTGGTGAAGCGGCCGCCCTGCTTCTTGCGGACCTTCCAGCGGAACCGGACCGTGTAGTCGACGAGGAAGTAGCCGGCCGACATGCGTGTGGTGGTGGAGAAGCCGGGGTTGTCGACGAAGCTGATCCGGTCGGCGTCCTTGACGATGGTGCCGTCCTCGTCGTTGTACGGGGGGCGGAAGGGGCCGTCCACGCCCCAGGCGCGGCGGGGTGCCTTCTTGGGCTGGTAATTCACCGACGTCGGAACGATCTGGCGGCTTTCGTCGGAGACCTCCTGCCAGAAGTCGTACGCGTCTGCCGCGGGCGTTTGCATCCCGTCCGCGCGGCGCAGCGTTGCCGTCTGTTCGAAGCCGATGTTGTTGTTGCCGTTCAGCGACTGCTGCTCGTCTCCGTCGTAGCTGGAGGTGAAGACAAGGGTCGGATTGCCGATCTCTTCCTCGGCCCTCTTTTCCTTGCCCTTCACCAAGGGCGCCGCGCCGGCCCTGCCGCTGCGGGTGGCCCGGGTGGCCGCTCCTGCCTCGGTCTTCTGCTGGCTGGCCGGGGGGCTTTCGCCGCGCTCGACGACCTCGTCCTGGGTGCGTTTTCTGTTGCGCGCACCGGGCGCGGCGTGCGGCACCTTCGGCCCGGCCGGTCCCTGCGCGATCATCCGCCCGAGCGTCGCGTTGCCCACCGAGCGCTGCATGGCCGTGGCCATGGCCGGATTGACCGGTCGGAATTCCGGCGCGACCTGCCGGCCCCCGTACGGATCCGCTGCGCGTCGGTTCGCCTTCGTCGCGACCTCGGCCTCTTCCCGGTCCTTGCGTAATGGCACGGCGCACACTCCCCGCGTGTAGACAGTCCGCCCGAAGGACGCTATCGGCATGGCCGGGAGCGCAGGAGGGGCACCACAGCGCTGCTGGGGGCAGCATGAATGCCCGCGAGGGACAGCCGCCCCGGGATGAGACCTGCGCAGCACGTCGCTTTCTGTCCCACCGGCAAGTCCACCGGCCCGGGCAGTGCAGGTGACCCGATCGGCGCGGCGGAGGAGGAAGCGACGGCGAGCTGGCGGCGGGCACAGCCTGGTCCCGTTGCGCGGGTCCCGCCACGGCGGAACCGGAATTTGGTATGGACCTGTCAAATCAGGTCGGCTAGCGTAGCGCCCGACACTCCCTGAGAGCGCTCTCAAGCGTTCGGTCCCCCACACCAGGAGGTCTCGTGCAACACACCGCCCCCTTACGCGCCGCCGTCGCCGCACTGCTCCTGACCGTCGGCCTGGGCGCCGCCCACGCCGGCGCGGCGAGCGCCGTCCCGCTTCCGGAGCCCGCCGCGGCATCGTCCGCCGCAGCGCCGTCCGCCTCGGCCGGGCTGCTCGACGCGATGCGCCGGGACCTCGGGCTCACCGCTTCCCGGGCCGAGGAACGGCTGCGCGCGGAAAAGGCCGCCGCGGCCCTGGAGAAGACCGCACGCCAGGCCGCGGGTGGTGCGTACGGCGGCTCCTGGTACGAGCCGTCCACCGGCCGGCTCGTGGTCGCGGTGACCGACCGCGCGGAGGAGTCCGAGGTGCGGGCACTGGGCGCCGACACCCGCCTCGTCCGGCACAGCGCCGCAGCGCTGGACCGCGCCAAAGCGCGCCTGGACACGCTGGGCGCGCCCACCGGGGTGGCCGGCTGGCACGTCGACCCGCGGACCAACAGCGTCGTCGTCACGGTCGTACGTGCCGAGCGGGAAGCCCCCGCCGTACGGGCGTTCGTCGACCGGGCCCGGGCCGGCAGCCCCGTCACCGTCGCCGAGACGGCGCAGGCGCCCCGTACGTACGCCGCGGGCACCGTCGGCGGCGACCCGTACTACACCGGCAACGTCCGCTGTTCGATCGGCTTCTCCGTGCACGGCGGCTTCGTGACGGCTGGGCACTGCGGGCGGGCGGGGGCCGCCGTGCGCGGCTGGGACGGGTCCGCGATGGGCACCTTCCGGGGATCCTCGTTCCCCGGCGACGACTACGCGTACGTCGCCGTCCACAGCGGCTGGTGGACGGTACCGGTGGTGCTCGGCTGGGGCACCATCCCGGACCAGCTGGTACGCGGCTCCGCCGAGGCACCCGTGGGCGCCTCGGTCTGCCGGTCGGGGTCCACGACGCGCTGGCACTGCGGCACCGTCCTCGCCAGGAACGAGACCGTCAACTACAGCCAGGGCGCCGTCCACCAGATGACGAAGACCAGCGTCTGCGCCGAGGGAGGCGACTCCGGCGGCTCGTTCCTCAGCGGGGACCAGGCCCAGGGCGTCACCTCCGGCGGCTGGGGCAACTGCTCGTCCGGCGGCCAGACGTGGTTCCAGCCGGTCAACGAAATCCTCGGCCGCTACGGCCTGACGCTGCACACCGCCTGACCCTGCACACGCCTGAGGCCGGCGCGGCGGCAGGTCCTTCCGGGCGCGAGCACCCGCAAGGACCTGCCGCCCGGCTTCCCGTACGGGGCCGGCGGCGCCGCTCGCCGAGGTGTCTGCGGTGTCGCGGGCCGGCGCCGGTGCACCGATCGACGGGCTGCGCGGCGCCGGACACCTGCGCAGGAACGAGGAACCGCCGGCCTGGGCCGGGTGCGAGGGCGGGAGCACGCGGTCCGGACGCCCGCGCGGAGTACCCGCGGCGGCCGTCCGGCCGACGATCACGCGGGGCTCCGCTTCACACATCTCTGCATCAAGCCAGCCTTAAGAGATCGTTAAGCCGCGGGCCGCGCGAGAAATCCGCAGGTCAGAGACGTGCGAAGAGCAACGCCCCACGTTGCCATGGCGGTTACCCCTCCGTAATACTCACTGCCTCGGGTGACGTTGCGTCACGTTTGAGAGCGCTCTCGTACCTCTCTGTCATTCTTCACGGCTCGCCCGGCCCGGCGCCTCTTCTCCCCCACCCAGACAAGGAACCATGCCCATGGCTGCTGCTCATCGCGCACGTCGCCGCTCTCTCGGCGGCGTGGTGCTCCTCGTGACCACCGCCCTGGTCGCGGCGGTGCTCATGTCCCTCACCCGTTCGGTCGCCCCGCCCGCCGGTGCCGCAGTTGCCGCGCAGACCTGGTCCGACGAATTCGACGGCCCCGCCGGCCGCGCTCCTGACGCCGCCAAGTGGACGCTCGAAACGGGCGGTTCGGGCTTCGGCAACCGCGAGCTGCAGTACTACACCAACAGCACCTCGAACGCCGCGCTCGACGGCCGGGGCAACCTCGTCATCACCGCGCGGAAGAACGCCGACGCCGGCCTCGGCTGCTGGTACGGGCAGTGCCAGTACACCTCGGCCCGGCTGAACACCGCCAAGACCTTCACCCAGGCGTACGGCCGCTTCGAGGCCCGCATCAAAATCCCGCGCGGCCAGGGCATCTGGCCCGCCTTCTGGATGCTGGGCAACGACCTCGGCAGCGTGGGCTGGCCGGGCAGCGGCGAGATCGACATCATGGAGAACATCGGCCGCGAACCCAGCACCGTGCACGGTACGGTGCACGGCCCCGGCTACTCCGGAGCGGGCGGCCTCGGCGCCGCGTACAACCTGCCCGACGGCCGTGCCTTCGCCGACGACTTCCACGTGTTCGCCGTCGACTGGAGCCCGAACTCCCTCGTCTGGTCGGTGGACGGCACCCCGTACAAGACGCTCACGCCGGCCGACACCGGTGGCAACAAGTGGGTCTTCGACCACCCGTTCTTCGTCATCCTCAACCTGGCGGTCGGTGGGGACTGGCCCGGCAGCCCGGACGCCTCCACGTCCTTCCCGCAGACGATGACCGTCGACTATGTCCGCGCCTCCTCCGCAAGTGCCCCGGCCGCACGCCCGATCCGTGGCATCGGTGGCATGTGCGTCGACGTCGCCGGCGGCTCCGACGCCGACCGCACCCCCATCCAGCTGCACGACTGCACCGGCAGCGCGGCCCAGCAGTGGACCATCGGGGGCGACGGCACCGTCCGCGCCCTCGGCAAGTGCCTGGACGTCGCGGGCGGCTCCACCGCCGACGGCGCCGTCGTCCAGCTCTACACCTGCAACGGCACCAACGCCCAGAAGTGGACGTACACCGCCGCCCGTGACCTCACCAACACCGGTGCGGGCAAGTGCCTGGATGCCAAGGGCAACTCCTCCGCCGACGGCACCCGGTTGCAGACCTGGACCTGCACCGGCGCCGCCAACCAGAAGTGGACGGCCGGCTGACCCACCGGCCCCGCCGCCCTCCCTTCTCCCCCGTCCTCCCTTCTCCCCCGTCCCCGCGTCCGACCGCTCCCCCGCCCGACCTCACGAAGAACGGAACCGCCACCGTGACGGCTCGCCACCAGCGAACCATGCCCCGTAGAAAACTCCTCGCCGCGACAGCGGGCCTGGCCCTGGCCGTGCCCGCCGCGGCGGCCTGGCTCGAGATGGGCGCCAACGCGTCCACCACCGGCACGCTCCCCCTGGACCTGGTGAACACCACCGGCAACAGCACGGTGTACGCCTATGTGCTCGGCCGTGACCCCGCGGCCGGCGGCACCTGGGCCTTCATCCGGGCCGACGGCTTCAGCCTGTACCACCCGCCGGCTCCGGCCAACGACCAGACCCCGCTCGGGGTCGACTGTGCCATCGCGCTGAACGCGTCCGGCGCCGGAGCGCGGAGGGTGACGCTGCCCCGCCTGGACAGCGGCCGTATCTACTTCTCCGTCGGCGCGAAGCTCACCTTCCTGGTGAACCGCGGCGGCGGTCTGGCCCTGCCGTCGGTGAGCAACCCTTCCGACCCCAACGCGAACGTCGCTCACGACTTCTGCGAATTCACCTTCAACAGCGACCAGTTGTACGCCAACATCACGTTCGTCGACATGGTCTCGCTGCCGATCGCCTTCCAGCTGGAGACCGGCCAGGGCACCCAGACGGTGCGCGGGCTGCCCGCCGACGGACTGTCGAAGGTCGCCGCCGCGCTGCGGGCCCAGTCCGCCGCCGACGGCAGCGACTGGAGCCGGCTGATCGTCACCGCGGGCGGCCGCGACGTGCGCGTACTCAGCCCCAACCTGGCGATCCGCGGCAACAACGCCTTGTTCCGAGGCTACTTCGACGGCTACGTGGACGAGGTGTGGAACAAGTACCGCTCCACCGACCTGCGCATCGACACCCAGTTCACCTGGGGAACCGTCACCGGCCGGGTGAACGGCGATGTCCTCGTCTTCCCCGGAGTCGGCAGCTTCGCCAAGCCGTCCACCCTTTCGGTCTTCTCCTGCAGCGACGCGCCCTTCACCACGGGCAACGACCTGATGGGCAATCTCAGCGCACGGCTCGCCGCCGCCTTCAACCGCACCACCCTGCTGGACAACCCCCACCAGCCGACCGCCGAGAAGCCCGCCGCCTTCTACACCCGGCCGCGCACCAACCACTACGCCCGCATCCTGCACAACACCACGCCCGACCATCTCGGGTACGCCTTCCCGTACGACGACGTGCACCCGGCCGGAGTCGACTTCGAGGGCAAGGTGCAGTCCGGCACCCCCGGCCGCTGGACCATCACAGTCGGCGGTGTGGCCGGCGGCGGCACACCGGCCCCGACGCCGACCGCCACCGCCCCGGGCGGCGGGGCCGGCGCCTTCACCACCATCCAGGCCGAGGCGTTCCATGCCCAGTCCGGAGCACAGGTCGAGGCCTGCTCCGACGGCGGCGGCGGATCCGCCGTCGGCCATCTGTCCAACGGCGACTGGCTCAAGTTCTCGGCCGTCGCCTTCGGCTCCACCGGCGCCACCCGCTTCCACGCCCGCGTCGCCTCAGGGGCCGCCGGCGGAGTGAGCGGCCTGGTCCAGGTCCGCCTCGGCAGCCCCACAGCCACCCCGGTCGGCGGCTTCGCCGTCGCCAACACCGGCGGCTGGCAGGCCTGGCGCACCGTCCCCGCCGACATCCGCCGCACCACCGGAACCCACGACGTCTATCTGACCTTCGACAGCGGCCAGTCCTCCGACTTCGTCAACGTCAACTGGTTCTCCTTCGCCTAGGCCGTCTCTCTCGGATCTTGCCGATCAAGCCCGCGCAAGATCCGGAAGGGACCAGACAGTCCGGCGCAAGGGTGCGGATCTCGTCGGGGCGACGGCCGGTGCCGACGGGGAGTTCGGTCGCCACACGAATACCCGGAGCCGGGGCGGGAGCCGGGGCCGCATCACCAGCCCCAGCTCCCGGGCACGCCCTTGAAGGGGCCCGTGATCCCGTCCGTGATCCACCCGCCGTAGAAGCCGCCCGGCTGGGCCCGGACCCGCTCGCCGTCCACCGTGCACGTGTCGACCCGGTCGGCGTGGAACGCCAGATGCCCGGCGATCGGCGCGTAGTCCGGGCGCGGGGCCTCGTAGCTCCAGGCGATGGGGGCCGCGGACGGGTGGCCGAGCTCCGGGCCGAGGTTCCAGTAGGTGGCGGTGCCCTTCCACTCGCACACGCTCCGGTGCTCCGAGGCCCGGAGGAGTTCCATGCGCACGTCGGCCCGCGGTACGTAGAACACCGGCGGGTGGCTGGTCTCCAGGACGCGGACACAGCGCCGGGAGTCGGCCAGCGGCACGCCCGCGTGCCACACCATGACGTGCCGGGTGTCGGGCTCGATCCGGGGCGGGCGCGGATAGTCCCACACCGATTCCGTGCCCGGCGTGGCCGCGCCGTTCGTTCCCATTGGGGGCCTCCCATCAGTACCGCTCCCCGCCTGTCGGTGGGTCCGCCGCGTCGGGCCGGGCCCGGACCAGGAAGACCTCGTCCGGGAAGCACCAGGCCCAGTCCTCGTCCGGCGCGAGGGACACGGCCACGGGGTGGCCGCTGCGCGCATGGTGCCCGTAGGAGTGGCGGCCCGGGGAACTGTCGCAGCATCCGACGTATCCGCAGGTCACGCACTGCCGCAGCCTGACCCAGGGCGCCCCGTGGGGCGCGCACCCCCGGCATCCGGCGGACGGCGCGGCCCCGGGCGCGCCGCTCTCCTCCAGCAGGCCGAGGTGAGAGCACGCGCGTCCCTCCGGACGGCCTGCGTCGGGAGCGACCTCCCACCGCTCGGCTTCGCCCATCGGGCCTCCGTTCCACGATCGCACCGCGTCCGCCGCTCGCGGACTCCAGCGTCCTTCTTCGGCGGGAGCGGCGCGGACGGATGCGCCCGCAACGCCACCCGAAGGGTGGACGGGTTGTCCGTGTCCACGATCTTCGTCAACTTGACCCGGCCCTGAAGGACCGGGCTTGGAGGTAGTGCCCAGCTGGATGCTGGGGTGGACTCCTCCGTCCAGACAC
>NZ_LBMK01000002.1:2043781-2131266 GCF_001005295.1 Streptomyces yangpuensis | reverse complement strand
CATCGAGAACCAGAAACGTCCCGGCTGAGGTCAATAATGCAGACCCGTGCGCCCGCGCGGATCAGAGCAGTGTTAAGAAGCGCTCCCTCCCGGGCGTGAACGCCCGGGGTTCCGCGCTAGATCATGCTGAACTCGTCGGCGACAGAGGTGCCGGCCTGCGCGGGCGGACACCGGCCCGACTCCCTGCGGGAGCGGTCCTGGCAGGTAGGTCTCCGTGCTGCGGAAGCCAAGCCCCCTTGCGGAACCCGCTCCTCGGGGATCCGCTGCCCGAGTATGCGGAGATGATCCAGGCACTGTTCTGCCGGCAGCGGCGGTCAGGCCGCGGCCCGCACCCGGGCGGGAGTCTTGTTCTCCTGCTGGGCGACGCGGCGGCGCCGTGTCGGCATGCCCACGGTCGGGTGGGCCACGCCCCACGCCGCGCCCTTGCAGATCGTCTCCTTGTAGAAGGCGGCCGCGCGGCCGGTCAGGACCTTGTCGACGGCCCGGTCGTCGGCGGTGACGAACTGGATCAGGCCCTCCCTGCGGCCCAGGGAGATGCACTGCTGGAAGTAGCGGATGGGGACGGTCGGGATCTTGGTGCCGGCGAGCCGGGCGGCGATCGCGTCGGCGGCCTGCCAGGCCATCGGGACGCCCGAGGCGCACGACATGCGCAGCGGCTTGCCGCCGGGGCCCGTCGCCGTCGCCGCGTCGCCCACGGCGTACACGTCCGGGTGGGAGAGCGAGCGCATTGTCGCGTCGACGACGATCCGGCCGCCGTCGGTGAGCTTCAGGGCGGTGGCCCGGGCGATGGGGTGGACGGCGAAGCCGGTGGTCCAGACGGTGACGTCGGCGGGGACGGTCCGGCCGTCGGCGGTCGTGACACGGCCGGTCTCCACGGCGTCGACCACGGCGTGCTCGTGGACCGTGATGCCGAGCCCGTCCACCACCTTCCGCAGGTGGGCGCGGCCCTTCTCCGACAGCCAGTCGCCGAGGGCGCCGCGGGCGGCCAGGGCGACGTCGAGGTCCGGGCGGGCCTCGGCGATCTCGGTGGCGGCCTCCAGGCCGGTCAGTCCGCCGCCGACCACGACCACGGGCCGGCCGGCGTCCAGGGCGGCGAGGCGGTCGCGCAGGCGCAGTGCGCCCGGCCGGCTGGAGACCTCGTGGGCGTGCTCGGCGGTGCCGGGGACGCCCCCGTCGTTCCAGCCGCTGCCGAGCGCGTAGACCAGGGTGTCGTACGCCAGTTCCTCCCGGCCGAGGGTGTTCGCGGCGGCGACCGACACCGTCCTGCGGTCCACGTCCACGGCGGTGACCTTCGCGAGCTTCACCTCCACGCCCGTGCCCGCGAACATCTCGCTGAACGGCCGCGGCCGGAGGTCCTGGCCGGCCGCGAGCTGGTGCAGCCGGACGCGCTCGACGAAGTCGGGCTCCGGGTTGACCAGGGTGATGCGGACGTCCTCGCGGTGCAGCCGCCTGGCGAGACGGCCGGCGGCGACGGCACCGGTGTATCCGGCTCCGAGAACGACGATGCGGTGCTCCATGTCCGTGCTCCTGTCTGGACGGGTCCGCCGGTGTCCGGCGTGGTGTCGCACCTTGAACCGGGCAGCCCCGCGTTTCCTGACAGGAATGGAATGTGACCTGCGTCACACCGGCATGCGTCGGTGTGACGCAGGGCCTCACAAGGTGTGGAGCGGGCCCTCCCCGTGGTCCGCGGCCGCCCACCGCTCGGTCGCGCGCACGAGCTTGTCGGGGTTGACCTGGCTGGTGACCGCCACGATGCCGTCGGCGGTGACGTCCAGGCAGGTGATCCCGATGAGCCGGCCGTCGACGACCGCCGCGATGGCGGGGCCGCCGTTGGCGGTCGTGGCGTAGATCTCGGGCGTGCCGCCGACGATGGCCCGCTTGGCCGTGCCGGGCTTGAACAGGCCGCGCAGGAACGTGGCGACCGCGAGGGCGCCTTCGAACGCCTTCGCGCGGGCCGGGACCTTGCCGCCGCCGTCGCCCATCGCGACGGCGTCCTGGGTGAGCAGCTGGACGAGGGGTTCGGTACGGCCGCTGGTCGCGGCGGCCAGGAACTCCTCGACGATCCGCCGTGCCGCGGCCGCGTCGATCTCGGTGCGCACCCGGCCGTCCGCGATGTGTTTCTTGGCCCGGTGGTGGATCTGCTGGCTGGCGGCCTCGCTGACGTCGAGGATCTCGGCGATCTCCCGGTGCGGGTAGTCGAAGGCCTCCCGCAGGACGTACACGGCACGCTCGTTGGGCGTCAGTCGCTCCAGCAGGACGAGGACGGCGTACGACACCGACTCGCGCTGTGCGGCGGTGTCGGCCGGCCCGAGCATCGGATCGCCTTCGAGCAGCGGCTCGGGAAGCCAGCGCCCCACGTACGTCTCACGCCGGGCGCGGGCCGAAGTCAGCTGGTTGAGGCAGTAGTTGGTCAGCACCTTCGTCAGCCAGGCCTCGGGCACCTCGATCCGCTCGACGTCCGCCGCCTGCCAGCGCAGGAACGTCTCCTGCACGGCGTCCTCCGCATCGCCCGCCGACCCGAGCAGCCGGTACGCGATGGCTTCCAGCCGGGGCCTCGCGGCCTCGAACCGGTTCACGTCACTCATGAGCAGCGCCATACCGCGATCCTAGGCCCCCCGCCCCCGACGCCCGTGGCGGCCCTGCGGGTTCCGCTCCGGCCGCCGGCTGACCCCTCACCTCTCATGGGGCCCGCGTCAGGTGCGTGGGGCGTATGTCGGCCCCTGCCCACGGCGTACGGGTGCTGCGGAGCCGTCCTCACCGCGCCTGGCCGGTGGTGGCCGGCCAGCAGGTTCTTCCCCCGCCGTCACGGGCGGGGCGACGGGGTCGCCGAAGACTTCGCCGTCCGGCAGGGGCGGTTGCTGCAGCGGCAGTACCCGCGCCCGACGCTGCTTCCCGGTGAAGGCGCGGCGGTGGACCGGCACGGCTGTCCTCCGGGAGCCCGTCCCGGCCAGGGCCCCGTGCCGGCCCACCCGCTGACTCGCCGACCCGCCGGCCTCCGGTCAGGGGGCGTCGATGAGTACCCGGCCGTCGGCCGGCACGGTTGCCGCGAGCCCGTTCGCGTAGGCGTTCTGCACGCGGGACCGCTCTGTCGCGTTCGGCACGGCGTTGGTGCAGGCCGTCCCGGCGCTGGACCCGGACATCAGCTGGGAGCACGGCCCCGGCTTGGTGTCCGGGAGGCCCAGGCTGTGGCCCAGCTCGTGCGCGGCGATGCGTGTCTTGTCGTACCCCTGGCTCACGGCCTGCGCGCCGAGTTCGACTCGGACCTGTCGCCCCGGACGGACCGGACCGAGGGTGGCTTGCGGCCAGCCGGTGGTGGCCACGATGACGATCTCGGCCCGGGTCCCGGGCGCGGCCTCCACCAGCCGTACGTTGCTGACGTTCGCGTTCCAGGAAGCGACCCCGGCAGCTATGGCCGCTTCCCAGCCGGCGGCCCGGCTGTCGTCGTAACGGAGTGTCACTACCGCTGCGGTGGCGTCCGGTAAGGGCGCGGGTGCCGCGGTCGCGGCGGGTGCCGCCGCGAGGACCAGTGCGGCGGCGGAGGTGCCGGCTTTCAGCCAGGTGCCCAGAGACATGGTCGTCTTCCTTCATGCGTGGGGGGGGGATCCGGCCCCTCGGCGGAGCCGGGGCACTGGAGACGCCGCCACCGCCCGCCTGTGGTCCGCGGGTTCGGACAGCCGCGCCTTCGGAGCACTGAGAAGGTAGCCCCGCACCGCACTGTTTCGTCATGCACCTGCCAGCCAATTCCCGCAGGCACTCCAGCCGATGCCCGGCCAGTGGGCAACGCCGTCCAGGGGCTCGCGCGGCCGCGCTCGGCGGGGCGGCTGCGTACGGCCGCGTCGGCGCAGCCGTACGACCAGCGGACGGCCCGGCCGCAGGAGCACGCCCCTGGCCTGCTCGGGGGTCGCGGCCAGGAGTTCGCGGCAGAACTCCATCCGCTGCGCGCCGGGCAGGGCGGCCGCGATTCCCTCCGCGTTGCGCGGCGTCCGCTCGGGCTCGGGCTCGGGCGTCGGTTGCGCAGTCATCGCCCGTCCCTTTCCCTCTGCCCCGGGTCTGCCTTGGCGGCGTGGCTGCGGTCGGCTGTCAGCCCTCCCCGGGAAGGTCCGCCGTGCGCTCGGTCGCCACGTACGAACCGGCGGCGGCGTGCAGCTCGGGGGGTGTCTTCCGCGTCGCAGGCGGGGCCGGGTGGGCCGGCGGCCGTCGCTGTCTGGCTGGCCGCTACTTCAGCAGGGTGCGGAACTCTTCGAAGTCGAGGACCCCGTCGTGGTTCACGTCGGCCTTCATGGCCTTCTCCACCTCTTCGGCGAGGTGCTCCTGGGCGCCCTCGGCCCTGAACCCCTCCGCCAGTTCGACGACGCTGATCCGCCCGTCACCGTCCGTGTCGATCTGGTCGAAAAGCGCCCTGAGCTCAACCTCGTTCATCACATACCTCTCTCGCGTTCCACAGGCCCCCAGGGCCCACATGCCCCACCACCCTGCCACACCCTCGACATCCCACTGACGGGCAGGACTCCCCCGTCCTGCGCGCGCTCCTGACCCCGGCGACGGCGCAGCCGGCAGGGCGCTGCTGCCGATCACCCCCGCGTCCGGGCCGAGGGCGCCGGACCCCTTCCTTCCAGCGGCGCGGCCCCCGGCCCCGTGCGCGTTCCCGGCTCCCGGCTCCCGGCTCCCGGCGACGGAGTGATCAAGGAGGTACGGGCGGCCGGCGCTCCCGGCTGTCAGCTTGCGGCGGCCGCGCCGAACTCGGTGGTGAGGATGTCGGCGAGGACGGGCAGGCCGCTCCAGTCGCCGTTGACCTGGCTCGTGAGCAGGTGCTCGCCGTCACGGGAGCCCATGGCGCAGGTCCACGAGCCGTACGTGGCACCCGCGTTGCCCCAGACCGTCACACCGGACGGCAGTGTCCAGGAGAACACGCCCAGGCCGTACCGGGTGCCCGGGATCCACGGTACGGGTCCCGTGGTGTCCACGGTGGTGAACATCTCCCGCTGCTGTTCGGCGGGCAGGAGGTGGCCCTGGAGCAGTGCGCCGAAGAAGCGCTGCAGGTCACCCGTGGTCGAGACGATGCCGCCGGCCGCCCATGCGAAGGACTGGTTCCTCTCGGTCGCGTCGTGGATCACGGGCTGGGCATCGGAAGCGAAAAGGGTGGAGTAGTGGCGGCAGTGCGTCCCGCGGATCGCCGGTTCCGTGCCGGGCAGGTAGGTCCCGGTCAGCCTGAGAGGGCGGATGATCCGCTGGGTGAGTGCTTCGGCGAACGTCCCGCCCGTGACCTCCTCGACGATCAGGGCGGCCAGGAAGTAGTTGGTGTTGGAGTAGAGGAAGGCGTCCCCCGGAGCGAAGGGCGCCGGGGTGGCCAGGCCGATCCTGATCAACTGCTCGGGGGCGTAGGTGTCGTAGCGGTGCCGGAACCAGGCCTCGCCTATGCCGTTCTTGAAGAACTCCGCGTCATTGGCGTAGTTGGAGATGCCGCTGGTGTGGTCGAGCAACTGCCGGATGGTGATCGCGCGGCCGTCGTAGCCGTTGCCCGTCACCATCCCGGGCAGCCACTGCTCGATCGTGTCGTCGAGGCCCAGCCGGCCCTCGGCCGCGAGCTGCAGGACGAGCGTGGCGGTGAACGCCTTCGTCGTGCTCCCGATCCGGAACCGCTCGGACGGTCGGCGTTCCTGTCCGGTCCAGGTGTCGGAGACCCCCGCCGAGCCGAACCAGGCGTCACTGCCGTTGCGTACCTCGGCGACGATGCCGGGAGCGCCGCCCGGGACGGTGGCGCGGTCCAGGGCGTGCTGCATTGCGGAGCGGTCGGGGGTGGCGTCGAGGGCCGCTGCGGAGACCTCCGGCGTACCCTGTGCGGTCGCCTCGGTGGAAAAGTGACTGGTCATGCCGGTCTTCCTTTCAGGGGTGCGGTTTCGGTTCGTCGGATCGGGCGGGCAGGCGGGCAGGCGGGCGGTCAGCGTCAGCGCGCCACCGGCCAGGAAGGCTCGGGGATCCCGGCCGGTCGCGCCGTGGCGGGCTCAGCCGTGGCGGGCTCGGGCTCGGCTGGAGTGCGCTCGGCCGGAGAGACCTCGGCCGCAGCGCCTGCGGCCGTAGCGCGTTGGGCCGTAGCGCGTTGGGCGGTCGCGATCACTCGTACGGTGGTCCCCGCCGTGAGCAGCAGCACCGCAGCGAGGGCGAGGAGGGTGGCGGTGTCCGGCTGGATCAGGGGCTGTCCGCGCCACGCCTGCCAGGTCACCACCGCGACCAGTCCCGTGTAGCCGAGCGCCGCGCTGCCGACCAGGCGGGCCCGCACCTCCTCGTCGCGCAGCCAGACGCGCTCGGCGGCCAGGGCGGCCAGTACCGCGGCGATCAGGAGGAGCACCTGGATGCCGTGCAGGGCGAAGAAGTGCGGCACCCGGAAGTCGCCCCCGGTCACGCTCCAGTTGGTGAGGGGCATGCCGTGGCCGTCAGGGTCACCGATGCCGTGGCCCTGGTACATCTGTACGGAGTGTCCGTTGGCGTCGGTCACCGTACGGGGGTGGATCTCGGTGACCATCCAGAAGACCGGCACGACCATGCCGAAGGTGGCGAGCGCGAGACCGTGGCGGATGGCGCGGTTGAGCGCTGTTCCGCCCGTGCGCTGGAAGAGGACGACGGCTGCGAGCACCAACTGCGCGATGACGATGACCATCACGCCGAAGGTGAGGAGGGGGACCAGGGCGAGGGTGACCGGGTCGGCCTGATCCGCGTTGAAGTGGCTGAACGTGCCGCGCGCCGCCTGGGCGGTGATGGCGCCCACCTCCACGGTGGCTGCCAGCGCGAAGACGGTGCCCAGCCGGCACCCCAGCCGCCTGCCCCTGGTCAGCTTGGTCAGCAGCCATGCCAGCGTGCCGGCGTAGAGGCCGAAGGCGACGCCGAACTTGAGCGGCTTGACCCACACCGACTCGCCCAGCAGGGTCCGTTCGTCCAGGACCGTACCGACGGCGGCGACGGCCGCCAGGCCGAACATGAGGACGGCGCAGGCCGTCAGCGGCCGGTGCCAGGCGCGTACGGGTGCGAGTAAGGAGGTCATGGGGACTCCGATCAGGGCGACGAGCAGCCCTCGTCCGGGGCCCGCTCGGATCACATCGCGCATTCGCGAATGACTAAAAGCTAAATTGCTTTCACTCTTTCGTCAATCAAAAATCCAGATCGGATTACATCTTCGCATGTCAGCGAAAGGGTTTCTTGCAATGACAATGGGATCGAACGCAAATGCAGGCTCGTCGGATTTGCAATGAACTGGATGTGAAAGCAATACTGGGCACCCGCACGCACCTGACACGGAGGCCATGCCGATGCCCGGAGGCAGACTGACCCACGACGAGCGGTCGCAGATCGCCGAGGGACTGCGCGATGGACTCAGCTACACCGGCATCGCCGGGCGCCTGGGCCGGCCCATCTCCACCGTCACCCGGGAGGTGGCCCGCAACGGCGGCCCCGCCGCCTATCGGGCCGACGCGGCCCATCGCGCCACCACGAGCCGCGCCCGCCGCCGCAAGCAGCCCCCGGCCGCCGCTCCGGCCACCTCCCCGAGCGCGGGCGACGTACACGGGCGCGACCCGGAGGCCGTCCTCGAACTGGAGGAAGAGTTCACGGCGATGATGGTCGGTACGGGGCTCCCGCGCATGACGGCACGGGTACTGACGTGCCTGTACGTCACCGATGGAGGCAGCCTGACCGCCACCGAGCTCGCCCAGCGCCTCCGGGTCAGCCCCGCATCCGTCTCCAAGGCCGTCGGCGAACTCGAACAGCAGGAGCTCATCAGGCGCGAGCGCGACACCGGCCGGCGGCGCGACCGGTACGTCATCGACGCCGACGCCTGGTTCCGCGGCTGGATGGCAAGTGCCCGTCAGAACACCATGCTGGCCGACTTCGCCCTGCGCGGCGCCCGGGTCCTCGGCACCGCGACGCCCGCCGGCACCCGGATGCAGGACATCGGCCACTTCTTCGAGCACGTCGGCCGGACCATGATCCAGGCGGCCGAGCAATGGCGGCAGGACGATGCCGCGCGGCGCGGCACACCCGACTGAGCCGCCGGACCGGCCGCCGTCCGGCGTCCGGCGGTGGATCGCGCCGTGATCGCCGTCGGGTCAGCCGTTTCCACTCCTTGCGCCATGCGGGTGGCGTTCGC
This sequence comes from Streptomyces yangpuensis, assembly GCF_001005295.1. Classification (GTDB taxonomy): domain Bacteria; phylum Actinomycetota; class Actinomycetes; order Streptomycetales; family Streptomycetaceae; genus Streptomyces; species Streptomyces yangpuensis. Next base: position 2,123,129 of record NZ_LBMK01000002.1, on the reverse strand, counting down.
TCAGGGGGCCTGTCCGCTGCCGAGTCGACGCCGAACCCATCGCGAGCCGTCGGCCGGCCCGGCCGAGGCACCGATGAGGGAGTGAACATGCGCAACCGTCCTGTGATCGTGGCATCCGCAGTCGTTGTGGCCGCCCTGTGCGCGGCATCCGCGCCGGCGGTGGCCGACGCCCTGCCCCAGACGCTGCCCGCGCACGACCGCAAGACCGGCCTGAACGCGATCGGTCTGACCGGCGACCAGCGCCTGGTCGAGTTCGACGTCCGCAGGCCGTCCAGGACCTGGTCGCTGGGCCAGGTGACCGGCCTGGCCGGTGACACCAAGCTGGTCGGCATCGACTTCCGTGTCCAGAACGAGAAGTTGTACGGCGTCGGCGACCGGGGCGGCATCTACACCCTGAGCACCATGAACGCCAAGGCCGTAAAGGTGTCCCAGCTGACCGTGGCACTCGCCGGGACGGCGTTCGGCGTGGACTTCAATCCGGCCGCCAACCGGCTGCGGGTGATCTCCAACACCGGCCAGAACCTGCGCCACAACATCGACGACGCGGCCGCCCCGCTGACCACCACCCTCGACGGCACACTGACCAACCCCACCACCCCGCCGTCCACCGCCATGGGGGTGACCGGCGCCGCCTACACCAACAACGACCTGAATGCCGCGACTGCGACGACCCTGTTCGACCTCGACACGATGGCCGACCGGATCTCCCTGCAGTCCCCGGCCAACGCCGGCGCGCTCGCCCCGACCGGCAGCCTCGGGGTGGATGCCGCCCTCGATGCCGGATTCGACATCTACCACAACACGGCAACCGGAACGAACCACGGCTTCGCCGCCATCGGCACGGCAGGCACCTACCGCCTCTACTCGGTCGACATCCTGACGGGCAAGGCCACCGACAAGGGCGCCTTCCCGGCCAAGTACCAGGTCACCGACCTGGCTCTGCCCATCAACCAGGAGTAGGTGTCCAGGCGTTCCCCGCACAGTTTCCCGCGCGTGGTGTCCGTGGCGACGACGAACTGCCCGTGCCGGGCTCCAGCGGGGCTCGCCGCCTGGTGGTGGTCCGCAACCTGTCGGTGGTCTCCGGCACCGTCGACCCAGCCCAGGTCGTCTCCCACGTCCTCGGCTGGGAGCAACTGCCCGACGCGCTGCCGGAGAAGCACCGCAAGCCCGTCTTCGTACGAGACATCACCGCGCCACCGGCCCCGGCCCCGGCTCCGGCCCCGGGCCGGAGCGACAAGAGGAAGAATTCCATCCGGCCGGATGCGACGCCGAGTGGACTCCACGCTTCTCTGCGCTGTCAGGCGGCGTGAGGTGTCTGGTGTTCCATGCGTTCCTGCATGTGTCCGAAGAACTCCTCCGGCCGCGTCACGCCTGCCGTCACCCGGGCGAACTCGTCCTGTGCCGAGCGGCTGCGGGAAGCGGCGAGGAGGAGCTCCTGCATTTCGGGGGGCGGTGGTTCCAGCGTGGCGAAGTCGGCCGTGAACTCGTACATGCTCATGACCTCGGCGTCCCTTGTCTCCTGGCAGGCCCGCATGGCTTCGTCGAAGGGCCGGCGGCCGACGAGTACGTCGTCGAGTGCGCGGGTGCAGCGTTCCGCGTCCCGGAAGGCGTCCTGGATGCCCTGCGCGGTGATGGGGTCCTTGAGGTATCCGGCGTCTCCGACGAGGATCCAGCCGGGACCGTAGGGCTTGCGGAAGTAGTTGGGGATGGTCATTCCGACGAACCGTTCGGTCCGAGTGGCTTTCGAGATCCGTTCGGCGAAGGCCGGCGCGCGGGCCAGTACGGCGTGGTAGTTGCCTTCGATGTCGTCACGGTTGGCTTCGAAGTCGCGCATGGGCCAGGCGCAGATGACCAACGTCCGGTCGTCATTGGTGGGCCATGCGGCGAAGGCGCGGTCCTTGCGGTCGTACGCCTCGAACGTCCCGTTCATCGGCAGACCGGCCCAGTAGGCGTAGTAGTAGGCGTTGATCTTCGGCTTCTCGGCGTAGCCGGCGGCTCCCGTCGCCCTGGCGACAAAGGAGTGGAGGCCATCCGCTCCGACGACGATCCGGGCCCGGTCGGTGGCTGTCCTGCCGTCCTTGCCGTGGCCCTTGATGCCGGTGACGGTCCCACCGTCGAACAGGATCTCTTCGACGGTGAATCCCTCTCGTACGTCGGCGCCGGACTCTGCGGCGGCGTCGATCAGGATCTTGTCCAGGACCGTGCGGCGCGGGGCGTAGGAGATGTCGAAGCCCTCACCGGCAGGAGAGCCGGCGATGACGAAGGGTCCGAGATCGAACATGTAGGTATGGATGGCGGGACAGCCGGTTGCGACGACCCGGTCCAGCAGTCCCCAGCGTTCGAGCGCGGCCAGACCGGGCGGATGGATCAGGTGGGTGGAGATTGTGTCGCTCGGGAACGTCGCCCGGTCGACGAGGAGGACCCGGTGACCGAGACGGGCCAGGAGCATGGCGGTCGGGGCTCCTGCGCACCGTGCTCCGACGACGATCACGTCATGATGGTGGGTTTCGGCACCGGACGCGCCGGCCGTGCTGGTCATGGACCTCACCTGCCCGTCGAGCACACCGCCTGGCGGGATCGTCTGCGGGCGGACGCGGCGGTGCGTCTCTCTTCACGTTAGCCCCGGTCCGCTCCCCTTTTCTCCCCGGGCCGTGACCTGCGGTTTCTCGGTGGACGGGTGGGTTCTTGGTGTCGTAGTTTCCCTCTGCGCGCTCGACTCCGGGCGTCTGCGTACCGTGCCCGTGGGGGGTTCACCGCGTCATGTCCTCGTCCCGTCCCGACGTCCTTCGGCCTCGGCCGCCGCTGGCCCGCCCCGCCACGAGTCCCCGTCGTGCTCTGCTCGGGGTGCTGCACGCCACGCTGACGGCGGCCGCGGCAGCCGATGTCGTCTCCTTGTACGCCGGTTTCCGGGCACACTCCGCGGTGGAAGGCGACGGCGGGTTCGCCTTCATCTCCGAGGACCGGTGGGCGGCCCTGACCACGATGTTCGCCCGCGTGGAGCAGCTTCAGCTGATGACCGTGCTCGCGTGCGCGGCCGTCTTCATCATGTGGTTCCACCGCATCCGGCTGCGGGCCGGCATGCTGGCGCCCACCGGGTTCCGGTGGGGTCCGGGCTGGGCGATCGGGGGCTGGTTCGTACCGCTGGCCTGCCTCTGGATGCCGTACCGGATCGCCAACGAGGCCTGGACCGTCGGCCTGCGGGGCGCCAAGGGCCCCTTCTGGCCGCTGAACCTCTGGTGGGCGTCGTTCGCCGGCTCGCTCCTGCTCGGCCGGTACGCGAGCGTGAGCTACCGGAGGGCCGAGGAGCTCGGTCCTTTCCTCGACGCGGTGACCGCGGGCATGGTGGCCGACGCCCTGAGCGTCGTCGCGGCGGGCGCGGCCATGTTCTTCGCGGCACGTCTGACCCTCATGCTGGACAACGACGGGACCCCGGCCGCCCTCCGGTGAGCCGACGGCTTGCGGGGGCGGTGATGCCGCGCCGTCACCCGGATGCCAGGGCACTGTACGACCACCCGGAGGAGGACGGTTGGACCCCGTCCAGCCTCTGGGCCCAGGACCGGTCCTGGGTCCTCTGCACGGACTACGGCCTCTGGGCCGCCAAAGGCGCGGGCTCCGCCCCGCTCGTCGAGGTCCTCCTGGACGAGCGGGAAACCGTGACCGAGGTCGACGGCCAGGAGGCGGTCACGAGGGGGGTCACTGTGCCTGGGCAGGGGAGGCAGGCGCCACGGTCCTCTTGGCCGGGCGCAGCGGCTTGGCCCAGCGGTAGGTGCCGGGACGCCGGCGTTCCGCGCGCAGGGATGCGAGCGTGTAGCGGTTGATCCACTCGTTGATCCGGGCGGCCGGCCGGCCGGTGATCACCAGGCGGTGCGCCGAGTCGTCGGTGCGTACCGGCTGGATGACGCCGTCGTGGCGACCGAGGCTGATGGACTGTGCCAGGTAGCGGAAGCTGAGCGGCTTGGGCTCGCGGCCGTGGGCGAGTGCGTCGATGGCTTCGGCGGCGTGCGCTCCGGTGGGCATCGCCGTCGCGCACGCCATGCGGAGTTCGCCCGTGCCGGGCACGGTGACGCGTGCCGCGTCGCCCACGACGAACACGTCGGGGTGGGAGAGCGAGCGCATGGCTGTGTCGACCAGGGCCCGGCCTCGCTCGTCCACGCGGAGTCCGGCTTCGGCGGCCAGGGAGGGAACGGTGAACGCGGCGGCCCAGACGACCACGTCCCCGGTCAGCTCGCCGTGGTCGGTCGACAGTCCACCGCGGTGGACGGCTTGGACCCGGGTGTGTGCGTGCAGGTGGACGCCCAGACGTTCCAGGGAGTTGCGCACATGGGTCCGGCCGGCTGCTGAAAGCCCGTTCCCGGGCTCGCCGCCGGTGACCAGACGTACCTGCCACGCGCCGGCCGACTCGGCGAGTTCCGCGGCCAGTTCGATGCCGGTCGCTCCGCCGCCGACGACGGTGACGGTGCCGGATCCGCGGGAGAGCCGGTCACTGAGCTCCTTCGCCTGTTCCAGTGTGTAGGCGTGCTCGCCGATGCCGGGGACGCGGGTGGTGTCGGTGCTGCTGCCGAGGGCGTAGACGAGCCGGTCGTAGGTCAGCGTGGTTGCGCTGTCCAGACGGACCGTACGGGCACCCGGATCGATCGATGTGGCCGTGGCCTGGACCGTGTTGATCTCTCTTCCGGCGACGAGGTCGCGCAGGACGACGGGTGTGCCGGTGCGGCCGGCGGCCCTTTCGTGCAGCCGGATCCGCTCGGTGAAGGATTCCTTGGGGTCGATGAGGGTCACCTGGTGGCGGCGGCTGACGCGGAGGGCCGCGGTCACTCCGGCATACCCGGCGCCCACCACCACGACGTGCTGCTTCTGTCCCATGTCGATGTTCCCGTTCCACTCTCACGGGGCTCCGTGTGTGCCCTTTCGGTATGAGGACCGCAGAGCGGGCCCGGATCGTGACAGCGTTCGGCCGCTGTGTCGTGTGAAGTGGATCTCATGCCGGCTTCCGGCGGCGGACGGGCCGGCTCCCGCCCTTGGATACGCGGGACGGACTCCGGTCCGCTCCGGCAGCAGCACATGAGTACCCGTACCCCTGTGCGGCCCGCGCCGGACCGACGGGATGCCACCGCCGTCTCCGGTCGGCCAGGGGCTGGACAGCCTCCCGGCACGCCCGGGTTTCGCCCGTCTGCAGGGGCGCCGACCAGGACCATCACCGGCCGTGACCCACGTCACATTCGGTTCCTGTCAGGAATCGGGGCGCTGTCCCGCTCAAGCCACCGAGAGCAGGCACAACGACAGGAGCGCGAGATGAACCAGCACCGCATCGTCGTCCTCGGCGCCGGGTATGCCGGGGCCTATGTGGCCGGGACCCTGGCCCGGCGGCTGTCCCCGGAGGACGTCGAGATCACCGTGGTCAATGCCGAGCCGGACTTCGTCCAGCGGCTGCGGCTGCACCAGCTCGCGGCCGGGCAGGAGATCGACGCCCCGAAGCTCGCCGATGTCTTCGCAGGCACGGGGGTCCGGCTGCGCCTGGCCCGGGTCACCGCGGTCGACCCCGAGCGGCGGATCGTCGCCGTGGCCGACGCCGCCGGAGGTGGCGAGATCGGCTACGACACGCTCGTCCACGCCCTCGGCAGCCACGGCGACGACCGCGGCGTCCCCGGTGTCGCCGAGCACGCCTTCGACGTCGCCGCCCGGCCCTCGGCGCTGCGCCTGCGCGAGCGCCTGGACGGTCTGGGCGAGGGCGGGCAGGTGGTGGTGGTCGGCGACGGGCTGACCGGGATCGAGACCGCCACCGAGATCGCCGAGTGCCGGCCCGGGCCGTCGGTGGCGCTGGTCGCCCGCGGGGAGTTGGGCGCCCGGCTCTCCGCAGCAGCCCGCGACCATCTGCGCCGGGCGTGCGAGCGGCTGGGGATCTCCGTCTGGGAACACACCGAGGTCGAAGCCGTCGAAGCAGGGCGGGTGCTGTGCGCCGACGGCACCGTCCTGGCGTCCGACGCGACCGTGTGGACGGCCGGGTTCACGGTCGGCCCCCTCGCCGCCGCCGCCGGTCTCGAGGTCACCGACAGCGGGCGGATCGTCGTCGACCGCACCATGAGGTCGCTCTCGCACCCGAATGTCTACGCCGTCGGTGACAGTGCCTACGCCGTCACCGACAACGGCCTGCCGTTGCCGATGTCCTGCGCCTCGGCCGGCTACACCGGCATGCAGGCCACTGCCGCGATCGTGGGACACCTGACCGGCCGCGAGATCCCGAACACGAAGCTGGAGTACGTGGGCAACCACATCAGCCTCGGCCGGCGGGACGCGATCTTGCAGATGGTGGATGAGGAAGGGCGGGCGAAGCCGAAGTACATGGGCGGCCGGAAGGCCTCCCGGATCAAGGCGGGCATCCTGAGGATGTCGCTGTGGACCACCTCGCACCCGACCTTCGGCCTGCCCCGGCGCAAGCACCGTCTCACCCCCGAACCGTCCGCGTCGTCCGCCTCGTCCGCCGGAACGGCGGTGGCGTAGCCGTGCAGGTCGCATCCGCTCAGGCCGCGCCCGCGGCGTCCGCCGCGAGCACCGCCGTCGCCCAGACCAGGCTCGTCCGCGGGAGCACCCGCCGCGTCACGGGGGCGTGCGCCTTCGCCGTCACCGGCGGACTCTCCGTGACGGCGATCCTGCAGTTCTGGCTCGGCGCACTGGGCGGCTCCTACTGGGCCAACAGCGGCGTCGTCGCCCTGACGATCGCGGCCACCTCCCTGAGCATCATCGGGCTCGTGTCCATGCTCGGGTACGCCGGCTTCGGCCTCGGCGCCGCCACCATGATGCTCGTCGGCAACCCCTTGTCAGGCACCGCGACCGCACCCGAGATGCTGCCCGGCCTCTCCGGCGCCCTCGGCCAACTCCTGCCGCCCGGAGCCGGCGGCCAACTGCTGCGCTCCACCGCCTTCTTCGACGGCCAGGGTGCCGACCGCCCCGTCGTCGTCCTGGCGGCCTGGCTCACGCCCGGGATGGTGCTGTGCCTGGCAGGCGGACTGCGTGCGCGCCGCGCTGCCGCCGCCGTCGGGGACCCGGCCGCCCGTACGACGGCCTGACCCCTTCACCCCTCCGTCTCCTTCACCTCCTCCATCTCCTTCATCCCCTCCAGCAAGATCCTCTAGGGTGGTTCGCGTGGACAGCACCGCCACTGATCTCTTCGACACCGGCAGGTTCGAGGCCGGCCGGAGCCGGCTGGCCTCCCTGGCGTACCGGCTCCTCGGCTCCGCCGGCGACGCCGAGGACGCCGTGCAGGACGCGTTCCTGCACTGGCAGGCCGCCGACCGGCAGCGGATCAGGGTGCCGGAGGCGTGGCTGACCAAGGTCGTCACCAACCTGTGCCTCGACCGGCTCCGCTCGGCGCAGGCCCGCCGCGAACGCGCCGTCGGCGCCTGGCTGCCCGAACCGCTGCTCGACGGCGACCCGATGCTCGGCCCCGCCGACACCTTCGAGCAGCGCGAATCCGTCTCCCTGGCCGTACTGACCCTCATGGAACGCCTGTCGCCCCTGGAGCGGGCCGTCTACGTCCTGCGCGAGGCGTTCTCCTACGGTCACGCCGAGATCGCTGAGATCCTCGACATCAGCGAGTCGGCGAGCCAGCAGCACCTCCACCGGGCCCGGCACCGTGTGACCGCCGCCCGCCGGCGCGGCAGTGAGGTCGACCCGGCGGCCGCCCGCAGGATCGTCGAAGAGTTTCTCAGCGCCGCCTCCTCGGGCCGTACCGAACGGCTGGTGGCGCTGCTCACCGATGACGTGATCGCGATCTCCGACGGCGCCGGCCTGGCGGAGAAGCTGCTGCGGTACGACACCCCGCAGCGCGTCGCCGCCGTCGCACGGGGCGGCTTCAAACCCAGCCCCGCCAAGCGGCGCCTGGCCGGCGGCACGCCCGCGATGCACTACGCGGTCGTCAACGGCACGCCCGCCATCCTCACCGTGGTCGGCGATCGGGTCGTCGGCTCCGTGACCTTCGACCTTGCGGGCGGAAAGATCGCCACCGTCCGCGGCATCGCCGCCCCCGCCCGTCTCTCCCGCCTCACCGAAGCCTGGCGACAGCACGGTCCGGACACACCCCTCATCGCCCAGTGGTGACCCGGCGCGGGTCGGGTGAGCCCGCAGGCGGCGGGCAGCAGCCATTCCGCTGACCTGCAGGGCGCTCCCGGGCAGGCCCACCACCGGTCCGCCGACGATGCCGGTGATCAGGCCGAGTCCGGCGGGCACACCCGAGGCCACGGCCACCCCGCACAGAGCGGCAGGGCCACGAGGTCCGGCCGCGGCGCGCTGCACGGACGCCGCGGATCGTGCGAACGGACCGGACCAGGTGGCGGTGGCCGGGACCACGGCTGCGGTGGGGCGCTCATACGGGACGGGACCGGTTCCCGTCAGGAGGTCGGAAGCGCGCGGCACCCGCCGCGCGGCGCACCTCGGGAAAAGGAACGCACGATGACGCACTCGTCACCGACAACACGCCGGCACGGACGGTTCGGCACCGCCGGCCTGCGGTCACTCGCGGGGCTGCTGCTGGCCGTCGCGTCGATCCTGATGGCGGGTGCGCAGCCGGCGGCCGCGCACCCGCCTAGCGGATCCGTGCACGTGTGGGCCTCCGACGTCCGGGTGCGCACCTGCCAGAGCACCTCCTGCTCCCTGGCGACCACGGAGCGGCTGACCAACGTCCGGGTCCAGGCGTACTGCCAGATGGACGGAGGCCCGGCCGGGCGCGTGACGGACGGCCCGTACACCAACACGTACTGGGTCCAGATCATCACTCCGGGCCGGACGCTGGGCTGGATCTCCGCGGTGTACGCCAGCGGTGGTTCGAACAACTCCCCGGTCCCCGGCGCACCGGTCTACGGCCCCGGTGACTCCACCGTGCACTGCGAGTTCGTCTGAGGGCTGTCCCGCAATCCCGGGCGGCGCCTGTCACCGCTGTTCGGCCGATCACCGACGACGACATCTGACGACACCCGAGGAATCCGTGAACACTCGACGTCTTCTCAAGGCAACGACCGCTGCGGCCGCCGCCGTGGCGGCCCTGACTCTGGGGTCGCCGGCGGCCGTCGCATCGCCCGCGGCCGCCCAGGCCGGTCCCCCGGCGGCCACCGCCTCGCCCGCCTCGCTCTCCTCGTCCGCGGCCGCGACCGCGACGTCGGTCTACATATGGGCGACCCATGTGAACGTCCGCTACGACGGGGCCGACGCCGACTGCGTCCACTACCCCTCCCGCGGCTCATGCGTGAAGATCGTCGCCACGGTGTCGCGGACGAGGGCCGAGGGCATCTGCCAGCACCCCGGCGAGGAGATCGTCGACGGCGGGTACCGCAACCGCTGGTGGACGCTGCTCAAGCTGCCCGACGGCACGATCGGCTGGGTGAACAACATCTACATCCAGGGCGGCGAGAAGATCGCGGGAGTGCGCGACTGCGGCTGGTAGGCAGCATGCCGTGTGCGCGCCCGGTGCCGGGGCCGCTCGTGGGGGCGTCCCCGGCGTCGGCGCCGTGTCCCGGGTCGTGGCCCTGCTCGCGGTGCCGCCGACCGGCCGGTCCTGCTCAGTGGACGGTGGCGCCCAGGTAGTCGAGGGCCGCGCGGGCGAATCCCGGTGCGGTGCGCGGGCATTGCCAGCGGTCGAGGACCTCGGGCCCGGAGAGGTGCGCGGGTTCGGCCCCGTCGTCGTCGAGTCCGTCGAGGCAGTCCGCGGGAAGCAGGCCGTTCGGAGTGTGGTCCGCCGGGGAGTTCAGCGCCTCCAGGGCCGCGGGAAGGTGCTCGAGCATCTCGTCCACGTCGACGTCGTACGGATGCCACCCGTGCGTGCACGCCCCGCCGCCGTCGCCGCGGGCGATCCGGCGCAGTGCGGCGGTGGCCTCGTCCTCGACTCCCGGACCGGGGTCGCCGAAGGCCACGTAGGGCGCGAGTGCCAGCAGGCCCAGTGTCCAGAACAGCACGGGACCGTCCTTCGGGCCCGCCGCCGTGGTGTCGAGCCGGCGGGCGCAGTCGCGTACCGTCGCATCCTTGTCCCCGGCGTGGTAGCCGTGCCGGATCTCTTCCCAACTGCCGGACAGATCGGCCCAGTTGTCGGGCATGGGGATGACGGTCGACATGCCTTCGGGCTCCGTTCGCGGGTTCCTGGCTCCGCGGTCATTGGATCACACGGGCGTACTGTCGGGCGCAGCCCGGCCGGCACGCTGCGGGTCCTCGCCGGCGGGGCCCGGGGCAGGTGGCCGCCATGGGTCCGGCCTGCCTGCCCCGGGACCGGGTCAGCTGCCGGCGACGATCTCGTTCACGATCCACGCGCCGAGTTCTTCGGTCATGGTGGTGTGCGCTTCGTTGCGGCCGGCGCAGAGGAAGGCGTCGAGTTCGCTGCTGGCCGGTGTGATCGGCGTGTAGAGCGCCTTCGGGTCGTCGATTTCACCGGCGGCGACGGCGCTGATGCTGGGAATGAAGCAGGACGTGGGGATGCCGCCCTCGTCCACGGTGTTGCCGAGAGCCTGCATGAGGAGGCCCGCCAGGCCGAAGCTGCCGGGGTCGCCGGTCGGCAGCGGCAGGGTGAACAGGCCGCCGGGAGCGCCGTCGATCTCGGGCAGCCCGCTGGTGCGGACCTCGGTCGGCTGGCCGCCGGTCTTCTGGAGCCGGGCGACGATCGGGTCCCCCTTGGCCTGGGTCGCGAGCCAGGTGTCCTTCAGGGTCTGGCCGTCGCCCCTGACCGCGGTCACGCCGGCCTTGATGCCGTTGCCGGTGCCGGTGTCCACGCCGTTGGCGACACCGATCTTGCGGACGCTGCGCGGCCATCCGCCGAGTTCCTCGAGTTCCCGGAGGAACGCCACCCGTTCCGGCGCCGGCGCCGGGGTGTCGTCGGCCTTCGCGATGTGCCAGCGTGCCATCTGCTTCGCGGCGGGGCTGTTGAGCAGGCCGGAGAACCGGCGGATGAAGTCGCCGACGACGGGTGCGTCGCCGAAGTTGTCGGTGGCGAAGTGGATGAACGCCTGGAGGGAGACGGGAAGCCAGCCGCCGTGGTGGGGGGAGTCGTAGGAGAGGTGGAGGGCGGTCTCGTGGTCGGGAAGGGCGGGGTCGTGTTCCATCTTGGCCAGTGCGTAGCGGGTGACCATGCCGCCCATGCTGAAGCCGCCCACGACCAGCTTCGAGTGGCCCACCCGCTCGGCGAGGGTACGGCGGATGCAGTCGATGACGGTGTCGGCGTTGGCCTTGATCGACGCGGTCCGGTCGTTGTAGCCGAGGATGATCACGTCCCGGCCGGCCGCGTGGAGTTCGGAGACGAAGCGGTAGTCGCCGTTCTCCTCCAGGCCGTTCCAGAGCCGGTCGAGTTCGCTCGACCCGCTGGAGAAGCCGTCGGAGAGGATGACGGGCCTGATGAGCTGTCGGCGGTTCAGCGGGCTGTAGTAGACCCACGCCGTTCCGCCGTCGAGGGACCACTCTTCATGCGGCTCCGGTGCGGAGGGAACCTCGGAGCGGGGCTTGGGGGAGATCGGGCCCCAGATGTCGACGACAGGGGTAGGCATGATCGGTTGGCTCCTTGGGCAGTTCACGGGCCCGCCGGACGGCTGGCCTCGAAACGGCACGCTAGGGAGCAAAAACGGTTACTCAGAGTAGCCGATGGGGCGGTTTCATGCGAAGGTGGCCTACCTTCCCGCCGAACGGTCTACACGCTCCGCGACCACGGTGTCGGATACGGGTCGTACGGCGCGCTGGAGGACGTCTCGCAGGACGAGGCCCGCCGCCGGTTCGAGGTCAACGCCTTCGGCGCCGTCCGCCTGACCCCGATCGCCCTGCCGCACATGCGAGCCCGGCGCAGCGGGACGGTCGTCAACATCACCTCGATGGGCGGGAAGATCCACACCCCGCTCGGCGGCTGGTATCACGGCACCAGGTTCGCCCTCGAAGCCCTCAGCGACTGCCTGCGCACCTACCGTGGAATGGCCCGCACACCCGGTGGCCGGAAGGGCGGCTCGGTCGGGCCGGTGGCCCGGCGCCCCCCGAGGTCGGGGGTACCGGGCCACCGGTGTGGCGCTCGTGCCTGCGGGGCTACTTGGGCATCAGGACGGTGTCGACGATGTAGACGTTGGCGTTGGCGGTCTTCACGTTGCCGCAGACCACCTTCGAGGCGTCGTTGACCTTGTAGGACTCGCCGGACCCGGAGGTGGTGACCCTGCCCTTCTGCAGGGTTTCGAAGCTGCCGTTCTCCAGCTGCTGGGGGGTGAGCTTCTGGCCGACGACGTGGTAGGTGAGGATCTTGGTGAGGGTGGCCTTGTCGGCGAGGACCTTGTCGAGGTCGGCCTTCGGGATCTTCGCGAAGGCGTCGTCGGTCGGTGCGAAGACCGTGATGTTCTCGGCGTTGTTGAGGGTGTCGACGAGGCCGGCCTGCTTGACCGCGGCGACCAGGGTGGACAGGGCGGGGTTGTTGGAGGCCGCGGTGGCGACCGGGTCCTTGGCCATGCCGTCGAACGAGCCCGCACCCTCCTTCGGCACGCCGGCGCAGGCCGCGCCGAAGGGCTCGTCGCCGGTCATCGGGGCGTCCACAGGGTTGCTCGCGCCGGTCTTGGCCTCGTCGCCCGCGGCGGGTGCGGCCTTGGTGTCGCTGCCGGAGTCGGAGCAGGCGGCGAGTGTGAAGGGCAGCAGGGCGGCTGCGGCGACGGCGAGTGCGGTACGGCGGATCTTCAGGCTGTTCATGATCAGTTGCTCCCCTTTGAGCTTCTGTTCGGGCTTCTGTCTGTCTTCTGCGGGTGGTGCTGCCGGGCCGGCCCTGGGGCGGGCCGGGTCCGGGGGTTCAGGGGACGGTGACGAACACGCTGTGCCGGCCGCTCGCCCCGTCGGGGACGGTCCGCGTCCGTTGTTCGGTCTGGACCTGACCGGTGCCGTCGGTGGCGCGGACGGTGATGGTGTGTCCGCCGGGGGTGGCCTGCCACGGGTACGACCACTGCCGCCAGGTGTCGACGCCTGCCTGGACAGCGAGGTCGGCGTCCTGCCAGGGGCCGTCGTCGATGCGGACCTCGACGCGGGTGATGCCGCGGCGCTGCGCCCAGGCGACGCCCGCGATGGTGACGGGGCCGGCGGCGGGACGTGCGAAGGGCTTGGGGGTGTCGATGCGGGACTGGGTCTTCACCGGCGCGCGGCGGGCCCACTTGCGTTTCACCCAGTACGGGTCGTAGGCATCGAAGGTGGTCAGTTCGATGTCGGTGATCCACTTGCAGGCCGACACGTAGCCGTACAGGCCCGGGACGAGCATCCGTACCGGGAAACCGTGGTCGAACGGCAGGGGTTCGCCGTTCATGCCGATGGCGAGCATGGCGTCCCGGCCGTCCATGACGTCCTCGACCGGCGAGCCGAGCGTCATGCCGTCCACGGACCGGGCCACCAGCTGGTCGGCCGCACCGCCCTGGGAGGGGGGCCGGACGCCGGCTTCGCGCAGGAGGTCGGCGAGGGGGACGCCGAGCCAGCGGGCGGTGCCGAGGTAGGGGCCGCCGACCTCGTTGGAGACGCAGGTCAGGGTGATGTCCCGTTCGATCAGCGGGCGGGCCAGGAGCTCGCCGAGGGTGTGGGTACGGGGCCTGGCGACCTCCTTGCCGTGGATGCGCAGGCGCCAGGCTCCGGCGTCGACCATGGGGACGGTCAGGGCGGTGTCGACGCGGTAGAAGTCCCGTACGGGCGTGGTGAACGGGCTGATGCCGGCGGCCTTCAGCCGGGTGCCGTCCCCCAGCGCGGGAGCGGGAGAGGCGGGGGCGGGCAGGCGGAGGGCGTCGCGCGAGGCGACAGCCCCCTGCCCCCGCTCCCCCGACAGCACCCGGCCCAGCGCTCCGGCGGTGGCCGCCGCGGCCGCGGTGGCGGCGGCTGCGTTGAAAAACCCCCGGCGGCTCCAGCCGGCCCCGCCGCTCTCGGTCCTGTGCGGCGGTCCGGTGGGGCCGGCTCTGCCCGCCAGGACGGAGAGCACCGCGGCGCCTGCGAGCGCGGCCGCCGCGGAGGGCAGGACGTCGGCCGCGCCGGCGCTGTCGGGCCGGCTCAGGGCGGCGGCCCCGCCGATGATCCCGAACACCAGCACCCCGGCCGCGGCCGTGCGGCGGTGGCGGAGGGCGAGGATGCCGAGGGCGATCGCGAACAGGAACAGCAGGACGAGGATGCCGAGTTGGAGGACGAGCTTGTCGTGCTCCGCGAACGTGCGGATCGCGAAGTCCTTCACCGGCGCCGGGGTCCGGTCGATGACCGCACCGCCGACCACCGGCACCGGTCCGGCCGCGGGCCGCACCAGGGCGGCCGTCAGCTCGGCCGCCGCCAGCGCGGCGCACCCGGCCAGCAGGCCGGACAGGGCCCCGAGGCCGGCCCGGGTGGCGGTGGTGGTGCGGAAGCTGCTCACACCCGGTATTCGTCGGCACCCGTCGGGCGGATTGGCCCCTCACCCGAACGGATGAGTCCCCGTGCAGGAGGGGGGCCGGGCGTCGCGCACCGCAACCGCGCGGACTGCTGCCCGAGGTGCGAGCCCGTCCGTCCCGGGGCGGTACGGACGGGCGGGGGCGGGACGGACGGGCGGGGGCTCAGTGGCCGAGGAGTACGGCCAGCAGCCGCTGCGTGGTCGCCCCGGTGTCGGTGGTCCGGTCGGGGCTGCGGGTCATCAGCAGGTGGTGGGTGGTGCCGACGAGCGCGAGCGCGATGGCCGCGGTGTCGCTGCCGGCGGGGATCCGGCCGGCGTGCTGTTCCGCCTGGAGGTAGGTGGTGACGGCGTGCTGGATCGCGTCGAACGCGGGCGCGCCGGACCGGAAGCCCTCGCGGGTGTGCGACGCGGCTGCGGGGCGGGTCATCGCCAGGCCCACCACCGCGGGGGGCAGGGAGTCCAGCAGGGCCCCGACGACCTCCTGGAGGTTCTCCGCGACCGTGGCCTGCCCCACCTTGGCCCCGAGGGCCTCGGCCTGGCGGGCGCTGCGCGCGAAGCGGTCCAGGACCAGTTCGGCGACGAACTCGTCCAGGCCGGAGAAGTGGGTGTGCAGGACGCCCTTGGCGCAGTCGGCCTCCGCGGTGACCGCGCGGCTGGTCAGGGCTGCGGCGCCGTCGCGGGCCACCACCCGTTCCGCGGCCGCGAACAGCCGCTCGCGCAAGTCCGGAATCGCCACTCCACGAGGTGACACAACAGTCCCTTCCCGTCGGCCGATTGCAAGTATGGGCGCTCGCCCATACTGTTTGGGCACTTGCCCATTCTAGGGCCGGGGCGCCCTGCCGCGCCCCGGTGGGAGGGAGTTCGCCATGGGGCACTTCGCCAACACCGCGCAGGCCGAGGCGTGGAACGGATACGAGGGCGCGCAGTGGGCCCGCAGCCAGGAGCGCTGGGACGCCGTCAACGACGGCTTCAACCAGCCCCTGCTGGACGCCGCGGCCGTCTCCGTGACCGATGCCGTGCTGGACGTCGGCTGCGGAGCCGGCCGCACCACCCGTCTCGCCGCCCGGCGTGCCGCACGCGGCCGGGCGCTCGGCCTGGACCTGTCGGGGCCGATGCTGGGCAGGGCCCGGGAGAGCGCCGCACGCGAAGGGGTCGCGAACGTGTCCTTCGTACAGGGCGACGCCCAGGTTCACCCCCTGGACGCCGGGGCGTTCGACGCGGTCATCAGCCGGTACGGCATGACCTTCTTCACCGACCCGGTCGCCGCGTTCGCCAACCTCCACCGCGCGCTGCGCCCCGGCGGCCGGCTGGCTTTCATCTGCGCGGCCGAGGCCGAGGCCAACGAGTGGCTCGCCGCGCTGGCCTCGCTCGGGGGCATCCTGCCGCTCGGGGGCTTCGGGAAGGCCGGCGGCCCCGGCATGTTCTCCCTGACGGATCCCGGCCGCATCCGCGACCTGCTCTCCGCGGGCGGGTTCGACGGAGTGGACGTGCGGCGCGTCGAGGCGGCGGGGAAGTGGGGCGCCGATGCGGCGGACGCCGCGGCGTTCCTGCTGGACTCCGGTCCCGGGCGTCACCTGCTCGACCAGGTGACCCCGCCCGCGCAGGACACGGCGCGCCGGGCACTGACGTCCGCGCTGGTACGTCACGAGGCGGACGGCGGGGTGTGGCTGCGGAGCAGCTCCTGGCTGGTCACCGCCGTACGCGGCGGGGCCGCACGCAGCTGACCCCGGCCGCGACCCGGCCCGGGGCGGGGCGGGGCGGGGTAGGGCGGGTCCGGTTCCGCCGTGTGCCGGTCGGGATGCGCGGGCGCCCCCGCGGGGCCACCGGGCGGGGGCACCCGCGGGGCGGGCGGCTCAGTAATCAGGCGATGGTGATGATCGTGTTCCAGCCGCTGCCGTCGACCTGTGTGCTCGGGCCGTCGACCGGGTGGGTGCCCGACAGCTGCCCCCGGTAGAACCTCAGGGTGCCGTCGCCGGTGGTGGTCCACATGTCGGCTGTGCCGTCGAGGTCGGCGTCGGTACAGATCCTCGAACCCGTGGACGTGCTCTCGGAAGATCACGTACGGTGTGGCTCCACGCCCTGAGATGAACGGAAGGAGGCGAGTGCCGTGCAGTTCACACCTTTCCAGCGCTCCCTCTTCCACCATCCCGGCGCGGTTCGTCCATTCTGACCGGGAGCGCACCAAGCAGCTTTTCCCGGAGGAATCCATGACCGGTTCGGTCATTCGTACGCTCTCAGCGAGCGACGCTCATCTCTTCGACGCACTCCCCGACCCCCTGGGCGCCCGTGAAGGCCATCGGCTCACCCGGTTCCGTCCCGACTGGAAGCGCGTGGCCCTCCGTGACGGCGAGGTCGTCGCACGCGGCGCGTGGTGGGGCGGCCCCGATGACTCGGAGCCCGTCAACATCAACTGGTTCGACGTGGCCGAGGGCGAGGAGGAAGCCGGAGCCGACCTCCTGCGCTCCGCTCCCCGGCAGGTCGAACTCGAGATCAACCTGCCCGGCGGCTGGCGGGAAAGGGCCGACCTGCGCGTCGCCGCCGAGACTCGCTTCGCCGCCGCACGAGCCGCGGGGTACGAACGCCTCGTGGAACGCTTCCTGTACCGCTGGACCCCGGAACACGGTCTGCCCGAGAGGCCGGGGCGCCTGCGCTTCAGCGCCGAGCCCGACGACACCGTGTTCTTCGACGCGTTGCGCCGCATCCACTCCGCCACCCTGGACGCCCACGCGCTCAGGGCCATCGAGGAGGGCGGCCTCGACCGGGCCGCCCAGGAGGAACTCGACTTCTTCCACTGGTGCCCTTCTCCACGGGAGTGGTGGCGGACCGCGTACACGCCGGAGGGCGATCTGGCCGGCATCCACATCCCGGCCCACAACCCCTCCGGCCCGACCGTCGGGTTCATCGGAGTCCTCCCGGAACGGCGCGGTCGCGGTTACGCCTTCGACCTCCTCGCGGAGTGCACCCACTTTCTCGTCGAGCAGGGCGCGGAGTCCGTCACCGGGGCGACGGACCAGGCCAACACTCCGATGGCCGCGAACTTCGCGAAGGCCGGCTTTCCCGTCGTCAGAGAACGCATCAACTTCCACCCGGCGGGCCCGGCGGGCCCGGCGGCCTAGCGAGGAGTAGCACGCGGTGGTGAGCGGTCCGGTCCGAGGGGTAAGGCCGGACCGCTCACCGAACCCGGGGCGCTGTTTGTCGGCGACGCCGGCGGGCACGGGCTGGCTCCACCTCCGTCACACGGGCAGGACGGCGCACAGGGTGTACCGGCGTGCGCCGCGGTGGCGGGAAATATACGGGGGCGCCCGGACGGTGCTGCGGGTTAGGGTCGCGCCATGTCGTCCGTCATCCACAACTGGCAGGCCGCGCGCATCCGGTCCACGCACTGACCCGGTGCCGCCGGCCTTCGTCGGTGCCCGGTCCGCAGTCCACCGACCGGTTTCACCTCTGGATGACGAGGATCCTCATCATGCGCGCTTCTTCGCGCCGCCCCCTGCCCGTGTTCGTACTCGTCCACGGCGGTTCCAGCAACGCCCGGGCCTGGGGGCCGTTGCAGAACGAACTGGCCCTCCTCGGGCACCTGTCGTACGCCGTCGACCTCCCCGGCCACGGCCACCTCGCCGACGGCCCCGCCGCCTACCACCGCCAGCCCCTCGACCTCGCGTCCCTGGCCGCCGAACCCTCCCCGATGCGCGGCGTCACGTTGCAGGACAACGTGCGGCACGTCGTGGACGTCCTGCGTCGGCTCGCCGGACACGGGCCGCTGGTCCTGGTCGGCAACAGCTTCGGCGGCCTGACGGTCAGTGCCGTCGCCAACGCCGTCCCGGAGCTCCTGCACCGGGTGGTGCACCTGTCCGCCCTCTGCCTCAGCGACCCGGCCATGCTGACCGAACCGTGGGATGTGGTGGACGACAACCTGCTGGACGCGCCGACGGCGCGGATCGCCGTGCCGGACGTAGGCGACCCGGGGGTGATGCGGCTGAACTGGCGCCGGGCGCACTCCGATCCGGCGCTGTTCGCGGAGCTGAAGAGCGCGATGATGGCGGATGCGACGGACCATCAGTTCCGCGTCCTCCTCGACTCGCTGGACCCGGACGAGAGTTACGCGCTGCTGGAGGCGGACGCGGTGGTCCGGCCCGAGGGCTGGGGACGCGTCCCCCACACCTTCGTCCGCCTCTCGCAGGACCGCAGCATCCCCCCGGCCGTCCAGGACCACATGATCCGCAAGGCCGACGCCCTGACCCCGCACCACCCCTTCGACGTCCACACGCTCCCCGCCTCGCACGTCGGCTACTTCAGCCGGCCGCGGATCTTCGCCGAACTCCTGACCCGGCTGGACTGACGACCGGCGGCGCTCGCCCCTTGGAGGGAGCTGCCCAGGCGAGCCGGTGAGGGGTACCGGTGAGGGGCTGCTCGGTGCCGGTGAGGGGCTGCTCTACCGTTGCCGCGCGAAGTGGCCTCGGAGCCAGGCGAGCAGGGCCGCGAACGCGGGGGACTTGGCGGTGTCCGACTGCCGGAGAACCGTCGGGTGGCCACCGGCCTCCTCCACCGTGATCACGTAGCTCATCGCGTCCCTGCCGCGCCCGTTCTGCTCCTCCTCGGGCATCGCCACGGCCGCCGCCGTCGAACGGGCCGCGCGCAGCCTGCCGCGGTCCTGAACAGAACAGACCGGGGTGGCTGCGCGGCACAGCAGACGTCGGCGGGTCCCCGCTGATGCGGCGGCAGTGGTAGCGGCTGTGGAAGAGGAGTCCGGCGCCGGCCTGCCCCGGTTCCCCCTGCAGGGCCACGCTGATACCGCCAGTCTCCTGCCGCTTGCAGGGGCTGGCAAACGCAGTGCGAGCGCGCCGGAACGCCGACGAGAAGGGGGAGACGGCGGCCTCGGACGGTGCGTGCATACGGGAAGCCCGGCGCCGGGCTCACGCAGTCCGGCGGCCCCGGACATCCCGGGCGCGGGCGCGGCGACGGCGGCGGCGGCGGCGAGGCATGGTGAAAACAGGCGGTCCGTGAGTGCTGGTCAGCCGTCCTGGCCGTGGTTCCGCACAGCTGTCCGCACCCCCGACCGGGCGAGGACATGGCCCGGCTGCTGCGCCGGTTCCAGGGCACGCTCGACGTGGACGCCTGGACAGTGTTCCGGCACCGCCTCCGCCGGTCGGACACCCGCCGCAGCTGACGGAGGGACTGCTGTGCGGCGACGGTCCGGTTCGGACTCCGGTCAACGCCCCGGGAAGACGCCCGTCTCCCCCGTGGCTGCCGGAGGCCGGTCCCCGGATGTCGGGGAGGGTTTGGACTCGTTGGTGGCCGGTCCCCGGGGTCCTTCAGAACGGAGGTTCCAACGCGTACCCGTTCCCGTCCCGGGGAACAGGGGCGGGCTGCGGCCGGGCGGCACGCTGCTCGGCCACCGTGGGGTGGACGGCAATCGCCTCGGCCGGCCGGCCCTGCCGGATCAGGACCTCGCACAGCGCCTCGCGTGCCTTGACCGTGCCCAGGGCCCGCAGTTCGGCAGCGGCGTCGTCCGGGCGGCCGGCCGTGTCAAGCAGTCCGGCCTTGACGATGCGCGGGTCGGTCCACGGGTCCGGGTGAGCTTCGGCCAGTGCGATCGCCTCGTCGACGCGGCCGAGGCCGGCGAGGGCCGTGGCCCACCACTGGTGCCGGAACTCCGCGTGACCGTGGTGGGGCACGACGCTGGGATGCTCCATCAGGTGGAGCACGTCCTCGGGGCGGTCGAGGAGCATGACGAGGGGTGCCAGGAGATTGGAGCAGTCGTACCAGCCGAATCCGGGTTCGGCCACGGCGATCGCGTCGTCCAGCCGACCGTCGCACAGCAGGGTCGCGGAGAGCCGGGCGCGGTGGCCGACCCAGTCGTCGGCCGCGATGGCCTCACGCATCACGGCCTCGGCCTCATCGGCCCGCCCGTGGTCGCGCAGGGCTCGGGCGTAGGTGTCCAGGACCGTGCGGGCGTCCCCTCCGGCGGCCAGCTCGCGCAGTGTGTCGAGCCGGCCGTGGCGTGCCAGCAGTTCGGCGTAGGCGGTGAGGGTGTTCTGGGCGAGGAAGCGACGCCCGGCTATGTCGCGGCCGAGGATCCCGATCGCCTCGTCGGCCCGGCCCGCGCGCTCCAGTACCCGGGCCTGCAGCTCCTGCGCTTCCCCGAACCGGTGGTCCCACCGGCCTTGGCTGCGGGCCTCCCGCGCGCTTTGCGCGTGCGGGGCGATGAGCTCCAGCATCCGCTCGTCGCGGTCCCGGCCCTCGGTGATCTCCACCAGGGCCGACAGGATCCACGACTCGTCCATGTGCGGGACGAGCAGGTCGACGGCCTCGTCGATACGTCCCGCCCGGGTGAGCAGTTCGGCGAACGCGCGGCATTCGGCCGCCGACGCGCGGCCCGCCTCGTCCGGACGGACCAGATCCAGGGCCTCCTGCGACCGGCCCGCCCGGAGCAGGATGTCGGCCCGCGCCCACAGGGCGTCGCGCCACCCGGTCGCGACGAAGGGCTCCATCACCCGCAGGGCCCGGCCGAACTCCCCCGCCCGGCACAGCGCCTGCGCGGCGCCCTGCGCGCAGAACCACTCGCCGCGTTCCGCCGCAGCCCGGATCACCAGGTCCAGCCCGCCGCGCTCCAGCAGAAGGTCCACCCTGCCCGGCGGAAGACCGCCGAAGTGGCGCGCCTGCCACTCAAGATCATCCACGTTCACGGAGGCGAGCGTAAGGGCGCCCACTGACAACCTGCGGGCGGGCGTGTCTTGCGCGGCCTCGACTCCCACGGCAAAGGCGACGCTTCCGAGCAGGCGCGGCCGCGGCGCGTCGCAGACGCCGGGGACAACCGGGTGGCGGCGCGGAGCGGTGCTCCCTTCTCGGGTCAGGTCGCGTGCTCAGGTACGGGTCCTGGGGCCTGGGGCGTGCCTCAGGTGCCTTGGGTGTTTCCTCGCCGGGCTCAGGCGCGCTCTTGCGTGGTCGAAGTGGCATCGGGCTTCGTACAGTCCCTGCGGGCAGCACGGGGGTGAGAGTGCCAGGGAGGGAGTCCGGGTCGTCTCCAGGTACCGGAGGTAGACCGTGTGCCAGCCGGCTGCGTCGTACGGGCGGATGATGACCGGTTCTTCGGCCGCCATGCCCCTGTCGGCCGTGGTGATGAAGGGGAAGCGGTGCCGGGCGGCAGCCACTCTCGGGTCGGTCCACGGCAGGAAGGTGACCGAGGGGTTCACCCACAACCGTGCCACGCCGGCCGCCGCGGTGTCGGTGTCGGTGTCGGTGTCGGTGTCCCATGCCAGGAACTCGTGTTCGGCCAGCCAGGCGGCCTCGCCCCGTACCTCGTTGACGGAGCGCTCCAGTCTTCCGGCGCAGTCGGCGAGGTCGAGGTGGGCGGGTCCGTCGTCCTGCAGGGAGCGGGCGATGAACATCAGCACGTCCGTCGTGAGGGAGCCGTCGGCGGGGCCTGCCGTCGTGCCGACGCCGCCGGCTTGGAGGCGGCGCAGGAAGGGGGCCGCCAGAGTCGCCGGGCCGGTGAGGATGTCCCCGTCGCAGGTGCAGGGGCGGGGGTAGAGGCAGGTGGTCGTGCCTGCACAGCCGTCCGTCCCGGAATCGCTGTGCGGCAGCCGGTCGCAGGACGGTGGCGTGGACATGACCTTTGCGCAGGGTGAAGCCTGTTGTGCGCTGTCAGACATCTCATCTCGTTTCGCGCGGCGGCCGAACCGCCGGCCTGCGGGTCGTGGGCGGTGCCGGGCCGAGATCCTGCTGCGGATCTTTAGCGGCATCGCTTGTGATGGGTTGCGGTGGCGGCGGCGGTGGCGCTCTGCGATCCGGCGCGGAGCGTGATCCGAAATTCAACATTCCGGATTCGCGGCAGGCTTCATGGGAATTCTGCAATCAGATCAACGCA
Source organism: Streptomyces yangpuensis (assembly GCF_001005295.1). Taxonomy (GTDB): domain Bacteria; phylum Actinomycetota; class Actinomycetes; order Streptomycetales; family Streptomycetaceae; genus Streptomyces; species Streptomyces yangpuensis. The sequence continues at coordinate 2,100,888 of NZ_LBMK01000002.1, read as the reverse complement.
TGCCGGCCGTCGGCACAATCCGGCAATGTACAGATTGCCGGGGTTTTTGCCACCTCCTTTTACGCGCAGATTGCCGGGGTTTTAATGGATTCGGCAGCGGCCGTTCGTTCGGTAGCACATTCTGCCGCCCGACACCCGGCCGGGCGTCACGCCGCGGGATCCAGGAGACGGGGGCTTCCGGGGGGTGCGGCGGCCGGGACTCCGAACGGTTCCGCGCCCAGGGGCCGGTGGTACGCAGGCGTCTCCGTCGGCGCCGCGACTGTCCGGTGAGAGCGCCTGAGGGCGTCCACATGGGAGGACAGAACCTGCTCGAAGCGCTGCTGACGTCTCAGTTCAAGGGCGTCCACGCGCCACAGGCCTCCGGTCCCGGATGACATCCAAGCAGTGCAACCTGTGCCCAGTGCAGTGGAAATGAGCACGATCCACAGGAAGAGGTCTCCCACGGCTGACCTTTCGAAGGCTGGAGGTTCGGGGGCGCACATGGCCGGCGCCCTCGGCAGTCGGTGGGCATAACGCAGGGGCATATGCACGGTTGCGTCTTGTCCTCCGGTTGCAGTCATGTGCGCATCCCATCCCTTTGTCGTTTCCGCCTTTCTTCCGATGTTCGGCCGGCGCCGAGGTTTCCCGGAGGCCTCCGGCGTGGAGCCGCGAGGGGCGGGCCGGCGGAGCCGTCACCGCGGCGGCCGGGGCGGGCGCCGTCCGGGCGCCATGCGCCGAGAAAAGGATTCGCCTGCGGCGGGGCTTGCACCGGAACAGGGATGAGCGGCCGGCCGACGCCTATGCATTCACACCATCACCCGGATGGCGCATACCCTCACCAAGATCGGCAGCGTTTACGGAATATGACAACAGCAAAGCCCCCTTCCTTCTCCCCCGGAACTCCCGAAGAAGGAGGGCGAGGAGGCGGCTTTCACACCGGGACCACTCGGATCGGAAAGTGGACTTTCACCCCGCGCCCAGCAGAATCCAGCGGATCCGAGAACGCGATGCTGGAACACGAGAACCAGGAAGTCGAGCTGAGATTCTCGTCCGCGGCCTTTGAGGACTTCCTCCATACGATGAGGAGGATCCAGGCCGAGTTCGAACGGGGGCTGGGAACGGAGAGCGGCAGGCCGGCCCCGGCTTCCGCCGGCGAGCGCTCGGGCGGCTTTGCCCGTGTATGAGCCCCACGAGCACCCCGACCTGCACGGCCCTCAGCCCCAGCAGGACACCACCGTGTTCTGGCGCCGCTCGGACCAGGTGCAGCAGCACACCCCAGGGGACCAGCCCGGATGGGCCCATGAAGTCAATGGGGGGTGGGATCCGGTGGAGGAGCTCGCCGGCCTACTGCAGGAGAGCTCCGCGCCCGGGCCGTTCGGCCGCACCCCTTACGGCGACGCGGTGGGCCCGGCGGGCGGCATGGACCACGTCACGGGGCTGAAGCACGCCGCAGCCGCCGAGGGCCAGCGCAGACAGGCCTCCGGCGGGCACCGCCGGGGTGTGCCGCGGTCGCTGGCGGCGACCCTGCTGCGCACGGGCAGCACGTGCACCGCTGTGCTGGTCGCCGTCATCGCCACCCTGGTGAGCATCCTCAGCGGGCTGGCCATCTGCGACACGCTGCGCCACAGCGCCGGACTGCACACGGCCCGCGGCGTGGTGGGCTGGTGGCCCCTGCTGGTCTACGGCCCCTGGGTGGTCGCTTCCCTGTCCATCCTCAGATCGGCGCTGCACCAGCGCCGCGCGCTTCATTCCTGGTCGATGGTTCTGCTGTTCTCCACTCTGGCCACTCTTCTGTGTGTGGCCCAGGCACCCAGAACTCTCACCGCCGCAATGTCGTCCGCGCTTCCCGCCGTCGCGACGCTGGCCTGCTTCCAGCAGCTGGTCCGTCAGATCACCCTCACACGGCCTCCCCGCCAGGCCGCTCCGAGACACCGGAACCCGCAGAACCATACGCTCAGGCCCGGGCACACCTCCGCGGACTGGGCCGGTCCGGCCGGTCCGGCCGGAGTACCCGGACCGGTCGGCGGCGGCCGTCCCGGGTACTCCGGTGCCGGCAAGAGCGGCCGGCCGTCGTCCAGCGGTCGTGGGCTGGGGTACGGCGCCTAACGGTCGTACGCGGGAGACGGTCCCACGGGCGCAGGCCGACGCCGACGCCGCAGCCCTCGGGCCGGTGATGCGGAGGCGGCCGCGGCACGCTGTGGCCGGCTGTCCGGCAAGAGGCCGTGAGGTCCCGCCGCGCACGCGCCGGGCGCCGGCGGCATCCGATGGCGGGCTGTCGTGGAGCAGGAAGCCTGTGGCAGCCGCTGACTTCCTGGACAACCCGCTCCTTCCCACACGTAAAAGGGTGCCTGCCTGCACCTTTGAAACGAAGATCGAAACCGATAGTCACGGGCTTTGCGCATATCGGGCACGTCTGCGCAACGGCCCCTCATGCTCTGCGCCGCGGCTGCGGCCGCGGCCACGGCCGGGACGGACCGCAGCCCCTCAGCCGGTCCCTCACCCGGTCCCGCACCCGGGGCGCCTCCAGGCGGCCGGACCGAACGGATCCGGGAGCTGGGCGAGCGCCTTCCTTCCACCGCCTCACTCACGATGAAAGGGCCACACAGCATGGCTTACGAACTGACCCGTACCGAACGGATCCGCTACAAGCGGCTCCAGGACGCTGCCTACCAGGCCGGTGAAGAAGCTGTCACCAACCTCAAGACCGCGCTCGCACTCGCAGGTTTGACCCTTCCTTCGCTGTGCAACGACGGCCCGGTGGCCGGCCACGGCTTCGTCCGGCTCGGAGGGTGCAATGCGGCCTTCGCCAATCAGCTCGCCGAGATCATCACCGCCGGGGCCGGGGTCGCTGCCGGGGCGGGGGCCGCTGCCGGGGCCGGGGCCGGGGTCCTGCAGGGCCAACCGTGAACGCGCAGTGGTCCGTGGTCAGTCGGCCTCGGCCACAGCCTCGATCAGGGAATAGGGGGCGGCGTCGGCGAGCGGGGTGACCGACGTGACGCGCAGGTCCGCCCGGCGGCACACCTCCTCGAAGTCCGCGCGGGTGCGTTCCCTGCCGCCGACGTTCACCATCATGTTGAGGTCGCTCAGGTAGGTGCCGGCGTCCTGCGTGCCGACGGCCTCGGGAAGCACGGGCTCCACGATCAGGACCGTGCCGCCGGGTGGCAGCGCCTGGCGGCAGTGGCGCAGGATCGTGGCCGCCCGGGTGTCCGTCCAGTCGTGCAGGATGCTCTTCAGGAGGTACACGTCCGAGCCTTGTGGGACCGACCGGAAGAAGTCCCCGGCCACGAGGGAGCAGCGGTCCTCCAGTCCGTGCCGCGCCAGTGTCCTCGCAGCCTCTGCGAGGCCGTCGGCGGTGTCGAAGACCGTGCCGGCGAGGCCTGGGTGCGCGTCGAGGACGGCGGCCAGGAGGGTGCCGTTGCCTCCGCCGATGTCCGTGACCGTGGTGAACCGGCTGAAGTCGAAGGCTCGCGGCAGGACGGCGGCGGTCTCGGAGGTGACCTGGCTCATCGCCGCGTTGAAGTCCGCGGAGAGCTCGGGGTGCCGGGCGAGATGGCTGAAGAAGTCCGTGCCGAAGACGGAATCGAACGCGATCTCTCCCGTACGGACGCTGTCCTCCAGATGCTCCCAGGCGCGCACGATCGCCGGATCGGTGAACATGCGGACGAACGACGTGAGGGACTCGGGGTGACCGGGGCCGAGAAACGTGCCCGCCGGGGTCACCGAGAACGTGTCGGGGGCGTCTTCCGTGAGGAGGCCCAGGGCGGTCAGGGCGCGCAGCAGGCGTGTCATGGGCTGGTGTGCGGTCCCGGCTCCGGCGGCCAGCTCGGCAGCTGTGCGCGGACCGTCGCCGATCAGTTCCACGACCTCCAGGCGGACCGCCGCCCGCAGGGTGTGCGCGGCCATGCTGCCGAACGCGAGCCGGACGACGAGCTCACGGCCTGCCGCCGTCTGTGCCGCCGCCGTCTGTGCCGCTGCCGTCTGTGCTGCTCGGACCTCGGTGTTCATCACGGTTCTTGCTTCCTTCCTTCGGGTCGGCCGATCACCCATCACCCGTCGCCGATCGGCCTGGGACATGAACGGTCAGGGCTCGGTGGACGCGGTCAGGCCGGCCAGTGCACCGGGGGTGCACCCGGCGAGGGCCTGGATGTCGCGGTGAAGATGGGGCTGGTCGGCGTATCCGCACGCCACGGCGACGTCGCCGGCGCGTTCGCCGGCGAGGAGTGCCCGGGCGGCGTGGTCGAAGCGGACCAGCATGGCGGCGCGCTTGGGGGTCAGGCCGACCTGGGCGGTGAACCTGGCCCGGAGCCGTTTGCGGCTCCATCCGCAGGACGCGGCGAGGTCGCCGACCCGCACCCGGCCGCGGCCGGTCACGATGGCGTCCCAGGCGGCGGCGACCTCGGCCGCCATGGGCGGGGCACCTGCGGCCCTGCGTCTGAGGAATTTGTCCGTGAGCGCGAGGCGTCCCTGCCAGGATGCGGTGTCGGCCAGCTGCTCGCGCAGCAGCCGGGCGTGCCGCCCCCAGAGGTCCTCGAGTCCGGTGACGGAGCCGTCCAGTTCGAGCGGGGACACGCCCAGCAGGGCGTAGGCGGCCCGGGGTGACAGCGCCATCTCGACGCATTCGACGCCCTCGCCGCGGATACGGGCCGGACCGGGCGACAGGGAGGCGACGAGCCCGCTCAGTGGCCGGTGTCCGGAGGGGCTCTCCACCGTGATCGGGCCGGCGCCGAGCCCGATGACGACGATCACGGCGGGTTGCGGCAGCACCTGCATGTCCAGGCTGCTGCCCGTACGGTCCCGGTACCCGGCCATCCGTACGCCGTCGAGAGAGGTTCCGCCCCGCGGGCGGGCGACCTCCCAGCGGTGGTGAGCGGTGCGCTCCGGGGGTACGTCCCCCATGTCGTCTCTGGGCATGCCTCCAGGTTCGCCGGAGTCGCAGGCCCTTGTCTTGGACGAAAGTTCCGCGGCGGGGATGCGTTACGGGGTGGTGGTGAAGGAGCGGCGGTAGGAGCGGGGCGGCACTCCGGACTCGGGCGTGGCCGCTTTCGCCGGTGACCTGTGGTGGCATGCGAACGGCCCGGCGGACGACCCGGTGGCCCCCGACCGTGAGGTGCTGCGCGCCTCCCGGCTCCGGGTGCTGGCCGCCGTGTCCCTGACCGTGCCCGGCCACGGGGGCCCGTTCAGGGCCGACGACACCACGCCGCGCTAGACCCCGGAGCCGGTGGCGTACCGGTGTCCCGCGCTGCTCTCGCATGGGGCTCTTCGTGAACCGAGGCGGTCTGGGGGACCGCATGCGGGCGGGTTCAGAAGGAGACGTCGAAGTAGTCGATGTCGGTGAACTCGACGCGGAGTTGGTCGGCCCGGGTGCCGCCGTCCTTGAAGTAGGTCTCCTGCAGTCCCTCGGCGACGATCGCGCGCAGGTCGCGGTCGGCGGCGCCGCGGGCGCGGGCGTCGAAGAGGCGTTGGGCGTAGGCGGGTGGGAGGTGGACGGTGAGGCGGCGCACGCGGCCGTCGTCGGTGGTGCCGACGGGTGCGGTGTAGCCGAACCGGGCGCGGGTCTCGACGGTGATGCCGGTGCTGGTGGCGGCCTGCTTGCGGCGGCGGCCGCGGACCACGGGCTGCCAGCGGGCGCGTACGGCCTCATCGATGCGGTCCGCGACCGGCCTGGGCGGGGTCTTGCGGTCGCCCTTGCGGTAGCGCTCCACCGACCGCTGGCTGACGCCGATTTCGGCGGCGACGGCGCGGGTGGTCCTGAGCTGTTTCAGCAGGAAGTTGATCCGGCCCTTCAACGTCTTGGGCGGGGCCTTGGTGAAGGCCTCCTGGTCGGCGCGGACGATGGCGTCCTCGATCTCTCCCACAGCGGTTCGGCTCCTCGGCACGGTCTCTATTCGCCGTCGTCGAGGACGGCGTCGCCGCCCTTGATGTGGCGGGCGGGGTTGAGGCCCTTCTCCATCAGGTCGACTGCCCAGGACATTTCCTGCACCCCTTCCGGCTTCGCCAGGCCGGGGGTGGGGCCGAGGCGGAAGCCGCCCATCAGCGGCTTGCCCGGCGCGGCGTACGGGAGGAAGTCCAGCGGGGAGGGGCCGGGTGAGGGGTAGACGACGCAGTCGGAGAGGACCGCGAGGGGGTACAGGCCGGTCAGCTTCACCATGTTGGCGAGTTTGCGGTGCATGTTGACGCGGGCCTTGGAGATGACGGCGGCGCGGATGTCGGGGCGCCAGGTGGGGCGTTGCATGGCGGGCCAGGGGTCGCCGTCGCGGTAGGTGCGGCCCTGGGGGCGTTCGCGGAGCTTGCCGATGCCGCCCTTGACGGTGGCTTTGATCGCGGCGAGGACGGCGGCCATGGCCGGGTCGGTCTGCTGGTGGGCCTGCATCGCGGTGAGGAAGTCGGCGTCGGTGAGGTCGGTGGTGACGCCGAGGTCGGCGAGGGTGTCGAGGTAGGCGGTCTTGAGGCGGTCGTGCCAGGGGTCGAGGTAGGCGCCGGTCTCGCGGCGCAGGTAGGCCTCGACGGGGTGGACGTCGTGGCCGAGTTCCTGGGCGTAGGCGAGGGTGTGGGTCTGGTACCAGGCCGGGCCGGACGGCCGGGTGCCGTCGGGGGTGAACGGGGAGGGCAGGCGGGGGTCGAGGTCGATGTGGGAGAGGTCGGCGAGCCAGGAGCCGGGGATCTTCTTGTTGAAGACGGGCTTGTGGAAGTGGTCGGGGGCGGAGAGGCCGACCGTCAGGCGTGCGGACGCGGCGAGGAAGGCGGTGTTGAGGTCGAGGCCGACCGCGTAGGGCAGCAGGCACTCCTCGTCGGACAGGAGGGCGGGGTCGCGGACCCATTGGTAGGCCTCCTCGTTCAGGAAGCCTCCCGTCCAGCCGGAGCCGACGACGACGGGGTGTTCGGCGATCGCCTCCGGCGGTGCCGGGGCCGGCGGCTGCGAGCCGAGGCTGCCGGGGTTGTGGCCGGACACCCAGGTGCCGTTCTCCTGCACGGCGCGGGTGGGCGGGCGCAGGGCGGTCATCAGCTCCAGGCCGGAGACGGCGGTGGATCCGCGCGGGGTGATGACCCGCTGCGCGTAGACGCCGAGGACGCGGGCGATGTCGGCCGGAGCCATCTCCGCAACGCCCGGCCAGGAGCGGGTGTCGAGGGCGTCCCAGGACAGGATCGCGAGCTGTACGCACTGCCGTGTACTGGCGTCGGTCTTGCGGTAGATGCGCGGCCACGGGCCGAACCCGCGCTGTGTGAGCTGCCACTTCGCCCGGCCGATCTGCTGCACGACCGGGTGGTCCTGCGCCAGGCGCAGCGAGCGGCGCTCCTCGCGGCCTTCGAGGCGTTCGGGGAGTCCGAGTCGCACGGCGGCGGAGGCGGTGAGGACGACGAGGGGGTCGGAGTCCTTGCCGTTGCGGTTGAGGCGCGGGGCGCCGAGGCCGGACTCCTTCAGTGTCCACTCCACCAGTTCGGTGACGGTGGTGGCGGGGCAGTCCAGGACGGTCCCGTTCATGGCGTAGGCGCTGCCGTCGCCGTCCAGGACGGCGAGCGGGCCGTGCGGGAACCGGGGGTCGGCCGGAGTGATGGTGGCAGGTTTCACGGTCTTCTTCGCCGCGGGGCGGCGCGTCGTCGCCGCCGGGCGGGCGGTGGTACGGGGAACGACCGGGCCACCGGGCGCGGGTGACGGGGCTGCCTGGGCGGTGTGTGCCGCTGCCGCCGGGGGTGGGGTGTGCGGCCGCGGTGGGGCGGCGGGGGTGGGGGTGGGGGCCGGGTAGCGCTCGGCCAGGCCTTCGAGGAGGCGGCGGTAGGCCTGGAGGCGTTCGGGTTTCGGCTCGGCGCGTCCTTCCTCCCAGGCCTGGATGCTGGGGATGCGTACGCCGAGGGCCTGGGCGACGGCGGCCTGGGTCAGGCCGGCCGCTTCCCGCAGGCGGACCCGTTCCGCAGGTGCCGGGAGGAGGTGGCCGGCCTCGACGGCGGCGAGGAGGGCGTCGACCGCGGCGAGGGGGTCGGAAGGCTGGCTGGTCATGGGATGGGCGTCTCCTGCCTGGTCTTACCGGATGCCCTGGCGGATCTCTTCGAGGCGGGTCACCAGGCGCTGGTAGCGCTGGGAAGCGGCCTGGGACGACCTCATCCCCTGGTGGCCGGCGATCTCCCGCCATTCCATCCCACGGCGCCGGGCCTCGATGACGACCTGCGCCTCCATCCGGTCGAGTGCCGTCCGCATGCCCTCGAACAGGCCCAGCGCCGCAGCGACGCCCTCGTCCGGGACGGCGTGCCGTCCGGTTCCGTCACGTCCGGCCGCGCCGGCCAGCAGCGTGTCCAGGAAGGCGACGTCCTGTTGCAGCCCCGCCGCGAGAGCCCCGTCGGCCGGGAAGCGGTCCGCGGGGGCGGCGGGTCTGCGGCGGGCTGTGGGCTCGGTGTCGTCCGACATGACACCACCCTAGCCCACTGTGCAAGGAAACAACGTTCCGTTGTTTCCTTGCACAGTGGTGTGGTGGGCGGGCCCAGCCGGTCCGCCGCCTCCACGTCCCGCCCCCTGAAGTCCCGGGGGGGGTGGCGGGATATCGCCGGTGCGACGGTGCCGGCGCGTCCGCAGGGGGGCTGCGGACGGGCCGCAGAGGGGTGCGCACGGCGCCCTTGCCGCTGCCGTGGTGGGCGGATCTTAGCCGCTCTGACCAGGGATTGTCTCCAATGTTGGCGGATCCGGAGCGACAGGCTCTGCTTTCCTTCCTGGCGTTTGCCTGCGGCCCTACGAGCGTGCACACTTGCGCGAATTCCGGTCGGGCGCAGCGTCGCACCCCCATGACGGATGTGCCCGGGACCGACGCCCGGGTCGTCAGCAAGCCACACAGGAGCACGTGTTGAGTAGACCTGGTACCGCCCGTCAGCAGGATCTCCGAGCCCTCAGCGACGGCGAGCTGTGTGCTCTGCTGCGTGGCAACACCTCGGACTCCGGCACGGCGGTCAGGGATGTGATGGACGAGGTGTTCGCCCGTCACCATCCGTCGGTGCTCGCGTACGCCCGTACGTGCTGCCGGGACCTCTCCACTGCTCAGGATCTCGCCGCCGAGGCGTTCGCCCGTACCTACCGGGCCATCGCCTGGGGTGCCGGTCCGGAGTACGCCTGGCGGCCGTACCTGCTGACCTGTGTGCGCCGTCTGGCGGCCGCCTGGGCGCGGGAGGCCTCCCGTACACGGCTGTCGGACGACTTCGAGGAATGGGTCGAGCAGCTCTCCGACGGTGCGGACGCCGAGGACGCCGTCTTCTCGGCGGAGGAGGAATCGCTGGTCCTGCACGCCTACCGGTCGCTGCCGGAGCGCTGGCAGGCCGTGTTGTGGCACTCCGTCGTCGAGCACGAGCCGGCGGCCGAGACCGCGGCGCGCCTGGGGATATCGGCGGGAGGTGTCGGTTCGCTGGCCGCGCGGGCCCGGGAGGGCCTGCGGGAGGCGTACCTGCGCGCTCACCTGGACCGGAGTGCGAGCGATGAGTGCAAGCACTACGGGGGGCAGATCGCCGCCAGGCTGCGCCGGCCGGGCACGCGCCTGACCCGGGACCTCGGCCGCCACCTTCAGGGGTGCGCCGGCTGTGCGCGGGCCGAGCGGGACCTGCGCGACGTCAACGGCCGTCTGGGGGTGCTGCTGCTGGGGGGCATCCTGCTGTGGAACCCCGCCTCGTTCCTGTCGGCCCTGGGCGGGGGCGGTACGCAGCTCGCCGCCTCTGGCGTACTGAGCGGGACGCAGCTCGCCGGGGCCAAGGCCGGTGCGGTGAAGTGGGCCGCTGCGGCAGCCGTGGCGGGCACGGCGGCCACCGTGGTCGTCCTGCTGCCGTCCGACTCCGAGGGCAGGGGGTCCGGGCAGGCCGCGGCTCCCGTCAGTACGTTCGCGGTGCCGCGCGCCCCGCTGCCGGAGGCCACACCGATCTCGGCCATCGGGTCGGCGGCCTACGCCACCGCCCCTGCCACGCCGCCCGCTTCGCCCTCGGCCTCCGTGACCGCTTCGGCGTCCGCCGTGCCGCCTTCTCCGTCGCCGTCGCCGGATCGCACCGGTGCCGGCTCCGCCCTGGTCAATGTGGCCTCGGGGCTGTGCGTCGGCGTGGGCGACGCCACCTCCGGCGGCGGTCCGGTGCAGCTCGAGCCGTGCACCGGGAAGGCGGGGCAGAAGTGGGAGCGGCTGCCCGCCCATCAGCACAACACCTACCAGCTCCGCAACGCGGGAACCGGTGCCTGCCTCGACGGGACCGCCGCCGGCGGGAACGTCGTCGGGGTCACCCTGCGTGCCTGCCGGGCCGGCGGGGACCGGGTGACGCAGCTCTGGCGGTTCGAGCGGGACATGTACCCCGGCGCGTACCGCGTCTGGTTCGTGCCGAAGGTCCCGTACAGCGACTACGCCGACCATCTGCTGGGCCCGCGGAACTGGCCGAAGTCCGACCCGCCGCGTCCGGGGTCGGAGATCGCGCACCTGCCCAACTACTACAACTCGGTCAGCCTGCTCTTCGCCCTGAGGTGAGCGTCCGGGGTGCGCGCCGTGCGTCCCCCGTGGTGGGGGCGTGCGGTCGTCCGGAGGTCAGGCCACCAGGTGCAGGGATGTCTCCGCGATGCCCAGCCGGACGCTCTGACCCCAGGTCAGTTCCAGGGCGTCGGACTCCATTCCGTCGCCGAAGACCACGATCCGGTCCGATTCCACGGTCAGCCGCAGTCCTTGTCCGCGTCCGAGTTCGCCGGTGACCCTGCTCGTTCCGGTCGCGGGTGAGGGCCAGGCTTCGCGAACGAACCACAGGAGCCGTTCCTCGCAGGGTGCGGGCAGGGCCGCGGTGCTGCCGCGCTCCAGCCAGAGGGAGCGCAGCCAGCCGGTGGCGCCCGTGCCGGTGCCCACCAGGACCCCGGAGGATGCCTGGGCCTCGCCCTGGCCGCTCTCGCCGTCGGGGCCCAGGCGGTAGCGGGCCGTCTGGTGGCCGGGCGGGCCCAGGTAGATCTCGTTCAGGGCGAGGAGGCGCTGGGCGTCGTCGGCGACGGCCTCGACCATGGTGAGTTCGTCCGTCCGGCCGCCGGGCGTGGTGGCGGCGCGCAGCAGGGCGGCCGCGTCGGTGCGGCGGTGGCGGACCAGGACCCCGGGGTTGCGTCCCGGGTCGGTGTCGATGCCCACCACCGGCTGTCCGTGGAGGTATTTCGCGGTGTTGGCGACCAGGCCGTCCTGGCCGACCACGACGACCACGTCCTCCGGGGCGAAGAGGAAGCGGTCGAGGTCGGCGCGTTCCACCCGGGAGTTGCGCCAGGTCAGCGGCACCGCCGCCGCCACGTCGCGCAGCGCCTGGCGGGTGCGGTCGTGGCGGCGGACCACCTCGTCGATCGTGCGGCCGCGGCTGGAGAGGAAGAAGGCGGCCTGCCCGTGCGTTCCGTGCCGGGCGAGGAGTTCCTCGTACTCGGTCCTGCGGTGCACGATCACCGCGCGCGGGGCCAGGCTCACGCGCCCGCTCCCCCGTCCGGGCGGCCGAGGCGGGGGAGGAGGGAGGTGAGGACGTCGGGGGAAAGGGTGAGGCTCTCGATCCGCGGCAGGTTCTCCGCCAGGCGGGTCGTGGCCAGGGCGTGCAGGGTGTCCGGGTGGGTTTCGCCGTGCACGCGCAGCCAGGCGGCCTGGGCCTCGGCGCGTGCGGCGCCGGTCTCGCGGGCCGCTTCGGCCTCCGCGCGGGCGAGGCGGACCTTGCGGGCGGCTTCGGCGTCGGTCCGTACGCTGTCCGCGGCCGCCTGTTCCTCGGCTTCGCGGCGGGTGTTGATGCCTCGCTGGTCGACCAGTTGTTCCTCGCGTCGGGCCAGTTCGATCTGGCTGGCCAGCTCGTTCTCGGCGATGGCGCGTTCACGCTCGACGGCGACGGCCCTGCGTTCGTAGGTGGCCCGGTCCGCTTCCTGCTGGATCTGCTCGCGGGCGGGGGTGCGCAGGGCGCGTTCCACCTCGGCCTCGGGGCGGATCGCGACGACGCGTACGGCCACCACCTCGATGCCGGTGGCCGGGAGTCTGGGTTCGGCGGCGAGGCCGTCGGCGGCCCGCTGCCGTACGGAGGCGACGCCGTCGACCAGGGCGTCGGCGAGCGGGATGCGGGCCAGGACGTCCAGGGCGTGCTGCTGCGCGGTCTCGGTGAGGAGGGTGGTGATCTGCTCCAGGGGGGCGCCGCGCCAGCTTCCGGTGTCCGGGTCGACGGAGAAGTCGAGGCGCTCGGCGGCCTGGGCCGGGTCGCTGATCCGGTAGGTGACGGTGGCCTGCACGGTGACGTCCTGGAAGTCGGCCGTGCGGGCGTGGAAGGCCATGGCCAGTTCCCGGTCGTCGACGGGCACTTCGGACAGGGCCGCCGACAGGGACCGGTACCAGAAGCTGAGGCCCCGGCCGTCGTGGACGAGCCGGCCGCGCTTGTGGTGGCGGATGTGGGCGGTGGGCGCGGAGCGCAGATGGCGCCAGCCCAGGCGCCGGGTGATGTCGGCCATGGCGAACCCCCTTCATTTCGTCAAGGCGACGATAACGGGAGCTCTTCATATCGTCAAGGTGACGAGAAAATCCGCCGGGCGGCGTGGACACCCACGCCCCCGGCGCCAACGCCCGGCGTACGGCCGCCGGTTCACGGACCGGGGCGGGGGCGGGGCCGGGGCGGCCAGGGCGGCCAGGGCGGCGAGGGCGGCGAGGGCGGCGAGGGCGGCGAGGCCGAACTGCTCCCCGTACCTGCCGCACTCCCCGAGCTCCCCCGTACTCCCCGTACGTCAGCCCAGCAGGCGGCGGGCCTGCCGTACCGCTTCGGACAGTTGCCGGACCTCGGGGTCCTCGGTCCGCTCGGCCAGCCGGCCGGTGATCTCCGACAGCCGGCCCAGACCGACCGCGCCCGGCACGGCCTCCCAGCCGCCGTCCCGCTCGCGCAGCGACGAGGCCAGGTACGCCGCCGCGGCCGTGACCTGGAAGCGGGGCGCGGCCTGCTCCCAGCCTCCGCCGGTCAGCGCGGAGGCCTCCACCCGGCCGGACTCCTCGTGCGGGGCGCGGCCGTCGGGGTCGAGCCACCGGACGGTGGCGGTGGCCACGTGTCCGGACGCGCCCGGCCTCAGCCGCACCGCGTACAGCGCGGTGACCGTGTGGCCCGGGCCGACCTCGCCGCCGTCGACGGAGTCGTCGCGGAAGGAGTCGTCGGCCACGCGCCGGTTGTCGTAGCCGATGAGCCGGAACCGTTCGACGTTGCGCGGGTCGAAGGAGACCTGGGCCTTGGCGTCGCGGGCGCGCAGTTCGACCTGTGCGGGCAGTTCGTCGCAGAAGACCCTGCGGGCCTCCTCCGGGTCGGAGACGTAGACGGTGTGGCCGTCGCCCTTGTCGACCAGCCGTTCCATGAAGGAGTCGTTGTAGTCGCTGCCCACGCCGACCCCGAAGAGGGTGATGCCGTGGTCGCGGCGGGCGCCGTCGATCTGCTGCAGCAGGGCGTCGGCGGAGGTGGTGCCGGTGTTGGCGAGGGCGTCGGACAGCAGGACGACGCGGTTGGTGGCGCCGGCCCGGCGGCCCTCGACGGCGGTGTCGTAGCCGCGGGTGATGCCGGCCTCCACGTTGGTGGAGTCGGTGGGGCGCAGCCGGTCGACGGCCTGGTGCACCCGTTGGCGGTTGCCGTCCAGTCGGGTCATCGGGAGCCGGGTCTCGGCCTTGTCGCTGAAGGCGACGAGGGCGACGGAGTCGTCGTCGCGGAGCCGGTCGGTCATCAGGTCCAGGGAGGTGCGGACGAGGTCGAGGCGGCCGGGCTCGGCCATCGAGCCGGAGATGTCGACGACGAAGGTGAGGGCGGCGGGCGGGCGCCGGTCCTGGCCGGAGCCGGCCCGGGTGGCGAGTCCGACGCGCATCAGGGACCAGCCGGCGGCGTCGGTGCGGGCGCCGTCGACGGTCACGGAGAAGCCGTTGCCGTCCGGCTGGCGGTAGTCCTGGCGGAAGCTGTTGACGAACTCCTCCGGGCGGACGGTCCCGGGGTCGGGAAGTCTGCCGTCGGCGAGGGTGCGGCGGGCGTAGCCCCAGCTCGCGGTGTCCACGTCGAGGGCGAAGGTGGAGAGGTAGTCCGGGGGCGGTGCCTGGGTGCGGCGGCCGTCGTCCTCGCCCTCCGCCGTGCCGTCGGCCCGGTCGGCGGTGCCGGGAGCGCCCTGGGCGGTGCCGCCGGGCGCGGGGGCGGAGTTGCCGCCGCGGGGGCGCCGGGTGTCCTCCTGGGCGGTGCTGCTGCGGTCGTGGCCGCTGCCGGAGCCGCTGCACCCGGAGAGCAGTACCGCCCCGGCGGCGAGGACGGCGAGCAGGGCCGGTCCCGCCGGGCGGCGGTTGCGGTTGCGGCCGCGAGCGCGGTCGCGGTCGTGGCCGCGCTCGCGGTCGTGGCCGCCGTCGCGGCTGGGCGTGCGCAACGTCATGGTGTCCCCCTTCGGACGGTGGGTCTCTGCGAATGTGACGTCCGAGGCAGGGAGTTGGAGCCGACGGGGGTGCTGCGAACGCGTCTCGAAAGGACAACGGCAGGCGGAACGTCAAGCTCTGGCGGAGATCAGGACACGATGGTGTCGCGGAGGGCAACCCCGGCGGAGCGCCGAGCGGCCCGGAGAGGCGGCGCAGGCACGACCCCGCGTGCCGGTCCCCCGGGCCCGGTCAGCCGAGGACGAGGGAGCCGCCGGCCGCCGTCCCGTCGGGGGCGCGGTCTCCTCCCGGCGGGATGTGCCGGGTCCGGCATGGGCGGCCGATCATCCGCGCATGAGAACAGAGGTTCAGATCTTCGCCGCCGACGGCCCGCTGCCCGACCGGGACTCCGCCGAGGACGAGATCGACAGACGATGCCTGCAGCTGGACGCGATCACCGGGCCGTCACCACGCAGGAGGCCCACGCGCCGGCCTCCTGCTTCGGACCGGACGACTGCTACGGGACGAGACCTCCGGCTGATCGTTTGCGAACCGGACCGGACCCCCGCGCACGACTCGGGCGGGAACGGAGCGTGATCTTCGGTTTCCGTAGGGTCGAGGGGTGCGGGCAAGGGATCAAGGGCGCCCTATCCGGACCTTAAGGGACGGATAACAGCGGGTGCGGAGGGCCTCGGAGGGCCGTTCGGGCCGTGAACCGCACTTAGGGTCACCGGTGTTGACCGAGGCACTTTCGATGCCGCCGCTGCACCGGCGGATCGGCTTTACCAAGAGGTTTCTGATGTCCCGAAAGCGAATTGCCCTGGCCTGTGCGGCCGTGGTCGTCGGGGTCGGCTCCGTCGTCATCCCCGTCGCCGCCAATGCGGGAGAGGAGAAGGACGGCCTCGGCGCCGCCTGCCGCGTCGCGGACCAGGCCACCGTGTGGTGGGCGTCCGGCGAGGTCTCCCTGACCAACAAGGGGGACCGGCCCGTACGGGACTGGACCGCCGAGTTCGACGTGTCGCAGGGGCAGGTCACCCTCGACAACCCCTGGGCGTACGAGCTGCGCCAGGACGGCAAGCACGTCACCGTCAAGCCGGTCGCCGACCGCGCCGACGTGGCCGCCGGGGGCAGCCGGACCGTCAAGGTCGGGATCAACCCCGCCGGCAAGGGCCTGCCCAAGATCACCGGATGCCGTGTGAACGGCGCGTCGGGCAACGGGGGCGACAGCGGCACGAACACGGCCGTGCCCGCCGACAGCGGTTCCTTCGTCAAGGACGACACCGCCGTCCACCTGATGTGGAAGCCGCCCGCGGGCGGGGCCGAGGTCGTGCGCTACGAACTCTTCCAGAACGGCAAGCAGGTCAAGACCGTCAAGGACACGATGACGGACATCGAGCGGCTGGCCCCCGCCACCCGCTACGCGTTCAAGGTCCGCGCCGTCCGCGCCGACGGCCGCACCACCGGCTTCAGCAAGGACATCGTGCTCACCACGCTCGCGGCGCCCGGCCAGGACAAGGCGAAGCCGGTCGTCCCCGCGGACCTGGAGGCGACGGCCTCCGGCCCGTACCAGGCCGCGCTGCGCTGGCGTGCGGCGACCGACGACGTCGCGGTCACCGGCTACCGGATCTACCGCAACGGGGTGAAGGTCCAGGACGCGGACGCCAAGGCCACCTCGGCCACCGTCTCCGGCCTGACCGCGAGCACCGCCTACCGCTTCAAGGTGACCGCCGTCGACGCCTCCGGGAAGGAGTCCGAACCGACCCGCGAAGCGCAGGTGACGACGACCGCGGCTCCCGACGGCGGTGGCGGCACCGCCTCCCCCGGCGACTTCGCCGCCACCACCGCCACGAAGCAGGACGGCGGTGTCACCCAGCACTACCTGAACCTCACCTGGTCCGTGCCGCAGGGCGTCGGCCAGATCACCACCTACCAGGTCTACCTGAACGGCAAGCCCGCCCAGACCTTCATGTGGGGCACCGGCGACCCGGTCCTGCCGGTGCCGGCGACGAAGGGTTCGCGCGAGGTGCTCGTCGGCGCCCACCCCGGCTCGACGTACGCCGTGAAGATCCGGGCGCGGCTCGGCGACGGCACGTGGGGGGCGTTCTCCCGCGAGGTGAGCGTGCGGACGGGCGGCTGACCCGGCGGCCGACCGCCCACCCGCACGCCTGCCCACCCACACGCCTGGCCGCCCGACCGGCCCCAGACCCCATGACCAGGAGCGTCCCCCTCATGAGTACGACCCGTCCCGCCGCCACGGCTTCCCCCGACGCGGTACGGCCCCCGGCCCGCCGCGCCGCCCTCCTGCGCCTGACCGCGCTCGTGGCCCTTCCCCTCGCCGTGACCACCCTCGGCTCGGCACCGGCCTCCGCACACGGCTCCACCGCCGATCCGGTGAGCCGCAGCGTGGCCTGCACCAAGAACCCGAAGGCGAGTGAGGCCTGCCGGCTGGCCCTCGCCCAGAGCCCCGGCATCCCCGGCGACTGGAAGTCGATCGTGCAGGGCCGCGCCATCGACCACAGCACCCCGACCTCCTCCCCGCAGCACCGCGCCCGCATAGCCGACGGCAAGCTGTGCAGCGCCGGCAACGCGCAGTTCTCCGGCCTGGACCTGGCGCGGGACGACTTCCCCTCGACGACGCTGCCCGGCGGCGCCGAGTACGACCTGCGCTACGACATCAGCGCGCTGCACAACCCGTACCGCATGGAGATGTACGTCACCAAGGACGGCTACGACCCGAAGAAGCCGCTGAAGTGGTCCGACCTGGAGGACACTCCGTTCCTCAGCGCCGACAACACCGCGGCCACGGCGGCCCCTTCGGGCTTCCTCGGCGCGAAGGCGTTCACGTTCAAGGCGGTGCTCCCCGAGAAGAAGGGCAAGCACCTGATCTACACGATCTGGCACGGGCTGAAGCGGCCCGACGGCTCCTTCCAGAGCGAGGAGGCCTTCTACTCCTGCTCGGACGTCACCTTCAAGTAGGCGGACACACCCCGGCAGTCCCCCGTCCCCTCCCCCTTCCGTCCCCTCCGCCGCCCCCGAGCCGGGACCCCCTTCCCCGGCTCGGGGGCACCCCTTCTAGTGCTGTGACCGGAAAGGTTTGCCGGGTCGCGGTGTCCGGTGCGGTGCATCGCAAGGCGGAGGGCCACGTCTCGTACTGGNGACGTACTTGCGTGGTCCGACAACGCGGCGAGGTGCCGTGCCGGGCGCCGTGACCCGGTGAACCTTTCCGGTCACAGCACTAGGGGGTGGGGAGGAGGTCGGCGACGAGGACGGCGAATTCCTCGGGGCCGAGGATGCGGATGCCCAGTTCCTCGGCCTTGGTGCGCTTGGAGCCGGCCTTCTCGCCCGCCACCAGCAGGGTGGTGCGCTTGGACACCGACGAGGATGCCTTGCCGCCGGCCCGCTCGATCAGCTCGTTCATCTCGTTGCGGGACAGCACGGCGAGGGGGCCGGTCATGGAGCCGGTCACCACGACGGCCTGTCCGGCCAGCGGGCCGCCCGCCGAGTCCGCGCCGCCACCCCCCTCGCCCCCGTCGGCCGGGTCGGCCGCGGCGGCGGGCTTCTGCGGTTCGGTGACCTGCGTGCCGACCTGCTGGGCCTGCAGCTTGTCCAGGAGCGGGCCGAGTTCGACGAGTTCGGCCGCGATGACGCGGGCCTTCTCGGTGCCGATGCCGTCGACCCCGGCGAGCGTGTCGGCGTCGGCGGCCCGGATCGCGGCCATCGAGCCGAAGTGCGCGGCGATCCGGCGGGACATCGTGCGCCCGGTGCCGCGGACGCCGAGGGCGCAGAACACCCGGTTCAGTGCGGCCCCGCGGGCGGTCTCGATCGCGGCCAGGAGGTTGGCGGCGCTGGTCTCCCCCATCCGCTCCAGGCCGAGGAGCTGCTCGCGGGTCAGCGTGAACAGGTCGGCGACGTCCTTGACCAGACCGGCCTCCACCAGCTGGATCGCGCGCGTGCCGCCGAGGCCTTCGATGTCGAGCTGGTCGCGGCCGGCCGCGTAGATCACCGAGGCCACGGCCTGACAGCTCCGGCCGCGCACGCACCGCCAGCGCTGCTCGGAGGTGTCGATCGCGTCGCCGCAGCGGGGGCACGCCTCGGGGAAGACGATCGGGCTCTCGGCGCCGGTGCGCTGGTCGGCCAGGGGTGCCTCGACCCGGGGGATGACGTCGCCGGCCCGGTACACGAACACCTGGTCGCCGATCATGAGCCCGCGGCGGGTGATGTCGGACGGATTGTGCAGCGTGGCGTAGGTGACCGTCACCCCGTCGATGACCACGGGTTCCAGGACGGCGCGCGGGGCGATGATCCCGGTCCGGCCGACGTTCCACTCCACCGCCAGCAGGCGCGTCACCTTGTGTTCGGCCGCCAGTTTCCGGGCGACCGCCCATCTCGGGGCGCGCGAGCCGTTGCCGGCCTGCCGCTGGTCCTCGGCCGTGTCGGCCTTGACGACGACGCCGTCGATCCCGAACGGCAGGCCGGCGCGCAGGCCGGCGATCACGTCGATACGTTCCTGCACCTGCTGCACGGTCTCGCAGCGCATCGGGGCGGCGGCCGTGCCGGCGGCAGTGTTCGCGCCGAGCACGGCCAGTTTCTCCAGCAGAGCGGCGTGGCCGAGGTCGTCCAGGCCGATCGCGCCGTAGGCGAAGAAGGTCAACTCGATGCGGTAGGGGCGGTCCTTGGCCCGCAGGGTGCCGGACGCTCCGCTGCGCGGGTGCGCGAAGGGCGTGGCCTCGTGGGCGAGCCGGATCCGGTTGGCCTCCTCGAACTGCGCGGTCGTCAGCAGCACCTCGCCGCGCAGCTCGACGTCGATCGGCTCGGTGAGGACCGGCGGCAGACCGACGACGGCGTCGGCGGCGTGGGTGATGTCCTCGCCGGCCAGGCCGTCGCCGCGGGTGAGGACCTTCACGAGCCGGCCGTCCCGGTAGCGGGCGGCCACCGCGAGGCCGTCGAGCTTCGGCTCCACGCACCATCCGGCCACCGGGTGCCCGAGGCGCCGTTCCAGCCCCGCGGCCCACTCGGTGAGCTCGTCGGCGTCGAAGACGTTGTCGAGGGAGAGCATCGGCACCGAGTGCGGCACGTCGCCCTGCACGGCCCCGCCCGCCACCTTCCCGGTCGGGGACTGGGCGAGCACCTCGTCCGGGTGGGCCTCCTCGTAGGCCGCGATGGCGCGCAGCAGCCCGTCGTACTCGTCGTCGCCGAGCGGGGTGGTCCCGTCGCCGTAGTACGCGGCGGAGGCCGCCACGGCGGTGGTCACGGCCTCCGTGTAGGCGGCAGGAGAGAGCAGGGCACTGTTTTCCGTCATGAAGGTCATCATCCTGTCCCCCACTGACAATGCCGCCGCCGCCCGGCGGGTGGCGCCGTCACGCCGTCGTGCGCCGTGGCCTGCGCGGATGGTGATCGTTCCGGTATGTGGCCGGTTCGTGCCGGGTTGCTCAGCGGGGGGTATGGTCGCCCGGTCACGGACGGCAACCGGATCGTCTGTCCGACCCGAGGGAACCGACATGACCGATCTGAACGCGCTGCGGGCGAGCCTTGCGTCGGGTGAGCACGAGTTCGCCGACACCCTGGCCTTCATCGCCGCGCGCTACGCGTACGAGCCGCAGGCGTTCCGCAACGGGGAGCTGGCGAACGCCGCGGGTGAGAACGAGGGTTCCTGCAAGACGCTGGGGCTGGCCCTGCTGGAGGGGCTGAGCGACCAGGAGGCCCTGCAGGCGTTCGGTGAGCACTACCGCAGTGTGCTGGCGACGCCGGAGGGCACCGATCACGGCAACATCCGCAACCTCATGGCCCACGGCCTGGCAGGGGTGAGCTTCGCCGGCCGGCCGCTGGCCCGCACGAGCTGAACCCCGGGCGGCAGCGGGCCCTGTCCGCGCCGGTGCCCGGCCGCCCGAGGGGGCGGCCGGGCAGGGGGCTCGGTACGGGCGGGCGGCCCGGGTCAGTGGTAGGCGTGGACGACGGCGTGGCCCTTGCCGCGGCCGATCATCCACTTGTTCACCGGCGTCGTGACCAGGAAGGCGACGACGAAGCCGCCGAGCAGCGCTCCCCAGAACAGTCCGTCCGAGAGGTGGGCGTCCATGGCGCCGGGGACCAGGGCGATGATGCCGTTGTCGACGAACTCCATGACGGCGATCGAGACGGTGTCGGCGGCCAGGGCCACCTTGATCGCGCTCTTCCAGTCGAGGCCGGCCCTGCGGACGGCGAACAGGGTGAAGGAGTAGCCGAAGAGGAACGCGAGCGTGATCGCGAGGATCATCGTCGGGACGTTGCCCCACAGCAGGGCGGTGCCGATGACCATGCCGAGGATCTCGCCGATGGCGCATCCGGTCAGGCAGTGCAGCGTCGCCTTCGCCGCGGCCCCCCACGTCACGCCGCCCGTCCCGTGCCCTGCGTGACCCGCGTGCGCCTGGTGCGCGGCGTGGTCGTGTGCGGTGGCTGTGTGGTGTGCGCTGTGATCCATGATCGTCATCCCCAATACCGTCAGTGTGACCCCGTCCCCACGGACCCACATCCCCACCATATACCCCTGGGGGGTATGTGCAACCTCTCGGACCGTGCCGGCGTGGACGGTGTCAGCCGGCGGGGGTCCGTACCGGCAGGGGCCGGTCCGCGGCGGGGCGGGCCAGGGTGCTGGGCCACCAGGCGCGCGGGCCGATGTCGGCGACGAGGGCGGGGACGAGCAGGGAGCGCACGACGAGGGTGTCCAGCAGGACGCCGAAGGCGACGATGAAGGCGATCTGGACGAGGAACGCCAGCGGGATCACCATCAGGGCGNGAGGGTGTCCAGCAGGACGCCGAAGGCGACGATGAAGGCGATCTGGACGAGGAACGCCAGCGGGATCACCATCAGGGCGGCGAAGGTCGCGGCGAGGACGACTCCGGCGGAGGTGATGACGCCGCCGGTGGCGGTGAGCCCGCGCAGTACACCCTCGCGGGTGCCGTGGGTCAGGGACTCCTCCCGTACCCGGGACATCAGGAAGATGTTGTAGTCGACGCCGAGGGCGACCAGGAAGACGAATCCGTACAGGGGTACGGAGGCGTCGGTGCCGGTGAAGCCGAGCAGGTGCTCGAAGACGAGGGCCGAAACACCCAGGGTGGCGGCGAAGTTGAGGGCCACGGTGGCCACCAGGAGGACCGGGACGAGCAGGGAGCGCAGGAGCAGGACGAGGACGAGGACGATGACGGCGAGGACGACCGGCACGATGACGGTGCGGTCGCGGGCGGCGGTGGTCTGCGTGTCGTACTGCTGGGCGGTGTAGCCGCCGACCAGGGCGTCGGCGCCGTCGACGGCGTGCAGGCGCTGGCGCAGCCGCTGGACGGTGTCCTTGGCGGCGTCGCTGTCCGCGGCCGCTTCCAGCGTCGCGTCGATCCTCACCCGGCCGTCGACCACCAGGGGGGCGCCGGGGCCGGGCCGTCCGGTGGTGGTGACGGGGGCGGCGGAGGCGACTCCGCCGGTGTCCTGGGTGACCGCGGTGACCTGGGCGGCGCGGTCGGCGGTGGCGATGATGACCGTCGGGCTGCCGGAGCCGCCGGGGAAGTGCCGGCCCAGGTTCTGCTGGGCGGCGACCGAGGGTGCGTCGCTGACGAAGATCTCGTCCAGCGGAACTCCCTTGGAGGACAGGCCCGGTGCGAACGCGGCCAGGGCCAGGAGGACCAGCGTGGTGGAGGCCCACACGCGGCGCGGGGCCCGGTCGATGAGGGCGGCCACCCGGCGCCACACGCCGTGGCCCCCGCCTTCGGCGCCCGCGGGCCCGGGGGTGGCGGGCCCGGGGGTGGCGGGCCAGTAGGCGGCGCGGCCGGTGAGGACCAGGACGGCGGGCAGGAAGGTGAGGGTGGCCAGCACCGCGCAGAGGATGCCGATCGCCCCGACCGGTCCCAGCGCACGGTTGTTGGTCAGGTCGCCGGCGAGCAGCGCCAGCAGGCCGAGGGCCACGGTGGCCGCGCTGGCCGTGATCGCACCGGCCGAGCGGCGTACGGCCGTCCACGCGGCGCGCGTACGGTTTTCCCCGCGGGCGGCGAGTTCCTCCTTGAAGCGGGCGGCGAGGAGCAGTGCGTAGTCGGTCGCCGCGCCGATGACGAGGATCGACAGGATGCCCTGGACCTGGCCGTCGACCCGGACGATGTCCCGTGCGGCCAGCCAGTACACCACCGCGCAGGACAGGCCGAGGGCGAGGACGGCACCGAGGATGATCATCAGGGGGAGCAGGACGCTGCGGTAGACCAGCAGCAGGATCAGCAGGACCGCTCCGAGCGCCACCCCGAGCAGCAGGCCGTCGATCCCCGAGAACGCGTCCGCCAGGTCGGCCTGGCCGGCGGCCGGGCCCGCGATGTGTGCGGTGGTGCCGGGCACCTGCCGGGCCGCCACGCGGACGTCCTCCAGGACGGCGGGCAGTTGCCTGCCGAGGTCCGGTGCGAGCGGGACCACGGCCTGCAGGGCGGCGCCGTCGGCGGAGGCCGTGGCCGGGGAGGGGGTCCCGGCGACACCCGGCCGGCCGGCCAGGGCCGCGACGGCCCGGGTGGCGGCCTGCTGCCGGGCCTCGTCCACGCGGCCGCCCGAGACGGTCCACAGCACGATGGCCGGCACCGTCTCGGACCGCTCGAAGGCCTTGCGGGCCTGCAGCACCTGGGTGGATTCGGCGCTGCGCGGCAGGAACGCCGCCTGGTCGTTGGTCGCGACCTCGCCCAGCCGGCCCGCGTAGGGGCCGAGCATCCCTCCGATCGCGAGCCAGACCACCACCAGTACCAGGGGGATCGCCCGGCGTGCCCAGCGTGATGCTCTCACCATGTCCGTCCTCAGAACACACCGACTATGTCAGCGATAAAGTATCTCAATCATTGAGAGATCTTATGCTGAGGTATGCGCAGCGCCGACGCCCCCTCCCAGACACCCCCGACTCCGTCTTCCCCGCCTACGTCTCCCTTGTCTGCGGCCCAGGACCCGGGCGGGCTGGAGGCCTTCGCCGTCCTGCTGCGTCATATGAACGCGGAGTTCAACCGCATCACCCAGGAGTTCGCGCAGGCGCAGGGGCTGCACCCGACCGACGTACAGGCCCTGATCGCGATCCTCGACGCCGACCAGGACGACGCCGAACCGGGCCCGATGACCCCCGGGCGGCTGCGCAAGCGGATGAACCTCACCTCCGGTGCGGTCACCGCCTGCCTGGACCGGCTTGAGAGCGCCGGCCACATCCACCGGGTCCGGGCCGAGGACGACCGCCGGGTGGTCCATCTGCACTACGCGCAGGCTGGCCGGACCGCGGCCCGCGACTACTTCCGCCCCCTCGCCGACGCCACCGACACCGCACGGCGCCGGTTCACCGACGCCGAACTCGCCACCGTCGTGCGCTTCCTCGCGGAGATGAACCGCCAGCTCGACCTGGTACGCCGGTGAGGTGAGCCGCGGCCGAACGGCGGCCCCCGCAGCACGGCCGCTCGCCTCGGCTCAGGTCGCCTCGGCTCAGGTCGGGTCGGGTCGGGTCAGGTCAGGTAGGTCGGGTCAGTTGCTCGGCCAGCCCGACGATGACGCCGTCCGGACCGCGGAGGTAGCAGAGCAGATAGCTGTCCTGGAACCGGGCGATCTCACCGACGAGTTCACCGCCGTGGGGGCGCAGGCGGGCGACGGTGTCCTCGATGTCGTCGACGGCGAACATGACGCGGTGCGTGCCCACGATGTTGTGCGGCCGGTTGCGCGGCCCGGCAGTGATCGCCGCGGGGCTGCGGTACTTCGCCAGTTCGAGCCGGCTGTGGCCGTCGGGGGTCCGGAGCATCGCGATGTCGCAGCGGACGCCGTCGAGTCCGGTGCACCGGTCGGCGAAGAGGCCCTCGACCTCTCCCCTGCCCTCCAGTTCCATCCCGAGTTCCACGAAGAACGCGATGGCGGCGTCCATGTCCTCGACCACGATGCCGACGTTGTCCATCCGCTGAATCGCCATGCCGGTCTCTCCTTCTCGGCGCTCTCGGCGTTCTCTGTGTTCTCGGCGTTCTCTGTGTTCTCAGGTCCCCGGACCACGCAACCCGTGCGGCTGTTGCCCGGTCACGGCGCGTGTTCCGCCTCCATGGGTTCGACGAAGGCGGCCCGCCACTCGGGGCGCGGGTCGGCGCCCGGGCTCGTCCAGTACTCCCGCCCGCGGACGATCCGCCCGTCGCGGACGGTCCAGAACGACGCCGCCCGGAACACCCCGACGCCTTCGTGCGGGACCTCGACCTCGGAGACGACCTCGTCGCCGTCGGCGACGATCCGCAGCACACGGATCGCCCAGCCCTCCGGGTACTCGGAGTTCACCGCGACGTAGTTCCCGCCGCCCACGATGCGTTCGCCGCTGACCGGCCACTCCACGACGGCGTCCTCCGCGACCAGCCCGGCGACACCGTCCCAGTCCCGCGCCTGGATCCGGTCCCACAGCGCTTCCACCACTCTCAACGGCTCCATACGCCACACCCTGCCAGACACTCCCCCGCCGGGCGCCCGGAACGGGTCTCCCTCCGGCCTGCCCCCTGGCCGTCGCCACCAGCAGCGACCGCACCCTCTGGACCCGGCCGGAGCTCCGCTTCAACGGCTGAGCGGACGGCGTCCGGAAGCGGGGCGTGACTCCTGGGCGGCGGGGTCGTTGGACGGGGAGGTCAGCGAAGTACAGGAGGGCCCCGAGGCGACTCGGGGCCCTCCTGCTGTCTGCGGACGCGCGGTGCCCGTCACCGGTCCTGGGCGGTCAGGAGGAGCACCAGGGCCTTGGACCGGGTGGTTCCGAGCCCGGCGGCCACCGTTTCGGCGGACACGCCGTCGTCGCGCAGCGCGCCGGCCGCCTCCCGCCCGACGCCGGC
The DNA here is from genome assembly GCF_001005295.1 of Streptomyces yangpuensis. GTDB lineage: Bacteria > Actinomycetota > Actinomycetes > Streptomycetales > Streptomycetaceae > Streptomyces > Streptomyces yangpuensis. The sequence goes on along the minus strand of NZ_LBMK01000002.1, from coordinate 2,075,755 downwards.
GGCGATCCGCTCCAGCACACCGACGGCGCGCAGCGCTGCCATCGGTGCGTCCTCGGCGGTGGCGGACAGTTGCTCGGCCACCGTGACCAGGAGGGCGGCCAGCGGCTCGGGCAGCGGGGCCGCCTTGTCGCGGACGAGGGACAGGTGGGCGTTCCAGTCCGCGAGCGGTCCGGTGAGGTCGACGTCGGCCTCGTACAGAGGCCGGTCACCGATCGCGGGCCAGTCCAGCAGGTACTCGGCGGCACCCCGCCATCCGCACGCGCACACCGCCCGGAGCGCCTCGGCGCGCGGGCCGCGGTGCCGGCGGCCGTCGTAGGCCGACCAGTGCGTGGTCGACGGCATGTTCGGGCCGCTCCCCACGTCGAAGTACACCGGACCCGGCTCACCCCCGCCGACGAGGACACCCACCGCGCCCGCGTGCGCGTCCCCGAACTCCGCCGTCCACCAGTCCCATTCCACCGGCGTACCTCCCTCCGACACGTTCCCTGCGCCACCCTGCCCCGCCCCCGTGCCCGCCCGGCACCCCCGGCCGCCCAACAACGCGTGCAGTTGCCCGCCCGGTGCCGGCAGCCGGGGCCCTTTCGGACTCGGGCCTTCCGGACACGGGCCTTTCAGGCTCAGGCCTTTCGGGCTCAGGCCGATGTCACCCCGTCGCGGCGCCACTGGTACCGCCACGCCACGTCGAGGCAGGCCATCTCCTCGGCGCGGAAGCCGGGGCGGGGCGGGCCCAGCCGGTCGGCCGCCTCCAGGCACCGCTCGTCCTCGTGGAGTGCGAGCCCGTACACGGCGACGAGCCGGACCCGGCGCAGCGGGTCGTGGAGGAGGGCCGCCATGGCGTCGGCCAGGGCGGGATCGCCCTTGACTGCATGGGGGCGGGCGGTCTCGCCGGCGCTGTGGCAGGCCGCGATCCGTACGTCGGTGTCGTCGTCGGCCAGGAGCGCGAGGAGTGCGTCGCGGGCCTCGCCGGACAGGTACGCGGGCTCCCCGCGCGTGCCGAGGCCGCTGGCCACCGCTTGCCGGACCCCGGCGTCGGGGTGGCCGGCGTGGGCCAGGAGGGCGGCTTCGGCGCGTGGTCCGGCGTACGAATGCAGGCCGTGCAGCACCTCGGTGAGGACGGTGGTGTCCGTCTCCTCGGCCGACCAGGCGGTGAGGGCGTCCACGGCCTGGACGGCGAGCTCGTCCTCGCCGTCGTCGGAGAAGAGTTCGGTCAGCCGCATCAGCTCGGCGCCGAACAGCCGGTGTGAGGGGTCGGTGTGCGTGCGCAGGGCCGTGACGGCCGTCCACGTCTGCGGGTCGCGCCGGTGGGACAGCAGGATGGTGGCCCGTGACCAGGCGGTGTGGTCCGGGTCGTGTTCCAGCGCGCGTGCCGTCAGCTCCTCGAACGGGGCGCGGATGCCGAGGAGTTCCTCCAGGTCCGTGAGGATCGCGCCGTGGCCGTCGCGTACGGTCGTCGCGCCGAGGGTGAGTTCGCCGACCGTGTGGTAGCTGTCGTCCTGGACCCGGGTCCGGACGGTCTCGTCCTGTGAGCCGGTGCGGCGCCGCAGTTCGGCCTCGGTCCCCTCCTCGTACCAGCTGCGCGCGAGGTCCCGCATCTCCCGCAGCTCGGAGGCGGGGTACCGGTCGCGGATGCTGTGGTTCAGGAGGGCTTCCACCAGCGCGGGCGAGCCGGAGTCCACGGCCTCGCGCAGGGACGGCAGCTCGTGCGGCGCGCACTGCCCGGCATCGGCGCCGCCAAGGAGCAGCAGTTCGGCGAGGTCCCCGCGGAAGGCCCGGGCGGCGACGCCGAAGGCCTCGGACACCTCGTCGTAGTTCTTGTCCGCCTCCAGGAGGCACTTCACCAGGAAGGTGTCCCCCGCCCGGACGGCGGCGACCAGGGGAGGCTCCGCCCCGTCGCCCGCACTCCCGCCCGCATCCTTCACGTCCATGCCGTCACTCCCCCGCCTCCCCTGACGCCCCCGGCTCTCCGGTGCGTTGCCCCTCGAAGCCAGTCTAGATCTGTCCGGATCTTGCTCTCGGCCGCCGGGAGCGGGCGGCGGCGGTGGTCGTGCCGGGGTGGTACCGCGACCTTTCGTGCCCCGTGTCCGTTGGTGGGGAAGTCCCTCGTACGCAGGGACGTGCCGGCGCAAGGGATCAGGAGGCTCGTGCGTGTCCGAGAGCTTGGCCGATGTCATCGGGGCCGCCGGGGGCGAGCTGCGCTTCCTGCGGAGGCTGCTGGGGGACGTGGGCGAGGACGCCTGGGAACGGCTCCTCGAATGGCTGATGGACGACTGGTTCGGGCTGGAGGTGCTGGGGGTGGAGAACATTCCCGCCGACGGGCCGGCGGTGCTCGTCGCCAACCACTCGGGGGCCTGGGGGCTGGACGCCTTCGTGCTGCAGAAGGCCCTGCACCGGTCGCTGCGGCGCTCCTTGCACGTGCTGGCCGCGCCGTTCGTCCTGCGGCTGCCCGTGCTGGGTTCGTATGCCGCGAAGAAGGGCGCCGTGCCCATCGAGGCGCGGACGGCCATGCAGCGCCTGAGCGCCGGTGAACTGGTCGCGGTGTTCCCCGAAGGGGTCTCGGGGCTGGAGAAGCCGTTCCGCGAGCGGTACCGGCTGCAGCCGTTCAACCCCGGCTTCGCGGTGGCGGCCCTGCACACGGGAGCGTCGGTCGTTCCGGTCAGCGTCATCGGGGCGGAGGAGTCCTCACCGCGGATCGGGGAGGTGCCCGCGCTGGCGAAGCTCCTGGGACTCCCCTGCTTCCCGCTGACCTCGCCCTTCCCGTTGCCGGCGAAGTGGCTGATCAGCATCGGTGAGCCGATCACGCCGCCCGAGCGGCCCCGGGGTCCCGGGGCCCGCTCGGCGGCCGCCCGCTGGCTGTGCGCCGAAGTCCGGGCCACCGTGCAGGAGATGGTCGAGCGGGAACGGGAACGGCGGGACGCCTTCGTACGGTAGCCCGCGCGGGGCGCCCCGCCTGCGCCCCCCTTGCGGTCGCCGCGCGGTCCCCGGGAGGGCGTCAGTCGGCGAGGCGGCGGGCGGCGGCGCGGACGTCGGAGGCGGCGCGGGTGCACCGCTCCGCGTGCTCCAGCAGCCGCATCCGGAACCGTTCGCCGGTCTCTTCGCCGTCCCAGCCCGCCTGGGCGGCGCACGCGGCGAGGCTGCGGGCGTGCCGGTCGAGGCGGTCCGCGCCGGCTCGGGCCGATGCCGCGCACGATGCCGGGGTGCCGGCCCGTACGGCCCGGGGGACGGTGCCGGCCGTGGGGAGGGCGACCAGCACGGTGTGCGGGGCGAGGGTGAACGGCATGCGGTCCGGGGTGAGGGCCGGTGACAGCAGGGCCGGCCGGGCGGCCTCGGTGAAGAACCGGACGACCTCCTCGGCGACGTGGACGGCGAGGGCCGTGGCCGAGCAGCCGGTCGGCGATCCGCACAGCGGCGACGGCCCGTCGTGGCCGTGCCCGGGTGCGGCGTCCGGTCCGGCCCCGGAGCCCGCGTGCGCCGTGGCGTCCGCGTGCGCCGTGGCGTCCGCGGGGTCCCGGAGCCAGCCGGGTGCGGCCAGGATCTCGGTGCCCTCGTCGACGACGAGTCCGTCCCACACGAAACGCGTACGGACCGGGTGCACGACGGCTTCGAGGGGCGGGAAGTGGCCGAGCGCGAGCGCCACGGCCCCGGCCGGGCCGTCCGCGGCGCCCGGTACGCCCGCGGCGGCGAGGGCGAGTGCCTGCAGGGCGGTGGTGACGGCCGCCTCGGAGACCACGGCCAGGGTGTGGGCCAGCGCCTCCTCGGGCCGCCCCTCCCCGGACGGCGGGACGCCCTGCGTGCGGGCGGCGGGTACGACGGGCCCGGCGGCCCGGCCGCGGACAAGGCCGGCGGCCGCGGAGCCGGGGTCCGGGTCGGCCAGGTAAGGGGCGAGCCGCCGGTTCAGGGCGGCCGACCGGCCGTCGTAGGCGCGGCTGCCCGCCGCCCCGGCCGTTCTGAGCAGCACCTCGGTCAGCAGGGTGTCGTCCGCCGCGGCCCCGCCCGCCACCACCCGGCGGGCGGCACGCAGCAGACCGGGCCGCCAGACCTCCCAGGGCAGGGCGTGGTCGTCCCGGCGGGCGGCGGCCACCTTCTCCAGCTCTTCGGCCAGCGGCGCGCGGAGCGCGGCCGCCGGCGGGACGCCGTCGGGCGGGAGCGGGACGTGCGGGTACAGGCCGTACCGGCGTCCGGCCGCATCGAGGCGGACGGGCGCGGCGAGGGCGTCCGACGCGGCGGCCCCGGCGAGGAGTCCGGCGGTGTCGGCCGCGCCGAGGGGGACGAGGAACGAGCCGAACGGGGTGCGCAGCCGGACGGGGCGGCCGGAGCGGCTGCGGCGCAGGTGCGCGAGGACCTTGCGGGCCGCGCCCTCCCGGGTGAGGGAGTCCAGGCCCAGGGCGCGGGCGGGTGCGTCCGCCCAGGGCAGGCGATGGGCGAGCATGGCCGCGCTGAACACGGCGTTCTCCAGGGGCCAGGCGGTGGCGGGGGTGGTCATCGGGGGCGTTCTCCCTCGGATCGCACGAAAGACACGGACGACGGACACGAACACAGGCGCGGGCCCGGACCGGAACACGGGCGACGACCCGGGGGGCGGGTGAGGGCCCGGGGGCGGGTGAGGGCCCGGGGGCGGGGTGGGTCACTTGTCGCGGAGCATGTACGGCTGGTTGCCGGTGATCTCGCCGTCGTAGCGCCGGATCGAGGCGTTGACCTGCTCGCGGTAGTGGGCCAGCTCGCCGCGCAGGCTGTCGGAGTAGGCCTGGGGGGCGTGCGAGAGCGGGTAGTCGTACGACTCGTCGAGCCAGGCGAGTTCCACCCAGCCGGCGGGGATGTCGTGGGGCGAGGCCGGGCCGCGGCCGTCCAGCATCGGGATGACGTCGTGCTTGTTGACCAGGCTGATGACGCGGGTGGTGTGGTCGGCGGGCCGCTTGGCGTCGATCGGGGAGCCGAGCGTGACCACGTGGGTGATCCGGTACTCGGAGGCGACGTCCACGTCGGCCGCCAGGTTCATCGCGGTCAGGCCGCCGAGGCTGTGCCCGACCAGCATCAGCTCCGACCCCGCCGGCACACCGGCCCGGCGCAGGAGTTTCTTCGCCGCCCGGGTGTAGGTGGTGTCGGTGCGCAGGCAGCCGTCGAAGGCGCCGACCAGGTCCTGCGGTGTGCTGTTGCTGAGGAGGGCGAAGCTGGTGCCGGGCAGGAGCAGCACGTGCCGTGCGGTGCCGTCCGCGCAGGCGATCCGGCGCAGGAGGACCAGGCCGTGGTTGCCGAGGGCGCCGATGTCGTTGATGTAGCTGACGATGTCGTTGCGGGAGGTGCCGAGGACCTTGGCGAGGATCGGGTCGGCGTCGACGCGTTCGGCGCGGCCGGGGCCGGGGTTGAGGTACTTGAGCAGGGAGCTGGGCAGGCCGAGGAACGGGTCGGTGGTGGGGACGCCGCCCGCGAGGGTCACCCAGGAGAAGCCGTCGTTGACGGGGTTCTCGTCCAGCAGGCCGGTCAGCGCGAGGAGTTCCATGATGACGGGGCTGACGGTGGTGAGGGCGCGGGTGACGCCGAGCCGTTCCACGAGGGCGTGCAGGGCGCGTACGGCCTCCAGCCGGTCCCCGGCGACGACGGCGCCGGTGAGGCGGCGGGCGTGGGCGGAGTCCAGGTTGGGGTGGGTCACGGTGGCCGCTTCGATGCGCAGGGCGAAGGCGTCCACCGCCATGGCGACCGCTGCGGGGCGCCGGCGGGTCACGTTGCCGGCGATGCGGGCGAGCTCGCCGATGACGCCGCCGTTGGGGCCGAAGCCGAGGCCGGCCGGGCTGGTGAGGGCGTGTGCGCAGGACAGTGCCGTGCCGAGGGCCCAGGCGGGGCGGCGCAGGGCCTGCAGGGCGAAGCGGCCTCCGGTCAGGGCATCGGTGAGGTCGGCCCCGGCCTGTCTGGCGGCGAGGGCGGCGTCGGCGAGCAGTACGGAGGCGGCGATGAGGAGTTCGGTGTCGGTACGGGTGGCGGTGGCGGCCGGGTGCCGTACCGCGGGGCCGTCGTCCGCGGGACCTGCGCCGTCCAGGCCGTCGCAGATATCGGGAGTGTGGGGGGTGTTCTTCTGCTGCCCGTCGGAGAGCTGCCGGGTGGGGTTCCCGGTCGCTTGAGGCATCACGTTCCAGACCTCTCGTCGCATGGCCCGCTGTTCGGGAGGCATGGTGGCACCGAACGGGGGCGCCTCCGGCGCACCGGAGTGCCCGTACCGGCGCCCGGGCGGCGAGGGGTCCCGCCGCGCGCCCCACCGGCACTGGGATCGGCGCGCCACCGGGCCCCCGGGGGTGACGCCCGGGGGCCGGGGGATGATGCCGCGGCTCCCGGTTGACGGGGGGGCGGCGCGGGCGGGCGGGGAGGGGAACGGGGCGGGCGGGTCAGGCGGGGGTGACCTCGAGGTGGTAGGTGGTGTCGACCCAGAAGCCGCCGTGGGCCTTCGCCTTGATCTCCAGCACGTACTCGCCGGGCTGCAGGGGTGCGATGCCGGCCCAGAGGCCCCAGGTGAAGCGGCGGGTGAGCCACGAGGTGCGGAACTGCGCGGTGTACTCCCGCAGGGGCAGGTCGACGCCGTTGAGGGCGGCCGTGGCCTTGAGCACGTACATGCTCTGGGGGGTCTTCGCGTAGAAGCGGTTGTGCTGCATGTTGAGCACGGGGAAGAAGAGGGGGCGTCCTGCGGGGACGGCGCAGCGGCGCACGACGCGCCCGCCGTAGGTGCCGGCGAGGAACCACAGGTCCTCCGGCTGCTTCCAGCCGGCGTGTTCGCCGGTGGTGTCACTGACCGGGCTGCGGCGCTCCGGTGCGGACAGGGCCCATCGCCACCACCGGCCCGACAGGGCCCGGCCCTCCTCGTCCGTCAGCTTCCACTCGCTGTCGTTTGATCCCGAACCGCCCATATCTCCCTTCCCGGTAGCCCTGACCTGGGCATACGCAAGCAGGCGGACCCTACAGCACCGGTGCGGAGCCCCGAGCGGGGGCCGGGTCAGCTTCCTGCGGGGGTGGTGGAGCCGCCGTTGCCGACACCGCCGAAGCGGCGGGCCGACTTGGATTCCTGGGCCAGGCGGCGCAGGGCCAGCAGGGCGGGTTCGAGGAGGACGGAGACCAGGACGGCCCGTTCGGCCTGGGCCAGCAGATCGCGCTCGCCGCGCATCTGGCGCACGTCCACGTCGGCGATGCTGTCGGCGAGCCGGGCGTACGGCAGCAGGCCGCGCCAGTCGATGTCCGCGCCGAGTTCGCCGAGTGCGGCCAGGACCTCCGCCAGGGTGTGCGCGGCGGGGTTGCCCGGGGAGACGTCCCACTCCATCTCCGCGATCAGCCTGCGGGCGTCGGCCAGGCCCGCAGGCTCCGGCTCCTGCGTCGGCTCTGTCGGGGGCTGTTGGGTGCCGGCGGGCTCCTCCAGCGTGGTCGGGCGTACACCGAGCACGATGCCGAAGACCTGGTGCAGGTCGTCCTGTTCGGCGGTGATCGCGTCCAGGATCTCTTTCGTCGCACCGGTCGACAGGCCGCGGATCCCGATCAGGGTGCGGATGAACCGGAGCCGGTGCACGTGGTCTTCGCCGTAGTCGGCCTGGTTGGACGCGGTGGCGCGCCCCGGGTGCAGCAGCCCTTGCCTCAAGTAGTGCTTGATCAGCGGCACTTGTACGCCGGTGCGGCGGCTGAGCTCGGAGACCTTCATTCGCCCACTCTCTCGTCAATGGATAGCGGATAACGCTATTATCCGTTCTTACCGACCGGAAGGATCCTCCTCTCATGTTCGGCACACTCATGCTCATCGCCGTTCCCTCCGTGCTGTTCCGGCTGCTCGGCGCACTCGGCGTCGGACGGTTCGCGACCTGGCGGATGTCCGTTGTGCACGGCCTCGCGGTCATGCTGGTGTTCACGGCGAGCGCGCACTTCGCCCCGTCCGCCCTGGGCCCCGTGCCCGGCCACCACGACCTGGTCGCCATGGTCCCGCCGTTCGTACCCCTCCCCCGCCTCGCGGTCTACGCGACGGGTGTGCTGGAACTCCTCGGCGCCGCCGGCCTCGTCCTCGGCAGAACGCGGCGGGCGGCCGGGCTCGGCCTCGCCGTGCTGTTCGTGCTGATGCTCCCGGCCAACATCCACGCGGCCGTCGAGCACATCCCGTTCAACGGGGAACCGGCGACGCCGCTGTGGTTCCGGATTCCCGAGCAGGTGGTCTTCATCGGCGTCGCCCTGTGGGCCTGCCTCCCGGAGGGCCGGCCCGGCCGCCGGGCTAGCGCTCCGGCCGAGGCGCGCTCCCCTGGGCGAGGGACGCGGGCGTGAAGTGCCGTACCCGAAGCGGCGCGAGGAGGTACTCGTCCTCGCCCGGCAGGACCACGGGGCTGCTGCGCCAGTGCTCGCCGGCGTAGCCGGCCAGGTCCTGCTCGCTGCGCCAGCGGCTGATGTACAGCAGTGAGTCGGGCGGCGCGAGCAGTACCTCGTGGTCCACGAGCCCCGGGTAGCGGCCGGGGAACTCGCGCACCGCGGAGACGATCATGTCGTGGAACGCCTCGAACCGGTCAGGACGTACGCGTGCCTCACTCACCCTGATGATCACGGGCACCAGGGTGTCAGGCATCCGGCCGCGGCGCCATGAGTGCGGCGGGAGTTCAGGCCGTCAGCAGGCGCAGGCCGAGGCCCGCCGCGTCGAGGCCGGCGAGGTGGCTGTTGGCGTTCGGCCCACCGGCCGGAGCCGAGGCCGTCGGGCCGTCCGCCGCCGGCGCCGGGAGCGGGGACCCGGGTGTGACGGTGGCGGGGCCGGGACCGGGGGCCCCGGTCCACGGCGGCGGGGGCCGACCCTCGGTGAGAAGGCGCGGCGCGCGGCGCGTGACGTCCTGCCGTGCGTAGCGTGTGGTGCGGGCCGGGAAAACCGCAGGCCGTCGCGGGCTCCGGCCGTTACGATCGGCGCCTGACCCGATCACGGCCGTCCGACGGAGGCACCGATGGCACCGGCCCCTGCGCGGACGCCCGCCCATCCCGGACGGCTGGAGCGGGGACATCCGTTCCGGCAGTGGAAGACCTGGCGGATACCCGGTACCGAGCTCACCCTCACCGGATACTCGCGCGCCAACGACAAGACGTTCTTCGTCGTCCCGGAACTGCGGTGCGCGCTCGACGCGGGGCTGGCGGAAGGACGGCAGCCGGAGACCGTCTTCCTCACCCACACCCACCACGACCACTCCAAGGACCTCGACCACCTCGCCGCCAGGCCCGGCGGTGTCGACATCCACCTGCCCGCCGCGGCGGTGCCGTACGTGGAGTCCTTCCTGCGGGCCTCGGCCGAGCTGAACCACGGATCCGCCTACGACCCCTCGCTCGCCGCGGGCTGCCGGCTGCACGGGGTCCGCGGCGGTGACGAGTTCACCTTCGGGCGGCGCGGGCACCGGGTGCGGGTGGTGGACTGCGTCCACAAGGTGCCGTGCGTGGGGTACGCGTTCTCGGAGCCCCGCAAGGTGCTGCTGCCCGGGTACGAGGAACTGCGGCGCGGCCTGGTGGGGCAGGGCCGGGGTGCGGAGTTCGGCCGGATCCTCGCGGAACGCCGCAGGGAGGGCGTACAGGTCGAGCGGGAGGTGCTCAGGCCGTTGTTCGCGTTCCTCGGGGACACCCATGTGCGTGTCTTCGAGGAGAATCCGTGGCTGTTCGACTACCCGGTGGTCATCACCGAGTGCACGTTCCTCGACGACGCGGAGCTGGCGCGGGCCGACCGGGTCGGGCACACCGTGTGGAGCCGGCTGAGGCCGGTCGTCGAGGCCCACCCGGAGACCCTCTTCGTCCTCACGCACTTCAGCCTGCGCCATTCGGACCGGGAGGTGCTCGACTTCTTCCGCGACGAGCGGCCCGGCAACGTGCTGCTGTGGGCGCATCCGGAGAGCCGGCTGCCCGAGCAGCACCAGCACAGCTGACGGCTGAGTACGGCTGGACGGGCCCCGGCCCCCGGCGGCGTCCTGCCGACGGGGGCCGGGGGCGGGCCGGTTGCTCAGGGGGTCAGCACTCGCGCAGGCCCGGCGCGGGGTCGACGGAGGTGTGGACGTCGACGGCCGCGACGTTGCCCCACTGGCCGTTGTCCAGCTGGGTCCAGTACCAGACGTTGTTGCCGCCGGCGTGCTGGTCGCCGCGGCCCCAGCACTGGAACCAGCTGGGGCTGGTGTTCAGCGGCCCGCGCACCGCGGAGTTGTAGCGGCGGTGCTCGTAGCCCTTGGCACCGACCCGGTTGCCGCACCACAGCTTGCCGTCGGCGCGCACCCCGCATTCGGCGGCCGCGCTCCGCCCGGTGGCGGGCGTGGCCGCGGCGGGGCCGGTCACGGTGGCCATGCCGCCCGCCAGCGCGGCGACGGCGAGCCCAAGAGCGATCTTCCTGCCTGCGTACATGGTTCCTCCTCGGGAAACGGCTCCCTCCGGAGCCGGGATGTGATGGATCTGGAGTGGGGTGGAGTGGAGTGGAGTGGGGTGGGTGGGGTGTTCAGGGGCAGGTGGGTACGCCGTCCAGCCAGGCCGGGCCCTTGATGTAGATGTTGGTGATCCACGCCCCGTACTCGGGCAGGTAGGACCAGGCGTCGTTGGTGTAGCCCTCGGCGGTCACGGGTTCGGCGTGCTTCTGGCATGCGATGCGCACCGTGGCCGGGCCGGGGAACTTGTGTACCCGCTCGCTGGTGGTGGACGGCTCCTTGTGGGTCCACACGTCCGTGCCCCAGGTGCTGAACGTGCCGGGTGCCGTCGCCTGCGGCGCGATGCGGACCGCTCCGGCGTAGTCGCCGCCCAGCCGGACGTCGCTGACCATGATCCGGGTGCCCGACTCGCGGGCCTCGACCATCTTCCCCGCGCCCAGGTAGATGGCGATGTGGTGGATGGAGCCCCCCGAGCCCCAGGCCAGCAGGTCGCCCGGGAGCAGCGGCGCGGTGCCCTGGGCGGCGGTGAACCGCTGTTGTGCCTGCGGTGCGTGGAACTGGTGGTAGGCGTTGCCGGGCAGCGGGTCGCCGCCGGCCGCGCGGTGGTAGGCGTAGCGGACCAGTCCCGAGCAGTCGAAGCCCAGCCGTTCCGGGTCGTGTGCGCTGTCGGGGTCGCTGGGGTCGACCTGGCCGTACGTCGGGCCCGGCCGGGGTCCGTGGCCGCCGCCCCAGGTGTACCAGACGCCGATCTGCTCGCACGCGGCCGCCACGGCCTTCTCGGCCACCGCGGAGGCCCCGGGGGCGAGGGTGCGGCACTCCCCCGCCGCTGCCGCCGTCTGCGCCGTGTCCGGTGCCGCGGCTGGGGTGGCGGCGCCGGCGCCGGGTGCGCCTCCCCAGGTGGCCAGGAGGGCGAGTGCCGTCGCCGCCGTCACCGCTGCGGCCGCCGTCCTGCGCATCGTCATGTTCCGGTCCCCCGTCTCGTCGGTACCCGTCGTACCCGTCGTGTCCGTCGTGCTCGTCGTGGTTGTCGTGGTTGTCGTGCTCGTCGTGCTCGTCGTGCTCGTCGGCTCCGAGACTGTTCCCCGGCGCGGCCGGGTGTCGAGCAGGCACGGGTCGCCCCTTGCGAACGGGAAACGGGAAACTTCCGGGAAACCCTCTCCCACCAGGGGTTTTGAGGATCCGTCAGCAGGTGGCGCGGTGGGTGCCGGAACCCGGGCGCGGTGATCCGCATCCCCTTGAGTGGCCGGTCCGGGACCGGCCCGTCCCCGACCCGATCTGGAGAATGCCGCGGTATGAACCGTCCGTCACCGACCGGTCTCCCGGGCGATGCGCTCCGCGCGCTGCGGGAGTACCCGCGTCGTGCGCCGCTGACCCTCGTCTATGTCTGTGTGCTCCTGGCGGGCCACGCCTGGCTGGGCTACGTGCTGTCCGCCGAGCGGGCGGCCGGTGTGCTGGGGTACGTCAGCACCAACCTGGACAACCTGCGGGACCATCCGCTGTCCGCGCTGGCCGGCAGTGTGCTGTTCTTCGACGGGACGCTCACGGATGTCGCCTCGCCCGGCTTCGTGGGCACCTTCATCACGCTGGGCCTCGGGGTGTGCTGTTTCCTGGCCCGGGCGGAGTACCGGTGGGGGAAGCGGCGTGCCGTGGCGGTGTTCCTCGGCGGGCATGTCGCGGCCACCCTGCTGACCGCTGTCGTCATCGTCGTCGCGCTGCGCTACGGCTGGTATCCGGCGGCCGTGCGGGAGTCCTTGGACTTCGGGATCAGTTACGGTGCGCAGAGCGTGCTGGCGGCCGGGACCCCGGCGCTGCCGCGCCGGGGCCGTCTGCCCTGGGCGGTGTTCGTGCTGGCGTGGCCCCTCGGGGGTGCCGAATGGTCCGGTCCGCTGCCGGACTTCACCACTGTCGGCCATCTCGTTGCGGCGCTCATCGGCTTCGCCGTGCCGGCCGTCCCTGCTCTCCGGCGTCGCCGGGGCATGGCGGAGCGTGGTGGGGGCGGCGCGCGGCGAAGCGCTGGCCGGCGCGGGTGAATCGTCATCTAAGATTCAAGCTGGCCGCGGGGCCGGGGCTCGTCGCAGTGCGCGGCGACCGCGGAAGGGCCAGGCCGGCCGGTCGGTGAGAGCGGCCCGCGTCAGGGGTTCCGCTTCCGGTCCGGACGGGGACCGTCTGACGCTGATCATGAAGCTCCCGGGGAATCGCGTGCCGTCGGCGTGCGTCTCAGTGGTGTGAGATGCCCAGCCCGCACGCCCACGCACATATGACCGCCGGGGAGAAGTGAGGTATGGCAGTGATCTGCGTCGGAGGCATGATCGGGATCGGCAAGACGAGCGTCGCCGAGCTGCTCGCGAAGGAACTGGGCAGCGAGGTCTTCTACGAGAGCGTCGACGACAATCCGATCCTTCCGCTCTTCTACACGGCGAGCCCGGAGGAGATCCAGGCGCGGCGCTACCCCTTCCTGCTCCAGCTGTACTTCCTGCAGACGCGGTTCGCCTCGATCAAGGAGGCGTACAAGCAGGGCGACAACGTCCTGGACCGGTCCATCTACGAGGACTGGTACTTCGCCAAGGTCAACCACGACCTGGGCCGGATCAGCTCCCTCGAGATGCAGGTGTACGAGGGGCTGCTGGGCGAGATGATGCGCGAGATCGACGGCCTGCCGTACCGCAAGGCTCCCGACCTCATGGTCTACCTCAAGGCGGACTTCGCAACGGTGCTGCACCGGATCGGCCTGCGGGGCCGGGACTTCGAGCAGGACGAGGGCCTCATCGACTACTACCGGACGCTGTGGTCCGGCTACGACGACTGGGTGCACAGGCACTACTCGGCCAGCGAGGTCCTCGTCGTCGACATGAACAGCACGGATGTCGTGCACAACGCCGACGACGCGGCCCGCGTGGTGCGGGAGGTCAAGGAGGCCCTGGCCGCGGTCAGGCGGAACGCCCCGGCCGGTCTCTGAGCGAGGTGGCCGCCTCCCCCGCGCGGGGGAGGCGGCCACAACCTGCGGACGATGCCCGCGGGCCCGGCGGCGGAGACGATCACGGCACATGCCGTCACCGACCGGAAACCGGAGCCTCACCGTGCTGAAGTGGACCCTGCGCGCCGCCGTCGTCCTCGCCGTCGCCGCCGTGATCGCCGCCCCCGTCGCCGTGCCCGCTCCCGAAGCGGCGCCCGCCCCGGCCGCCGCGGTGGCCGCCGCAGCAGCCACGCCCGCTCCGCCCGCCGCCGCCGAGCCGGCGGCACCGCGGTCCTGACCGCTCACCGCCGCCCGGGGGCCGCGGCGAACAGCGGGCCGAAGGGCTCGCCGGGCGGCCTTGGCGGGCCGAACGGCGGGGGGGTCGCCCGGACGGGTGGCTCGGCGGGCGGCCGTCCGCGGGCGGCCGCAGGATCGGTGCGGGAACACGCGACGGGAGCCGACCAGGATGCCGAACACCACCGGTTGCTCGAAGAGGACGCGTGCCGTCCTGTCAGGGGTGCTGGTCCTCGCCTGCGTCGCCGCCACCGGGTGCGGCGGCACGGCCCGCGACACCGGGCAGCAGGCCTGGGCCGGGCCCCGCCCCCAGGCGGCGCGCTCCGGCAGGGTCACCGTCGTCTACGAGGACAGGACCGTCCAGCCGCAGGACCGGCAGGTGGTGGCGCTGATCCGGAACTCCCGGGTGCTGGAGCGGTCGGCCGACTGGGTGAGCAGGTCCCTCGCCCTCCCGCACGACATGGTCGTCAAGGTCACCGCCGACGTGCCGCCCGGTGTCACCGACGCCGTCACCCAGCCCGACGGCAGGACGATCTACATCCCGCCGTCGTTCCTGACGCAGATCGAGAAGGCTCTCGCCGATGTGGTCAAGACCGTGGAACGGCCCGCCCCGTTCCCGGCGTCGCAGTACAACACCGACGACCTGACGGTGCTGTCGACGGAGTTCATCTTCGGCCACGAGATGGGCCACGCCCTGCAGCGGCAGCTCCTGCTGGCCAATCTCGGCCTCGAAGAGGACGCGGCCGACGGCTACGCGTCCTTCTACACCGTCAACGAGGTCGGGCCGGGCCCCTCGCTGGCCGCCGCGATCCTCTTCGACGAGATCGCCCGCAAGGAGGGCCGGCTGACCCTGGAGGGCCTGGCGAGCGACCACCCCGTCACCCAGCAGCGGGTCTTCAACTTCCTGTGCTACCTGGAGGGCAGCGACCCGGCGAAGTACAAGAAGCCCCTCGTCGACGGCGGCTACCTCCCCCGGACCCGCGCCCCGCTGTGCCCGCAGGCGTGGGCGATGCTGGACTACGGCTGGTGGACCCAGCTCCAGCCCCACTTCAGTGCGGCGTTCAAGTCCCAGGGGGACGAGCTGCAGAAGAAGGCCCACGCCCACCTGATCGCGGCGACCAAGGACTTCGAGAAGCAGCTCGACGAGCTCCGCCGCGCGCAGTGAGCCCGTCCGGCAGGGGCGCAGGCTGTTCCCCCCGGGGGCGATGACTTCGGTGTCCGGCGCCGGCCGTGCTGAGCGCGCAGGGTGCCGTCCACATGGCGGCCGGAATGGCCGGCTACCTCGCCCTGTGCGGCGCGTGCCTCGTCCTGGCCCGTCCGCTTGCCGCGCGGGGCCACCGCGGGTGGGCCGTCGCCTCCCGTCTCGCGCCGGCGGCCGTGTTCTGCGGGTTCGCGGCCTCCGCCGTCTCCGTCCTGGCCTTCACCGCCGGCGCGGGCCTGGGCCTGGTGTGGCTGGCCGCCCTGGCCCTGCGTCTGGGCACCGGCCCGGCGGCAGCCGTCCGGCCCTGATCCGCCGGACACCCGCTAGCGGCGGAAGCCCCTGCGGGGGTTTCTGGTTCTGCGGGGGTCGAAGGGGGTGAACCAGGCGGCCCGGCCGAGGCCGGCCGGGCCCGTGAGGTCGCTGCGGAAGAGCATGAGGACGTCTTCGTTGCGCAGCAGCGGGTGGGAGAGGTCGTAGTCGTCCCGGTGGTGCGGGAGGGTGTGGTGGTCGTCCTCCTCGCAGAGGTCCTCCAGGTGGACGGGAACGTCCTGGACGGCCAGGTGGAGGGCCATCTCCTCGGCGGTGCAGGAGGGTTCGGGCCAGTGCCCGCCGGCGAGGTCGCCGGCCAGGTCGTCGAAGGCGCGCGCCATCCGCCGCCGCCAGCGGTGGTCGGCGCTCCACGTGAGCGGGGGCAGCCGGTCGAAGACCTCCAGCGACGCGGGGCCGGCGTCGGGCAGGAGGCGGTCCGCGAGGTACTGGGCGTCGTCGTAGGCCTGGTCGGCGAGGACGAGCAGGGCCGTGTGGAGGAGGTCGGCGGTACGGGGGGTGAGCTGCCACCGGTGTGTGCCCGGGTGCCGGCCCGCGGCCGTGCCCGTGCCCGCGGCCGTGTACGGGTGGTCGCGGGGGGCGAAGAGGGCCGCGAAGTCCGGCGTCCGGAACGCGGGGGCGGGGGCGGGTCCGGTCCACCGGTCCGGCGGGCGTGCGGCACCGTGGCGGGCCGGTCCGGCCGCGTCGCCGGGAGCGGGTACGGGTACGGGTGCCGGTCCGGGTGCGGGGCCGGGTACGGGTGCCGGTACGGGTGCGGGGCCGGGTTCCGGTACGGGGGCGAGGGTGTGGAGTTCCGCGGTGCTCCGGTGCTCCAGGGTCCGGGTTCCGGCGACGGCGCCTTGCGCGGTGAGGGCCGTCATGGCGCCGATCAGGTCGCGCGGGTCGTCGTCGCCGCGTTCGGACGCCGGCAGCGGCTGCCATCCGCGGTCGGCGGCGGCGTGCAGGAGCGCGTCCTCGTCGGTGACGCGGTACTCGTAGGTGTGCGTGATGCGTATGACCGCGCCCCGCCGGCTCCGGGACCGTGAAGGGGGCGGGCTGGTGAACGGCGAGGCGAGCACGAGTGCCCCGCGTCGGGGGTCGTGGGGCTGCGGCGGGTGGACGACCAGGGCCGGGGCGGACTGCGCGTAGGGGGGCTGGTGCATGTTCGGGCTGTTCCTCACGGGGCTGGTCGGCGGGGGTCGGCTGGGATCGTCGCGGGCGGCGCGGGGCGGCGTGGGGGCCGGTCGCGGGGACGCGCCGTCAGCGTGCGCCCGTAGTCATGGACGGTGAACTGCCCTCGGTCAGTTTCATCGGCTTTCCGGAGCCGTCGGCCGGTATCGCGTAGACGAAGGGCCTGCCCTGCTCCGCCCGGCCGTAGGCGACGGTGGTGTCGTCGGCCGCCGGACGCTGTCGCGGCACGTGGAGGCGATCAACGCCCGTGCCGGGTCGGTGACGCGCTTCCAGATGGCCCTCTACGCGGCGCGCAACGGCTGGATCTGACGCGCCGGCGGCCCGGCGCGGCTCCGGGCGTTCTGTTACGCGGCCATGACACCCCCACGGTTTTGAACACGATCAACATTCGCTAGATTCTTGAACATGATCAAAACTGGGTACGGTTCATGGGTGCGGGAGTTCGAGGCCGGGCGGGAGCGGCGGGCGGCGCTGGGCGACCCGGACTGGGGCAGGGGCGCGCGGCTGCCGGCGGAGATCGTCCGCAGCATCCAGAAGTTCCAGGTCGGCGAGGACGGTGACGGCTCCGCGCTGTGCGGCAAGGCCGATCTCGCGGGTGATCCGGTCTACTCCGAGGCGGTGCGGCTCTTCATCGCCGAGGAGCAGAACCACGCCCGGATGCTGAAGCTGCTGCTGGAGGCCGGCGGGGCCGGCACTCTCGACGGGCACTGGAGCGACGCGGCTTTCGTCCGGGTACGGCGGCTGCTCGGGCTGCGGGTGGAACTGCTGGTGCTGATGATCGCCGAGGTGGTGGCCCTGGGGTACTACCGGGCCCTGCGCGACGGCGCCGCCGATCCGCTGGCCCGCAAGGTCGCGGGCCGGATCCTCGCGGACGAGGAGCGGCACGTCCCCTTCCACTGCCTGCGCCTGCAGGAGGGCCTGGCCGGGCTGCCCCGGCCGGTCCGCGGGGCGGTGACGGCCGGGTGGCGCGGGCTGCTGGCGGGCGCCGCCGCCCTGGTCGCGGTGGACCACGGCCCGGCCCTGCGGGCCTGCGGGGTGGGCCGCCGCACCTTCGTCGCGCAGACCCTGCGCACCTCGGGGTGGATGGCCCGCGCGATGTCGGGGGGCCCGGTCCCCGCGCCGGCGCAGACAGGCACCCGGGTGTGACGCCGGGTGCGGGCGCGGGCGGCCGGGACGGGCCGGGTGCGGGAGCGGGCGGCCGGGGCGAGGCGGGGCGAACCGGCCGCCGCGGCGGTGCCGCCGGGCCGCGCGTATCCGGCCGGGTGCGCGAAGACGCCCCGGCCGGGAGGTCCCGGCCGGGGCGTCTTCGTGGTGTGTGTCCGCCGGCGACGGCTTAGTACCAGTGGTTGGCCTGCCAGAAGTTCCAGGCGCCGACGGGGCTGCCGTAGCGCTCGTTCATGTAGTCCAGGCCCCACTTGATCTGGGTGGCCGGGTTGGTCTTCCAGTCCGCGCCCGCGGAGNGGCTGCCGTAGCGCTCGTTCATGTAGTCCAGGCCCCACTTGATCTGGGTGGCCGGGTTGGTCTTCCAGTCCGCGCCCGCGGAGGCCATCTTCGAGGCCGGCAGGGCCTGGACCAGGCCGTACGCGCCGGAGGAGGCGTTCGTGGCGGTGTGGTTCCAGCCGCTCTCACGGGAAACGATGTTGTTGAAGGCCGCGAACTGCGCCGGGTCCTTGATCATCTGCTGCGCGATCGCCTTGGCGCTCGTCGGGGCCGCCTGGGCGGGAACCGTGGCGAGCATGGAGCCGGCGACGCCCAGGGCGACGACGGTACCTGCGAGGGCCTTCTTGGAGGCGGCGATGCGGCGGATGACGGCGTTGGACACGGAGGTTCCTTCCACAGGGGACTGGGGCGGTCGCGGCATGCCTGGGGCATGCGTGAGCCACTCACGCGGTGGAGAGGGGTTCGTCGGCGGCGGGTGAGGAGCCCGTGCCGCCCGGCGACTCATCCAGTTCTACCGACGCCCCACCGGCCTGGCAACGACCGCCATTACTAGGGGGCTTCGCAGTCGGGGCCGCGCGGCCCGGTGCGGGGCGGGGTGGGGTTCGCGCAGGTGGGAGCGGGGCGGGAGGGGCTCGCGGCGGGCCTTCGGGGTCTACTATCCCGGTTCGTGTGTGACGTGAGTCCTATGGGGCGGCTCACCTCCGGGGCGCCCGAATCTCACCGAGTGTCACTGCATGTACCCCTTCGAGAGACCGGGCCGCATGTACGGATTACACCGGAATCCAAGGAAATGTACGGTTCGGGGGTCGTGTGCTCATGGGGGGGCGGCGGATACGGACCGGGCCGCGGGCCCGTGCCGGCCGGCGGGGCGGCCGCCCGTACGGCGCGGGCGTGTGGTCCGCGGCGGGGGCGGGTGGGCGGCGGTAGGGTGCGGGCCGTGTCCGAGCAGCAGCGTGACCTCGCCGGCTACGGCGCCGAGCCGCCGCACGCGGCGTGGCCCGGGGGTGCCCGTGTCGCCGTCAGCCTCGTGCTGAACTACGAGGAGGGCGGGGAGCAGAACGTCCTGGAGGGCGACCGCACCTCGGAGGGGTACCTCCACGAGATCGTCGGTGCGCCGCCCGTGACGGGCGGGCGCGACCTGAACGTGGAGTCGATGTTCGCCTACGGGGCGCGCGCCGGTTTCTGGCGCATCCACCGCACGCTCGCCGCGCACGGTGCGCCGCTGACCGTGTACGCCGTGGGGCAGGCCCTGGAGCGCAACCCGGAGGCGGCGCGCGCGATGGGGGCGGCCGGCTGGGAGGTGGCGGGCCACGGCCGGCGCTGGATCGACTACCGGCACGTGCCCGAGGAGGTCGAGCGCGCCGACATCGCGCGCACGGTCGAGACGGTCGGGCGGCTCGTCGGCCGGCGGCCCGTGGGCTGGTACACCGGTCGGACCAGTGCGAACACGCGGCGTCTGGTCGCCGGGGAGGGCGGGTTCCTCTACGACAGCGACGACTACTCCGACGACCTGCCGTTCTACGTCGAGGCGGGCGGGCGCCCGCACCTGGTGGTGCCGTACAGCCTGGACGCGAACGACTTCAAGTTCCTGATCGTCCACGGGTTCACGACCGCGGACGACATGCTCGCCTATCTCGTGGACACCTTCGAGACGCTGCGCGCCGAGGGCGCGGAGCGGCCGCGGATGATGAGCGTCGGCATGCACTGCCGGATCATCGGGCGGCCGGGGCGGATCCGCGCGCTCGACGGGTTCCTGAAGCACGTCGCGTCGCGGGGCGGGGCGTGGGTCGCCACGCGGGAGCAGATCGCACGGCACTGGCTGGCCACGCACCCGCCCGCGGGGTGAACGCGTGCGGCCCCCTAGGATGCCGGGCGGGCGGGGCCGTAGCGCAGAGGTCGTCGCGCGCGGTCTCCAAAACCGTGAGGACGCCGGTTCGAATCCGGCCGGCTCCGCCCACCCCACCCGCCCCGCCCTCCGCGTGCGTTGCGTGTGGTGCGCGCCGCGGCTGCCGCAGGCCCCTGCCGGACCCCGGTGAGGGGGTCCGGCAGGGGCCTGCGGCCGTGGCCGTCGGGGTGTGGGCTAGGCCGCGGGGGTCTGGGCCTTGTCGGGGTTCTCCTTGTCCACGACCACCGGGTCGGGCTTCGGGGCCGGCTTGGGGTCCGTGTTCGGGGCCGGCTTGGGGTCCGTGTTCGGGGCCGGGTTGGGGGCCGGGGCGGGCTTGTCGGGCTTGTGCTCGCAGTAGACCTTGCCCTGGTAGAACTTGCAGCCCGGCATGTTCTCCACGTCGCGGACCTTGTCCTTCTTGCCGCGGTGCTTCTGGTTCTTCTTGCCCTTGTCGTGCTTGTCGTTCTTCTTCTCCCACTTCCCCTTCTTGTCGCTGTTCCCGTGACCGCTCTTCGCGGGGGCGGCGGCCGTGGACGCGGAGGCCATCGACGGGGCGGCGAAAGCGCTGGTGGGGACCAGCACGCCTCCTCCGACGATCGCGGCCGAGACGGCGTACAGGGCGAAACGCTGCTTCCGGGAGGTGGTGCGGAACATGAGAATGACTCCGATGAGAGGTGGGGACGAGGGGGACGTTCCAGAGAACATTGGGCGAAATGTCTGTTTCGTTCTCTGGTTAAAAGACTGGCTCCCGTACTTCATGAAGCCGTCCGCCGACTGTCACAGGCGCGTGACAGGCCGCGCGGCTCCCCCGTCCGGGCCCGCCCGGGACCCCGTCCGGGCCCCGTTCGCCCGCCCCCGGCATGGCGCCGGGGCCCGCGGCCGGCGCGCGGCGGATGCTGGTGCCGATACCGATACCGGTGCCGGTACCGGTGCCCGGCGACCCTGCAGGAGGGGCCCGTGAACGAGCCCGGCCCCCGAAGAGAGCACAGGCCCGCGCCCACCGGAGCGGGCGACGACACCGCCGGCCAGGCCGGGGTCATCGGCATCGGGCTCGCCGCCGTGCTGACGTTCGCGCTCGCGCAGGGCTCCTGGCAGTGGTTCGCCACGTACATCGGGGGGACGCTCTTCGCGATCGTCTTCGCCTTCCCAGGTGCGGCCGGCCTGGCGGCCCGGCATCCGCACGGCGTACATGCGCGCCCTGGTCGCGTACGCGCTGGTCGTCGGCCTGTGCGCGGCGGTCGCGGTGGCCCCCATGCTGCAGCGCTGGGACTGGCTGTTCCCGATGCCGGGCACCCGCAGCGCCTGCGAGGCCGTCGGCCGGTACGAGGTCATCCGTACGAGGGCGGCGGTGGCGGAGCCGGCCGGCGTTGACGCCGCCGCGCTGGCGTACGCGCAGGAGAGCGGGCGGAGGAAGGCCGTCGCCGGCTGCCTGGCGTCCACGACGACCCTGTGGCTGCCCCTGTACGGGGCCGGGGCGGCCGTACTGGTCGGCGCGGGTGCGTGGTACCGCGACCGGAACCGGGCCGGGAGGCGGTCCCCGGCCGGTTCCTCCCCGCAGGAGCCGGCCGGCGCGGGAGCGCGCCGGACCGGTCCGGCGTAGGTCCGGCCGGGCGCGGCGGCAGGGCACGCACCCGCCGCCCGCTGTGCACGGCGGGCGGCGGGTGCGGGTGGGGGCGGACGGGGGCGGTCAGCCGGCCAGGGGGACCGCGATGTCGCAGGCGGGGTCGGCCGGGGAGATCTCCGACCAGTTGGCGAAGTAGACCTCGCGGGGCGCCGCCGTCGTCGTGCGGGACTGGCGCTGCGCCCACGCGTAGACCGCGTCGTAGGCGGAGAGGATCTGCGGGTAGGTGACCTGTGCCCTGGTGAGGCGGGTGTAGGCCTCCGTGTGGGCCGGCTCCGTGCGCGAGGGCACCGGGAACTGCCCGGCGCGGGCCGGGTCCACCGGGACGCAGAGCTCCACCGGGCCGTCGCCGTCCTCGTTGACCTCCCCGTGGTAGACGACGAAGGGGTGGCCGAAGAATCCCCCGTGCGCCTCTGCCACCGGGGCCAGCCGGCCCAGGGCGGCAGAAATCCAGTCGGGCAGCTCCTCCGGGGTGATGTGCCGCTGTTCCGTGAGGACCAGCTGCTGCGGCACCTCGCGTTCCTGGATCTCGTACATGTCCGGACTCCCTTCGTCTCCGAGCAGGTGGATACGGAGGTGCGCCGCCAGCTCGCGCTGCGCCGCGTGCCGGCGCTCGACGCCGTCCCAGTACGCGGCCACCAGGCGGGCCGCCTCGGGGGCCGGGGCGGCCAGGACCGCGCCGACGTCGGCCAGCGGCATGTCCAGCCCGCGCAGCCGCACGATCAGCCGGGCCGCGGCGAGCCGGCCCTCCCGGTAGTACCGGTAGCCGGTGGCGGGATCGACGTGGTCGGGCGGCAGCAGACCGTGGCGGTCGTACAGGCGCAGCGCCTTGTGCGACAGCCGTGCCCGGCGGGCGAACGTGCCGATGCTGAGCAGTGCTTCTTCCTCCATGGCCCCTACGCTCCCCTCTCCCCCAGGGTCAGGGTCAAGCCGGGCCCTCTCAGCCGGCGGCAGAGCGGCCGGACCGGCCTGGTCTCGTTCGCCGGCCACCACGAGAGCTGCGCCCAGGAGACCGCCGCGTTCCCCGGCTCCGGGCAGGGGGTGTCCGGGCCGGACTCGCCGGCCCCGGCCGCGGGCAGTTCGGCGCGCAGGCCGAAGGCGGCGGCGAGCAGGCCCCGGGCGGCGGCCTGAGGTGCGCTCAGGAACCCGGCGAAGAACTGCGGGTGGGCTCGCAGCCCGCCGGGGTCGGCCCGCCGGAGGTCTCCAGCCCGAGGAGGCCGGCGCCGCCTTCGGTGGTGGGGGCGGGCACCGACAACGCCGACAGCCCGTCAGTCACGGGTGGGTGCGGGGGCGGCGGGCGGGATACTGGCCGTCATGACGTCCGCTCCCCCGCCTCCGCCCGCGGTCCCGATCCCGTTCTCCCGCATCAAAATCCGTACCGCGGCCCTGGTGTTCTGCGGCGACGAGGTCGCGCTCATCCGCCGCGACCGGCCCGGCTCCACCCACTACAGCCCGCCCGGCGGGAACGTGGAGGACGGCGAGGACCTCACCTGCGCCCTGCGCAGGGAGCTCGCCGAGGAACTCGCCCTGGACATCGACCGGGCCGAGGGCGGCGACCTGCTGTGGGTCGTCGACCAGCGGGTCAGCCGGCCCGGCCCCACCCCGCCCCCGCGCAAGCTGCACCTGATCCACCGCCTGCACATCACCCCCGCGGTGCGCGCCACGCTGGCCGTGGAGGAACGGGACGAGCAGCCCGACGGGAGCCACGAGATCGGCGTGATCGAGTGGATCGACTACCGGAAGGTGGCCGGGCTCCCGGTCTTCCCGCCCATCGGTGCCGCGCTCGCCGCGCTGCCCGGCCCGCGGGCGGCCACGGCCGACGCCGCCCTGGAGGCTGTCACCGACGACAACTACACGTGGGTGTGATGGCCTGACGGCGGCCGGCCGGCGCGGGCTTCGGGCCGGCGCGGCTTCGGGCGGCGGCCGCCGGCCCGCGGGGTCAGGAGGCCCGGCGGGGGCTGGCGTGGCGGCGCGGGCGGCGGCGGGCGGCGGGTGCCTCCGGGGCGGCCTGTGGTGAGGAGAAGCCGCCCGCGACGGGCAGGGGGGCCGCCGCCGGGGCGGTGGCGGGCGCGGGGACCACGGCGCCGGCCGGGGCCCGGCGGGCCTGCCCCTGCGCCTGGGACGGCGTCTGGGGCTGGGGCTGGGAGCGGCCGAGGACGGCGGTGTGCGGGATGAGCGGCGCGCAGGACTGGCAGATCTCGGCGAGCGTCCAGACCTGTCCCACGGCCGGGTTGTGGAGCAGGACCAGGAGGGTGGAGCCGGTGCACTGGGTGCGGGTCTCGTGCCAGGCGCACTGTGCGGCGGCCCGGCAGGCGCAGGCGGCGTTGGGGCGGACGGTGGCCAGCCGGGCGTGGGCCCGGGCGTGTTCGGCGGCGAACCGCTTCAGGGCCGCGGTGTCCTTCGAACGGGGCGGCATCCGGCAGGCTTCGGTGCTGCAGGTGACGGAGGCGCTGTGATCGGCGTGGCCGGTGAGCCGGACCGTCCAGGTCCGGCCGGGCACGCGTGATCCGGGCATGAGGGTCAAGTCGGGTCCGATCGTCGTGTTTCAGGTGGGTCGGTCGCGGTCGGTCGCACCGACGCGGTGCTGATCGCGGCGGGGTGGATCCCGCGGGGTTGTCGGTCCCGGGCGGCGTCTCGCGGTTGCGGCGCCGGGCCGCGGAGAAACGGACATCGCGCGGCCTCGGACGTGGGGTCTTTTTCGCATGTCCCGCGGGCTCTGTCAATGCCCCGCGCCTGGTCGGACGGGTGGAGGGCCGGGGCGGGTCAGCCGGTGGGGCGGGTGAACCGTACGGGGACTCCCGGGGAGTAGAGCACGCTGACCGGCGGGCCGGCGGGCGCGGGCAGACCGGCCGCCGTCACCAGGTCCTCGTCGCAGCCCAGGAGTTCGGCGCGGTGCAGCGGCCAGCGCGGGTGGCTGCTGGGCAGGTACAGCAGCCGGCCGGAGAAGTCGCTGTGCATGCCCCAGCGGGCCGTCAGGAAGTGTTCCAGGGCGGTCGGCTCCGTGATGCGTTCACCGGTCCGCACGGTGAGGGTGCTGTGCGCGCCGCGCGGTCCGGGCCATCTGCGGCTGCTGGTGTAGGTGAGGGTGGGGCCGTCGCGGCGTACCGACATGCGCGACCACACGTACGGGATACGGAACAGGGTGCGGGCGGTGAGGACCGGCAGGAGGCGGGAGGCGTCGAGGGAACGGAAGACCACGCCGCGGCGGCCGTGGGTGTCGACCGAGTAGAGGCGGACGTTGGTCTCGGGGAAGGAGCCCAGGTAGGGGATGCCGGGCAGGCGCAGCCATCCGACACGGTGCATGCGGAACGCGACGAGCCCGATGTAGGTGAGGCCGTCCAGGGTGTCGGGCCGGGAGCAGCCGGGCGACGACGGCGGGGTCCGCGGGCCAGTGCAGGAAGTTGACGCGCTCCCCGCTCCTAAAGGACGGGGATTCCAGCCTGGGCCGTCCGGCCCGTCTGGGGGCTTCCTGCTTCACGGCGCTGTGCGGGCACGGATGCCCGTCTTACCGGCGCTCCACAGGCGTTTGGCCTGTCCGCCCGTCCGGCGGCCAGGATGTTGCGTGCGGCGTTGACGTCGCGGTCGTGGACGGTCCCGCACTCCTTGCACGTCCATGCGCGGACGTGCAGGGGCTTGGGGCCGTCTTTGATCCCGCAGGCCGAGCAGACCTGGGAGGTCGGCTCGAAACGGCCGATCCTGCCGAAGTACCGCCCATGCTTGGCGGCCTTGTACTCCAGCATGCCGAGGAACGCCGACCATCCGGCGTCGTGCACGGACTTCGCCAGGCGGGTGCGGGCGAGGCCGGACACCGCGAGGTCTTCCACGTACACCGCTTGGTTGTCGCGGATGATGCGCGTGGATTCCTTGCGGTGCCAGTCCCGGCGCCGGCCCGCGACGCGGGCGTGCTGGCGCGCGACCTTGATGCGGGCCCTGGCCCGGTTCCTCGATCCCTTGGCTTTGCGGCTGAGGTCCTTCTGCAACCGCTTGAGCCTGCGTTCGGCCCGGCGCAGGAAGCACGGGGAAGTGATCTTCGTGCCGTCGGAGAGGACCGCGAACGCCGACAGTCCGAGGCCGATGCCGGCCTCGGTGGTCGTCTCGGGCAGGAACTGGGGGTCGGTGTCCACAACGAACGAGGCCCAGTACCGGCCGCGTCCATCGTGACCGTGACCGAGGTCGGCGCGGCCGGAAGCGGGCGCGACCAGCGCACCCGCAGGTCTCCGACCTTGGCCACGTACAGGCGGCCGTTCTCGCGCAGGCTGAACCCGTTGGCGGTGAGGCGGATGGACTGCCGGTTGTCCCGCTTGGACTTGAACCGGGGCGGCGCGACCTTCGGCCCTTTGCGCTTGCCGGTGACGTAGGAGAAGAAGTTCCGGTAGGCGGTGTGCAGGTCCCTCAGGGACTGCACCAGCACGACGGAGGACACCTCGCCCAGCCACGCCCGTTCGTCGGTGCGCTTGGCGGCGGTGATGACCTGCTTCTGGAGGTAGGTGTCCTTGATGTACGGCAGGCCCGCCGCGTGGGCTTCCTGACGGGCCCGCAGGCCGTCGTTGAAGACCACCCGGGCGCACCCGAACGCCCTGGCCAGCGCGTGGCGCTGGGCGGGCTCGGGGTACACGCGGAAGTTGCACCGGAGCTGCACAGCCGCGACCCTAGCGTTTGGTCTATCGCGCCGCTGACCGTGGTGAAGCAGTACATCGAGCAACAGCGCCGGCCGCTTTAGCTTCGCTCCGCGGACCGTTCCGGCTCACCCCGCCCTGAAGGACGGGGCTTGCGCCGGGCTCATCCGGTCAGTATTGCGCAGGGTGCCCCGCCGCGGGCGGGCCGACGGCCGATGGCAGCCGGTGGCCGGTGGTCCTCCCGCGGCGGGGAACACCCGTACGGCTCAGGGAGAGACGGCCGGGGCGTCGGCGGCGTCGGGGGCGGGGGTGGGGGCGGCCGGGGCGGCGGGGCAGTACTCGGCTTCCATGACGGCGTCCGGGGCGACCGTGGTGCTCCAGTCCCCGTTGCGGTTGTAGGCGAGCTGGTGGCCGCCGTCCTCGGTGGTGACGGCCAGGGAGGTCGATCCGACCATGCCTCCGCCGTGGCCCCACAGCGTGGTGCCGCAGCTCGTGCGCATCCGGGTGATGCCGAGTCCGTAGGCCGTGCCGGGGCGTTCGGGGATCTCCACGGTGGTCTTCATGGCGGCCAGCTGCCGCGGGGGAAGGAGCTCGCCGCGCATCAGGGCGCGGTAGAAGCGGTTCAGGTCGCCGGTGGTGGAGATGATGTCGCCGTCGCCCCAGCCCTGCGAGCCGTTCATCTCGGTGACGTCGTCGATCCGGTCGGGGTCCTGCTCGAACAGTTTGGAGTAGGCGCGGCTGCTGGGGCGTGGGATGCGGATGCTGTTGCCGGGGTTGGTGGTGGCCTTCAGGCCCAGGGGCCTGATGATGCGGTCGCGGACCTCGGCCTCGTAGGTCCGTCCGCCCGCCTTCTCGATGATGAGCGCGGCCAGGACGTAGTTGGTGTTCGAGTACGAGAAGCGGGCGCCGGGAGAGAACAGCGGCGGGTGGGAGAGAGCGACCTTGACGTGCTGGGCGGGCGGCAGGGTGTCGTAGCGGTGCGCGAGGTAGCCGTTGCCGAGCATGTACGTGGTGAGGTACTCCTCGTCGGCCAGGTAGTCGAAGAGGCCGGAGGTGTGGTTCAGGAGCCGCCGTACGGTGATCTTGCTGCCGTCGTTGCCGTTGCCCCTGACCAGGCCCGGCAGATGGTGTTCCACGGTGTCGTCGAGCCGGAGCCTGCCCTCCGTCTCCATCTGGAGCAGGACGGTGGCCACGAAGGTCTTGGTGATGCTGCCGATCCGGAACCGGTCGTCGGTGCCGCGCGGGGCGCCGGTGGTCAGGTCGCCGACGCCCGAGGCGGCCTTCCAGACACCGCGGGCGTCGCGGGCCTGGGCCGTGATACCGGGAATACCGGCCTCGACCTCGGCGTCCATCGCGCGCCGGGTCGCCCCGTGCCCCGCCCTCCCGGAGGCCCGGTCCGCGGCGGCGCCCGCGCTGGTGTCCTGGGTGGCGCCCGCGGTGGTGTCCGGTCCGGGGTCCGGGGCGGCCTGGGCGGGGACCGTGAGGGCGGTGGCGGCCATCGCGGCCGCCGCCAGGCCCACCAGGGCAACCCGTGCGGTCGTAACGGTCGTGCGTAACGTCATGTCGTGCTCCTCGGCGGTCGGTGTGCTCGCGGGAACTCGTGCGGCTTCCCCCGGGAACCGGCGGGGTCCGCCCGCCCGGCAAGACCGCGCCGGCCGGCGGATGGTTGAGCGCGGCCCCGGTCCGTCACCTCCCGGGTGCAGCGCGCGGCCGGCTGTCGGCGGGACGACGGGGGCCGGGCGGGCGGCTACGTTGGCGCCCGTTCGCGACGCCCGTCACGGAGGTGCGCAGCATGCAGACCCGTTCCGCCGTCGGCCCGCGCGGGCACGTGGCCGGGGTGTCGGCCCTCGCCCTGACCGCGGTCACCGCCCTCCTGGGAGCCGCCCCCCGGCCCACCGCCACCACAGCGGCCACGGTGGCCCCCGCCCCGGCCTGGGCCGGGGCAACCGCGGCTACGGCCCCCGCCACCACGGCCGGGGCCGGGGCCTCCGCGGCCGGGGCCGGGGTGGCCGGCTCGTCCGTGCCGGTCCTGTCCTGGGGCCCCTGCACCGGCCCGCGGGACGGCTTCGAGTGCGCGACCGCCCGCGTACCGCTGGACCACCGCCGGCCCACCGGGCCCACGATCGCCCTCGCCGTCACCCGGCGGCCCGCGGCCGACCCCGCCCGCCGCACCGGTGTCCTGCTGCTGCACCCGGGCGGGCCGGGCAGCTCCGGTGTGGACTTCGCCCGTAACAGCCACGCCGCCCTGCCCGCCGCCCTCCGCGACACCTTCGACGTCGTCGGCTACGACATGCGCGGTGTGGCGCGCGGCGCCCGGGTGCAGTGCTGGGACGACGAGGAGTACACGGCCGCCGTCGACGCCGCGCGCGGCGTGCCCGGCCGGGGAGCCGTGCGGCGCGCCGTCCGCCAGGGCGCCGACTTCGCCGCCGCCTGCCGGCAGCGCTCCGGCGGCCTGGTGCCGTTCGTCGGCACCGGCTTCAACGCCCGGGACATCGACCTGCTGCGCCGGGCCCTGGGCGAGGAGACGCTCTCCTTCTACGGGCGTTCCTTCGGCAGCTACGTCGGCACCGTCTACGCCGCGCTGTTCCCGCGGCGGGTACGGGCGATGGTCCTGGACGGGGCCTACGACCCGCACCTGTACGCGGACGTGCCCTACGCCTACGACGCCGCGCAGTTCGCCGCCCTGGACGCGGCGGTCGGCCGGTTCCTCGACTGGTGCGCGCGCGAGGCGGCGGTCTGCGGGTTCGGTGACGGCCGGCCGCGGCAGGCCTTCGAAGACCTCGAACGGGCGCTGGACGCCGACCCGGTCGTCACCGCGGGCGGGCGCCCGGCCACCGGCTACACCCTCGCCTACCGCCTGATGTTCGGCATCAACGCGGGCAGGGAGATCTGGCCCTACCTGGGTGAGGCGCTGCGGGCGGCGCAGGAGCGGCGGGTGTCGTTCCTGCTGTCCCCGCCCTCACGGGCGTCCTTCGGTTTCCTGACCGTGAACACGGCCGTCGAGTGCGCCGACCGCCGCTATCCGTCCGGCCGTACGCTCCTGGGTGCGCTGGTCGGCGCGCACGCCGCCTCGGCTCCGCTGCTGGGTCCCCCGGTCGGTCTCGGGCCGCCCGCCTACGACCACAACCACGCACCGGCGTGCGTCCCGTGGCAGGAGGACCGGCCCGGCCGCTTCGAGGGCTCCTACCGTGCCGCCGGTTCCGCCCCGATCCTGGTCCTCGGTACGACCGGGGACCCCGACACCCCCTACCAGGACGCCGTGGCCCTCGCCGGGACGCTGGAGAACGGCCGGCTGCTGACGTTCGCCGCGGAGGGGCACACCGCCTACAACCGCAGCGCGTGCGTCAGCGCCCTGGTCAACGGCTACCTCGCCACGGGGGCGCTGCCCGCGCGGGGCACCGTCTGCGCGGACGAGTCACCCCCGGAACCGGCCGGCCGCCGCACCGCGGGCCTCGAGGCTGACGAGACGCGCGAGGCGATCCCCGTACTGCGGTCAACTTGACCCGGCCCGTCCCCGGCCGCGGAGGGCGGGGGCGGAGGGTGCGGGCGGGGCCGGGCATGGGCGGGCGGGATGCGGCCCCCGTCGCAGCCATGAGGGCCAGGACCGCACCCCGCACCGGGCGCCTACCCGGGACCGCCCGGCCGACACCCGCCGACCTCGGGGGCCGCCGGGGCGACGGGGGCGGCGGGGGCCGCGGGGCGGCGGGGGCCGCGGGGCGGCGGGGGCCGCTAACGGTCGTAGACCACCTGAAGTCCGCGGCCTTCTGCCCACGCCTCCAGCTGCTCACGGAGCACGGCCGCGGCCGACGGCTCCCGCAGCTCCAGCCCTGCCCAGCCGACGAACCGCAGCTCCCGGGGCATGGTGACGAGGCCGGTGATCGCGTCCCAGAACGCGTCCCGGTTCATGCCGTAGAACGCGGGGAAGCCGAGTTCCCGCTTGAGCACCTGGTGGAGATCACGCTCGCTGCACACCGGGCCGACGTCGATGACCACCCGGCGGCCGGGATCCTGCGCGGGCTCCTCGGGAACGCCCCAGAACGAGGGGAGCCACCAGCACAGGACCACCGCGTCGTCGGGCCAGGGGCGGTGCTCCGTACCCGTGGAGTCCTCGAAGAGGTCGGTGGCGGGGTCGACCGGGCGCCAGGCCCCGTCCAGGGGTTCGTCGTCCGTCGCGGGCCTGGCGAACCTCCTGCCCCGCTGGCCGCAGGCCCCGTAGGCGCGGAAGTTGAGCTGGGCCTCGACGAGCGACAGCCGGTCCGGGCCGCCCGGCACGAACGGCCAACGCAGCCGCACCGGGTCGTCCTCCCAGCAGCAGACCGGGCAGATGCCGTACGAACCGGGCCACCCGTCTTCGGCATCGAAGACGAGATGACCACAACAGGGGCAGGGGCGACGGGTGTCCACCGGACGAGTCTGCCCTGCCGTACGCGGGCCGCCCGAGGCGGATGCCGGGCCCGCCGGTGCCGGTGCCGGTGCCGGACATGCGGCGGCACCTCGCAGAGTTGCCTCCGCGAGGTGCCGCCCTCGACCGCTGATGACTGATCAGCCCTGGGTCCCGCCCTGGGTGTTACCGGCGCCGCCACCCTGGGTACCGCCCTGGGTGTTACCCGTGCCGCCACCCTGCGTACCGCCCTGGGTGTTACCGGTCCCGCCACCCTGCGTACCGCCCTGGGTGTTACCGGTCCCGCCACCCTGCGTACCGCCCTGCGTGTTACCCGTGCCACCACCCTGCGTACCGCCCTGGGTGTTACCCGTGCCACCGCCCTGCGTACCGCCCTGGGTGTTACCGGTGCCACCGCCCTGCGTACCGCCCTGGGTGTTGCCATTGCCGCCACCCTGCGTACCGCCCTGGGTGTTACCGGTCCCGCCACCCTGCGTACCGCCCTGGGTGTTCCCGGTGCCACCGCCCTGCGTACCGCCCTGGGTGTTGCCGTTACCGGCGCCCTGCGTGCCGCCCTGGGTGTTGCCGTTACCGGCGCCCTGCGTGCCGCCCTGGGTGTTGCCGTTGCCGACCTGGGTGCCGCCGATGGTGTTGTTCGAGCCGCCGATGATCGTGTTGTTGACGATGGTCGTCACGTTGTTCGTCACCTGGTTGATCACGGCGGGCGCCAGTCCGAGCCGCTTCGCTTCGGAGGCCGCGGCCTTCCGCCCGATGGCGGCCGCCTGCGCCTGGGAAGCTCCGCCGCGGGCTGCCTGCTGAGCCGCTGCCGTGCCTCGTGCCGTTGCAACAGCGGCGTCGGCC
Source organism: Streptomyces yangpuensis (assembly GCF_001005295.1). Classification (GTDB taxonomy): domain Bacteria; phylum Actinomycetota; class Actinomycetes; order Streptomycetales; family Streptomycetaceae; genus Streptomyces; species Streptomyces yangpuensis. Next base: position 2,044,630 of record NZ_LBMK01000002.1, on the reverse strand, counting down.
TTCGTCGAAGCCGCGCTGGATGCGGCCGACGCGCACCGGACGGTGCCTACGGAGACCGGACCGCCGCCGGTGATTTCGGCGCGGATGTCGCCCTTCGGTCCGGCAGCGACGCGGGCGACGGTCTTCCCGTTGCGCTTGACGTCGTAGGTCTGCTTGAGGGCGAAGCCGTTGCCGCGGATCTCCCCGCTCTTCAGGCTGCATACCGCCGCGGGGGCTGCGGTCGGAAGCGTGGAGGCCTGGGAGGGCTGAGCAAATGCCACCCCCGCCGTTCCGGCGAGTATCGCGGTGACACAGGAAAGACCGGCAATGTTGGCGACGTGCTTCTTCCTCGACATTTAAATCTCCCTTGAATGGTCGACCCGGATTCGAGATTCTCTGCGAGCCGGGGATTCGACTTGCCTGGTGTCTCAGTTCCGTTTGTCTGGCCGAGCGGTTTATCTGTATCCAGATTGCCCTTTTCGGGCACGGGGAGAAAGAGACGGAGATTCGGGGCTTGACAAGTTCGGATTCGGATGGGCGCCCTGCCGTGCCTGGGGTGGGCGGGGCGGGTTCGGCGGGCGCGCCGGCACACATCGAGCCGTTGCCGCCCCGACGTGTGTCGGGGCGGCAACGGCTGAAGGGGACGGCAGCACCTCGCAGAGGGGGCCTCTGCGAGGTGCTGCGCCTTTCGGCGGGACTGGTCAGCCCTGGGTTCCACCCTGGGTGTTGCCATTGCCGCCACCCTGGGTTCCGCCCTGGGTGTTGCCATTGCCGCCACCCTGGGTTCCGCCCTGGGTGTTCCCGTTGCCGCCACCCTGCGTACCGCCCTGGGTGTTCCCGTTGCCGCCACCCTGCGTACCGCCCTGGGTG
>NZ_LBMK01000002.1:2033333-2043454 GCF_001005295.1 Streptomyces yangpuensis | reverse complement strand
TGGGTGTTCCCGTTGCCGCCACCCTGCGTACCGCCCTGGGTGTTCCCGTTGCCGCCACCCTGCGTACCGCCCTGGGTGTTGCCGCCGTTGTTGCGCTTCTTCTTCTTGCCGTGGTGGTTGCCGTCGTGCTTCTTGTGGTCGTGCTTGCTGTGGGTGACGACGCTTTCCACCGAGGTGGTGGGGGCCGCCATCGCGGAGGACGTGGGGATGAGGATCCCGCCGGCGATCGCGGCAGCGGCGACGGCGGTCGCGAGGCGGAAACCTCGGCGCTTGGGGCGGGACTCGGACGTCTCGAACTTGCGGTTCATGGTTTTTCTCCTGATCGAATCGGAACCTGAAAGGCTCCATCATTTCGGGGCCTCCGCGATTGTGGGGATTGTTTCCCACCGCGTCTGCGGCCTCGTTCTCTTTTCCGGTGGGGCCGCATATCCAGTAAGCCGGTTCGCCGCGCCGGCGGTCACGTTCCGCGAATTCGGGGCTTGACGTTTTCACCGATGCGCGTTAATCGGGATTTCGGCTGCTGCGAGGCGGGCGGGGCCGGGCCGGGCCGGGCTGTGGGGCCCGCTCGCCTGCGGGTCCGTCCGTGGTGGCGTGAAAACGATCATCGGGGCGGTTGCCGGGCGGGGGGCTCCCTATGCTGACGGCCATGCTCGACATACCTCTTTCAGCGCTGGAAGTCGCGATGGTGCAGACGGGCACCCGCGCCGTGGACACCCTGCGGGACACCGCGGCCTTCGCCCGGGGAATGGAGCGGCTGGGCTACCACCGCCTGTGGTACGCGGAGCACCACCACTCCCCCGCGATCGGCGCGTTCCCGCCGGTCGTGCTGACGGCGCACGCCGCTGCCTCGACCTCGGTGATCCGTCTGGGTTCGGGCGGGGTGCTGGCTCCCAACCATGCGCCGCTCGCGCTGGCGGAGCAGTTCGGGACGCTGGCGGCCCTGCACGAGGACCGCATCGACCTGGGTATCGGCCGGGGTCCGGGCACTTTCGACGAGGGCATCGCCCGGGCGCTGCGCCGGGGGGCGGGGCCGGCGACGGATGCGGAGTACCGGGAGGACGTGGCCGCGGTCCTGTCGTTCCTGGTGGAGGAGGTCGCGCTCGGTCCGCTGCCGGAGCCGTGGCTGCTGGCCTCCAGTGCCGCGGGGGGTGCTCTCGCCGCGGCCCTGGGCCTGCCGGTCGCGGTCGCGCATCACATCCGTCCGGACAACACCCGTGCGGTCGTGGAGGGTTACCGGGCGGCGTTCACTGCGTCCCGGTGGTGCGAGCGGCCGCGGGTGCTGCTGTGCGTGGAGACGGTGTGCGCGCAGACGGAGGAGGAGGCCGTGTGGCGGGCGGGGCCGATGAACGTCGTCAAGGCCGGGCTCCTGCAGGGGCTGAGCCAGGCGCCGTTCCCCACGCCCGAGCAGGCGGCAGCGCATCCCTTCACGGAGCAGGAGCGGCAGGCGCTGGAGGGTTTCCGTGCGCAGCAGGCGGTCGGGGCGCCCGAGGCGGTGGTGGGGCGGCTCGCGCAACTGGCCGTTGAGACGGGGGCGGACGAGTTGATGCTGGCCACGCCGGTCTACGACCTGCGGGAGCGGATCGGTTCCTACGAGCTGGTCAGGAAGTACTGGGGGCGATGACGCCGGCCGCCGCAGGGCGGGCCGGGGCGGCGGGGCGGTGGCGTGCCGGCGGGTGCGGGCGGGGCGGGCGGCGGGTGCGGGGCGGTGGCGTGCCGGCGGGGGCTGGTTTCTCGTACACCGGAATCGTTTCCGCAGGTGCGTGCGAAGGGGTGGCGGGGGCGGCTGTTACAGGCTGTTGAACCCGTTCGGCGCAGGGGTGCGGGCCGGGGGCGGGGGCGGGGGCCGGGCTGCGGGGAGGGCTGCTGCGCAGGCGTGCCACCGGCTGGCGGGTGAACTGCCGTGCCGGGGGCGTCAATCCGGGTTTGACGGTTGCCCACTACAAGGGAGAGTTACGGACATATCCGGATTGGGAAACAGGGGGTGGGCGGGCGGTGTCCGGGTGCGCCGGGCGGCCAGAGTGTGGCTCCTCGGCCAGTGGCCGGGAATCGTTTCGGGCCCGTCCGGCAGGTATCCGCCCGTGTGTATGGGGGTGGATGTTGCCGGTCCGGGCCGTCCGTTGACGTCGAAGGGGTCCATCCTCCATGTCTGCTTCCCCCGCCGCCCGCCGCGTCCTGGCGGTCCTCCTGGCCGCCGGCACCCTGGCCGGCGCGGCCGCGCTGCCCGCCGCGGCCGACGACCACCGCCGCGACCACCGCCGGGAGCGCTCCTCCCTCGTCATCGGCGACGTCCAGTACGACAGCCCCGGCCGGGGCGACCGCTCCAACCGCGCCCTGAACCGCGAATGGGTCGAGATCCGGAACACTGGCCGCCACAGCGTCAACCTGCGTGGCTTCACCCTCACCGACCAGCAGGGCAACCGCTACCGCTTCAACGACTTCCGCCTCGACGGGCGCTCCGCCGTCAAGGTCCACACCGGACACGGCCGCGACACCCGCCACGACGTCTACCAGGACCGCCGCCACCAGATCTGGGACGACCGCGACACCGCCACCCTCCGCGACCACCGCGGCAACGTCGTCGACACCGAGTCCTGGGGCCGCCGCGGACACCACCACCGCGGCTGATCCCGCCCGGCGGTCGCCCCGACGGGGACGGTGACCGCCGGCTGCCGGGGTGCGGCGTGTCGTGGCCGAGGGGCCGTGGCACGCCGCACCCGTGTCTGGGCGTATGCCCGTGTCCGGGGGTGCGGGCGCGTGCATTCGGGTGGCGGCGTGCCGTGTCGGACCGGTGGTGCGGGCCCGGTTCGCGATGCTGGGCCGGGGTGCGGCATCGCGTCCGCCGCCCCCTTTCCTTCCTTCTGTCCCCTCCACTGCAGTGCCCTCTGTCCCACGGTGAGAAGGAGTACGGCATGCCGACGGACCCGGTCGGGCGTTTCCTCGCGGTGCTGGAGCCGCACCGGCGGGAGGCCGTGGCGGGCATGCCGCGCGAGGAGCAGGAGCGGCTTGCGGCCGCCTGGGAGGAGGAGCTGGGTTCGGACGACGAGCTCGACACCCTCGACGAGCTCTCGCCGCCCGCGGCGGAGGCCGAGGCGGCCCGTCGGGTGATGGACCGCGAGGGCTGATCCGGGCCGGGAGGGGGCGTGCCGCCGGGCCGGGGCGGGAAACGGGCTGGCGGGCGGGGCGGTGGCCGGGGAAGACTGCGGCGGTGCGTGATCGTCTGGAAGTGTCCTCGGGGCTGCGGCTGCGGCGCTGGTCGTCGGCGGATGCCGGGGCGGTGCTGGCGGCGTTCGCCGATCCGGTGATGTCGTGGCAGGCCGCCGAGCCGGTGGTGACGTGGGCGGCGGCGCGGCGGTGGCTGGTGGCCCGGGCGGAGCAGTGGGATGCGGGGGCGGGTTTCGCCTTCGCGGTGGTCGACGGTGCGGGCGCGGTGCTGGGGAACGTGGCGGTCGGGTCCGTGGACCGGCGGCACCGCACGGGGTGGGTCTCGTACTGGACGGTTGCAGCGGCTCGCGGGCGGGGGGTTGCGTCGGGGGGCTGTGCCGCGGTGGCGGCCTGGGCGTTCAAGGACGCCGGTCTGTTCCGGCTGGAGCTGGGCCACCGGGTGAACAACCCGGCTTCGTGCGGGGTGGCCCGGGCCGCGGGTTTCGCGGTGGAGGGGATCCAGCGCGGCAGGCTCGAGTACGACGAGGTCCGCTACGACGTCGAGCTGCACGCACGGCTGGCGACCGACGCGGGCCCGGCCCCGACCGCCCGGCCGGGACGGACCAGCGCCGGCTGAGCGCCGGAGCCCGCCGGCAGCGCCACGCCTCCAGGAAGTCCGGCCGCCCCCGCCGCTGCGCCGGCGAACACCGTGGCCCGGGCGTGGCCCAGGCAAGCGCCGCCCGGTGGCACGGTGCCGCAGGCCCGGCCGGGCCTGCGGCACCGTGCCGGCGAACACCGTGGCCGGGGGTGGGGTCAGCGGCGGTGGATGCGGTTGATGTCGTACCAGCGGGAGACGCAGGCGGCGACCCAGTCCCGGCGGTAGTCGGAGGTGAAGAAGGGTTCGGCGAGGTTGCCGACGGGCAGGGGGCGGTAGCCCACGTCGGTGGCGCCCCGGGCCGTCTCGGCCCGGATGCGGGCGTTCTGGGCGTCCCAGGCGACGGAGCGGGCCACCGTGGTGGTGGTGAGCTGCTGGAGGGCGGGGACGAGGGAGGCCATCGAGGCCACCGTCAGGCAGAGCGCCGCGATGGTGGCGGCCGCGGGGCCGGCGGGGCCGCGGGCGGCCAGGCGGGGGCCGGCCCATGCGCCCAGCAGGACTCCGTAGCCGCACAGTGCCAGTTCCATGGGCAGGAGGAAGCTGGTCCAGGTGCGGGCGTAGGTCCAGCCGGTGGGGCCGTATCCGCTGCGCAGGCCCGCGGCCACCGCGAAGGATCCCAGGACCACCACGGGCAGCGGGAGCAGCAGCAGGGCGGCGCGTGTCGCCCGTCCGGGGCCGGGAGCGATACCGGGGCCGGTAGCGGTCCGGGGCTGGGGCCGGGCGCGGGTGCGGCGGGTGCGGAGGGTGGCGGCCAGGCCCAGGAGGAGGCCGGCGGCCGCGGCGGCGAGGTAGGCCCGCTGGCCGGTGACGGTGTCCCACATGCGCAGCCAGTCCTCGTAGGTGGCCCGCAGTTCGGCCGGGGAGAGCAGCGGGGGCTTCTCGGGCTGCTGGGCGCGGCGCCAGCGGGCGCCCGGGGAGGTGTAGAGGACGGCGAGGCCGCAGGCGAGGCCGGTGCACCACAGCAGGCACCAGGTGAAGGGGCGCCAGGTGGGGGCGAGGCGCAGGCGTGGCAGGCACAGTACGGCGGTCAGCGCGGCGAGGAGGCCGCTGACGAGGGCGAAGGGTTCGCTGAGGGTGCCGAGGGCGAAGCCGGTGAGGAGGGCTGCGGCGAGGCCGGCCGTGCGGACGGCGCGGCGGGGGTGGTCGACGGTGGTGAGGGCCAGCAGGAGTGCCCACAGGCCGATGACGCTCGGCAGGGTGTGGGAGATGGTGGCGGGGGCCCAGAGCAGGACCTGGTAGCTGCGGGTGCCGGCGTAGTAGAGGAGTGCCTGCAGGGCCAGGGCGCAGGCGGTCAGGAGCAGCAGGGGCGGTGCGTGGCCGAGGGTGTGCAGGAGGCGGCGGCCGAGGAGGACCAGGGCGGCGGTGAGGGAGAGGGCGATGAGGGTGGGGAGGAGTTTGGTGCCGGCCGGTCCGCCGCTGTAGAGGAGGCCGCTGAGGAAGGCGTTGGCGACCCGGCCGTTCTGGGTGGTGTAGAAGTCGGCGGTGATGCCGAGGACTCCCAGGTCGCGGGTTTTCCAGGCGGCGCACCAGTCGTCGGAGGTGGGGCGGATGTAGAGGCCGAGGAAGCATCCGACGGCGACGAGGGCTCCGGCGGCGGCCAGGAGGGTCGCTCCGGCGGCGGGCAGGAGTGTGTGCGGGAGGGGGCGGGGGCGGCCGGTGTTCCGGCCGGCCGGGGAGGAGGGGGTGAGGAGGTCCTCGCCCTCGGCCGCCACGGTGCTCATGGGCCACCCCTTCGCAGTGGGGCCCGTCGGGCAAGGGCGGCCGGTGCGCCCCGCCGGCTGTGGTGAGCGCACGGCCCGCGAACACCCATGATGTGCACGGTTGTGCGCGTGCGGCATCCCGGGCGGGGCGGACGCGGCAACGGGGGCGGGGGCCGGGGCGGGGGTGGCTCACCCGGGCGGCGGGGTTTCCGTGGCGGGGCGGTCGGGGGTCTTCGAGGATGGGGTGCGAGCCAGGGTCCGGGTCCCGTGTCCGGGTCCCGGGGTCCGGGTCCCGTGTCCGGGCCGGGCCGGGCCGGGCCCGTGCGTACGTACGTACATGCGTACGCCGTTGCACGGGGTGCGCCGTTGCGCGGGCATGCGGATGTGTCGGATGTGTCGGATGCGGCGGAGGGAGTGGCGGTGTCCGGTGTCCTCGGCTGCTGGGCGGTGGTCGCGGCGGCGTTGACGAGTACGGTCGTCCCGGTGTGCGGCGGCGGGGGGCATGCGCCGTTGTCGGGGTTGGCCGCTCCCACCGTCGGGGTGCTGTCCAATGCGACGGCCGCCGAGGGGGTTTCGGCGAAGCTGGCTGCCGGCGCCCGGTACGTGGAGGGCAGCAATGTGCTGCGGCTGGCGTCCGGCCGGTGGCTGTACCTGCCTTCGGGGCGGACGGAGTCGGTGGTGGTCGCGGCCGGTGACGGGCGGGCGCTGCGGCAGATCGGGCAGAGCCGGGCCTGGCTGGCGTCCGGCCGTGTCCCGGGAAGGTCCGCGGCCGAACGGGCGGCGGCCGGGCGGGCGCTGCTGGCGATGCGGGCGCTGCTGCGGCCCAACGGTGCGATGGCGGCGGGGTGGAGTCCGGGGTGGATGTACTCGTGGCCGCGGGACTCGAGTTTCGCGTGTGCGGCGTTCGCGTACACCGGGCATGACGAGGAGGCGTTCCGGATCCTGCGGCACAGTGCCGCGACCCAGCGCGGGGACGGCAGCTGGGAGGCGCGTACGAAGCTCGACGGTTCCGGTCCGCCGGACGGCAGGCGGTGGCAGCTCGATGCCAACGGCTGGGTGCCGTGGGCGGTGTGGCAGTGGTACCGGGCGGCGCCGGCGGAGGGCCGGCGTGCGCGGCTGGAGGTCCTCTATCCGATGATCCGCAGGGCGGCGGAGCGTGCGGCGCGTTCTCTGGGTGCGGACGGGCTGCCTCCGGCTTCGCCGGACTACTGGGAGCTGATGACGGCCGGTCCGAACATCGGGACGGCCGCGCCGCTGCTGGCCGGGTTCAACGCGTCCGCGGACCTGGCGCGGGAGGCGGGCCGGCCCGGTGACGCGGTGCGGTGGGAGCGGGCGGCGCGGCGGCTGTCGGCGGGGATCTCGAAGCGGTTCTTCCCGGTGGGCTATCAGCGCACCGCTGACGGGCGGCACGGGCGTGACAGTGCGGTGACGTTCATGGCGCCGCCTTTCAACGCGGCGCCGGCCGGTCTGCCCGCGGCGCTGGATGCCACCTACCGGGCGCTGTTGCTGCCCAACGGGGGGCTGACGCCGGGTGATGATCCGGGGGCGCCGTGGGGTGCGACGGCGTGGACGCCCAGTACGGCGTTCTTCGCGCTGGCCTGGGCGGCCGGGGGCCGGCCGGGGAAGGCGGGGCCGGTGCTGGAGTGGGTGCTGTCGAAGCGGAACGTGCTGGGTGAGCTGCCGGAGAAGGTGGACCGGGAGGGGCGGCCGGCGTCGGTGGCGCCGCTGGCGTGGACGGGTTCGATCGTGGTGCTGGCGTTGGTGGCGCTGGAGGCCGGCGGGCTTCCGGCCCCTCCCCTGCGCCCGTAGACGACCGGGGTACGGGGCGTGCCGGGGCGGGGCGTGCCGGGGCGGGTGTCGGGGCGGGGCGTGCCGGGGCGGGTGTCGGGGCGGGCGGGTGCGGTCGCCGCGCCCGGGGGCGGGGTGGTGCGGACCTTCTCCCGGGCGGCCGGCAGGCGGCGGTAGGCGGCCTGTTCGGCGGCGACCGCCCGTGCGAGGGCGGGGCGGCGGGGGTCCTGAGGAGACCGGGCCGGTGACCGGGCCGGGGCCGGTGACCGGGCGGTGACGGTGGCGGCCGGGCGGAGGGTTCCGGCCCGGCGTACGTCGCTCTCGGCGTCGAGGCAGGCCTGGTCGAGGTGGCGGTGGTCGAGTACTTCGGTGGGGGTCACCTCTGCCGGCCGGAGGGCCGGCGGGCGGCCTGGGCGAGGGCGGTGGGGGCGAGGGCGGTGGGGGCGATGGCGCGGTGCCACGGCGCGGGCGGTGCGGGTGCGGTGGGGGCGGGCGGGGGTGTGGTGGTGAGGTGCAGGCCGGCGTCCAGGCCGAGGGCGGCGGCCAGGCCGGTGCCGTCGGGTGCGGTCAGGGCGGCCGGGGCGCCGGTGTAGAGCATCTGGGACTCGTGCCAGGCGGGTGTCTGTCCGGGGAGGGTGACGGCGGCTGTGCCGGTGGCGGCGCGGCCGGTGAGGAGGTGGCCGGCGGTGCCGACGGCGCCGTAGCCGCCTTCGCCGCCCGCGTCGGCGGGCGGGGAGAGGACCGGGCCGGCGGCAGGCCCGGCGGCGGGGGCGGCGGCGGGGGCAGTGATGGTGGCCAGGGTGGTGGTGACGGTGCCGGTGCCGGGGCGGCGGAAGGAGAGGCGGACGCCGTCGTCGTGCGCGGTGGCGGAGAGCACGCCGGTGGTCGCGGGCAGGCCGGTGGGGAAGGGTCCGGCGAGCGGGGCGCCGGGGGCGGGCTGGGTCCAGGCCAGGACGGTGCGGTCGGTGGCCGCGTACAGGTGGCGGCGTCCGGCGCGGTCGGTGGCGGTGACGGGGTCGCCCTGCAGGGCGGTGCCGCCGAGGGTCTGCCAGGGGCCGAAGGCGGTGTCGGGGGCCGGCTGGGTGCGGGCGCGCAGGGTGCGCCGGGAGTCGCGTACGTAGACGGTGATGCGGCCGGTGGTGTCCACGGCGGCGGTGGGTGCGCCGGTGGCCGTGGTGGCGGAGGTGTCGCCGGTGTCGGGGGTGCCGAGGCTGTGCCAGGGGCCGAAGCCGGCGCCGGGGGCGCTCTGGAGGGCGTAGACGGTGTCGCGCCGGTAGTCCTGGGCGGTGGTGCCCAGGGTGGTGCGGGTGGCGAGGACGGCGATGCGGCCGTCGGGGAGACGGGCGGTGGACACGCCGGCGTCGAGGGTGGTGCCGGGGGCGGTGGCGGGCAGGAAGCGGGGGCCCTGCCAGTCCGCGGTGGGGCCGGGGCGGGTCCAGTGGGCCATCTGTCCGTCGAGGGCGGCGAAGGCGTGGAGCCGGCCGGGGGTGCCTTCGGTCATCCAGGTGGTGCTCTCGCCGCGGCTGTAGCGGATGGTCTGGTTCCATCCGGCGCCGGTGGGGCGGGTCGCGGTCTTGCGGTCGCCGCAGCCGGCGGGGCTGCCGCACCAGTCCTGGTGGTCGCTCCAGGCGTAGGTCTTGAGGTAGCCGAGTTTCTCCTCGGCGGCCTTGGCGTCGAGGGTGGGCGGCAGGGAGCTGTTGGGGTAGCTGACGTAGTTCTGGACCGAGAAGTGCGGCCGGTCGGTGAGGGCGGCGTAGCGTTCGGTGGCCGCCTGGACGAAGCGGGCCCCGTACATGTGGTCCTGGTGGTCGTGGAAGGCGCCGTCGGGGCGGGTGCGGCCGGGGGTGGGGTCCTGGGTGCGGATGGTGGTGGGCTTGTAGCGGGCGAGGATGCCGGCGATGGCCTGGACGGCCTGGTCCTTGGTGTAGGTGAAGGGGGTGGTGACGGGGGTGTGGGAGGCGAGCTGGGAGCCGAGGGCGGGGATCTTGCCGTCCCACAGGCCGCGCAGGCTGTCGGGGTTGTCGCCGGAGATGCTGCGGGCCTCGCGCATCTGCATCCAGACGAGGTTGACCTCGGGGCGGTCGAGGAGGACGTCGACCTCGGCGCTGCCGCCGCCGGCGGTGGGTATGGAGGTGCGCTGCCAGGTGCTGGTGCGGCGGCCGGTGGCCATTTCGGCGTAGGCGGCGCGTATGCCGTTCTGGCGGGCTTCGGCGTAGGCGGCGTGGTCGGCGGGGCGGGCGGGGTCCTGCAGGTGGGGGCTGCGGGCTTCGTTGCGGCCGTCGGACTCGCCGGCGGTGAGGTAGACGGTGGTGACCTTGATGCCGGTGGATATGGAGCGGCTGAGGTCGGGGTTCATGAAGAAGAGGTCGTCGTCGGGGTGGGCGACGAGCTGCAGGACGGTGCCCTCGGTGACGCTGGGCCGCAGGGGGGCGTGGGGGGCGGCCGGGTGGGCGTCGGTGTCTCCGTGGGCCCAGGTGGTGACCCCGGCGGCGCCGACGGTGAGTGCGGCGAGCAGGGCCGCGAGGCGGGTGCGGCTGGCCAGGGACATCTGCGGGCGCCTTGGGGGTCGGTCCGGTGCGGGTGCGCGCCGAAGGGCGGGAGTCGGTGCCCCGATGGCTCCAGCACTTCCGGAGACGACCGGGGCCGATTATGCCCCGCGTGTTTTCTGCTGACACACCCTCAAGCACCATATGGAAACAAACCAGTTGAATACGACATATGGGCGGCTTGTACCGATTTGATGCTGGTTGGGCGGGGGTTGGGGCGGGGGCGGAGTGGCGTACATCACTCCGGGGGCGGGCGGGGCGGGCGGGGGCGGGCGGGCGGGGGGGGTCGGG
>NZ_LBMK01000002.1:2025416-2033139 GCF_001005295.1 Streptomyces yangpuensis | reverse complement strand
CCTTTTCCGCGGGGCCCCGCCGGGCTCTTCGCCGGGGCTCTCCGCGGGGCTTACAGGTGCTTCTACCTGGGTTTACGGGCTTTTGCGGATCTTTTGCGGATCTTTACGGGGTTGTGCGCAGGGGTGCACTCCCGGCCTGCTCCTCACGGGTCGGGGAGGCTGTCCGAAGGACGTCCGCAGGTTCCCCGGGCGGAGTTTTCCCGGGGGCGCTCGGGGGCTCGGGGGGTGTTCGGAGGGTGCTCAGGAGCTCAGGAGGGCTGGTTCGGCCAGGGGGTTCGGGGGGTGGCCCGGGAGGGGGCTCGGGGTGGCCCGGGAGGGGTGGCTCAGGGGTGGCCGAGGGGCGTACGGCGGGCACCGGGCGCAGTGCGGGCCGGCGGGTGAGCATGCGGTGGTGCATGGCGGTGGTGAGGTCGCTCACACCGGCCAGGGCGGGATGGCCGGCGGTCATCGCGGCGACGGTCCGCAGGCGGTGGAGCAGTCGCCGGCGGGCGGTCGCGGTGCCCCACGTCCAGTCCCGGCGCGCGGCGCGGGCCAGGTGGTCGGTGCCGTCGCGGCGGGCCCGCCGGACCAGTGCGTCGCCGCGCAGCAGCCAGCCGGCGCACGCGTCGGTGAGGCCGCCGTCGGCCAGGCCGGCCACGTCGGTGCCGGTCGCCGCGCGCCACTGGGCGCGGTAGGCGTCCTCGGCCCGCCGCAGCAGCGGTTCGGGCGGCGAGGTGACGCACCAGCAGGTGGGGAAGCCGATGCGCAGGCAGGCCGGCTCCGTCAGGGCGCTGCCCAGGCAGGCCTGCTCGAAGTCGACGAAGCTGATCCCCTCGGTGGTGTGGAGGTCGTTGCCGGGGCAGGGGCCGCCGTGGAGCAGGGCGTGCCCGGGTGCCCGGCCGAGCCGGTCCAGCAGGTTCGCGAGTTCACCGGCCGCACTGTCGGTGACGGGTGCGGGGACGGCGAGTGTCCGGGCCGGCCGGAGGAAGGCGGCGGCGTCGGCCGGCTCCGGGCCCGGCCGGCGCGGCAGCGTACCGGTGTCCTGGGGGCCGGTGGTGGCGTGCAGGCGTGCGAGCGCGGCGGCGTAGCCGACGATCCAGTCGGGGGGCCGGTTCGCGGTGGTCCAGGTGCTCCGTCACCAGGACCTGTTGCCCGGGGTCGGTGGCCAGGAGCACGGGCGCCGCCGGGGGCCGGGTCCGGGCGGCGATGCGCAGCGAGGCCGTCTCACGGGCGTAGGCGTCGCCGGCGCCGGGACCGGCGACGATCTGCTTGAGAACCGCGGGCCCTTGGGCGAGGGGCCGGCGCGGGGACGCGGGGCCGGCGCGGGGGCGCGGGGCGGCATGGGGGGCGCGGGGCGGCACGGGGGGCGCGGGGCGGCACGGGGGGCGCGGGGCGGCACGGGGGGCGCGGGGCAGGGCGGGCCGGCACGGGGCGAGGCGAGGGGCGGGGCGGGCGGACAGCAGGCGGTACGAGGGGCACTGGCGGCTCGGACAGCGTGGGCGGCGAAAGGCGCGGCGCGGGCAGCTCGGACGGCACCAGGGGGATGCCAGGCAGCGCGGGCCGGTGCGGCAGCGGAGGCAGCACGGGCCGGCGCGGGCGGACAGCGGGCGGTACGGGCGACACCAGGGGATGCCAGGCGGCGCGGGCTGACACGGAGGCACGAGGCGGTACTGGCAGTGCAGGCGGTACGAGCAGCACTGGCGGACACCGGGCGGTATGGGCCGGCACGGGGGACGCGAGGCGGCCCTGGCCGGCACGGGAGACGCGAGGCGGCCCTGGCCGGCACGGGAGACGCGAGGCGGCCCTGGCCGGCACGGGGGACGCGAGGCGGGGCGGGCTGGTGCAGGGGGGCGAAGTGGTACTGCAGTGCAGGCGGTACGAGCAGCGCGGGCCGGTGCGGCAGCGGAGACAGCACGGGCCGGCGCGGGCGGACAGCGGGCGGTACGGGCGTTGCGAGGCGGCCCTGGCCGCTCGGGCGGCGCGGGCCTGCACGGGCGGGCACGGAGCGGCGAGGGCAGCGGGCGGTACGGCTGCGCGAGCGGCACTGGCAGCGCAAAGCGGCGCGGACGGTACGGGCGGCGTGGGCCGCGCGGGGCGGCCAGGGGATGCGGGGCGGCGAGGGAGTGCCGGGGTGCGGGCAGGGCGGCGCCGGGAGCACGAGGGGGCCGGGGTGGGCGGGTCCGGCGGCGTACTCCTTCATGTCCGGTGCCGCCGCCGGCACCTCCCGCCCGCGCGCGGGGGCCCGCACAGGTCCACGCGGCCCGCAGGAGCCGCGTGGACCCGCGCGTGCCCGCGTAGATCTTGTGTGGGCGGATCTGCGCGGGGCCCGCGCGGGTGGGGTGCGGCGGGGGCGGGGGTGGGGCGGGGGTTACTTCAGGCCGATCTCTTCGCAGGTGGCCTTGAGGGTTTCGGTGCAGATGTCCTCGATGCTGTAGACGCCGTCGAGGACCACGGTGGTGGCGATGTTGTTCCGGTTCACCGCCGTGCCGGGGATCAGGACGGCCGGCACGCGCTTGTTGGTGGGGCTGGAGACCACCTGGTTGATGATGCCGTCGATCTTGTCGCCCTTGGCGAGGAGGACGGCGAGTTCGGCCGCGGCCTCGGCCTCGCGGGCGTAGGGCTTGTAGACGGTCATGTGCTGGTCGCCGGCGACGATGCGGCGTATGCCGGCGAGTTCGGCGTCCTGGCCGGTGACCGGCGGCAGCGGGGAGACGCCGGCGGCCTTGAGGGCGGAGATGATGCCGCCGGCCATGCCGTCGTTGGCGGAGTAGACGCCGACGATCTTGTCCCTGCCGAGTGCGGAGAGCGCGGCGGTCATGTTGGCGCCGGCGTTCTCCGGCTTCCACTCGACGGTGTCGTACTCCTTGCCGACGTTGACCTTGCCGTCGAGCACGGAGCGGGCGCCGGCCTTGAAGCTGGCGGCGTTGGGGTCGGTGACCGCGCCGTTCATCATGACGATCTTCCCGGTCCTGGCCTTGTCGCCCAGGGCCTCCAGCATCGCCTTGCCCTGGACGCGGCCGATGTCCTCGTTGTCGAAGGAGGTGTAGGCGTCGATCGGGCCCTCGGCCAGGCGGTCGTAGGCGACGACCGCGATGCCGGCCTCCTTGGCCTTCGTCACCGCGCCGGCGATGGCCTTGGAGTCCACCGCGTCGATGACCAGGACGTCCACCTTGTCCTTGATCATCGCTTCGGCCTGGGTGTTCTGCCGGGCCGCGTCCCCGGCCGCGTTGGCGTAGAGGACCTTGCCCTTGCCCAGGGTCAGCAGGGCGACCTTCTTCTCCATCAGCGGCTTGTCGAACTTCTCGTAGCGCGCGGTCTCGTTCTCGGGGAGCAGCAGGCCGATCCTGACCGCGTCGCTGCTGCCGCTGCCGCCTTCTTCGGTGGTTCCGCAGGCGGTGAGTGCGGCGGCGAGCGCCACGACGGCCAGAGCTATGGGGGCACGCCCCAGGTACGCGTTCACGAGGTGAGCCTCCCTGACGGGGCCGTGTCCGTACGGCCGGGGTGGAGGCAGTCAACGTGCCCGCACCGCTGCCGTCAAGAAGTGAATCCTTAACGAGATGGAAACGCTGCCACCGGGCCGTTCCGCCCCGTCCCACCCCGTCCGGTCAGGGCTTTCCCTCTGCCGGGGCTGCTCGTCTCCTGGCGTGACACCAACTCCTGAAGGATGGGGGCGGGATGGGTGTTCGACACGTGGCGCGGGCGGAGTGCCTTCCCGCCGGGCGGGGGCCTGCGGGTCGGTCCGGGCGGGTGGCCGGGGCGCTCCCACCGGGCGGGGGTCGGCCGGGGCTGGCCGGGCGGGGACGGGTGGTGGCCGAGCGGGCGGGGACGGGCGGTGGGCCCCCTCGGGCAGGGCTTCCCGCCGGGCGGGGGCCTGCCGGGCGGCGGTCGGCCGGGGCCTGCTCGGGGGCGGTCGGCCGGGGACGGGCCGGGCGGAGGTCCTGCGGATGGCCGGGGCGGGCGGGGTTCCCTGCGGATCGTCGGCGGGTTGGGGCTCCCGCCGGGCAGTGCGGGGAGGGCTGGGCTCCCAGCCGGGCGGGCGTGGCCGGCCGGTGGGCCTGCCCGGCAGGGCTTCCCGCCGGCCCCGGGGGACGGCCCGGGCGGAAATCCTGCGGGTGGGCGGCAGGGGGCTCCCGCCTGGCAGGGCGGGCAGGCCCCTGGGCCTTGCCGGGCGGCGGCGGCCGGGCGGAGCGCCCACCCGGACAGGGCCTCCGGGGGTGGTCGGCGGCCGGCCAGCGGGCCCACCCAGGCAGAGCTTTCGGGTGGGGTCCTACGGGGCGGAAGGTCGGCCGGTGGCGGCCCGGGGGAGGTTCTGCGGTCGGTCGGGGCGGGCGGGGGCGGGCGGAGATCCCTGCGGATGGCCGGCGGGCAGGGTCCTGGCCCCGGCCGGGCAGGTGGCAGCCGGCCGGAGAGGGCCCTGGGTCTCCCCACCGGGCGCGGGCTGCCGGGAGCCGACCGGGCAGGGGAGGCGGCGGCCGGCCGGGCAGGGGCGGCGGTGGCCGGCCGGTAGGCCCGCCCAGGCAGGGCTTCCCGCCGGCCCCGGGTGCGGCCCGGGGGCCGGCGGTCCTGCAGATGACCGGCGGGGTGGGGCTCCCGCCGGACAGGTAGAGCAGGCCCCTGCGCCCCAGCCGGCGGGGTGGCCGGCCGGTGGGCCAGCCCGGTCAACGGCCTCCCGCCGGGCGGGGATCCTGCCAGACAAACGGCGGTTGGCCGACCGGCCGACCGGCCGACGGGCCGGGTCGGCGGGCCGGTGGGTCGGTGGGTCGGCCGGCCCGGGCGGGGGTCAGGGGGCGGTGGTGGCGCGGTGGGGGTCTGCGGGCGGTGGGGCGGTGGACGCCGAGCGCAGGGCGAGGAGGTATCCGGCCTGGAAGCGGCTCTCGGCGCCCAGTTCGTCCATCAGCTCGGCGATGTGGCGCCGGCAGGTCCGCAGGGACATGCCGAGCCGGCGGGCGATGAGCTCGTCCTTCGCGCCGCCGGCGAGCCGGCCGGCGATCGTGTCCTGCAGCTGGGTCGCGGTGGTCGCGGTGTAGGAGGCGGAGAAGGGCTCGGCCAGGCCCCAGGCGTTGGCGAAGACCGAGCAGAGGAAGGCGACGGCGGAGGGTTCGCGCAGGACGACGGCGGCGTCGGGGTTGTCCCAGACCGGGAGGAAGGCCGTGGCACGGTCGAAGACCAGCATCTTGCCGAAGAGTTCGCCCAGGGTGCGGACCTCGGCGCCGGCGGCGCTGACGGCCCGGACGTATTCCTGGGTGCCGGGGCTGTAACGGGCGGTGTGCTGGTAGAGGGTGTGCAGGCGTACTCCGCGGCCCAGCATCTCCAGGTCCCGCGGAAGCGCGCGTTCGAGGTAGCCGGGCGGGCGGCCGCCGCCGGGCTGGACGGTGAGGACCTCCTCGGTGCAGCGGGCCGCGGTGTCCGCGATGAGGAGCATGACGCGGTCGCGGGACTCGACGACCTCGACGGCGCCGGAGTCGGCACCACGGCGGTAGGTCTCCTCGTACAGGGGGATCAGCGAGCTGAGCCTGGCGCGGGTGCGTTCCAGGGTCTCCAGGCGGCGGCGCAGCCGGTTCTCCTCCGGTCCCACCAGTTCGGCGGCGGCGGTGTAGGGGCTGACGGCCCGCCACCGGGCGGGGGTGGCGTCGGGGTCGCGGGCCAGGAGACGGTGGCGGAGGAGTTCGGCGGCGGCGTGCTCGGTGTGTTCCTCGCTCAGGCCGAGCGCGGCGGCCAGGGCGGCGGTCGGCTGGGGGCCGCCCTCCAGCAGCCGGGTGTAGAGCCGGACCGCGACCGGCCCGAGCTCCGCGGCCTCCCCCGCCGCCGGCTCCGGGAACGGATACGGAGGCGGAGGCGGGGCCGCGGCTCGGTCCGCAACCGGGGACTCGGCCGCGGACGCGAGCGGGGACTCGGCCGCGGACGCGAGCGGGGCTGAAGCTGCAGCCGGGACAGGGAACGGATCCAGGGCTCGATCCGCGGCCACGACCGGGAACGGGAACGGGGCCTGGTCCCGATGCGGCTCCCGGTCCGAGGCCGCGGACGCGAGCGGGTCCGAAGCCGGCACTGCAGCCACAGCCGGGCCCGAAGCCGGGGTCGCTGCCGAGACAGGGAACGGGAGCGGGGCTCGATCCGCGGCCACGAACGGGAGCGTGGCCTGGCCCACGCCCGGCGCCAGGCCCGAGAGCGGGTCAGGGGCCGGGGAAGAGTGCGCGTCCCGGTGCGGGTGCGGGTGCTGAGCACGGCCCGGGCCCGGGGCCAGAACCGGGGCTGGGGCCGGGTGCGGCTCGGGGCCCGGGCCTGCATCCAGGACTGGGGCCGGAGCCCGATCCGTGGCCGTAGCAGGGGCCTGATCCCGGTGCGAGGCCCGGTCCGCGGCCGGGGGCAAGGACGCGACCGGGGCTGGGGCCGGGGACGGGGACGGGGCCGGGAGGGGGTTCTGGTCCTGGCCCGGGTGCGGGTACGGCTCCCGTTCCGGACGCGGGGGCGAGCCCTGCTTTCGGTGTGGGGCCGAGGCCGGGAACAACGCCCGGTCCGCGGCCGGGTCCCGCTCCTGGTCCCGGTTCGGGTCCCGGTTCGGGTTCGGGTGCAGCTCCCGGTCCGGAGCCGCAGCCGGGGCCTGAGCCCGGTCCAAGGCCTGCGCAGGGTGCGGAGCTGGGGCTTGGTCCGCGGTGGGGGCCGGAGCCGGAAGCGGGTCCGGGCTCGGGGCTGGAGCGCTGTCCGTGGCCGGGGCAGGGGCAGGGGCAGGGGCTGGGGCTGGGGCTGGGTGCGGAGACCGGGCCGCGACCGGAGCCAGGTCCGGCTCCAGGCCGGCAACCGGTGCCGGGTCCGGGCGTGGGTCCTGGCCTCGGTTCGGGCACGGCTCCCGCTCCGCGGCAGAGGCCGGAGCCGAGGGCAGGACCGGGACCGGGGACGGAGCCGGGAGCGGGTCCGGGACCGGGGACGAAGCCGGAGCCGGAGCCGGAGCCGAAAACCGGTCCGGCCCCGGGGCCGCAGCCGGGAGCGGGTCCGGGACCGGTCCTGGGTGCCGGCTCCGTTCGGGGCCCGGGTCCTGGCCCCGTTCCCGGGACGGGTGCGGGACCCGTTCCGGGCCGGGGTGCGGGACCCGTTCCGGGCCGG
Source organism: Streptomyces yangpuensis (assembly GCF_001005295.1). Classification (GTDB taxonomy): domain Bacteria; phylum Actinomycetota; class Actinomycetes; order Streptomycetales; family Streptomycetaceae; genus Streptomyces; species Streptomyces yangpuensis. Next base: position 2,026,062 of record NZ_LBMK01000002.1, on the reverse strand, counting down.
GGTGCGGGGCCCGGGCCGGGCCGGGGTGCGGGGCCCGGGCCGGGTGCGGCGGGGGCGGTAACGCTCCCGACGCCCCGGCGGATGCCCCGGTATCGCTGATTCTGTCCATGTTTTGGACCCCTCCCTTTCGTGCCACGCACCTTGCTGAGGCCCGCACCCGCTGGACCCCGAGTTCCCGTCCGGGGATTCTTGAGTCACCGGAAAGAAAGACCCGGCAGGAATCAGATCGGAATTCACTTTCTCAGGAGAACAGCATGAAGTTCACTCGGCTCCTCTGCACGGCGGCGCTGGCCGTGGGTATTGCGGGCAGCATCGTTTCCGGCGCGGCGTCGGACTCCGGATCCGGTCCGGCTTCCGCACGGACCGCCGCCCCGTGCGACAGCCGTCCGGGGGACACCGAGTGGACGAACCCCGCAAGCCACTGCCCTCCGGCCCTCTAGAGCCGATCGGGCGCCAGCAGGTTCCACCAACGCGCGAAAGTCACGGGAAGAACCCGATGCCGAACCCCCCTCCAGACCCCAGGGAAGCCGGTCTTCCCTGGTGGCAGACCCTCTCGCTGCTCTGCGCCGGATGCCTGGCCATCCTGCTGCACCGGCGGTTCACCGGCCTCTCCCCAGCGCCGGCCTCCCGCCGCACCGGCGGCGGG
>NZ_LBMK01000002.1:2018373-2025239 GCF_001005295.1 Streptomyces yangpuensis | reverse complement strand
GGACCGGATTCACAGTCCGGCATTCACCCGGCACACCCCTCCCGCCCCACTCCGATCCACTGCCGGCCACCCCCGGCCACCCCCGGCCGGCCTCCGGCCGGTGTCCGGCCCGCCCTGCCCCGGTCCGCTCCCGGCCCGCCCCGGTCCACCCCCGGCCTGCGCCGGTCCACCCCGCCCTGCCCCGGTCCGCTCCCGGCCGGCCCGCGGGCCGGCTCGCGGCCGGCCTCCGGCCGCCGCCCGGCCGGTGTCCGGCCGGTGTCCGGCCGGTGTCCGGCCGGTGTCCGGCCCGCCCTGCGGCGCCCGGCGGCCCCGCAGGGCTCCCACAACCACTAAATGCCCGGTACATCCCTTGAAGGAGTAGATCCATGCGTATCAGCCGCAAGCGTGTCGCCGTCATGATCGTCAGCTCGGTCGCCGCCGCGGGGGTGCTCCTGCCCTCCACCGCCTCCTACGCCGCCCAGACGCCCGCCCCGGCCGCCCCGGCCGCGGTCTCGGCAGTCGCCCCGGGCGAGGCGGGCGCCCTCGCGGGGAAGGTCGACGTCGCCTCCGCGGTCCTCGACATCACCCAGAAGATCATCAACATCGTCAACGACGCCATCGAGCGCAAGCAGAACCGCTCCGGCTACGTGAAGTCCCTGATGGAGGGCGCCTTCTACGAGTCGGGCCAGCGCTACAACGTGATGGTCATCAACAACGCCAACAGCTACACCCCCAACCTGCACGGCGTGGTCTACGACGCCAAGGTCAGCGGCATCCACGGCACCTACCGCGTACTGGTCTTCGAGTCGGGCCAGTTCACCAACCACGGCGACGGCGGCTGGATCAACTGGGCCTTCCGCGGCTGGTTCGACCGCGACGGCGGCTACGTCAACTTCCGCCGCTCCTGGTAACCCGCCACCCGCCGGCCCCGCTCCACCCCGCTCCACCCCGCTCCGTCCCCGGAACAGGCCCCGTCCCCGGCCATGTCCGCGTCCGTGCCCGTACCCGTCCCCCGGCCCCGCCCCTGAGGCAGCCCCCGTCCCGCACCCGGGCACGGGGGCCGGGCCCGGCTCTCATCCCCCGTTTTCCGTCCCCGAAGAACAGGACCCCACCGTCATGCGCCGCAACACCACGCTCGCCACGATCGCCCTGACCGCGCTCACCCTGACCGGAGCGGCCGCGCTCCCCGCCCAGGCCGCCGGACACCCCGCCCCGGCCCCCGCCGCCGTCTCCGCTCCCTCCTCCCCCGCCACCTCCTCCCCCGCCACCTCCTCCCCCGCCGCGTCCGGACCCGACGCCGCGGCCGCCGCCGACAAGAACGTGACCGTCAACGTCTCCATGGACCAGCTCGGCCGCGGCCAGGCCATCGCCGACGCACTGCGCAGCATCAAGACCGACAACCGCGGCACCTTCGTACAGGAAGCCGTCGACAAGGCTTTCAAGGCCGCCGGCAGCCGGCACAACGTCATGCTGTTCAACCTCAGCCAGAACTACAACGACCAGTTCCAGGGCACCCGCCTCTACGCCAACGTCCAGTGGGGCAGCATCCACTACGGCCTGTGGATCTTCGAGTCCGGCCAGTTCACCAACCAGGGCGACGGCGGCTGGATCAACTGGGGCTTCACCGGCTGGTACGAGCGCAACGGCGGCCACGTGAAGTTCAACCGCTCCTGGTAACACCACCACGAGCCCACCGGCGGCCCCCTCCGGATCCGTTCCCACGGACACCGGAGGGGGCCGCCGGGCACACCCCACACCACCCCACCACCCGGAACGACCGGAACCCAGCCCGGACGGACGCGCGCCGAAACCCGCCCGGCAGACCGGAACCGCCACACCCCCCAGCCGCACCCCGTACACACCCACGCACCGGCCACCGGCCACCCGGCACCGGCCACCGCGCAGCGGGCACCCGGCACCGGGCACCGCGCAGCGGCCACCGGGCACCCGGCACCCGGCACCGCGCAGCGGGCAGCGGGCAGCGGGCAGCGGGCAGCGGGCAGCGGGCAGCGCATGGACGCCGGACCGCCGCACGTTCCCACACGATGAAGGCGGTACGGGCGGCAGCGCGGCCACGACGCAGGAGACCGGCCCAGACCACCGGCCCGGAAAGGCCACCGCCCACCGCCGCACCGGCCCGCCCGGCCGGCCGCAGCCGGCACGCACCTCGACGCGCCGCACCCCCGGACCGCCAGCACAGCAGCAGAAGCGGAAACAGGCGGCGGCGAGGGCGGCCGGCGGACCGGACCGCCCTGGCCGGCCGCCCGGACGAGCAGCCCCGCCGGAGACACCCACGACGTCCGCAGAAACGAACACGCCGACCGAGACAACCGCCAGGCGAACGGGCACCAGCGCCCACGCCGGCGTCAGCACCGGCCACCCGGGCTGCGCACCGGCCCGGGTGGCACACCGGCCACAAAAGGCCGCCGGACCGGACGACGTCACCGCCCCCCGCGGCCCCTCGCCGAACCCCTCGGCCACCCCCTGCACCGGCCACCCCGCACCCGCCCCGGACGCAGAGCGGACACAGAGCGGACGCAGAGCGGACGCAGAGCGGCAGGGAAGACCGGAAGCGAGGAGCCGGCAGGCGCGGACGCCAAGCCGGGAGGACCGGTGGTACGGACAGAAACGACACAGGCACGGATGCAAGGGCAGGGCCGGAGGCGGGGAGCCGGCGGGGTGGAGGGAGGTGTGTCGGTACCGGACGGCCAGGGCCGTGTCCGGCACGGTGGGGCGCGTGTCCAGCCGTCCGTCCCCCGCGGACGAACGGCCCCCCGGGGCGTGTGTGAAGGGTTCGCATGACCGAGACCAGCAAAGCCACCACCGCCGGCACCGGCACCGGCACCGGACCTGACCCGGGCACCGCCACCGGCCGAGGCGCCGGCTCCCCGGCGACCAGCCGCCGGACCCTTCTGCTGGCCGCCGGCGCGGCCGGGGCCGCCGCCGTGCTGAACACGGCATGCGCCGGCCCCTCCCGGACCCAGACCGCACCGGGACACCCCTCCGCCTCCCCTCCCCCCCCCCCCGCCCCGCCGGGAACAGGCACCACCACGGCCCCGGCCTGCGTCCTCGCCGTCCAGGCCGGCGCCGGACCGTACTACCTGGATCTGGACCTGGTCCGCTCCGACATCACCCAGGGCCGCAGCGGAGTACCACTACGGCTGGACCTGACCGTGGTACGCGTCCCCGACGGCTGCCGGCCCCTCGCCGCCGCCGGCGTCGAGGTATGGCACGCCGACGCCGCCGGCCACTACTCCACCGGCAAGGACACCTTCCTGCGCGGCACCCAGATCACCGACCACACCGGACAATGCGTGTTCCACACGATCGTGCCCGGCTGGTACGCAGGCCTGGCCCCCCACATCCACTTCAAAGTCCGCCCCGACACCCACACCGAGACGACCTCACAGTTCTTCTTCCCCGAAAACCTGCTCACCCGGATCTACACACACCAGCCCTACGCCCGCCGCACCCCACCCGAACACCCCAACCAACACGACAGCCGCTACCGAACCGCCGCAAAAACCATGACCCTCCCCCTCACACCCCACAAAAACGGCTACCACGCCACCTACACCATCGGCATCACCTGAACCCCCCACACCAACACCAACACACCACCCACCCACCCGCCCGCCCGCCGGGCAGACAGCCAGACACCCCGACACACAAACCGACCCACCGGCAGCCCGGCACACCGGCACACCGGCACACCAACAGACAGACAGGAACACCAGCAGACAGCCGGCAGGCACCGGCAACGGCGGCGCACAGACTCCACCAGCGGAACAGCACCAGCCCCAGAACGCCGGAACCCGCACCACACCCCGCCCCGCACAACCCCACCCCACACCCCGAACACCGAACACCGAACACCGACAGAACCGTCACCGGCCAGAACGGCAGACGGCAGCAGCCAGCAAGCGGGCCAGTACACCGGCAGCGCCCGATGCTCCGGCCACACCGCCAGACCAGCAGCCCACAAGTCAGCGGCAGGCGGCAGGCGGCAGGCGGCAGGCGGGCCAGTACACCGGGCAGCCGGCCGGTCGCACCGGCAGACCAGCGGCCCACGAGCCGGCGGGCGGGCCGACCGACGGACTGCCCGCCGGTCCGGCCGACAGACCGGGTCAGGTCCTGGCTGCAGCAGGGTGGGACGGGTCCTTCGCCGTGGCCCATTCCCAAGGCTGCTGCTTGCGTCTGCGGGTGCAGGGGTCCGGGTATCCGCAGGCCGGAGGGGGCCTCGAGGACGGGAAGCCGCCAGCGGGTGCGGCCCGCGCCCGGATCGGAGAAGCTGGGCATGGCCGCAGCGCCGCCGGGCGCGACGGATGCGCGAGGAGGTCACGTGGACGTTTCAGGACACAGCCGAAACGCCCGCAGGCCGCGGGCCCGAACCCGGACCGGAATCCTGCTGAGCGCCGCAGCAGCCCTCACGGCAGCCGCGATACCGGTCTCCGCACCACACCCCACAGCCACAGCCGCACCCGCACCCGCACCCGCACCCGCACCCGCACCCGCACCCGACCCGGTGGTCGTCGACTGCTTCTCCAAACCCCAGATACGCCCCGAGGAATACCTCCTGGCCTGCGGCGACGGCAACAACCGGCTCGTCGGCCTCACCTGGAACACCTGGGGCCCCCACACCGCAACGGCCACCGGCACCGACATGGTCAACGACTGCCGCCCCTACTGCGCGGCAGGCCGCTTCCGCCCCTACCCGGTGACCGTCACCCTCAGCCACCCCCAACCCTGGCCCGACCACCCCGGCACCCAACGCTTCAGCACCATCCGCCTCCTCTACACCGACACCGCCCCCTCCCCCGTCCCCAAAGACGTCACCTACAAACTCGTCTACGAACCACCCCCCACACCCACCCCCTGACCCGCCACCAGCCCCCACCCCCGGACAGACACACCCCGGGACCACGCACCCGGGCAAACCACCACCCCCACCCGACACACACCCACCACAGACAGCCACGGCCGGCCGGCTTCAAAGCCGACACCGCAGAGCTGTGGCCGCGTGACAACCGGCCGGCGCCCGAGCCCGTGAAAAACTCCGACCGCACCGAGACCGCCGCGCGGCTGCAGCTCGTTCAGGCCCACGAAAGCCACCAGCCCAAGAGCCTGGAGCGTCACGAGCCGGCGGAACTGGCACAGGCGCGGCAGGAGCGGCCGGCACCGAAAACACACACCCGGCGCAGCAGACACCCGGCAGCGGGCCCGGGACCGGACCGCCGCCGCGCGACGCGCGACGCGCGCAAAAGCCACGGCTGCCGGTCCCGAGGCAGCACATACGGAAGGCCGCGGACCCCGACCGGCAACAGACGGCCCTGTCCAGCCGCCGCGACCGGCACCGCCTCCCAACGCACGACCGGCAGGCCCATCCCCACACACCCACACACCTGGGCACCCGCACACCCGCACACCTGGGCACCCGCACACCTGGGCACCTGGGCACCCGCACACCTGGGCACCTGGGCACCTGGCACCTGGCACCTGCACACCTGGGGACCGAGCCGGCCCCTGACAGCGCTCCGCGAATCTCCCCAAGGGGGCGCTCCTGGGGCCAGCCCTGCTCAGCCGATCTCCCCCTCCCTTGCGTGATCTTCCTCGGCGCGCCGGGGCCGTACGGGGGCTGCCCGAGCCACGCCGCATGCGTCCGGTATCCGCTGCAGCGGATCGTCCTGTCACCTTCGCCCGCCGGCATGCGCCACGGGCGTGACGACCGGACACGAACGGCCATCGCCCTCACAAGCGCACCGAGAACAGGACGCCGACCGGCACCATGCACGTGACGATCCACGTCACCGGTCAGGACCGCGCGCCGGAACTCCCCACCGAGGAACCCGGCCCGGAGAAACGGCTCAGCCTCCCAGGGCCCGACGGACGTCCCCTCCCCGCCGGTGTTCCCGACAGCCCGGCGCAGACCATCCTGCGGCCGCATACGGCGGCCACGGCACAGCCGGACAGCACAGGCGCGCCCGGTCCGCCGATCCTCGAATCCGGGGACCCGCGAAAAAACTTCGGGACCACGCGCCGGCGCGGCGCCGCCTCCGAAGAGTCCGAACCCATGGACCATCCGTCCGGAGCCCGCGCCGAGGTGGTGGACCCGGATGCCAACCGGACCCCGCTCCGCCAGCCGCGAAACCCCTGACCAGCCACCCCTCCAGCCTCGTGGCCGAGACCTCCGAAGCCCAGCACAACCGGCTGCGTGCCGCCACGCACCGCACACCGGGCCCACACCCCGACACCGAGGATGCGGCCAGGAAACCAGAATGCGTCCCGCCCGCCAGGACACGGCAACCACCGCCAACCCGCCCGCCCGGCCGACCGGCGGCCGACAGTCCGGGCTGATGCGGCCGGCCACCGTGGCCGGCCGCATCAGCCCGGACTGCCTCAGATCCCGCCACGCCCACCCCGACACCGCCTACAGGCAACAGCCCGCGCACCCCGTAGGGACACCCCGACGCCCCCGCACCGGACGAGCCCACGGGCCCCGGCCGATCCGGCCGGCCTCGCCCTGCCCGACGCGCCCCGCACGCTCACCCCGAGCGAACACCCCGGCCTCCGCCCCGCACAACATCTCCGCGGCCCCCTTCCAGGAAACCGGCCAGATCCCGGACACATCCCCCGGCACCACCAAAACGGCCGCCGGCCGCACCCCCCGCACGGTCCAGCCCAAGGACCGGACAGCCCCGGCCATGAACACCCAGAAGCCGTCCAGACATACGCCACCACCCTCAGCAGCAACTTCCCAGCACTCCCTCATGCCCTCGACCCGGACATAAAACCGACCACCGACCCCCCCCCCCCCCCCCCCCCCCCCCCCCCCCCCCCCCACCCCCCCCCCCCCCCCCCCCCCCCCCCCCCCCCCCCCCCCCCCCCCC
>NZ_LBMK01000002.1:2017564-2018230 GCF_001005295.1 Streptomyces yangpuensis | reverse complement strand
GGCCCCGCCACCCGCCACCCGCCACCCGCCACCCGCCACCCGCCACCCAACCCCAGACCGCACAAGCCGGAACACCCCGGAACAAAACCCCCGCCCAGTCCACACCCCACCGGACCCGAGAAGAAACCGCCCCACCGCCACGGGCAAGCCACCCACCCCGCCACACCCGGCACACTCCCCCACCACACCGAAAACCGACACAACACCCACAGACCCCACCCCACCCACAACCACCCAAACCCGACCCCACAAGAAACAGCCCCACCCCGCAGACCCGGACCGGACCGGGAAAGACAGACCCGACCGGGAGAGGCAGACCGGACCAGGGCCGGAATCAGGCGGGACCGGGCGGGACCGGGCGGGACCGGGCCAGGCAGGGCCGGAACCAGGCAGGGCCGGACCGGGAAGACCGGGCCGGGAAAGCCGGGAGAGGCGGACCGAGCCGGGACCAGGCAGGGCCGGGAAGACCGGGCCGGGGCCGGAACCAGGCGGGACCGGGCGGGACCGGGCCAGGCAGGGCCGGAACCAGGCAGGGCCGGGCCGGGAAAGCCGGGAGAGGCGGACCGAGCCGGGACCAGGCAGGGCCGGGCCGGGAAAGCCGGGAGAGGCGGACCGGGCCGGGACCAGGCAGGGCCGGGAAGACCGGGCCGGGGCCGGAACCAGGCA
>NZ_LBMK01000002.1:1965143-2017384 GCF_001005295.1 Streptomyces yangpuensis | reverse complement strand
CCGGACCGGGAAGACCGGGCCAGGCGGGCCCGGGCCGGGCGGGGCCGGCCGGGCCGGGAGAGCCGGGAGAGGCGGACCGGGCCGGGGCCGGGACCAGGCGGGGCCGGGAAGGGAGTAGAGGAAGGGAGGGGGCCGAACCGGGCCGGCCGGGGCCGCAAACACCCCCACCGGGGCCTGTCACACGCCTGTGACAGACGACAGACAACCCCATGAACTCCCACAGCCACGCTCTACACAAGAGAACAAAAAGGACATTCCGCCAAATGTCCTTCTCCTGCTTCCGAGGACGCGAGCAGCGACGACCCAGCCGCCCCCGGCAGAGGAAAACCCATGACCCACACACCCACCACCCCCCACACCACCACCCCCAACCCCACCCCCCAACCCCCACCCGAACCCGCACCCGCACCCGCACCCGCACCCGAACCCGCACCCGAACTCGCACCCCGCGAACAGGAAACACTCCGACACATCGCCGCCGGACACACCTACCACCAAACCGCCCGCCACATGGGACTCTCCACCCACACCGTCGACGCCTACCTCCGCCGCATCCGCACCAAACTCAACATCAACACCACCGCCGAAATGACCCGAGCCGCCATCACCCTCGGACTCTAACCACCACCCCACACACCCACACACACCCACANACATCAACACCACCGCCGAAATGACCCGAGCCGCCATCACCCTCGGACTCTAACCACCACCCCACACACCCACACACACCCACACACACAGACACACACAGACACCAGCACGGACACGGACACGGACACGGACACGGACACGGGCACCCCCAGACCCAAGCCGAAGGCCCGGTCAGGCCAGGCCCCACCAAAAGGCAAACAGACCGACCCAGAGCGGACCGAGCCGAGGCACAGCCAGGCCCGACCGCAGACAGGCAGGCAGGCAGGCAGGCAGGCAGACCGAACCGGGCAGCCGGGGCCAACAACAGACCCCAGGACAGGACAGGCACCCAAACCAAGCCAGAACCCGGATGCGAAACCAAACGCGGAGCCGACACACCGAACCAGGGCACAGAGCCTCGGCAGGCCAAAGGGCAGACACGGGACAACCTCCCCCACCCAACAGAAGCCGCACCCCCTCAGCAAGCACGGCCCGGCCCGAAGCCTGCCCCAGGTACTCGCGGATGAGGTCTCTACCAGGCCCACCCGACGGCCGACCCTCCCCGCGTCCCTGTAACCGCACCCCGACAACAACACCCCGCACACCCCACCCCACCCCACAGGCATGAGCAGCCGCCCCGCCCAGCCCGAGTCACGAGAATGCCGAGGCCCATGTGGTTCGAGGCCCGTGCGGGGGGTGGACTCGGGAACGGAGACAAAGTCGGGCCGGCAGATGGGGCGGGCTCGGGGGTCGGAGGTGGGAAGGGTGGGCGTGACGTGACGTGTGGCCGTGCACGGGGGCTGGGGGACGGGACGCTGGTGGGGCGGCTGTGACTCCGGCCACCCTCCCTTGACCGGCCAAGGAAGGGCTACCTAACTTCGAGGACATGGCCCCCCACGAACCTGCCGCGTCCTCGCCGGTCGACTTCGAGCTCGACCTCACCCCCCACGAGACACTCCGGCGCGCCCACATGATGGAAGCCCTCGGCCCCGACTGGAACCCGGTCGAGGTGCTCCTCGGTGAAGAAGCCGCTTACGACCTGCTGTACTCCGGGCTCGATCCGGAGCAGCAACAGATCCACGACACCCTCGTCGCAGCCGGGATACTCCCCGCTCGCGGAGACCATCGTGCTACCCCTTGACCCGCAGGCCGACCCCGGACGCCGCGCCTGGGCACCCTGTCCCCACTGCCGCGACAGCAACCACTGCGAGCCCTGCACGCAGCAACGGACCTGCCCCACGCACTGGCGCTACCTTCTCGCCAACACCGGCAGCCTCCTCCACCTCCAGTGCCCCAGCTGCAACCACGTATGGGCACACGAGACCCATTTCGGCGCCACCCGCGCCCACTGGAACCCCCGCTGAGCGCGTACCGCCGCGGACGCCGGGGTCAGGAGGCGGGGCGGAAGGCGGTGGCCCGGACCACGGTGCCGCACAGGGCGAAGTTTCCGCCGTCGTCCGGTGCGAGCTGGAGACGGGCACCCGCGACACCCAGGACCATCGAGGGCGCGGCGAAGGGCTCGGCACCCGAGGCGCAGTAGCCGTCGGCCTCGCCCAGTACCGGCGTGAAGGAAATGCGGGTCTGGGCCGCACCGCCGGGGGGCAGCTCCACCGGACGCGCCGGGCCCATACGGACGACCGTGAGGGACTTGGCACGGGCAGGCGAGCCCTGGCCGGCCAGGGCGACGGCAGGGTGGCCGCGCAGGACACACGCCTCGGATCCCTCGTTGACGACGGTGATCCGCACCGCGTTCGCCCCCAGGCGTTCGGCGCCGTCCGCCGCGAGCTGACCGCTGCCGCACGGAGGTACAGGCGCACGCACAGGCGCTGCAACAGCAGCGGATTCAGTTCCGGCGGCCGGTGCCGCGGCAGCAAGCAGGGCTACCACGGCGGCGGCCGCTCCCAGGGCCGTACGCAGCCGGCCGGGGGCCGCAGCGCCGTTCACGGTGTAGGACATGACACTCCTTTGCATGCCGCGCTGTGCCGGTGTGCAGATGGGCCTCCTCCCAGCCTGGCACCGCCCTCCCCCGGCCGCCTGATCTGTCAGCGTCGGTCGGCCAGTCCCGGTCAGTCCTGGTCGGCCAGTCTCGGTCGGTCAGTCCCGTCCAGTCGCGGTCGGCCAGTCTCGGTCGGTCAGCCTCGGCGCGTGAGGGCCTCGGGGGCGCCCGCCGACTGGGCTCCCTCCGACTCCAACGCCAGCCGGTCGGGCTGCGTCATCGTGAGGACGTAGAGGTTGCCCCGGGGACACTCGAACGTCGCCGAACGGTCGGTGGGATGACTGGTCACCGCAGCGAAGACAGCGGAGTCCTGGCGGATCTGCCGCAGCTCCAACGCCTCGGTGCAACCCAGGTTCCGCCCGGTGACCAGCTCTTTGACATCACTGACCTGCCGGCCCACGACCTCGCCGACCGCCCCCGCGTTCAAGGTCACCGTGACCGAGAACGCACCCGCCCTGACCCGAGTGACACCGTCCGCCTCCGGCGTCCCCGGACCGGTGCCGGTCCAGGTGCCCACCCACGCCGCAGGCAGAACCTCCGGCCCCGATACCGACGCAGACGCGACCGGGGCCGGGGTCTGGGTCAGGGACGGGGTCGGGGACTGGGTGGGCTTGTCGCCACCGCCATTGTCTCGGTCGCCGTCCATGAGCAGCCGTAGTGGGAAGAAGGCCAGAATCGCCGCCACGGCAACCGCACCGCCTACGGCCAGCAGCCGGCTCCGACCCGAGAACCACCCGCCGCCGGACGCCGTGGGAGGTGTGGCAGGTGGGGAGGGCGTGGCAGGTGTGGCCAGCGATGGTACAGCCGGTGGGGCCGCGGGCACCGGAGGTACCGCCACCACCGGCGGAGTGAGCAGCCGGGCCAGTTCGGCCTCGCGGCGCGCGACATCAGCCTCCAGGGCAGCCGGCACCGCAGTCCCCCACTCCCCGGCCGCCGGCCCCGCAGCCGTCAGGCGCTGCAGGAGTTCCGCCGCGGTGGGGCGCGCTGCCGGATCCTTGGCCAGGCAATCCCGCAGCAAGGGCGCCAGATCCCCCGGGACACCGTCCAGACGGGGCTCCTCGTGAACGATTCGGTAGAGGAGAGCCGGCAGCGTCAGCTCCTCACCCGCCGCCAGAAACGGGCCGCGCCCCGCCGCCGCATGAACCAGCACCGCAGCGAGAGAGAACACATCCGCCGGAGCGGAGGCGACAGCGCCGGTGGCCTGCTCCGGTGCGAGGTAGCCGGGAGTCCCGATGACCGCTCCGGTCTGCGTGTAGCGGGCATCGCGCACCACGCGGGCAATGCCGAAGTCGATGAGGAAGGGACGCTCGCGGCCCAACAGCACATTCGCCGGCTTGATGTCGCGATGAACGACCCCGGCAGCCTGCACCGTGACCAGCGCAGCCGTCAGCTCCCGGGCCAGAGACAACAGAGGGGGCAGCGGCAACGGCCCGTGCCGATGGACCCACTCCGCCAGCGACGGTGCCGCTACGTACTCCGTCGCCAGCCACTGCAACACGGCCCCCGGCGGACTGAAGTCAACCACCGAGACCATCCAAGCGCCCCGCACCCGGTCGCTCGTACGGATCTCCCGGTCGAAACGCTCGGCGAAACCCGCATCCGCGCTCAGATCCCGGTGCACGGTCTTCAGCGCGAGAGGCCGCCCCGAGGCCGTCCGGGCCAGGAAGACCTCGCCCATCCCACCCTCACCCAGACGCGCCAGCAATCGGTATCCACCGATCTCCGACGGGTCACCAGGCCGCAGAGTCTCCATCAAGCCCACCCCACCCCCGCCCCCACCCAACCGATCCAGCCCCCAGACCCTTGCGCCAGGGCAGGGTCAGCGTGCGGCACGCTGGTCGTAGACGGCCAACGACAACGCCCTCACCGCAGCATGCGCCCGCTCGGCATCCACGCCCTGATCAACCGCCTCCAACGCCGCAGCCGCCGACACCCGCACGGCCTGCGGCAGACCCTCATGCGCACAGACACGGTATGCGACGCCCCGCCGCGCCACGCGCTCCTCCTCACTGACCCCGAAAGCCGTCACCGGGAAGACCGCCGCCTGGTACACCGCAATGCTGACCAGCACCGCATCCGCGACCCCCTCGGCATATCCACCCACCCCCGCACCCGCGACAGCGACGGGAGCAGGGGCAGGCGCAGCGGCCGGAACAGGGGCAGGAGCAGGAGCAGGGGCAGGGCTGAGGAAGGCGGCCACGTGGCGGCGCGACAGGAACGATCCGACCCCCGCGCCCAGCCCAGCCGCCGTCGCAGCCAGCACCCCCGTCACTCGCCCACCCAGCAGCAAGCCGAGGCAGGCCCCACCCGCCACTCCGCACATCACCAACACGAAGGTGATCATCAAGTGGATTCGGGCAACAGGCGAGAACCTCATGCCCAGCAGTATCCACACCCACCCGCCACCCGCCGAATGCCCGTCCGCCGAAACCATGACCCCGATGCCGCCGCCGAGCCGGCCAGAACGAATGATCGGTGCATGCAGCGAGAATGCTTCGACGACGTCCCTCTGACCACATTGATTCCCGGCCTGTCGCCTGCCGACGTGGCATTCCTGCGGGATGTTGCACGCGTCGTTGACTCCGCCCGGACCGGAAGAACGGGGTTGGCCGGCCGACCCGCGCCACGCGGACTACTGGCGTGCCGAGGCGGGGCTGCCCGCACGCCTGGCCTCCTGAGAAGCGGGCGGTTGCCCGACACCCCCCGTAAGCCCGTAGCCCGTAAGCCCGTAGGCCGATGTCCTCAGCCTTGCCGAAGTGGATGTCGGCCTCGGCGGCGTGGCCCCAGGTACTGACCCGCACATGAGTCGGCCCCCCTCGATACTCGCGTCGGCAGAAGGTCAGGACCGTACGACGCGGGAGCCATGCGGAGCGCCGGCCGGGGTACGCAGCGTCTCCAGTCGGCGCTCGGCCAGGCGTAGACGGTCCGGGTCCAGCAACGGCAGCGCACGCAGAAGACCCACCAGCGCGGGTCCCAGCTCCAGCGCCCCAGCCCGGTCCTTCAGCTGCGTCCAGCAGTACAGGGCACCTGCCGCCGCGTCCTGGACCTCGGCCGCATCCGCGCCCTGCAATGCCAGCCGAGCCCGCCCCGCAGCCGTCCACAATCGGGTCGCCGCGGCGAAATCACCCGCCATCCGCGCAAGATCCGCCCGGATCTCCCCGCACTGCACCGCCTCTGCCGAGGCCTGCCCCGACCGTTCCACCACCCACCGTTCCCATGTCCTCGCCAGCGCGTCGGCCTCCGCATGGCGGCCTCTCATCGCCAGCGCATGCAAACGTGCCCGCGGATCCTCCGTCCCCACCACTGGCAGGGAACCGGTCACCGCTTCCGCTGCTTCGACAACCCGCGCGGTCCCGGAAAAAGCCACAGGCTCCGGAGCAGGAACAGGAACAGGAGCAGGTACGGAGCGCGTCTCCAGCTCCCGTGCGGACGGCACCACCAGCGTGCCCGGCGCCAGCCCGGCCGACCCCGCCGCCAGGACATGCAGCTCCACGTTCGACGGCCGCACCGGAGCGCGCCGTAGCTGGTCGATCCACTGCCGTGTGTACCCGCTGACCCCGCCGACCGCCGCCGGGGCACCCGGCCCGCACACCACCCCGAACGCCTCCACCCCCGCAAGGCCGGCCAGCCCCGGCAGCGTCCCGGTCTCCTCCACCAGCGGCCACGCCGCCTTGTCCGCCACCAGGTCGACCACCACCGTCGTCTCACCCGCCGTACGTGAACGCAGCTCCCCCAGCAGCCACTCCCACGGCAACGACGTGTACCGGACGCTGGCCGCCGTCGTCCCCGCCAGCGCCACGAACAGCCCGCGGCCACGACCATGACCCCGACCGCGACCGCGACGATCAGCTGTCAACCGCCCGGATACGTAGACGAACAGCGGCCCTTCCGCGGCCACCGCCACCCGCAGCCGTGCCAACACCGTGTTCGGATCGCGTACTCCCTCCAGGCACACCATGTCGGCCGGCACCCCACACCCCAGCAGCGCATCCGCCGGGACCATCGCCAACGCGGCCACGTTCACGCCGGGAGCCACCAGCACGCCGCCACGGCGTATCGCTGCGTCCCCCGCCAACAGCAGTACGTGCCCGCGCCGCTGACCACCACTCACACCACCGAAACCCATGACCCGACGTTACCCACATCACACCCTGTAGCGCACGCGCACCCCTGCCGCCCCAACCACCCCCAGGCCGCGCCTGGCCTGCGCACCCCGTCTGCGTGAGCCCGGTGATGGCCGCCGCCAGTACGGCGGCGCGCATCCTCCTGCCGCGCCCGACGACGGTCAGCAGCGAGGGGCAGCGGTTCGCCCGGTTCGACCTGGGCAACCCCGACGCCGAGCGCGGCCACCGGCCCCTGTCCACCTCCATCCAGTCCAAGCGGGCCAACCTCTACTTCGCCACGGAACTGCAGCGCAGGGCCGATGCCGCCGGGCTCGGGCTGCGCAGCATGGCCGTCGCCCCCGGGCGGGCCGCTGCACCGTCCACACCGACGGCGCCAACAGCGCCCGCGCCCGGGACGTGAGGGGCAGGCGGGCTGTCACTGCAGTCCGCCGTAGGCAGCCATGATGATCTCCAGTCCGCGGTTGTCCTCCTGCGTGTCCCGGTCGAGCATCCGGTTCATGACGTAGGCCACCGTCATGCGTGAGCCGGGGTCGCTCGCGACCAGTGAGCCGCCCCATCCGCCCCATCCGAAGGCGGTGCCGAACCTGCCGAAGCCAGTGGTCCAGGACACCGGCGTCCGCAGGACCCGGTCCTCGCCGTGGAACTCCTCCTCCCACGCGGGCTCACAGCCCCGGGACGACAGCAGCCGCACACCGCCCGCCGACCCGCGGTTGGCCAGTACCGACTGGACGAGGGCGACGGACCGGGCGTTGCCGAAGCCGTTCACCGCCGGGATCTGCGCCCGGCGCCAGGCCGCGGAGTTGATGTCCCGGACGCGGATCGCCGCACCGGGGTACTCCCGGCGTACGCCGTCCGGCCCGAGCGGCGCCCTGGAGGCGTACGCGTCGGTCAGCGACGGCGGCGGGACGAGCGGTGCGACTCGGCGGTCGTGCTCGGCGCCGAGCCCGAAGTGGAAGTCCGCACCCAACGGCCCTGCGACCTCGTCGGCGAAGAACTCACCGAGGCTGCGGCCGGTGACGCGGCGGACGATCTCACCCACCAGGAACCCGAAGGTGAGCGCGTGATAGCCGGCGGCCGTTCCCGGTTTCCACTCGGTCGTCTGCGCGGCCAGCCCCGACGTCACGCTCTCCCAGTCGTAGAGCTGCTCCACGGTCGTCGGCCCCGCCAGGTCCGGGAGCCCTGCAGTATGCGACAGCACATGCCGTACCAGCACGTTCTGCTTGCCCGCGGCCGCGAACTCGGGCCAGTAGGCGGCGACCGGCGCGGCCAGGTCCAGCTCGCCCCGGTCGGCCAGGATCAACGCGCACAGGGCCTGGACCACCTGGAGGACCGCCTCGACCAGGACGTCATCGACATGGCCGAGGTGGCCCGGATCGCCGCAGTGCCGGAGTACCACTTCCGGCGGCTGTTCTCCGCCCTGGCCGGGATGCCCCTCCCCACCTACGTGCGGCGGCGGCGCATGACGCTCGCCGGGGCCGAGGTGCTCGCCGGAGACCTGACGCTGCTCGACATCGCGGTGCGCTACGGGTACGGCTCGGGCGAGGCGTTCGCCCGGGCGTTCCGGTCGGTGCACGGCATCGGTCCGGGCGAGGCCCGCCGTACGGGAGCGGTGCTCACGGCGCAACCGCGGATGTCCTTCCGTGTCGTCGTGGAGGGCAGTACGAGCATGCGCTACCGGATCGTGGAGAAGGAGCCGTTCCGGGTCGTCGGCACGAAGACCACGGTCCCTCTCGTGCACGACGGGGTCAACGCGGCCGCCATGGCACATGTGGAGAGCCTGGACGCACGGACGATCGCACGGATGAAGGAACTCCGCGGTCTCCCGGAGCCGGAGGGGATCCTGTCGGCGTTCGTGTATCTGACCGGCAGTCGGGAGGAGGGCGCCCACGCGGATTACTGGGTCGGTGTCGCGACCCGGCCCGAAGCGACCACCGGCGAACCCGGCGAACCCCACGACCTCGACACCCCCGACACCGCCGACACCCCCGACGCCGCCGACGCCCTCGACGCCCTCGACGTCCCTGCCGGGACCTGGGCGGTCTTCGACCATCACGGTCCCTATCCGAGTGCCGTCCAGGAGCTCTGGCGCGACGTGTTCACCCTGTGGTTCCCCTCCAACCCGTACACGAGCCGGCCGGGTCCGGAGCTGCTGCGGACCCGGCCGGTCCATGTCGGCCCGGCAACCGACTTCCAGCTGTGGATCCCGGTCGAACGGACGCTCCGCCCGTCTCGACTACCCTCAAACGGGTGATCGAGAACCTCCACCAACTCGGCCCCAACCCAGCCGTCCCCGGGCCCGCACCCACCTCCACCACACCCGTCGTCTGGGCCCTCAACACCACCATCACCACCGTCGGCGGCCACGCCGTCACCGACGCACACCACATCCTCGACGCAGAGGAACGCGAACGCGCCGACCGGTTCCGCGACCCCGGCCACCGACACCGCTACACCACCTCCCACCTCGCCCTGCGCACCCTCCTCGGCGCCTACCTCCACCAACCACCCCACACCATCCACCTCACCCGCGAGAACTGCCCCTGCTGCGGCGCACCCCACGGCCGGCCCAACATCCCCGGAAACCCGCTCCACTTCTCCCTCTCCCACAGCGGCGACCACGCCTACATCGCCCTCGCCACCACCCCCGTCGGCATCGACATCGAACAACACCCCACCCCACGAACCGTCACCGACCTCCTCCACACCCTCCACCCCACCGAAACCCAAGAGCTCACCGCCCTCCCCACCAACCGACGACCCACCGCACTCGCCCGCTGCTGGGCCCGCAAGGAAGCCTGCCTCAAAGCCACCGGCACCGGACTCGCGGGCGGCCTCACCCACCCCTACGTCAGCACCCGCCCCCACCCCCCGGCCGTCCCCGGCTACCACCTCACCGACCTCCCCGCCCCCACCCACTACCAAGCCGCACTCGCCACCCTCACCACCACCTCCCTGTGAAACCGCGCCCCGGCGCGACCCTCCCGCTCACGAAAATTTCACAACTCGGCGCCCTGGCACCTCGGTAGGCGATCCCCGGCGGCTCCGTGCCGCTCCCCCGCCTCCCGACCGGGTGCCGGACCCGTCCGCCCAGCGGACTCGGCAGCCGTGATCCGATCCCGTCCCGTACGGCCGGGACGCTCGGCAGGGCGCGTCCGCGTGGCGTGAACCCGTCGCTCCCGCCGGATCTGCGGAGTGCGCTCCTCCGCCAGCCGCGTCCGGGAGGCCGCAGGCAGCGGCCGCTACGAGGCCCGCCGCCACAGGAGGGCTTCCGCGCCGACCCGGGCGGGCGTCACACCCGTCCCCGGCCTGAAACCGAGCCCCGGCACCACCACCGCCGTCCGGGCCGCATCAGCAGTACGGGGACGCGTTCGGCTCGTATACGCCCCTTCGCCCGGCACGCCGGCCGTGCCCGCGTCATGTGCGGCGCGTCTTTGCCGAATCATGGCCGGAGCATGGCAAGGATGTTACGCGCCCGCCGGCCTCTTGTGGGCGGGCCGGGGGTGGGTCAACCTTTCGGAGGCGAAGGCGAGTTGACGGGTTGTCATGTACCGGCCATAGAGCACGCATGGCCGCACATGCCGGCGGTTCGCGTCGGCCGTCGCCTCCGCTCCATCCCCGAAGTGCACCGCCCACAAGGAGGACCCCCCACATGTCCGTGATGCGTCACACCCGCCGGAAGCTCGCCGGCATCAGCGCGACCGCCGTCGTGGCCCTCGCGCTCGGCGCGGCCGCCGCCCTGCCCGCCTCCGCCGCCGACAGCGGCGCGCAGGGCGTCATCGAGAACGCCGGCGCCGCGGGAACCATCTCCGGCAGCTACATCGTGACCCTGAAGGACTCCGCCGCCCGCTCCACCGCGGACAGCGGCAAGGCCGTGGCGAAGCGGTACGGCGCGACGATTGACCGGACCTACAGCTCGGCCCTCAACGGCTACTCCGTGAAGGTCTCCGAGGCGCAGGCCAGGAGGCTCGCCGCCGACCCCGCCGTCCAGTCGGTCGTGCAGGACCGCGTCTTCACCGTGGACGCCACCCAGCCGAACCCGCCGTCCTGGGGCCTGGACCGGATCGACCAGCGGGCCCTGCCGCTGAATCAGAGCTACACCTACCCGGACAAAGCCGGCGAGGGCGTCACCGCGTACATCATCGACACCGGCGTGCGCATCACGCACCAGGACTTCGGCGGCCGTGCCTCCTACGGCTTCGACGCCATCGACAACGACAACACCGCCCAGGACGGTCACGGCCACGGCACGCACGTCGCCGGTACCGTCGCGGGCGGGGCCTACGGCGTGGCCAAGAAGGCCAAGATCGTCGGCGTCCGCGTCCTCGACAACAACGGCTCCGGCACGACCGCCCAGGTCGTCGCGGGCATCGACTGGGTGACCCGCAACGCCGTCAAGCCGGCCGTCGCCAACATGTCGCTCGGCGGCGGCGCCGACTCCGCGCTCGACACGGCCGTCCGCAACTCCATAGCCTCCGGCATCACCTACGGCGTCGCGGCGGGCAACGAGTCCACCAACGCCTCCACCAAGTCCCCGGCCCGCGTCGCCGAGGCCATCACCGTCGGCGCCACCACGAACACCGACGCCAAGGCGAGCTACTCCAACTACGGCAGCGTCCTGGACCTCTTCGCGCCGGGCTCCTCCATCACCTCCGCGTGGGCCACCGGGGACTCCTCCACCAACACCATCTCCGGCACCTCGATGGCCACGCCGCACGTGGTCGGGGCGGCGGCGCTCTACCTGTCGCAGAACACCTCCAGCACCCCGGCGCAGGTCCGTGACGCCCTGGTGGGCGCCGCGACCCCGAACGTGGTGACCAGCCCCGGTACGGGCTCCCCGAACCTGCTGCTCAACGTCGGTGAGGGTGGCACCGTCCCGCCGGGCAAGCGCTTCGAGAACACCGCCGACTACGCGATCAGCGACAACGCGACCGTCGAATCGCCCGTCACCGTCAGCGGGGTCACCGGCAACGCCCCGGCGGCGCTGAGCGTCGCGATCGACATCAAGCACACCTACATCGGTGACCTCAAGGTCGACCTGGTCGCTCCCGACGGCACCCTGTACAACCTGCACAACCGCTCCGGCGGCAGCGCGGACAACATCATCAAGACCGTCACCGTCAACGCCTCCTCCGAGGTCGCCAACGGCGTGTGGAAGCTCCGGGTGAACGACAACGCCAACCTCGACACCGGAAAGATCGACTCCTGGGCGCTGCAGTTCTGATCACAGGGACCTGCCCGCAAGGACCTGCCCGCAGGGATTTGCGCGCAGCGAACGGCGCGTGACGTCTGAGCAGTGATGAACAGGCGGGGGCGACCACAGCGGTCGCCCCCGCCGCACGTCCGCGGACGCGGCCCCCTCGACCACCGCTCGCGCGGCCGCGTAGGGTCCGCGCATGGCCACGTACGAACGTGAGATAATCCGTCCCGTCGGCCTGTGCCTCCCCGACGGCAGGCTCGATCCCGCCGCGATCGGCTGGTCGCGCCGGCCTCTGCACCGCTCGGCCATCCCGGGCTGGGGCCGTACCAAACGGTGGGAGTACTGGTGCGTGACGACGCCGACCCACCTGGTCGCCCTCACCGTCAGCGACCTCGACTACCTGGCGCTGAACTCCGTCTACGTGCTGGAGTTCGGGCCCGGCCGACGGCGGGAGTTCGAGCGGACCGCCATCGTCCCCGGCGGCCGCGGCGTGCGCCTGCCCGACACCATCGCCGGCTCCGCGGGGACGCGGCCCCTCGTGGTGGGGCCCGAGCGGCCCGTCCGCGGCCAGGTCCGCATCAGGATCGCCGAAGAGCCGGGCGGCACGCGGCTGGCGGCGCGCTGCCTCGGGCCCGGCCGGGTACCCGTCGAGGTCGATCTGTTCGCCGCACTGCCCGACGGGCACGAGACCCTTTCGGTGGTCGTCCCGTGGAGCGACCGCCGTTTCCAGTACACCTCCAAGCACACGGCGCGCCCCGCGACGGGCACCGTCACTGTCGGGGCCGACGTCCTGCCGTTCGGGGACGGGGCCTGGGCAGTACTGGACCACGGGCGCGGGCGGTGGCCCCGGCACGTGCGCTGGAACTGGGGTGCCGCTTCCGGCCGTACGGACGGACACACGGTCGGCATCCAGCTCGGCGGCGAGTGGACCCGGGGCACGGGCTCGACGGAGAACGCGCTGTGCGTCGACGGCCGGCTCACCAAGATCGGCACGGAGCTCGACTGGCATTTCGCGCCCGAGGACCCCCTGGCGTCGTGGACCGTCCACGACGGCGGGGCCGGGCAGGTGGACCTGCGGTTCACACCGTTCCACGTACGGCGGGTCCGCACGGACGCCGGGCCGGTCGGCAACCGCACCGACCAGTGCTTCGGCCACTACGCCGGAACCGTCCGCGAGGACGGGGGCCGGCGGATCGCGGTCGACGGCCTGTTGGGCTGGGCGGAGAACGTCCGCATGCGGTGGTAGCGGCCGGTCAGTCGCGGCCGCCCCCCGGCTCCGTCGAGCGCGGTGACGGTTCCGCCGCCGGCGAGGGTGCCCGTCAGGGTCACGGCGCCGGCCGGGCCGGGCCAGGGTGCGGCGAGGGTCCGGTCGGAGCTGTCGGCGCGGACGGCTCCGGTCACCGTGATCCCGGTGACGTGGCGGCTTCCGGCGGCCAGCCGTCGAACGAGTGAATCCTGCGATGGTCACACACCGCGCTCGCCGACGCGGTCTCAGGCACTCGGCTCCGAGCCGCCGGAGGGAGCTGCGGGAAGGCTGTCCTCGGCGGGGCCGCCGCAGGCCGGACCGCCGCACGCGCCGCCGCCGGTGCGGCGCAGGGCCTGAGCGCCCGGGCCCGGTGCCGTGAGGTGGTCCAGGGTGCCGGTGATCTCCAGGATGCGGTCCAACTGCACGGTCCGGCCGTCGAGGTGGAGTCCGGCGCCCGCCGTGTCGGTGCGTCGGCGGACCATCAGCAGGGCGGACAGGCCGCTGGAGTCGACGCTGGTCAGTTTGGCGCAGTCCAGCCGCAGGTCCCGGAGCCCGGGATGCGCGGCGAGCAGCCGGTCGACGGCCTCGACGAGGAGGTCGGCGTGGAGGTGGTCGAGGTCGCCGGTCAGCTCGACGCGCACGGCTTCGTGCGAGGCGGAGTACGTCAGGCCGAGCGGGGTGGAGGGCAGGCTCGTCATTCAGCGGTCCCGGCAGCGGTGAGAGGGGTACGGGTCAGGCGGGCGGCTCCGGCCCGCAGGGTGGCGGTGGCGCGGGGGAAGTCCTCCAGTTCCCGCTGTAGCAGCTCCAGCGCGGGCAGCAGGGAGCCGGCCGGGACTCCGCGGGCGTCCAGGACTCCGGCGGTCCACTGCAGGAAGCCGCAGAAGACGTCCTCGTCACCGGTGTAGAGGGCGGCGGCAAGGAACTCGACGATGTGGGAGAGGTCCTCGGCCGTCCGCTCGCGCTGCGCTTCGGTGTAGGCGCGGACCGCCGGATGGGCGTCCTCCAGTCGTCGCAGCACCTCCCGGACCAGTCGCGGACGGCTGCGGGCGACCAGCGTGTACTCCTGGTCGTCGAGGTGGGGCAGGTCGTCGATGGCCTGGTGGCCGGGCCGGGGCCGCGGGAGCGGGCTGCGGGCCAGCTCGTCGGCGGCGGCGCGCGCGTCGGGGGCCCAGACGTCCGCCCCGAGCAGGCGGGCGTAGCGCCCTCCGGGTCCGAATGCGGCGCCGCCGACCATCACGGGGGTCCCGACGGCCTGGCAGGCGGTGATGGTCGCGTGGGCTGCGGGCAGCCGGGTCGCGAGGGAGCCGGAGAGGGCCACGGCGTCCGGGCCGGTGCGGTGCAGGTGTGCGACCAGGTGCGGGGCGGTCACCTGCGCGCCGAGGTAGTCGACGCGCCAGCCCCGGGTGCGCAGTACCTCGGCCAGGAGCCGGGCGGGCAGGGCGTGCCATTCGCCGTCGACGCAGGCCACCGTGACCCGGCCGCGTGTCGGTGCCGTGCGCGCCGAGGGGTGCAGGGCGACGGCGGCGACGGCGCGGTCGTTGATGGCGGTCGCGGCGTGCTCCTGGGCGACGGTGATGCGGTTCGCCGCCCATTCCCGGCCGACCCGTCCCTGTACGGAGGCGATGACGTCGAGCAGAAGGTCCTCCGCCGCCATGCCGTCGTCCAGTGCGCGGAGCACGGCGCCGACCGTGGCGGCTTCGTCGAAGGCCATCACCGACTCCCACACCTGGGCGCGTAGTTGCTCCGGCGCCGCAACGGGGGCCGCGGCGGGGGCCGCCACCGGTGCGGGTGCCGGCGCCGTGGTGTCGTACGGGCTCACGCGGTGAACCTCCCGCGCGTGTGGCCGTCCACGGCGCTGAGGTGGTTGGTGCGCGGCGCCGAGATCACCACGACGGCCATGTCGTCGTGGCGGCCGGTGCCCACCCACTGGGCGGTGAGCATCTGCACGTGCTCCACCACCGCCTCTGCGGGCATCGCCGCGCACTGCGACAGGGCGCGGCGCAGCCGCTCCTCCCCGAACATCGCACCGCCCATGGGTCCTCCCCGTGCCTCGCTGATGCCGTCGGTGTACAACACGCATGTGTCCCCGGGGGCCAGGGTCACACGGGCCGTCTCCGAGGTGATCTGGGGAAGCGCGCCGACGAGGGTGCCCTTCGTAGGGGCTTCCTCCACCCGGCCGTCGGAGCGCAGGATCAGCGGGGCGGGGTGTCCGGCGCTCGTGAGGCGCAGCCGTACCGTGTTCCCGTCCCGGGCCGCGGAGGCCAGCACCATGGTGGCGAAGCGGGCGTTCTCGGAGTTCAGGAGTGAGGTGTTGAGCAGGCTGAGCATCCGGTGGTGGTCGTCGGCCATCGGCAGGAGCGCATGCAGGGTGTTGCGGATCTTGCCGGTCATCACCGCCGCCTCCAGGCCCTTGCCGCACACGTCTCCGAGGACGACGAGGGAGGGGGCGCCCTCCTCGGCGGCGGGGTGCACGTCGTAGAAGTCGCCGCCGACCCGCTCGTGATCCTTCGAGGGCCGGTAGCCGCCGGCGTACTCGACCCCGGAGACCTGGTGCAGGGAGGGCGGCAGGAGTTCACGCATCAGGGTGTCGGTGATCGAGGCCTGTTCCGCGTAGAGGCGGGCGGCCGACATCGCCGCGCCGGCGCGGGCGGCGAACAGCCGGGCGAACACCTCCTCGCCCTCGGTGAACGCGGCGGCGCCGTCGGCGCGCAGCAGCACCAGGGCGCCCGCGGGGACACCGTGCCCGGGCAGGGGTGTGATGACGATCGACCCCAGGGTGTCGAGGCCGTCGGGCACCAGCCAGGCCGGTGCGGCGGACGGGTCGAGCCACCGGGAGGGGACGGGCGGGAAGCCCTGGAGCGCCTCGGCCAGCCCCGGCACGTCCTCGGGGTCGACGGCGGCGCGGGACACCGACGGGCCGCCGCCGCGGACGCACGTCACGATCGGGAGGTCGCGGCCGTGTGCGGGGGCGATCACCAGGGCCGCGTCGGCGAGGTGGTCGGCGGCCATCTGCGCCGTGACGTCCATGCACCGGTCGAGGTTCAGCGACGAGAGCAGGAGGTTGGAGGAGCGGACCAGGAACTCGGTGCGTTCCCGTTCCGCCCAGAGGGCTTCCCGGGCGAGCCGGTGGTCGGTGTCGTCGAGGAGCCACCACACGACCGTGCCGTCGTCACGAGGTGTCGGGTGCGCCTCGTACGAGCGGTCTCCGACGGGTCCCTGGACGGTGCCGGATCCGGCGGGCGGGCGCTGCGCGGGCAGGGTGGCGGTGTGGCGGGCGTGGGCCGACGCCAGCCAGCCGGGGACCGCGTCCGCCAGCGCCGATCCGGGGCCGGCGTCCGGGAACAGCAGCCCGGCCGCCTCGTTGGCATGGACCACGACGGCGTCGGCGTCGGCGACCAGCACCGGATAGGGGGCCTGACTCCACGACAGGCCCGCGGTGGGCGAGCTCGGTGTCGTCTCGGTGGAAGGAAGCAAACGTTGAAGGCCCGCTGCGCGGACCCCTCACCTCTTCATCGCGTTCATCACGTCGGGTGGGCCTCGGGACAAACAGTTGCCCTCCGGCAACCATCCTCCATGGACCGTGCACCGTGCAACCGGGCCACGGGTGGACACGGTGTCGAGGGCCGGCCCCTGAGGGTGACGGAGGGCCGGTCCGCCGGCCCGTACGGGTATCCGGTCACCGGGGCGCCGCGCCATGTAGGAGGATGTCCCGGTGACCGGAGAGGAAGAGGTCGTCACCACGACCATGGAGCGCGACGCGACCGTCATCAGCCTGCGCGGCGAAGTCGACGAGGAGAACGCGCCCTTCCTGGCCCGTGCTCTGGCGCGGGCCGCGGCGAGCGGTCTGCCGCGGACCGTGGTGGACCTGTCGGGCACCCCGTTCGTGGACTCCTCCGTGTTGCACGCGCTGCTCGACGCACAGCGGGCCCACGCGGCCGCGGGGCCGGTGCTCGTGCTCGCCGGCCCGCTGCACACCGCCGTCCGGCGGCTGTTCGAAGTGACCGGATCCGCACCGGCGTTCCGCATGGCGGACAACCTGGGAACCGCGATGACATGCTGACCGCCGTCCCGCTTCCGCGCACGACCCGTCACGGTATGACTTGTCACGGTATGACTTGTCACGGTACGACCCGTGCAGGCGGGGGCAGGCGATGAACATGAACCCACCTCCACCGTCCGAGGCCCCGCCCGGCTCCGCGGCCGCGGCCCGTGCACGCGTCCGTGAACTGCTGGTCATGGCGGGCGTGAGCCTCGACAGCGTCATCGCGGCGGACGCACTGCTCGTGACGTCGGAGCTGGTCACCAACGCGATCCGGCACGGTGACGGGGTCATCGCCTTCCGGGCCGACATCGCCGGCGACGTCCTGCGGCTGTCCATCGCCGACGCCAACCCGCGCCCGCCCGTCGCGCGTACGGGGACGGTCGACCACCCCGGCGGGTACGGCTGGCCGCTCATCCAGCGCCTGGCGGAGCACGTCGACTGCAGCACCCGCGCCGACGGCAAGACCATCACGACGGCGCTCCGGCTGAGCTGACCCGGCACGGGAAGCTGCCGCCGCGCGGGCCGGCGTCCGCACGTCAGAGGCGGAGGCGGAGTCAGAGGCGGATCGTGCCGGGGAAGGCTCCATGGCCCACACCCGGTGCGGTGATCGCGAGCCGGCCGTGGCCGACGACGCGGGTGCCCGGGCCCACTTCGCCCGGATCCTCGGAAAGGTGCGCGCACGCCTCGCGGGCGCCCGCGGTGCCGGCGTTGGACGGCACGTCGTCGTCGCCGGATCCGGAACCGTCGTTCGCGAGGGTCTCCCAGGGCAGGGGGCCGGACAGCCGCTCCCCCGGCCTCCGCGCGTGACGTCTCCTCATATTTGTTGCCGTCAAGGGTGTTTGGCGGTGGTGTTCCGGGTCAGACGCGTGGCATCGGAAGCGAACGGCTTCCGGTGCGGGCTCGGCCGCACGGCGTCCTCCCCCTGCGCCGTGCGGCAGGCCCGGCTGGACGGCGGGCTGCCGCCGGTCCCGTACGGCACCCGGACACCGCGCGTCCCGGCCGCCTCCCCGCGCCGGAGACCAGCTGTCCGGCGAACCCCCGGCGTCGGCGCTCGTACCGCCGCCCCCGGGCAGCGGGCCACCGGCGGCAGCAGCCCGGCGGGCACCTCCCGCAACCGGCGTCAGCCCGGCAGGACCACGGTCATCTCGACGGTGACCTCGTCCCCCGGTGCCAGTCCCAGCGGTGCTCGGACGGCGCTCTTGAGGGGCAGCAGGTACCCGCCGTCCCTCGGGAACAGCGACGTCCCGAAGGCGACGTCAGCGATGCGGGCCTCGACGGGGACGACGCCCCATCCGTACGTGGCGGCCGAGGCCACCTCCCGGACGTCGGCGGACTGTTCTTCCGGCACCGGGACGAAGAAGAACGGCGCAGGCCCACGCCACTCGATCATTCGGCCGGCGAAGACCATGTGCATGGGGTGTCGCTCCTCGGGGGTCGCGGACCGTTCCGGCGGGGTCGGCCCACCCTATGCGAGGGCATTGCGCTCCTGCCCGAGGGCGTTGCGCACCCCCGCCCGCGCCCGCGTCCCCCAGGCGTGATCAAGCCATACTTTCGGCACCCGATCGGCCCATCAGGACTTACAGTGTGCGCGTGACCGAGCACACCCCCGAACTCATCTCCGGCCGCTACCAGCTGGTCGAGCGCATCGGCCAAGGCGGCATGGGCCGGGTCTGGCGCGGCGTCGACCAGCATCTTTTCGGGCGCGAGGTCACCGTCAAGGAGATCCTCTTCCCGCCCGGCATGGAAGACGAGGACCGTGCCGCGCTGCTGCGGCGGTTCACCGGCGAGGCCCGGGCAGCGGTCACTCTCAGCCACCCGGGGATCATCACCATCCATGACGTCGTGGAGCACCGGGGCGCTCCGGTCATCGTCATGGAGCTGATCCGCGGCGAGTCGCTGGCCGCCGCGATCCGCAGCGGGGGCCGGCTGCCCGTGCGGCGGGTGGCGCAGATCGGCGCCGCCATGCTCGACGCGCTGGCCGAGGCGCACAAGGCGCGTATCGTGCACCGCGACATCAAGCCGGACAACGTGCTCCTGACCAAGGACCGTGTCGTCCTCACGGACTTCGGCATCGCCCACCTCGCGGACGCCACGACCAAGCTCAGCCACAGCGGGATCGTCATCGGCACGCCCCAGTACATGCCCCCGGAGCAGTTGGAGGGCAAGCGCCCCACCGCCGCCAACGACCTGTGGGCGCTCGGCGCCACCCTCTACCACGCCGTCGAGGGGCACCCGCCGTTCGAGGCGGAGGGCCTGCACGCCCTCGCCGTGGCCGTGTTCACCCGTCCTCACCGGCCACCGGTCCATGCCGGCCCGCTGGCACCCGTACTGGACGCGCTCCTCACCAAGGATCCGGCGCTGCGTGCGGGCGCCGCGGAAGCGGCCGAAATGCTCGCAGCGGTGCTGGACTCCACCCCGGCCGTGCCCGTGCCCGAACCGGCCGGCGGCGACGGCCACGGCCACGGCCACGGCGACGAACAGCGGAGCGAGCCCGGGGGCGCTCCGGCGCCCGCCCCCGACCCGCGGACGCCCCACGTACCGGAGCGGGAGCCGGTGGCCGGGGCCGCCTCAGCCACCGAGGCCGCCTCCACCTCCGCCTCCGAGCCCGCACCGTCGACGACGCCCCCGCCGCCACCGACCCCCACGGTCGCGGACGCCGAGGCCTCCGGCGGCGTCCCGCAGCACCCGGTGCCGGACCGGCCGACCCGTCCGACCGTGCCCGCGCCTCCGTCCGAGGCGCCGACGGCGCACCAGACCGCACCGGACCGGGAGCAGGGCGCGGGGCCCGCCGCGGGGCGGCGCAGCCTCACCCGCCGCTCCGTCGTACTCGGCACGGTGCTGGCCACGCTCGCCGCGGGCTCCGTCCTGACCTGGACCCTCACGCAGGGTGATGACGCGCGCCGCAACGGCGGTTCGGCCGGCAGTGGGGCGGTCCCTTCCTCTTCCTCCGTCACCGTGGTGATCGGGGTGGACGCACCGCTCAGCGGCGGCCTGTCCGCGATGGGCACCGGGGTCATGAACTCCGCCGACCTGGCCGTCAGGACCGCCAACGAGACCGGGCACGTGCCCGGCGTGACCTTCGAGATCAAGTCCCTGGACGACGGGGCCGACCCCGCCAAGGGTGCAGCCAACGCCGCCCGGTTCGTGTCCGACGAGAAGGTGCTGGGAGTGGTGGGCCCGCTCAACTCCGGTGTCGCCAAGACCCTGGTGGCGCCGCTCGCCCAGGCGGACCTGGCCGTCGTGTCACCGGGCAACACCGACCCCGTGCTGACGCTCGGCCCCGACTGGGCGGCGGGCACCCGGACCCGCCCGTACTCCACGTACTTCCGCACCCTGGCCACGGACGTCGACCAGGGGCCGTTCGCCGCCCGGTACCTGTACCGCGAGGCGAAGAAGACCAAGCTCTACGTGGTCGACGACGCGAGCGCCCACGGTACGGCCCTCGCCTCCGGGTTCAGGGCCGAGTTCAGCAAGCTCGGTGGAACCGTCGTCGGTACGGAGCAGGTCGATCCGGAGGAACGCGCCTTCGCCGGACTCGCCGAGCGGGCGCGCTCCTCGGGTGCCGACGCCGTCTACTTCGGCGGTTACTACGACACCGCGGCGCAGCTCTCCCAGCAGCTGAAGCAGGCGGGGGTGACCGTCCCCCTGATGGGTGGCGACGGCATCTTCGACCAGCAGTACCTCACGTCGAACCCGAAGGCCGAGGGCGACCTCGCGACCAACATCGGTGTGCCCGCCGCGGATTCGGCGGCGGGGCAGGAGTTCCTCGCCCGGTACCGGAAGGCCGGGTACCCGGAGGAGGCCGGCTGGTATGGTCCGTACGCGTACGACGCGGCCTGGACCCTCATCGAAGCGGTGAAGGCCGTCGCGGCGGCCCACGGCGGCACCCTTCCGGGCAACGCCCGGGCCGAGGTGCCGCGGGCCGTGTCGCGGCTGGCCTTCGACGGGGTCACGGGCCGTGTCGCCTTCGACGGCCACGGGGACACGGTGAACCGGCGGCTGACGGTGTTCGCCGTGCGGGCCGGCAGCTGGGCGACTGCGGCCCGCTGACGCCCACCGGCGACGGCCACCGCTGACGCCCGGGCCGGTTCAGGCCGTCCTGGTGGTGAAGGACTCGGGGGACGGCAGCCGGAGCGGCTTCGCGACCGCCGCGCAGAAGTCGGCGAGCCCCGTCGCCAGAGCGGCCCGGGAGGCTTCCGGCATCGCGGCCATCGCCTCGGCCAGCACCTCCTGCCTGCGGGCGCGCAGCCGTTCGAGATACGTCCGGCCCGTGGGCGTCAGGCGGAGCAGTACCTCCCGGCGGTCGTCGGCCCCGGGGTGCCGTTCGAGGAAGCCGACGGCCTGCAACCGGTCGCAGAGCCGGGTGACGGACGGCGGGGCCGCCTCCAGCAGCCTGCCGAGCTCACGCAGGTTGAGTTGGACGTTCGCCTCGACGAGGAACAGCACCCGGGCCTGTGCGGAGGAGACCGGCGGGGCGCTGGCGGTGTCCCGGCCCCGTTCCCAGACCACCTCCAACAGCTCGATCAGCTCGCTCATCTGCGCCGCCGCCGACACGACGGGCTTCGGGGAGCCGATCGACCGCTGACTCATGTGACACTCCCTACCGGACTACGCGCAGCCCCTCCCCGGCGGACCGGCGGCTTCGTAGTCCCCCATCTTGGCAGTTGCGAGAGAGACAGGTGCGGGGCCGGTGACCGAGGGCGGAAACGGTGGCAAGGTCAGTGGCGGCGGGAAGGCCGTGGGCGGCGGGGGCGTCGAGCGTGTGCTGCGCGGCGCCGCGCCGCACGAACTGTTCGAGGTGGTCCGGGCCATCCTGGCCCGCGAGCACGGAGCGGCCGGCGCCGAACTGCTGATGGCGGACTACGCCTCGGCACGGCTCCAGCCCGTCACGGCGCAGCCCTTCACCACCGATTCCGTGTCGGCGTACAACAGCGCCGAGGGGCGGGCCTTCGGCGCCCAGGAGCCGCATGTGGTCGCCGGGGCGGACGGGGCCGTCGTGCACCTGCCGGTGAGCGTGCGCGGCGACCGGCTGGGGGTCCTGAGCGTCCGCTACCCGGCCGGGGTCCCGGTCGCCGGACGCATCGGCCCGCTGCAGGACGTGGCCGACGCGCTGGCCCACGAGATCCTCGTCGCCGACCGCGACACCGACTTCTTCCTGCAGGCGCGCCGGGCCAAGCGGCTCACCCTGGCCGCCGAGATGCAGTGGCAGCTGCTGCCGGGGCGGTCGTGTTCCCGGCCCGAGTACGACCTCGGGGCCCAACTGGAGCCCGCGTACGCCATCTTCGGCGACAGCTTCGACTGGTCGGCCTCCGCCGACCATCTGACGCTGACCGTCAACAACGGCATGGGCGAGGGCATCGACGCGGCGTTGCTGACGAGTCTCGCCGTCAGCGCCCTGCGCAACGCGCGGCGGGCCGGGCTCGGCCTCGCCGACCAGGCGGCCCTGGCCGACCAGGCCCTCTACGGCCAGTACCAGGGGCGGCTGCACGTGGCGATGCTGCTGCTCCGCTTCGATCTGGACACCGGGGAGGTGGAGGTGATCGACGCCGGGTCGCCCCGGGTCTGGCGGCTGCGCGGCGGGGTCGTGGAGCCGGTCGGTCTGGAGGCGCAGCTGCCGCTCGGCATGTTCGAGGACACCGTCTATACCTGCCAGCGCTTCCGGGTGCTGCCCGGGGACCGGCTGTTCTTCCTCAGCGACGGCGTGTACGACGTGCTCTCCCCCGCCGGGGAGCCGTACGGTCTGCACGCGCTGACCCGGGCGGTCATGAACACGCGGCTGCTGCCTCCCTCGCAGGTGCCGCGGGCGCTGCTGGAGGAGCTGCCGGGGTACCGGGGCGGCGTCGACGCCTCGGACGACGCGATGGTCGTCTGCCTCGACTGGCACGGCCGGACCGGTACGGACGCGGGCGTCGGCGAGCGGTAGCTGCGGGCGGCAGCCGCGAGCGGTCACGGCCGACGGTCACGGCGCGGGGGCACAGCGGCGAGGTCATGGCAGCGGGGCCGACCGCGGCGGACGGTGGCACAGTGGTGGCATGCCCCGTCCCGGCCCCTCCGGCGCGTACGAGGACCCGGCCGCGGCCCTGGCCGCCGCGGCGGAACTCCTCGCGGTGCTGCACGCCAGGGGCCAGGACGGTGTGACACCCGCCGTCTCGCCGTCGCAGCTGCGGGCGCTGCTCGCCGTCGAGGCCGCCGAGGGCGTCAACCTGCGGACCCTGGGCGAGGTGCTCGGCTCCCGTCCGCCCTCGGTCACCCGGCTCTGCGACCGGCTGGAGGCCATGGGGCTGCTGGCCCGCTCGCCCCACCCGTCCCGGCGGCGCGAGGTGGAGGTGCGCCTCACCCCCCAGGGGCGGACCCTGCTCGACGAACGGCGGGCGATCCGGGTGCGCGAGCTGTCGGCCGTGCTCGGGCGGATGGCGCCCGATGCGGTGGAGGCGCTGATGACGGGGCTGGCCGCGTTCCGGGAGGCGGCCGCTGGCCTGTACCCGGCCGGCTCCCCGCCCGCGGCCACGGAGGCCTCCGCCCCGCCGGCGTCGACACAGGTCCCCGACAGCGCCTGACGGCCGCATTCACCCGGCCCCTACCGGTCCGCGGGGGCGGTTCACCGCCACTCCGTCGGCATGGCAGAATCATTGAGTTCGTAAAATATTGCCTGACGGCAAATGATCACTCTAGGCTTGTCCGACGCAACCCGGCGTCCGTCGGGCGTCCGCCGTCCGAGATGAGAAGGGGCAGACGCGACGCCATGGTGAGCATTTCCGGGCTCGGGGCCCAGCGCCCGGCCGCCCGCACGCCGCAGCAGCCGGTGATCCGGCCCCGGCAGGCGTCCTTCGCGGAATCCGGAGAACCGGACGACTCGCTGGCCCTGTGGAACGGCGTACCGCCGTACGTCCTGCTCATCGAGGACGACGAGGGCGACGCCGTGCTCGTCGAGGAACTCGTGGAGGACAGCGGGATCGAGGTCCGTCTCGGCCGCGCCCGCTCCCTCGCCGACGCGCTGCACCTGCTGGAGGCCGAGGCCCCCGAGTGCGTCCTGCTCGACCTGCACCTGCCGGACGCCCAGGGGCTGGAGGGGCTGGAGAAGGTCCTCGCCGTGTCCGCCGAGGCCGCGGTCGTCGTCCTGACGGGCCTGTCGGAGGAGCGGGCGGGGCTGAGCGCCGTCGCGGCCGGGGCCCAGGACTACCTGGTCAAGGGCCGCCTGGAGGCCGACGTCTTCATGCGGGCCATCCGCTACGCGATCCAGCGCAAGCGCACCGAGCTCGCGGCCGCCGCCCTCCAGGCGGGCCGACTGCGCGCCGAGGAGAACGCGCGGCTCGAACGCGGCCTGCTGCCCACCCCGCTGCTGCTCGACGACGTGGCGGACACCGTCACCGTCTGCGCCCGCTACCACCCCGGACGGGCCCAGACGCTGCTCGGCGGCGACTTCTACGATGTCGTCCAGACACCCGACGGGGCCACGCACGCCGTCGTCGGCGACGTCTCGGGCCACGGCCCCAGCGAGGCGGCGCTCGGCGTGTGCCTGCGCGTGGCCTGGCGGTCCTTCGTGATGGCGGGCGCCCGCGGCGCCGAACTGCTCGGCCTCCTGGAGCGGATCCTGCTGGCGGAACGCTCCGGCCCGGAGATCTTCGCCACCCTCGTCTGCCTCACCCGCCCCGCGGGCACCCACGCCGTATCGGTACAGCGCGCCGGGCACCCGGGTTTCCTGATCCGTTCCGCGGCCGGCGTGGAGCTGCGCACCGTCCCCGGAGGACCGGCGCTGGGCATCGTGCCCGGCTGGGGCGCCGGCTGGCCCGTCACCGAGGTGGCCGTGGGGGCGGGCGGCGCCGTGATGCTCTTCACGGACGGCCTGATCGAGGGGCGCGTCGGCCCGGGCTCCGACCGCCTCGACGAGGACGGCCTCCTGGAGATCGCCCGCAAGCACACCGACCTGCCCGCCGAGCCGTTCGTCGACACCCTGATCCAGACGGCGCAGGGCCTCGCCGCGGACTGGGGCGGCCTCGCCGACGACGTCGCCGTCCTCCACCTCGAATGGAACTCCCCCACGTGAACTCCCCCACACCACCTCCCCAGACACCCCGAGGACGGGCCGCGGAGCGCCGAGGGCCGAGCCTCCAGGGCTGGCTGACCACCGTGCTGGTCGTGCTCGCCCTCATGGTCGTCGGCACGGGCGCGCTCGGCGCCGCCCTCCTGTCCCACACCACCACGGCGGGGAACCGGCTCGTCGACCGGATCCTGCCCGCCCAGCGGGACGCCCTGCGGCTGGAGACGGCCCTGCTGGACCAGGAGACCGGGGTCCGCGGCTACCTGCTGGCCGACGAACCCGCGCTGCTGGAACCGTACGAACGGGGGCTGGCCGACGAGATCGCGGCCGCGCAGCGTCTGGCCGTGGTCCTCGACGGCGACGACGACGTGCGCGAGGATCTGGCAGCGGTCCAGGAGGCCGCCCGGACCTGGCGCGAACAGTTCGCGGTGCCGGCCATCGCCTCCGTGGAGAACGGCACCGCCGCACCCTCCCTGCAGGCCGGCAAGGAGCGCTTCGACGAGGTCCGCCGTCGCATCGCCGCCCAGCAGGCCCACCTGGACGGCATACAGGCCGACGCCCGCACCACCTTCGGCGAAGCGCGCTCGCAGCGCGACCACATCCTCCTGGCGATCGTCGTGGCCTTCCTGCTGGCCGGCTCGGCCCTCGCCGCCCTGCTCCACGTGGGCGTGCTGCGGCCCCTCGCGCTGGTGCGGACCGCCTCCCAGCGCGTCGCGGACGGGGCGTTCGAGGAGGAGATCCCCCTGCGCGGCCCCTCCGACCTGCAGGACCTGGCCCGCGCGGTGGAGGCCATGCGGCACCGGACCGTGGCCGACCTGAAGGCCTCACGTCGCAATGCCGAGCGGCTCGACCGCATCGCCGTCGAACTGGACGCGCAGGCCGTGGAGCTGCGCCGCTCCAACGCGGAGCTGGAGCAGTTCGCGTACGTGGCCTCGCACGACCTCCAGGAGCCGCTGCGCAAGGTGGCCTCCTTCTGCCAGCTGCTGGAGAAGCGCTACGGGGACCGGCTGGACGAGCGCGGCGTGCAGTACATCGGCTTCGCCGTCGACGGCGCCAAGCGGATGCAGGTACTCATCAACGACCTGCTGACCTTCTCCCGGGTGGGCCGCGTGCAGGATGCGCGCGAGACCGTCGCGATGGACGGCCCTCTGGACCGGGCGCTGCGCAATCTGGGCACCGCGGTGGAGGAGAGCGGCGCGGAGATCACGCGGCCCGAGCGGCTCCCGGACGTGGTGGGCGACCCGACGCTCCTGACGATGCTGTGGCAGAACCTGGTGGGCAACGCCGTCAAGTTCCGCTCTCCCGACCGTGCTCCGCGCGTCGAGGTGGCCCTGGTGGACGGCCCCGGCGCGGAGCCGGGCTTCCACACGTTCACCGTCACGGACAACGGCATCGGCGTACCCGCCGAGTTCGCCGAGAAGGTCTTCGTCATCTTCCAGCGGCTGCACGGCCGGGAGAGCTATGGCGGCACCGGTATAGGACTCTCGCTCTGCAAGAAGATCGTCGAACACGCGGGCGGGCGCATCCGGATCGACACCGATCACAGCGACGGGACCCGGATCGTCTTCACCCTGCCCGTCGCTGACACCGACGCCGGTGCCGAAGCCGACGCCGACACCGGTGCCGCGGCACCCGTACCCGCACCCGCACCCGCACCCGAACCCACCACCGAAGGAACCGTCCGATGAGCACCCCCGCAGACCGGCCCCAGGCCACCCCCGCCGAAGTCCTGCTGGTCGAGGACGACGCGGGCGACGAGCTGATGACCCGGGAGGCCTTCGAGGACAACAAGATCGGGAACGTGCTGCACGTCGTGCGGGACGGCCTGGAGGCCCTGGACTTCCTGTACCGCCGCGGCGCGCACGCCGACGCCCCCCGCCCCGACCTGATCCTGCTCGACCTGAACCTGCCCAAGTACGACGGACGGCAGGTCCTCGAACGGATCAAGACGGACCCGGACCTGAACCACATCCCCGTGGTCGTGCTCACCACCTCGGCCGCCGAGGAGGACATCCTGCGCAGCTACAAGCTGCACGCCAACGCCTATGTGACCAAGCCGGTGGACCTCGACCAGTTCATCCGGGCGATCCAGCAGATCGACGACTTCTTCGTCACCGTGGTCAAGTTGCCCCGTACGCGGTGAGGGCGGCGGCCGGCCCATCACGGGGCGGTCGGGCGGAAGGCGGTTTCGGCAATGCGAACGCACATGTGGGGAAGGCAGACGTGAACAGCATGGACACACAGAACGCCGAGGCGCGCAGCCACGTCGAAGCCCGGTCCGACGGGGACGTGCGCATCGTGGTGATGGCGGGCGAGTTCGACATGGACAACGTGGCCGATCTGCGGACGGCCATGGATCCCGCGGCGCCCGGTGTCGCCCGGTTCGTACTGGACGTGGCCGGGGTGACCTTCGTCGACTCGACCGCGCTCAGCGTCATGCTGCAACCGGCGCTGGACAGGCCGGTGGTCCTGGCGGGGACCGTGCCCAGACGGCTGGCCCGGCTGCTGGAACTCACCGGTGCCGAACTGGCCTTCGCCACGGCCGCCAGCGTGGCGGAGGGCACGGTCATGATCGTCCCGCCTCGCCAGGGCTGACCGGGCCACCGCGATCGGAACCCTTCCTACCGGTTTGAGAACCGGAATCCCGGCCATACGGGCGTCGAACAGGCTTCGGCTCCGCCGCGGCCCGCGCTCCGCTCCCGGGCCGGGCCGGGGCCTTTGTGCCGGGGCGGGGAGGGGAACGCTGATGACCACACCTGAGGAGGACGCGCCCGCGTCCGTACGCGCAGGATCCCTGGGACGCGACGCGGTGCTCGCGCTCGGGCTGCTCGGCATCGCCGTCGCAGGCGTGGCGGCCTTCGTGAAGGCCGCTCCGGGCAGCGGGGGCGGGCTCCCGCTTGCTCCGGTCGCCATCCTGATCGTGCTGGTGGCCGGGTCGCTCATGGCGCGGTGGAGCCTGGCTCCCGGCCGGCGCCGGGGCCGTCCCGTACGGCCCTCGGGGTACGCGGAGCCGACGGCGGACCTGCCGGACGTCGCGGGTGATGCCATCGACCACGCCGCGGTCGACGCCGACGGTTTTGAACACACGGTGGCCGCCCTGTGCGCACGGGACGGCTGCACCTCGGTGGAGGTGGTGGGCGGCGCGGGCGACCTCGGCGCGGACGTCCTCGCGACGACGGCGGACGGACGCCGGGTGGTGCTCCAGTGCAAGCACTACGCCGAGGACAACCGGGTCGGCTCGCAGGACCTCCAGCGCTTCGGCGGAACCTGCTTCGCGGTCCATGAAGCCGATGTCGCCGTCATCGTGACCACCAGTTCCTTCACCGCGCCGGCCGCCGAGTACGCCGATGCCTGCGGGATCGTCCGCGTGGACGGCGAAGCTCTGGCGGCCTGGACCGACCTCCGGGCGCCTGCCCCGTGGGAATCCGGCGCCGGCGACCCCGCACCGTCCGCATCCACCCCTGCCCGAGGAGCCTCGTCATGACGACCACCGACACCGGCACCACCCCCTCCGGGGGGACGGAGGCACTCGGCGCGAAAGCCGTTCCGCAGCGCGGGGCCGACGGGGCCGACGGGGCCGACGAGCGCATTCGGCGTATCCGCCGACGGCTGGAGCGCCTGATCGGCATCGCCGCCACGGAGGGGAACTCCGTACGTCCGCTGCGCAACGGCGACGAGATCTTCACCGCGATGCTGGACGCCGTCTCCTCCGCACGGCACACCGTCGACATGATGACCTTCGTCTACTGGAAGGGCGACATCGCCCGCCGGTTCGCCGAGGCCCTGGCCGAACGGGCGCGCCACGGTGTCCGCGTACGGCTGCTGCTGGACGGCTTCGGCAGCCGTCTGATCGAGCAGGACCTGCTGGACCGGATGAGCACGGCCGGGGTGGACGTGGCGTGGTTCCGCAGACCCGCCTTCCTCTCCCCGCTCAAGCAGAACCACCGCTGTCACCGCAAGGTCCTCGTGGTCGACGAACGGACCGCCTTCACGGGCGGCGTCGGCATCGCGCAGGAGTGGTGCGGGGACGCCCGCAACCCGAACGAGTGGCGGGACACGCACGCCGAGGTCCGCGGGCCGGCCGTCGACGGGATCGCCGCGGCGTTCGCCCAGAACTGGGCGGAGTGCCATCCCGAACTCTTCGACGAACGCGACCGTTTCGTGGATCACGAGCCGGCCGGCTCCGCGGTCGTCCAGGTGGTGCGCGGCTCGGCCGCCTTCGGGTGGCAGGACATGCAGACGCTGATGCGGGTCGTCCTGGAATCGGCGGAGGAGCGCGTACGCCTGGCGACCGCGTACTTCGCGCCCGACGACTACTTCGTCGAGCTGCTGTCCGCCACCGCCCGCCGGGGCGTCGGTGTCGAGATCCTGCTGCCCGGCCCGCACACCGACAAGCGGGTGTGCCAACTGGCAGGTCAGCACCACTACGAGGCCCTGACCGCCGCGGGCGTGCGCATCCACCAGTACCGGCCCACGATGATGCACGCCAAGATCATGACGATGGACGGGGTGGTCTCCCTCATCGGCTCGTCGAACTTCAACCGGCGCTCCCTCGACCACGACGAGGAGGTCATGCTGGCCGTCATGGACCCGGCCGTCACCCGCACCCTGGACGAACACTACGACCAGGACCTCCGGGCCAGCATCCGCATCGCCCCGGAGCGCTGGCGCCGCCGCTCCGTCCTCCACCGCGCCCGAGAACTCTCCATCCGCCCGCTCCGCCGCTTCCTTTGAACGGCAGCGGCGTCCTCCTTCCGATGCGCCGGGAGATTCGGGTCGCTTACCCTTCTCGTGCCATTCGGACAAGGGGGACGGGATGAATTCGGGTCGAACGCGTGCGGGAATGTCGCTCATTCTTGACATCTGTGAGACACCTTCACGACACCGCGCGGAGAATGTCCTTCCGTAGAGGCACGGACTCGGCTCGCGGGGAGACGCAGAAAGTATCGGCGAACGCAATACCGGTCCGAGGGGGACGGATATTCGACGTCGGCCGGTCTCCCGAACTCATCCGGAGAAGTCGGGGGGGCAGTGCGGCCCGGATGGTGACAGGCTGTTACGGGGGCCGTCTCAGTCGGGGCGCTTGAAGCGGTGAGCCGCCCAGAGGAGTGCCAGGGCTCCGGCCGCCAGGAGGGCCGCGGCTTCGAGGGCCAGCGGGGGGCGGCTGCCGAACCACTCGATGCCCGCCGCGGTGGCCCGGTCCGGCAGCCGGAGCGTGATGGAGCGGCGGAGCAGGTCCACCCCGTACGCGATGGGATTCACGGCGGCCAGGGAGCGGGCCCAGCCCGGCAGGCTGTCGAGGGGGAAGAACCCGCCGGACAGGAACAGCAGGGGCATCATGACGACGCCGAGCAACATGTGGAAGACCTCGGCCCGTTGCAGGCTCACGGCCAGGGCCAGGGACAGGGCGGTGATGGTGAACGAGGCCAGGATCATGCCGCCCATGAGCAGCGCCAGGAGCAGCGGATCGTAGGGCAGCCCCACGGCGCCGGCCATGGCGAGGAGAACCGCGCCCTGCACCGCGGCGACGGTCGTGCCTCCGGCGCAGCTGCCCAGGAGCAGGGTGGTGCGGCTGACCGGGGCCATGAGGAGTTCACGCAGGTAGCCGCTCTGCCGGTCGGTGATCAGGCGGATGCCGACCATGATGGCCGGTGTCTGGACCGTCATCATCAGCATGCCGGGGAAGAGGTAGGTCTGATAGCCGACGCCGAGCGTCGAGGTGGGGATCAGAGCCGCCAGCCCGCCGCCGAGGATGAAGAGGTACAGAACCGGCTGGAGCAGCATGAGGGCGGTGTGCGTGGGCTGGGAGGACAGGCGCAGCAGGTCGCGGTGGACCAGGGCGTGGACCGCGCGCAGTTCACGCCGCAGCCGGGTCGGCTCGCGGCCGGGGGTGTCAGGGGGCGCGGCGGCGTCCGGGGTCGCGGGGGCGTCCGGGGGCGCAGGGGGCGCGGAAGTACCCGCGTCCCGGTGCTCGGGGGCGGGTGCGGGGGCAGGGGCGGGTTCGGGTGCGGTCATGCGTCCTTACCGGTTTCCGGCTGCGGGGGCCGTGCCGTGGTGATGCTGCGGCCGGTGTGGTGGAAGAAGACGTCGTCGAGGGTGGGCGGGGTCGCGGACGCGGCTCGTACGGGGATCCCGTGGGCCTCCAGCGCCGCGCACAGGCGCGGGATCCAGGCGCTTCCGTCGGGTACGCGCAGGCAGAGGCCGTCGGCGTCCAGGGTGAGGGCGGTGTCCGGCGGAGCGGTCTGGTGGACGACCTGTCGGGCCCTCGTGTCGTCGCCGGTGCGCAGCACCACCCGGTCGTCGCCGATCGCGGCCCGCAGGGCGAACGGTGTGCCCTGCGCGACCAGGCGGCCTGCGTCGATGATGGCGAGGCGGTCGCAGTTCTCCGCCTCCTCC
This sequence comes from Streptomyces yangpuensis, assembly GCF_001005295.1. Taxonomy (GTDB): domain Bacteria; phylum Actinomycetota; class Actinomycetes; order Streptomycetales; family Streptomycetaceae; genus Streptomyces; species Streptomyces yangpuensis. The sequence goes on along the minus strand of NZ_LBMK01000002.1, from coordinate 1,985,712 downwards.
AGGTAGTGGGTGGTGACGAAGAGCGTGGTGCCGTGCCGTTCGCGCAGGGTGCGCAGGTGGTCCCAGACCTGGGCGCGGGCGTGCGGGTCGAGCCCGGTCGTCGGCTCGTCCAGGAAGAGGATGCGGGGCTCGTGCAGCAGGCCGCGGGCGATCTCCAGGCGTCGGCGCATGCCGCCCGACAGGGTGCGGACCGGGGAGCGCCGGCGGTCGGTGAGTGCGACCGCCTCCAGCGTCTCGCCGACGCGGCGGCGGGCGTGGCGGCGGCCCATCCCGTAGAGGCGGGCGTGGATGTACAGATTCTGTTCGGCCGTCAGGTCCGGGTCCAGGGCGCTGTGCTGGAAGAGCATGCCCACGTTGCGGCGTACGCGGTCGGGCCGGGCGACCACGTCGGTGCCGGCCACGACGGCTCGTCCCGCGGTGGGGCGGGCCAGGGCGCACAGCATGGCGATGGTGGTGGACTTGCCGGCGCCGTTCGGGCCGAGGAAGGCGAAGGTCTCGCCTTGGCTCACGTCCAGGTCCAGGCCTCGGACGGCGTGGACAGCGGTGCCGTCCGGGCCCGGGTAGCTCTTGACGAGGCCGTGGGTGCTGATGGCGTACGCCGGTTCGGGCGCGGACCGGGTGCTGTCCGGGTCCTCGGGTGCGGCTGTCAGGAGGAGGGCCCGAGCGGGGGCGTCGTCACCGGCGTGCGGCTTCATGGTCGGTCCTCGTCTGCGAGGTGTCTTCTGCGGACTCGGGGTGTACGTACGGGTGTTCGCCGGGTATGGGTCGGGTGGTGCTCCGGCCGGTGGCTGCTGCGGGGCAGCCACCGGCCGGAGGTTGTCGGGCCCTGCTCGTGTCGGCTCCGGCCCGGTTCCGCAGGGGGAACATCCGGTGTTCCCCCTGCGGTGTCCGGTGCCCTGTGTCCGGTGTCCGGCGGCGGGCCGACGAAACATCCGTCGTCCTGTCCGCCGGGCCGTGCCCGAGCCCGGGCCTGCGCCCGGGCCGAGAGGGCCCGTGGTAGGGGTCAGGCGCAGCTGATGCCCACACAGACGGTGTTGAGCAGCGTCAGCAGGCCGACGCACTCACAGGTCGCGGCGAACGGGGCTCCGTCGACGCCGACCGGGTCGGTCTCCGGAAGGGCGTGCAGGTGAGCCAGCAGTTCGAGGTCGCGGTTCTCCATGACTTTCTCCTTCTCTGTGACGTGGCGGCAGGGTCCCTGCCGCTCAAACCGGCTGCCGGATCAGATCATCCAGCGCCGGGGTCCTGTGTGGCGGATACGCAGGAGGAAGGCCAGGATTCCTGCGGATCCGTCGCTCCAGCTCGTCGATACGTCCCCGTACTCGTTGGGGAAGACGACGTGGCGGGATCGGTGGGCCCGTTCGGCGACGACGAGTCGGGCCAGGTGTTCGGCCATGGTGCGGTACGACGGTTCCCCCGTGGCGTCGGCCATGTCGAGGAGGAAGTCGCCGTTGCCCGCGAGTCCGTGGCATTGGGTGAGGGCCGCGCGGGAGGCGCGTTCGACGACGGCGTGCGTCGCGCGGTGGGCGAGGTCGCCGTAGCGGTCGTCTCCGGTGGCCTGCCAGAGCCGTACGAGGAAGGTGCCGATGCCGGCCGACCCGTGGCACCAGTACGGGGCTGTGGGCGGGTCCGTCGCCTGCGCCGGCCACTGGGCGGCCTCGCCGACGAGCACGGCGTGGGCCACCAGGTGTTCGCCCGCCGCGACCGCCAGCTCGGTGTACTCGGGCCGGTCCGCGACGGTCGCGGCGGCGAGGAGGAAGCAGCCGATGCCCGCGGTTCCGTGCGCGAAGCCCAGGTAGCGTTTGCCCGCCTCCTCGGAGACGGCCTCCGCGGGAACCGGCCAGCTCACCCCGGACGGCTCGCGCCGCGCGGCCGCGGCCAGCCGGTCGGCGGCGTCGACGACCAGCTCGGCCAGGCGCGGGTCCTTGGTGCGGTGCCACAGGTGGGCGGCGGCGAGTCCGCTGCCTGCCGAGCCGTGGGTGATGTCATGGCTGGGCGTCGGTACCTGTGGCGCGAGGGCGAGGGCCAGGGCGTGGTCCATGAGGGCGCCGTCACCGAGGGCGTGTCCGGCGTCGTACAGGGCCCAGGCGGTGCCGCGGCCGCCGAAGTGCAGGCCGGGGCGTACGGATTCCAGGTCGGTGCGGGCCGCTGTCCAGTGGCCCGCGGCGGCCATCGCCTCCGGCAGGCGCGGGTCACCGGTGGCCTCGAAGTACTGGGTCAGGACGGCCAGTACGCCGGCCGCACCCTGCTGGACGGTGCACGGGTCGGTCTCCCCCGCCATGGTGGAGACGGGCCAGAGCCGCTTGTCGTCGTGCGGGGTCATCGCATCGACGAGGTGCTCCACGATGCCCGCCACGGCGGTCTGCGTCCCGTCGTCGTCCGCGCTGGTGCGACGCCCGGTGGCGCCGGGGTGGGGCGGGAGCTTCCGTTCCGTGCCGCGGAGCGCCTCGCCGGCCCTGGCGGGGTCCCACCTCTCGGCGGGGTCGTCCCGCATCAGCCCGAGGATGGTCTCGCGCAGTACGGGCGGGAGGTCGAGCGTCGCGTCGCAGGCGGCCAGCCATGCGGCGAGCCGCTGCTCCGAGGGCCTGGTGGCGGGCTCCTCCGGCAGCAGGTTGGGGACCTTCCCGGCGAGGACGAAGCACACGGTGGCGCCGAGGCTGTAGTAGTCGGCGGTCGGCGAGACGGGTGCGTCCTGCAGGCGCTCGGGGGCGCTGAAGCCGGGGGTTCCGACCGTCGTCGGGAGGGCGGTGTCGTCGCCCAGGACGGCGAGTTCCAGGTCTATGAGGCGTAGTTCGCCGTCCGGTCGGACCATGATGTTGCCGGGGGTGAAGTCCCGCAGGACGCAGCCGTGGGCATGGGCCGCGGCGACGAGGTCGACCAGGCGGGCCGCCTGGGCCAGGGCGTCGATACGGTACCGCTCGCTCCCGGCGTCGCGGAAGTGCTCCGCGACCCAGTTGCGCAGGGGCACGCCGGGTATCTCCTCCTGGGCCAGGAACAGGTGTCCGGCGTGCTCGAACATCGCGACGGCCTCCGGTGCCAGGCCCGTGCCGGCCAGCTGCTCCAGGATCCTCGCCTCGGCGCGCAGCCAGTCCCGTACGTCGGATCCGGACGCGTCGGCCTCCACGTGCGGCCGGGCCTCCTTGATGACCACGGGTGCGCCTGTGGTGACGTCCGTCCCCCGGTAGACACCGCCCTTGTTGGTGTGGCGGATGGCCTCGCGGACCGAGAAGCGGCCGCCGAGCAGTACCGGCCCGCTCGCTTCCCTCCCCTGGCGGGGCGGGGCGGGGACCGAGGCGGGGAAGGGGCTGACGGCCCAGGAGGGCGGGGAGTACCGGCCGGTGCGCTTGTCCTCGACGGGGTTGCCGTCGGGGTCCTCGATGAACCACACCAGCAGACCGTCGTCCGAGAGCCGGCGGCGGCCGACGAAGGCGCCGTAGCGGTAGTGCACCAGACTGTTCACGGCGTAGGCCTGGTCCGACAGGATCCGGGGGCCGGCCAGCCCCGCCGTGGCCTTGTGCAGTTCCAGGGCGATGCGGGCCGCGTCGGTGTCCGAGCGGGGGTAGACGGTGATGAACTTGCCGGAGCTCCCCCGCGGTGTGGCACGGGAGTTGAGTGCTCCCACCTTCTCCAGGGACCGGGCGAACTTGAACGCCGAGTCCTCCTGCAGCAGCACGTCCAGGGATCTGGCGAGGACGGCGGGCGCGGAGGCGGACGTCGCCGACACGTGCAGCTTCCATCCCTGATCGCGTTGGGTGGCGGTCAGGGGGGTGAGGCGGCACCACATCTCGTCTGCGTCGGTGGTCCAGCGCGGGCCCGTACCGGAGGCGTCCAGCGCCCGGCGGAGCAGCTCTTCGAGGTCGACTTCGGTTGCGTGGCTCGTCATGCCTGTCCCTCTCAACGGCGAGGACCGCTGGTTGGAATATGCCTTCGGTAACGAAGAACGTATCGGCCGTGCCGGACGGACGTCACTGGGTGCGACGAAGCGCACGGTGTCATTGCGTCACCGGATGGTGTCAACCGGCGCAGAAAAGAAGCACACAGGAGCGCGCGGGGGTAAATGTCTTTGTGCGCCTGCCCGGTGGGCGCGCCTGAAGGGGACCGGGTCTCGCGAATTCCCAGGCTCGCGCATCAGAATGAGAAGTTCCGGAATTGTCGCCGGTTTCTCCACCGACCGGTGGTCGCATTTCTTGCGGTCGCCGCGAACACTATCGGTGGGCTGCTGCCGTGCTACAGCTTTCCTGCTGTCCGTCCTGCCGTAAAGAGCCTTATTCCGCCGCGGCGCCGACCAGCGCAAGAATGCGGACCTGCGGCCCGCCCGGGGCGCGGTCACCCGCGTGACCTGCAGCGTCCGGGAGGTTGAGCGGTCAACAACTGCCGTGCGGTCGCGCGGCATTGACCGAAAACGACGGCGGGGGGTTTCCGTCGGCCGATCAAGGAATTCATGCCTGATGAGGTCACCGATACGACAGTGGTTCACGGTGCCTCCTTTATCGCCGGGGCCGGACCACCGATGCCCCCGCACCCGGTGCCGCATTCGGCGTGCGGCGTTGGGGGGGGCGGGGGCACGCCGACGGGCCCGGGCGCGCGGTGGTGCGGGCGGGGTCCCGGTGGCGGGTTCAGCGGAGCCGGAGCAGCGGGGTGACCCTCTGCTGAAGCGGCAGGCATCGTCGATGGGCTCCGCGGCGTGCTGATCTCAGGCCTCTACGCCCGGGCCGCCCGTGCCGCTCCCTTCGGATCACCCTGTCGACCGGCTGCCCGCCGAACGGATCGCGATCCGAGCCCTGCTCTGCTCCCGGGGGTCAGAATGGGCACCGGGAGTTCCAGGACCGGGTGCGTAGCAGGGGGACACGTGTCGACGTCGGTACGACGGTGGGTATGGGGCGGCTGGGCGGTGCTGGTGCTCGTCGGTGGTGTGGCCACCTGGTATCTCGAGGGATCCGCGAACGCCCCGGCCGACCCTCCCCGTTGGGAGCGGCCTTCCGGACCTGCGCAGACGCTGGTCACCTGCCCGAGTGGGGACTCGGGGGCCTCGGGCGGCCCGGGCGACTGCGCATTCTGGGAACGGAGTTAGGGCGGTGGGGACGCCACGGGCAGGGGTGTCCGGGCCGACAGTGTCGTGTGCGGTGAGGACCAGCAGTTCCTCGTGCATGCGCCCGTGATCCCTGGCGCGCGCCGCGCTCCCCGCCCGTCAGGAGAAGGGGGTACGGTCCGCGCGGCAGACCGTGCCGGGGGGCGGGAGAGTGCCGTCGACGAAGTAGCGGCTCTCGTACGCGCTGATGCAGCTGCTGCCGTTGTTGAACAGCGCGGTGTGCCCGTACCCGTCGTTGGTGAGCAGGCGGGCGTCGGCCAGCTCGGCGGCCATGGCCTGGGCGCCGGCGTAGGGGGTGGAGGGGTCGTACCGGGTCCCGATCACCAGGACGGGGCGGGCCGTGGGGGTGTTCCACGGGCCGTCGTACCCGGCGGCGGCCCGCGCCGGCCAGGTGGCGCACGGCTGCGCCGCCCACGTCCAGAAGCGTCCCGCGTGGCCCGCCCGGCGGGCGCTGTCCTCCTCCAGGCGCTGGTACGCGGCGGGGTCGCGCGGGTTGGGGCTGTCGGCGCACCACACGGCGGCCGCCTGTTCGTCCCCCAGGTACGGGTTGGGCTCGGCGACCGGGGGCGGCGGCGGGTACTCCGGGGGCTCGGGGGCCCGGCCCTGCGACAGCGCCTGGAGCCGGCTCGCGAGGGCGGTCCAGCCGGGGTCGACGATGTAGAGGGAGTTCACCGTGTCGGCGACCGTCCTGGCGTACGTCCACGGGCCGATCGGGCGCTCCCGCAGCTGCTGCATCAGCCGGTCGAACTTCTCGCGGGTGGCCTCGGGGCTGCCCGCCGAGAAGGCGCAGCGGGCCGTCGGCGCCGATCCGCACAGGGTGAGGAACCGGTCCAGGGTGGCCGCGGCGGTGCGGTCCGAGCCCATGCGCAGGAGGGTCGTGGTGCGGGGATCGTCCTGTGCGGGGTCGCCGGTCCAGGCCCGGGGGGCGATGTTGCTGTCGAGGACCATGGCGCGGACGTTGCCGGGGAAGAGGTTGGCGTAGGTGGCGCCGAGGATCGTGCCGTAGGAGACGCCGAGGTAGTTCAACTGCCGCTCGCCGACCGACCGGCGGAGCAGGTCGAGGTCCCGGGCGGTGTCGGCGGTCGACACGTGGCGCAGGAGGCCGGGGTCGCGCTTCTCGCAGAGCCGGCCGAGATCCTCGTAGGCGTCGGTCCAGGCCTTGCGCTCCTGGGCACCGACCGGGAAGCCGGCGGGTGGGCGGGTCGCCCAGGCCTTCGCCTCGTCGGTGGTGCCGAAGCAGTTCACGGCCGTGCTGCTGCCGATCCCGCGCGGGTCCCAGCTGACGATGTCGAACCGTTTCCGCAGTTCCTCGGGGAAGGCGTCGTAGTTCTGCGGAACCTGTACGGTCCCGGGGCCTCCGGGACCGCCGGGGTTCACGAACAGGGTGCCGATGCGCCGGGCGGGGTCGGTGGCCTGGCGGCGTACGACGGCCAGGTCGATGGTGCGGCCGGCGGGGGCGGCGTGGTCGAGCGGCACCTTCGCCGTGGCGCAGTCCCACGGGCTGCCGGGCCTGCACGGACCCCAGTCCAGCCGCGGTACGGCCACCGAGGGTGTCGGCGAGGGCGGTACGGGTGCCGTGGGCGCGGCCGGCGGGGGCGTCGGCGCGTCGGGCGGGCTCCCTGCCGCCGCGGGGCCTGGCCCGGTGAGCAGTGCCGAGCATGCCAGCGCCGCGGTGAGGACCGCTGCACGGCGCCGGCGGCCGGTGGTGGGACCTGGTGCGGACATGCTCCGCCCTCCTCGGTCACGGCGAGGGCTCGGTCCGGCGGTCGATGCCGCCGCATCGGTACACACGCCCCTGTCACCACGAAACCGCGATCGGGCGGCCCGCGCGAGCCGGGACCGGGCCCGTCGGGGCTGGGGCCCGGTGGGGGGCTGATCACCGCAACTGTGCCGGCACCACCGGCCCGGTCTTTCTGACGGAGTACGTCTGCGGCGGTACGCTGCCCGCCGCCGGCAGTCTGGACGCCCTTCCCGGCATCACCGTCCCCGACCACGTGATCACCGATCTCCTCGGCTACTTCACGACCGGTAGCCCCACACCGCCCCCTCCCCCGCAGGACACCCCACAGCTGCGGCCCCGCACGCGACGTGCGGGGCCGGAGCTGTCTTTCAGGGGCTGCCTTTCAGGGCCGGACCCCGGACAGCGGGCCCGAGCCGAACGGGGCCTCGGAGGTCGTCGGCACGGTGACGGTCCCGCCGTACCGAGCCGGTGACGCGTCCTGCTCGCCCCTGCCGGACCACAGGAGCCCGCCGATGGCGAGGCCGGCCAGCAGGATGCCGATCGTGATCACCCCCACCGTCCTGGCCCGTTCGACCCGCTCCTCCGACTGTCCGCTGTCGTCCGTGCGGTGCCGCTGCGGCGCGGGCGGCACCTCCGCCCCGGGCTGCTCGTGCACGTCGATGCCGCGGCCGGACAGGAACAGTACGAGCCGGGAGACCTCGCGGGGCTGCCGCACCGCGTCCACCACCAGGCTCTCCAGGCGGGGTCCGGCCGCGGCCCGGCCGGCGGGCCCGGTGCGGACGAGGGCCAGGACGGCCTCGGCGAGGACGGCCAGCGGCTCCCCGTCGTCGCGGAGCCCCTTGGGCAGGCGTTCTGCGAGGCCGCGGGCCAGGGGCATGCGCTCGCCTGCCTCCAGGAGGCGCAGTACCTCGTGGAGGCAGGCGGGCCGCCCCGGCTCGAGGCGGTCGCGGGCCGCCGCGAGGAGCGCTGGTGCGAACCGGGCGTCGCGCCACCGCTCCACCCACTTCTCCCAGGGCAGCAGCATCGCCGATCCGTACCCGGCTTCGGGGAGCAGCCAGGCCGTCTGAGTGGGGACGAGGTCGGGCAGGAAGTCCCCGTCCGGCCGGAACGACACCGGTGCGGTGAAGGGCCCGCCCTTCATCAGGTGACGGCACCGCACGGCGAGGTCCGGGTGGGAGGCGCCGAGCTCGGAGGCGGTGGCCGCCGGGGTGCGGAACAGGCTGGCCTGGAGTTCTTGCAGCCCGGGCCGCATTCCGGGCGCTGCCACGATGCGGGCGAAGCCCGGGAACGGGTCGGCCGGCAGGAAGCCCTCGGGACCCTGCTCCAGGTACGTCCTGCGGTAGTGCGGCCACAGGACATCGGCGAGTGCCGATTTCGCGAGGGCGTCGGCCAGGACCGGCGCTTCGCAGACGGTGGCCGCCAGGGCGTCCGCCTCCAGCTCCTGCCGCCTGCGCAACGGCTGGACGAGGCCGCGGAAGAGCCACCGGTGGACTCCGACCAGGAGCCTCGGGTAGCCCGCGTACATGGCGACGAAGCGGTTGACTTCGGCGAGCTGCGTCATCGACTCGCTGAAGGCTGCCAGGCTCGTCTCCAGTCGAGCGGTGAAAGCGCGGGAGCGGTGGTGGCCCAGGGCCAGGTGGGCGAGTTCGTGGGCCACCACGGCCCGGACCTGCTCCCGCGTGAGGACGGCCAGCAGGGGAAGGCCGACGGAGAGGACGTTGCGCCCTGGGGACAGTCCCAGGTGGCGGCTGCCCTCGTCGGTCATCCGGGCGGCCGCCACGCCGGTGAGCCGTAGGGTCACCGGCTCGGTGATGTGCAGCTCAACGGTCAGTGCACGGACCAGCGCGTGGAGCGCGGGGGCCTCGTGAGCCGCCGGGTCCGTGCTCGCGTCCGGTGTCTCGTCCACGAAGAAGAGTGAGCGGTGGGCGGACTTGAGGAGGATGTAGACCAGGGGTGCGGTCCCTGCGGGGAACAGGAAGACCATGCCGGGGAACATGTCGGCCGACGCGAAGGTGGTGATGTGGAAGGCGCCGAGGACGAGGGTCGCCCACAGGAGGAGGGAGACCGCGATGCCCGCGTGGAAGCTGAGCAGGAGCGCCGCGGCGAGGACGAGCCGGAGACTTCCGGTATGAGTACGGGTACCGGTACGGGTACGGACAGGGGCGCTGGTGGAGGGGTGCTCTCCCGTGGTCATCGGCGGCCTCCTCCGCCTCGGCCCGCTCCGGCTGCTCCGCCCTCGTCGCCGGCCTCCCGGATGCCCCTCGCGAGCCAGACGGCGGCGTCGTGGAGGGCGATGAAGAGCGGGTCGCCCAGCGGCGTGAGGAACCCGTCACCGGACGAGACCTGCCCGGTGCCGAAGCCCAGGCTCGCACGCAGCTTCTTGCGCGCCCGGCTGGCGGCGGTGTGGACGCTCCCCAGGGACTCCCCCAGGGCCTCGGCGGCTTCCGGTCCGGTCATCTCGCACATGCCGACCAGGACCATGACCCGCCGCTCCTTGAGGGGCAGGCCGCCCAGCGCGGCGAGGATGTCGAGCACCTTCATGCGCTCGTCGACGGGGCAGTCGCCGGGGAGCACCACGTCGTAGTGGGGTATCGGCCGAAACCGGTCCAACAGCCGCTCGTAATCCCGCAGGTACTGGACCATGACCTTGCGCGTGTACGCCTTCGGGTGGGTGATCCGCTCCCACCTCTTGCTCGCTTCGGTGCAGGCGTACTGGGCGGCGTCCTGCGCGGTGTGCTCGTTGCCCGTGATCGCCTTCGCCGCGGCGACGAGCCGGGGGAAGTAGTCCGCGTAGAACTCCTCGAAGGGGACTCCGGACGGTTCGTCGGGTGTGCCGGGGGCGGGGGTCGTGTCATGCACGGCGCTGCCCCCGTCCCCGGCTGTGCGGATTGCCCGACACCGGCCGGTCGCCGGCCGGCGCGACGGCCGCTCCCGTGCGGACCGTCAGCGTCGTACCGTCGCAACGGTGGTCGACGAGGACCGCGTCGGGCCCGCAATGGCCGGCGAGTTCGACCATCGCCCTGGAACGGGTCTCCTCGACCCGGCGGGCGGCGTGCCGCCGGACGGCCTCCCTGGCCAGTTGGAGCGCTGCCCCGACGAGGGCAAGCAAGAGTGTGAACAGGACCTCCGGTGTCATGCGGTCTCCTTACGCGCCGGACGCTGCCCTTGCAGTGTCCTGCCCCTTCGGTGGGGCGCGGAGGCCGTTTCCCTGACATGCCATCGTGTGGAGATTCCGTGAAGACCCGGGGTGGTGTCTCAGCGGTCACTGTCCGTGAGGATCGACGGTGACATCGTGCGCTGGTGGGGGACGGGCGCGGGGGAGGCGGGCGGCGCCGGGAGTTCGTCCCGCTGGAGGGCGATCGTGTGCGTCGGGGCGGGGATCGAGATGCCCTCGGCGCGGAAGCGACGGTGCAGGCGTTTGATGAACTCGTGCTTGATCCGGTACTGGTCGCTGAACTCGCCGACGCCCAGGATGACGGTGAAGTTGATGCGGGAGTCCGCGAACGTGTGGAAGCGGACGGCGCCTTCGTGGTCGGGGACCGCGCCGTTGATGTCGGCCATCACCCCGTCGACGACCTCCAGGGTCACCCGCTCGACGTGCTCCAGGTCGCTCTCGTAGCCCACTCCCACCTGGACGAGGATCGAGAACTGCGCTTCCGGCTGGGTGAAGTTGGTCATGTTCGTGCGGGCGAGACGCGCGTTGGGGATGATGACCAGGTTGTTGGAGAGGTTGCGCACCACGGTGTTGCGCCAGTTGATGTCGACGACGTATCCCTCCTCGCCGCTGGTGAGCCGGATGTAGTCACCGGGCTGCACGGTCTTCGAGGCGAGGATGTGCACCCCGGCGAAGAGGTTGGCGAGGGTGTCCTGGAGCGCCAGGGCCACCGCCAGGCCGCCCACTCCGAGGGCGGTGACCAGGGGCGCGATGGACACGCCGAGGGTCTCCAGGGCGACGAGGACGCCCATCACGAGGACCACGATGCGCGTGATGTTGACGAAGATGGACGCCGAGGCTGCCACGCCGGTGCGCGTTCCCGCCATCGACTGGACGAGGCCGGCGACGACCCGCGCCGTGCTGAGCGTGGCGATGAGGATGAGCAGCGCGGTCAGGGACTGGTTCACGAAGCCCGAGACCCGCGCGGTGAGCGGCAGGGTGCCGGCGGCCACCGCGGCGCCCGCGATCAGGGCGGCGCCCGGGGCGATCGTGCGCAGCGCGTCGACGATGATGTCGTCGCCCCGCCAGCGGGTGCGCTCGGCGTGCCGGGCCAGCCACCGCAGGAGGGTGCGCAGCAGCAGCCCGGCCGCGGCGCCCGCCGCCAGGGCGATACCGGCGACCAGCCAGTCGTGCAGGACGAGGTCCCGGCTCAACGGACCCCCTCCTCTGCGCGGCGCCGGCCCGTGGGGGTGGCGGCGGGTGCCGCCGGCCGTCGTATGAGGTGTGTCGTCACCTTGTCACCTGTCAGTTCGTCGTGCTGTAGGGCGCGTTCGGGCGTGAGGACGCATCCGGAACGGGCTGCCATCCTGCCCCATGGCGGGGTGACACACCGCAGGCGGGGGCGGTGACTACCGTCGCACGGCGGCGTGTTGGAGGACGGCGCGGATCTCTGCCGTGATGGCGCTCTCGTTGCGTTCGAACTCGGGGCCGGTCAGGAGCTGGGGGTCGGCCGGCAGTCCGGTGAGCACCGGCGTGTGGAGGTGGCCGCCGGGCAGGTGCGGGGCGAGTTCGGCGCGCAGCCGGTTGGAGCGGTAGGCGACCTCGTTGGACAGGTAGCCGCCTCCTCCGCCGGCCACGGCGCGTGAGCCGGGCGTCGGGCCGTCGGTCCGGTCGACGGGAGCCGTGCCGCCCGCCGGGATCTCGGTCACCTTGCGGTTGAGGAGGACCGGGTACGGGGTCTGTACGGCGGCGGTGACCGCGTCGGCGGGCAGTGTGGTGCGGATGAACTCCGGGCCCGGGCCGAGGCCGGGGGCCGTGACCGGGCGTTCGCGGGTGCCGCCGGAGAGGGCGTTGGCGTTGTCGGGGTACGGGTCGGCGGACCGCGCCCGTCCCGCCCAGTCCTCCAGGGTGAAGATGCCGGGGTAGCCCTGGCTGACGGTGGTGATGATGTCGGCCGCGGCGGGTCCGGCGGCCAGGTGCGGGGCGAAGGCCCGCTCGACCATGCCGGCGTCGAAGTCGGCGTACCGCACGGGCAGGACCACGGCGCGGATCTCGGCCTGGCTGCCGTCGGCGAGCGTGACACGCCGTCCGTTGAGCTGGAGGGCGGCCGAGCCGGACGGGTTGGCGCGGCGGATCTCCGCGTCGAGCCCGAAGGGGTCGAACCCGCTGATGAAGATCCTGCGTACGCCGGGCGCCGTCCGGAAGGCGTTGTCGGTGAGGCCGCGGGAGGCGTCCTCGAAGCGGGACCGGAGCGCCGCCCGGTCCACGGTGAACTGCGGCTGCCAGCGGGCGAGTGCGGCGGTCATGCCGAGTCGCGCCCAGTACAGCGGCCGGTCGTCCCCGGGGGCGAGGTCGCCGCCGGGGCGCTGCGCCTGGGCCCGGCGGACGGAGGCCTGCCAGAGGGCCTGGCCCCAGGATGCGAGGAGCCGTTCGGCTTCGGCTTGGCTGCGTGTGGTGCAGAGGGCGGCGGGGAACCTCCCTGCGAAGTCCCCGAAACCGGCCCGCTCGACGAGGGCGGTGGTCCGGGGGTCCGCGAGCCGGGCCTGTTCGGCGTCGAGCGGTACGGACGCCGGGGGGCGGCAGGTGGACGGGTCGCCGGCGGTGGCGTGCGCGGGCGAGGCGACCGCCACGGGAAGGACGGTGGCGAGGAGGGCTGCGGCCGATGCCGCACGACGTAAGAACATCATGCGATGTGACATTACATAGCGGCTATGACCCCCACCAGGCACACCGGCCGCAGCCGCCATGACTGGCTCAACTCCACCACCGAGGCGTCCGGTGAGGCCTTCTCCCCCTCTTCGTCGGCCCCTATACCCGCCCAGTCCAAACTGGTGATCGATTTTCAGCCACCGCATGGGTATGATCGCCGACAGCAAGGCCGTAGCGCAGAGGTCGTCGCGCCCAAGCATCGAGCTGGAGGACGTCGGTTCGAATCCGACCGGTCTTGCGTCTTCTTTGAGCAGTATCTGAGCAGTATTCGTCTCTTCAAGTCGTGATGGACGCCGGGCACCGGCGAAGGAAACCGGTGGAGTGGTGATGACACAGCCGACACCCGTACGGTGCCCCGCGATCGAGCACCCCGATCTGCCACCGGCCGACCCGGCGGGCCTCGACCCGCTGCTCGCCCGGCTCGCCGCGGACCGCCCCGTCGAGACCGACGAGACCTTCCCGCTCGGAACCCTGCGCACCGACGGCCGCGTCGACCTGTGCAAGCAGGGCCTCGGCCCGGCCGGGGCCGCACGGCTGCTGCCGGCCGCCGCAGCCTCCCCGCACGCCACCCACCTGCTCCTCGGCACCAACGCCATCGGCGACACGGGCGCCCGCACCCTCGCCGACGCCCTCGCCGCCACCCGCCACCCCGCCGGGGGCCACGGGCTGCACACCCTCTACCTCGGCTGCAACCGGATCGGCCCCGACGGCCTGGACCCGCTCGCCGGAGCGCTCGCCGACGACACCACCGTCCGCGCCCTCTGGCTCAAGCGCAATCCGCTCTTCGCCGACGGCGCCCGGACCCTGGCCACGCTGCTGCGCCGCAACACCGCCCTGCGCACCCTCGACCTCGTCAACACCGGGATCGGCGCCGACGGCGTACGCCTCCTGCTCGACGCCCTGCTGGAGCGCGAACAGCCCCTGGAACGGCTCTTCCTCGGCGGCAACGGCCTCGGCCCCGACGCCGCCCCCGTGCTGGCCGCCCTGATCCGCGATGCCGGCGTCCGCGAGCTGTACGCCCCCGCCAACCACCTCGGTGACGAGGGCACCGCGACCCTCGCCGCCGCCGCCGACGACGCCGCGCACCCGGTCCGCCTCGGGCTCGGCGGCAACGGCATCGGCGCCGCCGGAGCCCGCGCCCTCGCCGCCTCCCTCGGTGGCATCGAGGCCCTCGACCTCGGCCGGACCCTGTCCGAGCGCAGCCTCGGGGCCCCCGGCAACCACACCGGCGACGAAGGGGCGTACGCCCTGGCCGCCGCCCTCCCCGGCAGCCCCCTGCGGCGGCTGGAACTGCGCCACACCGGTCTGACCGGACGCGGCGCCAAGAGCCTGCTCGCGGCCGTACACGACGACAGCCCGCTGGAGTACGTCGGGCTGGGGCCCGGACTCCCCCGCCGGGTGAAGCGCTCCTTCAGCGAACGGCTCCGCCCCGCCCGGGCCGCCCACCCCGACGTGCGGGCCATCGGCAGCGTGTACCGATGAGCCCTGCGAACGCGGAACCGGCCGGCGGCTTCCGGGCGGAGGACGGCCCGGCCTGGCAGCGGATCCGCCGCTACGCCGTACCCGGCTGGATGATCGAGCAGGCCACCGCGCACCGGCTGGCCGGCGACTGGCGGGCGGCCTGCGCGGCCGCCGGCGTGGACATCGATTTCGAGCTGCCCGACATCGAGGCCCGCTACGGTGCGACCGTGGCCGCGGCCGTGGCGGACGACCTGCGGCACTTCGCCCCGGACCTGCTGCGCTGGCATCTGCCCCGGTTCCTGGGCGGCCGCACCACCATCGCCCCCGACCTGCGGATCGTCCTCGCCGCCTACGACGGGCCCGGGGGGCCGGCCCTGTCGGTCACCACACCCGTCATGACCGAGGCCTCGCAGCGGCTGCGCCTGCACTGCGCGCCCGTCGTCATCAAGCGGAACAAGTACACGGGACGCGGCTTCGTCCCGGAGAACTGGACCGCGATCCGGCCGTTCTGGGACGCCCGCCATGCCGGCGAACTCGGCACGCGCTTCGCCGGACCGGAGCCGGACGGCCTCGCCGAGCGGATCGCCGGGCTGCGGGCCGCCGGGGACACGGTCGGCGCGTACGCGGCCGCGGGCATCACCTGCGACCTGACCGTTCCTCCCGCCCGGCCGTACCAGCGCCCGGCGAACCCGGAGGCGCTCCTCGCGGACCTGCCCGTCGACCTCACGCGGATCGCGCCCGAGGTGACCCGGCTCATGGCGGCCGGAGCGGGCGACCGGTACCGGCTGAGGGCCGACTGGCCCTACTCGGCCGTCCTGGAACACACCGGGCCGGACGGTCTCCTGATCCGCATCGTCCCGCAGGCCGAGGCGGCCCCCCTCCCGGCCCTGCCCCGGTACGCCTGGCAGCGCCTCCCCGACCTCGAACTGGTACGAACGGGCCGGATCTCCCCGCGCGAGCTGCACCCCCTGGTGGCCGCCGCACTGTTCCCCGACGCCGGCCCGGTCGTCGGGCCGCCCGGCCCCGACACGGACGGCCGCCCGGTACGGGTGCGCTGTCGCGGCGGATGGCACGAGGTGCGCTCGCGCGGCGGCGTACTCGACATACCGCACTCCCCCGAGGAACAGCAACGGGAGCGCGCCATGCGGGCGTTCGGCGGCGCCGTCTCGGGTTGTTTCGCCGTGCAGCAGATCTGGACCACGGGCGGGGGACGCCTGCCGCGCGGCCTGCGGGCCCAGCGGCACGAGCTCTTCCTGCGCGCCCAGCACGGCGACACTCCCGGTGTGGTGGCACTGCTGGACGCGGGCGTGGACCCGCGGATCCGGGACGGCCGCCACCGCGGGCTCCTGCACACGCTCCACCTGCTCGACCACGAGGTGCTCCTGCCACGGCTGCTGGCGGCCGGACTCGACCTGGAGGCGCGGGACAGGGCGTACCGCACCCCGCTGCTGTCCGCGGTGCACTGGGGCGGTTCGGTCGACCTGGTCAAGGCCCTGCTGGCAGCGGGCTCCCGGATCGACGTCCTGGACGAGATGGACCTGTCGGTGTCCCAGGAGATCCGCCGCTACAAGCGGACCGACCTCGCATTCCTCCGGGACCGCGTCGAGGAGGAGTTCCCCGGCAACGGCGCCGACTGGTTCGACGAGCACATCGAGGACTGGGAGGACGAGGACGCCGACGAAGCGGACGATGACGAGGACGCCGAGGACGAGGGCGAGGACGAGGACGCATGAGTGCCGCCCAGCCGCCGCAGCCCGCCCGGGCCCTGGCCGCCGCCGACGCCCTCGGCGCCCGCCTGGGTGCCACCCGTACCGAACCTGCCACCAGCCCTCAACTGGAGGCGCTGGCACTGGCGGTGACGGCCAATCAGCCCGTGCTGCTGTGGGGTGAGCCGGGCATCGGCAAGTCCGCCGGCATGGAGCAGCTCGCGACCGCGCTCGGCGTACCGCTGGAGACCGTCATCGCCAGCGTCCACGAGCCCTCCGACTTCGCGGGGCTCCCCATCGTCGGCGACGACCCCGCCACCACCGGCGTCCCCATGGCCCCGCCGGACTGGGCGGTGCGCCTCGCCCGTACCGGCCACGGGCTGCTGTTCTTCGACGAGTTGTCCTCCGCCCCGCCCGCCGTACAGGCGGCCCTGCTGCGGGTGGTCCTGGAGCGGCGAGTCGGCAGCCTGGAACTCCCGCCGGCGGTACGGATCGTCGCCGCGGCGAACCCGCCCGCCAGCGCCGCCGACGGCTGGCACCTCAGCCCGCCGCTCGCCAACCGCTTCGTCCACCTCGACTGGACGCACAGCCCGCGCACCGTGGCCCGCGGCATGGCCGGCACCTGGCCCGAGGTGGCGATCCCCACCGTCGATCCCGCCAAGGCGTCCGGGGCGGTCGCCCGTGCCCGTGGCGCCGTCTCCGGCTTCCTCACCGCCCGGCCGGGCCTGGTCCACCACATGCCGGCCGAGGCCGCCGGACGCGGCCGCGGCTGGCCCTCCCCCCGTACCTGGGAGATGGCCCTGCGGCTGCTGGCCACCGGGTACGCGGCGTCGACGGGCCGCGAGGCCCTGGCGGCCGCGCTCACCGGCGCCGTCGGTGAAGCGGCCGGGATCGAGCTGCTGTCCTACCTCGAACACCTCGACCTGCCCGACCCGGACCGGGTGCTGGCCGACCCGGACGCCTTCGCCCTGCCCGAGCGCGGCGACCGCCAGCTGGCCTTCCTGATCGCCGTGGTCGCGGCCGTGCAGAGCGAGCTCACCCGTCCCCGGTGGGAAGCGGGCTGGGCGGTCCTCGCCAAGGCCGTGGACGCGGGTGTGCCCGACGTCGCCGCCCGGGCCGCCGCCGACCTCGCGGCGATGCGTGACCTCGACTGGCCGGTGCCCGCCGGCATCGACGCCTTCGTGGAACTGCTCCAGCTGTCCGGCTCGCTGCCGGGCGGCGGCTGAACCCGGTCCGGCCACCGTGCGCCCGGACCCGCATCCGAAGCCGTACCCGGACCTGGGCCTGGACCGGGCGAAGCTGCTGGCGGCCCGTTACAAGGCGGCCGAGGCCCGTCCGTACCTCGCCTCCGCGCTGTACGCCCTGACCGTGGTCCCCTCGGCCTGCGTGCGCACTATGGGCGTCGACCGGCACTGGCGCTGCTACGTCTCCCCGGCCTTCGTCGAGACGACCCCGGTCGTCGAGTTGGCCGGAGTGTGGATCCACGAGGTGGCGCACCTGCTGCGCGATCACCACGGCCGGGCCGAGCGGTTGCCCGCCGCCGACCAGCGCGATCACGTACGGGTCAACATCGCCCAGGACTGCGAGATCAACGACGACCTGCTCGCCGACGGGCTCGCGCTGCCCGAGGGCCGGATGGAGCCCAGGCTCTACGGGCTGCCCACCGGCGGCCTGTTCGAGGCGTACCTGCCGGGTATCCCCCCGACCCCGCAGGGGCCGGACTGCGGTTCCGGCGCACACGGCACCCCGATGCCCTGGGAGCTGGGCGAGGACGGTGGCCCCGCCCGGGTCGGCCCGGTGGAGGCGGAGGCGCTGCGCCGGCAGACCGCCCAGGCCGTACGGGCACACCGGCGCGCGCGGGGCCAGGTCCCCGAGGGCTGGGCCCGCTGGGCCGAGGAGCTCCTGGAACCCACGGTCGACTGGCGCCAGGCCCTGGCCGGAGCGGTCCGCGAGGCCGCGGCCTGGGCCGCCGGCGCCGTGGACTACACCTACCGTCGCCCCTCGCGCCGCACACCGGCGCTCGGCGGCAGGGTGGTGCTGCCCAGCCTGCGCAGGCCGCTGCCGCGGGTGGCGATCATCGTCGACACCTCGGGTTCGATGGGCCCGGACGATCTCGCCGCGGCGCTCGCCGAAGTCACCGGCGTCCTGCGGGAGGTGGGCGTCGGCGGCAACCGGGTGGCCGTGCTGGCCTGCGACGCCGACGTGCACGCCGTGACGCGGGTCCGCAGTGCGGGTGAGGTGACGCTGGCGGGCGGCGGCGGTACGGACATGCGGGTCGGCATCAGCGCCGCGCTGGCCCTGCCGGACCGCCCGAACATCGTGGTCGTGCTGACGGACGGGTACACGCCGTGGCCGGACGAGACGCCTTCCTGCCGTCTGATCGCCGCGCTGGTCGGGGCGGCTCCGCCCGCGCCACCGTCCTGGGTGGAGACCGTACGCGTACGCGACATCGGCCCGGCATAGCCTTCGGCCGGCCGGGTGCCCGCCCGGGCCCGCGATCAGCCGCGTGCGGGCAGGTGGCGGGCGAAGCGGCGGACGGCCGCTGTGAACGCCTCCGGATCGTCGAAGTTCGCCAGGTGCCGTGCCCGAGGGATCAGTTCGATGCGGGCGTCCGGGTGCGCGCGGGCGAACTCCCGCTCGCCGGAACGGAAGACGGTGTCCTTCTCGCCGTTGAGGATGAGCACCGGAGCCGCCACGTGCCGCATCGCATCCGCGTCGAAGCGGCCGAGCACCTCTGCCCAGGCGGTCGGCAGGGTGTGGAAGGCGTACCCGGCGCGGATGGTCGCATCCACCACCTCGGGAGGGTAGAGCCGGCGCAGCAGGCGGTCGTTCCACCGGGTCAGCCGGTCCGCCGGGATGCGCGGAACGAGACCGGCGACCCACCGGTACGGCTTCGCCCAGGCGCCCTTCGTCGAGACGCTGGCCCCCGCGAGGACCAGCCCCCGCAGCAGTTCGGGGCGGCGGCGCGCGAACTCCAGCGCCGCGTAGCCGCCGAGGGAGTGTCCGACGACCAGGGCGGGGCCGCGGTCGAGCCGGTCCGCCGCGGCCGCGATGATCTCCGTCGCCGCGTCGAGGCTCCAGGGCTCGGCGGCGCGGGCGCCGTGGCCCGGCAGGTCCACCGCGGCGACCCGGAAGTCGTCCTGCAGGCCTCTGAGTTGGGGGCTCCATTGCCCCGCGCTGAACCGCGTCCCGTGGACAAGGACGATGGGCGGTACGTCCGTGGCGCTCATGGGTCCCCCTGATCCGATCTCTCCCCGGACGGCCGACCCTACCGGCACGAGGTCATGGCACCGGGAGGGGCCGCAGCCCCGCCGGATGGGGCATCATCGGGATCATGACGCATCACCCCCACCTGCCGACCACCGAGTCGGCCGTCACCGCGATACGGGGCGTCGCCACCGAGTACCGGCGGGCCATGACCGTGACCGAGGACATCGGCGCCGACCGGACGTCGCGGCGGACTTCCGCGCCGCTGTTCTCCGTCACCGATCCCGACGGGTCCCTGCCCCACGAGGCGTACCTGGAGCTGGGCGGCAGCCCGGCCGTCAGCATCCGGCTCTTCCCCGAGGGCGACGCGCAGATCACGGTGGACGACGTGGAGTTCCACGACCTCCCCCGCGACCACGTCCCGCCGTTCCTGACGTCCGTCTACGGCGGACTGGCCTTCGTGAAGGGCCGGTTCTTCCCGCCGGGCTACAAGCTCTGCGTCCCCCTTGCCGGCGACGAGACCTACCAGGAACACATCCCGGGCGTCTCGCTGACGCCCTGGCTGTCCGGACGGGTCCGCTGACGGACCACGGAGCCGGGCGGGGGCCGCCCGCGCGGTCCGGCAGCTCGCGCGGCCGGGCAGCCGTACCGGACCCCTCGCTGATCCATCACGGCGTACCGCGGGTGTATCGCGGGTGTATCGAAAAGCCCATACGCCACCGCAACGGCGCCGCGTGTCCCATGGGGGCATGAACCGTGACGCATCCCTGTCCGCACCGCCCCGGCCGCCGCGCCGCACGGGCGCGATCGTGCTCGCCGGCCTGGCGGTCCTGTGCGTGGCGGGCGCCGCGTTCGTCCTGCGGCGGCCGCTGATGATGTCCGTTCCGGCGTGCATGGCCGGGCGGTGGCACGGCTGCTTCGACACGTTCAACGGTGTGGTCCTCATGACGTTGGTCTCGCTGCCGTTGGCGGTGCTGGTGGCGTGGGTCCTGGCGCTCCGGCGGCGCTCCGGCGGTGTCCCGTCGGCGTGGCGGATGTCGCTGGCCGAGGTGGGCATGGTGCACGGAACGCTGCCGTGGGTCTGGATGATCCTGATGCCGGGCGCCGGGGCCGGTGTCGTTCCGGGCCGGGTGAGCCTGGTGCCGCTGCGGGACCTGATCACGATGGGGCCGCTCGGGATCGTGGGCAACCTGCTGGTCTTCGCGTCGCTGGGGTTCTTCGCCCCGGTGAGGTTCGCGGCGCTGGCCTCCGTACCGCGGATCCTGGCGCTCGGGGCGGGCTGCTCGATCCTGGTGGAAACCGCGCAGTACGTGCTGTGGCTGGACCGGGTGTCCTCCGTCGACGACGTCCTGGTCAACGCGACCGGTGCCGGGCTGGCCGCGCTGGCGTCGCGCCGCTGGTGGCGCACGGCGGAGCGGACGCCGTCGGACCCGCCCCGCCCGACACCCGTACCGGCATGAGGGCGGCCTGCCCGGTGCGGGACACGGCGGGGGGCATGGCGGGGG
>NZ_LBMK01000002.1:1920971-1964893 GCF_001005295.1 Streptomyces yangpuensis | reverse complement strand
CGCTGCCGACCGGATCGACGACAAGGCCTCCGGGTTCGGGCTGGGCGCCGACGACTATCTGACGAAGCCCTTCGAGCTGCGGGATCTGGTCCTGCGGCTGAGGGCGCTCGACCGCAGGCGCGCGTACACCCGGCCCCCGGTCCGCGAGATCGCGGGCCTGCGGGTCGACCCGTTCCGGCGGGAGGTGTTCCGCGACGGGCGGTACGTGGCGCTCACCCGCAAACAGTTCGCCGTGCTGGAGGTCCTCGTCGCCGCCGAGGGCGGGGTCGTCAGCGCGGAGGAGCTGCTGGAGCGCGCCTGGGACGAGAACGTCGACCCGCTCACCAACGCCGTACGGATCACCGTGTCCGCCCTGCGCAAGCGGCTCGGAGAGCCATGGGTCATCGCCACCGTGCCCGGGGTCGGCTACCGGATCGACACCGGTACGGACCCCGCCGCTCCCGCGTCCGCGCCCGGTGCCGGCGGTGCCACCGGTGCGTAGACGGCCGGGGCCCAGTGCCCGGCTGAAACTCGCCCTCAGCTACGCCGGATTCCTCTTCGTCGCCGGCGCTCTGCTGCTGGCCGTGGTGTGGATGTTCCTGCTGCGCTACGTACCGGACAACTCCCAGGGCCTCCTCGGGGTCTCACCCAACCGCTACCTCCTCGTACGCACCTTCGCCCCCGCCGCGGCCGCAGCGATGCTCTTCCTGCTCGTGTTCGGTCTGCTGGGAGGATGGGTCCTCGCCGGCCGGATGCTCAGACCGCTCACGCGGATCGCGGACGCCGCGCGTACGGCCGGAGAGGGCTCACTGTCCCACCGGATCCGGATGGAGGGCCGCCAGGACGAGTTCCGTGAACTCGCCGACACCTTCGACTCGATGCTCGAACAGCTTGAGTCCCACGTCGCCGAGCAGCAGCGCTTCGCCGCGAACGCCTCCCACGAACTGCGCACCCCGCTGGCGATCTCGCGGACGCTCCTCGACGTCGCCCTCAAGGACCCGGCGCGGGACCACCCCGAACTCCTCGAACGCCTGTCCGTCGTGAACGCCCGGGCGATCGACCTGACCGAGGCCCTCCTGCTGCTCTCCCGCGGCGACCGCGGGAACTTCACCCGCGAGAGCGTCGACCTCTCCCTCCTCGCCGAGGAGGCCGCCGAAACGCTGCTGCCCCTGGCCGAGCAGCGCCGGATCACCCTCGACGTGACCGGTGGCGTGACCGGCGGCGCGCCCCGGACCACCGGCTCCCCGGAGCTCCTGCTGCGGATGGTGACGAACCTCGTCCAGAACGCCGTCGTCCACAACCTCCCGGCCGGCGGCACCGTGACCGTCCACACCGGGGCGTGCGGCGGCATGAGCGTGCTGCGCGTCGAGAACACGGGCAGTGTGCTGCCCGCGGATCTGGTGGCGACCCTCACCGAGCCGTTCCGGCGCGGAACGGACCGCGTACGCACCGACGAGCACGCCGGCGTCGGCCTCGGTCTGGCCATCGTGCACAGCATCGTCCGCGCGCACGACGGCACCCTCGACCTGTCCCCCCGCCCGGCCGGCGGCCTCCGCGTCACGGTCCGTCTGCCAGCCGAACCGTAGAAGGCCGGCTGCCGGACCGCGGCCGCGGGCAAGCACCCTTGCAGGCAGGCGGGCCGCTTCTCAGTACTCGCCCAGGTAGGTCTTCGTCTCCGGGCGGCCGCACAGGGTGATGAGGACGGCGGAGAGGAGGAAGGTGATGATGAATCCGGCAAGTTGGGTGAGGGTGCCGTCGCGGTCCCAGTCGGCTCCGGCGACCATGCCGCCGATGGCCAGGCCGGAGACGGTCGCCGGGATCAGGGCCAGCCGGCTCAGGCGGTCGCCCGCGTCGGTCCTGCCGGCGAGCACCCGGCCACCGCCCCGCAGCAGGCCTACGCCGAGGGCCAGGACGGGCAGGCCGAAGAGGCCGAAGCCGTTGCCGTCCGTGAGGAGCAGCAGGAGGAGCACCGCGAAGCCGGCGATGACGGCACCGGCGGCGATGCCCAGGGCGCCCGCGCCGGTCGCCGCTGCCGGCCGCGGCATGTGAGGGGAATCGTTCATGGCTCGTACTCCTTGGAGTGTCGTTCGTGTGGCCCGGGCGCCCCTGCGTGTCTCGATGTGGCCGCCGGGGGCGGTGCCGGGGTGTCTGAGGGCGTAGTGCTCGGCGAGGCGGCCGAGTCCCTCGGGCTCGGCGAGCCAGGGGGTCTTGAAGCTGCACTCGGCCCACCAGCAGCGGTGGGGCACGTGGGCTCCTCGCCTTCCGTCGGGGTGGCGCCGCTGACGATGGTGTCCCGGGCGGCCGCGGCCGCACAGGTCAGGGACCCGGCCATTGGTGACCGGTGGCCACGGGTAGGCTCACCGCCGTTCTTACCGGTGAGCCAGGGGGATGTGGGATGGCAGAGGACGTCGGCACGCTGTTACGACGGCTGCGCGAGCGGGCGGGCCTGACGCAGGAGCAGGTCGCCGAACGGTCCGGGGTCAGCGTCCGTACCATTCGCCGGCTGGAGAACGACCGGTCCACCAACCACCGGGTGGCAACGCTCAACCTGCTCGCGGACGCGCTCGGCCTGGAGGAGAGGGACCGTCTGCTGCTGGCGGCCGCCCTCGCCGGCTCACCCGCCGCTGCCACCGCCGAGCCGGCCGCCGGTCCCGACGCGGACCCCCGTCCCGGCCGCGAGCCGGCGCAGGCGCAGGCGCCGGCGGTGCCAGCGGAGGCGGCCGCCCCGCCCGGTCCGGCGCCCGACCGGGTGCCGGAGCGAGTGCCCGACCGGCTTCCCGTCCACGGGAGGCTGGCCGAGGCGGCGGAGGAACTGGCCGTGGAGGTCCGGCGCCGCTGGCGCCGGGAGGAGGCGCAGCGGCGCGTGCACGACCCGTTCCCGCTGCCCGTACGGTGGACGCCGGCGCCCGCCGCGCTGACCGACCGGGCGGAGAACATCCAGCGCCTCGGACCGGGTGAGCCGCCGCGTGCGGTGGACCTGGACGGGGATCTGCGCAGCCTTGCCGAGGTGTACCTCAGGATCCCCTCCGGGCGGCTGGTCGTCCTGGGGCGGGCGGGTTCGGGGAAGTCCGTCCTCACGATCAGGCTGGCGCTGGACCTCCTGGAGACCCGGGCGTCGGCCGCGCACCGCCGCGTGCCGGTGGTCTTCAGCGTCGGGTCGTGGGACCCGTCGACGACCGCGCTGCGGGACTGGCTGGTCGGCCGGCTGCTGCGCGACCATCCGCATCTGGCCCGCCGGGGCCCGGGCGGGGCGACCCTGGCCGCCGCGCTGGTCGACGGGGACCTCGTGCTTCCGGTGCTGGACGGGTTCGACGAGATGGGCGAGGGGCTGCGGCGCGACGCCCTGGACGCTCTCAACGCGACCGCCGCGCCGCTCGTGCTGACGAGCCGGCGCGACGAGTACGCCGAGGCCGTCCGGGCGGCGCACGCACCGCTGGTCTGGGCGGGCTGCATCGAGCTGGCCGACCTGACGCCCGAGGACCTCGCCGACTACCTGCCACGCACCGACCGCGGTGTCCCGTCCGCCCGGGCGGGCGACGACGCCGTACCCCCCGGCTCCGCGTGGGACACGGTCCTCGCGGAGCTGCGTACCTGCCCCGGCCCCGCGCACCGGAACCTGGCCGCGGTCCTGACCACCCCGCTCATGGTCGTCCTCGCCCGTACGCTCTACAGCGAGTCCGGCGACCGCGATCCGGCCGAACTCCTGGACGGTGAGCGGTTCCCCTCCGTGCGGAGTCTGAGCGAGCACCTGCTGGCGGGCTTCGTGCCCGCGGTATACCGCCGCCGCGCCCCGGAGCGGGACACGGGCGGTACGCGGTCCGGGGCCCGGTACGCGGACGCCGTCCGAGCCGAGCGCTGGCTCGGCCGCCTCGCCCACCATCTTGTCCGCACGGACCGTGAGCGCCACGACCTCGCGTGGTGGCAGCTGGGCCATGAGCTGTCCCGTACGGCACGGACCGTGGCCCTCGTGCTGGCGACCGCCGTGGTCGTCGCGCTGGCCGACTGGTCGGTGGGTCTGCTGCTCGTGCCGCTGCCGGCCGGGGAACTCCTGTTGCAGGGTGCTCTGATGGGGCCGGCCGCGGGTCTCGGTTTCGGAGCGGTCTACGCGATGGTCGACCGGTCCGGTGGCGCGGCGGCCTTCGAGCCGACCCGGGTCCGGCTGACGCTGCGCGCCTCCCACGCCGGTCTCGGCCGCCGGTCGTCGCGTACCTTCTTCGCGCGGCTCGGGCAGGGCCTGATCGGCGGCACCGTCATGGGCATCGGGTGCGCGTGTGCCCTCACCCTTCAGCGTGCCCTGGCCGCCGGCACGCCGCTGGCCCACCCGGACGTCATCCTGGGCACCTTGATCAACATGTTGGTGTTCGTGCTGATCTTCGGGCCGGCCGCCGGTCTCGTCTTCGGGCTGATGGCCGCGCTCGAAGCGCCCGTGGACGTCTCCACGGCGGCCACCCCGGTCAGTCTGCTGGCTTCGAACCGTGCGACGGCGGGCCGCCAGTTCCTCGTCCTGGCCGTGGCGCTCACCCTGGCCATCGCCTTCGGCGGGTATCTGGTGGTCGCGGTGCTGCGCACGGTGATCGGTCCGCTCAACTGGGGTGTCCAGGACAGCCTGTTCATCGGGACGGTCTGCGGCCTGGGCGGGACGGCGGCCTATGTGCTGGCCTTCACGGCCTGGGGCCAGTGGATCGTCCTGGCGCGCATCTGGCTCCCACTGGCCGGGCGGCTGCCCGCGGACCCGGCCGCGTTCCTGGACGACGCCTACCGGCGCGGGGTGCTGCGCCAGACCGGGGCCGTCTACCAGTTCCGTCACGAGCGGCTGCAACACCACCTCGGCCGTGCCTTCCGCGGCGCGCACCGGGACTTCACGCCGGCGGCGTTCGGGCCGGCCTCCCCCGACGGGCGCCCTGACGCCGGACGTCCCGGCGACGGGCGTCCTGCCACAGGGCTTCCTGCCGCCGGACGTCCTGTGGCCGGGAGTCCTGTGGCCGGGGACGGGGAGAACGGCTGACCGGGGGCGAGCACCTGGCCGCCGGCCCCTCGTCCGGCGGCCGGTCATCGATGGCCGGTCGAATGGCCTGGTGACCGCGTGGCTCGGGGGGCCAGCATCGGGACTCCGGCTCGCGGCGGGTCGTCCCCGCGGTGCGAGCTTCCGTCCACGATGAAGGGTTCGTCATGACGTCCCATCGCATCACCGCACTGGGCGCGGCCTTCGCGCTCTCCGCTCTGCTCGGCCCCGGCGCGGCACTCGCCGCCGCGGCGCCGACCGCCGCAGGTTTGACCGCCGCGCCGTCGGTCACCGCCGCCGCTCCCCTGGACGCCGAGATCCCCGTCTTCACCGACGGCCACGGTCTGAGGCTGGTCCCCGAGGACACACAGGTGCACAGCCCCACCGACTTCACCCTCACCGTCACCACCCCGCAGGTCTCCGGGAAGCACCGGATCCGCATCCTGCTGCCCTCGGCCTACGGCGCCGACCCCGACCGGCGCTGGCCGGTGACGTACTTCCTGCACGGCGGTGGCGGCACCGTGGACGACGTCGCGGCCGCGCCCGCGCTGCGTTCGGACTCGATGATCACGGTGGTGCCGGACGGCGGGCTCAAGGGCTGGTACGCCGACTGGGTGATGCAGAACACCGCCGAAGGGGCCGCGAACTGGCAGACCTTCCACCTCTCCCAGGTCGTCCCGTTCATCGACGCGAACCTGCGCACCCGTACCGGCCCGGCCCACCGGGCGGTGGTCGGGCTGTCGATGGGGGGCTTCGGCGCCCTCCACTACGCACAGGCCCGCCCCGACCTGTTCGGACACGTGGCCGCCCTCTCGGGAGGCATCGACTTCGGCATGTGGCAGGTCCGCGCGGCCGTCCTGGCCACCGAACTCAACCTGACGGGAGCCTGGTGCGCGAGCACCACGTCCGGTTCGGCCGGCTCCGGCCGGTGCACCGGCTACGGCCCGATCGTGGACAGCGACGCGATCTTCGGCTCCCCGTACCCGGTGTTCGGGGCCGACCGGGTGTGGAACGCGGTCGACCCGGCCGCACCGGCCAACCTCGCCCGGCTGTCGGGCACCGCCATCACGCTCTACACCGGCAACAACGACGTCATCGACGTCCACACCGCAGCCGCCTCGCACACGGTCAAGGGCCGCCTGGACCGACTGGGCATCCCCAGCCGGCTCGTCGACTACGGCAACGGCACCTCCCTCTCGCCGAGCTGCAACGGCGGTCACAACTACGGCTGTTGGGCCCCCGCGCTCACCGATTACGTGCCGCGTCTGGAAGCCGCCTTCGCCTCAGCGGGCTGACCCGGGACCAGGGCCCCGGGGAGGGCCCGGGCCCGGGTCGGGGAACGGACGGCGCGAAGTGAGGGGATGACGAGCATGAACGAACGGGACACCTACGAGCAGCCGACCGGCGAGGCAGCCGCGCTGGCGGCGGACCGCGGCCTCGGGCAGTGGCAGCGGACCTTCCGGATGAAGCAGAGCCGCTTGTTCGGCAAGCACAACGCGTCGCGGCTCTACCTCTACGACGGCGCACGGTGGTGACGGGCCCCGAGGGGTTCGCGGCCGCGTACGTCTGGGACACGGTGCGGGTGCTGCGGTACCTGAGCACCCGCAACGGCGTCCCGTGGGACGCCCGGTACACCTTGCTGGACCCGCAGGGCGCGGCGGTGAACATCGGTCCGGGCACCCGGGTGTTCCTCAAGGACGAGAAGCGGGCGCTGGGCATCACCTCGCTGGTGCAGGGTGCCCTCTTCCTGTGGCCGGACGTCTGGGGTGAGCACATCCTGCGAACGGTCACGCGCGCCCAGCTGCCGAAGGTGCTCGCGGCCCTCGAACGGGGCGGGACCGTGGACTTCGGGGCCTACAAGGTCGACCAGCACGTCCTGTCGGGCCGCAAGCACTCCGCCCCCTGGTCGCAGATCACGGAGATCTCCTCGTACAGCGGCACGCTGATCTTCAACGGGAGCCTGAAGCGCACCACGGTGGACAGCGCGGACCTGCAGAGCATCGCCAATCCGGATCTGTTCCTGCGGCTGTGCCGGCACCTGATGGGGCGGGCCCGTACGCACCACCGGGGTCGGCACCGGGTCGTGGGTGCGTGGTGTTCTCCGCCCTCACCGAAGTCACACCCGAGGTCGAGACACGGATCACCGAACTCGTCAAGCGCGCGGTGTGAGGCGCGCGACGCCCAGGAACGCCGGCCCGGCACGCCCGGGCCGGCGGGGCCCGGGCCGGCGGGGCCCGGGCCGGCGGGGCCCGGGCCGGCGGGGCCCGGGCCGGCGGGTTGCGACCTTCGCCCGAGGTGCCATCGTAGAAGTAGGGGCATTGCTCGGTGACCACAATGTCGAGGGTCGAGTCATGAACGACGAGCAAGCATACGTTACGTACAACGGTGACCAGTTCGACCTGGACATCCGGGTCAAGATGACGACGCGGGAAGTGGACAGGTTCGTCGTCCAGGACACCCATAGCTGTGCCAGTACCTGTGGCGATGAATGCACGAACAGCTGTGCCAGCACCTGTGCGGGCAGTTGCCCGGCGCTCGAAGCCCGCAGCGAGACCGAGACCTGTGAGACCTGCGGTTCCTGCACTTCGGAGTGTGCCCGCAGTCTCTACGAGGATCACTACGTGCTGGAGGTCAGCCAGGTCCGGGCCGACGGGGTCACTCGCAAGGTCGCCGGTGAGCATGTCATCCGCCGAGTCGTCGAGCACCCCCGGCAGGAAGCCTGATGGTCCCTTCCGTCTGGCAGCCGGCCATCGGCGATCCGCAGACCGTCGCCATGGTGCGTGCCGTCTCTGTGGACGTGCTCTCGCGGCTGCGTGACCCCGACATCGTCGAGGAAGTGGCCCGTACGGCACCGCTCCAGGGACGTCCTCGGTGGACGGCCCACAGCGCCGCCCAAGGAACGTGTGGCCTCGCACTCGCCTTCGGACACCTCGACCGGTGCCTGCCCGGCGAGGGCTGGGACCTCGTGGCCCACCACCACCTCAGCCGCGCCGTCGACGGCACCGCGTCGAACCCGGTGAGCGCCCTGGGACTTTTCGCCGGCCTGACCGGAGTGGCCTTCACCACCTCGTATCTGGCACACGGCGGGCAGAGGTACCGGGACCTGCTCGGGGACATCGACGACAGCCTGTACACCAGGATTCCCCGACGACTTCCCGCCGTCACCGGGGAGGGCCTCGCCGTCGGCACGTTCGACCTCGTGTCGGGGTGGACCGGCGTGGCCGCGTACCTCCACTCCCGGCCGACCGGCCCAGCCCGGGACCGTGCTCTCCACACCGTGCTCGCCTGGCTCGTGGACCTGTCCCGTGCCGTCGAAGGGGTCCCCGCCTGGCACACCCCCCATGCCCTCATCGCAGACGAGAGCATCCGCGACCGGTACCGGACCGCGGTCGCCAACTGCGGTCTCGCCCACGGCATCACCGGCCCCCTCGCCATGCTCGCCCTCGCCCACGCCGACGGCCCGATCCGCGCGGGGCACACCGAGGCGATCCGTCGCACGGCGTCCTGGCTCGCCTCGCACCACGTCGACGACGCCCGAGGAGGGTCGTACCCATCGGTCGTCCCGCTCGGTGAGGACACCGGCATACCGTCGGCGGGCCGCGACGCCTGGTGCTACGGCAGCCCCGGTGTGGCACGCGCCCTCTGGCTGGCCGGCACCGCTCTCGGCGACCCCGGCCTGACCCGTACGGCCGTCGCGGCCATGCGGGCCGTACTGCGGCGACCCGTCGCCCGGCGGCGCATCGACTCGCCCGGATTCTGCCACGGCATCGCCGGGCTTCTGCAGGTCACCCTTCGATTCGCCGTCGACACCGGAGACGAGGAGATCAGCGACGGCGCGCGACGCCTGGTCGACCAGCTGCTCGGCGAATACCAGCCGCAGGCGCCCTTCGGCTACCGCAGTATCGAGCCCGACGGCACCCGGGAGGACCGGTCCGGTCTCCTCGAAGGCGCCGCAGGGGTCGCCCTCGCCCTTCTTGCCGCCGTCACCCTCGAACCACCCGCCTGGGACCGGTTCTTCCTGCTGTCATGAGAGCCGACGCCTCCAGTGGTCCCGGCCCCGGCACCCGGCGACGCGCCGCGCCCCGGGCGTCGGGGCTGTACCGCTGCCTGGACCACTTCGTGATCCGCACCCCGATCCTGCCCGTCACGGACTATCCCGCGGCCGAGGACCTCGTGCGCGTGCCCCCCACCGCTCGCATTCGGGACGACGAACACGCACGGCGTGCCGTTGTCGTGTCGTCCCTGCCCCTCGCCGCCTCATTGCTCGGGCCGGTACGCACCGAACGCGACCGGCGGCGGCTGGAGTCGAGCATCCTGCGCTATCTCATTCGCCTCAGTACCCGGCCCACTCCCTTCGGGCTGAACGCCGGCGTCGCTCTGGGGCGGTGGGGCCCGGTGACCGACGTCCGTCTCGCCGACCGGCCTCCCGAGGTCCACGCCCGTGTCGACATGCACGCCCTCGTACACTTCGTCACCGACCTCGAATCGCGGACGGAGATCCGGGAGGCGACCACGGTCATCGCCAATCCGGCCGTGCTGCACCGCGCCGGCCGGATCACGTTGAGCGGTGTCGAGGCGGTCCTCGGGGCGAACGGCGGCGAGAACGTCACCCTCCGCGCCACCGGCGCCGTCACCCGCGCCCTCGCACTCGCCCGCATGCCCACGGCCTACGCCGACCTTGCCGACGACCTCCTGGAAACCGTCCCCGGAGCCACCCCCGGCAAGGTCCACGATCTGCTGTACCGGCTGTGGCGGCACGCATTCCTCCTGACGGACCTCCGCCCGCCGCTGACCCACCTCGACCCCGCGGGACACGTCCTCGACCACCTCGGCCGGATACCCGCAGCCGGCACCGCCGCCGCGGACCTCGGCGAACTGCTGGCCGCGATCCAGGACTGGGAGCGGCAGCCGGCCTGCACCGGCGCCGCCACTTTCCCCGCGCTCGCCGACCACGCCCGCCGCGTCACGGGCTTCGACACCGCCACACCGCTCCAGGTCGACGCCGTTCAGCCCCTGGCCGCCCGCCAGGTGTCCCGCAAAGTTGCCGACGAAGCGGTCCGAGCGGCCGAACTGCTGCTGAAACTCACCCCGTTCCCCTTCGGTCTGCCGCAGATCAGCGCGTATCGGGGCGCGTTCGAGGTCCGCTACGGCACCGACCGCGAAGTATCCGTCCTCGAACTCCTCGATCCCGTCGCAGGCCTCGGCTCACCCTCCCTCCTCCCTCCGGTCATTCCCGCCAAGGCCGCCCGGGCCGACACCTTGCTCCGCCTCGCCACCGGCGCCCTCCACGACCACCTCACCAGCATCGACCTCGACCAGGAGACCATCGACCGACTCGCCCTCTGGGATGTGGCTCCCGAGCGGCTGCCGACGTCGCTCGATCTCTACGCGATGGTCTCCGCCCCGTCACCCGCCGCCATCGACGCCGGCGACTTCCACCTGGTCGTGGGCCCCAACGTCGGCGCCGGGGCCGCCGGACGCAACCTCGGCCGCTTCGCCGGCATGCTTCCCGGCGCCGTGCCCGCCCTCGGCGACATCGCCGCAGCCGAACAAGCCGTGGACTCCGGCCGCACTCTGGCCGAACTGGTCTACCTCCCCGAGAAGACCCGCTCGGCGAACGTCGTCGTCCGGCCCGCGATCCGCGACCACGAGGTCGGCATTCGCACCAGCGCCGCGGACGGGCCCGCCCGCTACATCCCCCTTGACCAACTCTCGGTCCGCATCACGAACGGCAGGTTCGCACTGATCTGGGACGACGGGACGGGGGAACGCCGGGAGATCAGCGTCTGCTCAGGACACATGCTCAACCACAGCCGAGCCCCCGCAGCCTGCCAGTTCCTCGCCGAGGTGAGCCGCGACTGCAGTGCACAGCTCATCGGCTTCGACTGGGGCCCGGCCCGCGGCTTCCCCTACCTTCCACGCGTCACCTCCGGCCGTGTCATCCTGCACCCGGCCCAGTGGCGCATCGACGACACCGCGGCGCACGAGCTGGCCGGTCAGCCGGACCGGTTCCCGGCCGGGTTCGACGACTGGCGCCGACAGTGGCGGGTACCCCGCTACACGTACCTCACGAGCAGCGACGCGGCGGCGGACCACCGGCTCCTCATCGACGTCACCGCGCAGTCCCACGCCGACGAGATACGGCGAGCCCTGAGTCGTCTGGGGCCCGGCGGCAGCGTGGTCCTCCAGGAGGCCGTACCCGGCCTCGACGACGCCTGGGTCAGTGGGCCGAACGGCCGCCACGCCGTCGAAATCGTCGTGTCCATGACCCGCAATGCCTCTGCTCCGCGCTCCGTTCCCTTGCGTACGTCCGGCGCCCGCGCCGCGGTGACGAGGGAGGACCGGCTACGGCCCCCGGGCAGCGACTGGACCTTCGTCAAGCTCTACGGCGACCGGCAGGAAGAGGAATCCCTGCTCGTCGGCGCGGTCCGCGAGCTCGTCCGCTCGCTGGACCGCCATTGCGACCGCCGCGTCTTCCTGCGCTACGCGGACCCCGAACCCCACCTGCGGCTACGCCTGCGCGGCAACCCCTCCGTGCTCGTCCCCGCAGTCAGCGACTGGGCCGGCGCCCTCCTCTCCGACGGCCACCTCTCGCGGTTCACCTTCGACGTCTACGATCGTGAGATCGAACGCTACGGCGGCCTCATGGGGATGGATGTCGCCGAACAGCTGTACTCAGCCGACAGCTGCGCCGTTCTCGACCTGCTCTCCCTGGACCTCGCCGGCACGTCTCGGCTCGACAGGACGGGCCTGGCCCTGCTCACCATCGACGACCTGCTGACCGGGCTCGGTCTCAGCGAAGCCGAGAGGCTCCGCTTCTACCACCGGGACACTCCCCAGCGACGGCTGGCAGGCGCGGAGTACCGCACCCGCAAGGCGGAATTCTGTGACCTGCTACGCGGGCCACCTTCCCGCCTCATCAGCGGCATCCTCGCCCAGCGCCGACCTCATCTGGCGGACGCAGCCCGCCGGCTCGCCGAGCTGGATCGCCGCCGGCAACTCGGCAACACGCTGCCCGAGCTCTGCCACAGCTACGTTCACCTGCACTGCAACCGCCTCCTGGGCGCGGACCGCGCTGCAGAGAACACAGCGTTGGAACTGCTCTACCGCACCCGCCACAGCCTGGCGTCAGGAGCCTGACACCCGTTTGGCGGCGGCGGGACGGAGAGGGGCAGGCCGGGGGCGTGCGCCGCGGGGTACGCGGGGGCACGGGCCGTCCGGGCCGACTGGTCGGGGGCGGTGGGTCTGCCTCAAAGGGCACCTCGGTTGCACGGCTCGGTGGCCGTCCGGGCAGAGAGCGGACGGCCGGGCGTCGATCGTTGGCTTCGCATCGGAAGGTGAGCTGATAATGCTTCAGAACCCCTGGTCATGACGGGTGACCGACCCTCGGGGTGTGGCCCTGCAGCCGCGCGAAGCGGCTTCCCCGACATACTGAAAGGGCGATCGCGTGAGTCCCAAGCACCCCCGGCCGACGCAGAAGACCGACGACCGACTGATGCTGTCCTCCCGCCGTTCCGCGGCTCCGCAGGAGGAGGCCGCGCCGCCGGTCGGGTTGATGGCGCTGCAGGCCGGTGCGGGCAATGCCGCGGTCGTGCAGATGCTCCGGCGGAGCGGTCGCCTCCAGGACCAGGAACAGAACCAGGACCGCGAACAGCACCGGCACACCGACGGATGCGGACACCAGCAGACCGGGCAGCACGCGGTACAGCGGTCCGCCGTGCACGACGTCCTGCGCGCCCCCGGACGCCCCCTGGACAACGCCACCCGCACCGACATGGAATCCCGGCTCGGCGCGGACTTCTCCGACGTACGCATCCATGACAACAGCGCCGCCAAGGCCTCCGCCGCCGAGGTGGGGGCCCGCGCCTACACCTCGGGCAGCCATGTCGTCATCGGCGCGGGCGGCAACGACAAGCACACCCTCGCCCACGAGCTCACCCACGTCATCCAGCAGCGCCAGGGGCCGGTCGCCGGTACCGACAACGGTGCGGGGCTGAAGGTCTCCGACCCGTCGGACAGGTTCGAGCGGGAGGCCGAGGCGAACGCCAGCCGGGTCATGGCCCCCGGCCACCGGGCCGCCACGGACGTACAGCGGCAGGCGGCGCCCTCGGCAGCGGCCAGTTCCCACCCCGCGGTGCAGCGCGTGGCGAACCCCCAGGACCTGCTGACGGTCGAGCACTGGGAGGGGAAGGCCG
Source organism: Streptomyces yangpuensis (assembly GCF_001005295.1). Taxonomy (GTDB): domain Bacteria; phylum Actinomycetota; class Actinomycetes; order Streptomycetales; family Streptomycetaceae; genus Streptomyces; species Streptomyces yangpuensis. The sequence continues at coordinate 1,951,717 of NZ_LBMK01000002.1, read as the reverse complement.
GACTGGGCGAATCCAGCAGCACGGCCGCCAAGGCCAGGGCCAAGCAGATGGCCGATTCCAAGAAGGCCGCGGGCAAGTTCAAGGCCAGCAAGTCTCCACGCCGCATGGAGGACATCATCGCGACCGTCGGCCCCCAGTTGCTGAGCGACCTGTCGAAGATGAAGGAACCCGCCGGACAGATGGAGCTGTACCGCTCCATGAGCTTCGAAGAGGCCCACAGTGCCCTGACCTACTGGGGCGACGAGGCCTCGCGGAACGAGATGACGCAATACATCGCCGCCGGCGGGGGCACGGCGAAGGAGTTCAGGGGGAAGGGGTACTCCGGTATGACGATCGGGGCCCACCTCGGCGACCAGGGCCAGGCCGACGGGTACTACGACACCCAAGGGGAGCCGTACGCGGTCCAGCTGAGGTTCACGCTGAAGCCCGGCGCCCACACCCTCCTGTTCCACCCGAACCACATGGCACTCGGACCCGGTTACAAGAACGACCTGATCCGCAAGGCGAACAAGGACGACGGGGACTACCAGAACGCGAGCCCGAACGAGGGCACCCTGGGCGGGTACATCGGCGTGAAGGCCGAGGACAAGGAGCCCTACAGCCTGGGCATCGCGCAGGGCAACAACGGCAAGAAGGGCAGGGAGGTCGGCCCGAGCCAGCTGCTCTTCGAACTGTTCGTCGAGAAGGTCGAGCTCGTGAAGAACAGGTCCGGGAAAGAACTGCCCGGTACCGCAGTGGCCGAGCAGGAACTGGTCGCCTAGGATTTGTCCTGCCGCAAGCCCGCCGTGGGCGCTCCGGGCCGGTCCGGCCGGGGCGCCCACGGCTGCCGCGCCGCACTAGATCGAGCCGACGACCTTGCGGGGAACGACCCGCACCACGACGCGCGGGGCGTCGTCGACGGAGGCGGGGTTGAAGTCCCGGTAGTCCTTGCCCGTGTACTTCCGCGAGAGCTCGTTGATCAGCTCCTGGCCGCCCTCCGTGCTCAGCTCGGCCGTACCCCGCACCTCGGCGTAGGTGTATGGCGCGTCGGGCGGGTTGATCATCACGGTGATGCGCGGGTCCCGGCGCAGGTTCTGTTCCTTCCTGCGGCCCTCTGTCGTGGAGATGAGCAGGGCGTCGCCGTCGCGCATGAGCCAGGTCACGGACAGTTGCGGGCTGCCGTCGGGCTGGATCGTCGCCACCGTCGCGAACAGGGGAGCGTCGTCGATGAGGCGCTTCAGATCATCGGAGAGTTCAGCAGACACGGGTGCAAGCCTTTCCGGAAGGGCGTCCCGTACCCGCGGCACGGAACCCGACAACATCTGACCCTGTGTCACCATAGCCCTGCCGCAGCGCCACTGAGGGTGATGGCGCGGCTCCCGACGGCCGATCTGGCGGATCAAAGCCGCTCGCCGGACCCCGGCCCCGCGGTGGCGGGGCGTGGGCTGCCCATGGCGCACCGACCTGCCCGTACCGGAGCTGCGGCGGCTCGCGGCCTGCGGGGGATCGTTTCTACGGTCCGGCGTGGCACAGCACCCGAAGGTCACCGCCGACCTGCTGGAAGCGCTCCCCCGCGGACCCGGAACCCTGGTCGTCCACGCCGCGAGGTCGCCGCGCAGTAGAACCTGGGCCGGCACTTACCCGGCGGCTCCGGCAACCCGACGGTCATCATCGCCACCGCCGACCGCGCCGCCCGGGTCACAGCGGTCACCCGGTGAACCCTTCCGGCCACAGCACTAGGAGGTACGGCGTTCCGGCAATGCCGTGCCGCAGCCGCTGCAGTAGCGGGCCTCCGCCTCGATCGCGTGCCGGTGGCACCGGACGCACACCAGGTGCAGCGCGCACGGCTCCGGCGGGGCGGCAGGGGTGCTGCGTCCGATGCTCATTCCGCGGCGCCTGTTGTGCACGGTCAGCACGAGGAGCCCCTCGGGGCCGGCCAGCAGCGCCCGGGAGGTACCGCGCGGCAGCAGGCCGAGAAAGCCGGGAGAGAGCCGGGACTTGGCTCCGTCGACGGTGAGGGTGCCACCGCCCCCGACGACGACCAGCATCACGTCGACCTCGTCCTCGACGTACGCCGCCCCGCCCGTCCCGGGCAGGTGGCGCACCAGGTTGGCGTCCAGTTGCCGGTCGGCGGCCTCCAGCCGCCACAGCGCGCCGCTTTCCCCCTGTGCCACCGCCGCGACCAGTCCCGCGACCGTGACGAACTCCGCCTCCCGCACAGCCTGCATATCCTTCGCACCGAGCCGAACCGCAATGCCCTGCACTGCGCCACACCACCCTCATGATCTCCCACGCGTCGCCCCGGCAGCGAGCAGGAAGCCCACAACATCCGCGGGCCCCGGCTGTCGGCTCGGCGCGGTGGGCGCGGGCGGTGGAGCAGGGCGTGAAGCGCCGGTCCCGCAACCGGGGTGGGCGGCTCACTGGCTGCCGAGGGTCATCCACCGCTCGGGCGCCTCCAGCGGGGCGAAGCCGAACTTGGCGTAGATCTCGTGGGCGTCCGCGGTGGCCAGCAGGACTCGGCGCAGGTTGTACGGGGCGAGATGGTCGCGCACCGCGGCGACGAGCGCGGTTCCGAGCCCCTTGCCGCGCACCTCCCGGGAGATGTAGACGTCGCACAGCCAGGCGAAGTCGGCCCGGTCGGTCACCACGCGGGCATAGCCGACCTGGAGGCCGGACGCCCGCTCGTAGACGCCGAAGTTCAGGGAGCCGGCGATGGCCCGGTCCTGCTTCTCCCGGGACCGGTCGTGGGCCCAGTACGCGTCTTCCGACAGCCACTTGTGGACCAGGGCGGGATCGATCCGCGCGGAGTCGGCGGATATCTCGTATTCAGCGGGGAGAACAGTCGTCATGGCTGCATCCAAGCAGTTGCCACCGCTCCCCGACCGCTGATTTTCGTTCCGCCGCCCGATCCTTTGCGTGATCATCGAACGGGAGCGGCGTGCGAGGATCCCTCTTATGGATCATGGAATCGTCTGGACGAACGGAGCGGTGGGATCTCCCGCCGCCGGGCCCGAGGACGTACTGCGCATGGTGCGCGGCGCCGTCCGTGTCGAGCCGGGCGGGCGGGTCGAGACCCTGGTCGCCGAGTGCATGATGTGCGGTGCCGGGGAGGACGAGTTCGAGGTCGCCAAGGGCGAGTGCTTCTGCGTGGGTTGCTGCATACCCCTCGGAGTCACGGACGGGGACGTGTGTCGCTCCCCAAGCCGGTGGCGGCTGGAGCCGTCCGAGGTACCGTTGCCGCCCTCTTCGCCGGGCCCGGGGTTCGAACCGGCGGACCTGCCCCGCTGCCCCGCGGGGCACGACGTCTTCCAGGTCGCGGTCGCGCTCTCCTTCACTGCGGAGGGGGAGGTACGGGGCATCTCGGTCGGCCTGAGGTGCCCGGTGGACGGCGCGCTGTGTCTGTACATCGACGACGCACGCGTGGTTCCGTACGCGGCGTAACCCGCCAACCCGCCAACCCGCCGCCCCGCCGCCGGGGCTCGGGGGCGGGGAATCAGGGCTGCATCGCGGGGGTGTGCGACTCGGGGCCTCCCCAGGCGAATCCGTCGGGGTCGGTGAAGGCGTCGGAGGCGCTGCCGAGGACGACGCGGTGCGAGCCGGTGCCGTCGGCGGGAACGCCGAGGTCCTTGGCCAGGGCGCGGCGCTTGTACAGGGCCAGCTTGACGGAGCCGGCCCCTCCGGCGGCGAACTCGACGTACTTGCCGCCGAAGCTCTTGGCCACGCCCAGACCGCGGCCGACGTAGAACTGCTTGGTGGCCTTGACGTCTTCGACGCCCAGCAGCAGGACGACCTCGTCGATCTCGCGGGTGGCGGGCCCGGTGTCCTTCCTGGCCGAAGTCGCGATCTTCCAGATCGTCCCGTCGGGTGCCTGGACGACGCCGCCGTACCCCCACAGGGACTTCGCGGCGGGCTTCAGGACGGTGGCGCCGGCGTCCACCGCGGCGGTGACGAAGCCGTCGACGGTGGCGGGTCCGGAGACGGTGAGCGCCAGGGTGAAGCCGCGGAAGCCTGTGGAGTGCGCCTCGGAGGCCCGCAGTCGTACGTACGGCTCCACTCCGAAGGCGGCGTAGAAGCGGCGGGCGGCGTCCGGGTCGGCCACCTCAAGGGTGACCGACGTGAGGGACGTGACGGACGTGTGGGCTGTGGTGTGCGTGGTGGTTGCCATGTCGACCACGCTAGGCGCCCCACCGTCGCCGGGGCTTCTCCATTCCTGACCGGTCCCGGGCAACGCCGCCGCCGGGCCGGCGGCGCCCTTCGGACGGTCGGGCAACGGTCAGGAAGGCGGGCGCATCGAGCGCAGCCGCTCGGCCACGTCGTACACGTTCAGGCGCAGGGCGCGGATGTCGGTGATCAGGTCGCGCCACGGTTCGAATGCCGTGTCGACGTCCTTGCCGGAGGCCCTGATGTAGGCCACGGCGACGCCGTAGCCGAAGTACTCGTTCCTGGCGGGCAGCGGGCGCAGCAGGACGATCTGCTCCAGCAGTGCCGCCGCCCGCCAGTACGCGTCGGGTGCGTCGGCCACCAGCGCCGGGGTGTTCACGCGGTGCCGGGCGACGGCGGCGACCAGGCCGGAGTAGTCCAGGACGCCCAGGTCCTGGCCCAGGAGTTCCTCCTGCCGGTCCAGGAGCCATCGGATGTCGATGTGCAGGTCCAAGATCAGGCCGCCCGGCCCGGGCGGGCGGACGCGGGCGGCCCGCCGAACTCACGGTCGAACGCCTCGGCGATGCCCGGCCGGCCGACGACTTCGCGGAACGCGGCGGTCGCCCTGCCCAGAGCGAGCTGGTTCTCCTCCTCGATGGCCAGCTCCGCCAGGTAGGCGCGGACGCTCATGCCACGGGCGGCGGCCACCGCGGCGAACCGGTCCCGCGTCGCCGAGTCGATCTTCACAGTCGTGTCTGCCATGCCCCGAGTATGCACCGGTGAATACCTTTGTGAATACGGTACGGAGGATCCCGGCGCCCCACACGGGCGACCGGCGCACCGGGGACCCCCTACGGCCGGGGAGCCGGGGCCGCAGCCGCCTGGGGCGGGACCGGGGCCGCGGGGGTGTGGGCGGCCGGGGCGGGGCGGCGGCCGTCGGCGACCAGGACCGCGGTCACTCCGAGCACGGCCCACAGGGACAGGACGAGCGCGGGTCCGGCCGCGCCGGCGCCGTCGAAGAAGGCGACCGAGCGGAGCAGCGAGCTGCCCGCGCCGGGCGGCAGCCACTGGCCGACGAGTCCGGCGGGCTCGGGCAACAGGTGCGGCGCGCCCGCGGCGCCGGAGAAGGGGTTGCCGAGGAGGACGACAAGGAGGACACCGAGACCGATGCCGGGCTTGCCGAGGAGGGCGTGGAGCCCGGCGACACCGCCGGCGACGGCCGCGACGGTGAGGGCCAGGACCCCCGCCTCGGCCCACCAGTTGCCGGTGAGGACGCCCAGCCAGCTGTGGGCGAGGGCGGCCCCGGTCAGGCCCACGAGGGCGGCGGCACCGAGGACCGCCGTGACGGCACGGCCGCCGCGCAGGCCGCTGAGGGAGACCAGGGCTCCGGCCGCGACCCCGGCGAGAGCGAGGGGCAGGACACTCGCGCCGAAGGCGGCGCCGCGGGCGTCGGCGGCGGGTGTGGGCACCACGTCGGTGACGGGCATGCCCGGAGCTCCGGGCGGCGACTGCATCGCGACGGCCTGTGTCAGCAGTTGCGCGACGACGGGGCTCGCGGCCGAGGCGGTGAGCAGCTGCGGGCCCTGCGGGGTGACGACGACCGCGCCGTACACCTCGCGGTTGCGGACGGCGGTGCGGGCGGCGGCCTCGTCGGCGTACCGGTGGATCTCGAAGGCCCCCTCGCGGGAGGCGAGCCGCTGCTCCAGCGGGGCGGCCGCGGCGGCGGGTCCGGCGACGCCGAGGGGCAGGTCGCGCGGGGCCGTTCGGGTGGCCGGCCAGGCGAAGGCCCAGAGGGCCAGTGCGGCGAGGAGCGGGACCATGACCATCACGGCCAGGACGCGGCGGGAGGCCGGGACCGTGGGGCCGGAGGCGGATGTCACTGCCATGACGGGACTCGTTTCAAAGAGAAGGATCGTTCGTTTTACGTCCTGGACCCACTGTGGGACGACCTCCTCGCCTTGTCAAGAATGAATGTTCGTTTTAGCTTGGGGCCATGGCACGTGTATCCCAGGCGCACCTCGACGCCCGCCGCCGGCAGATCCTCGACGGCGCAACCCGCTGCTTCACGCGCAACGGCTTCCACGCCACGTCCATGCAGGACGTGCTGAAGGAGGCGGACCTGTCCGCCGGAGCCGTCTACCGCTATTTCCGCAGCAAGGAGGAGCTCATCGTCGCGATCGCCGAGGAGACCTTCGTGTCGATCCGCGGCGCGTTCGAGCAGGCGGCAAAGCAGAGCCCGCCGCCCCCTCCGGACCTCCTGATCTCCGAGGTCCTCGGGACGATCCTGGACGTACGGGCCGGCGAGCCCGGAGCCGACCCCCGGGACTTCCCCCGCCTGATGCTCCAGGTCTGGACCGAAACCCTGCGCAACGAGGAACTCGCCGCGCTGCTGCGCCGCGGGTACAAGGAGGTCGTGGGGTCGTGGGTGGGGCTCGTGGAAAGCTACCGCGAGGCGGGCATGCTCCCCTCCGACGTCCCCGCCGAACACATCGCGCGCACCCTCATCGCAGCGGCCCAGGGATACATCACCCAGCAGGCTCTGTTCGGCGGGATCGACCCCGCCATGCTCCGCGACGGCCTGCGCGGCCTGATGTCCATGACCGACGCTTCCCCGACAGGACGGTGACCCGGCCCGCGAAGCTCCCGCCGGAGGCCCTGTCGGCCCGTGGGTCTCTCATGTGTCGAGCGGAACGAGGAGGGCCGAGCCGGCCCCCGGCATCGCCCGGCCGGGCCGGGCGCACGACCACGTGTGTGGTCATGGGCGACCTTCGTCCGTGCGGCCGGACGGGCACACGCAATTCCGGGCCGTACTGCTCAGGTCGCAGGGACGGGTACGGGAAATCATCATCAAGGCGCACCGGGCGCGAGCGGGGCGCCGCAATGATGTTGGTCATGGCACAAGAACTCGGCACCCTCGCCCAGCGGACCGCCGACCGGCTGGCCGAGAAGCACGTCGGCGTGGTCGTGGCCGCGGTTGCGGAAGACACCGTGGAGATCCGCGGCGCCGGGAGCACCGGCGCGGACGACGGGGGCGTCCCCGGGCCGGACACCCTGTTCGAGATCGGCTCGGTGACGAAGACGTTCACCGCCCTCGCCCTGGCGCGCATGGCATCCGTCGGCACGGCAGCGCTGGACGAGCCGCTCGCCGACCTGCTGCCCGCGGGAACGGCCGTACCGTCACGCGACGGCCGGCCCATCTCCCTGCAGCATCTGGCCACCCACACCTCCGGGTTGCCGCGGCTGCCCCGGGGCATCCTGCTCCCGGTCCTCCTGAACCGGTCGAGGTCGGACCCGTACGCCACCTGCACGGCCGAGGCCCTGCTGTCCGGGCTGGCCAGGACGCGGCTGCGGGCCGTGCCGGGGAAGCGGTTCCGCTACTCGAACCTCGGATCCGGGCTGCTGGGCCTCGCCCTCGCCCTGCGGGCCGGAACGGACTACGAGTCCCTCATCACCCGCGAGATCTGCGCCCCGTTGGGCATGACCGACACCCTCGTCACGGTGGACGCCGCCCGGTCGGACCGCTGCGCGCAGGGCCACGCCCGCCCGGGGCGGCCCGTCGCCCCGTGGCATCTCGCCGACCTGGCGGGCGCCGGCGCCCTGCGGTCGACCGCGACCGACCTGGTGGCCTACGTACGGGCCCAACTGGACGGCGGGCCCGCAGAACTGGCCGAGGCGATCCGCCTGAGTCGTGCGGTGGAGCACCGCACGAGCTCCTTCGCCCGGGTGCACCTCGGCTGGATGGCCCACCGCCTCCACCCCCGGCAGGGCGCCCACCTCCAGATCTGGCACAACGGCGGGACCGGGGGCTTCACCTCTTTCGTGGGCTTCGACCCGGAGAAGCGCCTCGCCGTCGTCGCCCTCGGTAACACCGCCCGCCACCCGGTGGACCGCCCCGCCTTCGACCTCCTGCGCACGCTCCAGCAGCAGTGCGCGTCCGGCACGACCTGAAACGCACCCGTGCGTGAAGCCCCGTCAGTGGATCTGGGCCGTGGCCGCGGTGACAAAGGCGTCAAGGGCGTCCTGCAGGTCCCGCTCGCGGTCGGCCAGATCCGTTCGGGTGGGCGCCGCCCGTAGCGGGCCGATGGCGTCGAAGGCCGCGGCGGACCCGCACGTGCCCATCCCGCTACCGCTTCAGGTAGGCGAGGACGGCCAGCACGCGCCGGTTGTCGTCCGCGGACGGTTCGATCCGCAGCTTGGTGAAGATGGCCGCCGTGTGCTTGGCGACCGCGCTCTCGCTGATGAACAGGGTCTGTGCCACGGCCGCGTTGGAGCGTCCCTCGGCCATCAGGCGCAGGACGTCCAGCTCGCGCGGTGTCAGTTCCGCCGTGGTGCCGCGGGCGTCGCTGCGGGCCAGCAGCCGGGCGATGACCTGCGGGTCCATCACTGTGCCGCCCGCCGCGACGGTGCGTACCGCGTCGACGAACTGGATGGTGTGCGTGATCCGGTCCTTGAGGAGGTAGCCGATGGCTCCCTGGCCGCCGGCGAGGAGTTCGTGGGCGTAGAGCTGGTCCACGTACTGCGACAGTACGAGGACGGGCAGAGCCGGCCGGGACCGGCGCGCCGCGAGGGCCGCCTGGAGGCCCTCGTCGGTGAAGGTGGGCGGCAGTCGGATGTCGACGACGGCCACGTCCGGCTCCTCCTCGATGAGGGTTCGGAGCAGGGCGGGGCCGTTGTCGACCGCGGCGATCACGTCGAAGCCGTGGTCCTGGAGGGTGCGCGTCAGCCCGTCCCGGAGGAGGCAGAGGTCTTCGGCAAGGACGACGCGCACGGTATCTCCAAGGTCGCGGTGGTCGGGCCGCCCCGCGGGCTGTGCAGGACGAGGGTTCCGTCGAAGGGTTCCAGGCGGCGGCGCAGACCTCGCAGACCGCTTCCGCCGGGGTCCGCGCCGCCGCGGCCGTCGTCGGCGACCGTGACGCGCAGGGCGCCACCAGTGTGGCTCAGGTGGATGCGGACCTCGGGTGCACCGGAGTGCTTGGCTGCGTTGGCGAGCAGTTCCGCGACGGCGAAGTAGCCGGCCGATTCGACGGGGGCGGGGAGCCGTCCGGGCAGGGCCGCCTCCACGTGCACGTCGAGGTGGCTGTCGAGGGCGAGCGAGCGCACCGCGTCACCGAGGCCCCGGTCGGCCAGTACGGGCGGCAGTACGCCGTGGACCAGCTCGCGCAGGTCCTGGAGGGCCCGCTGGGAGGTGGCCCGTACCTCCTGCAGCAGGGCGCGGGCGGCCTGCGGGTCGTGGTCGAGGAGGCGGGTGGCCTCGTCCAGCGTCATACCGAGGGAGACCAGCCGGGCCTGTGCCCCGTCGTGCAGGTCCCTTTCGATGCGCCGCAGTTCGGCGGCCTGGACGTCGAGGACGTCGGCGCGGGAACCGGCGAGGTGCTCGATGCGGCGGACGAGTTCGGTGGTGTACGGGGCGGCCAGCAGCCGCCCGCTCCAGCGTGCGTGCAGCCGCAGGACCACGGGGGCCAGCCGCAGTCCGGCGGCGGTGAAGGCGAGGCCGAGGAGGAGCGCGGCGAGCATCGACGGCGTGGAGTCGACCAGGACGAAGGCGTACCAGTTGCCGTCGCCCAGGAGCCGCCATACGAAGGGCTGGACGACCGCGCCGAAGAGTCCGTACTCGACGAGGGCGAGCGGTACGGCGGCGAGCAGCGCGCCCGTCCAGGGCTCCGCCCAGGCCCAGCGCAGGTCGTGCCAGAATCCGGCGTCGCCGAGGATCGCCAGGGTCCGTCGGCGAAGGCCGCCCCTGCCGGTGTGCCGGGGCGGAAGGGGTTGCGGCGGACTGATGACCGCCCGCTCCCCGGCCCCCGCCCGGGGCCCGGTCCCGGCCCCGGTCTCGGTCCAGGCGGCGGCCCATCGGCGGTAGCGGTCCGACATGTTGCGCAGGGCCGTCGCCGCGGGCGGGAGCAGGAGGAAGCCGACGCCGACGGGCAGCAGCAGCAGTGCCCCGATCACGAGGCCGCCGGCGCCGGTCACCGCGAACGCGGCCAGGGACAGCAGCTGGCAGCGGCCGAGGTCGACCGCGGCACTCCGGATCCGGGCCCACGTACCCCTGTTGCCGGGCCGCGTACTCCCCTGCGCCGCCATCCCCACCCGTCGTCCCGTCATGTCAGCGCGCTCCGTGCGCCGTTGCGTCGGTGATCCTATCCGGCGCCGGGTGCACGGCCCGGCGGGTGGCGGCGAGCCACGGGAGCGTCGCGGCCAGGCAGGCGGCCCCGAGGACCAGCATGGGCGCGGTCGCCGCGGCCGTCTCGTCGGTCACGTACAGCATGCCGAGGTTGACCAGGGTGTGGAAGCCGCCGGCGAGCAGCAGCCGGTTGCTCCGTACACCCTCCAGGGCCAGGCCGAGGATGACGGACATGGCGGTGGTGGCCAGCAGGAACCCGGCGGCGTAGGCGGGCTCGTGCGTGAAGACCGGTACGTGCCACAGGCCCCAGAGGACTCCGACCAGCGCGGAGGCGGTGACGGGACCGAAGCGGGTGCGCAGCAGCGGCTGGAGGTGGCAGCGCCAGCCGATCTCCTCGGCGCAGGCGCCGAGGAGCTGGGCGGCCACGACCAGGACTACGGGATGGGTGAATGCCTGCGGGCCGGTGACGGGGAGCGAGCCGGACGTGAGCAGGCCGCCGCCCGCGCACAGGGCGATGATGAGGACGGGGGTGAGCAGCAGGGCCACCCGGCGGCCGGCCGCGCCGCCGGTCCGCTCGCGGGCGGGCAGGGTGCCGGCGAGCCGGTCCCTGATCCGGCCCGGCCACAGCAGAGCCACGGCGGCCACGGCGACGGCGGGCCCGAACTGGGTCAGTTGCACCACCTCGGGCGGGATACCGGTCACGGGCTGGACGGCGCCGAGCAAACCCGCCGCCACGAAGGCGACGACGAGGAACACCCCGGCTTCCGCCGCCCATCGGGGCCGCCGCCCACTCGGCCCGCTCCCCCCTCTCCCCTCGTTCCGCCCATTCCGCTCGTTCGGACCGCTTCGTCCTGCCCGTCGTGCCTGCTGTTGCACCTGCTCGGTTCCCGGCATGCCGCCCGGCCTCCCCCGTGGGTCGCTCGGGGCGTGCCTGTCACGCCCCTCGTCGATGCTGCCTGTGCGGTGCGGGCCGGTCCTTGCACGTGGGTACCGAAGGGGGTGTATCCAGGTACACCCTCGTCTTGGGCAGCCGGGTCCGCGTACCGGGAGGGCGTCGCCGGCCCCGGCGGGGCGACGGCCGTCGCGCGGGCGGCCGTGAGGTGGCGGGCCGGCGCGACCCGGCGAGGGCCGCGACCAGGACACGGACCCCACCCCAGCCGGCCAGGCCGTGGATCCGGGCGCCGAGCCAGGCCACCCGGGAGCCGGCACGTCACGTCGCCGGGCCTCGGGGTCACCCCGAGCGCGGTCTCCCAGGACCTGCGGGTGCTGCACGCGACGGGCCTGGTCACGCGGACGCGCGACGGGTGCCACGTCCTCTGCCGCCGCAGTGCGCTCCACGTCCTCTGCCGCCGCAGTGCGCTCCGCGACCGGCTGTTGGACGGCTCCGGCCCGCCGGGTCTCTGACGATGCGTCCGGTGTACGGCGCCCCGGCGGTCGTCCGGGCCACCGGTTCCGGCCCGGCTCACCCGCCGACGAGCGCGAGGGTCAGGCGGCGGGCTTCGGTCACGACGGCGGAGGAGCCTCGGCGGGCCGCGACCGCGGCCACCGCCTCGGGGACCGGGCCCGCGGCTCGGGAACGCTCCGCGCAGTCCGCGGCGACGGCCAGTACCTCGCCGGCGCCCCGCACGGAGGGCAGCAGAGCCGGCAGTACCTCGGCGAGCACGCGCCAGAGGGTCGCGTGGGCGCCCGCTGCCGCGGCGTCGCGGGCGGCGTCCGCGAGCCGGTTGGGCTTGACCGTGCCCAGGCCCGTCATGGCGGCGAGTTCGCGGCCCAGCAGCGGGGCGTCGAGTTCTCCGCGGGCAGCCAGCACCAGCAGCGCCTCCACCGCCGGGCGCCGGCTCTCCGCGTACCGGCCGCCGAGTCCCGCCGCCACGGCGGCGTGCAGGGCCGGCCCCGCGGGCCCGCCCAGCCGGGCGAGGTGCGGCAGCATCCAGGCGCCGCCGTGATCGCCGGCCGTCGCCGCCAGGGTCACGTGCGGCAGGAGCCACGCGGCCTGGGTCTCCCGGTCCTCGGGCAGTACCGACGCCCGGACGGGGTGGCCCTCGTGCCAGTGGTAGCACTGGGTGAACCCTTCGTGCGGACGGCCCAGCCAGTGGAAGGACTCCGGGAACTCCCGCTGCAGCTGCGGGCGTTCACCGGTACGGAAGGCGACCTGCGCGGCGGCGGCTCCGGTGCGCCGCCATGCCCGGTGTGCCGCGGGGTCCGGTTCGACGACCCGGCGCAGCGCCGGGGCCGGTGCGCCGTCGGGGCCGAGCCAGGCGGCGAGCCGGGCGCCCTCGGCGGTGCCGAGGCGGGCCGCGGCGTCGGCGGCCTCTCCGGCAGCGGGGTCGTCGCGCCGCACGCGCAGCAGCGCCTGCCCGAAGTCGGCCGGGCCCGGGCGGACACCCGTACGCCGGTACTCGGTGAGCCGTTCGACCAGTTCGGCCGCCTCCAGTGCGCCCGTGTCCCAGCTGGGCGTGGACAGCAGGAACGGCAGCGGGTCCTTCGACATGAGGGTGTACGCGATCTCCCGCAGCCGGGCGGCGATCACCAGCTCCAGGCCTTCCTGGGCACACTCCTCGTGTCCCCGATGGCGGCGCACGTACTCGGGCTTGAGGCTGTATCCCGGGACCAGCCACAGCAGCGATGCCACGACGACGTTCACCCCGCCGAGCCGGTGCGCCTCGGTCTCCTGTTCCTCGTAGCGGTGCCCCAGGGCGGAGGAGAGGGCCCGGGCGAGCGGGTGGCGGTCCCGGTGTGCCTGGCGTACCAGCCCGTCGAGGGAGCGCTCGAAGTCCGCCACGGTGTGGGCACGGGAGTCGAGGTGGGACGCCGTCAGCTCGACGGTTTCCGCGAGTTTTTCGGGCGCGGGGCCGAGCCGCCGCGCGGGAGGCACGGGCGGGAGGGTGTCCTGAGCGGCGGTCCAGATCATGCCGCAACGCTAGACGCACCCACTGACACGTACTGACGCTCCGGGGCACCCCTGTGGACCCCGCGGGAGGGGGTGACGGGCGGAGGGGGTGACGCGCGAGCGCGTCACCCCCTGGGGTCACTTCGACTGGTAGACGCCGAAGACGTCGAGCACCAGGTCGGCGTCCTCATGGCCCTGGTTCCAGAAGTTGATGACGCCGTGGTCGCCGTCGTTCGCCTGCACCAGGTTCGGCACGGTCGCGCCGGCTGTCCAGTTCAGGGTGGAGGAGACGGGTCGCGCCGCGGCGGGTGCGGCCGGCTCGCCCGGCGCGGGCAGCGCGGAGGGGCTCGGCGTCACCGAGAGGAACCCGGTGCCGCCGGTCTCGGTGACGGTGGCGTTGAGCACGTACGCCTCGACGCCCGCCGGGGCGTCGCCCTCGGGGGTGAACCCCTGCGTGATGTACTCCCGGGCCCGGAACCTGCCGCCGGTCCAGCCGTACTGCTCCACGCGCGTGTCGAGCGTCCGGAAGGGGGTGAAGGGCAGGAAGGCGGCCTTGCTCTCCTTGCTGTAGTAGCCGACGACGTCGACCACCACGTGGGTCGGCGACCAGGCCCCGTTGAAGATCTTGATCGTTCCGTCGGCGGCCACCGGCACGATCACGGCGTTGGCCACCGTCTGGCCGGGCACGAAGTTCAGGTTCGACGCGGTCGGAACCGCCCCGGTGCCGGAGAAGGCGGTCAGGTGACCCGGCCCCTGCGGTTCGGTGACCGTGACGTTCAGGGCCACGGCCGTGATGTTCTGCGGCACGCCCTGCTGACCGCCGATCAGGGTCGTGAAGGCGCTGCGGGCGCCCAGCATGCCCGGGGGCGCGCCGACGCCCTCGCGGGTGTCCACGAACCGGGCGGGCGTCATCGAGGTGTACCCGCTGTCCGAGGCCCGGGTGAAGTAGCCGGTGACGTCGGCGATCAGGTCCACGGCGCTCCAGCCGCCGTTGAAGAGCTCCACGTAGCCGTCCTCGCCCACCGGCACGATGACCAGGTTCGGGACGGAGTGTCCTGCCGTGTAGTTCAGGTTGGAGGTGACCGGGCGGTCGTATCCGGTGCCGGGCCAGGCGGTGATGTGGCCGCTGTCGACGGTCTCCGTGACGGTGACGTTGATGGCGACCGCGGTGACCCCGGCCGGGATGGCTGCGTTCCCGGCCACCTTCACGCGGGCGGAGCCCTGCCCGGGGACCTTGGCCGGGGGCTCGCCGGTGCCGGTGCCGTTGCGGGTGTCGAGGAGCCGGGTCGGGACGTGCGGGGTGAAGTCGGCGCCCGGGGTGAGGAAGGCGCCGCCGTTGGTGGCCTGGACGGCGTTGGCGGCGTCGGTCACCTTCACCTGCACCTGGTACTCGCCGGACTTGTCGTACGTGTGCGAGTGGTGCAGTTCGGCGGTGCCCTGGGCGGTGACCGTGTCGGTCTTCCCGTCGCCCCAGTCGATGACGACGTCGAGCGCGAAGTCGGCGCTCGTGATCAGGGTGGTGAGCTGGATCCCGTGCGCGGTGTAGCTGGTGCCGCTGACGTCCACGGCGAGGGCGGGGTTGGCTCCCGCGTCGAGTGCGGCCTGCTCGGTCGACGCGGCCTGGGCGGTCTGCGGTGCTGCGGTTGTGGTGTTCGCCTTGGTTTTCCCCTCGGTGGCGGGCAGGGTGGTACGGACCGTGCGGTCCGCGGGGCTGTGGAAGCCCTGGGACGTGGATGCTCTGCTGATCGCCTCGGCCACGCCGGCCGCGACGGGTACGGGATCAGCCGCCTGCGCGGTGCCCGGGATGATGCCGAGACCGGCCGCCACGAAGGCAGCGGTCATTACGAGTCGGTGATTGCGCACCGGCCCCCCAGTTGTGGTGATGAGCGAAGAGGGGCCACCGTATGGAAGGTTCCGGCCAAAGGTCACGGGCTTCCGGCGCGGTTCACTCCATAGGGGCCAATGCCCGCCGGTTGTACGGTTTGTGATCGACAGGCGGCCTCGGTACCGGGGCCGGCGGCGCGCCGCCGGAAGCGTTCGGTCCGTACGCACGCGGGAGGACGTGTCCCCGGGCGCGGGGACGAGCGGGCCCGAGTACGGCGCGGGCGGCGGCCCCGGTCTTGCGGTGGACGCGGCTCAGGTGGAACTCGACCGTCCGCGGCCTGAGGTACAGCCGGGCCGCGACGGCGACCAGTGCGAGGTGTCCACGCGTCCGGCGGCCCCTCGGTGGCGTCGGTGGCGGCCGGCATCTCACCCTCGCAGGTCTCCCCCAGGGCGGCGATGGCGAGGATGCCGGCCTCGGCCACCTCGTCGCCGCGGTGCCGCTCCGTGAGCGCGCACAGGTGCACGGCCGAGGTCGGCGCCGCAGCCGTGTCCGGTCTGCCGGTCTGCCGGTCTGCCGGTCTGCCGGTCTGCCGGCTGCGACGGTCAACAGCAAGGGGTCACGGGACATGGCCGGGCTGGCGGTGGCGGTGGCGGCGCGAAGGGGGAAAAGGCGAAGGGCCGCCACCCAAGTGCTTGGGTGGCGGCCCCTGCTGCGCGAACGCGCGGCGGGCGGGCCGGGTCAGCCCGCCGCTCCGGCGCGACGCATCCGGGCTGCGAGCAGCAGCCCCGCGCCGGCGACGAGCGCGGTGCCCGCGCCGCCCGCGATCATGGTCGTGTTGTCGCCCGCGCCGGTGGCGGCGAGGGGCGCGCCGTTGCCGCCCTGGGCGGTGACGGCGGAGTTGCCGGAGGCGGAGCCGCTGCCGGTCGACGTACCGTTGCCGCCGGCACCGGAGCCGTTGCCCTGCCCCTGGTCGTCCTTGCCCGTGTCGGGCTTCTCCTTGTCCTTCGCCGCCTGGTCCTTGGCACGGGCCTCGTGCTGGCCCGTCTTCAGGAATTCGGCCCGGTCGGCGGCGGTGCCGGCCAGGGCGGCGCGGCCCGCCTTGACCAGTTCGGGACCGCCACCGTCGATGATCTTGGCGATCGAGACGCGGTTGTCCTGGTCGCGCAGCTCGTGCTGGGTCACCTCCAGGAAGTGACGCAGCTCGGCCGGGGTCGGCGATCCGTTGAGGAGCTTGCTGATCGCCTCGCTGAGGATCGGGCCCTGCCAGCCCTCGTCGATACGGGCGAGCTCGACGCGGTCGTCGGAGGCCTGGGCGAGGTACCGGCCCGTCTTCAGGAAGGCGATGCGGTCGGCCGGAGTGCCCTGGAGCGCCTTCTTGCCGGCCTCCTTGACCGCGGTGCCGCCCGTGCTGATGATCCTGGAGATCTCGACCTCGTTGTCCTGGTCGCGCAGCTCGTGCTGGGTCACCTCGTAGAAGTGCTGGAGCTGTTCCAGGGTCTCCCCGCCCCGGAAGAGCTTTTCGATGCCTTCCTTCAGGCCGGGCCCGGCATCGTGGGAGAGGCGGAGGATCGCCACACGATAGTCGTCGATGCGGATCCTGTGCTGGTCGACCTCGATGAACTTCCTCATGGCCTGCGGGCCGTCGGCGATGGCCTTGCGGCCGGCTTCCTTCATGTACTCGCTGGCCATCGGGTGAGCGATGATCGCGAGGATGGTCTTGCGGTCCTCTTCGGCCTGGTCGGGAACGGACTGGTCCGGCGTGGTCGGAGCCGGCTGGTTGCCGGCGGCCGGAGCGTCCGAACCGGCGGCGAACGCCGGTGACGCGATGAGGACGGCCGGAGCAAGAGCGGCGGTGGTGACCGCTGCGGCAATCCGGGACAACTTCACAGACAAAACCCCCTGGAAACGTTTCTTCGCACAGAAGACGTCCGACCTGCGCAGATGGTTGCCCTGATCCATCGTTTTTCATCACCGCGCCTGGCATTTTCGGAAAGCGGTTCAGTCCTCCCAGGGGACGAACCTGGCGAGCGCAGCCCAGTCCAGCGGACGCACGATCGCGGCCAGGCGGGCGAAGGGATCGTCCGCGGCCGTCTGGAACCACATCACCCTGAGCTCCGTGTGCCCCGGCTGCGCAAGGCCCACGGGTGTCCACCACGACGTCAGGCGCGCATGGGCCGCCTCCCGCGGCAGCCACTCCTCGGACCGCTCGGCAACGTCGGCTCGGATCTTCTCGAGGTCGTGCACATACAGGTGCGGGGTCGCCGCCATCGCCTTCTCCACGGCCTGCAGACGGAAGCGGCGGTGCAGGTGTGGCGTCCCCTCCAGCATCCCCTCGCGATCGTCACCTACCGAGAGCGCGCGAAGCTCGGCCCGCACCGCTCCCACCGCTCCCACCTGATAGCCGCGCAACCCGTCGTCGCTCATCCGTGTCATGGCCCAGAGCGTACGGGCGGGGGTGCGTCGCGGCGGTGCGGGAATCATCGTGGCATGGATGCAGCCGTCACGAGCCTCGTCGCCGTCTTCGCGGCACTGGCCGGATCCACCCTGACCTTCCTCTTCCAACGGCACATCGCCCGGCAGGCGGAGCGGTTCACCCGCGACCAACAGCTCCGGCACGAACGGCTGGGCGCCTACGGCGCCTTCGCCGCGGCAGTCACCGACTTCCGCCGGAGCCAGAACGACCGCTGGCACTGGGAGCAGGCCGACCCGGACAGTCCGCAGTTCGTCAGCGCTCGTGCGGAGTCCTACCAGCGGCGGGCGGACTCGACGGCGGCACTCTGCCGGGTGCGTCTCCTCTGCGGCGACTCCGGCCTGGCCGAGCTGGCGCAGGACGCCCTCGACGCGACGGCGCGGATTCACGGGGCGCGGGACGAGCAGGACCGGTCGGGGCGGGGCGAGGCGGCGCGCCTTGCGCTCGACCGGTTCCTCAACAGCGCCTCACCGCATGCCCGTTGACCCTACGGTCGCCAGATCGGCAGCAAGGAACGGGCCGGCGGGATCACGGGCCACGAGGCCCGACGCAGGCGCTTCCGCGACCGTCAGGCCCTGGTCGAGGTGGCGACCGGCACGGCGATCGTCGCCGTGTTCCCGGCCCCGGGGGCAGCCACCGGCTGCCCCCGGGCGGCCCAGGGCTTGTCCCCAAAGGTGGACGCGGGCGGTTCGAGGACCGGCTTCAGCCCTGGGGGGAGGACGGTTTGACGTCCTTGGACAGTGGTACCTCTCCGGTGTTGTCGACGTGGCGGGCGGCGACCCATACGGCCTTGTCGCGCAGCAGGTACCAGATGCTGTTGCCGTCGATGGTCTGGGCGTGCACCTTGCTGTGCAGGCCGATCTCGGCGCCGTGGTTGAGGTTGCCCACGACGGAGGAGTCCGTGCTCGGGTATTGGCGCAGGTTGACGCCGGCGGTACTGACGACGGTGCCGAACGGCTGGGGCGGACGGGTCATCGTGACCTCCAAGGGAACGCCGGAGTGGCGGGACGGAGTCCGGCATTGAACGGGTTGACGGCACCGTAGGTCCCGACACCTGCCGGGGCGTCGGAGGCGTGCGGGGGCGCAGCACGACTGGCCCACGGGCATCATTCCGATGGTGGTGTCGGCCGCCCGGACCGCCGCCGACGGCGGTCCGGTGCCGCTCGCCGAGCAGGACCGCGTCCGGTGGGACAAGGCGATGATCTCCGAGGGCGTCGTGGTGCTGCAGGCGGCCATACCGCGGTGGCGGCGTACCTCCACGAGCGCAACGGTGACCCGGCGACGGCGGCCCGGTTGTACGCGGAGGCGGCCCGGAAGGCTCCGAACCTCGCCGAACGCGACCATCTGACGCGCCAGGCCGCCCGGATCAACACCCGGCTGAACGCCCGCCGGTCCGGCTGAGGGATCGGGTGTGGGTGTGGGATTTCAGAAGGTCCACCGTGTGTGGCTGTAGACGCCGTCGTCGCGGCCGAAGCCGTACGCCGTGGTCGGGGTCACCGCGAAGGCCACCGCGGCTCCCTGCCGGAGCGCATCGTCGATCCCGTGGAAGGTGCCCTCGGACGAGGTGACGTGCGGGCCGTACTTCGCCTCGTACGCCGTGATCACCTCCTCCAGCCGGGCCGGATCGGCGACCCGTTCCGCCCTGCCCTCGATCACGAGGTCGAGGCCTTCGGTGAGCGCATTCCCTCCGGTGGTCAGCGCGCAGTGGCCGTCGTGGGCCAGGTTCTTCGCCTTCTGCTCGCCCGGTCCCGTGGAGAAGTACACGGCCCCGTCGTGCCAGGCGGCGATCACGGGGGTGACGTGCAGGCGGCCGTCGGGCCGTACCGTGGACAGCCAGAAGATCTCGGCCGCCTCCAGGAGCCGCCGGGCCTCGGCCCAGTCGGTGGCGGTGACCTCGGAGGCACCGGGGCGGGGGTTGAGCGCGGAGCTGTAGCGGGCGTCGAGTTCGGCCGTGGGCTGCTGCGCGGATCCCTGGGACGGCATCGTGGATCTTCTTCCTCTCCGCCGTTCGGCTGCCGAGGGGGAACGAGAACGAGTTCGTGCATCCTCGCCCGTGGGCGTGCCCGCCGACGCGGTACGCGACCGCCGACCGGGCCGGGGTCACCCGGCCGGCCGCGTAACCGGGTCACCCGGCTGGCCGCGTAACCGGGTCAGCCGACCGGCCGCGTAACCGGGTCAGCCGACCGGCCGCGTGCCCGGGTCAGCGGCGGTCGGCGAAAACCTTCAGCCATGTGCCGTCGGGGCGCCGGGTGGCGTCGGCCACTCAAGGGAACACGCTGACGAGGCGCGCGCCGCGCCGGAATCGGGTTTTCGCGCGGGCGGTCACGTGGGGTCGGGGGCGGCTCCGTCCAGGAGGAGGCGCTTCTGGGGCTTGCCCATCGCGTTGCGGGGAACCGCCTCGACGAAGCGGACCTCGCGCGGGCGCTTGTGGACCGACAGATGGGCCGCGACGAAGTCGGTGAGCTCGGCTCCGGTGACTCCCTCGGCGACGACGAACGCGACGATCCGCTGGCCGAGATCCGCGTCGGGCACCCCGACGACGGCAGCCTCCCGCACCCGGGGATGGTCCAGCAGCGCGTTCTCGATCTCGCCCGCGCCGATCCGGTACCCGCCCGACTTGATCAGGTCGGTGGACGCGCGGCCCACGATCCGGTGCACGCCGTCCTTCTCGTCGGCGGCGGCGATGTCACCCGTACGGAACCAGCCGTCCTCGGTGTACGCGGCGGCGGTCGCCTCGGGCCGGCCCAGGTAGCCGGAGAAGAGCGTGGGACCGGTCAGCTGGAGTTCCCCGATCTCCGCGCCGTCCTCGGCCGCGATACGGGTGGTGATACCGGGGAGCGGGGTGCCGACCGTGCCAGGGTGGAGGTCGCCGCCGGCCCGGCCGCTCACCGTGATCAGCGTCTCCGTCATCCCGTAGCGCTCGACGATGCGGTGTCCGCTCGCCCGCTCGATGTCCCGGAAGACGGGCGCGGGAAGCGCGGCGCTGCCCGACACCAGGAGCCGGGCCCCCGACAGGGCCGCCGCGGCCTGCGGCTCGCGGGCGATGCGCGACCACACGGTCGGCACGCCGAAGTACAGGCTGCCGCCGGCGGCAGCGTACGCCTCGGGCGTGGGGCGGCCGGTGTGGACGAGGCGGCTGCCGGTGCGAAGCGCACCCAGGACACCGAGGACGAGTCCATGGACATGGAACAACGGCAGTCCGTGGACCAGGGTGTCCTCGGCGCTCCACTGCCAGGCCCCGGCGAGCGCGTCCAGGTCGGCGGTGATCGCGGCGCTGCTGAGAACCACGCCCTTCGGGGCGCCCGTGGTGCCGGAGGTGTAGAGGATCAGGGCGGGGTCGTCGGGTGTGCGTACGGCGGCCGGGTCGGGAGTCCGGTCCGAGCGGCGGACGAAGTCGACCTCGATGGTGCGAGCCCCCGAGTCGCGCAGGATGCGCCCGCGCTCGGCCGGACCGGCGTCCGGCGGCAGGGGAACGCAGGGCACGCCGGCCAGCAGGGCTCCCACCACGGCGGCCACGGTCTCCAGGGTGGGCGTCGCGTTCACCGCGAAGGCCGGCACCCCCGACTCGGCGAGATCGACGGCCACCTGGCGGGCAGCCCCCAGGAGTTCCTCGTAGGAGGCGGTACGTCCGGCGACGGTGACGGCGTCCGCGCGGTCCCCGTGGACACCGGTGAGGGCGGTCAGCATGGCGGGCGGCTCCGTTCGGCGGTGACGGTGAGGGTGAGGATGCAAGGTGCTGGGAGGTGACGTGCCGGTTCGGTCAGCCTACGCGGGCGCAGACCGGTTCCCGGCACCCTATGATCGGCGGGACTTGACCGTTCGGAGACACCGTTCTGACCTGCTCGGCCGGCACGGCCTGCTCGGCCTGCTTCTCGATCCCGGGGGTTCACGTGGAAACGGCACGGTTGGCGACCATGATCGCCGCAACGGTCACCATCGGCTGGATGAGCGGCCTCTTCTACGGATTCTCCGTATCCGTCATGCCGGGGCTCCGGGTCGCCGCCGACCGCACCGCCATCGAGACGATGCAGCGGATCAACGTGGCGATCCTCAACGGCTGGTTCCTGCTGGGGTACATCGGCGCGCTCGTCTTCAGCGCGGCCGCGGTCGTCCTCCACGCCGTCGGCGGCGGCGGGCGGGACGCCCTGGGGCCGCTGATCGGCGCGCTCGTCGCATACCTCGCGGCGATGGTCGTGACGGCCCGGATCAACATCCCGCTGAACAATGCCCTGGAACAGGCCGGGCCCGTCGACCGGATCGAAGACCCGGCGGCGGTCCGCCGCGCCTTCGAAGCGCCGTGGGTACGGGCGAACGTGTGGCGGGCCGTACTGTGCACGGTCTCCCTCGGCCTCCTCGCCTGGGCCCTGGCCCTGCGGTGACCGACG
Source organism: Streptomyces yangpuensis (assembly GCF_001005295.1). Classification (GTDB taxonomy): domain Bacteria; phylum Actinomycetota; class Actinomycetes; order Streptomycetales; family Streptomycetaceae; genus Streptomyces; species Streptomyces yangpuensis. The sequence continues at coordinate 1,929,910 of NZ_LBMK01000002.1, read as the reverse complement.
GCGGCTGACGGGGCCGGCGGCGGCGAGCCGGGTGCCCGGCGCGCGCACGACGGGCGGCGTGGGCGGCGCGGGCGGGCCGGGCTGTGCGGGCGGCGCGAACGGCGACGGTCCGGCAGGCATGATGGACGTCCTCTCTCCAACGGTGGTGCTCTCCGGGCACGAACGCCCGACCCTGACAGCAACCGACCCGCATCGCAGACGCGTTAGGGAGACGCGTGAGCGAATCTTTGGCCGCCGCTCCGTCCCGCTCTTCAGCCATCACCGAGTCGGTGTGACCCCCGCGCCGCGGAACTCCCCCGTGCGGAACTGCGGACGGTCGTGGGGCGCCCCACAATGGGGGGAGGGCGTGCGTGCGGCCGTTGTCGGCCGTGCAGCCGCGATCTCGTCGGCCGAGAGGAACCGCCCTCATGCGCGCTGAGTCTTCGCCGGCCGCGCGACGGAAGGGGGCCTTCGTCGCGGTCGCCCTGGCCCTGTTCTGCATCCAGCTCGACTTCTTCGCGCTCAACCTCGCCCTTCCCGGCATCGCGGCGGAGCTCGGCATCACGGCTTCGGCCGCGCAGTGGACCCTGTCCGCGTACATGCTCGCCATCGGCTGCTTCTTCATCGTCGGCGGCCGGGTGGGGGACGTCTTCGGTCGCCGGGGCACGCTGCTGGCCGGGACGGCTCTGTTCGCCGCCGGTTCCGTGGGCTGCGCGCTGGCTCCCGGGCTCGGACCTCTGGTGGCGGCACGGGTCGCGCAGGGTGTGGGCGCGGCGTTCGTCTTCCCGGTGTCCGTGTCCGTGATCACGAACACCTTTCCCGAGCAGACCCGGGCCCGGGCCCTGGGCGCGGTGTTCGGCGTCGCGAACATCGGGACCGCGCTCGGTCCCTTCGTGGGCGGAGGGCTCACCGAGGGGCCCGGCTGGCGCTGGATCTTCTGGCTGATGGCACCGCTGAGCCTGGTCTCGCTGCTGATAGCGCTCGTGTACGTACCGGACTCGCGCGACACGTCGGCGCCGCGCCAGCTCGACCTCCTCGGCTGCGCCCTGATCGTGTGCTCGCTGGCGACCCTGACGCTGGCCGTGGAGCGCGGGGACGCCTGGGGCTGGGAGAGCGCCCGTACCCTCGCCTGCTTCGCGGTGGCCGTGGGGGCGGGTGCGCTGTTCTTCGTACGGGAGCGGCGCGCCCGGCACCCGCTGGTCGATCTGCGGCTGTTCCGCAACGTCCCGTACGTCCTGGTCACCGGGATGGGCTCGCTCACGAACATGGGCTATGGCGTCACCGTCTTCCTCGCCACGCTCTACCTCCAGGGCGTACGCGGGCTCTCGCCGCTCCTGGCGGGCACGGTGTTCCTGGCCCCGGCTCTGCTGGTGGCGGTCAGCGGGCCGCTCGGTGTGCGGCTGGCCCGGCGCATGCGGCCGACCGCGGTGATGGCGCTGGCCGGGGCCCTCGCGGGTACGGGGATGTTCGTGCTGGCCGGGGTGGACGCGTGGTGGCTGTACGTGCCGGTGTTCGCGTGGTGCGGCCTCGGTCTGGGGCTGGGCTGGACCTACTCCAGTGTGGCCACGCAGCAGGTCGTCGCACCGGCCAGGGCGGGCGAGGCATCGGGCGTACTGCTGACGTTCCTGGTCACGCTGGGTGCGATCGCCCTGGCGGGGACGGCGGCGGCGATCTCTGCCATGACCCCGCAGCGGCCGCCCGAGGAGGCCTACGACGTGATCCTGCGCCTGGGCGGGGTGGTGATCGCCGCGGGGGCGCTGGCGGTCATGGCCGTACGCCACCGGCTGGTGGCGCCGACGGGGCGTCGGCCATGACCACCGGGTCTGCGGGGTGTCCGGCAGGGCGGTCGGGCCGCCGCGCCGGACGGCGTCACGAGGGCGGCCTCGTACGCGAAGACGACGACCTGGACGCTGCCGGAGAGGCCGGACTCGGCCATGGCGCGGTTGAGGTGGCTCTTCACGGTGGCTTCGCCGGGGAAGAGCCGCCGGGCGATGTCCGTGTGGGCGGCTCCGGTGGCCACGAGGCGCAGGACGTCGCGTTCGCGGCCGTCATGGTGTCCCATTCCGGGGAGATCGCCCTCGGCGACGCCGTTACCGGGTGGTAGGTCTCGCTCAAGCGCCCGAGTACCGGACGTACTTGGGCGCCCCGACAACGCGGCGAGGTGCGTGCCGGGCGTCGCGGGCCAGGCGGGACTTCGCCGACAGGGCCCAGTCCCCAGGGTGGACCCGCTCGACGGCCCCGGCGACAATCCGGGCCCGCGGTGCGTTGTCGGGCCCGGCGCGGGCAGGTGCGCTACATGGAGACACCGAATCAAACACGGTTACCGCAGTTCGGCGCCTTCCGGGAACGGAGGGCCCTGCGATGAATACGAGCTTGGGTGCGAGCGTTGCGAACGCGCCGGTCTGGGTCCACCTGGCCGTGATGGCGGCGGCGATCCTGATCCTGGTCTACAACCTTGCCCGGGACGGCCGGTAACGGCTCATAGCGGCGTGGACGCCGTGCTCGGCGAAGCGGGCCGGGGCCCTCGACAGGCCGAGGCCTGCCCGGTCGTGATCAACCGGGCAGGCCCGATTCGGCCACGTCCCGGACTACCAGTAGTGGCGCCGGCCACCGACCGCGTGCCCGACCGATCCCATGATCCACAGCGCCGCGCCCACCACGAGCAGGATGACTCCGAGGGTCCACAGGACGGAGACCCCGGTCAGAAATCCGATGAGCAGCAGGATCAACCCGACGGCAATCATGAGTACCTCATTCTCGTGTTGGAGTGTCGGCGGAAGGGTTGGTTCCGCCGTGGCGCTTCAGACGGCGTGTGCCCGCGAAAACCGCGCTTATCTGTGCTTGTACGCGATCCACCGCAACGGATTGGAACGCGTTCGGCAGGGCAGACGCAGGAGCGCGCCGACGGCGCGGCACCGCTCTGGAGGACACGGACAGTGAGGTGAGAGGTGTATGGACCGGAAGGTATCCGAAGAGGAACCCGAGGGCTCCGGGCCCACGCCCAGGAAGCCCGACCCGACCCCGCGGGATCCCGCGCACGCGCAGCGCGCACCCCGGCCGGGTGAACCGCGCCCCCGTCCCGTACCCCGCCCACCGTCTTCCGGCAAACGGCCGACGGTGACCGAGCCGCCCGACTAGGGAGACGAGCCGGACGGTCCAGTGCGCGTTGCGGGTCACCCGCGGCGGACGCATGGTGGGCAGTGCATTCCCCCACAGGCAAGGAGCACTTCGTCATGAGCAAGGCAAAGGGCAAGGCCAAGCAGGTCAAGGGCAAGCTCAAGGAGACCGCCGGCGACGCGATGGACGACAAGCGCATGCAGGCGGAAGGCAGCGCCGAGCGGATGACCGGCAAGGCCGAGGAGATGGCCTCGGAGGCCGCGGACCGGACCAAGAAGGGCATGCACAGGTCCTGACCGCTGCGCCGGCGCACCCGTTGCACCGACGCACCGCTGCACTGGCGCCACGCTGCGCCGGTGCGCCGCGCGAACCGGCTGAGGAGGGCCGGGACCGTCACACCGACGGTCCCGGCCCTCTCCCGCTCCCCCCTCCCTCCCGTATCCCCCGGCGCCGGGCTCGCCCGGCCCCTGCCCCGACAACATGGCCGGTACACGACTGGCGCACGGCCGGAACGGAAAATGTTTTCCGTTGACGTCTGTCGGGCGGCCGTTCGCTGGGAATGCTGCGTGTGATCCCCCGCCCCTCCCCGACGCCCCGGACGCCCCGGACGGCGTCGCACACGCACGCCGCGCGGGCAGCCCAGGACCTCAACCGCGCGCACTGGGAGGCGGCCCAGGACCTCGCGGCGGCATCGGTGGTGGCACCGCCCGACCGGGCTGAGGAGGCCGCGACCGTCCGACCGGTTCAGGAGGTTGCGGCCCGGCGGTTCCTGCGGGCGGTGAGCTGGCCCTGGACGTAGGCGTCGGTCTCCGTCGCGTACGGGCCTCCGTGGTCGAAGAGCAGGTCGGTGATGCGTCGCCATTCGGCCACCTCGGCGCGGGTGCCCGAGTCCGCCGCGGCCAGGTCGCCCGCGGATCGCTCCACCGCGTCCTGTGCGGCCTCCAGTTCCTCCGCGGTCTGGTGGTGCGTCATGCCCGTGGCCCGTCGACGTACCCTGTCGCGGGCCGCGCGCTCCTCTGGGGTCGGCTCGTGCGGTTCGTTCGTCGCGGTCTCGGTGTCATGCGTCATAGCTTTGGTTCGCCTTCCGTCACCGGCCCGTTCCGGCCCCTCGCTCACCCTCCCGCCTACCCGTACCGGCCTGTTTCATCTCCGGTCCCTCCCTTGCCGTCCCAGCCCTGCGGTCCCGGCCCGGGCCCGGGACGGCCCTCCTCCAGGAGTCCTCCATGACCCGCACGACTCGCTCGCTCGACGGCCTCGTCTTCGTGCCCGTGGCCGACCAGGCCCCCGGTCAGGTCGGGCGCCTGACCCGGTTCGAGTACCACGAACGCGACGGCCTCGTCTGGGCCGACTACCAGGGCGGAGACGTGGTCAAGGGGCACCTGATCGGCACGCGGGCGAAGGACACCGTCGACTTCCGGTACGTCCAGCTCCGCCTCGACGGCACCACCGCCTCCGGGCACTGCACCTCAGTCGTGACCGAACTCCCCGACGGCCGCCTGCGCATGGAGGAGAGCTGGACCTGGGAATCCCAGGAGGGCAGCGGCACCAGCACGGTCGAACAGCCGCCGGCCTGACCCCACGACAGGACCCGACCAGCGCGTCTCTTCTCCCGAGACGACCCTGTCCACCATACGGGCGCCACCTTGTCGAGAGGACGGCCTTCGGCGAGTATCCCTATCAATCCGATAGGGAACGTGGGATTGCGTTCGCCGTGCGGCGCCAGCCCGGTCTCCCGCGTTCCACACATCGCCCGGCAACCGGCCGCGGCCACCCGACAACGCCCCGGAGCAGCCCGCATGATCACCGCCGACCGGTCCGCCGACGAGCCCCGCGCGCTCCTGCGTACCGCCCGCGACGTGGCGGACGACCTCGCCGCGGACGCCCTCGTACGTGAGCAGGCAGGCCGGCCGCCGACCGACGAACGGACCCGGCTGCGCGAGGCCGGGCTGCTCGCGGCCCTCACCCCGCCCTCGCCCGGCCGCGGCACGGACTGGCGTACCGGATGCGCCGTCATACGTGAGGTCGCCGCGGCGGACAGCTCCGTCGGGGACGTCCTCGCGCGTCATTACGTCCACACCTGGAGCGGCCGCTTCTACGCAAGTCAGCACCAGGCGAACGCACTTGAGGAGGCGTCGGTGCGCGAACAGTGGCTGTGGACCGGGGCGGTCCGCGCGCCCGCCCCCTCACCCGCACCCACCGAGAACGGCGACGACGGGGCGGACCTCACCCTGAGGCCCCGCAACACCGGTTACGTACTGGACGGACGCCGGGCCGTCGACACGGCGGTGGCCGTCGCCGACCAGATCGTGCTGGACGCCGTCTGCGCCGTGACCGGTGACATCCTGGTCGTGCGGCTCTCGCCCCGCGCGCGGGGCGTGACCGTCGAGGCCGCGCACGACCGCCTCGGGCAGCGCGTCGCCGGCGCGGGCGAGGTCGTCCTGGACCGCGTCACCGTCACGCCCGGCCAGGTGCTGGGCCGCCGCCCGCACGACGAGGAGTCCACCGCGCCTTTCACCGCGCTGGCCGAGCCGGCCCTCCGGCTCGCCCTGTGCCACGTCGTCCTCGGCATCGTCGAGGGCGCGCTCACCGAAGCGCGCGACCTCAGCAGGGGCGGCCGCGCGTACCGGCTGCCCGGTGAGGACCCGGACCTGCTGCTGACCTATGGGGAGCTCGCCTCCGCCGCCCACACGGCCATGGCCGTGGTCGACCGGGCCACCGAGACGATGGCGCAGGCGCTCGGCGTAGGCACGCATCTCGACGCCGAGGAGCCCGCGGGGGTCGCCGCGCTGGTGGCCACGGCCGAGACGGTGGCCTCGCGCGCCGCCCTGCACATCACCGCGCGGGTGCTGGAGCTCGCCGACGCCCCCGGCCTGGACCGCTTCTGGCGCAACGCGCGCGTCCTGACGGCCCACCGGCCCGTCGCGCACCGCCTGCGCTCCATCGGCGAGCACTACCTCAACGGCTCGCACCGCGCGGTGGCGGCCGCCTTCCGCTGACGGACCGATGGGCGGGGGCCTGCGGCCGAGCCGCTGTGCGCCCCTGCGCCACCGCGAGCGCCGTGACCGCCGGGTACCGCGTCCGCCCGGTGGTCCGGCGCCCACCCGCACGACGCGGGCCGAAGCCATGCGGGATAATGTGCGCATGCGGATCTCAGCCAGGGCGGACTACGCGGTACGTGCCGCACTGCAGCTCGCAGCGTCACAGGACGACGGGCCCATGAAGGCCGAAGCCATCGCCGACGCCCAGGACATCCCGCACAAGTTCCTCGAGGGCATCCTCAACGACATGCGCCGGGGCGGCCTCGTCCTCAGCCAGCGGGGCGGCAACGGCGGCTACCGGCTGGCCAAGCCCGCCACGTCGATCAGCATCGCGGACGTCATCCGCGTCGTGGACGGACCGCTGGTCTCGGTACGCGGGGTCCGTCCCCCGGACCTCTCCTACACCGGTCCCGCCGAGTCGCTGCTCCCCCTGTGGATCGCCCTGCGGTCCAACGTCCGCGAGATCCTCGACGGTGTAACCATCGCCGATGTGGCGACATCCGACCTGCCGACCGACGTGTCCGCGCTCGCCGACGTTCCGGATGCCTGGACCAACCCCTGAGTCGGGCCTTCCATCGAACCACCCATCACCCCTCCCCACCTGCGGTTTCTCGTTATGTGAGACTCGCGCGTCCAGCATATGAGCCACCCCTTGGGGTGAGTGACGCCGTTCTGCCAAGATGCCTATCAGCCAGGTAGGAAAACTAGGGATTCAGGGGTGAGGTGACCATGCGCATGCCGCATCACGCGGGCCTCCTCCTGCCCCGTCTCACCACCCGTCGGCACATCGATCTGGCCCGAACCTCCAGCGCCATCTGTCAGCCTGTCTGACCCGGTGCGCTTCGCCGTCCGCTCTTCGTGCAGCCGGATGGACGCTCTCGGCTGACCTCGCCGCCCGCAGCACCTTCGAGCGCTGTGTGGGATGGACGGCGGCTCGACATCCGCCCGTCGGCATCCGCGACACCTGGCCCGCCTCCCCGCCCACGACGACGGTCCGGCCGGCCGGCGACGGGCACACGCGTGCCGACGACCGCGCACCGCGCACTTCAGCGACTTCGCATCCTCGCAACTCCGCAGCACCAACAGCTCCGCACTTCCCGAAGACCCTCCCCGTGAAAGGACACCTCCGTGTCTGCCGCCAGACCGCTCATCAGCCTGCGCACCATCGCCGTCACCGCAACGCTCCCCCTCCTCCTGACGGCCTGCGGCTACGGCTCCGAGGCGAAGAAGGAAGACGACAAGACCAACGTCGCGGCAACGGACGGCAAGAAGCTGTCGGCGTCCGAGGTCCGGATCGGGTACTTCCCGAACCTGACGCACGCCACCGCGCTGGTCGGCCTGCAGGAGGGCCTNGAAGCTGTCGGCGTCCGAGGTCCGGATCGGGTACTTCCCGAACCTGACGCACGCCACCGCGCTGGTCGGCCTGCAGGAGGGCCTGATCCAGGGGGAGCTCGGTGGTACGAAGGTCAAGCCGCAGTCCTTCAACGCGGGCCCGTCGGAGATCGAGGCGCTCAACGGCGGTTCTCTCGACATCGGTTTCATCGGGCCTTCGCCGTCGATCAACGCCTATGTGAAGTCCAGGGGTTCGAACCTGCGGATCGTCTCCGGCTCCGCCTCGGGCGGCGTGAAGCTGGTGGTGAACCCGGAGAAGATCAAGACGCTGGACGATCTGAAGGGCAGCAGGATCGCCACCCCGCAGAAGGGGAACACCCAGGACGTCGCGTTCCTGAACTGGATCGCGGAGAAAGGCTGGACGGTCGATCCGGAGTCCGGCAAGGGTGACGTCTTTGTCGTCCGCACCGACAACAAGGTCACCCCCGACGCGTTCAGGCAGGGCTCCATCGACGGCGCCTGGGTGCCGGAGCCCACCGCCTCCAAACTCGTCACCGACGGCGGTGCGGTCCTCCTCGACGAGACCGCACTGTGGCCCGACAAGAAGTTCGTGATCACGAACATCATCGTGTCGCAGAAGTTCCTCACAGCCCACCCCGACGTCGTCGAGGCCGTGCTCCGCGGCACCGTGAAGACCAACGAGTGGATCAACGCCAACCCCGAGAGGGCCAAGGCCTCCGCCAACACCAAACTCGCCGCCGAGGGCGGCAAGCCCCTGGACGCGAAGGTCATCGACCCCGCCTGGCAGAGCATCCTCGTCACCGACGACCCGCTCGCCTCCACCCTCAAGGCCCAGGCCGACCACGCCGTCAAGGCCCAGCTCATCGAACAGCCCGACCTGGCCGGCATCTACGACCTGACGCTCCTGAACAAGGTCCTCAAGGCCGCCGGCAAGCCCGAAGTCTCCGACGCCGGCCTCGGCACCAAGTAACCCCCCGTCCAGCAAACCCAGGAGGTGACGACCATGGCCACGACCCTTGCCAAGGCTGCCGACGGCACGGTGGCACAGCACACGCACGCCGCCCGGATCGAGCACGTCTCGAAGTCCTTCCCCGGCCCGGCCGGAACACAGCTCGTCCTGGACGACATCAGCCTCGATGTCGCCCCCGGCGAGTTCGTCACCCTCCTGGGAGCCTCCGGCTGCGGAAAGTCCACCCTGCTCAACCTGGTCGCCGGCCTCGACCGGCCCACCACCGGATCGATCCAGACCCCCGGCGGCCGCCCCGCCCTCATGTTCCAGGAACACGCCCTGTTCCCGTGGCTGACCGCGGGCAAGAACATCGAACTCGCCCTGCGGCTGCGCGGCGTGGCCAAGGCCGACCGCAGGTCCGAGGCCGAACGCCTCCTGGAACTGGTCCGCCTCGGCGGCGCCCACGGCAAACGCGTCCACGAACTCTCCGGCGGCATGCGCCA
>NZ_LBMK01000002.1:1803195-1919962 GCF_001005295.1 Streptomyces yangpuensis | reverse complement strand
CGACCTGCCCGGCGTCTTCCTCGCGATCATCCTCATCCTCGTCGTCGGCATCGCCATCGACCTGCTCATCTTCAGCCCGATCGAACGCTACGTCCTGCGCAGCCGCGGCCTCCTGGTGAAGAGCTGACCGGTACTCCACCAGGCCCCTTGACAGCGCCCGAGCGCGGATCGACACTCCAGTCAGCGAATCCTAGTGAAGTGGTAGGAAATTATGGGGTGTTCAGCGCCTGGCCGCGGGACCGACGGCGTACCCGCCGCCGCCTCCCTGCCGCTGCCGCTCCTGACCTCCCGCCGCCACATCGACCTGCTCCGTGTGTGCAGCGCGGCGTATCCCCTGCACCACGGCGGCCCCGCGCCCGTCCGCCGTTGACCGTCGCGCGCACGCACCGCGCGCACGCACCGCTCACACCCGCCGGGCCCGGCCGCGTCGTATGCGTCGCGGCCCGTCGTCGTACGTCCGTGACCGAGCAATCCCCGCGATCCCAGGGAGACTCATGTCCGCCACGCACCCGAACGCCGTGCCGCCCTTCCGGAGCAGGATCGGCCGTGACGCGCGCAGCGGCTTCCCGGCCGTTCCGCACCGCTACCGGCTGCACCTGACGCCGTCCTGTCCGAGCAGTCTGCGGATCGCCGTCACCCACAGCCTGCTCGGCCTACAGGACGTCCTCCCGGTGACGTTGCTGCCCGCCGTACCCGACGCACCCGACGGCGGGTACGTCGCGCTGCGCCCGCTGTACGAGGCCAGTGCGCACCTGTATCCCGGACCGGCACTGGCGCCGGTCCTCAGCGACGACTGGACCGGGCGGATCGTCAGCACGCACGCCCCGGACATCGTTCAGGACCTGACCCGGCGGTTCGGGGCCTCCACCGGACCGGATCTCCATCCCCAGGGCGCCGACGCACGCATCGAGGAGATCGGCAGGCTCTGCGACCGGGGAATCAACGTCGCCGCGCAGCGCGCCGGCCGGGCCGGTGCCGGCGTGGCGGCCCGCGACGACGCGCTCGCCACGCTGCTGCGCGGACTGGGTTCCCTGGAGCGGCGGCTGACCTCGACCGAGCACCTGCTGGGCGGTCACCTCACCGCGGCCGACGTGCAGGTTTGGGTGACGCTGGTGCAGCTGGACACGGTGCACCGCTGGCACCTGGACGCCGAGGCGGTGTACCGCATCACCGACCACCCCCGCCTGTGGTCCTACGCACAGCGGCTGGCGGCCCACCCCGCTTTCGCGGCCCATCTCGACCTGGACGGCATCGCCCTCAGGCACCACGCACACTGCCGGGGCAGCGAAGCAGCCGGCGCGGCCGTACGGATCGTGGACTGGCCACCGTACGGGGGTCGGGTTCTGTCCGGCGGATCATGTGCCTGCCGGACTGCCGTCTCGTTGTGCCGGCATGGGACGAGGTGAGCTGACGAACGCCGAGTCGGTCCGGCCGGCTCCCGGCGGCCTGACCTGCACGATCCGCCTCGCGGGCGAAGGCGGCTGCCGCCCGCCGGCCTACTCCTCGCCGTACGGGGGGTCAGGCCGTCACGTGCAGCCAGGGAATCTCGTCGGCGGAGTAGCGGTAGGCGCGGAAGACGGAGTTCTGAGCGCCCGCCGAGGACTCCAGGCCCACCCCGTCGCCGAACGAGCGGAACTGCGGGACCACGAACTCCCACACCACGTCGCCGCCGGGCGTGACCTCGAAGAGCCGTCCGAAGGACCCCTCGGCGATGAAGGTGTTGCCGTTGGGCAGGCGCTGGGCGCTCGACATGTACGGGCTGTAGAAGTTCTGCGGCGGGTGGTCCTGGTAGGACCACACCTCCTTGCCGGTGCGCGGGTCCAGCTCCAGTACCCGCGAGTAGGGCACGGAGGTGGTGTCGCGGTAGGTGCCGTTGTCGAAAACGAGAATGGTGCCGCCGGGCAGTTCGTGGGGGTGGTGCTGCTGTGCCAGGACGTCGGGGCCGATGTGCCATCGTACGGATCCGTCCGCGCGGTCGACGGCCACGGCGGAGGACGCGCTGCGGAAGCCCAGGACGATGGAGCCGTCGGCGCTCTCGTTGACGGTGTTGGCCATGGGCCAGTGCTCGCGGGCGAAGTGCGGGTCGAGCGGGAAGTCCTCGGGGTCGAGGTGGTCGATGGCGGCCCAGCGCCACACCTCCTGCCCGTCCCACGTCAGTTCGTACACGACGTCGCCGTAGATCACCCCGCCCGGTGCCTCGGAACCGGGGATGCCGCCGCGGATGCGAGCCGCGTCGGCCGGGTCGAGGGGTTCGACCACGGTGATGACGAGGTTGCCGTTGCGCAGGAGCGAGGCGTCGTGGTGGTGGAAGGGGTGACGAACCTCGCGGACGACCGTGGAGTCGGGTGCCAGTTCCTGGAAGATGCCGCCGTGGTAGACGTCCCAGATGGGGAAGAGTGTCGGGCTCATGGTGTCCTTGGCCGCGTAGAAGAGGTTGCCGTTCGGCAGGAGCTGCGCCTGACGGCCGGGCGGGTGCGGGGAGTTCCAGGTGTGGACGGCACGGCCCTCGATGTCCACGAGGTGGATCTCGCCGGCGCTGGTGATCGGCGTGTAGAGGGTGTAGCCGCCGTGGCTGCGCTCGGGGTCGTGGGCGATCAGGCCGACGCCGCGGCGGCGCAGGGTGTTCTGGTCGACGGTCATGGGTTCGGTCTCCTCGTGGGTCGGGTGGGGTGGGGTGGGGTGGGGTGTCAGCGAACGGTGACGGCGGCCGGGTCGACAGCCGTCAGGGGGCCGGGGTTCAGGTACCGCTGCAGTGACGCGCGGTCGGCTGCGCCGGGCAGGCCCTGAGCGGCCTTGGCCCAGGCGGCCTCCTCCGCCAACTGGTCCGGCAGGTCGGGTGAGAGGGTCGCGCCGTAGGTGTAGCGGGGCTGGTACGCGTCGACGTAGCCGGCCTGGAGTGCGCCCTTGGACTGGGCGACGACGGCCTTCCGTGCGCGGGCCGGGTCGTCGGCGATCTCACGCTGGGCGCGCAGTACGGTGCGCAGGACGGCGGCGGAGGTCTCGTCGCTGGTCTTCGGGCCCGCGACCAGCAGGGTGCGTGCGGTGTATCCGGTGAAGGGGAGCTCCGCGTAGCGCTCGCCGAGCGCGGTGCGCGCGGCCTCGTAGAAGCTGGGGAAGGTGAGGCCGGCATCGATGTCGCCGCGGGCCAGTGCCGAAGTGACCTGGTTCGGGGCGAGATTGACGACGGTCACGTCGGCTGCGGTCAGCTGTGCGGAGTCGAGCATCCGCGACAGGGCGTACTCGACGTTCGTGCCCTGGGGGACGCCGACCTTGCGGCCCTTGAGGGCGGCGAAGTCGGTGATCGCCCGGTCGGTTCGGGTGAGCAGGCGCCAGTCGGAGAACCGGGACAGGTCGGCGATGATCCGCAGGTCGCGTCCGCCCAGCGCCGCCGTCACGGCGGGCAGGTCGCCGACGATGCCGAGCTGTGCCTGGCCGCCGAGGACTGCGTTGAGGGCGTCCCGCCCGGTGGGCTGGGTGGTGACGGTGGCGTCGATGCCTTCGGCGGCCCAGAGTCCGTGTTCGTGGGCGACGTGGACGGGGGCTCCGCCGAGGTGGTCGCTGCCGACGACGGAGACGGCCGGACGGCCGCCCTTTCCGCCGCCGTTCGGCGGGCCGTTCACGGGTCCCGGGGCGTCGGCGCAGGCCGCGACGAGCGTGCTGAGCAGGGCCGCCACGAGCAGGGCGACGGCCACGCGGGGTCTGGGCATCGAGGAATGTCCTTCCGGGGACGGAGACAGAGACAAGAGCAGGGAGCCGCGGCTCAGTCCGAGCCGAGGTGGCGTGCCACGAGCGAGCGCAGCTCCGGGTCGGGAGGGCCCTCGGGGACGGCGTGGTCGGCGAGCACCCGGCCGGGGCTGCCGCCGAGGACCACGACCCGCTGGGCGAGGGCCAGGGCCTCGTCGATGTCGTGGGTGACGAACAGGACGGTGGTGCCCCGGCGTTGCCACAGCTCGCGCAGCAGGCGCTGCATACGGGCCCTGGTCATGGTGTCCAGCGCACCGAACGGCTCGTCCATGAGCAGCACTTCGGGCTCGGCGGCCAGGGCGCGCGCCAGCGCCACGCGCTGCTGCATGCCGCCCGACAACTGCACCGGGTACTTGTCGGTGCCGTCGGCGAGGCCGACTTCGGCGAGTGCCTCCAGGGCGCGTCGGCGGCGTTCCGCACGCGGCAGCCCGAGCCGTTTGAGGGCGAACTCGACGTTCCCGCGTGCGGTGCGCCAGGGGAAGAGCGCGTAGTGCTGGAAGACCACGCCCCGGTCCGGGCCGGGCCCGTGCACGGGTCGGGAGCCCGCCGTCACCTGCCCGGTGGCGGGAGGTACGAAGCCCGCGACGGCGCCGAGGACCGTCGACTTGCCGCATCCGCTCGGCCCGAGCAGGGCGGTGAACGACCCGGCGGGGAGTTCCAGGTCCGTACGGTCCAGGACGGGGGCGGCTCCGTAGCGGACGGACAGTCCTTCCAGTCGTACTGCCAGGCTCATGAGGTGCTCCAGTGCGCGAACCGGCGGCCGGCCGAGGCGAGTACGAGGTCCACGGCCACGCCGAGCAGCCCGAGCACGAGGAGCCCGGCGAACATCCGGTCCACGCGGAGGAACTGGCCGTCGACCTGGAGCCGGTACGCCAGGCCGCTGTCGGCCCCGCCCAGCTCGGCTGCCACCAGGGCGAGCAGGGCCACGGAGGCGCCGTAGCGCAGCGCCGCGAGCACGGCGGGCGCGGCGGCGGGCAGCAGCACCTCGGCGAACCGGCGGTGCAGCGGCGCGCCCAGCGTCCTGGCTGCCCGCAGGTGGGAGACCGGGACCCGGGACACCCCGTCGTGGACGTACAGCCATACGGCGAGGAGTACGGCGTAGGCGATGAGGAGGCGCTTGGCGGTCTCACCGATGCCGAACCAGGCGGTCGCGAGCGGCACCAGGGCGATGGCGGGGATCGGGCGCAGGAAGGAGACGACGGGGGTCACCGCGGCGGAGAGCCTGGGCAGGTATCCGGTGGCGAAGCCGAGGGCGCTGCCGATGAGCGCGCCGAGGGCGAAGCCTTGTCCGGCGCGGGCCAGGCTGGCGCGGAGGTCGGCCGCCAAGATGCCGCTGCGGGCGCTGTCGGCGAGCGCGGCCAGGGTCTGGGCGGGGGTGGGCAGGAGTGCCGGGGCGACCACCGCGGACCGGGCGAGCAGGTACCAGAGCGCGAGCACGGCGGCTGCCGCCGCCAGGGCCGGGCCCAGTCGGCCGAGGGCCCGGCCGGGCGGTGAAGGGGTGGCGTGCACGGAGCGGCTCCTCGGTCGTCGATAAGTGAGGTCAATAATTGACCACGCTTATGACGGGGATGTTGCAGCAGTGCGAAACCTCGCCGGGGCACCCGGGCCTTGATCGGGGATGGGGTACGTTCACCTGCGTGTCTCGACCCGAACCCACGCCGGAGGCGATCGAGGTCGGACGGGTGATCCGGAGCTGCCGCAAGCGAAGCGGCGTCTCCATGGCCGTCCTCGCCGCCCGTTCAGGCCTCTCGCAGCCGTTCCTCAGCCAGCTCGAACGCGGCCTCACCACGCCCAGCCTCAGCTCGATCTACCGGATCGCGGAGGCCCTGGAAGTCAGCCCGGGCACCTTCCTGAGGCCGCCCGCGCGCCCGGGTGCGGTCAGCCACGAGAGCGACCCGCAGGTCATCCGGGTGGAAGAGTCCGCGGGGCAGGTCGCGCGGGTACTCATCCCGGGCGGGCGCAGCGCGCTGATGGAGGCGTACGAGCACCACTTCGAGCCCGGCCAGGGCGAGCGCGGCTGGTTCGAGCACCCCGGCGAGGACTTCCTCTACGTCCTGGAGGGCGAGGTGGTCCTGGAGGTCGAGGGCGAGGAGCCGTTGACGCTGCGCGCCGGCCAGAGTGCCCACCACCGGGGTGAAGTCCCGCACCGCTGCCGCCTGTCGGGCCCGGCCCCCGCCCGCACCCTGCTGGTGATCACGAACGCCTGAGCAGGTGGCCGGCGGCGTATCGGTCCTCAGTCGAGGCAGAACTCGTTGCCCTCGACGTCCTGCATCGCGAGGCAGGACTCGTTCATCCCGTCCGCGAGGAGCAGCTGCACGCGCGTCGCGCCGAGGGCGACCAGGCGGGCGCATTCGGCCTCCAGAGCGGCCACGCGCTCGTCGCCCACGAGTCCGGTGCCGACGCGGACGTCGATGTGGAGGCGGTTCTTGACGACCTTGCCTTCGGGAACGCGCTGGAAGAACAGCCGCGGGCCGACACCCGAGGGGTCGACGCAGGCGAAGGCCGAACCCTGGTGCTCGGCCGGCAGCGCGTGGTCGAAGTCGTCCCAACTCCCGTACCCCTCGGGCGGCGGCGGCACGACGTACCCCAGCACCTCGCACCAGAAACGGGCGACACGTTCGGGTTGTGCGCAGTCGAAGGTGACTTGGAAGTTCTTGATCGACGCCATCGGGTCATCATAGGGACGCCTGCGGCGCGTCGGGCAGGTCGAGCCGAGGACGGCGTAAACCGATGGGCCGGCGGGCGGCGGGCCGGGCGGTGGGCTCGGGCGGCGGGCCGGGCGGCGGGCTCGGGCAGGATGGCCCCGTGACCTTCATATCCGGAAGCTGTGGCAGCGCCGCCGCCCCCGTCACCCGTCGGATCCGTCTGGCGGCGGCCGCCGCGGCCGTGGTGACGGTCGGTGCGGGGCTCGGGCTGCGGGCCGTGGCGGCGGGGAGCGTGGCGAAGTACGGCGGGGACGCGCTGTACACCGTCCTGCTGGTGGCCCTGGTCGTGCTGGTCGCGCCGCGGTGGACGCCCCTGCGGGCCGCCGGGACCGCGCTGGGGGCGAGCTGGGCCGTCGAGGTCTTCCAGCTCAGCTCCCTGCCCGCGGAGCTGTCCCGGTACAGTGCGGCCGCCCGCCTGGTACTCGGCTCCACCTTCAACGCACCGGACCTGTTCTGGTACGTGGTCGGCGCGGCGGGCGGCTGGCTGCTCCACACGGCGATGGTGGCGAAGCGACGGCCGGAGGCCTCCACCGGCCGGTGACTCTCCTCACACGGGGCGGGGCCCCGGGGGAGCCGTCGAGGGCACGCCCGCCGTCCCCGTCGCCGCGACGCCGGCCACGCACAGGGGGACCCTGCACCCGCCCGGCCCGGAGGCCCGATACCGCCCGCACACCGGCCGACAGGCCCGCCGCGCGCCTCCCGAGGGGCCGCCGTCCGGCCCGCCGGACCGGTCCCGTTCCGGTCCCGTTGTGGCCGCGGTACGCGCCGCGGAACCGGCCGGTCGGCCGAGGAGGGCTCCGGAACGGATGACCTAGCCTGGACCGGACACGCGAGAACGGGGGGCCGAGCGCAAAGGAAGAGCGCGTCCATGGGCATCACCAGCAGTTCCGCTCGCCGTCTCCGGCGGGCGGGATCCGCCGCCACCGCGGCCGTCCTCGGCATCCTGGCCGTTTCCGGCACCCCGGCCCTTGCCGCCACGGACGGCTCGGCGGACAAGCCCGTGCCCGGGAACCCCGCCGGGGCCGCCGCGTCGGCCGGAAGCCCGGAGACCGCGCGGAGCGCCTCGGGGATCCCCCTGGCCATCTCCCGGCTCGCGCAGGGCTCGGGCCGGGACGTCGCGATCACCATCGACGACGGCCCGGACCCCCGCTGGACGCCCCAGGTCCTGGACGTGCTGCGGAAGAACCACGTCAAGGCCACCTTCTGCCTGATCGGGACGAAGGCGCAGAAGTACCCGGAGCTCGTGCGCTCGGTCGCCGCCGACGGACACCGCCTGTGCAACCACTCCGTCGACCACGACGTGACCATGGACCACAAGCCCGTCGCCTACCAGAAGCAGCAGATACTCGAGGGCAAGGCCATGATCGAGAAGGCCGCTCCCGGGGTCCCGGTCGGCTACTACCGCGCCCCGGGCGGCGCTTTCACCCCCGACAGCCGGGCGATCGCCGCGGCGAGCGGGATGCGTCCGCTGGGCTGGAGCGTGGACCCCAAGGACTGGAGCCGCCCGGGCCTGCCCGCGATCATCTCCGCCGTCGAGGGCAAGCTGCCCCAGCAGCCGACCGTCCTCTTCCACGACGGGGGCGGGGACCGCAGCGAAACCGTCGCGGCGCTCAAGCAGTACCTGCCCTGGCTCACCGCGCAGGGCTACCACTTCACCTTCCCCGCCCGCACCACCCCGTAGCCCACCCTGCGCCGGACTGCGGCGTGAGAGGCTCTGAGGACGTCGTCCAGGCCGGCGACGCGATCGCGGTCGTCGTCACCGAGATCGACCGGGAGCGGCGGCGGCTGGTTCTCCTGCCGGGGGCGGTCGGTTGAGTCAGGAGGCCGCCATGGCCTTGCGGAGGGTGTGGAGGCACGACGAGAGGGCCGTGTGGCGCGGCGTGCCGTAGTCGCGTGCCTGCATCCAGGCCGCGTACAGCAGGGACCACAGCACGTTCTGCAGCCACTCGGCGTCCGCCTCCGCGTCGACCGTGCCTTCGGACTGGCCGCGTTCGATGAGGCGGACCAGGACCCGGTCGGAGCCGGTCTCCTCGTCGAAGCCCGCCCAGCTCAGGAACTGCGGGACGTCGAACAGCAGCATGAGCCGGTCCCCCAGCTCGAAGTACTCAAGGCAGAGCCGTTCCAGCGCCTTCGGGGCCGGGCCCTCCTCGACCCGCGCGCGGACGGTCGCCTCGTGCAGCCGCTCTCGTACATCGGCCCCGAGCGCCGCCACCAGGTCCGAGCGTTCCGCGAAGTAGCGGTGGACGGTCGTGCGTCCGACGCCGGCGGCCTCGGCGACGTCCGCGAGCGACGCACCGTGGTTGGCCGACAGGACGGTGACGGCGGCGTCGAGGATCGCGCGCCGCGTGCGGGCGCGGGTCGCGGTCTCGGTCGTCGCCGGTTCGGCCGTCGCCGCTGCCGCTGCCGCTTCCGTCGCGATGTGGTCGTGCTCCATGGACGTACGGTAGCGCGCATCCCGCAATGAAACTGACTTGACCGTTATGGAACATCCATGTTCCATTTTCCTCATGGCTGACTCGACACCCCCTCCCCGTACCGTGCTCGACGCACCCCGGCTGCGCGTCCTCTGGTCGTTCGCCCGCCCGCACCGCCGCACGCTGGCCGCAGGACTGGGCCTGGCGCTGGCCGGCTCGGCACTCGGCCTGGCCACGCCCATGATCACCAAGTGGGTGCTGGACGCGCTGAACGACTCCGCCTCCCTCACCGGCCCCGTGACCGCGCTGTTCGTGCTCCTCGTCGTCGGCGCCGCCGTGTCCTACCGGCAGTGGTGCATGCTCGGCACGCTCGGCGAACGCGTCGTTCTGGAGGCGCGCGAATCCATGGTGCGGCGGTTCCTCCAGGCCACTGTGCCCGCGCTCACCCGCCGCCCGACCGGTGAGCTCGTCACCCGCGTCACCTCGGACACCGTCCTGCTCCGCGAGGCGACCGCCCAGTCGTTCGTCGGCCTGGTCAACGGCGCCGTCATGCTGGTGGGCAGTCTGGTCCTGATGGGCGTGCTCGACCTGGTGCTTTTCGGTACGACGGTGGCCGCCGTGGCCGTGACCGGCGCGCTCTTCGCGCTCCTCATGCCGGGCATCGGCAAGGCGCAGCAGCGCGCGCAGGAGCACATCGGCCTGCTCGGCGGCCGCCTGGAGGGCACGCTGCGCGCGATCCGCACCGTGAAGGTGAGCCGCGCCGAGGACCGGGCCGCCGAACGGATCGTGGCCGACGCGCGGTCCGCGGCCGAGTACGGCATCCGGGCGGTGCGTCAGGAGGCGCTGGCCTGGACGGTCGCCGGGTCCGGCATCCAGCTGGCCATCATCGCGATCCTGGGCGTCGGGGCATGGCGGGTCGGGGCCGGGGACCTGGAGGTGTCCAGCCTGATCGCCTTCCTGCTGTACGCGTTCACGCTGATGGAGCCGGTCAGCACGCTCAGCCAGAACCTGACCTCCCTTCAGGCCGGGATGGCCGCGGCCGAACGCATCCGGCAGACCGCCGATCTGACGGGCGAGGACGCGGCGGGCGGCCCTGCCCGCGGTACGTCGCCCACCCGCCCGGCGGACGCCGACGACCGGGCGCACATGCCCGTGCTCGAACTGCGCGGTGTCAGCGCCGCGTACGGCCCCGACGCCGGGAACGCCGTCACCGACGTGCGGCTGGCCATCCCCCGGCGCGGTCACACCGCGATCGTCGGGCCGTCGGGCGCCGGCAAGACCACGCTGTTCTCGCTGGTCCTGCGGTTCCTGGAGCCCGTCGACGGCGAACTACTCCTGAACGGACGGCCGTACCGCGACCACAGCCACTCCGAGGTACGGGCGCGGCTGGCGTACGTCGAGCAGGACACCCCGGTCGTGCCCGGCACCCTCCGCGACAACCTGTTGCTCGCCCGGCCGGACGCCACCGAGGAGGAACTGCGCCGCGTACTGCGGGACGTACGGCTGACGGACAAGGTCGACACCCTCGACAGCGGTCTGGACAGCCCGCTGTCGTCGGCGCACGTGTCCGGTGGCGAACGCCAGCGCATCGCGCTCGCGCGCGCCCTGCTGCGCACTCCCGAGGTCCTGCTGCTGGACGAGGCGACCGCGCAGCTGGACGGTCTGACCGAGGCCGCTGTGCAGGACTGCATCCGCAGCCGCGCGGCGACGGGTGCGGTGGTGACGGTCGCGCACCGCCTGTCGACGGTGGTTGACGCCGATCTGATCGTGGTCATGGAGGCGGGCCGGATCCGCGCCCGCGGCACCCATGAGGAGCTGCTGGAGTCCGATCCGCTCTACCGCGAACTGGTGGCGGCCCTGCGCCTGGCCACCACCTCCGCCGCGGCGGAGGTGGCGTAGCCCACCCCGCGCGGTGCGGTGTCGGGCGATCAGGCAGGGCCCTCGGGAGCCGGGATGGCCCGGGCGATCAGGAGCGCTACGTCGTCGTGGACTCCCGGGTGGCGCATGGTGTCCAGCAGCAGGTCGCAGGTCTCGTCCAGGGGGCGGCCGGGGTCGTCGAGGGCGTCGAGGAGGACCTCGAGGCGCTGGTCGATCGGGTCATCCCGGGTCTCGACCAGGCCGTCGGTGTAGAGGACGAGCTGGTCGCCCGCCTCGACGGGGATGCTGACGGTGCGGAAGGGGACACCGCAGCCGCCGAGGGGCGCGCCGGTGGGCAGGTCGAGGAGTTCGCGCGTGCCGTCCTGCCTCAGGAGGACCGGAGGGAGGTGCCCGGCCAGGGAGAGGTGCCACTGCGCCCCGAGTGGGTCGTAGACGGCGTAGACGCAGGTCGCGATGGTTTCGAGGCCCTCGGTGACGTGGTCGAGGTGGTGCAGGACCTGCGCCGGGTCGAGGTCGAGGTCGGCCAGGGTCCGGGTGGCGGTGCGCAGTTGGCCCATGCTGGCCGCGGCAGCGACCCCACTTCCCATGACATCGCCCACGACGAGGGCGGTCTTGTCCCCGCTCAGCGGGATCACGTCGAACCAGTCGCCGCCGATCTCCATGGTGGCCTGGGCGGGGCGGTAGCGGGTGGCGACCTCCAGGCCCGGCCGCCGCGGCGGGGTGTGGGGCAGCAGGCTGCGCTGGAGGGTGAGTGCGGTGTGGCGTTGCTCCTCGACCGCCCGGTGCCGCTCGGTGACGTCGACGCTGGCGGTGGCCACGCCCAGCACGGTCCCGTTGGGGGTTTCGAGCCGGTAGAACGAGATCGACCAGGCGTGGTCGTGGTCCGGGTCGGCCGGGGTACGGCCGACGGTGTACTGGTCCACGATGGGAACTCCGGTGGCCAGCACCTCGCGCATCGCCGCTTCGAAGGAGGGGTCGACAGCAGGCAGTACCTCGTGGACGTGCCGGCCGATGTGCTCGGCCGCGGGGACCCCGTTGAGGCGTTCCTCCGCCGGGTTGACCGAGACGTAGCGAAGGTCGGTGTCGAGCACGCCGAGGCCGACCGGTGACTGTTCCACGAGCCGGGCGGACAGCGCCAGATCCCGCTCGACCTGCCGCACCGTCGCCTGGTCCGCGGCCAGGCCCAGGGCGTAGTAATCCTGCTGGGAGTCCAGCAGCCGCATGTTGCGGAACTCGACCATGCGCGTGCTGCCGTCCTTGTGCCGGATGGGGAAGACACCGACCCAGCTGACGCCGGCCTCCATGACCTCGGCGAACATGTCCAGTACGACCGGGACGTGCTCCTCGTGGAGCAGGAGCCGGGCCGCGTACTCGCCGAGGGCCTCGTCGGCGGTGTAACCGAACAGTTGCTCCGCCTGCGGGCTCCACAGGTCGATCCGGCCGTCGGCGTCGAGGAGTACGGCGGCCACGCGCAGCACATCGAGCAGGCCGCCGGGCCCGGACGCGGCGGGCCACGCCTCTCCGGGACCGCCGTGCGAGGGCTCGATTGCTCCCATCTGTGGGCTCTCCTTCCGGCCACCGCGGGCTGCGGCCCTACGCTCCCAGCCATCTCATCGTCCCCCTCCGCGCGACACGCGTGCACGCCGCGCCCCCACCGGACGGCCCACGCCCGACATATTCGAACACATGCTCGACGGGCGGCACATCACGGACGTCCCGCACCTGGACGCCCCGCGCACGCCACGCAGATCAGTACGGCGAACACGAGGTTGGCGGCGCCGGAGCCGAAGGCCCCGGCGAGCAGGCCGGTCGACAGCAGGGCCGCACCCAGGAGGAACCGGGTGCGGGGGTGGGTGTTCGCGTCCTCGATGTGATCAACCCTGGGCCCAACCGGGTGATATCTCCAGTAGATGGTTCTGCTGCCGCCCAGAAGCATCACTTATGCATGGAGCGGTCCGTACGGCCGGCGCCGGGGAGGCGGAAGCCGTTGAAGAGGTCGTCCATGCCGCGCAGGGCCAGCCTTGTGGGGGTGGCACGGACCGCCAGGTCGCGGGCTGTCGCCGCGAGGGGGTTGCGCAGGGCGCCCAGGCGGCCGACGCGGCGGGCGCGGAGGCGGACGGCGTCCGTGCGGTCGCGGCGGGCGGCGGTGTACGCGGCCAGGGCGGCCGGGACGGCCTCCGCACCGCCGGTGTCGTCCCCGGCCGGGAGCAGGTGGGCGAGGACCACCGCGTCCTCGATGGCCTGGCAGCCGCCCTGGCCGAGGTTGGGGGCCATGGCATGGGCGGCGTCGCCGAGCCAGACGGTCCGGCCGTGGTGCAGCCGGGGAAGCGGGGCGGCCAGGTCGTACAGGTCGTTCTGCAGGACGTCGGCGGGGCCGGAGCGCCCGACCCGGTCCAGCAGGGCCGGAATCGGGTCGTGCCACGCGCCGAAGCGGCGGAGGAGTTCGGCGAGGGGGTCGGCCGAGCGGGTGCCGGCCGGGACCACCGCGGTGGCGTAGAGGTAGTACCGGCCGTCCGCGAGCGGTGTCACGCCGAAGCGTTCCCCCCGCCCCCACGTCTCGCTCATGGACGGTATCCGCAGGTCCGGAGCGTCGACGAGGGTCCGCCAGGCCGTCTCGCCGAGGTAGTGCAGGCCGGGGTGCGCGGGGAAGCACGCGCGGCGCAGCGGGCTGTGGATCCCGTCGGCGGCGACGACCAGGTCGGCGGGAAAGTCCGGGCCCTCGGCCGTACGGACGGTCGCGCGGCCGACGGCATCGTCGACACCGGTCACGGTGGCGCCGTAACGGAGGGCCTGCGGCGGCAGGGCGGCGCCCAGCGCCGCGGTGAAGGCGGGGCGCGGTACGGCGATCGGGGGCATCCCGTACCGGGCGGCCATGTACGAGGTCTCGGCCCGGGTGAGCCACCGGCCGTCGGAGCGGCGGACGCCCATCGTCGCGGGCACGGCGCTGCCGGTGGCCCGGGCCGCGCCGGCTCCGATTGCGTCGAGGGCGCGCAGGGCGTTCGGAGCGAGTCCGATGCCGGCCCCGGTCACGGGCGGTTCGGGGGCGCGTTCGCAGACGGTGACCTGCCAGCCGCGGCGGTGCAGTGCGAGGGCGGCCGTGAGACCGCCGATCCCGGCCCCGGCCACCACCGCGTGGAGTCTCTGCATGGACACCTCTCCGTTCGGTTCCCTCATTTACTCGTCCCTCTCCACGACCCGGTCCGACACGGAGAAGACCGCCTCGCAGTCCGGGCAGACCGCCCGGCCGAAGAGGTGGAGCAGCCCGTACGCGACCTTCCCGTGCCCCGCCTCCGTCGCCAGACGGTGCAGGCGGGCCGGCAGTGCGTCGAGGGCGGCCGGGTCCGCGGGCAGCAGTTCCGTCCTGGCCGAGCCTGCGGGCAGCAGTTCCGTCCTGGCCGGGTCGGAGGTCACGTAGTCACCGGCCGAGGCGAAGGTGCCGTACCCGCCGAAGGCGACGAAGAGCGTCGACGAGCAGGCCGGGCAGTCGACTTCGTACTCCTCCGTGAACAGGCCCTCCAGGCGTCCGACGCTCCACACCCGCTCGCCCTCGAAGGCCAGGAGGGCTTGCAGGAGGTAGACGAAGGCCGGGGCGTCGGCGCCTGTCTCGCCGAGCAGGCGGCGGGCCGTCCCGAGGAGGACGGCCGTCTCGTCCGCGTACTGGGCGGTCTGCTCGTCGTCCGCCGCGGACAGGATGAGGCCCGCCATCGAGACCGCCTCGTCCGGTGCCCCGGGGGCGCGTCCGGCCGCGATGGCCGCCAGGTACGGGAGGGCGAGGTAGCTGTCGGGGTAGACGCAGTTCTGGTGGCACAGGTCGTTCCAGAGGCTGCTCCACACCTGCCCGTCGTCCTCACCGCCCAGGCGTGCGAAGGCGGCGGCCAGGTCGTCGGAGGGTCTCGCGATCACGTAACGGGTTCCTTCCGGACACGACGGCCGTACCGGTCGGCGGCCCGGCCATCCAGACAGTGGTCGGCCCCATCGGCCCCCTCACATGCACCCCCATCACATGCGCCCCCGTGGCGCGTCGGTGACCGCGCTTCGTCGAGCAGGCCCGGCCCACGCTACCGGGAGCCACTGACAACGCCCGGAGCCGACCGTGTGGGCGCGGTCACCTGAGCGGGCCGGCCACCACCATCGCCCATACCCCCGCGGCAGCGACCAGCACGGTGGCGAGCGCCGCGGGCACCTGCCGCGAACGCGCCTACAGGATCGGCCATCTCACGGTGCGTCACCTGCGCGGCGAGTGCGCCGAGCGGGTCGCCCCCGCAGCCGAGCGCGGCGGCACGGGCCCCGTGCCGCAGGTCCAGGGCCTTCCTGCCCTGTTCCACGAGGCCGGCGAGTCGTGCCCGGTGGGTCTTCGCCACGCACACCGGGCCGCCCTACCGGGTGATCTGGATCACTGGCGCGTGGGCGGACGGGCAGGGCTCAGTGCGGGGAGTGTCCCGTGTCGTAGCGGACCGGGAGTTCCAGCAGGCCGCGGGCGCGCAGGGAGGGGCGCCAGCGGGGCGCGGGGCCGGCGGCTTCGAGGACGGGGTAGCGCTCCAGGAGGGCGGCGAGTGCGATCTCGGTCTCGGCGCGGGCCAGGGGGGCGCCGAGGCAGTAGTGGATGCCGTGGCCGAGCGCGAGGTGGCCGGAGGCGTCGCGGTCCAGGTCGAGGAGGTCGGGCCGGGGGAAGCGGGCCGGGTCGCGGTTGGCCGCGGAGAGCGAGAGCAGGACCGTCTCCCCCGCCGGGACGGTGACTCCCGAGATGGTGATGTCCTCGGTCGGGAAGCGGCGGATGGCGAGGGGCGCGGGGCCTTCGTAGCGCGCGAGTTCCTCGACGGCGGCCGGGAGGGCGGACGGTTCCCTGCGGAGGCGGGCCTGTTCTTCGGGGTGCTCCAGGAGTGTGTGGATCGCGTTGCCGATGAGCTGGACGGTGTTCTCGTACCCGGCGAAGAGGATGAGGAAGGCGAGTGACATCAGCTCGTCCTCGCTGAGGCGGTCGCCGTCGCGGGCGTCCTCGCCGTCCGCGGCGTCCCGGACGGCTGTCAGGTCGGACAGCAGGTCGTCGGCGGGCCTGCTGCGCTTGTGCGCCATGAGCTCGGTGAAGAAGCCGAGCATGGCCATCACAGCTTCCTTCGCGGCATGGGGACGGCTGGGGTCGGGGGTGATCAGCGCGTCCGTCCAGGTGCGGAAGTCCAGGCGGCGGTCCTCCGGAACGCCCAGCAGGTCGCAGATGACGATGATGGGCAGCGGGGCGGCGTACGCGGCCACCAGGTCCGCGGTTCCGGCCGGGCCGAGGTCGTCGAGGAGACGGTCGGCAGTCGCGCGGATGGGGGCGCGCAACTGCTCGGTGCGGCGCGGGGTGAAGGCGCGGCTCACGAGCCTGCGGATGCGGGTGTGGTCCGGGGGATCCATGTTGAGCAGGTTGGCGTCCAGGGCCGGCGGCAGCGACAGGCCCCGGTAACCGCCGTCCTTGGAATGGGACTTGTCGAGGGACAGCCGGCGGTCGGCGAGGGCGGCACGCACGTCGTCGTACCGCGTTACCAGCCATGCCGGGGTGCCGTCGGTGCCGGTGATGCGGCACACCGGTGCGGTGTCGCGCAGCCGGTCGTAGACGGAGTAGGGGTGTTCGAGCAGTTCGGCCTGGAGATCCATGGGGTTACCTTAGGCTCACGGCGGCCAACTGCCCCGCTTCAGGCCGTGCGTTGGCGGGCGACGGCATCCGTCCAGGTCGCGGTGGTCTGCGGGGTGAGCGGGACGCGTCCGTGGACGGCATCGAGGAAGACGTGGCGGTCGATGCGCTCGCTGTACCGGGTGGCGAAGATGGGCGCGGCCCCCTCGGCCAGGAAGGGGTCGGCGGGGTAGGCGACGACCGTACCGTCCGGACCGTGGTCGGCCTCCTGCCGGTTGACGGCCTCGGCGCCCTTGGCCGGAGGGCCTTGAGGGGCCTCGCCGTAGCGCTCCTGCCAGAGCGGGGCGAACCCCAGGGCCCGCTCACTGCTCGCCCGCAGGCCCGGAGGGACCAGACGCGCCCAGGCCGCGGCATCGGCGTTCCACTCCACCAGCGCGCCGACGAACCGACCCGCTGCCCGTACGGCCGTCCGCGACGGCTGACATGCTCCACCTCATGACGGATCAGAGCCTGCCCGAACTCACCCGGATCGCCGGCGCCCACCAGGTCACTACCGCACTCCGGCACGAGTTGACCGACTGCTGGATCGCCGTCACCAACGCGGGCGGGGCCGACGGGTGGGGCCGCCTCCCGGAGCGGAGCCGGGAGGCGGCCGGGTGTGGCGCGGGTGGCTCAGCGGTGGCTCAGCGGAACAGCATGGACGCGTCCCCGGCCGGGGTGGTCACCGAGGCCGGACACAGGAAGCTGCCCGAGGTCTTGGTCGCCGTGAAGGCCCGGTTGATGTACTTACGGGTCGTACCGTCGCGGTCCCACGCGATGTTCGTCGCCTTGTAGCGACAGGAGATGAAGCTCTGCCTGCCGGTGATGTCGATCAGGTCGGTCCGGGCCGTGCCGGCCGCGTCGTCGAAGGTGAACGCGGGGTTGTTGTTGAGTGTGGCGGCGATGCCGCCGCCACAGGCGAGGTTGCCGCCAGGCGCGTTGACCGTGGCACGGTCCACGGTGAGGGCGCTCGGGGCGGCGGCGCTGGTGCTCGCGTTCGTCCAGCTGCAGCTGTTGCCGGCGACGACCATCACGCCGTCGACCTTCTGGTCGGCGGCCGGGGCGGCGGAGCCGTGGGCCAGGGCGGTTCCGGTACCGGCCAGACCTGCCGCGACGACGAGTGTCGCGATCCCGGCGACGCGGGCGAGTCGTGTGGTGCGGGAGATGTTCGGGGTGTGCCTCATGGGTCGCTCCTCCATGCCACGTGCTGGTGGGGGTGGGCGAGGCGCTGGGCCTCTCAGGGGGGTGCGGAGTGCGTGCCGGGAGCGTCCCACAGCCATCTCGAAGTGTCAGGAGCCTGTCAGGTGCATGGCGACAATTGGCTGGAATTACCGGTCGGTACGGCGTACCGCACCGCTGGATCCGCCCCACGAGGCGCCGTGAGGTCCGCTGCCCGGATGACGGGCACAATGAGGAGAGACCTCGATCGAAGGGGGACCTCTGATGCCATCGGACCGGCCAGGGGGTGCGGACGCCGACGCCCCCGGTCCGATCCGGTCCGAGCCGGGGGCCCTCCTGGAGCACGTGCCCGTGGCCGTCTTCGGCCTCGACCACGAGGAGAGGGTCCGCTACTGGGGCCCGGGCGCCCGGCACCTTTTCGGCTACGCGCCCGAAGAGGTGCTGTCCCGGCCGGCCTCGATCCTCTTCCCCGACCCTGAGCCGGGAACCCCCGGCGGGGCGTCTCAGCTGGTGGAGCGCGGCCGGAGCCTCGGGTACTGGCGGGTCCGGATGCCCGCCCGGCACCGCGACGCCGGGGTCTTCGACTGCGGGTTCCGGGTGTTCCCGGTGACCGGCCCGGCAGGCGACTCCGTGGTCATGGGCCTGGCCAGCCGGGGCGACGAGCTCGACCGGGTCAAGACGAACCTCGTCTTCCTCGACGCCCTCTTCGAGACCTGCCCGATCGGCCTCGTCATGCTCGACGAGGAGCTGCGTTACGTGCACCTCAACCAGGTGCTGGCCGACATGGACGGGATTCCCGTGCGGGAACACCTCGGGCGACGCATGACCGACATCATGATCACGTCCGACGGGGGCGAGTACGAACGCATGCTCCGGGCCGTGGCCGAGAAGGGACACCCCCTCGTCGGCGCGCTGGTGGGACTGCGCACCCCCGGCCGGCCCGACCGCGACCAGGTCCGCTCGGTGAGCTTCTTTCCGCTGAGCGGGGCGGGAGACACCCTGCCCGGTGTGGGCGGGCTGCTCGTCGACGTGACCGACCGGGAACAGGCCCTGCTCGAAGCGACGGCCGCCCGGCAGCGGCTGGACCTGCTGGACCGCGCATCGGCCCAGGTCGGCACCACCCTGGACCTGGAGGTCACCGCCCGCGAGCTCATCGACGCCGTCATGCCCGACTTCTGCGACGGCGCCGTGGTCGAAATCATCGAGTGGATGCACGAGGACGAACGGTTCGACCCCGCGCTGCCGCTCACCACGCGCCGGATCGCCTCCGGCACCGTCCTCCCGCCGCCCGTACCCGAGCTGGTCGGCGGCCGGGAACGGGTCACCTACCCACCCGGCTCCGGCATCCACGACATGCTGAGCAGCGGCCGCCCGCTCTCCGTCGTCGTCGACGAGGCCTTCGCGACCCGCACCGCCGACCACCGGGACCGGGCCCGCCTGCTGCTGGACAGCGATCTGGGCGGGATCGTCCTCGCGCCGCTCATCGCACGGGGTACCGTCCAGGGCATCGCCATGTTCGGCCGCTCCACCGCCCGTCCCGCCTTCACCGAACAGGACGTCACCCTCGCCGGTGAGCTGGCCTCACGGGCGGCCCTGTGCCTGGACAACGCGCGCCTGTACGGCCGGGTCCAGGACATCGCGCTGACCCTCCAGCGCGCCCTGCTGCCCAGCGCCGTGGTCTCCGGCGCCCATGTGGACGTCGCCCACCGCTATCTCCCCGGCAGCCGGATCACCGAGGTCGGGGGCGACTGGTACGACGTGATCAACCTGCCCGACGACCGGGTCGCGCTCGTCGTCGGGGACGTCATGGGGCACGGCGTCCCGGCCGCCGCGTCGATGGGCCGGCTGCGCATCACGGCCAAGGCCCTGGCCCCCCACGCCCCCACCCCCGAGGCGCTGCTCACCGAACTCGACTCCTGCGCGCAGGAGTCCGGCATCCAGCTGGCCACGTGCCTCTTCCTCGTGTACGACCCGCACACCGGCCGCACCCGCATCGGGAACGCCGGCCATCCGCCGCCCCTGGTACGCCACCCGGACGGGACGGTCGAGACGGTGGGCGAGGGCCTGGGGATCCCGCTGGGGGTGGGCGGCGTCCCCTTCCGGTCGTCGGCGCTCGACCTGCCCGAGGGCGCGGTGCTCGCCCTGTACACCGACGGCCTGATCGAGACGCGGGGGCAGGACATCGGAGCCGGTCTGGAGGCGCTGCAGGAGCAGCTGCGTACGGTGACCGGCCCGCTGGAGGAGGCCGCGGACCGGATCATCGCGAACCTGCTTCCGGCCGAGGCGACCGACGACACGGTCCTGGTACTGGCCCGGATCCACCGCGCGAGGGGCCGGGCCGCCGGTGCGGGGCCGCCTTGAGGAGTGACGTGCCCCGGCGGCCGGTTCGTCTGCCGTGCTCATGCGCCCACCCTGGGTGGTGCTACGGAGACGGCGCCGTCTTGCGCAGGACGCCGATCTTGTCGATGCGGTGCTCGGGATTGCCCTGGGCGTCGCTCCAGAAGTTGCCCTCGGCGTGGTCCTCCGGTGTGGCACAGGTCGAGATCGTGATCATGGCCTGGGTGGGGGTCGCGCCGGGTACGCCGGGCACGGCTGCGCGCTGTTCGTCCAGCGAGCGCTGCTGCCGGAAGGACGTCTTGCGGGTCGCGGTGATCTCGTAGGTGTACTGCACCCCGCCCGCGGTCACGAGGACCGTGTCTCCGTGGTCGACCGCGGGCAGGTCCCGCAGGGGGCCGCCGGCTGACAGGCGGTGCGCGGTGACCAGGAAGTTCCCCACCTGCCCGGGTCCCACCCCGCCCCGCTTCCCGTACGGGCTGGCCGCGACCCCGCGGTCCTGGATGCGGGTCCCGGGTACGTCGTCGGTGGTGCCCTCGTACGGCACGACGCGCAGCCCGGATATACCCGCGGAGGGTATGGACAGCGTCGACTCCCGAGTACGGGCGTCGCCGGGATCCGCAGCGGGTGAGTACGCGGCGGTGGCCTGCGCCGGGCCCGGGGCGGAGGGGGTCGTGGCGGCGGCGGTCGTGGCGGGGGGAGTCGTGGCGGCGGGAGTCGCCGGTGCCGCTGCGGACCCTGCGGCGGCCGAGGGCCCGCAGGCAGCCAGCAGGGCGGTCACAGCACCGGCCAGAACGACGGGTACGGCTCGGAACGGGAACGAGGGGGGCATGAGCGCATCCGTGGGGGGATCGGTCGCCCGGGTCGAGCGGCAGGTGGGTGACCCGGTTCACGGCCAGGGTGACATACGGAGCAAGCAGTCCATAAGGGTCCACCCCTGTGACCTCCCTCCCCCGCCCCGGGACCCGAGGCGAGGGGCCCCGGGCCGGGGGCCGGGGGCCGGGGCCGGGCCAGGGACCGGGGCCGGGGCCGGGGCCGGCGGTCAGGAGTTGCGGCCGGCTCGGAGGTTCAGGCGGTTTCCCGGGAAGCGGTGGCGGAAGCCGCGGTCGTGCGAGACCGCCACCACGGCTCCGCGGTAGGCGGCGAGGGCGGCTTCCAGGTCCTCGATCAGGTCGAGGGCGATGTGGTTCGTCGGCTCGTCGAGGACGAGGAGGTCCGCGGGCCGGGTCACCAGGGTCGCGATCTGCAGCCGCCGCTGCTGCCCCGCGGACAGCGCCGCGACGGGGACGTGCAGGTCCTCCTCGCGGAACAGGCCCAGCGCCAGCAGCCGCTCCGCGTACTCCTCCGGCGGACCCGGACGGCCGGCCGCGAAGGCCGTGAGCAGCGGCAGCCGGCTGGACCGGGCGGGCAGTTCCTGCGCGAGGTACCCGATCCGGGCGGAGCGGGAGCGGCGTACGGTCCCCACGTCGGGCTCCAGGTCGCCCGCCAGAACGCGCAGCAGGGTCGTCTTGCCGGCTCCGTTTCCGCCGGTGACCAGCAGTCGCTCCCCCGGCCCGATGGTCAGCAGGCCGTCGAGTCGGAGCCGCTCCCCGACGGCCACGCCGTCGAGCTCGGCCAGCGGGCCGGCGTCCTGGTGCTCTCGGCCGGTCGCCGGCAGCGCCGCCTTGAACCTCAGGAGTTCGGGCGGCGGCGCCACCGGGTTGCGTCGCAGGTGGTCCAGCCTCTCCCGGACGGCCCGGACCTGTCCGCCGAGCTTGGCCTCGTGCGACCGGCGATGTTTGCCGAAGCCCTGCCGGGGGTCCTTGCCGGTGCCGGCCAGGCGTTTCGTGGCCGCGCCGAGCAGTTCCTCGGTACGGCCGAGGTCGTCGCGCCAGTCCGCGTGTTCCTGCGCCGCGCGCCGTCTGGCGGCCGCCTTCGCGGCGCGGTAGCCGCGCCAGCCGTCCCCGTGGCGGTGCACGGTGCGCGCGTCGCGGTCGACTTCGAGGACGGTGGTGGCGATCCGCTCCAGGAAGCCGCGGTCATGGGTGACGGCGACGACGGTGCCCCGGTGCGCGCAGGTGCTCTTCGAGCCAGTGCACGGCGGCCTCGTCGAGGTGGTTCGTCGGCTCGTCGAGGAGCAGCAGCTCGGGGGCGGCGGCCAGTACGCAGGCGAGCGAGAGTCGGGTCTGCTCGCCGCCGGACAGTGAACCGAGCGTACGGTCGCGGGTGGTCCCGGCGAGCCCGAGGCCGTACAGGGCGGCGTCGACGCGGGCGTCGACCTCGTAGCCGCCGCGGTCCTCGTACGCGGTCAGCAGCTCGCCGTACGCGTCGAGTTCGGCCGGGGACGCTCCGGCCAGGTCCTTCTCGGCCGCGGGCAGCCTGCGTTCCATGCCGCGCAGGTCCGCGAGGGCGAGGTCGACGGCGTCCTGCACGGTGTGGCCGGGGTCGAGGTCGAGGGTCTGGGCGAGGTGGCCGGTGCCGCCCGGGAAGACGACGGCGATCTCGCCGGTGTCGGGCGGCTCGGCCGCGGCGAGGAGCCGCAGCAGGGTGGACTTGCCGGAGCCGTTCTCGCCGATGACGGCGGCCTTCTCGCCGGGACGGACGGTGAAGGAGACCTGGTCGAGGACGGTACGGGTGCCGTAGGACTTGGTGACGTCCTTGACGGACAGCTGTGCCACGGGGGCGGGCACGGCGGTGTGGGCGCGTTCGCGCATGAGGCTTTCCCTGATGACGTGAAGGGTCTGTGGGCTGCGGAGGCGGCGTGGCCGCCGTGCCCGGACTCAGGGAAAGCAGTGGAAATCCATGCGTCGACCATAGCAAGACGATGCGTCTCGTCTCAACCGATGTATGGCGCGCCCACGCGGCCCAGCGGCACCGCCGGTCCGGGCCGGCCGTCTATTCGACCTTCTCCCAGTCGAGCGTGCGCTCCACCGCCCGCTTCCAGCCCGCGTACCCCTCGGCACGTCGCTCCTCGGACCACTGGGGCTCCCAGCGCTTGGACTCCTGCCAGTGCGTGCGCAGTTCGTCCGTGTCCCGCCAGAACCCGGTGGCGAGGCCGGCCGCGTAGGCGGCGCCGAGCGCGGTGGTCTCGGCGACGACGGGCCGGCTGACCGGTACGCCGAGGACGTCGGACTGCGTCTGCATGCACAGGTCGTTGGCGGTGACTCCGCCGTCGACCTTGAGCACGTCGAGGTGCACGCCCGAGTCCTGCTCCATGGCTTCCACGACGTCGCGGCTCTGGTAGCAGATCGCCTCCAGCGTGGCCCGCGCCAGGTGGCCGTTGTCGTGGTAGCGGGCGAGTCCGACGATCGCACCGCGGGCGTCGGAGCGCCAGTACGGGGCGAACAGGCCGGAGAAGGCGGGGACGAAGTAGATGCCGCCGCTGTCCTCGACGGTCCGGGCCAGACGCTCGCTCTCACCTGCATCCGAGATGATCTTCAGCTGGTCGCGCAGCCACTGCACGGCGGAGCCGGTGACCGCGATGGAGCCTTCGAGGGCGTAGACCGCGGGGCTGTCGCCGAACTGGTAGGCCACGGTGGTCAGGAGGCCGTGCTGCGAGCGGACCAGTTCCGTACCGGTGTTGAGGACCAGGAAGTTGCCGGTCCCGTAGGTGTTCTTCGCCTCGCCGGGTGCGAAACAGACCTGGCCGACGGTGGCCGCCTGCTGGTCGCCGAGGACGCCCGTGATGGGGATGGCCTCGCGCAACGGCCGGGAGGTGCGGGTCCGCCCGTACGCCTCCGGGTGGGAGGACGGGTTGATGGTGGGCAGCATGGCCCGGGGGATGTTGAAGAAGCCGAGCAGTTCGTCGTCCCAGTCGAGGGTTTCCAGGTCCATGAGCATGGTGCGGCTGGCATTGGTGACGTCGGTGGCGTGGATGCCGCCGTCGGGGCCTCCGGTGAGGTTCCACAGCACCCAGCAGTCGGTGTTGCCGAAGAGGGCGTGGCCCTGCTCGGCGGCCTCCCGCACTCCGTCGACGTTCTCCAGGATCCACTGGATCTTGCCGCCGGAGAAGTAGGTGGCCGGGGGCAGCCCCGCCTTGCGGCGGATGACGTCGCCCTGGCCGCCGCGCTCCAGTGCCGCGGCGATGGAGTCCGTACGGGTGTCCTGCCAGACGATCGCGTTGTAGTAGGGGCGCCCGGTGCGGGGGTCCCAGACGACGGTCGTCTCGCGCTGGTTGGTGATACCGACGGCCGCGAGGTCGGAGGCGTCGAGGTTGCCGTGCCGGAGGGCGTTCTGGATCACCGAGTTGGTGCGTTCCCAGATCTCCACGGGGTCGTGTTCGACCCATCCCGAGCGCGGGAGGATCTGGGAGTGCTCCAGCTGGTGCCTCGCCACCTCGTTTCCGGCGTGGTCGAAGATCATGAAACGGGTGCTCGTGGTCCCCTGGTCCACTGCGCCGACGAAGTCAGGCATGGGGTGCCGCCTCTCTGCGGATGCCGTGCGGGGGGCTGCCGCCCGGTACGGAGCGGGCGTGCCGCGAACGTCCGTCCCGGGCGGCGTCAGCTCTGCGCGCGACCGGCTCTCTGCGGTCGGCTGTGCGCGATCGGCGCTGCGTGATCAGCGCCGATCGGCCCGTACTGCGCGGTCCGATCTGCGCGGTCCGTTCTGCGTGATCGGCTCTGCGTGATCGGCTCTGCGCCGTACGCACACTGCGTGGCTGCATGGTCAGCTCTCGTCCGGTGTCGGCACCCGTCCGGGAGGCTCCGGTTCGGCGGTCGGCAGGAACCGGCCGATGAAGAGCTTGTACAGAGCTCCTCCGAGCAGGCCGCCGATGAAGGGGCCGATGATCGGGACCCAGAAGTAGAAATTCCCGTACTGATCTCGCCACGCCCCGCCGTAGCCGGTGAAGAAGCTCGCCAGGCGGGGGCCGAAGTCACGGGCCGGGTTGATCGCGTAACCGGCGGCGGTGCCCCACGCCATACCGATCGCCACGACGATCAGGCCGACGATGAACGGGGCGAGGTTGGCGCCGGGGGGCGTGCCCAGCAGGTCCGTGACGGCGAGGATCAGGAAGAGCAGGATCGCGGTACCGATGATCTGGTCGCGCAGTGCGCCCCACTCGGTCACCGGCAGGTTGGTGTTCCCGTTGGCCGGGAGAGTGGAGAAGACGCCCTGGGTCTTGATGGTGTGCCCGGGGTCGACCTTGGCCAGTGCCTCGCTGTAGTTCCAGCGGACGATCAGGGCGGCCACGAAGGCGCCGGCCACCTGGGCCAGCGCGTAGGGGGCCACCTTGCTCCACGGAAAGCCCTTGAACGCGGCCAGTGCGACGGTCACCGCTGGATTGAGGTGAGCACCGCTCAGCCTCGCGGCGACATAAACACCCAGGGTTACGCCAAGACCCCAGGCCCAGGCGATGCTGTCGTGGTCCCCGAGACCGCCCGGGGGGTCCGTGAGGGCCCCACCGGCAACCACTTGGGCCACCACACCGCAACCGAAGAGGATAAGGATCATGGTGCCGGCGAATTCGGCGAAGAGTTCGCCCACCAGACCCGATCTATGGAGGCGCTCCGTCATGGGTGCACCAGCTTCCCGCCAGGCCGACGGCCGGCTTCGACTGCCCCGAGTCCTCTGCTTGTCCGACCGCAGCACGAAGTGCCCCCTGCGTACGAAAGGCCGATCCGGCCTCACTCAGAGCACAGCCCGTGAGCGGGTACCTCCATACTGCTCCACCGTCCCCTTATCCGCCCCTTATGCGCCTCCGGCTCCCGTGCCACGGGACTGCCCGGAAGGTGACAGGGCCCGGCCGGGGTGACTACTGGCTCCGGCCGGGCCCTGCGTGCGTGGGGTGTTGCTGGGGAGCGCGGAGGCTCGAACGCTCCGGTTCGAACTCCGCTTCACCAGACTGACACATTCGATCACTCTTCGCACTATTTCGACTACACAGTGCAGCTTCCGGATGCGGTCACCGGTGCCGACAGCCGCGGCGCACCAGCAGGAAGACCACCAGTGCGGCGCAACCGGCCACGAGCAACGGCCTGTGGTAGGTGCGTGCCGCCGTGACGACCCGGTCCGCCCCGTCGAGCACCGGCTCGGGCGTGGCGTGCTTCACCAGCTCCGCCGTGTGCGCGGCCCTCTCGTGGATCCGGTCGGCGACCTGCGCGGTCTTCCTCCCGGCCTGGGCCTTGAGGTCGGCCTTGCCCGCCAGGGCCTCTATGGTCCGCCCCAGCTCGTCCCGCGAGCGCTCGACCTGTTCGCGCAGCTCGTCGGGGGTGGGGGTGCCGTTGTCGGTTCGGGGTTTGTCGGGGTCGCCGGTCATCGGTGCGCCTTCTCCCGCATCGCGGCCAGGTCGGCCTTGACGCTGTCGATGGTCTGCGCCGGCATGGGCGCGCCGGCCTTGGTCACCTGCTTCCTGCCCGCCAGGGCCAGCATCGCGGCACCGATCGCCAGTACCGCCATGACGATCAGGGCCGAGGCCCAGACCGGCAGTACCAGCGCGAGGGCTGCGATACCGGCCGCCGTCAGGGCCTGGGCCGCCAGGAATCCGAGCAGACCCGCACCACTGAAGAGGCCGCCGCCCCGCCCGAAGCGCTTCCCTTTCTGCGTCATCTCCGCCCGCGCCAGCTGCATCTCCTCGCGGACCAGCTCCGATATCTGCCGGGACGCGCGCGAGACGAGCACGCTCACGGATTCATCGGCCATGTGGGTCTGCCGCTCTATCGTGCTCATGCGGAGTCTCCCCTTCAGGTTGCACACGCTTCTGTCGACGCGCGCCTACCCGGTAAACGCGCCGGCACCCGGCCACCGAGCCAGCGGGTCGTGAGCTCAGTGGGTCATGCGCCGACGGTCCTCCGCGTAGCAGCCCGGCGTCACCCACCGGAAGCCGCGGCCCTTGGCGTTCGGCGCCGCCCAGTACAGGAGCGCGATCATGATCGTGACAAGGAGGACAAGGGCCGGCCACTTCGTGATCGACCACACCGCCAGTCCTGTGTCCCCGATGCCCAGGGCGGTGCCCGCCCGGCGGGCCGGGCCGGGAGGCACGGGTCGAGGCGGTCTACCGCAACGAGCCGACGCAGCTGTGCGACGCCGTTCCCGAGCTGCTCGCGCGGCACTCCCCCATCGAGGCCCTGCGCGTGGAACGCGTCGGATCGGCCGGTACGGTGCCCGGCCGCGTGATGGCGGGGGGAGAGCCACCACGCGGCCCGGGTCCGTTCGGCAGTCCGCGCCGCTCACCGCCGCGAACTCCCGTGGAGACGCTTATGGCCGCTCTCCGCGGACTCAAACCTGACGGCGTCCGGACGTACGGACGTCCGCCCGTCCGGACGTCGTCACCGTTCGCGTGCCGCCTCCACGGCCGCCGCGATGGAGGCGAGGGGCGAGCCCGGGTCCCGTTCGACCTCCAGGTCGCCGAGGGTGACGATGCCGACGAGCTCGCCGCTCCCGGTCCGTACGGGCAGGCGCCGCAGCGCGTGCCGACGCATGAGGTCGACGGCTTCGTCGACGTGGTCGTCGGGCCCGACCGTGAGCGGTTCCGCGCTGCAGATCGCCAGGACGGTCGTCTCGGCCGGGTCGCGGTCCTCCGCCAGCGCGCGGACGACGATGTCCCGGTCCGTGAGGATGCCGCAGAGCCGTCCCTCGTCGACGACCAGTACGTCCCCGATGCCCGCGTCGCGCATCACCCGCGCCGCTTCCGCCAGCGAGGTCTGGCGCTCCACGGTCACCGGGTTGCGCGTCATCACCTCGTGCACTCGTCGGGTCATCGGTCCTCCCGATGGGTCGATCGGTCGCCTTGGCCGGAACACTTCGGAACACTCCGGAACAGCTCGGACCAGCTGGGAACGGCGCGGACAGCGCCCTTGCCGGGCGGTGCCGTCCGCGCGCGTCTGCCCCTCCACCGGCGGGGCAGTCCCTGAGCCGGTCCGTCCCAGTATCCGGGTATCCGGGTGACGGCGCCGGGCGCGCCGTGTGGGGGCCGCGGACCCGGGTAGCCGCATCCCATGCCGACTCTCAAGCACCCCCCGTCCGTGTGGACCGACGGCACCCTTTCGCTGCTGACGCAGGGCTACGCCTGGCTCCCCGACCAGATGCGCACTTCGGCGGACGGCACGGTCCGTACGCGTCTCCTCGGCCGCCATACGGTCGCGCTGCGCGGCCCGGAAGCCGTCGCCTTCTTCTACGACGAGCAGCACGTCCAGCGGCGCGCCGCACTCCCGGACCCGGTACTCGACACCCTGTTCGGGCAGGGGGCGGTGCACACCCTCGACGGCCTCGCCCACCGGGTCCGCAAGGGAATGTTCATGGCCCTGCTGAAGGACGGGAAGGGCATCGAGGCCCTGCGGGAGCACGTACTGCTGCGGTGGCGGGAGGCCGTGGACCGGTGGCGGGAGGATCCGGAGGAGACGGTGGTCCTCTTCGACGAGACGGCCAGGGTGCTCGCCCTCGCCGTCTGCGACTGGACCGGCGTACCGCTCACGGAGGCGGACGGCGGCGAGGAGCTGGCGCGGGACTGCGTGGCCATGGTCGACGGGTTCGCGACGGCCGGGCCGCGCCACCTGCGGGCGCGGGATGCCCGCAAGCGCCAGGAGCAGGCCCTCGCGCGACTGATCGTCCGGGTCCGGGAGCAGCAGGAGGCGGCTCCCGACGGCAGCGCGCTCGACGTGGTCGCCCGGCACCGCGACGCCGACGGCTCCGTCCTCGACCCGCACCTGGCGGCGGTGGAGCTGCTGAACATCATCCGGCCGACCGTGGCGATCGCGTGGTACGTCACATTCGCCGCGCACGCCCTGCACCGGTGGCCCGAGCACCGCGGCCCGCTCCGCGGTGACGTGTCGGGGCACCTGGCCACCGGTTTCGCCCACGAGGTCCGCCGCTTCTATCCCTTCGCGCCGTTCGTCGGCGGGCTCGCCGCCCGCGATCTGGAGTGGCACGGCGAGACCCTCCCGGCGGGGACCCTGCTTCTGCTGGACCTGTACGGGCAGCATCACGACGCGCAGTGGTGGGACCACCCGTACCGGTTCGATCCGCACCGCTACGGAAGCGACGAGAGCTTGCGAAATCTCGTCCCCCAGGGCGGCGGCGACGCGGCCGTGGGGCACCGGTGCCCCGGTGAGGACATCAGCGTCACGCTGCTGGCGGCCCTGGTCACGGAGCTGGCCGGGCTCGACCTCACCGTTCCCGACCAGGACCTGACCATTCCGCTGTCCCGGATGCCCACGCTTCCGCGCAGCGGCTTCCGGTTCCGCCTCGCGTAGGCGCGGCGGGGCGGGACGGGGGACGGACGGGGCTCGGGACGGCGGCGGACGGGGCTCGGGACAGTGGGCCCCGACCGGCCGGGGGGGATGGCCGATCGGGGCGGCCCCAGGCCGGCCGGGGGGAGGCGGGCCGGGGCGTTCGGGCGTGGGTGCGGAAAGGGCCTCGCGTCACGGCGGAGTGCACTGCGGGGCCGCGGCCGAACGGCCTTCCCCGCGGGCATCGGATCGGGCCCGGGAACATCGTCCCTTTCCGCACCCACGCAAAGAGGAACGCTCGACGACGGTGTCGTGTTCCCCTCGCGGGTGGCCTTGGCGCTCGGCCTGCGGATCAGCCATGATCACGCGCATGGTTTCGACAGTGCAGAACGTGGCGATCGACTGTGCGGACGCCTATGAGCTGGCGCGGTTCTGGAGCGGCGTGACGGGCCGTCCTTTGCATCCGGACGTCCGGCCGGGGGATCGGGAGACCCTGGTGCCGATGGCGGAGGGCCCGGTGCTGTACTTCAACCAGGTGCCCGAGGCCAAGACGGCCAAGAACCGGATCCACCTGTGCCTGCGCCCCGAGACCTCGCGCGATCAGGAGGTGGAGCGGCTGCTGGGCCTCGGCGCCTCCTTCGTCGCCGACCACCGGAACCCCGACGGTTCGGGCTGGGCGGTTCTTGCCGACCCGGAGGGCAATGAGTTCTGCGTTCTGCGCAGCGATTCCGACCGGGCGGCCACGGATTCGTAGCCGGCCGATTACGTCCGGCTTGCGGGATCGGCGGCCGATTTCTTAGCATCACAGGCCAACAATTCTCCCGGCCGCAACCCGGACGACTACAAAGGAGCCATCAGACCGAACCCGGCCGCGACGGAGTGATAAACCCGTGGGCGGCCGGAATGAGGCGAAGGTGGTGGTGTGCATGCGCGAGTGCAGCAGGATCCGGGCGATCACGGTCAGATTCCTCACGACAAGCCCGAGCCCTGGGCCTCTCCCCTGATGGGCCGGCCATGTTGATGCCGATCCTGTTCTCACCGGCGCAGGCCACGGCCGACGATTACCGGTCCCTGACGTCGACCATCCGGGCGAAGGCGGAAGACGGGCAGGGATTCTTCGGCGGAGCCGGGCGCAAGGAGGGCGAGATGCCCTACCTGCCCCTCCACATCCGGCTGCGGGGCTTGTTCGTCGAGCTTTTCATCGAGCTCCGCCCGCGCAATACCAGCCTCCGTATCGCCGGGTTCCGGAATATCTTCGAGAACGGCGAGGCCCCGCCGGAAGCGTATGTGCACCACGTGCGGGACTCGGCCGCGCCGCAGGAACTCGACAGAACGGAAACCCTGCCGTTCGGCGGGGCCCGCGCCGACCTGGAGACGGCGGCAGCCGTCCGCCGCGCCGGGATCATGCTCGGACGCCGCCCCTTGAGCCTCGCGGTCATCCGGCTGCACCAGAACCGCGATCCGCGGAGCACCGCCTACGGAATGCTGGTGCTCTCGGAAATGCTCTGCGAGGCGGCCCGGTATCCCGCGCTGGCAGATGCGATGTCACGCCTATGGATAACGGGGGGACGACTGTAATCAGCGGGCCAGGAACCATCGAATTCCCGCCCCCCCCTGCCGCCCCATCGGCATCGGGGAACGGAAGCCGGAAGGAGAAAACAGAACCCTCTTCAGGATGTGCCGCCCGGTCCCTGCCCCGGGCGGCACACGGCTTTCCGTGACCAGCGGCCGGCCCGTGAACGTCTGGAACCGCCACAGGATGGCGCGCATGGCCGATGTCAGCCGGGGGTTCCCCTGTTATGCGCCTCCCGTTGCGGCGACCGCGTCGGCGGGCGGGTGGTCAGGACGGCGGGATACGGGACAGGAGCGTGTGCAGCGCGGCGGTGCGGGAGTGCGTGGGATGCAGGTACCGCTCGCAGGCGGCCAGAGCCCGGGCGGCCTCCGCGCGGGCCTCGTCGCTGCGGCCGAGGCCGTGCAAGGCCTTGGCCCGGTACAGCTCCAGGTGCCCGACGGCGTGCGGCGGCGGCTCGGGCAGGGTCTGCGCCTCCAGCGACTCGGCCAGGGCCTCCTCGTGGCGGCCCAGGCCCGCCAGGCTGCGGACCAGCAGGACACGCAGAGCGTCCACGACCTCCCCGTCGTCGGCCCGTGGCAGGCTCGCGCGGGCGATCGTTTCCGGCTCCTCGTACAGGTCCTGCGTGCACAGGGCGTGCCCGAGACAGATCAGGGCGGCCAGTTCGATCCGGCGGTAGTTGGCGGGATGCGCCCGCCGGGCCAGCGCCCGCAGGACGTCCCGGGTTTCCGACTCCGCCTCCCCCGGCCGCTCGTCGTCGATGAGCACCAACGCACGGTTCAAGCGGGCGGCCAGCAGCAGACCGTGGGGGAGGTCGTTCGACCGCTCGGCCTCTGCTATCAACTCCTCGACCTCGCCCAGCGACGAGGGGACCCGTCGTCCGTGGGCGCGCGCCGCGACCACGGCGACATGCCTGGCGTACCAGGCGGTGCCCGCTCGGCGGCCCCGTCCCTTCCGGCTCCGCCGGGCTGTGACCAGGGCTCGTGCGCGCGCCTCGGCCTCCTCGAAGCGGCCCTCCTCCATCAGCGCGTAGGCCTGTTCGAGAGCAGCGAAGTGCCACGGAGCCGGGGCCCCGCCCATCCACGCCGACCAGGAGGTCGGCCGGCTCATACGCCTGAGATATGTCATGGCAGTTGAGCCTATGCGGCGGCCGCGGGAGCCCGACCGGCAGCCCGTCCGGCAACCCGACTCCGCCCGCCCGTCTGCCCGTCGCCGCCCACTGCGGCACGGCACGGCAGCAAGTGACGCGGGGTGCGGGGCCGGTGCGGCGTGCGGACGTCCGGAGGTCCTCGTACCGTGGGGGTGTACTCCGGGAGGCATCGTGGCGTACCGGTTCTGCGCGAACGAACAGTTCGA
Organism: Streptomyces yangpuensis; assembly: GCF_001005295.1. GTDB lineage: Bacteria > Actinomycetota > Actinomycetes > Streptomycetales > Streptomycetaceae > Streptomyces > Streptomyces yangpuensis. Next base: position 1,887,989 of record NZ_LBMK01000002.1, on the reverse strand, counting down.
TTTCGAGGTGCTGGTGCTCCTCGGGGCGTCCTGGCAGCAGGGCTCCGATCCGGGCGAGGTGCTGGCCACGGCCGCGCGGCTGCGCAATGCGGACGGCCCTGCCTGGTTCGAGGGCTGGACGGAGCTGGCCCGTCGCGTCCGGTCCGACGGCGAACGGGCGGCCGCGGCGGGGCGGCGGACGAGTGCTCGGGACGCGTGGCTGCGGGCTGCCGGCTACTACGGCACGGGATTGGTCGCCGCCGACGCCCTGTCCGACGAGGAGCGGCTCCTCGCGGTGTTCCGGGAGCACCGCGATGTCTTCGACCGGTTCGCGGCGGCGTGGGAGCCGGCCGCGGAGCGCGTGGCGGTGCCGTACGAGGGGACCACGCTCCCCGGCTACCTCTTCCGCCCGGCCGGAGGCGGCGCGGACGCCCCGACGGTGATCGTGAACAACGGCAGCGACGGTCCGGTGAGCACCGCGTGGACGATGCTCGGCGCGCCGGCCGTGGCGCGCGGCTGGAACGCGCTCCTCTTCGACGGGCCGGGGCAGCAGTCGATGCTGTTCGAGCACCGGATGCCGTTCCGCCCGGACTGGGAGAACGTGATCACCCCGGTGGTGGACTTCCTGCTGGCCCGGGACGACATCGCCGCCGGCCGGCTCGTACTGGCCGGGATCAGTCAGGCCGGCTACTGGGTGCCCCGGGCCCTCGCCTTCGAGCACCGGATCGTGGCGGGTGTCGCGGACCCGGGTGTGGTGTCCGTCGTGGACGCCTGGTGGAACAACTTCCCGCCGGAGCTCCGCGAGTTGTTCGACTCGGGCGACCGGGACGCCTTCGACGCGGTCATGCGCGAAGGGATCGCGGAGGACGGGGAGTTCGCCGCCCTCTGGCGGTGGCGGGCCAAGCCGTACGCGATCGACTCCCCGTACGACCTGCTCACCGAGATGACCCGGTACGACCTGACGGGGGTCCTGGACCGGATCACGGTGCCGCTGCTGGTGACCTCGCCGGAGGGCGAGCACTTCTGGCCCGGCCAGGCACGGCGCCTGTACGAGGCGCTGCCGGGCGAGAAGGCGTTCGTGGAGTTCACGGCGGCGGAGGGCGCGGACATGCACTGCGAGCCCCTGGGCCGGGCCCTGTTCGAGCAACGGGTGTTCGACTGGCTGGCCGCCCGTCTCGACGCCACGGCCTGACTGCAGGCGGGGGTGGGCGGTCGGCCGTCGCCTACGTCCTGCCGGCCGTCTGCGGCCCCGGCGGCGGCGTGCAGCCCGGTGCCGTGGTGTCCGGCGGCGTGCAGCCCGGTGCCGTGGTGTCCGGCGGCGTGCAGTCCGTGGCCGTGGCGTCCGTGCGGGACGGGTTCCACAGCCGGTCGGCCTCACCCCGCTCCACGTGGTCCTCGTAGATCCGCACCTTGTGCCGCATCACGCCCAGCGCTTCTCGCAGTTCCCTGATCTGCGCCTCCACGAAGGCCTCGTGGCGGCGCAGCAGCTCCAGGCGGTCGAGCTCGTTACCCGGACCCTGCCGGACCAGCTCGATGTACTGCCGGATCATCGCCACCGACATCCCCGAGGAGCGCAGCTTGGTGCAGACCGCCAGCCACTCCACATCCTCTTCGTGGTAGATCCGGCGGCCGTTGGACAGGCGGCGCACCGGGTTGGCGAACAGGCCCTCCCGCTCGTAGAACCGCAGCGCGTGCACGCTCAGCCCACTGCGCTGCGCCACTTCGCCGATGGTCAGGTCCATGAGTGACTCCCGTCACGCCGCTCTTGATCTAGACCGGACTCTAGCTCCTAGCGTTGATGTGACGGCCAGTCGGACGATCGGAATGCGGGAGAACATGAACGTTTGGTTTGTCACCGGTGCATCGCGCGGGCTCGGCGCGGAGATCACACGTGAGGCGCTGGAGCGGGGGCACGGCGTGATCGCCACGGCGCGGGACGCGTCGGTGGTGCTCAAGGCCCACCCGGAGAGGCCGGACGGGTTGCTGGCGGTGGACGCGGACGTCACCGACGAGGGGCAGTTGGCGGCGGCGGTGGAGGCCGGACTGGCCAGGTTCGGCCGGATCGACACCGTCGTCAACAACGCCGGCTACGGCCTCGTGGGCGCGATCGAGGAGGTCTCGGACCGGGCTGCCCGGGATCTGTTCGAGGTCAACGTGTTCGGCGTGCTCAATACGCTCCGGGCGACCCTGCCGACGCTGCGCGCCCAGCGTTCCGGGCACGTCCTGAACATCAGCTCCGTGGGCGGCTTCGCCACCGCTCCGGCGGTGGGCCTGTACGGTGCGTCGAAGTTCGCCCTCGAAGGCATCTCCGAGGCCCTGCACGGCGAGCTGGCCCCTCTCGGGATCCGCGTCACGGTCATCGAACCCGGCGGCTTCCGGACCGGCTTCCTGGGCACCTCCAGCCTCCGGGTCGAGCCGGCCGGCATCGCCGACTACGCCGCCGGTGCGGGGCCGGTGCGCGAGGCGATGAGCACGTTCGACGGTCTCCAGCCGGGCGATCCGGCGAAGGCGGCCCGAGCCATCGTGGACATCACCGAGACCGACCAGCCGCCGTTGCGGCTGCAGTTGGGCGCGGACGCGGTGGAACGTGTCGAGGCAAAGCTGGATCTGGTACGACGTGAACTCGACCAGTGGCGGCATGTGGCGCTCTCCACGGCGTTCTGAGGAACCGTCTACTGCCGTCGCACAGAATCGTCTTGTGAGCGATGACGACAGCACAGGCACGAGCACAGACGCACGAACCGAGCCGCGTTCGTTCCTGACGTGCGCGACGGAGGTGGCCCGGCTGCTGGGCGTCGACGCCGCCGCCGGGGAGCCGGGCGATCTTCGGGCCCGCCACCTCGCCCATGCGGTGCGTAAGCCGCTGCTCGAACGGGAGAGCATGCCCGAGGAGTGGTTCGGCCCGTTGATGGCGGCAACCGTCCACGATCCGGACCCGAGCTTCTGCCGCTGGTTCGTCGAGCCGGCGGTCTACGCCTTCGGCCGCCGCCGGGTGGCGGCGGCCCTCGTCGGGTATCTGCGGAGCGGCACGGATGCCGAGCGAGCGGGCGCCGTACGGGCCTGGTACAGCGCCCATGTGCCGCTGCACCCGGACAGGTCGCCGCTGTACGGACCCGGTGGGGTACGTGCCCCGCCCTGGACGATGCGGAGGACGTCTACGACGCCTGGCTCGAAGCCTCCCTGCGGCTGTTCGCCGAGGCCACTGCGTGCTCAAGCCGGCTCTCGGCCTGCGGCGAGTACCGAGTCGTCGAGGGTGCCCGTGCCCGGCAGGTGAAGGCGGGCGGCGATCAGGGCGGCGTGCACGTCGGTGGTGCCGGTGGCCACGCACAGTGCGCGCTCGACGGCTTCGATCTCCTTGCGCACGGGTGAGTCGCCCTCCGAGGCGTCGAGCACGGACAGCGCCCAGTAGCGGTCGACGAGACCGGGCAGCACGGCCGGGTGAGCCATCAGCATGGGTGGTTGCCTTTCGCCATGAGATCGATCAAGTGGCCGTCGCCTACCCTGCCGGGCGGTATTGATTCCCGGTGATGGTGACGACCTGGCCGAGTCCGGCGACGCGCATGACGCGCAGGGGGTTGGCCGGGACGGGTCGGGCGGACGGGCGCGAGCGGGCGTCCGGCGGCGCGGTCGGTCAGCCGTGGCGCTCGTCGGCGCGGCCGCCCGCGCCGAGCAGACCGGTCGGCTCCAGCCGCTGGGTACGTTCCAGACGCGGCAGTTCGGTGCGGGCGACGCACGTGACGACGGCCGGGAGGCAGGCCCGCACCGGTTGCACGGCACGAAGCCAGGCGGGGACGTAGACCGAGGCCGCACGTCGTTCCGCGGCGGCGGCCAGCCTGTCGGCGACCTGGGCCGCCGTTCAGACCTGCGGGTCCAAGTCGGCGAACGGCCCTCCCTCGGCGACCCCGGCGTTGCCCACGACGACGGACGCGGGTCCGAGGCGCCCCCGCACCTGTCGGGCGGTGTCGGCCATGGCTGCGTCGTCCGTCAAGTCGACCTCCCAGCAGGCCGCTTCGCCGTGCAAGGAGGCGGCCAGCTCCCGCAGGCGCTCTCCTTCGAGGCCCAGCAGGGCCAGCCGCGCGCCCCGGTCGTCGAACGCCCGGGCCAGCGCCGCTCCCAGGCCGCGCGCCGCCCCCGTCACCACCACGGTGCGGCCTTGCAGGGGCCGGTTGTGCGTAAGTGTCCTCACTCGCGCTCCGTCCCTCGGGGCATGTCGTCCGGTTCTCCTGCTTCCAGGATGCTCCTGCCGGGAGGTCGCATGCGGACCGGGACCACGCGCTATGGCCGACGGCAGGCGCGTAGGAAGCCGCCCTCCGGCCTTCCTGGCTCGCGTGGGAAGGGGGGCCGGGGGCGGCGCGTGGCACGGTCGCGGGGGCAGCGCGACCAGCATCGTGTTGCCGTTCTCGCCCACCGGGCCCGGGCCCGCCGGCGCGAGAAGGCCGCAGTGAGCCTCAGAGACCCGCCGACCCCTCCGGGCATCCAGCCCGATTCGCGTGATATGTGGCGTTATCTGGGTACGCGCACGATGACCGTTGAATCGCACCGCTGATGAAAGGTTGCGTCATGCCCCGAGGATCCAGCCCCAAGCGCGAGCGCCAGTACGAGCACATCAAGGAGTCGGGCGAGAAGCGCGGTATGTCGGAGGAGCGCGCGAAGGAGATGGCCTCCCGGACGGTCAACAAGGAACGCGCTCGTTCGGGAGAGAGCAAGACCGCCAGCCGCAGCTCCACCCAGGGCAAGTCCGCCTCCCAGCGCGGAGGCGAGAAGTCCGGTGGCGGCGGCAGCTCGTCCGGGCCCACCAAGGACGACCTGTACCGGGAGGCGAAGAAGCGCGGCATCGACGGCCGCTCGACGATGACCAAGCAGCAGCTCAAGAACGCCCTGGGGCGCTGAGCCGCGGCCAGTGCCGCCGCCTCGGGCGTTCCGTTCGCCGTCGTCGTCGGGAGGGAGCCATCGTGGCCGTCCGTCATCAGCTAGGCAGGGGGCCGACGCGAGCGTGGCCGGATGCCCCCGCGGCACGGGTGCTGCCTTCGGGGGAAGCGGGGACCGGAAGGGCATGAGCGGGCGGTCCGGGCGGGCAGTGCCGAAGTATGACGCGACGCGATGACGGACCGGACCCGGCACATCAGCGCCCGGCCGGGGTGGACGATGTGACGGTGGAAGCCCTCGGGTCACTCTCGAAGGCGCTGGAAACCGTGGAGCGCGCCCGGGGCCACCTGTACGGGTTCCACCAGCTGACGGGGACGGCGGATCTCGAACTGGACCGCGCGGTCCGGCTGCTCAGGGCGGCCGGACACGACGAGTGGGCCGGTCGGGTCCAGAGGGACATCCTCGGCCGCAACGTCATCCCCGGCCACTGGACCTTCCAGATCGTCGAGGCGTACGACCGCACGTACTACGAGCCGTTCCGGGGGCTTGAGCGTCAGGCGGTCGCAGCACTGGCCGCCGGGAGGCAGCACCTGTACGAGGCCGAGATGAAGGAGGCGCGCCGGACCGCCGGCCACCCCGATCACAGCGCCCGTCCTGAGGAACCGCGCTCTGACGACCCTGGGCTGTCTTCGCCCTGACCTCGGCGAGGCCGCCCACCTCAGCCGGACGCCGCGACCGGCCGTCACCTGCCGGCGGGCCCCTCGGTACGGTGGTCCTCGGGCCGTATTCCGGTGAAGGCAGAGGCGTCCTTGCTGCCGCTGGGGCGGCGCGACTTCCCCTTCGGACCCTTGTCGTGCATGCCGTCCTCGCCCTTACGGGCCAGTTCCTCGCCGCTCCGGCTGCTGCTCTCGGTCGGATTTCCGTGGGGGTTTCCCGACTCCTCCTTCGACACCGTCCTGCCGGCGCCCTTCGCGGGGGCGTAGCGGTCCGGGTGGAAGGACCGGTGGGCGCTGGGATTGTCCTGCTGACGCGTCTCGTCGACGTCGGGCGACCAGCCGTGCTGTGCTCCCCGGTGCCGGCTCGCCTCGTGCTGCGACGCTTCCCTGTCCGACTTGCCACTCATGATCGTTCTCCTGTTCTTCCAGGTGGGAGGCACCCGCCGAGCGCGGTATCGGCTGCCCGGCGGTTGGCCGAGCGCCCGCCCGGGTGCCCTACCGCACGAGGCGCCTACCCGTCGACCCGCCCGGCACTCCTGGCGCGCGGCCACCCGGGTGAGCCGGGCTCGGACCACGGCGCCGCCCCGGCGACGCCCGCGAGGTCGCCGCCGTCATCGCCTTCCTGGCGGGCGCCGAGGCCTTGTACGTCACGGGTGCCTCCTGGGCCGTGGACGGGGGCATGCTGCGGATGGGTCCCATGGCCGGATCGCACATGGACCACAACCGGTGGCGCCGCCCCATGAACGAGGACCGGCCTTCACGGCGCTCCGATCGCGTGCCCTGAACAGCGGTGGTCGTGCAGGGGACGGGCTGCCGTCGGCGCTTCGGCGGGGATGGTCTCGGCCGTCACGTGGCCTGTCGGCCGGGGAGCGGGTTGTCGCCGAGGTGGCGCTCCAGCCAGTCCGCGGCGGCGCGCCGGTAGAGCCGCCTGTTGTCCGCCCGCAGGAATTCATGGCCCTCGTCGCGCAGCGTAAGCTGCCGCGCCGGCACTCCGCGACCCCGTGCCGCGCGGACGAACTGCTCCGACTCCGTCGGCGGCACGTTGGTGTCGTGTTCGCCGTGGACGGCCAGCACGGGCGCCCGCAGTTGGTCGATGCGGCTCATCGGGGACAGAGCCCGCAGCAGGTCCCGGTCGTGTTCGGGATGGCCGTACTTCGCGGTGGCGGACTGGGCGATCCACGGTTCGGTGCCGGCGAAGAACGTGGCGAAGTCCGACATCCCGCAGACGGCCACCCCGGCGCGGAAGAGGTCCGGATGCCATACGAGGGAGGCCATCGTCAGGTAGCCGCCGTACGAGCGGCCCATCACCCCGAGCCGCACGGGGTCGGCATAGCCGAGGGAGACCACGTGCGCGGCGCAGTCGGCGACGTCGTCGATCGCCGCGAACCGACCGGCGCCGAGGTCGGCGTCGACGAAGGAGCGCCCCCAGCCCGAGGAGCCGCGGACGTCCGGGGCGAACACGTCCAGGCCCCTGCCGAGGAGCTCGTGGTAAAGCGGGCTGAACACCGGCCGCTCCTGTTCCTCGGGCCCGCCGTGGAGGTGGATGACGCACGGGGCGGGCCGCCCCGGGTCCTGGCCCGGCGCCCGGTAGTACCAGCCGCCCAGCATCAGCCCGTCCCGGGCGCGGCAGCGCAGGGGCACGGGGCGTACGGGGGGCCGGCCGGGCGGTACCGCGTCCTCGTCGGAGGCCGACCAGCCGGCGCGCGCCGGTACGAGGCCCTGGTCCAGTTCCCAGATGCCGGGCCTGCGCCGGGAACCGGCCAGCGCGGCGAACAGGCCGCCGCGTTCCAGGGGTGCGATCCGGGTCACGACTTCGTGCGGCAGCACCGGACGGTGTCGCGGTCCGACGTCGCCGTCGGCGTCGGTGAGGGGCAGGCCCGTGCTCTCCAGCTCTGTCGCACCGTGGACGTTCCAGGCGAGGAGGGCCCAGCGGCCGTGATCGGGCATGCTCAGCAGGTCGAGGGCGGCCTCCTGCCGTTCCGCCGCCACCGTCAGGCTCCTGGCCGCGCCCTGTTCATCCAGCCGGACCCGCAGGAGGGCCGCGAATTCGCGGTCCGTGTCGCTGCGCAGCCACACGGTCCGCGCGTCGGCGGAGAAGCGGCCGATCCACGGGTCCCCATCGGCAACGTGCAGGGCGAAGGTGGTGCGGCCGGAGCCGGTGTCGAGTACGAGGGCCTCGCGCCGGCCGCGCGGACCGCGGCGCACGAGGGCGAAGCGCCCGTCCGGGCTGGTGTCGCACACCCGCAGCGACGCCGCTCCCTCCTCGCCGTACAGCAGGACGGGCGTGTGCGCGCCGTCGGGGTCGACCAGGTAGGCCGCGAGGCCGCCCCCGCGGACCTGGCCGAGCGCCGGCACCGGGCCCGCCCCCACGTGCACGGACGACGCCCGGTCGCGGGAGAGGGCAGGCCGGTGCGCCGAACCGCCGCCGAGGAGGGTCGCGGTTCCGTCGCGTTCGGACCAGGCCGCGCCGGGGCCCCGCGCCCCGTCCGCCGGCGCGCCGTCGACGTCCGACGGAAGGTGTCCCGCCCCGGTGTGCTCCGCGCCGGACACGGAGGGCTGGGCGACCGTGACGGCCAGGGCGGTGCCGTCGCGGGTCCAGCAGCCGAGGTGCGCGGAGCTTCCGGGCTCGGCCCCGGCGAGCACCTGCCGTCCGGTTCCGTCCGGGCGCACCACCAGCACGCGGGTGTGCTCGCCGCCGCCCGGTGCCGAGGTGTAGGCGATCCAGCGTCCGTCGGGGGACCAGGAGATCTCGGTCACCGGATCGGGGTCGCCGTCCAGGACATGGGCTTCGCTGCCCCGGGCGGGGCCGCTCCACAGCTGGGGGACACCCGCCCGGTCGCAGATGAAGGCCACGTGCTCACCGGTGGGATCCGCCGACGGGTACCAGCACCCGTGGGCGGTGAGCAGCGTGGGCGGGTCGGCACCGACATGGTCGGGCAGCCGCACCGGTACGGGTGCCGGCGCGGGGGACGCGGCGCCGGTCCCTCCGGTTCCGGGGGCCGCCGTAGTACCGCCCGCCGTACCACGTACGTGATCCACGAGGTTCGTCCGCTCCAGGGGCATGGCCACCTCTCCCAGGCTTCCGCTTCCTGAGTGTTCCCACCACTCGGTCCCGTCACGTCACCGGGTGGTCACGTCATCGGATGCCGTGCGCCTGAAGCCAGATCTCCAGCGTCGCCACCTGCCACAAGGTGTTGGCCCCGCGCCGTGCGCGGTGGCGGTTGGGCTGCGCGAGCAGTTCGCCGACGACCTGGGCGTCGAAGATCCCGCGGCGGCGTGCTTCCGGGGCCGTGAGGGCGTCCCGCACCCGCGCCAGCACGGGCTCGGCCATGTGGCGCACGGCCGGGACGGGGAAGTAGCCCTTGGGGCGGTCGACGACCTGCCGGGGCAGTACGGTGCGCCCGACCTGCTTGAGCACGGCCTTGCCGCCGTCCGCGAGCTTCAGTCCCGGCGGACAGGCGGCTGCCAGCTCGACGAGGTCCTGGTCCAGGAAGGGCACCCGTGCCTCCAGGCCCCAGGCCATGGTCATGTTGTCGACCCGCTTGACGGGGTCGTCCGGCATGAGTGCGTGGACGTCCATGCGCAGGGCGGCGTCGAGAGCGGTGGCGGCCCCCGGGGTGGCCATGTGGCTCCGGACGAAGTCCATCGAGGCGTCGTGGCCGGCCGCGAGGTCCGGGTGGATCATGGCGGTGAGGTCGGCGTGCGTCCGGTCGAAGTACGCGCGGGCGTAGGCGTCGTCCGCCCCCGCCCGGCAGGCCGAGGCAATCTGCGGATACCAGTGGTAGCCGGCGAACACCTCGTCCGCGCCCTGGCCGCACAGCACGACCTTGACCTCCTTCGAGACCTGTTCGGACAGCATGTGGAAGGCCACGGCGTCGTGGCTGACCATCGGCTCGCTCATGGCGCCGATGGCGGCCTCCAGCGCTGCGGGAAGCCGGTCGGACGGGATCATGAACTTCTGGTGGGCGGTCGAGAACCGGCGCGCGACCAGGTCCGAGTACACGAACTCGTCGCCGTCCTCACCGTTCTCCTCCTCGAAGCCCATCGCGAAGGTCGGGATGTCCTCGAAACCCTCCTCGGCGAGCATCGCCACCATCAGGCTGGAGTCCAGACCGCCGGACAGGAGCACCCCCACGGGGACGTCCGCGACCGTACGACGCCTCACGGCGGTCCTCAGCGCGTCGTGCACGGCCTCCCGCCAGGCCACGGGGTCGTCGCCGAGCTCGGAGTGCCGGGTGTACGCGGGCTGCCAGTAGCAGTGGTCGTGGCGGGTGCCGTCGGGTTCGACGACCCTGACGGTCGCCGGCGGAACCTTCCGTACGCCCGTCAGTACCGTGCGGGGTGCGACCACCGTGCCGTGCCAGCTCAGGTACTGGTGAAGGGCCGCCGGGTCGATGGAGGTGTCCACTCCCCCGGCCGCCAGCAGGGCCGGCAGCGAGGAGGCGAAGCGGAGGCGGTCGCAGTCCTCGGTGACGTAGAGCGGCTTGATTCCCAGCCGGTCGCGGCCCAGGACGACCCGCCCCGAGCGGTGCTCGGCGACGGCGAAGGCGAACATGCCGACGAAGAATTCCACGCATTCCCGTCCCCATTCCGCGTACGCCTTGACGACGACCTCGGTGTCGGAGTCGGAGAAGAAGCGGTACCCGAGCCTCTCTAGGCGGGCGCGCAGCTCGCGGTGGTTGTAGATGCAGCCGTTGAAGACCACCGTGAGGCCGAGCTGGGCGTCGACCATGGGCTGGGCGCCACGCTCCGACAGATCGATGATCTGCAGGCGCCGGTGACCCAGGGCGACCGCCGCCTGGGACCAGATCCCTCTGCCATCGGGACCCCGCGGCTCCATGACATCGGTCATGCGTTCGACGACGGCGACATCGGGGCGCCTGCCGTCGAAACGCACCTCGCCACTCAGGCCGCACATGAGGCACCTCCGCGTGCCTCGGCGCCTCGGGACGCCCGGGATACCTCACTCCTGCCGGTAGGCCAGGTCGCGTACACCATGCTTCTGCACTCCTGTGCCGGTTCGGCCGGCGCGTGCGAGCCGGCTCGAACGGGCGATCGACATGTTTCACGCCTGCCCGCACCTGGGCCTTTCAAGCGGCCCCCTGCCTACTCGGCGCGCGGGCGGCACCGCCGCACCCTCCTCGGGCGGGCATCCAGTTCATCGAGGAACCGGGTCAGTGCACAGATTCCCAGTGTGAGGGCGCGGAGCTCCACGCGCTCCTCGGCGCCGTGCCACCGGTCGGCGGGCAGACCCGTCCCGAAGAAGAGCACGGGCGCGTCGCCGGCCCGGGCGCGCTGTCACCGCAGGCCGCCGCCGGCCACGGCGGCACCGCGGGGCGCCGTTTCCGGGGCTTCGGATCCGTCGTCCGGGTGAACGCCGTCCAGTAGTCCGCGCATCTGGTCGAGCACCCGCCGGAAGTCGCCCCACGGGGTTGCCCGGTCGCCGGTGCCGGCGGTGGTGTCCGTCGGGCCGGTGCCCGCTCGTTTGGAGGTCATGCTCCACCTCTCGGGCTCGTGAGCCGGCTCTCGTACCGGCCCCTCGCGCGCCTCACGCGTGCCCGGGGCGTCTTCCCCGCTCCCGGAGGATCATGCGGAGCCGCCCGGCGGCGGCCGGCCGTCGCGCCGGAGGCAGGCGGCGTCGCGACCCCGTCCCGGCCGGGCGAGGACCGCCCAGGTCAGCCGTCGAACTCGACGTTTTGCACCCTGCAGACGTCGGCGGACATGTTGCGCCTCATCAACTGCAGGGCCGCCTCGGCCAGCTCGGCGTCGATGTGGGCCACCGCGTCGTCCGGCACGACGACGTCGAAGTGCCGGATGTGGGCGTCCAGCGCCGAATACAGCACGCACTGCTCGGTCACCTGTCCGCACAGGACCAGGCGCTCCGCCCCGAGTTGACCGAGCAGGTAGGACAGGGGGGTTTCGAAGAAGATCGAGTGGCGCGCCTTGACCACGAAGAGTGAACTCTCGTCGGGGGCGATCGGCTCCACCAGGCTCTTGTGGCGGCCTGCGAGAGCCGCCTCCAGGATTTCGCCGTGGTGGGAGCGCCATTCCCCGAAGTTGTCGTTCACGTAGACGACGGGGGACTCGCCGGCGCGGGCGTGTTCGAGCAGGGCCGTGATGCCGGGCAGCGCCCGGCGGACGGACGGGACCAGGGCTTCGGCGTCCTCGTGCTCGTAGGTGTTGAGCATGTCGATCACGATCAGCACCGTTTGGGACATCGGAGCCGCCGCCTCTCGTCTCGTTCTCCGTCCGGTCTCCCCAGTCTCTGCCATCCGGAGCCGGCGGCCACCGGAGTTTGAGATCGCGCGCAGCGTGCACAAGCGACGTGACAGTTACCTGACACAGCACCACGGCGGGAGACGCACATGGGCATCATCGCTTGGATCCTCATCGGCCTGCTGGCAGGACTCGTGGCCAAGGCACTGATGCCGGGCAGGGACCCGGGCGGGATCATCGTCACGACGCTCATCGGGATCGCCGGTGGCCTGCTCGGCGGCTGGCTCGGGAAGGTCATCTTCGGCGTCGACTCCATCGACGGCTTCTTCGACCTCTCCACCTGGATCGCCGCCATCGTCGGCTCGGTCATCCTGCTGGCCCTCTACCGGCTGGTGATCGGGAACCGGCGCTCGCACCGGCACGCGTGACCCCCGGCCACGCGCCACGGCCACGCGCCAGGGTTACGGGCCGCACGGCCCACTGCGATCGGTTCCTCCCTCGGCGAGGGAGGAACCGATCGCTGTGCGAGGCCAGGTGTGGGCTTCCCGGCAGCGGGCAGACGTACGGCGCAGCCCCGCTCCGGCGGGGCTGACCAGTATCACGGGCCGCGTCGGGGAACGTGGCCCGCTCGCTCCCCGACCCGCAGGTCGGCGAACTCCTGGAGGCCATGTCCTCCTGACTGCGGATCGCTCCGGCCGGCTTCGGCCCGGCGAGTGCTTTCGGCCCCGGGAGTTCCCGGGGCCGAAAGCATGCGCCGGCACGTCCTCTGGCAGTCGTCCCTGTCACGGTGTGAAGAGCACCTTCACGGCGCCGTCCCGCTTCTCCTGGAACATCTCGTACGCGCCCGGGGCCTCCTGCAGCGGCAACAGGTGCGTGGCGAAGTCGTCGACGCCGAGGGGGTCCCCGTCGGTGAGCAGGGGAAGGATGTCGCCGACCCAGCGCCAGACGTTGGCCTGGCCCATACGCAGGGTGAGCTGCTTGTCGAAGACGGTCAGCAGGGGCAGCGGATCGGCCGCGCCCCCGTACACCCCGGACACCGAAACGGTCCCGCCGCGGCGGACGAGGTCAATGGCGGTGTACAGGGCGGACAGCCGGTCGACGCCCGCGCGCTTCATCAGGGCCGCGGCCACGGCATCCGGCAGGAACGTGGTCATCTTCTGCGCGGCGGCTGCGACACGACTGCCGTGGGCCTCCATCCCGACCGCGTCGATGACGGCGTCCGGGCCGCGCCCGCTGGTGAGTTCACGGACGGCATCCGTGAGGCCCTCGCCCCGTTCCAGGAGGTCCAGGGCGTGGTAGCCGCGGCGGCGGGCCCGCTCGAGCCGCTCGGGAACGAGGTCGATACCGATGACCGTGCCGGCACCGTGGTGGGCGGCGATGCGGCAGCTCATGTCCCCGATGGGGCCCAGGCCCAGTACGGCGACGCTGCCGCCCTGCGGGACGGCGGCGTACTCGACCGCCTGCCAGGCCGTCGGCAGCACATCGGACAGGTAGACGAACCGTTCGTCGGACGGTCCGTCGGGCACTCGGATGGGCAGGTGGTTGCCGAAGGGGACCCGCAGGTACTCGGCCTGGCCGCCGGGTACCTGTCCGTAGAGCTTCGTGTACCCGAAGAGCGAGGCGCCCGTCCCGTGCTCGCGCACCTGTGTGGTCTCGCACTGGGACTGCAGGCCCCGTTCGCACATGAAACAGGTGCCGCACGAGACGTTGAACGGGATCACCACCCTGTCCCCCGGCTTCAGCGAGCCGACCTCCGGTCCCGCCTCCTGGACGATGCCCATGGGCTCGTGCCCGAGGATGTCGCCGGGGTCGATGAACGCCCCCAGGACCTCGTAGAGGTGCAGGTCCGAACCGCACAGGCCGGTGGTCGTGATCTTCACGATCACGTCGTCGCGGTCGCGGAGCCCGGGATCGGGAACTGATTCGAAGCGGACATCCCGCTTGCCGTGCCATGTGAGTGCCTTCATGACGCCTCCTGCGGAGTGTGCTGCGCAGTGTGGTGCTCGGTGTGTGGCCCCCCTGGTGCGCGTGCCCCCTGCCACGCCGGTGAACCGGAATGTCCCGCAATGCCCTCAGGGCATCCGGGCGGGTTTTCTGGGCAGTCGCCGGATATGGCTTCGCCCGCTGGAACGCCGGGATCCCGAGGAACGTGACGAGCCGGACCACCGGCCGGCATGAAACGAGGTGAGGGCATGGGCTTCTCCGCACGCAGACAAGCCGGTCTGCGCGCCGCCGACCGGCACGCGCGGCAGGCGGCCGCACGGTGGCGGCACGACGGTTCGGAAGCCCAGTGGGCCCGCAGCGACCTGCGCCTGCGTCGCGTCCTGTCCCTGTGGGCGATCCCCGTGTTCGCCGCCGGCAGCGCCCTCCTGGCGTACCTCGCTTCACAGACCACCGCCGGGGCCGCTCCGCCCCGCACCGTGTACGTCGTCCTCGCCGCGATCTGCTTCGCCCTGGTGGTACTCGCCCTGATCGACCTCCAGGTGATCAGGCGCCGTACCCGCGAGGCAGAACGCTGGCATCGCCCCACCTGACCCTCACGGACTCACGCCCATGAGGGGGCGGGTTCCGCAGGGGCCGGCGGGGTGATGAGGTTGACGCGTCGGTTCGCCGCCCGGCGGGGTTGCTCGTCACCTTCCGATGCCGCGGCGCGGCCGGCCGGCGCCGTGTCGACCGGGCCGACGCGGGATTCCTTGGTCAAGATGGCTCCATGGGTTCCCGTCTCGAGGAGAAGCATCCGATGGAGTGCGATGGGGAAGGGCGTTCCTGGTGAGCGCGGGAGACGGCGAGGGGTTGGGCCCGGTCCTGGCGTGGGTTCTCGAGCGCTCTCACGAGGCGTCGGCACTGGACCTCGCGGCACTGATCGATGAGGCCGCCGGCCGGCTGGGGATCGGTTCGGCCCGGCTGTTCCTCGCCGACATCCAGCAGGGCCGGCTCAACCTTCTCCCTCAGCCCCAGGGCCCGCAGGTACCGGCCGCTCTCGACATCGAGGGTTCCCTGGCCGGGCTGGCCTACCGCACCCAGCGGGTCCATCTCAGCAGTGACCGGGGCACCGCCTGGTTCCCGATGATCGACGGCATCGAACGGGTCGGCGTCATGCAGGCCTCGGTCTCCGGCCCGGCCGCCGACCGGATGGAGGCGGGCCGGGCGCTGGCGAGTCTGGCCACGCTGCTGGTGGTGTCCCAGTCATCCCACAACGACCTCCTCGTCCGCCATCAACGGACACGCCCGATGAGTCTCCAGGCCGAACTGCTGTGGGCGTTCCTGCCACCGCGGACCATCGGCACCACCGAGGCGACCTCGGCGGCGATGCTGGAGCCGGCCTACGACATCGGCGGCGACGCCTTCGACCACACCTTCATCGACGGCGTCCTGCACGTGACGATGCTCGACGCGATGGGTCACGACCTGGCCTCCGGCGGAGCGAGCGCCGCCGCCGTCGCGGCCTGCCGCGCCACGCGTCGTTCCGGCGGCACCCTCCCCGACATCGCCACCACCATCGACCGCACCCTGGCCCGGTGGATCCCCGACCGGCTCATGACCGGGGTCGTCGCCGAACTCGACACCCACAACGGCGACTTCAGCTGGATCAATTGCGGCCACCCGCCACCGCTGCTCATCCGCGACGGCCATGTCCTCCCCCGGGCACTCGAACGGGACGCCCAACTCCCCCTCGGCCTCGGGTTCCACGACCAGGAACCTCCCGCTCGGCACCATGTCCGGCTCCAGCCCGGCGACCGCGTCCTGATCCACAGCGACGGGGTGACCGAAGCCCGCTCCCCCGACGGCGACCTCTACGGCGAGGACCGTCTCACCGACACCGTGATCCGCTCACTCGCGTCCGGGCACAGCGGCGCGGAGGCCCTGCGGCGGCTCGTCCAGAAGCTCCTCGCCCACCAGGAACACCGCCTGCGCGACGACGCCACCATCCTCTTGGCCGAATGGCACCCGCACACCTCGGCCACCCCGGCCTCCTGGACCGCCTCGGACACCCCGCCCAGCGGGCGGCCCGCCGGCGCGTGATGCCGCCGTTCACGGGGCGGCCCGGCACCTCGTGGACGACCCGGGCGGCCTTCGGCAGCTGCTGTACGCCGTCGGGCTCCTGTCCGGCGACCCCCGCCCGCGGGGTGCCGCCATCCACGGCCCGGGGCTGTGCCGGATCCACGTCGGCCGCTATCGGGTGCTGTACGCCATCACCCGCGATCGGCGTGCCGTCGGCGGCCCCCATGTCGGCCGTCTCGGACAGTCCGTACGATCTCGGTCGCCCAGGGCCCTGCCTGCCTGTCGTTGCGGGGCGGGCTCCTTTACCGTCGAGGTGAGCGCTGCGCGATCGGCGTGCCGCCCCGCGGGGCGACCTGCATGCACGCGGCTCGGAGAGTCACCTGTCAGCCCACTGGGAGATGCGCCGTGAAGATGCTGATCAACAGTCCTCAGACCGTGGTCGCCGATGCCCTGCGCGGCCTGGCCGCCGCCCATCCGGACCTGGAGGTGGACGTGGAGGCCCGGGTCGTCGTCCGCAAGGGGGCCCGCGAGGGCGGCCGGGTCGGCCTGGTCTCCGGCGGCGGATCCGGGCACGAGCCGTTGCACGCGGGCTTCGTGGGACCCGGAATGCTGTCGGCCGCCTGTCCGGGCGAGGTGTTCACCTCTCCCGTACCCGACCAGGTCCTGCGGGCGGCCAAGGCTGTGGACTCCGGCCAGGGGGTGCTGTTCGTCGTCAAGAACTACACCGGGGACGTACTGAACTTCGACATGGCCGCCGAACTCGCCGAGGAGGACGGCGTCCGCGTCCAGCGCGTGCTGGTCGACGACGACGTGGCCGTCACCGACAGTCTGTACACCGCCGGCCGGCGCGGCACCGGAGCCACCCTCTTCGTCGAGAAGATCGCCGGGGCCGCCGCCGAGGAGGGCGCTCCGCTGGAGCAGGTCGCGGCGGTGGCCGAGCGCGTGAACAAGGCCTCCCGCAGCTTCGGTGTGGCCCTGAGCGCCTGCACCACACCCGCCAAGGGCAGCCCCACCTTCGACCTGCCCGACGGCGAGCTCGAACTCGGCATCGGGATCCACGGCGAGCCCGGCCGCGAGCGCCGCCCGATGATGACGGCCCACGAGATCGCGGAGTTCGCGGTGGGCGCCGTACTGGACGACCTGGCGAGCGTGGCTCCGGCCGACGGGCCGGTGCTGGCCCTGGTGAACGGGATGGGTGCGACGCCGCTGCTGGAGCTGTACGGGTTCCACGCCGCCGTGGCCCAGGTGCTCGCGGACCGTGGGGTACCCGTGGCGCGGTGCCTGGTGGGCAACTACGTCACGTCGCTGGACATGGCGGGGTGCTCGGTGACCCTCTGCCGTGCCGAGGAGGAGTTCCTGCGGCTGTGGGACGCGCCGGTGCAGACCCCGGCGCTGCGCTGGGGCCGCTGAACTCCCGCCCGCCCGGCGGCCGGCGCTGCTTGCGGATGCGGCCTCAGGAGGTGGGGTGGGCCCCGACGGCCTGCCGGTAGGCGACGTGGCCGCCGAGTGCCCCGGTGATGCCCACCGCCGTCAGACCGGCCCACCCCCACAGCCGGCCCTTCGCGGGGCGGCCGCCGAGGCGTGCCCCGAGGGAGATCGCGTAGCAGCTGACGGCCGCCGCGTTGGCGACGGCGTGGGCGAGGCCCACCCTGGCCTGTTCGGGCGGCAGGTCGGCCCAGTCGGCCCAGCCGGCGATCGCGGCCGGGGCCACCCCCGCGAGGCCGACGGCCGTCAGGGTGGTGGCCGCACGCCGCTCACCGGGGACGACGTCCAGGACCGCGGCGGAGAGCCAGCATCCGATGGGCACCTGCACGAGGACGGGATGGAGAGGATGGCCCAGTGGCCGTCCCCTCAGCAGGTCCCGCACGTCACCCAACGGGAGCGAGCGGATCCCCCGCTGGAGGACGCGGATCGCCGGGTCGGCCAGGTTGCTCCGTTCCAGGCGGTCCAGGGCCGCCAGCCACCGTCCGGAAACGGTGTCCAGGGCGCGGACGACGCGCGTGGGGGCAAGGGCTGTGGTGTTCATGCAGGGCGCCTACCCGCCATCGGGCCCTGCCCCACGTCGCTGTCGGCCGAATGGGAGACGCGATACCCCGGCGCGTGTACGCGATCCCCTGGTACGCAGCGCCGTCAGAACCCTGAAATCGTGAACGTCGCCTCGCTCCGTGTCAGCCCCGCGGTGACGCGGGTAGGCGCATCAGGACGGAGCCGGTCGGTACCTCACCGTCCGGCGGAGACCGTACGCGCACCGAAAGGGCGAGACATGACCGGTGACGAGCAGCGGAGCAGGGTGGCCGGCGAGATGCGGCAGAAGGCCGAGCAACTGGAACTGCAGGCGCAGCGGGCTGCCGATCCCGCGGAGCGGGAGCGGCTCATGGAGAAGGCCGTGCACCTGCGTGCGAAGTGCGAGGAGGTCGGAGGTCCGGAGAGCGCCACCATGGACCCCATGTAGTCGCGGGGCCGGGTCGGCCGTCGGCCGTGCCCGGTCAGGCCGCTGACCGTGCCGCGCCGGATCCGGTGACACGGCGCGCCCGGGGGTGCAGAATCGAGTCTGCGGCATCGGGCGGGGGGCCCGGGCCGGGGGGTGGGGGGTACGGATGGGCCGGGCTTGGCGTTGGGGACTGACCCTGCTGGTGGCGGGTTTCGCAGTGTGGTACGCCTCCTACTACACGACGGTCCTGGTATGGGAGCTGCGCAAGCTCCTCGCCTGGTTCGCCCTGCCCCTGCTGGCCGTGGCGTGCTGTATCGGGGCCGGGCTGCTGGCGCGGTGGCTCCGACGGCGCGCGGGACACCCCGACGCCGGGAACGCGGCCGTCGTCCTGGCGTGGTTGGGCACCGTCTCCGCCGTGGTGCTGGGCGTCGGCTGGCTGGTGTACGGGGCGTACCTCCAGGACCGCGCGTACATGGCCACCGCGCAGATCGTGACCGATCCGGTCCCCGCCCTCTCCGCCCGCTCCCCGTACGTGGTCGGCGAGGCTCAGGCCGCTCCGCACCTCGGCGACGTCACCGGCGAGATCGCCGACATCACCTACCTGCCCGACTCCGACCGCTTCGGCACCCTGGTCGAGCGGCGGGGCTGGCTCTCCGGGTACGAGGTGGGACTCGTCCAGGAGGTCCCGCTGGGCGGCAGCGGCCGGAGCCAGGTGCGCTGCCCCTTCGACCTGGAGAAGGCGGACGCGCGGATCAGCGGCTGGTTCACCCACAACCTGGGCCGCAAGATCTCGGGTGTGCAGCGGTGGGTACGTTTCGAGGCCGGCGACGCCTATGTGACCTGCTCCGACGGCACGCCGGTCGTGGTCGTCCCCCTCAAGCGCCAGACCGGGCTCTTCGTCGTGACGGAACGTCCCGCCGGTGTGGCGCTTTACGACGGCTCGACCGGGAAGCTGACGGTGACCACCGACACGTCCGCGGTCCCCGGCCCGTCCTATCCGCTGAGCCTCGCCGCCCGCCAGCGGGAGGGCACGGCGGCGGTGGGCGGCTTCAGTGACTGGTGGTTCGAGCGCAGCGGCTGGGACGCCTCCGAGGACGGCGCCAACGAGGGCAACGAGTCCGAGTTCACCCTGCGGTACGGCGATACGGCCGCGGGCGGGGCCGGAAGTGCCTACGTCACCCCCCTCACCCCCCAGGGTGAGGCCAGCTCGGTGGTGGCGGTCTCGACGGTGCCCACGCGGCACCGGGGCGGCACGCTCGCGCCGATGACCGTCCACCGCCTCGATCCGGCCTGGTCGTCGCCGAAGGCGCTCGTGGCCCTCATCAAGGCCGAGTACCGGGACGTCTGTTGCTACAACGACGATCAGGTGTTCGAGGTCGTCCCCTCCGGTGGCAGCACGTGGACGGCCACGGTCGGCAGCGAGCAGAACATCCGATTCCGCGTGGAGGGCAGAGGACCGGTCGACGGGCGCGAGGCCACCTGTCTCAAGGCGGCCGACGGTGCGCTCATCCGTTGTGCGTACGCGGTGCCCGGATCGCCGGAGGAGCAGGAACTCAAACGCAGGGAGCAGCAGAAGCAGCAGGAAGAAGCGGCGAAGGGCTCGGGAGGGGCGCCGGGCGATCTCAAGGGACTGAGCGACGATCAACTGGCGGAGCTGCAGCGCCGCTTGGGAGATGAGTTCCTCCGCCGCCTGAAGAGCGGCTGAGCCGGCCCGTTGCGGAACGCGCGGTCGGGCACGGGCAGGCCACGGCCGCCCTTGAGCCGTCGGGTGCCCGCCCGGCCGCACCCGCGCATTCGGCGAGCAGTCGCCGCTGGGCCGCCCCGCGCAGCCCGCGGAGACGGCGCCCGCCTTCGTCTTCCTCGCCTCGGACGGGGCCTCCTGCATCACCGGCGAGCTCGTCGACGCCACCGGCGGAACGCCCCTGCCCTGAGTTCATCGGTGGCCGAGGGCTCGGTGGAGGTCGAGGAGGGCGTTGGAGATCACCTCGGTGGGCGCGGGGTGGATCCACAGCGGGGTCCGCGCGAGGTCGCCGGCAGTGATGCCACAGCTCATGGCGACCACCAGGGGCTGGATCAGGCTCGCGGCCTGCGGGCCCATGATGTGGGCGCCCAGCAGCAGTCCGCTACGGCGGTCCGCGAGCACCTTGCAGAAGCCCGTGCCGTCCTCCAGGGCCCAGCCGTAGGCGGTGTCCGCGAAGCGGCGCACGCAGACGGCGTAGTCGAGTCCCTCTTTCCGGCACTGCTGCTCGGTCCGCCCGACCTGCGCGATCTGGGGCCGGGTGAACACGGCGGCGGGGACGGCCCCGTGAGAGGTGCGGATGGGGTCGCCGGGGTGCAGGAGGTTGTGCGCCACCACGTGGGCCTCCCGGTTCGCCACATGTTTGAGCGGAAAGGGCGTGCACACGTCGCCGAGGGCGAATACTCCCGGGGCGCCGGTCCGCTGAAAGGCGTCGACCGCCACCCGTCCGTCGTCGTGGAGCGGGACCCCCGCCCGGTCGGCGTCGATCAGGTCGCTGTTCGGCGTGCGCCCCACAGCGACGAGCAGGGTGTCCGCCTCGACGGTCGTGTCGTCGTCCAGGACCAGGCGCAGCCGTCCCGGCTCCCCCTCGACACGGGCCAGTGCGGTGCCCGTCCGCAGGTCGTAGCGGTCGGCGGCGATCGCGGTGTAGGCGGCGGCAACCGATTCGTCCTGCGCGGCGAGGAGGTTGTCCTCCTGCTCGATGACCGTGATGCGGCTGCCCGCCGCGTGGAAGACGTGCGCGAGCTCGGCCGCGACGTAGCCGCCGCCGAGTACCGCGAGGTGCCGCGGCGGCCGGTCCAGGCGCATGACCGTATCGGACGTCTCGTACGGCAGCCCGGAATCCCGGACCGGCGCGGGCACGTCCGGGCGTCCGCCGACGGCGATCACGACCTGCTCGCCGCGGACGGTGACGGCGTCCGCGCCGTCACCGACCACCAGTGTCCGGTCGCCTGTGAAACGGGCGCGCCCTTCGAGGACGTCGACGTTCGGGGCGTCACGCCGTCCGCGCTTCCCCTCCGCGGCCTCCCGGTCCAGACGTCCGAAGACCCGCTCCCGCACCGCGGGCCAGTCGACTCCGCCCAGCTCGGCCTGTACGCCGAACCGGCCGGCTTCGTGGATGCCGTCGGTGAGGTCTGCGACGTGCACGAGCATCTTGCTCGGGATGCACCCGCGGTTCAGGCAGGTACCGCCGAAGGCGGCCTCCTCGACGAGGGCCACGTCCAGGTGGGAGAAGCGTTCGTCCACGATGGTGTTGCCGGATCCGGCCCCGACGATCACGAGGTCATAGGTGCGCATGCGGCGCAACGTACCCCCGGGTGGCCTCTCCACACGCGCACGGCACGCGGCCGCCGCCGTCGTGCACGGCACGCGGCCGCCGCCGTCCGTCGCCCGCCTCTACGGGACGGGCTCCGTGGTGGTTACCGGCCCATGGGCAGGCGGGGGCCGTGGCCATGGTGGTGAGAGATGATCAGGACGGCACTTGTCCACGCGATCACCCCGCTCCAGGCCAGGAACCCCGAGCCGGCGAAGCTCCCTGCCAGGAGCATGATGAGCGCGGCCAGTAACAGCGTGGTCATGCCGATCCGACGCCCGGCCGCACGCCATCTCGCCCCATGGGACTGCGTGGGGGCACCGTCGCCGTTCAGGTCGGCGAGCAACTGGTCCCAGGCCGCCGTCTCTTGCGGCGTCAGTTCGTTCCCGGTCACGCCCCCGCCTCCCCTGCGCACGGTCCTGGGACGCACGTGCCCGGCAATGGGCGGACCATTCGCTTCGCGGACCGCGGCGGCGATGCCTTCGCCGGGCGACGCGCCCGGGTCACCCCGGCCAGTGCAGCCGGCCGAGGTGGATCAGACGGAGCTGGCCCAGCGCGGTGCGGGTGGCGGCCGCCCAGTCGTCACCCCGCACATCCCCCCGCATCGAGGCGGCGAGGAACGCCGAGGCCGTCATGAACATGTGGTCCACCAGGAGTCTCGACAGCATCGTCACGTCCGGCCGGGGCCACCCCGCGCTGAGGGGATCCGCTCCGAGGACCGCCTCTATCTCCTCGGCGAACACGTCCAGTTGCCCGGCGATGGCATCCCGCACCGCCGCGACCCCGCCGTGGCGTTCGCGGACCAGGAAGCGGACGTGAGCCGGCCGCGAGCGCACCAGCTCGGCGACCAGGTGCACCGCGGCCTCTCCGCGGCGCTCGGGGTCACCGGTCGCGGCGAGGATGTCCCGCACCGTCACGTGCAGACTGGCCAGCGCCTCCTCGACCAGCGCCGTCCCCAGCTCGTCCATGTCCCGGAAGTGCCGGTAGAAGGCGGTGGGAGAGACACCCGCGGCCCGGGTGACCTCTCTGAGCCCGAGGCTCCCCAGACTGCGCTCCTCCAGCACCGACAGGGCCGCGTCGAGCAGGACACGGCGGGTGCGGCGGCGCTGGGTCTCGCGGACCCCGGGGGAAGCACTCATGACGGGCAGTCAACCGCGTCACACTCGCGCGCCGCCAGCATGGACCCGAACTGAACCGGGTAATCAGTGAACAACTGTTACCGATTTGGAAGGACATCCCATGCTCTTCCTCGTAGCCGCTCTGCTGGTGCTCGGCGTCCTCCTGGGCGCCGTGGCCCACCTCCCCGTGCCCGTCAGCGCGGCAGCCGGTCTCGCCATCGCCCTGTGGCTGAGCCTCTTCGCCGCGCGCGAACGGCAGTCGGGCCGGCAGCGGGCCGCCCGCCTCCACCACGACCGCGGAGGCCTGCGATGAGCCCGCACACCGAACCGCGCAACGCCGCCCGCGCCCGTGTCCGTGTCCGTACCTCCACCCGCGACGCCGATGCGATGGCCGTCACCGCGTTCGTCCTCGGCCTGGTGGGACTGCTCGTGATGAACCTGCTGCTCGGTCCCGTCGCCGTGGTCCTCGGCGCGCTCGCCCTCCACCGCCGCACCACCCGGCCGAGCCGGGCTCAACTGGCCATCGCCCTGGGACTGACCGACGTACTCGTCCTCGCCTGCCTCGTCGCCGCGGACGGCACCTGGTCCTGGAGCCTGACCTGAACCGTCCTCACGGGTACCGGGATGCGGAAACGGACCGGCGCCGACCCCGCTGAGGGCTCAACCGGGCCAGGTACCGGTGAGGCGCCGGGTGGCGACTGCTCCCGCACGGTCCGACAACAGCCTTGACGACGGCGAACACCGCCCCCTGCGGGGCTGCGGCGACCAGGACTTCCTGCCAGGTCCGGTGCTCGTCGGACGGGTCTCAGCCCAGCCGCCGGCGGTCCTCGTCGCTCCACTTCCGGGTGTCCCGGGGCTCGACGTAGGGCTCCTCGTCCTCGGGGTGGCCGCCGGCGATGGCGCGCTGGCGGACCATCTCGGCGTCGAACTCCAGGCCGAGGAGGATGGCCAGGTTGGTGATCCACAGCCAGATCAGGAACACGATGACGCCGGCGAGCGTGCCGTACGTCTTGTTGTACGAGCCGAAGTTCGCCACGTAGAAGGCGAAGCCCGCCGAGGCAATCATCCAGATCACCAGGGCCAGGAAACTCCCGGGCGTGATCCACTTGAATCCGCGGCCCCTGGCGTTCGGTGCCGCCCAGTACAAGATCGCAATCATGATGGTGACGAGCAGCACCAGGACCGGCCACTTCGCGATCGACCACACCGTCATCGCCGTGTCGCCGACCCCGAGAGCGGCACCCGCCTGCCGGGCGAGACCGCCGGTGAACACCACGATCAGGGCGCTGACCACGGCCAGGACCATCAGCGTGATCGTCAGCGCCAGACGCAGCGGCAGGACCTTCCACGCCGGGCGGCCCTCCGGAATGTCATAGACGGCGTTCGAGGTCCGGATGAACGCGGCGACGTACCCGGAAGCCGACCAGACGGCGACGGCCAGGCCGACGAGCGCCACGAGGGATCCGATGCCGGCGTTGCCCTGGAGCTGCCGGACCGCATCGGTGATCACGTCGCGCGCCGAGCCGGGGGTCAGCTTCTGCAGGTTGTCCAGGACCTGCGCGGTCACCGACTCTCCAGCGATACCGAGCAGGGAGACCAGCACCAGCAGCGCCGGGAAGAGGGCCAGCACACCGTAGTAGGTGAGCGCTGCGGCTCGGTCGGCGAGTTCGTCGTCCTGGAACTCCTTCAGCGTGCCGCGCAGCACCGCCTTCCACGACCGCTTGGGCATCTGCGAGAGCTGGTCCGGGGCCCGCTCCTCGACCTGCTGGTCGGGGCCCACGTCGTCAGGCCCGGCCGTGGTGGGCTCGCGGGCTTCGTGCTGGGGGTTCGTTGTCCGTTTCATACCGGGCGGCTTTCCTCTCACGGGAGTCTCATGCACCACCCCTGCGAGAGCCGGGCCGGGCCGCCTCACAGGCGGGTCTGTCCCGGCGACGGGCCGCCACCCGCAGGCACACGCACCGTCGATGGTGAGCGCAGCCGTGGCGAGGAAGATCCGGCCACGCGGGCGGATGCCGCCGCGTCGCGGCCCGGCCCTCCTCATCAGCGTCTGCGACGTCCCGGCCGCGGGCCCCACCCCGCAGTACGGCAGCTCCCCGGACCGCGACTTCGCACGGCGAACCGGACGCGTCCGCGTGCGCTGCTGCGGTGTCCGTGCTGAGATCGGTCAGGTGAAAGACCCCTTCGGCTGTGACGATCCGTCCTTGCTGGCGCTTTGCGCGCCGACAGGCCGCGCGGCTGCCCGCCGGGCCGTGGCCGCCCGCGCCACCGATCCTCAGGACTTGGCGCGGCTGCTGGACATACTCGGCCTGCTCCCGGTGCCTACGCCGGAACCGGTGGATGATCGCTTTGACCGGTCAGTACGCCGGACCGGCTCGCGGAGAGTCCGGGCAGACAGCTAGGCCGTTTCGCAGGCGGCGGGCCGGATGGTGCGCGTGACGCTCACGACGACCCTGACGGTGAGTGGCGGTGCTGCATCGTGCTGGACCAGGCAGGTGTCGACCGCCGCCCCGACGTCTGAGCGGACCCGTCGGGCCACGTCGACGACACGGTGGTCCTCGTCGAGGATGCAGCGCACCTCCAGGTGCCACACGCCGTCCGGGGCGATTTCGCAGCGGACGCCGGCCCCCACGGGGGCTATGGCGGCCCCCGCTCCGACGGCTTCGACCACGCGGGAGGCTGCCAGCGCCAGCCGTTCGGCGAGTGCCGGCTGGAGTGCGACCACACCGGGAACGCCGAGGGCGGCTCGCGCCGCGGTCCGGTGGACAGCCTCCCGCTCGGCGGTGGTCATCGGTCCCTCAGCTCAAAGCGGTCGTCGCTCGGCACGGGCGAGAGGTCCAGCACGGCGTTGATTTCCACGTTGACGGCGGTGACGGCCAGGCCGAGGACGTGCTCAGCACTGTGCAGCACGGCTCCGCGCAGTGCCTCGGCTCGTCCGCGCAGCGGCCGGTCGAGGGTTGCCGCCACCGTGATGGTGACGACGTGCGTGGCGTCGCCGCTCTCCGAGGCGATGATGCGGCAGCTGGCGGCGCGGATGCCGGGAACGGTGTCGGCGGCCCGGCGCAGCACTTTCGCGGCGGCGCTCTCCGCGATGCGCAGGTCATGGTCGGGGTCGTCGAGGAACAGCATGGGACCCAGTCGTACTTCGGTCCGTACCGCGTTGATGATGCGGGTGGCGAGGCGGTGGCCGTCGGGCTGTTCCTCGCCGCGCAGGGCCCGGGTGGCCCGGTCCAGGGCCGTGAGCCCTTCGATGGCCCCGCGGCAGTGGGGGCAGTGGCTGCTGTGCGGATCCGGCGCTCGGCCCGCGTCGCGTGCCTGTTGCCAGGCACGGCCGAGCGGACGCCCGCAGGGTAGACGCTCCGCACCCGCCAGCAGCTCGGCTTCGGCAGGCAGAGGTGTTCCGGCCGGCACGGCGCCGCTGGTCATGGACTCGTCGTCCGAGGCCGGGGGCGGTTCGTCTAGCGCCATGGACGCATCGCCTCCGTCAAAGCGCGTCGCGCGCGAAAGAGCCTGCCGCGCACGGTCTGTTCCCTGCTGCCCGTCACGTGGGCGATCTCTTCGTAGTGCAGGCCGTGCAGTTCCCGCAGGACCCAGCACACCCGAAGCTCGGGGCTCAGCTTTTGCAGGGCCGCCGTCAGGGCGGCCGTCGCCGCGTCGATCTCGGCCACGTGGGGCGGTGATCTGTCCGGGTCCGTGGCGGGGTCGGGGATGGTGTCCAGAGGGAGGGGACGTGTACGGCGGCGCAGGGTGCTGAGGCAGCGGTTCGTCACGATGCGGTACATCCAGGTGCCGAACGACGCGGTGTGCTGGAACTCCGGCAGGCGTCTCCACGCGCTGAGGAAGGCGTCCTGGACCGCGTCCTCGGCGTCTGTGCGGCTGCCGAGCAGATGCTGTGCGAGGGCGAGCATTCGGCTGCTGTGCCGGCGGACCAGGACAGCGAAGGCGTCCTCGTCCCCTTCCGCGGCCCGTACCGCCAGCAGACCGTCGTCCAGTGAGCCGGCAGTGTCCTGCGCCACGCCGACGTTGTCGACTCCGCGGAGCGGCGGCAGGGCGCGGTGCGGGGGGACGCCCACGGCGGGCTGGGGCGAGGTGCCCATCCGGTTGTGCATCGGCCGCTCGCTTCCTGCCGGAGGCGCCTGCCGCCGCCTCCGTACGTACTCCTCAAGCGTAGGCCGGTGCGCCCGGCGGCGTGAGGAATGCCCGCGCGGGGTGTCCAACAGATGAGGGCGCCGCACCGGCGCCCGGACGGACACCCTGGGGAGGTCCAAATGTCGGACATCAGCAGCCCCGCTTCGGGCGGGAGCGACTCACCGACGGTGGGCAGGACCCTCACCGGCCGGACCGGCCCCGGCACGGCGCCCGAGACGCGGGGCCGTACGACCATCGCGGACAGTGTGGTCGAGAAGATCGCCGGCATGGCCACCCGTGAGGTACCGGGCATCCACAGCCTCGGCGGCGGCATGGCCCGCACGCTCGGCGCGGTGACCGACAAGGTCTCCGGCGGCCGCCCCAACGTCTCCCGCGGGGTGAAGGTCGAGGTGGGCGAACGCCAGGCCGCCGTCGACCTCGACGTCGTCGTGGAGTACGGCGTCCCCATCGTGGACATCTCCGCCGACGTCCGCACCAGCGTCATCACAGCCGTGGAAGGCATGACCGGCCTGGAGGTCGTCGAGGTCAACATCGCCGTCGACGACGTCCACCTGCCCGACGAGGAAGACGACAACGACGAAGACGCAGGACGCGTGCAGTGACCCCCTCCACGCCAACCGACGGAAATTCAGGTGAGTGAAATGAGCGCAGCAACCACGGGCCTGCTGGCTGGAATGGCCCTGGGGTTCGCCGCATTCTTCGGCGGCTTCTGGGCGTTCCTGCTCGTGGCGTTCCTGGGCCTGGTGGGCCTGATCCTCGGCCGTATGCTGCAGGGCGACCTGGAGCTGTCCGACTTCACGCGTTCGCGGAACCGGCAATGACCTCGCACACTGCAGCTGCCCTCCGTCAAGGCCCGGCCGGCTCAGCCCGCCCGGTGCTGCTGGCGGCCCAACGCGGGGCCA
Organism: Streptomyces yangpuensis; assembly: GCF_001005295.1. Taxonomy (GTDB): domain Bacteria; phylum Actinomycetota; class Actinomycetes; order Streptomycetales; family Streptomycetaceae; genus Streptomyces; species Streptomyces yangpuensis. The sequence continues at coordinate 1,860,281 of NZ_LBMK01000002.1, read as the reverse complement.
CGGTCATACCGGACAAGGTCGTCGCCCGCATCGCGGCCCGCGCCGCACAGGAGGCACTGGCCACCCTCCCGGCAGCCCCCGCCGCTCTGGCGGCACTGACGTCACCGCACGCTTCGGCCACCACGGGCGGCGGCGCCGCGCGGCTGCGGCTGGCCTTGGATGTGCCTTACCCGCTCGACCTGGCCGACGCCGCCCGCCACGTACAGCACCACGTCAGGGAGCGGGTGGCCCGGCTGACGGGGATGCACGTCACCGAAGTCACCCTCGCCATCGAGCACCTCGCTGCCGCCGACGGCCTGGGACACCGCCGCGTGCGGTGAGCCGCAGCCACCCGGGCCTGGGAAGGAGAGCCGGCATGGAACGCGACCACCGCCCTTCGGCGGAGAAGGACCAACTCCCAGCGGTGGACGGTGTCACTTCTCGCACGGTGGGGCTGCTGACCGAACAGCCTCCGACGACCGGACCGCAGTCGATCTCCCGGCGCCCGTGGTCCGAGCGCCGGATCCCCGCCGCGCTCACGGCCCTGGCCGTCGCGGCCGCGGCCGGCACCCTTCTGGCCGACGTCATCAGGGTGCGGGCCGGTCAGTCGGCCGCAGCCTGGCGCAGGCACCTGGCCGACGAACTGGCCTCCCGCCCGCTGGACGACAGCGCCATACAGGCCGGCGGCGCCGTCCTCGCCGCCCTGGGCCTCTGGCTCATCGTCCTGGCGCTGACCCCCGGCCTGCGCCACCGCCTGCCTCTCAAGACCCCCGACGCGCAGATGCACGCCGTCCTGGACCGCAAGGCCGCGGAACTACGGATGCGTGATGCTGCGATGCGCGTACCGGGAGTGAGTGCTGCCAGGGTCCGGTTCTCCCGAAGGCACGCCACGGCGCGCGCGGACGTACGGTTCCGCGCCCCCGCGGACGTCCGGGCCGATGTGCGCACCTCGCTGCTGCAGGAACTCGACCGGCTCGCCCTCGCCCACCGTCCGTCCCTCCGAGTCCGGGTACGCCCGCGTCGGCACTGAGCCGCCATAAGGGCCGAGGGAAGAGGAGATCCCATGCACAGGAAATCCGTCATCAACCGAGTGCTGCTGGCCCTCACAGGGATCCTCGTGCTCGGCACGGCCCTCCTGGTACTGGCGGGCGGTTTCGACCTTTACCGGCGCCTGCGCCTGTCAGCACCCGCCGGCCGGCCCCTCACCACCCCCCAGGACGTCCTGCTCGACGACGCCGACCGCACCCGCTGGACCGACGAGATCTGGTGGTGGCCCACCGTGATCGCCGTGCTGGCCGTCGCCATCCTGCTCGCCCTGTGGTGGTTCCTGGCACAACTGCGCCGCACCCACCCGGGCGACCTGTCGGTGGGAGACCCGGCGCGGGACGGCGTGGAACTGCGCGAAGGCGCCCTCAGCGACGCCATGGCCGCCGACGCCGGGCACCTGCCCGGGGTCCGGCGGGCACGGGCGCGCGTGGACGGCTCGTCCCGCCGCCCTGAAGCGCACATCGACCTCACCCTCACCCCCGACGCCGAGCCCGGCCAGGCCCTCCAGGCACTGTGCGACGGGCCGCTGAAACGCGCCCGCCAGACGGTGGCCCGGACCCTCCCCGCCACAACGCGGCTGCGGGCGACCCCGCACAAACCCCACCGTGCTCAGTAGGAAGTGCCACTGCCTTGCGGCGACACGGCCGCACAGGGGCAGGCTGAGGCCTGCCGCTGCGGTGGAGCGCCGGCCCGGGCGGGTGGGCGGTGGTGTGCCGGGCGTCCGGCGAGGTCGACGTCGTCCGCCCTGGCTCCCGAGGCGGAAGGGTTACGTGTGCAGGCGGCTGTTCGGGCCGTCCCGGTCGCCGGCTCCCTCGTCGTTGAACCAGTAGTCCCCAGCCGCCAGGTACCGGAAGGCGTAGGTGTTCTCGCCCGGCAGCTCGACGGTCACGGCGCGCTTGCCGTCCTGGCGTGCCGTGAGGGGATGGGCTCCGGGCTGCCAGTCATTGAAGTCGCCCACCACACTCACCGGACCGGGCGGGACGTCCACCGGCAGGACGAAGGTGACTTCGGTGCGGTCCTTGCGCATCGTGCGTTCGAGCATGGGTGTACTCCTGACAGGCGAAGATGATCCGGGATACCCGCTCATAGTGGGCGCCCTGCGCATCTCTCGCACGCCGGCTCTTCCCGCCGTCACTTCTGCACCACCGTGGCCGACGCCTCTCTCCGCACCCTCGTGAGCGCCGATCGCACGGCCCCTGCCTCGACCGTGGCACGGGTAGCCAAACGGTGGCCGACAGCGACCGCCGCACGCCGGCATCCTGCCCGTACGGCGGAGGGCCCGGCCCGCAGATCCGTCCCTGCCCGCCCGCCCGCGGCCGCTCGGGCCCTGCCGTGTGCAGTTCGGCCCGCGCGGTCGGACCGTTCCGCCATTCGGGGCGGGTCTGCATGACGACGATCTGCTGGGCATACGCAGTACATGGACAGTGCGATGATCTGGATATTTCTGCTGGTCGGGGTTGCCATCGTGGCGTTCCTGCTGATCGCGTTCGCCCGGGGGCGGCGCATCCAGGCCCGCGACAGCGGCCCCCTTCACACGGATGAGCCCTCCGGCCGGGAGCCGGGGGCCGGACCGGGCCCCGGACCGGACCCCGGTTCCGGGGGCCGCCTCAAGCCGCACCAGCTCAAGGGGTACGGCAACTTCGACACCCGGCCCGGCCCCGAGGAGGACCGCTGAACGCCTTGCGCAGGGATCAGATGCGGGCGACGTTGCCCGAGTAGATCCAGCCGTCCTTCACACCGTAGGTCCTGTCGACCCAGTACCAGAGGTTGCCCTTCGAGTTGGTGCACTGCTTGGTGAAGTTGAGCCGGTTGGTCCGGTAGACGGTGTCGACGACCCGGCCGGTCTCGTAGTAGGTCGTGCGCACGGGCGCCGAGGACTTGGTGACGTACAGCTCACCGCCCTGCTCCCGGCAGGTGATGGCGGCGGCCGAGGCCGGGGATGCGGCGCAGAGGGCTGCGGAGAGGGTCAGTCCGGCCGTGATGGCCAGGGCGGAGAGACGGCGTGCGGCGCTGACGCGCATGGTGCTCCTTCGTCTTCGCTTACAGGGAACAGCAAATGATCAAATGAATGGCATGGCTTGGTCAAATCGACTTCCGGGCAGTCCTCTTGGCGCCTCGTCGGCGACGGGCAGGAGGCTGTAGGAACTTCGCCGGCGAGAAGACCGGACCGTGGCTGTCAGGGCAGGATCTCGACGAACCCGTCGGTGCCGTGCACCCGGATCCGCTGACCGTCTCTGATCAGGCGGGTGGCCCCCTCCACGCCGACGACCGTCGGCAGACCGTACTCCCGGGCGATCACCGCGCCATGGGTCATCAGGCCCCCCACCTCGGTCACCAGGCCCGCGATCCCGACGAAGAGCGGCGACCAGCTGGGGTCGGTGAAGGCCGTGACCAGGATGTCGCCCGCTTCGAGATCGGCCTCCGCGATGTCGAGGACGACCCGGGCCCGCCCCTCGACGGCCCCGGCCGAGACCGGTACGCCGACCAGCGCGCCCGATGGCACGTCGTCCCGGCGGTACACCCCGGTGAGGGCCTCACCGTCCGAGGTGAGCACCCGGGGCGGCGTGAGCGCGTGGTGCGCCCGGAACGCCTCTGCGCGCTGCCGGACGAGCTGCGGATCGACCGTCCGGTTCGAGCGAACCACCTCGTGAAGTTCCTGGAAGGTGAGGTGGAAGACGTCCTCCCGCTCGGTGAGCACGCCCGCCCGTACCAGGCGACCGGCCTCGCCCATCAGGGCCTGCTTGTAGAGGGAGTAGCGGCTGACGATGTCGTACTTCGGGTACTCCCGGTACCCGATGAAGGTGCGGACCCGGTCGATCATCCGCTTGGTCTCCTCGGCCTTGTGGTCCCCGTCCGCCTGGGTGCGCAGGCGTGACAGCACGTCCTGCTCCTTCTGCCGCGCCCTCTGCCGCCCGAGCTCGAAACGCCGCTCGGCGGCGCCCGGTTCGAAGTTGCGCACGTTGTCGAGGATCGCGGACACCAGCGCGCCAGGGCGTTCGCGCCAGCGCGGCCTGGTGATGTCGATCTCGCCGACGCAGCGCATGCCGTACCGGTCGAGGTAGGCCTCGATGGCGTCACGCGCCTCGGGCCCGCCGGTGAGCTTCGCGAGCTCGTCCAGGAAGTGGTCGTCGTCGTCCTCGACGGCCCGGAGGAATGCCACGACCTCGGGCAGCGGGCGGACGACGTCCGCGACGTCGAGCAGTGCCAGCCCCATCTCCGAGGTGACGTTGTCGGGGGCGGACAGCGTCAGTGTGTCCGCGGCGTTCTTCTCGCCCAGCCACTCCCCCAGCTTGTCGTTGAGCCACCACGTGGCCTCCATGCCCGCCGTGATCACCTGCATGCTCAGCGGATCGCCGACGAAGCGCTTGTGCTCCTCGAACGCCTCCAGCAGGTAGTCGAAGAGCGCCGGTCCGCGCTTCGTCCGGATCCCGTGCTCCAGGGCCGCGAGGGAGGTCCGGCTGCGCTCGATCAGCCGGCCGACGACGGCCCGATCGGTCTCGATCGGGGCGGGTACCCCGCCGGGCGGCGGCCCTGCCGGGTCCGGATCGGGGAGCGACGGTACGAAGTCCCCGCGGTCGAGGACGGTCTCCAGTGCGTCCCTGATCAGCGGATCGCCTTTCCCGAGGGCGTCCAGGAGGGCGGCGCGGCTCGTGGGCGATGCCAGGCGCTGTGTGACGTCCACGAACAGCCTGCCGCCGGCCTCGTGCATCGGCACCAGGGCGGTCAGCTGCCACATGGAGAACCCCAGGGGCTTCATGGGGTCGGTCATCATCTGCCCGTGGCCGACGGAGACATAGACGTGGTTGTCCCCGTCGCCACTCTCCGGGACGGGGAAGAGGGTGGTGATCGGCCGGCTCTGCACGATCCTGAAGTCACCGTCCACCAGGCACCATTCGATGTCCTGCGGACGCTGGAAATGCGCCTCGATCCGCCGCCCGAGCTCCACCAGCCGTACGGCCTGCGCATCCGTCAGTGCCGGCTCCTCCTGCCGCTGCGCTTCGATCGCCACCTCCTGCGTACCGCCTGCCGGCAGGGCGGTCACGGCGCGCTGTTTGGCGGAGATCGCACGCGAGACGACCTCACCGTCGCGCACCGTGAAGACGTCCGGGTTCACCAGACCGGAGACCAGAGCCTCTCCGAGGCCGAAGCCGGCGTCCACGGTGGCGACCTTCCGGTGGCCCGTGACTGGGTCGGCCGTGAACAGGATGCCGGACGCGTCCGGGAAAACCATGTGCTGGACGACGACGGCCATGTGGACCGTGCGGTGATCGATACCGTGCCGGTGGCGGTAGGTAACGGCACGCTCGGTGAACAGTGAGGCCCAGCAACGGCTGATGTGCCGGAGGACCGCCGCCGGTCCCACAACGTTCAGATAGGTGTCCTGCTGGCCGGCGAAGGAGGCCGTCGGCATGTCCTCCGCCGTGGCACTGGACCGCACGGCGTAGGCGGTCCTCTCGCCGGACCGGGCGAGTGCACGGGTGATCTCCGCAGCGAGATCGTCCGGGACGGGGGTCGCTTCGACGGCCCGCCGGATCTGCGCGCTCAGCATCCGGACCGCTTCCCGGTCGTCCGGGGTCACGCGCGCCAGCCGGTCGAGCAGCTCGTCGGCCGAGGGGGTCGTCTCGATGATCCGCCGGAAGGCCTTCGTCGTCACGCAGAAGCCGCCAGGCACATGCACCCCCTCGATGCGCGACAGCCCGCCCAGGTGTGCGGCCTTGCCGCCGACGAACGCGACCTGGGTCTCGTCCACCTGGTGAAGGTCCCACACGTACTGCTCGTTCACTGCGATGCCTCCAAGGCGGTCATGGCTCAGGTCGACGATTCTGCGCCCTGCCCCGGCCCTTGCGGCAAGCCCCCGGTCGCGCTATAAGTTGAGAGTGGCAAGGAGAGCGTTCTCCTTGCCTTTGTCGTTTCCGACGCCCCGTCAGCCGTGCGGCACCAGCAATCAGCCGTCACCAGGTATGCGGATCACGCATACCTGGTCTGCGAGATCTTCGCTTGTCGCATTGCTTGTCGTGCCCGAGTGTGGCGTTCATGAACTCACCGCACACCATCGCCGTGCTCGGCCTGGGACGCATGGGCGACGCGATCGCGACACGACTGGCTGCCGAGGGCCGGGACGTCGTCGGCTGGACACGCTCCGGGCGGCCTGCGTCGGGCGCCGCCCGCACGGCCGCCGATCCGCAGGAGGCAGTCGCGAAAGCCGATTTCGTACTCCTGGCCCTGTTCGACGGTCCGGCCTGCCGCCAGGTGCTCGAAGACGTCCGCGGCTCACTGCGCACCGACACGACCGTGCTGAACACCAGCACCATCGCTCCCGCCGAAGCAGCCGAGCTGGCCCGGCAGTTCGGCCCGTCCTACGTCCACGCGCCCGTGCTCGGCTCCGTGCCCGCGGCCACCACCGGCACCCTCCAGATCCTGGCCGCTGCGGACCGGGACACGCTCGACCGTGCCCGACCCGTCCTGGAAGCGCTGGGCACCGTGCGGCGCGTCGACGGCGACGCCGCCACCGCCGCTTCGCTCAAGCTGATCGCCAACAGCAGCCTCGCCGGCGCCGTCCTCGCGCTGCGCGACGCACTGCGGCAGTCCGACGCCCTCGGCCTGCCCCGCGCACAGGCGCTGGACGTCCTCGAACTCGGCCAGCTCGGCAGGCTCGTCGCCCGCAAACGTCCCTTCCTGACCTTCGAACCGGCCACGGAACATGGCAAGGCCACGGCCCCGGCCACGTCCACGGCCGAGTTCACCGTCGGTGCGCTGGCCAAGGACATGGCTCTGCTGGCCGGCGCGTCCGGCGCCCCACTGCGCAGCGCGGCCGAGCTGGCCGGCACCCCTGCGGGCCCCGAGTCCGACATCGCCGCTGCCGCCACGGTGCCCGCCGTGCACGACGCGGAGCACGACGCCGTCCTCGAACCGCTGCGCGCTTACGTCCGCGGCCACGCCACCGGCGACCCCGCCCACTTCCGGGACGCGTTCCTGCCCACCGCCCACGTCGAGGGGATCCGGGACGGCGCCTTCGTCTCATGGCCGCTGGACGCCTACTGCGCCCTCTTCCCGGGCCGGCCTGCCCCTGACGAACCGGTCCGGTCCCGCCGCATCGACACCGTCGATGTCCACGGCACCGTGGCGACCGCGACCATGACGCTCTCGCACGGCGCGGACACGTTCACCGACCTCTTCCTGCTGGTCCGTGCCGACGGCGGCTGGCGCATCGCCAACAAGGCCTACCACCGGCATCCCTCCCCCTCCCGCCCGCAGGCGGCTGGCCGGGAGTCAGAGGGTTTCGCTGAGTGAGTCCGCCAGGCGGCGCCGGGCCGCCCGGGTCGCCGGGAGCGCCGCCGCCGCGACCGCGCCAAGTACCGCGCCGACGATCACGGTCAGCAGTACCGGCAGCGGCGGCAGCTGGGCGATCCCCGCGCCGATCCCGCTCGACGCGCCCTGGGTGTCCACCAGCCAGGTGCCGGTCAGAACGCCGACCGCCGTCCCCGCCAGCGCCGCCGCGAGGGCGGTCAGGCCCGCGGCCGTCACGATCATCGCCCCGATCTGGCGGGGCGTGAGCCCGATCGCCTTCAGGGCGAGCAGGTCGCGGCCCCGGTCGCGTACGCCCGTGCCGATCAGGGTCAGCAGTTCGATCAGCCCGATGAGGGCCAGTACGGCGATCAGGGCGCCGATCACCCCGCGGGCCGGTTCCAGCCGGTCGGCCGGGTTGGGCGTCTCGCGGATCTCCAGGGTGCCGCCGGCCGCCGTGGCGAGGGCTCCGCTGACGGCCCGCGGGTCCGCTCCGTCGCGCAGCTCCAGGGCGTGGTAGGCGGGCCGCAGCCGCGGGTCGCGCTCGCGCAGGGCGTCGAGGGTGGTGGTGATCACCCGGCCGCCGGACTCGGGCTCGATGGTGCGGCCGACGAGGTGCAGGATCTGCGGCCGTCCACCGACCGTCATCCGCACCCAGTCGCCGACCCGTACGCCGAGGAGGTCCAGCAGTCCCTGGCCGGCCACCGCCTCGTCGGGTCCGGCGACCGCGCGTCCTTCCACCACCGCGGAGGGATAGGGCTGCCGGGCCGTACCGAGCCCGCGCAGTGTGATGGTCCCGGTCTGTCCGGGGACGAGCGCGGCCATCTCGGCGCCCGGATGGACGGCGGCGACGTCCGGGGCCGCCGCGAGGGTCCGCTCCAGCTCAGCGTCCGACGGTCCGGCGGGCTGCTCGGCCCGTACGGTCAGTGCCGCGGCCAGCCCCATCTGTGCGGGGCGGCTACGGAACTGGTCGAGCGTCGACCAGGTGACGAGGGCGACCGTGATGAGCACCAGCGGCAGCGCGAGCCGGGCCACCGGTACGAGCGTCCGGCCACGTCGGGGGAACGCCGCGCGCCACCCGAGGACGAGGGCGGGGGGCACGCGGACGCCCAGCGCCCGCTTGCCGAGCGCGGTCATCGGTGCGGCGGAGGGCAGCGCCGCGCGGGCCACCGGCACCGGCGGCACCCGTCCGGCCCGCCAGGCCGAGAGCCCGGTGGAGGCCGCGATCAGCAGCACCGCGCCGACGGGTATGCCGATCATCATCGCCGTGTGGCCGGGCAGGTCCTGCCACACGGCGGCGGCCTCCCCGATCCGCCCGGGTATCCGGGCGCCGAGCAGGGCGATCACCGTGGTGCCGAGGGCGACACCGAGGAGCGCGAAGGCCAGGTGCTGGAGGAGGAAGCCGCGGGTGACCTGGCCGGGGGTGAAGCCGATCGCCTTGAGGACGGCGATGTCCCGCAGCTGGCCCCGTACGCGGGCGCCGATCGCTCCCGACGCGGCCAGCGCGGCGGCAAGCAGCGCACCGAGGCCGAACACGCCGAACATCGCGCCCAGCAGCCGGTCGTCGCCGCCCGCGTCGGCGCGCGCCTGCTGCCATTTGGTGACCTCGGCGACCCGGTCGGCGCCCAGTACGGTGACCGCGCGCTGGACGATGAAGTCCGTGTCGTCGGGGTCCTCCAGGCGCAGGCCCACGCTCTGGCCGGTGTCGCCCCGGGCGATCTCGTCGAGCGTGGCGGGGAGCACCCAGCCGATGCCCGCCGCGCCGCCCGGCTGGTAGCGGGGCTCGGCCACGTCGGCCGTCCCGCTGACCCGCAGCAGGTGCGGGGCGCCGTCCGGTCCGGTGACGCGTACGGTGTCGCCCGGCTCCGCCCACAGGGCCCGGGCGACCGAGGTCTCCAGTACGACGGAACCCGCGCCGGAGCCGGAACCGCCGGCGTGGTCGCCGGTCGCTGCGTCGCCGGGCGCGCCGAGCCAGCTGCCGGCGGCGACGACCGGCCGTCCGGTGCGCGGGGGCTCCTCCGGGGCCGCGCGGAGGGTCACCCCGGCCCGGGCCCCGCGGGACTCGACCGTGGTGGCCGCCGTGCGGTAGGGCCCCGACAGGTCCGCGACCCCGTCCACGCCCGACAGGGCGCCCGTGTCCGCACCGGCACGGGTGTGCAGCCAGATGTGTGCGCCGTGGGACTGGTTGAAGACCCGCTGCCAGGGGTTCGCGGCGTAGCCGAACAGCGCGCCGGCCAGCAGCAGCGAGGCGATGACCCCGGCGCTGGCCAGGACGACGAAGAGGGCTTCGCCGCGGTGTGCGCGGAAGTCGGCCTGCGCCCAGCGCAGGGTGGCCCGCACGGTCACTCCTTGAGTTCGAGCACGCCGGAGACGCCGCCGGACGGCCCGGGGCGGCGCCCGCCGCCGAGCTGCGCGTCGTCGGCTATCCGGCCGTCGAAGAAGCTGATGACGCGGTCGGCGGCGCTGGCCATCCGGGCGTCGTGGGTGACCATCATGATCGTCTGGCCGCGCTGGTGGAACCGGGTGAGCAGCCGCAGCACCTCACGGGTGCCCTTGCTGTCGAGGCTGCCGGCCGGTTCGTCGGCGAGCAGCAGCGCGGGGTGGTTGACCAGGGCACGGGCGAGCGCGACGCGCTGCTGTTCGCCGCCGGACAGTTCTCCGGGCATGGCCCGTTCGCGGCCTTCGAGGCCGAGTTCGGCGAGCAGTTCCGCGCGGGAGTCGCGGGCGGCCTTCGGGGAGACGCCGGCGAGCAGGGCGGGCAGTTCGACGTTGTCGGCGACGGTGAGGTTGGAGACGAGGTTGAAGAACTGGAAGACGACGCCGATGCTGCGGCGGCGCAGGACGGCCCAGCGGGCCTCCCGGTATGCGTCGACCCGCTCGCCGTCGATCCACAGCTTGCCGCCGTCGGGCCGCTGGAGGCCGCCGATGAGGTGCAGCAGCGTGGACTTGCCGGCTCCGGACGGGCCGGTGACCGCGACGAACTCGCCGGGCTGGACGGAGAGGTCCACACCGCGGACGGCGGGCACCGGTGCGCCCTCGCCGTGGTGGGTCTTGGTCAGTCCCTCGGCGCGGACGATCGGCGTGGCGGGGCGGGCGGTGGGCACGGCTGGAGCGGCGGTGGCGTCGTCGCTCATTCCAGCTCCTCCTGACAGCGTTCCAGCCAGTCGAGGTCGGCCTGCAGGTGCAGCATGGCGCCCTCGATCAGCAGTTGGGAGATCTTGTTGTCGCGGTCCTCGGCCGCGGCCAGCTTCGACAGGTCCCGCATGGTGTTGAGGTACTGGCGCCGCTGCTTGTTGATCAGAGCTATCGGATCGGCCAGTCCCGACTGCGGTGCGAGCGCCAGTTTCATGAAGAACTCGTCCCGTACCCGGGGTTCCTCGGCGGTGTCCTCGAACCACGCCAGTACGGCTTCGCGCCCTGCGTCCGTCAGCTTGTACGTGCGTTTGTTGGGCCGGCCCGACTGTTCGACGTCCTCGCCCTCGATCAGACCGCTCTTCTCCAGCCGGCCGAGGGTGACGTAGATCTGACCCACGTTGGGCTGAGGGTACGCGGCGCCCAGGAGCTTCTCAAGGTCCTGCTTGAGCTCGTAACCGTGCGCAGGGCTACGGGTGAGGAGCGCAAGGAGCGCCAGCCGCACTCGCTCCCCCTCCCTCCCGCTGTGTAGTCAACCGTTCACTGGCATCGGGACGGATGTCGCCGCCGTTCGTCCCGTCTGCCTGGACGTCTAGTATCGCCCATGCCTAACGGGTATATATAGGCCACGGTGGTCGGCGATGCAGCCGGATCGTGCACTGGGAGGAATCTATGCGGTGGATGCGTGCCGCGGGTAGAGCTCTCCTGGTGGTGGCGGTGGTGCTGACGGGGTACGCCGGTCTCGGTGTCCGCCCCGACGCGGGCGCCACTTTTGACGCCCGCGGCCCCCTGACGCTCGTGACGGCGGGCGATCTGACCGACTACCTCGGTCCGCTCCTCGACGACTGGAACGAGAGCCGTCCCGACGAGCGCGTCACGCTCGTCGAGCTGCCCGACTCGGCCGACGAGACCCGGGCCCAGATGATCAGCGAACTGCGATCAGGCCGTGACCGGTTCGACGTGCTGAACATCGATGTCGCCTGGACGTCCGAGTTCGCGGCCGCCGGATGGATCTCCCCGCTCGAACGCAGCCGCTTCCCGCTGGACGCCTTCCTGCGGCCGGTCGTGGACACCGCGACCTTCGACGGACAGCTGTACGCGGTGCCGTACGTCACCAACGCCGGCCTGCTGTACTACCGCAAGGACATCCTGGAGCTGGAGGGCGAGCAGCCGCCGCGGACCTGGTCCGAACTGGTCCGTCAGGCGCGCACGATCGCCCCGAGGCACGGCCTGGACGGCTATGCCGGCCAGTTCCTCCCGTACGAGGGGCTGACGGTCAACGTCACCGAGGCCGTGCATTCGGCGGGCGGTTCGATCCTGCGCGACGACGGCGCCCGCGTCACCGTGGACTCCGACGCGGCGCGCACCGGGCTGCGGTTCCTCGCGGACGGGGTGCGGGACGGCTGGATCTCCCGCGAGGCGCTCGGCTACAAGGAGGAGGAGTCCAGGAAGGCGTTCCAGGACGGCCGGCTGCTCTTCCTGCGGAACTGGCCGTATGTGTACGCGGACGCGAGCGCGGCGGGATCGAAGGTCGCGGGCCGGTTCGGCGCGGTGCCGCTGCCCGGGGCCGACGGGCCCGGCACGAGCGTGCTGGGCGGCTCCAACCTCGCCGTCAGCAGTCACGCACGCCATCCGGCATCGGCGGCCGATCTGATCTCCTACCTCACCAGCGAGCGGGTGCAGCGGCGGGTGCTGACCGAGGGCTCGCTGCCACCGGTGCGCGCCGCGCTGTACGAGGATCCCGAGCTGGTCCGCGCGTATCCGTACCTGCCGACCCTGCGCGAGAGCGTGCTGTCGGCGGTGCCGCGCCCCAAGAGCCCGCGCTACGACCAGGTGAGCCTCGCCGTGCAGGCCGTGGGGCAGGACCTGATGGCGTCGCGGCAGACGCCCGAGGAAGCGGTGGCGCGGCTGGCGCGCGAGCTCGGGGCCATTTCCCGCACGGACTGATCGCACTTCTCCACCTCCCCTGAGGGCTCCTACTTACATGTTAAGTAGGAGCCCTCAGTCATGCACGTGTGCATTCAGGGACAAAACACCCCAGCTTTCGCCTGATTCTGGACACATCGTTGACACCTTCCAGTCGCTGCTACTTAACATGCATGCATAACAGCGCACCTGATCCAGGGCGCTCTCGCATTCAGCAGACAGGTCGACGCGAGATGCTCAGCACCCTTCCGGCCGGTACCGGTCGCCCCTCCCGCAGCGCCGCCCCCTCCGCCCCCTGGTGGCGCGACGCGGTGATCTACCAGGTCTACGTCCGCAGCTTCCTCGACAGCACCGGGGACGGGGTCGGCGACCTCGCCGGCGTCCGCGCCGGACTTCCCTACCTGCGCAAGCTCGGCGTGGACGGCATCTGGCTCAGCCCCTTCTACCCGTCGCCGCAGCACGACCACGGCTACGACGTCGCCGACTACTGCGGCGTCGACCCGGTCTACGGCGACCTCGCGGAGTTCGACCGCCTCGTGTCCGACGCCCACCGGCTCGGTCTGAAGCTGCTGCTCGACATCGTTCCGAACCACTGCTCCAGCGAGCACCCGTGGTTCCGCGAGGCGCTCGCGGCGGAGCCGGGCAGCGCACCACGCTCCCGCTTCCACTTCGCGCCGGGCCGCGGCCCGGACGGCGCGGAGCCGCCCAACAACTGGCACGCCATGTTCGGCGGCCCGGCCTGGAGCCGGACCACCGCGGCCGACGGCACCCCCGGCGACTGGTACCTGCACCTCTTCACGCCCGAGCAGCCCGACCTGAACTGGCGCGACCCCGCCGTGGGCGACGAGTTCGAGCGGGTGCTGCGCTTCTGGCTGGACCGGGGTGTCGACGGTTTCCGCATCGATGTCGCCGCAGGCCTGTTCAAGCACCCCGAGCTGCCCGACTCCGACGACCCGGGCGCCGACGAGCGGGCCCGCGACGCCGTCAACCAGCTGGCCTGGAACCAGCCCGAGGTGCACGGCGTATGGCGCCGCTGGCGCTCGGTCTGCGAGGAGTACACCGCCCGGGACGGCCACGAGCGGCTGCTGGTGGGCGAGGTGTCCGTGCCCACCGCGCGCGAGCACGCCGAGTACGTCCGCCCCGACGAACTGCACCAGGCGTTCTTCTTCGACCTGCTCAGCGCACCCTGGGACGCCGAGGCCTTCCGCGCGACGATCACCGAGGCGATACGCGACATCGCCGGCACCGGCTCCACCGTCACCTGGGTCCTCAACAACCACGACCAGGTCCGCACGGTCACCCGCTACGCGGGCGAGCCGGGGGTGGAGGGCAGCGGACTGGGAGCGGCCCGCGCCCGCGCCGCGGCCCTGCTGATGCTCGCCCTGCCCGGGGCCGCGTACGTGTACCAGGGCGAGGAGCTCGGCCTGCCCGAGGTCCTCGATCTGCCCGACGAGGTCCTCACCGACCCGATCTTCCGCCGTACCGGCAGCCGCAAGCACGTACGGGACGGCTGCCGCGTGCCCCTGCCCTGGTCCGGACACGCCTCCCCCTTCGGCTTCAGCCAGGAGACCGCCGGCGTCAAGCCCTGGCTCCCGCAGCCCGAGTGGTTCGCCGAACACTCCACCGACCGGGCCCTGGCCGACACCCGCTCCTTCTGGCACCTCTACCGCGACGGCCTCCAGCTGCGGCGCACCCTGCCGCAGCTCGGCGACGGCACCCTGCGCTGGCTGGACGCGCCCGCGCAGGTCCTGGCCATCGCCCGCGGTGACGGCCTGATCTGCGCGGTGAACTTCGGCACGGAGCCGGTGCCCGCACCGGTCCCCGGTACCCCGCTGCTCGCCAGCGGCCCCTGCCCCGACGGAATCCTCCCCGCGGCGACCGCGGCCTGGTGGGCGGGCGAGTACCCGGCTCCCGGCCCGGCGGCCCCGCAGCCGTAACCGCCGGCCGGCCCCCGGCCCCGCACGTGCAGCCCCGCAGCCTGCACCCCCCGCAGCCCGCTCCTTCCTCAGCCCGTGGTCCCGGGCAGGCCCTGCCCCGGCCCCGGACTTCCCCGAAAGGACTCCTCATGCGACGACCCAGCAAGACGTCCCGCCGCAGTGCCGCCACCGCGACGGCCGCCCTCGCCCTCGCCCTCGCCGCCACCGCCTGCGGTGGCGCCACCGGACCCGCGGGCAGCGGTGAACTCGCCGGCCAGACCGTCACCGTGGCGGGCGTCTGGACCGGCGCCGAGCAGCAGAGCTTCAAGAAGGTCCTCGACGCCTTCACCCAGAAGACCGGCGCCAAGACCGTCTTCGTGCCCTCCGGCGACAACGTCTCCACCTTCGTCGGAAGCAAGATCGAAGGCGGCAACGCACCCGACGTGGTGATGGTGCCGCAGGTCGGCGTGCTCCAGCAGTTCGCGAAGGAGGGCTGGCTCCAGCCGCTGTCCGAGCAGACCGCCCAGACCGCCGGATCCACCCTCGCCCCGGTGTGGAAGAACTACGGCACGGTCGACGGCACGTACTACGGCCTCTACTTCAAGGCCGCCCACAAGTCGACCGTCTGGTACGCCCCGGAGGCCTTCGCCCAGGCCGGCGTCGGCGAGCCCAAGAGCTACAGCGACATGCTGAAGACCGGCCGCACCCTCGCGGACTCCGGCCGCCCGGCCTTCGCCATAGCCGGCGAGGACGGCTGGACCCTCACCGACTGGTTCGAGAACATCTACCTCTCCCAGGCCGGACCGGAGAAGTACGACCAGCTCGCCCAGCACAAGCTGAAGTGGACCGACGAGAGCGTCGTGCGGGCCCTGACCACCCTCGGGGAACTGTTCAAGGACAAGCAGCTCGTCGCCGGCGGCGCCCAGGCAGCACTCGGAACCGACTTCCCCACCTCGGTCGCGCAGGTCTTCGGCCCGGAACCCAAGGCGGGCATGGTCTACGAGGGCGACTTCGTCGGCGGCGTCGCCAAGGGCCAGTTCGGCAAGAAGCTCGGACAGGACGCCAAGTTCTTCCCCTTCCCGTCGGTCGACGGCGGCCGGCCGCCGGTGGTCAGCGGCGGTGACGCGGCGGTCGTCCTGAAGGACGGCAAGAACGGCAAGGCCGGCCTGAAGCTGGTCGAGTTCCTGGCGAGTGCCGAGGCGGCCGAGGTCTGGGCCGGCGCGGGCGGCTTCCTGTCCCCGAACAACGAGGTCGACTTCGCCTCGTACAGCGACGACACCACCCGCAGCACCGCCGACTCGCTGATCGCCGCGGGCAACTCGATCCGCTTCGACATGTCGGACCAGGCACCGGCCGCGTTCGGCGGCACCAAGGGCGCGGGCGAGTGGAAGCTCCTCCAGGACTTCCTGCGCGACCCGTCCGACCCGCAGGGCACCGCCGCGAAGCTCGAGGCCGAGGCCGCCAAGGCCTACGGGAACTGAGGCGACCGCCATGGCTGACACCGTGACCGTCCGCCCCCCGACCGTCGGCTCCGCGGCCGACGGCAAGCGCCGGGCCCAGCGCCGGAAGCGCCGCCTCGCGGTCGTCTTCGTCCTGCCGGCCCTGCTGCTGCTCGGCGCGCTGGTCGTCTACCCCGTCCTCTTCTCCTTCGGCCGCAGCCTCTTCGACGCCAGCGGCGACCGGTTCGTCGGCGCCGCGAACTACGCGGCGATCGTGCAGGACCCGGCCACCCTCAAGGCCATCCGCAACAGCGCCATCTGGGTCGTCGTCGCCCCCACCCTGCTCACCGGACTGGGGCTGCTGCTCGCCGTACTCACCGAGAAGGTGCGCTGGGCCACCGCGTTCAAGCTGGTCCTCTTCCTGCCGATGGCCGTGTCGTTCCTCGCCGCGGGCATCATCTTCCGGCTCGCCTACGAACAGGACCCGGACCGGGGCGTGCTCAACGCCGCCGCCGTCGCCGTCCACGACGGCTTCGACGACGCCGCCGCGTATCCGACGGCCCGGGCCCGGGAGGGCCACGGTCTGACGGGCGGGGCGGGCGGCCCGTACACCACCACGTCGACCGTACGGCCCGGGGGCTCGATCGGCCTCGGGTTCATCGGAGTCGCTCCCGACGCCCTGCCGGCCGGCGCGAAGGCCGCGGCCGGCCCGGCCGACGCGGCGGGGGCCTCGCCCGCCGCGGGCACCGCAGGCGCCGCGGACTCGATCGGGGGTGTCGTCTACCTCGACTTCGCCCCCGGCGGCACCGGCACACCAGGCCGGGTCGACCCCGGCGAGAAGGGGCTGCCCGGCATGACGGTCGAGGCCGTGCGGGACGGCCGCGTCGCCGCGACCGCCACCACGGCCGACGACGGGTCCTTCCGATTCGCCGGCCTGGCCGACGGCGACTACACCGTCCGGCTGCCCGCCGCCAACTTCGAAGCCCCGTACCAGGGCGTGAACTGGCTCGGCCCCGCGCTGGTCACACCCGCCATCATCGGCGCCTACCTGTGGGTCTGGACCGGCTTCTCGATGGTCCTGATCGGCGCCGGCCTCGCGGCCATCCCGCGCGACGCGTTGGAGGCCGCACGCATGGACGGCGCCACCGAGGGCCAGATCTTCCGCAAGATCACGGTGCCGCTGCTCGCACCGGTACTCACCGTGGTCTTCGTGACCCTGGTCATCAACGTGATGAAGGTCTTCGACCTCGTCTGGATCATCGCCCCCGGACCGGTCCAGGAGGAGGCGAACGTCCTGGCCACCCGCATGTGGCTGGTCTCCTTCGGCGGTGGCAACGACCAGGGGCTGGGCAGCGCGCTCAGCATGGTGCTCCTGCTCCTCGTCGTCCCCGCGATGATCTTCAATGTCCGGCGTTTCCGAAGGAGTGGAGCATGAGCGGCCACAGCACCGTCGAGCGGCGCGGCCCGTCCGGGCGGACGACGGCGCTCGGGCCCGTCAGCCGGTCCGGGCAACCGACCGCGCAGGCATCCCGGCAGCCGTCCGTACGAACGTCCACGCGGTTGTCCGCGACGCCGCCCGGATCCGCGCCCGGGCGCCGCCGTGGGGGCCGGATCTCCCGGCTCCTGGGCAGCTCCGTCGTCCAGGGCGTCCTGATCCTGGTCGCCCTCGTATGGATCACACCGCTGGCGGGCCTGCTCCTGTCCTCCCTGCGTTCCGAGCAGGACAACGCCACCGAGGGCTGGTGGACCGCCCTCACCGATCCCTCCCAGCTGTCCCTGGACAACTACAGCGCCCTGCTGAGGGATTCCGGCATCGGGGCGGCCTTCTGGAACACCGTCCTGATCTCCGTGCCGACCACCGTCCTGGTGGTCGTCATCGCGGCGCTCGCCGGATACGCCTTCGCGTGGCTGGAGTTCCCCGGCCGGGACGCCGTCTTCCTCGTCGTCGTCGGACTCCTCGTGGTACCCGTGCAGATCGGGCTGCTGCCGGTGGCCAAACTGTTCGGTGCCGTGGGCCTGTTCGGGACGATCGCGGGAGTGGTCCTCTTCCACGTCGCCTACGGACTGCCCTTCGCGATCTTCCTGCTGCGCAACTACTTCGCCGAGATCCCGCGCGAGATGCTGGAGGCCGCCCGGATGGACGGCGGCAGCGAGTGGCGGATCTTCTCCCGGCTCGTGCTGCCGCTCGGCCGTCCGGCCATCGCGAGCCTGGCCATCTTCCAGTTCCTCTGGGTCTGGAACGACATGCTCGTGGCGCTGCTCTTCGCGGACACCGGGTCGCAGCCGCTCACGGTCGCGCTGCAGTCCCAGATGCGGCAGTTCGGCAGCAACATCGGTGTACTCGCACCCGGGGCGTTCCTGTCACTGGTGGTCCCGCTGGTCGTCTTCTTCGCCTTCCAACGGCACTTCGTCCAGGGCGTGATGGCCGGCTCGGTGAAGTAGCAGCACCGGCCGGACGGACTCCGCTCCCCGCCTCCGCACGGGTACCCGTACCCGTGCGGAGGCGTCCGCGTGCCGGGACTCCGTCAGAGGCGGCCAGCGGCCGTCAGGGGGTCGTGAGCCGCGGGCGGCGCCCGGCCCACGGCCGGACCTCCTCCAACTGCGCCGCCACCCGCAGCACCGCCACCTCGTCGTCGCGGCGGCCCACCAGCTGCACGGCGAGCGGAAGCCCGTCCGTGCCGTGGCCCGCGGGCACGGAGGCCGCCGGGTGACCGGTGACGTTCCACAGCGCGGTGTAGGCGACCATCGGGCGCGAACGCGCCAGCGCCGTCAGCAGACCGGCGCCGTCCAGCGCGCCCACCGGGCGTGGGCGGGCGGCGACGACCGGGGTCAGCAGCAGGTCCATGGTCGTGAACATGCGGTCGGCGCGCTCCGCCAGCCGCTCCCCCGCCCTGATCCCGCGTTCCACGGCGGATTCGGGGACCAGGCGGGCGAGCGCGAGCGTGCTCCGGGTACGCGCCTCCAGCAGGTCGGGGCGTTCGACGGCGGCGGCCTCCGCGCGCACCCCGCCGCAGAACTGCGCCGCGAACGGAGCCGTCGCGTCCGGGTAACGGGGGTTGACCTCCCGTACGTCGTGCCCCAGTTCGCGCAGCGCCCGTACGGTCTCCAGCATGGCCTCGACATGCTCGGGATGCGGGCGCACACCGGGTACGGCGGGCTTGGCCGAATAGCCGATGCGGAGTCGGCCGGGCGGGGTCTCCAGGGCCCGCAGCCACCCGGTGGTGACGGGGCGGGCACTCCAGCGGTCGGCGGGGGTGGTGCCGGCGAGGACGTCGTAGAGCAGGGCGGCGTCGCGGACGCTGCGGGTCAGCGGTCCCACGGTGCCGAGGGCGTACCAGAGGTGCGCGTTCGGGGCGGTGGAGACCCGGCCGCGCTGGGGCTTGAGGCCGAACAGCCCGCAGCACGCGGCCGGAATGCGGATGGATCCGCCGCCGTCGCCGCCGAGCGCGGCGCCGACGAGTCCGGCCGCGACCGCGGCGGCGCTGCCGCCGCTGGAGCCGCCGGGGGTGCGGGTGATGTCCCAGGGGTTGTGGGCGGTTCCGTGGGTGTCGGACTCGGTGAAGGGCCACTGGCCGAACTCGGGCATCGTCGTCTTGCCGATGACGACGGCTCCGGCGGCGCGCAGCCGGCGCACGGCTTCGGAATCGGCGGCGACGGGGGTGTGGTTGGCGGCGCCGCCGAAGGTGGTGACCTGCCCGGCGACGTCGAGCTCGTCCTTGACGGCGATGGGCACGCCGTGGAGCGGGCCGTGCGCCTGCTGGGGGTTCCCCTCCGTCTCCGCGTCGAGGGCGTCGGCCTCCGCGCGCGCCTGCTCGGCGAGGACGACGCGGAAGGCTCCGAGAGCGGGGTCGAACCGGGCGATGCGGCGTAGCGCGGCCTCGACGAGGGCGCGGGAGGTGACCTTGCCGGTACGCACCGACTCGGCCTGCTGCTCGACCCCTTGGAACATCAACTCCGCGTCGTCCCGGTCCATGCCCACCCGCCCCTTCGCCCCGTACCTCTCGGTAACTCCGGGCAAGGCTGTCGCCCCACCGCCCCCGCGTCAAGCACTCACCCCCAAGATCGTCCACGCTTCGGGTGCGCAGGGTGCGGCTGTCCGCGGTCGGCGGCCTCACGCCCGGCGAGGGGCCCGGAACCGTAGGCTGCGGGACATGACAGTGCTGTGCGGCGACGCCCTCGAACTCCGGCCCTCCGAACCCCACGACGTCCCCGGGCTGGCCGCGATCCGCGCCACTCCCGAGGTACGGGCCCGCTGGCGCGGCGGCGACGATCTCGTGGCCGATGTCGCGGAGGACCTGGCGGATCCCGGCACGCACTGCCTGACGATCTACCAGCAGGACCGGATCATCGGCATGATCCAGTGGCACGCCGAGGAAGACCCCGACTACCGGCACGCCGGCATCGACCTCTTCCTGGACCCTGCGGTACACGGCCGGGGGCTCGGCACCGACGCCGTCGCGACCCTCGCCCGGCACCTCGTCCACGAGGCCGGTTTCCACCGGCTCGTCATCGACCCGGCCGCCGACAACGCCGCCGCCATCCGCTGCTACACGAAGGTCGGCTTCCGGCCCGTCGGCATCATGCGGCAGTACGAACGCGGCGACGACGGCACCTGGCACGACGGCCTGCTGATGGACCTCCTCGCCGAGGAGCTGCACGACCCGTCGGCGGAGACGGACAGCAGCGCCGGCTGACGGACGGCCGGGAGGGGGTGGGTCGGGTCGTCAGTCGGTGAGGGTGGCGGCGTGGTCGGGGACGGGGTGCTGGAGGTCCTTGGGCGGGCGCACGTAGCCCGTCGACGCGGGGCGCGGCGGAAGGGTGATCGACGGCAGGGCCACGTCCTCGTAGGGGACCGAGGACAGCAGGTGGGCAATCATGTTCAGCCGCGCGCTGCGTTTGTCGTCGCTCTCGACCACGTACCAGGGGCAGTCCTCCGTGTCCGTGTGGACGAGCATCTCGTCCTTGGCCCGGGAGTACGCCTCCCAGCGGGTGAGGGACTCCAGGTCCATCGGGGAGATCTTCCAGCGCCGGAGCGGGTCCTCGGTACGGCGGCGGAAGCGGTCCTCCTGGACGGCGTCGCTGACGGAGAACCAGTACTTGCGGAGCAGGATCCCGTCCTCCACCAGCATGCGCTCGAAGATGGGGCACTGGCGCAGGAAGCGCTGGTGCTCCGCGGGGGTGCAGAAGCCCATCACGTGCTCCACTCCGGCGCGGTTGTACCAGCTGCGGTCGAAGAGCACGATCTCGCCGGCGGCCGGCAGGTGTTCCACGTAGCGCTGGAAGTACCACTGGCCGCGTTCGCGCTCCGTCGGCTTCGGCAGGGCCGCGATGCGGGCGATACGGGGGTTGAGGTGCTCGGCGACCCGCTTGATCGTTCCGCCTTTGCCCGCCGCGTCGCGGCCCTCGAAGACGACGACGAGTCGGGCGCCCTCCGTGCGGACCCATTCCTGGAGCTTGACCAGCTCCGTCTGCAGCCGCAGCAACTCCTGCTCGTAGACCGCCCTCTTGAGACCCATGGTGTCCGCCTCCCCGTCGTGGTCCGTGTTCCGGTGTGTCCTGTCGATCAATCAAGTCATTCAAGTCGGTCAAGTCAGTCACGGCGGGCACCCGAGCGCAACGACGCCGCCCCGGCCCGGGCGTGTCGGCGGCCGTCCGCCGGAGCGCCGTCCGCCGGAGGCTATCCGTCGGGCCAGTCGCCGTCGATCAGCTCGCGCAGCCGGTCAAGGTCCGGTGCCGTCCGGCCAGGGGCCATGAGGCCCGTCCGAAGAGCCGGTACGCCTCGCGCAGGGCCGCGGGCAGCCGGACGCCGAGTCCCGCTTCCGCCGCGGCCAGGTCTTTCCGCTCCGGTCCTTCCACACCTCGCGCGAGCGACGCCGCGGCAGCCGGCTCGGATCACTCCGCGGCACCGGCGACGGCGGCCCCGGTGCCGGCCGGCAGGTGGGCCACGGCCAGGCCTACGGCCTTCGCTGCCGTGGCGGCTTCACCGAGGCAGTCGCCGTGGGGGGAATCCCGGACGCGGTAGGGGTGCCCGTCGTGCGCCGGGCTGACCGCGATCACGGGAGGGCAGGGCGAGCCGGTGTGGGCGTTGAAGCCGAGCGTCCAGTGGCTGGAGAAGGGGTACAGCTGCCGCAGCCGCGGCTCCGCGTACGCCGCCTCGACGAGCAGGCCGAACTCCGGGAACTGCGGCTCGGCGGCGGCCTGTTCCCGTATCCGCCGCCACTGCACGTCCACCACCGCTGCCGGTCCGCGTTCGTGGGCCCCGGCGAGTTCGCCGAAGTGCAGGAACGGCAGCAGGGCGGTCAGCTCGGCGAGACCCTTCCCCGCTCCCCACGCCACGCCGGCGCGCACTACGTCGCGGAGGTCCGGGGTCTCTCCCGTGACCAGTTCGATCCCCGCGCTCCAGCCGGCCACGGCGAACCGGCGCCGGTCGGCCCCGGCCCGCACGGACAGCGGTCTCCGCCCGGGATGCGGGGCGGCGATGCCGGCCGATATCAGGGGCCCCCAGTCGCCGGGCACCACGGCGATCTCGGCCCCGAGTTCGGCGGCGACGCCCTCCAGGGCGGACGCGAGACCACCCGCGGCGACCAGGTCGGGATAAAGGACGGGATACGAGCCGGAGTGGGAGTTCACCCCCGCAGTCTGCCGTCCCGGAACCGCGGCCGGGAACCGCGGCCGGGAACCGTGGCGGGGAACGGCGGCCGGGAACCGCGGGCCCGCACCTGCGGCGACCGGGCGCGTAGCCTGTGGGCCATGACCCGCCGTACGCCACCCCGGCCCCTGGACGTCGAGCAGTTGTTCCCCGAGGTCGCGCCGTTCCGGCGGCAGGCGGTCCGGCTGCATCCGCGTGCGGGGAGTCCGACGTACCGGGACAGTTCGGTGGGCGGTCCGCTGCTGTGGCCGCAGGACGAGGCGTGGCCGGTGTGCCCGGAGCACCACGGGTCCGCGATGGTGCCGGTCGTGCAGGTCCACGCCGCCGACGCCCTGGGCCTCGTACCGTTCCCGACCGGCTGTGACCTCCTGCAAGTGCTGTGGTGTCCGCGGTCCCACGACGGATGCTGGGTGGCTCCGGAGGTCCACTGGCGGGACGCTGCGGCCGTCGCGAACGTCCGCGAGGCACCGGCGGTTCCCGCCGCGGACGTGTACGGCCATGTGCCGAGGCCCTGCGTCGTCCACCCGGAGCTGGTCACGGAGTACCCGAGCTGGGACCTGCCCGACGAGCTCTGGGACGCCCTGGAGTCGCGCTTCGAGCAGGTGGAGGCGGAGACCGGCTGGGACTACCACTACCACCTGTCCACCGCTCCGGGGACCAAGCTGGGCGGGTACCCCGGCTGGTGCCAGGATCCGCAGTGGCCGGACTGCTCCGTGTGCGGAGAGCAGATGGCCCACCTGCTGACGGTGGAGAGCTGGGAGGCCGACGCGGAGTCCCGGCGGACGTGGACCCCCGTCGAGGACCAGGATGTCCACTACGAAGCCACGGGCCTGATGCTCGGTGACGCGGGCGGGGTCTACCTCTTCGAGTGCCGGAGCTGCCCGGGGCGCCCGGTCAAGGAACGCTACGACTGTGCCTGAGCCCGGGGGCGTCGGCACACATGTGCCTGCGGGTCATGGTCCCGTCGGGGATACCGCGCGGACGTGCGCGGCCGAGAGGCGGAGCTCGTACGGCATGGCGCAGTCGGAGGAGAGGGTCGCGACGAGGGTTCCGCAGGCCGCGCACACCTGGCTCATGCCGCCGTCCGGGGCGGCTCCGCAGCAGGCCGGGGCCGCGTGCCGCAGCTCCAGGCCGTGCGCGTCGTCCGGGTTGACGACGATATTCCCCCGCGGGCCCCGCGACACCAGCGGCTGCCCGGCCGCGTTCCGGTACGTCCCGAGCCTCGGCATCACCGGTCCCGGGACCTGTCGGTGACCCGAAGCCCGCCGGATGCGAACAGGTCCTCCGCGGTGAGCAGGCCGTGCAGGAAGGCTCCGAGCGGGTCGGCGGGCCGCGGTGGGCGTCCCTCGTCGGGCTGCCGGTCGTTGCACGCGGCAACAGACATGACCGCTGTCCCCACCTCCGCCGGGGACAGCGCGCCGCTGAGCGGCAGGAAGCCGTACGGCTCCGCCTCGGCCACCGGCCAGAGGGCGAAGCCGCAGCACTGCTGGACCTCCAGGACCGGCTGCGCAATGATCACCTCGCCAGTCTGCCCGACGGCAGGATTGCCATCAGGACCGGCCCACCGGCCCCGGGGACGCGCGCCGGGGCGGCCGGGGTGTCAGGCCAGGCGGGTGCTGATCCGGTAGCGCATGTCGCCGGCCGCGCGGCGGATCTCCTCGGGCTGCCCGTCGCCTTCCAGCACCCCCAGCAGCACCATCAGCGCCCGCGCCTCGTCCGCGCTGATCAGCTTCAGGCGGGGCTCGGTGACCCCGTCGAGCAGTGCGTCCAGCAGGTCCACCACGTCGTCCATGTCCATGCCCAGACCAACGCCCGACGCCCCGGGGATGTCACCCGCCGGAAGGTCTACGCCGCTCAGCGGCTCGCGGGCAGCTGCCAGAACAGCCGGTTCTCCAGGGCTCCGGTCAGGTACGGGACGCCGTCGGTGTACCCGGATCCGTGCGCGTCGCCGAGCATCCGCGCAGCCAGGCCGCGATGGGCCGACTTCCACCGCTGGTGCCGGCCCTCCAGCCGGCCGAGCGCGGTGTCGAGGCGGTCCCATTCCGCCCGGTCGGGCCCTCCTCCGCGGCGGAGGTCGAGGTAGGCGCGGGTGACGGTGTCGTGGCCGGCCGCCCGCGCCTCGGCCCGTACGGCGGGCACGCTCGTGAAGGCGGCCGAGTGCAGCCGCGGGGCCGGCGGCACTCCGCAGAGGCTCTCGAAGCGCTTGTACTGCTCGGACTGGATGGCGCTGGCCCCCTGGGTGTAGTGGCGGAAGGCAGAGAAGTGTTCCGCGCGCATCGTGGCGACCGTGCGGAACAGTCCCGCGGCCCGCTCGAAGATCACCGCCGCGTCGTCTATTCGCTCGGCACTTTCTCCAGGACGTCCCGCCCTCAATGCGGAAACAGCCGATTTCACATGGTTCGCCATCGCCGTGAAGAGCATTTCATGGGCCTGGAGGATGCGGATGAAGAAGTATTCGTCGTGGAGTACGTAGACCGGCTGGACGGTGACGTCGAACCACGCCCAGCCTTCTGTGGCCGGGGGCCCGGGCAGGCGGTCGGTGAGTTCCCGCAGCCGGGACCCGGGAATTCCGTCCAGGCGTGACGGCAGGTCGCCGGCCTCCGCCCCGCCGGGGCCCGCGGCCACGAACCTCAGGGCGTGCCGCAGCCGCGTCCGGACCGTCGCCGCGTCCGGCCGGCCCCGGCCGGGGCCCTCCCGCGACCCGGTCGCGGCCCCGGCCTCGAAGCGGACGACATCGGCCATGAGCAGGGTGGCCATCCGCTCCGCGCTCCGTACGGAATTCCGCCCGTCCAGGAGCAGCTCCAGAACCGGCAGCGAAAGGTACGTGCGATTCCAGAAGCGGTTCTCGTGTTTGTCCAGGACACAGTCGAGAAAAGTATCGAGGAACGGGAGGTCCGCCGCATTCCGGTCACGGATTTTCCTCAGCCTTATCAGCATGTGTTCCGGCAGGAAGTGTTTTCCCGTCCGTCGCACGTGGTCGTTGACGGACCGGGCCAGGGCGAGGCCGTCGGATTCCACCGGTACGCGGTCGGCGGCCACCCAGCGTCTTGCCGCCCGTAGGGCCGACGCATACCGCTCGTCCTGAGGAGTCATCGCCACTCACCTCTCCCGTGCCGCTGTGCGGCGGCGCTGACCTCCACCAGACAGGACTGCGGGGCCGCCGGTCATGTCTCGGACATTCGTGTCTTGACAGCGGCAGGAGCAGTACCCCTCCGAAGGGCTTCCCGGGTGGGGCAGCGGGGGGCGCTAGGGTGACGTCATGCCCGCCATGATCGTCCCGCCGCAGCGGACCCTGCGAACGGAACCCGTCACCGCCGACAACTTCGACGCGGTGTGTGCCGTGCAAGTGCGCCCCGATCAGACGCACTTGGTGTCCCCCGTCGTGAAGTCCCTTGCCGAGGCGTACGTCCACCCCACTTGCGCCTGGCCGCGCGCCGTCGTCGACGGAGACGATGTCGTCGGCTTCGTGATGGCCTTCCACGACATCGTCTGGGACCCGGCGGCCGACCCGGCAGACCGGCGCAGCGGCATCTGGCGCCTCAACATCGACGCCGGCCACCAGGGCAAGGGCTACGGCCGCTTCGCCGTGCGTTCCGTCGTCGACGAGATCCGCCGCCGAGGGTCCCACGCGGCGGTCCACGTCAGCTGGCACCTCGGCCCCGGCAGTCCCGAACCCTTCTACCTGGGACTCGGGTTCACCCCCACCGGCGAACTCAGCGGTGACGAACGGGTGGGCGTTCTCACCCTCGCCCCGGCCGCACCTCCGGCGGGCTGAGGACCACCGTTCCCCCGGGCCCCGGCGCCAGCCCCGCCCCGGGCCCGGACCCGCCCGCACGGAAGGCCTGGGGGCTCATCCCCCGGACCCGTTTGAAGGCCGCCGACAGGGCGAAGGCGCTGCCGTAACCGACCCGGCGGGCCACCCTCTCGACCGTAGCGTCCGGCTCACGCAGCATGTCCGCCGCCAGCGCGAGCCGCCAGCCCGTCAGATAGCCGACGGGCGGCTCCCCCATCACCTCCCTGAACCGGCGGGCCAACTGCGCCCGTGACACCCCGACCCGTACGGCCAGTTCCGCCACGGTCCACGCGTGCGCCGGGCTCTCGTGCAGCAGCCGCAGCGCCGGGCCGACCACCGGATCGCTCTGGGCGCGGAACCAGGCGGGCGCGCTCGAACCGGCCGCCGACGGCCACGCCCGCAGGACCCCGATCAGGAGCAGGTCCAACAGCCGGTCCAGCACCACCTCCTGGCCCGGCTCCTCGCTGGAGATCTCGGAGGCGAGCAGGTCGATCAGCGTCGCGTCCGCGGCCTTCGCCGGCCTGACCAGGATCTTCGGCAGTGCGCCCAGCAGCCGGCGGCCGATCTCGCTCGGCGCCTGATAGGTGCCGCTGAGCATCACCGCCGAACCGGCGTGCTGGTGGGCGGCTCCCCAGGTCCGCACCCCCAGCGCCATGGAGTCCGTGACGTCCTCCCCCTCCGGTGTGCTGCACCGCTGGTCCGCTCCCACCGTCACCGTCACCGGTGTGTCCGGGGAGTCGGCCACCGTGTACGGGTCGGGCCCGCGCACCAACGCCACGTCGCCCGGGGCGACCGGTACCGGCTCTCCCCCGTCGGGCAGCAGCCACGCGGAACCGCGCACCATCGTCGCGATCGACAGCGGAGCGCGGTCCTCGATCCGCATGGCCCACGGCGGGTTGAGGACGGACTTGAGGAGGAAGGCCCCCCGGGCCTGGGGGCCTTCGAGCAGGCCGGTCAACATGTCCATGCGTACATCTTCTCCACCACCGCGCTCCCGGCCGGTCAGGCGGAAGGGACGTCCCAGACGCCGGTGGCCGCCGCCTCGCGGGCGAAGTCCGCGAAGTCCCTGGGCGGGCGGCCCAGGACCTCCTCGACCCCGTGGACGAGGTGCGCGTTGCGCCCGTCCACGATCAGGGTGAACAATTCGGCGAAGTCCTCCGGGACACCGTGCTCCCGCAGTTCCGCGCGGTAGGCCTCGTCCGTGACCGGTACGTAGACGATCTCCCGGCCGGTGACCTGCGACAGCTCGGCTGCGACGTCGGCGAAGCTCATGAGCCGGGGGCCCGACAGCTCGTAGGTCCTGCCGATGTGCCGGTCGTCGGTCAGCGCGGCCACCACCACGTCGGCGATGTCCTCGGTGTCGACGAACGCCTCGACCCCGTCCGCGGTCGGCAGGGCGATCACCCCGGCCCGTACCGGCTCCAGGAAGAAGCTCTCGTCGAAGTTCTGGTTGAACCAACTGGCCCGGACGACCGTCCAGTCGGCCCCGGACGCCTTCAGCTTCTCCTCGCTGAGCTGCGCGGCCTCCTCTCCCCGCCCGGACAGCAGCACGAGGCGGCGGGCCCCGGCGGCGACCGCGGCCTCGGCGAAGGCGCCCACCTGCTCGGGGGCACCCGGGAAGGCGAGGTCGGGGTAGTAGGTCACGTACACCCGGCCGACGCCCTCCAGTGCCGGGAGCCAGGTGGTGGGCTCGTTCCAGTCGAAGGCCGGCGTCCCGCTGCGGGACCCGACCCGGACGGGCCGGCCCTGGGCCGTCAGCTTCTCGGCGACCTTGCGGCCGGTCTTGCCGTTCCCACCGATGACGAGGGTGAGGGCCCGGGTGTCGCTCTTCGTCGTGTTCGTCGAGTTCATCGAGTTCGTCGTGTCCGTCGTGTTCGTCATGCCCTCAGTCAAGTCGAACGGCCCGAGACGCGACATAGCCGAAACGCTCATCCGCATACGCGAGCGTCTACGAGGGCGACGCGGTCACCTCTGCCCAGCACGACTGCAGCTGTTCCCGGAGGGACGGCACGGTTCCGGCGTCGCAGTACAGGACCAGCACGAGCCTGCCGAGCTCGACACCGTCGGGCTTCCGCGTGTACGACCAGCGCCTCCCGGCGCGCAGCAAGGCCCTGAACAGCACCAGCCGCTCGTCGGGATCGTCCGGGAGTGCCTCGTCGGCTGCCTCCACGATCAGTACGCGGTGCTCCGCGGGCAGCCAGTGCAGGTCACGGAGGCAGTCGTGCAGGGCGTTCCAGTTCCACCCGAAGTAGTCGGGCAGCCGCAGTCCGTCGTAGAAGCTCTGGAAAACGCCGTCGAGGTCGGCCATCTCCCGGCCGTCGACCCGCGCCACGTACGTCGTGCCCGTCGCGGGCAGCAGAAGATCGACGGGGAGGGCACCCCCTGCCGCAATCACGTGCAGCCAGGGCGGGTCGTGCACCACGGCTCTCATCCCCTCCTCCTCGGACCGCCGTTGACGGCGTTGAACTGCGCAGTCTAGAGCGCAACCGGACCGCGGGGTTGTGGACGGGGGTGGACAGTGGTGGGCAGTCTCCGGCGCGGTGGGGGGCTGGAGAGTGGACAGCGCTCGACGCGACCGTGTGTGACGGGTGCCGGTCGAACGCGCCGACGTGTTCGACCGGCACCCGCCTCCGCGCAACCATCCCCTCCTCGAAGGAGTCCCGTCATGACGTCCCGCCAGCTCCTTACCGTCGGCGTGCTGACCGCCGCCGCGGCGCTCTGCGCCACCGCCTCCGCCGCCCATGCCGCGCAGGACACAGGCCGACCTGCGCCGAGGATCGTCACCGCCTGGGCCGACGCCTGGAACGGCACCGATCCCCGGGCCCTCGGCGCCCTGTTCACCGCCGACGGCACGTACACCGACGAGGCCGTGGCCGTCACCTTCCGTGGCCGCAAGGAGATCTCCGGGTGGAAGGCCCGCGCCGACTCCCTCATCGACAACGTCCACGTCACCGTCCGCACCACCCGTGTCGAGGGGCACCGCGTCACCGTCCGCGCCGTGTATTCCGGCCACCTCAAGGGCGCGCCCAAGCCGTTCGCCGTACCGATGACGACCATCCTCGACCTCGACAGGAACCGCTGCCGCATCACCTCCGACAAGGACCACTACAGCCTGGCCACCGTCCTCAGCCAGTCCGGCCTCCCGGCCGACTGGACCCCGCCCGTCGGCTGATCCCACCTGGGCCACGGTGGGCCGTCGGTGGCGGTCGGGGACAATGGGCCACGGCCGGGGTCGACCGGGGGGGAACGGATCATGCGTGTCGGGGTGTACCTCGCTCATCCGCGGGCGGGCAGTTTCAACCATGCGGTGTTCGACGCCGTCGTGGAGGAGCTGCAGGAGCGGGGGTGTCGGGTGGTCGCGCACGATCTGTACGCCGAAGGCTTTCCGCCCCTGCTGTCCGCCGCGGAGACGGGCACCGTCTTCGCGGCCGCGAGCGCGGACGATCCGCGCGTGGCTCAGCACCGGCGGGAGGTGGCCGGGCTCGACGCCCTGGTGTTCGTCCACCCGAACTGGTGGGGCATGCCGCCGGCCGTCCTGACGGGCTGGGTCCAGCGCGTCCTCGTACCCGGCGTGGCCTACAAGCTGGGTACCGCCGACGGCGAGCCCGCCGGGCTGCTGTCGGCCGGCCGGGCCCTCGTGCTGAACACCTCCGACACCCCGGGCGAGCGTGAGGAGAGCGAGTTCGGCGACCCGCTCCAGCGGATCTGGGCCGCGTGTGTCCTGCCGTACGTGGGAGTCGCCGACGTACGCCGGGTGGTCTTCCGTACCGTCACCGACTCCACCGACGAGACCCGCCGGGCCTGGCTCCTTCAGGCCCGGCGGGAGGCCGCCGCGCTGGTGGCCTGACCCCCTGCCGCGGGGCCGGGCCGCCGTCAGGCCGCCGGGATCGTCGACGTCGGCGTGTTCCAGCCGGAGATCCGCAGCCGGGGCGCGCTGCCGTGCAGGTCCGCGGTCCGGTACGTCGCCGTCAGCGTGACCGACTCCCCCGGCCAGAGGCTGACCTGATTGTCGGTCCACCGCACGGGCAGCACCGGTGTTCCCTGCTCCCCCACCAGGTGGACGTCCGTGAGCAGGGCCGGGGTGCCGCCGGTGCCCGCGTGGCGCAGGGTCACGGTTGTCGTGGACGTCCCGGAGGCGCCGGCCGTCGTCGAGGCCGTGGCGGCGACCGCCGTCCGCGGCATCGCGGCCAGCCCGCGCAGGTCGGCGTAGGAGGTGGTGGGCGTGTGGTACCAGTCGCTGCGCTCGTGGTCGAGGACGTCCTCCTCGGTGGAGAGCCAGTAGACGTTACGGCTCACCTCCCGTCCGGCGGCGTCGGTGAGCAGCAGCCTGGCCAGGTACGTGGTGGGCAGGCCCGGCACCGACTCGGGAACCGTGAGCACGGTGCTGCTCGCGCCGTCGGCGGCGACGCTCAGGCCGGTCGCCGTGCGGTCGTACTTCTGTGTGCCGTCGGGGGCGAAGAGCGTCACCCGGGCGGTCAGTCCGGAGGCGGGCGCGGTGCGGTTGTTGACGACCGTCACGGAGCGGTCGTCGTAGCCGTACTGGACGTGCAGGGGTTCGTTCGCCTTCTTCGCGCCGAAGTAGGCGCCGCCCTGGTCGAGGTAGCGGTCCACGAGCTGCCAGTGGAGCGAGGTCCAGCCGCTGTTGAACATCCAGTAGACGACGCCCGTCGACGGGTCCGAGGGATCCTTGGCGTTGCGGGCGTACGCCTCGAACTGCGCGCGTACGTTCTCGTACTGGGCGAGCTGCGCCTTGCGTACGTAGTCCTCCAGGCTCGCCGGGGCTCCGTAGCGGGCAGTGAGGGCGGCGTCGTAGAGCTCCAGCGTGTCGAAGGTGGCGGACGGGGAGCGGTGGTACTGGGGGGCGGTCGGGTCCTTCCACAGGGTTTCGAGTTCGGCCGGGGTCATCATGCGACGCAGGGTGTCGAGGGTCGGGATGTCGGGGCCGGCGCTGGTCTCGGAATTGAAACCGCTCGCCCCTCCCTCGCGCTTGTCGTACCAGTAGCCCGGCGGGACCCAGTCGTACGGTCCGGTCATCTTCATGCCGGAGCGGCCGGTGATCGGGGACGAGGTGTCGGAGGCGGCGGGGATCACCGGGGCGGTCCAGTCGGCGGCTTTCAGCGCGTCGAGGTAGCCGCGTTCGATCTCCTCGTTCGGTGCGGCGTCACTGCCGATCAGGAAGGAGATGACGCTGGGGTGGTGGCGCAGCCGGGCGGCCTCGGCGGCCATCGAGGCCCGGGCCACGGAGTGGTCGGCGGTGGTCCAACGTTCGCCGGAGCCTGAGCGGTTGGTCTCGCCCTCCCATTTGGTGCAGCACTCCCAGCCGGGGAGGGTGAGGATGCCGTGCCGGTCGGCGAGGTCGAAGAACTCGTCGGGCTCGATGTGTCCTTCCAGGCGCAGGGTGTTCAGGCCGAGGTCGAGGGCGTACTTCAGACGGTCCTCGGTGTAGGTCGAGTCCCAGCGGAGGAACTCGTCGGGGGACCAGCCGCCGCCCTTGACGAGGAGGGGGCGGCCGTTGATCTCGTACTGGCGGGCGCCGTCCGCGTTGAGGGGTGCGCGTACGTCGCGGATGCCGAAGGCCTGGTGGGCGGTGTCGGAGGGGGTGGTGTTCACGGTGGCCGTGAGGTCGAGCGCGTACATCGGCTGCCCGCCCATCTGGGCCGGCCACCACACGCGGGGCGATTCCAGCCGCAGCGCCGGGTGTTCGGCGGGTGCGAAGACCACCGCCCGGGTCTCGTGGGGGGCCAGCGTGACACTGCGGCCGAAGGGCGCGCCGCCGCTGACGGTGCCGGACAGGGTCGTGGTGACGGTGACGTCGGAGTCATTGCGCAGCCGGGCCTTGACGGTGAGGTCGGCGGACGCCATGGACGGCATGGCGAGGGCCGTCACCACGTGGGCGTCGCGCAGGGCGACGGGTCCGGCACGGCGGACGGTGACGTCGCGGACGATGCCCATGTTCTGGTCCGGGGGCGGTTGCAGCCAGTCGAGCCAGCCCATGGTGAGGTGCTTGCGCGGATTGTTGGGCTGGATCCGGAAGGCGACGGTATTGGTTCCGGGCCTGACGAGGGCGGTGACGTCGAACTCGTGGCGGGTGTAGGCGCCGGTGACCGTGCCGGTGGTGGCGATCCGGTGTCCGTTGACGTAGACGTCGGCGGCGGAGATGACGCCGCTGAGGTCCAGGTGGGTACGGGCCGTCGTGTCGGCGAGGGTGAAGTCGGAGCGGTACCACCAGGGCACGGTGAAGTCCGCGGCGGGGATCAGCTTCTGCCGGGTGGAGTGGAAGGGGTCCGGGTACACGCCCGCGGCGAGCAGCGCGGCGAGGACGGTGGACCGGGGGCCCGCGGGATACCAGCCGGTGGCCGGATAGCCGGGGCTGGACACGGCTTCGGCCGTGTCGGTGACCTTGGCGGTGGACTGGACGGCGTAGCCCGAGAGAGGGGTCGCGCTGCCGGGCGCGTCGGGCACGGCGGTCGTCGGCGCCGTGGCCGACGGCGTACGGGGTACCGACCCGGGGGCGGGTACGGCGGGGGCCGCCGCGCCGGAGGTGCCCGCGGTGAGGAGGAGCGCCAGGCCGGCCACGGCGAGGGCGACGGCCCGCGTGCGGTGGCGGCGGTGGTGGTGGCCGTGGGGTCGGTGCGGGCGGTGGCGGCCATGGAGTCGGTGCGGGCGGTGGCGGCAGGGGTGGGCGAGTCGGCGGAGCACGGGGCCTCCCGCGGGACCGGGCCCGGAATCGGGCGCGGCCGACGGCGGGCGCGGCTGATCCGTGGGCTGCTCATCGGAGTGGGGCGTCCCGCCCGCTGCGCGGCGGCCGGGCCGGAGGGGACCGAGTCTGCCACGGGCGCGACCGCGTGCGGTGGCGACAGCCCGCGGGGCGCCGAAGGTTCCCCCGCCGCACCTTCTCCGGCCACCTTGTCCCGCCGCCGCTTCTCCCGCCGTGCCGCTTCCCGTACGCCGTTCGCCCTGCGGCCCGCGCCCAGCCCCGCGAGCCCCGGGCCCGCGCCCCGCTCAGGGGAGCACGACGGCTGGATAGTCCTCGGTGTAGGACGCGCCGTCCGCCCCGTAGTAGGTGCAGGTGCGGGCGGCGGTGTCGACGTCGTACCGGACGATGCCCGCAGCCCAGCGGCCGCGGACGAACTCGCGGAACGTCGTCTCCCCGGACTGGTCCGCACGCAGCGCCGCGATCAGGCCGGCCCGGGCGAACGGCGGTGCCACAGCGAAGCCGGTGACGAGCGGCTCGCCCTGGACGACAGCGTTTCCGTGCTCGGTCAGGCAGGGGAAGCCGCCGACCCTGGGCCGGGCGGCCGCACCTCGCTCCCTGGCGGCCTGCAGACGACTGATCGCATCCGTGTCATTCATGACATCATGACGCC
This sequence comes from Streptomyces yangpuensis, assembly GCF_001005295.1. Taxonomy (GTDB): domain Bacteria; phylum Actinomycetota; class Actinomycetes; order Streptomycetales; family Streptomycetaceae; genus Streptomyces; species Streptomyces yangpuensis. The sequence goes on along the minus strand of NZ_LBMK01000002.1, from coordinate 1,826,748 downwards.
AAACAGACAACATATTGCCTAATGCTGTTAAGTCGCAGCCCCGACCTGCGACAGCTTTTATGATCTTCGGCATGGCTACGAGACTCGTGCAGATCAACATGAAGGCCCACGACGACTCCGCGCTCGGCCGGTTCTGGGCGGAGGCACTCGGGTGGGGCATCGACAGCGAGGGGCCCGGCGTGACGAACCTCGAACCCGTGGGCTTCACCTACCCCGACCCCAGCGCCGTCTGCATCGACCTCATCGCCCGCCCGGAACCCAAGACGGGGAAGAACCGGGTGCACCTCGATCTGGCCACCACCTCCGCGGCCCACCAGGCGGAGCTGGTCGCGCGCCTGCGCGAGCTGGGCGCGACGCTCGCCGACGTGGGGCAGGGCGACGTCCCCTGGACGGTCATGGCCGACCCGGAGGGCAACGAGTTCTGCGTCCTGGAACCCCGTCCGGTCTACGAGGGCACCGGGCCGATCGCCGCGGTGGTGGTCGACTGTGCCGACCCGCGGGCGATGGCCCGGTTCTGGGACGAGGCGATGGACTGGAAGCTCCACGAGGTCACCGACGACGGGGCGACCATGCGTTCCGCCCAAGGCGTCGGCCCCTACCTGGAGTTCGTCCGCACCCCCGACACCAAGAGCGGGTGGAACCGCGTGCACCTCGACATCAGCCCCTACCGCGGCGACGACCTGGCGGTAGAGGAGGCCCGGCTGCGCGCCCTGGGCGCCACGGACCCCGGTATCGACCAGTCCGCGATCTCCTGGAGGATTCTGGCCGACCCGGAGGGCAACGAGTTCTGCCTCCTCTCCCCTCGCTGACCCTCGTCGGCCCCGGCCGTCCCCCGCCGGCCCTCGCCGGTGCCCACTGACCCTGCGCGGGCGGCCGCCCGCCCGACCCGCCCCGCGCGGCTCGGGCGGCCTGCCCTCCAGGCAGCGAGGCACTCGCCGCACGACTGTCGCACCTGGACGCGCATGCGGAAGGGGCTATCCGCGTCGTCGCGTTCCACGGCATGCCGATCCACCGGCGGGTGGACCTGATCGCACCGGCCCGGTCCTCGGCGGGGCCGGCCGAATGCGCGGCCGGGGTCCGGCTGCACGGTACGGGGCGGGTGGTGCGCGTCTCGCCCGACGGAACGGACGCGTCCGCCCCGCCCCGCCCGGACCCGCGTCCACCACCGCGCCCATCACCCTGGACGAGGAGGAGATCGGCGCGCTCCGGCTGGAGCGCACCGGCCCTCCCCGCCTTCCGCTGGACCGGGTCGCCGCCCTGCTCTGCCCGGGCCGCCCGGTGAAGGCCGCGCCCCTCGCCGACGCCGGCATCCTGGTCACCGCCACCGATACCGACACCGCCGCCGATTCCGCCTCGTCGCAGTCGGACCTGCTCCCCGCAGGGGTCCGCGCGGGCGTGGGCGCCGCCGGAGAACCGGTGCGGTCCTGGCGGGAGGCCCGTACGGCCCTCCGCTTCACGGCCGAGCGCCGGCCGGCCGTCCGCTACGCCGACCTGGGCGCGCTGCTGGCCGAGATACCCGAGGACGTCGCGCGCGCCCACCACGACGTGGCCGCGCTCGCCCTCATCGCGTGGCGAATGCCGGACAACTGACACAACAAGGACCCGTGCCACAAGAATTGTTGAATGTTGCCACAATGGCCGGGAATATTCGCTCAATTTGGTGACTTGCGCACTGATGTTTCATCATCATGACTGCACGTCAGCTTTCGACGTGCGTCGAGGAGGCGGGGGCGCCGGGGGGTCCCCCGTTCGTACCGGCAGATGCGGCAGGCGAGTCCCTGTGCTCGCCGTGCCCCGCCGTGGCTCCCGTCCCACTTCCGTCACCTAGGCAAAGGCCCATGTCCGCCCAGCAACTCTCGGACCTCATACGTTTCGCCCGTCACAACTCGCCCTTCTACCGGGACCTCTACGCGTCCCTGCCGGCGCACGCCGACCGGCTCACCGACCTTCCGGTGGTCGACCAGGAGGCGTTCTGGGCGGCCAACACCCTGCATGACAGCCGCGTACTGACCGGCCCGCTCAGCGAGGCCACGGTCTACAAGACCGGCGGCACCACCGGGTCCCCGAAGTTCTCCGTCTACACCCGGGACGAGTGGCGCACCTTCGTCACCTCCTTCGGGCAGGGCCTGGTGGACACCGGGCTGCGCCCCGGACACCGCGTCGCCGACCTCTTCTACGCCGGGGAGCTGTATGCCAGCTTCCTGTTCGTCCTCGACTCGCTCGCCCACGCGCCCGTGGACAACGTCCGCCTGCCCATCGGCGGGGGCGCGCCGCTGGAGTCGACGATCCCGACGCTGCGCGATCTCGCGGCGCAGGTGCTCACCGGAACTCCCACCACCCTGTGCCGGCTCGCCGAACAGGTGGTCGCGTCCGGCGTCCGCGTCGACTCCGTCGAGCTGCTGCTCTTCGGTGGTGAGGCGCTCTTCGACGACCAACGGCGCCTGCTGGCCACGGCGTTCCCTCGCGCCGAGGCCCGCTCCGTCGGCTACGCCAGCGTCGACGCCGGCCTGCTCGGCCGCCCGGTACCGGGCGCCGACGCGCGGGTACACCGGGCCTTCACCCCGTACTCCGTCGTCGAGATCCTCGATGACACCACCAACGAGCCCGTCACCGAGCCGGGACGCCCCGGCCGGGTCGTCGTCACGAGCCTGTTCCGCCGTCTGATGCCGATCATCCGCTACCCCGCCGGCGACCGGGCCGAATGGACCGGCACCGGACCGGGGCACTTCCGGATCCTCGGACGCGCCGAGGAGGGCGTACGGGTCGGCCCCGTGTCCCTCTACACGCAGGACGCCCAGGACGCCGTGGCCACCGCCGACACCGCAGGTCAGGTGGTCGGCATGCAGCTCGTCGTCCGCCGCTGGGACGGCCGCGACGGGCTCGTCCTGCGGCTGGCCACCGCCCCCGTCGGCGAACATGACACCGAGCGCGACGCCGACCGCGACGCCGCACGGCGGGAGGCGCTGGCCCGGGCCGTCGTCGCCGAGCTGGAGACCGTACGGCCGCTGTACCCCGACAGCGTGCGCGCCGGGTTCGTGCACCCGGTGTCCGTGGAGTGGGCGCGCCACCGCGACCTCGCCGTCAACCCGCGCTCGGGCAAGCTCGTCCGGGTCCTGGACGAGAGGCCGACGGCATGACCGCCCCGGCACCCGCCTGCGCCCCCGACCCCTCGACCGAAGCCGAAACCGCGGTCGCAACCGGGACCGCAGCCGGGACCGCAGCCGAGACGGTGGCCGCGAGCCCGAACGTTACTGCCCGGCGGACCCCGCTGATCCTGCGCAACCGCGCCTTCGCCGCCGTCTGGCTGGGCCAGGTCCTCACCCAGGCCGCCGTGCGCATGTTCCAGGTCGGCGTGTCCTGGTGGATCGTGGCCTACGCCGTGCGCGACGCCCGCGGTCTGGCCTCCGGGCTGTTCATGGCCGCCTGCACACTGCCCGCCGTGGTACTGGCGCCCGTGGTGGCCCGGACCGTGGCGGGGTTCGCCCACCGTTCGGTGCTGCGGACCGCCGCCGGCCTGGCCGCGGCCACGGCCGGCGTCCTCGCGGTGTGGGCGCAGGGCGGCGGACCGCCGCTCGCCGGGGTGTACGCCGCCGGGCTCGCGCTGGCCACCTGCCAGGCGTTCTTCGACCCGTGCCTGACCACGTCCGTGCCCGAACTCGTCGACGACGCCGACATCGAGACGGCCACCGGCTTCGAGCTGTCCACCCAGTCCCTCGCGGGCCTCGGCGGAGCGCTGCTCGGCGCCCTCACCGTCGACCGGGCCGGCATGGCCTGGCTCGCCGCCGGCTGCGCGGCCGCCTACGCGGGCGCAGCCGTCCTCGTCGCGAGCGCCCGCTTCCGCGGCCCGGGGGCGGCCGCGGCCTGCTCGGACGAACCGCCCGCGCGGCGCCCGCTCCGCCGCATCCTCGGTGAACTGCCCCACGTACGCCGGATCCTGGTCTGTTTCACCGCGGCGAACCTCTTCACCGCCGCCGTGTTCGTCGTCATCCCGCTCTACACCCGCTCCGTCCTCGGCGGCGGTGGCGGCACGGTCGCCCTGCTGGAGGCCTCGCTGGGCACGGGCGCGCTCATCGGTGCCTTCACCGGCACCCGCGTGCCGGGCCGGCCCACGGTGGCCGGTGCGTACTGCCTGGGTCTGATGGCCCTCGCCCTGGCGCTGCCCGGCCTGTTCGCGCACCGCCTGGTCATCGCGGGCTGCCTGGCGGTGGCCGGCTGGTGCGCCGGAGCCGTCAGCGTCCGCTTCGTGGCCCTCTTCCAGCGGCTGGTGCCGACCGCCGACAAGCCCGGCTTCTTCGCCGTGATGCAGGCCGTCCTGGGCGCCTCCCTGCCGGTGGCGTCCCTGGTGTTCGGCTCCGCGGGCGACGTCCTCTCCCCGCAGACGCTGTGTCTGGTGCAGGGCGTCGGCCTGCTGCCCGCCGCCTGTGCGCTGGCCCTGCCGGGGAGCCGTACGCCCGAGCCCACGCCCGCGGCGGAGCCGCGAACCCCGGGAGGCGCCCGGTGAGTACCCTCGCCGCCCCGGTCATCGCCCAGGCCACCCGGGCGGACATCGCCGAACTGCGTCAGCTCTACTACGCCGTCTACGGCCCCCACTACCCGGTGGCGCTCGGGACGGACCCGGCCGAGATGGCCCTGCTCATGGCGGACCCGCACTCCCTGTGGCTCGTCGCCCGCTGCGCGGCCACCGGGGCCCTGACCGGGTCCGCCGCCATCCACGGCGAGGCCGGCAGCCGCATCGCCCGGCTGGAGGGCATCGCCGTGCACCCCGAGTACCGCTCCGCCGGTCTGGCCGCCGCCCTGACCGAGGCGCTCTGCGCCCGGATGCTGGACACGGGCCGGCTGGACTCGGTGTACGCGACCGTCCGCACCGTAGGGTCCGGCCCGCAGCGGGTCGTCGCCCGCAACGGCTTCCGCCCGCTGGGCATCCTGCCCAACGCGGTGGATCTCAGCAGCCGCGAGAGCCTCGCCCTCTACGCGCGTCACTCCCCCGGTGTGCTCGACCGCCGGGTGCCCGTCACCGAAGTGCCCGCCGCGCTGCTGCCGTTGCTGCGCACCGCCGGGGATGCCCTCGGCATCGGCTACCCGGAAGTGCGGGCCGCCGCCGGCCGCCGCCGCCCGGCACCCGACCGCCAACGGGGCGTCGAGCAGCTGGAGATGATCGAGGCGCCCGCGTTCGTACGCCGCCGCTTCCGCGAGCGGTTCCCGGGCGCGGAGGGCTGGTTCTATCCGCTGCACACCCCGAACGTGCTGCTCACGCCCGAGGACGGCCGCTTCGAGGTGTACGCGTACCTCAACCGCGCCGGCGGGTACTGCTCGCTGCTGACCGCCCACCCCGACCCGGCGGCCGCGGCCGCCCACCTCGAACCCGTCACCCGGGCCCTGGCCCGCGCAGGCGCCGGCTACGTCGAGGCCCTGGTGCCGCTCGCCCACGAGGAGGCGCTCTCCGCCTTCCTCACCCAGGGGTTCGTCGCCGGAGCCCTCTACCCGGCGATGCGCGCGGACGGCGACGGATTCCACGACTACGCCGTCCTGTCCCGCTCCAGCGAGCGGATCGACTTCCGCGGCGTCGCCGTCGAACCACCCCTTCAGCCCTACCTGGACTGCTACGCGTCGGCCTGGGCGGCGGCGCACCTGCCCACACCATCCGAGGTTGCCCCATGAACCGTATGAACCCCCATCTCGCGCCCGTCGCCGTACCCGACCCGGCCCTCCTGCCGCACGTACAACAGCTGTGCGACCTGACCGACCCGTACGCCCACGGGCCCGCCATGGACGAGCTCTTCGCCGCGGCCATGGCGGAGACCAACGCCTGGCACCGCGAACGCTCCCCGTTCTTCCGCTCCCTGTACGAAGCCACTCCCCCGGCGGAGCCGTACCGTACGCCGCTCGTCCACGCGAACTTCTTCAAGCGCCACGAGGTGCTCTCCATCCCGCGTGAGGACGTCGAACTGCACCTGACCTCGTCGGGCACCACCGGCCAGAAGTCGCAGATGTTCTTCGATCACTGGACCATCCGCTCCGCCCAGCGCATGGTCGCCCGGATCTTCGAGCGCAACGGCTGGATCACCCCGGACCAGGAGGTCAACTACCTCCTGTACAGCTACGAGCCGGCCCCGTCCCTGAACCTGGGCACCGCCTTCACCGACAACTACCTGTGCGACTTCGCCCCCGCGCGCAGCGTCGAGTACGCACTGCGCAACACCGGCGGCGACCACGAGTTCGACCCCTTCGGCTGCATCGCCGCGCTGCGCCGCTTCGAGCGGGAGGACGCCCCGGTCCGCATCCTCGGCTTCCCCGCCTTCCTCTTCTTCACGCTGGAGCGGATGCGGGCCATGGGGATGGCGCCGCTGCGCCTGCCGGAGGGTTCGCTCGTCGTCCTCGGCGGCGGCTGGAAGGGGCACGCCGACCGGCGCATCGAGAAGGAGGAGCTGTACGCGCGCGTCACCGAGCAGCTCGGCATCCCGGGTGAGCGGATCCGGGACACCTTCGGGTCGGTGGAGCACTGCATCCCGTACATCGAGTGCGACCACCACCGGCTGCACGCCCCCGTCTGGTCCCGGGTGACGATCCGCTCCACCCGGAACCTGGAGCCCCTGCCGTACGGGGAACGCGGCTACCTGCACCTGGTGTCGCCGTACATCACCTCGGTGCCGGCGCAGAGCGTGGTCATGGGCGACCTCGCCTCCCTCCAGCCGGGTGAGGCCTGCGGGTGCGAGCTGGAGACCCCCTGGTTCACCGTGCACGGCCGTGCCGGGGTGAGCCGCAACAAAAGCTGCGCCGTGGCCGCGGCGGAACTGATGAAGGGAATGGCGTGACCATGAGCGTGCACCACCACTACTGGCAGGGCTCCTTCGTCGGCGACGAGGAGGCCGGGCGCCGCCTTGTCGAGCTGCCCGCGGCGGTCGAGGCCGCGCTGGCAACAGAGCTGGCGACCGAGACCGTCCTGGCCGCCTGCGACGCCCTGGCCGCCGCGCTGTGCGACCCGGCCCACCCCGTGCACGGCCGGCTCGCCGCGCACCTGCCGGAGGGCGAGGACCCGGCGGTCCTGGCCGAGCTCGGCGCCCTGCTCGCCCGGCGTGAACTGACCCGGAAGCTGCGCCGTGAACTGGGCGGCACGGCTCCGGGCCGGCTGAACCGGGCGGATCCGCGCGAGACGGTCTACGAGGCGTGGGCGCCCGTCGGCCTGGTCGCGCACATCGCCCCGGGCAACGCGGCGACCGTGGCACCGCTGAGCATCGTCGAGGGCCTGCTGGCCGGGAACGTCAACGTGCTGAAGACCAGCAGCGCCGACACCTTGTTCACCCAGCACCTGATGGCCGAGCTGGCGGCCCTGGACCCCAGTGGTGCGCTGGCCGCGCGGATCGTCGTCCTGCGGTTCCCGTCGTCCCGGCAGGAGTGGCTGCGCCTGATGTGCGCGCCCGCGGACGCCGTCGCCGTGTGGGGCGGGGAGGGCGCCGTGGAGGGCGTGGCGGCCCATGTGCCCGCCGGTTGCCGGCTGGTGGAGTGGGGGCACCGGATCTCCTTCGCCTACCTGACGCGTGACGCCTGGTCGGACGCGGTGACGCTCGGCGCCCTCGCGGACGACGTGTGCCTGCACGAGCAGCAGGCCTGCTCCAGCCCCCAGGTGGTCTACCTCGACACCGAGGACGAGGGCGAGGTGTTCGCCTTCGCCGAGCGTTTCGCCGCCGTGCTCGCGGCCCGCCCGCCGGCGGTCGGCGTCGCCTCGGCGGTGGGCGCCGCCTCGGCGGCCGAGCCGGACCCGGCTGAGGCGGCCGAGCTGACCACCACCGAGCTGGTGGCCCGGCTGGAGGAACACCTCGGCCTGACCCGGGTGTTCGCCGCGCCCGACGGTTCGTGGCGGGTCATGGCCGACACCCGGTCCCCGCTCACCGCGTCGCCGCTGCACCGCAGCGTGTGGGTCAAGCCGCTGCCGCGGAAGCGGATGATCGCCACCCTGCGCCCGATGCGCCGCTACCTGCAGACCGCGGGCCTCGCGGGCAGCCGGACCGACATCGCCGAGCTGTCGCGCACCGCCCTGGCCGCGGGTGTCACCCGGGTGACACCGGTCGGGTCCATGCTGGAGAGCTACGCGGGTGAGCCGCACGACGGTGTGTACGCCCTCCAGCGCTACAGCCGGCGTGTCGCGGTACAGGCCGACCCGGCCGTCTTCGCCACCACCGCCTGCCTGGACGACCTGGCCCGGCCCGTCGTCCTGCCGGCGCCGGCGGGACCGCTGCTGGGCAAGGAGGACGTGCAGGAGCCGGGCCGGCGGGTGGCGCGCGCGGACGCCGAGCTGTACTTCCGCAGTGGCGGCAGCACCGGGGCGCCCGCGCTGTCGATCTTCAGTTACGACGACTACGACACGCAGATGCACGCCGCCGCACGCGGCCTGCTCGCGGCCGGCTACGACCCGGTCGGGGACCGCACCGCGAACCTCTTCTACTGCGGTGCCATGTACGGCAGCTTCATCAGCTTCTTCTCCGTGCTGGAACGCCTCGGCGGGGTGCAGCTGCCGCTGTCGGCCGGCCCCGACCACCGGGCTACGGCGCAGGCGCTCATCGACCACGGCGCCGACACCCTCTTCGGGATGCCGTCCTACCTGTGGCAGCTGCTGCACGCGGAGGCGGACGCCCTGCGTGCGTACGGCGGCCTGCGCAAGGTCTTCTACGGCGGCGAGCACTTCACCCCGGAGCAGCAGCGCACACTGAAGGACACCTTCGGCATCGAGGTGATCCGCTCGATCACCTACGGCAGCACCGACCTCGGGCCGCTGGGCTACCAGTGCACCGAAAGCTCCGGCGGAGTCCACCACCTGCACGCCGACCTGCACACCATGGAGATCCTGGACCTGGCCGAGGACCGGCCGGTGACGCCGGGCGAGACCGGCAGGCTGGTCTTCACCACGCACGCCCGGCGCGGCCAGGACCTGGGCCGGTACGTGATCGGCGACCTGGGCCGGGAGATCCCGGGCCGCTGTCCGTGCGGCCGCCTGGCCCCCCGGTTCGAACTCCGGGGCCGCACCGGCGACGTGATGCGGGTGGCGACGTACTTCCTCAACCAGCGCCGCTTCCTGGACCTGGCCGGGGAAAGCGGCGGCCACCGGGGCGAGTTGCAGATCCGGCTCGACGTCACGGACGCGCGCGAGCGGCTGACCGTACGGGTGGAACGCGCCGGCGCGACGGACCCGGAGCGGCTGCGGGAGGTCTTCCTGGCCGGTTATCCGGAGCTCCGGGAGGCGGTGACGGAGCGGCTGCTCGACCTGGCCGTCGAAGCCGTCGACGGCGCGTCGCTGGACCGCAGCCCGACCAGCGGCAAGCTGCTGGCCGTGGTGGACGCCCGCAGGTAGGACCCGTACGCGGCCCGGCGGCCCGGCGCGTGCTCGCCGGCCCGCCGGGCCGCGTGCGCGAGCCGCCGGGCCGGTCGTCGACATTTGTCCGTGCGGCGGGACCCCGGTGTCGTCCGCGAGGGCGGTGGTCGCCCTGGGCCTGCCCGAGCCTGATCCCGCGCGTGCGGACACGGCCGTGGAGGAGGTCGCCGGGGCGGTGCGCCCCTCCGGCTGGACCTGGACGGGTACGGGCCTGCCGGACGGCTTCCTCGACGGGGCCTTCGCCGCACCGGCCCTGTGAGGCGGGCCCTTGACTCTCTCCCCGCACCGTGCGCAGACTCAGCACACTTATTGATCTTCGCCGGGGGGTACGAAGACCGTGATCCTTTTCTATGCATGCCTGGGGCTTCCCATCGTCGCGCTGGTCGCGTACCTGCTCTGGAGCGACCGGGCCACCCGGACGAGGAACCTCGACGGACTGCAGGCGGAGGAACGGGCCCGGCAGGAGGCCCGCTTCGACAAGCTCTCCCCCGGGCGCAGGTTCTACACCCCGCCGAACGAACTCAACCGCCGCGGCTGACCCCGGCCGGCGGCCTCCCCGGCGGGGACCTCGTTCAGCGCGTCGGGTAGTCCGTGTAGCCGCGGGCGTCGCCCCCGAAGAAGGTGGACGGGTCCGGGGTGTTGTACGGGCCTTCGGTGCGCAGGCGGTCCGGCAGGTCGGGGTTGGCCAGGAAGAGCGCACCGAAGGCGATCAGGTCGGCGGTGCCGTCCTCGACCAGCGCGAGGGCGCGGTGGTCGGTGGGGCCCTCCGTGGCCGGGTTCAGCACGAGGAGTCCGGAGAACTGCTTGCGCAGGGCGAGGGTGGTCTCCCGTGCCTCGGGGCCGTACTCCAGCACGTGCAGGTAGGCCGGCCCCAGCCCGTCGATCTCCTTGACCAGCGCCTCGTAGACGGGCTGCGCGTCGGGCTCGGAGATGTCGTTGTACGGGTTCCCGGGCGAGATGCGCAGGGCCGTGCGCTCGGCGCCGATGGCGGCGGCGACCGCCTTGACCACCTCGACCGCGAAGCGGATGCGGTTCTCGGCCGGTCCGCCCCACTCGTCGGTGCGCAGGTTCGAGCCCGGGGCCAGGAACTGGTGGATCAGGTAGCCGTTGGCCCCGTGCAGCTCCACGCCGTCGAAGCCGGCCTCGATGGCATTCCGGGCGGCGTCGGCGTAGTCGGCGATGGTCGCCCGTACCTCGTCGCCGGTCAGCTCGTGGGGGGTCGTGAAGTCCTTCATGCCCTCGCCCGTGAACAGCTGGCCGGCCGGCCTGACCGCCGACGGGGCCACCGGGACGAGCCCGTCGGGCAGCAGCGACGGGTGGCCGATACGGCCTGAGTGCATCAGCTGGGCGAAGATCCGCCCGCCGGCCGCGTGGACGGAGTCGGTGACCTCACGCCAGGCCGCGACCTGCTCGGCGCTGTGCAGGCCGGGGGTGAAGGGGTAGCCCTGCCCGACCACGGACGGCTGGACGCCCTCGCTGATGATCAGACCGGCCGAGGCGCGCTGGGTGTAGTACTCGGCGACGAGGGGGGTGGCGACACCGCCTTCACCGGCACGGCTGCGGGTCATCGGGGCCAGGGCGATGCGGTTGGAGAGGGTGGTCCCCCCGGCCAGGCGGACGGGATCGAAAGCGCTGGTCATCTTTGCCTCCATAGATATTTGGTCGGCCAATCAATGGCTTCGGGAGGCAGCGTACCCCATTAGTTGGTCGGCCAAGGTAAAATCTGGGCGGCGGGTAAAATCGGCGGAGCGGACGACGGTCCGGGCGGGGACCCGCCCACCGGACCCCGCCTCAGCCACGCAGGAGGAGCGCCCCCATGACCGCGGAAGCCGCCCAGGAACCGAGCAGGCAGACGCCGCAGTGCGCGGCCGTGCCCGGGGCTGTACTGGACGGGCCGGTGAGCCACTCGATCAGCCGGGTGGCCCGGCTCCACCGGATCGCGGCGGGCCGCCTGCTGCGGGACCTCGGCCTGCATCCGGGCCAGGAGTTCCTGATGATGCACCTGTGGGACAGCGGGGCCGTGCGGCAGTCCGAGCTGATCAAGGCGGTCGGGCTCGACCCGTCCACGGTGACCAAGATGCTCCAGCGGCTCGAACAGTCCGGTCACGTACGGCGCCGCCCCGACCCGGCGGACCGGCGCGCCTCGCTGGTGGAGGCGACGGAGGCGAGCTGCGGGCTCCTCATGGCGGTCCGCGAGGCGTGGGGCGAGCTGGAGCGCCAGACCCTGGAGGGCCTGGACGCCACCGAACGCACCGAGCTGGCCCGCCTGCTGGCCAAGGTGGAGGGCTCCCTCTGCACATCGGCGGCCCGAGCCGCCGAAGCCGACTGCCACTCCCCGCACCAGGGCCCACTCGACTGCTGACCGAACACCGCCCGGCTCCCGACCGACTCCTGCCCCGCCCGCCCCGGCGCGCCAACCCTGCCCGCCCGGCCAGGCGTGCCCATGGATTCCGCCCGGTCGGCCTACAGGGTTCCTCCCGGGAGGCCGCCCCGTCCGCCCCGTCGCGCCCAGCGGGTCCGGCCCGGTTACCGCAGCGGGTCCCGCCCGGCATGTGTCCGGCCGTCCGGCTCTCACCCGCCCTGCACGGCATGTCCTCCCGGTTCCGGCCTGGGCCGGTCGGCATGCCGGGCTGCGGTGCTCGCCTTAGCGTGGTTCCGTGCGCCACACCACCGCGGCCGCGGCCGTGACGGCCGCCCTGTGCGCGGCCGCACTGGCCTGCTCCACACAGGCCGCCCCGTCGCGGGCGCCGGCCGGACCGCCCGACCCGCCGGTCCGGTTCACCTCGCGCGTCACGACCGTGCCGCAGGCAAAGCTGGGCGCCTCCCACCGGGCGGGCTGCCCGGTCCCGCCGGACCGGCTCCGGCTCATCCGCATGAACCACTGGGGTTTCGACGGCCGCACCCACGTGGGTGAGATGGTCGTCCACGAGGACGCCGTCCGCCCCGTCCTGCATGTCTTCGAGCGGGCCTTCGAAGCCCGGTTCCCGATCCGCCGGATGCGCGTGATGGCCGAGTACCGCGACGACGCGGAGGCCATGGCCGACGACAACACGTCGGCTTTCAACTGCCGTCCGGTCACCGGCGATCCCCGGCGGCTGTCCCGGCACGCCTGGGGCGACGCGGTCGACATCAACCCCGTCGAGAACCCGTACGTCGACATCAACGGCGTCGTCCACCCGCCGAACGCACGCGCCCACCTGCGGCGGTCCCCGGCCCGCCCGGGCCAGATCCACCCCGCCGACGCCGTCGCCGCGGCTTTCCGCGAGGTGGGCTGGCAGTGGGGCGGCCGCTGGGCCAACCCGGACTACCAGCACTTCTCCGCCAACGGCGAGTGAGCCCCCTGCCGGCAACACGACCCGGCGCGCCGCCGCTACCGCCCACCGCCCACCGCCCACCGCCCGCCGCCCGCCGCCCGCCGCGCGAGTGACACCGGCGTGTACACGACCGCTCATCCTCCGACTCCGCCACCCGCTCCCCCTACAGTCGCGATCCGAGCCCGTTTCATCCTGTTTGGGGGACCCGCGTTGCGCCGCCTCGCCGTTGCTCTCGCCTGCGTGACCGCCCTTTCCTGCGGATCCCTCGTGGGCACGCAGGCCGTATCGGCCCACACCCCCGCGGCGGCGGCACCGGCAGGGGGCGGCCGGGGCACGAACATCCTGATCGTGGGCATCGACAGCCGCGCGGGGCTCTCCACCGCCGAGAAGAACCGGCTCCACGTGGGCGGGAAAGGCTGCAACTGCACCGACGTAATGATGCTCGTACACCTGTCGGAGGACGAACGCCGCGCGAGCGTCGTCTCCATCCCGCGCGACTCCTACGTCGCATACGCCGGCCCCGCCGGCCCGCCGCGCAGCGGAAAGATCAACGGCGCCTTTGCCCTCGGCGGCGGCCCGCTCACGGTCGCCACCGTCGAGAAGGCCACCGGACTCCACGTCGACCACTACCTGGAGACCGACTTCGTCGGCTTCGAGCGGACCATCGACAACCTTGGCGGCGCAACGGTGTGCACGGACAGGCCGCTCAAGGACGAGAACTCCGGCCTGGACATCGCGGCCGGCCGCCACCACACCGACGGCAACCGGACCCTGCGCTACGTCCGGGCCCGGCACGTCAATCTCCGGCCCGGGGACCTCGGTCGCGTACGCCGCCAGCAGCGCGTGGTCAACGACCTGCTGGCCCGCCTCACCGTCGAGGGCGCCCTGGCCAGCCCCGTACGCACCGCGCGGACGGTCCACACCCTCCTGAAGACCGTGCGCACCGACGCCGGGACGGGCCCGGGCGACCTGATCCGCATCGGCTGGGCGCTCGGCCGTCTGCGTGCGGACCGTACCGAGTTCGCCACCGTCCCCATCCGCCTCTTCGACCACCGCGTGCCGGGCGTGGGGTCCACACTCGTGTGGGACGAGGCCAGGTCCGCCGCACTGTGGGAAGCCCTGGGCGCCGACCGCCCGATCACCGGCGACACCCGGATCCAGCCCGTCGCGGAGACCCCTGCGCCGACCAGCCCCGCGGCCATCGCGGTCCGGGTGGACGACGCCACCGTGGCCGCGGCGCTGCGCAGCAACGGCTTCGTCGTCACCGACACCTCCCCGTCGGCATCGCCCGTACGCCCGGCGGGTCCGCCGGTCATCCGCTACGCCCCGGGCCAGGAGGAGCACGCGGCGACCCTCGCCGCGGCCTTGCCGGGCTCCCGGCTGGAAGCCGTTCCCGGTCACGACGCCGTCTTCGACGTCGCCGTCGGCGCGGAACCGGTACGGGTCAAGACCGTCACCTACGACCGAAACATCGCCGACGGCGCCCCGGTGACCGGCGACAGCCTGCGCTGCGCCGAGCCGTCGGGACCGGTCCCGGCGGGGCGTCCGTGACCCGCGTCGCCACGAACGGCGTTACCGCGAACGGGATTGCCGCGAGGACGAGCGGCAGCACGGAGACGCACACGGCCACGATGGGTGCCGGCCCCGATGCGCGACGCCTGCGCCCCTGGTGACGGTGGGGTGGAGGCAGACTCCCGTTGCAGGAGGGACCCGCTGCCGGAGCCGATGTGCTCCAGCCCCCGCCCCTGCCCCGGCCCCGACCTCGGCCCCAACGGGTCAGGCAGATCACGGTGTTGTCCATACGTGACGCCCACCGGCGGAAGAGGGCGCGCCCGGGCACGAGAGGAGCGACGAAACCCACCCCGCGCGTCCCGCGCTCCGGCGCTCCCCTCCGCGCCCCGGACGCAGCCCGGGCAAGAACCGGTCCGGCCGGCCGGGACCGTGAGCGGCTGCCGTGAGGCGTGAGCCTGCGGCAACGACGCGTCTGCGCGGCCCCTTCCGGACCTGCCCGGATCCTGCCCGACCAGGGCCGCGCGGCACGGTCCGGAAGGGACGGCCTCATCGGCAGGACGCCCCGCAGGCCCTGTCGTCGAAGTCCCGCCTGGCTACTTCGACGACAGGGTCAGCGCTCCCGGGAGGCCGGTTCCGGCAGGGCCGCGGTGGTTTCCGCGGCCGGGTCGGCGGAGCCGCCGCCCGTCTGTCGGCGCTCGGTGAACCAGGCTGCGAGGGGCTGGGTGTAGCGGGCGGTGAGCGGTCCGACGACGACGAGGATGAGAACGTACGCGGTGGCGAGCGGTCCCAGCTCCGGTTCGATGCCGGCGGTGACCGCGAGGCCTGCGATGACGATGGAGAACTCGCCGCGGGCGACGAGCGTGCCGCCCGCCCGCCAGCGGCCCTTGACCCCGATGCCGGCCCGCTTCGCCGCCCAGTACCCGGTGGCGATCTTCGTACCGGTGGTGACCAGTGCCAGCGCAAGAGCGGGCAGCAACACCGGCGGGATGCTCGCCGGGTCGGTGTGCAGGCCGAAGAAGACGAAGAACACAGCGGCGAACAGGTCCCGCAGCGGGCTCAGCAGCGTGTGCGTGCCCTCGGCGACCTCGCCCGACAGGGCGATGCCGACCAGGAACGCGCCCACGGCGGCGGAGACCTGGAGCTGCTGGGCGATACCCGCCACCAGCAGCGTCAGGCCGAGGACGACCAGCAGCAGCTTCTCCGGGTCGTCGCTGGAGACGAAGCGGGAGATGACCCGGCCGTAGCGGACCGCGACGAACAGCACCGCGCCCGCGACGCCCAGGGCGATGGCCAGCGTGAGGCTGCCCGCCGCCAGGCTCACTCCGGCGAGCAGTGCGGTGATGATCGGCAGGTAGACGGCCATGGCCAGGTCCTCGAGGACCAGGATGGACAGGATGACCGGCGTTTCGCGGTTGCCGAGCCGGCCCAGGTCTCCCATGACCTTGGCGATGACGCCGGACGACGAAATCCAGGTGACGCCGGCGAGGACGACGGCGGCGACCGGCCCCCACCCCAGCAGCAGGGCCGCGGCCGCGCCGGGCAGGGCGTTGAGGGTGAAGTCGACGATCCCGGCCGGGTACTGGGTCTTGAGGTTGGAGACGAGGTCGCTGGCGGTGTACTCCAGACCCAGCATCAGCAGGAGCAGGATGACGCCGATCTCGGCGCCGATCGCGACGAACTCCTCGCTCGCGCCCAGCGGGAGGAGGCCGCCCGTGCCGAAGGCCAGCCCCGCGAGCAGGTACAGGGGTATCGGCGAGAACCTCAGGCGGCCCGCGACCCGGCCCAGCAGGCCCAGTCCGAGGAGGATCGCTCCGAACTCGATGAGAAAGACGGCAGAGTGCACGCGATCACTCCCTGTCGAGGATCGTCGCGGCGGCGTCGACGCCCTCGCGGGTGCCGATCAGGATGAGGGTGTCGCCGCCGGCGAGGCGGAAGTCCGGGGCCGGGGAGGGCCGGGCCTCGGCCCGCCGCAGCACTGCCACGACCGAGACGCCCGTCTCGGTGCGCATCCTGGTCTCGCCCAGCACCCGGCCGTTCCAGTGCGAGTGCGCCGAGAGCTCGACACGCTCGGCGACCAGGCCCAGATCGGTGGTGTGCAGGAGGTTCGGGCTGTGGTGCGCCGGCATCAGCGCGTCGATCAGCGAAGCCGTCTCGGCTCCCGTCAGATGCAGCGACTCGGCGCAGGCGTCCGGGTCGTCGGCCCGGTACAGGCTGACGGTGCGGGTGCCGTCCCGGTGCGCGATGACCGACAGGTTGCGGTGTTCGCGGGTGGTGAGGTCGTACTGGACGCCGATGCCGGGCAGTGGCGTCGTACGCATCCGTGGAGCAGGCACAGCCCATCCCCCTCGTGTTGTGAGCCTTGTGACGGTGGTGCGGCACGCGGCGGATCCGGGAAGCCCCGACGATCGGCATGATCCGAGTGATCCAGGTGATCCGACCAATCCGAGCAATCCGAGCAATCCGGGTAGCCCTGGTGTTCCTGGTGACCCGGACCGTCCAAGCATGCGGAATCCGCGCGGCCGGGTTCATGCTGCCATGTTTCGCATGGCCGGAATATGGGTGTCGGCACGGATGGACAGCAGCCCGTCCCGCTGGCGAGGATCGAGGTGGGTAAGTGGGTTCCGCCGCAGGTCAGGGTATGCAGACCCAGCCCGGCTCGGGGACCATGGACGGGATGGGACGGGGATGGGAGGCAGCAGGCCGGAAAGGGGCGTGGCCATGTCGTTGTACTGGCGGATCTTCCTGTTGAACGCCGCCGTGCTCGTCGTCGCGGTCCTGCTGCTGTTCGGTCCGGTCACCGTGTCGACCCCGGTGCTGTTCGGCGAGGCGATCGTGCTGGTCGCCGGGCTGGTCGCGATGCTCATCGCGAACGCGGTGCTGCTGCGGATCGGGCTGGCCCCGCTCGGGCGGCTGAGCCGGGCGATGGCGACGGTCGACCTCCTCAAGCCGGGCGCCAGGCTTCAGGTCACCGGACAGGGGGAGATCGCCGAGCTGACCGGGACGTTCAACACGATGCTGGACCGGCTCGAAGCGGAACGGGCCACCAGCACCGGACGGGTCCTGTCCGCGCTCGAGGACGAACGCCAGCGCATCGCGCAGGAACTCCACGACGAGGTCGGGCAGACCCTGACGGCGGTACTCCTCCAGATCAAACACGCCGCCGACCGGATCCCCGAGCCGGTGCGCGCCGATCTCCACCAGGCGCAGGAGACCACCCGGACCAGCCTGGACGAGATCCGGCGCATCGCGCGCCGGCTGCGCCCGGGGGTCCTGGAGGAGCTGGGTCTGCACAGTGCCCTGCGCTCGCTGGCCGCCGAGTTCACCACGCCCCGGCTGAGCGTCAGCGCCCTCATCACTCCGGGGCTGCCGGCCCTGGACCCGGCCACGGAGCTCGTGCTGTACCGCGTCGCGCAGGAGGGGCTGACCAACGCCGCCCGCCACTCGGGGGCCACCCGTGTGGAGATCCACCTGCGGCCGGTGCCGGGCGGCGGCACGGCGCTGCTGGTCCGCGACAACGGCCGCGGGCTCGGCGGCGCGCCGGAGGGCGCGGGGATCCGGGGGATGCGCGAACGCGCCCTGCTGATCGGTGCCGAGCTCTTCGTCGGGGCCGGGCCGAGCAGCGGCACCGATGTGCGCCTGAACGTCACTGCACTCCGACACGGGGGATCCAGCTCATGACCGCACCGGCTCGCATCCTGCTCGCCGACGACCACGCCCTCGTCCGTAGCGGCGTGCGGCTCATCCTCGACGCGGAGCCGGACCTGGCCGTCGTCGCCGAGGCCGACGACGGTGCGGACGCCGTACTGCGTGCCCGCGAGGACCCGGGCCTGGACCTGGCCATCCTGGACATCGCGATGCCCCGCCAGACGGGGCTGCAGGCCGCCCGCGAGCTGTCCCGGCTGCGGCCGGGGCTGCGGATCCTGATGCTGACCATGTACGACAACGAGCAGTACTTCTTCGAGGCCCTCAGGGCCGGCGCCAGCGGCTACGTACCGAAGTCCGTCGCCGACCGCGATCTCGTCGAGGCGTGCCGGGCGGCGTTGCGCGACGAGCCGTTCATCTACCCCGGCGCCGAGACGACCCTGATCCGCACCTACCTCGACCGCGCCCGCACCGGTGGGGACCTCCCGGCGCGGCCCATCACCGAAAGAGAGGAGGAGATCCTCAAGCTGGTCGCCGAGGGGCACACCTCGAAGGAGATCGGCGACCTCCTCGTGATCAGCGCCAAGACGGTGGAACGCCACCGCGCCAACCTGTTGCAGAAGCTCGGCCTGCGCGACCGGCTGGAACTCACCCGCTACGCCATACGCGTCGGGCTGATCGAACCCTGACCGGCCCCGGCCGCGGAACTCATACACCGGAGGCCCGGTACGGATCCGTGGGCGCGATCCCCGCTTCGCCGAACAGCCGCTCCAGCGCCTCGTGCCCGTGGTTCCGGCGGAACTCGATCTCCGCGCTCGTCACCGGCAGGGTCCAGAGCACGCGGGCGTGGCCCCCGGGCAGCGGGCAATGTTCGAGCTCGGGCCGTGCAGGTACGGCAGGCTGACGAGCACCCGGCCTACCGCCCCCTCAACTCACTTCGCTGCGACCGCCGTTCGTGCCTCACAGAGCAGCAGCCCACCATGCGACAACCGCACAAAGAGCACCACAACAGCACGAACGCCTCCCCATTCTCATACAAAAGTACCTGTCGACTGGTTTTCTTTCAGGTCACCCGATTACATTGACGACACACCGCAGAGGACACCGCACCGCACCGCACCGCACCGCACCAGCAGTGACCCGGGAAGGACGACCACGTGGCGAGGGCCAGACAGGAACGGGCTGAGATCACCCGTCAGTCCATCCTCGACGGCGCCGCCATCGCGTTCGACGACTGCGGGTTCGAGGGCACCAGCCTCAGTGACGTCGTCAAGCACGCCGGAGTCACCAAGGGAGCCCTCTACTTCCACTTCCCGTCCAAGCAGGCGCTCGCCCGCACACTGATGGAGGAGCAGTTCCAGGTCTCGGACCACCTTCCGGCGGTCGAGAACCCGGGGCTGCAGACCGTCATCGACCTGACACACCAGATGGCACACGGGCTGCGCACCAATGTCCGTATCCGCGCCGGCATCCGCCTGGTCATCGAGTTCGGCTCCTTCACCCACCCCGACCCGACCCCCTACGACGCCTGGATCGACACCTGCCGTGCCTGCCTGATCCCGGCTCAGCAGGCCGGTGACCTCCACCCCGCGCTGGACGTCAACGCCCTCTCGGCGCTCCTCGTCGGAGCGTTCACGGGGATCCAGGTCACCTCGCACGTCCGCACGCGCCGCCAGGACCTCCACACCCGCGTCGCGGACCTGTGGAGTTTCCTCCTCCCCAGTATCGTCCCCGCGGACCGGATGGACCGGTTCCGCCCCATGGGCACACCGCTGTCGTACGGCTCCCCCACCGACTGACCGCACCGCGCACCGCACTGCTCAGCACCGCACCGCACCGCACCGCACCGCACCGCACCAGGGCGGCCTCGCACACGCCGTGGCGAACCACGGGGGTGCTCGCCACGGCGTGAGCGAGACCGCCCTGCCCAACCTCTCGAACAGGGGTTCACGGGACAATCCTGTCAGGCCCCTACGGGCGTTTCGGCGTGCGCGACCGGACCGCCATCGGCAACCGTGGACCGCCGCAGGCACCCACCGAACCCGTCGACGTCTCCGAGGAGACACCCCGTGAACTGGACCATCGAAGTCGTGCCCGTCCCCGTCACCGACATGGACCGTGCGAAGGAGTTCTACGCCAAGAAGATCGGCTTCACCGTCGACCTCGACGACGAGGTCGCCCCCGGGGTGCGCGTCATCCAGCTGACGCCGCCCGGCTCCCGGTGCTCCATCGCCCTGCTCCAGGGCATGCCCACACCGCCCGACACGAAGGTCATGGCACCGGGCACCCTGCACGGACTGCAGATCTGCGTCACCGACATCGACGCCGCCCACGCGGCCCTGACCGGGCGCGGCGTGGTCGTCTCCCCCGTCCGCCACGTCGGCGAGACGGGCTGGGAGGACGGCAAGGGCGGCACCTGGAACTCCTTCCTGTCCTTCAACGACCCGGACGGCAACAGCTGGGTGGTCCAGGAGGCCCCCTCCGACCTGAGCGAGCGCTGACGTCGCCCATGGGCCGATGAGCCGGAAGGAGATCGACGCACTGCGGCGGGCCGGGCACGACACCGGTCATTCCGAGTTCGCCGAACGGTTGGTACGGGCACTGGGTGAGAACATACGAGCCCTGGAGGCCCTTCCGCGCGATGACGAGTTCCGGCGCGGCTGGGCCGACCTCTACGCCCTGGAGGCACTGGCACGTACGGGGCAAGGGGCCGCGGCGCGGGCCGCATTGCGCATACTGCGCACGCCCGGCCCGCTCCCCGGCCCCTGCTGAACGCGCCCCGGCCGTCCTCCGGCCCCGCCGACCGACCACCCGCGTCTCAGTCGGGGGTCGAGTCGGTGGCTGCCGCAGTGAACAGGGCGCGGAGGGAGCCGGGGAAGGCCGGGAGGAGACGGGCTGCTCGGGTCCAGGCCTCCTGGGAGGTGCCGAGGTGGGACCGGGTGAGGGCGCGGGCCTCGCGCAGCAGCGGGCCCCACGAGGCGGCCTCGGCGGTGGACCAGTGACTGTGGACTCCGGCGAGGAGGGACACGGCCTCGGCGGCCGGTCCGCAGTGCCGGAAGATGTCGTCCGGGGTGAGGCGGCCCGCCTCGATCGCCGGCACCAGCCACGGCGCGTCGTCGAGGCGGCGTACCGGCCCGGCGCCGAGCGCCGCCAGCAGCAGCGACTGCGGGCAGTCGGGCTGTTGGGCGAGGGCCCGCAGCAGGTGCACGGGCAGGGGATCGGCAGCGTGTGCCTCCAGGAGTTGCGGCCAGGGCAGGGCGGTGCCCTCCTCCGCGAGGTGGCGTACCCGCTCGGCGACGGGTCCGGCGGCGGTGCGGCGCAGCAGTGCGACCACGCGTACGGGATCCTCCTCGGCGGCCAGCCGGCCGCGGAGGAAGGCGAGTCCGTCGGGCGAGGCCAGGGCCTTTGCCACGTTCTTGTGAGTGGCGGCGGGCAGCGGGTGCCGGGCTCCGCCGGTGCGGCCGGGGAAGTCCTCCTCCGCCAACAGCGAGCCGACCGCTTCCCGGCCGTGCCGCTCCCAGAGCCGGACCAGCACGCGCAGGCGGCCGGCTTCCGTGTGGGTCCTGATCCGGCCCAGCACCACCCTGAGCACCCGGGGGTCGCCGGAGAGCAGGCCGGCGCTCACCCACGCCCGGTGGTGTCGCAGGTCGATCCAGGTGAGTGCGCCGAGGAGCCCGTCGGTGACGGGCACGGAGCCGCCGCCCCGGCCCCGGCCGGCCAGGATCCGCTCGCGCTCCTCCCGGGCTATCGCCCCGTAGAGGTAGAGCTTCTCGTTCACCTCCGGGTCGTCGAGGTCCAGGAGTTCCTCGACGATCTCGCCGGGCAGGTCCCAGCGGGAGGCATGGGCCACCTGTGCGGCCCTGCCATGGACGGCGGTGATCCGCTCGCGCAGGCGCGGGGAGGGTGTGCCGAAGACGAGCAGGTGCTGGACCGCCCGGAGGTCGAGGTGGGGCACCAGGGCCTCCTGGACATCCTCCTGCGCATACGCGAACAGCCGCTGGAAGAGGGCACGCGCCCCCTCGGGTTCCCGGCAGGGGAAGGCCGGGCCGGTGGCCCGCGGCCACGACGGGGCGGGGCCGCGGCGCCCGGCGGCGTCCGCACGGGCCGCTGCGACAAGCTCCGTGGCCGTCCCCTCGAAGCGGTTGATCCGCCGGTAGAGGGCGAGCCAGGCGGCTGGCTCGTCCCCCAGTGGAGCCGTGAGCTCCCGCACCGCCTTGCCCACGAGCTCGTCGCCCTGCGGCAGACAGCCGATGACATCGGCGGCAGGGGTCACCTCGGTGAACAGCCGTTCCGCCGACAGCCAGCCCTCACGCAGGCCCCGCTCCAGGACACGAGGTACGTAGGACCGCGCGGGCTCGGCCGCGGGCCCGGTCAGCGCGGACAGCGGCAGCGGACCCGCCCCCTGGACGAGCGCCGTACGGGGATCCCTCCGCAGGCCCTCGACGGCCAGGTCCGGCGGACAGCCGGGCCACCGGTTCAGGTGCGTGAGATCGCCGGCGGTGAAGGGGTGCCTGGCGTGCTCGGAGCGAACGCCTTCCCAGTCCGGCGGCACATCGGCGGTCATCTCCCTTCCCCCGTGCAGGCGGACGGCGCAGAGAAGCTCGTCCGTGGGCGAGGGATCCCCGGCAAGGAGCGAAGCCACGGAGCCGTCACCGCCACGGGCCCCGGATTCGACGTCGCCGTCAGCGGCGCGGCGCAGGAGGGCGGCGAGCCCGGGGTGGCCGAGCCCGCCCTCCTCGTCGACGAGCTCGGCGAGCGCCGTCAGCCGCTCCGGCCCGCCGTGCGCGTGGAGGGTCCGAGCCGCCCGGAGCAGTATCGGGAGTGGCAGGTCACGGCCACAGTGGCGCAGGGCGTGCAGCGCCAGGTCGGGGAACGGGGCGCGGATCGCCGCGGCGAGTTCCGTGGGGTGGGTCTCGCCGAGCAGCATGGCGACCAGTCCGCCCGGCGCCCGCCAGGCCGGGTCCTCCGGATCGGCCGCCGCCAGTACGGCGGCCCGTATCTCGTCGCGGCAGCCGGTACGGGACCAGCGCTCGGCCACGTACAGGGCGCGGCCGACATCGGGGACGCCCAGCCGCGCCAGCCGCAGGCGCTGCCGGGGTGTGCAGAGGCCGGCATTACGCGCCAGCGCCACCTGCAACTCACGGTCGCCGGAGGCGATCACCGCCTCCACCAGCCGCTGCGGCCGACGGCAACCGCAGACCAGGAGCTCGCGCGTCTCGGCACGCAGGCTCCGGACCAGGCCGACGGCCGTCGACCGGTCCGCCAGGCGGTACGCGGCTGCCACCGCGGCCGACTCGTTGATCCCCACCCACCCACTCCTCACGTCGTGTCAGAAGACCGACGCTACAGGCGGGGTCTGACAGCGAGGACCTGCGAGGCTCCGCCCGTTCCGGGAGCCGGAAGGCGTGGTCCCCACCGTCGCATCCTTGTCCCCGGCGTGGTGGCCGCGCCGGATCTCCTGCCACCTGCTGCACAAAAGGCCCAGTTGCTCGTACCGCAGATGGCGCCACCGGCCTACTGCCGGGTCGGACCTTCTTCGCCTGAGCATCGTCTGTCCGCCGCCCGGCAAGGGCGGCCTGGAAGTCCGCCCGATCGTCAATGGCCGGGATCTACTGGCCGGCCTGTCGTCCCGTGGCGGGCAAGGCACGGTCGCCCGTCGCCCGTCGCCCGTCGCCTACTGACGGTCCTGGCCATCCATCAGTTCGCCCCTGCCCCCCCCCC
>NZ_LBMK01000002.1:1637327-1803162 GCF_001005295.1 Streptomyces yangpuensis | reverse complement strand
CCCGGGGTGCCCCCTGGGGTTCGGCGGGGTGGGGTTGCAGCCAGCCACGGATGGCGGCCTGGACTCCGGCCTGGAAGCGGGTGTCCGCGTCGAGTTCCTCCAGCATGCGGGTGATCCGGCGGCGGGCGGTGTGCACGTGTACGCCGAGCCGGCGGGCGATGCTTTCGTCCTTCAGGCCGGAAGCGAGCAGCCCGAGGAGTTCCCGCTGCTCCGCGCTGAGGGGGCTGACGGGGCTGCCGACGGGGGTGGCGCGTGCCCACAGGGACTCGAACAGCGGCAGTGCGGCACGGTGCAGCAGGGAGCCGCCGAAGACCAGGGCCGCTCCTTCGGCCCCTCCGCCGTCCGACGGCGGTGGGGGCAGCAGGCAGGTGCGCCGGTCCACGAGGACCAGGCCGGTGGGCAGGCGCTGCCCGATCCGGGCCTGGAGGCCGAGTCGGGTGAGGGCGATCAGTTCTCGGGCCCGTTCGGGGAAGTCGGTACCGCGCCGGTCGGTGACGGTCCGTACGGCGACGCCGCGGGCCAGTAGACGGCGTATCCGGCAGGCGCCCGCTTCTTCCCCCGCCTCGCCGGCCTTCCCCAGTCCCCCGGAACGGGACGCCGTCAGCGCGCTGCGGTCGAGGACGAGGACTTCCGTCTCGGCGGAGTCGAGCATGGTGTCCAGGCGGGCTTCGACGGCTTCGGCGCCGGTGAGGACCTCTACGCCGGCCGGGGGGCCGGGGGGTAAGACGGGCGGCGGCGGTAACTCGTGGGCCAGCCGGTCGGCGTAGGTGCGCAGGGACCTCAGTTCCGCCGTTTCCCGGTGCAGGAGGTCCTGTCGGCGCTGGATGAGGACGCGCAGTACGGCAGCCGGATCTACGGACGGGCCGACGGCCGGGTCGACGGCCGAGCCGGGAGGCGGGCCAACGGCCGAGGCGGGGGCCGGGCCGACGGCCGGGGCGGTAGCCGGGTCGGCGGCCGGGTGGCCCGTCGGCCTGCTGTCTTCCTGCGTACGGGCGGGAGTCCGGTCGTGCGGGTCGGTTTCGATCATGCCGGGGATTTTGACCGCCTTCACAGGGCCCCCACAACTGTGCATGGCCACTTCTGAGGGGCTCCCGGCTCTGGTCGCGAGCCGCCTGCGGCGCTTGCATGGCGGCGACTCACAGCTACGCATCAGGCACTCATGGTTGAGGAGACCCCTTGCCCAAGTTCAGCGCAGGTTCGTCGGCTCCGACCCCGACCGAACGACGGATATGGCGGAAAGAGTTCCGATCCGCGGGAGGAATCGCGGTTCTGCTGGCCGCCGCAATGACCTTGCAGACGTCGCCGGCGTGGGCCGCGGACCCTGGCCCCTCGAACATCCTGCCCGGCCAGGACACCGCGACCCCGGTGCTCGTCGAGGGCATACGGGAGTCCGTGGACGCCAAGGCGGCCCCCGCCGACGCGGCCCGCAAACACCTCGCGGCGAACAAGAGCCGCTACAAGATCCCGCGGGCGGGCAGCGACCTCGCCACCCTGTCGGCGACGGCCACCGGGGCCAAGGACGAGACCGTCCGGCTCCAGCAGAAGCACCGCGGAGTCGACGTCCTGGGCGGCCAGTACGTCGTGCGCATGCAGAAGCAGGACGGCAAGCGCGTGGTCACCGGCACTTCGGGCCACTACTTCACGGCCCTGAAGACCGACGTCACCCCCCAGGTCGCCGAGGACGTGGCGGTACGCCGCGCGGTCGCCGCCACGGCCCGCCGGCTGGGGGCCACCCTCCACAAGAGCCAGGCGCCCCGGTCGGAGTCGGGTGACCCGGCGGCCACCGGCATGACCGGTGAGGCCAAGGGCCTCGTGGTCCTGCCCAAGGGCGGCGGTGTACTCGCCTACCGCGTCACCGTGCGCGGCACCGCCCCCGGCACCGGCGCGCCGGTCGTGGACGAGGTGTACGTGGACGCGCGCTCGGGCTACCCGGCGCTCCAGTACAGCGCGTTGAAGACGCTGGCGGCCCCGAAGGCCGCCACGGGGACGGCCGGTCAGGTCGCGGAGGGGGCGTCGGCGGACGGGCCGCCCGCCGTTCCCCCGAACCTGGTCCCCGAGACCGGGTCCGGTGCCCGGCTCGGTGGCGCCGCGGCATCGCTGGACATCGCCTACGACCCCGCGGCGGGGAACTACCTCCTTGCGGACGCGGGCCGGATGCGCGCCACGTCGAAGAGCCTGCTGTCCACCTGGGACGCCCGGGGCAAGTCGGTGTCGGAGACGGCGGGCAAGTGGCCCTCGGGCATCACCATGTTCTCCTCCCCGACCACCACCTTCGGCAGGCCGGCGACGGAGTCGGGGGCCGTGGACGCCCACTGGAACGCGGGCCAGGTCTACGACTTCTACAAGAAGAACTTCGGGCGCGACAGCCTCGACGGGGCCGGTGGGGCCGTCAACTCGCTGGTCGGCGTGACCTATTACGGCATGCCCTACGCCAACGCGTTCTGGGACGGCACCAAGATGGTCTACGGCAACGGCGACGACGAGTTCAAGCCGATGTCCGCCGACACCGACGTCGTGGGCCACGAGATGACCCACGGGGTCATCGAGCACACGGCGAACCTGGTCTACGCGGGCCAGTCGGGCGCCCTGAACGAGGCCCTGGCCGACTACTTCGGCAACGCGATCGACGTCACGGCGAGCGGCACACCGATGAGCGATCCGGCCGCCGGCCTGATCGGCGAGGACCTGTGCCGCACGAAGGCCGCCGCCGACTGCGCGCTGCGTGACCTCAACGACGGGGCCACCACGTCGAAGAGCTTCCTGGGCGTGTCGTTCGCCACCGACAACGGCGGCGTGCACCTGAACTCCACGATCTTCTCCGGCGCACTGTGGGACATGCGCGAGGACCTGGGCGGGGAGCTCGCCGACAAGATCGTGTACAAGGCCGTCACCGAGTACATGACGCCGATCGACGGGTTCACCGAAGCCCGGGGCGCGGTACTCGCCGCGGCCAAGGCGCTGGGCGCGACCTCCGCCCAGCAGAACACCGTCAAGCGGTCCTTCAACGCCCACGGCATCGTCCCGGGCTGGGAGCAGGCCCTCGGTGTCGACAGTGACACCCTCTTCGGGACGCTGAACACCACGGACTCGGGCGTCGGCGCGGGCGGCGGCTGGTGGACCGCCTCGAAGTCCAACGACGACGGCTCCGAGCCCTACTCGGTCTACGCCGGCCGGCTCGACGGCAAGGGCGCGCCGAAGGTGATCAGCCCCAACGACGGCCGCTACCACACGGCCCCGGCGACGGACGGCAAGACGGTGGTGTGGACGGCGTACGGCCCGGCCTCGGTCGACGTGCTCTCCCGTCCGGTGGCGGGCGGGCCGGTCAAGACGCTCTACAGCTCGACGACGGGCGTCGCGGGCCTGCGGGTGGAGAAGAGCACGGTCGTGTTCGAGGAGTACGACATCCTCGGCGGCCGGCACGTCGGCTACATGCGGCCCACCGACAAGGCGCCGGTCTTCACCGACGACAAGAAGTGGAACACCCTGACTGCCCTGCCTTCCATCAGCGACAACAAGATCGCCTACGCGAAGCTGTACTCGCAGGGCGGCTCGTACCGGCTGGGTGTGGAGGTGGTCGACCTGACCACCGGCAAGGCGGTCCTGACGGAGCAGCTGGACGAGCCGGTGAGCCTGGGCCAGACCGGCATCAACGGCAAGAACGTGTTCTGGCTGGCGGACAGCGACGAGGGCAACGGCGGTCTCGTGTCGGTCGTCAGTTCCGGCCTGGACGGCCGGGGCGCCTTCCTCGTCAGCAGCGAGCACAAGCCGGGTGCCTTCATCGCCTCCGACCTGACGGTCTCGCAGGACGCGCTGACCCTGGTCGCCCGGACGCCCGACACGCGGCTGCGCAACGAGTCGCTGCCGAAGCTGTGGCAGCTGACCACCGACGGCGCCCGCCGCGAGCGGGTGTCCTGCAACCGCGGTGAGCAGAATTACCCGGTGGCCGGCGCGGGCCGCCAGGTCGCCTGGCTGGACGCGACGACCGGCNCCACCGACCTGGTGGTCCGGGAGCGCCCGGCGGGCACCTGCTGATCCCCACCGCTGAGTGACGGGGCCGACGGCTGCAGCCGTCGGCCCCGTCCGCGCGTTCAATCCGTCGGCTTCGGCCGGCTCACGGGAACCCCTTGTCCCCCGACCCCACCCACCCGCGGGTGCGCTCGGTGTCCAGCAGAGCGGTACATGCCCGGCTGGTGTGGTCATGCTCTAATCGCCGGATGACGAAGATCGAATCAGAGCTGATACGACGTTGGCTGGGCGGCTGGACCGTCGCTCGCTCGCTTCCCGAGGCCGAACCGGTCGGACCCGGCGGGGACGGGCTTCGGTCCGAGTGTCACCAACCCGGGCGCGAGGTGGAGGTGTTCGCGCTGCGCGCGGACGAGGAGCCCGAGTCCGTGGCGCGGCTCGCGGCAGCCGTTGCCGCCGCGCGGCAGGTCACCTGGCTCACCGTACCCACGCTGCGCCCGGGCAGGGCCGAAGCGGTCGTCGGCGCCGCGGGACTGGAGCTGCTCCGCCGGGGCGAGTGGCTCATGACGACCGATCTGACCGAGCATCCGCGGCACGTGCCCGCCGCGCCGTACGAGCGACAGGTGCGTACGGACGGACCGGTCACGGTCGTCTCCCTTCGCGGCCCCTGCGGTGAGGTGGCGGCGCGCGGCACCGTCGCCGTGGTCGGCGGCGACGCGATCGCCGATCGCATCGAGACGGACGCGGCGCACCGTCGACGCGGCCTGGGGCGCGCCGTGATGAGCGCCCTGGCGGAGGCGGCCGTGTCCGGGGGCGCCCGTACCGGTCTGCTGATCGCCAGTGATGAAGGCCGGCACCTTTACTCGTCCCTCGGCTGGCGCCGCGAGGCCGACGTCGTGATCGCCGGGCGGCCGGTGGCTTCCTGACCGGCCGGAAGGGGCCCATGTGAGGGGTCGGCGGCTGCCCCGTGCCGGCCCGCCTCACGCGCCGCGGGAGTCGATGTCCTCCATGAAGGCCAGCATCCGGGCGTTGACCAGGTCGGGGTGGTCGATCTGTGGTCCGTGGCCGGTGGCGGCGACGATCTCTGCGCGGGCACCGGGGATGACGCGCGGCACCCGCTCCAGCTGCCTCTGCGGGTGCACGAGGAGGCTGCGCTTGCCCATGATCAGGTAGAACGGCGTCCGGATGGTGCCCAGTTCGGCGTCCGACAGCGGCAGGGGGGCTGGGCGGCGGATCCGGAAGGCCCGTACGCCGGCCTGGATCATCGCGCGGAGCTCGGGGACGACGATCACCGGCTGCTCCAGCCACTTGGCGAGGCGCGGACGCCAGGCCCTGGGGGCGTATGTGGCGAAGAGGCTGGCGAAGATCCAGACGAAGAAGCGCAGCCCCACCTTCTCCAGGCCGCCCGGGTCGAGGGCGGTGACGGAGGCGAGCCGTCCGGGCCGGCGGTGGACCTGGTTGATGACCAGCCAGCCGCCGTAGGAGGAGCCGACCAGGTGGACCTTGTCCAGGCCGAGCGCTTCGAGGGCCTCGTCCAGCCATTGCGCGGCGCGCTCGGGCTGCCACATGGGCTCGCGGTGGACGCTGCGGCCGGGGTCGCCGGGGGTGTCGACGGCGTAGACGGGGCGTTCGGCGCTGAGGGCGCGGGTGTTGGGGTACCACTGGGCGGAGCAGCCCCCCGACCCGTGGATCAGGACCACGGGCGTGCGGGACTCGGAGGCCGGGTCCGCGGGGCCATAGCGGTAGACGTGCGTGGTGCCGAAGCTCGTCTCGACATCGGTCTCGGAGCGGGCGGGTGCGCCCAGCGCGTAGAGGGCGTCGCAGGCGGCGAAGTACCGGTCCCGCAGCGTGTCGTTCACGTAGTGGCCGATGTCGCGGCTCACGCGGGGTCGGGTCGTCGTGGTCTGGGGCACGGGCACCTCCTGGAAGATCCGTTCTTCGTAATACGAACGTACCATAAAAATGGTACGGCGGTATCATGAAAAGGAGCTGGGGCGGCCGGACCCCATTCAGCATCGACGGGCGGAGACAGGAACCATGCCGAAGCGCGTGGACCACGAGGAGCGGCGGACGCAGATCGCCGAGGCACTCGTCCGGGTCGCCGGACGGCGCGGACTGCACGCCGTCGGCATGCGGGACGTGGCGGCCGAGGCCGGCGTGTCACTGCGGCTCGTGCAGTACTACTTCCAGACCAAGGAGAAGCTGCTCTTCTACGGGCTCCAGCACCTCACCGACCGCTTCTCCGCCCGTGTGGGGGCCCGCCTGAGCGCCGTCGGCCCGGATCCCGGCCCGCGCGCGACCATCGAGGCGATCCTGCTGGCCTCCCTGCCCACCGATGAGGAGAGCCGCACCTTTCATCTGCTCTACAGCTCCTACTCGATCCTGTCCGTGACGGACGACGCCCTCGCCGCGCAGCCGTTCATCGACAAGCCGGATGCCGCCGAGGACGCGCTGACGGGCCTGATCCGGCAGGCGCAGGAGGCCGGCCTGGCCGATCCGGACGCCGACGCCCGCACGGAGGCGATCAGCCTTCTGGCGATGACGGCGACGATGGGGACCAGCATCCTCGTGGGCCAACGGCAGCCCGAATCGGCCATCGCGGTACTCCACCACCACCTGGACCGCATCTTCACCCCCGGGCGGCGCCACGCACCGAAGGGGCCGCCGACCGCCGCGCCGGCGGCGAAGGCCAGGGTGTACCCGTGACTGCCGGGAGCGCGCACCCCGGGCCGGCCGGGGCTTGTCGGGGGTGCGGTGGCGGCCCACCGGTTTCCGGCCCGGCCGCGGTGATGAGCGCGACAGCCGCGTACCGCCGCTGAGCCTCGAAGCTGCGGAGCTGCCCGCGACACCTTACGAGCACCCGTGCGGGGCCGGGCCACTGCCCTAGAAGGGCTCGGCAGCCCGCAGCAGGTCCGGCGGAAGGTACGCGGACTCGACGCGGATGGCCCAGCCACGCCGGCGGGCGTGGCAGGCCAGGCCCAGGATGCCGAGACTGATGGAGGCATCCGCATCGTCGGCGCGGTCGGCGACCTGGTAGTAGGCGCGATGGGCTTCGAGCGCGTCGGCCAGCGCCAGGTTGAAGCTCTCCTCGTCGCCCTCGATGAGCTGGGACAGCAGCACCGCCGGAGGCATGGCGAAGCCCCAGTCCTTGGCGTTCTCGACCTGCTGGAGCGCTCGCTGCGCGGCCGGTCCGGCGTCCACGCCCCTCAGGTAGGCGTGCAGGGCCTCGCGGTACGCGCTGAAGGCGGCGCCGTCCGGGCGGGCGAAGGCAGGACCGGTGAGGACCAGAGGGGCGAGGTCCTCGCGCTCTCCGGTGATCAGGGCGAGGGCGACCGCCCTCTCCCAATAGTACGCACCGGCCTCCTCGCCCCGTTCGGCGGGACAGCGCAGTGCGCGGCCCTCGATGGTCACCTCGACCTCGGTTCCCGGCTCGGCGAGGGCGATGCGGAACAGTGCCGCCCCCATCCGGGCGGCCCGCCGCAGGGGCGCGAGCCGGGCATCCGCGAGTTCGCCGGGATCCCCCGCACGCCACTTGAACAGGCGCACCTGGTCGTCCATGATCCAGGCGAGCCGCCAGACCTTCAGGGGTTGTCCGTCGACTGCGGTGAGCAACTCCTGGACATCCTCCTCGTACATGGCCTCGGTCTGCGGGTGCACGGTCCGCTCACAGGCCGGCCGCTCCACCACCAGCGGGCCCGCGGCGAGCGCGGCTACCGCGTCCGGCCGCCGGTCGCGGCCGAAGCCGGCGACCCTCGGACCCGGGGTCTCGAACCCGGTGATCAGCGCGTGCGGGAGGTAGTCGCTGCGTACGGTGGGCGACCAGCCGAGCTTCCGGTACGCGAGAGCGGCGAGGGCGATCGGGACGAGCGGCAGAAGGGAGCGCGCGGAAGCCGAGGGGACCTGCCGGGTGCTGTGCTCGACGAGGAGGTCGGTCAGAGCGGCATCGAATGCGGCCCGGTCCTCGGCGGCCAGGGCGCGCAGCGTACGCAGCGCCGCCGCAAGCATAGGCTGCGCCGCACTCGCACTCTCCGGCCGGTCTCCCAAGCCCTCGCCGGTCTCCCGAGCGCGGGTACGGACGCGGTCCAGGGCCGCGTCGACGGCAGCGAGCTTGGCCCGGGCGCTCGGCGGGTATTCCTCGTCGTTGCCGGTGCTGTCGAGGACCACGGCATTCAGGGCGGTGGCGAGTTCGCCGGTGGGTGTCCCCTGCGCCTTCTCGGCGAACTTGTCCCGGGCGAAGTGGAAGGCCTCACCATGCCACTTGGCCTTGTCCCTCAGGACCGCCAGGCAGAGCGCGTCGATCCACTCGCCGGGAGTGACGCTCTCTTCGGGCGCATCGTCACCCGGGTCGTAGCTCATACCGAAGTTCGGGTAATCCAGGAAGACTTGGAAGCTGCAGTGCGGGTGGTAGGCGGCGTAGGCGACGGCGCCGGCCGCGGCCTCGGAAGCGTCCTTGAGGACGGCCTTGGCCTCCGGGCTGTCGAGGTCGGGTGACGTGACGGAGAGCGCCGCGAGGTAATCGAGGAAGTCGTCGGCGATCAACTGCCATTCGTACGTGGTGATCCGGCCGGCCCTCGACATGGACCGCACCTGCCCCCCGATGCGGTTCGTGAAGTCCTCACGCGCTGCCGACACGACGGCCCCGGCCACCTGGTGACGCTCTATTCGCACTGCCCTGCTCCTTGATCGGTACCGCCGACAGCCTAGGTGCGGGATCTGACAGCCGACGGCTGCCACTCCGCTCCGGGGCGAACGGGCCGAGCAGGCCGAGCGGGCCGAGCGGGCCGAGCGGGCCGAGCGGGCCGAGCGGGCCGGGTGAACGGCCCCGGGCGTCCGGCGTCGCGCCGAGCGCGCGTACGGCCGGCGCAGGTCCGCATGGGGACGGCCGGCGATCAGGGCCCGCCCGCGCGTGGGGTGATCGAGACCCGGGATCATGCGCATCGTGGTCGATGGGCCGCGCGGGAACCCGGGCTCGAAGGCCACTTCCGGGGGAGCCGGTCCGCTCGGCGAGGCGCGGATCAGTCGTTACGGCCAGCCTTGCTTGACCTTGGCGGGTGCGGTGTTCCAGCTCTTGGGTATGAAGGTGATGATGTAGGTTCCGCGGTCGAAGTCCGTGTATCCGGAGGACCAGCTGCGGAACTTGCTCTCGTACACCTGCATGGGTCCCATTCCGCCTTCAGGCGAGTGGTAGTGATTGGCGTGGGTCCATATGGTGTTGTCAGGGTTAGTTTCTTTCTGGTCCCCGAACCAGCCGTAGTCGAAGTTGACATAGCTTTCGCCGGGCTTGGCGGGGCTGCGTGAGGTGTTCCTGTCCGCCGACATGTCGACGAGGCCTGTGTTCTGGTCGGGGCGGAACGCCTCGGGGTCGCCGAACTTCCTCTTCTCGGAGGAGCTCCGGGGGTCCTGCCCGCTCCAGAAGTGCTTCGAGTAGATGACCGCCTTCATCTTGGACGGGTCGTGGTTGCCCCCGTTCCTGTCCCGGAAGGACGGCGTGTTCCTCAGAGCCGAGTAGAAGTTCGACCGGCCGTCCTCGCCGGCGAGAGCGTCGTTGTTCTTTGTGAGCTCTGCCTTGAGGCCGGTGAGGTAGGCACTCTCGTCGTGCGCGTTTTCAAGGGCCTTGTTCATGACGGACGCCACTTCGCGAGCCCGGTTGAACCCCTTGGCCTCGTCGAAGCTCTGCTTGGCGATGCGCCCCTCGAACTCGGCCCGCGTCTCGCCCGGCCGGGGGCTGGTGGTCGCCAGAGCGTCCCTGTGCTTTTCCTCGTCGAAGGACGCGAAGGCCAGCTTGTTCGTCGGGTAGGGGCCCGAGTTGACCCAGGTGACACCGACGCACCCGTAGGACAGCTGCTCTCGCTGCTGTTCGGTCATCTGCCGTATATGTCCGTCACGGTGGCTGTAGGCCTGCTGCCACTTGCGTATGTAGTTGCTGATGCCGGTGGTGGCCCTGCCTCCGCGGGCCCGGTACGCGTCGGGCATACGGTCCAGGGGCTCGGCCGGCGGAGTCACCCTGCGATCGGCCACGGCGGGGGCCCTGAGGGACTCGGTGGCGCTCGGCAGGGCATCACCCATGGGCTTGTCCGGCCGGCCCAGTTCCAGGGCCTTCTCGTTCAGTGTGTTGATGAGCCGGATGTCATCCGCTGTCAGGCCGTTGCTTTCGGCATAGGAGCCCTTCCCGTCGCCGGTACCGCCGGCTGCCGCGCTGACGGACGGCGTGAGACCAGAGGTGCACAGCACTATGCCCGCTGTGGTCAGGGCCAGAAATCCTGAACGTTTGTACATGAAAACCCAACATTCTTTTGCGGTGAGAATTGACATGCCGGCACACGGAACGCCTGTGCGGCGACAGGAAGGAGGCCGGTGAATTCAAGGACCCGCAGGGTCCGACTGGGCCCCGTTCGGCCCGAGTCGGCCGTATCAGGCCACCTTGTTTTGCGCCGCGCGCCAGTCGGGCGGACGGAGCTCCGTTCTCCGTCTCGTGGCAGGAGATTTGCTGCTCATTTCTCGACTCCCGAATGGACCGTCAGGTTGCGCGAGAAGTGATCATGTCCTGACGCCGATTCCCCGACAACACCGCGGCCTCAGAATCGGCCAGTGCCCAATGGGGCGGTATTCGGTCATGCGGCCCGGGCCTGCCCTGCGCCGGTTACGTTCAACGGCAGCTTCTCCTGCCCCCTGCCGCACGATCCGCGGCGCGCCCGGCACCGGGCGCCCCGGGAGTCCCGTGAATGGCCTGTGGCCGCGCTCAGTCGGGCCGAGGAATGTCATGCGCCGCCAGCAATACGCACTCCGGGAACTCCGGCCGGCGCCTGCGGAGTTCCCCTTCGGCGCGCCCACTGCCCGCCGGGAGGACCGCAGAATCCTCGCCACCGCCCCTGCGGTCCCCGGCCGTCCCGCCATCCGGAACCGCTCCGTCATGAGCCGTCGTCTTCCGCAAAACGGCTGACAAAGCCCTCTCCCCTGCAGGCACGGGGAACGAGCCGCGGCAGCTGAGGCGGGCGACGCACGGGCCGAGGCGGCAGACGTTCGGCCTGATGCGGCCGCCCGGAAAGTGCTCCGTCGCGGCGGCTCCGTCCACCGCTGCCTGATACTCCGACAGTCGTTTAACACCGTACGGGCGCCCTCGCACACCATGTCCGGCCCACCGCCAAGGGGCCGGGGACGGTGCGCGACCACGGCGGGACCGCAGCGCACAACTCGTGTGCCGGCAGTCGCCGAGGGCCCGGTGAGTTTTCCGACGAATCAGGAGCCGTAGTGACCGTTCAACACATCGACGTGATTCGCCCTGCCGAGCTGAGCCCGACCGACCTGGAGCTGTGGGGCGAGCTGCGTGCCAGTACGGCGCCGGAGGCCAACCCCTTCATGAGCCCGGAGTTCTGCCAGGCGGTCGGCCGTGTCCGGCAGGGTGCCAGGGTCGCGGTGGTGCGCCAGGACGGCGAGCCTGTCGGCTTCTTTCCCTTCGAGCGGGGCCGGTGGGGCCGCGGCCGTGCCATCGGCCTGGGTGTGTCCGACAGCCAGGGGGCCGTACTGCGCCCCGGGGTGTCCGTGGACCCGCACGAGCTCCTGCGGGCCAGTTCCCTGTCCGTCTGGGAGTTCAACCACCTCGAAAGTGGCCAGGACCTGTTCCTGCCGTTCGCCACGGGGCGGTTCGCCTCCCCCGTCATCGACATCGACACCGTCGGCGGATACGCCGGCTACGAAACCCTGCTCCGGGCCGGTTCCCGCAAGTTCCTGAAGGCTACGCGGGCGCAGGAACGCCGTCTTGCCCGGCAGGCCGGGCCGCTGCGGTTCGTGTTCGACGAGCGTAGTCCGGCGGTCCTGAAGACGCTGATGGCGTGGAAGTCCGCCCAGTACCGCCGGACCGGCCGGCGCGACCGGTTCGCCCAGGACTGGATCAACAACCTGGTGCGGATGCTCGCCACCACCCGGACACCGTCCTGCTCGGGCCTGCTGTCGGTCCTCTACGCGGGCGAGCGGCCCGTCGCCGCACACTTCGGTCTGCGCTCGCGCACCGTGCTGTCGTGCTGGTTCCCCGCCTACGACCGGGACTTCGCCACGTTCAGTCCCGGCCGCGTCCTCTACCTCCGCATGATCGAGGCGGCTGCCGCCGCCGGGATCGGCATGCTCGATCTCGGCAGGGGCGACGCCGCCTACAAGGACTCCCTCAAGACACGGGAGCTGACCGTGCACGAGGGTGCGGTGCTCCGGGCCGGGGCCGGGGCGGCCCTGCACTGGCTCAGCCACGAGCCGCCGCGTGCCGTCCGGGGGTTCGTACGTGAGCGGCCGCAGCTCAAGTCCGCGGCTCTGCGCACCCTGGCCATGGCCGGCAGGATGCGTGACCGGACACCCCGCCCGTGAGAGCGAAACCGGCAGTACGTCGCCGACGAGGCCGAGGGCATGCGGCGGCGGCACCGCCCACGCTGCGGGCAGATGAAGTCGGTGGCTGAGTGCGCACGTGCCGTCGTCGCCATCCGAGGTCGGGTGGCGGGCGGGGACGGCCGAGCGCGCCGAAAGGGGCGCGGACCAGGGTCCGCGCCCCTTTCGGTGGTGGACGGCCGCAGTGCCGACGGGATTTGAACCCGCGAGACAGTTGGGGGCAGGTCCGCCCCGTCCCCGTCAGTCGCCGTGGGCGGGACCCCGCCCACGGCGATCGCAATGGACCGCTCTGCCACGGCTCCGCGACCTACGGGGACGCGCGCACCCCCGCTGCGGTCAAGAGTAGGGACATCGTCCGCAGCACACGAATCCTTATCGGAGGGCAGCCGACAGGGCCACAGCGCGCGCTGCCCGCCACCGTGCGCATCGGCGACCGTCAGCCGAATCCCGGGGGCGGTGCCGGCCGGTTCGAGATCCAGTGCGGCACATGCCGACGGGCGGCGGGGGCGCGGCCCGGGGGCCGGGTGCGCTCCCGCCGCCCGGGGCGGAGGGCGGAGGGTCAGTCGGTGCCGAACTCCATCGCCGCGCGGTCGAGCATCTGCTCGTCGTCGCCCTCGGCCCGGCCGCGGGAGGCGATGACCTCGGCGCCGCCCTCCGGCATCGCGCCGATCAGGCCCGTCGAGGCGGCCTGGGCGGCCCCGATGAGCGTCTCGTGGGTGTTGCCGACGATGCCGAGGGCCGCGTACTGCTCCAGCTTGGCGCGCGAGTCGGCGATGTCGAGGTTGCGCATGGTGAGCTGGCCGATCCGGTCCACCGGACCGAAGGCCGAGTCCTCCGTGCGCTCCATGGACAGCTTGTCCGGGTGGTAGCTGAACGCCGGGCCCGTGGTGTCCATGATCGAGTAGTCCTCGCCGCGCCGAAGCCGCAGGGTGACCTCGCCGGTGACCGCCGCGCCGACCCAGCGCTGGAGGGACTCACGGATCATCAGTGCCTGCGGGTCCAGCCAGCGGCCCTCGTACATGAGGCGGCCGAGCCGCCGGCCCTCGTTGTGGTACTGCGCGAGGGTGTCCTCGTTGTGGATCGCGTTGACGAGACGCTCGTACGCCGCGTGCAGCAGCGCCATGCCGGGGGCCTCGTAGATGCCGCGGCTCTTGGCCTCGATGATCCGGTTCTCGATCTGGTCGGACATGCCGAGGCCGTGCCGGCCCCCGATGGCGTTGGCCTCCATCACCAGGTCCACGGCGGAGGCGAACTCCTTGCCGTTGATCGTCACCGGGCGGCCCTGGTCGAAGCCGATGGTGACGTCCTCGGCGGCGATCTCCACCGCGGGGTCCCAGAACCGCACGCCCATGATCGGCTCGACGGTCTCGACACCGGTGTCGAGGTGCTCCAGGGTCTTGGCCTCGTGCGTGGCGCCCCAGATGTTGGCGTCGGTGGAGTACGCCTTCTCGGTGCTGTCGCGGTAGGGGAGGCCGTGGGCGAGCAGCCACTCCGACATCTCCTTGCGGCCGCCGAGCTCGGTGACGAAGTCCGCGTCGAGCCAGGGCTTGTAGATCCGCAGGTGCGGGTTGGCCAGCAGGCCGTAGCGGTAGAACCGCTCGATGTCGTTGCCCTTGAAGGTGGAGCCGTCGCCCCAGATCTGGACGTCGTCCTCGAGCATTGCCCGGACCAGCAGGGTGCCGGTGACGGCGCGGCCGAGCGGCGTGGTGTTGAAGTACGCACGGCCGCCGGAGCGGATGTGGAAGGCACCGCAGGTGAGGGCGGCCAGCCCCTCCTCGACCAGCGCGGCGCGGCAGTCGACCAGACGGGCGATCTCAGCGCCGTACGCCGAGGCACGGGCGGGCACCGACGCGATGTCGGGCTCGTCGTACTGACCGATGTCGGCGGTGTAGGTGCACGGGACGGCGCCCTTGTCGCGCATCCACGCGACCGCGACGGAGGTGTCGAGTCCGCCGGAGAAGGCGATACCGACGCGCTCGCCGGCGGGAAGGGAGGTGAGGACCTTAGACATAGGAAGAGTATGCAGGCTCACGCATGTTCATGCAATCCGGTGGGCGTGTCGGCCTGTCCTTCCAGGCGCAGCACGACCAGGACCGTGTCGTCGGTGACGCCGACAGGCGGTACCAGCTCGGCCAGGAGGGCGTCGGCGAGTACGGAGGGATCGGCGGCGCGGTGCCGGGCGAGGGCGTCGGCGAGCCGGCCGAGGCCGGTGTCGATGTCCTCGCGGCGGCGCTCGACGAGCCCGTCGGTGTAGAGCACGAGGACGGAACCCTCGGTGAATTCCGTACGGGCCTGGGGGCGCGGCGCGTGTTCGGGGCGGGCCCCGAGGGGCGGGTCGGTGGCCGCGTCGAGGAAGACGACGGTGCCGTCGGGGTCGCAGAGCGCCGGCGGGAGGTGGCCCGCACTGCTGTACGTGAGGTTCCGGCTGTTCCAGTCGATGAAGACCGAGACGGCGGTGGTGGACTCGGCTCCCGCGACGGAGCGGGCGTAGAGGCCGAGGGCCTCCAGGGCCTGGGCGGGGCCGTCGGCCACGAGCGAGGCGGCGGAGAGGGCGCTGCGCAGCTGCCCCATGACCCCGGCGGCGCCCAGCCCGTGGCCGACGACGTCCCCGACGGCGACGGCGGTGCAGCCGGGGGCCTCGACGAGGTCGTACCAGTCCCCGCAGACGTTCAGGGCCGCGGCGGCGGGGCGGTAGCGCACGGCGGCCTGATGGTGGGCGAGCGGGCTCGGTTCGGGGAGCATCGACTTCTGGAGGTGGAGCGCCACCTCCCGCTCGCGGGCGTGGGCCTGGCGCAGCCGCTCGTTGAGTTCCTGGAGCTCCCGGGCGCGGGTGTAGAGCTCGGACTCCAGGACCTGGGTGGCGTCCTCGCCGCTGCGGGCGCCCCGGGCCCGGATCAGCTCGGTGACCTCCTCCACGCGGTGCAGTACCAGCGCCACACTGCCGTCGGAGCTGAGGACAGGGACGTTGACCGGGCTCCAGTACCGCTCGTCCCAGACTCCCGGCTGCCGGGGGTCCTCGACGTCGTAGCGCTGCAGAGCCATGGCGTCGCGCTCCCCGGTGGCCACGACCCGCTCCATCGAGGCGCGCAGGTTCCGCGTGCCCGTCGCGGCGGCGTCGTTGGGGTTGTCGGGGAAGACGTCGAAGATGTGGCGGCCGATGAGCTCCTCGCGGGTGCGGCCGGCCACGGAGAGGTAGGCCGCGTTGATGTCCACGTAGACGAGTTCAGGGGTCAGCAGCGCGGCCGCGCCCGGCAGCGCGTGGAACACCGCCCGGTAGTCGATCCCGGATCCGTTCACGATCCACCTGTCCGTGTGCCTTCCGTCCCGCTCGTGGGGGTTCCTCCCACGATAGGCGCGGTCGCGGGAGGCGGCCCCGGCACGAGGGCCCGACGTGGGCCGTTCGGCTGCCGCCCCCGCCGGTCCCGGCGCGGCACCAGGGCCCGCGAGCCCGGTACGACCGGCCGCCCTCACCGACCCGGTGTGCCCGAAGCCCCTGGTGCCGGCGGACGGCACCATCCTGGTCCTCGACGCCGGGGTGCTGCGCGCCGTCGACCGCCGGCTGGCGGACACCGTTCTCGCCGAGCTGCTTCCGGTCGATCCGGACCGGACCTGGCTGTACCGCGGCGCGTTGCGCCGGACCGGCGACCGGCTCACCGTGACCCTCGCGGAACAGCACGAGGACCGGCCCGGCCGGCATGTCCTGAACACCTGGACACTCGCCCTGCGGCCCGGGCCGGCAGCCGTGTGATCATGTCCGTCTCTGCACAACCCGTACCACCAGCACCTCATGGGGGGACCATGCGCACCCGCACCATCACCACCGCCGCGACCGGCCTCGTCACCGCGCTCGCGGTGGCGTTCGCCCTGTCGGGCTGCAGCACCGCCCCGGACAAGAACCGAGCCGCCACGACGGGGCCGACGGCGTCCGCGCCGGCCCCGCAGGGCGGCGGCTCCGGGTTCGAGGGCCCGCGCCCGCAGGACCAGAACCTGCTGGCGTGGACCGGCGACCCCAACGACGCGGGCCACGTCACCGCCCAGTCCTCGGCGGGGGTCGGCGGCCGCATCACGCTGGTGCGGATCGTCCTGCGCGAGCAGATCACCTGGTCGAACATCTGGCTGGGGCTGGCCGGGCTGGACCCGAACGCCCAGCTGGCCAACTGCTACCTCGGTGTGTACGACGCCAAGGGCACGCTGGTCGGGTCCACCGCCGACATCTCGCCCCAGCTGATGACCGACGCCATCGCCAAGCCGCTGCCGCTCGCCAAGCCCTTCACCGCCGCCCCCGGCACGTACTTCATCGCCCTGCTGCTCAACGGCAACTGGGCCACCAACGCCCTCACCCTGAAGTCCACGGGCGCCGGCATCTCCGTCAACGCCGGGCTGACGCCGCCGAACCTGCGGTACAGCAGCATCCTGACCGGCCAGTCCTCGCTGCCCGCCACCGTGAACCTCGGCGAGCAGTCCCAGGCCACCATCAACACCGGCTGGGCCAGCCAGTGGTACGCCATCTCCTGACCGGGTGCCCCGCCGGCCTTCCCGAGAAGGCCCCCTGCCGGTCGTCATTCGCCCGGGCGACATATGCCGGTGGGTGACTTACCATGCGGGCATGAGTGATCGCGCGATGCAGGAACCGACCCTTCTCCTCCTGACCGCGCTCGCGGACGAGCCGCGCCACGGGTACGCGATCGCCCGGGAGGTGGAGCTGATCTCGGGCGGGCGCGTCAAGATGCGCACGGGCACCCTGTACGGGGCGTTGGAGCGGCTGCTGGGGCAGGGGCTGATCGAGGTCCACGAGGAGCAGATCGTCGACAGCCGGCTGCGGCGCACCTACAGCCTCACCGTCGCGGGACGGGAGAGCCTGGCCGCCGAGGCGGCGCGGATAGCCGCGACCGCCCGCGAGGCGGCCCGCCGGCTGGGCGTATCCGGCGAGACGGCCACGGCGTGAACGCTCGCCTGCTGCGCCTGTACCCGGCGGAGTTCCGCCGGGTCTTCGGTGACGAGATCGCCGAGGCCTACCGGGAGGCGACCGAGGGTGCGGGGCGGCTCACCCGGCTGCGGGAGGGCTGCGACATCGTGGCGCACGCACTGCGGCTGCGCCTGCGCGTCGGCTCCGCGCACCGCGGCGGGCGGCTCCTCGCGGCCGCGGCGCCCTTCGCGCTGGCCGCGCTGGGCGCACGCGCCGCGTTCCTGCTCGCCTCGACGCTGAACAACGCCTACGTCACCGGCCGGCCCGACGTCGAGGGTCCGATCGGCTACGCCCTCGTCGGCTGCAACCTGCTGACCCTGATCGGCGTCGTGGTGGCGCTCGGCGGCCAGTTCGCCGTCGGTGCGCGGTGCGCGTTCGCAGCCGTGGCCGGGACCTCGGCCTGCCTGATCGCCGTCTCGCTGCCGGGAGCCATGGAGATGCCGCTGGAGCATGCGGCGTATCTGGTGCCGCCCCTGCTGATCGCGGCGCTGCCGCTGGTGTGTCCTGCGGACCTGCGGCCGTCGCGCCGGGTCGGCGGCGCCGCGGGGCTGGTGGCGCTGCTGATGTGGGCGCCGCTGTCCGTGGTGATCCTCGCCCTGCTGGATGCGGGCGGGCTGGGCATGATCGAGCTCTGGCGGTTCGCCGTACCCGTCGTCGCCGCCCTCGTTCTGGCGGGCCGGACGGCCGTGTCGGGTGTCCGTACGGCCGGCCAGTTCGCGCTGGCCGTGGCGCCGTTCCTCGTCCTCGGCCACTTCTCCGGGGTGGTGAGCGAGGCGAACGCCGTCCCGTGCCTGGTACTGCTCACGGCCACGGGCCTGGGCGTTCGTCTGTGGCGCCGCAGGAACTCCGGTACGACGGGGCACGCCTGATCCGCTGTCCGCCGGCCCCTGCCCGACCCTGCTGCACTGCTGCCCTGCTGCCCTCAGGCATCGGCACCGACGGCGCTGATGCGGATCTTGGACTGGCCGTGGCCGAGCTCCTCCCAGTCCTCCATGAAACGCGCGGCCAGTCCGTGCCGGGCGGCGAGGTCGAGGAGGGTCTGGGTCCGGTAGTAGAAGTCCTCGCGCAGGACCTGGTGTTCGGTGCCGGTCGTGCGGTCGAAGGTGAAGTCGAAGTGACCGCCGGGGGCCAGGACACGGCCCACGTGGGCGAAGCATTCCTCGATCACCTCGATCGGCGAGTGGGAGAACACGCTGTGGGCGTGGACCACGTCGAAGTAGGCGTCCGGCAGGAAGTCCAGCGTCAGGTTCCTGGTGAGGGTCAGGTGCGGGACCTTGGCCTGGAGTCCCCGCTCGGTGAGCGTCTGCTTGGCGGCGATGAGGATGTCGGGCGAGATGTCGATCCCGTAGTAGTGGCCCGCGTCGAGGTAGTCGATGAAGCGCCAGCCGGCGCGCAGGTTGCCGCAGCCGATGTCCAGCATGCGGGCGCCGGGCCGCAGCCCGTGGCCGAGCAGGTAGTCGAACTGCATCTTCCCGAGGGCGAGCCAGCGTTCGTGGGTCTGGCTGCCGACGGCCGCCTCGGGGTTGCGGCGGGTGTCCGACGCCATCACCGCCCGGTAGTAGCTCACGTGGTCGGGGTGCTTGAAGGCCAGCCACCGGTCGCGCGCGGCGCGCTTGAGGTACGGGGCGATGCGGTGCGGGCGGCCGGCCGCGTAGCGGACCTTGTGGACGAGGGATTCCCGGTTGACGGTGAGGTTCTTCCTGGTGGCCATGAGCACTCCGTTTCGGTCGCAAGGTGAAATCCCGGCACGGCGGGCGGGATCCGCTGCCGTCCGGAAGGATCTTCACGACCCACCATACGTCGGTGACCGACATATACAAACCACTGGAGTGTGGTGAACGGACGAAGCCGCACCGGGCGCACGACGCGCGACCCGGATACGGGTTGGTGCGGATGACGGGGGCGGGGGGCGCGGCGGATCGCCGTTTTATGGTGATCTGTCCAAGATTGCCACTCCCCCGGCCGTCCATGTGGCGACGCGCGCACACTTCGGCGCGCCGGTGGCGTTCGCGGCGTCAGTTCGCCGGGGCGGGGCGCTCTTCCAGGAGGAGGCGGGTGCGGAAGAGGTCGAGGACCGTGTCGAGCGCCTCGCGGGTGGGCCTGCCCGGTTCGTCGATCAGGTGCTCCGTCAGGACGGAGTGCGGCGGCAGGGCGCTGTCGGGGTTCGCGTCGCCGTCGTCGAGCTCGACGGCGACGAAGGCCTCGCCGAGTTCGCGCCGCAGGGACGCGAAGCGGTCGGCCGGGACCAGCCGGTCGCCCCGGAAGCGCAGCCCGAGGACCTGGAGCCCCTCGCGCTCGCAGCGCCCGCGGACCACCGCGAGGTCCTCCGGGCTGATGTCGATGGCGGCGGCGCGACCGGGCGTGCAGGCCAACGGCAGCGAGGGCTGCGAAAGGACCGGCGCGACCAGGCGTTCGTCCGTGGCCATGGCCAGCGCGAAGCCGCCGGTCAGGCACATGCCGACAGCGCCCACGCCCGGGCCGCCGCACCGCTCGTGCTCGGCGGCGGCCAGGGCCCGCAGCCACCCCACGACGGGGGAACTGCGGCCCGTGGCCAGCAGGGTGAACTCCCGGCTGACGCAGACCCTCCACATGGTGGACGCCATGTAGCGGCCGCTGCTCGCCCAGCCGACGGCGCGGGGGTCCGGGTCACGGCCGGGCTCGCCGAAGAGGACCGGGAGCACGGCGGTGCAGCCGGCCGCGGCCACCCGTTCGGCGAACTCCAGCACCTTGGGGGTGATGCCCGGGATCTCCGCCATGACGATCACGGCGGGGCCCGTGCCCGCCCGCAGTACGTGGCGGGTCGCGCCGTCGTGGGTGAACGAACCCTCGGTGAAGCCGGTCAGGTCGTGGTTCGGCACGTGCCCGTTCCTTCCGTCGGCGCTTCTGGACCGCGCTCAAGTTACCGGCAGGTACGGCATGGTGGTCAACCCTCCCGGGGGACGGCCGTCAGCCCACCTGGATGCCGATCACGCAGGTGTCGTCGTCCGTGTCCGACCGGCTTCCGGCGAGGAGGCGGTCCAGCCGCGCGTCCAGGTCCCCGGCTCCGGCGGCCGCCGCGTTCACGAGGTGTCCGAGCGAGTCCTGGACCGAGGAATCCCGCCGCTCCACCAGTCCGTCCGTGAACATCAGCAGCGTGTCGTCGGGTTCGAGCCGCACCTCGCGCTCGCCGTACACGACATCGGGCAGGGCGCCGAGGAGCAGGCCCTCGATGAGCGGGAAGGCCTCGGCCCCGCCGCCGCGGACCAGTACGGGCGGCAGGTGGCCCGCGCGCGCCCAGCGCAGCACCCGCGTGCTCGGGTCGTAGAGGCCGCACACGGCGGTGGCGGTCACGTGTTTGGCGAGGTTGTGGGTGACCGTGTTGAGCCAGGACAGCAGCTGGCCCGGGCCCGCGCCGGTGACGGCCAGGCCGCGCAGGGCGTTGCGCAG
Source organism: Streptomyces yangpuensis (assembly GCF_001005295.1). Classification (GTDB taxonomy): domain Bacteria; phylum Actinomycetota; class Actinomycetes; order Streptomycetales; family Streptomycetaceae; genus Streptomyces; species Streptomyces yangpuensis. The sequence continues at coordinate 1,782,437 of NZ_LBMK01000002.1, read as the reverse complement.
CACGACCATGCCGGTGGCGGCCTCGATGCCGTGGCCGGCGACGTCGCCCACGGACAGCATGATGAGACCGGAGGGCAGGACCACGGTGTCGTACCAGTCGCCGCCGACGAGCGACTCGGTCTCGGCCGGCCGGTAGCGGACGGCGACCCGCATCCCCGGGGCCTCGACGGCCGGTGGTGTCACCGGCATGATCGCGTGCTGGAGCTGGAGGGCCAGCCGGTTGCGTTCGGCGGACTCGGCCTCGGTGTGGGCGAGCTGGTCCCTGGTCGCGGCCAGCGCCACCTCGGTCCAGTGCTGGGCAGAGATGTCCTGGTAGGCGCCGCGTACGGCATGCAGCCGCTGGTCCGCGTCGAGGACGGGCTCGGCGACCACCCGGATGTGGCGGGTGATGCCGTCGGGCCGCTGGAGACGGAAGTTGACGGAGGACGGGCGTCGGTGGCGCAGCAGCGCCCGCAGGAAGCGGCCGAGGGCGGCGGAGTCGTCCGGATGGGCGTGGCCGGGCAGTTCGCGCAGCCGTACGGGGGGTGCGGTGGCCGGGAGTCCGTGGAGTGCGTAGAGCTGTGCGTTCCAGGTGGTCTCGCCCGTGGCCAGGTTCTCCTCGAAGCCGCCGATGCGGCCCAGGCGCTGGGCGTGCTGGAGGAGGTTGGCCAGCCGGGCCGTCTCGTCCTCGATCCGCCAGATCAGGAGTACGGCGGCGCCGTGGCGGCTGACGCTGATGTCGGCGACCGAGGTGAGCGGGATCTGGTCGACCAGCGCGGTCAGGCTCATGCGTTCGGCACGGAACGGCTCGCCGGTCGCGTGGACGCGCTCGATGATGTCGAACAGCCCGTTCTCGGCGGCGGCCATCGGGTAGGCCTCCAGCAGCAGCGCACCGTTGACGTCGCCCCGCGGTCGTCCCACGGGGTCGACGAAGCGGCTGCCGGCGTGCCGGATCCTGAAGTCGCTGAGGCGGCCCTCGGGGTCGAGGACCGGGGTGAGCACCACGGCGGGGTCCTGGAGCCCCTCGGCGAGGTCGATGAGTTCGGCGACGTCGGGGAGCACCGCGTCGACGGCCGTCGGGTCGACCGGCGGCGCCGCGTCCATGGTGCGGGCGCACAGTTCGGCGAGGGCTTCGACCTGGCGTTCGATCTGTGGTGGCTGCGGCGCCAGGGGCTGCGGCCAGCAGATCTCCAGGACGCCGTGGATCCGTCCGCCCGTCCCCGTCGGTACGGCCATCCGTCCGCCGTCCGGCCACTGGAGGTGGCCGACGGAGGGCAGCCCCGCGCGCCCCAGGCGGGGCAGGGTCACCAGCCGGCGTTCCCGCAGTGCTAGACCGGCGACGGTGGAGACCCCGGGAGGTACGTGACGCCAGCGGACGGCCTCCCTGGACGGGAACCCGGCGTGGCCGGCGAGGGCCAGCGAGCCGTCGGGCACGGCGGTCCAGACGGCGACGGCGACCGCTCCCAGCGGCCCCAGGGCATTGGTCAGCAGGGACTCGGCCACGGCCTGGGTGTCGGAGGCGGCGGCCAGCATGCCGCTCTCGGCGGTCCGCAGCCGGACCGAGACCGTGGCGTGTCCGGCGGTGTCGTCGTCGCCACCGGTACCGGTACCGGTTCGGGCGCCCTCGACGAACGCGGCGGCGATCTCGCTGACCTGGTCGCGGGAGGCCTGGTTGACGATGTCGGCGGCGAGTTCGAGGCGGGAGGTGCCGCTTTCCCGGCACAGGACGTCGAGCTGCCGGGCCGCCGCGGCCGGGGTGCAGTTCAGCTGCCCGATGAGGATGCCCTTGGCCAGTTCGACGAGTGCGCGGCCGTCGGCGGCCGCCTGCGCCTCCAGCACCTCCCGGCGGAGCCGTTCGACGGTGGCGACGAGACGGCCCAGCGGGGTCGGGGACTGGTCCGGGATGGCGCGGGCGCTCCGGCCGGCGCCCAGCGCCGACGGCGGGTGGACGGCGCCGTTGCGTGCCGTGTCCCCGCTCATCGCGTGAGCCAGTGCCGGACGCGGGCGATGAGGTCGTCGGCGTCCACGGGCTTGGTCACGTAGTCGCTGGCGCCGGCGGCGAGGCTCTTCTCCCGGTCCCCGGGCATCGCCTTGGCGGTGACCGCGATGATGGGCAGGGCCTCGTACGCGGGCATCCGGCGGATCTCGGCGGTGGCCGCGTAGCCGTCCAGTTCCGGCATCATCACGTCCATCAGGATCAGGTCGACGTCGGTGTTGCCGGTGAGGGCGTCGATGCCCTTGCGGCCGTCCTCGGCGTGCAGGACGCGCATGCCGTGCAGTTCGAGGACCCCGCTGAGGGCGAAGAGGTTGCGTGCGTCGTCGTCGACGACGAGGACGGTGCGTCCGGCGAGGTCGCCGTCGGGTACGTGGGCGTCCTGCGGCCGCCGGGCGTCCGCGTGCACGAGGGGCAGCACGTCCCCGGGCTGATCGGCGGACAGGTGGAGGGCGATGCGTTCGCGCAGCTCGTCCAGGCTGGACAGCAGCTCCACCCGGCGCGAGGCGGCCCGCTCCCGCAGGGCATCCTCGCGGCCGGTCCGGACCCGGGGGTTGTTGTGGGCGAGGACGGGGAGCGAGGAGAGGGCCGGATCGCCGTCGAGCGCGTCGAGGAAGCGCAGCGCCTCGCCGTCGGGCATGTCCAGTTCCAGGACGACGCAGTGGAACGCGTCGGACGCCAGGGCGGCCGCCGCCTCCCGCGAGCTCGTGGCGCCCACGACCTGGATGCCGCCGCGCTCCCCCGCCGCGTGGGGGTGGGGGGCGAAGTCGCGGTCGGCGCTCTCGGCGACGAGGGAGAGCAGACCGTTCGGCCGCTCCTCGATCACCAGCAGCCGGCGCGGGTGCCGCTGCGCCGGGAGGGCGGGGGTGTCCCGGCGGCCCGGGTCTCCCGCCTCGGACGTGCCCTCGGGGGCGGGCGGCACGACCGTGTCGCCGTCCGGGGCGTCCTCGTAGTCCGCGCGGCTGACCGGCAGGTAGAGGGTAAAGGTGCTGCCCTGGCCGGGGGTGCTCTCGGCCGTGACGGCCCCGCCGAGGAGCTGGGCGATCTCGCGGCTGATGGAGAGGCCGAGGCCGGTCCCGCCGTACTTGCGGCTGGTGGTGCCGTCGGCCTGCTGGAAGGCGCCGAACACGGACTCCAGCTGCTGCTCGGGGATGCCGATGCCGGTGTCCCGTACCCGGAAGGCCAGCATGGGGCCGCGCCGGGAGACCCCGGCGGGGATCTCGGGGGCGGTGGCCGGTTCGATGCGGAGCTCCACGCCGCCGCGTTCGGTGAACTTGACGGCGTTGGAGAGCAGGTTGCGCAGGATCTGGCGCAGCCGGGAGTCGTCGGTGAGCAGGTCGTCGGGGGCGTCGGGAGCGGTGGTGACGGTGAAGTCGAGGCTCTTCTGCGTGGTCATGGGGCGGAAGGTGGCGTCGACGTACTCCAGCAGCTGGGGCAGGTGCACCCGCTCGGGGTTGATGTCCATCTTGCCCGCCTCGACCTTCGACAGGTCGAGGATGTCGTTGATCAGCTGGAGCAGGTCGGATCCGGCCGAGTGGATGATGCCCGCGTACTCGACCTGCTTGGGGGTGAGGTTGCGGGTGGGGTTCTGCGCGAGCAGCTGGGCCAGGATGAGCAGGCTGTTGAGCGGGGTGCGCAGTTCGTGGCTCATGTTGGCCAGGAACTCCGACTTGTAGGTGGAGGCCAGAGACAACTGCTGCGCCCGGGCCTCCAGTTCCTGCCGGGCCTGTTCGATCTCCAGGTTCTTGGCCTCGATGTCGCTGTTCTGGCTGGCGAGGAGCGCGGCCTTCTCCTCCAGTTCGGCGTTGGAGCGCTGGAGTTCCTCCTGCTGGACCTGGAGTTCCTCGGATCGGGCCTGGAGTTCGCCGGTCAGCCGCTGGGACTCGCCGAGGAGTTCGTCCGTACGGGCGTTGGCGACGATGGTGTTGACGTTGCTGCCGATGGTCTCCATCAGCTGGGCGAGGAAATCCCGGTGGACGGGGGTGAAGGCGCTGAAGGAGGCTAGTTCGATCACGCCGAGGACCTGGTCGTCGACGACGATCGGCAGGATGATCAGGCTGCCGGGCGTGGTGTGGCCGAGCCCGGAGGAGATGATGTAGTCGCCGGGGACCCGGTCGGTCGCGATGATCCGGTGACTGCGGGCCGCCTGCCCGACGAGGGACTCCCCGAGGGCGAACCGCGTGCCCTCCTCGGTGTCCGCCGGACGGCCGTAGGAGCCGACGAGGGTGAGCACGGTGCCGCGGGGGCTGTCCTCGGCGAGGTAGAAGGCGCCGTACTGGGCGGCGACCAGCGGCGTCAGCTCGTCCATGACGAGTTCGGCGACGGCGGCGAGATCCCGGTGGCCCTGCATCAGGCCGGAGATGCGGGCCAGGTTGGACTTGAGCCAGTCCTGCTCCTGGTTGGCGCGGGTGCTCTCCCGCAGCGACCCGACCATGGAGTTGATGTTGTCCTTGAGTTCGGCGACCTCTCCGGAGGCGTCGACGGTGATCGAGCGGGTCAGGTCGCCCTCGGCGACCGCGCTGGCGACCTCGGCGATGGCCCGCACCTGCCGGGTGAGGTTCCCGGCCAGCTCGTTGACGTTCTCGGTCAGCCGCTTCCAGGTGCCGGAGACCCCTTCGACCTCGGCCTGGCCGCCGAGCCGGCCCTCGCTGCCGACCTCGCGGGCGACGCGGGTGACCTCGGCGGCGAAGGAGGAGAGCTGGTCGACCATGGTGTTGATGGTGGTCTTCAGCTCCAGGATCTCGCCGCGGGCGTCCACGTCGATCTTCTTGGACAGGTCGCCGTTGGCGACGGCGGTCGTGACGAGGGCGATGTTGCGGACCTGGCCGGTCAGGTTGTTCGCCATGGAGTTGACGTTGTCCGTGAGGTCCTTCCAGGTGCCCGCCACATTGGGGACCCGGGCCTGGCCGCCGAGGCGGCCCTCGGTGCCGACCTCACGGGCCACCCGGGTCACCTCGTCGGCGAACGCGGACAGCGTGTCGACCATCGTGTTGATCACGCCGGCCAGCGCGGCGACCTCACCCTTCGCCTCCACCGTGATCTTCTGCGACAGGTCGCCGCGCGCGACGGCGGTGGCGACCTGGGCGATCGATCTGACCTGTCCGGTCAGGTTGGACGCCATGACGTTGACGTTGTCGGTGAGGTCCTTCCAAGTGCCGGAGACCCCCCGGACGGTGGCCTGGCCGCCCAGATTGCCCTCGGTGCCGACCTCGCGGGCCACCCGGGTCACCTCGTCGGCGAAGGCGGACAGCTGGTCGACCATCGTGTTGATGGTCTCCTTCAGCTCCAGGATCTCCCCGCGGGCGTCCACCCGGATCTTCTGCGTCAGGTCGCCCTGGGCCACGGCGGTGGTGACCTCGGCGATCGAACGGACCTGGGCGGTGAGGTTGTCGGCCATGACGTTGACCGATTCCGTCAGGTCCTTCCAGGTGCCGGAGACGCCCTTGACGTCCGCCTGCCCGCCGAGCCGGCCCTCGGTACCGACCTCACGGGCCACCCGGGTGACCTCACCGGCGAACCCGGAGAGCTGGTCGACCATCGTGTTGATGGTCTCCTTCAGCTCCAGGATCTCCCCGCGGGCGGTGACGGTGATCTTCTGCGAGAGATCGCCCTTGGCCACGGCCGTCGCGACCTGGGCGATGGAACGCACCTGCGCGGTGAGGTTTCCGGCCATGAAATTGACCGAATCCGTGAGGTCCAACCAGGCGCCGCCGACCCCCGGGACGTCAGCCTGACCGCCCAGGGTTCCCTCGGTGCCGACCTCGCGGGCGACGCGCGTCACCTCGGAAGTGAACAGCGACAGCTGGTTGACCATCCCGTTGAAGACGGTGGCGATCTCCCCGAGCAGCCCGTCCGCCCCGTCGGGCAGCCGCGTACGGAAGTCCCCGTCCCGTACGGCGGTCAGCCCGGCCAGCAACTGGCGCAGCTCCGATTCACCGATCCCGCCGTCACCCGGCAACGCCGGTACGCCGCCCAGTGGATCCGCGCCCACCCGCTCGGCCATCCGTCACCCTCACTCTCGATACCAACCGCGCCGACACGCGGACAGGACAGGCGCCTGGAACCGGGGCATGCCGGAGTGCCCGGCTCCGCCGGGATCCGTCCCTGCCGCGGCACCGGTCCGGTGAAGGCTAACGCCGCCGGAGGTGCGATGGAGCACGGTCGATCACTCCGGGACGCGGCGCATCCGGAATCCGGGGAACGGGACGTGCCCGGAATCCCGACGATATCCGGCCCGAACTCACGTTCCCCGCGCGGTGCTTCGGAACTTCCAGGATGCCGGCGCCCGCTCCGGGTAGACGAACCTGCAGAGGACGGCACAAAGTAAGGAGAAGAGGTGAGGACATTGGCGGTCAAGGCAGTGGGCTGGGCCCGGTCGTTCCCGATCTCGGAGGGCGTCCGGGCGGCACGGAAGTGGACGTCGGAGCACCTGGCGACCCTGCCGTGGAACGCCTCGGCGGCCGACACCGTGCACTCCGTGCTGCTCTGCGTCTCCGAACTGGTCACCAACGCCCACCTGCACGCGGCATGCACCGCGCACCTGGTGCTGACCTGGGACGGCCGCTGCCTCCACGTCAGCGTCGCCGACGCCGATCCGCGGCTGCCCCACGCCCGGACCCCCGAGGGCGACGCGAGTGCCACCTCCGGCCGCGGGCTGGGCATCGTCACCGCGCTGGCCGATTCCCTGGACGTCCACGCGTGTCACGGCGGCAAGGCGGTCACCGCCTGCTTCCGGCCCGCGGGCGGACCGGACCCGCACGGAGTCGACCCGTGCACCGGCTGAGCCGGTCGCGGGCGGGGGACGCCCTGCTCGCACGCCGGTTCACGCCGGTTCACGCCGCGAGGGCGTCCTCGACGCTCGTGTGCAGGGAGAGGACGGTGTCGGCGCCGGTCACGGCGAAGAGCCGGCGCAACTGCTCGCCCGGGGCGGCGATGCGCAGCCCGGTGAGGTGGTGCAGTCGCAGCAGCAGGTTCAGGAAAGACGAGTCCCCGAAGGTGATGGACCCGGCGTCCAGAACCACCAGCGCGTGCCGTCCGGCGGCCGCGATGAGCGCCCCCTCCAGCGGCTTCAGCGTGTCCTGGTCCAGCTCCCCGTGGGCCGCCACCACCCAGCCGTCGCCCGCCGGGTAGCCCTCCCCCACCACGCCCGGCTGGTACGCGTCCCCGAATCCGCCCATGTCCGCCTCCACGGATCGCCGTCTGTTCGTCCTCGTCAAGGGAGTATGCCTGCTCACGACGATGACACCGCGCCCCCGGGTCGGCCGGGCACCCCCGGCGGCCGTCCGGTACGCGCCACGCGGAACGGTCCACGGAACAAGCCGCGGAAAACGAAGTCGCAGTCGGGTGTGTGGAAACGGAAAGTCGGGGCATGAGCGCCTCGGCAGCCGCAGTCAATCGGGAGGGAGCGGCCAACCATGTCTCGCTCGGCCACCGTTGTAGGCCCCGTTCGTACAACCGACGTGCACGTCCCGGTCCGTGACCGGGAGGACCCGGGAGTACCGGCGCGGGGCGAGGACCTTTCACGGGTGGAGAACGCCCGTGAGATGGCGCCCGGCGACGCGCGCGAGCTGTCGCGGCACTTCTTCCGGCGGCTGCAGGCTCTGGAGGAGGGCACCCGGGAGTACCAGTACACCCGCAACACCCTGATCGAGATGAACCTCTCCCTCGTGCAGTTCGCCGCACGGCGTTTCCGCGCCCGCGTGCTCGGCGGCGGCCTCGACATGGACGACATCATCCAGGTGGGAACCATCGGCCTCATCAAGGCCATCGACCGCTACGACCTCGACCGCGAGGTCGAGTTCTCCACGCTCGCCCTGCCGTACATCATCGGCGAGATCAAGCGGTACTTCCGTGACACCACCTGGGCCGTGCACGTCCCCCGCCGGCTGCAGGAACTCCGTACGGAACTCGCCAAGGCCCAGGAGGCGCTGACCGACGACCTCGGCCGGGCACCGACCGTCAAGGAGGTCGCCCGGCACCTGAAACTGTCCGAGGACGAGGTCATCGACGGGCTGGTGGCCGCGAACGGCTACACCAGCGGCTCCCTCGACGCCGCGAACACCGACGACGACGCGCCGTCCACCTCGAACCGGACGTCCCGGCCCCTGGCGGAACGCCTGGGCGACGTCGACCCCGCCATGGAACTCTTCGAGGACTTCCACACCCTCGCGCCCCTGCTGGAGCAGCTCGACGAACGCGACCGGCGCATCCTGCAGATGCGCTTCGGTGAGGACCGGACACAGGCCGAGATCGGCGCCGAACTGGGCATCTCCCAGATGCAGGTGTCCCGCCTGCTGTCCCGGACCCTGGCACGGCTGCGCACCGGCATGCTGACGGTGTAGGCAGCGCACCATGACGCCGAATACGGGCGCGCCGGCGCCGCTGACCGCCCTGCCGATGCCGGACCGCGCCGGCGCGCGCCTGAGCGGCAGCTGCGACCTCGACACCCGGCAGGCCCTGTCCACCGCCCTCGGCGTCGTGGCCGGGATCCCCGGCCCCGTCGTGCACCTCGACCTGTCCGCCGTCGTCTTCCTCGACCCGACCGCGGTCGCCGCCCTCGTACAGGCGTCGGCGGACCTCGGCGGGCAGGGACGGCGCCTGCTCCTCCACGACGCGCCGTACTCGCTCCGCAAGGTAGTGGAGATGTTCCCGGACGAGTGCGCCGCGCTGGAGGTCGCAGCATGATCACTGTTCCTGCGCCCGCCGGGCCGGGGGCCTTCGTCCATCCCGCCCTGTTCTACCGGGACCTGGCCGAGTACCTGTCGGGGGTGGGCGACTTCGTGCGCACCGCCCTCGCGGCCGACGAGCCGGTGCTCGTCGCCGTACCGGGACCGCGCCTGGACCCCCTGCGCGAGAGCCTCGGTACGGGCGGGGGAGCCGGGATCACCTGGACGGACATGACGGAGCTGGGCCGCAATCCCGGCCGGGTCCTGGCCGCCCTCCAGGAGTTCGCCGACCGGCACACGGGCCGGGCGGCCCGGATCGTCGGCGAACCGATCTGGCCGGGCCGCTCCCCCGCCGAGGTGCTGGAGGCCACCCGCCACGAGGCCCTCGTCAACACCGCCTTCGCCGGCCGGCCCGCCACGGTCCTGTGCCCGTACGACGTGGTCGGGCTGGCACCCGACGTGGTGAGCGACGCCCGGCGCACCCACCCGACCTCCATCGAGCGGGGCCGGGACCTGCCGAGCCCGGCCTACGCCGACGCCTCGGCCCTCGCGGCGGACCTGGACCGCCCGCTGCCCGAGCCCGCCGGCCCGGTGGCCCGGCTCGCCTACTCCCACGGAGGACTGGCGCAGGTGCGCGAGTACGCCGAGGAGTGGGCCCGCGGCACCGCCCTGTCCCCGGCCCGGCGCGGCGACCTGATCATGGCGATCAGCGAGGCCGCGGCGAACTCCCTCGCCCACGGCGGCGGGAAGGGCACGCTGCGCCTGTGGACCGTCGGCGGGCCCGCGACGCAGGAGCCGGAGGCCGTCGCGGGAGGCCCCGCGCGGGCCGTCACGGGAGTCGTCGCCGAGATCGAGGACGGCGGGCTCCTCGCCGACCCGCTGGCGGGGCGGCGCCGCCCCTCACTCGCCTCGGCCGACGGCGGCCGCGGGCTGTGGATGATCCACCAGCTCTGCGACCTGGTGGAGGTCCGCGCCACGGAGAGCGGCTTCACGCTGCGGCTGCATCTGGCCACGCGCTGAGACCGGCCGTCGCCTACAATGTCACGCGCCTGCCAGAGCGGCCACCAGCCGTCGGCGGTGCGTGGGCGGGCCCGTACATCGATCGTGCCCGCGCCGGGCATACGCCTGTGACAGAGACCAGTGTCGACGCGGGGGTGAGAGAGCTCAGTGGAGACCGTCGGAACGGAAACGGGTGATCCTGTGGGTGTCGGCCTTCCCGCCGCGGGGCAGCGCCGCCGGCTCGCCCTGTCGGGCGTCCGCGGCTCCGTGGCCAAGGGCCGCGACTTCACGCGCCAGGCCCTGCGGGACTGGGGCTGGGACGGAACCGAGACCGCCGAGGACACCCTGCTCCTCGTGTCCGAGCTGCTGACCAACGCGTCACTGCACGCGGACGGCTGCCACGAGCTCGTGCTCACGGCCGGGAAGGTGCTGCGCATCGAGGTGTGCGACGGCACGACGACGCTCCCCCGCCGCGATCCGGCACCGCGGCGCGGTGTCCCGGGCGGCCACGGCCTCCACATAGTGGAGCGCCTCTCCGACCGCTGGGGCACGGACGTCCACGCGGGTGGGAAGGCCGTCTGGGCCGAGATCGAGGTCGCCCGTCTGGTGTCCGGCAGGCCCACGGGACGATAGCCGGCGCCGGCCCTCGCCGGCCTCGCTCCGGCTGCCCCACGCGGACAGGTCGCCGTCGTCTGCGGCCGGCCCGGCCGTCGCGCCGAGCAGGTCCGCGTAGAAGCGGGCCAGGGGCTCGGGGTCGGCGCAGTCCAGGACGATCACGCTCGTCCTGAGTACGGTCATGCACCCGCGTGTGCCCTGCGTCGTCGGCCGTACACGCGCCGTGCGGGTGGTGCATGGGGCCCCCGGGGCCGGGTAGCCGCGCCTTCGGGACGTCCGGCCGGACGCCGCCAACCGCAGCGACAGGAAGGGGTGCGCATGTCGCACGTCGAGGAGTACGTCGAGGTCAATGTTCCGGTACGTACCGCCTACAACCAGTGGACTCAGTTCGAGCAGTTCCCCGCCTTCATGGAGGGGGTCGAGCGCATCGACCAGCGCGGCGACACGCTCACCCACTGGGTGACGAACGTGGGCGGGGTGCGGCGCGAGTTCGACGCGCAGATCACCGAGCAGGTCCCGGACCGGCGCGTCGCCTGGATGACGGTCGACGGTGAGGCCCGTCAGGCCGGCCTCGTCACCTTCCAGCCGATCGACGCGACCACCACCAAGGTCGTCCTGCACATGAACTGGGTGCCCGACGGCCTGGCCGAGGCCGCGGCCGACAAGCTCGGCTTCGTCAAACGCCAGGTCACGGGTGACCTGAAGCGGTTCAAGCTGTTCATCGAATCGCGCGGGGTCGAGACGGGCGCCTGGCGCGGCGAGGTCTGATCACGATGAGCGGCAGCGAGGCGGTGAGCAGGGGCACCCGGGCCGCGTCGCGCGGCGGCACGCTCCGCGAGGTCACGGCGCGCACCGGGCTGGTGGCACGCGGAGCGCTGTACGGGCTGATCGGCGTACTGGCCGTACGCGTCGCCTTCGGTGGCGACGGCGGCCGGGAGGCCGACCGGCAGGGCGCCCTCCAGGAACTCTCGGACAAGCCCTTCGGCTCCGTCCTCATCTGGGCCGTCGGCATCGGCTTGGTGTGCCTGGTGCTGTGGCAGCTGTCGGAGGCCGTGTTCGGCGCGGCCGGACCGGACGGCGACAAGCCCACCAAACGCCTCGCCTCGGCGGGCCGCTGCGTGTTCTACGCAGTGGCGGCCTTCTCCGTCCTCGTGTTCGCCTCGGGCGGCGGCGGGCGTTCGGGGGACGAGCAGTCCCGGGACATGACGGCGAAGGCCATGGGTCTTCCCGCCGGCCAGTGGCTGGTGGGCGCCGTCGGGCTCGGGGTCGCCGTCGCGGGCGTGGTCATCGCGGTGCAGGCGGCGCGGTGCCGCTTCCGTGAGCACCTCGCCATGGGCGGTGCCTCGCGGGGGACGCGCAAGGCGGTCGATTTCCTCGGGGTGAGCGGCGGGCTGGCCCGCGGCGCGGTGTTCGCGGCGGCCGGCGGCTTCGTCGTGTACGCGGCGCTGCGCTACGACCCGGGTCAGGCCAAGGGGCTCGACGACACCTTGAGGTCGTTCGCCCTCACCCCGGCGGGACCGTGGCTGCTGCTGGCGGTGGCCGTCGGGCTGATGCTCTTCGGGGCGTTCTCCTGGGCGATGGCCCGGTGGCGCGAGGTGTGAGTCGTCCGGGGGACGCAGCGGTTCTCGCGGTGCGGCGTGGCGCTCGTCGGCGGCGCGGCGGACAGGGCACGTACGACCGGGTGGGCCGGGTGGGCGGGGCGGACCGGGGCGCTCGGGCCGGCCGGGCGGCTCTTCGTACCGGCGGGCTGCCCCACGGCTTCCGGCGGCTCTTCGTCACGTCGTCGCGCGCAACTCCCCGTCATGGGGCGCGGGTACCCGGCCGACGGACCGGTACGCGGGTGCCTCCCGGGCGCATGGGCACGGGCCCGGGAGGGCACGCGTTCGGAGTGACCGACATTCCCCGCACCGCATCACCTCGAGGCGGTCCGCCCGCCGACAACGCTGACGCCACCGCAAGAGCGGCGGCCCTCGCGGCGCGCACCCGCGCCGAGTTACGGCGTACGGCAGTCCGCGTCTGGACGGACAACCTGGCCGACCATGCGGCCGCGCTCACCTACTACGCCCTCCTCGCGCTGCTGCCCGCGCTCGTCATCGCCGTGTCCGTCGTGGGGCTGCTGGGCGGGGCCCGGCGGGACCGGCTGATCGCCGAGCTGACCGCGTACGCTCCCCCGCAGTCGGCCCAGGTGCTCCGTGAGGCGCTGGGCGGGCTGCCCGAGGGGCATTCGTCGATGTGGGCGCTGCTGCTCGGCGGGGTGGTGAGCGCGCTGTGGTCGGCGTGCAGCTACCTGGCGGTGTTCCGTCGCGCCCTGCACACGATGCACGGGGTGCCGGACACACGGCGGCCGCTGCGTGCCGCGCACACGCTGGTCGTCCATGCGGGGCTGCTGCTGGTCCTGCTCGTCGTCGGTGCCGTGGGACTGGTCGTGTCCGGGCCACCGGCCCGGTGGTTCGCCCGGGTCGTCGGTGGCGGCGGCCCGGAGGCCGTGGCGCTGCTGCGCTGGCCCGTGCTGCTGGTGGTCGTGACCCTGCTGGTGCTGGTACTCTTCCGGACCGGCCCGGCCCAGAGCCGGGGCACGCGGCGGGGCCTGCCCGGCGGCGTACTCGCGGCCCTGCTGTGGCTGGCCGCCTCGGGACTCTTCACGCTGTACACGCAGCTGGACACCTACGACCGGCTGTACGGGTCGCTGGCCGGGATCGTGGTCTTCGTCGTCTGGCTATGGTTCGCCAACCTGGCGCTGGTCACCGGCGCCCAGTTCAACGCCGAGCGGGCGCGGGGGCCGGTGGCCGGGCCGCGGGCCTGAGGCCCTGCGGCCCGGCCGCCCCTGAGCATTACTTCGTGCGCCGGGCCCGTCGGGCGCGGCGGGCGAGCACGGCCGCGGTCAGCACGCCGGCGGCCGTGGTCAGCGCGGTGCGGTTGGCCCGTGCCAGGGTCGCGGCCCGGCCGGCCCCGGCCCGCACGGAGTCGAACCTGCGGTGCCCGGCGAGCCGCCCGGCGCGGGCGGCGGTCTCCCGTACCCGGGTCGCGGTGCGGAGCGCCCCGGCCAGGACGGGATCGGGTGTCTTGTCCTCCACGAGACGCCCGACGTGCCCGGCCGTCTCCCGGAGCCGGCCGGTCGCGCGGGTGACGTGCCCCCGGAGCTCCGCCGGGGTGGGGACGGACTTGTGGTTCGCGTGCGGTATCAGCGTCATGGGGCTGCACTCTCCCTGGAGTCGTAGGCGTCGGGGTGTCTGCTGCGCGGGTACCCCTCAACGGGCCGATCACGCGCGCCGGCCCGCAGGGCCCGGGAGCACAGGGAGCCCAGGGAGACGGTCCGTCAGCCGGCCGTGCCCGGCAGGATCTCCTTGGCCTTGGCCAGGGCGAAACCCCATGCCTGGCCGACGGTCAGCCTGGCGGGGACGGCGATCTCGTCGGGATTGGTCAGTACGTCCAGCAGGACGGGCCCCGGCGTCGCGAACGCCTCGCGCACGCAGTCGTGCAGGCCGTCCGGTTCGGTGACGCGAACGCCCGTGAACCCGAGCGCGGTGGCGACGGCGGCGAAGTCGGGATTGTCGAGACCGGTGCCGAACTCGGGCAGCCCGGCCTGTTCCTGTTCGAGTTCGACCATGCCCAGACGGCGGTTGTCGAAGACGACGATCTTCACGGGCAGCCGGTACGCGGCGATCGTCATGAGGTCGCCCAGCAGCATGCCCAGGCCGCCGTCGCCGCACAGGGCGACGACCTGCCGTTCGGGCGCCCAGAGCTGTGCCCCGAGGGCCTGCGGCATGGCGTTGGCCATGGACCCGAGGTTGTAGGAGCCGATCAGCCGCCGGCCGCCGCGCATGGTGACGAAGCGCGAGAGCCAGACGGTGGCCATGCCGGTGTCGGAGGTGAAGACGGCGTCGTCGGCGGCGTACGTGTCCACCGCGGCGGCCAGGGCTTCGGGGCGGACGGCGTGGTCCCGGTTGTCCAGGGCCGCCCGCAGCCTGCCGGACGGGCGCCGGTCGTGCGCCGGGTCGGCCAGCCGGAGCTGTCCTTCCCGCCACTTCGCGAACCGGTCGCGTGCATCGACCAGATGGTCCCGGTCGGGCACCTGGTCCAGCAGCGGCAGCAGGGCCCGCAACGTCGCCCCGACGTCTCCGGCCAGGCCCACGTCCACGGGTACCCGCCGCCCCAGGTGCTCCTCGCGGACGTCGATCTGGACGACCTTGCAGTCCTTCGGGTACCAGTCGCGGTAGGGGAAGTCGGTGCCCAGCATGAGCAGGGCGTCGCCGTGGTCGAGGGCGTGCGCGGCGGCGGGGTTGCCGATCAGGCCGGTCTGGCCGACCTCGTAGGCGTTGTCGTCCTCGAAGCCCTCCTTCGCCTTGAGGGTGAGCACCATGGGCGCGGCGAGCCGCTCCGCGGTGCGCAGCACGTCGCCGCGGGCGTCGCGGGCTCCGCGGCCGACCAGCAGGGTGACGCGCGAGGCGGCGTTCAGGAGCTCGGCGGCCTCGGTGAGGGCTGTGTCGTCCGGGCGGGTGACGGCCCGGCCCAGCGCGAACCGGGCGGGCCGGTCCTCGCCGAGCTCCCGGTCACCGAGGTCCGCGGGCACGGTGAGCACCGCCACCCCGCCCCGGCCGACGGCCGCGCGAACGGCGGATTCCAGCATGCGGGGCATCTGGTCCGGGGAGGTGACCGTGGCCCGGTAGACGGCCACGTCACGGAAGAGGAGGTCGTTGTCGACCTCCTGGAAGTAGTCGCCCGCCATCTCGGCGAGGGGCACCTGACCGCAGATCGCGAGGACCGGGGCACGGCTCTTGGCCGCGTCGTACAGCCCGTTGAGCAGGTGTACGGAGCCCGGCCCGACCGTGCCCGCGCACACCCCGAGGACGCCCGAGAGCTGGGACTGGGCGCCGGCGGCGAACGCGGCGGCCTCCTCGTGCCGGCAGCCGACCCACTCCAGGCCGTCGGTGGTGCGGATCGCGTCGGTCAGTGGGTTCAGGGCGTCTCCGACGACCCCGAAGACGTGCCGGACACCCAGGTCCTTCAGTGCCTCGACGATGACGTGGGCGACGGTGCGTGCCATGGGACGGTCCTCCGGTGGTGAGGGGGTCAGTGGGCGAAGCGGTCCGGGTCGGCCGCCTCCCAGTCGGATGCCCAGTCGGCGGGTACGGATGCGAGGAGTTGTCCGGGGGCGAGCCAGGAGTGGAGTTCGGCGTAGGAGCGGACGGTGTGCGGGTCCACGCGCTGCAGCAGCATGTGGGGGCGCAGGCCGCGCGGATCGTCGACCCCCAGCGAGGCCATGATCTGCAGGGCGCTCTTGACCGTGGCCTCCTGGTAACGCCGTACGCGCTGCGACTTGTCGGGGACGTCGACGGCGCGGGCGCGCCGCTCGTCCTGGGTGGCGACGCCGACCGGACAGGTGTTGGTGTGGCAGCGCTGGGCCTGGATGCAGCCGACCGCGAACATCATGGCGCGGCCGGCGTTGGTGTAGTCGGCTCCCTGGAGGAGCCGTTTGACGAGGTCGCTGCCGGTGGCGACCTTGCCGCTGGCCCCGATCCGGATCCGGTCGCGCAGTCCGGTGCCCACGAGGGCGTTGTGCACGGTCATCAGGCCCTCGCCGAGCGGCAGGCCGACGTTGTCCACGAACTCCAGCGGCGCGGCGCCCGTGCCGCCCTCCGCGCCGTCGACGACGATGAAGTCCGGGGTGCTGCCCTCCTCCAGCATGGCCTTGCAGACGGCGAGGAACTCGCGGCGCGAGCCGAGGCACAGTTTGAAGCCGACGGGTTTGCCGTCGGCGAGCTCGCGCATCCGCGCCAGGAAGCGCACCAGTTCGCGCGGGGTGGAGTACACGCGGTGGTAGGGCGGCGAGATGACGGTCTTCCCCTGCGGGACCCCGCGGACCCGGGCGATCTCCGCGTTGACCTTGGCGGCGGGCAGGACGCCGCCGATGCCCGGCTTCGCGCCCTGACTGATCTTCAGGGATACGCATTTCACCTGCTCGCGGGCGGCCTTTTCGGCGAACTGCCGCTCGTCGAAGCCGCCGTCGGCCGTCCTGCAGCCGAAGTACCCGGTGCCGATCTCCCATATGAGGTCCCCGCCGGGGCGCAGGTGGTACGGCGACAGACCGCCCTCTCCGGTGTCGTGGGCGAAGCCGCCGAGCCGGGCACCGGTGTTGAGTGCGAGTACGGCCTGGGCCGAGAGCGAGCCGAAGCTCATCGCCGAGACGTTCAGCAGGGCCATGTCGTAGGGCCGGGTGCAGTCGGGTCCGCCGACGCGGACGCGGGGCGGGGTGGTGCGTACCGGCCGGGGGGCCATGGACGGGGTGAGGTACTCGCGGCCCGGCTGGTAGAGGTCGAGCTCGCTGCCGAAGGGCTCCTCCGAGTCGGTGCCCTTGGCGCGCTCGTAGACGAGGTCGCGGGTGTCGCGGTCGAAGGGGCGGCCGTCGAAGTTCCGCTCGATGAAGTACTGCTGGATCTCCGGCCGCACTTTCTCCAGCGCGAAGCGGAGGTGTCCGAGGACCGGGTAGTTGCGCAGGACGGAGTGCCGCCGCTGGACGACGTCGTGGACCGCCGTCGCCGCGAGCAGGAGCAGCGGGGCGGCCGCGGCCCACCACCAGGGGGAGACGAGGAGGGCGGCGGCGCCGGTGGCCGCCGCGAGCGGGCCGAGGACGGCCACCACAAGTAGTTTCAGCACATGGCGCGTGTGTCCCGGACCCGGTCGGCCATGCGGCCGTACTGCGGTGCTGCTCCTCCGCGAGGGGCACGGCACGGCCGTGGGCCCGAACTCGAGGAGTTCGGGCCCACGGCCTGCAAGCGGTCGGACTCCGGCCGGTCAGAGCGGCGGGAGGCCGAGACGGGTGGTGGCGTAGTAGGTGCCGAGTTCCTGGTGGTAGTCCCGGTCACCGAGGTGCTTCTCCCGGTGGAACTCGGGGGCGTCCTTGATCTGGCCCTTGGTGCGGTCCACGTAGACGACCTGCTCCTCGGGGTCGATGCTGACGACGGTGCTCGCCGGCAGCAGGACCTCCTTGCCGAAGATCCAGACCCCGGTGTCCACGACCAGGTAGGCGTCACCGACCTCGTCGGAGTGCTTGTCCACCTTGCCGATGCCGCCGTCGGTCGCCTCGACCTTGTAGCCCGTCAGATCGGTGCCGGCCAGGTGGCCCGAGGTCGACTTGAAACTCCACACATGCTCAGTCACGCGGAAACAACTCCTCCGGTGGACGGGGGACGGCGGGTGATCCGCCGTCCGTCCTTCTTGGTGCGTCGTGCGCGGGGTGTTCCGTTCGCCCCGTGAACTGCGCATGCCCCGCCTCCGGCGCCTCATGCACGGACGGAATGTCTCGGTCCGCGGGCTCCGCCACGGCCCGTCCGGCCCGGACCCTATGCTGCGGGGATGATCAAGCCGATTGAACTCGTCATATTCGACTGCGACGGTGTGCTCGTCGACACCGAACGCATCGCGACGCGCGTGCAGGTGGCCCTGGGGGCGGAGCTGGGGTGGCCGCTCACCGAGCGCGACGTGATCGACCTGTTCATCGGGCGGTCCAACGCCTCGGTGCGCGAGCTGATCGCCGCCCGGCTGGGCGGGACGACCGCCGACGTCTGGGGGAAGCGGTTCGAGCAGTTCCACCGCGAGGCGGTGGACGCCGGGCTGACCGCCGTCGAGGGACTGCCCGAGGCGCTCGACGCGATCACTCTGCCGACCTGTGTCGCCTCCAGCGGCTCCCACGAGAAGATGCGCCACACCCTGGGCCGCACCGGGCTCTACGCCCGCTTCGCGGGCCGTATCTTCAGCGCCACCGAGGTCGCCCGCGGCAAGCCGGCCCCGGACCTGTTCCTGTACGCCGCGCAGCGCATGGGCGTCGATCCGGCGGCCTGCGCGGTGGTCGAGGACAGCCGTCCGGGGGTGGAGGCGGCCCGCGCCGCCGGGATGCGGGCCTTCGGTTTCGGGGGCGGGATGACCCCGCCCGAGCGGCTCGAAGGTCCGGGAACGCAGGTGTTCCACGACATGCGGGAGCTGCCCGCTCTGCTCGCGGCGGGGTGACGGCGTCCGTCCGGCCGTACGCAGTCCGGCCGGCCTGGCCGGCGTACGCCCGTCGCGGCCCTTGAGCAGGGCTTCGCGGCCTTTCCTCTAGAGTGCTTCCGGCCCCCTTCATCGCGCCCGCGGTCCGCCCCGCGGCGCGAGCCGAACTGTCCGCGGGCCCGACCGAGGAGCAATCGTGACCGACCAGGCGTCCATATCGCTGCAGCAGGAGATCGCCCGGGACCTCCAGGTGAGCGCGTCCTTCGACGCCCACGAGGAGATCGAGCGCCGCGTGGCCTTCCTCGCCGACCGG
This sequence comes from Streptomyces yangpuensis, assembly GCF_001005295.1. GTDB lineage: Bacteria > Actinomycetota > Actinomycetes > Streptomycetales > Streptomycetaceae > Streptomyces > Streptomyces yangpuensis. The sequence goes on along the minus strand of NZ_LBMK01000002.1, from coordinate 1,763,890 downwards.
CTGCTCTCCACGGGCCTGCGCTCGCTGGTCCTCGGCATCAGTGGCGGTGTGGACTCCACCACCGCGGGCCGGCTGTGCCAGCTCGCGGTCGAGCGGGTCCGCGCGGCCGGGCAGGAGGCGACGTTCTTCGCGATGCGGCTGCCGTACGGAATCCAGGCGGACGAGTCGGACGCGCAGCTGGCCCTGGAGTTCATCCGGCCCGACCAGGTTCTGACCGTCGACGTGAAGGCGTCGAGCGACGCCGCGCTGGCGGCGGTCCGGGCCGGCGGCACGGTCTTCCGTGACGCGCACCACCAGGACTTCGTGCACGGCAACATCAAGGCCCGCCAGCGCATGATCGCCCAGTACGCGGTGGCGGGCGCGCACGCGGGTCTCGTGGTGGGCACGGACCACGCCGCCGAGGCGGTGTCCGGCTTCTTCACGAAGTTCGGCGACGGTGCGGCCGACGTGGTCCCGCTGACGGGCCTGACCAAGCGCCGGGTCCGGGCCACGGCGGAGGCGCTGGGAGCGCCGTCCTCGCTGATCTGGAAGACCCCGACCGCGGACCTGGAGACGCTGAAGCCGGGTCTGGCCGACGAGGAGGCGCTCGGCGTCACCTACGACGACATCGACGACGTGCTGGAGGGCAAGCCCGTCGACCCGGCCGCGCTCGACATCATCGTGGGCCGCTACCGGGCCACCGAGCACAAGCGGCAGCTCCCGATCGCCCCCTGACCGGCACGCGCGGGGCGGCGGACGGCCGCCCCGCGGGGCACTCAGGCGGAGGTGGACAGGATGGTGTCCTCAGGCCTGCGGACCGTGGGCCGGGTGCTGCCGGCGACGATCAGCGCGAGTAGGACGGCGGCCGCCTCGCTCTGCAGGATCCGGGCCGCCTGCTTCAGCCGGCCCGGATCGGGGACGGGGATGGACAGGGCCACGCATTCCGGATTGGGGCCGGCGGTGATCGGCACCGCCGCGCACACCGTGCCGAGGGCGTACTCCTGGAGGTCGAGCAGGGGCGTGCCGGGCGGGCGCTCGTCGAGTTGCCGGAAGAGCACGTGCCGGCTGGTGAGGGTGTGCCGGGTGAAGGGCGTGGGCCGGTGGCGGGCCAGGTGGTCGCGCCGGTCGTCGTGGTCCAGCTGGGCCAGCAGTGCCTTGCCGACCGCGGAGGCGTGGGCGGCGACCCGGAAGTCGACCCACTCCTCGACCACGGGCGTGGCCGGCCCGTCCGCGTACTGCGTGATGGCGACCTCGCCGTCGGTGTAGCGGGCGACGTAGACGGCGGCTCCGACCGCGTCCCGCAGCCAGGCCAGTGTCTCGCGCAGATGCCCGCGGCCGGCCGCGCCGTCCGTCTCGCCCAGCAGCAGGGTGTGCCCGGCGACGTAGGCGTCCGGTCCGACCGGCGTGGCCAGGCTCGCGCGGACCAGTTGCTCCACGGCCCGGGCCAGGACCAGTTGCGGCAGCTTCGTCTCACGGGCGATCTGTGTCAGGTTCACGCCGCTCGAACAGCGGTTGACGACCTCCAGGACGCGCAGCGCCTGATGAACGGATTCCAGCGCCGCAGGGGCCGGGCGTCCCTCGGGGGACGTACGGGCCGCAGGCCTCGGCTGCGGCTGTTTCAGCGCTTCGAGCGGCCACCCGTTCGCCTGCTCCGTGAGGTGCCGGGGGTTGAGCCGGGCGTTCTGCGCGACGGCCACGGCGACCTGCGGGCCGGGGGTGAAGACCTCCCCGAGGTCGGGATGCTCCTTGCGGGGACGCGCCATGAGGGCCTGCCGCAGTCGTGCCGGGAGCCGCAGGGGCGGCCTGGCCAGGCCCGGTCCGCCGGTCAGGGAGCTGAGGTCCTGGGTGGTGATGGGCGGGGACGTCCAGATGACCGAGGCTCCGAGGGCCTCTTCGAGGTCGTGCGGGACCTGCGGCAGGGGCGGCAGGTGGTCGTCGGGCGGCAGGGCGTCGGCCTGGCACTTCCAGTACTGGGCGGTCGCGACCTCGGCGCGCGCCAGGTGGTGGAGGTAGAGACAGCGGGCGGCGGTCTGCGAGCCCGCCCCGGCCGCGTACTGGAACCAGAACTGCGCGCCCTCCGTCCGGTCGGCGAGGTGGAGCAGGCAGCCGAAGAGCAGCGCCGAGTCCACGCCGTGCGGCCAGGAGTCGGCGGCCAGGGCGAGTTCGGCGAAGTCCCGGCTCTCCACGAGGCACCAGGTCACGTCGTCCAGGCCGCGGGCGGCCCGCACGTGGCAGGCCGCGTCGAGGACCAGGTCGTCGGTCGCGTCCGGGTCGGCCGTTCCGCACGCGGGGCCGGCGGGCGCCCCCGAGGGCTCTCCGGTCGGCGCCGAGCGGGCGCGGTCACCGGCGATCCGGCGGGCGATGCGGCGCCGGGCCGCGCCCTCGTCGTATCCGGCGTACTCCTCCGCGAGCACCGTCGCGTCCGCCAGGGACGCGTCCAGTTCACACAGCGGCATGTCGTGGTGGCGTGGCATGTCGCTCACTGGTCCTTCTCCTCTCCGGGGATCCAGTCCACCCCGAGCTTGCGGGACAGGGTTCGGCGTGCGCCGCGGATGTGCGACCGGACGGTGGCGGGCGAGATCCCCATCATCCGGGCTACCGTGTCGCAGTCGTTTCCCAGCAGGAAGGCCAGCAGCACCACGTCGTACTGCCGCTCGGACAGGCCCGCGATCGCCGCGTACAGCCCGAGTTTGGACTCCAGCAGCTCCAGCCGTTCACGTGAGGAGCGGCGCAGCGCCGCGAACCAGGCCGTCTCCACCATGGCCACCTGCCTGCCCAGCACGGCCAGCCTCCGCTCGACGTGTTCGCGCAGCACCGCCCAGGCGAAACCGTGCAGGCTCGCCTCCTTCAGCGCCTGCCGCCACACCTTGAGCAGGAAGGTGAAGACGTCGTCGACGACTTCTTCGGCGTCTTTGGGGTTTCCCAACTGCAGGTGGGCGTAGCGCAGATAGGCTCGGTGCTGCTGGGAATGGAAAGCGGTGAACTCCACCGGCAGCACACCGGCGAGTTCACTGGAGACCGCCCGGTCTCCTGATGGGTCGAATTCCCCTTCGTTCATACGCTCCCCCACAGCTGTTCCTCGCCGCCCGTCGGGATGGCGGTGAACCGGCGGGGGCGGGGGCGGGCGCCGGTGACTTCGGGGCGGCGGCCGGCGGATGGCTCGCCGGCTTCTCTCTCCGTCCCGGGACCCGGCAGGCGCACACGTGCCCGGAACACATCGATGGCGACAACGCTGACCACGATGGTGACCAACAACGCAAGGGCGACCGTATCGACGGCATTCACGTCGGAGTGAACCTTCCCGGTGGATCGGCTGCAGCCGGCTGCCTGCCCCCGCACCAGCAGCCGCGGAGCGACGGGCGCTCCCACTCATCACCCCATCGGAAACCGGGCCCGATCGTGCAAGCCGGTCCTCGGAAATCCCGGGAACGAAGCGCATTCACTTCCCCGTGCGCCCCTGGCCCCCCGCGCACGCCCCCGGCCGGCGGCACCTGCGTCGTCTACCGCATCCCCGGGCCCGCGGGGCCGTCGGCCGGGGACTGGTCGCGCCGGCCCGCCGGCTGGGCCGGGCCCAGGTGGAGCGGACCCCGGCCTGGGCCGGCCCTGGACGGCGACGGGATGGCCGCCTGGTGGCGGGGCCGGCTCGACGGGGCCCCCGGCATCGGGGGCCGCGCGATGGCCCGGTAGGCGGTGCCGGCGGTGCCGGGATTATCCGCCGAGGGTGGTGTTGCCGGTGATCGTGCCGTCCGTACCGGACACCGTGACGGCGTGCCGGACACCGTCGGGGCCGAGGACCACGGCCAGCCAGGCGCCCCCGCCGCCGTCCTGGGCGACCGCGCGCAGGCTCTCCACCTTCCCGCCCTGCACGGCCGCGGCGGCCTTGCCTGCCGCGTCGCCGATGGACAGGGAGGGCAGCGGCGCGGGTGCCTGGGCGCCCTTGCCGGAACCGTCGCGCCGCTCGGACCGGCCCGGAAGACCGGGGAGTCCGGGGGTGTCGGGGTGGCCGAACCGCTCCCGCACCGCGGGGCCGTCCTCCCCGCCGGGTCCCTTCCGTGCGCGCTCGCCGCCGGCCTCCCCACCGTGCGGCCCCCGCTCGGCCCACCCCTCGTGGCCGGGTCCGAAGCGGAGCATGTGCGCACCCCGGTCGGCGCGCACGTGGTGGTCGTGGTGCTCGGCCACGGCGACCGCCGTGACCCCGGCGCCCACGACCACCACGGCCGCGCCCGCCGCGACCCATCGGGCGCGCCGGCTGCGGGGCACCAGCCGGGACAGCACCACACGCTCGCGCTTGCGGGCACCGGCCTCCGGCGCGTTCTCGGGCAACTGCTCGGACGGCGGCGGAACGGATTCAGACATACGGCTACTCCTCCGGGCAGCCGGGCGCGGTGCCCGGCTCGTCCCAGAGCATGCGGAGGGGATGCTGAAGCCCAGCTGAAGCCACCTGAAGACCTCTTCAGCCGGGCGCCGGGGGAGCCTGCGATGCTGTGCGGCATGCGCGTACTGGTGGTGGAGGACGAACGGCGGCTCGCCGTGGCCCTGCAACGGGGTCTGCAGTCGGAAGGGTTCTCGGTGGACGTGGCCCACGACGGGGCCCAGGGCCTGTGGATGGCCACCGAGCACGACTACGACCTGATCGTCCTCGACATCATGCTTCCCGGGCTGAACGGCTACCGGGTCTGCGCGAAGCTGCGCGCGGCCGGCAACGAGTCGGGAATCCTGATGCTCACGGCCAAGGACGGCGAGTACGACGAAGCGGAGGCCCTGGACACCGGGGCCGACGACTTCCTGTCCAAGCCGTTCTCCTATCTGGTGCTGGTCGCCCGGCTGCGAGCGCTCGGCAGGCGTACGGGTGGTGGCCGGCGCCCGCAGGTGATGCGGTTCGGCGACCTGCTGATCGATCCGGCCCGGCGCACGTGCTCCCGCGGCGGTACGGAGATCCGGCTGACCGCCAGGGAGTTCGCGATACTCGAGTACCTGGGCCGCCGCTCCGGCGAGGTGGTCTCCAAGCGGGACATCCTGGAGCAGGTGTGGGACACCGCCTTCGACGGTGACCCCAACGTCGTCGAGGTCCACGTCAGCGCGGTCCGCCGCAAGGTCGACGCCCCGTTCGGCCGGGCTGCGCTGGAGACCGTACGGGGCGCCGGGTACCGGCTGGCGGCCGACGGTGGCTGAATCCCCCGGGCCCTCCCGCCTCTCCGGGCGCGTGGGTGAGCTGCTGCGCCGGCTCCCGGGCGCCGTCCTCGACCGGTGGCCGCTGCTGCGCCGGCTCCGGCCCACCACGGTCCGGGCGCGGGCCACCGTGGGTGCGGGGCTGGTGGTGGCCGCGGCGCTGGCGCTCGCCTCGTTCGCCCTGCTCGGGCTGCTGGAGGCCAATCTGCTGCGCAACGCGGAGAACGACGCCCGCCGGCAGGCCGAGACCGTGGCGGAGCTCGCCGCCACCGGCAGGCTCGGCCGGGCCCGACCGCCGGGCCGCGCCGTCGAGTTCGTGCAGGTGGTGAGCGCGGACGGGCGGGTGTTGTTCTCCAGCCCGAACCTCATCGGGATGCCCGCCCTCCCGCCGGCCCCGCCCGGGACGCCGGGGCCCCGGCTGCACACCTGGCGGGTCCGGCCGGTCGACGGCGATCACCGGCAGCGGGTCGTCCAGGTCGTCACGCAGACGCCGGACGGCCCGGCCACCGTCTACGCCGGCGCGTCGCTGCGGGACGCGGACGCGGCCGACGACACCACCACCGCCGCGCTGGTGATCGGCATGCCGCTGCTCCTGGCCACCGTCGTCCTGGTGACCTGGCGGGTGACCGGGCACGCGCTCCGCCCGGTGGAGGCGATCCGCGCCGAGGTCGCCGGCATCTCCGACCGGGACCTGCACCGCCGGGTGCCGGTTCCCGCGACCCGGGACGAGGTCGCCCGGCTCGCGGAGACCATGAACGCCACACTGGACCGGCTGGAGGCGTCCGGCATCCGCCAGCGGCAGTTCATCGCCGACGCCTCCCACGAACTGCGCAGCCCCATCACCGTCCTGCGCACGCAGTTGGAGGTGGCGCTGGCCGTCCGGGACCCGGAGCTGTGGCCCGAACTGATCGGTGGCGCCCTGGAGGACATCGAGCGGCTCCAGCACCTCGCGGGGGATCTGCTGCTGCTCGCCCGGATCGACGCGGCCCAGCCCGTGGCGGCCGTGCCGCTGGACCTGGGCGCCCTGGTACGCGAGGTGCTGGAGGCCCGGCTCGGCGACCGGGTGCCCGTACGGACGGACCTGGCCGCCGATGTCGAGGTCACCGGCGGCGCGCTGTGGCTCGGCCGTGTCGTCACCAACCTGGTCGACAACGCGCAGCGGTACGCCCGGGACGGCGTGGACGTCACGCTGCGGACCACGGGCGGCGGCGCGGTGGCGCGTACCGCCGTGCTGGAGGTCGTCGACGACGGGCCGGGGATCCCCGCGGGCGACCGGGAGCGGGTCTTCGAACGGTTCGCACGGCTCGACGACTCGCGCAGCCGCGACCACGGCGGGGCCGGCCTGGGCCTGGCCATCGCACGTGACCTGAGTACGCACCACGGCGGAACGCTGACGGCGGAGGACTGCGCGAGCGGCGCCCGGCTGGTGCTCAGACTGCCGCTGACGCCTCGGGCCTGACGGGCCCGGCCTGACGGGCCCGGGTCCGCGGGCAGGACCGTACGCCGCGGGCGGTGTCCGTTCAGCGGGTCTGGCGGTGCCGGCCGTGCTTGTGCGGGTGACCGGTCGTCAGCAGGACGAGGGCCAGGCCGAGGGGCAGCAGGAACAGCAGGAGGAAAGTCATGTGGCGCTTGTGCCCGGCCTGCCGCCGTCGACACGGGTCACCACTCGTCCGGCGGCCCGGCGACCGGGTCGCGCCGGCGGCGCCGCAGCGCGGCGGACGCCACCACGCCGCTTCCGCCGCGGGCCGGTTCCTGACCGGGGTCCCCGTTCGGACCGGCTTCCAGGGACCTTTATAGTTAGGTCACCCTAACTGGGGTCTCGTGTGTGCTCCGCACCCGTCGGACCCCACCGAACGGAAACCGGAACCCGTATGAGACCCGAGTCCACCGTCCTCGCCTCCTCGCGCGCCGATGTCCTGACCGAGACCGTCGAAGGATTCGGCACGGTCCGCTTCACGCCGGTCGATCCCGTCGCGGACTCCGCCGTGCTGCACTCGTGGGTCGTCGAGGAGCGCGCACAGTTCTGGGGCATGAACGGTGCCAGCCGGGAACTCGTCCAGGAGATCTACGAGGACGTGGACCGCCGCGACACCCACCACGCCTTCATGGTGCGGCTGGACGACGAGCCGGTGGCGCTCTTCCAGACCTACCAGCCGTCCGAGGACCGGATCAGCGAGTGCTACCCGGTGCGGGAAGGCGACATCGGCGTGCACCTGATGCTGGCTCCGGCGGCCGGCCTGCCCCGGCCCGGGTTCAGCCGGACCCTGATCGGGTCGCTCATCCGGTTCACCTTCCGCGACCCGTCCGTCCTGCGCGCGGTGGCCGAGCCTGACGCCCTCAACGACAAGGCCGTCGCCCTGATGGGCCGGCTCGGCTTCGTCCGGCAGGGGGAGATCACCCTCCCGGAGATCGACCTGCCCGAGGTGTACCTCCCCGAGAAGCGGGCCGTCCTCGCCTTCCTGGACCGCCCCGCCGTGCTCCCGGCCGCCGTGGCGGTCACCACCTCGTAGGGATGCCGTACCGATCGGGCCGTGCCGGCAGGTCCGGCCCGATCGGCGCTCGATTCCGGCCTCCGGCCGGACGGCGCTCGGCCCCGGCCTCCCGCCGGACGGCGGGCCGCTACCCGGCGGGCCACTCTCCGGCGGCCACCACCTGGCCGGCCGTGACCTGAGGAGGGTTGGGGAGCAGGGACGCGAGGTGCTCCCGCACGAAGTCCGCAGCCTTCCTGACCGATTCATCGGCCCCGGCCCGGTCCTCGTAGACGCTGGTGGACACCATCACGCCGTCCCCGGCGTCGACCCAGTAGTAGGCCACGAATCCCGGCACCCGGCGGAGGAGAGGCACGAACCCCTCGTCCACCAGGCGTCCTGCCTCGGCGGGGTCGGTCACCCCTTCGTAACGCCGGATCACTGCATACATGGCTGGTCTCCGTTACTTGTCGAGGAACAGGATCTGGTCGGAGGGGCGGGGCATCCGCAGGATCTTGCCGTCCTCGCTGATCTCGATCAGCCTGTGCAGCCCGGTCTGGGTCTTGCCGTCCGGCAGGAAGCGGTATTCGTCGGCCGCACCGGCGAGGTAGGCGGAGAACCCCGCGAGCGAGGTGACGGCCGCACCGGAGTCCAGGTAGTCCTTCAACCGGCGGAACAGCTTGGGCAGGATCACCACGCCCGTGGCGTCGTCCGTGATCGATCCGATGTCGGAGATCAACGCCCCGTCGATGGTCTTGTCCACGTCCCACAGCCCCTTGGGCGGCACCGAACCGCTCGCCTCCCGCGCCGCCTCCCTGAGGACGTCCCGCAGGTATGCGGGCAGGCCCGGATAGAACATCGGATAGGCCAGACCGTCCTTGATCAGACGGTAGTTGGCACTCCTCTTCAGCAGGTCCTCGTCGACCGAGACCTCGTATCCGCTGTACACGGGCGGGCGGACGCTGCCGTCGAAGGCGAGGGCGATGCAGCGGCCGTAGGCGTCGGCGCCGCTGGTGAGGATGAAGCCCGGCACCTGGACGGGGACGGTGGTGACGGTCTCGTCGTCGTGCCGGTCGACGCTGGTGAATCCGAGGTGTCTCAACAGGGCGTCGGCGGCCTGCCGCCCGAACTTCCTCGGCTGGTGGCGCTCCTTGCCGTACCCCGGCTTTCTGTAGTGCGTCTCCAGGGCGTCCACGCCCTCCAGCCGCACCGCGGCGCGGCCGTCCGCCTTGGGCACGACCGGGGCGCGACCGCCCACCAGCTTCCAGTCCGTCACATCGTCCGGGATGAAGGGAAGGGTGTCGCCGTCCGGCTCGGCACCACCGTCCACCCGGAACGACCCTCTGATCAGCAGCATGGACATGATGGCTCCCCGAAGTCGAAACAGATCATCACTTTCCGTAGCCGTTCATCACGCACAGTAACCCATGGTTGCCGGAAAAATGCAATGCCCCGGCCGCGTCCTCTCCCTAAACTCGCCGTACGCGCTGCCGAAAGGGCACCGCGCGCCTCATGCCGAGTCAGAGGAGAAGGGGAGCAGCGCCATGTGCACGTACCGCACCGCCGCCTTCGCTCCCCCGTCCCGGTACGACGTGATCCCGGTGTCTCGTGACGCCCGGTGCCGGCTGCGCGGCCGTCACCGCATGCCCGTGACGCACCTTTAGGTCCCGTCCCCTCCCCCGCCTTCCGTACGCCGCCGCCTGCCCGGACCCGCTCCGGGCGGGGCGGCCGGCCGCGGCTGCCGGTCGCGGGCCACGGGGCCGGCGTCAGGGAATTCGCGCCGCCCTCTTCATCTCCGCACTCGAAAGGCCTCGGGCCATGCGCGCCAACGGACGCCCCCTCAGCACCACTTCCACTTCCCTCACCGCGGTCCGCAACCTGGGCATCCTCGCCCACGTCGACGCCGGCAAGACCACGATCACCGAACGGATCCTGTTCGCGACCGGTGCCATCCACAAGCGCGGCGAGGTGCACCACGGCACGACCGTCACCGACTACGACCCGCAGGAACGCGACCGCGGCATCACCATCTTCGCCGCGGCCGTCAGCTGCGCCTGGGGCGGGCACCACGTCAACCTGATCGACACCCCCGGGCACGTCGACTTCTCCGACGAGGTGGAACGCTCCCTTCGGGTGCTCGACGGAGCGGTCGCCGTCTTCGACGCCGTCGCCGGGGTCGAACCACAGAGCGAGACGGTGTGGCGGCAGGCCGACCGGCACGGTGTGCCGCGGATCGCGTTCGTCAACAAGCTGGACCGGGCGGGCGCCGACCTCGACACCGCCGTCGCGTCGATCCGCCGACGCCTGGACGTCGTACCCCTGGTGGTGCAGCTGCCCATCGGGCAGGAGGACGACTTCACCGGGGTCGTCGACCTGGTGACCATGCGTGCGCTGCGCTGGCGGACCGGCTCCGCCGACATCGATTCGGGGCCGGTCCCCCAGCCGCTGCGGGAGGAAGCCGGCCGGCGGCGCAGGCTGCTGGAGGAGACGGTCGCGGAGCTCCACGCCGAGGCCCTGGAGGAGTTCTGCGCGGATTCCGCGCTGAGCGACGAGACCCTGACCCGGGCCCTGCGCGAGCTGACGCTGCGTGGGGACGGCGTCGTGGTGCTGTGCGGCTCGGCGTACCGCAACCGCGGGATCGAGCCGCTGCTGGACGCGGTCGTCGCGTACCTGCCGGCGCCCGCCGACATGCCGCCGGTGCGCGGTACGGCGGCGGGTGCGGAGCAGGAACGCGCCCCCCACCCGGCGGAGCCGTTCGCGGCGCTCGCCTTCAAGGTGACGGCCACGGCGACGGGGCGGCTCACGTACCTGCGGGTCTACGCGGGCACCCTGCGCAAGGGCGCGACGGTACTGGACGCGGCCACGGGCCGTACGGAGCGAGTGGGCCGGATCCTGCGGGTCCAGGCCGACCGGCACGAGGACAGGGAGGAGGCGGTGGCCGGTGACATCGTCGCCGTGATCGGGCTCAAGTCCGCCCGGGCGGGCACGACCCTGTGCGCCCCCGGCGCGCCGCTCGTGCTCGAACCGCCCACGGTGGCCGAGCCGGTGGTGTCGGTGGCGGTGGAGGCGCGCAGCAACGCCGACACGGGCAGGCTGGCGACGGCGCTCGCGCGGCTGGCGGAGGAGGACCCCTCGCTGGTGGTGCGGTCCGACCCGGAGTCGGGGCAGACCGTGCTGTCGGGGCTGGGCGAGCTGCATCTGGAGGTGGCGGTGGAGAAGATCCGCCGCGGCCACGGGGTGGAGGTCGTCGTGGGCCGCCCGCAGGTCTCGTACCGGGAGACCGTCGTGCGCGGGGTGACCGGCCTGGTCCACCGGCACGTCAAACAGGACGGTGGCGCGGGCCAGTTCGCACACGTCGTGCTGGACGTCGAGCCGCTGGAGGAGCCGGTCTTCGAGTTCCGCTCGACGGTGGTCGGCGGCCGGGTGCCACAGGAGTACGCGCGCGCCGTGGAGGCCGGCTGCCGGGACGCGCTCGTCGCGGGCCCGCTGGGCGGGTACCCGGTGACGGGGCTGCGGGTCACGCTCACCGACGGCGCGACCCACTCCAAGGACTCCTCGGAGATGGCGTTCCGGGCGGCGGGCCGGTTCGGGCTGCGCGAAGCGCTGCGGCTCAGCACGGTGGAGCTGCTGGAGCCGGTCGTGGAGGTCACGGTGAGCGTTCCGGAGGACGGCGTCGGGGGCGTACTGGGTGACCTGGCGGCCCGTCGCGGCCGGGTCTCCGGGCAGGCCGCCGAGGCCGGCAGCGCGGTGATCACGGCGACCGTGCCGCTGGCCGAGCTGTTCGGGTACGCGTCCCGGCTGCGGGGCCGGACCCAGGGCCGGGGCGTCTTCACCACCAGGCCGGCCGGTCTGGCCCCAGTACCGGCCTCGGTGGCGGGTGGCCTGCCGGCCCGGTGACGGGTGACCGCTGCCCCGTCCTGCCTCCCGGCTCCGGGAGGCGGGACGGGGCGTGCGGTGTGCTGGGGTGGGGCGGGGCGTGCGGCGTGCACGCCCCGGTGCACCGCCTATGCTGCTGCGGGTGAACAGCTTCGAGCCGGTGCAGGACGATCCGTACCCCGACAGCCACGTCCTCGGCGAGGGTCCGGATCCGCATCCGCTGCTCCTGCCCGTGCTGCCGCTGCTGGGTCGCTGGCACGGCCGCGGCCGGGGCGAGTACCCGACGCTGGAGCAGGACTTCCGCTACGAGCAGGAGGTCACCTTCAGCCATGACGGCCGCCCCTTCCTGCGCTACGAGGCCAGGGCGTGGCTGATCGACGGGACCGGGGCCCCGGTCCGCCCGGCGGGGCGCGAGGCGGGGTGGTGGCGGGTGACCCCCGACGCCTCGCTGGAGGTCGTGCTCGCCCACCCCACCGGCATCGTGGAGACCTATGTGGGGCGGGTGTCCGGCTCGGAGTTCGAGATCGAGACCAAGGACGTGTCACTGACCCCGCTGGCGAAGGAGGTCACCGGTACGCGCCGCCGGTACACCGTCACCCCGGAGGGGGAGCTGACGGTCGTTCACGACATGGCCGCGGTCGGCCGGCCGCTCCAGCACCACCTGACGACGCACCTGCGCCGACGGCCCTGAGCCGGTTCACCCGGCTGCGCGACACGGGCTGCGGCTGCTCCGGCACGCGCCGACGCATAGTCGAGGCAGGCCCGGGCCGCGCCGAGGGGCCGTGCTGTGCCGGAGGGAGCGATCGTGGTGGACATGGGACGGCGCGCCGCGCTGGCGGCGCTGCTCGCCGCAGGACTCATGCCGTGCTCCGGCGCCCGGGCCGCGAGCGGCGCCGCTTCCCCGTCCGGTCCGCGCCCGCCGGCCTCGCTGCTCGGCGGTGAGATCCGCCGGCTGCCCACGTCACGCAAGGTCGTGGCGCTGACCTTCAACGCCGCCTGGGACGAGGCCGGGATCGACACGGTCCTGGCGGAACTGCGGCGGCGCGGGCTGCCCGCCACCTTCTTCCCGACCGGCGCGTTCGCCGACGCGCACCCGGCGGCGGTACGGGCCATCGGTACCGCGCACGGCCTGGGCAACCACTCGTACGGACATCCCTACTTCGACGGGCTCAGCACCGCGCAGCGGACGGAGGAGGTACGGCGCGCCGACGCGGCGATCCGGGCGGCCTCAGGCGCTGTGCCCCTGCCGTTCTTCCGTTTCCCCTACAGCTCCACCACCCGGGACTCCGTGGCCGACGTCAACGACCTGGGGTACGCGGCCATCGAGTTCACCGCGGACACCAACGGCTACCTCGGCCCGCAGGGCGGCATGAACGCGGAGGCCGCCGCCGAGCGGGCCATCGACGCCCTGGCCCCCGGGGCGATCATCCAGATGCATGTCGGCAGCAACGGCGACGGCGGCGTCCTCGACGCCGAGGCCCTCCCCCTGATCATCGACGCTGCCGAGGCCGAGGGCTACACGATCGTCGACCTGCGCGATTTCCTCGTGCCATAGCCCGGTGGCGCGCGGCGGTACGGCGGTGGATGGGCCGCGCACTGCACTGGGGGCTTGACCTCAAGTGAGGTTCAGGTTGGAGGCTTCTGTGCATGCCGGCGGCCGTACGGCGGCGCGGTACTTCACACATTGGGGGAAGTCTCATGTCGAGCAGTGCAGTTCCGGACTCCGGTTCTTCCGTCGAGGCCGTGGCCTCGGTCCGCGGTTCCGGATTCGGCTGGTGGAAGGTGCTGGTCACCGGCGCGGCCGGCGCGGCCGTGGTCAATCTGATCGTTTTCGCCGTCGCCAGGTCGGCCGGTGCCTCGCTGGTCGTCGTCGACGGCGGTGCGCAGCACCCGATCACGGTCGGCGGCGTCATCGGCTCCTCGGTCGTCCCGTTGATCGTCGGGCTGGGTGCCGCCCTCCTGGCGGCCCTGTGGAAGCCGGTCCTTCTGCGGATCGCGCAGTATGTGGGCAGCGGGCTGGCGCTGCTGTCGGTCGCCGGCCCGCTGTCGGCGGACGCCGACGGCGGCACCGTCGCGGCCCTGTCCCTGATGCACATCACCCTCGGCGTGGCGGTCTTCACCACCCTGGAACTCCACCGCCGCCACGGCCGCCACCGCCGTCACCCTTGAGCGCATCCCGGCCGCGGACCCGTACGACCGTCCGCGGCCGGACGCCGACGGCCGCGGTCCCGGGAAAACCCGGTGCGCGGTGGGGCGCGGGAGCGCGTAAGGTCTCCCTGTCGATCAGGGGGAAAGGGTGTTCATGCAGGTCAGAAGTAGACGCGGGTTCCTGGGTGCGGCTGCGGCCATCGTCGTTGCGTCGTCCGTCAGTTCCTGCACCGGGCGAAGCCCGCAGGGCGGCCATCCGCTCGACGTCTCGGCGGACGCGGACCTGCCCGCCGCCCGGGAGTCGCTGGCCCCGGACGGCACCACCATCGTGATCGGCAACCCGTCCGCTCCCCTCTCGGTCCGGATCTACGAGGACCTGAGCTGCCCCGCCTGCGCCGAGTTCGAGCTGGACGGCAACGGGCACTACCTGAAGCAGGCGGCCCGTAACGACGCGCTGCAGCTCCAGTTCACCCTGGGGTCCTTCCTCGGCCCGGGGTCGAAGTACGCCGCGAACGCGCTGCGCGCCGCCGTGGACCACGGCAAGTTCGCCGAGTATCACGAGCTGCTCTACCGCCACCAGGCGAAGGTGCGCAGGTCGGGCGGCTTCACGCGGGACCGGCTGCTGACCCTGGCGGGGAAGGTCCCGGGCCTGCGCGGCCCGGAGTTCGACGCGGCCGTGCTGGAGACGAAGCACCGGAAGTTCGTGGAGGCCTCCGACGAGGCACTCGACAAGTCCGAGGTCGCGGGCACCCCGACCATGGCGATCAACGGCGCTCTGGTCCAGACGGACAGCCGCGGTCTCTACGACGACCGCGACCGCCTCTACCGCCGCCTCCGGAAGGAATCCGCCACGGCGTAGGCCGTCGCGCAACCACGCCGCGCGCGCTGTCCGCCGGGGTCGGCTGCCGTCCGCCTCCGGTGTGCCGGGGGCTGTGACAGGTGAGCGGGACGGAGCCGCCGGCGCGGCGGTTCGAGGAACACCGGCCCCCTCTTGGTGGTCCTGGAGACGCTCGCGCCTGCCGAGCGCCTGGCTTTCGTCCTGCACGACCTGTTCGCCGTGCCGTTCGGTGAGATCGCCCCGGTCCTCGGGCGCGCCTCGCAGGCGATCACCATCGCTCGCTTCGCCGAGGCCGCGCGGCCGGCGCTGGTCAACGGTCTTCCCGGCGTGGTCGCGTCGGCGGGGGCCGGGCGTCGTCGGTCATGGCCTTCACCTTCCGGGACGGCGGGATCGTCGCGCTCGGCATCCCCACCGGCCCCGGGCGCCTCGCGCACCTCGACCTCAGGGCCGTCGAGGCCTGACCACTCGCCCGGCCCCGCCACTGTCCCGCACGGGGCCGGTTCCGGCCCGGTTCAACTGCCCGCTCCGACGCAGCCCTCGTTGCCCTCGGCGGCGGCCGGCACCGCGTCCGAGGGCGCGCGTTGTTCCGCCACCGACTATCCGTACCTCGGCCCAGGGCGCCCGGACCGCACGCCGGCACCGTACGACGGCGGAGCTGTCGAGCGTGACCGGGTCCGCGGCCGGGCCGAGGGGCGCGCCGCCTCGAATATCCGCCGGGCCAGTCGAACGCGCTGCCGGGTGGCCACGTAGCGGTCCGCGACCGTGCCCAGGTGTACGTACGTCACCCTCCACCGTCAATGCGGCACTTGGGACGGTGCAAACCGGCGGGTTTCGACAACTGGCGGGCTGCGTGGGGGAGCCGGTGGGCAGCGGGGCCCGTTTCGGGGGCGCGTGTCCTCACCCGTCGTGACGGAGGGAATTCAGCAGGTAGTAATTAGGTGAATTCCTGACTGAATTCCCGTCAACAAGCTTCCGCATCATATCTCGATTTGATAACAACCCGCCCGGAAAGGACTGGACCTTTCTCATGCGACGCGCGTAACTCCCTTGTTTTTACGGCAAGTTGAGTGTTCGTCAAATCATGCCGACAGGTAACGGAATGATTTCTCGGACCGCGCTCCCGTTTGTCCGAATTCTCCGCGGCATTCGTCTGGCAGGCTTCCGCGCACCCCACTAGTACGACAACGATTTGAGGTGCCTATGACAGGCCGTCGCAGACGCGCTGCCACCCCCCACCGCCGCAAACCCCGGCGGTTGATACTCGCCACCGCCGCCGTGGCAGCGGGTGCGGTGATCGCCGCGGGCATCGCCTACTCCGGGCTCGGCGACGGTGCCCAGGCAGCCGACTCCGTCGAGGCCGCGGCCTCCGCTCCGGCCGCCGCCCCCGCGCGGGACCAGGAGCCGGAACCGCTTGCCGCAGCGCCCGCCAATGAGAACGCCCGCGGCATGATCTACGACGGCCTGCAGCCCGCCCCCAAGGGCGACCGCTGCGTGGGCGTCTACCGCACCGCGGACGGTCACTGCACCCACGGTCCCGACGCCCCGCCCAAGGGCGTCGACATCACCAAGGACATCCCGCCGGCCGTCAAGGAGACGGCCCCGGCAGCCGATCCGGCCAAGCCCTCCACCGACGACCCGGCCAGCAAGGAAGGCGGCGGGCGTCCTCAGGACGCGCCTGCGGCCGACGCCGCGGGCACCAAGGACGCCGCGCCTCAGCCTGCCGCAGCGGAGGGCGGTCAGGCCGTCGCCGCGGGCCCCGCGGGCCAGACCGTCCAGTGCGACGGTGACGGCAGCACCGGCAACCGCGTGCAGGTCGTGTACGTCCATGCCCCCGGCAAGGACCGCTACTCCGAGTACGTCGCCTCGTTCCGCAAGTGGGCGGCCGACGCCGACCTCATCTACTCGGCGAGCGCCAAGGAGACCGGCGGCGTCCGGCACATCCGCTACGTCACCGCCGCGGACTGCACACCCACCGTGCTCAACATCGAGCTCCCGGCCAACGCCCTGGCCGAGTTCAGCGCGACCAACAACGCGCTGGCCGCCAAGGGCCTCGACCGCCGCGACCGCAAGTACATGATCTTCGCCGACAGCCAGGTCTACTGCGGCATCGGCACCTTCGCGGGCGACGAGCGTCCCGGCCAGAACAATCAGAGCAACTTCGGTCCCTCCTACGGCCGTACGGACTCGGGCTGCTGGGGCGGACACACCGCAGCGCACGAACTCGGCCACAACCTGGGCGCGGTCAACAACAGCGCCCCGAACACCAGCCGCGGCGCGCACTGCACCGACGAGTACGACGTCATGTGCTACTCGGACACCCCGTACTACCCGAAGATGCGCAACATCTGCACCAACCAGGCGTCCGAGAACATCCTGGACTGCAACCACGACGACTACTTCCACACCAGTCCCAAGCCGGGCAGCTACCTGGCCACCCACTGGAACATCGCCGACAACCAGTTCCTGATGAAGAACAAGGGCGGTGGCGGCGGCACGGACCCCGGTCCCAACCCGAACCCGACGCCCACGAAGAAGCCCAGCCCGACGCCGACGAAGCAGCCCACGGGCGGACCGACCGCGACCGCGGCCCAGATCCAGTCCAACTCCGTCGTCGTGAGCTGGCCCAAGGTCGAGGGCACCGCCTGGTACCAGGTGATGCTGAACGGCAAGCACCTGGCCTGGGTCCAGTCGCAGGTGCTGCGGATCTACAACCTGCAGCCCAACACCTCGTACTCGGTGACCGTCTCGGCCCGTGACGCCTCCGGCCGCGACAGCGGTGCCGGCAAGGCCGCGACCTTCCGTACGACCGGTGCCGGCGGCGGGGCGACCACCCCGGGCAGCCGCTACACGCTCGGCAACGGCAGCACCGGCATGGCCGCGGAGGTCTGGGGCGGACGCACCGCCGACGGCACCGTGCTCGTCGGTGGCCGCGCCAACGGCTACGCCCAGCAGCAGTGGTACTTCGACGACGCCGGCAACGGACAGGTCCGCATCAAGTCCGCGGTCTCCGGCAAGTGCCTCCAGCCGGGCGGCTCCCCCGCCCCGGGCATGTGGGTCTCCCAGCAGCCCTGCGACAAGAACAACGGCGCGCAGGCCTGGAAGCTGACGTCCCGCGGCAGCGCGGTCACCGTCACGGACCCGAGCGGCGGCTTCGCCCTCACCGTCAGCAACCGCCCGTACTACGGGAACTGGCTGCTCGACCTCCAGCGCGCGGACGGCCGCGCGGCGCAGGCCTGGACCGTCCAGAAGTCCGGCTGAGCACTGCCGCCACGCCCGGTGCCCGGACGCAACCCACGCCCGGGCACCGGGATCACCCCGTGACGCCGTGATCCCGCGCCGGCGGACGGCCGCCCCGTGCGGCCGTCCGCCGGTTTCCCCTCATCCCGACCGGAGCACCCGACGATGCGCATAAGAACCGCTCTCTCCGCCACCCTGGCCGCACTCGGTCTCATGTTCCTGCTTCCCGCTGCGGCCCATGCCCACGGAGACACTCTGAAGGTGGTGGTGACCGGACAACGCGCCGGCCATGTCACCACCGACATCACCTGGGAGAACGACGGGGACGCCGTCGACGAGACCGTCGCCGCCACCGTGAACGCGGTCAGCGTCGACGGCTCCCGCACGATGGGCCCCTGGCGCCTGGTCCGCGATCCGGCGGCCGCGCCCGCCGGCTGGACCACCGCCGAGATCCTGCCGCCCGGTACGTGGAAGGTCAGCGTCGAGGTGGGATTCCCCGCGCTCGGCAAGGGTGAACTCGAAGTCGGTGTACCCGTGGTGGACCCGGCTCCGGCCACCGGCGGCACTCCGGCTGTCTCGGCCCCGACTCCCGACTCCGCCTCCGGTTCCGCTGCCGCCGCTGCGACGGCCGCGGACGCGTCCTCCCCCGCCCCGGCTCCCTCCGGGACGCAGGCGGTGTCCGACTCCGAGGGCGACGCCGTCTGGTGGACCACGGCGGGTGTCGCGGTGACCGCGCTGGCCGGAGCGGGCGTGGGCCTGCTGCTGCGCCGGCGCCGGATGCGCGGCGCGTGCCGCACGTCGTAGCCGGTCGGCAAGGTGTCGGGCCGGGCTGTGCGAGCCCGGCCCGACCTGTGTATGCCGGCTACCGGCCGGTGGGCTCGCGGCCCGCCGCCACGGCCAGGGCGAGCCGGTCCGCCGCGTGCGGGGCGAGTCAGAGGAACAGGTCCGGCTCGATGAGCCCCAGTTCCATGAGCACCGGTTCCATCCGCCCGGGCTCGGTCAGCAGGCCTGTTTGCGGATGGCGTGGCTGAAGATCCCGGCGAAGAGGACCAGGGCGCGTTCGCCCTCCTCCTCCACCAGCGGCAGGTACGGCTGGACCGACGCGGTGCGGCCCTGCTCCAGCAGCATGCGGGCGTGGCGTACGGCGTCGGCCGCGCGGCCCGGTGCGCAGCGTGCCGTGCCGCGCGCACCCGCGGACATGGACGGCCTCGCCACCACCCGTGGCCCGTGCGGGAACCCCGGTGGTGGATCACGCGTCGTATCGGGCGACGTCGTGCTCATTGTGCGGGACGGAACGGTCCGGGACGGATGGGCGGGGCAGTGGCAAGGCGGACGGGCGGCGGGACCGCTCACGGTGAGGCCGGTGGTCGGGACAGCGGCGCGGGCGGCGGTGTCGTCGGCACCGTGCGGTGCGCGGGCCGGTGGCGGGCGGCGACCGGGGCCGGTCGCGGGCGCGTCCTGGCCTCGCTCGCGCTGCTGGCCGCCGCCGTGCCGGCGTTCCACTCCGCCGTGCCCAACGCGGTGGGCCGCCTCGGAAGCCTGCTGGAGGCGTTTCTGCCCTGGTTCGGCCTGGTGGTCCCGGCGCTGTTCGTGGCGGCGCTGGTACGCAGGTCGGCCGTCGCGCTGGTGGCCCTGCTGCTGCCCGTGCTCACCTGGGTGTGGCTCTTCGGCGGTCTGCTCCTTCCCGCGGACGGCGGTCCCCACCACCTCACGGTGGTCCAGCACAACGTCAGTGACGAGAACCCGGATCCGGCGGGCACCGCGACCGCCCTGGCGGCGGCCGCGCCGGAGCTCATCGCCCTGGAGGAGCTGACACCCTCCGCGCTGCCCGTCTACGCGGCGGCCCTGGCGTCGCGGTATCCGTACCACGCGGTCGAGGGCACGGTCGGCCTCTGGTCCGCGTACCCGCTGACGGGCGTACGGCGGCTGGACATCAGGCCCGTGGGCATCGGGGAGGGCTGGAACCGCGGCCTCCGGGCCGCGGTGACCACCCCGGAGGGTGAGATCGCCGTGTACGTCGCCCACCTGCCCTCGGTACGGATGCGGCCGTCCGGGTTCGCCTCACAGTTGCGGGACGAGAGCGCGCTGCTGCTGGGCGCGGCCGTCGCCGCCGAGCCGGTGGACCGGGTGGTCCTGCTCGGAGACCTCAACGGCACCGTGGACGACCGCGGACTCGCTCCCCTGACCTCGCGGATGGAGGCTCCCCGGCGCGGGTTCGCCCTCAGCTGGCCCGCGTCCTTCCCGGTCTCCCGGATCGACCAGGTCCTGGTGCGTTCGGCGAGCGTCGCCGGGATCCGCACGCTGCCGGCCACCGGCAGCGACCACCTGCCGGTGGCGGCCCGCATCACCTGGGAGCCGGCGGCCGGCTCACAGCCGGATCGCGATCTTGCCGCGCACCTGGCCTCCTCTCAGGTGGCGTATGGCGTCGGGCACTTCGGCCAGCGGGTAGGCGCGGTCGACGACCGGGGTGACGGTGCCCGCCTCGATGAGTTCCGTGAGGGTCCCCAGGTCGCTGCGGTGCTGCTTCATGACGGTGAGCGGGACCAGCCGGTGACCGACGAAGGGCGACAGGAGGAGGGCACCCAGCTGGCGTTGGTTGCCGCCGATCCACCGGCCGCCGTCCTCGCCGCCGACGATGACGAGGGTCCCGCGGGCGGTCAGGGCGCGGCGGAGCCGGGACAGCGGCCGGTTGCCCGCGATGTCGAGGACGAGATCGTACCGGCGGCTGCCGTCGACCGGGTCCTCCCGCGTGTAGTCGACGACCTCGTCGGCGCCGATGGAGCGGACCAGGTCCGTCTTGGCGCCGCTGCAGACTCCGGTGACGTGCGCTCCGAAGGCCTTGGCGACCTGCACGGCGTACGTGCCGACGCCGCCGGAGGCGCCCAGGACCAGGACGCTCTGCCCGGGCCGGACCCGGCCGGCGTCGCGCAGTGCCTTGAGGGCGGTGACGGCGGACACGGGGACGGTGGCGGCCTCTTCGAAGCCGAGGTTCGCCGGCTTCGGCGCGAGGGCGTCCTCCTTGGCGCAGGCGTACTCGGCGAACGACCCCTGGCAGCTGCCGTACACCTCCTCGCCGGGCCTGACCCGGGTGACCCCGGGCCCGACGGCCTCCACCCGCCCCGCCAGGTCCATGCCGGGGATCCGCACGCGGGGGGCCCTGAGCCCGAACACCAGGCGCAGGGCATGGGGCAGGCCCGCCATGAGGTGCCAGACCCCCTGGTCCACCGCGGCGGCGTGGACCCGTACGAGCACTTCGCCGCGGCCCGGAACGGGCCGGTCCACCTCGTCGAGCCGCAGCACCTCCGGGGAGCCGTAGCCGTCCTGGACGATCGCCTTCATGATTCTTCTCCCTCTGCGGTGGTGGCTGTCGCGGAGTACTGGAAAACGGAGTCGAGCGGTACGGCGAACACGCGGGCGATCTCGAAGGCCTTCTCCAGGGAGGGCGAATAGCGGCCCTGTTCGATGGCGATGACGGTCTGCCGGGTGACGCCGATCCGGCGCGCGAGCTCGGCCTGGGTCATCTCGCCGTTGGCGAAGCGCAGGGCCCGGATCCTGTTGGTGACCCTCGTGGGCCTCACCACGGCTGGAAGCCCGTCCGGTAAGCGGAGATCTTCGCCATGGATCCGAGCAGCGCCGACAGGACGAACGCGAGGTAGAGGGCATTGGCGATCCAGAACTGGTCCGCCTCGGCCATCGCGAGGATGAGCCCGGCCACGCCCCCGATGGCGACGAAGGACTGTCCGACGTGTTCACCGAAGTGGTGGATCTCGCGGTCGCGCTGGTCCTTGGTCCTGCCCTCCTCCGGCGAGAGGAGCGCTACCGCGATGTGCAGAACGATGGAGGCGACGATGGCCGACCCGACCGTCCACAGCAGCGCGGCGACGTAGGGCTCCTCGGCGATCGGGCCGTCCCCGGATCTCCCGAGGACGAGGGCCAGGTAGACCGCGTACGACACGACCGTGACCACGATCATGATCCATGCGCGTTTTTCCTCGACTGCCACGACCACTCCCCATGTAAAGAAAACCTGACACGTGAAGTGTCAAGCAGGGAGTACATCGTGTCAATATTTCTTTACTTCACCGCCGACGCGGGGTCGGAGGGCTCGTCGAGGAGTTCGGGCCCGTTGTTGCGCACGTTGTTGACCGCCGTCGACACGGGACGCACGTCGAGGCGGCCGCCCCCGGGTGCGGCGAGCAGCGCGCGCAGTTCGTCCGCGTCCTGGTGGGACGGGTCGAGCCAGGCCTCGTAGTCGGCGGGGGCGAGCGCCAGCGGCATCCGGGGATGGACGCGGCCGGCCGCGTCGGTCGCCTCGGTGGTGATGATCGTGCAGGTCGCCCACCACGCCGCCGGGTCGTCGCCGTCGGCGACAGCGGGGTCGCGCCAGAACTCGTAGAGCCCGGCCATCGCCATCACGACGCCGTCCTCGGGGCGGATGAAGTACGGCTGCTTGTAGGCCTTCGCCCCGGCCGAGGCGGGGACGGCCTGCCACTCGTAGAACCCGTCCGCCGGCAGCAGGCAGCGGCGCTTGGCGAAGGCGCGCCGGTACGCGGGCTTCTCGTGCACCGTCTCCACCCGCGCATTGATCATCTTCGCGCCGCCGGACGGGCTCTTCGACCAGGACGGCACCAGGCCCCACCGCAGGGGGCGGAGCCGCCGCTCCAGCAGCCCGCTCTCCCGGTCGGCGCGCTCCAGCACCGCCCAGACCGCGTCGGTGGGGGCGACGTTCCAGCTGGGTCCCAGCGCGTCCCGCGGGTCCGGGGGCGCGGCCTGGAAGAGGCCGGAGAGGTCTTCGGGGCTGCGGGTGGAAACGTATCGGCCGCACATGTCCTCCACCCTGCCACCTGTGGCGCCCTTCCGTCGGCTGCGCCGCGAACCGCGCCGCGCGGGCGGGTGGACACCGGCCTACGCGGGCGGCGGACCGGAATCGTCCGGCCGCTGCACCCGGTGGACGCGCAGGGCGAGTTGGAGCTCCAGGGCCCGTTCCGGTCGCTGCCAGTCACGGCCCAGCAGCCGGCCTATCCGGTCCAGGCGCTGCACCACCGTGTTGACGTGCACGTGGAGGGCCTCGGCGGCCCTGGACTGGCTCGCGCCCTCGTCGAAGTAGGTCCGGAGGGTGTGGAGGAGTTCGGTGCCGCGCTTCGCGTCGTAGTCGAGCACGGGCCCCAGGGTCCCGCGCACGTAGCCGCCGAGGTCTGTGCGGTCGCCGAGCAGCACACCGAGGAAGCCCAGGCCGCCCAGGGCGGCGCCGGAGCCCTCCCGGCCAAGCGCGCGCAGGGCGGTCCGGCACCGCAGGGCCTCGGCGTGGGCGCCGGGGAACCGTCCCGGCGCCGTGACCGGGCCGGCGGCGCCGACCGTGACGGGGCGGGCGAGGGCCAGGCCCAGCTCGCCCGCGAGGCCTGCGGCGGCGGGCCCGGGGTGCTCGGTGGGGAGGACGAGGACCACGTCGTCGTGGTGCAGCCCGGCGAGGCCCGAGCGGGCGTGCGCGATCCGGGCGGCGGCGGACAGCAGCCGCTGCCGGGGTGCGGCGGCGCAGTGCAGGACGAACACCCCGTGCAGGCGGTCCGGGTTCACGCCGACCCGGCGGGCGCGGGCCGGCAGGCTCGCCGGGTCGGCGGCGCCGGTGAGGAGGTCGCCGAGGAGCTCGCCCCGTACCCGGTCCTCCGTCTCGGCGACCGAGCGGCTCTGGAGCAGTAGCAGAGCCGTGACGACGGCGGTCCGCTCGAAGAGGCGGCGGTCGGCGTCGCCGAGGTCGGGGCGGCCGGTCAGGGCGATGCTGCCGAGCAGTTCGGGGCCCGCGAGGACGGCGCACACCCAGGTGCCGTCGGCGGGCACGGCACGTCCGCCGGCCCGGGACGCGGTGACGGCCCGGGCGGGCGGCCGTCCGGAATCGGTTCCGGAGCGGGCGAGTTCGGTGCCGTCGGCGTCGTGGATCAGGGTGCCGCCCTGCAGGACGGTGCCGATGGCGGTGGCGACGTCGCCGATGCCGGCGCCGCGCAGCACCAGATCGGTCAGCCGGTCGTGGGCGTCCTCGGCCCGCCGCATGGCGTCGCTGTGCGCCTCGATGGTCCGTGAGGCCTCGTTGAGGTCGACGAGCGCGCTGCGGGTCTCGTCGAGCAGGCGGGCGCTGTCGATGGCGATGGCGGCGTGGTCGGCGAGGGAGGACAGGAGCGCCACCTCGTCGGGGGTGAAGGTGCGGGCGGTGCGGTCCGCCGCGTACAGGACGCCGATCACCCGGGTGCCCAGGCGCAGCGGGACGCCCAGGATGGCCCGTAGCCCCTCCTCCGTGACGGCGCCGTCGATCGTCGGGGTGTGCCGGAAGCGCCGGTCGTCACGGTAGTCGCCGGTGGAGTAGGGGCGGGCCGTCTCCGCGACCAGACCGCCGAGGCCCTCCCCCATGCCGAGGCGGACCTGCTGGAACGCGGCGGAGACCGAGCCGTCGGTCACCCGCATGTAGGTGTCGCCCGCGTCGTCGTCGTTGAGGGACAGGTACGTCACGTCCGTGCCGAGGAGCAGCTTGGCGCGGTGGACGATGGCCTTCAGTACGGCGTCCAGGTCCCTGAGCCGGGCCAGGTCCCCGGCGGTGTCGAAGAGCGCGGCGAGTTCGGCCTCGCGGCGGCGGTGCTGGGTGAGCGTCCGGCGGATGCGGAGCGCGACCCGGGTGGCCTCGGCGACCACGGCCGCGTCGGCGTCTTCGAGGTGCGGGCCGCGGGCGGGGGCGGCGGGCGGTGCGAACTGCTCGGCCGGCGCGCCCCGGTCGAGCAGGTCCAGCAGGTGGTGCAGGTGCCGCAGCGCGGTCCAGGACGGCCCGGTGCCGGTGCCGGTGCTCGCGGTGTTTCCGGTGGTGGGCATCGGGCGCTCTCCGTCGTGGTGGTGGACTGGGCCGGGCGGCACCGGCAGCGGGAACTGCCGGGCGCCGGCACCGGCAGTGCCGGATGGGTGTTCAGTTGTCGGCCGGCACCGCTCCGTACCCGGTCCCGCGCGGGGCGGGAACCGCGCCGCCCGCCGGGGCGTGTTCGCGGGCCAGGCTACGCCCGCGGGTCTCCTTGGCGACCAGCACCGTCAGCGTGGTGACCGCTGCCGCCGCGCCCAGGTAGATCGAGACCGGTACGGAGGAGTCGTGGTCCTTGAGCAGGGCCACAGCGACGATCGGGGCGAGCGCTCCGCCGACGACGGACGCAAGTTGGGATCCCATCGAGGCCCCCGAGTAGCGGACCTCGGTGGCGAACATCTCCGAGATGAAGGCGGCCTGCGGTCCGTACATCGCACCGTGCAGGAGCAGCCCGACGGTCACGGCGGTCACGATCACCGGGAAGGACCTGGAGTCGAGCAGGGCGAAGAAGGCGAACGCCCAGCCGATCATGCCGACGGAGCCGATGAGGGTGACGGGGCGGCGGCCGATCCGGTCGGAGAGGGCGCCCCACGCCGGGATGGCAGCGAAGTGGACGGCTGAACCGATCAGGACGGCGTTCAGGCCGTCGCTCTTGGGCAGCCCGAGGTGGCTGGTGACGTAGACGAGGAGGAAGGCGGTGATGACGTAGTACGAGATGTTCTCGCCGAGGCGGGTGCCGATCGCGGTCAGGACGCCGCGCCAGTTCGTACGGAACACCTCGGTCACGGGCGGCTTCGCCGCGACGCCGGCGGCGGCCCGCCGCGCGGCCGCGGCCTGTGCCTCCAGGAACACCGGGGACTCGGCGACGGATATCCGGATCCACAGGCCGATCATCACCAGCACCCCGGAGAGCAGGAAGGGGATGCGCCAGCCCCAGGCGAGGAAGGCCTCGTCGGACTGCACTGCGGCGAGGAGAGCGAGGACGCCGGTGGCCAGCAGGTTGCCGCCGGGCGCCCCCGCCTGGGGCCAGGAGGCCCAGAAGCCGCGGTTCCTGTCGTCACCGTGCTCGGAGACGAGCAGCACCGCGCCGCCCCACTCCCCGCCGAGCGCGAACCCCTGGATCAGGCGCAGGAGGGTGAGGAGGACGGGGGCGCCGACGCCGATGCTCGCGTGGGTGGGCAGCAGGCCCATGGCGAAGGTCGCGCCGCCCATGAGGAGGAGGCTGAGGACGAGGAGCCGCTTGCGGCCGATCTTGTCGCCGTAGTGGCCGAAGACAAGCCCGCCGAGGGGGCGTGCCGCGAAGCCGATCGCGTAGGTGAGGAAGGCGAGGAGGGTGCCGACCAACGGTTCACTCTCGGGGAAGAACAGCTGGTTGAACACCAGCGCGGCGGCCGAACCGTAGAGAAAGAAGTCGTACCACTCGACGGTGGTGCCGACGAGACTCGCCGCGACGACTCTTCTGATGGTGCCGGGGCTCGCTGACGGTGCGGCAGGGGCGGCCATGAGTACCACTTCCGGACTGGGGGCGGGGACGATTCCGTGTCGCCACACCATAGGAACGCCCAGGTCAACGGCACATGGTGCCCGTCGCCACACTTCCCGCCTCAAGGATGTGGACCGCACCCACGCCTCCGTCCGACCGACCCTGCCGGAGCCCCACCGGCCCGGAATCGGACGCGCCCGGAATGCCTCGACCGCAGTGGCAAGCCCGGGCAAGCGGCTGGTGGTGGCCGGGGGCGCATCGCGCCCCCGGCCACCACCAGCCGCTCATACCTGCCGGTCAGGCGCCGGGGGCGGCGGCCTCGCCGACGAGTTCCTCGAGTACGTCCTCCATGGTGACGAAGCCGATGACATCGCCGTTGTCGTCGGTGACGGCGGCCAGGTGGGTGCCGGCGGTGCGCATGGCGGTCATGGTGTCGTCCAGGGGCGTGTCCTTGGCGACCTTGGTGACTGTGTGGAGGGCGGTGCGCGGGAACGGCGCGGTGCGGTCGGTGGCGGCGAGGGCGTCCTTGATGTGGAGGAAGCCCAGGATCTCGCCGCCCGCGCCGGTGACGACCAGGCGCGAGAAGCCGTGTTCGGCGGCGGTCCGCTCCAGTCCGCGCGGGGTGATGCCGTCGGTGACGCTGACGAACCGGCCGCGCGGGATCATGATCTCACCGACCCTGCGGGTGCCCAGTTCGAGGGCGTCCTGGAGGCGTTCGCCCTCTTCGGGGTCGATCAGGCCGGCGTCGCGGGAGTCCTTGACCAGGCGGGCGAGTTCGCCGTCGGTGAAGACGGAGGCCACCTCGTCTTTCGGCTCCACCTTCAGCAGACGCAGCAGGGTGTTGGCGAAGGCGTTGATGCCGAAGACCAGCGGGCGCAGCGCGCGGGTGAGGGCGACCAGCGGGGGGCCGAGGGTCAGTGCGGTGGGTGCCGGGGCGGCAAGTGCGATGTTCTTGGGGACCATCTCGCCGATCAGCATGTGGAGGTAGGTGGCCAGGGTCAGCGCGATGACGAAGGCGATCGGGTGGATCAGCGCCTCGGGCACGCCGACCGCCTCGAAGGGGGGCTCCAGCAGGTGCGCGATGGCCGGCTCCGCGACGGCGCCCAGGACCAGCGAAGAGACGGTGATGCCGAGCTGGGCGGTGGCCATCATCGCGGAGAGGTGTTCCAGGCCCCACAGGGTGGCCCTCGCCCGGCGATCACCCTTGAGGGCGGCCGGTTCGATCTGGCTGCGGCGTACGGAGATCAGGGCGAACTCGGCGCCGACGAAGAAGGCGTTGGTGACCAGCGTCAGCACGCCGATCAGCAGCTGGATCGTGGTCATCGTTCCTCCCCCTCGGTCTCATCGGCCAGGGCCGGTGCGGTGAGGGCCACGCGGTCGGCCCGGTGGTGGTCTATGTCGAGTACGGTCAGTTCCCAGTCGGCGAGGGTGATGGTGTCACCGGCGAGCGGGATGCGCTCAAGGTGGGTGGCGATCAGGCCCGCGAGAGTCTCGTAGGGGCCGTCGGGGGCTTCCAGGCCGATCTCTTCGAGCTGGTCCAGGCGGATGGAGCCGTCGGCTTCGTAGGCCCGGCGGCCGTTCTCCTCCGGGGCTTCGATCAGGTCGGGAACCTCCATGGGGTCGTGTTCGTCGCGGACCGCGCCGACGACTTCCTCGACGATGTCCTCCACCGTGGCGACGCCGGCGGTGCCGCCGTATTCGTCGATGACCACGGCCATGGTGCGTGCCTTGCGCAGCCTGCCGAGGAGGGTGTCCACGGGCAGGGAGTGGGGAACGAGCAGGGGTTCGGTCATCAGCGCGGTGACGGGGGTCAGGGGGCGCTTGTCGTCCTCCAGGGCCAGGACGTCGCGCACGTGGAGGGTTCCGATCACCTCGTCCAGGCTGTCGCGGTAGACGGGGAAGCGGGAGATGCCGGTGGCCAGCGTCAGGTTGGCCGCATCCAGGGCGGTGGCGTGCGCTTCGAGCGCGCGTACGTCCACGCGCGGGGTCATCACGTTCTCCGCGGTCAGCTCGCCCAGGCGCAGTGTGCGGACGAACAGCTCGGCCGAGTCGGCTTCGATGGCGCCTTCGCGGGCCGAGTGCCGGGCCAGGGCCACCAGCTCCTCCGGCGTGCGCGCGGAGGCGAGTTCCTCGGCCGGCTCCAGCCCGAAGCGGCGTACCAGGCGGTTGGCGGTGTTGTTCAGGTGCCGGATCAGCGGTGCGAAGACGGCGGTGAAGGCGCGCTGGGGTCCGGCCACGACCTTGGCGACGCCCAGAGGGTGGGAGATCGCCCAGTTCTTGGGGACGAGCTCGCCGACCACCATCAGCACGATCGTGGACATCGCCACGCCGAGCAGGGTGGCGATGGTCGCCACCGCGCCCGCGGGCAGGCCGATGGCTTCCAGGGGGCCGCGCAGCAGGGCCGAGACCGAGGGTTCGGCGAGCATGCCGATGACCAGCGAGGTCACGGTGATGCCCAGCTGGGCGCCCGAGAGCTGGAACGTCAGCCGCTTGGCGGCCTTCAAGGCGCTCGCGGCACCACGTTCACCGTCGGCGGCGGCCCGCTCCAGCTCGCTGCGCTCGACGGTGGTCAGGGAGAATTCAGCGGCGACGAACACCGCGCACGCCAGGGTGAGGGCGAGCGCGAGAAGCAGCAGCAGGATCTCGGTCACCGTGCCACCCCCGCTCCCGGCTCAAGAGTCTTCGGGCAGGGCGTGGCACGGCATGGACTGGGAGGTTCACCCATTGCGGGTCTGCTGCTCCGTTTCCTTCTCGGCGGACCTCGTAGGTCCGGATACGTGTGTGGTTACGGAAAGTATCCGCACCTTTTGGTAAAAGGCAAGTAAACCCCAACGCCGCCGCCCCGCACCCGGCCGGCCGGCCGGTGGGGCGGTGGGGCGGTTCGAGGGAACCCTTTGCGCCTTTTCCATGACGGCGCTTCGCGACGGCCCGACTACTCCTATGCTTCTACATGTGTGTAGATTCCGCTAGTGGTGATCTTCACGCACCGGTGCTCAGGCATGCCCGCATGCCCGCAACGGGGCGTGGAGGGCTGCCTGTTGGCGGATGGATGTGTTGGCTGCTTGTTCTTCAGGGAGGGACTTTTCATGGCTTCGATCGATCTCGACAAGGTGCTGGACAAGGCGTGGGCGGACAAGAGTGTGGCGGAGGTCCTGGCGGCCCCCGTGGACGCGCTCAAGGGCGTCAGTGAGCGGCAGGGGGAGCTGCTGAAGGAGGCGTTCGGGATCAAGACCGTCGCGGACCTGGCCGACCTGAAGTTCGCCCGCTGGGCCCAGGCGCTCGCCGCACTGGACGCCGCGAAGTAGTACCCCCGCGCCGCTGGCGCACGCTTTTCGCCCCGGCGGCGGGCCGCCGGGGCGCCTGCCTTTGTGAACCATGACTGAAGGAGTGGACGCCACGATGGTGTTCAAGCGACTGCTCGGCTCGATGGGTGTCGGCGGCCCGGCCGTGGACACGGTCCTCGACCTCGCCGGTGCAACCCCTGGCGGCAGCCTGTCCGGCGAGGTCCGTCTGACCGGAGGGCGCGCGGACTTCGACATCGAGCACATCACACTTGAGCTCGTCGCCCGCGTCGAGGCCGAGACCGAGCACGGCGAGCACGACGGAACTGTCGTCTTCGAGCGCTTCAGCGTCGGTGGCGGCTTCCGCCTCCACGAGGGCGAGCACCGCAGCGTTCCGTTCGCGGTCACCCTGCCCTGGGAGACCCCGATCACCGAGCTGTACGGGCAGCCGCTCGGTATCGTCCTCGGGGTTCGGACCGAACTCGGCGTGGCGGGCGCCAAGGACAAGGGTGACCTCGACGCCCTGACCGTCCGCCCCCTGCCTGTGCAGGAGGCGGTCCTGGAGGCGCTCGGGCAGCTCGGCTTCGGCTTCAAGTCCGCCGACCTCGAGTACGGGCGCATCGCCGGCACCGGCCAGCAGCTGCCCTTCTACCAGGAGATCGAGCTCACCCCCGCCCCCCGGTACGCCGGCCAGGCCAACGAGATCGAGGTCACCTTCCTCGCGAACCCCGCGGGCATGGAGGTCGTCGTCGAGGCGGACAAGCGCGGCGGCCTCTTCTCCGGCGGCCACGACGCCCTCGCCCGCTACACCGTCAGCCACGGCGAGCCATCCGGCACCGACTGGAACGCCGAGGTCGACTCCTGGATCCAGCGCCTGCTCTCCTCCCCCACCGGCCACGCCGCGCACGGCTCCTACGGCCACGACCCGTACGGTCACGGCCACGTGGGCGGGCACGCCCACAAGGACGACCACGGCCACCACAGCGGCCATCGCTCCGGCCCGGGCATGGGCACGGTCGTCGCCGCCGGCGCAGCCGGCCTGGCCGTCGGCGTCGCCGGCGGCATGATCGCCGCCGAGGTCGTCGACGAGGTCGGGGACTTCTTCGAAGGGGACGAGGACGAAGGCGACGACGAGTCGTAAGGCCGACCGCTCACCCCTGCCCGCTTCGCGCTGAAACTGAGCATCCAGCCGTGTCACGCAGCTCTCACGCCTCTGCCGCGGCGTAGATTCCGACCCCGGGCCCAGAAGGCGGATCCGCCGACGTGCGGATGCGCCTTCTCCCGCCCGCGATCCAGAACCCCCGCAGGCGGGGAGACGTGATGTGTTCACCAGCGGCAGCAAGCCGCCCTGCTCGCGGCCCCGGCTGCAGAACTTCGACGCCGCAGACCTGCAGCGGCGCTTCGACGACGACCTGAACAAGCTCACCGCCGACTTCGACTTCGACAAGACCGAACAGGCCATCGTCCGCGAGGCCTGCTACTCCCTCGACCTCTCCCCGCACGAGTTCGACCTGTAAGCCAAGGCCGCGGCCGGTGAGGTTCCGCCCCGCACGGTCCTCACCGGCCCCGCGCCTCGGTTCTTCGGCTACGCGTCGAGCGCGGCGTGCAGGATGAAGAACAGTGTGACCGCCGAGTTGGCCGACGACAGGGCCGACGCGGTGACCCCCGCGGCGGCCGTCCACATGGCCAGGCCCAGCGTCGTGAACACCGACAGCCAGTTCCTGGCAACAGGAGCGGGCCCGAGCAGGGCCGCCACCCGGCGCGGGACCGGCCCGGCGGCGAAGTGGGCGAGGGATGCCACGGGGGCTCCCCTGGAGACCAGGGCGGACTTGCCCACCGCCAATGCGACGGTGTGGCGGCTTCCGGTCCGGGCCGCCGCCTCCTCGTCCGCCCACCGCTCTGCGGTGAACGCCACCGCCGTCCGCAGCGGCCGAAGGAACGGGTTCGCCCGAGCCGCCAGCTGCACCGCCAGCAGAAACCGGTGGTGCCGGCCCGCCAGATGAGCCCGCTCGTGCGCGAATAGCGCCCGCCTCTCACCCGGGGTGAGCCCGGAGAGCATGCCGGTGCTGACCACGACCTGCCCGCCGCCTCGCCGGCCGGGCAGCGCGTATGCGTAGGGAGCCCGATCGGGCAGCACCGCGACCGGCTTGCCGGCCAACCCCGCGACGGCGCGCGTGGCCTGCATGCGCACCCGGTAATGCCGCCACCCTGCCGCCAGGCACGAGACCAGTACGGACAGCAGGGCGGGGATCGCCACCCGCCCGGCGACCTCGTCATACGGGACCGCCTCGCGGACCTCCGGGTCCGACCAGCCGTCCGGCAGAGGATTGCCCGGCAGCTGTGCGGTTCCGACCACCATCAGCAGGGCCAGACACAATGTGCTGCACACCGCCAGCAGCACGGCTGTCCACGTCAGCAGCCAGGTGGCGGTCCGCGGGTGGAGCCGGTGCTCGGCCAGCCGGGCGATCGGCCAGGCGGTCAGCGGCAGCACCAGCGGCAGGAAGACGAAAACCCCCATGCCTTCAGTCTTCACCCTTTTCCGAAGCCTGCGCCAGCAGATCCCGCAACAGCTGCTCGTCCCCCGGCGACAGCGCCGTAACGAAGCTCGCCAACACCGCCTCCCGATCGGCCTCCGCGTCCAGCACCTTGCGCATCCGCAGCGCCGCCAGCCCCGCCTCGTCGGCAACAGCCGTCCACTCGAACGAGCGACCCACCCGCTCCCGCACCACAGCACCCTTCGCGTGCAGCCGCGTGAGGATGGTCATCACCGTCGTGTAGGCGATCCCGCCGCCGATGCGCTCCTGTACCCAGCCGGCCGTGACCGGACCCGAGGCCTGCCCCAGGGCGGCCAGGACCTGAGCCTCCAGCTCCCCCTGGCCGCGACGGCGGGACGCCTGCCCGGCACCATCGTTTGCGTCGTCTCTCACCGTCGTCAACCTCCCGTCCACAACAAGCTCATCATACTGACCGCAAGTCACTTCTACAGTCATGTAGATTCACAACGCCGGATACGAACCCCGCCCACGCCAGGAGGCGGGTCCGCATGTTCGGCATCAGCGAGATCACCACATCCTCATCATCGCCCTCTTGATACTCGTCAGCCCGCAAACGTCCCGGACTCGCCCGCTCCTTGGGGACGTCGGCCCGCATTCTCAAGAGCGAGGCCAAAGCCACGCGGAACGAGAGCAGCACGCCGTGCCGGTTGCGGTGTCGGGGGCGGGGTGGCGAGGGAAGACATCACGGGTCCACCAGGGGCTCCGAAGCCGCCGATCGGCAGGAGGTCACGGAGCGCGCCGAGCCACCCTTTCCCTTCAGGCTCCGCCGCACTCAGGGGCACGATGCGTCCGCCGGTCACGGCCGTGGTGGCGCACCATGTCGCCGTCCTGGCGACCGCTGCGCTCGCCGCGGGCGTGGCCGCGTTCGCACGTCTGGTCGCTGCCGGTGCGGCTGTGAGCGGCGCCGCGGTGCACAGTGCCGCTCTGGCGTTGTGCGGGGTGTTCTTCGCCGCGGTGGGAACGATGGCCGCTCAGGTGTTCGCGACCCGGGCATCGGCCAGTGGCGCTGCGGTTGCGCTGCTGGGCGTCAGCATGCTCCTGCGGATGGTCGGCGACGGTGTCGCCGCTCTGGGGTGGCTGCGCCGGCTGTCGCCGTTCGGTCTGATGGCGCTGGCCCGCCCGTACGACGGCAACCGGATCTGGCCTCTGGTGGTCTTGCCGGCCGCCTGCCTGGCGCTCTTCGCGGGGGCCGTGGCCGCAGCGCAGGGGCGTGACATCGGCGGCGGGTACCTGCGCTCTTCTTCCGGCCGGGCCCCGCGCACGGGGCTTCTCGGCTCGGTCCAGGCATTTGCGGTGCGGCGCCTGGCTGCGGCCACTGGCCGGCTGGTCGACTGGTGTCGGCGCGTACTACCTGCTCATCGGGGTGCTGGCGGTGTCCATGACGGACTTCCTCACCGACAACCCGAGGTCCGCCGAACTCGCCGCTCAGGCAGGCTTTGCCGGGCTCGGCACCGTCCAGGGATACACCGCAACGCTGTTCGCGCTTCTGGCCGTTCCGGCAGGAGCGTTCGTCGCGGTCCGGCTCGCAGCGCTCGCGGCCGACGAGAACAACCGGCGCCTGACCCTCCTGTACGCCCAGCCCCTCGCCCGGACGACCCTGCTCACCGGCGAGATCGCCGCCGCGCTGGGCGGCGTCGTCGTCGTCACCACCGTCGCGGGCTTGGCCACCTGGAGCGGGACCGAGGCCGTCGGTGCCGGCCTCGGCCTTCTCGCCGCGCTGTCCGGGGCCTGGAACGTACTGCCGATCGCACTCCTCTGCCTGGGCGCCGGTGTACTCGCACTCGGCTGGGCGCCACGCGCTGTCGCCGCCATCGGAGCGTTGCCGGCCGCGGGAGGGTTCCTGCTGCACGTCATCGCCGACAGCTCCGGTCTGCCGGCATGGGTCGGCCGGCTGTCCCCGTTCGCGCACCTGGCCGCCGTGCCCGGCACCCCGGTCAACTGGCACGCGGCGTTCCTGATGACGGCCATGGCCACGCTCGCCGCGGCCGCGGGTGGCGTCGGCTACAGACGTCGGGACCTTCGCGTCTGACCGCCTGGCGGCCGTCGGCCAAGTGACGGTCATCCTGCATACAGCGCAGACTCGCGGCCTGTCGAGGTGCCTCGGCTTCCCCGGCACAGCCGGCGGACGCCGGGGGGCTCAGCTGAGTTCCGAGAAGGCTTCCACGTCGCGTGTCCTGCCGGTGACGATGATGACGTCGCCCTTCTCCACGACGGTTTCGGCGGTGGCGTGGGTGAAGTCCTGGCCGGGCCGCTTGATGCCGACGACGGTGATGCCGTACTTGCTGCGGACCGCGCTCTGGCCGAGGGGGACGCCGGTGATCGTGGTCGGGGTGATGGTCTTGACCAGGGCGTAGTCGTCGTCGAACTCGATGAAGTCGAGCATGCGGCCGGTGACGAGGTGGGCGACGCGTTCGCCCATCTCGTGCTCGGGCAGGACGACGTGGTGGACACCGAGCCGTTCGAGGATCTGGCCGTGCTGGCGGCTGATGGCCTTGGCCCAGATGTTCGGGACCTGCGCCTCGAGGAGGTTGGAGGCGACGAGGATGCTGGCCTCTATGTCCGTGCCGATACCGACCACGACGCTGGGGAAGTCATGGACGCCGAGCTGGTGGAGGACCTCGGGGTCGGTGCAGTCGGCGACGGCGGTGTGCGTGAGGGTGTCGCTGTGCTTCTGCACGAGGGAGGCGTCGGTGTCGATGCCCAGGACGTCCCAGCCGCGGCGGGTCAGTTCGTGGGCGAGGGAGCTGCCGAAGCGCCCCAGCCCGATGACGGCCACGCGCTGGTCGGAGTGGAGCTGGGCACCGAGGTCGAGCAGGCGCTTGCGACGGCGATGGCGCAGGGAGTTCAGGTAGTTACCCAATGACGGGTCGCTCCTCGGGTAGCTGGTAGCGGCGGGTCCGCTCGCGCAGGGCGAGGGAGGAGACGAGGGTGATCGGTCCGAGTCGGCCGATGAACATCAGCAGGATCAGGATGAGCTGTCCGACGGCCGGGATGTCGGCGGTGATCCCGGTCGACAGGCCGACCGTGCCGAACGCGGACACCGCCTCGAACAGCACCGCCTCGGCCGGGGCCTTGGTGACGGTGAGGAGGGCCAGGGTGGCGGTGATGACGAGGCCGATGCCCAGCAACGCGACCGTGAGGGCCTGGCGCAGGGCGTGGGGGGCCAGTCGGCGGCCCATCACCGTGGAGTTGGGTTCGCCGCGGACCTCCGCGAGCATGGCGGCGGCGAGGACCGAGAAGGTGGTCACCTTGATGCCGCCGGCGGTTCCGGCGCTACCGCCGCCGATGAACATCAGCGTGCAGGTGAACAGGAGGGTCGAGGCGTTCAGGGCGCCCATGTCGACGGCGTTGAACCCGGCCGTTCGGCTCATCGCCGAGTAGAAGAACCCGCCCAGGATCTTCTCGTCCCAGTCGAACGCGCCGAGGGTGCCCGCATTGGTCCATTCCAGCAGGCATGTCATGACCGTACCCACCAGAAGCAGTACCGCGCTGGTGACGAGGGTCAGCCGGGTGTGCAGGGACCAGTTGCGCCGCCCGGTGGTGCGTCTGCGGGTGCGGTGCCGCAGCAGTTCGAGCAGTACGGGGAAGCCCAGGCCGCCCAGGATCACCGCGGCGGCGATCGGCATCGTGATCCAGGGGTCCTGGGCGTAGGGCACGATGCTGTCGGCGTGGAGGCCGAAGCCGGCGTTGTTGAAGGCCGAGACGGAGTGGAAGAAGCCGGAGTACGCGGCCTCGCCGAAGGGCTTGTCGTAGCCGAACCGCAGCCTCAGAGCGAGGACAGCCCCCACGGCGAGTTCCACGGCGAGGGTGCAGCCGGCCACGCCGAGCAGGACGCGCCGTACGTCACCGATTCCCAGGCTCTTCGTCTCGGCGGCTGCGGTGAGCTGCATGCGCAGGCGCAGCCGGCCGGAGACGAGCAGGGCGAGCAGGGAGGCCATCGTCATGATGCCGAACCCGCCGACCTGGATGAGGGCCAGGATGACGCCCTCGCCGAAGCCGCTCCAGTGGGTGGCGGTGTCCACGACCACCAGCCCGGTCACGCACACCGCGGAGGTGGAGGTGAAGAGTGCGGTGAGGGGGTCGGTGACCGAGCCGTCGGTGGACGCCGCCGGCAACATCAGCAGCACCGTGCCGATGGCGATCACCAGGGCGAACGCCGACACCACGGTACGGGCGGGATGCGCGGTGAACAGCCGCCACGCCCCGGCCACACGTCCAGCCACTTCGTTCGCCCTCCGACACTGTCCCGACAACGGGTCCTGTCGTCAGGGATGCGTCAAGGACCGCGGCGGCCAAGAGTACCCGCAGGCAGGCGGGCCGGCACACGGGGTGGGGAGGGTGTCTGTACCGGCTCCTCCGTCGGCAGCAGCGGACGGGCCCGTACGGCGTCAGGCCAGGGCCGCGCCGGGAGCATCATGGGCCCTTGCCGCCACTTCGGCGGTGGGGAGGGTGAGGACCATGGTGAGGCCACCGCCAGGGGTGTCCTCTGCGGCGAGCGTGCCGCCGACGGCCTCGGTGAAGCCGCGGGCGACGGCGAGGCCGAGGCCCACCCCGGCGCCGGCGGGTGCGTCACCGTACCGCTGGAAGGGTTCGAAGACGCGGTTCTTGGCTTCGTCGGGAATGCCTGGGCCGCGGTCGACGACGCGCAGTTCGACCCGGTCGGCGATGGCGCTGGCGGAGACCAGGACGGGGTGTCCCGCAGGGCTGTATTTGACGGCGTTCTCCACGATGTTGGCGACGGCCCGCTCCAGGAGCCCGCGGTCGACGACGACCATGGGGAGGGTTTCGGGGATTTCGAGTTCGACGCTGTCGTCGGGGATGCCGTGCAGTGCCCGGGGGACCACTTCGTCGAGGTCGGTCTCGCGGATGATCGGGGTGACGGTGCCGGTCTGGAGCCGGGACATGTCGAGGAGGTTGCCGACGAGGGCGTCGAGCCGGTCGGCGCCGTCCTCGATGCCTTCGAGGAGTTCCGCTCGGTCTTCGTCGGACCATTCGACGTCGGTGGCACGCAGGGAGGTGACGGAGGCCTTGATCCCGGCGAGCGGGGTGCGCAGGTCGTGGCTGACGGCGGCGAGGAGGGCGGTGCGGATCTGGTTGCCCTCGGCGAGTCGTCGTGCTTCCTCGGCTTGTCCGACCAGGCGCTGGCGGTCGAGGACGACGGCGGCCTGGGCGGCGAAGGCGCCCAGGACCCGGCGGTCCTCGGCGGGGAGCACCCGTCCGGTGAGGGCGACGGCCAGGTTCTCGCCGATGTGGATGTCGACGTCGGCGTCTTCGGGGCGCTCGGCCGGGTGGGGGCCGGTGCTCGCCGCGGTGCTCCAGGGGTCCACCTCGCGCCTGCGTTCCAGCAGGGCGACGGACTCCATGGCGAAGGTCTCACGCAGCCGTTCGAGCAGGGCGTCCAGGGAGTCCTCGCCGCGCAGCACGCTGCCGGCGAGGAAGGAGAGGATCTCTGCTTCGGAGCGCAGCCTCGCGGCCTGGTGGGTGCGCCGGGCCGCGAGGTCGACGACGGAGGCGACGGAGACGGCGACCGCGAAGAACACCGAGATGGCGACGATGTTCCTGGGGTCGGCAATGGTCCACAGGTGCAGCGGCGGGGTGAAGAAGTAGTTGAGGAGGAGGCATCCGAAGGCTGCTGAGGCGAGCGCGGGCAGCAGTCCTCCCAGCAGTGCCGCTGCGACCGTCAGAGTGAGGAAGAGCAGCATGTCGTTGGCGAGCCCGAGATCGGGGACGGCGGTGCGCAGAAGTACCGTCAGCAGGGCGGGCCCGGCGATGCCGACCAGCCAGCCCCAGACGATGCGGGCCCGCCCGAGGCGGGCACCTCGCGCGATCGGCAGTCCGCGGCCCTTGGCGGCCTCGTCGTGGGTGACGATGTGGACGTCGAGGTCGGGGCCGGATTCGCGGGCGACGGTGGCGCTGACACCAGGCCCGAAGACGTACTGCCAGGACCGGCGGCGGCTGACGCCGAGGATGATCTGGGTTGCGTTGACACCACGGGCGAATTCCAGCAGGGCCTGCGGGATGTCGTCGCCGATGACGTGGTGGAAGGTTCCGCCGAGGTCCTCCACCAGGGTGCGCTGGACGGCGAGTTCCTTCGGTGAGGCGGAGGTGAGACCGTCGCTGCGGGCGACATAGACCGCGAGGACCTCACCGCCCGCTCCCTTCTCGGCCAGGCGGGCGGCGCGGCGGATGAGGGTGCGGCCCTCGGGGCCGCCGGTGATGCCGACGACGATGCGCTCGCGGGCCTGCCAGGTGGTGCGGATGTTGTGCTCACCGCGGTACTCCTGGAGGTACTCGTCGACCCGGTCGGCCGTCCACAGCAGCGCCAGCTCGCGCAGGGCTGTGAGATTGCCGGGGCGGAAGTAGTTGGAGAGGGCGGCGTCGACCTTGTCGGGCTTGTAGATGTTGCCGTGGGCCATACGGCGGCGCAGGGCCTGCGGGGACATGTCGACCAGCTCGATCTGGTCGGCGCGGCGGACCACCTCGTCCGGGACGGTCTCCTGCTGGCGGATCCCCGTTATGGTCTCGACGACGTCGCCCAGGGATTCCAGGTGCTGGATGTTGACGGTGGTGATGACGTCGATGCCGGCCTGGAGCAGCTCCTCGACGTCCTGCCAGCGTTTGGCATTGCGGGAGCCGGGGACGTTCGTGTGGGCGAGTTCGTCGATGAGCGCGACGGCGGGCCGCCGGGCCAGGATGGCGTCCACATCCATCTCCGTGAAGCGGCCGCCGCGGTACTCCAGCTCGCGCCTCGGGATCTCCTCCAGGCCGCGCAGCATGACCTCGGTGCGGGGCCGGCCGTGGTGCTCGACGAAGCCGACGACGGCATCGGTGCCGCGTTCGATCCGGCGGTGCCCCTCGGACAGCATGGCGTAGGTCTTGCCGACACCGGGTGCCGCCCCGAGGTAGATGCGGAATGTGCCACGTCTCATGGTGCTCAGCCTTCGAAGCGGTAGCCCATGCCGGGCTCGGTGATCAGATACCTGGGGTGCGTGGGATCCGCTTCCAGTTTGCGCCGCAGCCGGGCCCTGTGGACGCGCAGGTGGTCGGTCTTGTCCGCGTACGCCAGCCCCCAGAGGCCGATGAGCAGCCGGCGCTGACTGATAGGCCGTCCGGGGCGGGTGATGAGGATCTCCAGCAGGTGCCACTCGGTGGGGGTGATTCGGACATCGCGGCCATCTCGCCGGACCTTTCTGGCCAGCAGGTCAGCTGTGAAGTCGCCGGTTTCGATCACCGGCCGGTCGGACCGGCCGACGGGGTGCGGGAGCGGGCGAAGCCGCGGACCGGCGCCACCGCGACCGCGATGCCCACGGCTGCGGAGACGAAGTTCTGCACCGCCAGGCCGGCGGTCTGGGTGACATGGCTCATGGCCACCTCGCCCGAGCCCGGCTGCCGGTTCGTGTCCGACACGAAGGACGGGCCCATGTGGGGGCTCAGAACCTCTCCGGCTTGACGAGGGCGAGGACGAGACAGCCCAGCAGGGCAACGGCCACGACCAGCCCGACGATGTCCTCGGCAGTCACAGCTTCGCCACCCCCCGCGCTATGAGAGCCACCAGCGCGAACACCGCGATCGTGGCGATGACGAAGGCCACATCGGCCATCGTGAGCTCCTGGATGAGTGAAGGTACGGAATCGGCCAGCCGGCCGAGCACGAGCCAACCGCACGTGCAGGGCGGCGTTAAGCCTCCTTGACGGCTCCCATACGCCGGCCGCCACGGCCTTGACGCAACCTTGATGCCAGGGGCTCCGCCGATCGATCCTGCAGGCGGCCGGGGGCCAGGCCCGGCGGGCATCGAGGGACCGTCCGGATTCCCCTCAGGGACCGCTTCGACTGGGTCTGGCCCGGGCTCAGAGCTTGCTCGCGCGTGGTGCAACCGCCCGCGCCGCAGGGGTGCTGACCCCCGGCTCTGCCGCCTCCCTCCAGGCCACAGTCGCGCCGACAAGCGCGAAGCCGACCAGGGACTCCATCGGAGCGGCGATCCTCAACCAGCCTTCGGCAGGAGCGATGTCGCCCAGGCCGAGCGCGCGGATGTGGGGGGGAACGGGGAGTCGCGACTCGCCCGGCTCCGCCGCGCAGCGGCGCGGCTGCGGCCGAGCGCTGGTGATCGTTCGCTCAGCAGAACCTCAGATCCGGATAACGATCGCATCACCGAACCTGGACAAACGCCATAAAAAGCTGGCGACCGTGACCTCCGTCACTAAAGAAGCCGTAAAGAACGTGCTAGGAATACGCAACTCCGCTCCGGCCCACCCCTCGCCGGAACTCCGGAGCCGCGGCCGTCACCAGGCCGGGCACCACTTCGCAGCATGAGTACGACCAAGGCGCCTTTCCCCGGTTCGTGTCCGCGGACCGATGGCGCCACGGGTCGCCGATCGGACAACGCGTTCGCTCAAAGCCCGCACTTTCACACCGGCCCACCGCACGGGACCGGTCTGCGCAACGAGGTTCTGCCACATGTCACTCGACTCCTTCACCGACTCCGTAGACGAGGCCGTCAGCGGCTTCTTCGAGCCCATCGCCAAGTGGCTCGGCGAGGTCGTCTTCTACTCCGTCCCCGTAGGGGGCACCCAGCTCCCGCTGATCGTCGCCTGGCTGGTCGTCGCCGGCGTCGTCTTCACCGCCTGGTTCGGGGGCGTCCAGATACGCAAGTTCCGCCTCGCGGTGAACGTGGTCCGCGGCAAGTACGACGAGAAGGGCTCGACCGGCGAGGTCAACCACTTCCAGGCGCTGACAGCAGCCGTCTCCGGCACCGTCGGCCTCGGCAACATCGCCGGTGTCGCCGTGGCCGTCTCCATCGGTGGCCCCGGCGCCACCTTCTGGATGATCCTCTGCGGCCTGCTCGGCATGGCGACGAAGTTCGTCGAGGTCACCCTCGGCGTGAAGTACCGCGAGGTGCACGCCGACGGCACCGTCTCCGGCGGCCCGATGCACTACCTCCCCAAGGGACTGGCCGAGCGCTTCGGCTCCCGCGGCAAGACCCTCGGCAAGGTCCTCGCCGTCCTCGCCTCCGCCTTCGTGCTGTTCTTCGGCCTCTTCGGCGGCAACCTCTTCCAGGTCAACCAGTCGTACGCCCAGCTGGTCTCCGTCACCGGCGGCGAGTCCGGCATGCTCGGCTCCTCGGCCGGCGCCCTCTTCTTCGGCATCCTGATCGCCGCACTGGTCGGCATCGTGCTCCTCGGCGGCATCCGCTCCATCGCCTCCGTCACCAGCAAGCTCGTCCCCGCCATGGCCGGCATCTACATCGCCGCCTGCCTGGTCGTCATCCTGGTCAACGTCACCGCGGTCCCCGCCGCGATCTCCACGATCATCGAGGGCGCCTTCAACCCGCAGGGCGTCGCCGGCGGTGTCCTCGGCGCGCTGATCATCGGCTTCAAGCGGGCCGCGTTCTCCAACGAGGCCGGTCTCGGCTCCGCCCCGATCGCCCACTCCGCGGTCAAGACCAAGCACCCCGCCAGCGAGGGCCTGGTCGCCCTGCTGGAGCCGTTCATCGACACGGTCATCATCTGCACCATGACGGCGCTGACGATCGTGATCGCCAACCCGGCCAGCTACGTCGAGCTCCGCAACGGCGGTGAGTCGATCGGCGGCGTGACCATCACCTCCGACGCCTTCGCGACCGTCCTGCCCTGGTTCCCGTACATCCTGACCATCGCCGTCATGCTGTTCGCGATCTCCACGGTGCTGACCTGGGGCTACTACTGCATGAAGGCCTGGACGCACCTCTTCGGCCGCTCCAAGGCCAGCGAGATCACCTTCAAGGTCATGTACACCCTCGTCGCGGTGGCCGGCTCGCTGCTGACGCTGCAGACCCTGATCGACATGGCCGACGCGGTGCTCTTCATGCTCGCCGTCATCAACATCATCGGCCTCTACCTGCTGGCCCCCGTCGTGAAGCGGGAGCTGAACCACTTCCTCGACTTCGTCCGCCGCCGCGACGCCGGCCAGGACACCGAAGCCGACGAGGACGAAGACCAGGAGCCGGTGAAGACCACCGTCTGACCGTCCCCCCGGCGGCCCGGCTCCTTGGGGGCCCGCACCCACCCTTGCGCCTAGGGCGGGTACGGGCCCTCTCTTCTGTCCCGAACATCGTCACCGCACGTCAAAGCCCCCCTGGCCACATCCCGCCCCTCCCGATAGGGTGTAAAGAACGCGTCAATGCGCTCATCACACCAATGGGCGGACGCGGGGTGTGCCGGGAAGTCTGGTCGGCGTCCTTGGGGCCGTGTGCCCGCAATGCTGCCGACGCCCCGGAGGTTCACCCGCCATGACCGCTGCCCCGCCGCCCGAGCGCTCCCCGTTCCTCGGACTCCTGCCCTGGCCAGAGCGACGCGCCATCGCCGAGGCCCTGCGCACCGAGACCATCGGCGGCATGGTCCTCCTCGCCGCCGCCGTCATCGCG
This sequence comes from Streptomyces yangpuensis, assembly GCF_001005295.1. Lineage (GTDB taxonomy): Bacteria > Actinomycetota > Actinomycetes > Streptomycetales > Streptomycetaceae > Streptomyces > Streptomyces yangpuensis. Next base: position 1,721,625 of record NZ_LBMK01000002.1, on the reverse strand, counting down.
CTGGTCTGGGCCAACAGCCCCCTCGGGGATGTGTACCAGCAGGTGCGCGACTTCCACTTCGGCATACCCGCGCTCGGCCTCGACCTCTCCGTCGGCCACTGGACCGCAGACGGCCTCCTCGCCGTCTTCTTCCTCGTCGCGGGCATCGAGCTCAAGCGCGAACTCGTCGTCGGCGAACTCCGCACCCCCGCCACCGCCGCCCTGCCGGTGGTCGCCGCCCTCTGCGGCATGGCCGTCCCCGCCGCCCTGTACGCGCTGACCGCCGGACTCGGCGGCGGCAGCCTCGACGGCTGGGCCGTACCCATGGCCACCGACATCGCCTTCGCCCTCGCCGTCCTCGCGGTGATCAGCACGCATCTGCCGGCGGCCCTGCGTGCCTTCCTCCTCACCCTGGCCGTCGTCGACGACCTCGGGGCCATCCTCATCATCGCGGTCTTCTTCACCGCCGATCTGAACTTCTGGGCCCTCGGCGGCGCCGTCGCCTGCCTGGTCCTCTTCTACGCCCTCCAGCGCTTCCGCGTCCGCGGCTGGTGGTGGTACGTCCCGCTCGGCATCGCCACCTGGGCGCTCATGTACAACAGCGGCGTCCACGCCACCGTGGCGGGCGTCGCCATGGGCCTGATCCTGCGCACCACCCTCGACAAGGGCGAGGAGGCCTCCCCCGGTGCCCGGGTCTCCCACCTCGTCCACCCGTTCTCCGCCGGGGTGGCCGTGCCCCTCTTCGCCCTGTTCGCCGCCGGCGTCACGGTCTCGGGCGGTGCCCTCGCCGAGGTGTTCACCCGGCCCGAACCGCTGGGCGTCGTCATCGGCCTCGTCGTCGGCAAGATCCTCGGCGTGTTCGGCGGCACCTACCTCGCAGCGCGCTTCACCCGCGCACGTCTCAACCCCGACCTGGCCTGGGGCGACGTCTTCGGACTGTCCGTCCTTGCCGGAATCGGCTTCACAGTCGCCCTGCTCATCGGTGAACTCGCCTTCCCCGGCCAAGCCGTCACGGAACAGATCAAGGCAGCCGTCCTGATCGGCTCCCTCGCCTCCGCCGCCCTCGCCGCCCTTCTCCTGCTCCGCCGCAACAAGGTGTACAAGCACCTGTACGAGGAGGAAACGTCGGATGCCGACGCGGACGGCATCCCCGACATCTATCAGCGCGCGACCACTGCGAACCACTGACCCTACGCGGCGTCGCTGCCGTCGTACTCGCGGTTGTTCCGAGGAAGAAGGGCGCACATGCGTGATCCGAGGCGAACCGTTCGGATGCTGTCCGGGGCCGCCGCTTGGTGGGGCCTGATCACAGCGGCATTCTGGCTGGGCGGCAGTGTCCTGGGCGGGTCGGATTCCCTTGCCGGATGTGCTCTCGGCGCCCTCATGGTCATCGTGATCGGAGAGATCGGCGACCGGGTCCGCCGGGCGTGGCGAACCATGCGGCAAGGGGTCGCTGACCGGTGAGTGACGAGTCCGTCTTCATACGACACCCGCGGACCCGCCAGTACGTGTACAACTCGCGCAACCCCGTGGGCCGCGCCCTCATCGTCATCGCGCCGCTCGCCGCGGTCGGCATCCTGTACTGGCTCTACGGCAGTTGGCACTGGAGTGACGGCGAGCTTCGTACGGCTGTCCACCAAGCCGCGGACGCCCTCAATGCCAAACCCCACTACGCAAGCCGCGACACACCCCAGGACGACCTGGTCCGCAACGCTGTCAGGGAGACCGGCACAGGCCCTGGCCACGGACTGAGCGTCCGAGGGAATGGCCTCGCCGGCTACACGATCTCCACGGAAGACACGGGAACGGTGTTCTGCATGCGCCTGACCCTGACCCCGGTCAACCCCGGCGAGCCATATCCCGCGCCCCTCGTACGCCACCACGTCATCGCGACCGTCGCCGAGGGTTCGTGCTGAAGGCCATGAACTTGTGGATGCGTTCGAGGCGGTAGGTGAAGGCCCGGACGCTCAAGGACAGCAAGCGGGCGGGTCGTCGCCGTACGGTTCCGGGCCCTGGGCCACGGCCACCGCGTGGGCCTGGGACAGGCGTAAGGCAATTCGCGTACGGGGAGCTGCGGCTGAATCTCACGGGCCAGGGCCAAGTGAGCCCGTACGAGCGCCCGCAGCCCGATTCCGGCCCCGGCGGCCCCGTTCGCCCGCGTCGCGGCGGGCCTGAAGCTCTGCGCGGGTGAAGCGGCGACCGGTGGCGCAGGCCTCACGCAGGAGGTCCGTGCTGCCCTCCAGGTACGCGTCCCCGTGCAGAGGTGAGGCCCCGCGCGGTCACCGCGGGCCCTCCGGGTTCGCGCGATGGCCACGGACCGCAGCCTGCATGAAGAGCACCGCCGCCGCGACGGCGAGCCCCACCCCCGCGGCCGTGCACGCTGTGGTCAGGCCTGCGGGGGCGTCCAGCATGCGCGGTACGGTGTTCAGGCATGCCTGCACGTAAAGGCCGAGCATGGCGTAGGCGTAGGCTCTGGCCACGGCTCTGTTGCGCAGCCTTTCCGGAACCCGCCCTCGAAGGAGCATGACGGGGAGGGGAAGCAGGAGGAGCGTCGCCGCCGCCAGAACGACAGCGTGGATGGCGGGATTTCCGGTCATGGGTACCTTCCTGGTGCGGTTGCCCACGATACGGCCAGACCACCCGTCGTTCTCATGCCGGAGCCCGGCAGTCTCGGCACCCTGTGACTGCCGTCGGACACTTCTCAGCAACTCGTGCACCACGACGTCGCGGTGGTCCTGAGTGGGCAGCGCTGGGGCGCTTATGACCGGTTGCTCATCCGGACCGGACGGGACCCGGACCCGACGACTCTTCTCACGTCCCGGAGGCGGGGACGGTGCCACGGCCGAGCAGCTCCGCAAGGCCTGTGCGAGTGGCTGCCACAACCACCCGGTCCTGCGCCTTGAGGACGTACCCGGGGTGCAGGTCCCAGACCAGGCCCGCGTCGGGGACGCGGGTCTCCTCAGGTGTGGCGGCCAGGTCCGGGCGCCGGTCCTCGGGGGCACAGGTGTCCAGGGCGATCACGCGCCAGGCGCCAGGCCGGAAGGATTCTGCGATGGTCCGCCCCTCCAGCTGCGGATGGCCGGCCACCACAAGCGCGGCGAACAGCAGCACACGGCGCTCGACCGGTATCGCACCGAGGACCTGCCGGCCCATCATCGCTCCGGCGAACGCCGGTGCCGCCAGGTGGGTCACGCTGCGGCTGCGGGTGAGCGCACCGGGGTGGGCGGCGCGCAGGGTGCGGTAGACGGCGGTCGCGAAGTCGTCCTCGTAGAGGCGCATCACGACCCGCAGGTCGGGCCGGACGGCCCTCGCGTACAGGGCAGCCTCCAGGTTCGTGATGTCCGCACTGGTCAGGGCGAGCAGGGCGTGCGCCCGGCTCACCCGCGCCGCTTCGAGCACGCCCTCTTCGGTCACGTCACCGAGGACAACGGGGACGCGCAGACGCCGGGCGAGTTCGATGCCCCTCGCCTCCGGGTCGGACTCCACGCACACGACGGGAATCTCCAGCTCCCGCAGCCGGGACAGCACCCGCGCTCCGATCTTGCCGAGGCCCAGCAGGACGACGTGGTCCGAGGTCCTGCGGGGCGGGCGGCGCAGTGTGGTCGCGGTCCGGAAGGCGCCCAGTCCCTCCAGCGCCGCCGCCACGAGGACCGGCAGCAGGAGCAGCCCCACGAAACCGGCGAGTATCTGCAGTGTTTTGCGCTCGGGCGGCTCATCAACCGCGGGGTCGTTGATCGCGAAGATGTCGAGCAGGGTGATGTACGCCGCGTGCAGCGGATGGTCCCCGGTGGTGATCCAGGAGGCCACCGCCAGTGCGGCGACGGCCCCGACGATTCCCGCCAGGGACCACCGCAGGCGGCGGGAGAACAGCGAGGCGACCGGGAAGGCGGCCCCTGCCAGGCGGCCCGGGGACCCGGCGGAGCCGAGGTGGGAAACCGCTTCCAGGGCGACGATGCCCCGGCCCGTCGCGGCGGCGACCGCCCGGTCGTCCGGCAGCAGCTGCGGCCCGCGCTCGCCGCTGTGCTCCGACCCTTCTGCACCGGCCGGGTCGCCCGTGGTCGCCGAGAGCAGCGCCAGGGTGCAGAGCCCCGGGTCGGCGACCTCTCCCCGGCCCTGCGGCATGCGTTCGACCGCGCGCAGCAGCAGCCCGTCCGCCTGCACGATCTTGCTGGTGCCGACGACGGCGGACGCGGCGAGCGCCGGCGCCGCGGTGTCCGCGTCGGACAGGACCGTGGTGGACGCGTCCAGCTCCCGTAGGTCCAGTCCGGGCTCGGCGATGATCGCCGCCTGGTCGAGCAGCTCCTCCAGGTGCTGTCCCAGCTTGCGGTTGTAGAGCCTGATCACCAGCCGGAGCCTGGGGTTGAGCCGACGGGCCACCAGGGCCGCCCGCAAGTTCGTCTCGTCGTCCTCGTACACCAGCGCCAGCGCGGCCGCACCCGCCACACCAGCCGCGTTGAGCGCCTCCTCGTCCGGCTCGGCCGCCTCCACGACCCGCAGGTACAGGTCCACCTGCTCGCCCCTCGGGACACGGGAGTTCCTGGCTGCCGGCACGCGGCCCAGCAGGCCGAGTGCCCGACCGGACCGCCGCCCGACTGCGGGCTGCTGCGCCCGGGCCTCGGGTACCACGAGCGTCACCCGCTCCCGGTACACGTCGCGAAGTTCGCCGGCCAGCCTCCTGGCCAGACCGTCGTCGCCGCAGACGACCATCCGGCCTCTACGCAGGGGAAGTTGGGACTGAGAAGGATTCGACACTGATCAAGAATGCATCGTCAGGACGGCGATTGCCCCAGTGGGTCCACTCGTGAATCAGTCGCCGCACGGCAGCTGTTCACGCCGGGCCCTTGAGTCACGCTGTCCTGGCCTTTCCACAGGTGATGTTCACGAGCAGGATGCCTTGAGAGGGCGAAGCCGCGCAGGGCGTCGATGTCGGAGAGGCGCCGCGGGCCGGCCGCCCCGGCCGACGCCCCGGCCGACGGCCCTGCCGTGGGACCTGCCGCGGGTCGGGTGGTCACCTCGCTCCTGTGTCCACGGAGGCCAGGAACTGCCGCTGGTCTTCCAGGAAGCCGTCGGCGAACAGGGCCCTCGGCGCGCACAGCGCCGTCAGGGTGAGGCGGAGTGAGGAGTTCTCCACGTCGTGCTTGACCAGGCCGTGTGTGGCGTCCGGGTAGTGACCGACGCGCAGCGCGGGCCCCGGCAGCAGCCGCCGGTAGGCGGCCTCGGTATCGGCGGTGTCCACGTTCACGTCGTGTCCGGCGAGCACCAGCAGGACGGGCACCCCGCGCAGCGCCGGCAGATCGGCGCTCGCGTCGGCGGTGTGGTTCCTGGAGACGAACCGCCAGCGGGCGGCCGTCATGCCCCGCGGATCGCCGACGGCGCGTACGTACTCCTCGTAGGACGCACCCCTCCCCAGCAGCTCCAGGCCCGTCTCGCGGCGGCGCAGGGCGGCGGCGACCTCGGTGTCGGAGGCGCGGTCGCGGTGCAGCTCGGCGAGGAGGTTGTAGCGGCCCTGCCGGTGCCAGTTGACGGCGGGTGAGACGGCGATGACGAAGCGGATGCCGGGGTCCTTCGCGGCGATCTTGGGCAGGACCCAGCCGGCCTGGCTGGCGCCCCACAGTCCGATCCTGCTGCCGTCGATGTCCGGGCGCTGCCGGGCCCAGGCGATGGCGTCGACGGCTTCGTCGGCCCGGTCGTCCATGGACTGGTCGAGCCAGTCTCCGGGCGCGCCTCCCACGCCCGGCTTGTTCCAGGACAGTGAGGCGTAGCCGGCGCGGGCGAAGGACTCCCAGATGGGCCGGTAGAAGGTGTCGTGAGTGGCGTCGACGGGCCCGTCGCCGTGGACGAAGACCACCAGCGGGAAGGGCCCTTCCCCCTGCTCGGGCAGGGCCAGTACGCCGGCCAGGGTCCGACCGTCCCGGCGTACCGTCACAGCCTTCTCGCGCAGGTCGTAGGTGTTCTGCCAGACCACCAGCCCGCCCAGGCCCGCCGCCACGACCGCCAGTGCGGCCAGCGTCGCGAGCACGGCCCGCCCCACCCGGCGGCGGCGTGTGGTGCTTCTCGACGTCATCTGCCCCCCCCATCAAATATCTATCGCATCACAAACGATCGTTTCCGAATCGACCGTACTATGGTCGTACGTAGAACGCGAGGAGGAACGATGGACCCAGCGGTTGCCATCCGGCGCGGCGTGCCCCGCAGTGCCGAGGAGCAGGTCGCCGAGCTGTACTGGGAGGCCTTCGGCCGAAAGCTCGGCGCCGCCCTGGGCCCGCCCGAGCACGGCCGCGCCTTCATCGCCCGCCACCTCCACCACGACCGCGCCGGCGTCGCCCTGACGCCCGGCGGCGACCGGGTCGTGGGCGTGGCCGGCTACCAGCTCGACGGGCGCGGCCTGACCGGCGGCGGTGTACGCGACGTACTCTCCAGCTACGGACTTCTCCGCGGCCTGCCCCGGCTCGCCGCGCTGGCCCTGCTCGAACGCGCCCCGGAGCCGGGCGAACTGGTCATGGACGGCATCGCCGTCCACCCCGCCCACCGGGGCACCGGCATCGGCAGCCTGCTGCTGACCGAGATCGCGGCCATCGCGGCCGAACACGGCTGCTCCCGGATCCGCCTGGACGTCATCGACGCCAACCCCCGGGCCCGCGCGCTGTACGAGCGACACGGCTTCACCGCCGTACGGACCGAGCAGACCCCGTACCTCACGCGCCTCATGGGCTTCGGCGCGGTGACTACGATGCATCGCGCCATCCCCGGCACCGGCAAGGAGCAGCAGCGATGACCAGCAGGCCTCCGACAACGTCCGCAGCGGAGCCCGCCGCACCGGAGATCGGAACCCGGACCCTGGTGTTCGGCCTCGTCCGCGAGGACGGCACCGTCGACGCCGGCGAGCTGTACGCCGTCGCCGAAGCCCTCGGCATGACCGACCAGCAGGTCAGACTGTGCGTGAAACGACTTGTCGGCGAGGGCCGGTTCACCCAGGAGGGCCGGGGGCGCAAGGCCCGGCTGCACGCCACCGCCGACCCCACCGGCTCCGTCGCGCCGGACGCGGAGTACGTACGCCACGCCTACCGGCAGGACCAGGGCCTCGCCCCCTGGGACGGGACCTGGCACCTGTTCGCCTTCGCCATCCCCGAAACCGCCCGCCAGTCCCGCGACGCCCTGCGCGACACCCTCCTCCACCTCGGCGCGGCCCCCCTCCAGGGCGGCCTCTACGTCAGCGCCAACGCGATCGGCGACATCGTCGAGGCCCACGCCCGCCACCTCGGCGTCCTGCCCTCCCTCACCCGCCTCACCAGCCGCGACCTACGGGTGGGCGAGGAAACCGAACCCACCCGGCTGGCCGCCCTGCTCTGGCCACTCCGGCCGATCGCCGAGCGACACGAGACACTCGCGGCGCTCGCCGCAGCCCGCCTCGCCAGACTGTCCGGACCGGAAGCCCCGCCCACCGGAACCGAACGTCTGACGTACGCCATCGAGCTGGCTGCGGCCTTCACCGCCGCCATGGAACCCGACCCGCTGCTGCCCCCCGAACTGCTCCCGCAGCCCTGGCCCGGCACCCGCGCCCGCGCCCTGGCAGCACGCTGCTGGGACGCCCTCGCCACAAAGGAGGACGAAGCCGACGGCCGACTGCGGCTGTTCAGCCTCTACGACCACGTCGTCACCACGCCCCGGCCGGACCCGCCCACGTAGACCCGCCCCTTGCCTGCGACGGACACGGTACGCGTGGGCACCGCTTGGTGCAGTTCAGCGCCAGGCGGGTCAGCTGGTCCCGGTCAGGACGGCCTTGGCCACCAGCCGGAGATTCCTGATCATCGGATTCCGGTCACCCTTGCGACTGACCAGGACGACCTGGCTGGGGGGAGCGCCCTCGACCGGGACGGTGACGAGGCCGGAACGCAGTGAGCTGCGCCGATCGCCGACCGGCAGGACGGCGATCGCCCCGCCGCTCGCGACGAGTTCGAGCTTGTCCTCGTAGCTCTCGACCGGCGGCACGCCGGCCCCGAGAATCCGGTAGGAAGCCCAGTCCGCGGTCTCGAACGCGCACGGCGCCGCCTCTTCGCCGGCCAGTTCGTGCACGTTCACCGACGCGCGGCCGGCCAGGGGATGGCCGCGGGGAACCACGAGCATCCGGGGCTCCTCGTACAACGGGGTGGTGAACACGTCGCCGGCGGCGAGCGGCAGCGGGGTCCGCGCAATCAGGGCGTCGACGCGCTTGTCGGACAGTGCGCCGACGCCGCTGCAGCTCAGATGCCGGGTGGCGATCTCGGCGTCCGGGTGACGGTGGCGCAGTTCCCGTACGGCGGCAGTGATCACCAGGTCTTCGACGTAGCCGATGGTGATTCGTTCGGTCCGGGCTTGTTCCCGCACGGCCAGTTCGGCCTGGCGGGCGGCCCGCAGCAGCGCTTGGGCCCGGGGGAGGAAAGTCTGGCCGGCCGGAGTGAGCCGGGCGCCCCGGGGGGTGCGGTCCAGCAGTCGTGTGCCGAGATATTTCTCCAGCCGTTGGATCTGACGGCTCAGTGCCGGCTGGGCCACGTGCAGGTCGGCGGCGGCCCGGCCGAAGTGCTGGTGCGCCGCCACCACGGTGAAGTAGCGCACGAGCCGCAGTTCCAGGTCCTGTCCGAGATCGTTCACCGTTGCAGGGTACGCGTCATGCCGTTTCGGAATGACCGCTTGCCGAAGGGGACTTGGACGACCGTGCCGTCCAGGGCCTTGACTGAAGGAGCAACGTTTCCCCGAGAAAGCGACAGGCACGATGAAGGCGATCCAGTTCCACGAAGCGGGCGGACCGGAAGTTCTGCGGTATGACGAGGTGCCGGTTCCCGGGATCGGCCCGGGCGAGGTGCTCGTCCGGGTACACGCGGCGGGCATCAACCCGCCGGACTGGTACCTGCGTGAGGGGATGAAGGTCATGCCGGCCGGGATGAGGCCGGTGCTGGAGTTCCCCCTCATCCCCGGAACGGACATGTCGGGCGTGGTGCAGGCGGTCGCTCCGGACGTGTCCGGGTTCGCCGTCGGTGACAAGGTCTTCGGCATGCTGCGGTTCCCCGGCTTCGACGGCCGTACGTACGCCGAATACGTGGCCGCGCCGGCTCCCGACCTGGCCCACAAGCCGGCCGGTATCAACCACGTCGAGGCGGCCGGTGCGCCGATGGCCCTGCTGACGGCCTGGCAGTACCTGGTCGATCTCGGCCACGACGTGCCGTCTCCCTTCACCGGCCGGGTGCACCAGCCGGTGCCGATCACGCCAGGGATGACCGTGCTGGTCAACGGGGCCGCTGGTGGAGTGGGTCACTTCGCGGTGCAGCTGGCGAAGTGGAAGGGGGCGCACGTCATCGCGGTGGCCTCGGGCCGGCACGAGCAGTTCCTGCGCAAGCTCGGCGCCGACGAGTTCATCGACTACACCACGACGCAGGTCGCGGACGTGGTCGGCGGCGTCGATCTGGTGATCGACGCTGTCGGTGGCCCGGACAGCTCGCGCTTCCTGACCGTGCTCAGGCGCGGAGGCACCATGCTTCCGGTGTTCTTCGCCCGGTACGACCCGGAAGAGACGGCGCGTCTGGGTATCACGGTCTCGAACATTCAGGTGCGCTCCAACGGCCCCCAGCTCGCCGAGATCGGACGCTTGTTCAACGAGGGCAGGCTCCAGGTGGGGGTGGACAGCACCTACCCGCTGTCGGAGGCGGGCAGCGCACACACGCGAGCCGCCCAGGGCCACATCCAAGGCAAGATCGTGCTGACAGTGACCTCGTGATCGCCGAACTCCGGCAACGGTGAAGTCGCCGCCCGCGTTACCGGACGCGGGCGTTGAGCAGCCAGAGGGTTCCGTGCTCGATCGTGAACTCGACGGCGACGAGGTCGGGGTGGTGCGCTTCCAGCTCCTCCATGGAGCGGCGCAGACGGTCGAACGCGGCGGGGTGGAGCGTGGCCAGGTCTTGCAGGGGGAGTGTGTCGCGGTCTGCCGAGACGACGTCCCTGCCCTGGGCGTTCGGCAGGTAGTCGCCGTAGAGGCCGCGCCGTCCGGTATCAGGGTCTCGGGGATACGCCACGCCGCTGCCGGAATCGCTTCCGAGGTTCCCGAAGACCATCCGCTGGACGGTGAGGGCGACCGCCGCACCAGCGTCGTCCATGCGGTCTTTGCTGTGCGCGCCGAGGAGAGTCCGCCCGTCCTTACGGGCCCCGAACACGGCGAGGATCGCCATCCGCAGCTGCTCGGCCGGGGCCTGCGGGAACTCCGTGCCGCTCTCTTCGTAAATGAGGTCCTTGAAGGTTTCCACGACTCGGATGAGGTCGCACGTGTCCAGCCGGGAGTCGTCCGCGACCCGGTGCTGGCGCTTGATCCGTAGGAGCACGTCCTCGAAGAGTGAACGATCGACGCCCATCACGGTGCTTCCCAGCATCTGCACGAGGCGGCGGTAGGAATCCCAGGCGAACCGCTCCCGCTCGGGCACTTTGGCCAGTCCGAGCACGCAGAGGTCGTTCAGTCCGATGTCGAGGATCGTCTCCATCGTGTTCGGCGTCGACGCTGCCGCACCCGCCCTCACCGACAACAGCAGCGGATCGTCCACCTGTCCCAGCCTCTTGCCCTCGGCCGACTCGAGTGCGCGCAGATGCTCACCCACCTGAGCCTCCAGGCCTGCCGGCAGCTCCCCCGTGGCCAGGAAGGCGCCGCACGCTTCTGTGGTGATGGTGAAGCCGGGCGGCACGGGCAGCCCCAGGTGCGCCATCTGCGCGAGGCTCGCGCCCTTGCATCCGAGGAGAGCGACCGTGTTCCGGTCGCCCTCGACGAAGCCGTGTACGTCGTACACGTACGAAACCATGACCGCCATCTCCCCTCCTCGGCACCGCTCACGAGCAGGCACCACTTCCACTGTCTCCTGCCAGGACCGGGCTCCGGCAGGGGCCGGACGGCCCTGCCCCGGGATCCCTGGCCCTGGCCCAGCACGCCGGCGTTCGCACGACGGAGCCGTTGATGATCCACGCCTGCCATGGCCACGGGCCGGGCCACTCCCACAGCGGCATGCGTTCAGGCCTCTCCCGATCCTGGCCTGCCCTGCGCCGGACCGTGGGCACGCAGGGCGGTCAGACGCTGTTCGTACTCTTCCTCGTCGATCTCGCCGCGGGCGAAGCGTTCGGCGAGGACCTGCTTCGCGGAGGGCACGGCTGAGGGCTGTGCCGGCCCCGGGGCGTACCGGTCGACGCTGCGGACGAGCACAACGACTCCAGCGACGGCCAGAGCGACGACCAGGACCATGCTGAACGACATGGCGACCCAGCCCCATCCCCCCATTCCGTGGTCGTACCAGAACATGGCTCACGCTCCTGATGCGATGGTCTGAGAGACGGCCCACAGGGCGCGTCCCGCATGTCATCACCATCCGTCTGCCCGAGCCGCGTGGCATGGGCCGGTCGGGGCCGCAGTCAGGGCCGACAGGCCCCATGCGGTGGCCGGGTCCCCCGCCGGGGGGCCGATCGGACCTTCAGCGTGGCCCACAGGGCCCTGCCCTGCGCGCGCTCCGGGTGCTCCGATGGAAGCAGGGTTCCGACAGGATCCTTGACCGAACGCGGCGAAGGAGCCGGTCATGCCAGCATCTCGGTACACCGTCAGTGACGTCATGACACACACGGCCATCGCCATCGGCCGGGAGGCGTCGTACAAGGAGATCGTCGAGCTTCTGCACGAGTGGAAGGTCAGCGCCGTCCCGGTCCTGGAAGGCGAAGGCCGCGTCGTGGGCGTCGTCTCGGAGGCCGACCTCCTGCCCAAGGAGGAGTTCCGGCGCGAGGAGCCGCGCCTCCCGGAGCAGTTGGACGAGGCATCCAAGGCCGGCGGCGTACTCGCCGAGGACCTGATGTCGAGCCCCGCCGTGACCGTCCACCCCGACGCCACCACGGCCGAGGCCGCCCGCATCATGGCCCACCAGCATGTGAAGCGGCTGCCGGTCGTGAACCAGCTGGGCATGCTGGAGGGCGTCGTCAGCCGCAGCGACCTGCTGAAGGTCTTCCTCCGGCCCGACGAGGAGTTGGCGGAGGAGATCCGGCAGGCTGTACTGGCCGATCTCGCGCCGGGCATGGCGTCCCTGGACTTCTCGGTGCAGGACGGTGTCGTCACGCTCCGGGGCCCCCTGCCCGAGCGGGCTCTGGTCCCCCTCCTGGCTCGTGCCATCAGGGCCGTCGAGGGGGTCGTCGACGTACGGCTCGAACTCGACGGAACCGTCCCGGCCGCGGCATAGACCCCGGCGGGCGCCCCTGCTCCCGCACGTCAGCGTCCGGCCGGCTCAGAGGTCCGACCGGTCCCCGACGAGGACCGTTCGGCCCTCCCCCGGCACCCCGGGACCGGAGGATGGTGGTTGCGGACCGGACTCCACAGACCCGATGGTGGAGGAGGAGCCCGTCATGCCCCATCCGGTGATCACCAAGCAGCGCCGCCCAGCGGCCGCCTTTCGGCTGTCGGACTACGAAGAGACCTGTGCGACATTCACCTGGGACCAGGCCCGGTCATGGCTGTGCGGCCTCCCCGACGGGGGTCTGAACATCGCCTTCGAAGCGGTGGACCGGCACATCATGGCCGGTCACGGTGGCCGGGAGGCCCTGCGGTGCGTGGCCTCGGACGACGCCGTGACACATGTCAGCTATGCCGAGCTCGCCGACGGAGCGTCCCGGTTCGCCAACGTCCTCGTGGGACTGGGAACGGCGCCCGGGGAACGGGTGTTCACCCTCATGGGTCGGCGCAGGGAGCTCTACGCCACGGTGCTGGGCACGCTGCGGGCCCGACGCGTCCTCTGCCCGCTCTTCGCCGCCTTCGGCCCCGAGCCGGTCCGCCAGCGGCTGGCCCTGGGTGACGCCCGGGTCCTCGTCACCACCGAGGCCCTGTACCGGCGCAAGGTCGAGGAGATCCGGCGCACGCTCCCGGGCCTGGCCCACGTCCTGCTGGTCGGCCCCGTGACCGACCCGCCGGCGGGCACGGAGGTGCTCGACCGTTTGACGGAGCGCGCCTCTCCGGTGTTTCCGGTACCGCCGACCGACCCTGCGGACATGGCCCTGCTCCACTTCACCAGTGGGACGACGGGCACGCCCAAGGGCGCGGTCCACGTCCACGAAGCGGTCGTGGCGCACCATGCCACGGCGGCGTTCGCGCTGGATCTCGGCCCCGGGGATGTGTACTGGTGCACGGCCGACCCGGGCTGGGTGACCGGTACCTCGTACGGGATCATCGCCCCACTCACGCACGGCGCCACGCTGGTGGTGGACGAAGGAGAATTCGATGTCCACCGGTGGTACCGGATCCTCGACACCCAGAAGGTGGCTGTCTGGTACACGGCGCCGACGGCGATACGGATGTTGATGCGTGCCACGCCCCCGGGCAGCGGCAGAGCCCTCCCCGGCCCGTACGACCTCTCGGCCCTCCGGTTCGTCGCCAGCGTCGGCGAACCGCTCAACCCGGAAGCCGTCCTGTGGGGGCAGGAGGTCCTGGGCCTGCCGGTGCACGACAACTGGTGGCAGACCGAGACGGGCGCCATCATGATCGCCAACTACGCCTCCAGCGACATCCGCCCCGGCTCCATGGGGCGGCCGCTGCCCGGTATCCACGCGGCGATCCTCGAACGCGGGCAGGACGGACGGGTCACCCTGGACGACGGCCACGTACGACCGGTGACCACACCCGGCGCGGAGGGAGAGCTGGCGCTGCGACCGGGCTGGCCCTCGATGTTCCGTGACTACCTGAACGACCGGGCGCGCTACGACGCCTGCTTCGTCGACGGCTGGTACCTGACCGGCGATCTGGCGAAACGGGATGCGGACGGGTGGTTCTGGTTCGTCGGACGCGCGGACGACGTGATCAAATCCGCCGGACATCTCATCGGACCGTTCGAGGTGGAAAGCGCTCTCATGGAGCACCCGGCGGTTGCCGAGGCCGGGGTGATCGGCCGTCCCGACCCGGTCGCGGGTGCCGTGGTCAAGGCGTTCGTCTCCCTGCGCCCCGGTCACGAGCCGCAGGCGGCACTGAAGCGCGACCTGCTGGCGTTCGCCCGCCGGCGGCTCGGTCCCGCCGTGGCCCCGCGCGAGATCGAGTTCGACCAGAACCTGCCCAGAACCCGCAGCGGCAAGGTCATGCGCCGCCTGCTGCGCGCCCGCGAGCTCGGGTTGCCCGAGGGTGACCTGTCGACTCTGGAAAGTCCCGTCCGGGACCCGTGAGGAGAGGGACGGCCATGAGCACCACCACCCGGCGGTCCACCGGTGCGACCGGTACACAACGCAGCGTCGCCCCGCGAAAGACTCCGGCGCCACCGACGGGAGGCCGAGGGCCCGGGCACGAGCACGAGCTTGAGCTGCTCCGGCAGATGCTGCTGATCCGGCGCTTCGAGGAACGGTGTGTCGAGCTCTACAGCGCGGCGAAGATCCGCGGCTTCGTGCACCTGTACATCGGTGAGGAAGCGGTCGCCGTGGGGGTCGGGCAGGCGCTGCGCGGTGACGACGCCGTGGTCTCCACCTACCGCGAGCACGGCCACGCCCTCGCCCGGGGCGTGTCGGCCGGTGCCGTGATGGCAGAGATGTTCGGCAAGGCCACCGGGTGCAGTCGCGGCCGCGGTGGGTCGATGCACCTTTTCGACGCCGGGCGACGGTTCTACGGCGGCAACGCGATCGTCGCGGGCGGACTGCCCCTGGCGGCCGGGCTCGCCCTCGCCGACCGGATGCGCGGCACCGAACGGGTGACATGCTGCTTCTTCGGTGACGGGGCTTACGCGGAGGGGGAGTTCCACGAGACGGCCAACCTCGCCGCGCTGTGGCAGCTGCCCCTGCTGCTGGTCTGCGAGAACAACCTGTACGCCATGGGGACCAGTCTGGCGCGGGAACACGCTCAAACGAACCTTGCGATGCGTGCCGCGTCGTACGGTATGCCCGCGTGGACGGTCGACGGCATGGACGTGCTTGCCGTCGAGGCGACCGCGCGGAAAGCGGCCGACTCGGTCAGGTCGGGTGGCGGTCCGCACTTCCTGGAAGCGCGGACGTACCGCTTCCGGGCCCATTCGATGTACGACCCGGACCGATATCGCGAGAAGGACGAAATAGCGCGCTGGAAGGCGCGGGACCCGCTGGCCGGCCTGGAGGAACGGATGCGTGCCGAAGGAGGCCTGGACGACCTTGCGAACAAGCGGCTGGAGGAAGACGTGAGCGCCGAGATCGACGCGGCCGTCCGCGCCGCCGAGGCCGCCCCGTACGAGCCCGTCGCGGACCTGTTGAGGTTCGTGACAAGCCCGAGCGGGGGTGCGTCATGAACGCGCGCCGGTCCGCGAGCGGCGGCTCGACCGCCTCCACGACGTACCGGGAAGCGCTGCGCGACGGGTTGCGGGAAGCCCTGCGGACCGACGACCGGGTCTTCCTCATGGGTGAGGACGTCGGCCGGTACGGCGGTTGCTTCGGTGTGAGCCTGGGCCTCCTGGAGGAGTTCGGGCCCGACCGGATCCGCGACACTCCCCTGTCGGAATCCGCCTTCGTCGGCGCGGGCATCGGTGCGGCGCTGGGCGGGCTGCGTCCGGTCGTCGAAATCATGACCGTCAATTTCAGCCTGCTCGCCCTCGACCAGATCCTCAACAACGCCGCGACGCTGTTGCACATGTCCGGCGGACAGCTGAGCGTGCCGATCGTGATCCGTATGACCACCGGCGCGGGCCGTCAGCTCGCTGCCCAGCACTCGCACAGCCTGGAAGGCTGGTACGCCCATATTCCGGGCATCCGGGTGCTCACCCCCGCGACCATGGACGACGCCCGGCACATGCTGGCCGCAGCGCTCGACGACCCCGACCCGGTCGTGATGTTCGAACACGGCAGCCTCTACAACGAAGAGGGGGTGCTGGACGGCACGGTCGACTCCGTTGACCTGGATTCCGCCGCGGTACGCCGCCTGGGCACGGACGTCTCCGTCATCACCTACGGCGGGTCGCTGCCCAAGGCCCTGGCCGCCGCCGAAACCCTGGCAGCGGACGGCATCGGCGCCGAGGTGGTCGACTTGCGGTCCCTGCGGCCGCTGGACGACGCGACGGTACTGGCGTCCGTCGCCCGGACCCACCGGGCCGTGATCGTGGACGAGGCCTGGCGCAGCGGCAGCATCTCCGCGGAAGTCGCGGCGCGCATCGCGGAGCGCTCCTTCTACGAACTCGACGCACCGGTCCAGCGGGTGTGCAGCCAGGAGGTGCCGATCCCCTACGCGCGACAACTGGAGGAAGCCGCTCTGCCGCAGCCCGCCTCCATCGTGGCAGCGGTCCGGCAGGCGGTGGCCTGACGTGGGCGAGTTCACCATGCCGTCCCTCGGAGCCGACATGGACGAGGGGACCCTGGTCGAGTGGCTGACCACCGTGGGAGCCGAGGTCGCACGCGGGGAGGTCGTCGCGGTGGTGGAGACGGCCAAGTCGACCATCGAAGTGGAGTGCTTCGAGTCCGGAACGGTGACCGAGCTGCTGGTCGAGCCCGGCACGACCGTCCCTGTGGGGACGCCGCTGGCCGTCATCTCGCCCACCGCACCCGTACGGCCTCCCCCCGCGCGCGGACCCGTTCCGGCGGGAGACGCGACGGCCACCCCGCTCGTCCGGCACCAGGCGGCCGAAGAGGGGGTGGAGCTCGCAGCCCTGCACGGCAGCGGGCGCGGCGGCCGGATCACACGGTCGGACGTGTCCCGGGCCGCTCATCCGGCACCGTCCCGTCATCCGGCGCCGTCCCGCGTCCACGCATCCCCCCTCGCGCGGCGCCTTGCGGAGTCACTCGGCGTCGACCTCTCCGCGGTCCGGGGCTCGGGCCGCCACGGCGCGGTGAAGGCGGACGACGTCCGTGCCGCGGCCGGATCCCGCACCGGCCCGGACCAGGCCGCGACCGTCAAGGAGGCGTCCGTCGCGGCCGGTGCGCGGCGCGCGCCCAAGGCCGCTGCCTCCGACACGGGCACGTCCGCGGCCGCGGCCGCGGCCGCGTCCGCGTCCGCGTCCACGTCCACGAGTGATCGCGCCGCCATTGCCCGGCTGATGTCCCGTGCCAAGCGGGAGATCCCGCACTACTACTTGTCCACCACCATCGACCTGGCCGCGGCCCTGGAGTGGATGCGTCGGCAGAACAGCACCCGGCCGGTCGGCGAACGTCTCGTACCGGCTGCGCTGTTGTTGAAGGCGGTGGCGTCGGCCGCGCGCGAGGTACCCGAACTGAACGGCCACTGGACGGACGGCCGCTTCGTCGCGGCTGCCGGTGTCCGGCTCGGTACCGCCGTGTCCGTACGCGGAGGCGGTCTCGTGGCTCCGGCGCTGGCCGATGCCGACCGCATGCCCCTCACCGATGTGATGGCGACGTTGAAGGACCTCGTCTCCCGGGCCAGGCACGGCAGGCTCCGTGCCTCGGAGACCGCCGACCCGACGCTCACCGTGACCAACCTGGGTGACCAGGGGGTCGAGTCGGTGTTCGGCGTGATCTACCCGCCCCAGGTGGCGATGGTCGGTCTCGGGAGGGTGACCGAGCGCCCCGTGGCCGTCGCCGGCATGATCGCCCTCCACCCGACCGTCACCGCCACCCTGTCCGCCGACCACCGGGCCAGTGACGGCGCCACCGGGGCCCGCTTCCTCACCACGCTCGACCGCCTGCTCCAGCATCCGGAGGACTTGTGAACCGCGAAGAGGCTCTCGAAACGATCAGAGCCGTGATCGAGGAGGCCGTGCCCGGCGCCGATCTCTCCGCGGTGCCGTCCGACGAGAACTTCCGCGAACGCCTGGAGATGGACTCACTGGACTTCCTCGCCTTCGTCGAGGCGCTCAGCGGACGCACGGGGCTGGCCCTGCCGGAACAGGACTATCCCGCGCTGGCCACCCTCGACGGTTGCGCGGACTACGTGGCCGGGCACACCGGAGGCGCGCAGTCCGAGCCCGCGTAGACGGTGCCGGACACGGACTGGTCAGCCCATGACACGGGCCCGGTCGGCCCTGTTCCGGGCAGGCGTGGAACAGCAGGCTGGAAGGGCGATCCACGGTGGGAGGAGTCATGAAACACAATCATGACGCGGCTGATCCCCTCGGGATCGGCGACCGTGCGGATCCGGAGACGCACGCGAACGCGATCCGGCTCTGGCCGACGCGCTACCGCGCATCGCGCGCTCGGTGCCCGGAGTCGTGGCGTCACGTCACGGTTCCGCTCGAAGCTGACGGCCTGAACGCGACGGCGGTCGGGCAAGGACGAAGGAGGATGCGGTGAGGCACAGGGAAGTGCGCGAGCTGATGACCCGTGAGGTCGTCACGGTCGCCCGGAACGCCACGTTCAAGGACATCGTGCGCACACTCGGCGAACACGCCGTGTCCGCCGTGGCGGTCACCGACACCGTCGGACGCCCTCTCGGTGTGATCTCCGAGGGCGATCTGCTCCCGAAACCCGCCGACCAGGGAGACTGGTTCGGTTCGCTGCCCCGCCCCGAACCGTGGGAGAGCGAGAAGGCGGCCGGGACCAGCGCGGAGGAACTCATGTCCGCACCGCCCGTCTGCGCCCGCCCCGACTGGACCGTGGCCGAGGCCGCCCGGCTCATGGAGAGCCAGCGGGTCAAGCGGCTCCTGGTCGTCGACGAATCCGACGTCCTCGTGGGCATCGTCACCCGTGGCGACCTGCTGCGGATCTTCCTGCGCGACGACGCCGCCATCCGCCACGAGATCTACGGGGAGGTCCTCGCGCGGACCCTGCGCCTGGATCCCTCCTCCGTCTCCGTCGACGTGACGGACGGACAGGTGACGCTCCACGGGGTGGTGCGCTTCCGCAGTCTCGTCCCGGTCGTGGAGCGCCTCTGCCGCACGGTGGACGGCGTCGTACGGGTCGACGTACACCTCGCGTGGGAGACGGACGACACCGGTACGGGGCGTTGAAGAGGCCGGATGTCCCCCTCACCCGCGCCGCACTCGACCCGCTCGAAGACCCCCACTGGAAGGAGACCGGAACATGAACGTGTCCGAGGCCATGGCCACGCCCGCGATGGGGGTCACCGGATCGACGACCATCAGGGACGCGGCACGGCACATGGCCGTGCACGGCGTCGGCTGCCTCGCCGTGACCGAGGGCGGAGAACTACTGGGTGTCATCACCGACCGGGACATCGTACTGCGCGGGGTGGCCCCCGGCCTGGACCTCGAAAACCCGGTACGGGAGATCATGACCGCGCCGGCCGTCACCATCGGCGCGGACGACGACATCAGCGCCGCGTACCGGATGTTTCGCACCAGTGGTGTCCGGCGTCTGCCGGTTCTGGACGGCCGGCACGTCGTGGGCATGCTGACGGTGGACGATCTCCTGATGGACGTCTTCGGCAGGGTCGCCGACCTGCTCGGCCCCATCGCCTGGAGCGTGCTGGACGAACCTCCGGGGCCGCGGGACGAGATCGGGCCGCGCGCACCGGTGGACGGAAAGAGTCCACCCGCTTCTCGCGGATCCTGATCGTGCGGTGCACGGCCGCCGGCCGCTCCTCCGCATCCTCGACGGGCTCTTTCCGCCACCTTCATGGGACCACCTGCCGCAGTCGGCCGCCAGGGCCGAACGGTCCCCCGTCCGCCCCCGATCGGGCACGGCGCAGCCCCGCCGACGGCGGGGCTGTGCTTCAGGCGGCTTCGGCGAGTTCACTGCTGATGTGATGGGCCCACGTCCGGATCCGCTCGGGGTTGCGGAAGTCACCGCCCTTGCCGTGGCGGACCAGGGCCTTCGCGAGAAGTCCCGGTGTGCTCGCCGTGAGACTGCCTCCGAAGGTGACGTGCTCGCGTGCGCCCAGGCGTTCCATCTGCTCGGCCACGGCCGCAACGGGCGGGATCTCGTGGCGCTCGGCGGAGCTGTCGACCGGTCCGCTGCTGAACAGCCAGACAGGGCGGTGCCTGAGGTAGTCCTGATTGCGTTCGGCGCAGTGCCGGGCCTTGCCGCTCCAGCGGCCGGCGTACAGGGACCCGCCGAGTACGACGGCGTCAAAGCCGCGGACGTCGTCCACGTCGTCGGCCGGGAGCACCACGGCGTCGAGTCCGTCCTCACGGAGGGTCCTGCCGATCTCCGCCGCGATGCCGGCGGTCGCTCCGTGCTTGCTCCCGTAGGCGACCAGAACCCTTTTGCCGGTCATGACCCCTCTCCTTGCTGCTCGCCGCCGGGGCGCTTGACGGGGATGGTGCGACGGCCGGCCGGGGGTTCGGCCTCCATCGCGACGCGGACTGTCAGAATGCCGTCCTCGTACGCGGCGTCGACCTCGTCGGCCGGGATCCGGCCGGGGAGACGGACACTGCGGCGGAAGAGCCCGTAGCGGAATTCGGAGTGGTCCTTGTCCTCCGCGCTCTCGGTGTGCTCGGCACTCACCGTGAGCATGTCGCCGTCCACGGTGATCTCGATGTCCTTCTCAGGGTCCATTCCCGGCAGTTCGGCACGGAGCGTGTACGTGCCTTCGTTGCTGGTCACCTCGATCGGGATGGGGTGGGTACCGAAAGCCGACCGCCACATGGGGAAGCGCGGGAAGTCGGCTCCGAACCAGTCGGTGAGGTCGGGGAAGAGGCTGCGCCTCCGCTCCATCTGCGTGCCTGACATGGGGTGCTCCTGGGTCTGACGGCGCCTTGGACCCGACGCCTTCTTATGGTTCTGCCTTCACTGTCACCCCGGATCGACGCGTTCGGCTTGGGCCTGTCGGGGCAGGGGCGGGGCCATTCGGCCCCGCAGGCGGGTGGGCTGCGTCTTTCACTGGAGGCGTGCGATCCGGCGGCCTGTGAACCGAACCGGTGCGAGCTTCATCCAGCGGTTGCGCTCACCGCCGGCCCAGGGCATGGAATGGGCTGCGCGGGCCATGCGCCGGAGCTCGTCGGGGTGCGTGGCGGTCTCGAGCAGCCCCACGGCCAGGACGCTCCACGCCTTTGCCGCGACTTCGTCGATCCGCTCCACCTCGAACGCGGCATCCGTCCCGGCCGCCCGTGCCAGGACGGTGTCCGCCCCGGTGCGGAAGGCGATGTCCTGGCCGACGACGAGGTAGTTGACCGGAATCACCGCGGGGCCGTCGGCGGTGAAGACCGCCACTCGTCCGATGCCCCGGACTCCGAGCAGGCGTCGGCACTCTCCTGCGTCGAGAACGACCGTACCGGCGGCGGGTTCCTTTGCCCGTGGACCGGCTTCAGCAACGGGTGTCCTCCCCGCGAGCGCCTCGACGGTGGTGCCGAGAACACCGGCCAGACGGACGAGCGTCCCGATCGAGGGCAGGGCGCCGCGCTCTTCGACAAGGGCGATGTAGTGCGCGTCAAGACCGGACCGGTACCCCAGGTCTTCGCGGCTCAGACCAGCAGCAGCCCGCCGGGCGGCGAGCCGGAGTCCCAGGTCGGTGGCCGCGGCCGGCGCAGGACCGAGAAGTCCGTGAGGCGCGCGGTATCCGGTTCCGCTGATGGTGGTCATGGCGTCATCGCCTCCTCGGCGGGCGGATCGCCGCTCCGCCGTCCGGCAGTGGAAGTGCTTTCCCGCTGCCCGGTCCCCGGTACCGACAGGCTCTGCCATGACGCGGCTGCCACACCATGGGCCGTTCGGTCCCTTTTGCGGCCCGGGTGGGACCACAGGGCCCTGCGCGAGGCCTACCGGCTACCGCGCCGCTCCGCCCGCGTCGCCGGGCTGCCCCGGTGTCTCGTGCAGGTGTCTGACGTGGGCGTCCGGGCCGGGGAAGAAGACGGTGGTACGTCCGGTGTCGGACCAGCGGACGTCGTAGGGCGGAGTGCCGTCCGGGTGATGCAGGGCGACGACCTCGCCGTCCCGGCCGGGCTTGCCGACGCTCGGTCCGCCGACGACGATCTGGTCGCCGACCTCGGCGTGGACCCCCGGTCCGTAGTGCGGTGCGAACGTACTCATGATCATGCCTTTCTGCGAAACGCACCCCGCAGGGCGCGGGCGGCCACGAATGCCGCGAGAGCCGCGGCCGAGGCGAGCCAGATCCCGGTCCAGCCCACAGGCCGGGTGTCCAGCAACGATTGCAGAGCCGGCACGTACAGGGCGGCCATCGCCAGTACGGCCGATCCGGCCACCGAGACGGGGAGGAAGAGGTTCGCCCGGGTCAGCAGACGGGCCCGCAGGCCGAGCGCGACTCCGAGTTGGGCTGCGAGCAGAGCGAGGAAGAGCACGCTCTGCCAGGGCAGGTCCAGTGCGCGCGCTGCGACGCCCGCGAGCAGGCTGACCGCGGTCACGGCGGAGGCCAGGACGAGGAGGCGCTGCCACACGCCGGCGGCGAGGATGTGCTGTCCGGGCGGCCGCGGCGGTCGTCGCATGGCTTGCGGTGAGACGGGTTCCGCGCCCATGGCCACACCCGTCAGGCCGTGGGTGAGGAGGTTGATCCACAGGATCTGCCCCGCCCGCAGCGGCAGGGCCAGGCCGAGCAGGGGGCCGATCAGCATCACGAGGATCTCGGCGGCGCCCCCGGCCATGGCGTAGACGAGGAAGCGGCGGATGTTGTCATAGACCCTGCGGCCTTCCTCGACCGCGGTGACCACGGTGCCGAGTTCGTCGTCGGTGAGGACGAGGTCGGCGGCCTGGCGGGCCACCTCCGTACCGCGGGCGCCCATGGCGACCCCGATGTCGGCCTGGTGCAGGGCCGGGCCGTCGTTGACTCCGTCCCCGGTCATGGCGGTGACCGCTCCTTGGGCCCTCCAGGCGTGCACGATGTCCAGCTTCTGCTGGGGGTCGGTGCGGGCGAAGACCCTGACGCCGGTCAGGTCGGTGTCGGGCGCGGCGGCCAGTTGGGCGCCCGTGAGGATCTCACCGGCCTCACCGTCCCGGAGCAGGCCGGTGCGCTCGGCGATGGCACGTGCCGTCGCCGGATGGTCACCGGTGATCATCACGGGGGTGATGCCGGCCGCCCGGCAGGCCGCGAGGGTCGCGAAGGCCGCTGCTTTCGGCGGGTCGCTGATCGCGATCAGGCCCAGGAGACGCAGGTCCCGCTCCGCTTCGGTGGCGGGCAGTGGCTGCCAGAGCCGCTCCGTGCCGGCCACCGCCAGGACGCGGAATCCTTCCCGCGCCAGTGCCGCGGCCTGCTCACGGGCCTGTTCCAGCAGACCAGGCGGTTCGGCGAGCACGGAGGAGGTGAGAACGGCCTCGGGGGCTCCCTTGAGGCAGACCAGCACGTTCCCGTCGGGCAGGTGGTGCAGGGTGGTCATGCGCTTGCGCATGCTGTCGAACGGTGCTTCCGCGATCCGGGGGCAGTCCCGGCGCAGCTCGGCGGGGTCGGGGCAGCCCGCCTTGGCGGCGGCGGCCAGCAGCGCCGCCTCCATGGGATCACCCACCGCGGCCCACGTGCCGGGTCCGTCATCCGAGGGCTTGAGGACGGCGTCGTTGCACAGGGCTGCGGTGGTGAGGAGTTCCTGAAGCGGCCGAAGCTGCTCGGGCGTCAGGGGGAGGCCGTCGCGGGTCAGCTCTCCGTAGGGGTCGTAGCCGCTGCCGGTCACGTCGGCGGCCCCGGACGGGGTCCAAAGGCGCTGGACGACCATCCGGCCCTCGGTGAGGGTGCCGGTCTTGTCCGTGGCCAGTACGCTCACCGAGCCCAGCGTCTCGACGGCGGGCAGACGCCTGACGAGCGCCCCTCTGGCCGCCATCCGCCGGGCGCCGAGGGCCAGGGCGAGGGTGACCACGGCCGGGAGGGATTCGGGCACGGCCGCGACGGCCAGGCTGATGGCGGTGACGGCCATCGTGTCCGGTGCGAGCCCGCGTACCAGCCCCAGGGCGAAGAAGAGCACGCAGAGGGTGAGGGTGACGAGGGCGAGAACACGGCCGAGGGAGGCCAGCCTGCGCTGCAGCGGGGTCGCTTCGTGGCCGTTGCCGTCCAGCAGTGCGGCGATGCGGCCGAGCGCACTCGCCGGGCCGGTGGCCGTGGCGGTGGCGGTCCCACGACCGCGGACGACCACGGTTCCGGCGGACACCGGCTCCCTGGGCGCCTTGTCATTGGGCACGGACTCGCCGGTGAGCATGGATTCGTCCATCAGGAGCGCGGAGGCTTCGACGAGTTCGGCGTCGGCGGCGACGATGTCGCCCTCGCCCAGCAGCAGGAGGTCGCCGGGCACCACGAGTGCCGCGGCGACCTCGTGAGCGACTCCGTCCCGCAGCACCCGGGCGTGCGGGGCCGAGAGGGCGGAGAGCGCGGCGACGGCACGGTCGGCCCGGACCTCCTGGACCACGCCCACGGTGGTGTTGACGACGACCACGAGTCCGATCACGACGGCGTCGGGGTAGTCCCCGATCACGATGGTGAGCAGGGCAGCACCCAGCAGCACCATGATCAGCGGGTCTCGCAGTTGTGCCAGCACCCGGCGGTACAGGGGTGTCGGCCGGGGCGGCGGTACCTCGTTGCGGCCGTGCCGGGCCAGTCGGCGTTCGGCCTCGGCCTGCGTCAGCCCCGGGCGGCCGGGGGCGCGGGCGGCCGGCGCGTCGGTCGTGCGGCTGGTCATGTTCGCCTCATCCGGTCGGGACGGTGATGACCGGGCAGTGCGCCCGGTGCAGGAGGCCGTGCACCGTGGATCCCAGCCGCATGCCGGTGTAGCCGCCGCGGCCGCGGCGGCCCACCACGACCGCCAGAGCGTGCTCGGCCGCCCGGGCCAGTTCCTCGACGGGATGGCCGACCAGCACCTCGTGCGTGAGGAGCACGTCCGGGTACTTCTCGGTCAACCCGGCGGTGGTCTCGGCCAGCAGGGCTCGCTGCGCCTGGAGGGCTGCTTCTTCGTCGTGCAACAGCCAGACCGGCGGCTGCCACACGGAGATGGCCCGTACCTGGGCTCCGCGCAGGTCGGCCGCGTCGAAGGCGAACTCGAGGGCTGTGGCCGAGGCGCTGCTCCCGTCGATGCCGGCGACGATGTACAGCGGCCGCTGCGTGATGTGTTCGGCGTCGCCCACGACGACGACGGGGCAGGGGGCCTGGGCCGTCACAGGGAGTACGAGCGATCCGGCGCTGAGTACCTCCGCGACGCGGCCCAGGTGCCGGGAACCGAGGACGACCATACGGGCCTGACCTGCCATGGCCGCCAGGACGGGGGCGGGAAAGCCGCCCCGCAGATCGGTGACCACGGCCAGTTCGGGATGCCGTTCCCGGACCCAGTCCCGGGCCTGCTCCAGCCGCTCGGTGCCCGTGCCTCGCAGGGCGGCCTGCCGTGGGGTGTCGTCGGCGTGCTGGGTGTCGTGCTGGGGCGGGACGGCCAGCACGAGACGGAGGGGAAGCCTGCGGCGGAGTCCTTCGTCGGCCGCCCAGGCCAGGGGAAGGTGCCAGTCCCTGTCCGGGTCGATCCCGACGAGAATGCCGCGAGCACCTCCCCGCGCCGCGGTCATGACCCGCTCCCGGCGTCGTCCCCGAAGCGCGAGATGAGGAGCACGGGGCAGTGGGCGTGGTGCACCAGGCTGTGCGTGACCCTGCCGAGATCCCGGGAGAGCCCGAGCGGGGTGGGGTTGCGGCGGCCGCCCATGACCAGCAGGTCGGCGTGCCGGGACGCCTCGACCAGGGCTCCGGCGACGGAGAAGCTCTTCTCCCCCTCGCTGTCGACGGTCAGGTCCGGGAACTCGGCACGGATCGTGTGGGTGACGCCCCGCATGGCCTCCTCGTGCTCCCCGCCGATGGCGTCGACGGTGTCGAGCATGGGGGCGACGACGCCGACCGACTGGAGGATGTTCCAGACGTGCAGCAACCGCAGGGACGCCTTGCGCAGCTCGGCCTCCTGGGCGGCGTAGCGGGCGCACACGAGGTCGTGCTCGTCGCGGACGGCGGCCAGGACGGTTCCCCGTTCCTCCGCCTCGCTGTCGCCGCGGACCACGACGACGGGAGTGTGGGCGACGGCTGCGATGCCCAGTCCGACGGAGCCGAGCATGAGCGAGTCGAAGCCCCCCAGGCCGCGGCTGCCGACGACGATCGTGCTGGAGAGGCCGCCGGCCCGCTTCAGGCTGGTGACGGCGTCCGATCGGCTGAACTCCGTGGTCACCTTCAGACCCGGGTACTCGGCGGCCACGGCCGCCGCCGTGTCGTCCAGGAGCGCCCGGCCGGCGGCCCGGACCTTTTCGATGGTCTCCACGGACACGTACAAGGCCCTGACGTCGGTGTCCGCGCCGTAGACGATGTGGAGCGGGCGGCCCCGGCGTACGGCCTCCCCTGCGGCCCACAGGGCAGCGCGGCGCGCCGGCTCGGAACCGTCGACACCGACGGTGACCGAGCTGCTGTCCGGAGTGCGGATGGTGCTTTCCACGATGACTCCCAACCGAGAAGCCCGAAGGGGACACCCCTCACACTGGCGGGCACGGCGCCCCGGCAGGAGGGCCGCCCGGGCCCCGCCTGCGGGACCAAAGGTCCCCATCGTCGGACGGCGGGACCGTCCTGCGACGGGGTGGCCCGTCCGGTCCCCGGACGGGGCCGTTCGGCCCTCGCTTCCTCCTCCGCTGCGGCGGAATGTGAAGGGCACACGCACAGATCGACGGGGTCGTGGGCGTCGCACCGCCTATCATCTCCGGCTCCGAGGACCCGGTGGACACCCGTTCCGGTCAACACGCCATGCCCTGGTAACCGAGCGCGCCCGCCACACGGAGGAACTCCACTCATGAAGAACCACGTCACAGTCGGGGTCGACGGCTCCGACGAGAGTCTTGCGGCGGCCCGCTGGGCGGCGCGCGAAGCCCTTCTGCGGCAGGTTCCGCTCAGGCTCGTACACGCCGTCGACTGGCTGCTCGACCCGGTTCTCCCCGGCGTCGGCCCACAGAGCGCGGACAGCTGGACGGACCGGGCACTGAGCGAAGCGGCAGAAGAACTGCACGCGCGCCACCCCCACCTGGAGATCACGACCCGCTGTCCGACGGGGCGCCCCGCTGCCGCCCTGGCCGCGGAAGCCACCGACGCCGCCTTGCTGGTCCTCGGGTCACGCGGCCTCGGCGGGCTGACCGGCTTCCTCGTCGGCTCGGTGGCTCTGTCCGCCGTGGCCGCCACCGACACCCCGGTGGTTCTCGTCCGCAGCACGGACGAACCGCAGGAGGCGGCCTCCGATTCCGCACCCCACACCGGGGCCGGGGCCGGGGCCGGGATCGTCGTCGGGATCGACATCCAGGAGGCCTGCGACCGGGTCCTCACCTTCGCCTTCGAGGAGGCGGAACGACGCGGCTGCCCGCTCCAGGTCGTACACACCTGGAAAATGCCTCCCGCGTACAGCTACGTCCCGCTCTTCGACTCCGACAACGAACGGGACATCGAGCGGAGCGTGACGCATACGGTCGAGGACATGCTGCTGCCCTGGCGGCACAAGTTCCCCGCTGTGGACGTCGCGACCCGCGTGTCCACGGGATCCGCGGGCGAGCGCCTCCTCCATGCCTCCCGGGGGGCGGCACTGGTCGTGGTGGGGCGCCGCCTGCGCCACTCACCCCTCGGCCCGCACCTGGGCCCCGTCGCCCACGCGGTGCTGCACCACGCAGCCGCCCCGGTCGCCGTCATTGCCCACCCCTGACGTGTCCGCGCCCTGTGCGGATCGAGCACCGAGGAGCGCTATGGAACACCTGCGCACCGTGGCCGACGTCATGACCAGGGCAGCCGTCTCGGTCGACCGCGGAACCGCGTTCAAGGACATCGTGGAGACGATGCGCATGTGGAACATCAGCGCCCTCCCCGTTCTGGCCGAGGACGGACACGTGGCCGGTGTGGTCTCCGAGGCCGATCTGCTGCTCAGCACCCAGGCATCCGATCCGGACCGCGCGACCACCGCCGGGCGGCTGATGACCCGCCCCGCCGTGACGGTACCGACGACCGCCACCATCCGGGCGGCGGCCCGCGTCATGGCACGCGGCCACCTCAAGCGCCTGCCCGTGGTGGACGGCGACGGCCGGCTGGTCGGCGTCGTCAGCCGCGGGGACCTGTTGAAGGTGTATCTGCGCCCTGACGCGGACATCGGCACCGAGGTCCGCGAACTGCTGGGGCTCCGGTTGATTCCGCGCGGCTCGGCCGAGGTCCACGTGCACGTCGCCAGCGGCGTCGTCTACCTGCACGGATCCATCCCGGATCCTGCGATGGAAGACGTCCTGGTCCGCGCGGTGGGCACCGTGCCGGGGGTCGTGGACGTCAGGGCGGACTTCACGGTCCCGGCTTCCGGATGAAGGGGGCTCGCTCATGAGGCACCGCAGCGTCGCCGAGCTGATGACGCCCACCGCTGTCACGGTCCGTCCCGCCACGGCCTTCAAGGAGATCGCCCGACTGCTGCGGGAATACGACATCACCGCCGTGCCGGTCGTGGACGGCACGGGGCGCCCGGTCGGCGTCGTGTCCGAGGCGGACCTCCTGCATCGGCGCTCCCCCGGCGGTACGTCGACCGCCGAGCACCTCATGACGAGCCCGGCCGTGACGGCCCGCCCCGAGTGGAGCGTGGTCCGCGCCGCCCGGGTGATGCAACGCCACGGGGTCAAACGCCTGCCGGTCGTCGACGCGAACGGGCGGATCACCGGCGTGCTCAGCCGGAGCGATCTGATCCGGCTGTTCCTCCGCGACGACCACGCCATCCAGCAGGAGATCGTGGAGGAGGTCCTGACCCGCGTCCTGCGGCTGGCTCCTTCTTCGATCACCGTCGACGTGGAGGACGGGCTGGTGACCCTGAGTGGCACGGTGCCCCGCGCGGAACTGCTGCCCGTGATCGTACGGCTGTGCCAGAGCGTCGACGGGGTCGTCGACGTCGACAGCAGGCTGACCTGTATCCCGGCCACAGCACTGGACACCCGAGCCCGGCAGGAGGGCACGCACGGCGCGGCAGCCGGGTCAGGGGGCGAGGTCCCGGCGGCGGAGGAGGACGTGGGCCAGCACGAGACCGAGCAGCCCCACTCCTGCCAGGACCGCGAACTGCGGCCACAGGACACCACCTTCGGCCAGGGCGTCGCCCGGGGTGTAGTAGTGGAACGGGCTGAGGAACCTCAGCGGCGCCGCCGGCGCCCAGGCCAGCGCGACGAAGTTGACGGCGAAGCCCACCGCTGCGATGGCGATGGTCGCGCCGATCACCTGTGACCGCCGGCGCCCCGCCGCCGACACGGCCATGGCCGGACCGATCATGCACAGGGCGAAGCCGAAGCCCATGAACCCGGCGGCGAGGACCCCGCTCAGCGGCACCATCCGGTGAATCCCCGGGGACAGTGCCACGCCGGCCGCGACCGTGGCCGTCGCTGCCGCGTTCAGGGCCAGCACCACGGCCAGCAGCGCCGCGGTCCTCTCGGCCAGCAACCGGGTGCGGCTGACGGGCCGCACCATCACCAGCTCCACCGTTCCCGATTCCACGTCCGCCGCCACGGCAGCTGCCGCGAGCGAGCCGATCGCGGTGAGCTGCAGGGCGATCCAGAAGGGGTGAGTGAGGCCGGCACCCAGCAACCCGGGGTAGCTCGCGATCGAAACGTTGCCGCTGGAGCCGCTGAACGCCTGGTAGGCGGACGGCGGGCCCTTCCCGCCGGAGGAGAACAGGTCCCCTGGGGCGAGGGCCCCTGCCACCACCACGATGAGCGCCTCGAAGGCGATCACCCCCAGCAGCAGGGCCCCCAGCATCCTGCGCCGACGGTAGAGGGCGAGCCAGAACAGGGGCCACCGGTTCTTCATGCTTCCTCCTCCGGGCCGTTGTCGCGGTAGAGGTCGAGAAACGCCTCGTCGAGTCCCGCTTCCTCCACCGTGACGTCAGCCACGGGCAGGGCGAGGAGTCCGCGCAGCGCACCGACCACCTCGCTCGGTGGCACGAGCAGGTCCACCCGGTCGTCCTGCCACTGCGGGGCCCAGTGTTCGGCGGCGCCCAACGGCCGGGGCCCCTGCCCGTCGCCGAAGGTCAGCCTGATCCGTCGGGCGCGTGCTTCGCGCAGCCCGGCCACGCTTTCGACGGTCACCAGCCGTCCGTCCCGCACGATCGCGACCCGGCCGCACGTGCGCTGCACCTCCGGCAGGATGTGGCTGGACAACAGGACGGTCCGTCCGCCGGCCGCGGCTTCCCCCAGCAGGGCGAAGAACGTCTCCTGTACCAACGGGTCGAGGCCCTCGGTCGGTTCGTCCAGCACGACCAGCCGCGGATTGTGCTGCAAAGCCTGCACCAGCCCGAGCTTCTGCTTCATACCGCGGGAGTAGCCGGAGACGGGGCGGGCGAGGACCGACGTGGTCAGCCCCAGCCGGTCGCACAACTCGCCGCGACGGGGTACTGGCGCGCCTTGTAGAGCGGACAGCAGATCGAGGGTCTCCGTTCCGGAGAGTTCGGGGTACAGGCGCAGCTCTCCCGGCAGGTATCCGATCCGGGGTGCCAGCCGGAGGTGCTCGCGCAACGGGTCCAGCCCGAGCACCCTGACGCGGCCCTCGGTGGGCCGCAGGAGCCCGGTGAGACACCGCAGAGTAGTGGTCTTCCCGGCCCCGTTCGGTCCGAGGAAGCCGAAGACCTCCCCGGTCCGCACGGTCAGGCTGAGGCGGTCGATGCCCGTGACGTCTCCGTACCTCTTGGTCAGGCCGGTCACCTCGATCGCCGGCACGTCGTCCGTGCCGCCGTTCCGGGCCCGCGCTCCCGTGGCCTCCTGGTCACCCGGAGGACGGTGCCGCGGTCCGACGTGCCCAGGCTCGTTCACCGGAATGCCGCGTCGTCCAGCCAGCCGCCGTAGGGCTTGAGGGAGTCCTTCTGCGGCGGCGCTCCGGAGCCGGCGATGTCGCGGCGGGCGATCCGTCCCAGCTGGTGGGCGAGGTCCTCCAGGGCGCGGGCGGCGGCGAGTTCGTCACCGATCTCGGGCACGTCCTTGTCCGTGGGGTTGCAGCGGGCGGTTCCGTGCCCGGTGAGCCGGTTGGATCCGGTGTCGAGTTCGACGCGGACCTTGGTGGTCCCGTCCTCCTCGAACAGGTAGACGCGGGACTTCCACTCGGTGGTGTGGGACATGGTGTTCCTCCGGTGCTTCAGGTGTGGTGGTGGCGGCGGGCCCACCGGCGGATTTCGTCGGTTCCCCAGACCAGCGGCGGGAAGAGGGCGATGAGGAGGACGACGTCCAGGGGCAGGGCGGCGGTGCCGAAAAGGTGCTGGAGCGGGGGCGCGTAGACGAGCGCCGCGGTGAAGGCGAGTTCGAAGGCGATGCCGGCGAGCAGCAGGGGGTTGGTGAAGAGGCCGATGTCGCGCAGGGCGGCGTGGTCCGTGCGGGCCGCCACCGCCGTTCCGACCTGGCAGGTGACGATGCCGGCGAAGGTGGCGGTGGTGGCGGTGAGGTAGGTGTGGTGGAGCGGGGTGCCTGGGCCGGTGGGGTCGCCAGGATGCCAGCCCGCCCGCCACAGCACGTAGAAGAAGGCGGTCATCACCAGGGCGGCGGATACGGTGCCGAGCCAGCCCCAACTGCGCACCAGCATGTCCTTGTTGATCACTCCCTGGCTGCTGGGCCGGGGCGGTCGTGCCATGACGCCCGGTTCGGCACGCTCACGGCCCAGGGCGAGGGCGGGGAGGGTCTCGGTGCCGAGGTCGATGGCGAGGATCTGGAGCACGGTCAGCGGCAGGGGGACGGCGCCGCCGGACAGGGCGAACACCAGGAAGGGAACGACCTCGGGGGTGAGGTGGGCGAAAATGTAGACGATGAACTTGCGGACGTTGTCGTAGACCCGGCGCCCTGATTCGATCGCCGTGACGATGGTGGCGAAGTTGTCGTCGGTGAGGATCATGGTCGAGGCTTCGCGTGCCACGTCGGTGCCCGAGCGTCCCATGGCGACGCCTATGTGGGCGCGGTGGAGGGCGGGCGCGTCGTTGACCCCGTCGCCGGTCATAGCGACGATCTGCCCGTGGGCCCGCAGGGCGTCGGCCACCTTCAGTTTCGTCTCGGGCGAGGAGCGGGCGAAAACGATCTCCGTGCCGGGCAGCCGCAGCAGGTGGTCGAGTTCGTGGTCGTCGATCGCCTCGGACTGGGCGATCACCCGCAGGTCCGGTACGCCGATGCCCACGGACCGGGCCACGGCGGCGGCTGTGGCTCCGTTGTCGCCGGTGACGATGTGGACGGTCAGCCCTGCCCGGTGGCAGCGCTCGACCGCCGCGGCGACTTCCGGACGCGGTGGGTCGTACAGGCCGACGAGGCCCAGGAGGCGCAGATCCCGTTCGGCCTGTTGCCGCCGCGACGGGACGTCGGCACCGTCCGGTAGCTCCCGCTCCGCGACGGCCAGGACCCTCATGCCGGCCCCGGCCAGGTCGGCTGCTGCGTCCTGCGCACGCCGGTCCGGGTCCCCGCGCGTCAGAAGGGGCAGGACGGCTTCCGGAGCCCCCTTGGTGATGACCCGGAGGCGGCCCGGGTCCGTCGCCTGGACCACCGACATCAGGCGCAGTCGGGGATCGAAGCGGAAGCAGGCGCGGCGGTGGGCGTCCCGGTCGGCCGGTTCCACCGGGACGGCGCGCTGCGCCGCTCCGTCCACGAGCGCGATCTCGGTCGGGTCGCCGTGCCATTGATCGTCTCTCTCGCGCGTGACGGTGGTGCACAGGGCCGCCGCCCGGACGAGCCCGGTGGCGCCGGGCCCGTGCTCCGTGCCGTGCGCGGGCGTCCAGAGGGCCTGCAGGCGCATCTCGTTCCGGGTGAGGGTGCCGGTCTTGTCGGTGCAGATGACGTTGGTGGAGCCGAGGGTCTCCACGGCGCTGAGCCGCTTGATCACCGCGCCCTGTCGGGCGAGGACCCGGACGCCGACGGCCAGGGCGAGGGTGATGGTCGGCAGGAGTCCTTCGGGCACATTGGCCACGAGCAGGCCGATCGCGAACATCATCGAGTCGGTGAGCGGCAGGCCCACCGCGACGCCGGTCACGAGGAAGACGGCACTCATGGCGACGGCGACCGCCGCGATCAGCCAGGCGACCTTCTTGACCTGCTTCTCCAGCGGGCTCGCTTCACGCCGGGTGCGCTGGCTGAGGGCGGCGATCCGGCCGAGCTGCGTGTGGTCCCCGGTGGCGAAGACGATCGCCCGCGCCTGCCCCTCGGTGGCGCTGGTGCCGCTGAAGACGAGGTTCGGCTCCTGAAGCACCGGCACCGCCTGCAGGCCGGGACCGGCCAGCCGTTCCACCGGCGTGGACTCCCCCGTCAGCATGGACAGGTCCGCTTCGATGCCGCCTTCGGTCAGACGGGCGTCGGCGGCGATGCGGTCGCCCTCCTCCAGGACGATCAGGTCGCCGGGGACCAGGTCCCGGGCCGGGACGTGCCGTGGCTGCCCGTCGCGGATCACCCGCGCCTGCGCGGGCAGGTACCGTGCCAGGGTCTCGACGGCCTTCTCGGCCTGCCGTTCCTGGACGAGGGCGAAGCCGGCATTGACGAGGACCACGGCGATGATCGCCCAGCCGAGGACGTCGATGCCGGCGATGAACGCGAGCGCGGCGGCCGCCCACAGCAGCAGCGCCAGCGGGTGGGCCAGCTGGCGCAGGAGTTCCCGAAGGACACCGGTCTGCGCGGCGGGGCGGACCTCGTTGGGCCCGTAGACCGCCAGCCGCCGTGCCGCTTCCCGGCTCGACAGCCCTGCGGGTCCCGTGTGGAGTTCCCGGCGGAGCAACGGAAGGGGCTCCAGAGGATCGGGTACGACGTCCGGAGCGAGCCCCCTGTCGGCGAGACCGTCAGCCATCGTCCGCTCCGGGGCCGGGGTGCGGACGGCCGGTCCAGACGGGCTCGACGTCCTCCCATTCGGATTCCCATGCCCGGGCGCTGCGGGTATCGACGATCCGGATCCCCAGGCGGAGGAGGGCTCCTGCAAGGAGCGCGATCCCGGCGAACACCACGGCGCCGCGACCGAAGGCACGCATGGCGAGGTCGGCGGTCGCAGGGGGCGCCGTGGCGGCGTCGCCCCGGTCGTCGACCCAGACCGGGACGGTGTCGCCCTTGCGCGTCTGCGCCGGAACGGGGACGGTTTCGGCATGCCGGCGGCCGGCGGGATACTGCCAGGTGACGGGGGCGACCACGACCGGCCTCTCGCCCGGGCGCGGTCCGGTCCGGTAGCTGGTCGCGTCGACGGCGGTGGCCGTGACGACGTGCCGGTGCCGCGCCAGGATCTCGGCGGCTTGGCCGGAGTCGATCCAGGCGGCCCGGCCGACGGCGATGCCGCAGATCACCGCGAGGAGGCACGTGACCGCGAAGGCGGCGTGCAGGCGGGTGCGCGTGCGGTCGGCCCCGCGCCGGAGCGGATTGCCCCCCACCCCCGCCGTCCGGTGGTCGTCCATGGCTCACCTCCGCGTTGCACGGCTGCCGTGGCGGGCCGCCCGGTCAGGCGGCCGCGAGTTCGGTGCTGATGTGGTGTGCCCAGGCCTGGATGCGCTCGGGAGCGCGGTAGTCTCCGCCCTTGCCCTGGCGGAGCATCGACCGGGCGACGAGCCCGGGGGTGCCGGCCGTCACGCTGCCGCCGAACGTCTTGTGTTCCCGCGCGCCGATGAGCTGCATCTGCCGGGCGACCGCGGGGACCGGGGGGATGTCCTGTTCCTCCGCCGACCGGTCGAGCGGGCCGCTGCTGAACAGCCACACGGGACGGTGTCGCAGGGACTCGGCGTTGCGTTCGGCGCAGCGCTTGGCCTTGCCGCTCCAGTGGCCGGCGTAGAGAGAGCCGCCGAGGACGACTGCGTCGTAGGCGCGGACGTCGTGGACCTTGCCCGCGGGCAGGACCACGGCATCGAGGCCGTCTTCGCGGAGGGTCCTGCCGATCTGCTCGGCGATCCCCGCAGTGGCTCCGTGTTGGGTCCCGTAGGCGACCAGGACCTTCTTGGCGGTCATGGCGGGGCCTCCTCGTCTCGTCCTTGTGGGCCGATGCCACTGTCACGCTGCCGGCGGTGGTTCCGCATGGGCCGGACGGATCCCGGCCGGGGCCATTCGGTCCCCGCCGTGGCACCTCTTCTCGGCCGCGGCCACGTGCTGTTTGACGGCGGCGAAGCTGTCCGGTGCCACGGAAACCGAGTCGATCCCGACGCCGACGAGGAAGGCGGCGAAGGCGGGGTCGTCGCTCGGGCGCTGACCGCACAGGCCCACGGGACGTCCCGCGGCCTGGGCCCGCGGGACAAGCAGGCCGATCAGGCGGGTGACGGCGGGATCGTTCTCGTCGAAGACGTCGGCGAGCGCTTCGGAGTCGCGGTCCACACCCAGGGTGAGCTGTGTGAGGTCGTTGCTGCCGATGGAGAAGCCGTCGAAGCGCTCCGCGAAGTCCTCGGCGAGCAGGACGTTGGCGGGGATCTCGGCCATCACGTAGACCTTGAGCCCGTTCTCGCCCCGCCGGAGCCCTTCGGCGGCCATGACGTCGAGGACCTTGTCGGCCTCCTTCAGCGTACGGCAGAAGGGGATCATGACGATGACGTTGGTCAGGCCCATCTCGTCACGGACCCGGCGCAGTGCCCGGCATTCCAGGGCGAAGCCCTCACGGTAGCCGTCGCTGTAGTAGCGGCTGGCTCCCCGCCATCCGATCATCGGGTTGGCCTCGACCGGCTCGAACGGGCGGCCGCCGAGGAGCTTGGCGTACTCGTTGGTCTTGAAGTCGCTGGTGCGCACGATGACGGGGTCCGGCCACCGGGAGGCGGCGATCCGGGCGATGCCGTAGGCGAGGCGGTCGGTGAAGTACCGGGTGCGGTCGAGACGGCCCTCGGTGAGCTGGTCGACGGCGCAGCGGTCGCCCGCGCCCAGCCGCTCCGGATGCAGCAGGGCCATGGGGTGGACCTTGACCTGGTGGGCGACGATGAACTCCAGGCGGGCCAGGCCCACGCCGTCCGCCGGCAGCCGCCACCAGCGGAAGGCCGCAGCCGGGTCCGCCAGGTTGAGCATCACGCGGGTCCGGGTGGCGGGAAGGGCCGCGAGGTCGGTCTCGGTCTCCTCGTACGGCACCAGGCCCGCGTACACCTTGCCGCGGCTGCCCTCCGTGCACGAGACGGTGACCTCGGCCCCGTCCTCCAAGACCTTCGTGGCGACGGCCGCGCCGACTACGGCGGGAACGCCGAGTTCGCGGCTGACGATCGCCGCGTGCGAGGTGCGGCCCCCATGATCGGTGACGATCGCGGCAGCCCGCTTCATGATCGGCTCCCAGTCCGGGTCCGTGATGGAGGTGACGAGTACGCCGCCCGCCGGGAAGCGCTCGAGGTCCACGGGTGTGTCCAGACGGCACACGGGGCCGGCTCCGATCGCCTCGCCGACCGCGGTGCCCTCGGCGAGCACCGCCCCGGGCGTGCCGGTCAGCCGGCAGCGGCGCAGGGTCGCGGAACGCCTGCGGGACTGCACGGTTTCCGGACGGGCCTGGACGACGGCCAGCTCTCCGGTCGTCCCGTCCTTGGCCCACTCCAGGTCCATCGGGCACCCGTAGTGCTCCTCGACCGCCACCGCCCATTCGGCGAGCCGGCGTACCTCGGCGTCGGTCAGGACCCGCCCGGCCCTTTCCTCGGGGCTGGTATCGACCGTATCGGTGAAACCGCCCTCGGCGTAGACGGCCTTGCGGCGCTTGGCTCCGACGCGGACATCGATGACAGGGTCGAGGGCGGGGTCCTTCAGGGACGGTTTGAAGACGGTGTACTCGTCCGGGTCCGTCCGCCCGCTGACCACGGTTTCGCCGAGACCCCAGGCCGCACTGACCACGACGACGTTGGGGAAGCCGCTCTCGGGGTCGAGGGTGAACATCACTCCGGCGCCGGCGAGGTCCGAGCGGACCATCGCCTGGACTCCGACGGACAGCGCCACCCGCAGATGGTCGAAGCCCATGCGCTCGCGGTAGTCGATGGCCCGGTCGGTGAAGAGCGAGGCGAAGCAGCGGTGCACGGCGTCCAGCAGCTGCTCGGTGCCACGCACGTTCAGATACGTGTCCTGCTGCCCGGCGAAACTGGCCTCGGGCAGGTCCTCGGCGGTCGCACTGCTCCGTACGGCGACCTCCGGGTCGGTCCGGCCCAGCCGACGTCCGAGCTCCGCGTACGCGGCGGCGATCTCGTCGCGCAGCGCCGCGGGCAGGGGTGCGCCCATCACGAGCGATCGGAGCCCCGCACCCACGTCCTCCAGCGCCGTGCCGTCGTGGAAACGGTCGAGCTGCTCCTGGATCCGAGCACGCAGCTCGTTTCGGTCGAGCAGCTCTTCGTAGGCCTCCGCGGTCGTGGCGAAGCCGGGCGGTACGTTCACGCCGGCCTGGGCCAGCCGCCCGGTCAGTTCACCGAGGGAGGCGTTCTTGCCGCCGACGCGGGCGATGTCTGCGCGGCTCAGCCGGGTGAAGGGTATGACGCGTCCTGTGTGTCCCATGGCGACCTCCAGAGCCTTCCGCGCAAGCCGGGTGCTCAGTACGGCAGCGGGCGGCCGGAGGGCGTACGCAGGTCCAGCGGGGCGGGCCTGTGAGACTGCTTCGGCCGGGTCCGGATCCGTATGCGCTGCATCGTGGTCACCCTCTTCGGCAAGCGGCGCCGGTTCGGCGTCGCCCGGGTTCCACCATCACCCGACGGGGTGTGCTGTCCGCAGTGCCGAGGGGGCCCGCTGACCAGGGCCGACCGGACCCCTTGTGCGGGGGCCGATGGTCCCGGCACGGTGGTTTCACTCCGGCTCCATGTAGGGGCGGCGGAAGATGGGTGCCTGGCTGCTTCCCCACGGGTGCACGGCGGCCAGCGCCTGGACGACTGCCGACTCGAGAGACCCGCTCGTGTCGATCGTGACGGCTTCGGGCCACGCGGCCTCTCGGGCGGCCATGGCTCTGGCGACGGCCACATCGGCATCGGACGGGCCTGCCGTGCGGCCCTCGATCCGGGCTTCCGCCACCGGACCGGGAACGTGGCAGTGCAGTGCCACGAGGTCGGCGTGGGCAGTGCCGGCCACGCGGACGGCGGCTTCACGCTGTCCGGCATCGGTCCAGGTGGCGTCGAGCACGACCGATTCGCCGGTGGCCAACAGCCTCGACGCACGGTCGAGGAGGGCCGCGTACGCCTCGGCCGTCCGCTCCGGTGTGTACAGGCCCTCGCCGTAGCCTGCCGGCGCCGGTTGCTCCGCCGGGATGCCCGCCAGTTCCTTGCGGATCCGGTCGCTGCTGAGCAGGGTCACACCGAGACGGTCGGCCAGGGCGCCGGAGAGGGTGGACTTCCCGCTGCCCGGAAGCCCGCCGACGAGGGTGAGGCCGACGGCGGAGGTGCGCAGGTGCCGCAGCGCGACCGCGGCCGGTCGCCGCGCCGCGAAGTCCGCACCGGGCGCACCCTGCGCGGCTTGGATCAGGGACACCTTGGCCCGCACGAAGGCGCGGTAGGCGACGTAGTGGTGCCACAGGGAGGGCGGCGCCGGGTCACCGGAGTACTCGCAGTACCGGGAGAGGAAGTACGAAGCGGTCTCCGGAGCCCCGAGACGCTCCAGGTCCATCGCGAGGAACGCGGCGTCGTCGAGACCGTCGACGTAGCGCAGGTGGTCGTCGAATTCGAGGCAGTCGAGGATGCGGGGACCGTCGTCGAGGCAGAAGATGTCGTCGGCGAGCAGGTCGCCGTGGCCGTCGACGATCCGCCCCTGCCCGATGCGGGCGTCGAACAACGGCTTGCGTCCGCTGAGGTAGCGGCGTACCAGGCGCTCGGTCTCGGCCAGGCCTCCGGGCAGGTGCTCGGCGTCGACGAGCTCACGCACTTGCGCGAAGCTGTCCTCCCAGCGTGCCGACAGCGCGTCCCTGGTGCCCTGCGCGTCCACTTCCGGGCCCCGGGCCGCACCCGCGTGGTGCGCGGCGAGCCGACGGGCGACGGCGTCGAGGAACCGGTCCACGTCCGCGCCCTCGGCGACGAGCGCCGAGAGGCGGCGGACGGGCGGCATCCTGCGCATGACGACGACCGGTTCGGGCACCTCTGCTCCGGGGCTGCGGAACTCACCGACTCCGAGGTAGACGTCCGGCGCGAACTGCCGGTTGAGGGCGACTTCCCGTTCGCACACGCTTCGGCGGGCCGCCACCGTGCTGTGGTCCAGGAAGCCCAGGTCGACCGGCTTCTTGAGCTTGTAGACACGGTCCCCCACGAACAGGACGACCGCCGTATGGGTCTCGCACACCTCCGCCCTCGGTGGCGGAGGGGCTTGATCACCGAAGCCTGTCCGCGGCCCCGAGCCGTCGGACGGGAGGTCGGTCCGTCGCGACTCCACGGGGCCGGTGCCGGATTCAGTCATGGGGTACGACCGCTACGGGGCAACGTGCATGGTGAATGGCGGCCTGGGCGACCGATCCCAGGCCGGGTGCCAGCGGCGGGCGGTTCTTGCGCCGCCCGACGACCAGCATTCCGGCGCCCTCGGCAGCCTTCACCACGGCCCTGGCCGGGCTTTCGAGGGTGACGCTGTCGACGACATCGAGATCGGGATACTGCACACGCCACCGCTGGAGGGCCCGATTCAGCCTCGCCCTGGCCTCGCGCTCGATCTCCCGGGTCACCTCGTGGTCCGCGCCCCACGGCATGTGGGCGTGCAGAGGGAGGGTTTCGCCGTGTACGGCCCGCAGGGGCACTCCGCGAGCTGCCGCCGCTTCGAAGGCGAACGCCAGGAGGTCGTCGCACGGGCCGCCCAGTTTCAACGCCACCACCACGCCCGCCGGGCCCGGCTGCCCGCCTTCGCGTGTGCCCGCCCGGACCAGGACCACGGGACGCTCGGCCCGGCTCACGACGGGCGTACTGATGCCACCGAGGAAATAGCTCTGGACGGACTCCAGTCCCCGTGTGCCGAGCACCGTCATCTCGGACTCGGCCGCCACACGCAGGAGTGCGTCCTGGGCGTCTTCGGCGACGAGCTCCCCGATGACCGTCAGCCCGGGGTACATCGCCTGGATTTCCGCTCGTGCCGTGTGCACGAGCTTCTTGGCCCAGTAGTTCTGGTCGAGCTCCGAGGAAGCGTGTGCCGGATCCGGCACCAGCAGGGGCCAGGCGTGCAGGAGACGCAGGGTGAGCCTGCGCCGCTGGGCCTCGTCGGCGGCCCAGTAGGAAGCGGCACGGCTCTCCGGAGAGCCGTCGAGGCCGACCGTCACGACCGGTTCCATGGGGTCACCCTCCTCTCCCCGGACCGTTGGAACGACTCTCGTCGAGTCGGGGACTGCGTGGATCAGCGGCCCGCGCAGATGGTCTCGACGAAGTGACCCACCTGGTCGTCGGACAGGTGCCGGGCGAGGTCGGCTTCACTGATCATGCCCACGAGGCGGTGGTCCGCGATGACGGGGACCCGCCGGATGTGATGGTCCTGCATCGTGGCCAGTACCTGGTCCGCACCCGCATCGGCGTCGACGGTCACGGGCTTGCCCTGAGCGAGCTGCCCGGCCGTCATGTGACTGGGGTCCTTTCCCTTGGCCAGGCATTTGATCACGATGTCACGGTCGGTGATGATCCCGTGGAGGCGGTCGTCCGGTCCGCAGATGGGAAGTGCTCCGACATCCAGCTCGCCCATCCGGCGCGCGGCGTCCATGAGCGTCTCCGTCTCCTGGACGCAGGAAGCGCCAGGATGCATGATCTCGCGTGCTGTCTTCATGGCTGCCTCCTCAAAACTCCCCCCTGTCCAGTCTGGCGGCCCCCGCGCCCCGTCGCGCGGCGGGCGGCCGCCCTGGACGCGGGGCCTGCGGGCCTGCGGGCTGTGAACCGGGCATCGCCGTACGGTTGCGGCGGGAACCGTGCAGGAGGGCCGGCGCGGGCCGAGTGCGGAAGGAGTCAGGATCCGATGGAGGCGGTCGGCCGGACGGTGGTCATCGGCCTGGGCAACGAGTTCCGCCGCGACGACGGTGTCGGATGGGCCGTGGCCGGGCTGCTGAGGCGCCGGGCCGAGGAAGGCGGGCTGCCCCCGGGTGTCGTTGTGGCGCAGTGCGACGGGGATCCCGGGCGTCTGATCGAACTGTGGGAGAACGCCGGTCTGGCCATCGTCGTGGATGCGTGTTTTCCACCCGCCGCGGAGCCTGGGCGCACCCATCGGTGGGACGATGCTGCGGGCGGCGGACCGGGCACGACCGGTTCCGCGCGGCACAGCACGCACGGGCTCGGCTTCGCCGAAGCCGTGGACCTGGGCCGCGCACTCGGCCGCAGTCCCCGTCGCCTGATCGTGTACGCGGTCGAAGGAGCGGACCTCTCGCCGGGGCTGGGCATGACTCCCGCGGTGGCGTGCGTCGTACCGAGGCTGCTCCGGCGCATCACGGCCGACATCGAGCGCCATGGCAGGGCCGCCGACGACGCCCGCTGCCGGAAGGCCGGGCCACCGGCCGGGACTCGCCGGACGAAGGTCACCGCCCGCAGGCCGTCCGCCTGACACCCTGGCCGTGAAAGTCGCGCGGTGCGGCCCCCGGCGGGCGGTCGGCGCCGTCGTATGCGCCCTGCCTCGCATCGGTGACGGGGCACGGACAGGAGGCAGAGCATGACCGGCCCCGCGGAAAACCGGCTGCCCCCCGGCGGCGTGACCGAGGCGGTGCTCGACCGCAGTGGTCTGGCCGCGCTCGTGACGGCCCTGCGGCGTCGTGGCCGTACGGTGATCGGACCGACCGTACGGGACGGGGCGATCGTCCTCGACGAGCTGGACTCGGCCACCGCGCTGCCCTACGGGTGGGGGGTGGAGCTGGAAGCCGGTACGTACCGGCTCCGCCGGCGTGACGACGGGGCCGCGTTCGCGCACAGTGCGGGCCCCCAGTCGTGGAAGTCGTTCCTGCACCCCGAGCGGGTCCGCCAGTGGTCCGCGGACCGCGGGCCCGGTGGCGACCTGACCGTGCGCGAGGAGAGGCCGGAGCGGGTCTCCTACGCGTTCCTCGGGGTGCGGCCGTGCGATCTGCGGGCCATC
Source organism: Streptomyces yangpuensis (assembly GCF_001005295.1). GTDB lineage: Bacteria > Actinomycetota > Actinomycetes > Streptomycetales > Streptomycetaceae > Streptomyces > Streptomyces yangpuensis. The sequence goes on along the minus strand of NZ_LBMK01000002.1, from coordinate 1,679,976 downwards.
CGGATCCTGGACCGGGTCATGGCCGGTGGCCGCTACCACGACCCGGCCTACCTCTCCCGGCGGACGGGCGCCTTCCTGATCGTGGTCGAGTGCACCGAGCCCGGTGCCACCTGCTTCTGCGTCTCGATGGGGACGGGACCGGCCGCGGACGCCGGGTACGACCTCGCCCTCACCGAGGTGGTGGATGCAGAGGGTCACCGCTTCCTGTGCCGGAGCGGGACCGAAGAGGGAGCCGCCGTCCTCGCGGAACTCCCCCGCCGTGCCGCCGACGACACGACCCGGACCGCTGCCGTCCTGGGGGTGCGCGAGGCGGCCGAACGCATGGGCCGGTCCATGCCGCCGGTGGACCTGCGTACGCTGATGCGGGACACCTTGGAGGCGGACCGCTGGGACGATGTCACGGCCCGGTGCCTGAGCTGCGGCAACTGCACCATGGTCTGTCCGACCTGCTTCTGCACGACCACCGAGGACGTCACCGACCTGACCGGCGACCACGCCGAGCGGTGGCGCCGCTGGGACTCCTGCTACGACCTGGACTTCTCGCTCCTGCACGGTGGTCCCGTCCGGGCCACCCCCCGCAGCCGCTACCGCCAGTGGCTCACCCACAAACTCGGCACCTGGCACGACCAGTTCGACAGCTCCGGCTGCGTCGGCTGCGGCCGCTGCATCGTCTGGTGCCCCACCGGCATCGACCTCACCGAGGAGGCACACGCCCTCCACCGGGAAGCCGGGGGGAGCCAGGAGGCGCCATGACCACGCCCGCGGAGCGTCCCTGTGGCGCACGACTGCTCGCCGCCCTGCCGGCAGGTGAGCGCGAGCCTCTGTCCTCCCTTGCCCGCACCGTCGTCCTGCCTGCCGGCACCCGCGTCTTCGAGGAGGGCGAGGAGGCGGACCGCTTCTGGATCCTGTGCTCGGGAACCGTCGCCCTCGACATCGAGATCCCCGGCCGGGGCCGCGCCGTCGTCGAGACGATCGGCGCGGACGGCCTGCTCGGCTGGTCGTGGCTGTGTCCGCCACGGCAGTGGCACCTCGGCGCCGAGACCCGGGACGTCGTCCGTGCCTGGGAGTTCGACGCCGCCGCGGTACGTGCCCTGTGCGCCGAGCGTCCCGTGCTGGGCCTGGCCCTGGTCACCCTCGTCGCCGAGACCATCGGGGAGCGGCTCAGGGCGACACGCACCCGGCTGCTCGACCTGTACGGGCCGCCGTCGGACGGGCCCGCCTCATGACCCTGACACCGCTTCCCTACCGCGTGGACGACCGGCGGGAGGAGACGCGCGACACCGTCACCTTCACGCTCGCACCCTCCGGCGAGCCTCTCGCCCCCTTCTCCCCGGGGCAGTTCGCGATGGTGTATGCGTTCGGCGTGGGCGAGATCCCCGTGTCCGTGTCCCGGATCCTGGACGGCAGCCGGCTGGTCCACACGGTACGGGCCGTCGGCGCGGTCTCGCGAGCGCTGTGCGGCCTCGGGCCCGGCGCCCAGGTCGCGGTCCGCGGCCCGTTCGGCACGGGCTGGGACACGACGGCCGCTCGTGGACGTGATGTGCTGGTCGTCGCCGGCGGTATCGGTCTCGCCCCGCTCAGGCCCCTGATCGACACGGTGCTGGCCGAGCCGGAGACGTACGGACGGCTCAACGTCCTCGCCGGTGCCCGGAGTCCGGGCGACCTGCTGTACTCGGATGAAGTCCCCTTCTGGCGGAGCCCGTTCGCGGAGTTCACCGTCGACCGGCCCTCGGCCGGCTGGACGGGCCGGGTCGGAATCGTCACGGGCCTGATCGACGAAGCCCGCTTCGCACCGTCGGGCACGACCGCCTTCGTCTGCGGCCCCGAGGTCATGATCCGGGCCACGGCGCGCGCCCTGGTGCACCGGGGTGTGGACGCCGCACGTATCCAGGTGTCCCTTGAGCGCAACATGCGCTGTGCGACGGGGCACTGCGGGCACTGCCAGCTCGGCCCCCTGCTGTTGTGCCGCGACGGCCCGGTGGTCGGCTACGACCGGGCCGAATCCCTGCTCACCGTGCGGGAGCTGTGAGATGCACCCTCCTGACCCACCCCAGTCCGTCCGTCCGCGGCTCGGCGTGTTCAAGTTCGCCTCGTGCGACGGCTGCCAGCTCACCCTGCTCGACTGCGAGGACGAGCTGCTCGCCCTCGCCGGCGAAGTCGACATCGCCCATTTCGCCGAGGCGTCCAGCGACACGGCTCCGGGGCCGTACGATCTCGCGCTCGTCGAGGGGTCGGTCAGCACCCCCGAACACCTGGACCGTATCCGCCGCATCCGCGACGAGTCCCGCCATCTCGTCACCATCGGCGCGTGCGCGACCGCCGGTGGTGTCCAGGCACTGCGCAACTACGCCGACGTCGAGGAGTACCTCGCCACCGTCTACGCCCGCCCCGAGTACATCGCCACCCTCGCCACGTCCACGCCGATCTCCGCCCACGTGCGCGTCGATTTCGAACTGCGCGGCTGCCCCATCGACCGCGGGCAGCTCGTGGAGGTCATCACGGCCTTCCTCGCCGGACGCAAGCCGGGCATCCCCAACCACAGCGTCTGCTTCGCCTGCAAGCGACGCGGCAACGTCTGCGTCACCGTCGCGCACGGAACGCCCTGCCTCGGACCCGTCACCCACGCGGGCTGCGGAGCCCTGTGCCCCACCTACGGCCGCGGCTGCTACGGCTGCTTCGGTCCGGCCGCCACGACCAACCTGCCCGCGCTCATCCCCCTCCTCCACCGCGACGGGATGAGCGCCGAGGACACCGGCAGGTTCCTGCACACCTACAACGTGACGGCCTTCACCGCTGTGGAAACACAGGGGCCGGGGCCTGCACACGAGGAGGGCACGCCGTGACGGACCTGCCCGCTTCCCGCGTCCTGCGCATTCCCGCGGTCACCCGGGTGGAGGGCGAAACCGCGCTCCGCCTGCTCGTCCAGGACGGCACGGTCACCGAGGCACACCTGGCGATCTACGAACCGCCACGCTTCTTCGAGGCCTTCCTGCGGGGCAGAGCACACACCGAACCCCCGGACCTCACCTCCCGCATCTGCGGGATCTGCCCCGTCGCCTACCAGATGAGCGCCTGCCGGGCCATCGAGGACGCGTGCGGCGTCACCGTCGACGGACAACTGGCCGCCCTGCGCCGTTTGCTGTACTGCGGCGAGTGGATCGAGAGCCAGACCCTCCATATCCACATGCTCCACGCGCCTGACTTCCTCGGCCACCACGACGTGATCGCACTCTCCCGCACCCACCGGGAGCACGTGGAACGCGGACTGCGTCTGAAGCAGGCCGGAAACGCGGTGGTCGAACTCCTCGGCGGGCGGGCCATCCACCCCGTCAACGTCCGCCTCGGCGGCTTCCACCGCACTCCCACCCCGTCCCAGCTCCGGCCCCTGGCGGAGCGACTGCGCACAGCCCTCGACGACGCCTGGGACACGCTGCGCTGGGTGGCCGGGTTCGACTTCCCCGACGCCGAGTGTGACGCCGACCTGTTCGCGCTCGCCGAGAGCGGCACCTACGCCATCGAGTCCGGTGTCCCGACCGTGCTGCGGTACGGCGAACCGTTCCGGGCCCGCGGTTTCCCTCTGCGGGATTTCTGCGATCACGTCGCGGAGACCCAGGTCGCGCACTCCTCCGCCCTGCACTCCCGGCTGGACGGCCGCAGGCATCTCACCGGCTCGCTCGCCCGCTGGGCCATCAGCGGCCACCTGCTCTCACCCCTGGCGCTCGAAGCGGCCCGGGAAGCCGGACTGGGCGCACCCCCGACGCGGCCGGGGACACCGGGCACTGCGGCCGGCACCGTCTGCAGGAACCCCTACCGCAGCATCCTCGTGCGTGCCGTGGAGGTGCTCTACGCCGTGGAGGAGGCACTCCGGATCATCGACGCCTACGAGCCGCCGGCGCGCCCGCACCTGGAGGTGCCGCCCCGCGCCGGCACCGGGCACGGCGCCACCGAGGCCCCGCGCGGTCTCCTGTACCACCGCTACGTGCTGGACGCCTCCGGCCGTATCGCCGACGCGCGGCTCGTTCCGCCGACCGCGCAGAACCAGGGCGCCATCGAAGAGGATCTGCGCCGGACCGTCCAGGCTTGTCTGGACCGCGGAGAGAACACCGACGAAGAGATCGCGAGAGTGTGCGAGCGAGCCGTCCGCAACCACGATCCGTGCATCTCCTGCTCCGCACATTTCCTGGAACTGGACATCCGCCGCACGCATGCGGCGCAGCGGTGAGACGGGATGCCGCTAACCCGCGGACACGTCCGGCCGCACGATGGTGACCGGACAGGGAGCGTGAAGGGCCACCTGCTGACTCACCGAGCCCAGCAGGGCCCGGAGGAAGCCACCACGGCCCCGGCTGCCGACCACCAGCATGTCGGCCCCTGCGGCCGCGTCCACCAGGACGTTCGCCGGATGTCCGTGCACCAGCCGTTCGTGCACCCGGGAGGCGCCCTCCTCGCCGAGTACGTCCCGCACCTCCTCGACCAGGAGCCGCTGCGCCTCCTCCTCGTCGAAGTCGGAGTCAACGGCCGGGGCCGACCACGAGGCCTCCCCGGGCACCTCCCACGCGGTCACCGCCTCGACCCTGCCTCCGACGAGGCCGGCGTACCGCACCGCCCAGCGCAGCGCGGTCTGGGACGAGGGCGAACCGTCGACGCCCACCACGATCCGCGGAACCTCAGGCTGCATGTCCATGCTTCTGATCCCTTCGGTGCTCTTCTTCCAGCGTGTGCGAAGCGCGGACACGCCGCCACGCGAGGGGGCCGACGGACGTACGCCGGGGTCATTCCGTGGGGCGCGGCCGGGCGGCTCATTCGGCCGGTAGCCGGAACCACCGCTCGTCACCTGCGGCCACCTCCTCCCGCCGCTCGCCGGGCAGCATCAGCGGCACCGGGCCGCGCAGGGAGGCCGGGACCCGGACACCGAGCCGGCCGGGCCGGAACCGGATGCGGATGTCGCGGTGCCCGAGGTAGCAGACCGAGAACGCGGACCCGGGGATCTGGGAGAGCGGCACGGGGTCGATGTGCAGACCGTCGGCGCCGGGTTCGAGCCCCACGATGCCGCGTTCGACCAGGTCGAGCGTGCCGGCCATGGCACCGAGGTGGATGCCCTCGCCGGTGGTGCCGCCCTGGACGTCGGTGATGTCGCCGAGGAGGGCTTCCTGGCAGTACCGCCATGCGTCCGCACCCTGCTGCCGGCTGAGCACCCAGCCGTGGACGAGGCTGCTCAGGGTCGAACCGTGGCAGGTCCGGCGCAGGTAGTGGTCCACCGTCCGCGCCCACAGCTCGTCGTCCAGCGGGTAGCCCAGACGGGAGAACAGGCGGACGAGTTCCACGGGACGGAAGAGGTAGCCGAGCATGAGGGTGTCGGCCTGCTTGGAGGCCTGGTAGCGGTTGGCCGTGTCGCCCTCGGCCTCCAGGATGCGGTCCAGACGGCGGATGTCGTGGTAGCGGGCGCGGTATCCGTCCCAGTCGAGCTCGGCGAGATCGCCGTAGCCGTGGAACTGGCTGATCACGTCCCGGTGGAAGGGCACGTACATGCGGCGGGAGACCTCCTCCCATCCCCGGAGGCCGTCCGCGTCGACACCGAGCTGTGCGAGCAGCTCGGCCCGCCGGGAGGCCGGAAGCTCCTCGTACAGGTCGAGGGCGCGGGCGAGTACCCAGGCCGCGGTGACGTTGGTGTAGGCGTTGTCGTCGATGCCGGGCGCCGCGGCGTCGGGGTAGGCGTCGTGGTACTCGTCCGGACCGACGACACCGCGGATCCGGTAGCGGCCGAGGCCGGGGTCCCAGGTCGCGGCGCCCGCCCAGAAGTGGGCTGTGTGGAACAGGAGTTCGGCGCCCGGTCCGTGCATGAACCCGGTGTCGCCCGTGGCCAGGCCGTACTGCCACACGTTCCAGGCGACGGCCGAGCCCACGTGGCGCTGGAGACGGGAGTGGTCGGTCAGCCAGCGGCCGGAGCGGGGGTTGAGATGCAGCCGCTGCGTCTCCTCGGCGCCGGAACCGGCGCTCTGCCAGGGGAACATCGCCCCGGCGGCTCCGGCCCGCCGAGCTGCGTCCCGGGCTGCGGGCAGCCGGCGGTGCCGGTACATCAGCAGGGCGCGGGCTGTTTCGGGGAAGTGGAGGGCGAGGTAGGGCAGGACGAACAGCTCGTCCCAGAAGACGTGGCCGCGGTACGCCTCTCCGGTGAGGCCGCGGGCCGGGACGCCTGCGTCGAGTTCCCCGGTGTGCGGCGAAAGGGTCTGCAGTACGTGGAAGGCGTGCAGCCGCAGAATCCTTCCACTCTCTCCATCCGTCCTCAACTGCCCTTCGGACCAGAGGCGTTGCCACGCCGCACCGTGGGAGGCCAACAGGGCCCGGAAGGCCGGGGCCCGGCCGGCCTGCTCGACACTGCTGCGGACGGGGTCGGCCAGGGGGCGGTCGAGCGAGGTGCACAGGGCTGCGGTCTTCACGACGACGACCGGCCGCCCCCGCCTGATCGGCAGAACGCAGACCTGCCGTGCAGCGGTGGCCGTGCAGGTCCGGTCGACGGCCGCCAGGGGTTCTACCGAGGTGCGTACGGCGAGCCCGATCCGGATGCGGGACACCGCTGTGGCGCAGTCCAGCCAGGCGATGCCCTCGGCCTCGACCCCTGTCCGGTGCTCCACGAGGTGGCGTCCGTCCAGCGCGCGATACCGGTCCACGCCCTCGTTGACGACGTCGCCGTCGAGCACGGAGGCGACCTCGATCCGGCCGCTCCAGCCGTACGCGCGGAGGACGGTGCGCTGCGCGGCCAGACGCGGATCCCCCATGTGCACGAGGCGGGTGTGGGTCACGCCCAGGCGGCGGCCCTCTGCGTCGAGGAAGAGCATGCGCCGGGTGAGCGTTGCGGTACGGAGATCGAGCGATACCCGGTAGTGGCGCAGGGCCGGGTGATCCGGGGTGAGCCAGTCACCCGGCGGCGCGCCGTCGGGCAGGCAGCGGTAGCGCACGGCGGTCCAGTCCGGCAGCCGGACCATGTCCTCGTTGGAGACCGTGCGCCCGGCCACGGTGGAGGTGAGCCGGTCGTAGCAGCCGGCGAGGTAGGTGGCCGGATAGTGGATGTCGTCGGCCGTGGCCTCGGGGGCCGATCCGCGCGTGGCGAAGCGGCCGTTCCCCAGCGTGCACAGGGCCTCGATCAGCCGCTCGGTCTTGGGGTCGTAGCGCTGGTACTCCCAGCGCCATGACTCGTTCACGGCCGGTGTCCGTGCAGTGCGGCCGGAAGGGAGTCGAGGCCCGTGATGACGAGGTGGGCGCCGTGCGCGATCAGCGCTTGCGCCGTCTGCGGGTCGTCCTCCCGGCACAGCCCCACGACCAGGGCGAAGTGGCCTCGCCGTCCCGCCTCGACACCCACGAGCGCGTCCTCCACCACCGCGGTGTGCGCGGGGCCGGTGCCCAGCCGGTCCGCCGCTTCGAGGAAGAGAGCGGGGTCGGGTTTGCCGGGAAGCGCGAGCGCGTCCACGTCCCGGCCGTCCACCAGGGCGTCGAAGCAGCTGCTGAGGTCCGCGGCCCGGAGGAGGGAGCGGGCGTGTCTGGATGCCGAGACCGCCGCGCACCTGACGCTCATCGCGTGGAGCCGCCGGAGCACGGGCCGGACGTCGTCGAAGGCCTCCACCCCTTCGGTCCGCACCATCCGCGAGAAGATCGCCTCCTTGCGGGCGGCCACCGCGTACACCGTGGTGCATCCCGGCGGGTCCTGCGGGCTCCCGGGAGGAAGTTCCATGCGCCGGGCGGCGAGGAAGGTGCGTACGCCGTCGAGCCGTGAGCGGCCGTCCACCAGATCCCGGTACTCGCGGACCGCGTCGAAAGGCAGCGGAGGTTCACCGGCGTCCGGCGGCCGCCACCCGGCACGACAGCCGTCGAAGGTTTCCTTCCACGCCGCGGCGTGGCGGACCGCCGAGGCCAGGAGAACGCCGTCCGTGTCGAACACGACCGCACGCACCTCGCTCACCAGTCGTGGGCCACACGACGGCCGGTGACCCGGGCGGGGGCGAGCCGCATCCACTGATCGCGGTCCCCGCCGGCCCAGGGGCCGGAACGTGCGGTAGCGTTCAGATGCCGGAGTGCCTCCGGGTCGGTGACCCCTTCCAGGGTGCCGACGGCCAGGACGCTCCAGCCGCTCGCGNGCGGTAGCGTTCAGATGCCGGAGTGCCTCCGGGTCGGTGACCCCTTCCAGGGTGCCGACGGCCAGGACGCTCCAGCCGCTCGCGGTCACGTCGTCGATGTGGTCGATCTCGAATGCGGCTTCTGTCCCCGCCGACCTCCCGACGACGGACACCGCGGAGGTGCGGAAGGCGATGCCGGTTCCCGCCATCAGGTAGTTGACGGGCAGCACCACCGGCCCTTCGGCAGTGACGACCGCGATGCGGCCCACCCCATGGGTGCCCAGCAGGTCCCGGCACTCGGACTCGCCCAGCGGCACCAGGGCGGCGCCCCGACGGGCCGTGGAACGGCCGGGAACCCGCCCGGCGCTCGCGCCGGTCAGGTCGTCCACCCTGACGCCGAGGACGTCGGCGAGCCGCACCAGGGTGCCGATGGAGGGCGAGGCCGCATGCTCCTCCAGGTAGGCGATGTAGTTGCCGTCGGCACCGCACCTGCGGCCCAGCTCGGCGCGGCTCAGACCGAGAGCCTCACGACGGGCTGCCAGGCGACGGCCCAGGTCGGTCCGCCGGGACGTCCCCGCGGNCCAGCTCGGCGCGGCTCAGACCGAGAGCCTCACGACGGGCTGCCAGGCGACGGCCCAGGTCGGTCCGCCGGGACGTCCCCGCGGACGTGTCCGCAGGCATGCCCGCGGACGTACCCGCGGGCGTCTCGGGCTGGATGGGCGGGGTCCTCTTCATCGTGATCACTGCTCCTGAGCGGGCACGGCAGCCTGTGGTGTTGCGCTGTCCTCCACGCCGGGCGTGTGAACAGCGCCGGCAGGCTGCGGGGCCCTGTCGGCGGTCTCGTGGCCGAGTGGGCATCTCCTGGGACGGCGCGAGGTCTGCACGGCTGGGCCTTCTGTCTGCGCTGCGCAAGCAGCAGTCCCAGGCTGTCTCCGCGCTGCTCCGCCGCGCTTGGGCCGTCCGGGCCCCTCAGGGGTACCGGTCGGACCCTTTCCGGCGTCCCGTCCGGTGCGATGGTGGATGTCGGCGTTCGTTCGGAAGGAGGGCCCCTCCTATGTCAAAGCCCCGCCGGTCCGGGGAGCAAGTTCCTCGTCAAGAGCGATCACACCCGGATCCTCGTCGGCTGCGGGCTCTTCCAGGGTGTCGCGGACCTGCGGCGCCGCAACCGGGACAAGCTGCCCTGCGACGCCCGCGGCACCCGTGCCGTCGTCGCCTCCGAGACCCTTCGCGACCGGATCACGGACGAGCTGGGCTGGACGGCCCTCGTACCCGAGTCCGGGGAGAGCCGCGCGGTGCAGCTCGCGGGACCGTCCTGGTCCGCTGAGGTGGGCCGGACGGCCCCGCGGTCTGCACCGCGCGGCCCTCCCCGCCTCCACAGCACACGGGGCACGGTGGGAGGGAAGGGCTGGAGGCACCCCATGAGCACCATGCACAGCATCCTCGAACAGATGACTCCGGAAGCCCGCGAGGCCCTGCTCGCCCACTCCCGCCAGGTCGCGTTCCCGGCCGGCACCCGCATCTTCTCGGAGCGCCGGCGTGCCGAGAAGTTCTGGATCATCGAACGTGGCACCGTCGACCTCGACACGCACGTGCCCGGCCGCAAGAACGTCGTCATCGACACTCTCGGCTACGGCGAACTGCTCGGCTGGTCCTGGATGTTCCGCCCCTACACCTGGCACCTGGGCGCCATCGCCACCCACGACGTGATCGCCCTTGAGTTCGACGCCGCCGCCGTACGGGACCTGTGCACCGAGAACTCGGCCGTCGGCCGCTCCGTCTCCACCGCCGTGGCCGCGGTCATCGCCGACCGGCTCGACGCGACCCGCACCCGTCTCCTTGACCTGTTCGCACCCCGTGGCAGCGGAACCCCGCTCGCCCGCGCACGCTGAGGACCCGACATGACCTCCACCCCGTACACCGTCGCCGACGTCATGACCACCAAAGTCATCGCCGTCACCCCGGACACCGGCTTCAAGGACATCGCCGCCGCGATGGAACGCTGGAAGGTTACCGCCCTCCCCGTCGTAGAAGGTGAGGGCCGCGTCGTCGGCGTGGTCTCCGAAGCCGACCTCCTCCCCAAGGAGGAGTTCCACGAGCACCGCCCCGGCATGATCGAGCAGATGCGCCGCCTCGGCGACACCGCCAAAGCCGGCTCCACCCGCGCCGAGAACCTCATGACGAGCCCGGCCGTCACCATCCGGCCCGACGCCACGCTCCCCCGGGCCGCCCGCCTCATGGCCGACCGCCACATCAAACGGCTGCCGGTCGTCGACGCCGACAACACACTCAAGGGCATCGTCAGCCGAGCCGACCTCCTCAAGGTCTTCCTCCGCTCCGACGACGAACTCACCGAAGACATTCGTCAGAGCGTCGTCGAACGCCTCTTCCCGCTCTCCCGCAACGGGATCACCGTCACCGTGACACAAGGCGTCGCCACCCTGACCGGCAGCGTCCGGGACGAGCACCTCATCCCCATGGCCGACCGTCTCACCCGGTCCGTGGAGGGCATCGTCGACGTCCACTGCCGACTCCAGGCGCGCACCGGACCATGAACCGGGGAATCCGGCACGCCGACCGTGGCCGCTGTGAGCAGGCGTGCAGGTGATGCCGAGCTGTCCGAGGATGGAATGCGGAGCATACGTGTCACTGTCCACGGAGGTGAGCCTGGTGGCGCTCCTGTCGCGGCGCCGAGCCGGCGAGGCCGGCGCGACCATCAGGGCACCGCGATGAGCACGGCCGCGACGCCGGACCCCGTCGGCGCCAGGACTGCCGACGGCGTGGGGGGACGGGGACCGGGGCGTACTGCCGGTCCGCCGGTCGTCACCCTGACGATGAATCCCACGATCGATCTCTGCTGGGAGGTCGACCGCCTGGAGGGCATCGGCAAGAACCGTGCGCGGGTCCGGTCGGTGGCCGTCGGGGGCGGAGGGATCAACGTCGCCCGTCACGTCGTACGGTTCGCAGGACGGGCCACCGCCGTCCACACCGCGGGCGGCGAGGTCGGCCTGCGCCTCAACCGGCTGCTGGACGAAGAGGGCATCGACCACCTCGCCGTCGACATCGCCGACGACACCCGCGAGGCGCTCGTGCTCTTCGAGACGGGATCGCACCGCAGTTTCCACATCGTGCCGCCCGGCCCGCACCTGCACCCGCGCGAGGGCGAGCGGTGCCTGGACGTGCTGGAGCGGTTGCTGGCCGGCCGTCGCTCGTACGTCGTCGCCAGCGGCAGCCTGCCCGGCGGCCTGCCGGACGACTACTACGCGGCCGTCGCCCGCCGGGTCAGGGAGGCCGGATCCCGGCTCGTCCTGGACACCTCCGGGCCGGCGCTCCCGGCAGCGCTCGCCGAGGGCGTGTTCCTGTTCAGGTGCAACCGGACCGAGGCCGAGAGCCTGACCGGCCGCCCCGTCAGCGACTTCGACGACGCCCGGGCCCTCAACGAGCGCCTGCTCACCACGGGGGCCGCCGAGATCGCCGTCACCACCCTCGGAGCGCTGGGCGCGCTGTGCTCGACCGTGCACGGCCACACCGAGCTCCACGCGCCGCCGCTGCCCGGCGAACCCCTGAGCGACGCAGGGGCGGGAGACAGCATGGTCGCCGCCCTCACCACGCGGCTCGCCGCCGGCGAGGATCCCGTCAGCGCCTGCGCGCTCGGGGTGGCCACGGCCGCCGCGGCGATGCTCACCCCCAGCACCGAGTCCTTCGACGTGGAGGTGGCCCGGTCCCTCCGCTCACAGGTGCGGACCGCCACCCGTGCCTGAGCGGACACTGACCTGTACCTCATCGCCGGAGCCCGGGACTATCCGAAGGGAACGACGGCGACCGGTCCTGCGCAGTGGTGGATCACGGCGTGCGCGACGTGACCGATGTGGGGCCCTGTCGGCGCCGGGCGCCTGCGGCGCCCGACCACCACGAGTTCCGCGCCCTCCGAGGCCTCCACGAGCTGGACTGCGGCGGCTCCGATGACGACTTCCTCGACGACCTGGACGTCCGGATAGCTCCTGCGCAAGGGCCGGACCAGTTCTTCCAGAGCGGACGCGACCTGGGCACCGGCCGTCTCCCCGATGCCTGGATCGGCCACCATCGCGTACACGGACGGACCGGGCAGGGTCCAGCCGTGCACGACGCGAACCCTCGCGCCCCGACGCGCCGCCTCCAGGAACGCGAAGGCGAGCACGGGCGTGTTCGGGTGTCGGAGGTCGGCGCCCACGACGATCTCGCCGACAGCCGGTCCGGGCGTCGCTCTCGCGGCCGGAACGTCGGCCCGGTCGGCGCGTACGAGCACGACCGGCTGGTGGGAGCTGCGAACGACGGCCAGCGAAACCGACCCGGCCAGGAACCCCACGAGCCCGCCGAGCCCGCGGGAGCCGAGCACCATGAGATCCGACTCGTCGGCGGCCGCACTCAGCAGAGAGCCGGCACGTCCACGCGCCTGTTCGGTCGTCACCTCCAGCCCCGGGTGGTCCTTGCGCAACTGCTCGGCCGTATCACGGAGCAATCCCCTGGACCGCTCCGCGTCGTAGGCGGCGACCGGGTAGGGAATCGCGGGCGCGACCGGCCACTCCTCCACGTGGACCACGTGCAACGGGGCCTCGCGCCGTACGGCCTCACGCGCGGCCCACTCGGCCGCTGCGAGACTCTCGCAGGATCCGTCCAGACCCACAGCGACCCGGACCGTCATGGCGTACCTCCTCCTCCTCGGCGCGGCATGGCCGAATGCGTTCGGCCGGATGCGGCCTCCAGCTTGGCGCTCCGGCTGCGGCGGCGTGAGGGGCCAACAGGGCCAGAGAACTACCCGAAGGACCCATGCCCGAGGCCGACGGATCGCCCACAGTGGCAACACCCACCGGAACCGGAGGTCTGGCCATGACCCACACTGCACCGGAAAGGTCTGGTACTCGGCTGCCCGGAGATGCCCACCGGCTCCATGTCGCCCACGCCGACGGCGACGTCTACGTGGTCGATGTGCGCGGCCACCGCTTCCGTGTCGACCAGCCCACAGAGGCGGGCGGGACGGACACCGCGCCCACGCCGACCGAGCTCTTCGCCTCCTCCGTGGCCACGTGCGTCGCCTTCTACGCAGGGCGCTACCTGCTGCGCCACGGCCTGTCGCGCGAGGGCCTGGCCGTGCGGGCGGAATTCGCCATGGCCACCGACCGCCCCGCCCGGGTGGCCGCGGTGCGCCTGGTGATCGTGCCGCCCCCACAGCTACCCGAAGAGCGGCGCGCGGGCCTTCTCGCCGTCGCCTCGCACTGCACCGTCCACAACACGCTCCAGCAGCCGCCGGACGTCGACATCGACCTCGCGTCGTAGCCCTGTTCAGCCGGAGCCGGCCCGGACCCCCGGTCGCGCCGGGTCGCGCGGCACGCTTACTTGGGCGAGCAGGGCCAGCGAGGCCCGGGCAGGTGAGTCGGCCTCGGCGGTGGCGACCACGATGTTCTGCCCGCGGCCCGGGTCCTGTACCGGACCCTGGCTCAGGGTCTGTTGGGTGACGGTCAGCGGGCCGACCAGCGGATGCCGCATCTCGTAGGTCGCGACGGAGCACGCCGTCACCCGGTGGTCCGCCCACATCGTGGCGAAGTCGGCACTCCTCGAACTCAGTTCACCCACCAGCGCGTGGAGCGCGGTGTCGTCCGGGTGCCTGCCCGCCACGAGGCGGAGATTCCCCACCACGGCCCTGGCCTTGGCCGGCCAGTCGGCATACAGGTCACGGGTGTGCGCGTCGAGGAACACCAGCCGGGCCATGTTGGGCCGCTCCGCCGGCCGGTCCGGGGCGCCCGGGTCCAGGTGTCCGGCGAACAGCGCATGGCCCAGCCGGTTCCATGCCAGGACGTCACTGCGGCGACCGGTCACGATCGCCGGTACCTGGGACAGGGCCTCCAGCAGCTGGCTGGTCGCCTCCGTCAGCCGCTCCGGGGCAGGCCGGCGGCCTCGGCCCGGGCCTGTGGCCGACGACCGGGCCAGGTTGTGCAGGTGCAGGCGTTCGGCCTCCTCCAGACCCAGGGCACGGGCGATCGCGTCCAGCACCTGCGGTGAGGCGTTCAGGGACTGTCCCTGTTCGAGCCGGGTGTAGTAGGAGACGCTGATACCCGCCAGCGAGGCCAGTTCCTCGCGGCGCAGCCCCGGCACACGACGGCGCTCCCCGTAGCCGGGTATGCCGAGATCCTCCGGTTGCAGCTGGGAGCGCCGCGTCTGCAGGAACTCCCCGAGCCGCACTTTTCCGTTCATGGATCCGAGTATGGGCCGGGCCCGGTCGCCCAGCCTGTCCCTGGTGTGGATAGGCACCAGCGGGTCTGGTTCTCCGGCGGAACGGGTGATGACCTGGGCGTCGCCGACACGGCACCGACNTGTCCCTGGTGTGGATAGGCACCAGCGGGTCTGGTTCTCCGGCGGAACGGGTGATGACCTGGGCGTCGCCGACACGGCACCGACTTCACCCGTCCAGGAGGACACCTTGAACACGACCAGCAGCGAAGATGACCTCTCGGGGGTCGACGCATCGGATTTCGCCTTCACCCGGCGCGCCTGGGTCGATGCCGCACCCGCCCGGGTCTACGACCTGATCAGTGACGTGTCCGCCATCGGACGCTGGAGCCCCAACGCGAGCGACGTCACGTTCGACCAGGGCTCCGGGCCCCGGGTCGGGGCCTGGTTCAGCGGCCGCAACACCAAGGACGGCCGGCACTGGACCACCCGCTCCCAGGTCGTACGGGCCGACCCCGGCGCAGCCTTCGCCTTCGTGGTCGGCGGCGCCGAGGACGGCATCGTGCAATGGAGCTGGACGTGCCGCCCCCGGGGACGAGGCACCGTCGTCGAGCAGTCCTGGCAACTCCTGCGCCTCGACCCTGTGCTGGGCTCCACCCGCGGAGAGCTCGACGCCCTCAGCGACTACATGNGTCGAGCAGTCCTGGCAACTCCTGCGCCTCGACCCTGTGCTGGGCTCCACCCGCGGAGAGCTCGACGCCCTCAGCGACTACATGACGAACAGTGCCGAAACCACTCTGCTCTCCCTCGCCCAGTGGATCGCCGAAGCACCCGCCGTGTGATGCTCCGCCAGTCGGTACGCCTGGGCCGTCTCGCGGTCCATCCGGCGGCGGCAGAGTACTGCCGGTTCCAAGTGGTCTTCCTCGGCGAGGAGACCGGGGCCCTTGTACCGGGAGGACCCCGACCGCGAGATGCGTATCGCCGTCGACTTCCCGATCGCGCTCTGCTCGACGAATACGCCGAGCAGAGCGCCCGCTACCACAGACTTATCGCCGGGCACCGCCTCGACATCCTTCGCGAGATACTCGACGGCACGACCGGAATCCAGCCCTCGCCGGAGTCGGAGTGTGGGGACAGGGACGGTGCCGGAAAGACTCAGACGCACTCGTGGAACTTCGTGGTCACTGCCCGGGAGTTCTTCAACCCTTTGATCGTTCGCTCGACGTCATCAATCGTGGCGTGCATGGAACCGCGCCGCCTGGGCAGACGGGGTCGGACAGCCATTGGTCAACCGGGAGGGAGCGGTCGTCATGACTCATACGGCCACCGTGATCGGCCTCGCTCAGGCAGAAGACGCGCAGGTCACGAGTATTGCGGGAGCGTCGGCGCGGGAGCTGGAGCTGGAGCAGGTCCTGCCGGGGAACGCCCGCGAGATGGCGCCGTCCGACGCGCGTGAGATGTCCCGGCACTTCTTCCGGCGGCTGCGGTCCCTGGAGGAGGGCACGCGGGAGTACCAGTACACCCGCAACACCCTCATCGAGATGAACCTCTCGCTCGTGCAGTTCGCGGCGCGGCGCTTCCGCGCCCGCGTGATGGGCGGCGGCCTGGACATGGACGACATCATCCAGGTGGGGACCATCGGGCTGATCAAGGCCATCGACCGCTACGACCTCGACCGCGAGGTCGAGTTCTCCACGCTCGCCCTGCCGTACATCACCGGCGAGATCAAGCGGTACTTCCGCGACACCACCTGGGCCGTGCACGTGCCCCGCCGGCTCCAGGAGCTCCGTACGGAGCTGGCCAAGGCACAGGAGGCGCTGACCGACGTCCTGGGCCGGGCACCGACCGTCAAGGAGGTCGCCCAGCACCTGGAGCTGTCCGAGGACGAGGTCATCGACGGGCTGGTGGCCGCGAACGGCTACACCAGCGGCTCCCTCGACGCCGCGGGCGCGGACGACGACGCGCAGTCCACAGTGAACCGGGCGGCCCGGCCGTTGGCGGAACGCCTCGGCGACGTCGACCCCGCCATGGAGCTCTTCGAGGAGTTCCACACCCTCGCGCCCCTGCTGGAAGAGCTCGACGAACGCGACCGGCGCATCCTGGCGATGCGCTTCGGCCAGGACAAGACCCAGGCCGAGATCGGCGCCGGACTGGGCATCTCCCAGATGCAGGTCTCCCGCCTACTCTCCCGCACACTGGCACGGCTGCGCGCCGGCATGCTCACCGCCTAGGACCCCGCACCATGATGACCCCACCGAGGAACCCGGCGCGCCGCGGACTGCGATCGGCGACCCACCCGGCCTGCGAATTGGTGTGTTTCCCCACCGCAGGAGACACCTTCGCCCTGCAGTCTGCCCAGCGATCACCCCGCGGCAGGACATCTCTGACAGCGTCAGCACTGCTTTCGAGCTTCCCGCGCCGACCGGAGCGCGCCACCGCGCCTCCGGCACCAGTTACGCGCCGTGACACGGGGCCGCTGCCGCTATCAGGGGCCCGGGGCGAACACGGCAGTGGGGCCACAGTGGACAGCAGGGAACCATTCGCGGACGGCACATTGAGCGCTCGTTCGAACCCCAGGAGGCAGCGTCGTCGGCTCGCCCTGGCAGGCGTGCCCCGGCATGTGGCCAAAGGCCGCGCTTTCACACGCCAAGCGCTCCAGGACTGGGGCTGGGACAGGACCGAGACCTCCGAGGACACCCTGCTCCTCGTGTCCGAACTGCTGACCAACGCGTCACTGCACTCGAACGGCTGCCGCGAACTCGTCCTGACCGCCGACGGAGCGACCCTGCGCATCGAGGTCCACGACGGCACGACAACCCTTCCCCTCCACCGTCCGGCGCCTCAACCCGGCCTCCCGGGCGGCCGCGGCCTGTACATAGTGGAGCGCCTGTCCGACTGTTGGGGCGCACACGCGTACGGGGACGGCAAGGCCGTGTGGGCCGAGATCGAGACGACCCGGCTGGAGTACGGCATGCCCGTGGAACACTGAGCCGGTCTCGAACTGCTCCAGCGGCCCGCAGCTGTTGCCGGACGGCGGTATCCACCGCGCGGAGCCGATCCCTTTCCCGGACCTCCGCGGCGGGTGGCTGCCTCGGACGAGCAGTGATGCCCGGGACCGCCGTGTACAGGTCCGGGACCGCGGGAAAGGGTCTCCGATCTGCTGGGTGTCCGCGCGCTGCACCCCGGGGGTCAGAAGGCTGGCTGGGGCTGGCGCAGTTCGGCCAGGCCGAAGAGGAGCGCGTACCCGCCGGGGAGTTGGCGAAGGATGCGGGCGAGGAGGTCGGGGCCGGCGAGGCGGGCGACGACGGCGAGTACGGCGCCGGTGTCCCAGCGGGCGACGGCCGGGGTGGTGCCGGCTCGGGCGGCCATGTCCTTGATGAAGCCCCAGCCGGTGAGCGGTTCGGTGTCGGGGATCTGGGCGGTCAGGGCGAGGGCTGCTTCGACGGGCAGGCACTGGGCGAGGTCGACGCGTTCGTCTCCGACGAGCTGCTGGCCGAGCGCGGCAAGAACGGTGCGGACGGCTTCCTCGGCGCGTTCGCGGGTGGGGTGGGCGCCTTCGTAGCGCACGCGTTCCAGCATCTGGTCGAACGTCATGGCGGGCTGGGCCGGGTTCGCTCGAGGCTGGTCGTACATGGTGTGCGGTTGCCCTTCTCTTCGTTCGCGGCAGGTGGTCAGGTGGGCTGGGGGTGGCCGAAGAGAAGGTCGTAGCCGGGCGGGAGCTGGAGCAGCGCTTCGCGGATGAGGATGTCTCCGGCGGCTGCGGCCACGGTGGAGAGGACCGCTCCGATGTCCCACAGGGCCGTCTTCTCGGTGGCGCCTTCGATCCAGGCCGCGGTCGCGCGGACGAAGCGTTCGGGATGTCATCGAAACGATGACAAGCAGGGCGTCATCCGGAGGATGACAGACACGGAGACCGCCATGACCAAACCCGCAGAACCGACCGCACGAGTCCCGTTCCTCGCTGCAGCTGCGGCACTGGAGACCATCAACCAAGCCGTCAAGGGCGCCCAGCAAGGCTCCACGAGCACATCAACATCGGCGTCGGCACCGGCCGAGGGTCCGCACCCGGCGCTGGCCGCGCTGCTGATGCTCCGCGAGGTCCGCGAGCAGCTCGCCGGCTGGGAGACCAGCCTGATCGAAACCGCCCGCGGCCAGGGTGCCAGCTGGGCCGACCTCGCAGCCCCCCTCGGAGTCGCCAGCCGCCAGGCCGCCGAACGCCGCTACCTCCGCCTGCGCCCCGGCAAGGCGGGGAGTACCGGCGAGGAACGCGTAGAGGCCACCCGCGGCACCCGTGCCGCCGACCGCAATGTGGACGCCTGGGCTCGAGACAACGCGGCCGACCTGCGGCGTCTCGCAGGACAGGTCACCTCGCTCACCGACCTCCCCACCGACGCCGCGGACGCCATTGGCGAGCTCAACCTGGCACTCGCCGACAACGACGCCGCCCGCCTGGTCCGCCCTCTGGCGGGCGCCCGGCGCCACCTGCGGCCCGACGACACCGAACTCGCCGACCGCATCGACAGCCTCACCCGGCACACCGACCAGCTCCGCCAGGACACCCACGACCAGCGAAAGGCCTGAGACCTGAGAGGCGTCTACGAACCGACGTCCCTGCAGGCCGCACGCCGAGGAGGTACCAACGTGACAGAAGGACCCGACCGGGACACCGGCGTGCAGCCCGTTGTCGAAGTCGTCGGTCGCGTGGTCGTGGTCCGGCCCGCTGACGAGATCGACATCGCAACGGCGCCGTCGCTGAGCCGTGCCCTGGATCAAGCCATCACCCATGTCCGCGCTTCCCGAGCAGACCGCATCGTCACCGACTGCAGCCGCGTCACCTTCTGCGACTCCTCAGGGATCAACGCACTTCTGGCCGCACGACTGAAAGCGGTCAGGGCCGGCACCACGATCCATCTGACCAATCCGGCTCCCCAGCTCCAACGCCGCTGTACATAACCGGCACGGCTCCCCTCTTCTCAGGAGAAGAGGATCTGCCGGGCGAGATTGGCGCACCCACGACCAGCCTTCAGCCGCTGCGTCGCCCCGCCGGCGAATGCGAACGACTGTCCGAACGGATCAAACGGCTCCGCCGGTGACGGCAGTTCATCACTGGCACCCTACGCACCCGACCAAGCCGGTATCAGGACGCCCGAGAGGAGGAGGTCGAGGGGCCCGGCCGGACGGGCAGGGCGGCGAGGCTGCCTTACTGTCGCTGTCAGCCAGCCTTGAGCATGCTGCGCATCTGGGCGATCTCGGCTGTCTGGGAGGCGATGATGTCGTCGGCCAGGGCCTTGGCGGGGCCGTAGGCGCCCTGCTGCTTCTCCGTCTTGGCCATGGCGATGGCGCCTTCGTGGTGCTCGATCATCATGGTCAGGAACATGGTGTCGAAGGCGTTGCCCCTGGCCTTGCCCAGCCGATCCATGCCCTGGTCGTCCATCATCCCGGGCATGCCGGAGTCGTCGCCGTGGCCCATGCCGTCCATGCTGACGCCGGTGGGGACCTTCTCGCCCCACGCCTTGAGCCAGCCGGTCATGGTCTCGATCTCCGGGGCCTGCGCCTTCTTGATCTTTTCTGCGAGTGCCTTGACGTCGGGGGATGCGCCGTGGGCGGCGACCATGTCGGACATCAGGATGGCCTGCCGGTGGTGGGGGATCATCCCCTGCGCGAAGGTGACGTCCGCCTGGTTGTGCCGGTCGGCCTCCGACGGCGCCGGGGCGGTCGTGGTGGCCGGAGCGCTGCCGGCCGTGTTCGTGGTGTTGTCGCTGCCGCACGCAGCAAGGATCAGGCCGGCGGCGACCGTGGTGGCCGCCAGGGCCGCCCGGCGCGGCAGGGATCGGTTCGTGTTCATGTCGCTGAGCTCCAGGTTCGGATGCGGGAGGGGCTGACTCTCCGTGGCCGACGCGCTCGGGCGCGTGCCACGGGAGGAGTCCCTACGTCCGCAGGACCTGGAGACCGGCGAGCGAGGGCGGCGCCCGCCCTCCGACGGGCTGATGGGCCAGTGCGGGTGCCGGTGCAAACTGGGCATGGACAAGGCCGCCCGGCATGCCGGTGAGGGGCGTGGTATCCGGTGCGGCGACGCCGGGGGCACCGGGCAGGGCCGGGGAAGCGCACATCTGGTCCGCATGACCGGCGTCCCGGGCCGGGCCGCGTTGCTCGTCGTCGCACGGATACAGCGGGCCGGCGGCCGCCGCGTGGTGGGACACGTGCACCGTCACGCCCGTCGCCGGCAGCACGGTGGAGGTGCCGAGACCGTGCATCCCGAGCAACCCGATCAGGAGAGCGAGGACGAGCAGCCGTCCGAGCCACGGCGCTGGCCGGGGCTGCGGCTGCGGCTGTGTGCGGTGCTCGTGACGGGTCACGTTTCTCACCGTAGGACGCACCCGCGCCTGGCGCAGCACGGCATGGGCTTGGCTAACCTACCTGGCGATCGATCGTCTGCGTCGGCTGGGGCCGGAGGGGTCGAAACGGGCAGGCGGAGGCGCTTGAGGGCGAGGGCGTTGACGGCAACGATCACGCTGGATCCGGACATGGACAGGGCGGCGATCTCGGGGCGGAGGATCAGGCCCGAGACGGGCTCGAAGACGCCGGCGGCGATGGGCAGGGCGATGGCGTTGTAGCCGATGGCCCAGCCGAGGTTCTGTCGCATCTTGCGCAGAGTGCCCCGGCCGATGCGCAGGGCGGTGGGGACGTCGAGGGGGTCGGAGCGCATCAGGACGAGGTCGGCGGTCTCGATGGCGACGTCGGTGCCGGCGCCGATGGCTATGCCGAGGTCGGCCTGGGCGAGGGCGGGGGCGTCGTTGACTCCGTCGCCGACCATGGCGACCTTGCGGCCGCCGCGCTGGAGCTCGACGATCGTGGATGCCTTGTCGCCGGGCAGGACCTCGGCGATGACGGTGTCGATGCCCAGGCGTTGCGCGATCCGTTCGGCGGTGGCCCGGTTGTCGCCGGTGAGCATGACGACCTCGACGCCGAGTGCGTGGAGCTCGCGTACGGCGGACGCGGAGGTCTCCCGCGGTGCGTCGGCGATGGCGATCAGGGCGGCGGCCAAGCCGTCGACGGCGGCGATGACGACGGTACGGCCGGTGGCCGCCAGCTCGTCCCGCCGGGCCGCGAGCGGACCGAGGAACACGCCCTCGCGTTCGGCCAGCCGGAGGTTGCCCACGGCGACCCGGTGGCCGTCCACCACGGCGGTCGCCCCGTGACCGGGCACGCTCTCGAACCGCCGGGCCCGTACCGGTCCCACGGCGTGCGCCTCGGCGTGGCGTACGACCGCCCCGGCCAGCGGGTGCTCGGATTCCCGCTCGACCGCAGCGACCAGGCGCAGGACCTCGTGACTGTCACGGCCGGGTGCGGTGATCACCTCGGTGACCTCCGGTTCGCCCTTGGTGAGGGTGCCGGTCTTGTCCATGACCACGGTCTGGATACCGGCGGACGCTTCCAGGGCCATCGCGTTCTTGAACAGGACCCCTCGCTTGGCTCCCAGCCCGGTGCCGACCATGATCGCGGTGGGAGTGGCCAGGCCGAGAGCGTCCGGGCAGGTGATGACGACCACGGTGATCGCGAACAGCATCGCGCTGCTGAAGGGCCGGTCGGTGGCCAGCAGCCAGACGGCGAGCGTGAGTCCTCCGCCGACGAGGGCGACGAAGACCAGCCAGAACGCGGCCCGGTCGGCGAGCCGCTGGCCGGGGGCCTTGGAGTTCTGGGCCTCCTGGACCAGTTTGACGATCTGGGCCAGTGCCGTGTCGGCGCCCACTTTGGTCGCCCGTATCCGGAGGGTGCCGTTGGTGTTCAGGGTGGCGCCGACTACGCCGGAGCCCGGTGCTTTGTGCACCGGCAGGCTCTCCCCGGTCACCGTCGACTCGTCGACCTCGCTCTCGCCGTCCTCCACGACCCCGTCCGTGGCGATCTTCGTCCCTGGGCGTACGAGCAGCAGGTCCCCGACGGCCACCTCGGAGGTGGCGACTTCGACCGTTTCCCCGTCCCGCAGGACGAGCGCCCTGGGCGGGGCGAGGTCCAGCAGCGCACGGACGGCGTCGTTGGCGCCGCCGCGGGCGCGCATCTCGAACCAGTGGCCGAGCAGCACGAAGGACGCCAGTACGGTGGCGGCCTCGTAGAAGACCTCTCCGCCACCCGTGAGCGTAATGATCAGGGAGTACAGCCAGCCCGCGCCGACGGCGACCGCCACCAGCACCATCATGTCCAGGGTCCGGGCACGCAGCGCCCGTACGGCGCCGACGAAGAAGATCGAGCACGAGTAGAAGATCACCGGCAGGCTCAACAGGAGCGCCCACACGTCCTGGCGGAGCCCGAACGGCACGGGTGCGTGCCAGCCGAAGACCTCCTCGCCGATCGGGGACCACACCACGATCGGGACGGAGAAGACCACCGCGACGAGGAAGCGGTTGCGCATGTCGGCCACCATGGCCGCCATCGACATCCCCGCATGGCTGCGATGGGCTCCGTGGCCCGCCCCCTCGTCGGGCGAAGGCCCGCCCTCCGGCCCGTGCCCCGGGTGCGCCGACGGTACGGCCTCGGCCGCTTCCGCCGCTCCGGGCGGATCCGGCTCCTCCATCGGGTCGCAGATGTGGGACGGCACCGACTGGCCCGCGCAGTGGTAGCCGCACTCGGTAACCCAGCCGCGCAACTCGGCCAGGGAGGTCCGGCGGGGGTCGAAGACGACCGTGGCCGACTGCGCGACCGCGTTCACCTCGACGTCCAGCACACCCGGCCGGCGGCCCAGCACCGCAGCGACGGTGCTCTGCTGAGTGGCCCGGACCATGCCCCGCACGTCCAGCACTACCGCGCTGCGCTCCTTGTTCCCATCGCGCGGCTCGGGTTTGAGCGGGTGCCGCATGCCCGTTCACCTCCCGGATCCGACAGCGGGTCCACCAAGGCCGGGGCGCCTACCAGCAGCCTGCAGCCGTCGCGACCACCACGCAACGGCAGCGGACGAGCCCTCTCCGACGCCCGTCCGACCGCCGTCCCGCAGTGTCAGCGGAGGGACACAGGGCGGCCTGAAGTGATGGGACCGCGCCCAGTACAGGTCGTATCAGCCGTACAGTCTGCCGCGTACGGAGCTCACACCGGAGTGGGCCGGGTTCCCGTTGTAGGCCTGCGCCGACACGTCTAACAGGGGGTAGGCGCCGAGGTCGATCTGCGGAGGAATCGGGAGCGTGGCGGTACCGTCCGCACGGAGGGCGCCCAGCGGGACGAACCGGGAGTGGCTTTGGTCCATGAGCCACACCTCGTAGTAGCCGTCCGTCGGGGGCAGCCCGGCCACAGTGACCGTGACCTCCCGGTCGGTGGCTGGCCCGCGCAGGCGAACCGTCCCGGCGGCTCCAGGATCACCGAGTGGGGCGAGCCGGCTCACCGGGCCGGCCACGCTCGGCGGTCCGGCGGTGAGCCGTGCGGTGACGACGGCGCCGAACAGGGTGGCAACGGCAAGCGCGGTGGCTGCGAGGAACAGGGCGGGTCGTCGCGACAGCGCGCGGTCACGCGAGGAGCGCTTGTCCGGAAGGGTTGTGGGGCCGCCGCTCCCTGCCGGGGGTCGCAGGTGGGCGCCCAGGTGCAGTTCTGACGCGATCGAGCGCCACACACGGTCGGGCGGAGCGGTCAGGAGATCTTCGGTAGAGACGTCGCGCGCGGCGCGGACCACTTCTCGCAGTCGACTGAGCTCGCGAGAGCACTCGAGGCAACGGTCCAAATGGTCGTGCTGCCGCAGACTCGGGCGGGCATCGGTGCCGAGAGCGAGGTCGGTGAATTCAGCGGTGCCCAGATGTTCCACTGTGTTCCACCTTCCTTGCGCCGGTGGGCGGCGGGATCGCCCGAGTGGGAGAGGGAAGCTCCGGCGCGTACACCTGAGCGGGCATGCTTCGGCCCGGGGCGACGCCGACCGGTTCGCCGTCCGTCATGGTCACCTCCACACGCCGGCCGGGCATGGGCCGCAGCCTGGCGATGACGGGAGAGGGCGTGCAGGGCTGCCGCAACGCGGCCCGGTAGCGGCACAAGGAGCAGCCGCAACGCTGTCGGCCGTTCTCGGTTCTCTCCCGAGGAGTCACGGCGCCACCCGGCGCCACCGGCTGCACAGTGCCCGGTGGCGGGGCGGGGGCGGTGCGGGCGACGGCGGGGAAGCGGAAGTCCAAGGCTCGCTCCCATTCGAAGAGCTCACTTCCGGTGAGTGAGTGCAGCCCGGTCTTCCGTTGGTGGGTCGCTCAGGGATGCAGGCCCCGTACGCCCATTTCGATGCGGCAACGGTGCAGATTGCAGCTCTGCATCGTTTCGAAGGACTGTCGTGCCATCTCCGTACATCGACCCAGGAGCCAACGATGGCCACTGCTCGGCACGACACTCACCCGAGCGCCGGCACAGAGCGCACGCGGTCGTGCAACTCCGACACGCTCCGGATGCCGGATCCATGTCCGCAGCAAGCGGAGACGGGCCCGGACACCGACCTCGCCCGTCGCTTCCGCGCCGGGGACGAGCAAGCATTGGCTCTGGCATACCAGCGGTGGGGTGCCCTGGTGTACACGCTCGCTCGGCGCTCCCTGAACGACGTCCGGGACGCCGAGGATGTGACGCAGCAGGTCTTCATGGCCGCCTGGCGGGGACGTGCCGGGTACCGGCAGGACCGGGGCCCTCTGGCCGCCTGGCTCGTCGGCATCACGCGCCACGCCATCGCGGACGCGCACGCGGCGCGGACCCGCCGAGCCGATATCGAGAACATGTCCGCGGCGCAGCAGGAGGAGGCGGTCCGGCACTGGGGCCTCGACGAGAGCGAGGCCGCCGTCAACCGAGTCCTCGTCCTGCAGAAACTCGAACGTCTGACGCCGGTGCAACGGCGTCTGCTGGGAATGGCCGTCTACGGCGACATGACCCAGGCGCAGATCTCCGAGCACACGGGACTGCCCCTGGGTACGGTCAAGAGCCACATCCGCAGGGCCCTGCACTCGCTGCGCCGCGTGATGGACTCCCCCAGTCCATCCGAGGGTGCCACCGCAACGTCTTGACCTGCCTGATCCTCTCGGATCGGGCGGCAGAAAGCTCAGGCCCCGCGCCGGCACCGCAAGGCGCAGCGTCTGGTGGCGGCTGCAAACCGCCGATCGCTTCCTCGCGGGCCCCGTCGTGACGCATCCGCAGCCCGCCCGAACGGAGAACACATCGGTGTGGCACGTGCACTGCGGCAGTGGAGGCGGAGATGGACTGGAACGGGGATCGCGGCTCCGGGGCCGGCGTGACGACCGGGGGCCTCGCGCGGAAGCTCGGCATCTCCCCCACCACGTTGCGTTCCTGGGATCGCCGCTACGGATTGGGACCTGCGACGAGGGTCGAAGGACGTCACCGGCGATGGACTGCACGGGATGTCGCGATGGTCCAGGAAATGTGCCGCCTGACGGCGGAAGGCGTACCCCCGGCCGAGGCGGCGCGCGCCGCGAAGACTCATGCCACCGAGGTCCGCTCGGAACATGCCGCGGCGGTCACCTTCGATCGGGCGCCGGCCGAGCCGTCGACCGGTACGGACGATCCGCGCGAGGACCTGACACCGGAGGACTCACGCCGACGCGGCCGGGGGCTCGCTCGAGCAGCGGTGCGCATGGACGCCGAAGCCGTCCACGAGCAGATCATGGGCTCCATCGAAGCGTACGGCCTGATCGCCGCGTGGGACGAAGTGCTGATGCCGACCCTGCGGTACGTGGGGCGGAAATGGGAGTCGTCCGACGACCGGTACGTGGAAGTGGAACACATGCTGTCCTGGCACATCTCAGCAGCCCTTCGATACGCCTACGCAGGCTCGATGGCTCGCCGCAAACCGGCGGACGGACGCCCTGCGCTTCTGGCGTGTCTGCCCGGCGAACAGCACACCCTTCCCCTGGAAGCGCTCACCGCCGCTCTGCGGGATCGCGGTCAACGTGTCCTGATGCTGGGCGGATCAGTGCCGGTCGAAGCCCTGGAAGCCACCGTGCACCGAGTCGCCCCGGCGGCCGTCGCCCTGTGGTCGCAATCCCGGAACACCGCCGACCTTCCCATGGCACGTCATCTCGCGTCACAGCGCTGGGGGATCCACGGCGCGCGCACCCGTAGCCACGTTCTGCTGTGCGGCCCGGGATGGGGGCTGCGTCCCGACCCGGAACTGCTGAGGCCGCACGGCCTGGGGGACGCTGTGAGGATCATGGTCTCCGTCAATCGTCCCGTCGACGAAGGAACTTCCGACGGAGTGGAGCGGGCCCCGGGATACGCGCACACCGAAGCCGCCCCTGCATCCGAACGCGACACCATGAGCGAAGAGATCGTTGCATGACATCCTTTATGCGCTTTTGCGATCGCATGAGGGTGCACCTCTCCCCTACAGAGGAGTGATCATGATCGTCAAGAAGCTGCACGAACTCGGTGTGACGAGCGAGCACGCCTACCTGGCCGCCACCGCGTCGATCGGCTTGTCCCTCGCGTCCTGGCTCACTTCAAGCAGGAACGAGAACCTTGAGCGCGCCGACCGATGGGGCATCTTCGTGGGCGAATGGGCTCCCACATTCTTCGGCCTGGGGCTCGCCCTGGCGCACTATGAGGACAGGGACCGGATCGGCGGGTCCACGGGCGAAGGCCACGAGCTTTGACCATGGCTGCACTTCGCCTTGCTTGATCACGCACCGCTGTTCTGTTCGTCGCAGCCTTCCCGCCGTCGCGTGTGATCACTTCGTGAGCCGAGGCTGCAACTCGGCGGCCCCTCCGGACGACCGGGCGGGCCGTCGACCTCGTCCCGGTGCCGGTTTCGCCCGGAGGCCACCCACTGGAGGCAACCATCAGCTGCCGCCCTGGCTCCTCTCCCCGGTAGCCGCCAGGTACTCGGCCCTCAGGGCCTCCGCCATCTCGGCCACGGAGTAGCGCTCCGTCACCGTGCCTCGCGCGGCCTGCCCCATGCGGCGGCGGCGCTCCTCCGGAACGGACGCCAGCCTGTGCAGGCCACGTGCCAGGTCGGCGGCGGAACCGGTGTCCAGCAGGATGCCGTTGACCCCGTCCTGCAGATAGTGGGGCACTCCCCCGCGGCGGGGCCCCGCCGCCGGCAGTCCCGCCTCCATCGCCTCCAGCACCGCGATCCCGAACTCCTCCTTGACACTGGGGCACACGTACCAGGCCGGTACGCCATTGGCCGGGTCGGCCAGGGCTCGCTCGAGGCGTCGAATGCGGTCGTTCGGCATCGCGGGGACCAACGCCAAGCGGCGTGCCGCTGCTTCCCGGCCGGCGAGCAGGGGGCCGAACGTGGCGTGCATGCGCCGCTCGTGCAAGGTCGGGCGCTCTCTGCTGCCGCCGACCACGACCAGCGTGCTCGTGCGCCACAGTTCCGTGGCGAGCCACGTGCGCACGAGCAGGTCCTGTTGCTTGACCGGGTGGAGCCGACCCACACACAGCAGCAGGGGAAGCGCCCGGTCGTCCGGCGACAGCGCATCGGAACGGCCGCCGTCGGCGAACAGTTCCTCCAGCATCGCCTGCCGCAGAGAGGTCTCGCGCTCGGCCGGGATGTAGGGTGCGATCCCCTCGGGCGGGGCGGCCGGCCCCGTGGGACCGTATCGCGTGCCGAGGGAGGGGAAGTAGCGGAGCAGGTCCCGGGTCCCGGGGCGTCCCGGGATGCCGACGACGGCGTCGGCACGGTCCACCAGGCGGTCGGCGCAGAAGACGCGGTGGAGATCGTCGCGGAGCACTTCCGCTCGCTCCGCGTCTTCCGGTCCGGCCTCGGCATGCTTGCGCGCCAGGTTGCGGTGGGGATCAGGGGTCGCGGTGAAGAAGAGCCGTGCTCCGGTCCGGTCCGCCGCGCGCGCGAGCGCCAGGCTGCCGTCGTCGCCGTACCGCACGTGCACGAGATCGGCAGGGCGGGGCAGGGCGCCCAGAAGACGGGTGGCCCACCAGGCGAGCGCGGCCCGATGGGCCGGCCATTCGTCCGGCTGGGGTGACGCCGCAGCATCGACCGGAAGGCGCAGCACCCAATGGCCCGGGCGGCGCTCGCGCAGCAGGAGGGGGTCGCGTTCGAGTTCTTCGTGCCCCGACGTCACCACCGTCAGCACGCAACCGATGCCGGCGCTCAGGGCCAGGCGGTCACCCAGTCCGCCCAGCAGCACGGACAGTCCGCCGCTCGACCCGTGTCCCGGGGTGTCCAGTTCGCCCTGGAGCATGGTCTGCGCGACGACGATGCCGGTTGCCGGCCACCCGTCCTGCCCAGCGAGGACCTGCGGCTGGAGGAGCAGCCTCTCATAGGGGTCGGCTGCCGCCCCGATGCCCGGCAGGTGTGTGATGCCATCGGGAAGCTGGTGCAGGTAACGCCACACGGCATGCCGGACGCCTCGGTCATGGCATGAGGCATGGTGCGCCGCCTCGGCGGCGGACAGCGGACGCAGGCCGGCCGATTCCGCGCAGTCCAGCAGGAACGCCGTACGCGCGGCATCCGGCGCACCTCGCAGCAACATGTGGCGCAGCGTTTCCTCGGCGTACTGCTCGCCGTGGCGGCGTACTGTTTCGGGCCACATCTCGGTCAGGACCGCGGCGAGTCTGTGCCCGTCATGGCTGTGGGCCAGCAGCGCCTCGGGGGTGAGCGGAACGGCGAGGCGGCACGCCCGGCGCAGCGACGCGACGGCGGTGTCCTCGCGGCTGAGCGCGTCGGCCTTCCAGGACGGCACCGAACAGGGGCGGACACCGTACTCGGCCTCCAGCAGAACCGTCAGGTCGCCGCTGAAGGGCACGCCTGCAGCAGTCCCCCGTACGTCCGCGCCCGCACCCCGGAAGAAGCCGTTTCTCGCTGCGACAAGCGGGTCCGTATCGTCCTGGGGCGGCGGCGCCACCGCGGTGTCCCACGGCTGCGCTGAAGGATCGAACACGTGGTCTCCTTGGTGAGAAACGTACGACGCAGCGGGTTTCTCCCGGTCGTCCGCACTCGGATGCACCCGGTCACACAGCATTCCGCACGGGGGTCTGGTCCCACGACGCGCGCATCCGATCGTCCCCATCGGGCCGAAGACAGAGGTATGCCTCGCGTCGTGATCATCAGCCCCCCGTTCTCCTCCCATGCTGGCCCCATGGCCGTGCTCGCGTCGGCACTGCGGGAACGCGGCACGGAGGTGCACTTCGCATGTTCAGAGGCCTTCGAGGATCTGGCGGTCCGCGCAGGCGTCCGTTTCGTGCCCCTGACCGTGACGCGCAATGCGAACACCGGCGTGGCCGAGACGACGGAGCAGGAATCGGCGGAGACCGCCCGGCTGGCCGAGTTCCTGGAGGCCACACGCTTCGGGGCGGTACCCGCACTGACGGTTCAGGCCCGTCACCGCCGTGCCGACATGCTGGCCGACCCGGACACCGTATTCGAGAGCCTGCGCGCCCTCGACGAGCGCTGGCGCCCGGACTGGTACGTGGTGGACCAGCTCAGTTATGCGGCGACCCTCGCCCTGCACTGCCTCCGGGTGCGCTTCGCATCATTCTGCCCCGGGCACCCGACCTACGTTCCGGCAGGGCCCGGCAGCTGGTTCGGCGTCCCCTACGACTGGCCCGCCGCCCTGCGGCCCGACCCGCGTCGGTTGGCCGGCCTGACGGCTGTTGCGCGCGACAACGACCGGGCCTTCACCGCTCTGTTCGAGGCGTTCGCCCGCGACCGGGCGCCGCACGCGCCCCGCCCGGGCCGGGCGTTCGCCCTGACCTCACCCCATGCCGTCCTGTACACGTATCCGCAACTGCCGTGGCTACCGGTCCCGCCGGAGGGACCGGAGCGTGTGTATGCGGGTCACATGGTCGGCCTGTACCAGCCGCTGGACGGCGAGTGGGCAGGGCGATTGCGGCGGCTGCGCGGCACGGCGGACAGGGTCGTCCTCATCGCGCTCGGCACCTTCCTGTCCGCCCGAGACGATGTGTTGCGCGCCGTCGTCTCGGGGGTGTTGGGCAGTACCAGCAGGACGGCCGTGATCGTCGCCGCGGGGGGACGAACGGCCGCTCTCGCCGACCTGGCCGGCGACCGCGTCGTCGTCGCGCCGTCAGTTCCGCAACAGGCCCTGCTTCCGCACGTGGACGCCATGGTCCACCACGGGGGTGCCAACTCCTTCACCGAATGCCTCCACTCCGGAGTCCCGGCGCTGGTCCTTCCCTTCTCCAGCGATCAGTTCGCCGTGGCACGCGACGCCGAACGCGCCGGTGTGGGGCTCGCACGGGATCCGAACGCACTGGCGCCCGGCGACGTTCCGGCCGCGCTGGACACGCTGTACGAGACCGTCGGTCCCCGCATGAAGCGGTGGGCACGTGGACCGGGCGATCGAGGGCCGGACTACGCCGCCGCCCGGCTGCTGGCCGCGATGCGCCGGTCTGGACCTGCGAGGTGAACCCATCGCTCGGGAAACGGCTCGGCGGCAGCGGCCGGCGGGAACACGAGCCTGTACGAACGGCAGGCATCGCCGGCAGCGGATCGAGGCAGAACGTCGGAAAGCCACGCCGCGGCGGCCGAGCGCCTCTCGGACCATCTGCGGCAACTCCGGCTCCGCCCGGGCAACTTTGGTGGCCGCTCCCGGCACGAGGTGCCGGGAGCGGCCACGCAGTGTCCTGCCCCTCCGCGCCCGCCCGTACCACCGCCCGGCAGTGCCTCAGCGGCCGGCCCAAGCGGCCGCCTTGCGCAGTACGGCGGCACGGCCCCGGTCCGGCACCGTCCACAGGGTCTGCCCACGCAGGCCCCAGCGTTCGAGCAGAGCGTTCGCGGCCTGGAAGCCGGTCGTGGCCGCCCGTTCCATCAGTGCGACCGGAAGGTCGGTGCGCACGGCGTCGCCTGCGACCACCAGGCAGGGATCGGAGGTACGGATGGTGGGGCGGTCCGCGTAGCCACCCACCGGGAACAACGGGCAGTCCTCGCGCCATTCGTGGCGGACATCGACCACCGTCGCGGCGCGGGTCTCCGGGTACACGCGGTGCAGTTGTTCCACGAGTTGCCGCTCCTCTGCGGTGCGCTGCGCACCCGGGTCGACGGCGTAGGCGTGCAGTTCCACGACGGATCCCCCGGTGCGTGCCGCCCAGCGGGCCGCCTCGTCCTCCCATCGGTCCAGCACACTGATGTTGTCGAGGCCGCCGAAACCGCTGGTTCCGAGGAATCCGGGCCGGTCGGGGGCGACGGGCCGATCGAGCCAGAGCCGAGTGACCAGGAAGGGCGGGGCGTTGCGCAGCCGCGCCACGCGCTCCCGCCAGGCGGGGTCGCCCAGCCGCTGCGAGCGGGCGACCAGAGACCGCAGGCCGATGGCGTCCAGGGCGAGGACCACGGCGTCGTGGCGGCGCTCTTCGCGGTCTCCGGCCACCTCGAACCCTCCGCCGCGGGCGGGCGCGACGTGCTCGACCGTGCTCCCGGTGCGCACCTCGGCGCCATGCCGCTCCAGGTATCCGGCAAGAGGTCCCCACAGCGCGGCCGGATAGGGCGAACGCGGCACGTCGAACAGCAGGCCCTCGGCGGATCCCAGGAAGTAGATGTGGAACATCAGCGCCATCTCGGCCGCCGACAGCTGCCGCGGGTCGGCGAAGAAGCTGCGGGAGAAGACTTCGAACGCCAGGTGGCGGGCTCGTTCCGGAAAACGGATCGCCTCCAGGAAATCGTAGGCGCTGGTGTCGTCGAGCCGCTGGTAGACGTCGGGCACGCGGACGTCCAGGAGGGGGAGGGCCGAGACCGGGTCCATGGCGCGCAGATCCCCCAGCCGGAAGGAGGGGCTCAGCGCGACGAAGCCGAGCGCACTCCACGGCGGGGTCCGCGGCACGTGCCGGAAGCTGTCACCCACACGGGCGGGTCGCACCGCCGGCGGCCCCGATCCGGAACACCGATGTGCCGATCCGTCGCGGCATGGGAGCGTCCGTCATGGGGATCAGCCCCGTCTCGGTCGCGACGATCTCCAGATCACCGAGGGACAGGACGTCCTCGACGTAGCGCCGAAGCGCCGCCTCGTATCCGCTTGCCGTCAGCACCTGCGGAGAGAATTCCGTGTACTCCACCAGGGCTTCGCGCGGCCCGGTGGGCAGGACGTAGCCGAAGGAGAGACCTGCACACGGCTGTGCTGTCCGGAAGTCCATGAGTTCGGCAGTCCCGCAGTCGAAGGCCGGCCGAGCCGTGCGGACGAACCAGCCGTGGAAGTGCTGCAGCAGGGTGGTGCGCGCAGCCGGAATGCTGCCCAGGGGCCGCGTGTCGAACACCCAGCGAGCATGCAGGGCCTGATGGTGGCCGTCGGACGGGGACATCTGCAATCGTGCCCCCTCCGCGACCTCCTCCACGGAGTCCACGGTCGCTTCGAGGTGCCGGACGTTGGGGCTGCGCGCGAGGTCCCGAGCGACCAGGTACTCGAAGTCGTCGGAGCGGATCATCTTGTATCGCAGCGGCGCGATGTCCCCCTCGACCGCGGGGCCGGCAGGCGGGCGTACCCGCAGGTGGCGCCACTGGGATCGGACCGCGGCGTCGAAGCGGCCGCGACCCGCCTCCCAGAAGCACCAGGTGCGCGGGCCTGGGCGCAGCGGGCCGGGCGGGGCGTCGACGAGGAGTACGGAGGGAAATCGGGCCCCGGATGCGTGTCCGCTCAAGCGGTGGGCCAGTGACAGCCCGGCGGCTCCCGCTCCGATGACCGCCACGTCCGCCTTCAGCACGACCATTGCCTCCCTCCCGAGTTTGCGTGCACGTATCAGGACTGCTTTCCCTCCGCAGGGCGGAATCGGATGCGGTCATGTGCTTCGGTCACTCGGGCAGGTGCGTCCGGAAGACCGAATTCCCTCTCTTTTCAGGCATTCGCTTCGCGCCGCATCCGTATCGCGGGAAGTAGCCGAAGAACCGGGATGAGCAGTCAATACCACGATGAGAGGAACCGGGATGCGCCCGACGCAGGCGAAGGACCACCCCGCGGCCGAGCCGTCGCCCGGCCCCTGTCCGGCGGCTCCCTTGGGGTCCTCACCACGGCGGAGGCGGCCGATTCTGCCTGCCACCGGAACACCACGGGGTTCTGAGGGTCCGCACGGTGACACCCTCCTGGCACCCCTGCCCGTTGCCGTCGACGCGGACGTGTACACCGCGATCGGGCACATGCTGGAGCGGGTGCTGGCCGACCGGGTCACCCGAGCCGCTGCCGTGGACGCGGTCTTCGCCCGTGAACTGGCCGAGCGTGTGGCACGTTTTACCCAGGAGGGCGGCAAGCGCATCCGGTCGCAGCTGGTCTGGTGGTTGATGCGTGCCTGCGGTGGGGACGACCGGGCGACGGCCGCGGCGGCGCTGCGCATGGGGGCCGCGCTCGAACTGCTCCAGAGCTGCGCGCTGGTCCACGACGACGTGATGGACGGCTCTACGCTACGGCGCGGCCGACCGGCCCTGCACGCCGAGGTGCGGGAGCAGTACAGCAAGGCTGCCTCGCCCTCCCGCGCCACCCGTTTCGGTGAGGCCTCCGCGATCCTGGCCGGAGACCTGGCACTGGCATGGGCGGACGACGTGGTGGCGGATACTCGACGCGATGACGGCGACGGCGGTGCGCCGGCTGTGGAGCGACATGCGCACCGAGATGGTGGCGGGCCAGTTCCTCGACCTCAGAGGTCAGCTGACCCGGACATGCTCCCAGCCGGAGACTCTGCGCGCAGCCCACCTCAAGAGCGCGCTGTACTCGGTAGAACGACCCCTGGTGCTGGGCGCGGTGGTCGCGAACGCGGACGGCCGCACGATACGCGCGCTGAGCTCGACGGGACGCTGCGTGGGCATGGCCTTCCAGCTGCGCGACGACCTCGACGACCTCTTCGGCGACCCTCTGCTGACCGGCAAGAGCTGTGGCGGGGACATCCGCGAGGGAAAGCCGACCTATCTGGCCGCGCTCGCGGTGGCAAGGGCCGAGGCCACGGGCGACAGGTCGGCCCTGGCGGTCCTCGAACGAGCTCTTGGTGATGAGAACCTGCCCCCCGCCGGGCTCGACGAGGTGCGGGAGGTACTGGTGCGGACGGGCACCCGGCAGGCGGTCGAGAACAAGATCGCTCACCTGGCGGCCGAGGGACTTCGCCACTTCGACGGCGCTCCACTTGCCGCGGACGCGAAAGGCCGCCTGCGCAGGCTGCTGGCCTCGGCAACGGTTCCCCGTACCGTGAACGGGCCGCTCGCCCGCCCGTCCTCGCGCACGCCGCCGACCACAGGCCCGCTGCCCGAACCGGAAGCACGGCTGCTGGTACTGATGCCAACCCTGCGCACCGCGCACACCAGTACCGGCACCGGCACCGGCACCGGCACCGGCACCGGCACCGGCAACCTCGTCGGCCGGGAACTCACCGCGCAGGGCCTGACCGATCCGGCGGGCCTGTCGCGAAGCTGGCCGGCTGCCGCTGGCTGGTGTTTCCCGGCGCCTTCGGCGACCTGCGCACCTCCCAACCGGCAAACCCCCACCCCCGATCGCCGTCCTCTCCCTGGCACCCCGATCGGACGGGACGGGCCCGTTCACATTCGGCAAGAAGATGCAGCCCAAGCCCTCTCCGGATGGGGCCAGAAGGTCACCTCGGACCGGAAGCTCCGTAAATCCAAGGCAACCGCCTCCACCCGGCTGCTCGCCCTGACACTGGCCACACAGAACGCGACATCGATCAGCCTCGGTCCCAGCGGCAACGGCATGGCCCTGAACGCTCCCGCCGCCAAGGTTCCATCCGACACAGGCGAACTGAACCCTGGCCAACCAGCTGACCGCAACGGGCTGGCTCACCGAGACCCGCCCCTGAGGCAGTTCGATCCGTTGAGAAAGACGGCTCGTGCCGTTCCCACCACGGCGTGAACCTCTGCAGGACGCACCGCCGGGCTGGCCGCCCTCTGGACACCCGGATAGGGAAAATCGGTGTTGGTCGGCCCCACGCTGAGGTGGGGCCGACCAACACCGATCCCTATGAGGCGGAGCCGCGGGCAGCTACCAGCGGTACCAGCGGCCGCTGCTGCCCTTCGGACGGGCGACGAAGCCGATCAGCCACAGCACCAACACCGCGAGAGCAATCCACCAGAGGACCTTCACCGCGAACCCGGCACCGAAAAGGATCAGAACGAGCAGAAGAACGAGAAGCAGGGGAACCATAGTTATCAACCTCCGCAGCACCGGATGCCCGAGCACGCCCCGACCATGCACCCAACTTTTATGGGTTTCTTATCCGCGCAGGCGGGCAACCGTATCCGCCCTGGTTCGTCGATCGAAGCGCCGCGCACCCCCCGGAGCCCCACACCGTCCCGGCTCCGGGTCTGTCAATCGAACGCCGTATCCAGCAGAGAACCTCCGACGCAGACCGCGTTTGAGATCTGCCGTGTCCTGGGGCGGGAGAAGTCGTTGAGGCCTGCGTGGGTGGTTCTGGGGGTGGGTATCCGTCGGACCTGACCGACGACCAGTGGGCGCTGGTGGAGCCGTTGCTGCCACCGGCGAGGGTGGGACCGAAGGGTTGGCGGCGGGGGAAGCACCTGCGGCGACGGATCGCGGATGCGATCTTCTACCTTGTTCGGACCGGATGCGCCTGGCGGCAGCTGCCGAAGGACTTCCCGCCCTGGCCCACCATCTACTGGTATTTCACCTGGTGGCACGACGACGGCACCGTCGAGCGCATCCACGATGCCCTGCGCGACAAGGTCCGAACGGCTGGCGGCAGGAATGCCGAACCGACGGCGGGGCTGATCGACTCCCAGTCCGTCCGCACCGCCGATACCGTCCCGGCCACGACCAGGGACCTCGACGCGGGCAAAAAGATCAAGGGACGCAAGCGGTTTACCGTCACCGACACCCTCGGCCTGCTCCTGGCCGTGCACGTCGTGGCGGCCAATGTCCCGGACCGCGACGGTGCCCGCCGCCGACTGCTGTGGACCCGGCTCGGCCACCCGAGTGTTCAGAAAAACTGGGCGGACCAGGGCTTCGCCGGCCGCTTGGTCGACTGGACCGCCCAGATCCTCGGCCGTGAGCTGGACATCGTGCGCAAAGACCCAGGCCAGCACGGCTTCCAGGTCCAGCCCAAGCGCTGGGCTCTCGAACGCACCTTCTCGTGCCTCACCGCCCACCGACGTCTTGCACGGGACTACGAGACCCGCCCCGCGCACGCCGAGACGATGATCCGCTGGGCAATGATCGGCGTAATGGTGCGTCGGCTTGCCCGAGGCCGAGCAGCCGTCCGGAGCGGCCCGCGGCTCCTCTCTGCTCGGCTCAGGTGTCGTAGTAGCCGTTCCAGGGCGCGTTGAAGCCCAGGCCGTCGGGATAGAACTCGGCCCACACGCTGTCGTCCTCATCTTCCTCGTCCACGTCTTCCTCACACCACGAGACCGAACAAAACCCCCTCTCAAGTCACTAGCGGACTGCCTGGTCCCGAACTGTCTTCGGGACAAGACCCCGCCGCTCCCGCTGCAGGTCGACTTACTGCAGCAGCTTCAGGGCTGCAGTCGCCAGTCTTTGTGCGGTGAGGTGTTGTTCGTCGGCCGGCAGGATGAGGTGGCTGATGGTCATGCGGACGATGACGTCCGCGGCGATCTGCACAGACTCTGTGTGCTGTTGTGGGTATCGCGTGGCCAGCCAACCCTGGACGAGGGTTTGACCGGCATCGAAGATCGGGTCCGCTCGGGCGGTGAGGTAGGGCAGGAGGCTGTCGGAGCCCTTTCGGGCGGCTGTGATGACGGCCCTGATAAGGGGCTGATGGTCGGCCTCCTGAAGTACATACAGGATGGCCCCCCGGAGGCAGGCATGGGAATCGGGCACGCCGGGATAGAGGGCATCGGCCACACCCGCCAGAAACTGCTGGGTTTCACGTACTACCAGCGCACGGCCCAGGCCGGCGCGGTTGCCGAATTCCTTGTACACCGACGGGCGCGACACTTCGGCGCGGGCGGCGACGGCCAAGAGGCTGACCTGGTCCCAGCCGGCTTCGCAGGTGAGGTCGCGAGCGGCCTCCAATACGCGCTGTCTCATCTGTTTGCGCCAGGCGACGCGCGGGGGGTCGGGTACCGACCCACCTGTGAGTGTCGCCACTTCGATCCGGTGCCTTGCCGCCGCCATAGTGGCCAGTCTGCCAGGGGCTGAAGCCCGTTCGGCGAACCGGGCTCGTGAGTGCGGGTGCGGTGGGCGCGCGGTGGTGCCGGCCCTTGGAGAGGGGGCGGGGCCGGCACCACGTCTCGGCGCCCCAAGTGATCCGCAGGGATCAGGAGCGCTTGCGCCGGGCCGCGAAGAGGAGGCCGCCGCCGAGGGCGAGGACCACCGCCGCGATGCCGAGCGGCAGCGCCGGGTTGGAGCCGCCTGTCTCTGCGAGCGGTCCGCTTGCGCTGTTCGGCTTCAGCCCGGAGACGCCATCGGTGCCTTCGCCGGCTTGCACGCCCGGTGAGGCGGCGGGGTGACTTCCGGCGGACTGGCCGCTCCCGGCGGGGGCGTCCCCTTGCCGGCCGGCGGAGGAGGCGTCGGAGGCATCTCCCGGGACGCCGCTCTTGGCGCCGAAGCTGTAGGCGCCCCGGTCGGGCGCGCCAACGGCCCGGCGGGCTCCGGTGAAGTCGGTGGTGACGGCAGCGAACGGCGTACCCGAGCCGGCGGCGGGGGAGCCCGCGCTCAGCCGGAAGTCCGCGTCGGCTCCGGTGCCCGTCTTGGCGAACTTCGGATCGGCGATGACATCGTTCGGGCCTTGGACCTCGGGGGCCTTGCCGCCGAAGTAGACGTTGTAGTCGTAGGTGACGTCCACATTGCGGGACTTGCTGTTCGTGGCTTGCCCCGGCCGGCCGTACGCGATGTTGTTGAGCAGCCGCACGTCGGTACTGTCATGCGCGAAGACGTTGGCGTAGCTCTCCATGCGGGTGCTGCGCCCGTTTGCGAAGGCCGTGTTGTGGATGATGTCGACGTGCTGGCTCTTGTAGGAGTGGATGCCGGAGCCGCCGTTGTCGTAGGAGAGGTTGTTGGCGACCAGTACGCGTCCGTTGTAGGCGGGGTGATCGGCGTCGCCTTTGAGGGTGTCGATGATGATGCCGTTGCCGTCGGAGTAGCAGCCGCACTTCTCCCATTTAATCTTGGTCTCATTGTCGTGGACGCGATTGCCGGTGATGCGGATCTTGTACGTACCGGCGTCGCCACCACCCACGTCGCGCGGGGTGAGGACGGAGATTCCGCTGGTTCCGTAGACCGCATACCAGGAGTTCCCGAACACGTGGTTGCCGGAGATGGTCACGTGGTCGGAGTCGATGGCTGATATCCCGCCGCCGGCGCAACCGTGCACCTCATTGCCGGCCACCTCGACGTGGTGCGACAGCGCACCCGTGGACCGGTCCTGTTCCAGGGAGATGCAGTTGGTGTTGTAGGTGGGGTCGCCCTTCTTCGATTCTCGTTCAGCTCCGGCCAGAGTGAGGGCTCCATTGTTGCCCTTGATCTCTAGGTTTTTGATGGAGATGTAGGAGGCACCGTGAACGCTGATGCCGTTCCACGCCTTCACCGGGTGGATCACCGGATGGTGGCCGGGATGAGCGGTGAAGGTAATGGGGGCTCCGGGGAGGCCGGAGCGCTTGATGGTCAGCACGTTCGACCCCGCAGAACGCTCGGAGTACGTGCCGTTCATGATCGAGACGGTGTCGCCCGGCTCGACGCTGTCCGCGGCCTTCTGGACGGTCCGGAAGGGAGTTTGGATGGACGTGCCCGAGTTGCTGTCGTTGCCGCTGGGGCTGACGAAGTACGTGCGGGATGCGGCGTGCGCAGTACCGGCTCCCATGGCGGCGAGGCCGAGCGGGGCGGATGAAGCGAGCAGTGTTGCGGTCAGGGCGAGGGTGCTCGTGCGTTTCACTGTTGCCTGGTCTCCCAGTTTGTCCTGGTGAAGCGGCTGGCGCCCTCCGTGGGCCGTAGCCGCGAGCGGAGAGCACGCAAGGGGAGGCAGTTCGCCCGTAACGCGCCGCGCCGGGGCGAGGCGCCGGGCAGTGAAGTCCGGGGGCGTTGCGCTCCGAAGTCCGCTGCGAGGGGGGTGAGTTACTCGGGTGACAGTTCCAGACTCCAAAATCGAACGCAACCCCGGACTATGTGTAAACGTTCTGACAGTACGTCATGTCAACGCCCGGTCTGGCTGACGCTGTAGAGGACCGCAGGGTGCCCGGCCCGCCTACGGGTCACAGCACGGCAGCTCGGAATCCGGCATGGGCCGGAAACCGTCAAGTTCACCGACCAGGTGGGGCTGGACGTGGCCGCGGGCAGGATCAGGCCGAGCGCAGCCCCAGACCACCAGCGCGGCCGGGACGAGGGGGACGGGCGTTGAAGACGATCGCGCCGATCCCGCCTTGGATCCGAGTCTGCGCGGAATGCGTCGTCTCCTCGAATGCCTGTAACCCGGCCCCCGCTTGGACGGCCGCGTACCCGTATGCACCCGAATGGGGCGGGTGCAGGCTGGAATGGAGAGGGGCTCATCGAGGAAGGTTGCGGTACGACCCGTCTGGAGCGGGGCGATCAACTTCGGCCTGGTCACTTCTCTGAATTGGCAGCCGTCGCCTACACGCATCGGTCCGGCCCCGGGAGCCCGGGACCGGACCGATGCGCGGACTGGTTTGGTCTCAGCGCAGAGTGAACGGTGCCACGTGTGTCGAGGTGTCCGCTCCGCTGATGGTGAATTCGAGGTTGTAGTTGCCGTTGGGCAGGTTCTGGGTGCTGATGGGGAGGCTGTAAGCAGAGAGGAGCGGGGTGTAGCTGAACCGGCCTGTGACCGGCCTGGTGACCGGGCCGGTGATACGGCTGGCCGTCAGGGTGATGTTTGAGCTGGAGAGGTTGTTGCCGTTCGCGTCGCAGATCCGCAGGCTGATGATGACTTGGCCGAGCAGCCGGGTGGGGCGGCTGGGGTCGTAGAGCAGGCAGATCCGGTACGCCACGTTGTAGGTGACCGTCTCGGTGGAGGGGTTCGTGGCGTTGTCCGTGGCGTTGACTGTGAAGGTTCGCGAGCCGAGCGTCGAGGTGTTGATCGGGCTGCCGTTGGGGACGGTGCCCGCGCAGCTCGCCACCCCCGAGGTGGCATCGGTGCAGGAGTTAGGACGCGGTGACCGGCTGGCGATACAGGTAGGTACCGGCCACGGGCCGCACGATGGTGATCACCGGCCCTGCGGTGTCGAGCCGTACCGTGATCGTCTGCACGGGGGAGGTGTTTCCGGCGGCGTCGGTGGCGGTGTACGCCACCGTGGTGACGCCGTTCGTGGTGATGGCCACGGCGGCGGCCGCGCCGGGGACGTCGGTGGACCCTGTCGGCTGGGCGCCGCTCGCGCTGTAGGTAATCTTCACAACGCCGGAGCCGCAGGACCCGTCGAGTGCGCCGATGTTGACGCGTGCGGGGCTGGTGGTGTTCCAGCCAGCGCTGTTATGCGTCGGTGAGACGGTCGCGAAGGTGGCGGGTGCGGAGGTGTCCGGGTCGTAGGTGAAGCGTCCGGCGGCGGTGACCGGGCTGGTGCCGTTGGCGTTGGTTACGCTGACATCCACGGTGCCCCGCGCCTGCTGTGGCGCGTCCGCGGTCAGTTCCTCGGGCCCGATGACGTTCACGTTCGTGGCTGGCACTGAACCGAAGTTCACGGTGGCGCCGTGCGCGGGGAATTCTCTGCCGCGGATGGTAACGGTGTTCAGGCACTGGGCGAGTTCGGGTGCGTCGCTAGGAGTGACGCTGGTGACGGTGGGTGGGGACAGCGTGACACGGTCCATCGCGGTGCCCCAGTCGCCCCCGAAGATCCCGGTGCTGGCGGTGGCGCCAATCTGCTGGACGGTCCAGACGTCCTTGGGGTTGCTCGGGTCGCGAGCGGTGCCCGAGTAGTCACCCCGGCGCACTCGTGTACCGCAGCGGCACGCGTAGGCCTCGGTGCCCGCGGCGTAGAAGTCGCCGAACGTCCTCGCAGGGAAGTTGCCGCCCGGCACGGCGATGGCGACCCCGGTGGGAAACATGGAGGAGGAGGAAGCGGTGAATCCGGAGAACAGGTCGTCCTCGTCGTTCAGGGCCAGCGAACCGTAGTAGATATCGCCGCCCACCATGCCGAGGTCCAGCTTGGTCGCAAGCGTCTGGGTACCGCCGGTAGAGATCTGGATGTACCGCTGGCAGACATGGACCGCGGTGTCACCGACGGGGGTGCAGCTGACGTTGAAGACGCCCCAGAGGCGGTTGACTGGGCAGGGCTCGAGCCGCCCGCAGCCGGCCACGCGGACGGCACGCAGAGGCCGGCAACCAACCGAAGGCGCCAGGGCCGCAAAGCACCGCGCCGGGGGTGCTCGGGGTACCCCCGGCGGCGGGTGTGCCTCTCACCCGGTCCAACGACCGGACGGCGATCCGGTTTCAGGCAGGGCACGTTCCATGAAGATCAGGACTGGCTCTCCTGCGGTCCGTGCACGGGGAGAGCGCTGCAAGCAGCCGGCTACTCTCGGCGTCACAAGGAAAGATAGTAGTTGCCGACCGCGGACAGGTAGCGGTGGTCGGCTGTCTCGCTGTCGGTGGTGAACCGGGGAGCTCCTTTGATCTGCTCCCGGCTCGGAGCGACCTTCACGGTCTGCGCTTCGCTGTCGATGGCGGTTACCGCACCCGCCGGGACGAGCACACTCTGGCCGAACACCCACACGCCTGTGTCGACCACCAGGTGCTGGCTGCCGGGCTGGTCCTGATGGCGGTCCACATGCCCGATGACGCCATCAGCAGCCTCCACGGTGAAGCCCACCAGCGACTGCCGGGGCGTGTATCCGCTGCCCTCTGCATACATCCACACACTACT
Source organism: Streptomyces yangpuensis (assembly GCF_001005295.1). Taxonomy (GTDB): domain Bacteria; phylum Actinomycetota; class Actinomycetes; order Streptomycetales; family Streptomycetaceae; genus Streptomyces; species Streptomyces yangpuensis. The sequence continues at coordinate 1,637,979 of NZ_LBMK01000002.1, read as the reverse complement.
CACCGGTTCGTTTCCTTCCCCTTGACGACCAGCCCGGGGGCCACCGGGCCTCTCGGGCCGTATGGCCCCTCCCTTTCCCCCGCATGCGACGGACAATCGGGGGCTGTCTGTGAGGGCTTGGGTGGAACTTGAGGCGCGTGACATATCCGGTAGCGCTCGCGAAAGGTGCGCCCTGTCCGGAAAGCGACCAACGAGTCCGTACGCGCGCATCGATCGTCGCGGCTGGCGGCCTCAACCAGGCCTCCATTGTCCGGCCCTTGCTGCGGGCAGCCGCCAGCCCGCAGTTGTCCCCGGCTGATGGTCGACGCGCACGGCGCCCCGCCGAAGCCCCGCGGCGCGGCAGACAGTCTCGACGCGTATCAGGACCGCGCAGCACCTGCTGCGCAGTCCTGATACCTCGGGTACCGCCGACGCCGCAGGCGTCCGCTGTTCGGCCGCAACCGTGGGCGCCCATGCCCAGCGGAGCGGGGTGAGAAAGGGTTAGCCCGGGGCTTTCACTTTGGGTCCGTCCGGATCATGGGCGGGAACGCGAAAGTGCCTTCTGACCTGGGACGATGAACCTTGTCTAGGGGTTCTGTCGGTCCAGGTGGAAGGCACTTTCTGCGTGCAGGGTATCGGTTCGCGTCCCAAGCTCCATGTCTCCACCGACGGT
>NZ_LBMK01000002.1:1583247-1636376 GCF_001005295.1 Streptomyces yangpuensis | reverse complement strand
TCGGGCCCTCACCATGCCCACCGGCCGACACGACCTCCAACAACCTCGCTCAGCCGCCCAGCAACCCCAAGTGAAACGGCGAGGTTAGGCCATCCTGGTGGCATGGCGACCCTCCCGCAGGCTCCATGCCCCTCTTGCTCCGTTCCGCACGCCTTACTGCCTACAAAACGGATCGGGTACGGATCGGTCAAGGACCACAAGATCGAACCCCGGGCACTGGTGCTGTGTCCGGGCAGTATGGTCCACGTCGCTTACGCAGAGGCGCGGGCATGGCAGCTCGAGTTCGAGCGCGCACAGCAGGAGGCAGCGGCGCCGACCGCAGTGGAAGAAATGCTCTTCGAGGGATGAGGATCGGAAAGCCACACCGCATGCAACTCACCGCAGCAACGACGAGGGGCTCGCGACAGCCACCAGGCCCCGACGTCCCTCCGACGCCCAAAACCCTCCTCACCCCAAACGGCAGTGGCTGCCGTGAGTGACCGAGAGACGTCGCTGAATGACAACGCTCCACCTCAGCGTCGGGTTGCCGGGGCCGTTGTGGTTCATGAGGGTCGAGTACTACTCGTACGGCGACGAGTTGAGGAGGGCCAACTCTCATGGCAGTTCCCGGCGGGCAAAGTCGAACCGGGCGAGTCATGCGACGAAGCCGCCGTCCGCGAGACGAAGGAGGAAGCCGGCCTGGACGTGGTCGCCGTTATTCGGCTGGGCGAGCGGGTCCATCCCATCACCAGTCGGCAAGTGTCGTACACGGCCTGCAAGGTGGTCGGCGGGACCGCGCACGTGGCGGACGCCGACGAAATCGCTGAGGTCGCCTGGGTGACCCTGCCGGAGATCCCGCAGTCCATCCCGTACGGACTCTTCAAGCCGGTCCAGCAACACCTGGACGTTGCCCTTCGATCTTGACCACGGCAACCAGGACGAGAAGGCCTCGACCCCCGCAACAGCAGCCCACGGGCGTGGCGGCCTCTCATAGCGGCCCCGCACCCGGTGGGTTGCAGGCGGCCGAATGCGGCCGCCCGATTCCCGGGAGAGGGCAGGCCGCTGAAGCAGCCAGTCACCTCGGATCCGTAGGCCTCCGGCGCGCGCACGACGCTCCGTCACAGCCTGGCGGAGGGGGCTGGACAGGCAAGGGCGTTGTCACTTGCGCACAAGTTCCGCCACTCATGCTTCATCCACGGATCGAACGCCCTGGCCGGGTCCGGCGGAACGATCGTAGGAGCCGACGGCGCAGCGGCGACCCCCACTGCCCTTCGCAGGCAACCGGACTCGGCCAGCCAGCCGCCATATCTAACTACTCGTCAGTAAAGTCAGCAAAAGGTCAGCATTCGTTCGACCAAACTTGGTAACAGCCTGCAACACATGAGACTCGACCGTCGGCGTCGAAGGCTCTCGCACCAAGCCCGGCGGCCTCCCCTGCGCAGCCAAAAGCGGAGGGCCCGGAGCAAGCACCGCACCCGACCCTCGCCCCACACAGACCAGCAGTTCAGCGCACTCTTCCCCTGGCTTTCAGGTGCGTCGGCGGGAGTTCAGGAGCCGGAATCGGAGGTCCGTCGTAGCCCTTCACCTCTCCGTATCGCGACCCGCTCATCCAGTCTTCGCGGGCCTGCGCGATATCATCGTGGGAGCGTCCGATCCAGTTCCAGAACATCACGATCTCCTCCTCGAACGGTTCCCCGCCCAGGAGCATCAGGCCCGCGTCCGAGGCCGCGCGCACGGGGAGTTCCGTGCGGCCGCAGCCCAGGTAGAGCATCGAGCCCGGGAGGACCGGGACGCCGTCGACGTGGGCCTCGCCGGACATGGACAGGACGGCGTACTCGAAGTCCGGGTCGAGCGGGAGGCGGGTCTCGGTGCCCGCCGCCAGGGCCAGGTCCGCGCCCACGATCGGGGTGTACGCCGTGCCGGGCGAGGTCGCCGTGTCCAGGGTGCCCAGGATGACCGTCGCCGTCAGGCCCGGGGCCGTCACCGTCGGCAGGTCGGCGTGGTGCTGAAAGTGCGGTTCCACGTTGCGGTGGGCGTCCGGCAGGGCCACCCACAGCTGGGCGCCGTGCAGGAAGCGCGCGTGCGGGCGCGGGCTCTCCTCGGAGTGGCTGATGCCCCGGCCGGAGGTCATCAGGCCCAGCTCGCGCGGCCGGATCGTCTCCAGGCTGCCGACGCTGTCGCGGTGCAGCACCTCGCCCTGGTGGAGCCAGCTCACCGTCTGGAGTCCGGAGTGGGGGTGCGGTGCGACCTGCATGCCGGGCTCGTCGGCGATGTCGTCCGGACCGTAGTGGTCCACGAAGCACCAGGCGCCCACCATGCGGCGGCCCAGGTTCGGCAGGAGTCGGCGTACCTCGGTGGACTCCCCCAGCTTGACCGTGCGCGGGCTGAGGAGCTCGCGCACCGGTTCGGCCACGACGAATCCGCGGCCGCCGCAGGCGGAGAGAGCGGGCTGGCGATCGAGATTGCTCATGCGCACAACCTAGCCGCGAGGGGGCGGTCGTGTTGAGTGGAATGTTCCGGCGGCCACGCGTGTTGGAGCAGCGAACGGGCCACCTGAACGGCGGAAGGGACGCGATGAACGCGCCGACGGAGTACTACGAGCACGGGACGGCGGCCGAGCGCTGGGCGCGTGCCCAGCTCTTCTTCGAGGCGCGGGAGTACGCGACGGCCGCCCGGATCCTGGAGCCGCTGGCCGGCGAGGTCCCCGAGCAGCTGGCTCCGCGGCTGCTGCTGGCCCGCGCCTACTACCACTCCGCGCAGCTCTCCCGCGCCGAGCGCGAGCTGCGCTCCGTGCTGGAGCGCTGGCCGGTGGAGGACTACGCCCGGCTGATGCTCGGCCGCACCCTGGAGCGCCTGGGGCGGTCCGACGAGGCCCGCCCCCATCTGCGGATGGCCGCCGCGATGGCCGGGGACTTCCCCGAGTAGCCGCGCGTGTGCGGGGCCGGGCGGCCGCCTCGGTTAGCCTGGGGGCACGATGAACCGTCTGACCACGCCTTTCGGCTCCTACGAGCTCACCCGCTTCCCCGAGGACCCACGCGACCGGCTCCGTGCCTGGGACGCCGCCGACGAATACCTGCTGCGCCACCTCGACTCCGGTACGGGGGAACGCGGCCCGGTGGATCTGGCCGGCGCCGGGCAGATCACCATCCTCGGTGACCGCTGGGGTGCGCTGACGACGGCACTGGCCGCCTACCACCCGACCCAGATCACCGATTCGTACCTCTCCCGGGCCGGTACCGCGGCCAATCTGGACCGGGCCGGGATCGGTACGGCCAAGTCGACGGTGCGGCTCCTGACCACGCAGGACCCGCCGCCCGAGCGGATCGACGTACTCCTCGTACGGGTGCCCAAGAGCCTGGCGCTGCTGGAGGACCAGCTGTACCGGCTGGCCCCGCACGTGCACGCGGGCACCGTCATCGTCGGCACGGGCATGGTCAAGGAGATCCACACCTCCACGCTGAGCCTCTTCGAGAAGATCCTCGGCCCGACCAGGACCTCGCTCGCCGAGAAGAAGGCCCGGCTGATCTTCTGCACGCCCGGCGCCACCACCGCGGCGCGGAGCGAGGGCGAGGACCCGTGGCCGGTGACGTACAAGCTGGACCAGGAAGCGGGCTCGGGCGCCGGGCTGACGGCCGTCAACCACGCCGGGATCTTCTGCGCGGACCGGCTCGACGTCGGCACGCGCTTCTTCCTGCAGAGCATCCCGACCAACACGAACGGCGCCCGGGTCGTGGACCTGGGATGCGGCAACGGCATCGTCGGCACCGCCGTCGCCGTCGCGGACCCGCGCGCGGAGATCGTGTTCACCGACGAGTCGTACCAGGCGGTCGCCTCCGCGAAGGCCACCTTCCGCGCCAACGTGCACCGCGAGCGCGAGCGGGCCGACTTCCTCGTGGGCGACGGCGTCGCGATGCTGGATCCGGGCTCGGTCGACCTGATCCTGTGCAACCCGCCCTTCCACTCCCACCAGGCCACGACGGACGCGACGGCGCTGCGCATGTTCGCCCAGTCCCGCAAGGCGCTGCGGACCCACGGCGAGCTGTGGGTGGTCGCCAACCGGCACATGGGCTACCACACCCACCTGCGCCGGCTCTTCGGCAACAGCGAAGTCGTCGCGAGCGAGCCGAAGTTCGTGGTCCTCCGGGCGGTCAAGCAGGATCGTCCGCGCGGCACACGCCCCATGTGACCTGCCGGTACGTCCTACACTCTGGCGCGTGAGCAGCCAGGTGGGGGACGGAAGCGGTCAGGTGGGGGACGCGAGCGGTGGCGGGCGCTACCGCCGGGAGGACGTGGCCCGGGCGGCCGGCGTCAAGGTGCGCAACCTGCGCTACTACCAGGAGCGCGGGCTGCTCCCGCCGCCGCGCCGGGAGGGCCGGATCGCCTGGTACTCCGACGACCACCTGACCCGGCTGCGGCTGATCAGCGACCTGCTGGGCCGCGGCTACACGGTCAACGGCATCGCAGAGCTGCTGAACGCCTGGGAGGAAGGCGGCGGACTGTCGCAACTTCTGGGCCTGGAGCGGGAGATGACCCGCGACTGGGTGCAGGAGGAGCCGGTGACGCTGACCCGGGCCGAGCTGCGCGAGCTGTTCGGCCCGACAGCCACAGCGGCGGACACCCGGCGGGCCGCGGAGCTCGGCTACGTCACCGTCGACGGGGAGCTGGTCACCTACCCGAGCCGGCGACTGCTGGAGGCGACGCTGGCGCTGGTGCGGCAGGGGGTGCCGCTGACGGAGATCCTGGACGCCGGGGAGTTCGTGCAGGCGCAGGCGGCCGCGCTCGCCGACCGGTTCGTCGGACTGTTCCGGCTGCACGTGATCGGCGCGGAGGGACTGGAGTTGCTTTCGGCCACCCAGATCCAGCACATCACGGCGGCGGTGACGGCCCTGCGGCCGGTGGCGGGCGAGGTCGTGGCCACGGAGTTCGCCCGGGCGATGGCCCGGCGGGTGGACGCGGAGGTCGCCGAACTGCTGCGTACGGAGCAGTAGGAGACGGCTCAAAGGGCGCACTCGCACAACCTTGCCAACCACCATTGGCACTCTTACATTCAACTCGTCGGTAACAACGGTGCACAGCCGAAAACAAGGGACGTTCCCATGACCGGTTCCCCCCACTTATCCGACGATCGCAGCGACTCCGGCCGCGTCCGCTGGCGCCGGTTCGCCGTCCTGACCGTTCCCGCCGTCGCGGTGACCGCGGGCCTCGGCATCGCCCTCGCCCAGGGCGCACTGGCCGCCTCGTTCGCCGTGTCGGGACAGCAGTTCAAGGTGTCGGCGAGCAGCCTGGAGGGCGAGGGCTTCGCCCAGTACGGCGGCGTCGACGTCAACGCCCGCGAGGAGCTCATCCCGGTGGCCGTCACCGCCATCCGGGAGGCGAAACTCAGCAATCTCTGCCAGTCCGTGGTCACCACGCTCCCGGTGATCGGGGACATCTCGCTCAACCTCACCGCGGGCAGGAAGACCCCCGTGGAGGCGAGCAACCTCTTCGTCGACGCGACCCAGCTCGCCGGCGACGCCGTGTTCAGCAACATAGAGATCGGGCGGGACGCCTCCACCCTCGACAAGGGGCCGGCCGACGCGCAGGGCATGCAGGACCTCTTCGCCCAGCAGGCCGACACGGTCCGCATCACCGGCCTCCAGCAGACGGCGTGGGCGACGAACGCCGGCACCTTCAAGCTCTCCGGCCTCAGCATGAACGTCAGCAAGGGCAAGAAGGAATGCTTCTGAGCCGCCGTCAGCGATGGCGTCGGTGGCGGCGCAGCAGGCCCTTCTGGGGCGGGCTGTTCGCGATCCTGGCCGGGACGTGGATCTGCGTCCTCCCACTGGCGCCGTTGAAGATCATGCTCCAGCAAGGCGTGGCGGGAATCCCGTCCGTCCTGATGGGCATCGTGATGGTCGTCCTCGGTCTCACCGCCTGGTTCTCGCCGCCCCAGCGCGGCCTCGCGGGTGTCCTCACCACCGTGATCGCCACGGCCGCGCTGGTCCTGTCGAACCTGGGCGGGTTCCTGATCGGCACCCTCCTCGGCATCCTCGGCGGCGGCCTGATGTTCGCCTGGCAGCCGTACGCCGCCCGGCGCGCCGGGGACTCGGACGCAGCCGGCGCCTCGGGCGGCGCCGACACCTCGGGCGGCGCGGGAGAGGGGGCGGAACCCGCCCCTGCTCCCATCCCCTCTCCCCCTCTCACCCCGGTCCACGCTCCGTCCCCGCCCCGGACCGCGGTCCCCGCTCCGGCTCCGCCCCGGAGCGCGACAACTCCCCCCACCCCGCACTCCGATCCCCAAGGAGCACAGCCATGAGCCGCACGCGCACCGCGCTCGCCCTCGGGACGGCCGCCGCCGGAGCCATAGCGCTCGCCTCGGTCACCGCCTCCGCCGCTCCCGTGCCCGTGGCCGGGTCGACCACGGTCACCCCGGCCGGCCACGACTTCAAGGCCGTCCTGAGCGGGAAGGCCACCCTCAAGGCCGGTTCGGTCACGGTGACCTGCACGGTCTCCGTCTCCACCGGAACGGTGCCGGCCGCCCCCGGCAACAGCAACCCGGCCGGACCGGTGTCCTCGCCGATCTCGCCGCCGACGTACAGCTCCTGCACCTCCAGCATGCCGGGGGTGACCCCGACCATCACCACCAGCGGTGCGTGGGCGGTGTCCATGCAGGACGGCGCGCCGATCACGGCCACCATGACCGTGCCGGCCGGCGGGCTGGTGCTGAAGACGACCGGGCTCGCCTCCTGTACGGTCACGGCGGCGCCCACGGCCCCGGCGAGTGTCGCCGGTACCTGGGCGAACGGCAGTCCGTCGAGCCTGACCTTCACCAACGCCTCCGTACCGGTCAAGGTCACCGGTGGGTTCGGCTGCCCGACGAGCGCGTCCGCGTCCGTCTTCAACGCCGTCTACCAGGTCTCCGACGTCACCGACCCGGCGCAGGACATCACCGTCGGCCCCTGACCGCGCCTCACCCGTACGAGAACAGGCCCGTACGAGAACCCGTCCGGCCCCGGAGCGCTCCGGGGCCGGACGGGAAATCGGGTTGCCCGGCCGTATCGGCCGCGAGAGGGTCGACGGCATGTCGCAGAGCACCCGAACCCCCAAGCAGTCCGACCAGCAGCAGTCCGACCAGCAGCAGTCCGAACCGCGCCCGGTCCGCCGGGACGTCAGCGACCTCTTCTCCGGCGGGCGCCTCGTCGCGATCCCGCGCAAGGCCGCCCGGCGCGAGCAGTTGCTCCTCCACCTGGCGCAGACCCTCTTCCCGGCGGACCGCACGTACACGGAGCCCGAGGTGAACGAGGCCCTGCGCACCGTGCACGAGGACTGCTCGGCGCTGCGGCGCTACCTGATCACCTCGGGCCTGCTCACGCGGACCCGCGACGGGCGCAACTACCGGCGGCCGACGACCACCCTGTAGTGCGTGGTCAGCCGGCCGTCGTCACCGAGCACATGGAAGGCGACGGCCGGCGGTTCGCCGAGGTGGACGTCGCCGAGGCGGGCGATCACGATCACGTGCGGTCTCTCCTGGGTCTCTGGTCGGGAGAGGCGGTCGACACCTTCAACGAGAGCTGATCGCCCGGTCGTTCCCGTCGCGGACCTCAGCCTGTACGGCTCGGGCGGGTGCGGCGTAGCAGTACCCACCCCGCCGCCGTGAGCACGAGTGCGGCGCCCGCGAGGGAGGCCACGGCCGTTCCGGTGGAGGCGAGCGCGCCGCCGGCGGGGGTGGTGCCCGTACCGCCGACCGTGGTGCCGGACGCCCCGCCGGCCGTACCGCCGGCCGGACCCCCGGTCGAACCGCTTGCCGCACCGGCCCCGCCGACGGTGGCCGCGGATCCGTCCGGGCCTGCCGAGGCGGCCGGGCCACCGGACCCGCCGGAGCCGCCTGCCCCGTTCGAGGTGCCCGCCGTACCGCCGCCTCCGTCCGTCGTGGTGTCCGCTGCGGTGACGGTGAGCACGGCCGGGTCGGTGCGGCCGGTACCGGCGTCGTTGGTGAACTCCGCCCGGTAGCGGCGGCCGTTGTCGGCGGTCGTGGCCTTGAAGGCGTACGTGGCGGAGGTCGCTCCCGGAACGGCCTGCCAGGTCCGGCCGGTGTCCGTGCTGACCTGCCAGGCGACGGTGGGCGCCGGGGTCCCCTCGGCCTGCGCGGTCAGCGAGACCTCGGCGCCCGCGCCTACGGTCCGGTCCTCGGGGCTCCGGGTGACCCGGGGGGACATGGAGCGCTCCAGCCGGGTGATCCGGCCGGCGGCCGGATCCGACACGAAGACGGTGGCGCCACCGGGCTGGACGGCGACGGCGGCACTGCCCGACTGGGCATGGTTGCCGGGCAGTACGACTGGCTTCGCGGCCTCCTTGAGGTCGCGCGTGCGGTGGACGGTGAGCGCACCGTTGTCGTCGCTGCCCGGCTGGGAGGTGTCCCCGGGGTCCTGCCACACCACGAAGGCCTCGTGCGTGGCGGCGTCGAACCCGGCCGCGCGGGGCATGTCCGCCCCGCCGCCGCCCTCGATGACACCGATCCGCCGGCCTGCCGCGTCGTGGACGACGACAGAGGTGTCCAGTCCGACCCACACGGCGCCGGTCTCGGGATCGACCTCGGTGAAGCCCCCGAAGCCGTCGCCCGCCGGGAGTTCGACGGTCGCCGCGACCTGGAAGGCGGCGAGGTCCACGCGGTACATCCGGCGGTTGCCGAGGTCGGTGAACCACAGCGTGCCGCGCGCCCGGTCGTAGGCGAACCGGTCGCCGCCCTCCAGCGTGAGGGAGCGCCTGACGACCGCGGTGGCGAGGTCGACCTCCGACAGTACGGAGCCCTGCGCCACCAGCACCGTCGAGGGGTCGGGGCCCGGAGCCGCGTCGGTGACGGAACCGCCCGGCACCCAGGCCCCGGCCGCCGCGGCGTCCCCGTCCTTGGCGGTGCCGATACCGCGCAGCGGATAGACGAAGACGGCCCCGTCCCCGGGCAGCGGCGCGACGAGCTGCCGCACGGCCCGGCGGCCGAGCGTGCCCGTGGGGCCCGGGGCCTGGCTGACGGTGCTGCGGACCGTGCCGTCGGCGGGTTCGAGGACGTGCAGACCGCTCTCGTTGGACCCGGTGGTCTCGGGCAGGTCCTCCGAACCGACGTACAGCTTCTTCGAGTCGGGGTGCAGGAGCAGGTCGCGGGCCCGGCCGGCCGTCGTGAACTGCGCGGTCGCCCGGTACACGACGGTGCCCTGCGGCACCTCGCCTCCCTCACCCCCGGCGGCCTGGACGGGGCTGCCGGCGGCAGCCGAGGCCAGCACGAGCGCGAGCGCCGCGGAGGCGGCTCCGGCGCGGCCGGGGGTGAGCGGGTGTCGGGGTGTCATGGCTTCCTCGTCGACGGGCGGACCTGCTGCGGAACGACGACCGGCTGTGGAACGAACGGGGCGCGCCGGAGCGTCAGTTGAAGGTCACCGGGACGTGGACGTCGTACGTGCGGTTCGAGGAGTTGAAGTGGTCCGCGCGGGTGACGACGGCGCATTCGACCGTCTCGCCGCAGATCTGGCCGCCACCCAGGTCGGCCTTCACGTGGATGGTGACGCTGAAGGTTCCGCCCGGAGAGAACTTCGAGGTGTTGGCGAGGGTGCCGCCGAAGACGTTGTTGACCCAGTGCGAGGCGCCGGTGGTACCGGCCTGGTCCGAACCGCCCAGGCAGGGGGTGGGCTTGCTCGCGCCCTGCGCCCCGTTCACCGCGCAGAGTCCTACGTATATGCCCCTGCCGGGGTTGAAACCGCTGCCGCTGACGGTGACGTTCTGTCCGGCCGCGGCGGCCGAGGAGGGCGCCGTGACGCTGAGGTTGTAGGTGGTCGAGCCGTCGGTGACCGTACGCGTCGAGGTGGCGGCCGCGGCGGAGCCGGCCGCGCCGACGGCGAGCGCGACGGCGGCGGAGGCGGCGACGGCCGCGCGGGCGGCGGTTCGGGGCAGGGAGGAAGCACGCATCACGGGAACACCTTTCGGGTGCGGGAATCAGCGAAACTGAGGTAAGGCTAACCTAATTTCGATCAAGGGTGTACGGCTGATTCACGCCACGTGACCACCCGTCGGAACAGGTCACGGGCCCCCGCGGGCGGCTCTCTCGTGATGCGGGCGAGCGCGCGGATGGGAACACTGGGGGCATGGCGAACAAGGCAGCCCTGGAGGGCGGCCCGGACGATCTGCAGGAACGGATCGTCGAGGCCGCCCCTCCCGGCGAAGACCTCAAGATTGCGCACCGCGGCGGATACGAGCACTTCCGGAGCACGTCGCGGACCCAGGAGGGGCCCGAAGGACCGCTCCCGGTCTACGAGTGGTGGGAACGCACAGAGATCGCCGAATGAGGCCGGACGCCGCCGGCCGGGACGGCCGGCGGGCCAGGCCCTGTCGTCGAAGTCCCGCCTGGCCCGCGGCGCCCGGCACGGGCCTGACCGGCGCTACTTCGGCAGTACCTGGCTAGTGCTGCGACCGGAAGGGTTCACCGGGTCACAGCACTAGCCCTGGTCGCGGTAGGCCTCCAGCAGGCGCAGCCAGATCTCGCTGACGGTCGGGAAGGCCGGTACGGCGTGCCACAGGCGCGCGACCGGGACCTCACCGGCGACGGCGATGGTGGCCGCGTGCACCAGCTCGGCGGCGCCGGGACCGACGAAGGTGGCTCCCAGCAGGACCTCCCGGTCGAGGTCGACGATCATCCGGGCCCGGCCACGGTAGCCGTCGGCGTACAGCCCGGCACCGGAGACCCGGCCCAGGTCGTAGTCGACGGCGCGCACCCTGTGACCCGCCTGTCCGGCCTCGGCCAGGGTCAGGCCCACCGCGGCCGCCTCCGGGTCGGTGAAGACGGCCTGCGGCAGGGCGCGGGTGTCGGCGGTGGCCGTGTGGGCGCCCCAGGGTGCGGTGTCCAGCGGGGTGCCCGCCGCACGGGCGGCGATGGCGGCGCCCGCGATACGGGCCTGGTACTTCCCCTGATGGGTGAGAAGAGCCCGGTGGTTGACGTCCCCGACGGCGTACAGCCAGTCGAAGCCCGGCACCCGGCAGGTCTCGTCGACCCCGATCCAGCCACCGGGGGCCAGTCCGACGGCGTCCAGCCCGATGTCCTCGGTCCGCGGCGCCCGGCCCGTCGCCATCAGCAGTTCGTCGCCCTCCACGGCCTCCCCGCCCTCCAGCACCACGCGGACCGGCCCGGTCGGGTTCTCCCGTACGACCGACTCGACGGCCACACCCGTACGGACGTCCGCCCCGGCCTCGCGCAGGGCGTCGGCGACGAGTTCCCCCGCGAAGGGCTCCATCCGCGGCAGCAGCCGGGAGCCGCGCACCAGGACGGTCACCCGCGATCCGAGTCCCTGCCAGGCCGTGGCCATCTCGGACGCCACCACCGAGCCGCCCACGATGACCAGCCGGCCGGGCGCCTGCCGCGCGGAGGTCGCCTCCCGGCTCGTCCACGGGCGGGCTCCCGCGATCCCCGGGAGGTCCGGGACCACGGCCCGGGTCCCGGTCGCGACGACCACCGCGTGCCGGGCCGACAGCGTGCGCTGCTCGCCGTCGGGGCCGGTGACGGCCACCGTGCGGTCCCCGACGAGGCGGCCGTGGCCGCGGTGGATGTCGGCGCCGATGGAGTCGAGCCAGTCGATCTGGCCCTGGTCCTTCCAGTCGCCCGTCCAGTAGTCGCGGTGGGCGTACACCGCCGCCGTGTCCAGGGGGCCCTCGACGGCGCCCGCCAGACCCGGCACCCGGCGGGCGTCGGCCCGCGCCAGCACCGGGCGCAGCAGTGCCTTGCTGGGGACGCAGGCCCAGTACGAGCACTCCCCGCCGACGAGTTCGTTCTCCACGAGGGCCGTGCTCAGCCCGGCGGCGCGGGTCCGGTCGACGATGTTCTCGCCGGCCGGTCCCCCGCCGAGCACCACGACGTCGTACTCCACGGCTTCAGTCATGCGGCCCAGTCTCACCGCTGAGCGGCGGCCGCGTCACGCACTCAGGCCTCCGGCGTGCCGGTGCCCTGGCCGCCTGGATCCTGCGCGCCCTGCTGCGAGGCGGCGATCTTGGCGCGTACCTCGTCCATGTCAAGGGCACGGGCCTGCCCGATGAGGTCGGTCAGGGCCGCCTCGGGCAGGGCACCGGGCTGGGCGAAGATGGCCACCTGGTCCCGGACGATCATCAGTGTCGGGATCGAGGTGATCTGGAAGGCACCGGCCAGCTCCTGCTGGGCCTCGGTGTCCACCTTGGCGAAGACCAGGTCGGGGTGGGCCTGCGAGGCACGCTCGTAGACGGGCGCGAACTGCAGGCACGGCCGGCACCAGCCCGCCCAGAAGTCGATCAGCACGAACGGGTTCTCGCTGACCGTCCGGTCGAAGTTTTCCTTGGTGAGCTCGACTGTAGCCACGGTGTCCGGACCTCCTGATGTCTGGCGTCTGCTGATGGAACGAACGACCTGCCCCCGGCATTCCGCGGTTCCGTCCGGCGCGTGCGTCCGGGGCGTGCGTCCGGGGCGTGCGTCCGGGGCGTGCGGCGGGCACCGGACGGACCGGCGGGACGCCCCTCAGAACGGGTGGCCCGCCGGGGTGCTGCGGGCCGTGGTCCAGCGCAGTTCCGTGAAGGCGTCCAGGTTGGCCTCCCCGCCGAAGCGGGCGCCGGTTCCGGAGGCGCCGACACCGCCGAACGGGGCGACCGCCTCGTCTCCCACCGTCTGGTCGTTGACGTGCGCGATCCCGGTCGGGATCCGCTCGGCCAGGTCGAGGCCGCGCCCCATGTCGCGGGTCACGATCCCGAGCGACAGGCCGTACGGTCCCGCCGAGGCCAGTTCCACCGCCTCGTCCTCCGTCGCGAAGGACCGTACCGGCGCAACAGGGCCGAAGACCTCCTCGGCGTAGGCGGGGGTGTCGTCGGCGACGCCCGCCAGTACGGTCGGCCGGTAGAAGAGGTCCCGGTGCGTGCCGCCCGCGACGAGCTTGGCGCCCGCCCCGGTGCTGGCCTCCACCAGGCCGTGCACGCGGTCCACCTGGGCGCGGTCGATCAGCGGGCCCAGGTGGACCTGCTCGCGGTACGGGTCCCCCACGGCCAGTTCCTCCGCGCGGGCGGCGAGCCGCTCGACGTACTCGTCGTAGAGCGAGGCGTGCACCAGGTGGCGGCCGGCCGTCATGCAGATCTGGCCCTGGTGGAAGAAGGAGCCCCAGGACGCCTGGGCGACGGCGTCCCCGACGTCGGCGTCGCGGAGCACCACGAGAGCCGAGTTCCCGCCCAACTCCAGGTGTGCGCGCTTGAGGTGGCGGCCGGCCAGTTCCCCGACGGTACGGCCGGCGGCGGTGGATCCGGTGAAGGACACCACCCGCACCAGCGGGTCGGCGACGACCGCGGCGCCCGTCGCGGCGCCGCCGGGCAGGACGTGCAGCAGCCCGTCCGGGAGTCCGGCGGCGGCGAGGACCGCGGCGAGCGCGAGTCCGCCGCAGACCGCCGTGCGCCGGTCCGGCTTGAGCAGCACCGCGTTGCCGAGCGCCAGCGCGGGCGCGACCGAGCGGATCGCCAGGATGAGCGGGGCGTTGAAGGGGGCCACGACACCGACCACACCGGCCGGCACCCGGCGGGTGAACGACAGCCGCGGGGCCTCGCTCGGCAACACCTGGCCGGTGGGGCGCGAGGCCAGCGCGGCGGCCTCGTAGCACTCCTGCGCGGCGACGTGCAGCTCGAAGTCGGCCTTGCCGGGTATCGACCCGGACTCGCGCACCAGCCACTGCCGCAGCTCGTCGGCGTGGGCGGTGAAGAGGTCCCCGGCGCGGCGCAGCACGGCCGCCCGGTCCGGGTGGGTGGTGCGCGCCCAGTCGCGCTGTGCAGCCCGGGCGCGCAGGGCGGCCTCCGCGATGTCGGCGGGCGCGGCCAGGTCGAGGGTGGCGAGGGTGCGGCCGGTCGCCGGTTCGACGACCGGGGCCGCGCCGCCGGTGAGTGTGGGTCCGTCCTGCCAGAGCGTCGGGTCGAGGAGCGGCATGGCGCGGGGCCTCCGGGTGGGGATGGGCGGGATGCCGGGCGGGGGGGCGGCAGCACGCGCCATCGTGCCAGACCGGAGGCGCCACTTCTGTTCAGTTATTGGGCAGTTGACGACGAACGCTGACCGGAAACGATCGACGCCCGGGTGGGGGTGGGGTCGGGGCCGGTCCGCGCCGAGTCAGCGCCGGGTCAGCGCTCCAGGACGAGCGCGATGCCCTGCCCGACGCCGATGCACAGCGCCGCCATGCCCGTACCGGAGCCGGCCGCGGCCAGCTGGTGCGCGACCGAGCCGGCCAGCCGGGCGCCCGAGGCTCCGAGCGGGTGGCCGATCGCGATGGCGCCGCCACGCGGGTTGACCACGGCCGGGTCCAGCTCGGGCCAGGCCGCCAGACAGCCCAACGCCTGTGCCGCGAAAGCCTCGTTGAGTTCGAGGACGGAGATGTCGCCGAAGCCGCGTCCGGCCTTGTCGAGGGCGCGCTGCACGGCCTCCACCGGGCCGAGGCCGAAGAGCTGGGGCTCGATGCCGGTGACGGCGGAGACGCTGATACGGGCGAGCGGCTCGCGGCCGGTGGCGGCCAGGCCCGCCTCGTCGGTCAGCAGCAGGGCGGCGGCGCCGTCGTTGAGCGGGGAGGCGTTGCCGGCCGTGACCGTGCCCCGGCCGTCCGTCCGGAAGGCGGGCTTGAGCCTGGCGAGCGCCTCGGGCGTGGAGCCCTCACGGATGCATTCGTCCCGGGCCAGGTCCACGCCCTCGTAGGGCACGACCTCCCCGTCGTACAGACCGGCGGCCCAGGCGGCGGCGGCCTTGCGGTGGCTCTCCAGCGCGAAGGCGTCCTGCGCCTCGCGGGTGACGGCGTACTTGTCGGCGATCAGTTCGGCGCCCTCGCCGAGGGAGGCGGTCCACTCGGCGGGCATCCGCGGGTTCGTCATCCGCCAGCCCAGCGTCGTGGACCACATCTGCTGGTGCCCGGCGGGGAAGGCCCGTTCGGGCTTCTGGACCACCCAGGGGGCGCGGCTCATCGACTCGACGCCGCCCGCGATGGCCACCGAGGCGTCGCCGAGCGCGATGGACCGGGCGGCCTGGATCACGGCCTCCAGGCCGGATCCGCAGAGCCGGTTGACGGTGACCCCGGGGACGGTGACGGGCAGACCGGCGAGCAGTACCGCCATGCGGGCCACGTCGCGGTTGTCCTCGCCCGCGCCGTTGGCGTCGCCGAAGACGACGTCGTCGATACGGGCCGGATCGAGGTCGGGCGTACGGTCCACCAGCGCGCGCACCACGTGCGCGGCCAGGTCGTCCGGCCGGACCCCGGCGAGGGCGCCGCCGAACTTGCCGATCGGGGTGCGGACGGCGTCGACGACGTAGACGTCGCGGACGGTGCGGATGCTCATGGGGTCTCTCCTGGGCGGATCCGTACGGGCGCGGGCGCATCGGTGCCGGTGTCGGCACCGGGGCACGCCACCGGGCACGCCCGGTGGGGCGCGCCCGCAGTCTCCGTCCGCAGGTCACCGCCTGTCAACGGCCCCCTGGGGATGCGGGCCGCCGGACGGCCCCGCACGACCGGTCCGGCCGGGTGGCGGCGGGCCGTGGGGCGTGGGGCGTGGGGCGTGGGGCAACGGGGGTCGGACCTGGGCGGGTGCGCCGGACCTGGGCGGGTCGGAGTGTGCGGCTCGGGTGGGCCGGATCCGGGTGACGTCAGGTCGACTCGCGGCGGACGGCCTCGGCGGTCATCAGGTCGTGCCGCTCGGTGACCTCCGACGGTTCGCGCACCGCGCGGTCCACCAGCGACGCCAGGTGGTCGCCCGTCGGCATCTCGATCCGCACCGTACTCAGCCGGGGCCGCAGCAGCCGTCCGATGAGCAGGTCGTCGGCGCCGATCACGGCGACCTCCTCGGGAACGCGCAGCCCTTCGTCCTGCAGGGCCCGCATGAGCAGCATCGCGTACTCGTCGTTGTAGGCGAACACCGCGTCCAGCCGCAGTCCGCGCCATCGGGCGGCGAGTTCCGCCGCCGACTCCTCCGAGTAGGCCATCGGGAGGGCCTCGACCTCCGCACCCTCCACCCGCCGGGCACCCGCCAGCCGGGGTGCGGAGAACAGCTCCATGCCCTCCTCCCGGGGAACCACCACGCCGATCCTGCGGCGGCCCCGCCCGACCAGGTGCGCGGCGGCCCGGGCGCCGACCTCCTGCTGGTCCATGACCAGGGCGTGCGCCCCGGGAACGCCGACCGGCCCCATGGTGATCACGGCGCGTGCACCGGCCCGCTTGAGGGTGGCGACGTCGTGCGAGGAGAGCGTGGTCCCGCCGAGGGATATGACCGCCACGGGACGCAGTTCCGCCCATGCCCGCGCGGCCTCGTCCCCGCTGAGTCCGAGGCTCCCGTACTGCACGACGGTGTAGTCGAGTCGGCGCAGCGCCCACTGGAGTTCGTTGAGGAAGGTGCTGTACAGGGGCCCGATCGGCACGTGCGGGGTGGGCAGCAGCACGATCCTGGTGTGTCCGGCGCGCAGACTGCGGGCGGCGGCGTGCGGGACGTACCCGAGTTCCTCGGCGGCCTCGCGGACCCTGCGGCGGGTGGGCTCGCTGATCCGGACGGCCTCGGCGTTGTTCAGCACGTACGAGACCGTGGCGCGGGACACGCCCGCGCGCCGGGCCACGTCCGCGCTGGTCGGGACGGGGAGCGGCAGCGGCTTCGGCGACTTCGATGACTCAGACATTGCCGAGGCATCTTTCCAGAACGCATGCACCCCAGGTCTGGCGGATGGCCGAAATCAGGTGCCACACCGTGATGACACGAGTCATTGGCACGTGTTACTGCAGCCGTGCATCCTCATCGCACCCCCCTCGACCCGTGCGTACCCGCACGTGGCGCGTGCCCCGTCGTGCCGCCACCCTGTCGTGCTCCGTCGCACCCTCGCCGTCGCGACATGGCGGCGCGCACCCCTGGTGTGGCGTGCGCCGAGCCTCATTGGCCCGTACTTTCGACCGGAATTCTCCGTTCACCGCGACGACTTCGACGGGGCACGGCCTCCCTGGGAGGGTGGGTCCTGGACGCGCCGTCGCGTCAGGGGCTGGAGATACCGGGGCTCGGGATGTCGGTGCCCCGTGCGACCATCGAGCTCACCCTCTGAGCAAGGAGCTCCCCTCGCATGTCCATACCGCCCGGTCCCCCGTCGTCCCCCGAGCCGTACCCGCAGCCGGGACCGTACGGACAGCCGGGGCAGCCCGCGCCGTACGGCGGCCCGCAGGGCTGGTACGTGCCGCCGGCGCCGCAGAAGAACAACGCGCTGGCCATCGTCGCGTTCGTCATGTCGCTCGCGTGCGCCCTGCCGCTGGTCCCCCTGGTCCTCGGCATCGTGGCCCTCTCCCAGATCCGCAAGCGCGGCGAGAAGGGCAAGGGCTTCGCCGTGGCGGCGATCGTCATCCACTGCGTGACGATCGCCTTCTACGGAATCCTCCTGGTCCTCGGCATCTCCGGCGCGCTGGACGACGGCCCGTCGCCGAAGCGCGATGCCGGCGGCCAGGTCACCGACTCGGGTTCCAGCAAGGTGAGCGACATCCGCAAGGGCGACTGCTTCAACACGGGCGGCGACCTGGCGGAGTACCAGGACGAGGACGGCGGCCAGGCCTCCTTCTCGGTGCGCGTGCTGCCCTGCGACCAGCCGCACGAGGGCGAGGCGTACGCGGTCTTCAACCTGGACGACGGGGCGTACCCGGGCACGGAGAAGGTCACCGCGCTCGCCGAGGAGAAGTGCTCCGGCACGCTGCTGACGGACTACGTGGGCAAGAACCCCAAGCTCTCGGAGAAGCTCGAGGTCTTCTACTACTTCCCGCAGGCCACCACCTGGGCCCTCGGTGACCGCGAGGTCACCTGCTTCCTGGGCGACACCAGCGGCGCCAGCACCGGCTCGGCCCGCGCCACCGGCTCCTGACCCCCGGTCACCGACGCCGTACCGCATCACCCCTGCGCGGGGCCGCCACCGAACCCGGTGGCGGCCCCGCCCTCTTGCCCGCCCGACGCGGATACGGACCTCCTCGCGTCGACCGCGGCGCGGCGCCACACGGGCGCGCGGCCTCCCTCTCCCGCCGACGGGGCCGCGACCACTTGCGCAGGCTCTCCGGGAGGGGGAGCGTGATGTGCAACTCGGCCTGCCGACGCAGGCCGCGTACTCGAACGTGCCTGCTCTGCTGCCCCGTTCGGCGGGCCGTGGTGCACCCGGGCCGGTGTCAGTGGTGGTTGCGACACTGGCCCCATGAGCGACGAGAGAGCGAACGAAGGCCGGGTGGATCCGCGGGACCTCCTGCTGCGGACCGACTGGAACGCGGTGGAGCACTGCTGCCCCGAGGTGGCGCCGGCCACGCCCGTGATGCTGCTGGAGCTGCTGGACGACGACCCCGCCGTCCAGGGCTGGGCCTTCCGTGCCCTGGTCGAGGCGCACACGCGCCAGCAGGTGTTCTACACGGCCACGGCTCCCGCCGCCCGGTTCGTGGCCGCCGTCCTGGGGGATCCGCGGACGCTCGCACCGGTCACCGACCGTGTCGCGCAGGAGGAGGTCGAGTTCGGTCCGCAGGCCCCCTTCCTCCTGCGGGCCGGTCTGCTGACCTGGCTGGGGGACTCGGTCGTCGAGGCGATCGCCCAGCGGGAGCGGCCCTACGGCGAAGCGGAGGACCTCGAGGCGTTCCTCGACCTCGCCCCGGAGTTCCACGCGGCCGCGCTGCCCTTCCTCGACGCCGGGTCGGCCGAGGTCCGCGCGGCGGCTCTGGGTCTCGTCCTGGCCGTTCTCCGGCTGCCCGCCCTCGCCGACCGGATACCGGGCCACCAGGACCGCGTCCGCGCCACCGCCCTCCGCGAGGGTCCCCACCGCCTGCGCGCCGTCGACACGCTCGCGTCCTGGGGCGAGGAGGTGTCGCATCTGCTCTGACGGATGACGTGGCTCCCCCTCCCCGTTACCGTCTTCCTACCGATCGGTAATGGGGGGAGTGGTTCACGATGTCGCAGTCCTCGGGTCCTGCCACGGCAGCGGTCCCGGCTCGGTCGGGAGCGGAGTCGGCGACGGCCGGCGGACTGGTCGGGATGGCCGCCGCCCTTGCCGAAGGGAGCGTTTCGGCAGTGCAGTTGACCGAGCAGGCGTTGGGCCGGATCGCGGCATCGCAGCCCGAGCTGAACGCCTTCCGGACCGTGCGCGCCGAAGCCGCGCTCGCCGAGGCGGACGCGGCCGACCGCAGGCTCGCCGCGGGCGAGCGGCTGCCGTTGCTGGGCGTGCCGCTCGCGGTGAAGGACGACATGGACGTGGCCGGCGAGCCGACGGCGTTCGGCTGCGCCGGCTCCTTCGCCCCGAAGACCGCCGACAGCGAGGCCGTGCGGCGACTGCGGGCCGCCGGTGCGGTCATCGTCGGCAAGACCCAGACGCCGGAACTGGGCCAGTGGCCCTTCACCGAGGGCGGGGCCTTCGGCGAGACCCGCAATCCGTGGAACCGGTCCTACACACCGGGCGGTTCCTCCGGCGGCTCGGCGGCCGCCGTGGCGGCGGGCCTGGTCCCGGCCGCGCTCGGTTCGGACGGCGCCGGGTCGGTGCGGATCCCCGCCGCCTGGACCCATCTGGTCGGAGTGAAACCGCAGCGCGGCCGCATCTCCACCTGGCCGGAGCCGGAGTCGTTCAACGGGCTCACGGTCAACGGTGTGCTCGCCCGGACCGTGGCCGACGCGGCGCTCCTGCTGGACGCGGCGAGCGGCCCGCACCCCGAGGACCTGCACCGCCCGGCGCGCATCTGCGCGGTCGAGGCGGCCCGGCGCACCCCGCGCCGGCTGCGGATCGCGCTGTCCTTCAAGATGGCGTTCACGGCGACGCCCAAGTCGCTCGACCCGGAAGTCCGTTCCGCGGTGGAGCGGCTGGCGGCCCGGCTGGAGTCGCTGGGGCACGAGGTGATCCTGGAGGACCCCCGCTACGGCCCGATCGGCCTGACCTTCGTACCCCGTGCGACCAGCGGCGTACGGGACTGGGCGGCGCGGATGCCGGATCCGGCGCTGCTGGACCCGCGGACGCACGAGGCCGTACGGACGGGCCGGCTGCTGGGAGGCCTGCCGCTGCGGGTGTCCCGTCGGGCGGAGGCCCTGCTGCGCCGGCGGGTCGGCGAGATCTTCGGTCGCTACGACGTGGTCCTGACCCCGACGACGGCCACTGCGCCGCTGCGCGTCGGGGCGCTGGCGGGGCTGGGGGCCATGGCCACGGACCGGGCGATGATCGCCGCCTGCCCGTACGCCTGGACCTGGAACGTCCTGGGCTGGCCCGGAGTGAACATCCCGGCCGGGTTGACGGACGACGGGCTGCCCATGGGAGCCCAGTTGCTCGGGCCCGCGGACTCGGAGCCGTTGCTGCTGGGGCTGGCGGCGCAGGTGGAGGCGGTCGAGGGCTGGGCGGCACGGCGCCCGGGCTGAGGGGAAGCCGCCGCCAGGGCGGGCGGTCGCGGCGAGGTGATGCGGATATGCAGGGGGGCGGACAGGCCGGAATGCAGAGGGTAGGCCCCCGTGACACGCTGAAGGGGGGATCTCGCCGGTCCCGGCCCTGCCCGGCCCGGCCCTGCCACCCAAGGAGACCGAAATGGCCACTGACGCCAGCAGGCCCCAGGCGGCCCGCACGCACCCGGACCCGTGGCACGCGGCCACGTCGGGCAGAACCGTCATGGCGGCAGTCCTGATGATCTTCGGTGGAGCGATGGCGTTCTTCGAAGGGATCGCCGCGCTCGCAAGCGACGACCTGTTCGTCGTGACGCGTCACTACCTCTTCGAGTTCAGCCTGACCGGCTGGGGCTGGGTCCACCTGATCCTGGGCATCGTCCTCGTCGCCGCCGGCTGCGCCGTCCTCTTCAGCGGCGCCCTGTGGGCGCGTTATCTGGGTATCACCGTCGCCGGACTGGGCGCCTTCGCGAACTTCCTGTGGCTGCCGTACTACCCCTTGTGGGCGCTGGTGCTCATCGCCGTCAACATCCTGGTCGTCTGGGCGCTGTGCACGGGCGCGCACCACGAGGCGGACGCACCCTGACCGGACCATCCTTCACATGCACCGAGGGCCGCCGCCGCGGACAGCGAGGCCGCGGGGCTTCCCGCCCATCAGGTCGCACCGAACCAGGGCAAGTTGCTGAACCTCCTGGCCCGGATCCGCGGCGCCCGCACCATCCTGGAGATCGGCACCCTCGGCGGCTACAGCACCACTGGCCGGCCAGAGCGCTGCCCGAGGGCGGGCGGCTGGTCACGCTGGAGGTCGACGCGCGCTGCGCCGACACCGCCGCCGCCGACATCGCCCGTGGCGGGCTGGAGGACAGGGTCGAGATCCGTCGTGGCAGGGCCGTCGACCAGCTGCCGGAGCTGACCGGCCTGGCCCCCTTCGACCTCGTGTTCATCGACGCGGACAAGCCGTCCAACCCCGCGTACCTGGAGTGGGCCCTCCGGCCCACCCGGCCCGGCAGCGTCATCATCGGCGACAACGTCGTCCGGGACGGCGCCGTCGCCCCCGCCTGTACCGACCCCCGGGTCCGGGGCGTGCGCCGCTTCACCGAACTCATCGCCGAGCACCCCCGGCTCACCTCCACCGCCCTGCAGACCGTCGGCGGCAAGGGGTACGACGGCTTCGTCATGGCCCTGGTCACGGGCTGAGCCCCGCTGCCCGATCCGCTCGTGCGACAGCCCAGGCCATCCCCTCCGCCCGGTCATCGCGGGCCGGGCCCTTCCCCAGCCGCCTGGCACCCTCAGGGCATCGCGAACTGCGCCCGCACCGGGGGCGTTCTCTGTGCCCAACGTTGCGGATGTGGCGACGGACTGCCGCCACGCCCGTCCCGCGGAATTCGCGAGATCGCCTGACTGGCGGTACGTCCCCGTGTGCGGGGGCGGAGTCCATTTGGGCAAGTGTGCGGTGCTGCCTCATGTGAGTTAATTCAGCTCTACCCATTCGGGGGAATGTCGGATGATCGACAACCCCAGTTCGATTACTTTAATCGCAATTTCGACCCTGGAATGCTTTTGTATTAATCCCCCCTTCCCGCCTTACCCGTGATTGGTGCGCGAAATTTCCTGCGTGATATGCGGCGGCGACACACCACGGCGTCCCGGGCCGGCGGTAGGACCCGGGACGCCACCGCCTCCACAGGAAATGGCTCTTGATGAAGCTGAAGTTCCAAGCGGCTCAGCGTCGCGCCCTGTCCGGCTGGCTGGCCACGGCCGTCGCCGGAACGGTTGCCGCTGTCATGGTCGCCGGATTGCCCACGCCGGCCTTGGCTATCGCTACGCCGGTGCCCCTGGCCACAGCCGCCAGCTACTCTGTTCTGGCAGGTCAGGGAGTGACCAACACCGGACCCTCCGTCATCGGTCACGACCTCGGGACACACCCGAACCCGGCCATCTCCGGATTCCCGCCCGGCTTGGTGCTCGGCGCCGTGCACGCTGCGGACGCCGTGGCGCTCCAGGCCAAGTCCGACCTGGTCCAGGCGTACAACAACGCTGCGGGCCAGGCCACGGACTTCGCGCTCCCGGCGGGAATCGGCGCCGGCCAGACACTGCTTCCAGGCGTCCACACCGCTGTCGCCGGTGTCGGACTCACCGGCGACCTGATCCTGGACGCCGGGGGCGACCCCAACGCCGTCTGGGTGTTCCAGATCCCCGAAGCCCTGACGACGGCGTCCAACAGCCGGGTGCTCCTCACGAACGGCGCGTCGGCGTGCAACGTGTACTGGCAGATCGGGAGTTCGGCCACCCTCGGCACCACCTCCACCTTCGTGGGCACCATCATGGCTCTGACCTCGATCAGCGTCACCACGGGGACGAACATCGAGGGCCGGGCGCTGGCCCGTAACGGTGCCGTGACGCTCGACACCAACAGGATCTTCCTCGGCGGGTGCGCCACCGGCGGAACGACCACGGGCACGACCACCGGTACGACGACCGGCACGACCACTGGTACGACGACTGGCACGACCACCGGAACGACGACCGGCACGACCACCGGAACCACCGGAACGCCGACCGCCGGAACGACGACCGGCACGACCGTGGGTCTGATCGGTGGTGGTCTCCTGGGCGGACCGATCGTCGACCTCGTGTCGGGCGGCACCTCGGGGAACATCGCCGGCAACACCTCCGGGAACACCTCGGGCAACACGGCCGGGAACAGCACCGGTGGCAACACGACCGGCGGCAACACGACCGGCGGCACCATCACCGGGGGCAACGTCACCGGCGGGCACGGCGGTCGGCCCGGCGGCCCCGGCCACGGCGGACCCGGTGGCCCGGACCACGGCCTGGAGCACCACGGTCCGGAGCACGGCGGGCCGGGCAACGGGCACGACGAGGGACCCGGCAAGCCGGACCACCACCACGGCCACGGCCCCGACGGGAAGCCCGGTGACCACTACGGCTACGGCAACAAGCCCGCGGGCCACGAGGGCCACGAAGGCCACGAGGGCTAGGCAGGCGGTACGAAGCCCGTTCATCGGATGACGGCGCGCGGCGGAATCCTCATCGAATCCGCCGCGCGCCGCGGGTGAGGGTCGCGGAGACCCCAGGCGAAGCAGCAGACATGAGAAAGACCGGGTGGGCGGTGTCGAGCGGAATTGAATCTGCGGACGTGAGGGAACTTCAGCAGTCCGCTCCCGGTCCGGTCCCCCAGCAGCGCCATGACGAAGCGGCCAGAACGGGCAAGCCGCCCCTTGGCGCTCGCACGGTGAAAGCAGGGCTGCGCACGGCCGTAGTCCTCTGTCTGGCAACGGCTCTGGTTCACGTCGTCCTGGTGTTCCTTCATGTGGCTCCGCCCAACCCTGTATCGAAGCGGTACGCCTCACAGGTCAATGGATGGGTATTCCCGCTGTTCGAACAGAACTGGCGGCTCTTCGCCCCGGACCCCGACTCCTTCAACCGGAAAATCCTGGCGAGGACCGCACACACCGATCCCAAGGGGGCAGTGCAGGTGACCCCCTGGTTCGACCTGGCTGCCGTCGACCATTCCGCCGTCGACCACAGCGTATTTCCGAGCCATACATCCCAGAACCTCCTGCGCCGCGCCTGGACCTCTTATGTCGAGACGCACGGAGGGAGCGACACGGCACGCTCGGAACGCGCCTTGATGCTGCAGACGTACCTGCGCAACATCGCCGTGGACCGCGTCGCCTCCCACAGCGACGGTCGCACTTTCGAGTTCATTCAGCTCCGGGTCGTCACGCTGCCCGTCGCTGCGCCCGGCACAGCGGCCGGGACCCGCCCGCCGGCACCCACCGAGGACCGGCTCCTGCCCTGGTGGAAGGTGACCTCCCATGGGAAGTGAACAGATCCCCGAGCCCCCTTCCACGGCCGCCACGCCGCACCGGGCTGCGGCCCATGAGCCGTCCATCGCCGGCACGGCCCACCGGTGGCTCCGCGACCGGATCTGCGACCTGTGGGCGCTTCTCACCGACCGGCCGATCTCCCTGTACGCCGCGTCGGTCCTGCGCATCGGCTACGGGCTGCTCTATCTGGTCTTCCTGCTGCGCGAGTTCCCGCACCGTGACGAGATCTGGGGCCCGGGCTCCCCCTGGACACCGGCGCTGGCACAGCAGCTCTTCGACCAGACGGGCTGGAACAGCATCCTGATCCTGTCCGACAGCCGCGCCTACTTCGAACTCTGCTACGTGACGGCCCTCGTCACCTCCGCGCTGTTCATGCTGGGCTGGCGGACCCGGGCCATGTCCGTCCTCTTCGCCGTCGTGGTGACCTCCTTCCACGCCCGATCGATCTTCATGACGGACGGGGGCGACAACCTGATCCTGCTGATGTCCCTCTACCTCGTCCTC
Source organism: Streptomyces yangpuensis (assembly GCF_001005295.1). Lineage (GTDB taxonomy): Bacteria > Actinomycetota > Actinomycetes > Streptomycetales > Streptomycetaceae > Streptomyces > Streptomyces yangpuensis. The sequence goes on along the minus strand of NZ_LBMK01000002.1, from coordinate 1,611,654 downwards.
ACCGCGTGCGGTCGGCGCTGGTCCCTCGACGCACGCCGAGACCGGCTCAAGGCAGCCCGTGCGGGCAGCGCCCCGGAGCCGGCGAGGAGCTTCCGCGCACAGCCGCTCCTGGACGCTCGGACCACCTTGATCACGGTGGTGCACAACTGCGGCATCCTCGTCATCGGGGCACAGGTCTGCTTCCTCTACGGATCGGCCGGCCTGTACAAGATCCAGGGCCCTACCTGGGGCGGCGGCACCGCTCTCCACTACGCGCTGAACCTCGAACTGTTCCAGCCCTGGCCCGCACTCTCCCACCTCGTGGACGAGTACCCGCTCGTGATCGCGATCGCCAGCTACCTGACGGTGCTCCTGCAGGTCGCCTTCCCGTTCGTGCTCTTCGGCAGGCTCAAGTACCCCGTCCTGACGGTGCTGCTGGGCATGCACATCGGTATCGCAGTGCTCCTGGGACTGCCCGTGTTCTCCGGGGCGATGATCGTGGCGGACGCCGTGTTCCTTCCCGACCGCTTCTACGCCTTCCTGCCCCGCCTGTGGCGACGCGCGGCCCGACGCACGGAAACGGGGCCGTCGGCACCCGGCCGAGCGACGGGATCCGGATTCGTGCCCCTGCAGGGCAGGCCCGCCAGGCCCGGCGCACCCGCCTCCGAGCAGCCGGCTGCTCCTGCGCAGCAGGACACCACCACACCGAAGGTGCGCCCTCGGTCCGGGCGCGCGTAGCCGGCTCGGCCGACACCCCACGGTCGTCACGGGTGCGGTGCGGGCAACAGGCAGCCGGCCGAGGGGGATTCCGTGTCGATGTACCCCTTGATGGCCTCCGCGATGAACTGCCGGGTGCTGACCGGGCTCAGCGCCCGGGCCTGCAGGTGCGCGTACATGTCTGCGTAGAGCCTCACGTCTGATCGTTTCTCCACGTAGAGGTCGCTGGTGAACCTCTCCAGATACACCACGCTCGCGTCGGTGGTGCCGGCGAACTCGAGCAAGGAGAACTGCCCCGAGACACCGGGGTGCGCCCCTGCCTCGTGGGGAAGGACCTGCAGGGTGATGTGCGGCTGGGAGCCGAGGTGGGTCAGATGCTCGAGCTGCTCGCGCATCACCTCACGGCTGCCCACGACGCGCCGCACAGCCGACTCGTCCAGCACGACCCATAAGCGCATCGGGGCCCCGGGGGCGGCGAGTCGGCTCTGGCGCCGCAGCCGTACCTGGAGGCGTGCGGCGGCCTGTTCGGCGGTGGTGTGCGGGATCGTTCCTGCGATGACCGACCGGGCGTAGGCGGGAGTCTGCAGCAGGCCCGGGACCACGAAAGGCTCGTAGGTCCGGATCGCCGCGGCCTCGGCCTCCAGGCCGATGTAGGCGCCGTACGGGATGTCGCCGTAGGAGTTCCACCAGCCCTGTCGGCCCGATTCCCGGGCCAGCCGCATCAGGTCGTCGAGGAGCTGCTGGTCCTGGACTCCGTACAGGCGGCAGAGGTCGCGCACGTCGCGCGGCTTGATGTGGCGGCGGCCGTTCTCCAGGAGGCTGATCTTCGGTTGGGAGATCAGCAGTTGCTCCGCGACCTGCAGCGTCGTCAGACCACTGGCCTTCCGGAGCCGGCGCAGCTCCGATCCCAACCGGCGCCTGCTGACGGTGGGATTCGTGTCGACACCCACGGGGTGTGTTCCTCCGCTCCGTGAACCCTTTTTCCGGCGAGCAGGATGCCACGCCGAAGGTGCAGCGGGATCCGCCTCGGGGTCGTGTCGCGCTGCCGTGTCGGCACTTCTCGCGGTCATGCGGTGCCGTCCCCGCGCACGTGCGGGCGGCGCCCTTCCCTGACGCGCAGGAAGGCGGGTCCGGCGGATGACCACCCGTTTCACCCGGATGCCTCGTTTCGTGGGCGACGTGATGCCGAGCGTGACGCTGCGTGTCAGCGTGGTCCGATAAGGATCCGAACCCCCGCATCACGAGGAGTCGTCGTCATGGGTGGTAAGCAGCACAAGCGTCAGGAGCCGGGCAGGGGCAGCGAGGCGCATGGCCATCAGCGCCCCGGGGATCCCGCGCACCCCCAGCCGGGCAGGCCGTCGCGTGAGCAGGCACAGAAGCAGGGCCGGGGCAAGGAGGAAACCGAGCGCCGCCGCGAGGACGACCTGCTGCGTGAAGAGGACCTGCACGACGAGAACCTCTGAGGGTCGCTGTCCTGGCCCCGAACGGCCTGTTCAGCGGATGTGCTGGCGTCCGGAACGCGGCCCGTGCATGCCCAGGTGCACCAGGGCCGCCACGAGGATCAGGATCCCGGAGACCTTCACGATGTGGGCACCTCCTCGGACGAGGGAGGGCCTGGCCGCTGCCGCGATGTCGTCCGTGCCGGAGGAAGGGCTTTCCTCTACTCGGGTTCGGGCGTGGTGGCGATGAGGATCTGAGCGGCCTGCGTGACGTTGTCGGCACGGACCGCGCGGGCCATCGCTTCACGGGCCGCGTCGTCGGTGGTGCCGGGCGGAACCACCAGCAGGCCGAAGTGGTCGTTGTGGCCGCGGGTAACGAGGACGGTGTCGTCGCCGACCGGGTCGGAGTCGAGGTGCACGACCCGGCCGTCGACGACCAGGCGGGACGGCAGGTCGTTCCAGGCGGACGCCTCCACGCCCACCCGGGTGATCGGGCCGAGGTGCGTGGTCAGGACACTGATCAGCGCAGGCAGCTCGGTTGCGATGTCACGGGTCCGCGGCCACCAGGCGCCGTCCAGGAGCCCCTCCCGGGAGCTCGTGGTCTCCAGTCGCAGCAGGGCCGTACCCGGGTTGATCACCGAGTGGATCGCATCCGGCAGGAGCAGCGGGGCGTGGGCGTGGGGGGACGTCGGAATCAGCCATGTGGTGTCGCCCGCCCAGGGGTGGGGCCGTACCGCGTCGCAGGCCGGCACCGGTGCGGTGCCGGCCGGGCGAGGTGCGCGACCTGTCGTCCTTTCACGGTACTCACGCTCCCGGCAACCCCGCCCACCGGAAAATACCTGGTCAGATCAGCTTTACCACCCCGAACAGGCGTACAGTGAAAGCACCGGGAGTACTTCGCACACCGGCTTTCACGCGGGTGTCATTTCCGGCGATCGCCTAAAAACCGGACTGCCGACAGGCAGTCCGGGGGCAGGTCCACACCATGACCACCACCCTCGACCGGACCGCGCCCCGCGACCCCGCCACAGAGCCCGCGGCCCGTTTGTCCCTCACCCCTGCCACCGCGCTCGCCGGCCAGCTGGACGGTGCCTGGTGGCCCTACTCCCGCGACCTCGAAGCCGAGCTCCCCGCTCTCGCCGCCGCCCTGGACGAAACCTGGGGACGCATCACCCGCCTCACCGTGAACCCCGCCCGCTGGCCCGCCGTCCCGCGCACGGTCGCCATGGCCGGGCGCGTCCTGCACGTGGGCTGGTTCACCGAACAGGACCCCGACAAGCTCATCCTGCTCTCCTACACCGTCGGCCGCTGGGACCTCCTCGTCGTCCCGCCCGAGACCGCACCCGCAGCTGCGGCCCGCCTGATGACGGCAGCGGCGATTCCGGGCAGCGTCCTCACCGCAGGCGTCCTGATGGCCAACGAAGCCGTCATCGGACGCGGCGCCCGCGCCGCGCGCCGCCGGGAAGCCGCTTGGGAAGACGAGGGCGGGGCCTGCATGCCCACCCTCGGGGACCCCTTCGGACGAAGCGCCCTCCCGCTGTCCGCGAACGGCTGGAGGTGAGTTCGGTGGAAACCCTCGTCCTCATCGCCGTGATCATCATCGCGACCGCCGTCGGCATGCGCTGGATCCACCTGCTCAACGCCCAGCACGACGCGCGGATCGCGGCCTACCGCTTCAGCGACCCTCTGCCGAGGCCGCCGGGCCTGCCCGACGACACCGGTCGTCGAGCCCACCCCACGGATGCCGACCACTGAGGAACGGACTTTTCTCCGACGGGGGGCATCGGCGGGCCGGGGGCCCCGGCGCCCCGACCGCTCCGAGAGGCTCCTCGGCCTCCATGCGCCGGATTCCCTCGTGGGTGAGAGTAAGGGAACACCCAGGCAGTGCCGGGGGCCGCCAGCCCGGCGTGATCGACGTGATCGACGGGCCGCCCTCCGAAGGAGGGCATTCAGCCCGGCGCAGCCACAGAGGACCACGCGCGTGAAATCGACTTCGAGGTGATGCGCAGCGCGTCGCGAAGGACGGGGCTGGTCGGCACTCCTCTGCGGCGCTGCTCGCAGCGTGCGCGAGCGCGCGCCGGTTCTGATGTCCTGCCGTCGCAGCGACGAATCGGCGCTGCCGTGGATCGCTACCGGGGTCCTGGCCAGGGACCTGCTCTCGGGACGGGACAGCTCTGTCCGGCACCGGTCGCTCACCATCGCACCCGGATCCCCACTCGACCGCCTGATCACCACAAAACGGGGGCAGACGGACATAGAGGGCGGAGGGAGGTCCGGATGTCCGGGATCCGTGCCATCTACAGCCGCGCGAAGGGCGCCGCGACCGCGGCCGGTGAGCGGCGCGCGCGGGCGCTGGCCCGCCACGACGCCGAGGAAGCGGCCGAGCGGGAACGAACGGTCCGCCTCCGCCGTGCCCAGGCCCGCGATCGCGCTCCGGACGCGGTCCGTGCGGCGCCCTGGGGCATGCGGGTCGCGGCCGAGGTCGCCTGGCGGTTCCTGGTCCTCGCGGCCACCGTGTGGGTCCTGATGCGGGTGATCGACTCCGTGCGGCTGGTCGCCCTGGCCTTCGTCGCCGCGTTGCTGATCACCGCGCTGCTCCAGCCGACGGTCGCCCGTCTGCACCGCCGGGGGCTGCCTCAGGGGCTCGCCACCGTCGTCACGGCGCTCTGCGGGTTCCTCGCCCTCGGGCTGATCGGCTGGTTCGTCGTATGGCAGGTGCTCGACAACCTCGACAGTCTGTCCGAGCGGCTCCAAGAAGGCATCGCGGAATTGAAACGGTGGCTCCTCGACAGCCCGTTCCACGTGACCGAGCAGCAGATCAACGACATCACCGAGCGCCTGAGTGACGCCATCGGCACGAGCACCAGCGAGATCACCTCGACCGGTCTCCAGGGAGTGACCGTTCTGATCGAGGTCATCACCGGCATGCTCCTGGCGATGTTCATCACGCTCTTCCTGCTGTACGACGGCAGGAAGGTCTGGGAGTGGATACTGAGGCTGCTGCCAGTCACCGTGCGGCCCCGAGTTGCCGGAGCGGGCCCGCCGGCCTGGCGGACCCTCACCGCCTACATCCGCGGAACGCTGATCGTCGCCCTGATCGACGCGGTGTTCATCGGTGTCGGGATCTACTTCCTCGGCGTCCCCCTCGCCATCCCCATTGCCGTGGTGATCTTCCTGGCCTCCTTCGTGCCGCTGATCGGCGCCATCGCCTCCGGCGCGCTCGCCGTGATCGTCGCGCTCGTCACCCAGGGCGTCTTCACCGCCTTGATGGCCCTGCTGGTGGTGCTCCTCGTTCAACAGATCGAGGGGCACATCCTCCAACCGTTCATACTCGGGCGCGCGGTCCGGATCCATCCGCTGGCCGTGGTCCTGGCCGTCACCACCGGAGGGCTTGTCGCAGGTATCGGCGGCGCAGTGGTCGCCGTCCCCTTCGTGGCCGTGGCGAACACGGTGATCGTGCACCTCCGGTCCTACACGGACGAGGACGAAGAGCCGGCGCCGGAACCGGGAGCCGACCCGGGCGCGGCACCGGACCCGGAACCGGACGGTTCGCCGGAGCAGCCCCCGGAGCGGCCACCCGATGCGGTGGAGTGAGACCGGACGGGAACCCGGTCCTGGTCCTTCTGCGAACCTTGGTGCGGGCGCCCGGCCGAGGCAGCACCACCTGGACGGCGCGCTTCCCGCCACAGGCGCCCGCAGCGGTACGGCGGTATCGCCGGTACGCCCGCCGGATGCGGAGCGTGACCGCCGCGGCTGTCCTTCGCGCCGAGAAGCCAGTAATCTCCCCGCAATGACGGCACTTTCGCAGCACAGCAGCGGCTACACGGAGCAACCGGGCCGCGACGGCGCCACGGCCACCACGGAGGCCGATCCGCACGCCATCGGGCCGGTGCGGACCGAGTACGCCCCGGATCCCGACGGCGACCCCGACCCGGGCGAGATCGTGTGGACCTGGGTCCCGTTCGAGGAGAACGACGGCCGCGGCAAGGACCGTCCGGTGCTGGTCGTCGCCCGCGAGGCGGGCGGCCGGACGCTGCTCGCGGTACAGCTGTCCAGCAAGCGGCACAACCACGACCGCGCATGGGTGCCGATCGGGACGGGCCCGTGGGACAGCGCGGGCCGGGAGTCGTGGGTGGACGTCGACCGGGTGCTGCGCGTGCACGAGTCGGGGATGCGGCGCGAGGCCTGCGCGCTGGACCGGGGACGCTTCGGGCTGGTGGTCGACCGTCTGCGCGAACGCTACGGCTGGCACTGACCGCACCCGCCGGCCGCCTCGCTCCGGCCGGCCGCGTCAGGGGGTGGGGGTGGCGAAGGTTCGTTCGAAGGCCTGGCGGGAGTGTGGTGCGGGATCCAGGATCGCGAACACCACTCGCTCGAAGGTGCCCGCGAAGCGGGTCGCCAGCAGGGCCCTGAAGGCCTCGGCCACCACCGCCGGGTCGTTGCGGAACACCCCGCACCCCCAGGCCCCCAGCACCAGCTGCCGGTACTCGTGCAGCGCCGCCACCTCCAGGACCAGCTCCGCGCGCCGGGCCAGCGCCCCCGGGATCTCCGCGGCCCGCTCCGGTTCCTGCCGCAGGATCGTGCCCGCGTTCGGCGCGGGCGAGGTCAGGAAACCGGCCCGGAACGGCGACTCCATCAGCTCGCCCCGGTCGTCGCGGAAAACCGGCACGCCGGGCGAGTGAATCACCCGGTCGGTGTAGAAGGTGCTGACTTCCGCGCGGTGCACCTCGTAGTACTCCCGAGCCTCCAGCAGCGTCTCGTACAGGGCGGAGGCACGGCACAGGGCCTCCTCCTGCGCCTTGGCCCCGCGGACGTAGCCGCCCCCGGGATTCCGGGCCGAGGCGAAGTTCAGGACCGCCACCGACGTCCCCGCCGGACCCACCCCCGGACCCGCCGAAGGGTCCGTCGCGAGCCTACGGGCAGCGACCGTACTGCTCTCCCCCGTGACCTCGACGACCGTCGTACGCGCCCCACCCACGGGTTGCTCGCCTGGAATGACCTGGTTTGGCCCATATATTCTGGTTCCTGCCTTGGCGTCCGCCAGGGCGGCGGCAAGGGACACCTGCCGTCCCGACCGCGTCCGGTACCCCCCGGCCGCCAGGATTTCCGCGTTCTCCCGCGCGATCTCGCGCAATCTGCTGCTCACGCCGCCATCCTGTGCACCTCCTTTCCCGGCGGCAAAGGATTTTGTGCCCGAGGGAGGGGTAGGCACGGGTGATGTCCCGGCCGACGACAGGAGAAGAGGACCCGGTCATGCCCCTCGACCCACCCGTTCCCCCGCCCTTTCCCCCGCCTGCGCCGGACGCTCCCGCGCAGGACGCGCCCGCCTCCGCCGATCCCCCATCCGACGCCCCGCCCTCCCCCGCGATCAGCGAGAAACAGGCGGAGCATCTGATCCACGGGATCTGTTTCAAGACCGGCCCGCCCCGCCTTCTCGGTGCCGAACTCGAATGGCTGGTCGTGGACGCCGAGCGGCCCGGACTGGCCGTGGCCCCCGAGCGGCTCCGGGCGGCGCACGCCGCGGCCCGTGCGCTGCCCCTGCACTCCCGGGTGACCGTCGAACCGGGCGGACAGCTCGAACTCAGCTCGGCCCCCGCCACCTCCCTCACGGGCTGCGTGGACGGGCTCCAGGACGACCTGACCGCCGTCCGCGCCGCCCTGCGCGAGCAGGGACTGGTCCTGCGCGGCCTCGGCCGTGATCCCCGCCTCCCCTACCGCCGGCTGCTCAACAGCCCGCGCTACGACGCGATGGAGGCATACTTCGACCGCACCGGCCCGGCCGGCCGCACCATGATGTGTGCCTCCGCCTCCGTGCAGGTCTGCGTGGACGCCGGGTACGAGGAGCCGGGCGGGCTCGGCCACGGCCGGCGCTGGCGCCTCGCCCACCTGCTCGGTGCGGTCCTGGTGGCCGCCTTCGCCAACTCCCCCGCGGACGAGGGACCGTACGCCGGCTGGCGGTGCTCCCGCCAGGGGATCTGGGACGACCTGGACGCCCGGCGCACCCTCGCCCCGCCGCTGGACGCGGAGCCGCGGGACGGCTGGGTCCGCCAGGCCCTGGACACCGAGGTGATGTGCGTACGGTCGTACGAGGGCGAGGCCTGGGACGTCCCGCGCGGCACGACCTTCCGCGACTGGCTGCGCGCGGGCGACGACGGGCAGGCTCTGCGGGCGCCCACCGCCGAGGATCTGGACTACCACCTCACGACGCTGTTCCCGCCCGTGCGGCCGCGCGGCCACATGGAGTTGCGCATGATCGACGCGCAGCCCGGCGACGACGGCTGGCTGGTCCCGGTGGCCATCGTGCACGCGCTGTTCGACGACCCGGAAGCCGCCGAGACCGCCTACCGGGTGACCAAGGCCCTGGCCGACGCCTACGGCGCGCAGCCCGCCCCCCGCAATCCGCTCTGGCGGTCCGCCGCCCGCCACGGTCTGACCGATCCCGAGCTGCGGGCGGCCGCCAAGACCTGCTTCCGCGCGGCCACGGAGGCCCTGCCCCGGCTCGGTGCGACCACGCACGTCCGGGACACCGTCGGCGCGTTCACCGAGCGCTTCGTCCTGCGTGGCCGATGTCCGGGGGACGAACCGCCGCAGCTGCGGCCCGACGGGAAGGAGGCCCTGCGATGACCACCGAATCCCACCCCGGGCTGCGGGAACGGGCGGCGGCCTCGCTGACCGCCGCGCGGGCCCGGACGGCGGCCCTCACGGACGCGGTGACCGACGCCGACCTCACCGCCCAGCACTCCCCCCTGATGTCCCCGCTGGTCTGGGACCTGGCGCACATCGGCAACCAGGAGGAGCTCTGGCTGCTCCGGCGGGTCGCCGGACGCGAGTCGATGCGCCCCGATATCGACCCCCTCTACGACGCCTTCGAGCATCCGCGTGCCGAACGGCCGAAGCTGCCGCTGCTGGGGCCCGAGGAGGCCCGCCGGTACGCCGCCGAGGTCCGCGGCCGGGTCTTCGACCTCCTCGAGGAGACCCCGCTGGAGGGCAGCGCGCTCCTCGACGACGGCTTCGCCTTCGGGATGATCGCCCAGCACGAGCAGCAGCACGACGAGACCATGCTGATCACCCATCAGCTGCGGCGCGGTGCCCCCGTGCTGACCGCACCGGAGCCGGACGCGCCCTACGACCCGCCGGGCGCCGCCGAGGTCCTCATACCCGCGGGCCCGTTCACCATGGGCACCTCCACCGAGCCGTGGTCGCTGGACAACGAACGGCCGGCGCACCGGAGGGACACCGAGGCGTTCTGGATGGACACGCTGCCCGTGACGAACGCCGCGTACCGCGCCTTCATGGCGGACGGCGGATACCACGAACCGCGCTGGTGGGCGCCGGCCGGCTGGGACCAGATCCGCCGGCACTCGATCGAGGCGCCGCTGTTCTGGCACCGGGAGGGCGGCGAATGGCTGCGCCGCCGCTTCGGGGTGACCGAGCCCGTCCCCGATGAAGAACCGGTTCTGCACGTCAGTTGGTACGAGGCGGACGCCTACGCCCGCTGGGCGGGGCGGCGGCTGCCCACGGAGACCGAGTGGGAGAAGGCCGCCCGCTTCGATCCCGCGACCGGCCGCTCGGCCCGCTACCCGTGGGGCGACGCGGACCCGACCCCGGCCCACGCCAACCTTGGGCAGCGGCACCTGCGCCCGTCCCGCGCGGGCAGCTACCCGGCCGGGGCGTCCCCGCTCGGGGTGCGCCAGCTGATCGGCGACGTGTGGGAGTGGACGGCGTCCGACTTCCTGCCGTACCCGGGTTTCCGGGCCTTCCCCTACCGGGAGTACTCGGAGGTGTTCTTCGGCCCGGAGCACAAGGTGCTGCGGGGCGGTTCCTTCGCGGTGGACCCGGTGGCCTGCCGGGGCACCTTCCGCAACTGGGACCTGCCGGTGCGGCGGCAGATCTTCTCCGGCTTCCGCACCGCGAGGGACCTCTGATGTGCCGTCATCTCGCCTATCTGGGCCCGGAGGTGCCGCTCGGGAGGCTGCTGAGCGAGCCCGAGCACTCGCTGGTGCGCCAGTCCTGGGAGCCGCGCCGCCAGCAGCACGGCACGGTCAACGCCGACGGCTTCGGCGTCGGCTGGTACGCCGAGGGCGACCCGGTGCCCGCCCGCTACCGTCGCGCCGGGCCGATCTGGGGCGACCTGACCTTCACCGACCTCTCCCGCGTGGTGCGCAGCGGGGCCGTGCTGGCCGCCGTACGCGACGCCACGCTGGCCGGGGCCGACGGCGAGGCCGCGGCCGCACCCTTCACGGACGGGCCGTGGCTGTTCAGCCACAACGGCGCGGTGCGCAACTGGCCGGAGTCGGCGGCGCCGCTCGCCGCGGCGCTGCCGCCGGAGGAGCTGCTGCAACTGGCGGCCCGCACCGATTCGGCGCTGATCTGGGCACTGGTACGGCGCCGGCTGCGGGCCGGGGACGACCTGGGCACGGCGCTCGCCGAGCCCGTGCGGGAGCTGTCCTCGGCGGCGCCCGGCTCCCGGCTGAACCTGCTGCTCACGGACGGCGCGGCGATCGCCGCGACGGCCTGGGGCGATTCGCTCTGGTACCTGACCGATCCGGGGGGCGGGCGCACCGTGGTGGCGTCCGAGCCGTACGACGACGACACCCGGTGGTGCGAAGTGCCCGACCGGACCCTGCTGACCGCCACCCGTACGCGGGTCCGCCTGACCCCGCTCAAGGAGAACCGCACGTGACCAGCTTTCAGTTGACCCGGACCCTCGACGAGGACGCGGCGGAGACCGCCCTGCGTGCAGACGTGCTGCACGGGCTGACGCACACGCCCAAGGTGCTGCCGCCCAAGTGGTTCTACGACGCGCGGGGCAGTGAACTCTTCGAGGAGATCACCCGGCTGCCCGAGTACTACCCGACGCGGGCGGAGCGGGAGATCCTGCTGGAGCGGGCGCGGGAGATCGCCGCGGTGAGCGGGGCCCGCACCCTGGTGGAGCTGGGTTCCGGTTCCTCGGAGAAGACCCGCCATCTGATCGAGGCGATGCCGGCGCTGGACACGTACGTGCCGGTGGACGTGAGCGAGAGCGCCCTGCGGGGAGCGGCCACCGCGCTGCTCGCCGACCATCCGGGGCTGCGGGTGCACGCCCTGCTGGCCGACTTCACCCGGGCGCTGCAGCTGCCGGACTCCCCCGGTCCCCGGCTGGTGGTGTTCCTGGGCGGCACGATCGGGAACCTGCTGCCGCCGGAGCGGGCGGTGTTCCTGGCGGCCGTACGGTCGATGCTGTCGCCCGGGGACGCGCTGCTGATGGGCACGGACCTGGTGAAGGACGAGGCCGTGCTGGTGACGGCGTACGACGACGCCCGGGGGGTGACGGCCGAGTTCAACAAGAACGTGCTGGCCGTCATCAACCGGGAGCTGGACGCCGACTTCCACACCGCCGACTTCGAGCACGTGGCGGTGTGGAACAGGGAGCAGGAGTGGATCGAGATGCGACTGCGAGCCCGGTCCGAGGTGACGGTGAAGGTCCGGGCCCTGGACCTGGTGGTGCCGTTCGCGGAAGGTGAGGAGATCCTGACGGAGGTGTCCGCGAAGTTCCGTCAGGAGGGCGTACGGAAGGAGCTGGCCGCGGCCGGGCTGGAGCTGACCCGGTGGTGGACGGACACGGCGGGCCGCTTCGCGCTGTCCCTGTCGGTCGCCGAGGGCCCGGTGGGCTGATCGGACGGGGCCGGCCGCGTCGTCCGCTCCGACGCGCGGTCGGCCACGGCCCGCTGCGCGGCGGCCGCGAGGTCCCGCCGGTCCGTGTAGCGGCCCGGCGGGATCCGCGGCAGCAGCGTGACCTCGGCCCGTATCCCGCGGGCCCGGGCGATCCGCCACAGCGAGGCGGTCAGCGGGTCGTCCCCGACGAAGGCGGGCGCCCCGGCCGTTTCCCCGTCGGCCCGCAGGTACGCCAGGTGCAGGGGCTGTACGGGGACCCGCGCGTCCAGGGCGGACTGGAAGGCGGCCCTGCGGAAGGTGCCACGGGCGCGCCCGCACCAGGTGGAGCCTTCGGGGAAGACGGTGACCCGGTGGCCGGCGAGCAGGGCGCGGGTCATGGCGGTGACGGTGGCGGGCAGGGCGCGGATGCGGTCGCGCTCGATGAACAGGGTTCCGGCCCGTGCGGCGAGGCGGCCGAGGACGGGCCAGGCGCGGATGTCGCTCTTGGCGAGCATCCGGCTGGGCAGGACGGTGGCGACGAGCGGGATGTCGAGCCAGGAGATGTGGTTGGCGACGAGCAGGTGGCCGCCGGACGGGCCCGGGCTGCCGTGCACGGTGATCCGCAGGCCGAAGGCGCGTACCAGTGCGGCCGACCAGGCGCGTACCACCGCGTGCCGGGGGCCCGCCGGCAGCAGCCGGACCGGTGGGGCACCGAGGATCCCGAGCAGGATCAGGGCGACGGCGCCGGTGAGCCGCAGGACCGCGTGGGGGACGCTCGCGGTGCGCCCCTCGTGGCCGGAGCAGGCCACGGGGGTACAGGGCGAGGTGGGCAGCCAGACGCTCATGCGCCCGGGATGAGCGCGCGGAAGTGCTTGAGGTAGCGCGGGTTGGTCCGGCGCAGGGAGAGCAGCACGTACAGGTCGGTGCAGCCGAACTCGGCGTCGAGGGCGGGCTCTCCGCAGACCCAGGCGCCCAGGCGCAGGTAGCCGCGCAGCAGCGGGGGCAGTTCCATGCCGTCGGGGAAGTCGATGCCTTCGGGGTTCCAGGGGATGTGCGGGGTGACCCGGTACTCCTCGGGTGCGAGGCTGCGGGTCAGGGCGCGCTCGCGGGTGGCCGCGGCGAGGACGCCGCCGTCGGCGAGCGGTATGGAGCAGCAGCCGGCGAGCCAGTTGTGACCGGTGCGGTCCATGTAGTGGGCGAGGCCTGCCCAGATGAGGGCGATGACGGCGCCGTTGCGGTGGTCGGGGTGGACGCAGGAGCGGCCGACCTCGACGAGGTCGGGGCGGATCGGGGCAAGCGCGGAGAGGTCGAACTCGCCCTCGGAGTACAGGCGGCCCGCGACAGCGGCGCGCTCCGGGGGCAGCAGCCGGTAGGTGCCGACGACCTGTCCGCTCTGCTCGTCGATGACGAGGAGGTGGTCGCAGTAGGCGTCGAAGGCGTCGGCGTCGAGGCCGGGCTCGGGGCCGTCGAGGCGGGCGCCGAGTTCACCGGCGAAGACCTGGTGGCGCAGGCGCTGGGCGGCCCGTACCTCGTCCTCGTCACGGGCGAGGCGCACGGTGTAGTGGGGCCCGGGGGCGGCGGCCTTGGCGGGGGCGGGCGCGGGGGCGAGGAGGGGGGAGGTGGGGGCGGGGGCGGGGGCCGTGGAGAGGGACGGGGACAGGGGNGGGGGGGGGGGGGGGGGGGGGGGGGGGGGGGGGGGGGGGGGGGGGGGGGGGGGGGGGGGGGGGGGGGGGGGGGGGGGGGGGGGGCCGTGGAGAGGGACGGGGACAGGGGTGCGATGGTCATGGCGGCTCCTGATCCGGGCACGGAGGGCCAGGCCGGCAGGTGGTGGCCTGGCTCCTCTACTTCTTCCGTGACCGGCTGGATTCGACATGACCGCTCTGCGGCCCGCGGGTGTGCGGACGGCGAACTCGCCGGTACCCCCGTACCCTCTCGGAGCCGGCGGGGGTGTCAGCGGTCGGAGCTGAGCACCCGGCCGATCTCCTCGGAGGCCGCACGCGCGGCCTGCTTGGGGTCCTGTCCGGTGAGCACGGCCGTCATGTAGGGCTTGATCGGGTTCTTCGCCTCGACCTCGGCCCAGCGGGCGGAGGCGGGGGTGGCCCGGCCCTGGGCGGCGCCGGGGGCCATGTTGGCGGCGCCCTCGTTGCCCTCGACGAGGTGGGCGAGGGTGCTCTTGTTGGGTACGTAGCTCATGGTGCGGGCGAGTTCGGTCTGCCACTTCTCGCTGACCAGGGCCGTGATCACGGACACCGCGCCCTTCCGGTGCCCGGTCCGCTCCGGAATGATCAGGTCGGAGCCGCCGGTGAAGACGGAGCCGGCCTTGTCGGAAGTCTTGCCGGGGATGGGGAAGAAGCCGAGTCTGCCCTTCAGCGCGGGGTTGGCCGCCTCGATCTCGGCGGCCTGGCCGGGCGGGGCGATGATCTGGGCGACCTGGCCGCGGGCGAAGACCTGTGACTGCGGGGGTGTCTCCTCGTCGGCAGCCTTGGGACCGTCGCCGAGGGCCTGGAGCTGCTTGTAGAACTCCATGCCGGCCAGGGCCTTCTCGTCGTCGAGGGTGCCGACCCACCTGCCGCCCGTCTCGACGGCGAGCTCCCCGCCCTCGTCCCAGACGAAGCCGGCGAGGACGTACCAGTTCTGTCCGGCGAGGTAGATGCCCTGCTGGTCGCCCTTGTCGAGCTTCTGGGTGGCCTGGATCCACTCCTGGCGGTTCCTGGGCAGGGTCTTGATCCCGGCGTTCGCGAAGAGGTCCTTGTTGTAGACGACCACGCGGTTGGCGGCGTACCAGGGGACGCCGTACTGGGCGCCGTTGACGCTGCCCGGCTCGGCGAGGCCCTTGAGCCAGTCCCTGCTGCCCCACTCGCGCAGCCCTTCGAGGGTGAGTTCGGAGAGGCCTCCGGTCTCGATGTACTGCGCGACCTGGGTGTTGCCGACCTCGATGACGTCGGCTGGTTCCTTGCTCGTGCCGTCCAGGACGGCGTTGACCTTGTCGCCGATGCCCGTCCACTCCTGGATCCTGACGTCCAGGTCGAGGTCGGGGTGCTCCTGCTCGAACGACGTGGTGAACCTGTCGATGAAGTCCTCGGAGGCGCTGCCCTTCATCAGCCACAGCGTCACCTTCTGTCGCCCCGCGGCCTGATCGGCCAACTGGCTGCAGCCCGTCAGGGCGGTCGCGGCCGCGAGCGCCGTGCACACGGCGAGGAAGCGCATCTTCAAGAGGTCACCTTCTGGGGCTCGGTCTCAGATGGCTCGAAATTGGCATAGACCAATAGGCCGGTCAAGGGTCTTTCGCTCGGGATTGTTGGCGCAAAGTTCGCGGAGCAGGACTTACTGGGGCACCGTAGAACCAGGCAAAAGCGACCCACTGTCGGGAGACCCCATGTCCAACCACACGTACCGGGTGACCGAGATCGTCGGCACCTCCCAAGAGGGCATCGATCAGGCCATCCGTAACGGGATCGCCCGGGCGGGCCAGACCGTACGCAACCTGGACTGGTTCGAGGTGGTCCAGATCCGCGGCCACCTGGAGAACGGGGAGATCGCCCACTACCAGGTGGGACTGAAGGTCGGCTTCCGGCTGGAGGGCGAGGACTGACACCGGGGCGGAAACCGGGCCCGCTCGGGCCCGGGCCGCGAAGCCGCTCAGGTCCGGCCCTCGACCTCCTGGCCGGACATGAGCTCGGGCGCGTCCGCCGCCCAGTCGGCGACGACGACCCGGAAACCGGCCGCCCGCGCGGCCTGGCAGACCAGCTCGTCGTCGTCCACGAGCATGCGCACCTCCCGGCCCCGGGCGATCCGGCCCAGCACCTCCAGCTTGGTCGTCCGGGCCGGCCGCCGGTCCTGGTTGCCGCGCATCCACAACCGCCCCTCGGGCAGGCCGTGCCGGGTGAGCCACTCCACCGTGTCCGCCCGGCACCGCTCGGGCCGCCCGGTCAGATACACCACCTCGCAGTCGGCCGAGCTCTCCACCGCCAGGGCGATCCCGCGGGCGAGCGGCGGATCGGCCGGCGCCGCGCCGAAGAATCCGGCCCAGTCCCTGGGGCGGCGCTCCAGGAAGTGCTGGCGGTGGGCCGTGTCGGACAGGGTGTTGTCGATGTCGAAGACGGCCAGCGGCGGCCGCGAGGTGCGCTTCTCACTCATCCGGCCAGCCTAGGGCCGCGCACCGACACCGATCCGGACGCGGGAGCCCGGACGCGGTCGCGGGGGCGCTCGGGCCCTTGCGGGAATCCCCCGGCGCGCCGGACGTTGACTCCTGTGTGATCCGAACACTGTCGATACTCGACCGGTCGCGCACCCGCGAGGGCCACCCGGCCCCGCAGGCCCTGCGCGACACCGTGGCGCTCGCCCGGACGGCCGAGGAGCTCGGCTACCACCGCTTCTGGGTCTCCGAGCACCACAGCGTGCCCGGTGTCGCGGGCTCGGCCCCGGTCGTACTGGCCGCGGCCGTGGCCGGGGCGACGGACCGGATCCGGGTCGGCACGGGCGGGGTCATGCTGCCCAACCACCGGCCCCTCGTGGTCGCGGAGCAGTTCGGGGTGCTGGAATCGCTCTTCCCCGGCCGGATCGACATGGGGCTCGGCCGCTCGGTCGGCTTCACGAACGGCATCCGCCGGGCTCTGGGCCGGGACACCGGGGACGCCGACCGCTTCGAGGAACAGCTGGCCGAGCTCCTCGGCTGGCTCGACGGCACCCAGCAGGCGCATCCCGAGGTGCACGCCCGCCCCGCCGAAGGCCTGCGGATACCGGCATACGTGCTGGCCA
The DNA here is from genome assembly GCF_001005295.1 of Streptomyces yangpuensis. Taxonomy (GTDB): domain Bacteria; phylum Actinomycetota; class Actinomycetes; order Streptomycetales; family Streptomycetaceae; genus Streptomyces; species Streptomyces yangpuensis. Next base: position 1,595,128 of record NZ_LBMK01000002.1, on the reverse strand, counting down.
CCGGCGAGGGCGCCGCCATCGCCGCCCGGGCGGGACTGCCGCTGGTGGTGGGCGACCTGCGCAGCCGCGACCGTGTCGCCGGGATCGTGGAGAGGTACCGCGAGGAGTTCCGGCCCTCCGCCGCGGGCACGGACCCGTACGTCGTGGTCTCGGGGACGGTGGCCGTCGCGGCCACCGCCGAGGAGGCCCGGCGCATCCTGCTCCCGGAGGCCTGGTCCCTCGCGTACTCCCGCACCCGGGGCAGCTTCCCGCCGCTCCGCCCGGCCGAGGAGGTCGAGGCCCTGGAGATGAGCCCGAAGGAGCGGGAACTGTACGAGGGCGCCCTCACGGGCCACATCCACGGGACGCAGGAGCAGGTGGCCGCGGAACTGTCCCGGGTCGCGGAGCAGACCGGCGCGGACGAACTGCTGGTCACCACCTCGACGTACGACCGGGCCGCCCTGCTGGACTCCTATGCCCGGCTGGCCCGGATCACGGGCCTGCGGCCGTGAGGAGGACCCACGGCGGGCCGTAAAGTGGGACGAATGCACCAGTCCACCGAACCCCGGACCGACCACGGCCACGGCCACGACCCGTACGTACGGGTGCGCGGCGCCCGCGAGCACAATCTGCGCGGTGTGGACGTGGACATCCCGCGCGACGCGCTCACCGTGTTCACCGGAGTGTCCGGTTCCGGGAAGAGCTCGCTCGCCTTCGGCACGCTGTACGCCGAGGCCCAGCGCCGCTACTTCGAGTCGGTGGCCCCGTACGCCCGCCGTCTGATTCACCAGGTCGGCGCACCGAAGGTGGATTCCGTCACCGGTCTGCCGCCGGCGGTCTCGCTGGAGCAGCGGCGCTCCTCCCCCGGCTCGCGCTCCTCGGTCGGCACGGTGACCCTGCTGTCCAACTCCCTGCGGATGCTGTTCTCCCGGGCCGGCACGTATCCGCCCGGCGCGCCGCGGCTGGACTCGGACGCCTTCTCACCCAACACCGCCGCGGGCGCCTGCCCTTCCTGCCACGGACTCGGCCGGATCCACCGCACCAGCGAGGAACTCCTGGTCCCCGACCCCGGTCTGTCGATCCGCGAGGGCGCGATCGCCGCCTGGCCGGGCGCCTGGCAGGGCAAGAACCTGCGCGACATCCTGGAGACGCTCGGCCACGACATGGACCGGCCGTGGCGGGAGCTGCCCGCGAAGGACCGCGAGTGGATCCTGTTCACCGAGGAGCAGCCGGTCGTCACCGTGCACCCGGTACGCGACGCGGACCGGATCCAACGGCCCTACCAGGGCACGTACATGAGCGCCCACCGCTACGTGATGCGGACGTTCTCCGACAGCAAGAGCGCCACCCTGCGGGCGCGCGCCGAGAAGTTCCTCGCCGATGCGCCGTGCCCGGTGTGCGAGGGGCGCCGGCTGCGCCCCGAGGCCCTCGCCGTCACCTTCGCCGGGCGGACCGTCGCGGAGCTGGCGGCGCTGGCGCTGACGGACCTGGACGCCGTCCTCGCCGCCACTCCCCCGGACGGTGAGGCGGCACGGGTCCTCGCCGACGACCTGCGCGCGCGGATCGCGCCCGTCACGGAGCTGGGACTCGGCTACCTGAGCCTGGACCGGACCGCGCCGACCCTGTCCACGGGCGAGCTGCAGCGGCTGCGGCTGGCGACGCAGCTGCGCTCGGGGCTGTTCGGGGTGGTGTACGTGCTGGACGAGCCGTCGGCGGGGCTGCATCCGGCCGACACCGAGGCGCTGCTCGGCGTACTGGACCGGCTGAAGGAGGCCGGGAACACCGTCTTCGTCGTCGAGCACCATCTGGACGTGGTGCGGCACGCGGACTGGCTGGTGGATGTGGGGCCGCTGGCCGGCGAGCGCGGCGGGCGGGTGCTGCACAGCGGGCCGCCCGCGGCCCTGGCCGATGTCACGGACTCGGCGACGGCCCGGTACCTGTTCGCGGCGCGGGAGCCGGCGGGCCCCGCCCGGACGGTGCGCACACCGGCCGGGGAGGTGCATCTGGGCGGGGTGGACCGCCACAACCTGCGGGATCTCGACGCACGGTTCCCGCTCGGGGTGTTCACCGCGGTGACCGGGGTGTCCGGGTCGGGCAAGTCCACGCTGGTGGGTCAGGTGCTCGCCCGGCAGGTGGACGAGTGGATCGCCGGCCCGGGATTCCCCGTACGGCGGCTCGTGGAGGTGGACCAGAAACCGATCGGCCGGACGCCCCGGTCCAACCTGGCGACGTACACGGGGCTGTTCGACGTGGTGCGCAGGCTCTTCACGCAGGCTCCGGAGGCGAGGGCGCGCGGCTGGAAGGCGGGCCGGTTCTCCTTCAACGTGGCGGGCGGCCGGTGCGAGACGTGCCAGGGCGAGGGCTTCGTCTCGGTGGAGCTGCTGTTCCTGCCCAGTACGTACGCGCCGTGCCCGGACTGCGGCGGCGCGCGGTACAACGCCGGGACGCTGGAGGTCCGGTACCGGGGCCTGGACATCGCGGAGGTGCTGGCACTGACCGTGGAGTCCGCGGCCCGGTTCTTCGCGGACGTCCCGGCGGCGGCCCGCAGCCTGCGGGCGCTGGAGGAGATCGGGCTGGGCTACCTGCGGCTGGGGCAGCCGGCCACCGAGCTGTCGGGCGGGGAGGCGCAGCGGATCAAGCTGGCGACGGAGCTGCAGCGGGTGCGCCGGGACCACACGCTGTACCTGCTGGACGAGCCGACGACGGGTCTGCACCCGGCCGATGTGCGGGTGCTTTTGCGGCAGTTGCACGGGCTGGTGGACGCCGGGCACTCGGTGGTGGTCGTCGAGCACGACATGGACGTGGTGGCGGGCGCGGACTGGGTGATCGACCTGGGTCCGGGCGGCGGTGCGGACGGCGGCCGGATCGTGGCCGCGGGCACGCCGCAGGAGGTGGCCGGGTCGCCGGTGAGCCGTACGGCGCCGTATCTGGCCCGGGCTCTCGCGAACGGCCCCGCGGCGGCCGGATAGGGTGCGTGCGTCCTGGACGCCGCCGGGAACGCGCTGTACCGGTACCCGTGAGGGTCAGGCGTCGCCGGACAGGAGCTGCTGGGGCAGCTCGCGGAAGCTCCACTGCCCGCCGCGGCGCGTGAACTGCCAGACCAGGTCGTAGCGGTCCGGCCAGGCCGCGGGGAGGCCGAGGACCCGGTCGGCGCCGAGGGCGCGCACCAGGCGGGGGATCCCGGTGTGCTCCCAGCAGACGAGCACGGGCATGGGCCCGGCGAGCAGGGCGTGGGCGAGGGCCGCTTCGGCGCCGACGGCGAACTCGGCGCGTACCGGGGTGCGCAGGGCGGCGGCCAGGGCTTTCACGGTCTGGCGGCACCGGGCGGGGGCGGGGGCCTTGCCTCCGGCGGCGAACACGGCCGCGGGGCGGGGCAGGGAGGACCGTTTCGCCGGCGGGAAGAGCCTCGGGAGTTCCTCGGCCCGGCGCCAGCCGCGCCCGGCGAGCGAGCCGGGGTCGTCCTCGCCGTCCTCGTCCCGGCCGGTGTCCCCGGCGTACGGCTTCTCCGCGTGCCGGACCACCATGATCAGGGCGTCCTTGGCGGCGGGCTGCTGCCCGGGCGCCGGCGGGCGGGGGTCTTCCCCGCCGGAGCAGCCCGCCGCGGCCAGGGGCGCGAGGGCGGCGGCCAGTACGGCTCTGCGGCGTGGTCCGGTCCCGGCGGGGAGTGCTGGCATGGGGCCACTGTCTCCCATGGCCCGGGCGCCGCCGGGGCGCGGCACGGCGGCGCCGGGGCCGGTCAGCCGATCGGCGCAGGGGCCCCGGGACGGCGGGGCCCTGCGCCGGGCTGTGGGGCGGGCTGTGCCGGGCTGTGGGGCGGGCTGTGCCGCGGGCTGCTGGGCGGGCGGGTCAGCGGGGGCCCTTGCGGACCGCCCGCAGCCATTCCTTGTTCATCGCGGCGATCGACGGCAGCGGGATGCCCTTCGGGCAGGCCGTGGCGCATTCGCCGGTCAGGGTGCAGCCGCCGAAGCCCTCCTCGTCCATGCGGGCCACCATGTCCAGCACGCGGGTCTCGCGCTCGGGCGAGCCCTGCGGGAGGACGTTGAGGTGGTTGACCTTGGCCGAGGTGAAGAGCATCGCCGAGCCGTTGGGGCAGGCCGCCACGCACGCGCCACAGCCGATGCACTCGGCGTGCTCGAAGGCGAAGTCGGCGTCGGCCTTGGGTACGGCGGTGGCGTGCGCCTCGGGGGCCGAACCGGTGGGTGCGGTGATGTAGCCGCCGGCCTGGATGATCCGGTCGAAGGCACCCCGGTCGACGACCAGGTCCTTGACCACGGGGAAGGCTGCGGCCCGCCAGGGCTCGACGTCGATGGTGTCGCCGTCGGCGAAGGACCGCATGTGGAGCTGGCAGGTGGTGGTGCGCTCGGGGCCGTGGGCGTCGCCGTTGATGACGAGGCTGCAGGCTCCGCAGATGCCCTCGCGGCAGTCGTGGTCAAAGGCGACCGGGTCCTCACCGCGCAGGATGAGGTCCTCGTTGAGGGTGTCGAGCATCTCCAGGAAGGACATGTCCTCGGAGATCCCGTCGACCTCGTACGAGGCCATGTGGCCGGGGGCGTCGGCGCCGCGCTGGCGCCAGACGCGCAGGGTGAGCTTCATGCGTAGCTCCGCTGGGTGGGGTGGACGTACTCGAAGACGAGGTCTTCCTTGTGCAGGACGGGGGCGGTGCCGGTGGCGGTGAACTCCCAGGCCGCGGCGTAGGCGAAGGCCTCGTCCCGGCGTGCCGCCTCGCCGTCCGGGGTCTGGGACTCCTCGCGGAAGTGGCCGCCGCAGGACTCGGAGCGGTGGAGCGCGTCGAGACACATCAGTTCGGCGAGTTCGAGGTAGTCGACGATGCGGTTGGCCTTCTCCAGCGACTGGTTGAACTCGTCGCCGGTGCCGGGGACCTTGATGCGGCGCCAGAACTCCTCGCGGATCTGCGGGATGCGGTCCAGCGCCTTGCGCAGGCCCTGCTCGCTGCGGGCCATCCCGCAGTACTCCCACATGAGTTCGCCGATCTCGCGGTGGAAGGAGTCGGGGGTGCGGTCGCCGTCGACGGCGAGCAGCTTCTCCAGCCGCTCGCGGGTCTCGCCTACGACGGCCTGTGCCTCGGGGTGGGCGTCGTCGACGGTGTCCCGGTGCGGGTGGCGGGCGAGGTAGTCGTTGATGGTGGAGGGGAGCACGAAGTAGCCGTCGGCGAGGCCCTGCATGAGGGCGGAGGCGCCGAGGCGGTTGGCGCCGTGGTCGGAGAAGTTGGCCTCGCCGATCGCGAACAGGCCGGGGACGGTGGTCTGGAGGTCGTAGTCGACCCAGAGTCCGCCCATCGTGTAGTGCACGGCGGGGTAGATCCGCATGGGGACCTCGTACGGGTTCTCCGCGGTGATCCGCTCGTACATCTCGAAGAGGTTGCCGTACTTCTCGGCGACCTTGTCGCGGCCCATGCGGCGGATGGCGTCTGCGAAGTCGAGGTAGACGCCCTGCCCGCCGGGGCCGACGCCGCGGCCCTCGTCGCAGACGTTCTTGGCGGCGCGGGAGGCGATGTCGCGGGGCACGAGGTTGCCGAAGGAGGGGTAGATCCGCTCCAGGTAGTAGTCGCGCTCCGCCTCGGGGATGTCGGCGGCGGGGCGGGTGTCGCCCTTGGCCCTGGGGACCCAGATGCGGCCGTCGTTGCGCAGGGACTCGCTCATCAGGGTGAGTTTGGACTGGTGGTCGCCGGTGCGCGGGATGCAGGTGGGGTGGATCTGGGTGAAGCAGGGGTTGGCGAACCAGGCGCCGCGCCGGTGCGCCCGCCAGACGGCGGTGGCGTTGGAGTTCATGGCGTTGGTGGAGAGGTAGAAGACGTTGCCGTAGCCGCCGCTCGCCAGGACGACGGCGTCGGCGTAGTGGGTGGAGAGCTCGCCGGTGATCAGGTCGCGGGCGACGATGCCGCGGGCCACGCCGTCGACGACGATCAGGTCGAGCATCTCGGTGCGGGCGTGCATCTCGACGTTGCCCGCGGCGATCTGCCGGGAGAGGGCCTGGTAGGCGCCGAGGAGGAGCTGCTGCCCGGTCTGACCGCGGGCGTAGAAGGTGCGGGAGACCTGGACGCCGCCGAAGGAGCGGGTGTCGAGGAGACCGCCGTACTCGCGGGCGAAGGGGACGCCCTGGGCCACGCACTGGTCGATGATCTCGACGGAGATCTGGGCGAGGCGGTGCACGTTGGACTCGCGGGCGCGGAAGTCGCCGCCCTTGACGGTGTCGTAGAAGAGGCGGTGCACCGAGTCGCCGTCGTTGCGGTAGTTCTTGGCGGCGTTGATGCCGCCCTGCGCGGCGATGGAGTGGGCCCGGCGCGGGGAGTCGGAGAAGCAGAACTGGACGACGTGGTAACCCTGCTCGGCGAGGGTCGCGCCGGCCGATCCGCCCGCCAGGCCGGTACCGACGACGATGACGGTGTGCTTGCGGCGGTTGGCGGGGTTGACGAGCTTCGCCTCGAAGCGGCGCCGGTCCCAGCGGTCCGCGATGGGGCCCTCGGGGGCCTTGGTGTCGGCGATGGGCTCGCCGGTGGTGTGGTGCGCGTAGCTGCTCACGGTCAGTTCACCATTCCGGTCATGACGGCGACGGGGACGGACACGAAGCCCGCGAAGAGGACGACGGCCAGGCCGTTCGCGAAGGCCTTCAGCGTCCGCTCGCGACGGGCGCTGCCCGCGCCGAGGGTCTGGGCGGCGCTCCAGAAGCCGTGCCGGACGTGCAGGCCGAGTGCGGCCATCGCCACGATGTAGATCGTGTTCCCGTACCAGGTGGAGAAGGTGGCGAGGACGTTCTCGTACGGGTGGCCGGCCCAGGCACGCTCGTTGACGGTGAGCGTGGTGAGGTCGAGCAGGTGCCAGACGATGAACAGGCCGAGGATGATGCCGCCCCAGCGCATGGTGCGGGTGGCGTAGCTCGCACGGCGGCGCTTGTGGACGTACTTGACCGGGCGGGCCTTGATGTCGAGCCGGCTGAGCTGGTAGGCGGAGACGGCGTGGGCGACGACGGCGGCGAGGAGGAGCACCCGGACGAGCCAGAGGGCCCACTCGTAGTGGAGGAAGGGCGAGCCGAGGGTGCGCAGCCAGTGCGCGTAGCCGTTGAACTCGTCCGCCCCGAAGAAGATCTTGAGGTTGCCGAGCATGTGCACGACGAGGTAACCGAGCATGATCAGCCCGGAGACCGCCATGACGGTCTTCTTTCCGATGGTGGAGCGCCAGAACGAGGGACTGCGGGAGCCTTGGGGGCCGTGGGGGCCGTGCGAGGGGGCGCTCGTCCGGGTGCGCGTTGCCAGAGCCATGGCATCGACGGTAGGGACGGAGGACCCGAAAGGTCCAAGACATGATGTCGGTCATCTTGATAGACATGACCTATGCAGTTCCAGCAGCTCCTCTATTTCGTCGCCGTCGCCGAGACCCGGCACTTCACCCGGGCCGCGGAGCGGGTGCATGTGGCCCAGCCGTCGCTCTCCCAGCAGATCAAGGCGCTGGAGCGGGAGCTGGGGGCCGAGCTCTTCAGCCGCGCCCGCGGCAACATCACGCTGACCGACGCGGGTGAGGCGCTGCTGCCGCTGGCCCGGCGGATCCTGGCGGACGCGGACACGGCGCGTCTGGAGGTGCAGGAGCTGGCGCAGCTGCGGCGCGGGCGGATCCGGCTGGGGGCGACCCCGAGCGTGTGCACGGGCCTGCTGCCCGGCGTGCTGCGGGCCTTCCACACGGCGCATCCGGGGATCGAGCTGCTGATCGAGGAGAGCGGTTCGCTCGACCTCGTGCGGGAGCTGGCGCGCGGGGCGCTGGACCTGGCGCTGATCGCCCTGCCGCTCCCGCCCTCGGCGCCGGCCCTGACAACGGTGGAGCTGCTGACGGAGGACCTGGTCGTGGTGTCCTCGACGCGGCTCCCGGCGCCCGGCGGCGGCCGGGAGCTGACCATCGCGGGGCTGCGCGACGAGCCGATGGTGATGTTCCGGCACGGCTACGACCTGCGGGAGCTGACCGTGGCGGCCTGCCGGGCGGAGGGCTTCGAGCCGGCGTTCACGGTGGAGGGCGGCGAGATGGACGCGGTGCTCGGCTTCGCGCGGGCGGGGCTGGGCGTCGCGGTGGTCCCGGCGATGGTGGTGGCGGGCGCGGGCCCGGGGCTGCGGACGACGCCGCTGGCCGGATCGCCGCTGCGCCGGACGATCGCGCTGGCCCACCGCACCGACGTCGCTCCCCCGCGCGCGGCGCGCGAGCTGCAGCGGATGCTGATGGCCTGACCGGGCCCCGGGGCTGCGCACCCGGGAGCCCCGCAGGCGGGCGCCGCCGGGACGGCCCGGCCCGGGCCGCCACGAGCCCGGGCAGCGTCAGGAAGGGGTGGGCACCGCGTCCGAGAGGGACAGGGCGTGGATGCGGTCCGGGGCCCCGGGGCGGGCGTAGTACCAGCCCTGGGCGGTGTCGCAGCCGAGCGCGCGCAGCTGGGCGGCCTGTGCCCCGGTCTCCACGCCCTCGACGGTGACGGCGAGTTCGAGGCTGTGGGCCAGCGCGACGATCCCCTCCACGATCTTCACGTCGACCGGGTCCGCGGGCTGCTGCTGCATCCCCCGGGTGAAGGAGCGGTCGAGCTTGAGGACGCTGACCGGCAGGCGCCGCAGATTGGCCAGGTTGGAGTAGCCGGTGCCGAAATCGTCGAGGGCGATGTCCACGCCGAGTTCGGCCAGGCGGCGCAGCGGCTCCAGCAGTTCGTCGTCCGCGCCGATCAGGGCCGATTCGGTGACTTCCAGGCACAGCGCGCCCGGGGCGAGGCCGGACTTCTCCAGCACCGCCACGGTGTCGGCGACCAGGCCCGGGTGGTGCAGCTGGGTCGGCGAGAGGTTGACGTTGATCCGCAGAGCCGCGCCTCCGTGCTCGCGCTGCCAGACGCGGGCCTGGCGGACGGCCTCCTCCAGGACCCACCGGCCGAGGGGCACGATCAGCCCGGTCCGTTCGGCGAGCGGGATGAAGCGGTCGGGGCCGAGCACCCCGTACTGCGGGTGGGACCAGCGCACCAGCGCCTCGGCACCGTGCACGGTGCCGTCGCGCATGTGGACCAGCGGCTGGTACTCGATGAAGAACTCGCCGCGCTCCAGCGCCGCCGGCAGGGCGTTGGTCAGGCCGTGCCGGGTGATCGCGCGGGCGTCGGCCTCGGCGTCGGCGAACTCGAAGCGGTTGCCGCCCGCCGCCTTGGCCCGGTACATCGTGATGTCGGCGCTGCGCAGGACCTCGGCCGGGGTGCGCTCCTTGGCCCGGCCCTCGACGATGCCGATGCTGCCCCGTACCGACAGCTCCCGGCCCTCCAGCCGGATCGGCGTCGACAGGGCCGTCAGGATGCGGACCGCGAGATCGGTGACCTGCTGCTCGGTGTCGGGGCCGGTGGTCAGCGCGACGAACTCGTCGCCGCCGAGCCGGGCGACGACCTCGCCGGGGCCGGTCGCGCAGCTCTGCAGCCGGTCGGCGACCTCCACCAGGAGCCGGTCCCCCGCCGAGTGCCCGAGGCTGTCGTTGACCGCCTTGAAGCCGTCGAGGTCCAGGTAGCACAGGCCGTAGCGGTCGCCCCCGGACCCGCTGAGGGCCTTCTCCAGGCGCTCGAAGAACAGCGTCCGGTTCGGCAGTCCGGTGAGGGCGTCGTGGGTGGCCTCGTAGCGCAGGCGCAGGTTCAGCAGCCGGCGTTCGGTGGTGTCCTCCATCAGCGCCAGCTGGTACTGCGGCTTGCCCTCGGCGTCGCGCAGCAGCGACACCGTCAGGTTGGTCCAGAGCACGGTCCCGTCGTGGCGGTAGTACGGCTTCTCCACGCGGTAGCTCTCGCGTTCGCCGCGCACCAGCTCGCCGTACATCCGCCACACGTGCGGGGTGTCGTCGGGGTGGCCCCACTCGCTGACGTTGCGGCTGCGGACGTGCCCCTCCAGGCCGCCGAACATCTGCAGCAGCGTGTCGTTGACCTCCAGGACGTTCCCGTCGAGGTCGGCGATGCCGATGCCGACGGCCGCGCCCTCGAAGACCGCCCGGAAGCGTTCCTCGCTGGCGTGCAGGGCCTGCTGGGCGTCGGTTCGGGCGGTCAGCGCGGAGCGCGCGATGGCCTCCTGCTCGCTGAGGGTGCGCTCGCGCAGGGCCCGGGCGTATCCGGCGGCGATCGCGTGCTGGAGCCGGGCGCAGCGCGAGTGGTATTCGGCGGTGGCCTCCACGCCGGAGCCCTTGAGCCCGTCCGGTCCGCAGTAGAGGACCAGGTAGGACTCGATCACGCCGAGGGTGCCGGCGAGGGCCTCGGGGTCGGTGCAGTGCACGGCGACCAGATCCGCCCCCACCCGCTGGGCGACGGCGGCGTCGAAGGGCCGGGCGTGCAGCGCCTCGGTGAGCGTCCGGGTGAGCGGCACCAGGTGCCGTTCGAACTCCGGCCGGGTCAGCGAGGTCGCGGTGACCGGGAAGATCGCCCGGCCCCAGATCGTCGCGAAGCGGGCGATCCGGTCCTCGATGCCGCCGTCGGGCCCCGCCGCGGGTTGCGCGTGCGGTGCGGGCGCGGCTGCGGGCGCCGCGACGGTGTTCGGCGCGCCCGCCGTCTGTGCCGGAAGTCTCACGCCTTGCGTCCCACACCTGCGTAGCCCGAGAACGCGTAGGGATCCTCCGGTGCCTCGCCGTCCTCCCCGCCCTCGGCGCGGTCCGGGCGCCAGTCGGGCATGGAGACCAGCCCGGGCTCCACCATCTCGAACCCTTCGAAGAAGCCGCTGATCTGTTCCCCGGTCCGCATGACCAGGGGGTTGCGGATGTTGCGGTAGACGCCGACAGTGCCGCTCGCGACCTCCTCCGTGAGCGGGATGCCCTCGTAGGAGGCGTGCGTGAGGATCAGCAGGCTGCCGGGGGCCAGCGCGTCGCGCAGTTCGGCCACGGCCTCGTACGGGCGGTCGGCGTCCTCGAGGAAGTGCAGGACGGCGACGAGCAGCAGGGCGACCGGGCGGTCGAGGTCGAGGAGCTGTCCGACCTCGGGGGCGGCCAGGATCTCCTTGGGCTTGCGGAGGTCCGCGGCGACGACGCCGGTGTACTCGTCGTCCACGAGGACGGCATGGCTGTGCGCCACGGCCACCGGGTCGTGGTCGACGTAGACGACGCGGGCGGCGGGGCTGGCGGCCTGGGCGATCTCGTGGACGTTGCCGAAGGTGGGGATGCCGGAGCCGATGTCGAGGAACTGCGTGACGCCCTCGGCGACGGCGTGCCGGACGGCGCGGCGCATGAACGCCCGGTTGGCCTGCATGATCTTGGGCAGGCCCGGCATGAATTCCATGGCGCGTCGGGCCGCCTGGCGGTCGACCTCGAAATTGTGGGACCCGCCGAGGTAGTAATCGTAGATGCGGGACACGCTCGGCACCGATATGTCGATGCCTGGCGGGGCCCAGGCGGGGCGCTCCATCGGGATCTCCAAGCGTTGTTCCGGCGGCGGTCCGCGCGGGGTCGGACTCCTGTCCGAGCCGAATGTACTGATCATTGACCAACAGGGCGAGCAAAAGCGGAAATTGGTGATCCGTTCTTCGTCACACACCAAAGGCGCCCGGCGGCCCGGCGCAGCAAAAGACCGGTACCGACAAATCCCTTTTGGGAATTGACCGGTGGGTGATCGGACCGCATCGCAACCGCTCCGCTGCTGGCTCAAACCTATCCGGTGGGCACTCCACCCGTTCAGGCGAACCGGGGCCGAGCCTCGCGTGCGCGGGGGCGCACGGCTCCATGCTCCCCGGGTGAACAGAGCCTGTGCCAGGCGCCTGCTGGCGGTCCCGGTCCTGCTGTGGGCGGCGCTGTCCGTCACGCCGGCCGTGGCTGATAGCAGCGCCTACGCGACGACCGATCCCGGTGACGGCGTGAACGTCGCCGCCGTGGTCGCGGCGGCCTCCGGCGACGGCCGCGGACGCGGCCGGGGGGGGGGACATCAC
>NZ_LBMK01000002.1:1568629-1583223 GCF_001005295.1 Streptomyces yangpuensis | reverse complement strand
CCCCCCCCCCCCCCCCCCCCCCCCCCCCCCGCCGTGTCCGCCGAAGCCGCCCCCGAAGCCCACCCCGCCGCCCGAGCCGAAGCCCACTCCGCCGCCTCCTGCGAAGCCCACGCCGAGCCCGGTGGCGACCCCACCGCCTCCGCCTCCGCCCGCGAAGCCGGCGCCCGCGCCGCCCAGGGCCGCGCCCCGCCCCGTACCGAAGCCCGTCCTGCCCGCACCGGTCCCGCCGAAGCCGAAGCCCGCACCGCCGCGGGCCGCGCAGCCACCCGCACCGCCTCCACCGCCGCCCCCCACGGTGGCCGCGCCCCCGCCGAAACCGGTGGCCCGCCCGGCGTACACCGCGGCGACCCGTAAACCGGCCGAGCACCACATCTCGCCGGTCACCTTCACCCTGCTGACCGCGGCTCCCGCGGTGCTCGCGATCGTCGCGCTGCGCCCGCGGTGAACCGCCCGAAGTCAAACGATCTGGAGTCATCTTGTCGGAATGGCTCGTCCTGTCCCTCGCGATGGCCGCGGCCTGTGCCGTGGTGCTGTCCATCGCCTTCTTCAATCACCGCAGGATCGGCGAGGACGACGATCCGAACGAGACCCCGGACGTCATCGAGTACATGACGATGATGATCGGGGTGATCTACGCGATCGTGCTGGGCCTGGCCATCGCGGGCGTCTGGGAGGGGCGCGGAGCCGCCCAGGAATACGTACGCCAGGAAGCACAGGCCCTGCACGAGATCAGCGTCCGCTCGCAGGTCTACCCGGCCGAGGTCCGCACGAGGATCCGGGCCGACGTCGACGCGTACGTGACCTTCGTGGTGGACACGGAGTGGAAGGTCATGGCGGACGACGGCGAACTCACGGACCGCGGCGGGGAGCTGCTGGAACGCATCCGCCGGGACGTCACCGACTACGAGCCGCAGACCGACCACGAGGGCCAGGCCTACCAGCCGCTCGTCGACCAGGTGGCGGTGGCGGACGACGCCCGCAGCGCACGCGGCGCGAGTGCGGGGGCCACCATGCCGGGCGTGGTCTGGTTCGGTCTGATCACCGGAGCGCTGATCACGGTGGGGCTGATCTTCACCCTGCAGATCCGGCGCTCGTTCCGGGAGATGCTGCTGGCGGGGCTGTTCAGCGCGCTGATCGCCTTCCTGCTGTTCCTGATCTGGGACTTCGACGCGCCGTTCGGGCGGGGCATCTCGGCCACCGCCGAACCGTTCCTGACGCAGTTCTCCCACCTGGACCTCGGCGGCTGACGCCGCCCGGCAAACCGGGGACGGGCCTCCCGTCCCCGGTTCGGCCTACGGCCATGCCCCATTCGCCCGTTCCTGATCGCGGGCCCCGGCACCCGCGCCTAGCGTGGCGGACATCGAGGCGCACGACCCCCCACGTGCGGAAACCGTTCCGCGGCTGCTCCTCGGGGATCCGGAGAATCAACCATGGGTGCGATACGTCCCTGCGTCACCGCCCTGCTGAGTGCCGGCGCCACGTCCGCCGTACTCGCGCTCGCAGCCCTCGGCGCGCCCGCCGCGTCCGCGGCCGAGGCCCGGACCGACGCCCGGGCCGTGCCCCGGGCCGAGAAGCCCGCGGACGGACAGGCCCGGCGGGTCACTTCGTTCGGTTTCACCCTCACCCCCTCGACCGTCGCCCCCGGCGGCCAGGTGGTGCTCGCGGTCAGCGGCTGCAACGCCGCCTACTCCACGGCCTCCTCCGGTGTGTTCGACACCGTGAGCATCGCGCGCGGCCAGAGCGTACGCGCCACCATCGACCGGGACGCCCGGCCCGGCGCCGTGTACTCCGTCTCCTTCACATGCAACGGGGAGACCGGCTCGGCGGATCTGACGATCGCCGGCGGCACCACCAGGCCCACGACGAGTTCCACGAGGACGGCCCCCGCCACGGGCCAGGTGACGAACCCCGCCGTGGCCCCCGTCACCACCACCTCCGCCCGCGGTGTCCGCGGTGGCCTCGGCGGCAGCGTGGCCGGGATGGACCCGCTGGAACTCGGCGCCGGCGCCGGCCTCTTCCTCGCCGCCGCGGGCGGCACGGCGTACGCCCTGCGCCGCCGGGCCTCCGGCCGCGGTCATTGAATCCCCCGCGAATCCCCAGCGGATCCGCCGCGAATTCCCCCCGAATCCCCATCGGATCCGCTGCGAATCCCACGTGTGTCCCCCTCCACCGCCGTTCGCCCCGGGTCCTCGGGGAGGACGCGGGGCGACCGGCGGAGCGGGCGGTGGGCTGACCGGGAGCGCCTTCCGGTCAGCTGCGGCCGCGGAGCGGACGGCGACGGCGCAGCACGTGGGCACCCGCGCCCAGGGCGGAGGCGCCGACGAGGCCCGCGCCGATGGCCGTCTCGGCGGTGGACGGGCCGAAGGACCCGCCGATGCCGCCCTGCGAGGGGTTGCCCTCGAGGATCCGGAACCGGGCCGTGGCGACCAGGTTGCTGTCGTTGCACTTGACCGCCAGCGTGTGGGTGCCCGGCGAGGCGTGGTTGAAGACCCGCACGGTCGCGAACCCGATCGATCCGGCGGACAGGTTCGCCGGCGGAAAGTTTCCGTGCGAGGTGACGGTACCGCCGTGACCGCAGCCCGCCGCGCTGACCTGCATCGTGGACCCCTGGTGCACGGCGTACGGGTTCACCGAGATGTTGCTGGGGCCGTTCCCACCCCCATTCCCACCCCGGCCCCCGGGGTCCTGGTTCGCGGAGGCGAGCGGGGCACTGAGGCCGAGCGCGGCACAGGCTGCCGCCGTCACGGTAAGAGCGCGCAAGACACGCATGGTGGAACCTCCAGCGGGAAGCGCCCCGGAGCGTCGGCCCCGGATGATCGACGAGAACGCCTCCCACGTCGAACCCTCCGGTCGTCCCGCAATCCGCGCATGTCCGGCTTTGGGCCGCCCGGTTGAGCGACACGCCGAAGCGCGGACGCCCTGGCCGACGGATCCGCAGGTCACGACCCGTCAGGCATTTATGTGACGATTACCTGGATGGGCGCACCCCTTCCGGCCCCTCCGGCCCCCTCCGCGGCCGCGGCCACCCGTTCGCCCCTCCCCGATCGCCGACCTGCCGCCCCGGCCTTAGCGTGCGTGAAGCAGGGCGTACAGGGGTGGGAAGGGAACGCGGGTCGGGACCCCCGCGTCGGGAAGGGAGAACGATGGGCGAGGACGAGACAGGGCACTCGCGCAAACGCTCGCCGTGGGGCGTACTCGCCCTGGTCATGCTCAGCGGCCTCGCCATGGTGCGGAACGGCGTGAACATCGACGACGGACCGCCCCAGCCCACCGCGGCCTCGGCCGTCGCGGTGACGGCCGACCAGTTGCCGGCGAATCCGCCGAAACCGCCTGCGGACATGGAGCTGCTCGACCACTCGTCGGTGCAGCGCATCCGGATTCCCACGATCAACGTGGACGCGCCGGTGATGACGGTCGGGCTCGACGCGGAGGGCTGGATCGACGCGCCGCCGCCGCAGGAGCGCAACCTCGCGGGCTGGTACCTCAACGGCATCTCGCCGGGGCAGCGGGGCTCGGCGGTGGTCGTGGGCCACGTGGACAACGCGCAGGGCCCGGCGGTCTTCTACGGCCTGGGCTCGGTCAAGCCGGGCAACCGGATCGAGGTGGAGCGGTACGACGGGCGCACCGCGGTGTTCGAGGTGTACGGGGTGGAGGTCTTCTCCAAGGAGGCCTTCCCCGGGGCACGTGTGTACGGGGACACCGGGCACGCGGAACTCCGGGTGATCACCTGCGGCGGCGGATACTCCAAGGCACGCGGGTACGACGGCAACGTGGTCGTCTTCGCCCGGATGGTGGCGGCCCGCTGAACGGGGGGCCGGGGGAGGTCCCGGCCCCGCCCCGTTGTCAGTGCGACGCCACGGCGGACAGGGTCGGCAGCGTCATCCGGTAGCCCCGTGCCAGCAGTTGGGGCAGGTACGAGGCGATGGCCCGGACGCTCTGCGACCGGTCGCCGCCGGCGTCGTGCGACAGCACGATCGCGCGCGGCCCGGCACCGCGCAGGACCCGGGAGACGATGGTGGTGACGCCGGGCTCTTCCCAGTCCAGGCTGTCCACGGTCCAGGCGAGCGGCTCCATGCCCAGCTCGGCCCCGATCTCGAAGGCGGCCCGGTTCCACGCGCCGTAGGGCGCCCGGAACCACTGGGGCGCCTCGCCCACGGCCTGCTGGACGACCTCGCTGGTGCGGCCGATCTCGGCGGCGAGGGCCGGCCTGCTCAGCCTGGGGATGTGCGGGTGGGTCCAGGTGTGGTTGCCGATGACGTGCCCCTCGTCGGCCATGCGGCGCAGCAGGCCCTTGTTCTGCGCGGCCATCTCCCCGCAGACGAAGAACATGGCGCGCACGCCGTAGCGGCCGAGGGTGTCGAGGATGGCCGGGGTGTAGCGGGGGTCCGGTCCGTCGTCGAAGGTGAGGACCATGGAGCTGTCGGTGTGTGCGTCGGCCGGGAGTTCCAGGATGGGCCGGCTGCGCACGGCCGGTTTCACCGCGGCCGGCCGGGCGGGGGCTTCCGCCGTCATGGGGCGCAGCCGGTAGGCCTTCTCGGGCAGCGCCCCGGGGAGCGCGCCGGGTGCGCCCGCCGCGGGGTTCGGGCCGGGCCCGGAGGCGGGCCCCGGTGCGCCCGGTGCCGCGGGCGCTGCGCCCTCGATGCCGTTGCGCGCGGTGATCAGTCCGGCGGCTGCGACTCCGAGGAGGACGGCGGTGCGCAGGAGCACGCGCCGCCCTACTGTCGGCTCGTCTTTTTTCATTATTACTACGTATCAACGACGTCCGCGCAGATGTCGAGAGGCGCGGACGCGCCCCGCCCCGCTCACCCGTGCGGACCAGCCGGGCGGCCGGCCGGCCCCCGCGGCTGCCGGTCAGCCGCGCCGCACCAGGGGGAACGGGAGGGTCTCGCGGATCGTCAGGCCCGTGAGGAACATGACGAGGCGGTCCACGCCGATGCCGAGGCCGCCGGTCGGCGGCATCGCGTATTCGAGTGCGTCCAGGAAGTCGTTGTCGAGCTCCATGGCCTCGGGGTCGCCGCCGGCCGCGAGGAGGGACTGGGCGGTGAGCCTGCGCCGCTGTTCGACGGGGTCGGTCAGCTCCGAGTAGGCGGTGCCCAGTTCGGTGCCGAAGGCGACGAGGTCCCAGCGCTCGGCGAGCCGCGGGTCCCGGCGGTGCTGACGGGTGAGCGGGGAGACGTCGGTCGGGAAGTCCTTGTAGAAGGTGGGGAGTTTCGTCCGTTCCTCCACCAGCCGTTCGTACATCTCCAGGACCACGTCGCCGCGGGTGTCCTCGGGTCCGTGGGGGACCTTGGCCCGGTCGCACAGCCTGCGCAGGACGCTCTCCTCGGTGTCGGCGTCGACTTCCTCGCCGAGGGCTTCGCTGATGGCTCCGTACATGGTCTTGACCGGCCAGGTTCCGGAGATGTCGTGGACGACGAGCTTCCCGTCGGCGCCCGCCTTGTGCGCGATCGGTGAGCCGTAGGCCGCGGTGGCGGCTCCCTGGATCAGTTCCCGGGTGAGGTCGAGCATGACGTCGTAGTCGGCGAAGGCCTGGTAGGCCTCCAGCATCGTGAACTCGGGGTTGTGCTTGTAGGAGACGCCCTCGTTGCGGAAGGTGCGGCCCATCTCGAAGACCTTCTCCATCCCGCCGACGCAGAGCCGTTTGAGGTACAGCTCGGGCGCGATGCGCAGGTACAGGTCGAGGTCGTAGGCGTTGATGTGGGTGCGGAACGGCCGGGCGTTGGCGCCGCCGTGGATCTGCTGGAGCATCGGGGTCTCGACCTCCAGGTAGCCGCGGTCGAGCAGCCCCTGGCGCAGCGCCTGGACGGCGCTGGAGCGGGCCCGTACGACGTCGCGCGCCTCGGGGCTGGCGACGAGGTCGAGGTAGCGGCGGCGGACCCGGGCCTCCGGGTCGGCGAGACCCTTGCGCTTGTCGGGGAGGGGCCGCAGGCACTTGCCGGTGAGCTGCCAGGAGCGGACGACGAGGGAGAGCTCGCCGGTCCGGCTGGCGCCGGGCTCGCCGGTCACGAGGATGTGGTCGCCGAAGTCGACCTGGGAGGTGAAGGAGTCGAGCACCTCGGGGCCGGCCTCGTCGCGGGTGAGCATCAGCTGTATGTCGCCGGACCAGTCGCGCAGGACGGCGAAGACCACGCCGCCGAGGTCGCGTACGACCATCACGCGCCCGGCGAGGGTGGCGGGCTCGGTGGTCCGGGCGCCGGGCGGATGGCCCGGGTGGGCCGCCTTGAGCTCGGCGACGGTGTGGGTGCGCAGGCGGATCCCCACCGGGTAGGGGTCGGTGCCGGCGGCCCGGATGCGGTCGAGTTTGGCGTGCCGTACGCGGACCTGTTCGGGCAGCCGCTCCACGGGCACGCCGGGGAGCTCCTCCCCCACCGCTTCCAGGCCCAGGGATTCGATGGGGGGCAGCCCCTCGGTGGTGGCGGGGGCGGTGACGCCCTTGGGGTGGGCGTTGCCCCACAGGGTGCGCAGGCTGGGTACGGAGACGAAGCCCTCGGCGATGCCGGAGGCGAGGCTGACCCGGGCGAGCGAGCCGGCGTCCTGGTAGCAGAGGAACCGCGGGAACCACTCGGGGCCGTACTTGACGTTCGAGCGGTACAGCGCCTCCAGCTGCCACCAGCGGGAGAAGAAGAGCAGCAGTTTGCGCCACACCTTCAGGACGGGGCCGGCGCCGATGCGGCCGCCCTCCTCGAAGGCGGACCGGAAGACGGCGAAGTTGAGGGAGATACGGCGCACGCCGAGGCCGGGGGCGGCGGCGCACAGTTCGGCGACCATGAACTCCATGACCCCGTTGGGTGCGGTGCGGTCACGGCGCATCAGGTCGAGGGAGATGCCGTCGCTGCCCCAGGGGACGAAGGAGAGCAGGGCGATCAGCTCGCCCTCGGCGTCGAAGGCCTCGACCAGCAGGCAGTCCCCGTCGGCGGGGTCGCCGAGCCGGTCCAGGGCCATGGAGAAGCCCCGTTCGGTCTCGGTGTCCCGCCAGCGGTCCGCGCGGTCGATGATGGTCCGCATCTCCTCCTCGGAGAGGGCCGAGTGGCGGCGGACGACGGTGGTCGCGCCGGCCCGCCTGACGCGGTTGACGGCCTGGCGGGTGACGCGCATGTCCCGGCCGTCGAGGTCGAAGTGGGCGACGTGCAGGATGGCCTCGTCGCCCAGTTGGAGGGCGCTCAGCCCGGAGCGGGCGAAGGCGGTGGCGCCGTCCTCGGACGCGCCCATCACGGCGGGCTGCCAGCCGTGTCGGCGGGCCACGGCCAGCCAGGCGTCGATGGCGGCGGACCAGGCGGCGGGGTCGCCCACCGGGTCGCCGCTGGCGAGGCAGACGCCGGCTTCGACGCGGTAGGTGACGCCGGCCCGGCCGTTGGGGGCGAAGACGACGGCCTTGTCGCGCCGGGTGGCGAAGTAGCCGAGCGAGTCGGCCCGTCCGTACGCGCCGAGGAGGGCCCTGATCCGGGGTTCCTCGTCGCCGTGCAGGGCCGCGGTCAGGCGCTGGGAACGGAAGAGGGTGGCGGCCGCGTTGAGCAGGGCGACGGCGCCGAAGAGGCCGAGGAGGAAGTACAGCGGCCGGGGCGGGCGGCCGTCGAACTGCCGTGCTGAGAAGAGGCCGCCGAAGACCTGCTTGGCGGCCCAGTCCAGCCACTGGCCGCGGGGCAGGGAACCGGGGAAGAGGGCGACGAGGGCCCAGCCGAGGAGGACCGCGGCGAGCATGCCGAGGCCGAGCACGATCAGGGCGTGCCACAGCGCCCCGGGCCGGGAGGCGGCGTAGAACTCCTTGCGGGCGGCGATCAGTACGGCCATGGCGGCGACGGCCAGGACCATGGACGAGATGCCGATCCAGTAGTCGCCGACCGCGATGTCCAGCAGGTCGTCGACGATCAGCAGGGCCAGATAGGTGATGACCATCCACCAGGCGACCTTCTTGCGGGTCCCGAGGGCCGCCGCGAAGAGGAAGAGGAAGACGGCGTAGGCGAGGTTCGCGCTGACCGGTACGACGATCAGGTCGAGGAAGCGCACGACGTGCCGCAGGAGGCGCCGCAGGGTCGGGGAGAGCGACAGCAGCGCGCACAGCAGGCCGATCGTCCCGAAGAACGCGCCGAACCCGTCGGGCACCCGGTTCAGGAAGCGGCTGCGGGTGCGTTGCGTCTCCTGCGCGGTGGCACTCATGGTTCGCACTGTAGGGAGGGGTGCGCCGGTGCGCGCGCCGAGCGGGTGGGGGGCTCCGTGCACGCCACGGCCTATCCTCGCAGGGTGACGGAGCACGTGAACTCGGGATTCGAACGCGGTACCGACGGCCCGAAGGTGATCCTGGCCGGGGTGGACGGTTCGGAGTCCTCACTGCGGGCGGCGGCCTACGCGGCCGGCCTCGCCCGGCGGCAGAATGCCCTGCTGGCGCTGGTGTACGTCCAGCCGGTGGTGCCGGCCGGGGCGGCGCTCGGGGCACCCGTGGCGGACACCACCGGGGAGATCGCGGAGGGGCTGGTGGCCGAGATCCGCGCGTCGGCGGAGCGGCTCAAGGGGATCTACGAGGTGCGCTGGGAGTTCCACACCTTCCGCGGCGACCCCTACGCCGGTCTGGTGAGCGCGGCGCAGGAGCTGATGGCCGACGCGGTGGTGGTCGGCGCCTCGGAGCAGGCGGGGCACCGCATCGTCGGCTCGGTGGCGATCCGCCTGGTCAAGGCGGGCCGCTGGCCGGTGACCGTGGTCCCCTGACCGCCGCCCCCGGCCCCTGGCGCCCTGGCGAGTGGGCCGAAGGGGCGCGCCGGGGAAACAGGTCCGAGCGCGCGGAGGACATCGTGAGGTACAAGCGATTTTCGAGCGCGTACGGACCTGTGAGTCCGGTTGCGAGCGCGTACGGACCTGTGAGTCCGGCAAAGGGCGCCCCGGAGGCGAACCGAGCCCTTACGGGGCCGCCACCAGGCCGTCCTTGGCGGCGCCGCGGCTGAGGACGGCCTCGGTGATCTCGTCCCGGGCGGCCTCGTAGTCCTGGCGGCCCGGGTCCTTCGCGAGGGCGTCGGGGAGGTGGACGACCCGGCCGGCGGACAGGTCCATCATCTGCGGCACGAACTCGGCCTTGGTGACCTGCCAGCGCTGCCCCGCCTCGGCCGGCGGGGCGAAGGTGAAGCGGCCGATCGAGCCGTAGTTGCCGCGCATGTCGCGGGCGCCGCTGTGGTTGAACATCTCGCCCGCGACCTGGTCGCCCATGCCGTAGACGATCCAGGTCCCGTTGACCTTCTCGTAGGGCTGGGGGATGTGTGCGTGCGTGCCCAGGATCAGGTCGATGTCGGGCCGGTCGCCGGTCCGGGAGGCGGTCAGCGCCCTGCCCAGCGAGAGCTGGGTCCCGTCCGGTTCGGTCTGCCACTCCGTGCCCCAGTGGACGCTCACCAGCACCACGTCCGCGCCCGCCTTCCGGGCGGCCCGGGCGTCCGCGACGATCCTGTCCTGTTTCATCAGGCTGACCGCCCACGGCTGGCCGTCGGGCAGCGGGTAGCCGTTGGTGTCATAGGTGTACGCGAGGTGTGCCACCTTGGCCGAGCCCGCCGTGTACGTGGTGACCGCGGCCGCCTCGGCCGCGGTACGGGCCGACCCGGCGTGCCGCAGGCCGACCTTGTCGAAGCGGTCCAGTGTGCGGCGCAGCCCGGCGGCGCCGTCGTCGAGGGTGTGGTTCGAGGCGGTGGAGCAGCCGTCGTAGCCGGCGTCCTTCAGGCCGTCGGCGACCTCCGGCGGGGACTTGAAGGCGGGGTAGCCGGAGAAGGGCCCGCCCTCCTCGCCGTAGATCGTCTCCATGTGGCAGAGGGCCAGGTCGGCTCCCGAGACCATGGCCTTGACGCCGGAGAACATCGGCCTGAAGTCGTGGCCGTCGCCCTCCGCGTCGTTCGCTGCGTGCCGGATGACCGAGGTGTGCGGCAGTACGTCGCCGCTCGCGACCAGGGTGAAGCCCTTGGCGGCGGGCGCACCGGCGGCGCTGGAGGGAGCCGGTGGGCCGGATTCCCCGAGGCGGGCCGGGGCGGTGTCCCCGGCGGCCGAACATCCCGCCGCCGCGGACAGCAGGAGGGCGGAGAGCAGGGCGACCGCCCTGGGGCGGGTGCGCGTGATCATCAATCGGCTCCCATTTATACGACTATCTGACATGTCATCATCTGCAATCCACATAACAACACGCAGTAAGTCAAGGACCGGGACCGCGTCCGGCCGACGAGCCCACTCCGACGGCGGACACCGCACGCCGCCTGCCGTTCGCCGCGCCGTTCGACCGTTCACCGCCCGGCACGGCCGCCCGTCGGACCACCCGGTTGCTTGGGCGCAACGCCGGGGCAGGACGGTTCCGGGTCGGCTCCGCGCAGGTCAGGGTGGACGGGGCGCCACCCCCCATAGACCCCCCGCGCACCCGGAAGGAGCCACACGTGCCGCTCTCCCCCACCCTCCCGCGTACGGATTCCGAGGCGCTGGCCGAACTCCAGCGCGACCACGGGCGGGCCCTGTTCGGATTCCTGGTCGGCCTCACCGCCGGCGACGCCCAGCGCGCGGAGGACCTCGTCCAGGAGACCCTCGTACGGGTCTGGCAGCACCCGGAGGCCCTGGCCAGCGGGCACGACTCCATGCGGCCCTGGCTGTTCACCGTGGCCCG
The DNA here is from genome assembly GCF_001005295.1 of Streptomyces yangpuensis. Lineage (GTDB taxonomy): Bacteria > Actinomycetota > Actinomycetes > Streptomycetales > Streptomycetaceae > Streptomyces > Streptomyces yangpuensis. The sequence goes on along the minus strand of NZ_LBMK01000002.1, from coordinate 1,572,608 downwards.
GCGGCTCGCGATCGACGCCCGGCGGGCCCGGATGTCACGGCCGCTGGAGGTGGACCCCGAGGGGCTGGAGCAGGCAGCCGCCCCCGAGGACGCGGTGGCCGGGTCGGTCACCGCCATCGACGTACGGCGGGCCGTGGGATCCCTGGGACAGGAGCACCGCGAGGTGCTGCTCCAGGTCTACTTCCGCGACCGGTCGGTGGCGGAGGCCGCCGCCGAGCTCGGCATCCCGGCCGGAACCGTCAAGTCCCGTACGTACTACGCCCTGCGCGCCCTGAGGAAGGGCCTCCAGGGCTACGGCTACGGACTCGGCGCCTGACACCCCCGCCCACCCGGGAACGGATCCCGGAACGGCGTGAAGGGATGCGGACCGGACAAAAAACGCACCGAATGCGACATAAGACCGTCCAAGTTGAGTAAACATCCCCCGCGCCGTCAGTCGCTCGGTGAAGGCTCGGGGCTGACGACGGGACGCTCGACGCGCGGGAGAAGGTGGGACGGTGCAGCCCGAGGGTACGAACGGCACCAGTGACGGTGGGCTCGCGGTGCCGATGGCCTGGCTCTACGCCGAGTACATCGCCGACGAACTCCTGCGCACGGGCCGGCTGATCCCGGTCAGCACGCTGGAGTTCCGGGCCGGACGGGACACACTCGCCCTGACCATCTACCTCTCCGACGCGGCCGGCGAGCTCTCCGGGATCCGCGTGGTCTCACAGCTCGACGAGTGGCTGTCGCTGACGGCGTACGGCCACCCCTGGCGCGACTGGGTGCACACCCGCTTCCTCGACCTGGGCGAGGCGGCCCGGGAGAGCGGCAGCGGCGAGGACCCCGACCTGGAACTGGCCCGGGCGGCCTGGCGCTGGCTGGACGGCACCGAACTGTTCGCGACCAACCTCGACCCGGGGCACCACGGCCACACCGACACCCCACCGGGACTGGACGAGAACGCCCGCGTGTGGACCCCGGCCTGGCAGCTCGGGCTGCCCCTGGGCCACCTGGCGATGCACCTGTTCTGACCGGCGGCGCAGCCACCCGTTCTGACCGGCGGTGCAGCCGCTAGCTGGACCGGTCGGCCGGTTCCATCACCAGGCCCGTGAAATCGGCCTCGTTGCGCTCCGCCCGGCGGACGTACCACCGGGCGATCAGCCACATCACGGGATACACCAGCAGCCCCAGCACCAGCCAGACGAGCGGCCCCGACCGGGCCCGGGGCACCGCGAACACCAGCGGCAGTGCCCCGACCAGGCAGGCCAGCGCGGCCAGCGCCCCGAGGCCCGCGCGCAGCTGGCTGCGCATCAGGGCCCGTACGTAGGTGGCCCCGAGGCTGGTCTGCTCGGAGATCTCCGAACGGGCGGGGGTGTGGGCGGGCGCCCGGCGGCGGGCACCCCGGGGCACCCCGGTGACGACCTCGCGCCGGGGCGGCGACTGCTGCTCCTCGGGCATGGTGCCGGAGTCTACGCAGCGCCCGGCTATTTGAGGAGGCGCGAAAGCCGCCGGTCGGCGAGCGGTTTCCCGCCGGTCTGGCAGGTGGGGCAGTACTCCAGCGAGGAGTCGGCGAAGGACACCGACCGGATCGTGTCCCCGCACACCGGGCACGGCTCGCCGGCGCGGCCGTGCACGCGCAGACCGCTCTTCTTCTCGGCCTTGAGCTTCCCCGCGGCGACGCCGTGCGCCCGGCCGACCGCTTCGCGCAGGGTGTCCCGGACCGCGGCGTGCAGCTGAGTGATCTGCTCCTCGCCGAAGGAGGAGGCGAGCTTGAACGGCGACACACGGGCGGCGTGCAGGATCTCGTCGCTGTAGGCGTTCCCGATCCCCGCGATCACGCTCTGGTCCCGCAGGACGCCCTTGATCTGACGCCGCTCCCCCGCGAGCAGTGCGGCGAAGGCGTCCCGGTCGAATCCGTCGGCGAGCGGATCGGGGCCGAGCCGGGCGATACCCGGGACCTTTCGCGGGTCGCGGACCACGTACACGGCGAGCCGCTTCTGGGTGCCGGCCTCGGTGAGGTCGAAGCCGCCGCCGCCGTCGAGGGCGACGCGCAGGGCCAGCGGCCCCTTTCCGGGCCGCGGCGGCTGCGCGGGCAGGGAGTCCTGCCAGCGCAGCCAGCCGGCCCGGGCCAGGTGGGTGACCAGGTGGAGCTCGCCGATCCGCAGGTCGAGGAACTTCCCGTGGCGGGCGACGGCCCCGGCCGGCCGGCCTTCGAGGGCGGTCAGCGGCGGGTCGTACGTCTTGAGCACGCTCACCGCGAGCGGGAGGACGCGCTCGACCACCCGCCCGGTGAGGTGCTCGTCGAGGTACTCGCGCAGGGCCTCGACCTCGGGCAGCTCCGGCATGGTCCCAGCCTGCCGCCGCCTCAGGCGAAGCGCGAGCTGGGCACGGGGCCCGGCGAGGCCACGCGGTCCCGGGGCGCCGCGAGCCAGCCGGGGGCGACGCCGGCCACGAAGGCGTGGAACGCCTCGTCCGGATCGGGCGGGGCCGCTCCGTCGCCGCCGTCCGGGGCGGGGTCCGCCGCGGCGACGTCCCGGGCGATCTCCTCCTCGGACCGGTCGTCGTCCTGCCAGGGCGGGGCGACGAACTGGCACAGCAGCGTGCTGAAGTCGGCGCTCACCGCGGGCGGGTCGGTCCAGCAGGTGGCGTGCTCGGACAGGATCTGGCCGTCGGCGCGGGCGTGCAGCGTGCGGACGAGGTCCGGGTCGCACCGGTTCAGGTCGTAGGCGACGACGAGGGTGTCGGTGCGGCCGGGCTCGTACGGTACGGCGGGCAGCCCGAGCACCGCGGCGGCGGCGAGGCCGAGGATCCGGTCGGACCGGCCCGGCAGCAGCGAGACGCTCGCGGGGCGGCGCCCGGCGGCCTCCAGGGCGATCCCGAGGCGGGCCAGGCCGTGGCGGCACTGCCCGAAGGTGTCCCCGAGGTAGGCGTACCGGCCGGTCATCCCGGCGTCCCAGCCGTACGGGGACAGGGTGCCGAGCAGCCCGCCGGTGAGGCCGTGGTGCCAGCCGCGCAGGTCGGCCGGGCCGAGCGGGTCGGGGTGTCCGGCGCCGCGCTGGGCGTGGCGGGCCCGGCCGCTGCGCCGGACCTGGTGTGCCTGGCGGTCCCGGGCCGGCGCCCACTGCGGGTCCTCGGGCGCGGGAAGACCGGGCAGCAGCGCCTCGGCGGTGTCCAGGTCCCCGGCGAAGAGGGTGTTGTGCACGAGGAGGTAGGTCTCGGGCCAGGCGGGCAGCCGGTCTCCGCGGCCGGCCAGCAACGCGGCGGCCTCGGCGTGCCGGCGCTCGTCCTCCAGGGCGGCGACCAGCTCGGTGAGGAGCGTGCGCGAGTCGGGGAGCAGCCCGAGCGCCTCGCGCAGCGGTGCGACGGCGAGGAAGGGGATGCCGCGTTCGACGCAGGCGTACCCGAAGTCGTAGAGGGCCTGCGGTTCGTGGGGCCGCTCGGCGGCCGTGCGGGCGGCGTCGGCCAGGTCGGTGAACCCGGCCTTGTCTGCCAGGGCCGCGGTGGCCCGGGCGAGTTCGGCGATCGGTGCCGTCTCGGCGTGCGGTCGCAGGGACCGGACCGCTCCGGGCAGATCGTCCTGCTGCAGCAAGCGGCGTACTTCGTCCATGGTGTCGGTCATCGCCACCGATCCTGAGGGACCGCTGCCGCCCGCCGCAACGGACTTTCCGCGAGCCCGGTGGCCGGGCGCGGCCCTCACGCCCGGCCGGCGCAGCCCCCAGCCCGCGCGGCCCCCAGCCCGGCCGCCCCGCGCGGCCCCCAGCCCATGCGGCCTTCAGCCAGGCGGCCCGGCGCCGGGCCTCAGCCCATGACGAACTCGCACCACACGCATTTGCCGCTGCCGCGCGGTTCCACGCCCCAGACGTCCGCCAGCCGGTCCACGAGCATGAGGCCGCGGCCCGACACCCCCGAATCGCCCGCCTCGCGCCGGCGCGGGAGCGCGCTGGAGCGGTCGGCGACCTCCACGCGCAGCCGGCGTTCGTGGCCCGCCCGGGTGCGC
>NZ_LBMK01000002.1:1433242-1568593 GCF_001005295.1 Streptomyces yangpuensis | reverse complement strand
CGTCCCCGCGCGCCCCAGGCGCGTACCGCCGCGCCGATCATGTGGCGGGCGGCCACCAGGGCCTCCGGGTCGCCCGGTGCCACGTGCTGCTGGAGCCGGCCGCCGCCGGGCGGGGCGGGGGCGGGGCGGCGGCGCAGCAACAGGAGGGCCATGTCGTCGTTGCCGCCACGTTCGGTGGCGATCTCGCACAGGCGGTCGGCGAGGAGCTGCAGGTCGGCGGGGCCGCCGCGGATGTGGGAGGTCAGCAGGTGCATTCCGTCGTCGAGGTCGGACCCGGGGTGCTCGACCAGGCCGTCCGTGCACAGCAGGAGCGTTTCTCCCGGATCCAGTTCCACGGTGGTCACCGGGTACTCGAGCCGGCCGAACTCCGCCGAGAGGCCGAGCGGCATGCCGCCGCCCACCGGGAGCCGGTGGCAGTCCCCGTCGCGGGTGCGCAGCAGGGGGTCGATGTGGCCGGCGCGGACCACCTGGAGCACGCCGGTGGAGAGGTCGGCCTCCACGTACGTGCAGGTCGCGAAGCGCTCGGTGTCCAGCTCGTGCAGGAAGACGGAGGCGCGGGCCATGACGGTGCCGGGCGAGTGTCCTTCGGCGGCGTACGCGCGCAGGACGATGCGCAGCTGGCCCATGACCGCGGCCGCGTGGGTGTCGTGGCCCTGGACGTCGCCGATGACCGCGCCGACCCGGCCGCCGGGCAGCGGGATGACGTCGTACCAGTCGCCGCCGATGTCCTGGCCCATGCGGGCGGAGCGGTACCGTACGGCGATCTCCCCGCCGGGGACGGCGGGGATCCGCCGGGGCAGCATGGCCTGCTGGAGGCCTTCGGCCAGGTCGTGCTCCTGTTCCAGCAGCATGGCCCGCTGGAGGCTCTGGGCGATGCTGCTGCCGAGGGCGACGAGCAGGTTGCGCTCCTCCTGGGTGAAGCCGTCCTTGTCCTGGTAGAGCAGTCCGATGGCGCCGATCGGGCGGGCCTGGGCGATGAGCGGCAGGTAGGCGGCGGCCGAGATCTGCATGTACGAGATCTTCGCCCAGAGCGCCGGGTAGCCCTGGGCGAACTCCTCCGCCGAGTCGAGGAAGCGCGGCTGGAGGGATCGGACCACCTCGCTCATCGGGTACTGCTCGTCGATGCGGGTGTAGCGGGTCCCGGGGACGAAGCTGCCGTCGGGGCCTTCGGCCACCAGGTGGATCCGGCCGGCTTCGACCAGGCCCATCACCATGCCCATGGAGCCCAGCCGCTCCAGGCCGTGGGCGTCGCCGAGCGCGTCGATGACGTCCTGGACGGTCCGGGCGTGCGCGAGGGCGGCGGTGGTGGACTCGACCACCGAGGTCTGCCGGCGCCGTTCCTCGTCCAGTCCGAGGCGTTCCGCCGAGTGGCTGAGTTCCTCGGTGGCGTCCCGGACGATGCCGATGATCCGGTGGGGGCGCCCGTCCCCGCCGCGCATGACGCGGCCCTGGGTGTGGGTCCAGCGCAGCCGCCCGTCCCGGCAGCGGATGCGGAAGTAGGCGCCGTAGCTGTCCACCTCGCTCTTGAGGGCGGAGGAGACCATGGCGTCGAGCCGGGCCGACTCGGCGGGCGGTACCCGCGGGGAGAGGGACTCGGGCCGGCCGTCGTATTCCGCGGGGGTCAGGTCGAAGACGTCGAGGGCGGCTTCGTCCATGTGCATGAGACCGGTGACCAGGTCCCAGTCGAAACTTCCCATGCGGTTGAGCGAGAGCGACCGGTCCGGGTGTGCGGGCCAGTCGTCCGGCAGCGATACGGTGGTCGGCACCGGTCCACCATGACACACGGGCCGGTCAGGCGCTCTCCAGCGGGTGGTCCTGGTCGGCGGTCGGCTGGAGGTCCGGGTCGGCGTAGGGGTCGGTGGAGGGATCCGTGTACGGGTCGGCGTACGGATCGGTGTAGGTGTCGGCATAGGGATCGGCGTAGGGGTCGGCGTACGGGTCCTGGGGATCGCCGGGCTGCGTCGTCGATCCGTCGGGGTACGGCGGGAGCGCCGGGTCGGCGGGGTCCTGCGTCAGCGGGTCGGACGGGAGGTCCGACGGCGGCCGTTTCTGGGGCTGCTGGGGCTGCCGGGGCCGGGTGGAGGGGTTCAGCGGCACTGCGGGGCTCTGCGGCTGGTTCGCGCCCGGTGACTGCGGGGCCGCCTGGTCCGACGGGTACGGGGTGCAGTCCGCCTGCCCGGCCCCGGGGGTGCTCGGGCAGGGCGCTGCGGAGGCGGCGCCGGAGGGGTTGGCGGGGCCGCTCGGGATGCCGTCGGCCGGGTCGTAGGGGGGCAGGGCCTGCGGGGTCCGGTCCTGGGCCCCGTCGTCGCCGCGCTTGCGCTCGATCCAGGTGTTGTCCGCGACGTTGACGATCACCAGGTTGTCGATCACGTGGGTGGTGGGTTCGATGACGACGACCTGGTTGGGCTGGTAGCCGTTCCACGGGTCGCCCTTGTGCACCGGGCTCCCCTTGGCCGAGCGCGGGGAGCCGAGCGGGTTGCCGCAGCCGCACCTGACCCGTGGCATGCCGTGGTCGTCGACGAGGACGGCGGTGCCCGCCTGGAGGACGGACTGGTAGCCGGCGGCGCGGCCGCCGCGGAAACCGTGGTTGGTGACGCGGGTGTCGGCCCGCAGCACCACGGGGGTGAGCCCGCGCAGGAACTCGGGGATCCTGGCCACTTCGATCCGGGACGCCTCGGCGAAGGCGCGGGCCTTGCCGCTGTCGTCCGTCAGGTGCTGCACCTGCTGTTCCACATCGCAGCTGCCGAGCCGCTGGGTGCCGCCGTAGAGGCCGGGGGTGGCCGCGTTGACCGTGCGGATGCCCTGCCCGGTGGGGTTGGGCAGCGGGGGCTGGGCGGGTGCCGACTCGCCGGTGGCCGAGGAGGCGGTGAAGGGGTCGGGGCCGGCGCTGGCCACCGGCTGGAGGTAGACCTCCTGACTCTCGGGTCCGGCCGCGCTGGTCGGCTCCTCGTGCCCGCCGCAGGCCACGGCGAAGAGGCCGAGCAGGGCGAAGAGGGCGGCGCCGGCCGGTGCCTGACGACGCGACGCCTGACGAGGTGTCGGAAGTGACGGTCCGTTCACGAAGTTCTCCCTTTTCGCCCCGATTGCTCCCTCTTGTCTGCCGCATCCGCGCGGAAGTCGCAACCGGAGTGCGCGCCGACGCGCCCGAGAGGCCGCACGGACCCGACCATCGAATCGAACGCGTTCAGGACATCGGCCACCGGACCGGGGCGCCGGACCGGGCCACCGGACCGGCTCGCCGTACCGGCCACCGCCCGCGCGCACCGGCCGGTGTCGGTGTCGGCCGGGCGGCCGGATACTGGAGGTGATGGACTGGTTCACGGCGCCCGGGTACTGGCTCGCCCGTCTGGTCTTCCAGCGGGCTCTGGCCGGCGTCTACCTCGTCGCCTTCCTCGGGGCCGCCCTGCAGTTCCGGGCCCTGATCGGGGCGCACGGCATGCTGCCCGTGCCGCGCTACGTACGGTACGTGCCCTTCCGGCGCGCCCCGAGCCTGTTCCAACTGCGCTACTCGGACCGGCTCTTCGCGGGCTGCGCCTGGACCGGGGCCGCGCTGGCGGCGGCCCTGGCCGCCGGAGCCGGGGACCAGGTGCCGCTGGCCGCGGCCATGGCGATGTGGGCGGCCCTGTGGCTGCTGTACCTCTCCATCGTGAACGTCGGCCAGACCTGGTACTCCTTCGGCTGGGAGTCACTGCTGCTGGAGGCCGGCTTCCTCGCGGTGTTCCTCGGCAACGCCCGGACCGGGCCTCCCGTGCTCGTGCTGTGGCTGCTGCGCTGGCTGCTCTTCCGCGTCGAGTTCGGGGCCGGGCTGATCAAGATGCGCGGGGACCCCTGCTGGCGGGGGCTCACCTGTCTCTACTTCCACCACGAGACGCAGCCGATGGCAGGGCCGCTGAGCTGGTTCTTCCACCACCTGCCGAAGCCGCTGCACCGGGTGGAGTGCGCCGCCAACCACGTGACGCAGCTGGTCGTCCCGGTGCTCCTGTTCACTCCGCAGCCGGTGGCCTCGTACGCCGCCGGGGCCGTCGTCGCGACCCAGCTGTGGCTCGTGCTGTCGGGCAACTTCGCCTGGCTGAACTGGCTGACGATCACCCTCGCCGTGTCGGCCGTGGACTTCACCGGACTCGCCGGTCCGCCCCCGGCCGCCGCCTCCCAGGAGGCCCCCCTGTGGTTCGTGGTCCTGGTCTGCGCGGTGACCGCCCTGGTCCTGTTCCTCAGCCGCCATCCGGTGCTCAACATGATCTCGCGCCGCCAGGTGATGAACCGCTCCTTCGACGCGCTGCACCTGGTCAACACCTACGGGGCCTTCGGCTCGGTCGGCCGGGTCCGCATGGAGGTGGCGGTGGAGGGCACCGCGGACCGCGTGCCGCGCGAGGACGGCGACTGGAAGGAGTACGGCTTCAGGGGCAAACCGGGCGATCCGCACAGGCTGCCGCGCCAGTTCGCCCCGTACCACCTGCGGCTGGACTGGCTGATGTGGTTCGCGGCGATCTCCCCCGGCTATGCGCGCGACTGGTTCGGGCCGTTCGTGGAGCGGCTGCTGGCGGGTGACCGGGACACACTGCGACTGCTGCGCCACAACCCGTTCCCGGACGCCCCGCCCGTCCACGTCCGCGCCCTGCTCTACCGGTACCGCTTCACCACCTGGCGGGAGCTGCGCGAGACCGGGGACTGGTGGCACCGCACGCTGGTGCGCGAGTACCTCCCCCCTACCCGGCTCGCGGACGCCCGGCTGTCAGAGCCCGAGTAGCGCGGCCTCCCGCTCGGCGTCGAGTCCGGGGGCGGGCCGGTCCGGCCGCTGCGGAGCCCGGCCGCCGAGGGTGCGCAGCCACGCCCAGGTGTCGGCGACGGTCTCCGTCACAGGGCGGCACCGCAGGCCGGCCTGCAGGGCCCTGGTCACGTCCCCGCCGAACATGTGGCCGTACGACTCGTCCTCGGGGAGCCAGACCGGCAGCTCGGTCCAGGGCTCGACGCCGGCCGCCAGGATGGCCGCCGGGTCGGTCCAGCGCAGGTCGGCGGCCCCGCCGGTGACCGCGGCGCAGGCGTCGAGGAGCGTGCCCATGGTGGCGTGCCCGGCCGGGGCGACCACGTTGTACGGGCCGCCGAGGCCGGCCCCGGCGGCGTCCAAAGTCCAGCGCGCGAGGTCGCGTACGTCGATGTACTGGATCGGGAGGTCCCGCGGGCCGGGGGCGAGCACCGGACCGCCGCGCGCGATGCGGTTCAGCCACCACGGCAGCCGGCCGACGTTCTCGTAGGGGCCGAGGATCAGCCCGGCACGGACCAGCAAGGCCCGGTCGGCGAAGGCGTCCAGCGCGGCGAGTTCGCCGCCCCTCTTGTCCTCGGCGTAGGCGGCCCCGGCGGCGTCCGCGGAGCCGTCGACGAGGAGGCCGTCCTCCGCCTGCCCGGCGGGGGCGGGGTAGGCGTACACCGAGCGGCTGGAGATGTACGCGTACCTCCCGGCCCGGCCGCTCAGCAGGCGGGCACTGTCGCGCACGGCCGTGGGGGCGCTGCCCCAGGTGTCGACGACGAGGTCCCACCGGCCCTCGGCGAGGGCGGCCAGGCCCCCGGGGGCGGCGCGGTCCCCGTGCAGGGCGCGGGTGCCCGGCACGGGTGCGTGGCGGCCGCGGTGGAAGACGGTCACCTCCCAGCCCCGGGCCAGGGCGTCCTCGGTGATCGCGCGTCCGACGAATTCGGTTCCACCCAGCATCAGCAGCTTCATACGATCACCCTGAACCGGCGGACCGGGCCGCGGAAGCGGTGATCGCTCTGGGCGATGACGCTCAGGGCGTAGCCGGGCGGTGCGGGCCGGTGCGCCGCCGGGCAGGGCAGCGCCCCCGGTGCCGGTGTGGGCACGTGGGGGCGCTTGTCACCGCGTCGCGGGTCGGCGCGCCGGTCCGCGGACCGGCCGACTAGTCGATGCCGGGCAGGATGTGCGCCTCCGCCAGGTCGTCCTCGTACCCGGCCAGCCGGATCGGGGCGGAGCGCGCCCAGACCTCCAGGCTTCCGAGTTCGTCGGACCGCGTCGTGGCACGCGATCCCGTCCGCTCCAGCAACTTCGGTTCGGGCTTCGTCTTTTCAGTCACCGCGCACTCCTCTGTGTCGCGTAACCCGGCAGGCAGACCGCGGCCGGGCAAGGGATCAAGGGTTCCGGACGCGGTGGCGCCTTGGTGGAGCGCGGCCCGGATGGGGGCCGTCTTGATGCCCCAGAGTACACATATGAGCGGACCTCCGCTCGATAGGAAGGCAAAATCCGCTGCGCCCTCTCAGTTTTGCCGCGAGTTCAGCAAGTCGTCGGCCGCCGGGTACGTCGGGAGTGGTGTGCTCGGACGCGGGATGCGGGCGGCGCGAGGGAGGGGTCGGCGATGTCGAGGTCCGGAGTGCCGGAGGCCGAAGTGCCGTGCTTCACCAGTGTGGTTGAGCTGATGGAGCTGTTGCGCGGCAGCTCCGACGACCGCGCCCTGCGGACCGCGGCGCTGCTCCGGCGCTCCCATCCCGCAGACAAGGAACTGCAGCTCGCGGGCCTGCTCCAGGACGTCGGCAGAATGCTCCGTCCGGGTGACGGAGCGCGACACGCCGTAATCGGAGCGCAGGCGCTGCGCCCCCTGCTGGGCGACCGGGTGGCCGGGCTCGTACGAGCGGCCGGTACGGCCGGCGGGACCGGCGGGACCGGCGGGCCGGACGACGCCGAGGCGGTGGCGACTCTGCGCCGGGCCCGCGAGGCGGCGGGCACCTCCGGCCCGGACGCCGGCGTGCTGGAGGACTGGCGTCCGCTGCTGGAGCTGGTCGCGGCCGGGTCCTGCCGGGCCGCGAACGCGATCGACCCCCTCGGTCCGCCGAGGGGGTCGATCACGCGTACAGGGTAGGCCCGGGAGCCTCAGGGGCTACCAGTTCGCCGGGGCGTAGTCCTTCAGGAAGACACCGAACAGGTCCTCGCCGGCCTCGCCGCGCACGATCGGGTCGTAGACCCGGGCCGCGCCGTCGACCAGGTCGAGCGGGGCGTGGAAGCCTTCCTCGGCGAGGCGCAGCTTGTCGAAGTGCGGACGCTCGTCGGTGATCCAGCCGGTGTCGACGGACGTCATCAGGATGCGGTCGGTCTGGAACATCTCCTGGCCGCTGGTCCGCGTCACCATGTTCATCGCGGCCTTGGCGGCGTTGGTGTTCGGGTGCCCGGCGCCCTTGTAGCCACGGCTGAAGACGCCCTCCATCGCCGAGACGTTGACGACGTACGCCCGCCCGCTGGACGCCTGCCGGGCGGCCGCCGCCATGGCCGGCCGGAGCGCGCTGATCAGGATGAACGGCGACGTGTAGTTGCACAGCTGGGTTTCGAGCAGCTCGACCGGGGAGATCTGGTCGATGGTCTGCACCCAGGTGTTGCTCTCGACGACGTCGGGCAGCAGGCCGCCGGCGTCGATGGCGGTGCCGGCGAGGTGTCGCTCCAGGCTGGCGTTGCCCGCGACCAGGGCGAGGTCCGCTACCTTCTGCGCCTCCAGGCCGCTCACCCCGACGGGCAGCGCGGCCAGGCCGTCGACCGCGCCGGAGTTGAAGGCGCCGATGACGTGGTGGGCGGGGAGCTCACCGGCGGGCAGCGGGGCGGACTCCCCCTCGACCAGTGCCGCGTAGGCGGTGGGCAGGCGGCGCACGGTCTGCGTCGCGTTGTTGATCAGGATGTCGAGCGGACCGGCCTCGGCCACCCGGTCGGCGAGGGCCACGGCCTGGGCCGGGTCGCGCAGGTCGATGCCGACGACCTCCAGGCGGTGCATCCAGTCCGCGGAGTCCTCCATCGCCTTGAAGCGGCGGATGGCGTCCTTGGGGAAGCGGGTGGTGATCGTGGTGTGGGCGCCGTCGCGCAGCAGCCGCAGCGCGATGTACATGCCGATCTTGGCGCGGCCGCCGGTGAGCAGCGCGCGCTTGCCGGCGAGGTCGGCGCGGGCCTCGCGCCTGGCCCGGTTCTCGACGGCGCAGCCCGGGCAGAGCTGGTGGTAGAAGTAGTCGACCTCGACGTACCTCGTCTTGCAGACGTAGCAGGAGCGCGGGCGCTGGAGTATCCCGGCGATCCGGCCGGCCTCCGTGACCGACGAGGGCAGGATGCCCTCGGTCTCGTCGTCGATGCGTTCGGCGGAGCCGGTCGCGGTCGCCTCGGTGACGGCCTTGTCGTTGGCGGTCTTGGCGGCGCGGCGCTCCTGGCGGCGGCGCTGCTTGACCGTGCGGTAGACGCCCGCGGTGGCGCGGCGCACGGCGATGGCGTCCGGGTGGTCCACGTCGATCTTGTCGAGCTCGGCGAGCACGTCGAGGCAGAGCGCCAGCCGTTCGGGGTCGATGCCCGGTCCGTAGGCCTGCACCTGGTCGTGGCTGTCTTCGGTCACCGTCATGGCCGCTGCCGTTCCTTGATCACTCGTCCGCATCCGCCTGCTGCGGAGGTCCCCAAAAGGGAAACTGTACGGATCCCACGCGCCCCGAGCCAAACCCGTACTCAGGATCCTCACGCACCGCGAACAGGCCGTCACCGTACGGGTCCAGACCGTCACCGTGGGGCACGTCAGGGGTGGCGCTGCGCCGCTGGAAGGTGCACTCTGCGTACACCCGTACTACGTCGGGAGTATGACTCGTGACCACCTGTGGGCGGAGGAATAGCGCAGGTGGGTCCGGCATTGTGGACCTTATGAGTGCACTGGCGCTGTCGGTCCTGCTCTGCCTCGCGTCCGCCGTGGCGTACGCGGGTGGCGCGATCGTCCAGGAGAGGGTCGCGGTGAACACGCCGGACCGGCGGTACGCGCCCCTGGGCCGGGCCGTCTGGTGGGTGGCGGTCGGGCTGAACGGCCTCGGGGCGCTGCTGCACGTGGTGGCGCTCGCGTACGGGCCGCTGAGCCTGGTCCAGCCGCTGGGCGCACTGACCATCGTCTTCGCGCTGCCGATGGCGGCCGTCTTCGTACGGCGCCGGGCGGGCGCGGCGGCCTGGCGCGGGGCGGTGCTGACCACGGTCGGACTCGCCGGGCTGCTGGCGCTGACCGGCGGGAACAGGCGGACGGTGCAGACGCTGGGGGGCGATGAGCGGAGCCTGCTGCTCGTGGTGACCGGGGCCGCGGTGGCGGCGCTGTTCCTGGCGGCGCACCGGATGCACCGGGTGGTGCTGAACAGCGTGCTCCTGGCCGCGGCGGCCGGTACGGCCTTCGGCATGGCCTCGGTGTTCACCAAGTCGGTGGCCGAAGCCGTCGGGTCGGGGGTGCCGGCCGGCATGTGGCCGGACCTGGCGGCGATCGCGGTGCTGGCGTCGGGCGGGCTGCTGTTGTCCCAGGCGGCCTACCGGGGCGCCGGACTGACCGCGCCGCTGGCCACGGTGACCGTGGTCAATCCGGTGGTAGCGGCGACGGTCGGGATCACGCTGTTCGGCGAGGGCTTCCGCCACGGGGCGGCCGGCACGGCGGCGGCACTGGCCAGCGCCGTGCTGGCGGCGGCCGGCCTGGTCCTGCTCACGGCCGTGCCGCCGCACGTGCGCGGGTCAGATCAGGTCCCCGGCCCGAAGCGCCTCCCCGGCCCGAAGCGCCTCCCCGGGCCGGAGCACCTCCCCGGGCCGGAGCGCCTCCCCGGATCAGATGCGGACCCCGTGGCCCCGCAGGTACTTCAGCGGGTCGATGTCGGAGCCGTAGCCGGGGCCCGTGCGGATCTCGAAGTGCAGGTGTGGACCGGTGCTGTTGCCGGTCGAGCCGGAGCGGCCGATCCGCTGGCCGCCGGAGACCTGCTGGCCGGACTTCACGCCGAGGGCCGAGAGGTGGGCGTACTGGGAGTACCGGCCGTCGGTGTGCCGGATGATGACCTGGTAGCCGTAGGCGCCGGCCCAGCCGGCGGAGACGACCTGGCCGGGTCCGACGGACTTGACGGTCGTGCCGGTGGCCACCGGGAAGTCGACGCCCGTGTGGTGGCCGCTGGACCAGGAGGATCCCGAGACGCGGTAGGCGGTGCCGAGGGCGGCGTCGACGGGAGCGGAGAAGCCGCCCGCGGCGGGCTTCTGCTGCGCTGAGGCGGGCTGGGTGTCGGGCTTCGCCGCAGGCTTCTCGGCGGGCTTCTCGGCCGGTTTCGGAGCCGGCTTCGACGCCTCCTTCGGCGCCTGCTTCTCCACGGGCTTCGGCGCGGGCTGCTCCGCCGGCTTCTGCGCGGCCGGCTCCCCGGGCTTGACCGGTTCGGCCGTCCGCGGCGGCTTCTCCGGGTTCTGCGCGGGAGGGGCCGACGGGGCGGTGGTGACCCGCATGGTGAGCCGCTGACCCGGGAAGATCAGGTTCGGGTTGTCGCCCACGACGGCCCGGTTGGTCTCGTAGAGCGCCTGCCAGCCGCCCTCGACCCGCTGCTCGGTGGCGATCGCGGAGAGCGAGTCGCCCGGCCCGACGACGTACGGGTTGGGCAGGACCGAGGTTCCGGTCGGGCGGGGCGCGGTGCCCTGCGCCGAGGCCGTCCGCACCTGCGGCGCACGCTGCTGCGTGCGCGCCTCGGGCTGCGCGGGGACCTGTGCGGCGAGGGCCGGCGACGGGCCGCCCCGGGTGAGCCCGGCCCCCTTCCCGCAGTGGGGCCAGGCCCCGGGCCCCTGCCCGTTGAGCACCTTCTCGGCGACCGCGATCTGCTGCTCCTTGGTGGCCAGGTCGGCGCGCGGGGCGTAGGTGGCACCGCCGAAGGCCCGCCAGGTGCTCTGGCTGAACTGGAGTCCGCCGTAATAGCCGTTGCCTGTGTTGATGCGCCAGTTGTTGGTCGACTCGCAGGCGGCGACCTTGTTCCACGTGTCCACGGAGGCGGCTTCGGCCACTCCGGCGCCCATGAAGGGGAGCGCGATCCCGGCCCCTCCGGCGGTGACGGCCAGCGAGGCCCGGTTGATGCTGCTCGGCTGATACCGGCGGTGCCGGCCCCGTACGCCCATGGGAGCCCCCCATTCGAGTCATCAGGAATTCGCACAACGTAACGTCGGGATCATTGCACGGCAAGGGAGCAACGGGGCGCTCTTCAGCGGAACTTGACAATCCCCCGACGGGCCGCGACGCCGCGGGACCGACGGCGGGGTAGCGTCGGCACAGCCCGCACACCGAAGCACGCAGGAGCGCACAGATGAGCACCAGCACCGCCCAGATCGGCGTCACCGGCCTCGCAGTCATGGGCAGCAACCTGGCCCGCAACTTCGCCCGCAACGGATTCACCGTGGCCGTCCACAACCGCACCGCCGCCAGGACGACGGCGCTGGTGGAGGAGTTCGGTCACGAGGGCGCGTTCGTGGCCGCCGAGTCGGCCAAGGAGTTCGTCGACGCGCTGGAGCGCCCCCGACGCATCGTCATCATGGTGAAGGCCGGGGAGCCGACCGACGCCGTGATCCGCGAGTTCGCCCCGCTGCTGGAGGAGGGCGACGTCATCATCGACGGCGGGAACGCCCACTTCGAGGACACCCGCCGTCGCGAGCGCGAACTGCGCGAGCAGGGGATCCACTTCGTGGGCGTGGGCATCTCCGGCGGCGAGGAGGGGGCGCTGCTCGGCCCGAGCATCATGCCGGGCGGTTCGCAGGAGTCGTACGCCTCGCTCGGCCCGCTGCTGGAGAAGATCGCGGCGAAGGCCGCCGACGGCACACCGTGCACCTCCCACATGGGTCCCGACGGCGCCGGACACTTCGTCAAGATGGTCCACAACGGCATCGAGTACGCCGACATGCAGCTCATCGCCGAGGCCTACCACCTGCTGCGCGAGGTCGCCGGCTACTCTCCCGCGAAGATCGCGGACACCTTCCGGGACTGGAACCGGGGACGCCTGGACTCGTACCTGATCGAGATCACGGCGGAGGTGCTGGCCCACACGGACGCCGCGACCGGGCGCCCGTTCGTGGACGTCGTGACGGACGCGGCCGAGCAGAAGGGCACCGGACGCTGGACGGTGCAGATCGCCCTGGACCTCGGGGTGCCGGTGTCGGGGATCGCCGAGGCGGTGTTCGCCCGCGCGGTCTCGGGCCACGCCGACCTGCGTACGGCCGCTCGCGGACTCGCGGGTCCGGCACCGGCCGCGCTGTCGCCGGAGGCGGCGGACGCGTTCGCCGCGCAGGTGGAGGAGGCGCTGTACGCGTCGAAGATCGTCTCGTACACGCAGGGGTTCCACCAGATCCGGGCCGGGAGCGAGGAGTACGGCTGGAACGTGGACCTGGGCGCGGTGGCCTCCCTGTGGCGTGGCGGCTGCATCATCCGGGCGGCGTTCCTCGACCGGATCCGGGCGGCCTACGACGCGCGGCCCGGCCTGCCGAGCCTGCTGGCGGACGAGCGGTTCGCCGAGGAGATCGGAGCGGCGCAGGAGGGCTGGCGATCGGTGATCGCGGCCGCGGTGGGCTCGGGCATTCCGGTGCCGGCGTTCGCGGCGTCACTGGCCTACTACGACGCCCTGCGTGCGGAGCGGCTCCCGGCGGCCCTCACCCAGGGCCAGCGGGACTTCTTCGGGGCGCACACCTACCGGCGGACCGACCGCGAGGGCTCCTTCCACACCCTCTGGAGCGGCGACCGCTCCGAGATCCGCACGGACTGACCCCTACGACTCCTACGCCCTGCTCCAGGGCCCGGGCTGGGGAACCGGCGCGGGTCCCGGGGGCGGGGGTACCGGGTCCGGCTCCGGGACGGGGCCGGGTACGGGCGGCACGGGGCGCGGGATCGGCTCGGGGTCCGGGAAGGGGTTGGGCGTCGGCGTCGGATCGGGCTCGGGGGCCGGCGGCTGTGTGTCTTCGAGCTTTCGCAGCATAAGTTTTCGCACCATATACGGCACTTTCCCGCGAACGCGGCGCGTACGCCCCTACGACGCTGCCATCAGGGCGAACGCGGCGGCCAGGCCCGGAGCGGGGCTGGCCAGCACCGGGATCCCGGTCGTGGTCAGCCCGGCCGCGGCCGCCATGGAGGCCTGAGCCAGGACGATGACATCGGCGCCGGTCACGGCGTCGGCGGCCTCGGCGACCCGGGAGAGGTAGCGGGCGGTGTCGCCCGCCTCGAAGCTCTCCCAGGCTCCGGCGACAAGGTGCGTGGTGATGGACACCGTGAGCCCGCGCCCGTCGGCCTCCTCGGCTATCAGCTCCGTGGTCGGGGCGAGCGTCGATCCGAGCGCGGCCAGGACGGCGATGCGCGGGCCGGTGCGCACGGCAGCGGCCGCCATCGGCCGGTCCACACGCAGCACCGGGGCGCCGAGGGCCGGAGCCAGCGCCTCGGCGGTCGCCCCGATGGTGGAGCAGGTGACCAGTACGGGGCCCGGCCCGGCTCCGGCGAGCAGCTCCAGCAGGGCCGGGGCGACGGACCGCGGCCCGTGTGCACGGGCCCGGTCCAGCAGCTCCGGCACCACCAGGTGCCGCAGGGCGGCCCCGGGATGGTGCCGGTCGCGCAACGCGTCGAAGACGGGGACGTGCGCGGGCGAGGTGTGCAGCAGGGTCAGGCCGTGGGCCGTCACCACAGGTCGGAGTCGGCCGCCAGCTGCGCCTTCGCCGCCGCGATCACCTCGGCGGGCGGGACGGGCGCCTCGTCGGGGTGTCTGGCGGCCCAGCTCGCCGCGTACGGGCAGAGCGGGACCACGGGGACGCCTTCGGCCTCGGCGAGTCCGTAGAAGGTCCTGACCAGCCCTCCGGCGATGCCCCGGCCCTCGTGGCCCGGCTCGACGATCGTGTGCACCGCCACCAGGGCGTGGGGCGGCCCGGCGAGCACGAAGTAGGCGATGTACCCGACCGCCGTCCCGTCCTCGACGGCGAGCAGCCGCCCGGCCTTGCGCTCGTCCCGGTACTCGATCGGCGTGTTCGTGCTCTCGGGCATGGGCCCCGGCTCCTTCCCGGACTAGCGGACGGCCACGGCGTGTGGGCTGCGCTCCTGGTCCGTGCCCGGTACGGGGGCGGAGGGATCGGCGCCCAGTTCGATGATCCGGTTGTCGGCGTCGACGTGCACGACACGCGGGTTGAGCGCCCGCGCCTCGGCGTCCTCGACCTGCGCGTAGCTGATGAGAATGACGAGGTCCCCGGGGTGCACCAGGTGCGCGGCGGCCCCGTTGATCCCGATCACGCCGGAGCCGCGCTCACCCTCGATGACATAGGTCTCCAGCCGCGCGCCGTTGGTGATGTCCACGATGTGGACGAGCTCCCCGGGGAGCAGGTCGGCGGCGTCCAGCAGATCGGCGTCGACGGTCACGGACCCGACATAGTGCAGGTCGGCCTGGGTGACGGTGGCCCGGTGGATCTTGGACTTGAACATGGTGCGCAGCAATGTGAGCTCCTTGATGACGGCTCCCTGCCCGCTTTCTGCAGGTCAAGGGCGTTCTGCACTCTACACCGGCAGGCGTCGGGTCGGATATCTAAAGGAAAATCCACTGCCCCGGACGAGAAGGCTTCTGGCCTGCACTGCCGTGGGCATAAGGCCGTCGTGACGCTGCCGGACCGGGCTTCGCGTCGGCCAGACTCTCCGGAACGTGGGGGACTGATGCTGACCAGATGCTGACTTACCTGACGGCACGTCACCCAGACGTGCCGATCCCCCAGCGGCCGACCGCCAAGGCCTGCAAAACCGGTCCCTGTGCCTGCCTCCCCCTCAACCCGTACGAACGCCCCTGGCGTCTTCGCCGCCGGCGACGTCGACGACCACACCCACCGCCAAAGCCATCACCGCAGCCGGTTCGAGCTGCGCAGCGGCCCTGGACGCCGAGCGCTGCCTCGACGCCCTGTGCGACAGCAGCACGGACGCCGGCATGGCGCAGGTCAACGCCTGACTGGCTGGCCCCGCCTACCAGGGTGGGGCCGACGCCGACGATGTGCGCGCTTACGCCCTTCATGCGCCCCTGCTCACCCACGTAGCTTGCGACGTCGGCCTGTACCACCCGTACGAACGTAGGGGGAAGCAGCTTGAAGCGAGCAGACGTGCTGAGGGATCTCGCGCAGCCGTGGAACGTGGCCGTTCACTCGACATCGGACCTCGCGGGCAGCGTCGCCAAGGCTGCGACCGCAGACGACAAGGCCAAGCGGGAGAAGAACCAGGCCCCTCTGCGCCGCAAACCAGAGCTTCGGCCGCTGCCCGTGAAGTCACTCAGTCTGTCGCTCCAACTGACTCCATGGGACGTACTCCACGCCCTGGGCCGGGCCAACGTCCTCGCCCGCCAAGGCGCAGGGCGAGGACTTGCCGAGCACTGGGCCAGCCTGAAGTACTGCCAGGCCCTCACCGGCAACGACGGGCGCTACATGGCACTGTCCAGCGAGGGCCGTAACCCCAGGCGCCACTACGCGGCCACACAGTCGGGCGAGCTCGGCATCGGTTTCGCCCTGGCCCTCGCCCGGCGCGTACTCGCCGCTCAGTACCCGGATCACTCGGTCTCGGTCATCGACGCCGAGATAGCCATGCGGGCCGGCTGGGAGCTGACCGGCAGGGAGGCGGGACGCAGCAGTGCCCCGCGCCGGCCGGGCTTCTTCCTGGAGGTGTGGAAGCCGGGCGAGCCGTCCCGGGTCATGCCGGTCACCTGCAAGGGCACGCACGGCAACGCCGCCCAGGTCCACAAGCAGCTGGCCACCGCCTCCGCCGACGTGGAAGGCATCCACATCGGCGCGTATAACGAGACACCGGCCTTCGTCTTCGGCACCACGCTCCCCAAGAAGAGCGAGAGCATCACGCTCTACCTGCTCCACGCCCCAGGCGACGGCACCCTGGCAGATGCGAAGGACCTCTATCTCGACCCTCCCGTCGAGGACCGCAGCATCCGGCCCGGCATCGACGCCCCGACCAATCCGAACGAGGAACCACCGGTCGGCTACCACGTGCGTCCCGAGGAGTGCGGCTGGTTCGGCCGAGTCCTCGCCCAGGCGGATGCCGCCGGCCTGATGGCCTTCACCGGAGGTGGCGAACCCACCGCCCGGTACCTCACCAAGCGCCAGGGCAAAGGCCACTTCGAGACGTTCACCCACGCCGGCACCGGCATCGTCCAAGACGTCACCCACACCATCCACGGCAGGAAGTTCGTGGGCACCGATCATGTCTTCCGCCTCAACGGCGTCCGGGTGGAGGCCTTCTCCGGTCTGGCGGAGAACCTCTTCGACCACCTCCGGGACGGCAGGGTCGACCAGTACCGCCACGAGACCAACGCCCTCCGCGACACCTGGCCCACCGACCCCTGGGACGCCAAGTGGCGCGGCCCCGTCTCCATCCACCCCGACGGCACCGTCATGGCCCTGCGCCGCCTCCGCCTCCGCTGATCACCACTCCTGTCAGGCCTTCGGGGAGCCGGACAGCTCCCCCAAGCCTTCGAACGGCTAACGCGTGGATACACGGGCCAACGGGCGCCCTGCCGGGCGCCAACAGCTCTGCGAGCGAAGAGGGCCAAACGTGGATGGCTTCCGGCCATTATTGTCCGGACGCAGTGAGACACAGCCGGACGCAGGCGGACACAGCCGGACGCAGTGAGACGGCTTCTGCGGCGTTCCGCCTGGCCGGTCTGCGTCTGCCTCTCGTTTTGACGGGACCGTGCTGCGCAACACTTCACGTCATGCAGAGCTTTCAGCAGAGGAAAGCCGTGGGAGACGCCCACGAGCAGCGCATCGCCCAGGAACTGACTGGTCGGCTTCGGCGGCTGGTCTGCCTTGCCGTCGGCCGCATGGCGACCAGGGCAGCGGTCGGCGCGGTCCTGTGCCCGTCGCTGGTCCGATCGGTGACGGGTTCACCGTCGGGCAAGGAGCGAGCCGAGCGCAAGATCTCCTCAATGGAGCGGCAGCTGACGCAGTTCGGCACACCGGTCCAGTACGGTCCGCGACTGGCTGGCCGATCACGCCGACAAGAGGGCCCATATGACAAATAGCCGGATGGAGTGAAAACTACGTAAGCAACTTACCGGCCTTTTCGGCGCATGCAACGGTCACGGCATGAAGAGTATCGCGACACTCATGACACCTATCGCCGTAACGGCTTTACTCCTCGCGGGCTTCGCCACGCCCGTCCACGCGGGCCCTTACTGGGAGAAGACCGTCAAGTGCAATGCGACCGATCCGGACGGCCGGAAGATCCCCACGCGCGTCGGCAACGGCGAACTGGGTTGGAACCACTTCACCGGTGCACACAACATCAGAAAGTGCGCGCTGGTCAACATCCCGCTCCAAGGCAACGTCGACAAGTTGGACGGTGCCAACATCCAGTACTGGGGCTGGGCCTCCAACCGGGCGCACGGACGTGTGAAGCTCATCGTCAAGGTGCGGTACGCGCGCAAGACGGTGGACAAGAGGTACGACGCGGGGCCCGGGAACGTAATCGGTGTAATCACCGCGTACTGCAACGGTATGCCGAAGTGCCCGAACTGGGTGAATGAGTGATTCGGTGAGCGAAGACGAGCACGAGATCGAAGACCTTCAGGTGGAAGTGGCCGCCCTTCTGCTGGACTACGTCTACGCGCCGCTGCTGGAGGACCAGCATGTACGGGGAGTCCTGCCCGCTCCGTCCGGGGCCCCGGCCGTTCGGGTCGCCCTCGGCGACGGGGGCGAATGCGATCCCGCCCGCCTGACGGCGTACGAGATCCCCCTCGGTTCCGGTGTGGAATTGCGCACCCCGCACGACGTCGTCGCCCTGCTCCGCGCGGTACACACCGGAACACATATCTACCCCTCGGACAGGGTCACGTCCGTCATGGGAATGGACCTCTACCTCGTCGACCCGACCCAGCTGAAAGAAGCACCCTTCACCACGGACGACTGGGCTGCCACCCTCCTGCGATGCCTGGCCCGTCCGTCCGAGGAACAGCCCCCGGTAAGGCTGCGCGGATTCCTGTTCCGAGAAGGAGGTCTTCTGCGCCTCTACATGGACAGCGACGAGGCATCCGGCGTGATCGCCGCCGATGTCCAGCCGGGCGGTGCACTGACCGCGCTCCTCGCCGCACTTCCCTCACTGCTCGGCGAGGAGTGGCGGACATCTGATGGCGCGGACGACCCGCACTGCCGGTACCTGGTGGATCTCACCCGCTGGTGACATGTCCAGGAGCCGAGGCCGGCAGCTTCCGGTCCGGTCGGGATGTCACCAGTTCGCTCCATGTCACGACGCCGGAGGCCCGCATGAGGAGGACATGCTCCCCGGCCCATGCTGACCGGATGCTGACTTAGCTGACGGTACATCAGGCACCTGGGGGTGGCGGCGACGGGCTTCCCAGGAGCCCTCCCGGACCAATCACGGACCAGATCTCCTCAGTGCGGACTCGATCAGGTCTCGGGAAGCCTGTCCGTATACAGCGGAGGAGCGGACAAGGAGTCCCCCGTATCGGGGGCACCCGCCTGTGGTGTCCCAGGTGTCGATCTCAGCTCTTGCCAGCGGAGATTGTCACCTCGCCCTCGGGGTGGTGCGTGCGGGCTCCGAGGGCCGTGACGGCAGCGGTGACCGCCAGCGCGGCAAGCGAGGCGAACAGGGCGGGGTAGCCGCCGAGCGGGCCGGCCAGGACTGCGCCCGCGAAGGGGGCTAGGGCAGCGGCCGCGTGGGCCGGTGCTCCGAGGAGACCGGAGAGGCGGCCGTAGTGGGTGGTGCCCCAGCGGTCGGTGACGGCGGTGGCCTGCAGGAGGGTGAGGTTCCCTCGGATCACCCCGGCGAGGACGGAGACGGCGACGAGTAGGGCATACGGGCCAGCCACGGCGGCGAGGGCCGCGGTGGTGAGGGCGCCGAGGGCAATCAGAGTGACGGTGCGGGCGGTGACGCCGAGGTGGCGGGCGAGGGTGGCGTACAGGGTGCGGCCGAGGGTCTGGCCGGCGCCGCCGAGGCCGAGGGCCCATGCGGCCTGGGTGGTGGTGTAGCCGCGTTCGATCAGGAGAGGGACGAGGCCGATGACGACGGCGTACATCGCGAACGCGGACAAGGTGAAGGTGACGGCCAGCATCCAGAACGCCCTGCTGCGCACGACCTGTTCGTGCCCGCCGCTGACGTGCGGCGGGTTCGGCGGGGCCGGCGGCCAGGGCGCCTTCAGGGCGAACGCGTGGGCCGGGATGGTCAGGACGGCGAGGATGCCGGCGAGCACGGTGTAGGTGGCGCGCCAGGACATGTGGTCGGCGAGGATCGCGGTCAGGGGGGCGAAGACCGTGGAGGCGAGTCCGCCGGCGAGGGTGACGATGGTGAGGGCGCGGACGTGGTCGGGGGCCCACCAGCGGGTGAGGGCGGCGAAGGCCGGCTGGTAGAAGATGGCGGCCATCGCTGTTCCGGCGAGCAGCCATCCGGCGAAGAAGACAGCCATGTTGGGGGCCGCGGCTATCAGCAGCAGACTCAGGGCGCCGAGGACGGAACCTGCGGTCATGACCAGGCGAGGTCCTCGGTGGTCCAGGACGCGGCCGACGTAGATCCCCGCTATGGCGGAGACGACGAGGGCGGCGGAGAACGCCGCGGTGGTAGCGCCCGCGCTCCATCCGGTGTCCGCGGTGATGGCGGGATTGAGGACCGGGAAGGCGTAGTAAACGATGCCCCAGCTGGTGATCTGGGTGAGGCAGAAGGCGGGCAGGACGGCGCGTGGCCGCGACCGGACCCCCGTCCCGGTCACGGCCACGCCGCTTTGAAGGTCGCTCACCTCAGCAGCCGCCGGAGGGTGCGGGTGCGGGTGCGGCGCCGATGGTGAGGGTGGCCGGGGCGGCGCAGCAGCCGCCGCCGGTCTCCTCCGCAGCCTCCGGCTCGTCGAAGAGGCCGGCGCCGCCGCACACCCCGGTTTCGGGGAGGGTGAGTTCGACGCGCTCGGCCGCTTCCTGGTCGCCGGCGAGGTGGGCGGCGATGGAGCGGACCTGCTCGTAGCCGGTCATGGCCAGGAAGGTGGGAGCGCGGCCGTAGGACTTCATGCCGACGAGGTAGACGTCCGTCTCCGGGTGGGAGAGCTCGTTCACCCCGTGGGGGTAGACGGTGCCGCAGGAGTGCTGGTTCGGGTCGATCAGCGGAGCGAGCTCGACCGGGGCCTGGAGGCGCTCGTCGAGGCCGAGGCGCAGCTCGTCCAGGAACGACAGGTCGGGGCGGAAGCCGGTCAGGACGATGACCTCGTCCACCGCGTCCAAGCGGTGGCCGTCCTCCCCGACGAGGACCAGGCGACCGTCACCGTCCCGCTCGAAGGCCTCGGTGCGGAAGCCGGTGACCGCGTCCGCGTACCCGCCGTCGACCGCTGCCTTCGCCGCGAGACCGAGGGCGCCGCGGGCGGGCAGCTGGTCGGCCTCGCCGCCGCCGAAGGTCGAGCCGGAGATCCCGCGGCGCAGGATCCACACCGCGTGCGTGCCCTGGCCGTCGTCGGACTTGGCGAGATCGGCGAGGTAGGCGAGGGCGGTGAAGGCGGAGGCGCCGGAGCCGATGACCGCAGTGCGCTTCCCGGAGTAGCGGGCGCGGACGGCGGGGTCCTTCAGGTCCGGAACCCGGTAGGTGATGCGGTCGGCGGAGGCCTTCTCACCGAGGGCTGCCAGGCCGCTGCCGCCGGCGGGGCTGGGGGTGAACCAGGTGCCCGAGGCGTCGATGACCGCACGAGCGAAAACCCGCTGCTCGCGGCCGTCGGCGTTCTCGTAGTGGACGACGAAGGGCTGGGCCTCGCGGTCGGCGTCGACGATGCGGTCGCGGCCTGTGCGGGAGACGCCGGTGACGCGGGCGTCGTAGCGGACCTGCTCGCCGAGGACGTCGGCCAGCGGCTGGAGGTACCGCTCGGCCCAGTCCCCGCCGGAGGGGTAGGTGTCCTCTGCGGGCTTGACCCAGCCGGTCGGGGCCAAGAGCTTCTCGGCGGCCGGGTCGACGACCTCGCCCCAGCGGGAGAAGAGTCGTACGTGGGCCCACTCGCGGACCGCGGATCCGGCGGTGGTCCCGGCTTCCAGGACGAGCGGTTCGATGCCGCGGTCGACGAGGTGGGCGGCGGCCGCGAGTCCGGCGGGGCCGGCCCCGATGACGACGACGGGCAGCTCAGTGGTGTTCTCGCTCATGACAGGTCTCCGGGTCTTCGTGCAGGCAGGCGGGGTGGGCGGTGACTTCAGGTGGTCAGCAGCAGCCGGCGCCGGTAGCAACGGCCTCGCGCTTGGACTGGGGGTCGCAGCAGGCTCCGGCAGATTCCGCGCCCTCGCTGGTGCCACAGCACGGAGAGGACTCGGCAGCAGCCGCCTCCGCCGTGGGCGCGGCCGGGGCGGCGTTACAGCAGGAAGCCGCCGTCTCGGCGTGGTTCGGGCTGGGGTTGACCGACTCGTTCATGACGACTCCCTGGTGTTTCGACGTATGTCTATGGCTTGCGTGATCAGCATGGCACCTGTTTCGATAGACGTCAACATAGACATTCATCTAATTCTCGGGAGCTGCTGTGGAGCACGTGGAAGCTGTCGTCATCGGAGGCGGGCAGTCGGGGCTGGCGTCCGCAGACGCCCTGGTCCGGGCGGGGCTGAAGCCGGTGGTACTGGAGGCGTCGGACCGGGCGGCGGGATCGTGGCCGCACTACTACGACAGCCTGACCCTGTTCTCCCCGTCCCGGTTCAGCGCACTGCCCGGTGTGCCGTTCGGCGGGGATCCGGACCGCTACCCGCACCGGGACGAGGTCGTCGCCTACCTGACCAGGTACGCCGATCGCCTGTCGGCCGACATCCGCACCGGGCAGCGGGTGGCCGCAGTCCGGGCCGAGGGCGGAGGATTCATCGTTGAGCTGGAATGCGGCACGCTGCTGTCGGCCCGGGCGGTGGTCGCCGCCTCGGGCAGCTTCGGCCGCCCCCACCGCCCGGACCTGCCGGGCCTGGAGACCTTTGCCGGGCAGGTCCTGCATGCCGCTGACTACCGCAGCCCGGCTCCCTTTGCCGGGCAGCGCGTCGTGGTGGTCGGGGCAGGGAACTCCGCAGTGCAGATAGCCGCCGAGCTCGCCCGGGAAAGCCGGACCACACTGGCCACGCGGGCGCCGGTGAAGTTCGCCCGCCAGCACCTGCTGGGGAAGGATCTGCACTTCTGGCTCACCCGCACCGGTCTCGACACCGCACCGCTCGGGCGCCTGTTGCGGACCCCGCCCGCCCAGCCGGTCCTGGACGACGGCCGCTACCGCGCCGCCCTGGCGGCCGGCAGCCCTGACCGGCGCCCGATGTTCCAGCGCCTGGACGGCGACGAAGTCACATGGGCCGACGGCGCCACCGAGAGGCTGGATGCGCTGATCCTGGCCACTGGCTACCGCCCGGATCTGCCGTACCTGGCCGGTCTCGGCGGCGCCCTCGACACCTCCGGCCGGCCCCGGCACCGGGACGGCGCTTCACCCGCACACCCGGGCCTGGCTCTCGTCGGCCTGGAGTGGCAGCGCAGCCTGTCTTCGAACTCCCTGCGAGGCGTCGGCCGGGACTCCGAGCGGGCGGCCCGCCGCCTGGCCGCCTACCTGGCCCGCGCGTGAGACCTCTGTCACTCTAGTTCGACATGTGTCAACATAGACGTATGTCGAATGCGAAGGTACTGCCGCTCCTGGAGCCCGAGGCCGTCGCGCCCTGCTGCCCGCCGCTGAACGAGCGCCCCATGTCGGCGGACGAGGCCGAGGTCGCGGCGAAGATGTTCAAGGCCCTGGGTGACCCCGTGCGCCTGCGCCTCTTCTCCGCCGTCGCCTCCCACGAGGGCGGCGAGGCCTGCGTGTGCGACATCTCCGACGTCGGCGTCTCCCAGCCCACCGTCTCCCACCACCTCAAGAAGCTCAAGGAAGCCGGCCTGCTGTCCTCCGAACGGCGCGGGACCTGGGTCTACTACCGGGTCGAGCCGTCCGTTCTCGCCGCCATGGGCGCGCTGCTGTCCGGCGCGGCGAAGGCCGCGTGACCGGGATGCGGATCGAGGTACTCCTCCCGGAGCACGCCGAACAGGTACTGGGTATCTACCAGGCTGGCATCGACGAGGGCAACGCCACGTTCGAGACCCATGCCCCCGACTGGGCCGCCTTCGACAAGGCCAAGCTGCCCGGCCACCGCTTCGTCGCCCTCGACGACGGCGGCCGGGTGCTGGGCTGGGTCGCTGCGAGCACGGTCTCTGACCGGTGTGCGTACGCGGGTGTGGTCGAGCACTCCGTGTACGTCCACCCCGAAGCCCGCGGCCTCGGTGTCGCCCGCGCCCTCTTGGATGCGCTGATCGCTTCCACGGAGGCGGCGGGGGTCTGGACGATCCAGTCAGGGATTTTTCCCGAGAACACCGTCAGTCTCGCCCTGCACGCGCGCGCCGGGTTCCGGATCATCGGCACCCGCGAACGGATCGGCCGCCACCATGGGGTCTGGCGGGACGTGATCCTGCTGGAGCGCCGCAGCCCCGTCCTGACGTAGACGGCTCACGCAGGCACAGGTGGGTCAGGCAGCGCCGAGGGCTGCGGGTGCCGGGCAGGGCTGAGGGATCTACGGCTCGGATGTCTCGACGAGTCCCGTTCCGCCAGCCGGTGGCATTCCCCGAAGCTGTGGCCTGGGCGTAGCGGGAGGGTCGGTGACCAGCGAGGATGCCGTGATGCGTACCGAACCGAGCCTCGACAGCCTCCGCCCGACACACACAGCACCCGCGGTGTTCGCGGCAGGCTCGGCGATCGGTGTTCTGGGCGGGATGATCGGGCTGGGCGGCGCCGAGTTCCGCCTGCCGCTGCTGATCGGCCTCTTCGGCTTCGCCGCCCTCTCGGCGGTCATCCTGAACAAGGCGATGAGCCTGGTCGTCGTCCTGGTCGCGCTCCCCGCCCGGCTGGCCGCGGTCCCGGCCGCCGAGGTGGCCGCCCGCTGGCCCGTCGCGGCCAACCTCCTGGCCGGCAGCCTGCTTGGCGCGTGGGCCGGAGCCTCCTGGGCCGTCCGGATGCGCTCCGCCAACCTCTACAAGGTCCTCGCCGCGCTGATGGTGCTGATGGCGGCCGCCCTGGTCCTCACGCACACCACCACCCTGGGCACACTCGACCTGCCGCTGTGGGCACAGATTCCCGCCGGGATCGCGGCCGGCTTCGGCATCGGCGTGGTCGCGGCCATCATGGGCGTCGCCGGCGGAGAACTGCTGATCCCGACGATCGTGCTGCTCTTCGGACAGGACATCAAGACCGCCGGCAGCCTCTCCCTGCTGGTGTCCCTGCCGACCATGCTCGTCGCGTTCGCCCGCTACAGCCGCGACGGCAGCTTCGCCGTCCTGGGTGCCAACCTCCGGTTCACCACGATCATGGCTGCGGGCTCGATCGCCGGCGCGGTCTTGGGCGGCTTGCTCCTCGGAGTGTTCCCGGACCTGGTCCTGATCCCCGCGCTGGCCGTGATGCTTCTCGTGTCCGCGTACAAGCTGGCCCGGCACGACTGACGTCATCGGAGCTCTCAGTACCTCTCACCCCCCGCTGAGTCGGGGGTGAGAGTCAGGTCAGCAGGTCGCGGATCTGCCTGGCTGCGTCGCGTGCGGGGCGACCGACGCCGATGAGGGTGGCGGAGGCGGGGCCGGTCCAGTCGCCGTAGCCGAGCAGGTGCAGGCGCGGTTCGTCCACCGCTCCGGTGCCGACGGTGGCGATGTGCCCTCGGGTGCCGCGCAGGCGGAGGGCGGCGAAGGGGGCAAGAGCGGGCCGGAAGCCGGTGCACCAGATGATCGCGTCGACTTCCGTGACAGTGCCATCGACCCACTGAACGCCGGAGGCGGTGAGACGGCTGAACATCGGCTTCGCGGCCAGGAATCCGGCGTCGCGGGCCGCTCGTACGGGCGGGACGGCGACGATGTCGCCGAGGGAGGCGACGCCGCCGGTGTCGGCGCGGCCTTCGTCCAGGGCGCGGCGGCGCGCAGTGGCGTGGTCGAAGAGGGCGCGGCCGTCGATGTCGTCGGCGAGGTAGCGGGGCGGACGCTGGGTGACCCAGGTCAGGTCGACGTCGGCACGGGCGAGGTCGGCTGCGATCTGCGCGCCGGAGTTGCCGCCACCGACGACGATGACCCGCTCTCCGGTGAACTCTGCGGGGCTCTGGTACTGGACGGTGTGGAGCTGGCGGCCGGTGTACTCCCGACGGCCGGGAACCGCCGGGAGGAAGGGGCGGGTCCAGGTGCCGGTGGCGCTGACGACCGCGCGAGCCTGCCAGTCGCCGCTGTCCGTCGCAACCCGCAGGAAGGCGCCTTGGCGGTGGACCGCTTCCACCCACACCCCGCGTTGCACGGGCAGGTCGTACCGCTTCTCGTAGTCGGCGAGGTAGTCGACGACATGCTGCGCGTCGGGGTAGGTCTGGCCGGGCTGCACCGGCATGAGCCGACCGGGCAGGGACGAGTACTCCGCCGGGGAGAACAGGCGCAGGGAGTCCCATGTGTGCTGCCAGGCTCCGCCAGGGGCCGTCTGGGCGTCGAGGATGACGTGCTCGATGCCGAGTCGGCGCAGGTGGTAGCCGGCGGCGAGCCCGGACTGGCCGCCGCCGATCACCACCACATCCGCGCGCTGTGTCATGCCGAAAGCGTCCCGGAGTCCGTCTTGCCGCGCATGAAGATGACCGCCACCAGGGCAAGGCCCACCACGGCGCCGATCAGCTGCATGGCGATGAAGCCGGGCACCGAGGCTGGGGCGATGCCCGCGAAGGTGTCGGTGAAGGCGCGGCCGATGGTGACGGCCGGGTTGGCGAAGGAGGTGGAGGAGGTGAACCAGTACGCGGCGCCGATGTACGAGGCGACGGCGACGGGCGCGAAGCGCAGGCGGTCGGTGCGTGCGAGGCCGAAGATCAACAGGATCAGGCCTGCGGTGGCGACGACCTCGCCGAGGAGGAGGTTGCCGGCGGAGCGGTCGTGCTGCGACCACTTCACGAGCGGCTCACCGAACATCGCGTCCGCGAGGATCGCACCCGCGATCGCGCCGGCGATCTGCGAGGGGACGTAGACGGCGAGCTCGCGGGTGTTGACGCCGGCGCCGCCGCGGCGGGCGGTCCACCACTCGGCCAACGTGACGGCCGGGTTGAAGTGGGCGCCGGAGACCGGGCCGAGGAGGGCGATCAGGACGCCGAGGCCGAAGACGGTGGCGGTGGAGTTGGCCAGGAGCTGGAGGGCTACGTCGTCGGTGAGCTTGGTGGCCTGGATGCCGGAGCCGACCACGATCGCGACCAGGGCGGCGGTCCCGACCAGCTCGGCCGCCGCGCGGGCGATCAGCGGGGTACGGGGCGGAGTCGCGCCGGGCGCGGGCTGCGGCGACGTGGCGGCAGCTATGCCGCTCTCCACTTCGGGGGCGGCAACGGGCTCGGTGGCGGTCAAGGCAGGTTCTCCTCGGGCAGGTGAGGCAAAGCGCGGAGGGCTATGGACAGGACCGCTTGAGGTTCGCTTCTGCGGTGGCTCGCGCGGTCTGGGCGAGGTCGGCGAACTGACCGGCGAGGGCTTCGATGACTTCCGGGCGCAGGCGGTAGTAGATGTACCTTCCGCATGGCTCCGTCTCGACGACCCCGGCCTCGCGCAGCACCTTCAGGTGGTTGGAGAGGTTCGTCTGCTTGGCGCCCGTTTCCTCCACGAGGTGGGTGGTGCAGAGCGTCTCGCGGGCGAGCAGGGTCACGATCTGGAGCCTGAGCGGGTCGGCCAGAACCCGGATCAGATCAGTGTCGACTGACGTCATCATGGACTGATACTGTCACATCAGTTGGGGCTGACACCAGCCCGAGCTGATCCTATTGGCTCCTTTGAACGGGATCGCCATGCCCTTGCCTTCCTCGCCCCTCCTGCCGGACGAACGCCTGGCCGCCGGGGCCGCCCGTCTCGCCACCCGGTACGCCGGCCACTTCGCTCCGGAAACCGTGCTGGGCCTGCTCGCCGACTCCTACACGCGTCTCGCCGAGCAGGCGGGCATCCGTAGGCACTTGGTCGTGCTGGCGGAACGGCTGACCGCCGACCGCCTCGACGCCCTCGCCCACGCCCGGGGGCTGACGAGCGGACCGGCTCGGGTGCTGTTCGTGTGCAGCCAGAACGCCGGCCGCTCCCAGATGGCCGCCGCCCTCCTCGCCCACCGGGCAGGCGAGCGGGTCACCGTCTCCTCCGCGGGCACCCACCCCGCAGGCGAGGTGGCGCCGCACATCGCCCAGGCACTCACCGAGGCCGGCGTGGACCTGGCCGACGCCTACCCCAAGCCGCTGACCGAAGAGGTCGTCCAAGCCGCCGACATCGTGATCACGATGGGCTGCGGCGATGCCTGCCCCGTCGTGCCCGGCCGCCGCTACCTCGACTGGCCCGTGCCCGACCCCGACGGAGCGCCGATCGCCGTCGTTCGCGACATCCGCGACGCCATCGACGCCCACATCACCGAGCTGCTCATCCTGCTCGCCCCCTGAAGCCCCACAGATCCCGACCCCAGTCCCCTCACCCCAAGGAAGAACAGATGTCCTCCGCTCCTGCCGCCTCCGTCCTGTTCGTCTGCATCCACAACGCGGGCCGCTCCCAGATGGCGGCCGGGTTCCTGCGCCACCTCGCGGGCGACCGCGTCGAGGTCCGCTCCGCCGGCTCCATGCCCGGCGAACAGATCAACCCCTCCGCCGTCGCCGCCATGGCCGAGCTGGGAATCGACATCTCCGACCAGAAGCCGAAGGTCCTCACCCCCGAGGCCGCTCAGGCCTCCGACTACATCATCACCATGGGCTGCGGCGACGCATGCCCCTACTTCCCCGGCAAGACCTACCTCGACTGGCAGCTCGAGGACCCGGCCGGCCAGGGCGTCGAAGCCGTCCGCCCCATCCGCGACGAGATCAAGGGCCTCATCGAGGGCCTGATCGCCGAAATCGACGCCAAGCCGAAGGCCTGAGGCACCTGACGTGACCGAGAGGACCCCGACCGACGACGTCCGCGACGTCATCGTCATAGGCTCCGGCCCCGCCGGATACACCGCCGCCCTCTACACCGCCCGCGCGCAGCTGAAGCCCCTGCTCTTCGGCAGCTCCATCTTCGTCGGCGGCTCCCTCACCACGACCACCGAGGTGGAGAACTTCCCCGGCTTCCCCGACGGGATCGACGGCCCGGACCTCATGGTCAACATGCGGGCCCAGGCCGAGAAGTTCGGCGCCGAGATGATCGACGACGACATCGTCTCCGTGAACCTCACCGGCGCCATCAAGGAAGTCACCGACTCCGAGGGCACCGTCCACCGCGCGAAGTCCGTGATCATCGCGACCGGCTCCGGCTACCGCAAGCTCGGCCTGCCCAAGGAGGACGAGCTCTCCGGCCGCGGCGTGTCCTGGTGCGCCACCTGCGACGGATTCTTCTTCAAGGGCCGCGACATCGTCGTGGTCGGCGGCGGCGACACCGCCATGGAAGAGGCCACCTTCCTCACCCGCTTCGCCCGCTCGGTCACCATCGTCCACCGCCGCTCCACCCTGCGCGCCTCCAAGGTCATGCAGAACCGGGCCTTCACCGACGACAAGATCTCCTTCGCCTTCGACAGCGAAATCGCCGAGATCAAGGACACGAACGGCATGCTCTCCGGCGTCGTCCTGCGCGACACCTTCACCGGAAAGCTCCGCGACCTCGACGTCACCGGCCTGTTCATCGCCATCGGACACGACCCGCGCACCGAGCTCTTCACCGGCCAGGTCGACGTCGACGACGAGGGCTACATCCAGGTCGCCTCACCCTCGACCCGCACGAACATCCCCGGCGTCTTCGCCGCCGGCGACGTCGTCGACCACACCTACCGCCAAGCCATCACGGCAGCCGGCTCCGGCTGCGCCGCGGCCCTCGACGCCGAGCGCTACCTCGCCGCCCTGAGTGACAGCACCGCGTACGTCGACATGGCGCAGGTCAACGCCTGACTGGCCGGCCCCCATCCCAGGGTGGGCGCCGGCCGGGAACCCCGCCCCCTCCGAACAGCCCGTTCAGGAGTCGCCTTCGGCTCTGCGGGATCGCGTCTGAACGTCCCACAAGTCCACGCGGCCCGTGCCGGAAGGGTGCACGGTCTGCGCCGTCACCTCCGCATGTTCCACGGCAGCGGGATCATCCGTGCTCCGACGACGGGGTGCCGACGGGGCGTCGCGGGGGTTCCGCCATCGGTCTCCCGGGCATCCTCACCGCTTCGCGCGTTTCGGATGCGGAGGCCGTTCGCGGCTTCGTCGGTCATCAGGGTGCCGACGGCCCGGACGTTGCCGGGGAGGGCGGCGGCGGTCATGAGCCGGTCTGCTGCGGTCGGCTCGGTCTCGGGCGGGATCACCAGCAGGTCGCAGCGGCCGACGGCGTAGGAGAGCAGGATCAGCTTGTCGGAATCCTGTTCCGTGAACCAGCCCACGTGCACGATGTGCCCCGCAACGAAAACCTTGTGCGGGACGACGGGCCAGCAGGTGGGGTTCACCACGACGCGTGTGATGCGTCCGAAGCGGCCCTCCAGCGCCTCGACCAGCGACGGAAGCTCAGCTGCGAGATCGCGGGACCTGGGCCACCACGCGCCGTCCAACAGGCCGGCGAGGACGGTCTTCGGTGTCAGGGTCAAACGTGCGGAGAACAGGGAAGCGGTAGTGGTCATGATCGCGGACTCGTTCCCGGACCGCCCTGCCGGGCGGAGCAATGTCTTGATCGCCGGAAACGACGTCCGCGTGGGCGCGGGTGCACGAGTTACTCCCGGTAATCTCAGCTTACTCCGCGGCAGGGTCAGACGAGAGGTTTCGAGAGTCGGCCTGGGCGGCGACGCCTGTGGGGCGAAGTGCCCACGCGCCCCGTTATCCGCGCCACTCGACCAGGACGAGGGTGGCGTCGTCCGAGGTGACTTCGCCTCGTGCCCGCTTGAGCGTGTGAGACAGGTCCCGTGCCACCGTCCCGTGGTCGGCCTGCTCCAGTTGGTTCACCCAGTCGATCAGCTGCTCTTCGCCGAACTGCTCCTGCCCGCTTTTGTGTTCTTCGATCAGGCCGTCGGTGAAGCAGAGGACGCGGTCGCCGGGCTCCAGCGCCACCGCGCTGACCTGTGGCTGAGCCCCTCCGAAGCCGACAGGGAGGGTCGTGGGGCTGTCCAGACGGCGTACGACTCGGTGCGCGCGGATCAGCATGGGCGCGGGATGCCCCGCGTTGACCCACTGGAGGCGCCCCGTGGCCGTGTCCAGCCGCATCACCTGGGCGGTCACGAAGTGGTCCGGGTCGAACTGCTCCGCGACCGCCCGGTCCATGAAGAGGTAGATCTCGGACAGCTCGATGCTGATCCGGCGGGCGTGGCGGTAGGCGCCGATGGCTACCGTGGCCATCGTAGCCGCGTCCAGGCCGTGCCCCATGGCGTGGACCACGGCGAGGTGCAGGACGTCGCCGTTCAGGGCGTAGTCGAAGCTGTCTCCCGCCACGGCGTAGGCGGGCTCCAGGACCCCGGCGACCGCGACGTGCGGCATCACCATCGACAGCGGGGGCAGCAGGGACCACTGGATCTCCGCGGCCACGCTCATCGGTTCCCTGCGGCGGGTCCGGAAGAAGAGGTCCGTGTAGCCGTTCTTGGTCTGCAGCAGGTCGGCAACCAGGTATTTCCGGCCGTCGGTGGTGAGGAAGGAGCCGCCTGGCGACAAGCCAGCCCGTCGCTGACCTGGGGCTCCCTCACGGAGCGGAGGACGGCAGCCGCGGCGGGGCTCTGCCGCCGCGAGGTGCCGCTGTGCCGTCCACTGCCGCCGGCCTGAAGGGCGATGGCGGGTTGAAGTTCGCCCGCATCCAGGTGTGCTGCCCCGGATCAGGCCGGGCCCTTGGCCGTCCCCTCCTCCTCGGCCTCCATGCGCCGGATTCCCTCGTGGGTGAGGGTGACCATCGCCGGGGTGTTGCCGGGTTCCCGGTCGACGGTGATCAGTCCTTCGCCCGCCAGGTAGGTGCAGGCGGCGGCCAGGGCCGGTTCCGGTACGTGGAGGTCGCGCCGCAGCTGTGCTCCGGTGATGCCGAGAAGGCGGTTGCCCTCGACGGCTTCGTGCAGGACTTGGAGCACCTGGTCGCGGTAGGTCTTGCGTTCGTGCAGTGTGACCACGACCGCGTCCTTTCGTGTGCGGGTGGGGTGGGCTCCGGTGCCGGTCGGGGCTTCTCAGATCTCGTCGGAGTGTGCGCCGGTGCCGACGGAGGGCCTGATGGCGGCAGGCCGGGAGCGGCCCAAGCCCGCGGGTGTCGCCGTGTCCACGGTGAGGTGGAGGCTGGTGTTGCCGTCAAGGGCGGGGTAGCTGCGCTGTTCCGCGCCTGCTAAACAGCGGCGGAGCGCCTCCGCGACCGCTCGGGCGGCTTCTGGAGTGTGCGCGATGATCCGGACCTCGGCGTGCCCGAGCGAGGGCAGTGTCTGGGTCTCGATGTACTTCACATGGGCGTGGTTCCCTGCAGGGCGGGTGAGGAGGACGGCGGGTCGGGGCGCCGAGGCGCCCCGACCGCTGCCCCCGGTCGGAGGAAGGTCCGTTCCTCACCGGTCGGCACTCGCGTGGTGGGCTCGACGACCGGTGTCGTCCGGCAGGCCGGGCGGCCTCGACAGGGGGTCACTGAAGCGGTAGGCCTCGATCCGTGCGGCGCGCTGGGGTTCAGCAGGTGGAGCCAGCGCATTCCGATGCCGATCACGAGGATGATCACCGCGATGAGGACGACGGTCTCCACGGAGCTCACCTCCGGCCGTGTCCGGGCAGCGGCAGGGCGGAGAGCAGGATCAGCTTGTCGGGGTCCTCGTGGTCACGTCGCGGACCCGTCCCCGGGCCGTTCGTGAACGGCCCGGTGCAGTGATCGCCGGAAACGACGTCCGCGTGGGAGCGGGTGTGCGAAATGCTCCCGGTCTCTTCACCGTACTCCGGTTCGCGATCCACAAAGCCGCTTCTGACCAGGTATTTTTCCGGCGCGGGCGGCGAGAGCGGCGCAGTCGGTTGTCCTCACCGCACCGCGAGGGTGGCCGGAGTACCGTGAAACGGCGGAGACGTTCCCGGCTCAACAGCCCTTTCGACGCCACTGCCGGCCGTCGAACGGGGTGCCGTCGCACCGTGAGACAGGCGGAATCACCATGGCCGAATCCGACAAGCCCGCCCCTTTGAAGCTCCTCCCGAACGCGATCCACCAAGCGGTCAAGCCGGGCGCCGCCCTGCTCCGGCTGGAGACCACACAGTCCCGCCAAGGGCTCCTGGACGGCGCCTGGTGGCCGCGCTCCAGGCGCGACAGCCGGCGCCGCACCGCGGCAGCAACCCCATCTCACCCGTGGGCTCTCTTGGGCATCATGAGGGGTGCACGGCAGCGACCTTCGGAACGGAACGGGAAGGACGAGGCTTCATGGCGCGAAAGCCGCGGAAGTCTGGAACGCAGCACCCGGTGGACAGAA
Source organism: Streptomyces yangpuensis (assembly GCF_001005295.1). Classification (GTDB taxonomy): domain Bacteria; phylum Actinomycetota; class Actinomycetes; order Streptomycetales; family Streptomycetaceae; genus Streptomyces; species Streptomyces yangpuensis. Next base: position 1,536,463 of record NZ_LBMK01000002.1, on the reverse strand, counting down.
TCATCCTGCCCGTCGAGCGCGGAGCCACGCCGTCGGGCGGCGGCTCGCCCGCCACGCCCGCGTCGCCGGGCCCCCGGCCCTGTGCCGAGGTGCCGACGCCGCCGAAGATCCAGCCCCCGCAGGAGAAACCGCTCCCACCGGGCAGACCACTCCAGCAGCAGACGGAAGGCGTCCGCCCGAAGAAGCAGACGCCGCGCCCGCGCGCACCCAAGGCACCTTCGAGCGTGCCCGTCCATCGCACACCCCTTCCGGGCTCGGCCATCGGCCAGGCGGAGCACCTGCGGAGCGTCATGCGGGAGGGCAACCGGAAACTGCTGCGGCGTGACATCTCGCGACTCTTCAGAAGCGGGCCCGCGCGGACCGCGAAGGTCATGAAGAACCTTCGGGCCCGGCGGGACCGTCAACTGCTCGTATCGACCGTCCAACAGGCCGCCGAAGACCTCGACGGGGCGCTGGACCTCTACGACCATCTCCGCGTGCGCAGCCTGCAACACTGCGCCGTCGCGGTGCTCTTCGCCGCCGTGGAAAGGCGTCCCGGATGCCTGCCGGACATCCTCCGGCAGCTGCGTCAGAAACAGCGAGGCAGGGACGCTGAGCTGCTCCGCTCCGCGACCGCTGTCCTTCCGTACGGTCACACGACTGCCCGGATGGACGAGGAGGTGGCCCGAGTCCTGCAGTACACCTCGTACAAGGTGGCAGCGGACAGGGAGTTGTACCACGCCAGGCGACTGAGGAGGACGGAGCGGGCACAGCACGAGACCGCCGCGACGTCTCCCGTGCTCGGCGCGGGAGACGGACGGTCGACGTGGCGGCGGCTCCTGCGTTGGGTCGTGGCGCTGTTCCGGCAGCGAGCATAGGCGAGTCCGCTTGACCGGTGGCGGTCGGTCAAGTCACCAGCCCTGCTGTACGACACCGAGTACGCTCGTTGGCACGGAGGATGCCTGGGCGGCAGGGGCGGCCGACACGACGCGCGAGGGAGCGGGCTCCCCCTGGCCGGGCGGCGGGGAGACCAGCAGTTCGAGGACTTCGCTCAGCATCCCCTCCAGGTTGCCGAGGAGGCCTCCCTGTAGCCGCTGCCAGCCCTCGGCGTCCTCCTCGCCCACTGCGTACATCCCCGTGTGTTTCAAGAGCACTTCGCCGACCTGGCGGTTCTTCTCCTCCGTCCGCTTCTCGTGTTCCGGGTTGTGGAGGAAGAAGTTGCGCAATCCGTGTACTTCTCCCAACCGCCCGTCCCACAAAGGCTCCGCGAGGGCGGGCAAGGGGAGTTTCGCCACGTACTTCGGGTCCTGCTTGGGGAAACGGACGGATGTGTGGATGCGCTCGTGGAACACCTTGTCGGCGGCCGCCAGCCAAGCGGTGAAGTCCATGTGGCTCATGGTGATCCGGCGCAGCCGCTGCAGATCCACCGGCGGCGCCGCGTCGAACAGCGCGTAACCGAGCCGGGGCACCGACGCCGCGCAGATCTCCGAGTAGAGCCCGAGGACGGTCTCCACCCGCGCCTCCCAGCGCTCCCGCCGGGAGGGGTCGACCATCGGCCGGCCGGGCGCGGCGGCGACGGCGCCGAGGTCGAGCTGCAGCGCGGGCAGCCGTCTCTGCGCCGGGGAGCCGACCGACCTGACGACGCCGCTGCCCAGCTCCGCAAAGTACTCCTCCAGCACTTCCACCCCGCCGATGCGGTGCCGGTCGCCGCCGGCGACGTCGGTCAGCTGCTGGAGCAGTTCGTGGTTGGGGACCAGGTGCTGGGGCGGCTCGACACGTGCCTTCTGCTGCTTGCAGTAGTCCTCCCACCAACGGCCGAAGAGCGTCTGGTCGCTGATCCCCACCGCGTGGAGCCGAATACCGAGCTCGGTGTGGAGTTCCTCCATCGTTGACACCGGGTCCTCCGTACCGAAGACCGACTCACCGCTGCGGTCCTCGCTCATCGGCGCCCAGTGCGCACCGTCGCTCACGAGGACGATGAGCTTGTCGTTGTCGGGGACTCCGTGCCGGTAGAGCAGTTCTCCGGCCCGGTGCAGGGCCTTTCCGATGTCGGTGGGCTGATCACCGTGTTTGAGTAAGGTGACGGCGCCACGCAGCTGCTCCAGACTCCGGTCGCCGGGAGCGGTCGTCACCTCGGCCATGCCGTCCCGGCCGGGGAAGAGCACCTGGGTGGTGAGGTCGAACCGCACGAGGGCGAACCGCGTGACCAGGCCGTCCACCTGAGCCCGCGCGTCGATCATGGTGCGCAGGGCCCTCTTGAGTGCTTCCATCCGGGTCACCCGGAGATCCCTCCGGATGCGGAAGCCTTCCCGCGCATCGGGGATGTCGTTGGCCCCCATGGAGCCGCTGCAGTCGGCCAGCACCACGATGTCGACAGCGCTCCGCACCCCCGGGGCGAACACGCTGATCCTCGTCTGCGCGCCGATGCTGACCAGTCCGTTCAGCGCCTGACCGGACCGATCGGCAACGGAGCGCACCCGGAAGGGGTGCCCGTCGATGTCGATCCACTCGTCCGCGTGTCCCTGACCGTCCCCATGTACGAAGACATGGCCGGACAGCAGCGTCGAGTTCTGTACGCGTCGGGTGGCCTCGTCCAGGGAGAGTTCGGCCGGTGACTCCAGCTCCACCGTCGCCGGCACCGCCGCTTCCACGGGCCTCAGTTTCCACGGCGCCTCCGCCAGCCCGTACTCCAGGGCCAGCTGTTCCGGAACGACCAGTATGTCCTCGGGCAGCTGGGGGACGGGGACCAGCCGTACGGCCACGGACCGGTCGGAGCCGACGCCGCGCGCCAGGAGCACACCCGCGGTCTCCGCCGGGAGCCGGCGCGTGGACAGGGCCAGCCGGTTGCCTGCCACGAGCCCCTGCCCGGTCGCCGTGATCAGCCGCGTGTTGTCCGGCGCAAAACCGGGGAGACTCATTCCCGCTCCAATTGGATGTTGATACCGAGCCGCGTCCGCAGTTCCTGCACCACCGCGCCGCCGGTGCCGATGAACCGGCTGCGCATTTCCTGGGGGACTCGTACGAAGAGGATGTTGCTCTTGCGCCTGTAGTCGGAGAACCTGACGGCATCCGCGAGCTCGTGCTTTCCGGACTGCTGCAGCAGCGTCCGCAGCCGTGCGAAGTGCCCCCGTCCTTCTTCGTGGCTGTCGCGGAACCGCTGCACGTCCTCGCGGCGCGACGCCGCCTGTTCGTCGAGCAGGCGCAGAGCTGTCTGTACGAGGTTGCCGCCGTCCCGGCCGCCGCGGCGCCGCAGATCGTCCTGGAGCCGTACGAACAGGGCGTCAACGGCCCCCATGTCGAGGACGCGCTGGCAGGTGTTGATGAAGATGTGCCGGACGATGCCGATCCGCGGCAGGAACGCCGCCCTGCGTCCGCCGGACCGGTTGCCACGGCGAGCCTGGGAACGCGCCGCGGTACCCGCCACGACGAGGGCGACCAGGGCCTCGGGAGCGGAACCGCGCAAGTCCCTGTGGTGCCGGGCGCACAGCGCGAGCCCCTTGCTCCGCGCTCCGTAGATCTGCCACCGCATTACGTGCTCGCCACAGACGCGACGGCCGCAGGCGCGCGCGTCATCCAGGCCGAGGTGCTCGCAGCGGATGTGACCCGTGGCCGGGCAACCGGGCTGTTCACAGTCGGGGAAGCGATCGGTGTGGCAGTCCACGCAGTAGGCCAGCGAGGCATCCCCGGGGTGCGGAACGAGGTGGTCGTCGCACCACGCCCGCCCAGAACGACAGCGCGGGCCCCCGCACCAGACGCGGCCCGGCCGGCCACACCGGCAGGTGGGTTCGTGCCGGACGCAGGACGCCCGGAGGCTGCCTTCCAGGAAGACCGCGTGAGCGTCGCACACCCGGCCGGGCCTCTCCTTGGTGCCGCAGCCGGTGCAGGTGAACGGGGCGTAGGTGGTCGTTCCGGAGGCCCGGCACGTGTCGCAGACGTACCTGACCCTCGGCGGCTCCAAAACTCCGCGTACGGCGAAGGGGGTCGCCGAGCTGAAGGGTACGGGCGCCGTAGCCGGACTGAGGAACCAGACCCCGACCTCCCCCTCCTCCCCGAGGTCAAGCCGCACCCGCGGTCCCGACCGGGGGTCGAGCGTCACCAGGACGGGCTCCAGCAGCTCCCACAACGCCATGTAGCCACCGGGCGATCCGGGCACCTTCCGGTGGGCGCGCAGATCCAGCATGACGGGCACGGCGGCCGCAACATGTGCCGTGGTCATCGTGTGGCCTCCTCGGTGGCCTCGGTCCTGTCCTCTCCAGCCGGTGCGACCAGCAGAAGCTCCACCGTGCCGCGGCGTTCCCTCGCCTTTCCGGTGTACGTGGTGTCGGTGAGCAGGACGGATCTGACGCCGCCCGGCGGCCGGCCGAGAGCCCGGAGTCCCGCCCGTACCCGCGGACGGTCGGCTTCGGACACGTCCCAGTGCAGGAGCGCGAGACCCGACTCACCTGCGCTGTTCAGCGCACGACCGGCCGCGGGTTCGTCCCACGACGATAACGGGGTGTCGCAGCTCACCTGCTGGGCGCGCCGCGGGCGCAGCACACGACGCAGGGCCTTCGCCTCATCGCGGTCCCGCTGCCGCAACGGCCGGGTGAGGTCGGCCTCGGTGGCCGAGCGGCAGTACGCGCGTAGCGCCTCGACGATCTCGGCCGGTGTCCTGTCCGCACCCGCCACCAGGTCGAGAAGCCGGTCGGCGGATAGATCGGCCTGGGACCCGCGGCGTCCGTCCGAACGGGGTGCCGGGCGGCTGGCCGCCGCGGCCGGCCGGCGCTGCCCCGGCGTCCCGGTGGCGTTCTGCCGGTCCGGCACGGCCCGTGCGGGGGCCAGCTGTCCGGCCAGCCAGACGCGGGCGGCCGAGGTACTGCCCGCCGCACGCTCCAGGTTGGCGGCGCTGACATGGTCCTTGATCAGCCACTCGGGTGACCTCAGCCCCTGCGCCAGCCGGTCGGCCGCGAGCAGGCCGGTGTCCTGCTCGTGCCACCTGGCGAGAAGGTCGTTCTCGTTGCGCACGAAGCCGTCGCAAGACGCGTCGGCGGTGAGTTCCAGACCCAGGAAGATCTGGGAGAGCTCGCGGGGGTGCGTGTCGAGCTGGCGGAAGTAAGGCAGGAGTTCGGCGAGCATCGCCGACGCCGCCTGACCTGCCGTGACCATGGCGGTCGTGCTCGCCCGAGCGCCGTTCGACTTCGCCGCTCCGCCGACCGACGACCGCTGCTCGACATCGAACTGAGCCGCCAGGCCGTGGGCGATCGCCCGTGAGCGGTTGCGCTCCAGTACAGGCTGCGGGACGGAGCGCACCCGCTGGCCCGTTCGTTCCAGATCCCGGACCCGCATGGCGATCGCCTGCACGACGAGCGCGTGGGTCATGGCCGAGGAGACGGACATCTGGGCGTCGAAGAGGCGGAGGGCCACGTCGCCCTCCGCCGCCAGGCTCGCCTCCCCCAGCGGGTTGACGTCCATCGCCTCAAGCCGGGCCAGCCGCTCGTTGCGCTTCAGCCCCGCCCGCACACGGTCGAGGTGCTGAGGGGAGAAGGAGGCGATGTAGCGCGTCGCGACCTGGTCGGTGGCCCGGGAGAGGCGGGCGGAACCCCGGGCCGAGGCGTACGCGGGACCGTGGAGCTGGCGTGCGGTCAGGGAGATCAAGGAAGGCGAGTACTCGCGGACCAGGTTGCAGAGGAGTTCGCGCTGCACGTCACTGACCACCTCAAGGGAATGCAGGTCCGCACACAGCCCTCCCGCCGGATCGTCACCTCCGCCGGGGACCCATCCGCTCGGCACCAGGACACCGCCGGCCTTCTGCGTCTCTCCGGCCAGGACGGCGACGGCCTCGGCCAACGCCCCGGCCACGGCCCTGCGCATGGCCTGGTCGTGCAGCACGACCTGCCCCGTGTCGATCCACACCGCGGCCGCGGCCCGCGGGACAGGACGCAGGGTCAAGGGCACACCGGTGGGCAGGACGGGGAGGCGTGGCGGCTTGGCCAGCAGCCGATCCGTGATCGCCGCCCGGGTCTCCAGGCCGTACCGGTCCCGGTCACGGGACCGGCCGATCACCGTGTACCCCTTGGCCAACCGCTGCCTGAGCGGTCCCGAACGGTAAAGCGTGACGAGCACGGGAAATCAGACCTCCGGCCTTCGAAGTTCGGCAGACGCGAGCCCGCGTACGGCGGGGATCGCGAGGAACAGCCCGACCGTTATCGCGAGCGCCGCGAGCGTGCTGAACAGCAGCGTCTTCGGCCCGGGCTCCCCCCACAGCGCCCCGGCCGCATAGGCGACGGCGAACGGCAGCCCTACGGTGGTCAGCAGCCCGACTGCGAGGGCGCTGCGCCGGGCACGGGCGGTCTCCACGTAGCGGGCGGCGTCGGCGAGCGCCGTCCCGGCCTGTGCGAGGAGTCCGGGGAGCCGGTGCTGTTCCTGGAAGCGCTCCAGGAGCGTGTTGGCGTTGCCGTGCACGGTGATGTGTGAGGACCACAGCGCCCGCCGCAGTTCGATCTGCTTTCGCTCCAGGTCGAGCAGGCGACGGGCCTCCGCCTGCCGCGCAGGCAGCCGGGCCAGCGAATTGGCCAGGAAGTTGACGCCCAGCACCTGCCAACGCCCGAGGAGGAACGCATCGAGGTAGATGGTGTGGACAAGTGACGCGGCCGTCGGGTGGAAGCCGGCGTCGTCGCCTGAGTCCGGTGAGGTGCCGATGAAGGCCGCGCCGTCCCGTAACACCAGCGCCTGCCAGTCCGCGGAGAGCCGAACCCTCCCGGCGAACAGCCCGTCGTCCTCCGGATCGGGCGGGAAGTGAACGACCGGCGTAGCGGACGCCGCCAGCCACAGCCATTGGTCACGGGCACCCCACCCCGCGTACGGCGGCGGCATCACTTCGGGCAAGGCTCCGTCGTCGAACGTGATGTGCGACAGGACCCATGCCTTGCGCTCGGATTCGAGAAGCCGGACCCCGGCGGGCAGCAGTCCCGCGTACTCCGCGGGCATCGCCGTCAGGTCGCGGAGCCTCGGAAGGTCGTTCAGCGGATCGCCGGACAGTCGCATGTGCAGGACGACGACGGCCCGCCGGGGCGCGTCCGAGGCCAGGACCGGGGGCAGGCGCAGCATCTCCATCGCCTCCACCACCGGCGCAGCGGGCGTCCCGGCGGAAGCATGAGGGACAGGGGAAACGGAACGGTGCCAGCGGGAGGGGTGACCGGTCGACCCGTAGACGGACTCTCCGACGCGTGGCTCGAAGTACGTCATCCGCCGTTCCCGGTCGGCCACTCCGGCGGCTAAGCGCACCGGCAGGGGACCCTCCGTCCAGTCAACCGCCGGTGGTCCGTCCCCCAGCCCCTCGACATCGAAAACGACACATGCCGTTGCCCGTTGTACGGACATGTACCCCCCACCGTCGGTCCCGGCTCCTGTGATGCATGCTACTGCCGTTCCTCACATCCGTTCTCCGGATCAGACCGGAGGCGGTCAGTTCGAATCGTTACGCCAACGACCCGCCGAAACAAACGGGTTGGGTCCCTCGGCTGTCCGGCTGCGATCCGCCGGACAGCAACCTGGGCCCGGGCAGAACTCGGGCGGGACCGGTCGGCACGGTGTAGAGATGGGACGCAGGTCAACTCCTTCGAAGCCGGCGATCGTCGGTCTACGCGCCGCCCTGTCCGTGGCCGCCAACGCGTTGCACCTCGCCAACCGCGGCGCCCGCCGTCTGGCCCAATGACACGCCTCCCTCGCCGAGGCACCAGCCGCAGCCGCACCACGCCAAAATCGCTCGGAACCGGGCTTCCCGGGTCGGCCAGGCAGGGCGAGGGGGCGGTCGGCATCGTCGGCATACCAGCACCGTCGGTGACTGAAGGCCGCTCTGTGGCGCCGAGCCCGAGACGCTATCGCCTCGCCTCGCCTCGGTCCCATGTTCCGAAATCTGCATGGGGATTTCCACGACCAAGCCCCCTCCCTCGAAGCCTGGGTTCCTCCAGGCCGGCGGTATCGGGCTATGCCCGGTCCTTTCCGCGGGTCAGGCCGCGGGGGGTCTCCACGAGGGCGCCAAGGGTGACCAGTTCGTCGATGTCGCCGGTCAACGTGGTTCTGATCTCCGGGCCCAGCCGGGTCCAGCCGAAGAAGCGGGCCACCTCGCGCAGCAGCTCCTCGCGGCCGACCCCCGGTCCCTCGGCCACCACCTGGCAGATGACCAGCCGGCGCTCGACCGGCGGCACCAGTGCCACCTTGCGGTCGCATCGCGGGATGGGTTTGCGGGCGAACTCGACCTCACGGCCCGGCAGGTCGTACGCCGTTGCGACGGCCACCGCCTTGCGCTGCCTGACCAGGTGCGTGAGCGCCCTGCGGATCCGGTCCTTGACGACGGTTCCGGAACTGGCCACGTTCCACGCCTGGCGGACGCGCGTGAAGACCAGCTCTTCCTCGATCGGCCCCTCGGCCGTGATGACGCGCAGGGCGACGTCCGCCACGATCTTCATCGCGTCGGGGTCCTGGAGCGGGATGTCATCCCGGCCCAGCCGTCGCGCACCGCAGAAGCGGGCGTCGATCAGCTCCGCGTGGTCGGCCACCTGGTAGGGGCGGCTCCACTCCGGCGGACCGCTCACCACCGGCGCGAACTCGACCGGTGCGGGAGCCGGCCGCGCCGCCGAGGCGGGCCGCAGGGGCTCCTCGTACGGACCGGTCGGGACGGTGCCGGCCCCCGTGGGCGCGGGCGTCGGCGCAGGTGCGGGTGCGGGGATGGCCACCTCGGGGAGGGGTGCTTGCGCGACCGGGGCCGCCTCCCGCGCCGGCCGCTTCCGCGCGTGCGGGTCCGCGGCGCACGCCGCTTCCACCGCGGCCCGCAGCCGCTCGATCGCATCGCGCCGGTTGCGGTACCAATCGGTGCCCCAGATGCGGTGCAGCTCCCAGCCCAGGTCCCGCAGGACGCCCTCGCGCAGCCGGTCGCGGTCCCGGGCGGCCCGCGAGGAGTGGTACATCACGCCGTCGCACTCGATGCCCAGGGCGTAGGAGCCCAGCGCGTCCGGGTGCCGTACGGCCATGTCGATTCGGAACCCAGCGACGCCGACCTGCGGCTGCACGGAATAGCCCCAGCCGCGGAGCACGCCGAGGACCTCCTCCTCGAAAGGGCTCTCCGGCTCGGCGTCGGGGTCCGCAGCCGCGGTCTGCAGGATCTGCGGACCCTGCGCCGCGTACTCCAGGTAGCGCTTGAGGTGTCGGACGCTCTTGTTCTGGCTCTCCGGGAGCTCGCCGCCGTGGAAGGAGGCGACCACTTCCATCCGCTGCCGGGCCCGGGTCACGGCCACGTTGAGCCGTCGCCAGCCGCCGTCCTTGTTGATGGGGCCGAAGGAGGTGGTCAGCTTGCCCTGGTGGTCCCGGCCGTAGCCGACCGACAGGATGATCACATCGCGCTCGTCGCCCTGCACGGACTCCAGGTTCTTGACGAAGAACCCGTGCAGACGGCCCTCGGTGAAGAAGGGGTCGAGGTCGGGGCGTGCGGAGCGGGCCTGCTGCACTGCCGTCTCGATCGCATCGGCCTGGGACTTCGACAGGGCCACCACGCCGAGCGACTGGTCGGGCCGGGTCTCGAAGTGGTGGATGACCCGTGCGGCCACGGCCTCGGCCTCGCCCACGTTGTTGCTGCGGCCGCCGCGGTCGTAGACCCCGTCCGCCTTGAAGAACTCCACGCCTACGTCGGGGCCCTCCTCCAAGGCCCCCGGGAAGGTCACCATCCCGCCCTCGTAGAACTCGTGGTTGCTGAAGGCGATGAGGTTCTCGTGCCGGCTCCGGTAGTGCCAGCGCAGCGGCAGACCGCGCAGCAGACCGCTGGCCTTGCAGGCGTCGAGCACGGACTCGAAACCGTCGCCGCCGTTCTCGTCCCATTCGTCGTCGTCATCGCCGTCACCCGTCGCGCTGAAGAACGACGTGGGCGGCAGCTGCTTCTGGTCACCGGCCACGATCAGCTGGTCGCCGCGGTACACCGAGTTCACGGCGTCCTCCGGCAGCACCTGCGACGCCTCGTCGAAGATGACCACGTCGAAGCGGAAGTCCGGCGGCAGGTACTGGCTGACCGTCAGAGGGCTCATCATGAAGCAGGGCTTGATCCGCCGGACGACGTCCTGGGCCTCCCGCAGGAGGACGCGTACCGGCATGTGCTTGCGCTGCTTCTGCGCCTCGTTGCGGATCAGGCTGGCCGCTCCCAGCGAGGTGCGGCGCGGCCGGCGGGCGTTGCAGGCAGCGATGACCTCGGCGTTCGCGCTCTCGACCAGGGCCTCGTCGGCCTCCCGGAACCGCTCCACCAGTTGGTCGCGCTCGATCGCCCGGATCGGGTTCAGCCGGGGATCGGTGGCGAGCTGGTGCTCGACCCAGCCGGTGAGCACGGCCCGCGCCACCGCGTCGGGGAAGTCCTCGGCCGAGACCCCGCGTCCGGCGAGCTGGGCGGGCAGGCCGTCCAGTCCGTGCCCGGCCAGCAGGGTCAGCGCCTCGGCGCGGTCCGTCCAGGCGGCCGGGCCGTACGGGTCCCTGTCGAGCCGGGTCAGCAGGGCACCGGCCGCGGCCAGCGAAGCCGCCAGCTCGGCCAGCAGCGGCTTCTCCCGGCGCGGTTCGAAGTACGCAGCGAGTGCCTCGCGCTGGCGGATCCAGTCGGTGTGGCGGGCGGCGACCGCCGGATCGGGGGCGGCCGTACGCATCACGCGCGCGGCCGCTCCGGGCAGTGGCGCGGAGCGGGAGCCGTGGGCGGTCCTGCGGACGCGCTGCGCCCAGTCGAGGGCGTCGAGGACCTCGCTCCGGTCGGTGTCGGCGCCCCGGTAGAGCTCGCCCAGGAGCGCGCGGTGGCCGGCGGCGTCCTGCTCGAAGCTGTCCTTGACCGCGTCCGCCGCGCGGATCGCCCCCACCGCTTCACGCGCTTCGGCCAGCGTCGGCTCGGTGTCCTGGTCCGCCAGACGGGAGACCGCGTGCAGCAGTTCGGCGGCGTCCTCGAAGGGCTCGACGTGCGCACGGAACCAGCGTGCCGCGGCGTCCAGCGGGGCGGCGATGAGCTCGGGCCCGGCCGCCGCGAGGTGCGGGAGCCGTGCATGCCGCGCCCAGTCGGCCAGCTCGGTACGGGTCCGCTCGGCCTGCCGCAGCAACTCGTGCGGTAGGGGGCGGCCGTCGGCGACGACCTCGGCGAGGCGGGCCCGCCGTACCGGGTCGCCGAGGGTCCCTGGCGCGAGCCGGGCGATGGTGCGGGCGGCCGTCACCGCGCCCATCAGAGCGTGGCTGTCGGGGTGGCCGTCGGCGGCGTACCGACCCAGGAGCGCGATGTGCTGCCCCGATGCGTACGGGGCCGGCCGCTGCCGGGTCAGGTCGAGGGCCAGGCGCAGCAGCCGGCCGGTGGCCTCGAAGCCGGGCGCGCCGCCGGGTGTGTCCTCGGCGAAGGCAGCCGGGTCGGTGTCGAGACCCTGGTACCAGGGGCCCAGCAGGCTCCGGTCGGCGGCCTCCCGTGCCCTGAACTCCGCGGTCTCGCGCCGGGCGGCCAGCCCGGAGGCGATGGCCGTACGGGCGTCGGCGAGGGTGGACCGGGCGTCCTCCTCCGTACCGCAACGGGTCACGGACGCGACGCCGTCCAGCAGCGCGCAGGCCTGCCGGGCCGGTTCCAGGTGCGCGTGCAGCCAGCGGGCGGCGGCATCGAGCGGCCGGAACGTAAGCCGGCGCGTGGTGAGGTCCACCGCGTGAAGGGGCAGGTGAGGGTGGTCCAGGCCGCGGCGCCACGCCGCCAGGTCCGTGCGCAACCCGGCGCCCGCCTCGAGCAGTTCGGGCTTCGGCGTACGGCCGTCTGCCAGCTGATCGGCCAGCAGGCCCCGGCGGTGCGCGTCGGCGGTGGCCGCCGGGGCGAGCCGGTGCACCTGCTCGGCGTGTTCGAGGGCGCCCCGGAGCCGGGGGACGTCAGGGAGGCCGCCGGGGCCGGCATGGCGGCCGAGCAGTTCCGCGTGGGTGCCCGCGAGCGCGAGCAGCCGGTGGTGGGCGGTGTACCAGTCGAGGGCGAGGTCCAGCTTGCCGCCCAGGTCCTTCTTCCAGGAGCCCGCGGGGGTGAGCCGGCCGATCAGCTTCCGGCCGGCGCGTATCTCGCCGTTCAGCGCGCCTCCGAGGCCCGCCGGGCCCTCCTGGAGCCGTCGGACGGCTTCGGTGAGGCCCGGGGTCTCGAGTGTCTCGGGCAGGAACACCTCGCGGCCGGCCTGCTCGGCCTGCGCCAGCACGTGCGCGGCCGACTCGATCTCCGCGACGGCCGCCCGTACGCGCGCCAGCACCTGCGGATCGAACCACGGGGCCGGGGCCCGGTCCGCGGCCTGGCTCAGTTCGACGAGAGCGGCCAGCGCCTCGGCGTCCGCCGTGGTCTCCGGGTCCGTGCAGCCCAGCTGGGCGGCGAGGGCGCGGGCAGAGCGCTCGGCGGACTCCAGGCTCCGTACGAGGGGAGCGAACCAGTCGGCGAGCGTGGCGATCTGCGGCCCGGTCAGCGGAGTGATGTCCAGGCCGGGCGGGTCCAGTGCGGCCAGGCCCGCCTCAGGGGCGGGAGTCGCCGCGCTCAGCTCCGGACCGAGGTCGGCCCAGCCCGGTCCCGCGTCGGACTCCGCCTGCGAACGGGCGCCGAGCGCGCGCTCGCGCCGTTCGAGGAACTCGTGCAGTGCGTCCGCCACGACCATCACGGCCGCCTCCGCCGCCTCCTCCGGGCCGTCGGGGCCGAGCCACTCGGCCGGCGGACGGTGCGCCCCGGCGGCGAGCGCGACGATCTCGCACACCGATCCGGCGGCCTCGGCGCCTGCCGCGAGGTCGAGGCCGGCCGTCCGGGCGATCCCGGCGAGGGCGCCGTGCGTCCGCTCCAGATCCTCGGCCGTGCTCTGGAACTCCTGCGCGAGCTTCGCCGCCCGCTCCTCGGTCAGGGCGGCGGGGTCGAGCCCGGGAGGGGTGAGCGCGGCGAGCGCGCGCTCCGCCTCACCGGTCTCCGCGGTCCAGCGCTGCGACAGCTCTTCCCAGCGGGGTCCGCCGGCACTGCGGGCAGCGATCCGGGCCCGGTTCAGCCGCCGCAGCTGCGAGGCGAACACCTCGACGGGCCCTTCGACCTCGTCGGCGAACTGCTCGCTCGTCAGCCACTCCTCGGGCACGGGCCTGCGGGAATCGATCAGCTTGAGCAGTGCGGCCAGCCGGTAGACGCCCGCCTCGTCATCGACGGCCTCACCGGCGGGTGCGAGGTCCGGGTAGGGGGCGATGGCCGCGGCCAGCCCGTCGCGTGCGGCCATGGCCTGATCCAGCGCCGCGCGCGGATGCGGCAGGCCGGCGCGCAACTGCCGCCAGGGGAAGGTGGGGTCGGCCACGGCGTTCCAGGCCCTGGAGATCGCCTTGGTCGCGCCGACGATGTCCTGGAGGTCCCGGCTGCTGAGGGCCTCGGGCCGGAACGCGGCCTTCTCGCCGTTCCTCTTCCCGTCCTTCTCACCGCGCTCCCCTCTGCCCTTGTCCCCGTCCTTCGGCCCGTCCTTCGGCCCGTCTTCCTCCGAGTCTTCCGACCGCGTCGGCAGGAAGGCGACCGGGGCGTTGTGCAGGTGTCCGACGCGGCCGATGACATCGTGCAGGGTCTGCCCGAACGGCTCGCGCACCTCGTTCATCGCGCTCGCGTAGCGGCTGAGCGCCTCGCGGGAATCCCGGGCCTGCGCCACAACCTGCTCGCTGAGCTGCGGGGCGCGCGGCTCCTCGACGAGGGCCCGGCCCAGCTCCTGGGCGACGGCCCGCCGGCTCGTGTTGTGGCTGTGCAGGGGCAGGGCGTACGAATCCAGGCCGACGGAGCGCAGCCGGTCCAGGACGACGTCGAGGGCCGCGGCCTTCTCGCTCACGAACAGGACGCTGCGGCCGGAGTGCATCAGGCCGGCAATCATATTGGTGATCGTCTGGCTCTTGCCGGTTCCGGGCGGCCCGTCGAGTACGAAGGAACGGCCGGCCACAGCCGCGGCGACCGCCTGGCGCTGCGAGGCGTCGGCGTCGAGCACGAGCGGGCTGTCCTCGGGCGGGCTGAGCTCGTCGATCCTGTCCAGCTCGACCTCCTCGAAGTCGAACCGGTCGGATGCCAGGCCCGCCTTGCGCCCGAGGGCGACGGCGCGCACCAGATCGCTGGCCAGCAGGTGGCCCTCGTTCTCCAGCAAGTCCTGGTACATGGCCTCCTTGTGGGAGGCGAAGAGCGCGACGACCACCCGCTCCTCGAGTGTCCAGCCGGTCTTGCCCGCGATCGAGGCGGCAGCCGCACGGAACACGGCGCGGATGTCGGTGGGATCCTGGGCGGCCACGGTCGACCAGTCGATGTGGAACTGCTCCAGCTTTACCTTCAGGGCCGGGTTGAGCCGGGGATCTTCGTCGGTGTTGGCCGTCAGCAGGACCCTGCCGTCCTCGGTGCGCTCGAGGTTCACGGGCACTAGGACGAGCGGGGCATCGCTACCCGACAGGGCCCCGTCCTCCCTCCAGTTGAGCATGCCGACGCCGAGCTGCAGGGTCCACAGACCGTAGTCGTTGAACAGCTGCGTAGACTTGCGCCGCAGTTGGAGCAGCGCCCGCTGCAGGGCGGGGGTGGTCTTCCGCTGGGTGAGGATCCCGTCGGCATCTTCCGGGAACTCGCGGTCGTCGTCAGGCTCATCATCGGGAAGTGGGGCGAACTCCCACCCCTTCTCCAGCCCCGCGACCAGCTCTTCCGCCACCGGGTGGAGAATCTCCAACGTGGAGGCCCTGGTGTGCCGGAAGTTGAGCAGCCGGTTGCGACCGCTCAGATCCACCAGCGAAGTCCGGTACTGAGCCAGCTTCGCCTTGAGCTGTTCCAGCTCGTCACCGCCACCGAAGGAGCCCGCAATCGTCACACTGGTCCTTGCTTCTCGTCTTCTCCGGGGTCGACGAAGTCACCCCCTCGGCTGCGCAATATAGACCAATATTCAAGGTTCGGAAGGGGAGTCTGAGGAGTGGACACCGCGCCCGCGCGCCCGGACCTCGGGCCTGGCAGCTCGGCCGCGGTCCTCCGGGCCGTGGCCCGGGCCGTGCCGGCGGAGGTGACGAGGGCGTGCGGCAGACCTGATCAAGAGCGGCGCGATCGTCCACCACCGCCCGGGCCCGAAGAGCGGCCCCGACGAGGCACCCGCCCAGCCGGAGGAAGCCCGTTACCTCCTCGTCCGGGACATCGCCTCGGGCCGCCCCGCCTCCGGCATCGGACCGGCGCCGGAGGAGCCGTTGCTGTACCCGCTCATCCGGGCGGGCGACGTCCTCCTCCCCGTGCTGGCGCGCGAGGTCGTGGCACGGGTCGCCACCGGGGAGGACGTCGGGACGTACGCGGGCTCCGGTGTCCACCATTTGCGGGTCACCGACCCCGAGCTGGTCGACCCGTGGTATCTCGCCGGGTTCTTGTCCAGCGCCGAGGGCGGCCGGCAAGCAGCCTCCGTGACAAGCTCCCCCAGCACCCGCTACCGGGTTGATCCACGCCGAGTACGGATTCCGCTGCCACCGATCGACCAGCAACGCGCGTACGGCCACACCTTCCGATCCATCGCGGAATTCACCACAGCCGTACGCGCCGTCCATGACCTTGGAATTGATCTGGCACGTGACCTGGCAGAAACCGTCACGGCAGACCTGCGTGCGTCCTTGACCGACAGCCGGCCCACCGCCCACCGCTAGAACCCGTGGCCGCTGACGCTGTCCAACACCCCTGCTCCACCCTTGTCTCGCCGAGCGCCCAGCTCGGGTGAGCTCGGGCCGCGGGCTTCCGTCCGATTGAATGAATGCCGTGACACATGTCACNCGGGGACGCAGGGCCAAGTGGCCCTGCGCCGAGGGTGCCCGCCCCGCCGATGCTGGGGAGGAGAAAGGGGCGGCCCGGACGGCCCGGCCGTGCCCGTCGAACCACAGGGAGGCAGCCCCATGACCCGCGCTATCACGGTCGGAGTGGACGGATCACAGGAGAGCCTGGCAGCGGCCGACTGGGCGGCACGCGAGGCCGAGATCCGCAGGGTCCCGCTGCGCATCGTGCACGCCTGGCTGTGGCATCCGCTGGACGTACCCGTCGTCCAGGACGAGAAGGCCCAGGCCGAGTCCGCCAACGCCGTGCTGCGTCAGGCCGAGACGCACGTGACCGGGCGGTACCCGGACCTGACCGTCACGGCTGAAGTGGTGCACGACACCGCGGTCGCCGCACTGCTCCGTGAGGCGGAACGGTCCGACATGCTGGTGCTCGGTTCACGCGGGCACGGCGCTCTGATGGGCTTCGTGCTGGGCTCGTACGGACAGCAGGTGATCGCCTCCGCGACCCGGCCGGTGGTGTCCGTCCGGCCCCGGGACGAGCGGACGCCTCCCGCGGAGGGCGGCGAGGTCGTCGTGGGCCAGCAGGGCACGCCCGAGGACTGCGCCGCCGTACTCGGGTTCGCCTTCGAGGCTGCGGCCGCACGCGGCGCCGCCGTTCGGGCGGTACGGGCCTGGAGCCTGCCACCCTTCTACGCCTACGGGGCGGGCTCGATGCGCCTGGTCGACGAGGCCGGAGGACTGGAGCCGTTCGAGAAGACGGCGCTGGCGCAGGCACTCGCTCCGTGGCGCGCGCGGTACCCCGGCGTGCCGGTCGTCGAGCACGTCGAGATCGGCAGCGGCGGGCAGGTGCTGCTGTCGGCCGCCTCGAACGCGCGGTTGCTCGTGGTCGGCCGCCGGGCGCGCCACACGCCCGTCGGTACCCGCATCGGGTCGGTCGCCCACGCCGCGCTGCACCACGCCCGCTGCCCCGTCGCCGTCGTACCGCACGCCTGACGGCTCCGCCACGCGCCGGGGACGGCCTTGCCCGCCCCCGGCGCGGCGCAGCTCCTTCGTGCGCGCGCTGCGGTGTCCGACGGGAACCCGGCACGGCCGGCCTCTCCGGCGGACCTGCGCAAACGGCCCTGCCCGGCGCCTGTGAAGGACGCCGGGCCTGGCCGTTCGGCCGGTTCGCGGGCGGGTGGACCTGCGCGCTCAGGTCCTCCGGACGGCCGTCATACCCTGCCGAGCCGCCCGCTCTGATCGCCCTGGGCGGCCAGGGCCTGGGTGGCGATGACGGCAGCCTGCACCCGCCGTTCGACGCCCAGTTTGGCCAGCAGCCGGGAGATGTTGTTCTTGACCGTCTTCTCCGCCAGGTAGAGCCGCTGACCGATCTCGCGGTTGGTCAGCCCTTCCCCGACCAGGGTGAGGATCTCGCGCTCGCGCTCCGTCAGGCCGGGCAGCAGACCCTGCGGAAGCTCCTCCTGGGCAGGCCCGCCGCGCAGCCGGGCCATCACCCGGGCCGTGGCGCCGGGGTCCAGCATGGACTGGCCGGAAGCGACCGTCCGCACGGCATTGACCAGGTCGGTGCCGGTGATCTGCTTGAGCACGTAGCCGGACGCTCCGGCCATGATCGCGTCGAGCAGCGCCTCCTCGTCGTCGAACGACGTCAGCATCAGGCAGGCGAGGTCGGGCATGCGGGAGCGCAGCTCCCGGCAGACGCTCACGCCGTCCCCGTCCGGCAGACGCACATCCAGGACGGCGACCTGGGGGCGCAGCGCGGGCACGCGGATGAGCGCCTGCTCGGCCGTGCCCGCCTCACCGACCACGGTCAGGTCCGGCTCGGCGTCCAGCAGATCGTGCACACCGCGGCGCACGACCTCGTGATCGTCGAGGAGGAAGACCCTGACCGGTTCCTTCCCCGTGGGGCCGCTGCTGCTGTCCGTCATCGCACACTCCGTGTTCGCCGGTTCTTCCGCCCGCCGGCGGATCCACCGCATCGTGCCGTACGAGCGGGACCTTCAGCCAGGGCCGGATGGCCCTCATACGCGGCCGCACCCCCATATGGCTGCCCAGGGCCACCAGGTCGCATGGGATCACGGCGGCCCCGCGCGGGTGCGGACGGGGAACCCCGCGGCCGGCGCTGACGGCAGCTCGGATCCGGGCCTGCCCGCCCGCGCGCGAGGCGCCGTCGGCGCGGGACCTTCGACCCCCGCGCGGAGGGACCGGCCGGATCTGCTGCCTGCGCGCGCTTTCTGATGGACTGCCATGGACCGGCACGGCCGGCATGATCAGTACCCCGGGCCCTGCCGGGACGAAGAGAGGCCGCCGCCATGTTCCTGCGACAGCTCCGGCGTCGCGCTCTTCCTCCGCATGCGCCGGCGCTGTCCGGGAACGACGTCACGGGGTGTCGACGCCGGCAGCGAGCGGCGCCCGCCACACGAGTCGGCTGCCGCCCTCGTCCGGGCGCGCGATGTCCAGCGTGCCGCACAGGCTCTGGGCCCGCTCTTCGAGGTTGCGCAGGCCACTGCGCCTGCCCTCGGCGGGTATGCCCCGGCCGTTGTCCGTCACGGTGAGGATGACCTCGTCGCTGGTGGCCTGCAAGGAGACCTCGACCCGCGTCGCGTGGGCGTGGCGGGCGGCGTTGCTCAGCATTTCCGTGAGGGCCGCCACGACGTGTTCGGCCACCTGCGCCGGAACGTCGGTGTCGAGGAGCCCTTCCATGCTGAGACGCGGCGGGAAACCGAGCGTGGTCGCCGTCTCGCCCACGGCGCGGGCCACGTGTGCCCGCAGGCTCGGCCGGGTGTCCTCCTCGCGCGCGCGGAGACCGAAAATGGTGGAGCGGATGATCTTGATGGTTTCGTCAAGGTCCCCCACGGCGCGGGAAATGCGTTCGGCGGCGCCCTCGTTCTGCACGAGCCGGCCGGCGCTCTGCAGGGTCATCCCCGTCGCGAACAGCCGCTGGATCGCCAGATCGTGCAGGTCCCGGGCGATCCGGTCGCGGTCCTCCAGGAGCGCGAGCTGCTCGGCGCCGCTCCGTCGTTCGGCCAGCTCCAGAGCGAGTGCGGCTTGGCCCGCGAAGGCCAGCAGCGGCTCCAGTTCACCTTCCGTGAAGACGGGCTCTCCCAGGTGCCGGGCCAGCAGCAGCACGCCCCGGGTGTCCTTGGCGGCGGTGCCCAGGGGAACGGCGACCGCCGGACCCAGGCCGTCGAAGCGGCCGGGACCGGAGGTGTACCGGTCGTCCTCCGCGAGGCCGGCCGTGGTCACGGGCGCACCGGCTTGATAGGCGGCACCGGAGAGGGTGCCCTCCACCGGGATCACCAGGCCACGGCGGGTCTTCCCGTCCGCACCGTCCGCACCGTCCGCACCGATGGCCAGCTCGACGACGAGGTCGTCGGTCCCGGCGACGGGGACGGACACATCGGCGAGTGCCGCACCCGTGATCTCCTGGGCGCGGTGGGCGATGAGCTCCAGCACCTCCAGGCGCGGACTACCGGAAAGCAGGCTGTTGGTGATCTCCGCGTTCGCCTGCAGCCACCGCTGCTGGCGCTGGGAGCCCTCGTAGAGCCGGGCGTTGTCGATGGCGACTCCGGCCGCGACGGACAGGGTGGAGATCACCGATTCGTCCTCGGCGTCGAAGTCCTGGCCACCGCGCTTGTCGGTCAGGTAGAGGTTGCCGAACACCTCGTCCCGTACACGGATCGGCACACCCAGGAACGTCCGCATGGGCGGATGATGGGGAGGGAATCCGTACGACGCCTCGTCCGCGCCCAGGTCGGTCAGCCGGAGCGGCTCGGGATCACGGATGAGCTCTCCCAGGATCCCGTGCCCGGCGGGAAGTGGCCCGATCCGGGCGATCTCCTCGTCCGTCAGCCCGTAGGTGAGGAACTGCGACAAGGTTTTGCCGTCGGGACCGATGACCCCGAGGGCTCCGTACTGTGCGTCGACCAGCAGCGCGGCGGCTTCCACGATGCGCCGCAGAACCTGGGAGAGATCCAGTTCGCGCCCCACCGAGACGACCGCCTCCAGCAGGCTGTGCACCCGGTCCCTGGTGCCGCGGGCGGCGTTGATACGCGCCTGCAGCTCCTCCAGCAGCTCGTCGAGCCGCATCTGAGGCATCCGCGACAACGGCTCCTGCACCCCCACTGGGCCTCCTGACCTCGATCACCCGCTGACGCGGACAGGGTATCGGCCCGCGCGGGTGAACCTGCGGTCAGAAGGAGGGAAGTGGCCGGGGCCCGGCGTAGTAGGCCGTGCGCATGATGTCCTCCATGTCGTCCAGCATCGGCATGCGCGGGTTGGCCGGGGCGCACTGGTCCTCATAGGCGTTCAGTGCCTGCTGCGGCAGCGCACCGATGAAGGCGGTCTCGTCGAGGCCCAGGGCGCGGAAGGACGGTTCTATGCCCACGGCGTCCCGCAGGCGTTCCACCGCGGCGGCGTACGAGGCCACACCCTCGGCGGGAGTTGATGCCGGGAGCCCGAGGGCACGGGCGATGTCCTGGAAGCGCTCGGGCGCCCGGTAGCTCTCGTACTTGGGCCATCCCGTCAGCTTGCCGGGAACGGTCCCGTTGTAGCGGATCACGTGCGGCAGGAGGATCGCGTTGGTCCGCCCGTGGGCGATGTGGAAGGTGGCGCCCAGGGTGTGGGACATCGCGTGGACGATGCCGAGGAAGGCGTTGCCGAAGGCCATGCCGGCGATGGTGCCCGCGTTGTGCATCTTCTCCCGTGCCCGGCTCAGACGTGCCGCCTCGCCGGTGACCGCAGCCTCCAGGTGGTCGAAGACCAGCCTGATGGCGTGCAGCGCCAGACCGTCGGTGAAGTCGTTGGCGTAGACGGAGACGTACGCCTCGGTGGCATGGGTAAGGGCGTCGAAGCCGCTGTCGGCGGCGAGCGACGAGGGCAGCTCGGCGGTCAGGGCGGGGTCGACGATCGCGACGCTGGGGGTCAGGGCGTAGTCGGCCAGCGGATACTTCTTGCCGGTCGCCGGGTCGGAGATCACCGCGAAGGGGGTGACCTCGGCACCGGTGCCCGAGGTGGTGGGGACGCAGACCAGGCGGGCCTGCTTGCCGAGCACGGGGAAGCGGAAGGCGCGCTTGCGGATGTCGGAGAACTTCTGGCGCATGTCGGCGAAGTCGACATCCGGCTGTTCGTACAGCAGCCACATCACCTTCGCCGCGTCCATGGGGGATCCGCCGCCCAGGGCGATGATGGTGTCCGGCCGGAAGCCGCGCATGAGGGCGGCACCGCGCTGTACGGAGTCGATGCTCGGCTCCGGTTCGACGTCGTCGATGACCTGGATGGTCACGGGCTGCTGCCGCTGTTGCAGGACGCGGCTGACGCGCTCCACGTAGCCGAGCCGGGTCATGGTGGCGTCGGTGACCACGGTGACGCGGTGGACCTCGGGCATCGCGGCGAGGTACCGGATGGCCTGGGGCTCGAAGTAGATCTTCGGCGGCACCTTGAACCACTGCATGTTGTTCTGCCGGGTGGTGACGCGCTTGATGTTGAGCAGCTGGGCAGCCGAGACGTTGTCCGAGACCGACGTGCTGCCCCAGGAACCGCAGCCCAGGGTCAGGGACGGAACCAGACGGTTGTAGATGCCGCCGATCGCCCCCTGCGAGGACGGCGAGTTGACGATGATCCGTACGGTCCTCATACGGCGGCCGTAGCGCTCGGCGAGGGCCGGGTCACCGGTGTGGATCACCGCGCTGTGTCCCTGTCCGTGGAAGTCGACCATGTCGGCCGCGAGGTCGAAGCCCTCCTGCGTCGACTCGGCTCGCAGCACGGTGAGGACCGGGCAGAGTTTCTCCCGCGTCAGCGGCTCGTCGGGCCCGACGTGGCTCGCCTCGGCCAGGATGAGCGAGGTGTCCGCCGGGACGGTGAACCCGGCCTGCTCCGCGATCCGGTCGGGGCTCTGCCCGACGGCCGCCGGGTTGACGCGGCCCTGTCGGCCGGCCGGGTCCGGCGGGAACAGATAGGTCTCCAGCTTCCGCTTCTCCTCGGCCGTCGCGACGTACGCGTGCAGGCGCCGGAACTCGGCGAGCGCCTCGTCGTACACGTCGGTGTCCAGGATGACCGCCTGCTCGGACGCGCAGATCATGCCGTTGTCGAAGGACTTGGACAGGACGAGGTCGTTGACCGCCCGGCGCACGTCCGCGCTGTGGTGCACGTAGGCGGGCACGTTGCCGGCGCCCACGCCGACTGCGGGCTTGCCGGCCGAGTACGCGGCCTTGACCATGGCGTTGCCGCCGGTCGCCAGGATCAGCGCGACGCCTGGGTGGCGCATGAGGAGGCTCGTGGCCTCGATGGAGGGGGCCTCGATCCACTGCACGCAGTGCTCGGGCGCTCCGGCGGCGACGGCGGCGTCCCGCACGATGCGCGCGGCCGCGGTGCTGCACACCTGCGCGGAAGGGTGGAAGGCGAACACGACGGGGTTGCGTGTCTTCAGCGCCAGCAGCGCCTTGAAGATGGTGGTGGACGTCGGGTTGGTGACGGGCGTGACCGCGCACAGCACGCCGACGGGCTCGGCGATCTCGATGATGCCCTCGATGTCGTCGCGGCCGACGACGCCGACCGTTTTCACCCGGGACATGCTGTGGGTGACGTGCTCGCAGGCGAACATGTTCTTCGCCGCCTTGTCCTCGAAAACACCCCGCCCGGTCTCCTCCACCGCCAGGCGCGCCAGGGCGGTGTGCTGGTCCAGGGCGGCCACCGACGCCTTGGCGACGATGTGGTCGATCATCTCCTGTGTGAAGGAATCGAAGTCGGCGAGCGCCTTGGAAGCGTTGTCGACCAGGAGGTTCACGGCGATGCGTGTGTCCGACGGGGCGGCGTCGGGGGTGGTGCGGGAGACGCTGGTCGGCTGAGTCATGGGAAGCTCCCTGGGTATGGGTGGCGCCCGTAGGTGCCGATGCGAGTGGTGCCAGCCTGAGGGCCCTGCCGCGCCGGGGGCAGGGGTCGAACGGGGGGCGCCCCAGGGCCATTGGGCCCTCTTGCGACGGGCACCGCCCTGCCCGGCCTGTCACGGGCCGAACGGCCCGGCGTAGGGGTCCTGACCGGTTCTGTCCCCTGCCCGTCCTGCGCACCACGCTGGAAGCGACGGCAAGCACGGAGAGCGGACGGCTCCGTGGCTTCCGGCCCGGCGCTCTGCGCAGAGCGGTCGGCGCAGTCGGAGCTCGGGTCGTCTTCGGCGGTACCCGGAAACCTGCGAAACGAGTGGAGATTGAGTGCCGTGATCGGAAAGCGGACGGTGGGCGAAGTCATGACCAGCGAGGTGGTCCAGGCACGCCCGGACACCTCCTTCGAGGAACTGGCCGGCATGCTCACCACCTACCGGATCAGCGGCCTGCCGGTGGTGGACGACGACGACAAGGTCATGGGAGTGGTCTCCCTTGCAGACCTCACCGGACACCGGGCAGGTCTCGGCCAGGACGGATCGGGGCGGCGCCGGATGGTGCCGACACTGCGGCGGCCAGCCGGCACCCACCCCGTCGCGGGACCTTCCCCGGCGGCCGGCGAGCTGATGACCAGCCCGGCTGTCACCGTGCATCCGGAACAGCGCGTCGTCGACGCCGCGCGCATCATGGAACGCCGCCACGTCGACCGGTTGCCGGTGGTGGACGAGGAGGACCGCCTCATCGGCATCACCACGCGACGTGATCTGCTGCGCGTCTTCCTGAGGACGGACGAAGAGATCCTCGCGGACGTCGCCGGTGCCGTCTTTGGCCGGGCGTCGGCCGCGCACCGGATCGACGGGCTCCGCATCGACGTCCGCGACGGGACGGTCACCCTGTCGGGCTCGCCTGAACCAGTGCTCGATACAGCGGTGTTGCTCCGAGCCGTATGGCGCGTGGACGGCGTGGTCGGTGTGGTGAACCAGCTGACGGCCCGCGGCGAGAGCGATCACTGACACCGGGGCGGGACACCGCGGCGCTCTTGCGCCGACCGAGCCGCGACGCTCACGGGCCGGTACGCCCCTTCGCCGGACGGCTCCTCGCGCACACCTTCCCCGGCCACTGCCCTGCCGTCGCAGGTGGGCGGCCGGGCGCCGTGGGGTGCTGGGGTGCTGGGCTGCTGGGCTGCTGGGCTGCAGCGGAAGTACCCGCTCGCTGCCGCGCTTCGCTCCACGCCGCCCTGTGCGCCGACCCGGGCCGCCGGCCCGAGCCGTGCTGCCCGGCCGGGACGCCACGCGATGCCGGGCCGGGGCTCGTCGACTCGCCCGTCCGTGGTCTGTAGGCCGAAAGGCCTTGTCCGGCCGTCCTGAGGTCCCAGGGCCCGTGGGTGCTGCGGGTACCAATGGCGCTGTGACGGGGCCCGGACGGCTCTGCCCCGGAGCGACCGCCGGCGTACAGGCTGGGAGCGATCGAGGAGGAGTTCTCATGAGCGGTCCCAAGACCAGCCGGACAGCCGACGTTCAGGTCCGCAACCGCGGGCAGGTGCCCGACGGCGCGGACGTGTACGCCCAGGGAAAGATACTCGCGGTGATCGGCCGCGTGCGCGAACCTGTGCTGGCCGTGCGGGTGAAGCTCACGCAAGCCGTCAGCACTTCGGCGAACCGTCCGGCCACGGCTCAGGCCGTGGTGGACGTCAACGGCCTGCCCGTCCGCGCCCACGTGGCCGCGAGCACCATGTTCGAGGCGGTCGACCTCCTGCAGGAGCGTCTGGCCGCCCGGCTCGCCCGGCCACGGCGGTTCGGGGCGCGCAGCCTCCACGGCAGCGGCTCGCGCACACGGGCAGAGGGGGACAGCGCGGGGCACGACCACCGCCCGCACCGTCATCACCTCCCCGCCGAGGAACGCCGGATCGTGCGGCACAAGTCCTTCAGCCTGGTCCACCAGACGCCGGAGGACGCCGTGATCGACCTGGAAGCCATGGACCACGACTTCTGGCTCTTCACGGACCTGGCCTCCGGGCGCGACAGCATCGTCTACCGCGACGTCCGCACCGGGCGGCACCGCATGGCTTCGCTGGCATCCCTGGGCCGGGAACGGGAAGTCGACGGTCTGCTCGGTGTGAGCCTGGTTCCTGTGCCGACGAGCAGTGTGGCCGAGGCCGTTTCACGGTTGCACCTCACCGGGCTGCCCTTCGTCTTCTTCAGCGACACGGCCACCGGCCGGGGCTGCGTCCTCTACCACCGCTACGACGGCCACTACGGGCTGATCACTCCGTCCCGTTGACACGTTCCGGGCGACACCGCCCGCCCGCCTGTCCCCGGACCGGTGCCACACCATCCGAAGACCCCTCACCCGGAGGAAACATGTCACATACCGTCATCGCCGCCGTGGACGGCTCGGCCGAATCGCTGGCCGCCGCCGAGTGGGCCGCCCGCGAGGCGCGGATACGCCGTCTGCCCCTGCACATCCTGCACGTCTGGCAGGACTGGTCACCGGCGTTCGCCCACGCCCCGTTCACCGGCGTGGACACCACGCCCGGTGAGGGGGCGACCACCACACAGCAGTGGGCCCAGCGGGTCTCCCGCGACGCGGCCGACCGGCTGCGGGAGGGACACCCCGGTCTGGAGATCACCGTGGAGCAGGTGAACGGCCGCCCTGCGGAGGTGTTGCTCTCCGCCGCTGAGAAGGCGGAGATCCTGGTCGTGGGTTCACGAGGGCTGGGCAGCGTGGCCGGCTTCCTGGCCGGATCGGTGTCCCTCCCCGTCATCGCACACGCCGAGCGCCCGGTCGTCGTCGTACGGGCCGGGGAGCGGGCCGAGGATGAGCTGCGGCCCGGGAGCGGCGACGACGGGGACCACAAGGGGCAGTACCGCGACGTGGTGCTCGGCCTCGACCTCTCCAGGCCGTGCGACGAACTGCTCGCGTACGCCTTCGAAGCCGCCGCTGCCCGAGCGGCCACCCTGCGGGTCGTGCACGGCTGGAGCGTACCGGTGGTCGACGGGTACGACCCCGCGGCGGCCGACCCCGGCCACGGTGTCGCGCTGGGACTCCGTGAGGCGGGCACGCTCACCGATGTACTGCGGTCGTGGCGGGGCAAGTTCCCCCAGGTCGAGGTCAAGGAGCAGTGCATGGTGGGCCGGCCCGCGGGCCATCTTGCGGAAGCGTCGAAGGACGCCTCGCTGCTGGTCGTCGGACGGCGCATACGCCGGGCGGCGATCGGAGCGCACATCGGCCCGGTCACGCATGCGGTGCTGCACCACGTCAGGACGCCCGTGGCGGTCGTCCCTCACCTCTGACCGTCACGGGCCGCACCGCGGACGCGGGACCAGCCACGGCAGGCCGGTCCCGCCGCGGCCGCGGCCCCTCGGCGGGCACCGTCGTCCCCTTTGCACCAGGAGTCCTCGTCA
Source organism: Streptomyces yangpuensis (assembly GCF_001005295.1). Lineage (GTDB taxonomy): Bacteria > Actinomycetota > Actinomycetes > Streptomycetales > Streptomycetaceae > Streptomyces > Streptomyces yangpuensis. The sequence goes on along the minus strand of NZ_LBMK01000002.1, from coordinate 1,510,443 downwards.
CGCAGCCGCGCGACGAGGACTCCTGTGTGCTGTGCCCGCAGTGGTCGGCGGGTTGCTCGTGATGCCGGCCGGAAGGAACGGCCGCCGGCGCGGCGAGGGGCGCGTGTCCGGAGGGCGCGACACCGGTCCGCGTCCACGGGCCATCCGCAGCGAGAAGCCGTCCGCCGGGGCAGGCGCCCCACCCGACGGCTGCCTGAGCGGCTCCGCCCGTCTCCCGGCGGGGCTCAGCGCCCTCGACCTGGCGCGTCCCGCCTCACGGCCTCTTCCCCATAGGGGAGTCGTGGCGGACATGTGGGTGGCGGCAACAGGGCGAGCGTCCCGGCCGCCATCATGATCAGCCCCACCAGTGACCGGTCGGCACCGTCCGACTGCCGGTCCACCGCGAAGGCGAGAATCACGCCGAGGCCGATGGCTGCAGCGGCTCCGATGGCCGGCAGTCCGGGCATGAGGCCCATCTCCTTGAGCGGGTAACGGGCACCCTGCCCCGCCGGATCTCGCTGTCGCGGATGAGCGGGGGGCGCCCAGGGGCCGGTCGGCCGCGCCCGGCAGAGCCGTGAGGCCCGCGTCGTACCGGGCGCACGACGGTGGCCGGCTGGTCGATGTCCCGACCAGCCGGCCTCCTGCGTGACCCGTGGCGATTCAGCGCACGGCCGCACCGAGTGCGAGGAATCCGGCGACGGCCACCAGCAGGGCGCCCATCAGTGGTGCCATGAAGCGCAGGTACTGGTCGTAGCGGACCTTGGCCAGGGCGAGGCCGCCCATGACGACGGCCGAGGTGGGCGTGACGAGGTTCACCCATCCGGAAGCCGACTGGTACGCGGTCACCACCAGGGCCCGGCTCACTCCGGCGAAGTCGGCCAGGGGAGCGAGGATGGGCATGGCGAGGGCCGCGTGGCCGGACGAGGAGGGGACGAAGAAGGCCAGCGGGAGATTCACCAGGAACATCAGGACGGCGAACACGCCGGAGGACGTGTCGGCCACCGCACTGCGCAGGACGTCGAGGATGGTGTCGGTGACACTGGCGTTGTTCATGATCACCGTGACTCCCCGGGCCAGCATGACGATCACCGCCGCTCCGATGAAGTCCCCTGCGCCGGCGGTGACGGCGTTCACCGTGCCCTTCTCGCCCAGGCCGCCGACCAGCCCCACGGCGACCGCCGCGACGATGAACAGGGCGGCGAGTTCGGGGAAGTACCAGCCGAGGGTGGGCAGGAAGGTGACGTGCAGATCGGCCCAGGGCACCACGGCGAAGATCATGAAGAGGAAGGTGGCCGCGAAAAGGCACAGGACCGTGCGCTGGCGACTCGTGAGCTTCGCCGCTTCGCCACCCTCGGCCTTGATGCGGAGGTCGTCCTCGGTGAGGGGTGTCAGCGACCGGGAGGGGTCCTCGGTGATGCGGCGGGCGTAGCGCACGACGTAAGCGGCTGCCAGGGCCGTCAGGCAGGCCCACATCACCAGTCGCAGGACGATGCCGTCTCCTGTGCCGATGCCGGCGCTGTCGGAAGCCACACCGGTGGCAAAGGGGTTCACGGTCGAGGCGAGGGTGCCGACCCCGGCTCCCACCATGATGACCGTCGCGGCGACCATGCGGTCGTAGCCCAGGCTCAGCATCAGGGGGATCATCAGCCCGTAGAAGCCGAGGGTTTCCTCGGCCATGCCGTACGTGGTCCCGCCGAGGGAGAACACCGTCAGCAGGACCACCAGCAGCAGGGTCCTGCGGTGGTGCAGACGCTGCGCGAGGCGCGCCACTCCCGTCGTGAGGGCCCCGGTGCGCATCGTGACGGTGATGAACGCGCCCACGGCCAGGATGAAGAGGAACACGCCCGCCGCGCCCGCGAAGGAGCCGGTCCCGCCAGGTGCGGTGAGGCCGGTCCCGGTCTCGGTGACGCCGTACAGACCGTTGACCGGGGCGAGGAACAGGTCTTTGAGCCGCTCCCAGAATCCGGTGGTCAGTTCCACGGAGTGGTAGGTGCCCGGTACGGGGCTGCCGTCCTTGGTGTCGTAGCGGCCGGCGGGGATGACGAACGTCAGGGCCCAGACCGCGACAGTGACGACGATCAGGACGGTGAAGGCGGACGGGAACCGAAGCCGCCGCGGTGGGGCGTCGGGCGCGCCGGAGTCCGTTCTGGCTCTGGCCGGCTGCGGGGATGCGGGTGCGCTCTGCAGAGTCATGTCAGGTCCTGTGTTCCGTCATGGCGGGCTTCGCGGTAGCTGCCGCTGGGTGTGACGACGGTGCCGGCGGCTCCGTCGAGGATGGCTCGGGCGTCTTCGAGAGCGCCGATGGCCGCCATTGCGCCGGTGAGCTCGACGAACCGGCACACGGCGTCGACCTTGGGGCCCATGGATCCGGCGGGGAACTGCTGGGCCCTCAGGGCCGCGGGCGTGGTCCGTCCGACGGGCTCGGCGCCGGGGGTGCCGTAGCCGAGCGAGACGTGGGGAACGTCCGTGAGCAGCAGGAGCGCGTCGGCGTCGAGCGCCTCGGCCAGCAGGGCGGCGGTGAGGTCCTTGTCCACCACGGCTTCGACGCCGGTCAGCTGCCCCTGTTCGTCACGGATCACCGGCACGCCGCCGCCTCCGGCGCACACGGCCACCGCTCCCGAGTTCAGCAGCAGCCGGATGAGCCGGGTCTCCACGACGCGTTGTGGACGGGGGGACGGTACGACGCGTCGCCAGTGGACGCCGTCCTGCTTGACCGTCCAGCCGCGTTCGGCAGCCAGTCGCTCCGCTTCGGTCCGGTCGTAGACGGGGCCCACGAATTTGGCCGGGTCGGCGAAGGCCGGGTCGGCCGCGGAGACAAGGGTCTGGTTGAGCAGGGCGCAGACCTGGCGTCCCGGCAGGGCGTTCTGCAGGGACTGGAGCAGCCAGTAGCCGATCATGCCCTGGGTCTCCGCGCCGAGGACGTCGAAGGGGTAGGGGCTGCTCAGGGAGCGGTCGGCGGCGCTCTGGAGAGCGAGTACGCCGACCTGTGGTCCGTTGCCGTGGGTGATGACGAGTTCGTGCTCGTGCGCGAGGGGGGCGAGCGCGGACACGGCGGCGCGGATGTTGGCGAGCTGCACGGCGGCGTCCGGCCGCTCCCCGCGGCGCAGAAGGGCGTTGCCGCCCAGTGCGACGACTACACGCATGACGTGTTCTCCGGAGGTCGAGGGGATGCCGGTTCAGTCGCCGAGGGTGGCGACGAGGACGGCCTTGATGGTGTGGAGCCGGTTCTCGGCCTGGTCGAACACGATGGAGTGCGAGGACTCGAACACCTCGTCGGTGACCTCCAGCGCGGTCATGCCGGTCCGCGCAGCGATCTTGGCCCCGACGGTGGTGTCGCTGTTGTGGAAGGCCGGAAGGCAGTGCATGAACTTGACGGCCGGGTTGCCCGTCGCTTCCAGGGTCTTCGTCGTCACCTGGTATGGCTTGAGCAGGGCTATGCGCTCGTCCCACATCTCCGGCGGCTCTCCCATGGAGAGCCACACGTCGGTGTAGACGAAGTCGACGCCGGCCACGCCTTCGGTCACGTCCTCGGTCAGGGTGATGCGCGCACCGCTGACGGCCGCCGCCCGCCGCGCCTGGTCGACGACGTCGGAGGCGTTGTGCAGCGATCGCGGGCCGACCATGCGTACGTCCATGCCGAGCATCGCCGCGACGATCAGGAGGGAGTTGCCGACGTTGTTCCTGGCATCGCCCAGGTAGGCGAAGGACACCTGGTTCAGCGGTTTGTCGGTGTGCTCCCACATGGTGAGCACGTCGGCGAGCGACTGGGTGGGGTGCCACTGGTCCGTCAGGCCGTTCCAGACCGGAACGCCGGCGTGCTGGGCGAGCTCCTCCACCAGGCGCTGGTCGCTGCCCCGGTATTCGATCCCGTCGTAGTAGCGGCCGAGGACGCGTGCGGTGTCCTTGATGGACTCCTTGTGCCCGAGCTGGGATCCGGCCGGGTCGAGGTAGGTCACGTGCGCGCCCTGCTGGTGCGCGGCCACTTCGAAGGCGCACCGGGTCCTCGTCGAGGTCTTCTCGAAGATGACCGCGATGTTCCTGCCGCGCAGCCGCTGTTCCTCGCGCCCCTCGCGGCGGGCGGTCTTGATGTCGGCGGAGAGTTCCAGCAGGTGGCGGAACTCCTCGGGAGTGAAGTCGAGTTCCTTCACGAACGGGCGCTGGTGCAGGTCGTCGTGCATGGCGGGCTCCTTGACGGGTACGGGGTGTGCGCGGCGGGCGGATGACGGGGACTCGGGGGGCGCGGGAGGGGCGGTCAGACGGCCTCGCGTTCGATGGGGCAGGTCATGCACCGCGGACCACCACGGCCCCGGCCGAGTTCGCTGCCTCGCACGGTGATGACTTCGATCCCGCTCTTGCGCAGGTGGGTGTTGGTGGTCACGTTGCGCTCGTAGGCGACGACCACACCGGGCTCCACGGCCAGCACGTTGCAGCCGTCGTCCCACTGCTCCCGCTCGGCGGACCGGAGGTCCTGGCTCGGGGTGAGGACGTTGATGGAGGGCAGACCCAGCGCGTCGGCGATGGCCCGGTCCATGTCCTCGGGGGCGTGGTCGGTGACCCTCAGCCCCTCCCCGCCGGTGCCCGGCTCGATCGTGGAGGACGGCAGCATGCCGAGGCCGGCGTAGCGGGTGAAGGTGTCACCGCTGACCATCGTCATGACCGTGTCGAGGTGCATGAAGCTGCGGCTCTTCGGCAGGCTGACGGCCACGACCCGCTGGGCGGAACCCGCCGCGAACATGCGCAGGGCGAGATTCTCCACGGCCTGAGGTGTGGTGCGCTCGCTCATGCCGATGAGCACCGCGCCGTTGCCGATGACCAGGACGTCGCCGCCCTCGACGGTGGCGGGATAAGCCTCCTGCCCGTCGGTCCACCGGTGGAACTCCCTCTTCTCGAAAAGGGGGTGGTGTCGGTAGATGGCTTCGAAGTGAACCGTTTCGCGGCGCCGTGCCCGCTTGTTCATCGGGTTGACGCTCACGCCGTCGTACACCCAGCACGAGGTGTCGCGGGTGAACAGGTGGTTGGGCAGCGGAGCGAGGAGGAAGTCGTCGGGCGCCATGGCGTGCAGTCGTACGCTCGGTATCGGGCCCGTGTGCTCCAGCAGTTCGGCCTTGGTGACGCCGCCGATGAGGCAGGCGGTCAGTGCGGCCGGCTCCAGGGAGTCGAAGTACGTGCGGAGCCGGTCGGTGCCGAGGATGCCGAACTCGCGTTCGTCGAAGACCCGGTCCAGCACGAGCTGCCGCGCTTCGATGCCGTCCAACGTCTCGGTGAGCAGGTCGGCGAGGAGGTACACGCGCACTCCGCGGTCCCGCAGGACGTCGGCGAAGGCGTCGTGCTCCTCGCGGGCGCGCTTGGCCCACAGCACGTCGTCGAAAAGGAGCTCGTCCTTGTTGGTGGGTGTGAGGCGTGTCAGTTCGCGGTCGGGGCGGTGCAGGATGACCTGCTTCAGCCGGCCGGTCTCGGAGTCGACGTGAAAGGTCATGGGGTCCCCCGTGGGTGAGAAGGAAGGTGCGCTCGGCGGGCGCGGTATCGGGACGTGCGCCCGGCCGGGCATCCTCTGGGGGCGCCTCGGGGAGCACTTGAACTCTGTCACTCGCGTCCCCTCGTGCCCGGCGGCAACAGTCCCTGGTGGCGGGCCGGTCGGCACTCGCCGGGAGGACCCGTTCGGTCGCCCCGCAGGGCCCTTCGGCCCTGCGGGGCGACGGTCGGCAACCAGGCGCGGTGGCACAGGCCGTCACGGCGCGCCGACAAGCCCCCTGGGCCGGCAGCCTGCCCACCGCCGGCCGAATTGGTCAGGACATGGTTGTCCAGGACATGCCTGAGCGCCCCGGGTCGGGGCGGCAGGACCTGCCGGTCTCACCTCGGGCGGGCGGGTCAGCCTCCGGCTGGACGGATCCGCGTCACGTCATCGGTCGGCGTCCGACGCAGGCGGCTGAACGTCAAGCGTCCGCTGCGCTCAGAGAAAGCGGTGGCCGGACACAGCCAGTCTGTCGTGCGCGGGCGCAACGAGCGCGACCTGGCCCGAACATGCAGTGGGCGAACGGTGCTGACAGCAGTGGGCAGCGGCACACTGGCCCTCCCGGGGGAACACGCGTCCCGTTCGGCTGAGCATGTGCGGACAGCCTGGGGTCTGACTCACCGATCACCAGCGGCCCGTATGGGCGCCGGTCCCGGTACACAGTGGCGCGACCGTGCCGGAGTTGCACCGGACTTCCGCACGCTGTCACGTGACCGGGCCAAACGTACGGGCAGCGCCACTTTCGGCCAAGGGCGCACGGGGGCGCCATTCATCGCACAGGCTGCCCGCGTGCGCCCGCCTCTTCCGGCGCTCACCGGGCCCGGGCGGGAGATCCCGACGCGGGATGCCGGCCCGGCGGCAGTCGCCGGATCCGCTCCGCCGTCCCGCTCGGACGGCTGTCGGCGGGTCACACGGCGGTGGGGTGCAGGGTGGTCTCCCCCGTCACCTCGATGCCCGTCCGCTCGCCGGGGGTGGCGGAGGTCGGGCCCGGGACACGGACGCCGATCGCCTGGTCGATGCCGTCGACCGCGACGGTGACCATGGCGTCGTGCCCGTAGAAACGTACGTCGGTCACGGTGCCCCTGGCTTCGGCAGCGTCGGGGTCGGTCAGCCGGAGCTGCTCGGGCCTGAGCAACACCAGACCTTCGCGTACCGGGTCGGGCACCCCCGCCAGCGGGATGCGCCCCAGGGCGGTGGCCGCCGCACCGTGGTCGGCGGTTCCGGGGAGCAGGACCGCGTCTCCGACGAAGGCGGCGACCCAGGGGTCGGCGGGCCTGCGGTACACCTCGTGGGGTGTGCCGCACTGGGCGACACGGCCGCCGCGGACGACAGCGACGAGGTCGGCGGTCGAGAGGGCTTCCTGCTGGTCGTGGGTGACCAGCAGGGCGGTGGCGCCGGTGGCCCGCAGTGCCGCGCACACATCGGCCCGCACGCCGGTGCGAAGGGCGCTGTCGAGGGCGTTGAACGGCTCGTCGAGCAGGACGAGGGCCGGTTCCGGGGCCAGGGCCCGGGCCAGCGCGATGCGCTGCTGCTGGCCGCCGGAGAGCTCGTGCGGCATGCGGTCGCCGTAGCCGCCGAGACCGACGAGTTCGAGCATCTCCTCGGTGCGGCGGCGGCGGGTGGGACGGTCGAGGCCGGTGAGCCCGAAGGCGACGTTGCGGGCCACGCTCAGGTGCGGGAAGAGCGCGCCTTCCTGGGGGACGATGCCGATGCGGCGGCGCTCGGGCGGGAGGTGCAGGCCGGGACCGCTGAGTGTGCGCCCTCCGATGGTGACGGTGCCGGTGTCGGCGCGCAGGAATCCGGCGATGATCCTCAGCAGGGTGGTCTTGCCGCAGCCGGACGGTCCGAGTACGGCCGCCAGGGATCCCGCGGGCACGGTGAGGTCGAGGCCGTCGAGGACCGGCGCACCGGGGCCGTACGCCTTGACCAGGCCGGTGATCTGCAGGTCGGTCATGTGCGGTGCCTTCCGAGGAGGTAGGACGGGATGGCGGCCAGCAGGATCAGGGCGGCGGCGTAGGGCGCGGCGGCGGCGAAGGATCCGGTGCCGGTCTCGGTCCAGAGGCGGGTGGCCAGGGTGTCCATGCCGGTGGGGCGCAGCAGGAGGGTCGCGGGGAGTTCCTTCATGCAGACCACGAAGGTGAGGGCGGCTCCGGCGGCCACACCCGGGGCGGCCAGCGGCACGGTGACCTCGCGCAGCACTCTCAGCGGGCTCCGTCCGAGCGAGCGGGCGAGGTCCTCCAGTACCGGCGGGGACTGGAGCACGGCGGCGCGGGTGCCGGCGACGGCGACGGGCAGGAACAGCACCGCGTACGCGCAGACGAGCAGGGGGAGTTCCTGGTAGATCGGTTCGGCGTACCGGACGGCGAAGAAGACCAGGGACAGGGCGACGGTGATGCCGGGGAGGGCGTGGCCCGCGTAGGCCGACTGCTCCAGCAGGGTGGCGGTGCGGCCGCGGTGGCGGGCGGCGATCACCCCGACCGGCAGGGCGAGGAGGGTGGTGAGCGCGGCGCCCGCGGCGGCGACGGCGAGGGTGGTGCCGGCGGTGTCGAGGAGTGAGCCGGGGTCCCAGGTCGCGGAGTTCCCCACGGCGAGCCAGTAGCCGAGGGTGGCCAGCGGGGTCAGGACGGAGATCGCGGTCACCGCGCCGCACCAGGCGAGAGCGGGGGTGCGCCACCGGCCGAGCGCCGCGGGGACGGCGGGGCGTGCGGTGCCGGTGCCCGTGCGGGCATGGCCCGCGCGGCCGCGGGTCCGCGCCTCGGCCGCGACCAGTGCGATCGTCATCACGACGAGGACGATGCTGAGGGCGGCGGCCGGGGTGCGGTCGAAGCTGGCCCGGTAGGAGGTGTAGATGCCGCGGGTGAAGGTGTCGTAGCGCATCAGCGAGACGGCTCCGAAGTCGGAGAGCACGTACAGCGCGACGAGCACGGATCCGCCGGCGGCCGCGGGGCGCAGCTGCGGCAGGGTGACGCGGAGGAAGGTGGTGAGCGGCCCGTGGCCGAGCGAGCGGGAGACCTCCTCCTGTGCCGGGTCGGTGCCGCGCAGGGCGGCGGTGACCGGGAGGTACACGTACGGGAAGCTCACCAGCGTCAGGGCGATGGCGGCTCCGGCGAACCCTTCGAGGTCGGGGAAGGCGGAGAGCCAGGCGAACGCGGCGACGTAGCTGGGGACGGCCAGAGGCAGCGTGACCAGTACCGACCAGGCCCGGGCGCCGGGCAGATCGGTGCGTACGGTGAGCCAGGCCAGCGAGACGCCCAGGAGCAGGCAGGCCATGACGACCACGGCAGCCAGTGCGAGGCTGCGTCCGAGGAGCTGGGCCGTGCGCTCGTCGGCGACGACGTCCCAGGCGAAGGCGGGTCCGCGTTCGAGGGAGCGGACGGCGAGGTAGCCGAGGGGCAGGAGCGCGAACACGGCGGCAACGGCCGCGGGGAGCAGGAGGACGGCGGGCGGGCGGGCTCCGGCGCGCGGCCGTCCGGCCGACGTGGTGACGTCGGCCGGACGGGCGGCCGGATCCGTCCGCGGGACGGGATCCGTGGGGGTCATGCCGGTCAGACCATCCCGGCTTCCTGCAGCATCTTCAGGGTTTCCTGAAGTGATTCCAGCTTGCCGAGGTCGATCTTCGGTGCGTCGAGGGAGGCCAGCGGCGGCAGGCCGTCGACCGAGCTGGTGACGCCGGCGGCCAGAGGGTATTCCTTGGTGTCGTCGGCGAAGTACTTCTGCGCCTTTTCGGAGAGCAGGAAATCGACGGCCTTCTGGGCCGCGGGGTTCTGGGCGCCCTTTTTGACGATGCCGACTCCGGCGGCGTTGACGAGGCCGCCCGGGTCGCCGCCCGACAGGAAGTGGATCTTCGACTTGACCTTGGACTCGCCCTTCTCGGCGACCTGTTCGTACCAGTAGTAGTGATTGACGAGGCCGAGCGAGACCTCGCCCTTTCCTACGCCTTCGAGCACCTTCAGGTTGTTGTCGTAGACCTTCGGATCATTGGCCTTGAGGCCCTTCAGCCAGGCGCGGGTGGCGTCGTCGCCTTCCAGGACGCGCATTCCGGTGACGAACGCCTGGAAGGAGGCGTTGGTCGGGACGTAACCGATCTTGCCCTTCCATTCCGGCTTGACCAGGTCGTGCACGCTGTCGGGCGCCTTGGAGACCTTCTCCGGGTTGTACGCGATGACGCGGACGCGCCCGGAGGTGCCCACCCAGTCCCCCGCGGCCCCCCGGAAGGCCGGGTCGACCTTGTCGAGCGACGGCTGGGGCAGTTTCTCCAGCATGCCCTTGGTGGACAGGGCGCCGAGGGCTCCCGCGTCCTGGGAGAAGAACAGACCCGCCTTGGTCTTGTCGCCCTCCTCCTGGATCTGGGCGGCCAGCTCGGCGCTTTCGCCGTACCGGACGGCGACCGTGGTGCCGACGGCCTTCTCCAGGTCGTCCAGGAGGGGCTTGATCAGCTTCTCGTTGCGCCCCGAGTAGATGACGAGTCCCGCATCGTCCTCGTCGACTCCACAGGCGGCGACCGTGGGGAGGAGGGCCGCCGCGAAGAGCACGGTCAGGCGTTGGGCCAAGGGGCGTCGCATCAGGAGCCTTCCTGCGGGTGCAGCAGAGAAACGGAACGCATCATAAGTAAGGTAAAGCTAACCTAAAGGTCAAGGGTGACGCACGCAACAATCCGGCTCCGCCGCGGCTTCGGCGGAGCCGACCCTACCTGGCGCTTTCTTATGGATCTTCAATGGGTCTCCTGTGACTTTCCTGTGACTATCCGGCGAGGTAAGGCTTTCCTAAGATGCGCCCGTGAGCGTTATTCCCGACCTGCTTCCAGGCACCCGGACCGTCCCGTTCGCCCATGCCCTCGCGGCCCACGGCGATCGCATCGCGGTCATCGCCGCCGACGGACCCGTGACCTACGGCGAGCTCGCCGCACGAGTGGACGCCACGGCCCGCCGCCTCGGCCGGGAACGCCGCCTGGTGCTCCTGTGCGGGGTCAACACCCTCGACGCGCTCGTGGTCCACCTGGCGGCACTGTCAGCGGGGCATCCCGTTCTGCTCGTGCCCGGCGACCACCCCGAGGCCGTACGGTCGCTGATCGACGCGTACGACCCCGACGTGGTGGCACACCAGGACGGCGGAGCGTGGGTGCTCGACGAGCGCCGCCAGGGCTCCGCGCACACCCTGCACCCCGACCTCGCGCTGCTGCTGAGCACCTCCGGCTCCACCGGGTCGCCCAAGCTCGTACGGCTGTCGCACGAGAACCTGCAGTCCAACGCCGAGTCGATCGCCCAGTACCTCGGCATCCGGCCCACGGACCGGGCCGCCACCACCCTGCCCATGCACTACTGCTACGGCCTTTCCGTCATCCACAGCCACCTGCTGCGCGGCGCAGGGCTGATCCTGACCGACCTGTCGGTCGCCGACAGCTGCTTCTGGGACCTGTTCCGTACCGCCCGCGGCACGGCTTTCGCGGGCGTCCCGTACACCTTCGACCTGCTGGACCGGGTCGGCTTCGCCTCGATGGAACTGCCGCACCTGCGGTACGTGACCCAGGCGGGCGGCCGTCTCGCGCCCGACCGGGTCAAGCGGTACGCCGCGCTGGGCCGCACCGCCGGCTGGGAGCTGTTCGTGATGTACGGCCAGACCGAGGCGACCGCGCGCATGGCCTATCTGCCCCCGGAGCTCGCCGAGACCCGCCCCGAGGCGACCGGCATGCCCATACCCGGCGGCTCCTTCCGGCTCCGGCCACTGCCGGACCAACCCGGCCAAGCCGGCCAGCCCGACGAGAGCACCGGCGAGTTGATCTACAGCGGCCCCAACGTCATGCTCGGCTACGCCCATACGCCGGACGACCTCCGGCTGGGCCGGACCGTGCACGAACTCCACACCGGCGACACCGCGCGCCGCACACCGGACGGGCTGTACGAAATCACCGGCAGGCTGAGCCGGTTCACCAAGATCCTCGGCCTGCGCATCGACCCCCAGCAGATCGAGGCGATGCTCGCACGGGAGGGCGTCACCGCCCTGTGCACCGGTGACGACGAGAAACTGTCCATTGCCGCCGTGGGCACCGACGACTCCCAGGCCGGCCGGCTGCGCAGGCTCGTCGCCGACGAATGCGGCCTGCCCGCACGCGCGGTCCACGTCCACCTCGTGGCGGATCTCCCCCGCCTGCCCACGGGCAAGCCCGACTACGGGGCCGTACGCGCGCTGAGCCGGCCCGTCGCCGCATCCCGGGCCGAACGGCCCCTCCCCCCGGGCAACAGCCGGGAGGACCTGTGCCGGCTGTACGCCGAGGTACTGGACGGGGCCGAGGTGACGGAGGACAGCTCCTTCGTCGGCCTGGGCGGCGACTCGCTCTCGTACGTCGAGATGTCGCTCCACCTCGAGGAGCGGCTCGGCCACCTGCCGGCCGACTGGCACACGACACCGATCAGGGACCTCCGGGCATCCGGGCAGCCCGCGCGCGCCTCCGGCTCACGCAGGCTGGAGACCAGCGTCGCGCTCCGCGCCCTGGCGATCTTCTGCATCGTGGGCTCGCACATCCACGTGTTCGGCATCAAGGGCGGGGCGCACATCCTGCTCGCCGTCGCCGGGTACAACTTCGCCCGCTTCCACCTCACCGACGCCGACCGGCGCGTGCGCGTGCGCCGCGTGGGGAACAGCATCGCCCGTGTGGCGGTGCCGAGCATGATCTGGATCGGCTTCATCCTCCTGCTCAACGACGACTACACGCCGGCCAATCTCTTCCTGCTGGACAGTGTGATCGGGCCGGAAGACCTCAGGACCGGCATGCACTTCTGGTTCATCGAAGCGCTCGTCTACATCCTGATCACGGCGGTCGCGCTCCTCGGCCTCCCCCTCGTGGACCGGATCGAACGCCGCTTCCCCTACGCCCTGCCCATGGGCCTCGCCGCCCTGGGGCTCCTCACCCGCTACGACCTCGCCGGCCTCCCGAGCCGCACCGAAATGCCCGATGCCGTCACCGTGTTCTGGCTGTTCGCGCTCGGCTGGGCCGGGGCGAAGGCGGGCACGGTGCGCGAGCGCCTGCTGGTCACGGCGGTGACGCTGGCCACGGGGGCGGGGTTCTTCCCCGGCGACCCGGGCAGGGAAGTGATCATCATGGCGGGCATCTCCCTGCTGGTGTGGGTGCCCACACTGCCCAGCCGGGAGCGCCTCAACCGGCTGGCGGGCCTGCTGGCCACCAGCTCGCTCTACATCTACCTGACCCACTGGCAGATCTTCCCGCTCATCGACGGATTCTCCCGGCACCTGGCCTTCCTCGTCGCGCTCGTCTTCGGCATCGCGTACGCGGCCGGTGCGAACCGTCTGATGAGGGCGCTGCCCGCGTTTCCCGCGCTGCCGTCACTGGCTTCCCCGGTGTCCCGGTGGCCGTCGACGGGCTTGCGGAAGCTCCGGCGTTCGGGCAGCACGACCTTCTCGTGACCGTTGCCGACCCGGGGCGACGGGTAGGGACGGCCACCGCCCGCTACGGGGTCACAGGCGGAAGTTCAGCGGCGCTCGCCCGGTTCGGCAGACCGCGCCGATTGCGACCGCCGGTCCGTGGCGTCGTTGCGGCTGCCGGCCGCCGGGGATGCGTGCACAGGATCTGCGAGCCCGGAGGCGTCGGGCAGTCGGTCGGCAGTATCCGCCGGGAGCTCTTCGCGGCGGCCCGTCGCGGGCGGGGCAGGCCGGTCAGACGGGGGTGCGCAGCCCCGTCAGGAGCCGGTCGAGTGCCTGTTCCGCGCCCTGCGGGTCTCCGCCCCGCGCGATCCACAGCGCGGCCTCGTTCATCGCCCCGGAGAGCAGCCGGGCCAGGGGCTCCACCGGCTGGTCGGCGATGATCCCAGCCGCGGCGAGCGCCGACAGGGCCTCGGCGAGGTGCCGGGCGGAGGACTCCTCGTCCAGGGTCCGCCACTCGTCCCATCCGAGCACGGTCGGCGCGTCGACCAGCAGGATCTGCCGCACGGCCGGGTCGGTCCCCGCAGCGAGGAAGGCCCGGCAGCCGGCCCGGAGCTGTTCCCAGAGGTCCTCGTGCCGCTCGGCGGCGGTCGCGACCCGTTCCCCCAGCTCCTGCTGGACCTGGGCGACGACGGCCCGGAAGAGCCCGGCCTTGCTGTCGAAGTGGTGGTAGGCGGCGCCCTTGGTGACCCCGGCGGCCCGGGCCACCTCGGCCAGCACCACGTGGTGGTAGCCGTCGGCGGCGAACCGCCGCTGTCCTTCGGCGAGCAGCGCCCGCCGCGTGGCCGTTCGCTGCTCCGCCCGGTTGACCGCCATCGCGCTACCGCCCTTCCCATTTCGCGTACCCGGGGTATGCTAACTCCACAGTTCACATACCCCGGGTATGCGAAACGGATCCGGAGGTCCCGCCATGACGAACGAACCGACCACCGCACCCACCACCGTCGGGCTCGGCGGCTTCTATCCGGTGCTGGCCACACGCGATGTCGCCGCCTCCCGCGACTTCTACACCCGCCATTTCGGGTTCGAGGTGACCTTCGAGGCCGACTGGTACGTCAGCCTGCGCCGCCCCGACGCACCGCAGTACGAGCTGGCCCTTCTCGACCACACCCACCCGAGCGTCCCCGAGGGCCACCGGTCGGCGGTCGAGGGCGGCCTGCTGCTGAACTTCGAGGTGGACGACGTGGACCGCGAGTACCGGCGACTCGTGGCCGAGGCCGGCCTGCCCGCCGTACTGCCGCTGCGCACCGAGGAGTTCGGACAGCGCCACTTCATCGTCGCCGCGCCCGACGGCGTGCTGATCGACGTCATCACCGTCGTCCCGCCCAGCGAGGAGTACGCCGCCCAGTACCGCGAACCGCCGGTACCGCGACCGGACCGCGCGTGACGCCTTCGCCCAGGGGCTGAGGACGGCCGGCCGGGCCGCGGCGCACCCCTGCCGCTCCCCTGCCGCTCCCCGGTCGACTCCGCCCGACAGGACCGGCACGCCGACCGAGCCGAACAAGCCCTTAGGGTTGACCCATGAGCTTGACAGCAGGTCACGAGGGGGGAGCCCTGCCCGGTCCGACGGCATCGGCGGGGGGCTGGCAGGCGCCGAGCGCGGTCGAGCGGGGGCTGTACGAGGCGAAGGTGCGCGGCGACTGGCCCGCGTACTACGACCTCGTCGCACGGGCCGACCTGTACATGATGCAGTCGCGGGCGTATGCCGACGCGAACGCGGGCAACACCCGCTTCCACCCGTACTGGAACCCGCAGACCCGGACCATGTGCCTGGCCGTCTACACCGGCGGCATGCTGCCGCCGCCCGTCGCCGACCCGGTCTACAACTGCTATGACCTGGGCTGGTTCGCGAAGGTCTGGAACCTGAACGACCCGCCGTACCTCGTCGTCAACCCCGGCAGCCCCTGCGAGGGCGTCCTGCCGGCCGGGCCGGAGGGCCGCGCCCTGTGGCAGCGTCACTCCGCCCCGGTCGAACGGCCGGGGCTGGCCCAGGACGTGGTCCACACCCTGGAGGTGGGCGGCCCCCTCACCGGCCCCGTCGCCTTCGGTCTCGCGGCCGGCGCGCACATCAACGTGCGCAACGGGCGCTACTGGAACTCGATGGCCTACCACGGCTGCGGCTACCGCGACGAGAAGCGCACGCTGGAACGCTGGTGGGGCGTCACCACCCGCGAGGAGTGGAAGGACACGCAGGAACAGCTGCTGCGTGCCGGAATGGTCAGCGAGGTCTGGGAGTTCGTCCTGCAACTTCGCCGCTCCATGGCCCTGGACTTCGCGGGCCCCGTCGATGTCGACCACTGGCGCCAGGCCGCGGGGAACGTGGTGCGCCGGCGCGCCGAGGCCGCCGCCGAACCCCGCCTGACCGCGGACGGCGTCGCCCCCGGCCGCACCGTCGGCGCCGCGGAGCTGGAGGGCCAAGTGAGCGGCGTTCAGCGGCTGATCGGGCGCATCGCCCGCTACGAGGCGCGGTTCCGCGCCGACGGCCTGCTGCCCGAGGGGGGCTTCATACGGAGCGTCGAAGCCTGGGACTACGGCCGGGCCTCCGCCATGGCCCGCTGGGGACTCGCCGCCCGCCTGTGCTCCCTGCAGGAGGCGGAGACGGCCGTGGTGCGGGCCGGCCGTCTCGTCCAGGTCAACTACCGCTCGTGGGAGGACTTCTCGGCCGCCTATGTCCTGGGCCGATGCCTCCACTTCGACGAGGAGGAGTTCGGCGAGTGGTACGAGACGGTCCTCGCGACCCACCGCGCGCTGACCACGGACCCGGCCAGCCCGTGGCGCACGCTTCCCTGGACCTGAGGATCCCGCCTCAGCGCCCTTCCTCGGCGCATCGGATCGGCCCGCCGTGTCCGGTCAGCCCGGGCGGCCGGCACCGGCACCGGCACCGGCACCGAGGTCACCTCACGGGACGCGCCAGAGGTTGGCGAAGGCGGCGTTCTCGATGGACCGCCGTTGCTGTACGGCCGCGAGTTCCATCACCGCGTCGTTGACGACAGCCAGGACGGTCGTCACCGCCTCGTCAGGGAGGCCGGGCCCGGTCCGGTCTTCGGCGTCGGCTCCGGCTCCGGCTCCGGCTCCGGCTCCGGCTCCGGCTCCGGTGTCCCCGATTCCCACGGCGGAGCCGAGGGCGGCGAGGACGGGCTCGCCCTCCTCCCACCGCCCGTGGGCCCGGCGCCGGACGGGTGTATCGGCCGGCTTCAGCCGGTCGTTGCCGAAGGGCAGCAGGCCGCGGCGCCCCCGCGTCAGCTGGCCGGCCTCCTCCAGGGCGGCCTGGTACGTCGCCGCAAGGTCCCGGCCGCGACGCCACAGCCAGTCCTCGATCCGCTCGTACGGCACCTGCCGGGTGAGCGTCACCGCCGCCTCGACCAGGAGGGGGTCGTGTGGCTCGGTCTCGGCGCCCGGCACGATGCGGTCGCCGTCCAGGGCCGCGGCCTCCGCACCGAGGAGGTCGATCAGCTCGGCGCCCGCGAGCGCCAGTGACAGGTCCCCCTGTCCGACGAGGCGGTCCGGCTCCTGGTCCATGGCGATGATGAACAGGTCCTTGGCCGTACTCATGAATCCTCCCCATCAAGGTCGGCGGAAGGCGGCTCCGCCCATCGTCCTCGCGTAGTAGCACCAACGCCCACCACGCCGTCCGCGTTCCCCGATCCGCACTGGGCAACCTCGGCGCCGCCTTGAGGCAGGTGCGGCGCTTCGAGGAAGCCATCGACGCCCACACCCGGGCCGCCACCGTCTTCCGGGAACTGGGCGACCTCCATGCCGAGGAAACGGCGCTGGAGGCTTGGGCCGTCACGCACAACGAGCGCCGGCTGAGGCAGAGCTGATGTTCCGGGGCAGGAACGGGCCACGGGAGGGCAGCGGACTTCCTCTCAGGACGAATCCTTCCGAATCCGGATGAAATCAGCACCCTATGGGCGCCGTTACAGTAGCGACGGCGTCAGTCGGTTCGACCGCAAGGGGGCGGGAACCGCGCGAAGGAGGCTTTGCATGCTCGAATGGAAGCAGATCCGCTCCGGCATCCGTCCCGTGCCCGCTCCGGCCGCGACATCGAGGATCTGGGCCGTCGCGGCCCTCACCGCCTTCGCCCTGGTCGCCGTGTTCAACTTCCTCGACGGACAGGGCGACCCCACGCTCGACCTGGTCGCGATCTCCGTCACCGTGGCGGTGGTCAGTACGGGAGCACGCCTCACCGCGGCGCCGGGCACCGCCCTGCTGTGCTGGCTCGTGCTCAATGTCTTCGCCACCGCCCCCATCGGTGCGCTCACCTGGGAGGCGCCGTACGACCTGGGCCGGATCATCTGCCTCCTCGCGGCCGCGGGCACGGGCACCGTTCTCGCCCGGCTCGCCCATGCCCGGTCCGCGTACCACCGCCTGGCGCCCTGAGCCGCGTCAGGCCGGGCCCGTGGGGCGCCCGGCCTGGGCGCCGGCGGCCGGCGCCGCTTCCGCCTCCGCTCAGGGGACGGGCCGGACCAGTTCGCCGAAGAAGCGGCGGACGTCGTCCACGAGTGCTTCCGGCTCCTCCATCGCGAGGAAATGGCCCCCGCGGCCGAGTTCGGTCCAGCGCACGACGTTGTGGTCGCGTTCGGCCCAGCGGCGGACGGTCACGTCGTGGGCGGAGAGCAGGACCGCGGTCGGGACGGTCCCGCGCTCCGGCTCGCCCCACTCGGCGGCGGAGACCTCCTCGTAGTAGATCTGCGCGGCCGAGGCGGCGGTACCGGTCAGCCAGTACAGCGAGACCGCGGTCAGGATGCGGTCCCGGTCGATGCTGTCCTCGGGCAGCCCGTCCGCCGGGGCGGTGAGCTCCTTGAACTTCTCGACGATCCAGGCGAGCTGGCCGACCGGGGAGTCCGTGAGGGCGTAGGCGACCGTCTGGGGGCGCTTGGAGTTGCACTGGAGATAGCCGTCGTTGACGTTCTGCATGGCCTGCCAGCGTTCCTGGTCGGCCTCGGTGAGGCCGTCCGTCTCGCCCTCCGCCCCCAACGGGAAGGTGAGCAGGGCGTTGACGTGGACGCCGATGACCTGCTCCGGGGCCTGCGTGCCCATCCGGGGTGCGACCCAGGAGCCGGTGTCGTAGCCGTGGACGCCGTACCGCGCGTAGCCGAGACGGGACATCAGCGCGGTGAGCACCGACGCCATGCGGGCCGCGCCCATTCCGGGCCCGGCGAGCGGAGTGGAGAAGCCGAATCCCGGCAGTGAGGGAACGACCAGGTGGAAGGCGTCGGCCGGCTCTCCGCCATGTGCCCGGGGATCGGTCAACGGACCGATGACGTCGAGGAAGTCGGCCACCGAGCCCGGCCAGCCGTGCAACAGCATCAGGGGCGTGGCACCGGGCTCGGGGGACCGTACGTGCAGGAAGTGGATGTTCTGCCCGTCGATGTCGGCCAGGTACTGGGGGTGGGCGTTCAGCGCCGCCTCGTGCGCCCGCCAGTCGTACGCGGTGCGCCAGTGATCGGCCAGCTCCTTCAGATAGGCCACCGGTACGCCGCGGCTCCAGCCGACACCGGGCAGTTCCTCCGGCCAGCGGGTGGCGGCGAGCCGGGAGCGGAGGTCGTCCAGCCGGCTCCCGGGGACATCGATACGGAACGAGGGGACGCCGGGAATGTCGAGGATCTCGGGGATCTCGGGGATCGTGTTCGTCATGGCCGTGACGCTACGGATCGCTTAGGCCGGTTCCCTTCCTAAGCGTGCGGCACTCTGGTGCCATGCTGGACACCGCCGGACGGCTGCTGAAACTGCTGTCCCTGCTGCAGACCCCGCGCGCGTGGTCCGGGGCCGAGCTCGCCGAACGCCTCGGCGTCAGCCGCCGTACGCTGCGCCGCGACGTGCAGCGGCTGCGCGACCTCGGCTACCCGGTCCACGCGACCCAGGGCGCCGCCGGCTACCGGCTCGGCCCCGGCGGCAAGCTGCCACCGCTGCTGCTCGACGACGAGGAGGCCGTGGCCGTCGCCATCAGCCTGCGCACCGGAGCCGACGGGTCGGTCCTCGGGATCGAGGAGTCCGCACTGCGGGCCCTGACCAAGCTGGAGCAGGTCCTCCCGTCACGGTTGCGGCACCGGGTCACCACCCTGCACACCGCCACCGTCCGGGCCGGCACGGCTCCCGCCCCCAAGGTCTGCGCGGACACGCTCCTGGTCATCGCCGAGGCGTGCCGCCGACACGAGCGGCTGCGCTTCGACTACACCAGCCCCCGGCTCGGCCCCAGTGTCCGCACGGTCGAGCCGCACAGCCTGGTCAGCTTCGACCGCCACTGGTACCTGGTCGCCTGGGACACCGGCCGCGACGGCTGGCGCACCTTCCGCGTCGACCGGCTCGTCCCGCGCACTCCGGCCGGTCCGCGGTTCACGCCCCGCGCACTTCCGGGCGACGACGCGGCCGCCTACCTGGCCCGCCGTCTGTCGGCGCAGACCTGGCCGTTCCAGGCGACCGTCACGCTGCACGAATCCGCCGCCGCGGTCGCGGACCGCCTCTGGCCCGGCATGGGGGTGGTCGAGCCCGTGGACGACCACCGGTGCGTGCTGCACCTGGGAGCCGACAGCTGCCGCGACCTCGCCTGGATGATCACCTCGGTCGACACCGACTTCACCCTCACCGACGCCCCGCCCGGCCTCGCCGAGGCCCTCCGCGCCCAGGCCACCCGCTGCCTCGACGCCGTGGCCCAGACGCCGCCCGCCCCGGACACCGGGCCGGGCGCCTCCTAGATGTGTGGTGCCGGGACATCGGTGTCACGCCGGGGGCCCGGTCCGCGTGGTTCGCCGGGTGGTGGCCGGGCCCGGGTGACCCTGGTCCATGAAGGCGGCCAGGTCGCGGGGTGGTGCAGGACCGGGCAGCCGGATCCGGGCCGGTGTCACGGCCGACGGCACGGTGCGGATCACCACCGACGGCGCCCCCGCGGGCGCCCGGGACATGGCCCGGTTCTGCGATGGGCGCCCTGCTGGAGCGCTCGCGGCCGGGACCCCTGCGGCATGGGTCTGACCTGCGCGGACGGCTGCCGGGGACGCGGCGGACGGGGGTCGGTGCGTGCCGCTCCCCGCTGCCGACGGGCCGGAGAGGTTAGAAGATGGATTATGAGCGTCTTCCTGGGACATCTGCGGCGCGTGCTGCCCGGCTCGGCCAAGCGCTCCTCCGCAGGCTCCGGAGGTTCCCGCCCGGAAGACCATCAGGAGCACCGGGAGCCCGCCCAGCCCCGGGCGGGCAGGGTCCGGCGGCCGCAGCGGCTGTCCTCGCTGCTGAGCGCGCGCAGCGTGGCCGGCGAGGTGTTCCTCCTCCAGCTCGTCGTCGTGGTGCTGCTCGTGGCCGCCGCGGTGGTGGCGCTCGTGGTGCAGGCCCGCAGTGACGCCATGCTGGACGCCCGGCACCGTACGCTCGCCGCCGCCGGCACGTTCGCCGAGTCCCCCGGGATCGTCGCCGCCCTGCGCAGCCCCAACCCGAGCGCGCTGCTCCAGCCGAGCGCCCAGGCGGCCCGGAAGATCGCCGGGGTGGACGGCATCAACGTCTACACGCTCGACGGTCGCACGATCACCCACAGCGACCCGCGCCAGATCGGCAAGCACGTGGTCGGCCCGTTCTCGAAGGCCGCGGCCGGCACGTCCTTCACCGAGACCTTCGAGGGGTCCCTCGGGCAGTCGGTGGTCTCGGCGGTCCCGGTGAAGGACTCCGAGGACCGGGTCATCGCCGTCGTGGCCTCCCCGGTCACGGTCCAGAACGTGCAGAGCATGGTGAACCGGCAGCTGCCGGTCGTCATCGGCACGGCGGCCCTGGTGCTGGCCCTGTCGGCGGGCGGCACGGCCCTGGTGAGCCGGCGGCTGCTGCGCCGGACCCACGGCCTGGGGCCGGCGGAGATGACGAGGATGTACGAGCACCACGACGCCGTGCTGCACGCGGTCCGGGAGGGCGTCCTGATCGTCGGTGGCGGCGGGCGGCTGCTGCTGGCCAACGACGAGGCTCGGCGGCTGCTGGACCTGCCGGCGGACGCGGAGGGGCGCCCCGTCACGGAGCTGGGCCTGGAGGAGGGGATCGCCGCGTCGATCGCCTCGGGCCGTTCCGCGACCGACGAGCTGCATGTGGCGGCCGACCGGCTGCTGGCGGTCAACATCCGGCCCACGGCGCCCTTCGGGCAGGCGGGGACCGTGGTGACCCTGCGCGACACGACCGAGCTGCGGGCGCTCTCCGGGCGGGCCGAGGTGGCCCACGAACGGCTGAAGCTGCTCTACGACGCGGGGGTGCGCATCGGTACGACGCTGGACGTGAGCCGCACCGCCGGGGAACTGGCGGAGGTGGCGGTCCCGAGGTTCGCCGACATCGCCTCGGTCGACCTGCTGGACCCGGTGCTGCACGGCGACGAGCCTCCCGAGCCGGGCACCGAGATGCGCCGCACCGCAGTCGTCGCCGCTCAGGAGCCGCATCCCCTGTACGAGGTCGGCGAGCTGATCCGGTTCGTCCCGACCAGCCCCATGGCGATCGGGGTGGCCGGCGAGCACGCGGTGCGGGTGGCGGACCTGCGGGTCACCCGGGAGTGGATGGCCCAGGACCTGCTCCGGTCCCGGCGCATGCTGGAGCAGGGCGTCCATTCGGTGATCGCCGTCCCGCTGCGGGCCCGCGGCGTGCTGCTGGGGATGGCGGGCTTCTGGCGGGTGGAGCCCTCGCCGGCCTTCGAGGAGGAGGACGTGTCCTTCGCCGAGGAGCTGACCGCACGGGCGGCGCTGTCCATCGACAACGCCCGGCGCTTCACGCGTGAGCACGCCATGGCCGTCACGCTGCAGCGCAGCCTGCTGCCCCGGGGCGTACCGGACCAGTCCGCGGTCGAGGTCGCCCACCGCTACCTGCCCGCGCAGGCGGGGGTGGGCGGGGACTGGTTCGACGTGATCCCGCTGCCCGGCGCCCGGGTCGCGCTGGTGGTCGGCGATGTCGTCGGGCACGGGCTGCACGCCGCCGCCACCATGGGCCGGCTGCGCACCGCGATGCACAACTTCTCCACGCTCGACCTGCCGGCCGACGAGCTCCTGAGCCATCTGGACGAGCTGGTCGCCCATATCGACACCGACGAGGGCGCCGGTGAGCAGGAGTGGCAGGGCCTCACCGGCGCCACCTGCCTGTGCGCCGTGTACGACTCCGTCTCGGGGCAGGTGACCGCCGCGACCGCGGGCCACCCGGGCCTGGCCGTCGTGCACCCCGACGGCATGGTGTCGTTCCCGGAGCTGCCGGTCTCGCCGCCGCTGGGCCTGGGCGCCGGCATGCCCATGGAGACCGCGTCGCTGACCGTTCCCGAGGGCGCCCAGCTGGTGCTGTTCACCAACGGGCTGCTGGAGAGCCGCGACCGCGACGTCGACGCGGGTCTGGCGGTGCTGGGCGCCGCCCTGGCGGGGCCGGCCCGGTCGCCGGAGGAGACCTGCGCCGCGGTGATCGACGCGATGCTGCCGAGCGGGCAGAGCGACGACATCGCGCTGCTGGTGGCCCGCACGCGCCGGCTGGATCCCGAACGGATCGCCGAGTGGGACGTGGCGTCCGATCCGGCGGCGGTGTCCCCGGTACGCAACGCCTGTTCCCGCCGGCTGGCGGCATGGGGTCTGGAGGACATCGCCTTCACCACGGAGCTCATCCTGAGCGAGCTGATCACCAACGCCGTCCGCTACGGGACGCAGCCCATCCGGGTGAGGCTGCTGTACGACCGCAGTCTGGTCTGTGAGGTGTCCGACGGGTCCAGCACCTCCCCGCACCTGCGCCGGGCCGAGGCCACCGACGAGGGAGGACGCGGGCTGTTCCTCGTCGCCCAGTTCGCCGAGCGGTGGGGCACCCGCTACACCGCCCGCGGCAAGATCATCTGGAGTGAGCAGGCCCTGCACGCCGAGCCCCCGGCAGCCGGGGAGGACCTGGGGGCGGCGCTCCTCGCCACCTGGGACGACGAGGCGTTCTGAGTCCGCGCCAGTAGCTCGGCCGGAGGACAGGTGGTGGGCGCGTACCGATGGGACTGCGTTGTCGCGGCTGCCCCACGTAGGCTGGCATCGGATCAGTACGTGCCGCCCGTTATGGAGCCTTTGTGCCCGCACCTCGTCTCCGGACAGCCGCCGTCGCCGCCGGCCTCGCCCTCGCCATGGGGCCCCTCGGCGCCTGCGGAGACAGGCCCCCCGCCCCCACCAGGCCGCCCGCGGTGGCCACGTCCGCCGCGGACGTGGGCGGTATGGCGGCGCTGACCGAGGCGGCCCGGAAGGAGGGGGCGCTCAATACCATCGCGCTCCCGAGGGACTGGGCGGGCTACGGCGCGCTGATCGACGGCTTCGAGAAGAAGTACGGGATCGAGGTCACGGTGGAGAACCCGGACGGCACCAGCCAGGACGAGGTCAACGCTCTCAAGGAGCACCGGCGCGACGGCAGCGCCCCCGACGTGGTCGACGTGGGCGGCACCTTCGCACCGTCCGCGGCCCGGCAGAACCTGTTCGCCCCGTACGAGGTCGTCCCGTACGACGACATCCCCAAGGACCAGAAGGACCCGCGGGCCCGCTGGTACAACAACTACGGCGGCTACGTCTCGATCGGCTGCGACGCACGCCGCGTCACGACCTGCCCGTCGACCTTCGCCGATCTGCGCAAGCCCGAGTACAAGGGCCAGGTCGCCCTCAACGGCAACCCGACGAAGTCGGGCTCCGCCTTCGCGGGGGTGTACGCGGCGGCCCTGGCGAACGGGGGCTCCTTCGGCGACATCCGGCCCGGCATCGACTTCTTCGCCGACCTCAGCGAGAGCGGCAACTTCATCCCCGTCGAATCGACCCCGGCCACGATCGAGAAGGGGCAGACCCCGATCAGCATCGACTGGGACTTCCTCAACCTCGGGTACGCCGAGGAGTTCCGCAGGAAGGGCGCGGACGTGGACTGGCGGACCGCGATCCCCTTCGACGGGAGTTTCGCCCAGTACTACGCACAGGGGATCAACAAGAACGCCCCGCACCCGGCCGCGGCGCGGCTGTGGCAGGAGTACCTCTTCAGCCCGGAGGGCCAGAACCTCCGGCTCGCGGCGTATGCGCGCCCCGTCCTCATGGAGTCGATGGAGGAGAACGGCACCCTCGACAAGAGGGCGGCGGAGAAACTGCCGACGGTCGAGGGCACGCCCACGTTCCCGACGGAGGCGCAGCAGGAGAAGGCGGCGAGGACCGTCGACCGCACCTGGGAGGAGGCCGTCTCGCCCTGAGGAGCGGGCCGGATCGTACGGGGTGTCCGGTCAACGCCGGTGGCGGTCCGGCCGGATGCCTCACACGACCGGAGGGCGTTGCGCACAGCCGCCGGCCTGTTCGGTGACGACCCCGCGGCCCGGGCCGTGCAGGCCGTGCCGGACGGCGATCCGGCCGGGTCGTGCGGTCGGTCTTCGGCGGTCGCGGCGCCGCCCGGGCTGCGGCGGCTGCGGCGCGGACCTACGCTGAACCGGTGACCGGCTGCGCCGGAGGGCAGGGTGCACCTGCCGCCGTCCGGCGGCGGCCCGAGGGAGGTGACGCCCGATGTCCGCACCCCGGGCAGCAGCCGCGGCCCGCCGCGCGGCTGCGGGAACCGTCTGTCTGATCGTGTTCGCGGGCGCCGGCACCGGCGCCGCCCTGGCCGACGACAACGGCATGGCCGACAAGAGCGCGCAGGCCGTCGCCGATGCCTCCCGCAAGGCGATGTCCGAGGTCACGTCCATGCGCATGGTGGCCAAGGTGACCGAGAAAGCGGGCACCACCGGCCTGGACATCCGGTTCGACGAGGCGGGCAACTGCGTCGGCACCGTCACGCCGCCCGGCGGCTCCGGCAGGGCCGACGTCATCAAACGCGGCACCGACGTGTGGATGAAGCTCGACGACGAACTGCTCCGCTCCCAGGTGCCGGGCCCCGCGGCCGAGGACGCGATCGCGCTCATCA
Organism: Streptomyces yangpuensis; assembly: GCF_001005295.1. Classification (GTDB taxonomy): domain Bacteria; phylum Actinomycetota; class Actinomycetes; order Streptomycetales; family Streptomycetaceae; genus Streptomyces; species Streptomyces yangpuensis. The sequence goes on along the minus strand of NZ_LBMK01000002.1, from coordinate 1,485,641 downwards.
ACGGCCGCTACCTGCACGGCACCACGGACAACATCATGCTGCGCGACTTCGCCCAGTTCTGCGATCTCGACTACTTCAAGAGGGAGTTCTCCTCGAAGCCGGCGAACGAGCAGCTGCAGAAGGGGGCCCGCACCACCGTCGACGGCCGTCCGGCCATCACCGTGACCGGCAAGCGCGGCGGCGACACGGGCACCTACCTGGTGTCGACGCAGGACGAGCCGTACCTCCTGCGCATCCAGGGAGCCAAGGCCTCCGGGGAGCGCGTGGAAGCCACCTTCTCCGCCTTCGACGAGCCCGTCCGCCCCAAGCCCCCCGCGCCCGCCGACTCCGTCGACCTGTCCCAGCTCCGCTGACGCGTCATGCGAAGGGAAGCTCATGATCACCACTGATTTCGCCGCGGGCGCGCCCTGCTGGATCGACCTCGGCGTTCCCGATGTCCCCGCCGCGGCGGCGTTCTACGGCGCCGTGCTCGGCTGGGAGTACGAGTCCATGGGCGAGGGGGAGGACGTGGAGGGCGGGATGTTCCGGAAGGACGGGAAGATCGTCGCCGGGCTCGGCAAGCTCACCGAGGAGGGCGCCCGCCCGGCCTGGATGATCTACTACAGCGTCCCTGACGCGGACGCCGTCACCGAGGCCGTCGAGCGGGCCGGGGGCACGGTGCGGGTGGCACCGCGGGACCTCGACGGGTGGGGGCGGATGGCCCAGTACAGCGACCCGCTGGGCGGCCAGTTCGCCGTCTGGCAGCCGGGCACGAGCAAGGGCGTGGAGCTGGTGGACCAGCCGGGCTCGCTGTCGTGGACGGAGCTGTACACGAGCGACGCGGCGGCGGCCAAGGACTTCTACGGCGGGGTCTTCGGCTGGTGGTACAGCGACATGGAGCTGCCGGGCGGCGGGGGCACGTACGCCCTGGTGACGCCCGCCGGGCAGCCCGCGGAACGCATGCACGGCGGCGTGATGGAGCTGCCCTCCGAGCACCTCGCCCTCGCGGGCGGGCGGCCGTACTGGCACCCCGTCTTCGCCGTCACCGACTGCGACGAGGCGGTCGCCGCGGTCACCGGGAACGGCGGCAGCCTGCAGATGGGGCCGGAGGACGCCGAGGGCGTCGGACGGCTGGCCGTCTGCCTCGACCCGGCGGGCGCGGACTTCGTGGTGCTGGCCCCGTCGTCGGACTGACCGCCCCGTCGTCGGACCGGCCTGGCGGCCCGGCGGGGCCGGCCGGGGAAGCCGGTCAGACCCGGTGGCGGTAGGCCCGCATCGCCAGGGGTGCGAAGACGAGGGCGATGCCCGCCGCCCAGATCAGGGACCACATGATCGGCTCGCCGGCGGGGGTGCCGAGCAGCAGCCCGCGGAAGGCGTCCGACAGCTGGGTGACCGGGTTGACGTTCACCCAGGCCTGGAGCCAGCCGGGCATCGTGTCGACCATCACGAACGCGCTGCTCGTGAAGGTGATCGGGAAGATCAGCGTGAAGGCGAAGACCTGCACCTTCTCCGCGTCCCCGGCCAGCATCCCGATCAGTACGGCCGTCCACGACATGGCCGCGGCGAAGATCAGGAGCAGCAGCAGCCCGCCGAGGAAGCCGGCGACACCACCGGTGATGTCGAAGCCCAGCACCGTGCCCAGGGCGAGCATCAGGAGCATCGCCCAGAGCTGTTTGGCCAGGTCGGCCGCGATGCGCCCGAGGAGCGGCGCCGAGCGGGCGATGGGCAGGCTGCGGAGGCGGTCGAAGACTCCCTTGGTGAGGTCGGTGTTCAACGCCATGGCCGTGTACATGCTCATGAAGAGCGTGTTCTGGACGATGATCCCGGCGAGTGCGTACTGGAGGTACGCCTCCGGGGATCCGGCCATCTGTCCGCCGAAGACGAAGGTGAACAGGAAGACGAACATGATCGGCGAGATGCTGTAGTCGACGAGCTCCAGCGGATTGTGCTTGACGGAGACCAGGCTGCGCCAGGCGAGCGTCGTGGTCTGCCGCAGGGCCGCCAGGGGCCGTACGCGGCTGCTGCCGCCGAGGGCGCCGGTCACGGGTGTGGAGGCGGTGGTCATGACAGGCTCCCCGCGGTCGCGTACTGCTCGTCGTCGCCTTCGTCGTCGCCCGCCGCGGTCTGCGGCTGCGCCCGGTGGCCGGTCAGGACCATGAACACCTCGTCGAGGGAGGAGCGCCGCAGGGTCAGCTCGGCCACCGCGATGCCGGCCTGGTCCAGCCGGCGGACCACGCTCGGCATGAGCTCCGGGTCCTTGACGGGCACGGTGATCTCGTCCCCCTCGATCTTGGCCAGCGGGCCCGCGGCCTCGGTGAGCAGGGCGTGCGCCGTGGCGAGATCCGTGGCCCGGGCCGGCCGCAGCTGCAGCACCTGGCCGCCGACCTGCGCCTTCAGCCCGTCGGGGGTGCCGTCGGCGATGACCCTGCCCTGGTCGATCACGACGATGTTGTCGGCCAGCCGGTCGGCCTCGTCCAGATACTGCGTGGTCAGCAGCACCGTGACGCCCTCGGCGACGAGAACGCGCAGCATGTCCCACACCTCGCCGCGGCTGTGCGGGTCGAGTCCGGTGGTCGGCTCGTCCAGGAAGAGGATCTGCGGCCGCCCCACCAGGCTCGCCGCGAGGTCGAGGCGCCGCCGCATGCCGCCCGAGTACGTCTTGGCGGCCCGCCCCGCCGCCTCGTCCAGCCGGAAGCGGTCGAGCAACTCGACGGCCCGGGCGCGGGCCGCGCCGCGCGGCATACCGAGCAGCCGCCCGATCATCAGCAGGTTCTCGGTGCCGGTCAGGTTCTCGTCGACGGCGGCGTACTGGCCGGTGAGCCCGATCATCGAACGCACCCGGCCGGCCTGCCGGACTACGTCGTACCCGGCGACCTCCGCGCGGCCCTCGTCCGGCCTGAGGAGGGTGGCGAAGATACGGACGGCGGTGGTCTTGCCCGCGCCGTTGGGCCCGAGCAGGCCGAGGACGCTGCCGACGGGCACCTGGAGGTCCACGCCGGCCAGTGCGCGGGTCTGATTGAACCGCTTCGCCAGGCCGTCGGCCCGGATCGCGTACTGCATGGAGATCACCCCGGACGGAAGGTACGCACCGACACTTCCCTCAACTGTGACGCACGCCACTGACACTGTCCGTCCGGGCGGCCCGCCCGGACGGCGCGGGCCGGCGCGGCCGGCCGGACGACGGCAGAGGCCCGATTCCTCCGAACCCCTTGCCTGCGTGGCGGTCCGGCGGCGGAGCGGCGGGCGGCCCTGGGTCCGGTTCAGCCGGTCTCCTCGCTGATGGTGAACAAGGCCCCGCTCCGGTCGCGCAGGGTGACCCTGCGGTCCGTCGGGGAAGACCGTACGGGGGTCACCGCCCCGCCCCCGTGCCGGGCCGCCCGGTCGACCGCGCCGTCGAGGTCGGCCACGGCGAAGTGGACGTGCCAGCGGGGCCGGACCTGCGGGTCGGGGGCGTTCTCCACGGCTCCGGCGTCGATCCGCGCGACGGTCCGGCCGCCCCTGCGCACCACCACGTGGTCGTGCTCGTAGGCCACGTCGCAGCATCCGGGCCGCTCGCAGGCCCAGTCGAGGACTTCCCCGTAGAACACCGCGGCGGCGAACGCGTCGCGGGTACGGAGCTCGACCCAGGCCGCGCCATCCTCCTGCCCGGCGTGCCACTCCTGGACCACCTCGCCCTCCCAGAAGCCGAAGACCGCCCCGGACGGGTCGGCGGCCAGGGCGGCCCTCCCGGTGGCGAAGGCGAGCGGCCCCACCGCCATCGTCGCGCCCCGTTCACGGACGCGGGCGGCGGTCACCTCCGCGTCGTCGACCGCGAAGTACGGCGTCCAGGCGGTCGGCACGGTGAGGTGCGGGGCGAGCGCGCCGACCGAGGCGACGGGCCGGCCGTCCAGCAGGGCGACGCGGAAGTTCTCGCCGAGCCGGGTGGCTCGGAACGTCCAGCCCAGCACCCCGGCGTAGAACTCCTCCGCCTCCGCGAGGCCGGGCGCCGTGAGGTTGACCCAGCAGGGCACACCGAACACGTCGCGGCTGTTCGTGGTCATCGCACCGCTCCTCCGATCGCCGCACCGGCATCCGGACCCGCCGCAAGGCGGATGCCCACCCGACCCTCACACAAACGAATGAAACGGACCATCCACGCCTTCCGGTGCGCACACTGGACCCGGTGGCCCGCGCCGCGGCTGCGGCCGCGGACCGAGGAGAGGTGTCCTGCCTTGCACGTTCCCGACCCCGACCCCGTTCCGGTCGTCATCGACTGCGATCCGGGGCACGACGATGCCCTCGCGATCCTCCTGGCCGCCGGTGACCCGGGGATCGATCTGCTGGCCGTCACCACGGTGGCGGGCAACCAGACCCTGGAGAAGACCACCCTGAACGCCCTGCGGGTGTGCACGGTCGCGGGCATCACCGGGGTGCCGGTCGCCGCCGGCTGCGCGGCACCGCTGGTGGAGCCGTTGCGGGTCGCCGAGGACGTGCACGGGGTGTCGGGGCTGGACGGCCCCCGCTTCCCCGAGCCCTCCCTGGCGGCCGAGCCCGAGCACGCGGTGGAGCTGCTGCGGCGGGTCCTGGCCGGGCACCCGGAGCCGGTGACCCTGGTGCCGACGGCGCCGCTGACGAACATCGCGCTGCTGCTCACCCGGTACCCCGAGCTGGCGGGCCGGATCAGGGAGATCGTGCTGATGGGCGGCTCCACCGACCGGGGGAACCGGACCCCGGCCGCCGAGTTCAACATCCACACCGATCCGGAGGCCGCGGACATCGTCTTCCGCAGCGGCGTACCGGTGACCATGTGCGGGCTGAACGTGACCCACCAGGCCCTCGCGACGCCCGAGGTCGTCGCCCGCTTCGAGGCCCTGGACACCGGTCTCGGGCGGATCTGCGCCGAGCTGCTGGGCTTCTTCGGGGGCACCTACCGGCAGCTGTGGGGGTTCCCCGCTCCCCCGGTCCACGACCCGGTCGCGGTCGCCCGGGTCATCGACCCCGGGCTGGTCACCTGTGTGGACGCTTACGTGGCCGTGGAACTCCACGGCCGGCACACCCGCGGGGCGACCGTGGTGGACCTGCACGGCACCCTGGGGCGGCCGGCGAACGCCCGGGTCGCCGTCGGGCTGCGGGCCGGACCGTTCTGGGACCGGCTGGTGGCGGCCGTCGCGACCCTCGGCGGCGGGGGCGCGGCTCAGGCCGTTCCGCCGGGCACCGACGCAGGGACCGCGGGAAGAGGCGCGGACGGGGACGGTGACCCGGGCGGGGACGGGGGCAGCCGGTGAGCGGCCACCCGCTCCTCGGCGGCGAGGAGCGCGCCGTGGGCGTGGCGCTGCCCCATCAGGACGCACAGCGTGTACGCGGCGTCCTCCAGCGCGGCGCGCAGCGCCGGGTCGTCGGGCGCGGCCAGCGTACGGCGGCGCACGGCCCGCAGGTGCTCCAGGTGGCGGCGGAGCACGTCCGGGGCGGGCAGGACCGTTCCCTCTGTGGGGGGCGACAGGGGCTGCGGTGCGCGGGCGTACCCGATCGCGGTGCGCAGCGCCCGTTCGCAGTCCGGGTCCACCTCGGCGGGGCAGGCGCGCGTGGCGACGACCGTGCGTGCCATGAGCCGGAGCGTGACGCCCGCCGCCCGGGCCGCGTCGCCGAGGACGCGCCGGGCGCTCCCGGCGGTGCAGGGCACCATGGCCATCACCATGCCGGTCGCGGTGGCGAGGGCGGCTCCGGCCGCGGCACCGTCCGGGTCCGTGTCCCCGTCGGTCGCGGTGGCGTCGCCTTCGGTGCGGCTGTCGGCCGCCGGGCTCTGAATCATCCGTCCGCTCCTCGGGTCCGGTCCAGGTGAATGCCGCTGTGTAGCACCTCCGGACGGGCGGCCGGCGCGCACACGCGGGCGGCGGGGAGCGGATCCCCTGATGGGGGGACTCCGGCCGCGGTGCGTTGACCTCGTAGGGAGCTCGCGCTCCGCGGGGCCGTGGCGCGCGAACGCTCCGCAGCGGCGGGCGGGCCGGTGCGGAGCGCAGCGTGCGGCTGGGCGGGCGGACGTCAGGTGTCCAGACGGCTGTTGGGTCCGTCCTGTCCGTCGGCGCCGGCGTCGTTGAACCAGTAGTCCCCGGCCGCGAGGTAGCGGAAGGCGTGCGTGGCCTTCGCGGGCAGCGCGACCGTGACGGCCCGCATGCCGTCGGGCCGGGGTTCCAGTACGTGGGCGCCCGGCTGCCAGCCGTTGAAGGTGCCCACGACACTGACGGGGCCGGGCGGGTCTGTGCCCGGCAGCACGAAGGTGACGGCGGTGGTGTTCTTGCGACGCTGTCTTTCCAGCATGAAGCGCTCCTTCTGCGTCGTGGGCGGCCCACTTGCCCCGGAAGTCTCCTGACGGTCCCCCGCGGCTTCCGTCCACGACCCGCCGCAGCACGGCCACGGTCACCCGTCGGGGCGAAAGAACCTAGTGCTGTGACCCGGTGCACCTTTCCGGTCACAGCACTAGAGGCTCAGGGCGTCCTCGGCGTTGTCCATCCAGGGGGTCACGGAGTTCTTGGTGGAGGAGACGTGCAGACCGGGGGTCGACGCCTTGAGCGGCGTCTGCGCCAGGTCGGACTCGGTGTTCATGGTCATCGCGATCGAGTCGACAGTCTTGCCGGAGCCGTCGACGGCACCGCCCATGAGCCCGGCGTAGGCCGACTTGCCCGGTTCGAGCCTGATCGCGTCCTCGATGACGGGGGCGGTGCCCCGCTCGGTGGCCTGGCCGTCGAGAGCGCCGAAGGTCACGACGGGGTGCCCGAGCACCCGGCACGCCTTCGTCCCCTTGTTGGTGATCTTCAGGAGGTAGCTGCTGGTCGTGGGCTCCGCCAGGTTCGCGGTGAAGGTCACGTCGAAGGTGCTGCACGGAAAGACGTCGAAGTCGGGGTCGGTCGGCGCGCCCGCGCCGGGAGCGGGCTTCGTCGGCTTGGCCGGCTTCGCCGTCGGTGTCGCGGACTTCGCCGGGGCGGCGGAGCCGGACGGGGAGGGAGCCGCGGTCGCGCCCGCGCTCGCGGACGGCGTGCCGGTCCCGCCCGCCGCGTCGTCCCCGGTGGGCCCGCAGGCGGTCAGGGCGAGTGCGGACAGGGCGGCGAGGGCGAGGGCGGTTCTGCTGACGGTGCTCATGGTGTTCCCCCCAAATGAGGCGCGACACGCGCGGGGCCGGGCGACCGGGCCGGTGCCGGTGGCCTGGGACCAGGATCCCGCCGAAGCTTCACAGCTTGGTGACGGCCCGTTGCCGAGTCCACCACGGTTCCCGGCGCGCCGCGACCGCCTCGCCTAGCCTGCCATTCGAGACAGACCGTCAGAAAGGGAACCTACGATGCCTTCTCGCCTCAACCCGTACATCAGCTTCGACGGGGACGCCCGGCAGGCCATGGAGTTCTACAAGGAGGTCTTCGGCGGCACACTGTCGCTGAACACGTACGGCGACTTCGGCGGGGAGGAAGCCGGCGACGCCACGGACCGGATCATGCACGGCATGCTGGAGACCACGAGCGGCTTCACGCTCATGGGGGCCGACAACCCTCCGGGGACGCAGCACAACCCCGGCACCAACATCTCGGTGAGCGTCAGTGGGGAGGACGCCGCCGAGCTGCGCGGCTACTGGGACCGGCTCTCCGGCAGCGGCACGGTCTCTGTACCGCTGGAGAAGCAGATGTGGGGCGACGTCTTCGGTATGTGCACGGACCGCTTCGGCATCACCTGGCTCGTCAACATCAACACCTCGGAGGGCTGACCGGAACGTCGGCGACCGTGGACGTCCCGGCGCCACCGTCCACGGTGGCACCGGGACCGTCCCCCTTTCGACTCGGCGCGCTGCGCGGGCTCGCGGCCGAACGGGGCTGGAGCGTGGTCCGCTGGATCACGGCGGACGACAACCACCGCGCGAGGGCGAAGTACGACCAGGTGGCAACCCGCACGATGTGGGTCACCTACGACATGGCTCCCGGCCGCGGGTGAGAACGGCTGCGACAAGTGCGTTCGAAACAGGCCGCGTTGACGGCAAGGTACGGATGCCCACGTCCATCGGCCTGCTCCTGATCCACCCGACACGGCTGGAGGTGTGCCGCGACACGGCCCCGGGCGTGATCGACAGTAGGACCGTTCGTCCGGCTTCGCTCCGGACCCCTCTCGTCCGCCAACCGGAACCACCCTCCTGGCCGGCTCCTGCCGCGGCGCGCGTCGCGGGCCCGCCGCGGCCGGCCCGGTGCTTCACTGGGGACCATGCCCTTCGCCCGCTACGGGGTCCTGTCCGGGACCCTGCACCAGCACTTCCGGGACACCCCCGACACGGAAGGCGCGTGGTTCCACGTCAACCTCCGGGTCGACACGCCGGGCGGACGCCACAAGTGCGCCGTCGACGTGGACAGTCACGACTCGGCGACCGGTGTGCAGTGGAAGGTGTTCACGGTGGACGCCGCCGCACTCGGTCCGGTGGCCGCACTCGCGCCGGGGTTCCACGAACTCGCCCGCACGGCCGGGTCCGGCGCGCTCGACTACATCCGGCATCCGGCGCTGCGGGGCGGCCCGGCCTGGCCCTCGTGGCTGCCCGACCCGGTGCGGGAGCTGCTCGGCCGGCTGCTGAGGACCTCCCGGCCGTGGGCGTCGGGGACCAATCTCGACGCCGCACTCGCCTTCGAGCCGATGCTCGTCGTCGGACGGCCGGTCCTGGTCTTCGGCGAACCCTTCAACGCGGGCCTCGGCGTGCACAACATCCACCAGAACCAGGGCGACCCGTTCGGCAGCCAGTGGTGGCCCGAGAACGGCATCTGGCAGGACGGGGCCACCCTGACCCGCCGCCCCGACGGCAAGTACGACGTGTTCCTGAACAAGTTCTCCACCCAGAAGGACCACACGGACGCCGACGGGCACCCGGTGTAGGCCGCCTCCTTCACCGCATTGCCGCTGCCGTGTCCTGGCATCGGCCCCGGGCCCGGCCCCGGCCCCCAAGCTCCCGCCCCGTCACCCGGAGGACGTTCGATGCCCTCGGCACCGCAGAAAATCACCACGTTCCTGATGTTCGAGGGCAGGGCGGAGGAGGCGCTGACCTTCTACACCTCCCTGTTCGAGGACTCCGAGGTCATCGACATCACCCGTTACGGCGCCGACGGCCCCGGCAAGGAGGGGACCGTGCTCCGCGCCACGTTCGCGCTCGCCGGACAGCGGTTCATGTGTATCGACAGCTACGTCACGCACGGGTTCGGCTTCACCCCGTCGGTCTCGCTCTTCGTCGAGTGCGCCTCCGCCGAGGAGCTCGACCGCCTCTACGCGGCCCTCGCCGAACGGGGCAAGGAACTGATGCCCGTGGGCTCGTACGGCTTCAGCGCCCGCTTCGGCTGGGTGAACGACCGCTTCGGCGTGTCCTGGCAGCTCAACCTCCAGGAGCCGCCGGCCTGAGCCTCCTCAGACCGCGGCAGGGATGAGGGCGACCGCCGGCGCCGCCGCCGCGAGGAGGCCGGCGGCGAGCCGTGTGACGCGCCCCGGCCCGGCGGCGAACCGTTCCGCCAGGACGATCCCGGTGAGCAGCGCCATCCAGGCGAGCATGGCGGCGCCCCCGCCGGCCACGGCCATCACCGCCATCAGCGCCCAGCACGACCGCAGGCAGGCTCCGCCGTGGCGCAGCCCGAAGCGGACGGGGCCCGCCGCGGCGCTCGGGCCGCTCAGCGGCAGCGGGAAGGAGCGGTGGCAGTCGCGCAGGGCGCGCCGCTTGTGGACCGTCAGCTGCCAGGCGGCGGCGAGCGCGAGCGCGCCCGCCGCCACGGCGTGCCCGGGCGGCCGGGACCACAGCGGGGCCGCCGCGAGGAGCAGTGCGCCGTAGCCGGTCCACACCGTGAGGTAGACGGCGGCGAAGCCGGCCATCGCGCGGCGACGGCGCCGGCGCAGGCTGTTCTCGCCCACGTGGGCGAGGGCCGGGAGCGCTGCGGGCAGCATCATCGCGACGCACATCAGCGTCCACATCGCGAGGCTCCCGAAGCCGGCGGTGCCGGGGCCGGGTACGCCGTGGGGCGGGTGCGCCGGACTCACGTGGTGGTGGGCCACCTCGCCTGCGGGGGCGGTCGCCGGGGCCGCCGGGTGGAGGCCGTGCACCGCCCCGGTCACGGTCAGCGCGATCACGGCGATCCAGGCGGCGACGGCCGCCAGCTCGTACCCGAGGGTGACGCGCGGCCGCCGCGACCGTGACGCGGGCGCCGTCCGCGTCCGCCCCGCGCCCTCCAGGGCCATCAGGAGTAGCTGAGGCTGACGCGCCCGATCTCGACCGGCGGGTCCTCGTCCGCCACCCCCTCCCTGCCCTCCGCGGCCGCCGGTCCGAGGGGGAGGAACGTCACGCGCAGCCGGGCTTCGTCCCAGGCGTTTTCGGCCTGGAGCCGGCGCACGAGCGGGGTGATCTCGACGCTGACCCGCAGGCCGTGGGGGTGCTCGTCGCCCCGGGGGTCCTGGGCCCGCTCGATGCCGAAGAAGGACAGGTTGCCGACCCGGTGGCCCTCCGCCTGTTCCCGGGAGGCTCCCTCGGGGAGGTTGACGTAGATGCCGTAGACGGTATCGGGGTTCGTCTCACCCTCGATGTCCTCGACGCTCAGGAAGACGTGCCGGTCGGTCTCGGGTTCGTCGACGCCGAGCGCCTCGCCCAGGGGCAGGGTGGTCCGCCGGTCGATCGGTACGGCGACGCTCGCGGCGCGGCCGACGAGGCGCAGGGGCTGCTCGGAGGAGCCCGCCATCTCACGCCGCCCGGGCGGGGTCGGCCCCGGGGTACTCGGACCGCTCGTCGACTCGGGCACGGGAGGTGTCCTCTCGGACGGCGGCAGCGGAACCGGAGGGGAGATCGGCACGGGCTCCTCGTACGTGTAGCCCAGCCGGCCGGAGATGTCGAGGATGTCGGAGGCCGCGAGGCTCTGCTGGCTCCCGTCCGCGTCGAAGAAGCTGTACTCCTGGCTGATCCAGCGTGGGTCGTCCGGGTTGTCGTGCCCGGCCCGGCTCGCCCATACGGACCACAGGCGGTCGATGTTGGCGTGGTGGAGCCAGAAGACCGGATCGAGCGCGGCCGTGGTCGTCCTGCCCATCCAGCGGCCGATGTAACTGTGCACGACGTTGTGGGGCGTGTCCTCCAGGGCGCCCTTGCGGTTCCAGAAGGTGCTGCCGTTCGGCGTGATGCCCCCGCCGAACTCGGTCTCGCCGACGAACAGGGTGCGCCCCATCGCGTAGGCCGGGGAGGTGATCTCGACGGGCAGGGGCTCGCCCTCGTTGACGAGGTTCGCCCGGTCGGCGAACAGCGGGTTGGAGCCGCCCTCCTCGTCGCGGAAGGCCGGGGGGATCCGGGCCTGTTCACGGTCGGCGTCGTAGTCCCAGAACGGCAGGGCCCAGTCGGCCGGGCCGCCGAGCTGCACGACCGTCGCTCGGACGATCCGCTCGAAGTACCAGAGGTACATGCGGTGCCAGGCGAGGAAGTACCAGGAGCCGTGCTTGCAGCCGTTCCACAGCGGCAGGGCGGGCGTCGTGCTCGTCCCGTGGAGGGCCGCCTGGTAGGTCCAGCTCGTGGGATCGTCGGGTTCGCGCTTCTTCATCTCGGCGACGGCCGCCGCGTAGTGGGCGAGTGTCAGGTCGCCGGGCGGCAGGGTCCATACGTTCCTGCGTACGTGCGCCACCTGCTGAGGGTTGCCCATCGTGTCCGCCTTCCGTCGGAGAACCGGGAGGAAACCTACCGAAAGCACATCCCGTGATCGAACCGGCGCGCGGGCGGCAGACCCAATGGGGGCATCCCCCGAACCCCGGCGGCCCGCGCCGGGACGGCCCGGCTCCCCCGCGCGCCGCGGTCCGGCGCCATCGGTTCGGGACCGGCGGGAACCCCGGACCCGTCGCGTCCGACTACTGGCACGTGGGAGGCGCAGCCGAGCCGTCCCGCGCGGCCGAGGACGATCGAGGGGCGTGTGATGGGCGGACTGGACGTGCGCATGCGGGGGGTCGTCTGCCGGCACGGCCGGGTGGAGGCCGTCGCCGACGTGGACCTGGAGATCGCCGCCGGTGAACGCGTGGCGCTGACCGGGACCAACGGCTCGGGCAAATCCACCCTGCTGCGCGCCGTCCTCGGCCTGCACCCCCGGACGGCGGGCTCGATCCTGGTCGGTGGCCGGGAGGGCCGCTCGCCCGCCGAGTGGGCGTGGCGGCGCCGGGCCTGTGCCTGGATCCCGCAGAAGCCGGCCGCCGGGCGCTTCCCGCTGCTCGGCCACGAACTGCTGGCCGGCAGCAACGCCCCGGCGGAAGCGGCCGAGGCGGCGGACCGGCTCGGGGTGGGCGCGCTGACCGGCCGGCCCCTGCACACCCTCTCCGGCGGCCAGTTGCAGCGCATGTACCTGGCCCGGGCGATCGGATGCGTGGCCGCGGGGGCCGAACTGCTCCTGGCGGACGAGCCGACGGCCGCCCTCGACTTCGACGGACAGGCAGAGGCGGCGGACGTGCTCACCTCACTGCCGGTGACCCTGATCGTGGTGACGCACGACCGGGCCCTGGCGGACCGCTGCGACCGCGTACTGGAGATGGCCGCGGGCCGGCTGCGGGAGGTCCGGTGACGACCCTGGCCACCGCGGACCTCGGTGAACTCCTGCGGCTGTTACCGGTGCAACGGGCCGGAGCGGCCCTGCTGCTGGCCGCCGTCGGACTGCCCGTCATCGGTGTCGTCATCGTCGGGCTCGACATCATGCCGGTCCGGTTCGCGATGATGCACGTGGCCCTGCTGGGCATCGCCGTCGGCCTGCTCACGGGGCTCGACCCGATGCTGTGCGCGCTGGTCGCCTGCGCCCTGGCCGGTGCGGGCGTGGCCCCGCTCGCCCGCACACCGGACGGCCTCTCGGGGGCGATGGGGCTGCTGATGAGCCTGGCCATCGCGGCGGCCCTGCTGGTGCTGGCCGTGTCGGGGGTCAACGCCTCCGGCGCCTTCGCCCTGCTGTGGGGCTCGATCCTGTCCGTCGGCACGCCCGACCTCGTCGTCCTCGGCGTCCTCGCCGTCGTCGTGCCCGGCCTGTTCTGGTGGCGGCGGCGCGAGATCGGCCTGCTTCTGTACGACCGCGAGCTCGCCCTGTGCTCCGGCGTCCCGGTGCGGGTGCTGACGGCCGCGCTCCTGGTCCTGGTCGCCGTCGCGGTCGCCGGGGCCATCAAACTCACCGGCGCGCTGCTCGTCGACGCGCTGACCCTGCTGCCCGCACTCGCCGCGCGCCGCCTGGGCAGCTCACTGAAGTCGATCACCCTGTGGGCGGTCGGCATCGGCGTCACGGTGAACCTGACGGGGTTCCTCCTGGCCCTGTGGCTGGACTGGCCGCCCGGCCCGGTCCTCGTCCTGACCGCGGGGGCGCTGGTCCTCGCGGTGCATTTCATACCCGAACGGAGAATCAGCTCATGGCGCGCACCCGCGTCCGTATCCCTGCCGTCCTCGCACTGAGCGCGGCCCTCTTCCTGACCGCCGGCTGCGGGAACGGCCCCTCGTCCGCATCCGGCGGGGACCAGGGGCAGCCGCGCACCGGCAAGCCGTCCGTGGTGGTCACGACCACCTGGGAGGGCGCCCTCGCGAAGGCCGCCGGCGCGGAGGACATCAAGGTCATCGTGCCTCAGTCCGTCCACCACGCCCCCGACTACGACCCCAGGCCCTCGGACCTCGCCGCCGTGGCCAAGGCCGACTTCGTGCTGTACGCGCCCTTCGAGCCGTACGCCGCGAAGATCAAGGAGGCCGCGGGGTCCGGGGCGAAGCTCGTCGAGGTGGAGCTCGACAACGACCCCGACAAGGTGTCCGCCGAAGTCGGCCGTCTGGCAGGGCTGTTCGGCACTGCGGACGCCGCCGCGCAGTGGAAGACCGGCTTCGACGCCGAGTACACGAAGCTGAACAAGGAGCTCCAGGCCGGCTGGCCGGGCGGCCGCAGTCCGTCCGTCGTGACCCAGGTCTTCACCGCGTGGTCGGCCAAGCTCGCGGGCGCCACCACGGTGGGGACGTTCGGGCCGGAGGCGGTGACCCCGGCGCAGCTCGCCGAACTCGCCGCGAAAAAGCCGTCGCTGGTGCTGGACAACGCCCACATGTCCACCGGAGCGGTCCTGCCGGACTCGGACGCCAAGCAGGTGAAGATCGTCAACTACCCGGGGGACGACCTCGATCTGCTGCCGGTCTACCGCTACGCGGCGGCGGAGCTGAAGAAGGCCATGGGTACCCCCTGACCGCCGGTGGTACGGGGGAGGGGCCCGGCGGGACGTCCGCCGGGCCCCTCCCCCGTATCGGGGCGCGACGCAGCGGTCCGCGACGATGAGGCCCGGTCCCGTACGCCCCCAGGAGAAGTCCGTGACACCGCCCCGTACCGTCCGCGCCGTACGCCGTGCCCGTGACGGGACGCGACCCGTTCGGAACGCGGCTGGCCCTGGTCGACGCGGTGGGCGCGCTCGTGCGTTCCCCCGATCTCACCGCCGTCGGCCCGTTCCACCCGGACGGCGAAGGCGGCCCGGTCGCGCCCGCGGCGGACCGGGCCGGGCGATGGGGTTATCTGAACGGGCAGGGCCGCTGGCTCAGCGCACCCGGGCTGGAGTGGGCCGGCGCCTTCGACGGCGCCGGGCTCTCCCGGTTCCGCCGGGCGGGCCTGTTCGGGTATGCGGACACCTCGGGCACTCCGGTCGTGGCGGCCCGCTTCACGGGGGCGGAGGAGTTCCACCACGGGCTGCCCGTGGTCCGTACCGAGGACGGCGCCGGCTACGCGGATCCCACGGGCCGGGTGGTCATCGGCGGCGGCTTCGACGCGGCCGGGCCCTTCGGGCCCGTCGGCCTGGCGCCCGTACGGCCGGTCGCCGGCGGGGCGTGCGGATACGTGGACCGCGAGGGGCGCCCGGCGATCGCGCCGCGGTTCGACGGGGCGGGTCCGTTCGGCGCGGGCGGGGCGGCGCCGGTGCGGGTCGGTGAGCTGTGGGGGCTGGTGGACACCGCGGGCGGATGGATCGTCGAACCGTCCTTCCGGCTGCTGAAGCCCTTCGACGAGAACGGTCTGGCGTACGCCATCGGCGGCGGGCCGGGCGACGCGTTCGCCGGGTTCGTCGACTGCCGGGGCGAGCCGGTGCTGCGCCGCGAGAGCGAGATGGACGAGGAGCTGTGGTGCGGCCTGCTGAAGGTCGGCGACGGCTTCGCCCGTGGCTTCGTCGATCCGGCCGGGCGGCCGGTGATCGAGCCGCGCTACGCCTGGGTGGAACGTTTCTCCCCGTGCGGGGCGGCCGTTGCCTGTGTGGACGACGGCATCCCGCGGTGGAGTGTGCTGCGCACGGACGGCTCGTTCACGCCGTCCCCGCACCGGGAGCCGGTGACCGACGGGGACGGCTGGGTCGTCGGCTTCGACGACGTGACCGGTCTCGCGGCGTTCGTCTCCGGCGACGGCGCGGTCGTGCACGTCGACGCCGCGGGCCGGGACGTGTGCCGCGTCGAGGCCTCCGGGGACGGGGCCTGCGTCGCCCTGCGGGACGCGGCCGGCCGGACCGTCTGGGAGGGCACGGCGCAGCCGGGGACCTTCGAGCGGGCGTGGCCGCACCTGCTCCGCGACGCCGGCCAGTACGTGGACCGCACCCCCGTGCGGGAAGGGGAAGCGGCGGCCGTCGCCGCCGAGCTCCTGGACCGCGCGCCGCAGCCCTTCCACCCCGGCTCCACGGACCCCTACGACCTCGACCGGCTGGACGAGGACGACGAGGAGGACCTGTGCCGCGGCGCGGTGCACGTGGTCGCGAGCGTCTTCCTGGAGGCGGAGGCGCTGGCCGAGTACCCCTTCCTCCAGGACTGGACGGACGCGCGCTTCGCGGAGATCCACGACACCGTCGCGGAGCACCTGCGCGCCGCGTACGGCCCGCCGCTGCCGGCCGACCGGGCCGCCTTCCTGCGCTTCGGCGACGGCGAACGGTCCGTCACCTGGCAGGTGGGCGAGCGCCTGCTGGTCCTCCAGGAGTGGATGGTCATCGGCGACGGCGACGTGGAGATGGAGATCTGGCTGGCCGCCGTCGACGCCTGACCCGCCCCGGGGGCGGCCGGTCAGAACCGGGGGACGAGCACGGCGGCGCCGAAGTCGCCCCGGTTCAGGTCCTCCTGGCGGATCAGCCATACGAGGGCTCCGCGCCGGCGGCCGGCCGGTGCGGGATCGTCGGGGTGGCCCAGCATGCCCTCGGCGGGCTCGTGGTGGAACTGCGCCAGCAGGACCCACTCGCGTGCTCGCGCGATGTCGAGTGCGGTCGCCGCGGACGGGTCCGTCACCGCCTCGCCCGCCCCGAGGGCCTGGTACTCGGCCACGCCCGAGGCCACCGCGTGGCCGCCCACGCGGTGCTCGAAGCGGTGCCCGTACTCGGCGAGTTCGTCGAGGAAGGACTGGGCGCACAGGGGGTGGTCGTAGAGGTCCTGCGGCGCGTGGAGGCCGAACGCCTCGCGCACCCGGGGGTGGTCGGGGAACGGCGCGGTGACCTCCGGCCGGGCGATCAGCCTCACCGCCGGAAACACCGCCGCTCCGGACGGCGCCGTCCGCACGGCGCCGGGAACACCCGGGGGCACCCACAACACCCGCCCCCGGCCCTTCGGGACGGATGCGAAGAACGCGAGCGAGCCCTCGGCGGGAAGGCGGAAGTCGAGCGCCCCGGCCGGGAGGGCCGCACAGTCCACCGCCGCCACGAAGGCGAGCGGGGCACCGTCGGGCTCGCTCGGCCAGTGCGTCCCGTCCGGGAGGCGGGGCAGCCCGCCCAGGCGGGCCGCCGTCGGCAGCTCCGCGGCGTCCCACTCCTCGTCCGCGACGGCGAGCCGTACGCCGGGCCGCAGCAGCGCGGCCCAGCGTTCGGCGTCCTCGTCGTCGAGGTGGCGTCGGCCGATGTCGTGCAGCGCTCCTGCCTGCGCGTCCAGGTGTGCCCGGTCCTCGTGGTCCATACGGCGATCATGCCGCCCGGGTCGGACAACGGCCGTCCTATACGAGAGCACTGCTCTCGGTCAGCCGCCTGCGGAGGGCCGCGCGGTCGGGCTTGCCGGCGGCGGTCAGGGGCAGTTCCGCGACGACGAGCAGCCGCTCGGGATGCTTGCACCGCTCCAGGCCGCGCCCCGTCAGGTGTTCGCCGAGGGAGGCGAGGGTGGGGGCCTGCGCCCCCCGGGCCACGACGCAGGCCGCGAGCCGCTCCCCCATCAGCGGGTCGGGGACGCCGACGCAGGCCACGTCCCGCACCTGGGGGTGTGCGGTGAGCTCGCGCTCCACCTCGGCCGGACTGATGTTGGCGCCGCCCCGGATGACGATGTCCTTGAGCCGGCCGACGACGTGCAGGACGCTCTGGGCGTCGAGGTAGCCGAGGTCACCGGTGCGGACCCAGCCGTCGGGCGTGCGGTAGCGGGCGTCCAGCTCGGGCGCGCCGACATAGCACAGCGGGGTCATCGGGCCGCGCGAGATGATCTCCCCGACGGCGCCGTCGGGGAGCTGCTCGTGCGTCTCGGGGTCGGCGATGCGGATCTCTGCGACCCGGGGGTCGGGGTGCCCTGCGACAACACCGGAGCCGTCGGTGGGTGGCACCGTACTGCCCAGTCCCGTATGGCAGTTGACGCCGTCGGCGGAGCCGTAGAGGTTGACGACGGGGCAGCCGAAGGCCTGCGCCGCGGCGGCCGCCGTGGTCTCGTCGAGGGGCGCCCCGCCGAGGACGAGGGCGGTGGGCGGCGGCAGTTCCGCGCCGCTGCCGTCGAGGCGTTCGAGCATCATGCGGACCATGGTGGGCACACCGAGGACGTGCGTCGGCCGGTGCTCGCGCACCGCTGCCAGCGCGCCGTCCGCGGTGAAGCGGTCCAGCAGGACCAGGGTGCCGCCGTGCCGGGCGAGGGTGACCGCGGTGCCGTTGGAGCCGAAGGCGGAGGCCAGCGGGACGAGGAAGAGACAGCGCGGCGGGGTCCCGTCGGGGATGAGCGAGGCGAGGAAGTTGCCTCGTCCGCCCGCCAGCGCGTTGTGCGAGTACGCGATCATCTTGGGCTCGGCCTCGGAGCCGGAGGAGACGAGGATCCGGGCTGCGCTGTCGGGGTCGGGCCGGGCGGGGACGAACCGGCCGGGGTCGCTGCGCAGCAGCTCCGCCAGCGGAATCGTTCCGTCGGGGAGGGTGCCCGGCCGCCCCGCGGCGATGACGTGGCGCAGGCACGGGAGCGACCCGGAGAGCGTGTGCAGGTCGGCCGCGTGCCGGAACGCCCGGTGTTCGCTCGCGGCGATGACGGCGACCGCCTCGGCGCGGCGCAGCAGGCACTCGGCCTCCAGGACGCCCCGGCCGACGGGGAAGGGGAGCGAGACCGCGCCGAGGGCGGCCAGCGCCAGGTCGGCGATGACGGAGGCCCGGCCGTCGGGCAGTTGGACGCCGACGACGTCGCCCGGGCCGATCCCGAGGTCCCGCAGACCGGTGGCCAGAGCCCGCACCTTGCGGTCGAGGGCCGTGTAGCAGAGCTTGCCCTTGGCGTCGATGACGGCGGTGCGGTGCAGGTCGGCGATCTGGCGGGCGCGGAAGAGGCTGTAGAGGTCGAGGTCGGGGCAGGTGCCGTCGACCACCCAGGTGCGGCGGAGTTCGGCGGGCAGCAGGTCGCGCAGTACGAGCCTGTCGGCGGTCATGCGAAGCTCCAGGGGTCGGGGACTGCGGGGGCGCCGTGCGCGTCGCGGCTGATCGAGCCGGCGAAGCGCGGGTCGTGGTGCAGGTCGGACAGGTCGGTGGTGACGGCGGTCGCCGTCAGGCCGTGCTCGCGCAGCCGGGCCAGGGCCTCCGCCGTCGGCAGGCCGCGCAGGTCGTGGCCGGCGGCGGCGCGGGCATCGTCGTCGGCGGGTGCGATCCAGCCGTCGGCGGTGGCCAGCGGGCGGCGGAATCCGGCCGGCCGCCGGGGGTTCTCCCCGCGGGCCGCCCGGCGCAGGGCGGGGCCGGTCAGCGTGTCGGCCGCGCCGAGCAGCGAGGAGTCGACCCGGACGCCGCGGCCGGTGCGTTCGCGCAGCAGCAGCCCGGCGAGGACCGCCTCGGCGCCCAGGAGTCCGCCCATGACGTCGAGGAGGGTCATCAGCGAGGGCGCGGGGCTCTCGCCCTCGGGGCGGGCGGCCTCGCCGACCCCGGTGCGGGCCTGGACCATGAAGTCGGTGCCCATGGGGGCGTCGTCGAGGCGGCCGGCCCAGCCGCTGGTGTACGCGTGGACGAGCGCGGGATTGACGCGGGCGAGGTCGTCGGCGTCGAGGCCGAGGGCGGCGGCCTTGCCCGGCGCCCAGTTGTGCAGGAAGACGTCGGCGTGCGCCGCCATGTCCCGCAGCCGCCCGCGGTCCGCCTCCGCCTTGATGTCGATCTCGACGGCCCGTTTGCCGCGGTTGAGGGCGAGCCAGCGGGCGGAGATCCCGGAACAGGCGGGGGGCATGCCGCGCAGCGGGTCGCCGCCCGGCGGTTCGATGCGGATCACGTCGGCGCCGAGCAGCCCGAGCAGGTGCGCGGCGAGCGGCGCCTGGATGCGGCGGCCGGCCTCCAGCACGGTCAGCCCGGACAGGGGGCCGGCGGCCGGCGCCGCGGGGACCGCCCGCCCGCCGGCCCCGTGGCGGGGCCCCGGCAACGGAGTCGGCGCCGGCGTCGGCCCGTCGGCGGCGGCATCGGCGCCGTGGACCGACGGGGCCAGGGACCAGGGGGCGGCGCCGTCGTGTTCCGCGGCCCGGTCGGCGAGGGGGCGCAGCGCGCACACTTCGGCACCGGAGAGGGCCGCGGCCCGGCGGATCAGGTCCCAGCCGTGGGACCGCGTGGTGGCGTGGAGGGCGGCCGGGAGGGTCGCGCAGGCGGTGGCGTAGCGGAACTGAAAGGGCCGCCAGCCGGCCCGCAGCGCGTCCGCGGGTGCCTCCAGCGCCGTCCAGAAGGCGGCCCAGGCTCCCGGGTCGAGGGTTTCCAGCTCGAAGAGGATCCCGTCGGCGGAGGTGAACGGCGGTCCACCGGGGGCGATTTCGGCCGCCTCGCCCTCGTCGGCGCCGGCGGCCGCGAGGTACTGGGACACGGCGAGGAGCCCGGCCCGGTCGGCGCTGGTGGTGACGGGGGCGGCGGCCGCGCCTCGGGCCTGGCCCACGAGGTTCGCGAGGAGCCCCTGCACCGTGAGGACGGCGGTGGCGGTGGCGGCGTAGTCGACGGCCAGTCCGCGGGGGCTGCCGTCCCGCCGTCCGTGCACGGCCATGATGCCTGTGGCGGCCTGCACGGTGGCCTCGTCGGCGAGCCCGCTCGCGGGGTCCGCCCAGGTGGCGGTCGCGTGCGCCGGTGCGAAGCCGCCGCCGGTGAGCGTGGTGCCGGAGGCGGGCGCGTCCCAGTGGCCGCGGCGGTCCGTCCGTGCGCCGAGCAGGCGCAGGTGATCGGTGACGACGCCCGTGATCCGGGGCGGCCCCGAGGCGTCGAAGCGCAGTGTGTCGAGCGGCCGGACGGTCTGCGTGGTGGCTGGTGACGCCATGCCTCTCCTCTCCTGGCGCGGCGGTGGCCGCAGCCCGGGTCTTGCGGAATGCGGGAACCCGGGAGCGTCCGCGCCCGACCAGTTCCACGAACAGACAGTCGGTCGGCCGTTCGTGCGAGTTCCCGCGAGTTCGCGGAGGCTCCCGAAACTGTGCGGAAGTCCGCGCGAGTCCCGGAATTTCCCGGGAAAGAGGAGGCGAGCAGTGAAAGATCCCCGCACGAACAGGGCCGATGCCGAAGCCGTGGGCAGTGCCGTGGGCGGTACCGGTGCCGGTGCCTTGGCCGACGCCGGGGGCGCGGGCGCGGTGGGCGCGGGGGGCGCGGGCCGGGAGTCTCGGGCGGTGGCGCTGCGGGAGCGGGTCGGCCGGTTCGTCCGGGAGCGGGTGTTCCCCCGGGAGTCCATGCTGGACGGGGGCGGGCCCGTGGCCGGCGAGGTGCTGGCCGCGCTGCGTGCCGAGGCGCGGGCCGAGGGGCTCTGGGCCCTGCCGCTCCCCGCCGGACTGGGCGGCGGCGGGCTCTCCTTCGAGGCCTACGCCGAGCTGGCCGAGGCCGAGGGGGCCAGTGACCACGGCCCGGCCGCGCTGGGGTCGGCCCCACTGCTCGACGTGACGATGCTGGCGCGGTACGGGCGGCCCGGCGTCCGCGAGGCGTACCTGAAGCGGCTGGTCGCCGGGGAGATCCGTACCTGCTACGCGATGACCGAGCCGGGGGTGCCCGGCACCGACCCGCTGCGGACCACGACCCGCGCCGAACGGCGCCCCGACGGCGGCTGGCTGGTCACCGGCCGCAAGTGGTTCACCTCGGGCGCGGCGGATGCCGACCTGGTGACCGTGATGGCCCGTACCTCCGGCGCGGACGGGGACCGCGAGGGGCTGTCGCTGCTGCTCGTGCCCACCGGCGCGGCCGGCTTCCGCGTGGTGCGCGAACTTCCCGTGCTGGGCGCCACGGGACAGTACGAGATCGCCCTCGACGGGGTACGGGTGCCCGCCGACCACCTCCTCGGCGAGCCCGGCGAGGCCCTGGCCATCGCCGGTGAACGGCTCGCGCTCGGCCGTACGCTGCGCTGCCTGCGGTGGCTCGGCCAGGCGCAGCGGGCCTTCGACCTGATGTGCGAGCGGGCCGCGACCCGCGGCGGCTCGCGCGGCCCGCTCGCCGAGCAACAGCTGGTGCAGGCACATGTCTTCGACGCCCTGCTCGCACTGCGCACCACTCGCCCCCTGGTCCGGGAGGCGGTGGCGCTCATCGCCGCCGGACGGGACGCGCGTACGGAGGTCGGGCTCGCCAAGGTTGCCGCGGCGCGCATGCTCCAGCAGGTCGCGGACTGCGCGATCCAGGTCCACGGGGCCGCCGGCCTCGGCCCGGACACCCCGCTCCCGGCCCTCTTCCGCACCGGCCGCGCAGCCCGCATCCTCGACGGCCCGGACGAACTCCACATCACCGCGGTGGCCCGCCGCGTGCTGCGCGCCTACGGCCCGAACGGGCAGGGCGTCAGTTCCTGACGGGCTCCATACAGAGGACGGACTTGTCCGTCTCGGGCTGCTGCGCGAGCGCCACATCGGCCACGCCCTGGCACGTGTCGAGGTCGTGCACGGGGGCCTCGCCCGTCAGGTGGGGAAGGCCCAGGCGCCAGAAGAGGGCGACAGCGATCGCCACGACGACACCGAGGATCCTCTTCCCCAGGGTGCCCTTCTTCTTCGCGGGCTCGGACGGCGCGACGGGGACGTCGACCGGGCCGGAAGCGGCTCTCTCCCTCCGTTCTGCAAT
Organism: Streptomyces yangpuensis; assembly: GCF_001005295.1. Taxonomy (GTDB): domain Bacteria; phylum Actinomycetota; class Actinomycetes; order Streptomycetales; family Streptomycetaceae; genus Streptomyces; species Streptomyces yangpuensis. The sequence goes on along the minus strand of NZ_LBMK01000002.1, from coordinate 1,463,471 downwards.
CGGATACGGAGTCGTGACCCTGCCGCCCCGTCAGCTCCCCACCCCCGGACCCCCGTCGGCCGGACCCGCAGGCGCCCCCTATGAACGGGTGATGTCGACGAGGCCGTGCAGGGCGGTCAGGGCGAGGGCCAGGAAGAAGTCGCCCCAGACGAGTTCGTGGCGGACCGCCAGGCCCTTCGCCGCGTCGTAGCAGCCGTCCAGCAGCATGCCGGGCGGGCGGGGGCCGCCCTCGGGGGTGAGGTGGTTGCGGGTGAGGTGGTCGAGGACCTCCGCGGCGCGGAGCGCGTACTGCTCCGCGCGGGGGCCGGGGGTGCGGGCCAGTTTCAGCAGGGCCACCGCCGTGATCGCGGCGGCCGAGGTGTCGGGGGGACCGTCCGGGCAGGCGGTGTCGGCGGGCGGGACCGGAGGGCCGGTCAGCACCCCGCCACGCGTGGTCAGCAGGGTGGCCGCCTCGGAGAGGCGGGTGAACTCCCCCGCGCTGAGCTCCGGTTGGAGCATCGCGTCGGCGACCGCCAGGAGCAGCCAGGCCCGCCCGCGGCTCCAGCCGGGCGGCGGGTCCTCGCAGGGCCGCCAGCCGCCGGTGGCCGCATCGTGGATCAGGGCCGGCCGGAACCACGGGTCGCCGGTCCCGTCGAGACAGAGGTCCAGGTGCCGGTGGAGATGGGCGGCCGCCGCGGCCGCCCCGCCGGGCCCGGCAGCCGCCAGGAGCGGCACCGTGCCGGGTACGGCGTCCACCCGGGCCAGCAGGCGGGGGCCGCCCAGGGCGTCGCCCCAGGGCAGGATCCCGAGCTCCGGGTCCCAGGCCGACAGGCAGGCCCCGGCCGCCCGGGCCCGGAGCGCCGCGGCTGCGGCGTCGTCACCGGCCGCGGCGGTCCCGTACCAGAGGATGAGCCCGCGCGTGGCGGTGTCGGCCGCGGTCCACGGTGCGAGCCGGGCCGTGCACGCGGCGGCGGCCCGCCGGTCGTGCCCGGCTCCGGTGTACCGCGCCCGCAGCCAGAGCAGTCCGGCCCAGAAACCTCCGGTCCACGAGCCCCGGCCGGTCGTGGTCCACCGCCCGTCGGCGGGGTCGGCGTACAGCGGGAAGCGCGGGCCCACCTCGGCCGCGGTCACCGCCACCCGTGCCATCACCGCGGCCAGCGCCCGGCCCGTAGGCCCACTCCCCTCGCCGCCCTCGCCGGCCGTCCCGCTCCCGCCGTTCATGCCGCCCACGCCTCCCACCCCGCTCACGCCGCCCGCTCCGGGCCTCGCCGCCGGTCGCGTACCGCCCAGAGGAACCCGACGGCGGCCGCCGCCGCGAACTCCGCCGCCACCAGCAGCCACCCCGGCCCGTACCGTCCGCTCTGCGCGAGCAGGCCGAACAGCGGTGGCCCCAGGGCGAATCCGGCGAAGAACCCGGCCGCGACCAGCGCGGAGTCCTGGCCGGCCCGGCCGGGGGCGGCCCGCTGAAGGACCAGCACCATCGAGACGGCGTTGCCGGACACGGCGAACACCCCGACGGCGACCGCGCCGAACCACACCAGCGGGCCCACCACGAGGGAGGCGCCCAGCAGGGCCGCCGCGCCCAGCGCACCGCACGCGAGCCGGCCGGGGAGCCATTCGGCACGCCCCGGCCGGGCCGCCTTGGACCAGCCCACCCGGCCGGCGATCCCGGCCACCCCCAGCACGGCGACCAGCGCGCCAGCCGTCGTCGGCCCCATGCCGAGGCGCTGCGCGCCGAAGAGGGCGAGGTAGGTGTTGACGGAGGCGATTCCCGCGCCGAGGAACAGCGAGAAGGCGGCCAGCCAGGCCACCATCCCGCGCGGGACGAGTTCCGTACGGGGGCCGGCCGGCGGAGCCGGAGGGTCCGCCGGGAGCACCCGCAGCGCCCACAGGCCGGTGAGCAGGGCCGCCGCGGCGCCCGTCCACACCGCGCCCCGCCAGCCGATTCCGCCCGCGAGGGCCGCCAGCGGCGCTCCGGCCGCGAAGGCGCCGAGCTGGACGCCGGACTGCTTCAGCCCCGTGACGGCGCCCCGCCGGGCGGGCGGAACGGCCCGCAGCACAGCCTTGTTGGTGGCCGGGTTGGCGAGCGCCTGCGGTACGCCGCCCAGTGCGACGGCGGCCAGCAGCAGGCCGGCGCCGGGGGCGGCGCCGATCAGGGCGAGCGCCGCGGCGGAGAGGAGGAGCAGGGCGACCAGCGAGCGCCGGGGCCCGATCCGGTCCACGATCCGGCCCCCGGCCGGGGACAGGGCGGCGGCCGTCCCGAACCCGATCGTGGTGGTCAGCCCCAACAGGGCCGGTGAGAGGCCGAGTTCGGTCACGAGTCGCGGACCGAGCGCCCCGAGCAGGAACAGTTGCAGCATCGAGAACGCCATGGCGCCGGTGAGGAGCGCCGTCAGCCCCCGGCCCGCACCGCCGTCCTTCTCCGTCGGCGATGCCGTCGCCGTTCCCTCCGACGCCACGAAGTCTCCCTTCCCGGGACGTTGAACCGCTCGATGGACCGGGTAAGCAGTCGGGTGGAACGGCGGGCAGGTTCCCGCGTTCCGCTGTGCCCTGCACCACATGAGGCAGGCGGCCCTGCTGTGACATGGTGGGTCCGCGGAATCTTGTCCGGAAGTGCGTACCCCGGTGTGCGGCTCGGGAGGCCGGTGCGAGGATGAGCCCCGCCATGGAGCCGGTCCGCTGTTTACGCGCCCTTCGGGCTGCGATGTTCGCAGCCCTCTGTGTGCTGCTCGCGGCGACCGGACACATGCTCATGTCGGGTGCCCCGGTGCCCTGGTGGGCGTTGTCCTCCGGGTTCGTGGCGACCGCGGGGACGGCCTGGTCCCTCGCCGGCCGTGAGCGCGGGATCCTCGCCGTCACGGTCACCGCCGTCGCCGTACAGACGGTGCTCCACTCGGGGTTCTCCCTGGCCCAGTCCCTGGCGCCGCCTGCCGGGCCGGCCATGACGGCGCTGCCGGCGATGCCGGACGGAACGGCGGGAGCGGAAGCCGCCGGCCACGCGCATCACGCCCTGCACGCGACGGTGGCCGCCCCGGCCGCCGGGCACATGGCCGTTGGCGGACACATGGCGGGCGCCGGGCACGAGTCCTCGGCCATGCCCGTGCTGTTGATGTCACCGGCCGGGATGGTGCTCGCCCACCTGCTGGCGGCCGTGCTGTGCGGACTGTGGCTCGCCCACGGCGAGCGCGGCCTCTTCCGGGTGGTGCGCGCCGTGGCCGCCCGACTGCGGGCGCCGCTGCGCCTGTTGCTCAGCACCGTCGCGCCGGCGCACCGGCCGCGCCCGCGAGTGCGCCGGCGGCGCCGGACACACGCACCGCGGCAGCTGTTCCTCGTCCACGCCATCACCACCCGGGGTCCGCCGACGGCGACCGCTGTCCTCTGACAGCTGGTCACCCGAGCCGCATCCGCGTACGCGACCGATCCTGCGCACACCTCGCGCACCTCGCGCACTGCGCATGTCTCACGTGCACCTGACGCGTCCCCGACGTACTCCGTGCACCGCATGTGTCACGTGGATGCCGTGCCTCGGGCCCTCGGCCGTGCCCTCGGGCAGGCCGTGCCCCTCACCGGCCCCGCCCTCCGCGCGACGCCGGACTCCCCTTGCACATAAGGACCTTTGGCGATGACCCCTGCCCTGACGACCCCCCAGTCCTGTACCACCGGCGAGCGTCCCGCCCGGCACACCGCGGCCTCCGACGCGGCGGTGACCCGGCTGGCGCTCGCCGCCCGCGACGGCGACCGCGCGAAGACGGACCGCTTCGTGCGCGCCCTCCACCGCGACGTCTGGCGCTACGTCGCCTATCTGAGCGCCGACACCCAGGCCGCCGACGACCTCACCCAGGACGTGTTCCTGCGGGCGCTCGCGAGCCTCCACCGGTTCGAGGGCCGTTCCTCCGCACGTACCTGGCTGCTGTCCATAGCGCGGCGCACCGTCGTGGACAGCCTGCGCCACGCCGCCGCCCGGCCGAGACTGTCGGACCGCTGCGACTGGCAGACGGCCGCCGAGCAGGCCCAGCCGTACGACGTACCGGGCTTCGAGGACGGCATCGCGCTGGCGGAGCTGCTGGCCGCGATCCCGGCCGAACGCCGGGAGGCCTTCGTCCTCACGCAGTTGCTCGGCCTCCCCTACGCGGAGGCGGCCGAGGCCGTCGGATGCCCGATCGGCACGGTCCGCTCCCGCGTGGCCCGGGCCCGGACCTCCCTCGTCGCGCTGCTGACCGACGCCCCCACGGCCGCGCCGGAGCCGGAGGCCCCGGCCGCGCGGGGCGAACGGGCCCCGCGGCGCACGCGCGAGGCGGTGCTCGCGGCTTCGCCCGCCTGATCCGGGACGGTCCGGGGGCGCGGGACGATCCGGGGGCGCGAGCCGTCGCGGGCCCGCGCCCCTGGGCCCCCGCGCCCCCGGGCCCAGGGTGGACCCGGCGCGGCGGGAGGATCTGGCGGGCAGCGCGCCGGCCGTCCTCGCCGAGGAGACCGAGGCGGACGGCCGGCTGCGGCTGGACGTCTCCTTCCAGGACGCGCGGCACGCCGAATGGGCGCTGTGGCAGCCGGCCCCTAGCGCGGAGGTCCTCGCCCCGCGGTGGTTGCGCGAATCCCTGCACGAGCGCGCGGTGGCGACCGCCGCGCGCTACGCGGCGCCGTCCCCCGGGCAGCCGCCTCCCGCGTGGAGCGGGGCACAGGACACGGCGCACAGGTCAGAGCACGCAGGACACGGCACGCAGAGGGCACACAGGACACGGCGCGCAGGGCGGAACACCCGGCACGAGCCGCGTCGGCCCGCATCAGGGGGTGCGCGCGCAAGATATCAGCCTTTCCAGGACTCGCCGGAGTGTTTATCCGATGGTGATGTCCTCCGGTGGGCGCGTCACCCCGGGCACTACCGTCCCGTGACACCCCCGGGAATGCGGGTGTTGCACCGCACCACGCTTGCGGAAACTCCCTGCCCCGCCACCTCCCGGCCCCACGGAGCAAGGAGGCACATTGCTGTCACTGCGGCGGAGAAGCAGCCGAGGCTGGTCGATGGCCACCCGGTACTCGATCGCGAGCGGCGTCGTCATCACCGCGCTCGCGCTCACCCTGATCGCCCTGCTGGTCCCCGTGGACAAGTTCGGCGACCGAGCCTCGGCCTCGGCCGCCGTCGCGGCTCCGGCAGCGGGCGACGACGACGGCCTGGGAACGGTGAGCACGGCGTACGGTCCGCTGACTGCCGCGGACCGGGACTTCGTGCGCAAGGTCCGTCTCGCCGGGCTGTGGGAGCTGCCCGCCGGGCGGCAGGCCCAGCAGCGCGGGACGCGCCCCGCGATCCGCACGGCCGGCGATCACCTCGTGGACGGCCACACCGAACTGGACCGTCAGGCCATCCAGGTCGGCCAGGCCCTCGGCATCGACCTGCCCAACCAGCCCTCCCCTCAACAGCAGGACTGGCTGAGCCAGATGAACCGCGCCAAGGGAGACGAATACGAACGACTGTTCACCCAGCTGCTGCGTCGAGCACACGGAAAGGTGTTCGGCCTGCTGGCCGGGATCCGGGCACAGACCCGCAACTCCATGGTGCGAGCCCTCGCCACGTCCGCCAACGCCACGGTGCTGGACCACATCACGGTCCTCGAGGACACCGGGCTGGTCGACTTCGACGGGCTCTCCGACAATGTCCCACCGACGAAGTGAAGTGATCGCATGAGTCAAAAGGGCCACAAGCGCCCCCGGTTGTCGACCAAGCTCGTGGGAGTGGTCTCCGCGCTCGTGCTGGGCGGCGGCGGTGTCGCCGTCATCGCCGGCAACGCCTCCGCGGGCCAGGACGACAACCGCAAGGGACAGTTGATGACCACGATCGACTGCCCCGACGTGGGAGACAAGCTCACCTCGGTACCCGAGCAGGCCAAGGCCGAGGTCGACGCGAACCTGGCCAAGCTGGACGACCAGGTGGCGGACGCCTACCGGCGGCTCGCCGCCGGCGAGGCCCAGGGCAACGCCCTGCTCGGCGAGCTCAAGGCCAAGCGTGAGCAGACCATCAAGGGCGTGTCCGACGCGATCGACCGGGTGGCCGAGCCCCCGAAGGAGATCGCCTCACTGGCCTCCTGCGAGATGAAGAAGGCTCCGGCCGAGGAGGACGGCGCGGCCGGCGCCGCGGCGCTGCAGGCCGGGGCCGACGCCAAGTCCGCCGCGGCCGGCAGCAAGAGCGGTCCGGCGAAGAACGACTTCGTGAACATCACCAAGGTCCGCCCCAACGTCCGCAAGCCCAAGGCCCAGGGCGGCGCCTCCACCGGCACCTTCAGCGTCCAGTGCGGCCGTAACGAGAACAAGCACTTCAACCCGGACAACGTCATCGTCGCGCCCGGCGTCTCCAACGGCGCCCACCACATGCACGACTACGTGGGCAACGTGTCCACCGACGCCTTCTCCACCAACGACAGCCTCGCCAGGGCCGGCACGACATGCAACAACGGCGACCAGTCCACTTACTACTGGCCGGTGCTGCGGCTGCGCGACGGCAAGGCCGAGCGGGACGCCAAGGCCCCCGGCGGCGGCCAGGACGGCAACGTCGGCACGATCCTGCAGCCCAAGCAGGTGACGATCGACTTCAAGGGGAACCCCACCGGCAAGGTCACGGCCATGCCCCGCTTCCTGCGCATCATCACGGGTGACGCCAAGGCCTTCTCCAACGGCAACGCCAACGCCAACGCCTCCTGGAGCTGCACCGGCTTCGAGGACCGCCAGCTGAAGGACAAGTACCCGATCTGCCCCAAGGGCAGTGACGTGGTGCGCACCTTCACCTTCCAGAGCTGCTGGGACGGCCGGAACGCCGACAGCGCCAACCACCGGACCCACGTGGCCTTCGCGGACAACAACGGCCGCTGCAAGAACGGCTTCAAGCCCATTCCGCAGCTGGTCCAGCGCATCGTGTACGGGGTGTCGCCGGGCGCCCGCTTCGCCGTGGACAGCTTCCCCGAGCAGCTCCACAAGCCGGTGACCGACCACGGCGACTTCATCAACGTGATGTCGAACGGCCTGATGAACAAGGCCGTGAGCTGCATCAACGAGGGGCGTCGCTGCCGCTGACGCTCGCTGCGGGGCTCTGCCCCCTTACAGCCCCCGGGGCGGGCGCTCCCCCCATCCTCNCCCCGCGCCCGCCCCGGGACAGGTGTTGGTCCGAAGCTCGCTTCGGACCAACACCCTTTTGTGTGCCCGTCTCCCGGCCCCGTCACGGAGGGCGGGACCGCGGGCACGTACGCGCTCCGGCGGTGACGGCGGGCGGTGTGCGTGGGCCGCATGACGCCCGGCCGGCGGCAGCGGACGGTCTGCGTGGGCGCGGCGACGCCGGGTCGGTGACGGCGGACGCTGTGCACGACCACACCCACACCGGTCCGGTGGCGGCGGACGGGTGCACGACCACACCCACACCGGTCCGGTGTCGGCGGACGTCGTGCCCGACCGCACGCACTCCGGCCCGTCGGCGCCCGGCGGTGTACGTGGGCACACGAAAGCCCGGCCCGGCCCCGTGACGACGGGGCCGGGCCGGGCTGCTGTGGTGCAGAGGGGTGTGGTCAGGGGTGTGGGTTCAGGGGAGTTCGGGTCGAGGGGTGTGGTCAGGGGTGTGGGTTCAGGGGTGTGAGGTCGAAGGGTGTGAGGTCGGGGGTGTGGCTCAGAGGCCGTTGACGCGGGCCATGCGGCCGACGACGACGGGGGTGAAGTCCGCCTGGATCACGCGGGCAGTCCTGCGGGTGACGCGGGAGTGCTGGCGCCGCACCTGGGCCATCAGGCGGCGGCTGCGCAGGGCCATCTCCAGCTCGAACCGGGTCCGCGGGTCACGCAGTCCGGTTCCGAAGAGCTTTTCCAGCTGCCGCATGCGGTACCGCACGGTCTGCGGGTGCACGCTGAGGGCCTTCGCGGCCTCGGGGGCACCGCCGCCCTCCAGCCAGGCGAGGAGTGTCACCTCCAGGCGCTCGCTCTGCCGCGGGGTCAGGTCCGCGAGGGGCCGCAGCCACCGGGCGGCCAGAGCGTGGGCCAAAGGTTCGTCCTGGAGCAGGAGCAGGGTCGAGAGGTGGTCGTCGACGAAGACGGCCCTCGCCTCCATACCCGGCCGACTGGGGGTCAGCGCCGCCAGGCGCAGGGCCCAGCGCAGGGAAGAGGCGGTGTCCCGGAGCGGGACGGCGTGGCCCACGGACGCGAACCGGCCGCGCAGCAGATGCTCCAGCGGTATGCGGACATCGGGGTCCGGGCTCGGGACCAGCAGGCACGGCCGGCCGGCGAACACCCCTACGAGGGCGTCCTCCAGAACGCCCGCCAGCTGCTGCGCCTCGCCGGGCGTGGCCGGCACAATGGCCCGTACGGCCAGCGGGAGGGTCCATCCGGCCGCCTCGGCGAGCTCGGTGAGGGAGCTGTCGGACGCGACACGGTCGTCGGTGAGGGTCCTGAACAGTTCCTGGCGAGCCCGCTCGCCCGGGCGGCTGCCATCACCGTTCTCCTCCTCGGTCAGGTCCGGGGTGTTCGCCCGGATGCGCATGCGCGCCGGCTCGCGGATCCCGTCGCGGGACCCTGGGCGGGTGGCTTCGCGAATGTAGTCGCGCCGGCCCTCGTGCGTGATCTCGCACTCGTCCGTGCGGGTCGCCTCCTTGCTGCCGGCCGTCCCCCGGCCCGCGGTGTCGGTGTCGTGCTCGGTTCCGACGATTTCGACCTGGGTCTCTGCCTGGTCCTGGTCCTCGTCCGGTGCTTGTTCCCGGGGGCGCTCCTGGTAGCCGAGGGTGGTGAGAAGAGCCTCTTCCACGCGCTGCCGGAGCAACTCTCCATCAATGGCATCGTTGTCATCGACAAGAGCGGAAAATTCCGGAATTCCATGCAGAAGCTCCTCCACTATCTCGGCGGCCAGTGCGGGGAGTTCCCTGCGCAGGACGCGCGTCCACTCGCCTCGGGGGCGGGACCAGATGCGGTTCAGAAGTTCGCACATCGTTTTCCTCGTTCGTGCTGGGGTGAGGCTTGCCCGGGGAAGAGCGGCAAGCCCGCCGAGGTTGCCTCCCGTGCCAACAGCTTTGTCCGACATGGGAGTTGCGGCCCTCGTACTCCCTCCTGGAGAGGTCCGACCACCCACGGTCCCGGGACTTTGCTTTCTTTTTGCCGTCCGGGACGCGTAGGTGACGGGCGGGTGCGGTGGCCTGTCGCAACCTCCGCTGGAGGGGAATCTTCCGGTGTTGTTCGATGCGCCGGAGACGCGCTGCGAGAAATTATCACGTTTCGATAAATCCTGTGGAGCAGATGTGACGCTCCACGATGCTGCTGCACTCCGGCCCCAAGTTCCCTCGGCCGGCGCGGAGTTTCACAGCGCGGCCGGGCACAGACGACAACGACCCCCTGGGTGCCGAGCGCGAGGTGGAGCGCTCGGAGCCCAGGCGCACAGGAGACCTGGATGCCCTTGCCCCAGCCGCACATGCCTCGCCCGCACAGGGCGCGCCGTAAGAGCCGACACGCGGCATCGGCTCCGGCCGCAGGACGGAGGGCCGTCCGGCGGCCCTCCCTGCTGCCGACGCCCGGACGGATGAGTCCGGGCACACTCAGCGCCATCGGCGCGGCCATCCTCTCCATCACCGTGGCCGCCCGCGCGGGCGCCTTCTCGCAACTCTGGGACTTCCTCGACTTCGGGGCGGGCGTCCTCTCGCTCGTCTCGCTCACCTCAACCGTCCTGTGGGGGCTGATCTCCACGGACCGGCTGTTGCTGAAATCGGGTCACCGGCTGCTGGCCCAGGGCGTGCACCGCGGCCTGGCCGTGTCCGGGCTCGGCTTCCTGGCCCTGCACATATGGGTCAAGGTCGCCGAGCAGCGGACGACCGCGTCCGCGGCGGCGGTGCCGTTCACGGATGCCGGACGGCCCCTGCTGATCGGGCTCGGCAGCCTCGCCGGGTACCTCTTCGTCGCGGTCGCGGTCTCCGGCGCGGTCCGCAGCGTGTTCGCCACCAACGGCCGGTCCCTGTGGTGGCGGGCCCTGCACTTCGCCGCCTATCCGGCGTGGGGCGCCTCACTGGTCCACGGCCTCAAGGCGGGACGCGCCGCCGACCTCTACGTCACCGTGTCGTACGCCCTGTGCCTGGTCGGTGTCGCCGGCATGCTCGCGTTCCGGCTCAAGGCCAGGATGGACGAGTCGGCGTCCGGGTCCCCCGGCCCGACGAACGTTCCGGAGCCGCCCATCGTGGCCGGCGTGCCCCGGCAGCGGCGGGAGTCGCGCGCCCGGGCGTCCGGCAGCCGGGCCGCCGGCGGCCGGGCGTCGAACCGGGAGAAGTTCACCGGACCGGCCGCGCCACCCATGGACGACCAACCCGCTCTCAAGGCCGTGTACGCGGCCGACCCGGCCGGCTCCTACATGGACGCCGGCCTGGGCATGGGCACCGCCGCGGGCATGGACGGCGACCAGTACGCCACCCGTGAGTGGCGGCTGTGAGCGGCTTCCCGCGCCCCAGCCTCGGCTGCGTGGGCGCTCCCAGACTCCTGGCCGGACTCGACCAGGCCCCCCGGCTCGACCGCGTCGCCCATCTGACCACGCACGGCCAACTGCCGCGCTACCGGCCGGACGAGCTCGTCGACCTCGCCGAGAACATCGACCTGCGCGGGCGCGGCGGGGCCGGGTTCCCCTTCGCCAGGAAGCTGCGCGCCGTCATGCGCGCGAGCGAGGGACGCGACACGGGGACCGCGGTCGTGGTGAACGCCAGTGAGGGCGAGCCCAGTTGCCTCAAGGACAAGGCGCTGCTGCTGCACGTCCCGCACCTGGTGCTCGACGGAGCCCTGCTGGCGGCCGCCGCGGTCGGCGCGGACGACGTCGTCATCGGCGTCACCCGGCCCGACGTGGAGCAGTCGCTGCGCGCGGCAGTCGCCGAACGCGGCCCCGCGGGCCGCCAGGTACGGGTGCAGGCCCTGCCCGAACGGTTCGTCACCGGGGAGAGCACCTCCATGGTCAACGGCCTGAACGGCGGGCCGACGCTGCCCTCGGGGCAGAAGATCCGGACCAGCGAGCGGGGTCTGGGCGGCATGCCCACCCTGTTCTCCAACACCGAGACCTACGCCCAGCTCGCCGTGGCGGCACGCCTCGGCGCGCTGGACTACCGGTCCGTCGGCCTGCCGTCCGAGCCCGGCACCGTGATGCTGACCATCGCCGGCTCCACGGTCGTCGAGGCACCTCTGGGTACCTCTCTGGCGTACGTACTGGAGCTGTGCGGCCTCGATCCCGGCCAGGGCGTACTGGTGGGCGGCTACCACGGCAAATGGCTGGATCCGGGGTCCGCACGCATCGCCGACCTGTCCCGGGGATCCCTCGCGGCCTTCGACGCGGTGCTGGGTGCGGGAGCGGTACTGCCCCTGCCGCACGACACCTGCCCGGCCGGCGAGGTGGCGAAGGTGACCCGGTGGATGGCGGACGAGACGGCCGGCCAGTGCGGCCCCTGTTTCCGGGGCCTGCCCGCGCTGGCCGACGTGGTGGAGGACGCGGTCAGGGGCGGCGGCAGAAGCGCGCTGGAAACCATCGAAGCCCGGATGAAGGTGGTACGGCGCCGCGGCGCGTGCAGCCATCCGGACGGCACCGCGGCCTTCGTGGCGTCGGCGCTCGCGGCGTTCCCGGACGAGTTCCGCGACCACGCCCTGGGCAGCGGCTGCGGCCGGCGGGTGGTGGGGGCACTGCCCCTGCCGAAGGAGGAGACCCCCGAGGAACGCCTGCTGGTGGACTGGACGCTGTGCCGGGGCCACGGGCTGTGCGTGGACATCCTCCCGGACGTCGTACGGCTCGACGCGGACGGATACCCGTCCCAGGCGTCCATGCCCGTGCCCGCGCAGCTGCGGCAGAAGGCGCAGCGTGCGGTGCGCCGCTGCCCCGCCCTCGCGCTGCGCATCCAGGACTGAACCAGCTCCCCCGGGTTCAATGTTGGCGCGATCTGACAAATTCTGAAGGAGATCGGCTTTCTCCGCCAGCGGCCCCGTAGAAATTACCCAAGGCACGAGAACGCGAATCCTGACCTGAAGGAGAGATCGTGAAGAAAATGCGTCGTGGAGTATTCGCCGGGTCGGCCGTCGCGGTATTGATGCTGACCGCCGCATGCGGCAGCGGCGACAATTCCGCGGGAAAGAGTGATTCGGTTCAGCCGGTGGGCGACAGCAAACAGGCGGGGTCCGGCTACGACGGCTACGGAGGCGGATCGGGTGCTGTCCCGGCGGCCGACACCGTGAAGTCCGGCCCGGCCGGAGAGCTCAAGGTGAGGGCGACCACGGAGCTCGGGAACACGGTCACCGACAGCGCGGGATTCACGCTCTACCGGTTCGACAAGGACACGCCGAAGCCCCCGAAGTCCAACTGTGAGGGCGACTGCGCCAAGGTCTGGCCGGCGGTCTCCGCGGACGACGCGTCGGCCGGGGCGGGCATCGACAAGAGCCTGCTCGGCTCGGTCGAACGGGCCGACGGTACCAAGCAGCTGACCCTGGACGGCTGGCCGGTGTACCGCTACGCGAAGGACACCAAGGCGGGCGACACCCTCGGCGAGGGCGTCGGCGGGACCTGGCACGTGCTGGCGCCCGACGGCAAGCCGGCGAAGGCCGGCAACAACGCGGGCTCCGGGGCCGGCGCCGACCCGAGCGCGGGCGCCGGTGCGGGCGCGGGTGCCGGCGCCGGTGCGGGCGAGGCCGGCGGGCAGGAGAAGGCGCAGGCCGACCCGATCGGCGTCAACCGGGACACGAAGCTCGGCGCCATCCTCACGGATGCGGAGGGCCGCACGCTCTACCGGTTCGACAAGGACAGCGCCTGGCCGATGAAGACCAATTGCCTCGATGCCTGCCTGAACACGTGGAAGCCCGCCAAGGCCGTCGACAAGGAATTGGTGAAGGGAATTCCCGCCGAATTGGTGGGCACGTTCAAGCGGCCCGACGGAACCGAACAGCTCACGATCGACTGCTGGCCGCTGTACACCTTCACCGGTGACAAGGAACCGGGTGACATCAACGGACAGGGCAACAAGGGCGTCTGGTTCGCGGTCTCCGACAAGGGCAAGAAGGTGACGGCCACCGGCTGAGGCCGCGGAGCCCACCCCCAAGGGCTTCACCCGCGGCGCACAGCACAGCACCACACAGCACCGAACAGCACAACACCCCCTCAACGCGTGGTGCCCGGGCCCCTCCCCTCCCGGGCACCACGACCCCTTTTCCCCGATCAGCCCGTGAGGTCCCGATGCCGTCCACCGCCCGCCCCGCCCTCCGGATCCGCCCGTCGCTCGCGGCCGTCGCCGCGGCGTGCGTCACCGTGCTGCTGTGCGGAGGATGCGCCGGGCACGCGGCCACGCCCGCAGCCTCCGCGGAGGAGGCCGCCAAGCCCACGACCTCGATCGAGGAGATCGCGACGGCCATCGGCTGTTCGGCCGAAGTGAGCATGGAGGCCGAAGAGTTGCGGCAGGGCGGCTGTCAGACCGAGCAGGGCGCCTACCGCATGGTCACCTTCGCCGCCCAGAAGGGGCTGAGCGCCTGGCTGGACGAGGCCCGCGCCTACGGCGGGGTCTATCTGGTCGGTGACCGCTGGGTCGTCACCACCCAGTCCGCGGACGCCCTGAACGCGCTCCGCGGACGGCTCGGCGGCTCCGTGGAGACCGGCACCGCGCACAACGGGCCCTCGTCCGGGCACACTGACCCCTCCGCGCCCGCCGCGCCCTCCGGCGGGGCGGCACCCTCCGCGCCCGCCGGCTCCTCCGAGCACTCCGGCCACTCGACTCCCCCTGCAGGAAGCTGAGTCAGGTGGGCCGGCCCGGCGGCGGTGTGCCGGCCAAGGGCTCGCGGATCTCGCCGCTGGTGAGCGGGGTCTGCGAGTCCCACGCGTTCTGCACCGTCACACGGGCAGGCTGCCCGCCCAGGACGTGACCTGCCGGAACCCGGCGGGGCCACCGCCGAGGGCCGCGGAGCGGCTCCGGCCAAGCCGCTGCCGCTCCCCGGGGTGCCCGGGCCGGCCGGGTTCTGACCCGGCCCCGCGGCGGTCAGCCGAGCAGGGCGTAGACGGTGGAGGCGGTGGCGGCCGGCTCGTCGGCGCCCTCGGGGGTCAGGGTGATGTCGGCGAAGGCCATGCGCTTGCCGAGCTTGGTGACCCGTACGTGGACGAGCACGTCGGCGTCGACGACCGGCCGCTGGAAGCTCGTCGACTGCTGGACGGTGGTCATCGGGCCGTACCCGCCGCGCGCGGCGGAGATCGCGATGACCGTGGCGGTGTCCGCGGCGGCCATCATGGCCTGCCCGGAGAGGCCGCCGCCGTCCCGCGCGAGGTCGGCGGACCACGGCAGCCGCAGGACGGCGTGCCGCTCGCCGGTCTCCTGGACGGTCAGTCCGAGGGCGAGCACCCAGGGCGCGAAGTTGTCGGCGAGGATCTTGTCTGCGTCTGCGGGAGAGAACGTCACCGGGAGATTGTGGCGGCCCGCCCGGACCGCCACAATCCCCTTTCGGTCAGAGCTTCGCGGCGAGCTCCGTGCCCTGGCGGATGGCCCGCTTGGCGTCGAGCTCGGCCGCCACGTCGGCGCCGCCGATCAGGTGGGCCTCGACGCCGGCCGCGCGCAGCGCCTCGTACAGGTCCCGGCGCGGCTCCTGGCCGGTGCACAGCACGACCGTGTCCGCGGGTACGAGGCGCTGCTCGCCGCCGACGGTGATGTGCAGGCCCTCGTCGTCGATGCGGTCGTACGCGGCTCCGGCGACGGAGACGACACCGCGGTGCTTGAGCTCGGCACGGTGGATCCAGCCGGTGGTGGTGCCGAGGCCGGCGCCGACCTTGGTGGCCTTGCGCTGGAGCAGGTGGACCTGGCGCGGCGGCGCGGGGCGCTCGGGCGCGGTGAGCCCGCCGGGACCGGCGTACTCGGTGTCGACGCCCCAGTGGCGGAAGTAGACGTCAGGGTCCTGGGAGGCGCCCTCGCCGCTGTCGGTGAGGTACTCGGCGACGTCGAAGCCGATGCCGCCGGCGCCGACGACGGCGACGCGCTCGCCGACGGGGGCGCCGTCGCGCAGGACGTCGAGGTAGCTGACGACGTTGGCGTGGTCCACGCCCTCGATGTCGGGGGTGCGGGGGGTGACGCCGGTGGCGACGACGACCTCGTCGTAGCCCTGGAGGGTCTCCACGTCGGCGCGGGTGTCCAGGCGGACGTCGACGGCGTGGGCGGCGAGCTGGGTGCCGAAGTAGCGGATGGTCTCCTCGAACTCCTCCTTGCCCGGGATGCGGCGGGCGATGTCGAGCTGGCCGCCGATGTGGCCGGAGGCCTCGAAGAGGGTGACGGTGTGGCCGCGTTCGGCGGCGGAGACCGCGCAGGCGAGGCCGGCCGGGCCGGCGCCGACGACGGCGACGCGCTTCTTCAGCTTCGTGGGCGAGAGCACGAGCTCGGTCTCGTGGCAGGCGCGCGGGTTGACCAGGCAGCTGGTGATCTTGCCGCTGAAGGTGTGGTCGAGGCAGGCCTGGTTGCAGCCGATGCAGGTGTTGATCGTCTCGGGGCGGCCGGCCGCGGCCTTGGCGACGAAGTCGGCGTCGGCCAGGAAGGGGCGGGCCAGGGAGACGAGGTCGGCGCGGCCGTCGGCGAGCAGTTCCTCGGCGATCTCCGGGGTGTTGATGCGGTTGCTGGTGACGAGCGGGACGGAGACCGCGCCCATCAGCCGCTTCGTGACCCAGGTGTAGGCGCCGCGCGGGACGGAGGTGGCGATGGTGGGGATGCGGGCCTCGTGCCAGCCGATCCCGGTGTTGATGATGGTGGCGCCGGCCGCCTCGATCTCCTTGGCGAGGTGGACCACCTCGTCGAGGGTGGAGCCGCCGGGGATCAGGTCGAGCATGGAGAGGCGGTAGACGAGGATGAAGTCCTCGCCGACGGCCTCGCGGGTGCGGCGGACGATCTCCAGCGGGAAGCGGACGCGGTTCTCGTAGGCGCCGCCCCAGCGGTCGGTGCGCTTGTTGGTCGCGGCGGCGATGAACTCGTTGATCAGGTAGCCCTCGGAGCCCATGATCTCGACGCCGTCGTAGCCGGCGAGCCGGGCGAGCCGGGCGGCCCGGACGAAGTCCTCCACCGTCTGCTCGACCTCGTCGCCGGAGAGCTCGTTCGGGACGAAGGGGCTGATGGGGGCCTGGATGGCACTGGGCGCGACCAGGTCCTTGTGGTAGGCGTAGCGGCCGAAGTGGAGGATCTGCATCGCGATCTTCCCGCCTTCGGCGTGCACGGCGTCGGTGATCACCCGGTGCTCGGCGGCCTCCTCCTCGGTGGTGAGGCGGGATCCTCCCTCGAAGGGGCGGCCGGCGTCGTTGGGGGCTATGCCGCCGGTGACGATCAGGCCGGCGCCGCCGCGGGCGCGTTCGGCGTAGAAGGCGGCGAGGCGCTCGAAGCCGCCCTGGTGCTCCTCCAGGCCGGTGTGCATCGACCCCATGATCACGCGGTTCGGCAGGGTGGTGAAGCCGAGGTCCAGGGGGCTCAGCAGGTGCGGGTACCGGCTCTGGGAACTCTGCGGACTCATCGGGTGTGCCTCCTCGCACGGGGGTGATGAACCTGTTCTAGCGAGGCGGGGCATGTTTTGCAACTAGGTGCATAACCAGGTCGGGGGCCATCGGCCCGCGTTCCCCTGTTCCTGGGGCCCGGCCCGCGCGCGCCTGTGGCGCAGTTCACGCCGCCGACGCCGCACGGCCCCCGGCCCGGCGGGCGGCCGGGCCGGGGCCGTGCGGGCGGCCGTCAGGCGCGGCGGAGGCGGACCGTGAGGATCTGGAAGGGGCGCAGGGTCAGGGCGACCGTGCCGTCCGCCGCCGGGGCGGCGACGGCCGTGCCCGCGAGGGGCCGCTCCAGCAGGTCGCTCTCCACGGCCTCCGCGACCGGGAAGTCCGCCGTGAGCACGGCGCGGGCGCGGCCGCCGCGGGACTCGTAGAGGCGGACGACCACGTCACCGCTGCGGTCCTCGGCCAGTTTGACCGCCTCGACCACCACCGCGTCCTCGTCGACCGCCAGCAGCGGGGCGACCGGGCCGGCGCCGGTGAGGGTGCGCTCGGGCAGGTTCAGCGCGTGGCCCTCGCGGACCGCGTCCCCGATGCCCGCGCCGGGCGCCAGCGAGTACCGCAGGGTGTGGGTGCCCTGGTCGGTCTCCGGGTCCGGGTAGCGCGGGGCCCGCAGCAGCGAGAGCCGCACGGTGGTGGTCTGGCCGCCGTCGTCCCGTACGTCACGGGTCACGTCGTGCCCGTACGTGGAGTCGTTGAGCAGGGCGACCCCCCAGCCGGGCTCCTCCGCGTGGATCCAGCGGTGTGCGCAGATCTCGAACTTGGCAGCCTCCCATGAGGTGTTGGTGTGGGTGGCCCGGAAGACGTGGCCGAACTGCGTCTCGGACGCTGTCCGTTCGGCCTTCACGTCCAGCGGGAAGGCCGCCTTGAGGAACTTCTCCGTCTCGTGCCAGTCGACGTCCGTGACGATGTCGACCGTCTTGGCCCCGGCCCGCAGGGTGATCCGCTGGACGGCCCTGGACCTCCCGAAGGAGCGGGTCACCCGGACCGTCGCCGACCCGGGTCCGCTCTCGGCGACCTCCAGGGCGTCCAGGCCGACGAGGTCGGTGACGTTGTTGCGGTAGAACTCGTCCACGTCCCAGGCATCCCACATGTTGGGAAAGTCGGGGTGGATCTGGAGCAGGTTCGCGGCGGCCCCCGGGGCGATGGACTCGCGGCGCGCCTCCAGGTCGTAGACGGAGACGATCAGGCCGCGGCCGTCCACCTCCACCAGCAGCCGGCCGTTGGCCAGGACGTGCCCGCCACCGTGCCGCTCCTCCGCCGTGACGGGCTCCCGCGGCTGCGCGGGGCGGGCCGCACCGCCCGCCGGGACGCCGCGGCGGGCGTACGGGGCACAGTTGAAGACCAGTTCCTCGGCACCCTCCCCCGCCAGCGCCCGCTGCGCGGCGAAGGTGATCCCCCGGAGTTCCCCGGCCACCTGCCCGTACGTCTCGCGGGCCTCGCGGTGCACCCAGGCGATGGAGGACCCGGGCAGGATGTCGTGGAACTGGTGGAGCAGCACCGTCTTCCAGATCCGCTCCAGGTCCTCGTACGGATACGCGTACCCCGCCACCCGCACGGCGGCGGTCGCCGCCCACAACTCCGCCTCGCGCAGCAGCGATTCGCTGCGCCGGTTGCCCTGTTTGGTCCTGGCCTGGGAGGTGTAGGTGCCACGGTGCAGCTCCAGGTAGAGCTCGCCGGCCCAGACGGGCGCGTCCTCGTACTCGGCGTGGGCCTTCTCGAAGAAGGCGTCGGGCCGCTCGATCTCGATGCGCGGGGAGCCTTCGAGGTCGCGCTGACGGCGGGCGCGGGCGAGGTGCTCACGGGTGGGGCCGCCACCGCCGTCACCCCAGCCGAAGGGCGTTAGTGAACGTGAACCACGGCCTTTTTCTCGGTAGTTGCGAGCGGCGTGTGCCATCTGGGCGCCGCCGAGGTCGGAGTTGTAGGTGTCGACGGGCGGGAAGTGCGTGAAGACGCGGGTGCCGTCGATGCCCTCCCACCAGAAGGTGTGGTGGGGAAACGCGTTCACCTGCGACCAGCAGATCTTCTGGGTCAGGAACCACCGGGAGCCGGTCAGTTTGACGATCTGCGGCATGGCGGCGGTGTAGCCGAAGGAGTCGGGCAGCCAGACGTTGTGGGTGTCGATGCCGAACTCGTCGAGGAAGAACTTCTTGCCGTAGAGGAACTGGCGGGCCATCGCCTCCCCGCCGACCATGTTGGTGTCGGACTCCACCCACATGCCGCCGACCGGCACGAACTGTCCGTCCGCGACCTTCTTCTTGACCCGTTCGAAGAGCTCGGGCCGGTGGGTCCTGATCCAGTCGAGCTGCTGCGCCTGCGACATGGCGAAGACGAACTCGGGGTGGTCGTCCATGAGATTGACCATGTTGGACGTGGTGCGGGCGACCTTGCGCACCGTCTCGCGCAGCGGCCACAGCCACGCGGAGTCGATGTGGGCGTGGCCGACCGCGCTGATGCGGTGCGCGGAGGCGTTGGCGGGGGCGGCCAGGACCCCGGCAAGGCGGGCCCGGGCGGCGGCCGCCGTGCCGGGCACGTCGGTGAGGTCGACCGCGTCCAGGGCGGCGCCGAGGGCGTGCAGGATCTCGTACCGGCGGGCGTCGTCGGCGGCGAGCTGCGTCATCAGCTCGTAGAGCACGTCGAGGTCCTGGACCAGTTCCCAGACCTCGGCCTCGAAGACGGTGAGGTCCATCCGGGCGAGGCGGTAGAGGGGCTGGTCGCCGCTGGTGCGCGCGTCGCCCTCGTAGGTGGGGCGGTGGTCGACGAGGACGGGGTTGGAGGCGGCCTCGACGTACCATTCGATCCGCTCGCCGCCCTCGGCGCGGTCCGCCACGCGCACCCAGTCGTTGTACGGGTTGAGGGCCTTGATCTCGCCGCCGTCGGCCCGGTGGACCAGGCCCTCGCACTGGAAGCCGGGCATCATCCGGTCGAAGCCGAGGTCGAGGACGGCTTCCACGGTCCGCCCGGCCCAACCGGCGGGGACGGTTCCGGTGACCCTGAACCAGGTGGTGCCCCAGGCCGGGCCCCACGCATCGCCGGGCGCGCAGGGCTCGTAGGGCGCTGCCAGGCCCTCGGCGACGGAGACGGGCTCGCCGGGGGCGTCCCAGCGCTCGACGGTCAGCGGGAGCGGGCTGGAGTGGACGGCGGGCTTGATGCGCTCGTGGAGCACCCGGCGGAGGCGGTGTTCGGTGATGCTGCGGTCGTCATGCATGACAGCTGCTCCCGGAGTGGTGGTCGGTCGGTACGGGGGCCTGCGGGTCGGTTCGTCGGACGGTCCGGCTCAGAACTTGACGGCGCCCTCGCCCACGCCCTTGAAGAAGAAGCGCTGGAGGGCGAAGAAGAAGAGCATCATCGGCAGGAGCGCGGCCATCGCGCCGGCGGCGACGAGCCGCTGGTCGTTGACGGTGGTGGCGCCGGCCAGGGTCTTCAGGCCGAGCTGGAGGGTGTAGTGGTCGCTGTCGGTGAGGACCAGCAGCGGCCACAGGAAGTCGTCCCAGGCGCCCATGAAGCTGGTGATGCAGACGACGGCCAGGGCGCCCTTGGCGGAGGGGACGAAGACCCGGGTGAAGCGGGTCCACTCGCCCGCCCCGTCGAGGACGGCGGCCTCCTCGACCTCCTTGGGCACGGCGAGGAAGGCCGCCCTCATGATCATGATGTTGAGGACGGAGACCGCTCCGGGCAGCCACACGCCGACGAGGGTGTCGACCAGGCCCATCCCGCGGACCGTGAGGAACATCGAGATCATCACGGACTCGAAGGGGAACATCAGGGTCGCGACGAGGACGGTGAAGACCACCTCGCGGCCCTTCCAGGCGGCGCGGGAGAGGGCGTATCCGCCCATCGCGGCGAACAGCATGTTCGAGGTGACCGCGAGTACGGCGACGACGAGGGTGTTGCCGACGTACTGCAGGATCGGGAAGGACTCGGCGACCCGGACGTAGTTGTCGAGGGTGGGCTGCGTGGGCAGCACGCCGTCGTACACGTTCTCGGTGCGGCCGCGGATCGACGTCAGGAACTGCCAGACGATCGGGCCCAGCATGACGACGAGCATGAGCAGCAGCGTGCCGTACCGGGCGGCCAGGCCGAGCCGGCGGCGCGCACGACCGCTGCGGTCGGCCCGGTCGGTTTCGCCCGCGGGTGTCGTGCTCATCCCTCGTCCCCCTTCGTCAGGCGGCGGCCCAGCAGGCTGAACCCCAGCGTGAGGAGGAACAGCAGGATCGAGATGGCGGAGGCGTAGCCGGTCTCGCCGGCGAAGCCGAGGCCGACCTGGCGGATGAGGAAGGGCAGGGTGCGGGCGCCGCCGCCGGGCCCGCCGCTCTCCCCGCCGAGGATGTAGATCTCGGTGAAGACGCGCAGGGCCGAGATGGCGGAGAGGGTTCCGACCAGCAGCATCATCGGCTTCACCTGGGGGACGGTGATGCTGAAGAAGCGGCGGACGGGCCCCGCGCCGTCGATGGCGGCGGCCTCGTGGAGGGAGGCGGGGACGTTCCCGAGGGCCGCGAGGTAGAAGACCATGTAGTAGCCGAGGCCCTTCCACACGGTCACGATCATCGCGGAGACCAGCAGCATCGTGCTGTCCGTCAGGAAGGGGACCGGCTCGGAGACCAGGTGGAGCCGGCGGAAGACGGTGTTGACGAGGCCGTCGCTGCGCAGGACCCACTGCCAGATCAGCCCGACGACCACGGCGGAGGCGATCACCGGGGTGTAGAAGGCGGAACGGAAGAAGCCGATGCCCGGGATCTTCGCCCGGACGAGGACGGCGAGGGCCAGCGGCAGGAACACCAGGCAGGGGACGACGACGAGGAGGTAGAGCACGCTGTTGCCGGTCGCGACCCAGAAGTCGGGGTCGGCGACGGCGCGCCGGTAGTTGTCGAGGCCGACGAAGCCGCCGCCACGCAGGATCCGGGCGTCGGTGAAGGAGAGGATGACGGTGTTGACGAACGGCCAGAGGCCGAACAGCACCACCATCACCAGGCCGGGGGCGAGGAAGAGGTACGGGGTCCACCAGGCTCGGTGGGGCAGCCCGGTGTCGGCCTCCATGGCGCGCAGCGCCGCCCTGCGACGGCGCCCGTCCGGCGGCACGGGCGGGTGAGCCGACGGGTGTCCGGGCGGGGGTGCCGGCGGGTGTCCGGGCGGGGGTGCCGGCGGGTGTGCGGCGGCGGGCCGGCCTGCGCCGACGGCGGTCATCCGCGGGCCGCGTCGGCGAGCAGCCTGTTCGCCGCTTCCTCGGCCTTCTTCACCGCCGTCCGGGCGTCCTGCTCGCCCTTGATGGCCTTCTGCACCTCGCGTACGACGGCGTCCCCGACCTGGTTGGTCCACTGGACCGGGGTGTTGGCGTCGAGGGCGGCGGTCTTCAGCTGGTCGGCACCGACCGCACGGGCGAGTGTCTCGGCGTCGCTGCCGTCGCCCCGGTCGGAGAAGAACGGGTCGGCGAGGCCCCGGGCGTTGGAGGGGTAGATGGTGGCCTTCCGGGAGAACTCCACCTGGTTGGGGCCGTTGGTGACCCATTTCGCGAACGCGGCGGCCGCGTCCAGGTGCTTGGTGTCCTTCCTGATGCCGAGCGACTGGGCGTAGATCCCGATGTGCCCGAGCCGGCCGGTGACGGCTCCCGCCACCCCGGTCTTGGCGTAGACCTGCGGGGCGTTCTGCTTGATGTCCTTGACGAATCCCGGGGAGCCGGGACCGAAGACGAGTTTGCCGCCGCCGTAGAGCTGGTTGATGTCGTCGGACTTGAGCAGGGACTCCTTGGGCATGGCGCCCTTGTCGTACAGGTCCTTCATGCGTTCCACCCATGCGACGGCCTGGTCCGTGCCGAAGGTGAACCGGTCCTTCCGGGCGTTGAGGACGGGCACGCCCATCTTCTGCCAGTCACCGGGCAGCCGCCCCTTGGGGTCGGCCATGAAGGCCGTGTACCGGCCGCCGGACCGGGCGGCGATCTGCTCGGCGTAGTCGAAGAACTGCTCCACGCTGGTGGGCGGAGCGGCCGGGTCCAGGCCGGATTTCTCGAAGAGCTCCCTGTTGTAGGTGAGGATCTCCGGGGTCACGTACCAGGGGTAGGCGTAGACGCTGTCGCCCTTGCCGGGCAGCTTGAACTGCTCCCAGGCACCCGGTACGTACTCCCCGGCCGAGTCCCCGTCGAGCTTCGCGACGTCCGCGAGCATGCCCCGGTCGCCGAGGAGCTGGAAGGAGTCGGTGGAGAGGTTGACCACGTCCGGGAGGGCACCGGCCTGGGCGTCGGCGACCAGCTTCTCGTTGTAGCCGTCGCCCGGCACGTCCTCCCAGTTGACCTTCACCTCGGGGTGTTCCTTCTCGAAGGCGTCGATGACGGCCTGCACGTAGCCGGTGAAGGCGGGCTTCAGCTGCAGGGTCCGGAAGGTGATCTCGCCGGCCACCCTGCCCGTTCTCTCCGCCTCCTCGGTGTTCCCGGCACCGGCACCGCCGAGACCGCACGCGGCGGTCGACAGGAGGGCGCCGGACACCAGCACGACAAGGGTCTTACGGGTCGGGTTCGAACGGGCCATCGTCGCCGCCTCCACAGAAGTCCGGCCTCGTCGCCGGAGGCGGTGCCCACCGTTACGGGAAAGCAAGTCCGCGTCAATGACGCCGATCCGAAGCTGGCCGACGACGCACGGGTGCCGAATCGCACGGCAACGCCCGGGAAATGCCGACAAGACCAGACCCCACGCCCCCGAACTGGACTGATGCGCTTTAGTACAAAGCCCTCCCCCGCCGCCCCCGACCCGACACCCGAGCGTCACGCACGTCCATGTTGACTCCTTGTCGCCCCTTTCCCCGGCGCCTTACTAATGCGCTTTACCTCCACCCCACGAAACCCCCTTTCCACCCGGGGTGCGGGGGGCGCAGCGCATGTTGATGTAGCAGCAGGGGGTGCCGTCGACGAGGGCGGCGAAGACGACCGGGGTCCAGGCCTCGCCGAACGCGGTGCCCGCCGCGCCGGCCGCGGCGAAGACCGTGGCGCTGAGCGGGGTGAGGTCCCTCTCCAGGGGCGGGGAGAAGTCCCGCATGCCGTCGGCGAACTCGTAGCGCAGGTGCGGGGTGCCGTCGGGGGCGCTGACCGTGATGACCACCCCCTCGCGGCGGTAGGTGCCGAGCAGCGGGGTCATGTCGACGGCCGGCGGGTACGCGGGCGGCGCGAAGGGCGGCGGCATACGGACCTCGGCGAGGTCCGCGAGGAGTTCGCGGAACAGGTCGGCGTACAGGTGGCGGGATCCGCCGCCGTTGGTGAGGAGGACGACGATGACGTCGGCGCCGGGAACGACCCGCAGGTAGCCGTACTGGCCGAGGGCGGCGCCGTCGTGGCCGTACCCGGGGACGCCGTTCCAGTCGTAGAGGGACCAGCCCAGTCCCCAGCCGTCCGCGCTCACCGTCCACCGGTCGGGGACGTCGACCTCCCAGCGCTGCATCGCCGCGACGGAGCGGGCGCCCAGGACCTGGGTACCGTCCGCGGTGGCGCCGCCGTCCAGGTGCATCTTGGCCAGGCGCAGCACGTCGGCGGCGCTGGCCAGGACCCGCCCGTGGGGTCCTGCCGACCGGGGCATCATGTCCCAGGCCGGCGCCGGTTCGGGGTCGGGCCCGTCGCCCGGGACATGGCCCATCGCCGTACGGAAGGCCAGCGCCTCCTCGGGCAGGGTCATGGTGCGGTTCAGGCCCAGGGGGGCGACGATCCGCTCCTTCAGGGCCTGGTCCCAGGTGCGTCCGGTGACGACCTCGACGATACGGCCGAGGAGGGTGTAGCCGACGCTGCTGTACGAGACGGCCGTGCCGGGCGGGCAGTCGAGCGCCACGTTGCGGGCCGCCCGCACGTAGGCGGCCAGGCAGTCGTCGCCGCGCCCGCTGTCGTGGATGAACTCACCGGTGAGGCCGCTGGTGTGGCTGAGGAGACGGCGTACGGTGATCTCCTTGTCCGCGCCGCGGGCGCCGGCCGGGGAGAACTCGGGGAGCAGCGCGGCGACGGGCGTGTCCAGGTCCAGCAGGCCGCTGTCGACGAGCTGCATGACCAGCGTGGCCGTGTAGATCTTGGCCATGGAGCCCAGCTGGAACACCGAGTCGGTGGTGACCTCCACCCCTGTTCCGCGGTGCAGCAGGCCGCTGGCGAGCTCGTGGATCCGCCCGTCGGCGAAGACCGCGAGGACGGCGCCGGGAACGTGATGGGCGGCGCGCAACGCGTCGAGGCGGCTCTGCCAACGGGCAGGGGAGAACGTCACGTCGGATCCTTCGACTCGGTGGTCTCGTACGGATCACGGCATGTGAGCGCAGGCGGTCGTCGATCCGCATACCCGTGATCGCCGCCACCGTAGGCCGGTGCCGCGGACGTCCATAAGGACCTTCGCGCGTCAGTGAGGGAACCGTCGGCGCCACAGGGGAACGGCGGCGCGCCGGGAGGGCGCGTTTCAGGCCGCGCAGCGGCGTCCGGGCGCCAAGCTGCGCACTGTACGCAGAGGTTCACCCGACCGGCTGGTAACGTCACCGGGTCTATGCAGCCCACGCACGCCCACGGCACCGTCTCCGTGCACCTCGCGCGGTTCATCCTCGACGCCCTGCGCCGGTCGGGCGGGGACATGGCCGGGTTCGCCCGGTTCCACGACCTCGGCCCCGAGGTGCTGGGCAACGACCTGGCCCGGGTCTCCACCCCGTCGGCGCTGGCCGTGTGGGCGGAGCTGACGCTCACCGAACCGGGCACGGCGGTCGGCGCGCTGCTCACCGCCGAGGCGCCGATCGGCACGTTCGGCCTGTGGGACTACCTGATCACCAACGGCCCCAGCCTCCGGGAGTCCCTGAAGCAGGTGGTGGAGTACAGCGCCGTCATCGGCGACCCGGCCAACGAGAAGCTCCTCGTCGAGGAGGACGCACGCAGTCTCACCGTCCGCCACGCCACGGGGAGCTGGGGGCCGGATGTGGTGGAGGCGATCGACTGGTTCGCGCTGGCGATGTTCCTGACCCGGGCGCGAGCCGCCACCGGGCGGCCCCTGGTCCCGCTGCGCATCACCGTGACCCACGGCGCGCCCGGCGGGTACCGGCGGCTGGCGGAATTCTTCGGTACCACCCGCGTCGACTTCGAGGCGCCGTACAACTCGATCACCTTCCACGACGACGACGTACGGGCTCCGTTGCCCAAGGCGCAGCCGGGGCTGGACCTCCTGCTGGCGCACCAGGCCCGGCTGACGCTGGCGGCCGCCCAGCCGGTGATGCTCTGGCAGGACAGCTTCCGGATGGTCCTCGCCGGCGCCTTCCGGGAGGACACCGTGAACCTGGAGCACGTGGCGGGACGGCTGGCGATGAGCCCGCGCACCCTGCAGCGACGCCTGCGGGAACTCGGCACGACCTGGCGCGAGGAGGTCGAGTCCGTGCGCCAGGAGCGGACCATGGAACTGCTGCGCACCACCGATCTGCCGCTCCAGGTGATCGCGGCCCGGGTCGGCTACAGCGACATGCGCGCGCTGCGCCGGGCAGTGCGGCGCTGGGACGGGCGGGCGCCCCGCGACATCCGCACCGCGGCCGGCCTCGCGGCGCCCGCCGCCCCTGGCGGCTGACACTCAGGGCGGCCGACGCCATCCGCGGCCGGCGCCACCCGCGGCCGAGACGTCCCGGCGGCCGAATCGGCTACTTCATGGGGTACTTGGTCTTCTCCGCGAGCTTGCCGTCCTTGAAGCAGAAGCGCAGCACCGTCTCCGTGCCCAGGTCGGTGTCGTCGGTGGAGATGTACCAGGCACAGGTGCTGCCTTCGGGCTCGACCGGACCGCCCTCCTTGAGGGCGCTCTTGACGAAGCTCTCGCCCGACGGCAGCTTCGCGCGGACGTCGCTCTCCGCGTCACCGGTCTTCACACCTTCGTAGACCGAGGGGTCGAGCAGGCTCTTGTCCGCCATGTCGGCGATCTTCCCCACGCCGAAGACGACCGCGATGACGGCGCCTATGCCCAGCACCAGCGCCACACCGCAGCCGATCAGACAACCCTTGCGCTGAGCCACGCCCATTCCTCCAAGTCGGTTCGCGTCCGGCGGTGATCGCCTGGACGCTCACACCTTCGCAAGGCCCGGGGGTCGCGTGCTGTCCTCGAAAGTCGTCACCCGCCGCAACGATCGTCGTTCGGGGTCGACCCGGCGTGCGGTGCATACAGGGACAGGTCCCTCGGGTCGGTGTTGGCCCCGCACAGAACGACGGCGACGCGCTCCCCCAGCGGTTCCGTGGCTTCGCGCAGGGCCGCCAGGGCGGTCGCCGCGCCCGCCTCGACCACGATCCGGTGCTCCTCCCAGACGGCGCGCCGGGCCGCCGTGATCGCCTCGTCGGGGACGAGGACCGATGTCACGTTCTTCTCCTGCGCGGCCGCCAGCGCGTCGGCCGAGACCCGGGTGGCGCCCAGGGAGTCGGCGGCCACGGAGTCCACGCTCACGTCGACGGGCCGGCCCGCCTCCAGGGCCGCGTTCAGGGCCCGGCAGTTCTCCGGTTCGGCCGCGACGACCCGTACGCCGTGTTCGCGCGCGGCGGTGGCCACTCCCGCGAACAGACCGCCGCCGCCCACCGCGACGACCACGGTGTCCAGCCCGGGCAGGGCGTCGCGGATCTCGTCGAGCAGGGTCCCGGCGCCGGCCGCGATGAGCGGATGGTCGTACGCGTGGCTGCTCAGCGCCCCGCTCCCGGCGGCGAACTCCCGGCAGGCGGCGAGCGCTTCGGCGTACCGGTCGCCGACGAGCCGGACGTCGGCCCCGTAGCCGCGCAGCCGTTCCACCTTCACGCGCGGGGCGTTGGCGGGCACGAAGACCGTCGCGGGCACGGACAGTGCGCGGGCCGCCCAGGCGCAGGCGAGCCCGGCGTTGCCGCCGGAGGCGATGGTGACGCCCGCGGCCGGAAGGGCGCCGGCCTCGTGGTGGGCGGCGAGGAAGTTGCGGGCGCCGCGCGCCTTGAAGGTGCCGGTGTGCTGGAGGTATTCCAGCGCGTACCAGACGCCCTCCGCCGCGGGCGCCACCGTGACGGGCCGTACGCCCCCGGCGATCCGCGCGGCGGCGGCGCGCACGGCGGCGTAGTCGAGCCGCTGCGGCGCCACATGCGGACGCTGCGGGCGCTGCGGGTGCTGCTCATGCAACGGGTGCTGCGGGTGTTGCGGACGTTCCATGGTCGGTCTCCCCATCAGGTGGCGGGCCGGGCGGCCTCGATCAGCTGGCGCAGGGCGCCGTGGTACACCTCGTGGTCCGTCAGGGCCGGCAGTACGTCGGGCATTGCGCCGGACAGTACGGGGAACTCCCCGGGATCGAGCGCGGCCAGGGCGGCGCGCGAGGCGGCCGTGGCGCCGGCCGGGTCCCGGTGGTCCACGAAGGCCGCGCTGCCCAGGGTGAGCAGGTACATACGGCGGTACGCGGTGATCGCCTCGGCGACGGTCATCCCGGCCGCCACGCTGTCGGCGAGGGCCGGCTCGACCAGCCGGGCCAGCAGCTGCCGGCCGAGCCAGGGGCGGCCGCCGCGCAGCACGAGCAGTCCGGGGTGGGCGGTGAGCAGCCGGTACAGCGCACGGAACCGCTGTTCGGTGGCCTCGGCCCAGTCGGTGCCGGCGGGGATCTCGGGAAGCTGCGCGGCCAGGTGCTCGGTGCACAGGTCGAGGAGTCCGGCGAGGTCCACGCAGCGACGCTGGACGGTGGCGTGGGAGACGTCGAGCCGGTCGGCGAGGGTGCGGAAGCTGAGGCCCTGCGGCCCCTCCTCGTCGAGGAGCCGCAAAGCGGCGACGGCGATGGCCTCCGGGGTGGCGCGGTCCAGGGCGGCTGATCTCCTCGGCATGAGATACACCGTATCATACGACGTATCATCTCGTTCGTGTGACAGGCGTTGCAGCCATATTGCTGGTCATCGGCCGACAATCAGCGACTTGCGTTGACACTGAGTAGCCACCTCGCTGCACTGGGCGCACGACTGTCCCCACGTCAAGGAGACCCCGTGCCGCCTCGCCTGCGCGCAACGCTCCCCTGTCTGACCGCGGCCACCCTGTTCGCCCTCGCGCTCTCCCCCGCCCCGGTGGCGGCCGAGCCCCGGGCGACCTCGGACACCCCGCTCGCGCTCACCCCTCCGATGGGCTGGAACAACTGGGCGCACTACATGTGCGACATCGACGAGGCCAAGGTCGTCGCCAACGCCGACGCGCTCGTGTCGACGGGGCTCGCCGCCAAGGGCTACGACACGGTGACCGTCGACGACTGCTGGATGACCAGGAGCCGGGACGCGCGGGGCAATCTGGTGGTCGACACCGCGAAGTTCCCGCACGGCATGGCCTGGCTCGGCGAGTACCTGCACGCCAAGGGCCTGAAGTTCGGCATCTACCAGGACGCCGGCTACCTCACCTGCGAGAAGTACCCGGGCAGCGGCGCCCCCCAGGGCGGCGGGGCCGACCACTACGCCCGGGACGCACGGCAGTTCGCCTCCTGGAAGGTGGACTACGTCAAGATGGACGGCTGCAACCTGTGGGTGCCGGAGGGGCGCACCAAGGAGCAGGCCTACCGGGACGCCTACAACGCCGTCGCGAAGGCCCTGCGCGAGAGCGGCCGGGACATGGTCCTGTCGGCCTCTGCACCCGCCTACTTCCAGCAGGGCGAGTGGGGCGGCTCCGACTGGCACAAGGTGCTCGGCTGGGTCGGCGAGACCGGCCAGCTGTGGCGCGAGGGCAAGGACATCAAGGTCTACAACCCGGCCGCGCCCGCCACCTCGCGGTGGAGTTCGGTGCTGGGCAACTACGGCTACAACCGCTGGCTCGGCCGGTACGCGGGCCCCGGCAACTGGAACGACCCCGACTTCCTGCTCGCGGGCGCCCCCGGCCTCACGGCCGCCGAGAGTCGCAGCCAGGTGGCCCTCTGGGCCATGATGGCGGCCCCCTTCATCCTGTCGTCCGACGTCTCGAAGCTGAACCCGGCGGGCCTCGCCGCCCTGGGCAACACCCGGATGATCGCGCTGGACCAGGACCCGATGGGCCGTCAGGGCGCCGTGGTCTCCTCCAACGCCACCTTCGAGATCCTGGTCCGCCCCCTCGCGAACGGCGACCGGGCGGTGGCCGTCCTGAACCGCTCGGCGAACACCCGTGACATCAGGGTCCCGCTCGACGAGATCGGCCTGAACGCGTGCACGGCCGACGCCCAGGACCTGTGGAGCGGCGCCCGCAGCGAGGTCTCCGACGCCCTGACCGGCAAGCTGGCCGGCCATGACACCGCCGTGTGGCGGCTGAGCCCGCGCGGCTGCGCCGAGGCCGTGCCGACCGGGCAGATCGTCGGTGACGGCGCCCGGTGCGCCGACGGGGCGAACACCAGCGGGGTCGGCGCCGTCGTTATGGCCGGCTGCACCGGAGCCCCCGACCAGCGGTGGTTCCTCGGCGACGATTCCCGCCTGCGGCTCGCCGGCGAATGCCTGTCGGCGGGCGAGGACGGTCTCGTCGAACTGGCCGACTGCGCGCCGCGGCCGAGCGAGCAGCCCGGCCAGAGCTGGTCCCACCGCCGTGACGGCGCCCTCATCGAGGAGGTCAGCGGCCTGTGCCTGACCGCGCCCGCCGCGGCCGCCACCCCCGACGCCCCGGCCGAGCGGCTCCGGCTGAGCCCGTGCGGCGACCACCGGGTCGACCAGGCCTGGTCCCTGCCGGTCTGAGGCCGGCGTGAACGGATGAGGAACCCGACCCCGATGCCACGCCGCGGGCGCCGCCTGCCCGCCACCCGCCCGGCCGCCCTCGCCGCGCTTCCCGCGGCGTTGCTGGCCGTGATCTGCGCGGG
>NZ_LBMK01000002.1:1163405-1433222 GCF_001005295.1 Streptomyces yangpuensis | reverse complement strand
GCGCGGGGTCGCCCGCACCCGCCGCCGTACGGCCCCTGGAACGGATGTCCGCGGACCCCGGCCCGCCCCGCGCCGCGACCTTCGACACCGCACCCGCGCGGGCCGCCCTGCAGCGGCTGCTCCCGCGGCACGCCGGGCAGTTCACCCTGGTGCCCGACCCGGCCACCGGGGCCGACACCTTCACGGTGTCCGGGACCGCCGGCGCGGTCACCGTGCGCGGCAGCACCGGTGCCACCCTGCTCACGGGCGTCGGCTGGTACCTCCAGCACGTCGCCGGGGCCGACATCGGCTGGCCCGGCGACAGCATCGGCATGCTGCCCGCCCGGCTGCCGGCCGTACCGGCACCGGTCACCCGCAGCGCCCAGGTCCCGCACCGGTACGCGCTCAACGACACCGACGACGGGTACTCGGGCCCGTACCGCACCTTCGAGGAGCACCAGCGGCAGATCGACCTGCTCGCCCTGCACGGCATCAACGAGGTGTTCGTGCAGGTCGGGGCGGAGTACCCCTACCACCAGGCGCTCCAGCGGTTCGGGTACTCCGCCGAGGAGCTGCGGCAGTGGATCCCCGGCCCCGGTCACCAGAGCTGGTGGCTGCTGCAGAACCTCAGCGGCTTCGGCGGCCCGGTCTCCGAACGGCTGATGCGCGAACGCGCCGAGCTCGGCGGGCGGATCGCCGACCAGCTGCGCGGGCTCGGCATGACGCCGGTGCTGCCCGGCTACTTCGGCACCGTGCCGCCCGGCTTCGCCACCCGCAACCCGGGGGCGGCCACGGTCGCGCAGGGCGACTGGGCGGGCTTCGACCGCCCCGACTGGCTGGATCCCGCCTCCCCGGTCTTCGCGAAGCTGGCCGCCGCCTACTACGCGGAACAGCGCGCGGTGTTCGGGGACAGCACGATGTACCGGATGAGCCCGCTGCACGAGGGCGGGCAGACCGGGTCCGTCGACGTCCGCGCGGCGGCGGGCGCCGTCCAGGACGCCCTGCACGCCGCCCACCCCGGCGCGCTGTGGGCCGTACTGGGCTGGCAGGACGACCCGACCGCGGAACTGCTGGCCGGGGTGGACACCTCGAAGCTGCTGATCCTGGACGGACTGTCCGACCGGTACAACCGGCTGGACCGCGAGACCCGCTGGGGCGGCACCCCGTACGCGATGGGCACCATCTACAACTTCGGCGGGCACACGACGATCGGCGCGAACACCTCGGTGTGGCTCGAACGCTTCGGCCCCTGGCGAGCGAAGAGCAACAGCGCGCTCGCGGGCATCGCCTACCTGCCGGAGGCCACGGGGACCAACCCGGCGGCGTTCGACCTCTTCACCGACCTCGCCTGGGATCCCGGGCCGATCGACCAGCGCGCCTGGTTCGCCGGTTTCGCGGCCCGCCGCTACGGCCGGCCCGACGCCGAGGCGGCCGCGGCCTGGGAGGAGCTCCGCAAGGGGCCGTACAGCACCTCCTCGGGGCTGTGGTCGGAGTCCCAGGACAGCCTGTTCAGCGCCCGGCCCAGCCTGTCCGCGGCGGGGGCCGCGTACTGGAGTCCCAAGTCGATGCGCTATCCGGCCGGTTCGGTGCGCCGGGCGCTGGACCACCTCCTGAAGGTGGACCCGGCGCTGCGCGGCTCCAGCGCCTACCGCTTCGACCTCGTGGACACCGCCCGGCAGGCCCTCGCCAACCACTCGCGGGTCCTGCTGCCGAGGATCAAGGCGGCCTACGAGGCGAAGGACCTGGCCCGGTTCCGCGCGCTGACGGCCGAATGGCAGGACGGGATGCGGCTGTTGGACCAGGTGACCGGAGCCGACCCGAACCTCCTCCTCGGCACCTGGCTGTCCCGGGCCCGGTCCTGGGGCGCCGACCGGGCCGAGCAGGACCGGTACGAGTACGACGCCCGCTCGCTGCTGAGCGTGTGGGGCCGGCGCAGCACCAGCGAGGGCGGCTTCCTGCACGACTACGCGAACCGCGAATGGAGCGGCCTGATCTCGGAGTTGTACGCCCGGCGGTGGAGCGCCCACTTCGCCGCGCTGGACGAGGCGCTGGTCCGCGGGACCGCCCCGCGGGAGATCGACTGGCACGCCTTCGAGGAGGAGTGGGCCCGGCGGACCACCCGGCACCCGGACCGGCCGAGCGGGGACCCGTACCGGCTGGCCACGGCGGTCGCGGCGGCCCTCCCGGCGGCACCCGCCCGCTGACCGGGGCGCGGCCTACACCACCGGTGGCGGCGGGGATCGCCCCTCGCGGGGACGATCACCCTCGCGGTGGAAAGTCGGTGCTCGTGCGGGGGAGATCACCGGCCGCGGATGGCCGCACGGGAACGGCACTGGGTTGACTGGCCCGGAAGAGACAAGGGGCGGCCACCGGAGCGATCCGGTGGCCGCCCCTTGGCGATGCCATGCGGCGCGACGCGACCAGGAGTGCACCGAGCATGTCCCAGACCGAACACGACCAGCCCACCTGCCAGCGGGAACAGGAACGGCAGGAGCGGTCCCCGGGGGCCGGCTCCGCCGCCGCGTCCCTGGAACTGCTGACGCTGCTCGCCGCGGGAGTGGCCGACCTGGCCCTCGACCAGCTGCGGCAGACCGCGGACCGCGCACAGGACGCGCTGCGCCGGGCCGACCTGCGCGAACTGCTCACCGACGGTGTGGTGGAGCTGCGCAAGCGCGGTCAACTCGCCACCCGCCGGGCGGGCATGGGCGAGGAGAACTACCTGGAGACCATGGCCCGGCGCGCCGCGGCACAGCACACCTCCGAGGGACGGCCCTGTGCATGACCACACCGGCTTCAAGGAGCGCATCGACGAGGTGCTGGTCCGGCTGGCCGACGAGGAGGAGCGGGCCCTGCTCGGCCTGCACGCCGAACTCAGCCCGCTCTCGCAGCAGTTACGCCGGTCCCTGGCGTGCGGCAAGCGGATCCGGGCCGCGTTCCTGTACTGGGGGTGGCGGGCGGCGGGCCAGCCGGACTGTGAGGGGGTGATCCGGGCCGCGGCCGCGATGGAACTCGTCCACGCGGCGGCCTGCACCCACGACGACATCATCGACGACAGCCGGATGCGGCACGGGCAGCTCACCGCGCACGCCGCCTTCGCCGCGAACGGGCAGCGCTCCACCGCCCTCGCCATGATCCTCGGCGACCTGCTGATGGGGTACGCCGGGCACGTCTTCACCTCCTGCGGGCTGCCCGGGGCCTACCTGGCCCGGACCGTCCCCCTGTGGTCCACCCTGCTCCGCGAGACGATGGCGGGCGAGTTCCTGGAGGTGCTGCGCACCGAGGCGAGAGCCGACCGGACACCGCTGGTGGCGGAGTCCCTGGAGGTCGCCCGCTTCAAGACGGCCAAGTACACGGTGGAGCGGCCGCTGCACCTGGGCGCCACCCTCGGCGGCGGCTCCCGCGCCCTGCTGGACGCCTTCTCCGGCTACGGCCTCCCGCTCGGGGAGGCATTCCAGCTGCGCGACGACCTGCTCGGGACCTTCGGCGACCCCGCACGGACCGGCAAGTCCAACCTGGACGACCTGCGGGACGCCAAGCCCACGGCGCTGCTCGCGCTGACCGTGGCGGCCGCCGGGCCGGACGAGCGCCGGCTGCTGGCGAAGCTGGTCGGGAACCCGGAGCTGGGCGAGGAGGAGGCCTCCTCGGTCCGCGAGCTGATGGAGCGGTGCGGGGCCAGACAGCAGGTCGAGGACATGATCCGTGAACGCATCGGCCGGGCCGGGGCCGCCCTGGAGCTCGCCGCGCTGCCCGCGGAGGCCCGGTCCGCGCTGAGCGGGCTGGCCGCGACGGCCGCCGACCGCTCCCTGTAGCCGCGCCAGCCCATGCGGCCGCCCCGGCCCGTCCGGCCCCGGGCCGGCCGCCCGCACCCCAAGACACGACAAGGACGACCGCCGTGAACGCCAACGCCACCAAGACCGCACCCGCGCATGCCCGTTACGACCACGCCGCCCTCGACGCCCTGAGCACGCAGGGTGATCCGCTCGCCGACGAGACCGTCGCCGAGATGTTCCGCCGCGGGGAGGTCGGCGACCTCAACACCCTCATGCGGTTCTTCACCACCACCGGTGACAAGCTCCCCGAGCAGCTCCCGGCCTCCGCACGCGCCTACTTCGAGGCCACGTCCATGCCCCCGAGCTGGGTGGACTGGGACGTGATGGAACAGGCCAGGCTGTTCTTCATGGACAACGCCGCCCACATCAACACCGGCCTGTCCTTCGCGGCCATGCCCGCGACCTACGCCATCCCCCGGCTCTCCCGCCTGCTGGCCTCGACGCACTCCATGGCGTACCCCTCCCGGCGGATGGCCAACACCGGGCAGTTCGTCACTTACCTGATGCAGACCAACTCCTTCGCGGAGGGCAGCAAGTTCATCCCCGCCGCGCAGAAGGTCCGGCT
Organism: Streptomyces yangpuensis; assembly: GCF_001005295.1. Taxonomy (GTDB): domain Bacteria; phylum Actinomycetota; class Actinomycetes; order Streptomycetales; family Streptomycetaceae; genus Streptomyces; species Streptomyces yangpuensis. Next base: position 1,428,848 of record NZ_LBMK01000002.1, on the reverse strand, counting down.
GCTGCACGCGGCGGTCCGCCACCACCTGCGCCACGGCGGCCACTGGGACGTCGAGAAGGACGGAGTGCCGATCTGCCAGGAGGACATGATCGGAGGTCAGATCTGCTTCTCCCTGCTGGTCCTGGACGCCATGCACCGGCTCGGCATCCACATGAGCGAGGAAGGCGCCGAGGCCTACTTCTACGCCTGGCGTGTCGTGGGCGCCATGCTCGGCTGCGACATGTCGGCCGTACCGGAGAGCCTCACCGAGGCCCGCGACTACTGCGACCTCTACCTCCTGCGCAACCTCGGCCCCTCCCCCGAGGGCGTCCGCCTCAACGCCCAGCTGATGCGCATGTACGAGGACGTGGTCCCGGGCACCTTCTTCGACCCGATGGTCCCCGCCACCGTCCGGTTCCTCGTCGGCGACACCATCGGCGACTGGCTGGAGATCCCGCGCACCGCCTGGGACACGGCGGCCAAGGCGGTGCCGGTGTTCCTGGGGCTGCTGGAGACGATCGAGGACAGCAGCCCGTACGCGGAGTGGGCCCTCGACAAGGCGGGCTCGCTGCTCTCCGGCTTCGAGCTGGCCTCCCTCACCCGGGGCCGGGTGATGCACCACGCCATCCCCGCGGAGCTGAAGAGCGACTACGGGGTGAAGCCGCCGCGCACCGGGCGCTGGGTGCCGCCGTCGCCCATGCACTGACCGGCGCCGCGCCCCGAGGCGACGACGCACCGCCCGGGGGCGCGGGGCACACTGGCGGTGTGAGGGCAGACCCGAGCGGTTCCGGGAGGCCGCGGCGAGCGGTGGGTGCCGTCTGCGCAATCGCCGCCGCAGTCGCCGGGCTGGCGGTGGCGGAGCTGGTCACGGCCGCGGTCCGGCCCGAGTCCTCCCCGGTCACCGCCGTCGGCGCGGCGGCCGTCGACCTGACGCCGGTGGCCGTCCGGGAGTGGGCCATCGGCCTGTTCGGCACCGCCGACAAGGCGGTACTGACGCTCGGCATCCTCGTCGTGCTGACCGCGGTCGCCGCCGGGGCCGGGCTGCTCGCCGTACGCCGCCCGGCCGCGGGGACCGCGGTCGCGGGCGGGTTCGGGCTGCTGGGGGCGGTGGCCGCGCTCAGCCGGCCGGAGGCGTCCTGGCAGGACGCGCTGCCGTCGCTCGCCGGCGGCCTGACCGCGGCCGCGGTGCTGGGGCTGCTGGTCACGGTGGCCGGGCGGCCCCGGCCCGCCGGGTCGCCGCCCGGGGGTGCCTGGGCGATGGACCGGCGCGGATTCGGCCGGCTGGTCGTCGGCGTGCTGGCGGTGTCGTCCGCCGCCGGTCTGGCCGGCCGGCGCCTGAGCGCCCACGGCTCGGCCGGAGCGACCGCCTCCCGGGCCGGTCTCGTCCTTCCCCGGCCCGCCGTCCCCGCGCCGCCGGTGCCGTCCGGCGCGGACCTGCGGGTGCCCGGGCTCTCCCCCTTCCTCACCCCCGTCCGGGACTTCTACCGGGTGGACACCGCCCTGGTCGTGCCCCGGGTGGACGCCGGGACCTGGCGGCTGCGCATCCACGGCGAGGGGGTGCCGCAGCCCCTCAGTCTCGGCCTGCGGGAGCTGCTCGCCCGCCCGCTGGTCGAGCACGACATCACCCTGACCTGCGTGTCGAACGAGGTCGGGGGCCCGTACGCGGGCAACGCCCGCTGGCTCGGTGTACCTCTCGCGGACCTGCTCCGCGAGGCCGGGGTGCGGCCGCCGTCCCGGGGCGGCCCGGCCGACCAGCTCGTGGCCCGGTCCGTCGACGGCATGACGCTGGGCACCCCCGTCGAGACGGTCATGGACGGCCGGGCGGCGCTGCTGGCCGTCGGCATGAACGGTGAACCGCTCCCCTTCGCGCACGGCTTCCCCGTCCGGATGGTCGTACCGGGGCTGTACGGCTACGTCTCCGCCTGCAAATGGCTCGCCGAGCTGCGGCTGACGACCTTCGCCGCGTACGACGCCTACTGGGTGCGCAGGTCCTGGGCGCAGCAGGCCCCCGTCAAGACCCAGTCGAGGATCGACACACCGCGCCCGTACGCGGCCCTGCGGCCGGGCCGGGTGGCCGTGGCGGGGGTGGCGTGGGCGCAGCACCGGGGCATCCGGCGGGTCGAGGTACGGGTGGACGGCGGCCCGTGGCAGGAGGCGCGGCTCGGTGACGCGGACGGCGTGGACACATGGCGGCAGTGGGTGTGGCTCTGGGAGGCGACCGCCGGACCGCACACCCTTGAGGTCCGCGCCACGGACGGTTCGGGCACCGTCCAGACGGGGGTCCGCCGCGGCACCGTGCCGGACGGGGCGACGGGGTGGCACACGGTGCGGGTGAACGTCCGGGCGCTGGGCTGAGCCCCGGCGCCGGCGCCGGGGCAGCGGCGGGTGGCGGAATGGCGGCGTAGGCGGGCGGCCGTCATCGGTGTCACCCGTGGAACGTCTCCCGCGTGCGACGGGTGGGGCCGCTGGTTAGCCTGCCGGGACGAGGCCTGCCCTCGCGAGGCGGGGGACTTCGCCTTTCGACCCGCATGGAGGCACGCCGTGCGCCACCCCAGGACCTTCGCCCTCACCTGTCTGGGCGCCCTGCTGCTGGGTTCCACGCTCGCGGGCGGCCATCCCTCCGCGGACGCCCGGAGCGCCGCGCGGCAGTGCCCGGCGGGCCAGATCTCGAAGGGCGGCACGTGCCTGCCGGGTGACACGGAGGAATTCACCGCGCGGCAGGTGACGCAGGCGCTGGCGAAGTACAAGCTCACCGCGGCGATGGCCGGGGTGTGGGTCGACGGCGAACGCGTCACGGCCGCCGCGGCCGGGGAGACGATGACGGGCTTCCCCGCGACGACGGACATGCGGTTCCGCATCGGTTCGGTGGCGATCCCCTACATGACGACCGAGCTGCTCAAGCTGGTCGATCAGGGCAGGGTCACGCTCGACGACAAGCTCTCGCGCTGGCGCCCGGACCTCCCGCACGCGGACGCGATCACGCTGAAGATGCTGGCGTCCGCCTCCTCCGGGTACGCGGACTACGTCACGGACAAGGCCTTCATCGCCGCCCTCTACAAGGACCCCTTCCGGCACTGGACCGGGGAGGAGCTGGTGCGGATCGCGGTCTCCCGTCCCATGGCCCGGCCGCCCGGTTCGGGATTCGCCTACTCGCACGCCAACTGGGTGCTCCTGGGCGACATCATCTCGCGGGTGGAGCGGCGGCCCCTGGGCGAGGTGATGCGCGAGAACGTCCTCGAACCGATGGGCCTGACCCATACCTCCATCTCGTCCAGGGCCGAGATCCCCGCGCCGGTGCTGCACGGCTTCGACAACGAGCGGGGCGTGTTCGAGGACTCCACGTACTGGAATCCGTCGTGGACGGTGGCGGAGGGGGCGGTGATGACCGCGACGCTGGAGGACATGGCGAAGTCCTTCACCGCGATCGGCGAGGGGAAGCTGCTGACACCCGAGTCGCACAAGCTCCAGGTCACGCCCGTCGTCAAGATCAAGGACAACGCCTGGTTCGCCCTGGGGCTGCCGGTGGAGAACACCTGGATCGTCCAGAACCCGTCGTTCGCGGGCTACGCGGGCACGGTCGCCTATCTGCCGTCCCGGAAGCTCGCCATCGCGACGGTGGCGACCCAGGGCCTCGGCAGCACCATCCAGAACGCCAGCTCGAACGTGCTCCACGCGATCGCCGCTCACCTGGCGCCGGAGCGCCCGCTCACCCTGGGCTGACGGACCGCCCCCGCGCGACCGTCACGGCCCGCTTCCCGCTCACCGTCACCTGGTTCTGGCCGGACCCGCCCCCGGTTCGGGCCGGCGGTCGCCGTGTCCGGCGGGCTGCGGGCTGCGGGCTGCGGGCTGCGGGCGAACCGTCGTAGGGTCGGCGTATGACTCTCGAAGGCAGGGTGGCCCTCGTCGCGGGGGCGACGCGCGGCGCGGGGCGGGGCATCGCGGTGGAGTTGGGCGCGCAGGGCGCGACCGTGTACGTGTCGGGGCGCAGCACGCGGGGCCGGCGGTCGGAGTACGACCGGCCCGAGACGATCGAGGAGACCGCCGAGCTGGTCACCGCTGCGGGTGGCCGGGGGATCGCGGTGGTCGCCGACCATCTGGTGCCGGCGGAGGTAGAGGCGCTGGTCGGGCGGATCGACTCGGAACAGGGCCGGCTGGACGTCCTGGTGAACGACATCTGGGGCGGTGAGCTGCTCTTCGAGTGGGACAGCACGGTCTGGGAACACGACCTGGACAAGGGGCTGCGGCTGCTGCGGCTGGCGGTGGACACGCACGCCATCACGAGCCATTGCGCGCTGCCGCTGCTGCTGCGCGAGCCGGGCGGTCTGGTGGTGGAGATGACGGACGGCACCGCCGACTACAACGCGACCCGCTACCGGGTCTCCTTCTTCTACGACATCGCCAAGTCGGCGGTGCTGCGGATGGCCTTCGCGCTCGGGCACGAGCTGGGCCCGCGCGGGGCCACGGCCGTGGCGCTGACCCCGGGCTGGCTGCGCTCGGAGATGATGCTCGACGCCTTCGGTGTGACGGAGGAGAACTGGCGGGACGCGCTGACCACGGTGCCGCACTTCGCGATCTCCGAGACCCCGGCGTACGTGGGCCGCGCGGTCGCGGCCCTCGCCGCGGACCCGGAGGTCTCCCGCTGGAACGGCCGGTCCCTCTCCAGCGGCCGGCTGGCTCAGGTCTACGGCTTCACGGACCTGGACGGCAGCCGCCCCGACGCCTGGCGCTACCTGGTCGAAGTCCAGGACCCCGGCCACCCGGCCGACCCCACCGGCTACCGCTAGTGCTGTGACCGGAAAGGTTCACCGGGTCACGGCACTAGAAGGGGGTGGCGCGGGCGGCGAGGCGGTGGGTGAGGCCGTCCAGCACGCACTGGAGGCCGAAGGTCCAGATCGTTCCGGGGTGGTAGCCGCCGACCGCGGCGCCGACGCGGCCGGCGAGCGGGTAGCGGTCCGGGTCCAGGGCGCGTTCCAGCAGCGGGGCGCTGACGGCCCACCAGTCCTCCTGGCTCTGGCGGCGGTTGTGGTCGGCGTCGTCGGCGGCGGCCAGCGCGTTGGCGTGCACGAAGCCGAGCAGGTGCGTGAGGGCGGCGTCCATCTCGGTGTCGGTGAGGCCGATGCCGTCGAAGGCCGCCAGTTCGTACTCGTACTTCCCGATCACTCCGGGGCCCAGCGGCGGGCGGGGGACGGCCAGGTCCGCGATCCAGGGGGGGCGCAGCATCAGGTCCCGGTTGTCCTCGGCGATCCGGGTGACGCGGACCTGCCAGGGTTCGTCCTGGCCGGCCGGCCGGCGCTCCATGTGCAGGTACGCGTCGTCGAGCATCAGGTCGAGCAGCTCGGCCTTGCCGGGGACGTACGTGTAGACGGTCATCGGGGTCACGCCGAGGCGTTGCGCCAGGGCCCGCATGGTCAGCGCGGCCAGCCCCTCCTCGTCGGCGAGGACGGTCGCGGCCCGCACGACGGCGTCCACGCTGAGGCCCTGCCGCGGGCCGCGCCGCCCGGCGTGCGGCGGCTGCCCCGGCTCGCGCCACAGCAGCTCCAGCGTGCGGACGGGGTCGCCCGCCCCGCTCCGGTCCTTCACCATGCCGCGACCTCCGAGCATTCGCCATTAATTGACTACACCGTACAGAGTACAGCGTATAGAGTAAAGCGCAGAGAGTAAGCCGAGACGCCGCACCTCGAGGAGTTCCGTGCACATCGCCGCCGACAACCACCAGGTCATCCAGGTACGAGGAGCCCGCGAGAACAACCTCGCCGACATCTCGCTGGACATCCCCAAGCGTCGTCTGACGGTCTTCACCGGTGTCTCCGGATCCGGGAAGTCCTCCCTCGTCTTCGGCACCATCGCAGCCGAGTCACAGCGGATGATCAACGAGACGTACACCGCCTTCGTCCAGTCCTTCATGCCGGCCCTCGGCCGGCCGGACGTGGACGGGCTGCACAACCTCAGCGCCGCCATCGTGGTCGACCAGGAGCGGATGGGCGCGGGTTCCCGCTCCACCGTGGGGACCGCCACCGACGCCTACACCATGCTGCGCATCATCTACTCCCGTGTCGGTACGCCCCACATCGGCACGTCCAGCGCGTTCAGCTTCAACAACCCCGAGGGGATGTGCCCCCGCTGCGAGGGTGTCGGCGAGGTCTCCGACATCGACGTGGACCAGCTCGTCGACCGCGAACTCTCGCTCAACGAGGGCGCGATCACCGTCCCCGGCTTCGCCGTGGACTCCTGGTACTGGCAGAACATGGCGAACTCCGGCTTCTACTCCCCCGACACCAAGCTCAAGGACTTCACCGAGCAGGAGTGGGCCGACTTCCTCCACAAGGGCTCGGTGAAGGTGAAGTCGGGCTCGAACGGCTTCACCTACGAGGGTCTGATCACCAAGATCACCCGCCTTTACCTGGCCAAGGACCGCGAGTCCATGCAGCCGCACATCCGGGCCTTCGTGGACCGCGCGGTGATCTTTACCGCCTGCCCGGACTGCGGCGGTGCCCGCCTCTCGGCGGCCGCGCTGTCCTCGCGCATCCACGGCGTGAACATCGCCGAGTGCGCGTCGATGCAGATCAGCGAACTGGCCGGATTCGTACGCCGGATCGAGGACCCCTCGGTGGCGCCGATGCTGGCCAACCTCCGGGGCCTGCTCGACTCCCTCGTCGAGATCGGCCTGGGCTACCTCAGCCTGGACCGCCCCTCCGGCACGCTGTCCGGCGGCGAGGCCCAGCGCGTGAAGATGGTGCGGCACCTCGGCTCTTCCCTCACCGACGTCACCTACGTCTTCGACGAGCCGACCACCGGCCTGCACCCGCACGACATCCAGCGGATGAACGACCTCCTGCTGCGGCTGCGCGACAAGGGCAACACCGTGCTGGTCGTGGAGCACAAGCCCGAGGTCATCGCCATAGCCGACCACGTCGTCGACCTCGGCCCGGGCGCGGGCACGGCGGGCGGACAGCTCTGCTACAGCGGGGACGTGACCGGTCTGCGCACCTCCGGCACCCTCACCGGACGCCATCTCGGACACCGGGCGCGCCTGAAGGAGTCGGTGCGCGGCCCGCGCGGCCACCTGTCGGTGAAGGGCGCCGACCTGCACAACCTCAAGGACGTCAGCGTGGACGTGCCGCTCGGCGTGCTGACCGTGGTGACCGGCGTCGCCGGCTCCGGCAAGAGCTCCCTGATCCACGGCTACCTGGCCGGGCGCGAAGGGGTGGTGGTGGCCGACCAGTCGCCGATCCGCGGCTCACGGCGGTCCAACCCGGCCACCTACACCGGACTGCTGGGGCCGATCCGGACCGCCTTCGCCAAGGCCAACGGCGTCAAGGCGGCGCTGTTCAGCGCGAATTCGGAAGGAGCCTGCCCGAAGTGCAACGGTCTCGGGCTCGTCTACACGGACCTGGCGATGATGGCCGGGGTGGCCACGGTGTGCGAGGAGTGCGAGGGCAGGCGCTTCACCACCGAGGTGCTGACGTACCGGCTGCGCGGCAAGAACATCAGCGAGGTGCTGAACATGCCGGTGGCGGAGGCGCACGAGTTCTTCGCCACCGGCCAGGCCCGGACCGTCCTCGGGCGACTGGCCGACGTGGGCCTGTCGTACGTACGGCTCGGCCAGCCGCTCAACACCCTGTCGGGCGGTGAGCGGCAGCGGCTGAAGCTCGCGATCAGCATGGCGGAGAAGTCCTCCACCTACATCCTGGACGAGCCGACGACCGGACTGCACATGGCCGATGTCGACAAGCTGCTGGCCCTGCTGGACCGGCTCGTCGACGACGGCAACTCGGTGATCGTCATCGAGCACCACCAGGCGGTGATGGCGCACGCCGACTGGCTGATCGACATCGGTCCCGGCGGCGGGCACTCCGGCGGCCAGGTCGTCTTCGAGGGCACCCCGGCGGCCCTGGTGGCCGACGGGGACACCCTGACCGCCCGCCACCTGCGCGAGTACGTGGGCAGCAACGCATAGGGCGGTGCGGGGCGGCGCCCGCCGCGCTCTCCGCGGGCGGGCCCGTGCCGGCCGGGGCCGCCCCTCTCGCCCGTCCCCGGGAGGGCTACGGCAGGTGCAGTTCGCGGTCCTCGCCGAGCGGGGCGAAGAAGCGTTCCACGTCGGCCTCGGTGACCTCGGCGAGCGTCGGCGGGGACCAGCGGGGGGCGCGGTCCTTGTCGACGACCTGTGCCCGGATGCCCTCTACCAGATCGGGCGAGGTGAGGGCGTTGCAGGAAACCCTGAACTCCTGGGCCAGCGCCTGTTCCAGTGTGCCGAGGGCCGCGGCCCGGCGCACGGCGGCGAGGGTGGTCTTCAGCGCGGTCGGGGACTTGGCCAGGATCGTCTCGGCGGCCTCCTTCGCCTCCGGCTCGCCCTGGCCGAGCAGCCGTTCCACGATCTCCTCGACCGTGTCGGCCGCGTAGCAGTGGTCGATCCAGGAGCGCCGGCCCGCGAGCACCCCGGGGGCGGGCGTGGCGGCGTACCGCGGCAGCACCTCCTGGGCGGGGGCCCCGGCGAGCGCGGCGGTCAGCTCCGGGAGGCGTTCGGCGGGTACGAAGTGGTCGGCGAGCCCGCACAGCAGCGCGTCCGCTGCGCCCACGGAGGTGCCCGTGAGGGCGAGATGGGTGCCGAGCCGGCCGGGGGCGCGGCCGAGGAGCCAGGTCCCGCCGACGTCGGGGACGAAGCCGATGCCGGTCTCCGGCATGGCGACGCGGGAGCGTTCGGTGACGACGCGGACGCTGCCGTGGGAGGAGACGCCGACGCCGCCGCCCATGACGATGCCGTCCATGAGGGCGACGTAGGGCTTGGGGTAGCGGGCGATGCGCGCGTTGAGCCGGTACTCGTCGCGCCAGAAGCCGGCCGAGGCGGTGTTCCCGGCCTTGGCGTCGTCGTGGATGGCCCGGATGTCGCCGCCCGCGCACAGCCCGCGCTCGCCGGATCCGCGGATGAGGACCTGCTCCACGGCGGGGTCGTCCGCCCACCCGTCGAGGGCCTCGGCGATCCGGAGCACCATGGGGTGGGTGAGGGCGTTGAGGGCCCGGGGCCGGTTGAGGGTGACCACGCCGGTCCGCCCCTCGACGCGGAACAGGACGGAGTCGTCGGCGGAAGGGTCGTGGGTGTCGGTCTCGGATACGGTCTTCACGGCGATCAGTATGTCCGCGACGCCGGGCGACGGCCCGGGCGCCCCCAGGGGGTGTCCTGTCGGTCAGGCCGGATCAGGGAGCGGGGTCCGGTGCCGTGCGTCGCGGGGCCGGGACCGGTGGGTGCGCCAGGCGGCCAGGGCGTCCGGGCGGGCGCCGCCGGGGTGCCGGGCGTACCAGTCGCGCAGGAAGCGGTTGAACTCGAACTGGGCTCCGACCTCTCGGGGTTCGGCCGCCCGGGCCCGGGTCGCGTGCCAGTGCTCCACTGCCTCGGCGAGGGTGTGTCCCGCGTGTCCGGCGATGTACTCGCGCATGAAGGCGTCGAAGTGGAAGCCGGGGCCGATCTCGCGGACGAAGTACTCCCGCAGCACCTGGCTGCAGCGCTGCCCCTGCGGGATCACCGTCGTGCCGTCGACGGGTGCGGCGAGCCGGCGTCCCGCCGCACGGCGGGGCGTGGCGGGCGCCGGGGGCCCCGGCACGGGCAGGCCGTCGAGCGCGGCGGCGAGGCGGGCGGTGACTGCGGCCTTCCCGCCCCGGACCGGTACGCCCATCTGCCGTGCCAGTACGGTCAGTTCGGCCAGGGTCCAGTACCAGCGCAGCAGTTCTGCCCCGGTCAGCGCCGTCGACAGGAGGGGGCGGTCCTCCCCCATATTCGTACTCATGTTCGCATTCTAGGGGGTTCGCAGGTCCCGCCGGGTCCTGCCGGGTCCTCGACGTCGTGCGCGACGTGGTGCGCGACATGCGGGAGCGCAGCCGGGGTGCGCCCGGCCCCGTCTGACAGGCTTTCCTCTCTGACCGAGCGCCCGGGGTGACCCCACCGCACCCGGCTCCGAAGGAGAGCACATGCCCGCCGACCCGAACGGCCTCGTCCTCGGCGAGGACACCGCCCTGGTCCTCATCGACCTGCAGTCCGGCATCCTGGCCCTGCCCACCACCCGGCCCGCCCCCGAGGTCCTGGGGCGGGGCGTCGCGCTCGCCGAGGCGTTCCGCGCGCGGCGGCTGCCCGTGGTGCTGGTCAAGGTGGCCTGGTCGCCGGACGGCGGTGACCTCCCCACCGCGAACGTGGACCGCCCCGGTCCGGCCGCCGCCCCGCCCGCCGCGTTCTCCGAGATCCCCGCCGAGCTGGCCGCCCTCGGGGACGTGGTCGTCACCAAGCGCCACTGGGGCGCCTTCACCGGCACCGAGCTGGACCTGCAGCTGCGGCGGCGCGGCATCCACCGCATCGTCCTGGCCGGCATCTCCACCAGCGTCGGGGTCGAGTCCACCGCCCGTACGGCGTGGGAGCTCAGCTACGACCTGGTCTTCCCCGAGGACGCCACCGCCGACACCGACCCCGATTCCCACGCCCACACCTTCGGCAAGATCTTCCCGCGCATCGGCAAGGTGAGCACCACCGACGAGGTCATCGCCGCCCTGCGCCCCTGACCGCCCGCTCGGACCAGCCCCGCTCACGCTCGCTCGCACGGGCCGCCCGGTCCCGTGGACGGGCGCGCGCAGGGCCGTTCAGGCCGTAACCGCCGGGGCTCCCGCGGGTTAGCAGCGCGGGCGACGAGGGAGTACACATGGCACAGCAGCACACGACGTCCCTGCGGCTGCGCCTGCGGTACCGCTTCGACACCCTGGTGGCGGGCGGAACCGCCCCGCTCATCGGATGGCTGGCACTCGGCTGCCTGGCCGTCGTGGTCCCGGCGAGCGCGGTGCTCGTCTGGGCCGACCGGGCCGCCCCGACGACCCTGCCGGGGCGGCTCACGGCCGTATGGGTCAGCGTCGGGCAGACCCTCAAGCTCGGGGGCGCGGTCGGCTCGCCCCTGTACGTGCTGGCCTCGGTGACGCTCGCCCTGGTCGCCCTGCTGTTCGTGTCGACGCTGGTCAGTCTGATCACCACCGGTATCAACCAGCGCCTCATGTCGCTGCGGCGCGGGCACTCCACGGTGCTGGAGGCGGGGCACACCGTCGTCCTGGGCTGGTCCGACCAGATCTTCCCGGTGGTGGCCGAGCTCGCCAGGGCCAACGCCAACCAGCGCCGGTCCGCCATCGCCGTCCTCGCCCCCAAGGACAAGGTGGACATGGAGGACGAGATCACCACGGGCCTCGACGACACGGGAACCCGGACGGGCGCGGGCGCGGGCGCCACACGGATCATCTGCCGCAGCGGCCCCACCACCGACCCGACGGTACTGGCCCGGGTGAGCCCGCAGACGGCGAAGGCGGTCCTCGTGCTGCCGCCCGACGGAGACCGCGGCGACGCGCACGTCGTGAAGACCCTGCTCGCCCTGGACGCCGCGCTCCCCCGCCCGCGCGAAGCGGTGGTGGTCGCCGCGGTCCGCGACACCCGCAACCACCTCACGGCCCGGCTGGCGGCCGGACCCGGCGGGCACGTGCTGTGCGCCGACGAGATCATCGCCCGGCTCCTCGTCCAGACCGCCCGGCAGCCCGGACTCTCCCTCGTCTACCAGGACCTGCTGGACTTCGCCGGGGACGAGTTCTACACCGCGGCCGCCGCGGGGCTCACCGGCCGCACCTTCGGCGAGTCCCTCCTGGCGTTCACCACGTCCTCGGTGGTCGGCCTCCTGCATCCCGACGGCCGTGTCGCGCTCAATCCGGACCCCGGTACGGAGATCGGCGCGGGCGACCTGATCGTCCTGGTCTCCGAGGACGACGACACGGCCGTGCCGGAGCCGGCGGGCCCCTGGGTCGACGAGGACGCGATCGTCACCGCCCGCCCCCGGCCCCGCTTCGCCGAACGCCTGCTCCTCCTCGGCTGGAACCGGCGCGCCCCGCTCGTCGTCGAGCAGCTCGACGAGTTCGTCAGCGCCGGCACCACCCTGGACGTCGTGGCCCTCGGAGACGAGTCGACACTGCGGGCCGCCGCCGAGGTCGCGGCGGCCCGCAGCCGTCTCGACGTGGCCTTCCACTGCGGGGACATCACCGACCCGGACGTCCTCGCCAAGCTGGACGTGCCCGGGTACGACAGCGTGATCGTGATCGGGGAGACGGGCCGCGAGAGCACCGCCCCGGCCACGCCGCCCGACACGGTCCCGCCCGCCTTCGCCCCGGAGTCCGGGAGCGGCACGGACGACGACCGGACGCTGGTGACGCTGCTGCACCTGCGGGCCATCGGGGAGGCCGCGGGCCGCGAACTCCCGCTCACCACCGAGATGTCGGACGACGCCAACCGCCTGCTCGCCCCTGCGCGGGCCGGCGCCGACTTCATCGTCAGCGGCCGCCTGATCAGCCTGCTGATGACACAGATCTCGGAGAGCGGACATCTCGCCGCCGTCTTCGAGGAGTTGTTCAGGGCGGAGGGCAGCGAGTTCTACCTGAGGCCCGTGGCGGACTACGTCGGGACCGACCGGGAGGTCGCGTTCGCCACGCTGGTCGAGTCGGCGCGCCGCCGCCGGGAGTGCGCGGTCGGCTACCGCCTGCGGGCGGAGGCCGGCACCGCCCCCGCCTACGGGGTGCGGCTCAATCCCGACAAGCGGCAGCGGGTCCGCTTCGGCGAGCACGACTGGGTGATCGTGCTCGCCGAGAGCTGAGACGCGGGCCCGGGCCGGCCGGGCCCGTGCTCACCCCGAGGTGTGGACCTCCAGCGCGGTGCGCACCGCGGACTCCAGGGCGCCCTCGATCCACGCCGGCTTGACGGAGGTGTGACAGCCGGCGAAGTGCAGGTTCCCCTCGGCGCCGCGCACGTGCGGGAAGAGTTCGGTGTGCTGGCCCGGCAGCAGTACGGAGGCCTCGCCGTAGGCGTACGGGTCCCGCATCCAGGACTGGGTACGGCCGACGCCGGTGTAGAACACCTCGATCCGCTGCCCGAACACCTCCTGGACGCCCGCGAGCGCACGCGGGTAACGCTCGTCGTCGTCGAGGGAGTCCCACTTCAGGGCGTCGTCCGACCAGCTGTAGGAGGCGAGCACGACCCCGCCCGGGCTGCCCTCGACGGGGTGGGAGGGCTGGAACATGAAGCGGTTGGGGTTGTCGGTGGCCGAGCCGCCGCCGATGACTTTGGCGGCTTCGGGCTGGTCGCGGCCGAGGCTTCGGCAGGCCGCGTAGTGCGCCCGCTGCGCGCCGGAGATCCCGCTGCGCGGTACGGAGGAGTGCGCGCCCAGCAGCGCGCCGTCCTCCGGGGTCCGCCCGAGCTGGTAGGCGCGGTACAGGCCGGGCCGTACGGCCTCCAGTTCGCGCTTCCAGTCGGCCTCGTCGAACTCCCACCAGCGTCGGCTGAACTCCAGCAGCACCTTGGTGGCCGCGTCGTAGTGCAGTTCGGTGATCGCGCGCCGCTTGCCGTAGGAGAGCGCGGGGGTGACCGGGATGTGGCGCAGTCCGGAGAAGGGGACGGTGATGATCGCGGCGTCGGCGGTGAAGGTCTCCCGCTGCACGGGGCGGCCGCCGCGGCCCTCGGAGACGGTGTCGACGGTGACCCTGCCCTCCCCGTGGGTGATCCGGGTGGCGCGGCGGTCGAGCCGCACGATGTCCTCGACGCGGGCGTAGAGTGCGTCGGCCAGGGTGGCGGTGCCGCCGGGCAGTTCGAAGAAGGCGGTGTCGGGGCTGATGAGCGAGGCCCCGATGAAGCTGTGCACGAAGGCGAGATGGAGCCGGGAGGTGAGGTTCTCGACGGTTCCGATCAGGTCGATGGTGCGCTCGTCGAGCTTCGCCTCCTCGGTGAGGTAGCGGTACATCGACATGTGGCCGTAGCGCTGGATGATGCGGGCCCAGCCCTCCACGAGCGCCTTGTCCTTCCTGCCCTCGATCTCCCTGCGCACGGGGGCGAAGGCGTTCCGGACGATCTGCGCGGCGGGGATCCCCTCGTACGCCGCCGGCACCCCGAAGGAGCGGTTCAGGGTCTGCGGGGCGCGCGCGTAGTCGGCGCGGCGGACGCGGACGCCGTTGACGAAGATCCAGGTGCGGTACGCGGGACGGCCTGAGCCGTCGACGTCGACGAGGTGGAAGCGCCTGCGCTTCAGGCCGAGGCTGTCGATCAGGCCGGTGACCAGGGGGTGGCTGTCGGGGATCCGCATGGCGCCGGCCTCGGCGTACTGCTTGGGGTCGGCGAAGGCGGCGGGGGACTTCTCGTGCCCGCCGGTGCGGAAGGTCTTGATCCGGCCGCCGACGCGGTTGCCGTTGGCCTCGATGACGGTGACCTCGTGCCCGGCCCCGCGCAGCAGGTGGGCGGCGGTCAGGCCGGCCGGCCCGGCGCCGACGACCAGTACCTTCCGGCGGGGCATGCGGGAGCGCGGCAGGCCGTTCCTGAGGAGGATGTCCGCGTAACCGGGCACCAGGGGCTCGTCGTCGTCACCCCGTACGAGGACGGCCCGCGCGACGGTGAGGCAGGTCTCCCAGTCGGGGCGCGCGGATCCGGACGGCGCCTGCGGGGTGCCGGCGGACGCGGTGGCGACGGTGAGGGCGCCGGCTCCCGCGGCCACGGCCGCTCCGGCGCCTGCGATGACCGTGCGACGGGAAGGCCGGCGGGCGGGGTCCGCCGCGGGCCCGGAGCCGGCGCCGGCGCCGGGGTCGCTGCCGGCGCCGGGGTCGGGGTCGCTGCCGGCGCCGGGGTCGGGGTCGGGCATCGGGGAAGAGTCGATGATCATGGGGCAACTCTCCCGGCCCCCGGGTGCCTCGGACGCCGAAAGCCGCCCCGCCCGTAAATGATCACCCGGACGTGCGGTCCGGCGCGCACCGCGCTGACGCACGGGCATTCGTACGCCGGCGTGCGCTCAGCGCACCAGCCGCACCCGCTGGCTGGTGAGTTCGTACCGGGCGCACACCACGGCCAGCGTCCCCGCGGCGACCCGGGCGGCCATCTCGGGCTCCGCGGCCAGCCTCCCCCGTACCAGCCGTACGTTCGCGGTGATCGCGGCGTCGATCCGCGCGGCTCCCCGCAGCCCGCGGTCGATGGCGGGGCGGATCTGGTCGACCAGGTACTGCATGTGCCCCGGGAGGGGCGGCCCGCCCTCGGCCGCCCGCACGGCCGCGCCGACGGCCCCGCACGACTGGTGCCCCAGGATCACGACAAGCGGGATGCGCAGCTCCAGGACCCCGTAGGCGATGCTCCCGAGGACCGCCTCGTCCAGGACCTCGCCCGCCGAGCGCACGGTCAGCAGATCGCCGAGGCCCTGGTCGAAGACCAGCTCCGGCGGGACCCGGGAGTCGACGCAGCCGAGGACGACGGCGAAGGGGTGCTGGCCGGCGACCAGTGTGCGGCGCACGGTCCGCGTCTGGTCGGGGTGCCGCTCGTGGTAGGTCCGCCAGCGCCCGTTCCCCGTCACCAGTTCGCGGAGCGCCGCTTCGGGGGTGGTCGGCCGCGATCCGGCCCCTCCCCCGGGCGGCGTGGCCATGGGCACGCGGGAGGAGCCGGCGACCAGCCCGGCCCCGACGGCGGCCACGCCCGTCAGCACCGCGCGGGCCAGCCGCCGCCGTCCCGGGAGCTCTCGACCTTCAGCTTCGACACTCACATCGGGACAAACTATGCACTGTTCATCGCCTGGTTCCGCAGGACACCCGTGTCGCTGCCGGTGTCGCTGTCGCTGTCGCTGTCGCTGTCGTGCAGGAAGCCTCCCGACTGGTGCTTCCACAGCTTCGCGTACGCGCCCTCGGCGGCGAGGAGCTCCTGGTGCGAGCCCTGTTCCACGATCCGGCCGCGGTCGAGGACGACCAGCCGGTCCATGCCCGCCACCGTGCTCAGCCGGTGCGCCACCACCAGGGCCGTCCGGCCCTCCATGAGCCGCCACAGCGCCTCCTGGACGAGGATCTCGCTCTCGGAGTCCAGCGCACTGGTCGCCTCGTCGAGCAGCAGGATCGGCGCGTCGCGCAGGACGGCCCGGGCGAGGGCGACCCGCTGGCGCTGCCCGCCGGACAGTTTGACGCCGCGTTCACCCACCATGGTGTCGAATCCGTCCGGGAGGGCGTCGGCGAACTCGGTGACGTGCGCGGCCTCCGCAGCCCGCCGGATCTCGGCCTCGGTGGCGCCCGGCCGGGCGAACGCGATGTTGTCCCGCAGCGTGCGGTGGAACATCGCCGGGTCCTGCGGGACGTAGGCGAGCCGGCTGCGCAGGTCCGCCTGGCTCAGGCGGCTGATGTCCTGACCCCCGATCAGGATCCGGCCGCCGTCCACGTCCGTCATCCGCAGCAGCAGCCGGGTGAGGGTGGTCTTGCCGCCGCCGGAGCGGCCCACGAGACCGATCTTCGACCCGCTGGGCACGTCCAGTTCCAGCCCCTCGAAGAGCGGCCGCCCTCCACCGTGGGTGAAGTTCACCTGTTCGAACCGGACGCCCGAGCCCTCGGTCCGCAGCGGTTCCGGCGTCTCCGGGTCGAGCACCGTGGGCGGCTGCAGCAGCAGTTCGGTAAACTGCGCGGCCTCCGTCATCGAGCTCTCCAGACGGCGGTAGATCTGGTTGAACTCGAACATGATGCGGGTCGCGTTGGCGTAGTAGGTGAAAGCGACGATGATCGCCTCCACCCCGTGCTCCCCCGCGCCGAGGGCGACGGCGAGCACCAGGCCCAGCACGTTGGTCAGTACCGACAGAGGCGCGACCAGCGTGTCGATGCGCAGGTTGCCGTAGTCCCACGAACGCAGCATCAGCCGCCGCGACTGCGCGACCCGCGACCGGTGTTCGGCCGCCTCACGGTCCTCGGCGGCGAACGCCCGGACCGTGTCCATGTTCATCAGGCTGTCGGCGACGTGACCCGAGACCCGGGCGATCGCCTCCTCGCGCCGGGCGACGAGGATCTGGCGGCGGCGGATGAGGGGCGTGACGCACACCGCCGTCAGGGTGATCAGCGTCAGGAGGCCGGCCACGAGCAGCGGGTCGTACTGCCACAGCACCACCGACGCGAAGAGCAGCGGTACGAAGCTGCCCATGACCGAGAAGGCCAGCGTGTCGACGAACTCCTCGAAGCGGGAGGCGAAGCTCAGGACCCGCTTGGTCAGCGACCCGGCGAAGTTGTCGTGGAAGAACGCCGCGTCCTTCGCGAAGAGTTCGTCCATGCCGATGATGTAGAGGTGCTCGACGCCGTGGGCGTCGAGGCGGTTCAGGCAGTGCAGCCCGATCCGCCAGAGCGTCTCGCCGAGCAGCAGCACCCCGGCGAAGCCGAGGACGTAGGGCAGCATGGCGTCGACGCCGGCGGAGCCGCCCCCGGCGACCCGGCCGACCAGTTTCGCGACGATCAGTGGCGCGATGTAGAAGATGCCGATGTTGCCCAGCGCCGGGAGCAGCATGGCCGGACCGGTGAACCGGCGCAGACGCGCCAGTTCCCGTCCGTAGTAGCGAAGTGCGAGGAGAACCGAACCCCTGCTCGGCATGTTTTCGTGCGGTTTTGGCGAACCCATCCCAAACCCTGTGTTGTCGGACCAGCAGGACAGGAGTCGGAGTGTCCCGTACGGGCGCCGGGGGGGTCCACGCGTTTTCTCTCTGCACCGACGTCTGCGGTGGCTGCCTCAGCGTTCCGGAGCGCCACCCGGCTCCGGGGGTTCCAGGGCCTCGCGGGTGCCGAGCCGGCGGAAGACCTCGTACGCCTCCTGTTCGCACTCTCGGGCCGTGCCGGTCCCGCCCTGGGCCCGTGCGGCACGGGCCAGGTCCCGCAGGGTGCGGGCACGCCACAGCGGCAGCTGCAGCTTGTCCCACAGCCCGAGGGACTGTCGCAGGGTCTCGGTCGCCGCCTCCCACTCGGACGCGGCGAGATGCCACTCGCCGAGGGTGCGCAGGACGAGGGCCTCGCCGAACATGTCCTGACGCTTGCGGGTGATCTCCAGGCACCGGCCGAGCCGCTGCCGGGGCTCGGTCATCCGGCCCTGCCGGAACTCGGCCTTGGCCAGCGACAGGCTCGCGTACATGACGCCGTAGGCGTCGTCCGTCTCCTCGAAGATCGCGAGGGACTCCCGCAGCAGGGCCTCCGCACCGGCCATGTCACCCCGCGCCCGGTGGCACAGGCCCAGTGAGCGCAGCGCGAGCGCCTCACCGTGCCGGTCCCGGGCGGTGACGTACAGGCGGTGGGCGTCGGAGAGCGCCTCCCACGCCTCGTCGTCGCGGCCCTGCTCCCGGTGGATGTATCCGATGCCGTACAGCACATGGGCCATGGACGAGATGTCCTCCGGCTCCCGGTACTGTTCGAGCGCCGAGGTCAGCAGGGGCAGCGCCTCGTCGAAGCGGGCCTGTTCGCGGCGGGCGGCGCCCATGCCGGCCCGCGCGCCCGCGCAGCCGGTGCGTACGGACCGCTCCTCGAACAGGCGCAGCGCGCGGGCGAAGAACGCGTAGGCCTCGTCGAAGCGGTCCTGCTCCAGGCGGAGTTGGCCCAGGCCGTTCAGCAGCCAGGCCTCGCCCTCGACGTCCCCGCCCCGGCGTACCGCCGCCAGGGCCGCGTCGTGGGAACGGGACCAGGCGTCGAACTGGTTGTAGAGGGCCGCGGAGGCGGCCATGAGGGTGGCGGCGAGTTCGCGGGCGGCGTCGAACATTCCGTGGTCCGCGCAGTGGATGACGGCGGCCAGCAGGCACGGCTGCTCGGCGGCGAACCACGCGGCCGGCTCGTCCGTCAGGTGGGCCGGTACGTCCGCCGGCGGGACCGGCTCGCCCGATGTCCGTGCCGGCCCGCCCGAGGCCTTTGCCGGCCCGTCCGTGGCGGGGACGGGGAGGAGCCGTGACGCGCCGCCCGGGCCGTGGGCGGCCGCGATGCGGGCCATGGTCAGCCAGCGGCCGACCAGTCTGCGCACCGCCGTCTCCCGGTCCTCCCGGGGCTCGTCGGACAGGCAGCGCTCCCGGGCGTACTCGCGCGCCAGGTCGTGGATCCGGTAGCGCGTTCTGCCCGTCTCGTCGGTGCCCACGACCTCCACGAAGTGGCAGTCCACGAGTTGTTCGACCGCGTCCTCCGCGTCGTCCTCGCTCACCTCCAGGAGCGGCCCGGCGACCCACGCGGCGAAGTCGGGCAGATCCATCAGGGCCAGACGGCGCAGGGCGCGCTGCTCCTGCTCGTCCAGGTCCGCATAGCCCATGCCGAGGCTCGCGCGCACCTCCAGGTCGCCGGCCTGCAGCTCGTCCAGCCGACGGTGCTCGTCCCCCAGGCGCGACACGAGCCGCGCCGGTGTCCAGTGGGGCCGGGCGGCGAGACGGGCACCGGCGATCCGGACGGCGAGCGGCAGCCGGCCGCACAGCGCGACGATCTCGGCGGCCCGGTCGGGATCCAGCGCGGGCCGCGTCGGACCGGCCACGCGGGCCAGCAGGTCGAGCGCCTCCGTTTCGGACGGCACCCCCAGATCGAGGTGGGCGGCGCCCTCCAGCGCGACGAGCCGGCGGCGGGCGGTGATCAGCACGGCCGAGCCGCCGCCCGGCGGGAGCAGCGGGCGCAGCAGGGCCTCGCTGACAGCGTTGTCGAGGACGAGCAGGACCCGGCGGCGCGCGATGTGCGTGCGGTACAGCCCGAGGAGGTCCTCGTCGCGCGCCGGGGTCTGCGGGTCGACCCCGAGGGCACGCAGCAGTCTGGCCAGGGCGTCCACGGTCCGTACCGGCTCGGAGTCCGAGGCGCGCAGGTCCACGAAGAGCTGTCCGTCGGGGAAGAGCGCGGCGGTGCGATGGCCCACGTGGACGGCCAGGGCGGTCTTGCCGGTGCCCGACCGGCCGGAGATCACCCCGATGGGCGGCGCGGTGCGCAGCGGGTTGCGCACGTTCTCCAGCAGGGCGGTCGCCCAGGCCGTCTGTTCGGTGCGGCCTATGAAGTCGGATGCGTCGGGCGGGAGTTGGGTGGGAACCGGATGACCGGCGCCGTCGTGGGGCCGCTCGGCACGGCGGGTTGCCGGGGTGTCCTCGTCCGGGCGCGGGGCAGCCGCGGCCGGTGCGGGCTGGGGTCTCTTCCCGGCGGGCGCGGGCCTTCGGGCGGCCGGCGCTCCCAGCACCGTGGTGTCCGTCCGGAGCAGGGCCTCGTGCAGCGCGCGCAGTTCCGGGCCGGGGTCCGCGCCCAGTTCCGTACGGAGCAGCCGGCGCCCCTCGTCGTAGCAGCGCAACGCGTCGGGCATCCGGCCGGTGCGGAACAGGGCGGTCATCAGCAGGCCGCGCGGGCGCTCCCTGAGCGGGTGGGCGGCGACATGGGCGACGAGTTCGGAGACGAGATCCGTACGGCGGTCCAGGTCAAGTTCGGCGGAGAAGCGGAACTCCTGCGCCTCCAGGCGGAGTTCCGTCAGCCGCAGGGCCTCCACCCGGGCGAAGGACTGGCCGAGCCCTTCCAGTGCGTCCCGGCCGCGCCACAGCCGCGACGCCGCCTGCAGGGTCTCGACGGCCTCCTCGGCCCGCCCTTCGACGGCCGCCCTCCGGCCGGCCGCGAACGCCTTCTCGAAACGACGGACATCCACGGCGGCGGGCGGGAACTCGGCGACGTAACCCGGGGTGCGGGTACGGATGGCCTCCGCGCCCTCCGTACCGGCCAGGGCCCGGCGCAGCCCGGAGACGTGCGAGGCGACGAGCGCCCGCGCGGTGGCGGGCGGCTCCTCCTCCCAGACCAGATCGACCAGCCGCTCGGCGGACAGCACCTCTCCGAGATGGACGACGAGGGCCGCGAGGATCGCGGTCGGCTTGGCACCCTTCAGCGCGATCCGGTGTCCCCCGCTCAACACCTCGACCGGACCCAGAAGGCAAACGTCCACCGCGTCCCCCGATTTCACGTTCCGCATCCGGGGACAACGCGTCGGCCCCCATTGAGGTGTACGTCCGGCACCGGGCCTCCGGTTTCACGGATGCCAGATGTGGCGCAGGGGTGACCGAAACCCGTCCGGTCCGGCGATGCGGGTGGCCCGTTCCCGGCGGTGCAGGCGGTGCAGGGGTCCTGCAGAGGATCTGCATCGATCCTGCACCGTCCGCCTCGACGCTGTGAGCGTGACGGACATCATCCTGCTCTCGGACCCCCGGGTCGCCGCCACGCGTGTCACCGAGAACGGTGAACCCCTGGTCGACGCCCGGGGGGTCGCCGCACTACGGGTCGACAGGCGGCAGACCGACCACGACGGCTCGTATGCACATCTGCGGGCGGACGTGCTGCGCCGGCTCCTGCTCGCACAGGAGGCACTGCCCGCGGGTATCCGCCTGCTGGTGGTGGAGGGCTTCCGGCCGCCCGCGCTGCAGCGCCGCTACTTCGACGAGTACGCAGCGACGCTGCGCACGGCGCATCCGGACGCCGGACCGGACCGGATCCGCGAGCTGGCCAGCGCGTACATCTCGCCCCCGGAGGTCGCCCCGCACGTCAGCGGCGGTGCGGTGGATCTGACGCTGTGCACCGCCGACGGTGCCGAACTGCCGCTCGGCACGGAGGTCAACGCCACCCCCGAGGAGAGCGAGGGGGGCTGCCGCACCGCCGCGCCCAACGTCGGCGCCGAAGCCCGGGCCAACCGTGCGGCGATGGGCCGGGCCATGACCGCCGCCGGGTTCGTCAACTACCCGACCGAGTGGTGGCACTGGTCGTACGGGGACCGGTACTGGGCGCTCCTGACCGATGCGCCGGCGGCCAAGTACGGTCCCGCCTCCCTGAGCCCAACGACAGCCTGAGACAGCCGGACCCCGGGGGAACACCGTGGAGAACACCTGCATCACGACGCCGAGCACGAGCACGAGCACGGGCACGGGCACGGGCACGACGGCATTCACCGACCACATGACCGCCGCCGAGTTCGACGAGGCGTTCACCGCCGTGATGCCGAGGCTGCGGCGCCGGCTGCTGGCCCTGACCGGCAATCCGCACGACGCCGACGACCTGCTGCAGGAGACGTACCTGAGACTCTCCCGCCGGGCACGTGCCCAGACCCTGACGCGCCAGCAGCAGCCGTACGCCTACACCTGCGCGGCGGCGCTGAACCTGCTGCGCGACCTGTGGCGGCACCCCTCGCGCCAGGAGCGGTGCACCGACCGGCTGCCGGAACACGGCTGGGACGGCGGCTTCGCCGGGAGGGAGGCCGAGGCGGTGACGGCCGCGCTGCTGCGCGGGCTGTCCCCCAAGGAGGCGGCGGCCGTGATCCTGGTCGACATCGAGGGCCTGACCCACGACATGGCGGGGGAACGGCTCGGCGCGCACCGCGGCACCGTGCAGCGCAACCGTATGCGCGGCCTCGCCAAGATCCGCGCCGCGCTCGCCGCATAGGAGCGGCCGGCCACCGGCCACCGGCCACCGAAGACCCGTACAGCACCTGCGCACATCGCACCGACCACCCGAGGGGGAACCATGCACCGCGCCAACCGCACACTCGCGACGGCGGGAGGGCTGCTGCTCGCCACCGCATTGACCTGTACCGGGACGGCGATGGCCGCCTCGGCGCCGGTCTCCTCGGCGGCCGTGGCCGCCGCCGACTGCCGTCCCCTGGCGAACGCGCCGGCCCAGGCGCAGGCGATCGTCAACGCCGCGTGCTCACAGATCGGGGTGCCGTACTCATGGGGCGGCGGTTCCATCCACGGGCCGACGTACGGTCAGGACTATCCCGGTGGCGGCCCCGGCGCCCACGACAGCCGGGTGAAGGGCTTCGACTGCTCGCACCTGGTGCAGTACGCGGCCTGGCAGGGAGCGGGCATCGCCCTGCCCGAGGGGACGTGGAACCAGGCCCGGTGGAGCGGCGCCACCGCCCGGTTCACGCCCTCCCAGGGGACCGCCCCGCTGCAGCCGGGCGATCTGCTGCTGTGGGGGTCGGACCCGGCCAACCTCGGCAGCGTCCACCACATCGCCGTCTATCTCGGCAACGGCAGGATGGTCGAGGCCCGGGAGTCCGGGACGCTCGTGATGGTCAGCGACGTACGGCTGAACTCCCAGTACGCGGGCGCCCTGCGCATCGCCGGCAGCGAGCAGCCGCCCACGAACACCAAGCGGTTCATGACCTGGGGCACCCAGGTGGGCCTGCGTCCCGACCCCGGCACCCAGCGGCCTCCCGTGGGCCGGCTGCCCGGCCCCACGGCCGTGGACGTGCTCTGCCAGGTGCACGGGGAGCGGGTCACCGCCGAGGGCTACACCAACGACGCCTGGTCGTACCTGCCCAAGTACAAGGCGTGGATCTCGAACATCTACATCGACGACGCGGCGGCCTGGCTGCCCGGGGTTCCCAACTGCTGACCCACCGCGTCCCCCGCACCGTTCACACCCTTCACGCCTTTCACATCGCTCACAGAGGAGACTCCGCCATGCGCACACTCAAGCGCACCAAGTCCATCGGCCTGCTCGTCGCCACGGTCACCGCGGCCGGACTGGTTCCGCTCGCCGCCGGCCAGGCCGCCGCGTCCCCGCCCGCCAAGGCCGCCGGCTACGCCGGTTCCTGCCCGACGGCCGGCACGGTGACGCAGGGGTGGCACTCCGGCCACGACGGCGTCGACATCGCCAACAACCGCGGTACGCCGATCCACTCCACCGGGCCCGGCACCGTCATCGTCTCCGGCACCGCCAGCGGCTACGGACAGTGGATCCGCATCAGGCACGACGACGGCACCGTCACCGAGTACGGCCACATGTACGAGCGTCTCGTCTCCGTGAACCAGCGGGTGAGCAGCGGTCAGCTGATCGCGCGCATGGGCTCCGAGGGCCAGTCCACCGGTCCGCACCTGCACTTCGAGGCGCACTCCTCCACGGCCAGCACCCGGGGCATGGACCCCGTCGCCTATCTGGCCGAGCGCGGTGTGAGCCTGCCGTGCACGCCGGGCAGCGGAACGCCCGGCACGAACTTCACCACCTGGGGCACGTCGGTCCGGGTGCGCGCCGACGCCCGGCTCGGCGCGGCGGTCGTGCGCACGCTGACCGGCCCGACGCCGGTGTACGTGCAGTGCCAGAAGCGCGGCGACTCCGTCACCGCCGAGGGGTACACCAACGACGCCTGGTCCTACATCCCGGCGCTCGGCGGTTACGTCTCCAACATCTACATCGACCACCCCGCCGCCTGGCTGCCGGGCGTCGGTACATGCTGACCGTCGCTCCACGTCGCCCTCCGTTGGCGTGCTCAGGGTGGAGCGCCAGGTCAAGGGCGGTCGTGCGACGTAAGGCGACCCCTGGCACACCTGGTGGGCCAAGACTCCGGCAGTGGGCATGGCCCGGTCCGCGTACATGAGCGAGATCTTCCTCGTCGGAGGCGGCAACGACGAGCCGGACTCGGGGCTGCCGACCTGCTGAACGACGGCCCGCACCGACCGGATGCCCCCGGGACCACGCCGGTCCCGGGGGCATCCGGCGCCCCACCGCCACCTCCCCTTTCCACCGATCCCGAGGACGACCACGATGACTTTGAGCAGCGCACGGAGCGGGGTGCGGGCGGGTGTGCTGACCGCCGCCCTCGCCGCGCTCCTGTGCACCACCGCGAACGCCCAGCCCGTCGCCTCCGCCGCGGCTCGTCCGGCGGCGGTTCAAGCCGAAGTGCCCGCCGGGGTGACGGCCGGTGTCGCGGTCTTCGACCGCCGTACCGGCACCTTCACCGAACAGCTGAACGCCTCCACGCAGTTCAGGTCCGCGTCGGTGGTGAAGCTGCTGATCGCCCTGGACGTGCTCTGGAACCGCAGCCCCGATGCCCTGTCGGCCGCCGACCGGGCCCGGATCGACACCATGCTGCGCGGCAGCGACGACGCGGCCGCGAGCACCTTCTGGTCGAACAACGGCTCGGGGGCGATCGTCGACCGGATGGTCACCCGGCTCGGCCTGACGGACACCGCCCGGCCGCCGTCCACGCACCCCGGCTACTGGGGCTACACGGCTCTCTCGGCCCGTGACACCGTGAAGATCTACCGCCATCTGCTGGACTCCGCCCCGGCGGCGACACGCGACTACCTCCTCGGCGGCCTGCGGCAGTCCACGCGCTGCGCCACCGACGGATACGACCAGCACTTCGGCATCGCCGGATCCTTCAACCGCCCCTGGGCCGTCAAGCAGGGCTGGTCGGGCTTCAGTTCGGGCGGCTGCACAGCAGCGAACACTGCGGCCGCGAAGGACACCGGAGCCGCCGGGGCCGCCGGGGCCGCCGGGGAACAGGTGGTGGCGGATGCCCGGACGCCGGCGGGCGCCGATGCCGTGGACCTCTCCCGTCCGGCACTGCACACGACGGGTCTGGTGGGCGAGGGCGACCGGTCCGTCGTGGCGGTCTTCACCCTGCACCCCGGCGGAACGTCCTACGGCAAGGCCTACACGGACATCGGGCGGCTGACCCGTTCGCTGAACGTCCCCGGCGCCACCCGCCCCGCCGGCACGTGGGTCGGCACCTGGGGCAGCGGGGTCCGGGTCCGCACCCAGGCGACGACCACGTCCGGCGCGATCACCACGCTGCCCGCCGGGGTCGAGGTCCTGGTCGGCTGCCAGAAGCGCGGGCAGCAGGTCAGCCAACCGCCCTACGTCAACGACTGGTGGGCCCACCTGCCGCAGTACGGCGGCTACATGACCAACATCTATCTCAGCGTGCCGGAGAACCAGGTGCCGGGCGTGCCGGTCTGCTGACCGCAGACCCTCTGCCCCCCCTGACCGCCTGATCGGCGAGGGTCGAGGCCCGGCGCGGCATCACCGCGCCAGCGCCGCGGGGGTCGGGCCGTCCGGGCGGACCGTGATGCCGTAGGCGGCCCCGGCCGGGACGCTGTGGAAGTGCGGGACGAAGGCGGGCAGCAGGAGTTCGAGGAGGGCGGTCGACTCCCGGAGGGCGAACTGCAGGCCCAGGCAGGCACGGGGGCCCAGGCCGAAGGGGGCGTAGCTGCCCGGTCGGGTGGGCCGCCGTCCCGGGGTCAGGAAGCGGTCCGGGTCGAAGTGGGCGGGGTCCTCCCAGGTCCCCGGGTCCCGGTGGGTGAGGTAGGGGCAGACCAGGACGTCGGTGCCGGCCTCGATCGCGTAGCCGGTGAGGACGTCGTCGGCGGCGGCGTGGCGGGGCAGGATCCAGGCGGACGGGTAGAAGCGCAGGGTTTCGTGGACGAGGGCCTGCACCGCCGCGCGCCGTTCGGGGGAGCCGTCCGGGCCGGCGGCGAGGGCCCGTTCCCGCGCGTGCGGGTGACGGTCGAGCAGGAGGTGGAGCCAGGTCAGTGTGACCGCGGTGGTCTCGTGCCCGGCGACCAGCAGGGTCACGAGCTCGTCGCGGATCAGCCGGTCGGTGTACTCGGGGGTGGTTTCGGCCGCCTCCAGCAGGACGTGCAGCAGACCGGGGCCGTCAGGTCCCGCCCCGGCGGAGCGGGCGGCGGCGATGGCGCGGCCCGACAGGGCGTCGATCCGGGCCAGTTCACCGGCGACGGCCCCCCGCGCGGCGACGCCGTCGGCAGGCAGGCCGGGCAGCGCGGCCACCACGGCCGGCACGGCGGCCAGTTCCTCCTCCGTGCCGGGGTCCAGGGGATGCCCGGTCAGGGACCGCCAGATGACGTCCAGGGCGAAGCGGCGCATCTCCTCGCCGACGTCGAGGACCTGTCCGTCGCGGGCGTACGCGGCCCAGCGCGCCGCGGTGGTCCGGGCGGCCTCGGTGATCCGCCGTTCCCAGCGGCGCATGCCGTGCCCCGTGAACTGGGGCTGGAGCAGCCGCCGTTGGCGTTGCCAGGCAGCGCCGGTCGCGGCCAGGACCCCGTCGCCGATCAGCAGCCGGGCGCGGTGCGAGCGCTTGACGTACAGGTCGGGCCGTCGTGCGAGGACGTGCTGGACGGCTTCGGGGGCGGTGACCAGGACGGTGGGGTGCGAGCCGAGCCGGAGGGCGGCGACGCCGCCGAGCCGCGCGTGTGCCTGGGCGAACAGGTCGATGAGCTCGCCCTCCCCGGCCTGCCAGTCCCGTACGAGGGCGGGGTCCAGCTCGGGGACGGGCCGGGCCGACCGGGGCGGGATCGGGAGGGGGCCGGGGCGGGCGTGGGTGGCCACGGGTCTGCTCCTGTTCGGCGGCTGTTGCGTCGTCACGGACCGGTGTCGGCATCACGCACTGTAGGGGAGCCGATGCGCCGGGCGACAGCCCGCCTCCGGCTCCGCGCGCGGAGCCGGAGGCGGGCCGACGGTCAGGAGCGGGGCGTGTCCGCGCGCTGCCAGACGGAGAGTCCGTGGGCGGCGAGGGTCTCCGGGAGGCCGGCCAGGGAAGGCAGTTGCTCGATGTGGTGGACCCCCGGCGGCACGGAGCCGGTGAGCAGTTCCCGGGTGACGTACGAGGCGACCAGCGCGGTGACCCGGCTCTGCTCCCGTCCGGTGACGGCGCAAGCGGCGTGGAGGTCGCCGCGTCGGGCGTCGGCCCGGACCGCGAAGCCGTCGCCGCCGAGGTGGACGCGGCTGAAGGCGGCCGTCAGGGTCCGCCGCACGGCGGGCCGGCGGGCGGCCGCCCGCAGCCCGAACAGGGCGGCGGTCAGCGGCTTGGAGTCCAGGCACAGCCGGGTGGTCACCCGCTCCACGCCGAGCGTGACGGGCAGCGTGTGCTGGTCGGAGAAGGGGAACGGGTGCGCGGTGCGCAGGCCGTGGCCGGGCAGGGTGGTCCGCAGCGGAGCCCCGGGCGGCTCTTCGGCCAGGCCCTCGACCGTCCAGCGCACGGCGTCGGCGCCGTGCCGCTCGCCGGCGCCCAGCAGCACCGTGAGGTCGATGTGCTCGGCGCCGCCCACGGCCTCGTGTGCCCGGCGGGCGAGGAGGTTGGTCAGGCCCGGGGCGACGCCCACGCTGAGGACGGCCGTGGCCCCGGAGCCGGCCGCCAGGTCGTGCAGGTCCGCCACCCCGTCGAGCAGCCGTCTGGTGGCACCGATGTCGACGAGGTGCACGCCGCGTTCCAGACAGACGCGTGCGACGCGGGTGTCGGGCGGTTCCACACACAGCACGACGGCCGCGATGTCGCCCAGTTCCGCAAGCGTGCGCCGGAAGGCGTCCGGATCGGCCACGTCGGCGCGCACCCCGCCGAGCCTGCGTGCCCGGGCCTCGTCGCGTCCGGCGACGACGACCCGTCCGGGGAACCATCCGCCGAGTGCGGAAACCACCGTCGCGCCGACGGCGCCGTACCCGCCGACGACCAGGATCCTGTCCGGTTTCGATTGCATGTGTGCCGTACCCCCATCGGAATGAACGGTTGCGGAAGGAACACGCGGTACGGGCCAGGACCGGGCCGGGGCGCTCGTGCGCGCCCCGGCCCGGTCGGCCGCGGAGGGTCAGCTCTTGCCGAGGAGCTTGTTCATCTGGGCGATCTCCGCCGTCTGGGAGGTGATGATCGCCTCGGCCATGGTCTTGGCGGCGGGGAAGGCGCCCTGCGCCTGTTCCGTCTTCGCCATCGCCACCGCGCCTTCGTGGTGCTCGATCATCAGCTCCATGAAGGCGGTGTCGAACGCCGCGCCCGAGGCGTTCTTCAGCTTGTCCATCTGCTCCGCGGTCATCATCCCGGCCATGCCGTGCGCGGAGTGGTCCATGGCGCCCTCGGCGGGCACCTGCTCGCCCCACGAGGCCAGCCACCCGGACATGGTCCTGATCTCCGGGTCCTGTGCCTTCCTGATGTCCTCGGCGAGCTTCTTCACCTCCGCCGACCGGGCGCGGGAGGGGGCCAGATCGGCCATCTCCACGGCCTGGCGGTGGTGGGGGATCATCCCCTTGGCGAAGGCGGCGTCCGCCGCGTTGCGCTGCCCCTGGCCGGCCGGGGCCGAGGCCGGGGCGGACGGGGAAGCCGGGGCGGACGGGGCGGCGTGGCCGTCGTGCTCGCTCGCGGTGCCGCCGCCACCGCAGGCGGCGAGCACGAGGGCGGCCGCGCCCGCAGAGACGACGACGGCGGCGCGACGGAAGAGGGAACGCGTGCTGGTCATGATGATGCTGCTCCTTGATCCGCGGCCCGTTTCCGGGCGTGCGGGAAGAACGGATGGAGAGGGGGCCCGGAGCACGGCCGGCCGCCCGGCGGGTGCCGGGTGGGACGGGCCGTGCGGGCGGCTCTAGATCCGCAGCAGCTGTAGTTCGGCCAGATCGGGGGGAGCGCGGGCGCCGACCGCGGCGACCGGTTCGGCGGCGTCCGCCGGGGACACCGCCGGGAGGCCGCCGAGCGCCTCCGCGAGTGCGGGGGGCGCGTACGACGAGGCGATTCCGGTGGCGGCGCAGGTGGCGTCCGCGTGCTCGGAGTGGCCCGAGCCGCCGGCGGGGTGCGAGCAGTCCTCGCCCGGCTGCCCGGCGGCGGGAGCGCCGTGGTGCCCGGCCGTCGCGTGGTGGGCGCCCGCGGGCACGGCGGCACGGGCGGGGGCCGGACCGAGGGCGTGCATGCCGAGAATCCCGGCCAGCACCGCCAGGACCAACACCAGCAGCGACGCACCGCGCGCCGAGGGGCGCCGGTGCGTCGGGCGGCAGGTGTGGTCGATCACGGGATCATCGTACGGCCCTCCGCGCGCCGACGGGTCCTTGCTTCTTTCGAGCCGTTCCGTGGCGCGGCCCGCCGTCGCCGGCGAAGCGGTGGCCTGGATCACGGCGTGGCCGCGGCTCGGTCGTCCACCGGGGCGCCGCGGCTCCGGAGGAGCCGGAGTCCGCCGGTGCTGCTCTGGCGGGCTCTGCTCCTGATCGGTCGGCTCGACGCGCACGGGGTGCACGGAGCGCGGCGGCGCGCACCACACCGCTGCCGCCCTCCTCCGCCGATGCCGCGACGGCGCCTGCGCCTGCGCCCACCGCCGATATCTGTCGCGGCGGGGCGAGGATTTAGCGGTCCACGCGTAGAGGGTTTTTGGTGCGGCGGCCAGGGTGAATTGATTTCACGTACACGGCCCGCTACGGCGTGCTATCGTCGATCTCGGTTGCAGTTGTGGTTCCCGTATTTCACATTTCCGGGTTGATTTCCGGCCGGGGCATCATCGCGGCGACACGGCGTCCGTCCGCTGCGGATGCCGATGTACTGCCCCAAAGGAGATTTGACATGGCATCCGGTACCGTTAAGTGGTTCAATGCGGCAAAGGGTTTCGGCTTCATCGAGCAGGATGGTGGCGGCGCAGACGTGTTCGCCCACTTCTCGAACATCGCCGCACAAGGCTTCCGTGAGCTGACCGAAGGCCAGAAGGTCACCTTCGACGTCGCGCAGGGCCAGAAGGGCCCGACGGCCGAGAACATCGTTCCCGCCTGACACTCACGCACCATTTGTAGCTGGGGCCCGCATCCCTCGGGGTGCGGGCCCCAGCTGCGGACATTCGTCCGCAGTGGTTCACCTGCCCTCGCATCTGCCCGAGGGCAGCTCAATCCGTGCCTGCCCGACGCGAATTCTCTGCGTCCCAGGCTCGATCTCGCATTCCATTCGGTCCGTTCTTGCGATTCCCTGCGATGTCCTTCCGCGGCGGAAATTCCTTGATGCGTGCCGTATCAAGGAAGGTTCTGAATGAACCCCACACGCACCAACAACCGTTCATCCCGCAACCGAAGCCGCACCGGCGGCACAGGTTTCGCGTATGCCACCGGCTCGGGCCGGGGCGGTCGCTCCGGTTCGTCCGCCCCGAGCCGTTCGGGCGGCCCCGGCCGGCGGTCCGCCCCGGTGCAGGGTGAGTTCGCCCTGCCGAAGACGATCACTCCCGCACTGCCGCCCGTCGAGGAGTTCGCGCACCTCGACATGCCCGCCGAGCTCCTCGCCGCGCTCACCGCTCAGGGGGTCTGCGTCCCGTTCCCGATCCAGGGCGCGACCCTCCCCAACACACTGGCGGGCCGTGACGTCCTGGGCCGCGGCCGCACCGGCTCCGGCAAGACGCTGGCCTTCGGCCTCGCACTGCTGGCCGGCACCGCCGGGCAGCGCGCCGAGCCCCGCCGGCCGCTGGCCCTGGTCCTGGTCCCGACCCGTGAGCTCGCCCAGCAGGTCAGCGACGCCCTCGCCCCGTACGCCCGTGCGGTCAGGCTGCGTATGGCGACCGTCGTCGGCGGCATGCCGATCGGCAGGCAGGCGAGTGCGCTGCGGGGCGGCGCCGAGGTCGTCGTCGCCACCCCCGGCCGGCTCAAGGACCTCATCGACCGTGGCGACTGCGGGCTGAACCAGGTCGCGATCACCGTCCTGGACGAGGCCGACCAGATGGCCGACATGGGCTTCATGCCCCAGGTCACCGCCCTCCTGGACCAGGTCCGCCCCGAAGGCCAGCGGATGCTCTTCTCCGCCACCCTCGACCGCAATGTCGACCTGCTGGTCCGCCGCTACCTCTCCGACCCCGTGGTGCACTCCGTGGACCCCTCCCAGGGCGCGGTCACGACGATGGAACACCACGTCCTGCACGTCCACGGCGCCGACAAGCACCGGATGACGACGGAGATCGCGGCACGCGACGGCCGGGTGATCATGTTCCTGGACACCAAGCACGCCGTGGACCGCCTCACCCAGGACCTCCTCGGCAGCGGAGTACGCGCGGCCGGGCTGCACGGCGGCAAGTCGCAGCCCCAGCGCACCCGCACCCTGGCCCATTTCAAGGCGGGGCACGTCACCGTCCTGGTCGCCACCAACGTCGCCGCCCGCGGCATCCACGTCGACAACCTCGACCTCGTCGTCAACGTGGACCCGCCGACCGACCACAAGGACTACCTCCACCGCGGCGGCCGCACCGCCCGCGCGGGGGAGTCCGGCAGCGTCGTCACCCTCGTCACCCCGAACCAGCGCCGTGACATGACCCGACTCATGGCCGCTGCCGGCATCACCCCGCGGACCACCCAGGTCCGCTCCGGTGAGGCGGCGCTGAGCAGGATCACCGGAGCCCAGACCCCCTCCGGTGTCCCCGTGGTCATCACCGCCCCGGCGTCCGACCGGCCCAGGCGCGGCACCGCCTCCCGCGGCCGGCGCGGCTCCGGTTCGGCCGCCCGGCGCGTGGGCGGTCGCCGGAGCCCCAGCGGCGCGGCGGCCTGACCCCACGTGATCCGCACACTGACCCATCTCTGCAGGAGGCACCTATTGACGCTGGTCCAGATGCAACCCCGCGCGGCCGTCGCCGATTCCGGGCACCGGACGGCGGACGATGCCCCGGAGACCGCCTCCCCCCAGGTCTCCGACGACATGACGGTGGAAGTGGCCCTGTCCGTCATGGCCAGCGCCCGTGCACGACATCTGCTGGTCTGCGACGACGACGGCCTGTGCACCGGCCTGGTGACCCCGGCCCAGCTCGCCGCCGTCCGTGACGGTGACGCGTACACGGACCGGGTCCGGCTCCGCGACGTCCTCGGTGACCACGCGCCGGCCACCTCCCCCGTGGCGATGACGGCCGGGGCCGGGACGCGCCACCGCCGACGTGACGCCCTCCCCGTCGCCGACGGACAGAAGGGTGCTCCGGGCGTCCTCGCCCTCGCACGCTGACCGCCTCCTTTCCCCTGCGGCACGACCGTCCCCTCCTTCTCCCCGTGAGGTCCCATGCGCTGCGTCATCGCCCGTTTCCCGTTCGATCTCACCAAGAGCGGTGTCCTGGAATCGATGAAGGGCATCAAACCCGAGCCGGTCCTCGGCGCGTCCGTAACCGTCGGCCGCCGCACCTACCCCGTCAAGCAGGTCGGCCAGGTCATCACCCGCCAGGACCGCCGCGACTTCAGCGCCGGCGAAGTCGTCCGCGCGATGACCCAGCTCGGGTTCACCTGCCACGCCGTTCCCCGGGCCGCCGCGCCCGCTCGCCTCCTCACCCCCCTGCAGCAGGCATCCGCGATGCTCGGCTGAGGGACGCCGACCGCCCGGACTTCCCGCGCCGCCAGGGCTGACCTCCCGCGAGGTACGGGGCCGGCGCGCCACCGAGCCGTCCTGGGCGGCCTGAACCACCAGATCGAGCACCACCTCTTCCCGAGCATGCGAGCCCGCACCGGGCCGGACGCACCTTCCTGCCGCTTCTCCGCGGCGGCGGCCACGCCCGTCCTGCCGTGGCCGTCCCCGGCTGGCCGGCCTTCCCCGGCGCGGGCGGCCCCGGGTCACCCCGGGTGCCGGCCGGCCGGCGGGAGGGCGGCCAGCAGCTCCCGGGCCAGGCGCAGATGGCGGTGGCCCGGCTCCAGCAGGGCGCGGGCGTCGCCGAGGGTCCGGGTCAGCAGGGAGCTGGCCTCCTCGGTACGGGCCGAGGAGGCCAGCGCCCGGGCCCATTCCAGCCGGGCGTAGATCGTGTGCGGGTGGTCGGGGCCCATGACCCGGGTGCGGTCGGCCACCAGCGACTCCCAGGCCGTCACCGCCTCGGCGGTCCGGCCCGCCCGGGCCGCGAAGGCGGCGCGGCTGCTGCGGACGGCGAGGGTGTGCGGGTCGTCGGGGCCGAGGCAGCGTTCCGCGTCGGCCTGCAGTTCGGCCAACTGCGCCTCGGTGCCGGCGGGTGCACCGGCCCGGTACCAGATCAGGCTGCGCCGGGTGGCCAGTACCTGGGGGTCGTCCGGGCCCTGCACCCGCAGCCGGTCGGCGAGCAGCCGGGCCAGCTGCCTGGCGGCTTCGGCCGGGGCGCCCGACTCGCCGGTGAAGTAGGCCAGTTCGTGTCGGGCGGCCAGGGTGTCGGGGTGGTCGGCACCGAGGACGGTCGCCGCGTCGGCGGCCAGGGCGGCGAACCGGCCGGCCGCGGCGTGCGGGTTGCCGGCCTCCCCGGTGAAGAAGGCCAGCTGGTGGCGGGCGGCGAGGGTGTCGGGATGGCCGGGACCCAGCCGGTCCTGGCGCCGCCGGACGATCCCGGCGAGGTCGGCGGCGGCCCGGCGCGGCCGCCCGGCGTCGCCGATCGTGATGGCCAGCAGGAAGTCCGCGCCGGGGACGCCGCCGAGCCGGGCCCGGGACAGCGCCTCGGCGGCCCGCCTCGGCCGCCCCACCTGGTGGGCCAGCAGGCCCATGTCATACGCCTCGGCCGGTGTCACCCGGCCGACGAGCCCCTGCCACAGGTGCTCCGGTACGGGGGCCAGGCCCGGCGCGTCGAGGAGGTAGTCGAAGGCCGTATAGCCCTGGGTGTAGTTGCCGACGAGCAGGCCGCTGGTGGCGTAGACCGCCGTGCAGGCCCAGGTCATCGCCTCGTCGAAGGGTTCCGGCTGGAGGTCGCCGCCGCCGCGCTCCATTAGGTACGGTCGGTGCAGTTCGCGCAGCCGGTCCCGGCTGACCGGGCTGCGCAGTCCGGCCCGTCGGCAGTCCACGGCGGCCGCGACCACGGCCGCGCCACGCGGATTGGCGCCGGGGGTCCAGGCGTTGTGCCAGGAGGCGAGCAACTCAGGCCCGGCCGCGAGGACTTCCGCGATGCCGAAGCGCTCACCCGCCCGTAACGCCGCGACGATCCGCGGGTCCTGCACGTGGGCGGCGGCCCGCCGGCGCTCCCCGGCCGACCAGTGCCGGGCCAGCCGTACCACCTCCGCCATCCGGAGCACGTCCCGCTGGGTGCGCCAGGCGTCCCGGTCGGAGCCCGTCAGCCGGCTCTCCTCGCGGGCGTCGAAACGCCGGTACTCCTGGGTGCGCATGGTCGCGAGGACCACCCGGCGCCCGGGCGCGGGGCCCGACAGGGCGGCCAGCATGGCGGTCGTGAGCCCTCCCGCGCCGAGGAACTCCTCCAGGTCGTCCAGCCACAGCACGGCCCGCCGCCGGGTGCCGGCCACGCGCAGCGCCTGCGGGAGCGCGGCCCGGCCCAGCGGGCGGACGAAGGCATGACGGGGGAAGAGCGTGCGGGCCGTCTCGTACGCCAGCCGGGACTTGCCGGCGGTGGACTCCCCCACCAGCAGGACGAACCCGGCCCGGCCGAGGGCCTCGCGCAGCCGGGGCTCCACGTCGCGGGGGATGTAGGCGGGAGGCGCGCCGGGGGTCCGGCCGCCGTCCGCGGGGTGTCCGTCCGCGAGGTGTCCGTCCGCGGAATGGGCGCCGGCCGACTCGGGGCGGTCGACCTGCCGCAGTGTGGGGATCCGGCCCGCCGCCGTGCGCAGCAGGGCGGCTGCTCCGGCCGGGGCGGCGTCCCCGTCTCCTGCCGCACCGCGCTGCGGTCGCAGCCGCTCGGCGACCAGCCCGGAGAACGTGGTGACGGCGGCGCCGATTCCCGTGGCCCACGCCCCGCTGGTCCACAGCGAGGCCAGGGCCAGGGCCGCGGCGCCCAGGCCGACGGCCCCGACGTAGGCCGGCCAGCCGCGCACGCGGCTGTTCTCCCGTACGAGCAACACCGGCATGCCGCCCCCCACACACGTCCGTGGCCGGCCCCCATTTTCACCCGTGCGGGTGAATTCGGAAGCCGGCGCGGCATGGTGGTGGTCCCGCCTGACCGGATGTCAGCGGTGAGGCGGGGTCACGGTACGGCGGTCCGGTCGGCCTTCATCAGCCTTCCTTGACCAGCACGGTGATGTTCCGGTTGACGATGAGGACCCGTTCGACCTCGTCACCGACCTCGAACTCGCCCTCCACATCCGTGGGTGTGATGACCTGGGCGACGGTGCCGCTCGGCGCGACTTCGACCAGATCCAGGTGGAGTTCGTCGGGGACGAGCGGTGGGGACGCCGGCGCCAGCTTGAGTTCGAAGCCGGGGGTCCGGCACTGGCAGGTGCCCTTCACCGTGACCGTGCGCCTGCCCTTGCCGTACCGGTGGGCCGTGGCGGTGAAGTCCTGAGCACCGGCTTCGCAGGCGAATCCGTTCTCGTATCCAGACATGTCTGCTCCCGTCGTCCGTTCGCTGCTTGGCTGATCACGCGTGGAGGCCGCTCACACACGGCTGCCGATCACACGCGGATCCAGTCTCGGCGCGGTCGGTGCGGGCCGCAATCAGGGGTGGTTCGGGCGGGTGGCGTGGCCAGGTGTTCGAACTTGTCGGTGTCGTCACCGGTCCTGCTGCCGAAGAGCTCGCGGCGTTTGCCGCCCGGGATCGCGGTCAGAAGCCCCCTTGTACGACGCATCTCCACCCCGATCTCCAGGGAGTGATCAGCCGTGTCCGACAAGGAGAAGAGCCAGGCCAAGGCCGAACAGATCAAGGGCAAGGTCAAGGAGACCGCCGGTCGCACGGTGGGCAACGAACGCCTGACCGCCGAGGGTCGCGCCGAGAAGACCAAGGGCAACGCCCGGCAGGCCAAGGAGAAGATCAAGGACACCTTCAAGGGCTGACCCGCCGACCGGTTCTCGCCGGAACGCACAGCGGCCGCCGACCGGGACCGGTCGGCGGCCGAAGGCGTGTCCCTCGGCGGCCGAAGGCGTGTCCCTCGGCGGCCGAAGGCGTGTGCCTCGGCGGCCGAAGGCAGGTCCTGGCGGGCCCGCGGCGCCTCACGGCAGCCGCAGCGGGGTACGCAGGGCGCTGTCGCCGCGGGTCCATGCGCTGCGGATGTGCGTCGCCAGCCGGTCCTCCAGCAGGACGGTCGCCGCGCAGCCGAAGGCGACGTCCGCCTCCAGGTGCGGTTCGTCGGCCAGCAGGCCTCCGATCACCTCGTGGCGTACGACCTGTTCGTGGACGGCGTCGGCCTCCACGTGCTCGGTGTAGAAGCGTTCCGCGGCCGGGCCCGCCCCGCAGCGCCGCATGGCCCGGGCCATGCGGCGGGAGCCGGGTGAGGAGGTGACCTCGACGCACGCGAAGTGCCCGACGAGCGCGCCACGCAGCGCCCGG
This sequence comes from Streptomyces yangpuensis, assembly GCF_001005295.1. Taxonomy (GTDB): domain Bacteria; phylum Actinomycetota; class Actinomycetes; order Streptomycetales; family Streptomycetaceae; genus Streptomyces; species Streptomyces yangpuensis. The sequence continues at coordinate 1,392,381 of NZ_LBMK01000002.1, read as the reverse complement.
TGCAGGCCGAACAGGGACATCAGGTTCACGGTGGCCAGCAGGGGCGCGGGCGCCCGGTCCAGGTACCGGCCGTACGCGGGGTCCAGCCGGAGGTCGGCCATGAGTGCGGCGAAGAGCCGCGCGTGGACGCGGTCGGCGCGGCCGGCGCCGAACTCGTCGTACTCGATGGCGACCATCGCGGCCTTGGCACGGCCGGTCAGCCGGGGGATGACCCAGGCGTGCGGGTCGGCCTCCTTGAGGTGGTAGAGGGAGCGCAGGGCCGCGTACTCGCGCAACTGCCAGAGTTCGCCCTCGGTTTCCAGGTGGTGGCTGAGGCTGTCCGAGAGGTCGACGGGCTCGACGAGGAGCGGGGCGAAGGCGTCCTCGACCGAGCGGGGGCCGTCGGCCAGTTCGGTGCGCAGGGCGTGCAGGAACCGGGCTTCCATCGCCTGGCGCAGCCGCAGCAGGTCGGGGTCCCATTCCCGTTCGTCGTCGACGCCGTCGAAGCCCGCGTAGTGCAGTTCGTAGAGCAGGTAGAGGGCGAGGTGCAGGTCCTCGCCCCAGGGGTCGGCCCGCAGCACGGCACCGGGGGCGCAGGCGGGGGCGGTGTCCGAGCGCAGGGCCCGGGTCACGGCCCGGGACAGCTCGCCGCGCGCCTCGACCAGGCCGGGTCCGGCCGCCGCAGCAGTCTCCGTAGCCGCAGACGTCGCCGTAGCCGTAGCCGTAGCCGTAGCCGTAGCCGTAGCCGTAGCCGTAGCCGTAGCCGTCGGGATGTTCCGGTCGTGGCCTGTCATCGCGGGTTCCCGTCCTCGGTCGGCGGCACGGCTCGTCCCCTGGGCCGGTGGCTGGTGTCGCACCACGGGTAGGTGCGGCTGCGACGGCAGGTGCACACCGCGACGACGAAGCGGTCGGACCGCACGACGGTCCCGTCGTCGAGGACGACCTCGACCGGGCCCTCGACGAGTACGGGGCCCCGGGGGTCCACGGACACCCGCCGGGCGGGGGTCGCGGCGCTGTCAGACGGACACGGCACGGATGATCACCAGCTCTTCCCACTCCTCGTGCGGGGACGCCAGCGCCCGCCGCTCCAGCCAAGCGCGCCGCCCGCGCAGGACGGGACCCCACGGCACGGCGGTCCGCGCCGTGATCCCGGCGGTCAGGCCGGCCCCGGACAGCCGGTCCACCGTCTCCTGGGCCCCGCACATCCCCGAATGCACCATGAGCAGGGAGCCGCCGGCCCGTAGCAGCGCCGGGGCCCTGGCGCAGATCCGGTCGATGACGGCCCGGCCGTCGGGGCCGGCGTCCCAGGCCCGCTCCGGCCCGTGCGCCGGCGGGCCGTCCCCGGGGGCGGGGACGTACGGCGGGTTCGCGAAGACGAGGTCGAAGCGTCGTCCGGCGGTGCGCATGGCGAAGTCGCCGTGCAGGAGGCGCAGGGGCAGGCGCCGGCGCAGGGCGTTCAGCCGGGCCGTGAGCACGGCGGTCCAGGAGACGTCGACCGCCGTGACCCGGGCGCCGCGCTCCGCGGCGTGCAGGGCGAGCGCACCGGTGCCCGTGCCGATCTCCAGCACGTCCCTGCCGGGTCCCAGGTCCTCGTGGTCGAGGGCCTCGGCGAGGAAGCGGGTGTCCGACTGTGGCCGGTACACACCCGGGAGGGCGATCAGGCCCGGAGCCGGTGGGCCCGGGAGCAGTGCCGTAGGGGACACCATGTGCCTCCGTATTCGGGTGGGGTCCGCGGGGCCGATGCGCGGCGGGTGACGGCAGTGGGCGCCTGCCCGCCGCGCGGCACCCCATCCGGAGTCGAGGTGATTTTCGGAGGAAACGACAGGAATCAGGCGGCTTCCCGTCAAACCTGTCCGTGTCGGCCGTGGGCCGGGCTCGATCTCAGCCGAGGGCCAGCACGACCGGGCCGCCCGCGTGGTCGACGCGGGCGGTCCAGTGGGGCGGGAGCCTCAGGGAGCGCGACGGGGACGCCGGGACCGGGAACCGGCGCCGCCACAGGGTCCGGCCGTCCTGGGCGGCTGTCACCACGGGGGCGGTGACCGCTTCCGCGGAGCGCAGCAGCAGCGGCCGCCGGGCGATGCCGGTGATCCGGTGGGGCGTCACCCACAGGAGTGGGGCCCGGACGTGCAGGGGAGGGCCGGCCTCGGGCCAGGGCGCGCCGGCGAGGTGGGCGAGTACGGAGGCCGCCGCGGCCTCTCCCTCCCCGACGGCGGTGGCCGCGCTCTCGATGCCGTGGAGGGCGTTGCCCACGGCGAAGACGCCCGGGGCCGCCGTGCGGAAGGCGGCATCCACGCAGGGGCCCCGGGTGCCGGGGTCCAGGGGGATGCCGCCGCGGCGGGCCAGTTCGTGGTCGGGGATCCAGTCGCCGGTGAAGACCACCGTGTCGCAGGCGAGGAGGCCCGTACGGCCGTCCCGGTGGCGGACGGCCACGCCCGTCAGCCGGCCGCGGCCGTGCAGTTCGCCGACCGTGGTCGCCGTGAGCACCGGGATCCCCGGCACGGCGGCGGCGCGCGGCTGCTCGGTGACCATCGCCACCACGTCCGTGCCCGCCTGCCGGAGTGTGGCCGCGGCGTGGCGGGCGACGGGCTCGGCGCCGACCACCACGGCCCGTCGGCCGATGGGCAGGCCGTATTCGTGGACCGAGCGGAACAGCTCCCCGGTGGTCAGCACTCCGGGCGGACGTGAACCGGGGACGAGCCGGGCGCTGCGCGGGCGTTCGCGGGCGCCGGTGGCGAGGACGACGGCCCGGGCCGTGATCCGTTCCAGGCCCGCCGGGCTCGTGGTCTCCAGGCGGAGCGGTCCGGCCCAGCCGGTGGCGGTGACACCGGTGCGGACGGCGGCTCCGGCGGCGGCCGCCGCCCGCGCCCACCGTCGTGCGTACGCGGGGCCCCGCAGCCAGGGCAGCGGGGCCCGGCCGAAGCCTCCGTGGTGGAGGTGGCGCGGCATCCCGCCCGGTTCCGGTTCGCGTTCGAGGACCTCGACCCGGCCGGCGCCGGCCCGGGCGAGCCGGGCGGCCAGGGCCAGTCCGGCGGGGCCGGCGCCGACGACGAGGACGTCTGCGTGCGCGTCGGTGCGGTTCACGGGCGTCATGGGCGGGCCTCCTCGAACAGGGCGCGGACGGCGGCACCGCAGTGGAAGCCCTGGCAGCGGCCGCCGCGGGCGCGGGTGCGCCGCCGCAGGCCGTCCGGCGAGGCGGGCGGTACGGTCGCGGCGAGCGCGTCGCGGATCTCGCCGCGGGTGACGCGCTCGCAGTGGCAGACGATCCGGCCGTACTCCGGGTCCGCCGCGATCATCGCCGCGTCGCGGTACGGGCGGGGGAAGGCCTCGCCGAGGTTCGGCATCCGCACCGGTTCCGGGTCGCGGGCGCCGGTCAGGGGCAGACCGGCTTCGGCGAGCAGCCCGACCACGTGTGCGGCGATCGCCATCGAGGCGGTCAGGCCGGTGGAACGGATCCCGCCCACGGTCACGTAGCGCTGGGCGGGATGCGCACGGACGGCGTAGTCGTCCTGCCCGGTGGCGGCCCGCAGCCCGGCGTACACGGCGGTGACCTCCTCGTCGAGGAGGGCGGGGAGGATCCGCCGGCCCTTCTCCCGCAGCAGGGCGAGCCCGTCGGCGGTCGAGCCGGTGGCCGTCCTGTCGTCCAGGTCCTCGGCGGTCGGCCCGAGCATGACGTTCCCGTACACGGTCGGCGTGACCAGCACGCCCTTGCCGCGGGCGTCGGGCACGGGCAGCAGGATGTGGCGGACGAGGCCGCGGGCGAGTTCGTCGAAGACGATCAGCTGGCCGCGCCGGGGGGTGACGGTGAAGTCCGTGTGGCCGAGGAACCGGTCGATCTCGTCGGCGTACAGGCCGGCCGCGTTGACCAGGTGCCGGGTGCGCAGCGGGCCCCGGCCGGTGGCGAGGGTGTGCGGTTCGCCCGGGGCGACCGACCGTACGGGGCAGTTGAGGTGCAGGTCGACGCCGGCCCGCACGGCCTGGGTCGCGTAGGCGAGGGTGGTCGTCCAGGGGCAGATGAGGGACTCGTCCGGTACGTCGAGCGCGCCCAGTACTCCGGGCCCCAGTTCCGGTTCGCGGGCCCGTACCTCGTGGGCGGGAAGGATCCGGGCGGAGCGGTAGCCGTTGCGCACGGCCTTGTCGGCGAGTCCGGGCAGGGCCGCGAGCTGTTCCTCGTTCCAGGCGACGAGCAGGGCTCCGACCGGTTCCACCGGGATGCCGGTGTCGGCCGCGTACGCGGCGAGCAGCCGTTGCCCGTCGCGGACGAGCCGGGACTCCAGGGAGCCCGGCACGGCGTCGAAACCGGTGTGCAGGATGGCGGTGTTGGCCTTCGAGGTGCCGTTGCCGACGTCGTCGCAGGCGTCGATCAGGGCGATCCGCAGGGGAAGGCGGGACAGTTCCCGGGCGATGGCCGAGCCCACCACACCGGCGCCGACGACCGTCACGTCGTACGGGGCGCCGCCGGGCAGCGGGCCCCGCCGGGTCAGTGTCATGCCGGTCCGTCGAGCAGGGCGGACACCGCCGTCCGGAACCGTGCGCGGCGCTCGGCGGCGTGTCCGGCCCGGGCCTTGGGCTCGTAGACGGCGGACGGCTTCCACTCGGGGACGGCCTCGTGCACGGTGAGGGAGGGGTCGAGGCCGAGCCGGGCGACGGTGGCGACGCCGAGGGCGGTGGCGTCCGGGAGGGCGGACACCTCGACGGGGATCTGCAGCAGGTCGGCCTGGGCCTGCATGAGCAGGGCGGAGCGGGTGAGGCCGCCGTCGACGCGCAGGGCGGCCAAGGGTGTGCCGAGGTCGGTGGCGACGGCGTCGGCGAGCTCGGCGACCTGGGCGGCTATGCCGTCGCACAGCGCCCGTACGAGGTGCCCGGCGCTGGTGTCGAGGCCGAGGCCGGTGACCGAGCCGCGCAGGTCGCCGCGCCACCATGGGGCGGCGAGGCCGGCGAGCGCGGGGACGAAGGTGACGCCGCCGGCGTCGGGGGCGGTCCCGCCCACGGTGTCGAGGTCGTGGGCGCCGGAGATCACACCGAGGTCGGTGAGCCAGCGGACGGCGGACGCGGCGGTGTAGACCTGGCCGTCGAGGCAGTAGCTGGTCCGGCCGGCGAGCCGCCAGGCGACGCAGCCGACGAGTCCGGAGGTGCTGCGGCGGGGGCGCGGTCCGCTCTGCGCGAGAAGGAACGCCCCGGTGCCATAGGTGCACTTGGCGGTGCCGGGTTCGGTGACGCGCTGGGCGAGCAGGGCGGCCTGCTGGTCGACGAGCAGCCCGGTCAGCGGCAGCGGGGGTCCGAAGGCGGTGGTGGTGCCGACGCGGGTGTCCGCGTCGACGATGTCGGGCAGGGCTTCGCCGGTGAGGCCGAAGGCGTCCAGGGCTTCCGGTGACCAGGCGACGGTGTCGAGGTCGAGCAGCTGGGTGCGGCCGGCGGTCGCCGCGTCGGTGACGAAGGCGCCGGTGAGCCGGTGCACCAGCCATGCGTCGCTGGTCGTCACGACGCCGCGGCGGGTGAGGTGACGGCGTATCCAGGCCATCTTCGGCGCGGCGAAATACGGGTCGAGGGGCAGTCCCGTCCGGTCCTGCAACGACGCCGCGTGCGGGGCCAGTTCGGTGCAGATCGGTTCGGCGCGGCGGTCCTGCCAGACGATCGCGTCGGTCAGCGGCTCACCGCTCGCCGGATCCCAGGCGAGGACGGTCTCGCCCTGGTTGGCCAGGCCCACCGCGGCGACCGGTTCGCCGGCCGCCGCGAGGGCGGCGCGTCCCGCGTCGACGACCGAACGCAGCAGCTCGCCGGGGTCCACCTCCACGCGGCCGCCCGGCAGGTACCGGGGCCGTACGGGGGCGGAGGCGGAGCCGATGACCCCTCGTACGGGGCAGACGACGAGGGCCTTGGTACCCGAGGTGCCCTGGTCCACAGCGAGCACCGGGCCCGTCATCACCACTCCGTCCCTGGTGTCGGCATGCGCGATCGTCTGCCGGAAGACTTCACCAGCGGACGCCGCCCCGTCAAGATCCGTCCACGCGGGTCACGGGCCGTCTGACGCGAATTCACATCTTGTATGTGGCTTGATACTTGCATTCGAAAAAGTTTCACGACTCGAACGGTCACAGTCACTCTATAGTGATCGCCGATCACCCGGCGCGAAGGCCATGCGAGGCGAGGACCGATGACGACGACCACCGCTAGACGCGCCCGTCCCGGCTACCCGTCGACCGGGGCGAGGTGATGGCGGGCAGCGACTTCCGGCCCGTCTACCACCCCGCCGGCCACGACAACGACCTGCGGGTGGCCGTACAGGACCTGCGTACCGGCCGCTGGGTGGCGATGGCGCAGTTACTGGACCGGACGGACGGCTGGGGGCTGTGGACCCAGCGCACCCAGGTGCTCGCCGCGGTCGCCGCCGGATCCGACGTGGTCCAGGCGTGGCGGTCCGAGGAACCGCGCAGCGTCGCCGCGTCCGTCATGCACACACGTGTCGCCGTGGAACGCGCCGTCCGCGCCCACCGGGCGCGCCACCCCCGCACGCGCGAGCTGTGGCAGGAGGCGTGGGCCGCCTGCCGCGACGCCTCGGAGGCCAGCCCCGCCGACCCCGTCCCCTGGGTCTGCCTGCTCGCACTGGCCCTGCTCGACGAGCACCGCTCGATGGACGAGCACCGGCAGCAACCGCCCGCCCTCATGCTGCCCCGCGGTCCCTGGGGCATCCTCGCCCAGGCCGACAAGCGCGACCCGCACAACCGCGAGGCGTACCACCGGATGCTGCAGTTCGTGTGCGCCGGTACGCCCGGTCCGCTGACCGAGGCCGCCAACTTCGTGCACTGGGCGTCCGGTTCGGCCCCGGCCGCGTCCGCCGTGCATCTCCTGCCGCTCTATCTGAGCATCGAGCGGTACCGCCGCGAACGCGGCCAGGAGAAGGCGCTCGACCTCCACTGGGTCGCCGAGGACGCCGTCCGCGACGCCGGACACGCACTCGACACCTGGTTCCGCCACAGCGACCTGCGCCGCGCCTCCCCGCTCGACCTGAACCACCTCGCCCACGCGCTGTGGGGGGCCCACCGGTTCGACGAGGCGGCCCAGGTCTTCGACACGATCGACCGGTACTGGACCACGCTGCCCTGGGCCCACCGGACCCGGGACCCCGCCGACCAGGAACTGGCCATGGAGGTCTTCCTGCGGGCCAGGACCCGCAGCCTGGCGGCCCGGGGCTGACTCCGCGGCCCCCGCCCGCGGTGCCCCCGTACTCCCCCCTGTCTCCACCGCTCCACCCCCGTTTCCACCGCTCCGCCCCTGTTCTCCACCGCCCCACCCCCGTCCCCGATCCTCACGACCCCCGGAGGTACTCCCCCATGTCCCGCACCGCGCCGACCGTCCGCCAGGACAGCAAGGCCCCGCCCCGGCGGGACGAGGAGGAACGGCTCAGAGAGCTCGGCTATCAGCCGGTTCTCGCCCGCCGGATGGGCGGCTTCGGCAACTTCGCCATCAGCTTCTCGGTCATCTCCGTCCTGTCCGGCTGCATGACCCTCTACGGCTTCGGGCTGGGCACGGGCGGTCCGGCCGTGATGCTGTGGGGCTGGGCCGGCGTCGGCCTGTTCGTGCTCTGCGTGGGCCTCGCCCTGGCCGAGGTCACGAGCGCGTACCCCACCTCGGGAGCGCTCTACTACATGGCCGACCGGCTCGGCGGGCGCCGCTGGGGCTGGTACACCGGCTGGCTGAACCTGCTCGGTCTGCTCGGCGCCATCGCCGGCATCGACTACGGCGCCGCCCTGTTCACCGGCGCCTTCCTCAACCTCCAGTACGGCGTCGAGCCCACCCCCGGCCTGACGTTCGTGATCTTCCTGTGCATCCTGCTGCTGCACGCCGCGCTCAACCTCTTCGGCGTCCGCCTCGTCAGCGTGCTCAACTCCGTCAGCGTCTGGTGGCACCTGGGCGGCGTCGCCGTGATCGTGGGCGCCCTGGCCTTCATACCCGACCAGCACCAGTCGCCGTCGTTCGTCTTCACCGAGTTCGTCAACGACACCGGCTGGGCCAACCCGTTCTACGTGGCCGCGGTCGGCCTGCTGCTCGCCCAGTACACCTTCTCCGGCTACGACGCCTCCGCGCACCTGTCGGAGGAGACCTCCAACGCCTCGGTCTCCGCCGCCCGGGGCATCGTCCGGGCCATCTGGGTCTCCTGGATCGCCGGCTTCGCGCTGCTCGCGGGCCTCACCTTCGCCATCCAGGACTACGCGGCCGTGCAGGGCACCGCCACCGGGGTCCCGCCGGCCCAGATCTTCCTCGACGCGCTGGGCTCCGGCGGCGCCACCGCCCTGCTCCTCGTCGTGATCGTCGCGCAGCTCTTCTGCGGCAACGCCGAGGTCGCCGCCGCGAGCCGGATGGTCTTCGCCTTCAGCCGCGACAACGCGCTGCCCGGCTCCGCGCTGTGGCGCAAGGTGAGCAGCCGTACGCAGACCCCGGTCCCGGCCGTGTGGCTCTCCGTCGCCGTCGCGGCCGTGCTGGCGCTCCCGTCGCTCTACTCCGCCACCGCCTACGGGGCCGTGACCGCCATCAACGTCATCGGCATCACGCCGGCCTACGCGATCCCGATCTACCTGCGGCTGCGCGCCGGGAACCGGTTCCAGCCCGGGCCGTGGAACCTGGGCCGGTGGAGCAAGCCGATCGGCTGGACCGCCGTGGTGTGGGTGGCCGTCGTCACCGTGCTGTTCTGCCTGCCGCAGAAGTCGCCGGTGACCATCGACTCGATGAACTACGCGGTGATCGCGCTGGCCGTGGTCCTCGTCCTGGCCAGCGCCTGGTGGTACGCCGCCCGGCGCTCGTACGGGACGCCGTCGGCCTACGGCAACGCCCGGGAGCAGGCCGAGATCGCCGAGGGCATCGTCTGAGACGGCCGACCGGCCGTCTGTCTGTCTGTCTTTCCGTCGGCCCGAGCGGCCGTCGGTCGGCGCGCGCCCCGCCGCACCGGGGCGCGCGCGGTGCGTTCAGACCAGTTCGGGCTGCGGCTCGCGCTGCTGCTGCTGTGGCAGCGTCACCGACTCGGCCCGGCGGTCCCAGCGCCGGGTGAGCCGGACGTGGCCGTAGATCACCGAGACCATCGACAGGACGACGAGCGGGCCGTACACCCACGGGAGCGCCGCCATCTCCATCGGCAGGAAGCGGTACGACAGCAGGAGCGCGAGGAAGACCGCGGTGCCGTAGGCGACGAACCGGATGCCCCTGCGGTCCCATCCGTGGTCGAGGGTGCGCAGTGCGGCATCGATGGTGAGGGTGAACACCACACCGGCGACGATGTCCGCGCCGTAGTGGTAGCCGAATCCGAGGGTCGCGCCGAGCGTCGCGACCAGCCAGAACGTTCCCGCCCAGCGGAGGGCCCGGGGGGCCTTGCGGGAATGGATGAAGATCGCGGTGGCCCACGCCGTGTGCAGGCTGGGCATGCAATTGCGGGGGGTGAACTCGTCGAAGAGCATCGGCTGCGGGGTGGTGACCGGCGGCGGCGTGTTCGGCCAGAGCTCGGCCAGCGCCCACTGCCCGCCGTCGGCGCCGTATGCGAAGATCGGCCCGACCACCGGGAAGACCATGTAGATGCCCGGGCCGAGCAGCCCGATGGCCAGGAAGGTGCGTACCAGGTGGTGGCGCGGGAAGCGGCGCTCGGCCGCCACGTGGCGCAGCTGGTACAGCGCCACGATGACCGCCATCACGGCGAGCTGGATGTAGACGAATTCGAGGACGCGGAAGCCGACGACGCCGGTGGCCTCGACGATCCGGCCCGCCACCCACGACGGGTTGCCCAGCGCCTGGTCTGCGGTGGCCACGTACTGGTCGAGCACCGTCGGGCGGGTCTTCGACGTGATCAGCAGCCAGGTGTAGCCGGTCTTGCGGCCGGTCACCAGCAGCAGGGCCAGTCCGACGCCCTGGAGCAGCAGGGTCCGCTCACGGCCGGTGCGGCGGGTGAGCGCGATGACCGCGCAGCCCAGGGTGACCAGGAGCGCGCCGTTGCCGTACATCATCTCGGCACCGGCCGCCCAGCGCACGAGCCAGAAGACGAGGTCGATGCCGACCGCGGCGCCGAGCGCGATGAACCGCTGCCGCCAGGTGAGCACCACCAGCATCAGGGCCATGCTGGCGTAGAGCACCGTGCCCGACTTGGGTGCGAACACCACTTCCCGCGCCTGGTCGGTGATCGGCCCCGGTACGCCGTAGCCGCGCGCGGCGATCTCCAGGGCGACGAGGAATCCGAGGGTCACGACGCTCGCCGCGACCCACAGAATGACGCGTGGCCGGCGCCATACGGCGGACTCGGCTCCGCCGCCCTTTGGCGAAAACACTCGCTTTACCGCAGATATCAATTTTTCAGCCGATGTTCATATTTCAACCTGATCATTGTTCGCTCGAACATGTTAGCGGAGCTGGTGAGCCGGTTCGGGAAAGTAAGGAAGGCCACATCCGGGAAACCGAGCGGGACTGCAGGCGTGCCGGGCGGAATACGGAATTCCCCCGGCATCAGCAGAGGGCGTCCCAGCGGTGGAGGGCGTCGAGGGCGGCGGTGCGCGTGGCGGGCGCGGCGACGGCGTCGGGGGCCGGGGTGAGCAGGTAGTCGGCGACGGGTGTGAGGAGGAGGGAGGTGTCGGGGGCGGGGGCCAGCAGGCGCGCCTCGCCCCAGGTGTGGCGGATGACGGTGCGGCGGAGCAGGGCCCCGTGCCGGGTCGGGACGCACCGGGCGGTGGCGGCCGCGGCCTCCCCGCGACGGCGGTGCTCGGCGGCCAGTTCGGGGGCGAGCACGGCGCGTACGGCCGCGAGCGGACCCAGCGGGACGTGCTCGGCGGCGTGGTCGAGGAGGGCGGCTGCCTCCGGGGCCAGGCGGTAGGCGGCGAGCACGGCGGCGGTCTCGGCGGGCTCGAAGGGCCGGCGGGCGAGGCAGGCGATGTCGAGGAGGGTGAGCGGACCGGGCGGCAGGTCCGGCCCGCCGAGGCGGGACTCGGCCAGGGCGATGAGGCACTCCACGTGGTCGTCGGCGACCAGGTACGGCCGGACGGGCACGCCGCGCCCGTCCCCGGGCAGAGCAGCGGTGGAGAGGTGGACGCGGTACCAGGGGTCGACCAGAGGGTCCTCGGCGGGCCACTGGACCGTGACGGCGGTGTGATGGGGACGTTCACCGAGCAGGGAGACGTCGATCTGCTCCACCGGGTGGTCGGTGACCAGGCGGATGACGGCCTGCCACAGGGCCGCCTCGTCGGGGGCGACCAGATCCAGGGACTCCAGCGGACGGAGCAGACCGTCCGGGTAGTACCCGGCGAGCGGGAGGCCCCGGATGGCGCGGACGCCTGTGGAACGGGCGAGGCCCGCGGCCAGGCGGACGTAGTGGGCGGCACGGTCACGGGCACGGGCGAGCTCGGCACGGGCCGGCCCGCCCATCCGGACTCCGTCGCGGACGAGCGCGGAGAGCACCAGGTGGGGCAGATGACGGCCTGCCCGGGCACGGTGCAGCAGTTCCGCAGGCCCGGCGGCGGGATCGGCGTCGAGCAGCCGGTACAGCATCGGGGTGTTCACGGACGTCCTCCTCCGAATGTATGGTCGGGCCCGGCGCCACCGGCGGCCGAGGGGGCGGGCGCGGGTTCCGGGCGGTGTCCGGCGTGCCCGCGGCACGGGGCGATTCTGTACCGCAAGGTTCAACACCTGATCACCACAGGCTCAACGGGCTCTCGACACCGAGGGCGACGCTGTGGTTAAAAAGGTGACACAAATCGAGACATGGGCGCCTTGCGGGGGCAGGCACCGTGTTCTGGGGGCTGGGGGCAGGACTTGGGCGATCTCCGTTTCTCATTACTCGGTCTGATGCGGGCTCACCGGGGCGCTACCGCGCTCAAGATCGGGAGCCCGCAGCAGCAGGCGATGCTGGCCGTCCTCCTGCTGCGGCCGGGGCACTCGGCGAGCGCCACCGACCTCATCACGGCGCTGTGGGGCGAGGAGCCACCGAGCGCGGCGATGACCACCGTGCGCACGTACGCGTGGCGGTGGCGCAAGGTACTGGACGCCGCGGGCAGGGGCGAGGCAGGGGACGGTGACGCGGCCGGCGACGGCCGGCCTGCGCCCAGCGTGCTCGTGTCGATGGGCGACGGCTACCGGCTGGTGCTGCCGAAGCTCGCCGTCGACGTCGCCGAGGCCGAGGCACTGGCCGCCGAGGCGGAGCGCACCGCGCGGACCGATCCGCTGCGCGCCCGCGACCTGCTCAACCAGGCGCTGGAGCTGTGGCAGGGCGAACCGCTGGCCGGTGTGCCGGGCCCGTTCGCGGAACGGCACCGGCAGCGGCTGGGGGAACTGCGGCTGACGCTGCTGGAGGAGCGGATCGGGCTGGACCTGACGCTCGGCCGCTACTCGCGCTGCATACCCGAGCTGACCGCCCTCACCACCGAGCACCCGCTGCACGAGCGGGCGTACGGGCTGCTGATGCGGGCGCTGTACCAGGCCGGACGGCAGGCGGACGCACTGGCGGTGTACCGCGGGGTGCGTCAGCTCTTCCTCGCGGAACTGGGCGTCGCGCCGGGGCCGGACCTGGAGCAGCTGCACCGCCGGATCCTGGAGGGCGACCCGGCGCTGGCCGCCCCCGAACCGAGCCCGCCGGCGACTCCCGCCGAGGAGCCCGAGGGACCGAAGGAGCCGGCCCGGCGGACCACCGGCGCCGACGGCTCCGGCCACGGGCCCGGCGCCCCGGCCGCCGAGCGGGACCGGACCGAGGAGCAGCACGGACGGGAGACCGCGCTCAGACCGGCGCCCGCACCCCCGAGACCGGCCCAGCTCCCGCCGGACGCCGCCGACTTCACCGGCCGCACGGCGCCGGTCCGGGTGCTGGACGAGGCACTCGGCACCTCCTGCGCGCAGGCCCTGGTGATCGCCACCGTCGTCGGCATGGGCGGCGTGGGCAAGACGGCGCTGGCCGTGCACGTGGCGCACCGCGTCCGCGAGTCCTACCCGGACGGCCAGCTGTACGTGGACCTGCGCGGCTCCGACCCGGTGCCCGCCGACCCCGAAGCGGTGCTCAGCAGCTTCCTCGTGGCCCTCGGTACCCCCGGGGACGCGGTGCCCGACGGACTGGACGCCCGCTCGGCGCTCTTCCGGTCCATCGTCGACGGCCGACGGCTGCTGCTGGTGCTCGACAACGCCAAGGACGCGGCGCAGATCCGGCCGCTGCTGCCGGGGGCGGTCGGCTGCGCGGTCCTGACCACCGGACGCACCCGGCCGGCCGGGCTGCCGGCCACCGTCCAGGTCGACCTGGACGTGTTCCACCCGTCGGAGGCGCTGGACCTGCTCGGCCGCACCATCGGCGCGGACCGGCTGGCCGCCGAACGCGACGCGGCCCTGGAACTGGTCGTGGCCTGCGGACACCTGCCGCTGGCAGTCCGGATCGTGGCCGCCCGGCTCGCCGCCCGGCCGGGCTGGACGGTGGAGACGCTCAGCCGCCGGCTCCAGGTGGAACGACGCCGGATCGACGAACTGCGGATCGGCGATCTGGCGGTGGCAGCGGCCTTCGAACTGAGCTACCGGCAGCTGACCGCCGACCAGGCCCGGGCGTTCCGGCTGGTCGCGTCGGTGGACGGGCCGGACATCGGGCTGCCGGCGGCCGCGGCGCTGCTCGACCTCGACGAGTACGACGCCGAGGACCTGCTGGAGGCCCTGGTGGACGTGGCGATGGTGGAGTCGCCCTTCCCCGGGCGCTACCGCTATCACGACCTGCTGCGTTCCTTCGCACGTCGCCGTCCCGCGCAGGAGGCGGGCCCGGCCGCCGCGGGCGCCGGTGCGATGCAGGACGGGGAGGCGGTCGCGGCCCGCGACCGGCTGCTGGACCATCTGCTGGCCACGGCCTGCGCCGCGTTCCAGCACGCGGTACCGGGCGATCCGGCGGCGGGCGCGCTGGGTCCGGCCCGCTCCCCCGGTGTGGCGCTGACCGGGTGGGACGCGGCCCGGGAGTGGACGACGGCCGAGCGCGCCGGTGCCGTGGCGCTGGCGGCCCAGGTCGCCGCGGACGCGGTCGCGGGCGGCCCGGCGGTCGCCGCGGCGCCGTCGGACGGTGTGCCGGGGACGGCGCTGCGGGCCGCGATCGACCTGCTGATCGCGCTCACGCCGTTCGTGCTCACCCCGCCGAGCCGGCAGCTCGCCGCCACCGCCGACGCGCTGGCCGAGGCGGCGGTGCGGCACGGCGACGTCCGGGCCGCCGGACGCGCACACTTCCTGCGCGGGAACGTCGCCCTGGCCGCGACCCGGCTGGAGGCGGCCGAGGCGGCCGCCCGCCGGGCGGTGGACGCGGCACGGACCGCCGGTGACACGGTGATCCTCCGCCAGGCCCTCAACGACCTCGGCCTGATCTGCCAGTTCCTCAGCCGCTACGACGAGGCGGTGGACCACTACGACGAGGCGCTGGTGCTGGCCAACGCGCTGGGGCACCGCTCCGGCGCCCTGGTGACGACCATGAACGCCGCGCTGGCACGGGTGCGCAGCGGGCGCGCGGAGGAGGCGGTGGAGATCTGTCACGAGGTCCTCGCCGAGCTGCGGACCCGGCAGGACGACTCCGGGCGCGCGTACACCCTGTACGTACTGGGTCTGGCGCTGCACGGGCTCGGGCGGCACGAGGAGGCGGTGACCTGGTTCCGGGAGTGTCTGGCGGTGGCGACGGGGGCGGGTCTGCGGGACCGGGCCGCGAACGCTCGCTACCGGCTGGCGGACAGTCTGCGCTCGCTCGGCCGGGCCGACGAGGCGCTCGACCACGCCGGACGGGCACTGGTGCTCTGCGAGGAACTGGGCGCGGAACGGGACCAGGCTCAGGCGCTGGTGGTGCTGGGCCGCTCGCTGGCGGACCTCGGGCGCGGGGCCGAGGCGGGGGCGCGGTTGCGGCAGGCGTACGAGATCTTCTGCCGGCTGGGTCTTCCGGAGGCCGCCGAGGTGGGCTGTCTGCTGGAGGAGCCGGCTCTGGCCCTGGCGGAACCCTGCGGGCTGGAGGCCTGAACGTATGATCCGGCGGGGTCAGGAACCGGTGCTGTTCCAGTCCTTGTCGTCGGACGGGGTGGGGGTCGGCGCCGGGGCCTGGTGGGTGCTGACGGTGCCGCCGCCCTGCCCGGTGCCGGTGGCGTCGTCGGCCATGGCCGCGCCGGCCGCGCCCAGGGCGATCAGCGTGCCGAGGCCGAGGCCCGCGACGGCCAGGCAGACCCGGGTGGCAACGGTGTTGTTCGCGCGGTGCGCCATGACTGCTCCTCAAGGACGTCTTCCCTGCTGGGAAGGGGGGTTCCGGTTCCTCCCGGAGTGCTCCGGGCCGATGGGAGGAGCATGGCAAGGCACGTTCAACGGGCGATCGACGCACGAGCACCGTGCGTCGATCGGCCTCGTTGATCGGGGCGACGGCCGGATGCCGGTCAGGCGGCCTCGCGGATCTGCAGGGTGCAGCACTTCACGCTGCCGCCGCCCTTGAACAGTTCGGAGAGGTCCACCCCGATCGGCCGGAAGCCCCGCTCGCGCAGTCGGGAGGCGACCCCGGTCGCCGCCTCCGGCAGCACCACGTTCAGGCCGTCGCTCATCAGGTTCAGTCCGAACACCGCCGCGTCCGCCTCCTCCACCAGCACCGCGTCCGGGAACAGCCGGCGCAGCACCTCCCTGCTGCCCGCCGAGAACGCGCCGGGGTAGTAGACGACCTGGTCCTCGTCGAGCACGCCGAGCGCGGTGTCGAGGTGGTAGAAGCGCGGGTCGACGAGGTCCAGGCCGATCACCGGGCGGCCGAGGAACTCCTGTGCCTCGGCGTGGCCGGCCGAGACGCTGCGGAAGCCGCGCCCGGCCAGCAGGTGGCGGCCCGTCAGCAGCAGGTCGCCCTCGCCCTCGTTGACGTGGACCGGCTCATGGGTGGTGAACCCGCCCGCCCGGAACCACTCCAGGTAGGCGGGGCCCTCGGCGGCGCGCTCGGCGTTGCGGAACCGGGCGCCGAGCACCTTGCCGTCGACGACGGTGGCGCCGTTCGCCGCGTAGACCATGTCGGGCAGGCCGGGCAGCGGGTCGATGAGGTCGACGCGGTGGCCGAGTTCGACGTACAGGTCGTACAGCCGCTCCCACTGGGCGACGGCGAGGTCCGTGTCGACCGGCTTGGCGGGATCCATCCACGGGTTGATCGCGTAGCTGACCTCGAAGTGGGTCGGACGGCACATCAGGAGGCGGTGCGGGCGGGCGGTGCGGGTCATGGTGTGCTCCGGGAGGGGCGCGGGGCGCGGGCGCGGGACGCGGGCGCGGGCAGGACGGGAGGCGGGAGGGAGGCGGGGCGGGAGAGAGCGGGCGCGGGCGGGCTGTCAGGGCCGCGCGGGACGTTCGGGGAAGCTGCGCAGGCCGCGGAGCGGGGAGACCAGCAGGACCAGGCCGGCCGAGAGCAGCACGCTCGCCATGATCCAGAGGGTGGTGCGGGCGCCGAGCACCTCGCCCAGCCAGCCGCCGAGCAGGGCGCCCACCGGGATGGCGCTGAAGTTGACCGTGGAGGCGCTGGCCCGGATCCGGCCGATCATCTCGGGCGGGCAGTAGGCCTGGTAGAAGCTGCCGGCGATGACGTTCCCGGCGACCACGCCGCAGACCGCGACCGACCAGGCCACCGCGCTGACGGCCAGCGGCATCCGCTGTCCGGCCATCGGCAGCAGGAGGATGAACGGCGCCCCCACCAGCTCGCAGAGCAGCAGTCCGCGGGCCGTTCCGAACCGGCGGGCGATCCGCCCGGCGAGCGCGGCCCCGGCCAGGCCGCCGACCGAGACCACCGCGAAGACGGCACCGACGCCGCCGGGCGTCACGCCCACGCTGCGGACCAGGAAGATCGTCTGTACGGCCTGGATGCCGTTGAGGCCGAGGTTGCCGACGGCCGCGAAGCTCGCCAGCGTGCGCAGGTAGGGGTCGTGCACCAGGAAGCGGACGCCCTCCTTGATCTCGCGGAGGATCCCGCGCCGTTCGGAGACCGGCGGGGGCTTCTCCTCGGCCTTGATGGACCCGACGCAGACCGCCGCCACCAGGTAGGTGAGCGCGTCGGCGAGCAGTCCGCTGACGGCGCCGAAGGCTTGGGAGATCAGGCCGGCGAGGCCCGGGCCCGCGATCTCCGCGGCGGCGTCCCCGGAGCGCAGTTTGACGTTGGCCTCCAGCAGGTCGGGCCTGGCGACCAGTACGGGCAGCACGGCGCTGTTCGCGGTGGACAGGAACACCTTGACCGCCCCGGCCAGGGCGGCGACCACCACCAGCTGGGCCATGCTCAGCAGGCCCAGCCAGCCCGCCACAGGCACGCTGCCGAACAGCAGGAGCAGCAGGAGGTCGCAGACCAGCATCACCTTCAGCCGGGGCCAGCGGTCCACCCAGGCGCCGGCCAGCAGGCCGAGGAAGAGCCACGGCACCCAGGCGGAGGCGGTCAGCAGGCCGACCATGAACGGCGAGGCCTCCAGGGTGACCACGGCCACCAGGGCGAGCGCGACGTTGCCGACGGCGGTGCCCAGGCCGCTGGTCGTCTCACCGATCCAGAGCTTGCGGAAGTTGCCCTGCGCCCAGAGGCCCCAGCGGCTCTTCCGCGGCGCGGCCCCCTCCGGGGGAGACGGCGGTTTCACGGAGGCGGTGGTCATGGCGGGTCACGCTCCAAGCTTCTCGGCGAGCACGGCGGCGATCCGTGCGACGGGCTCCGGCTGCGTCATGGCGCCGTGCGTGCAGGTGATGCGGTGCTGCTCGACCCGGCCGTCGACGTACGGCCCCCAGGCCTCCCCGTAGGGCCAGTCGGCCGGCTTGTCGAGGGTCGCGCCGAAGAAGACGGCGTCGCCCCGGTAACGGCCCGGTACGTGCTCGGCCATCAGCTTGGTGTTCTGCTCGAAGACGTCGGGCAGGACGGCGGCGGCCTCGCCGAGGAGTGCGGTGAGGTCGGCCGGACCGTGGCCGTCGGCGGGGTCGTGGCCGAGGGAGGCCAGGAGTGCGGCGAGGGTGTCGGCCGGGCCGTCGCCGGGTGCGGCGGCGTACCGGGCGGGGTCGGCGGGGAGGCCGTCGAGCAGGGCGAGCAGGCCGACCTCCTGGCCCGCGGCCTGGAGAGCGACGGCCATGGCCTGGGCGACGACCGCGCCGAAGGACCAGCCGAGCAGGTGGTACGGCCCCTCGGGGCGGACGGCGCGGATCTGCCGTACGTAGTCCTCGGCGATCTCGGTGACGGAGGACGGGGAGCCGCCGCGCAGAGCCCGTGCCTGGAGGCCGTGGACCGGGCGGTCCGGGTCGAGGTGGCGCAGCAGGCCGGAGTAGACCCAGCTGATGCCCGCGGCGGGGTGGACGCAGAACAGCGGGGCGGCGGTGCCGGCCGCACGCAGCGGGAGCAGCACGTCGAGGGCGCCGTCGGCGTCCGGGACGGCCGGGGCGGCCGGGGCGGCCGGGGCGGCCGGTTCCGCCGCAACGGCCGGGATCGCCGGGTCCGGGTGGCGGGTGAGGCGCCGGGCCAGGGCGGCCGCGGTGGGGGCCTCGAAGAGCGCCCGCATACCGAGGTCGGCGCCGAGCGCGGCGCGTATCCGGCCGAGCAGTTTCATCGCGAGGAGGGAGTGGCCGCCCAGGTCGAAGAAGCCGTCGTCGACGGAGACCGGTCCTGGCAGGCCCAGGACCTCGGTGAAGAGGCCGCAGAGCAGTTCCTCGTGCGGTGTCGTGGGCCCCCGTCCCGTGGACCGGGCGGGGAGCTCGGGGGCGGGCAGGGCGCGCCGGTCGACCTTGCCGCTCGTGGTCAGCGGGAGCGCTTCGAGCGGCACGAAGGCCGCCGGGAGCATGTGGCCGGGCAGCGACTCGGCGGCGAAGGACCGCAGTTCGGCCGGGTCGAACGGGCCGGCCGGCACGACGTGGGCGACGAGCCGGGGGCCGGTGGTGCCGTCGTCGTGGACGGTGACGGTGGCGGCGAGGATTCGGGGGTGCCGGGTGAGCACGTGCTCGATCTCGCCGGGTTCGATGCGGAAGCCGCGGATCTTGACCTGGTGGTCGGTGCGGCCGAGGTATACGAGGTCTCCGGCGCGGGTGCGGCGTACGAGGTCGCCGGTGCGGTACATCCGCCCGCCGGGTACGAACGGGTCGGCGACGAAGCGTTCCGCGGTGAGCGACGGGCGGCCCAGGTAGCCGCGGGCGAGGCCGGCGCCGGCCAGGTACAGCTCGCCGGGCACTCCGGGCGGGACCGGGTTCAGGTGCTCGTCGAGGACGTGGGCGCGGGTGCCGAGGACGCCGCGGCCGAGGGTCGGGCGGCCGGTGGCGGCGAACGGCTGGGTGAGCGCGTCGACGGTGGACTCGGTGGGGCCGTAGAGGTTGTGGGCGGTGGTGTGCGGGGCCTCGCGCAGCCGGGTCCACAGGGACGGGCCGACGGCCTCGCCGCCGAGCAGCACCACGCGTGGGGCAGGCGCGTCCAGCAGGCCTTCGTCGAGGAGCTGTTCGGCGTAGGAGGGGGTGACCTCGATGACGTCGAGGGACTGGGCCCGGATGTGCCGGACGAGGGCGGCGGCGTCGCGGCGGACCTCGTCGCCGATCAGGTGCAGTTCGTGGCCCGCGATGAGCCAGAGCAGGCCGTCCCAGGAGGCGTCGAAGCAGAGGGAGGCGGTGAGGGCGACGCGGCTGCGGCCGTGTTCGTGTTCGGTGGCGCCGATCGGACCGGTCGCGGAGCGGTGCGAGGCGAGCAGCGCGGCGATCGATCCGTGGCTGACCACGACACCCTTGGGGCGGCCGGTGGAGCCGGAGGTGTAGATCACGTACGCGGCGTCGGAGGCGGTGGCCCGGGGCGGCGGGTTGTCCGCGGCGGGGCTGCCGCCGCCCGCCGGAGCCGCCGTCAGGACGGGCAGTCCGGCCAGGAGTTCGGGCAGCGGCCAGCCGTCGCCGGTCACGGCCAGTGCGGGGGCGGCGTCGGCGAGCATGGCGGCGGTCCGGTCGGCCGGGTGTGCGGCGTCCAGCGGAAGCGATGCCGCGCCGGCCTTGAGGACGGCGAGCAGGGCGATCACGCTCTCCGCGGAGCGCGGCAGCGCCAGGGCGACCACCGTCTCCGGTCCGGCGCCGGCGGCCGTCAGGCGGTGGGCGAGTTCATTGGCACGGCCGTTCAGCTCGGCCCAGCTCAGCCGGGTGTCCCCGGCGACCAGCGCCGTCACGTCGGGGGTGTGGGCCGCGCGGGCCTCGAAGGCGGCGGACAGCAGGGGTACGGCGGTCGGCAGTTCCCCGCCTGTGCCGGGGAGTTCCGCGTGTTCGTCGGCGGAGAGCAGGTCGGCCCGGCCGATGGGCCGGTCGGGGTGGGCGGCGACGGCCGTGAGCAGCCGGCCGAAGCGGACGGCGATGGATTCGACGGTCTCCCGGTCGAACAGGTCGGTGGCGAAGTCGATCGCGCATTCCAGCCCGGCGGGCGCGCCGTCGGCGTCGAAGGACTCGCCCATGGCGATGGAGAGGTCGAACTTGGCCACGCAGCCGCCGACCGGTTCGACGGTGGCCGTCAGGCCGCCCAGGTCGAGCGGCGCGTCGCCGGTGCCGCCGGCCCGTCCGCCGCCCTGGAGCAGCAGCATGACCTGGAAGAGCGGGTGGCGGGCGAGGGAGCGGGCCGGGTTGAGTTCCTCGACGAGGCGCTCGAAGGGCACGTCCTGGTGGGTGTGGGCGTCGAGCTGGATCTCCCTTACACGGCTGAGGAGTTCGGCGAAGGTGGGGTCGCCGGAGGTGTCGGTGCGCAGCACGAGGGTGTTGACGAAGAAGCCGACCAGGTCGTCGAGCGCCTCGTCCGAGCGGCCGGCGACGACCGAGCCGATCGGCACGTCGGTGCCGGCCCCGAGGCGGGTCAGCAGCGCCGCCAGAGCGGCCTGAAGGGTCATGAACATGGTGACGCGGTGCTCGCGGGCCAGGTCGGCCAGCGCCCGGTGCAGTTCGTGCCCGAGCGGGAGGACGACACGGTCGCCGTCGTGGCCGCTGTCCGGCCGCCGGGGACGGTCGACGGGGAGCGACAGCTCCCCGGGAAGGCCCGCCAGGGTTTCGCGCCAGTAGGCGAGCTGGCGGGAGGCGGGGCTGCCCGGGTCGCTCTCGTCGCCGAGCAGTTCGCGCTGCCACAGCGCGTAGTCCGCGTACTGCACGGGCAGCGGCCGCAGCTCGGGGACGGAGCCGTCACGGCGGGCGGCGTAGGCGGCGGCGAGGTCGCGCAGCAGCGGATCCATGGACCAGCCGTCGCCCGCGATGTGGTGCAGGACGAGGACGAGGAGGTGCTCGTCGGCGGCGAGCGGGAACAGGTATGCGCGGACGGGGAGTTCGGTGGCGAGGTCGAAGGGGGTCGCGGCGCATGCGGCGAGGGCGGCCGCCGGGTCGGCGGGCGGGGCGGGCTGGCGGTCGAAGGGGATCCGGGCCGTGTCGGGCGGGACGATCCGCTGGTGGGGCTCGCCGTCCCGCTCGGTGATCAGGGTACGCAGGATCTCGTGCCGGGCGACGAGGTCACCGAGGGCGAGTTCGAGCGCGTTCGGGTCGAGCCGTCCGGTGAGGCGCAGGGCGAGCGGGAGGTTGTAGAGGGCGCTGGGGCCCTCCATCCGGTCAATCAGCCAGAGGCGCTGCTGGGCGAAGGAGAGCGGCGGGTCCGCCGGGCGCTCGCCCGCTGTCAGCGCGAGCCGGGCGGTGGGGCCGTCGAGCCGCTGCGCGAGGCCGGCGACGGTCGGCGCCTCGAAGACGTCCCGGACGCCGATCTCGGCCGCGAACACCGTGCGGACCCGGCTGACCAGCTGCATGGCGAGGAGGGAGTGCCCGCCGAGGGCGAAGAAGTCGTCGTCGGCCGAGACCGGCCCGGTCACGCCGAGGACGTCGCCGAACAGGCCGCAGAGCAGTTCCTCGCGTGCCGTGCGGGCGGCCCGGCCGCCGGTGAACAGCTGGAAGTCGGGTGCCGGGAGGGCGCGCCGGTCGACCTTGCCGCTGCCGGTCAGCGGCAGCGCGTCGAGGGTGACGACCGCCGCCGGCACCATGTGGGCCGGCAGTGCCTGCGCCACGAACCTCTTCAGTTCGAGGGAGAGTTCGGGGCCGGGGGCGGTGACCGCGCAGTGGGCGACGAGACGGCGGTCGCCGTCGGTGCTCTCGTGCGGGGTGACCACGGCCTGGCGGACGGCGGGGTGCCGGGTCAGCTCCTGCTCGATCTCGCCGGGTTCGATGCGGAAGCCGCGGATCTTGACCTGGTGGTCGGTGCGGCCCAGGTAGTCGATCCGTCCGTCGCGGGTGCGGCGGACCAGGTCGCCGGTGCGGTACATCCGCTCCCCCGCCGCGAACGGGTCGGCGACGAACCGTTCCGCGGTCAGCGCGGCCCGGCCCAGATAGCCGCGGGCCAGGCTGTCCCCGGCCAGGTACAGCTCGCCGGGGACACCGGCGGGGACGGGGTTCAGGTACTCGTCGAGGACGTGGGCGCGGGTGCCGAGGACGGTGTGTCCCATGGTGGGGCGCTCCGCGTCGGCGTACGACTGGAGCAGGGTGTCGACGGTGCACTCGGTCGGCCCGTAGAGGTTGTGGCCGGTGGTGTCCGGGGCCTCGCGCAGGCGGGTCCACAGGGCCTGCCCGATCGGTTCGCCGCCGAGCAGCACCACGCGCGGGGCGGGTGCGTCCAGCAGGCCTTCGGCGACGAGCTGCTCGGCGTAGGTGGGGGTGAACTGGACGGCGTCGACGCCGGCGGCGCGCAGGTGCCGGACCAGTGCGGCGGGGTCGCGGCGCAGGTCCTCGCCGATCAGGTGGAGTTCGTGGCCGGCGACCATCCACAGTAGGCCGTTCCAGGAGGCGTCGAAGCAGAGCGAGGCGGTCAGCGCGGCACGCAGTCGGCCGTGCGTGCGCTCGGGTTCGGCGAAGGTCTCCGCCCGGTGGGCGGCCAGCAGGCCGGCGATCGCACCGTGGCTCACCACGACGCCCTTGGGGCGGCCGGTGGACCCGGAGGTGTAGATCACGTACGCGGCGTGGGACGGGCTGACCCGGACGGGCGGGGCAGCGGCGGGCCGGCCGGCCCAGTGGTGTTCGTCGGCGTCCAGGACGGTGGCGCCGGCGAGGCCCTCCAGGACCTCGGGCAGCGGCCACCCGGCGTGGGTGAGGACGGCCGCGGGGCGGGCGTCGGCCAGCATGTGGGCGGTGCGCTCCAGCGGGTACCCGGCGTCCAGCGGGAGGAAGGCCGCACCGGCCTTGAGCACGGCGAGCTGGCAGACCACGGTCCGAGCCGAGCGCGGCAGGGCGAGCGCGACCACGTCCTCGGGGCCGATGCCGCAGGCGATCAGGCCGTGGGCGAGGCGGTTCGCGCGGGCGTCCAGCTCGGCGTACGTCAGCCGGGTCTCCTCGAAGACGAGCGCCGTCAGGCCGGGGGTGGCCGCCGCCCGGGCGGCGAAGGCATCCGGTACGAGCGGCAGTTCGGCCGGCAGGGGCCGGTGGCCGCCCAGGAGTGCGGCGCGTTCGCCCTCGGCCAGCAGGTCGGCGCGGCCGATCCGCTGGCCGGGCCGGGTGGTCATCTCGGTCAGCAGCAGGCCGAAGCGGGCGGCGAGGGCTTCGACGGTCTCCCGGTCGAACAGGTCGGTGGCGTAGTCGATCGCACAGTCCAGCCCGGCCGGCTCGCCGTCCGGTCCGAAGAACTCCTCCAGCGTCACGTTGAGGTCGAACTTGGCGACCCCGGTGTCCGCCGGCAGCGCCTCGGCGCGCAGACCGGACAGCTCCGGCTCGCCTCCGGCGTTGGACTGCAGGACCATCGCCACCTGGAACAGCGGGTGGCGGGCGAGGGACCGGACCGGGTTCAGTTCCTCCACGAGCCGCTCGAAGGGCACGTCCTGGTGGGCGTACGCGCCGAGTCCGGTCTCCCGGACGCGGCCCAGGAGTTCGGCGAAGGTGGGGTCGCCGGAGGTGTCGGTGCGCAGCACGAGGGTGTTGACGAAGAAGCCGACCAGATCGTCGAGCGCCTCGTCCGAGCGGCCCGCGACGACCGAGCCGATCGGCACGTCGCTGCCGGCCCCCAGCCGCGTCAGCAGCGCCGCCAGAGCGGCCTGGAAGGTCATGAACATGGTGACGCGGTGCTCGCGGGCCAGGTCGGCCAGCGCCCGGTGCAGTGCGGCGTCGATGGGCAGGGCGACCCGGTCGCCCCGGTGGTCGGAGCGGGCTCCGCGCGGCCGGTCGACGGGGAGGGTGAGCTCCTCGGGGAGCCCGTCGAGGGTGTCGCGCCAGTAGGCGAGCTGGCGGGAGACCAGGCTGTCGGGGTCGCTCTCGTCGCCGAGCAGTTCGCGCTGCCACAGCGCGTAGTCCGCGTACTGCACGGGCAGCGGCCGCAGCTCGGGGACGCAGCCGTCACGGCGGGCGGCGTAGGCGTCCGCCAGGTCGCGCAGCAGCGGGCCCATCGACCAGCCGTCGCCGACGATGTGGTGGAGGGCGACGACCAGGACGTGCTCCTCGGGTCCGACCCGCAGGAGCGTGGCGCGTACGGGCGCCTCGGCGGCCAGGTCGAAGGGGCGGCGGGCGGCCCGGTCCACCTCGGACTCCACCGACTCCGGGGCGCAGTCGAGCCGCTCGACCGGGAGGGTGGCGCCGGCCGGGGGGAGGACGATCTGGTGGGGTTCGCCGTCGTGTTCGGCGATCACGGTGCGCAGGATCTCGTGCCGGGTGACGAGGTCGCCGAGGGCGAGTTCGAGCGCGGCCGGGTCGAGCCGGCCGGTGAGGCGCAGGGCGAGGGGCATGTTGTACAGCGCGCTCGGCCCTTCCATCCGGTCGATCAGCCAGAGCCGCTGCTGGGCGGAGGAGAGCGGCAGGCGTTCGGGGCGGGGGGCGGCGGTCGGCGCGAGCCGGGCCGTGGCGCCGTCCAGCCGGCGGGCCAGGCCCGCCACGGTCGGCGCCTCGAAGACGTCGCGGATGCCGAGTTCGGCGCCGAGCACCGCGCGGACCCGGCTGAGCAGCCGGGTGGCGAGGAGGGAGTGTCCGCCGAGGGCGAAGAAGTCGTCGTCGGCGGAGACCGGGCCGGTGAGGCCGAGGACTTCGCCGAACAGGCCGCAGAGGATCTCCTCGCGCGCCGTGCGGGCGGCGCGGCCACCGGTGGCCGCCGCGAAGTCGGGCGCGGGCAGCGCGGACCGGTCGAGTTTGCCGTTGACGTTGAGGGGCAGCGCGTCGAGCGTGGTGATGGCCGCCGGGACCATGTGGTCGGGCAGGGCGGCGGCCGCGTGGGCGCGCAGCGCGGCCGGGTCCAGCGGGGTGCGCGCCACGACGTAGGCGACCAGGCGGGTGCCTGCTGTGCCGTCCGTGCCGTCCTGGTAGGGCAGGACCGCCGCTTGGAGGACGTCGGGGTGGGCGGCCAGTACGGTCTCGATCTCACCGGGTTCGATACGGAAGCCGCGGATCTTGACCTGGTGGTCGGTGCGGCCCAGGTACTCGACCCGGCCGTCGGGGCGGCGGCGGGCGAGGTCGCCGGTGCGGTACATCCGCTCCCCCGCGGCGAACGGGTCGGCGACGAACCGTTCCGCGGTCAGCGCGGCCCGGCCCAGATAGCCGCGGGCGAGGCCCGCGCCGCTCAGGTACAGCTCGCCGGGGACGCCGGGCGGTACGGGCCGCAGGCCGGCGTCCAGGACGTGCGCGCGCAGGCCCGGCAGCGGGCGGCCGATGAGCGGGCGCGGGTCGCCGGCCAGCCGGTGGTACAGCGCGTCCACGGTGCACTCGGTGGGGCCGTACATGTTGAGCACGACGGTGTCGGCGGCGGCGGTGAGAGTGGCCGAGAGGGTCTGGCCGAGGGCCTCGCCGCCGACCATGAGGAGGGCCGGCGGGCAGCGGTCGAACAGGCCCTCCTCGACGAGCCGTTCGGCCTGGCCGGGGGTGACGTCGAGGACGTCGGTGCCGGTGCGCTCGGCGTGCCGGACGATGGCGGCGGCGTCCCGGCGCAGGTCGTCGTCGAGCAGGTGGAGTTCGTGGCCGGCGACCATCCACAGCAGCGCCTCAAGGGCGGAGTCGAAGGAGAGCGAGGCCGCGTGGGCGAAGCGGAACCTGCGCCCCGGGTGGGCCTGCCGGGCGGCGGCGATGGTCTCGTCGCGGTGGAAGGCGAACAGGTTGGCGAGGCCGCCGTGGCGGACGACGACGCCCTTGGGGCGGCCGGTGGAGCCGGAGGTGTAGATCACGTACGCGGCGTGGGCGGCACTGAGCCGGACGGGCGGGGGCCCGGCGGGCCGCTCGGCCCGGTCCTGCTCGCCGGTGTCCAGGACGGTGGCGCCGGCGAGGCCGTCCAGGACCTCGGGCAGCGGCCATCCGGAGTTGGTGAGGACGGCGGCGGGGCGGGCGTCGGCCAGCATGTGGGCGATCCGCTCGCGGGGGTAGTCGGCGTCCAGCGGGAGGAAGGCCGCACCGGCCTTGAGCACGGCGAGTACGGCGACCAGGGACTCGGCGGAGCGGGGCAGGGCGAGCGCGACCACGTCCTCGGGGCCGGCGCCGGAGGCGGCCAGGCGGTGGGCGAGGCGGTTCGCGCGGGCGTCCAGCTCCGCGTAGGTCAGCCGGGTCTCACCGGCGACGAGGGCGGTGGCGTCCGGGGTCGTGGCGGCCTGGGCGGCGAAGGCGTCCGGTACGAGGACGTCCGCCGCGCCCGGCCGGGCGGTGTCATGCCAGCGGGCCAGCGCGGCCTGGCCGGCCTCGCCCAGTACGTCCAGTTCGGCGACCGGGCGGTGCGGGTCCTCGGCGGCCTGGGCGAGCAGCCGCGGCAGGGCTTCGGCGAGGCGCTCGGCGGTGGCCCGGTCGAACAGGTCGGTGGCGAACTCCAGGCCCCCCTCGATGCCGGCCGGGGTGCCGTCGGGGTGGTGGCGCTCGGAGAGGTTGAGGGTGAGGTCGAAGGCGGTGGTGGGCAGGCCGAGCGGCTCGTAGGCGGTGCGGGTGCCGGGGAACGCGGGTCCTGCGCCCGCCGTGTTGTCGAAGGCGATCATCACCTGGAAGAGCGGGTGGCGGGCCAGGGTGCGGGCCGGGTTGAGCTCCTCGACCAGCCTCTCGAAGGGCACGTCCTGGTGGGCGTAGGCGGCCAGGTCGGCTTCGCGCACCCGGGCGAGCAGGCCGGCGAAGGAGGGCCGGCCGGTGAGGTCGGTGCGCAGGACGAGGGTGTTGGCGAAGAAGCCGACCAGGTCGTCGAGGGCCGGGTCGAGGCGGCCGGCCAGCGGGGTGCCGATCGGCAGGTCCTCGCCGGCGCCGAAACGGTGCAGCAGGGTGGCGTAGGCGGCCTGGAGGACCATGAAGAGGGTGGCGCCGTGGCCGGCGGCGAGGTCCGCGAGGCGGGCGTGCAGGTCCGCGTCGAGCTCCAGCGGGACGACGTCGCCGCGGTGGCTCGCGACCGCCGGGCGGGGGCGGTCCAGCGGGAGCGGCAGCTCGTCCGGCAGGCCGGCCAGCGCCTGCCGCCAGTGGTCGAGCTGGCGGGAGAGCGCGGACTGCGGGTCGGTGTCGGTGCCGAGGAGCCGGTACTGCCACAGGGTGTAGTCGGCGTACTGGACCGGCAGCGGCTCCCGTTCCCACGTCCCGCCGCCGAGCCGGGCGGTGTAGGCGTCGGCGAGGTCGCGGAAGAGCGGCCGCAGGGACCATCCGTCGCTGGCGATGTGGTGCATCACCAGGAGCAGCACGTGCTCGTCGGGGGCCTCGGGGCGCAGGTAGGCGTGCAGCGGGACGTCGGCGGCCAGGTCGAAGGTGTGGCCGGTCAGCTCCTGCACCGGGCGGTCGGTGACGGTGAGCAGCGGCGCCGGGGGCGCGGGCAGGATCCGCTGGTACGGGACGCCGTCGGACTCGCCGAATACCGTACGGAGGCTCTCATGGCGGGCGACGACGTCGCCGAGGGCGTCTTCGAGGGCGTGCGCGTCGAGGGGTCCGGTGAGGCGGAGGGCGAGGGTGACGTTGTAGGTGGCGGCGGGGCCCTCGGCCTGGCCGAGGAACCACAGCCTGCGCTGGGCGAAGGAGACGGGCAGGTGCTCGGGCCGGGTTTCGGGGCGCAGCGCCGGCCGGGCCGGGTCGGTGGCGAGCCGGCCGGCGAGGGCGGCGACGGTGGGGGCCTGAAAGAGGTCGCCGATGGCGAGTTCGGCGCCCAGTTCGGTGCGTGCCCGGCCGACGAGGCGGGTCGCGAGCAGGGAGTGGCCGCCGAGTTCGAAGAAGTCGTCGTCGATGGTGATGTCGTCGATGCCGAGGATCTCGCCGAAGAGGCCGCACAGGGCGCGCTCGCGTGCGTCGCGCGGGGCGCGGCCGGCGGTGTCGGCGGCCGCCTCGGGGGCGGGCAGGGCGCGCCGGTCGACCTTGCCGTTGGCGTTGAGCGGCAGGGCGTCCAGCACGACGACGGCCGAGGGGACCATATAGCCGGGGAGGGTGGCGGCGGCGAACTGCCGCAGTTCGGCGTCGAGTCCGGGATTCTCGTCGAGGGCGGCGCCGAGGACCGCGCAATAGCCGACGAGACGGGTGTCGCCGGGGCGGTCCTCGCGGGGGACCACGATGACCTGGCGGACGGCGGGGTGGCGGGAGAGCACGGTCTCGATCTCGCCGGGCTCGATGCGGAAGCCGCGCAGTTTGACCTGGTCGTCGACACGGCCGAGGAACTCGACCGCCCCGTCGGCCCGGCGGCGTACGAGGTCGCCGGTGCGGTACATCCGCTCCCCCGGCGCGTACGGGTCGGCGACGAACCGTTCGGCGGTCAGTGCGGGGCGTCCCAGATAGCCGCGGGCGAGGCCCGCGCCCGCGACGTACAGCTCGCCGGGGACGCCGGGCGGGACGGGCCGGAGCCGGGCGTCGAGGACGTGGGCGCGCATGTTGTCGAGCGGGGCGCCGATCGGCGGCCGGGGGCCGGTCAGGTCGCCGGGGGCGAGGGGGTGGTGGGTGGCGAAGGTGGTGGCTTCGGTCGGCCCGTAGACGTGGGCGAGCAGCAGGCCGGGGCAGTGGTCGAGGACGCGCCGCATGAGGGTGGCGGAGGCGGCCTCGCCGCCGGTGCAGACGGTCTCCAGGGCGCGGAAGGTCTCGGGGGCCTGCTCGGCGACGAGGTCGAAGAGGGCCTTGGTGAGGAAGACGGCGGTGACCCGGTGGCGGGTGGCGACGGCGTGCAGGGCGGCGGCGTCGAGGCTGCCGGGCGGGGCGATGACGACGGTGCCGCCGGACAGCAGCGGTGTCCACAGCTCGTAGGTCGCGGCGTCGAAGGCGTGCGGGGAGTGCAGCAGGATCCGCCGGTGCCGGCCGTCCTGCCAGCGGCGGTCGGCGGCGAGGTCGACGACGTCGCGGTGGCGGACGGCGACGCCCTTGGGGGTGCCGGTGGAGCCCGAGGTGAACATCACGTAGGCGAGCCGGTCGGGGTGGACGGGGAGGCCGGGGGCGTGCGCCGGGGCGTCCTTCTCGTCGCCGGGGCGGACCACGACGGCGTCGTGCGGGAAGCCCGGGTCGGTGCGGTCGGTGAGCAGGACGGGGGCGGCGGTGTCGGCGAGGAGTGCGGCCATCCGCTCCGGGGGCAGGCTCGCGTGCAGGGGGACGTAGCACCCGCCGGCCTTGAGTACGGCCAGGGTGGCGACGACCAGGTCGACGGAGCGTTCCAGCAGCAGGGCGACCGGCGACTCGGGGCCGACACCGCAGGCGGCCAGGTGGTGGGCGAGCCGGTTGGCGCGGGTGTCGAGTTCGGCGTAGGTGAGGGTGCCGTCGTCGTGGGCGAGGGCGACGGCGTCGGGGGTGCGGGCGGCCTGCGCCTCGAACAGCTCGGGCAGCGAGCCGGTCGGGACGGGTGCGGCGGTGGCGTTCCATTCCTCGCGCAGGCGGTCGTGCTCCTCGGGGGCGAGGATGTCGAGGGTGCCGATGGGCGCGTCGGGGTCGGCGGCCGCGGCGGCGAGGAGCCGCCCGAGGCGCTCGAACAGGGTGGTGACGGTGGTGCGGTCGTAGAGGTCGGCGGCGTATTCGACCGATCCGGTGAGGCCGGCGGGGGCGCCGTCGGTGGTGTGCCGCTCGGTGATGCCGATGTTGAGGTCGAACTTGGCGACGCGCAGGCCGAGTTCCTCGGGTTCGGTCACCAGGCCGGGCAGGCCGAGTGCGCCCTCCTCGTGGTTCTGGAGGACGAGGAGGGTCTGGAAGAGCGGGTGGCGGCCGAGGGAGCGGGCCGGGTTGACCTCCTCGACGAGCCGCTCGAACGGCACGTCCTGGTGGGAGAACGCGTCGAGCTGGGATTCCCGGGCGCGGCCGAGGAGTTCGGCGAAGGACGGGTCTCCGGCGGTGTCGGTGCGCAGGACGAGGGTGTTGACGAAGAAGCCGACGAGGTCGTTCAGCGCCTCGTCGGAGCGGCCGGCGACGCCGGTGCCGAGGGGGATGTCGGTGCCGGCGCCGAGCCGGGTGAACAACGCGGCGAGTCCGGCCTGGAGGACGCAGAACAGGGTGGTGCGGTGCCGGCGGGCCAGACCCGTCAGGGCGGTGTGCAGTTCGGGGCCGTAGCCGAACGGGACGGCGTCGGCCGCGCCGGTCGGGACGGGCGGGCGGGGCCGGTCCGTGGGCAGCTCCAGCTCCTCGGGCAGCCCGGCCAGGGCGTCGCGCCAGTGGTCGAGTTGGCGGCTGAGCACGCTGCCGGGGTCGCTCTCGTCGCCGAGCAGTTCGCGCTGCCAGAGTGTGTAGTCGGCGTACTGGACCGGCAGCGGCTCCCAGTCGGGGGCGTGGCCGGCGAGGCGGGCGGCGTAGGCGGTGGCGAGGTCGCGCAGCAGGGGGCCGAGCGACCAGCCGTCGCCGGCGATGTGGTGGAGCACGACGAGCAGCACGTGCTCGGGGGCGGACCCGGTGGCGGGTGGGGTGGGTGGGGCGGATGTGAGGGAGAAGACCGTGACCCGGATGGGCAGTTCGTCGCTCAGGTCGAAGGTGCGGGCGGCGGCCCGGTCCCGCAGGGCGGGGTAGTCGCCCGGTGCGCAGTCCACCGTCTCGAAGGCGATCTCCGCCTCCGCGGACGGCAGGATCCGCTGCACCGGGACTCCCCCGGACACCGGGAACACCGTGCGCAGGGCCTCGTGCCGGGCGACCACGTCCGCCGTCGCGGCGCGCAGCGCGTCGGTGTCGAGCGTGCCGCGCAGGCGGACCGCGAACGGCAGGTTGTAGAGCGCGGTCGGCCCTTCGATCTGGTCGATCAGCCAGAGACGCTGTTGTGCGTACGAAACCGGGATCACGGTGCTTCCTCTGCTCACGTCACGGCATGGATGGTCAGGCGGGGACTGCGGTCGTCGGGCGCACCGTGGGCCGGCAGTCGAGGAGGTCCACGGGGCGGCCCATCGCGACGGCGATCTTCCGGTCGCCGGTGAACGGGTCGCGGCCGTGCGCGCAGAGCACGTTGTCGACCAGCATCACGTCGCCGGCCTGCCAGGTCTCGCGGACGGTGGCGGCGTCGTAGGCCGCGTTGAGGGCGTCCGCATCGTCCCGGGAGAGGGGTTCGCCGTCTCCGAAGCCGGTGTTGAACGGCAGGCCGCCGGGTCCGAACTCCTCGACCATGGCCTCCCGGATGTCCGGGTCGAGGGACCACTCGTTCCAGAAGGCCAGGTGGTTGAACCAGACCTCCTCGCCGGTCTGCGGGTGGTGGATCGTGGCCGAACGCAGCTGGCTGGTCCGCAGGTTGCCGTCCGGCTGCCACTCCCAGGTGATGCCGTTCTCCTGGCAGTACCGCTCGACGTCGGCGCGGTCCTCGGTGCCGAAGGCGGTGCGCCAGCCGAGCGAGACGTAGTCCGAGTAGCTGCGCTCCAGCGTCCAGCCGGAGGAGCGGCCCCGCGCGGCCAGGTGGTCGGGGAGGGCGGCGAGGACCTTGCGGACGTCGGCGGTCGGGGTGGCGCCGCCCGTCGCGGGGGCGGTCAGGCAGGCGAACAGCAGCCGGCCGGGGAAGGTCAGGGTGTAGCTGTTCTCGTTGTGCATCCGGATCGACTGGGCGGGCGGCAGGTCGGTGGACGAGAAGACGCCGTCGCCGAAGTCGCTGCGCGGGGTGGCCTTCTCCCGGTACGGGGTGGGCTCGGGGATGAGCACGTCGCGGACGGCGGCGACGTCGGCGGCCTGCGTCACCGGCAGTCCGCGCAGGAAGATCGTGCCGTGCTCGTGCAGAGCGGCGGTCAGTGCGGTCTCGTTCTCGCGCAGCCATGCGCAGGCCTCGGCGAGACCGGTGGTGGCGGGCACACGGGTGAGGGCCGGGCGGCCGGGGTTCAGCTCCCAGGTCGGCATGGCGGCGCTCACCGCTGGTCGAGGGTGGCGAGCAGGCTCGCCGGGCGGATGTCGGTCCAGTTGGCCTCGATCCAGTCGAGGCACTCCTGGCGGGGGGCCTCGCCGTGGACGGTGGTCCAGCCGGCCGGCACGTCGATCCAGACCGGCCAGAGCGAGTGCTGGTTCTCGTCGTTGACCAGGACCAGGTAGCCGGAGTTGTCGTCCTCGAACGGGTTGCTCATGGTGGTCTCCGTAGAGTGAGAGGTGCAGGAGGTGCTCTGGGGTGCGGTTCGAAGGTATGGGCGCCGGCCGGGCCGCAGCGGCACAAGTTCCGGCAGGTGAGCGGCAGTTGCGGCACTGCCGGATCCGGGTCCGGGTCCGGGTCCGGATCCCCGCTCAACGGGGGGTGAGCCGGACGGGGAAGTGGTCCAGGCCGAAGTTGATGATCGAACGGTTGTAGGTGACGGGCCCGGTCGGCTCGATCACGGCGGCCTTCTCCAGCGCGGCCGTGTACAGCGCGCTCAGCTCGGCCTTGGCCAGCGGCGCGCCGATGCAGTAGTGGGCGCCCAGGCCCAGCGCGAGGTGCTTGTTGGGCGAACGGTCGAGCCAGATCTCCTCGGGCCGGTCGAAAGCCTCCGGGTCCCGGTCGGCGGACCACACCCAGACCGCGACCCGGTCGCCGCGCCGGATCCGGCGGCCGCCCAGCTCGATGTCCCGGGTGGCGGTGCGCAGCGTGTGGAGGCCCACGGAGGTCCAGCGCAGGAGCTCGTCCACGGCGGAGTCCATGGAGACCTCGCCCCGTTGCAGCCTGTGCCACAGGTCGGGGCGCCGGACGAGGGTGTGCAGGCCCATGGCGGCGGTGTGGCGGACGGTCTGGACGCCGCCGACCACGATGTTGTCCAGGTTGAGGACCACGTCCTCGATCGGCAGCAGCCGCCCGCCGACCTTGTACGTGGCCATCATGGAGATCAGGTCGTCGCGCGGGTCGGAGCGGCGCAGCATCACCTGGTGCATCAGGTACGGGATCAGCTTCTGGTGCCCGGCCCGGCGTTCCTCCGGGGTGCGGCCGAGGAAGGCCACGTCGCAGACCCGGACCACCATGTCGCGGTCCTTCTCCGGGACGTCCAGCAGATCGCACATGACGGCGAGGGGGAGGGCGGAGACCACGTCGACGAGGTCCACCTCGCCCTGCTCGACGGCCCGGTCGAAGAGCTCGCCGGCCCGTTCGGTGATCGACCGGGCGGCGCCGCGCACCCCGCCCTTGGAGAAGAACGGGTTGGCGGGGGCCCGGAGTTCGCGGTGGCGGGGCGGGTCGGTGAGCGCCATCATCCGGCCCGAGCCGACCGGTACGTTGCCCTCGCCCGCGCCGAGCAGCGATCCGGACTCCGAGCTGAACACGGCCGCGTTGCGCAGTACCTCCGCCGACTCCCGGTAGGTGAGCACCGACCAGACCGGTCCGTCGTCGACGGTCTCGGTGCGGTGCACGGGCGCCTCGCGGCGCAGCTCGGCGATCAGGGCCGGGGTGTCGGGGCGGGCCCACAGGCCGGGGTCGGTGAGGTCGACGGTACCGGCGGTGGCTGTGCGGGTGGTGGCGGTGGCGGTGGCGGTGGCGGTGGCGGTGGCGGTGGTCAGCATGGCTGCTCCCTGGAAACGTGGTCGGGCGCGACGGGCACCTGGCGGTCCGCCGGGCGAGGGGTCAGAAGAGAGGTCAGGAGGTCGGCCGGGCCGGGCCGGTCGACGGTGGCGAGCAGGTGCCCGCCGGGGACGACGCGGTGGCCGAAGCCACCGCGGGTGTGGGCGGCCCAGCCGGTGAGCCCGGTGGTGGCGAGCATCGGGTCCTCCGCGCCGGCCAGGGCGTGGATCGCGGAGCCGATCGGCGCGTGCGGACGGTGGTGGTAGGTGGCGCTGACGGCGAGGTCGGTGCGGATGGCGCGCAGGGCGAGCTCGACGAGGTCCGGATGGCCCTGGACCGACTCCTCCAGGCCGGTGAGCCGTAGGAGTTCGGACGCGTCCAGGTCCCTGGACTCGCGCCCGGCCCACTCGGCGGGGCTGGGCGCCCCCACGGCGACCACCAGCTCGGGACGGTGGTCGGCGGGGAGCGCGCGGGCGACCTCGTAGGCCAGCAGCGCGCCGAAGCTCTGGCCGTAGAAGGCGAACCGGCCGCCGTCACCGCCGGTCAGATGCGGGGTGAGTGCCTCGGTGACGGCGGTGACCAGCGTGTCGAAGTCGGGCGGCATCGGGTGCCGGCTGCGGCCGCCCCGGGCCGGCGGGCGCAGCGCCCAGACCTCGGCCGCGGGGGCCAGGGCGCGGGCGAGCGGCGTGTAGGCGGTGGCGTCGCCGCCGGCGTGCGGGAAGCAGAACAGCCGTATGGGGCGGTGGGCCTGGGGAGCGGGGACGAACAGCCAGTCCCCCTCGACCCGGGGGCGGCCAGGACGGGCAGGGCGCGCGGCGGGAGTGGCGGTGGTCATCGGACGGCCTCGCGGCGGGCGGTGAGGGTGGGACGGGCGGCGGCCGGGCCGGCCGCGGCGGCGCGCCGGACCGCGGCGGTGAAACCGGCCAGGTCGGCCGCGTCCAGCAGGTCGCGGAGCTGGAGTTCGACGTCGAGCTTGCGTCGCAGCAGGTGGACGACGCGCAGGGCGGCGAGGGAGTGGCCGCCGAGGGAGAGGAAGTCGTCGCTCTGCTCGACGTCGGGCACCCCGAGCACGGTGCGCCAGACCTCGGCGACCTGCTCGTCGACCCCGCCCGGCGCGGTTCGCTCGGCGGTGTCGGTGGCGGCCGCCGCCGGGGCGGGCAGGGCGCTGTGGTCGACCTTGCCGTTGGGGGTGAGAGGCAGGGCGTCCAGCACGGTCACGGTGGACGGGACCATGTGGGCGGGCAGGGTACGGCGCAGCTCGGCCGGCAGGTCGGCGGGGCGGACGGCCGCGCCGGTGACGTAACCGGCGAGCCGGTGGTCCCCGGGGGCGGCCTCGTGCAGCGTGACGGCGGCCGCGGTCACCCCGGCGAGGGCGCCCAGCGCGTGCTCGACCTCGCCGATCTCGACCCGGAAGCCGCGCAGCTTGACCTGGCGGTCCACCCGGCCGACGTACTCCAGGAGACCCTCGGCGGAGCGGCGCG
The DNA here is from genome assembly GCF_001005295.1 of Streptomyces yangpuensis. Classification (GTDB taxonomy): domain Bacteria; phylum Actinomycetota; class Actinomycetes; order Streptomycetales; family Streptomycetaceae; genus Streptomyces; species Streptomyces yangpuensis. The sequence goes on along the minus strand of NZ_LBMK01000002.1, from coordinate 1,357,194 downwards.
CCTGGTCGCCGGTGCGGTACATCCGGGCGCCGGGCTCGGTTGCGAACGGGTCCGCCGTGAACCGGCCCGCCGTCAGGCCCGGGTGGCCCGGGTAGCCGTGGGCGAGGCCGGGCCCGGCCAGGTACAGCTCGCCGACCGCGCCGGCCGTCGTCACGGGCATGAGGCGGCCGTCGAGCAGGTAGGCGCGTACGCCGGGCAGCGGTTCGCCCAGGTGCGGGCCGGGGCCGGTGACCGGGGTGGTGATCGCGTCGACGGTGCACTCGGTGGGCCCGTACAGGTTGAGGGCGTCGATACGGGCGTCGGCCAGTTCGCGCCAGGTGCGGGCGGGTACGGGCTCGCCGCCCATGAACAGCCGCGGGACGCGGGTGCCGGCACCGGCGCCGGCCAGCGGCTCGCGGAGCAGCTGCCAGTGGGACGGGGTCAGGTCGAGGTCGGTGACGGCGTGTTCGGCGAGCAGCCGTACGAGGCGGGTCGGCTCGGCCCGCTGCGTGTCGTCGATCACCACCAGGGTGTCGCCGCGGCAGATCCGGATCCACTGCTGGACGGAGGCGTCGAAGGACACGCTCGCGTTCCAGGCGACGACGCCGGGCTCCGGGCGGTAGGCGCCGCTGAGTTCCAGGGCGGCGGCGAGGCCGGCCACGGCGCCGTGCGGGACCTCCACGCCCTTGGGGCGGCCGGTGGAGCCGGAGGTGTAGATGACGTAGGCGGAGTCGAGCGGGTGCGGGGTGAACGGCTCCGCCGGGCCTTCGGTGCCCTGGGCGTCGGGGCGGAGCACCGGCACGCCGGCCGGTACGGGCGGCTCGGCGTCGGCGCTCACGACGGCGGCGAGGCGGGCGTCGGCAGCCATGAAGGCGATGCGCTCGGCCGGGTAGGCGGGGTCGAGCGGGACGTACGCGGCGCCGGCCCGCCAGGCGGCGAGCAACGCGACCGGCAGATCGGCGGTACGCGCGAGGTGCACCCCGACCCGGTCCCCACGCCGCACCCCGGCCGCGCGCAGGGCCCGGGCCAGTCCGGCGGTACGGCGGTCCAGCGCGGCAAAGTCGAGACTCCCGTCCACGGCGTGCACGGCGACCCGCCCGGGCTGCGCGGCGACGACGGCCGCCAGTCGGGACAACAGGTCGGCTGCGACGGTGATGGTGGTCATGTGGAACTCCTGGTTCGTCGGTTCGGAATGGATGGATCACGCGGCACGGCCCTGGCGGCCCTGCCGAAGCCGACGGGCCTGCGCCCCCGCCGCAGCGGGCGTCGCCGGTACGGCCCCGGCGGCCCGGCGGCCCCGCCGTACCGGCCCGGGCGGAGCCGATGGGCCGGTGCCCGTGCGGATACCGGCCGTCCGGCCCCAGCCGCTGGCGGCTTGCCGTACCGGCCCGGGCGGCCACCGGCCGCTGGCCGGACGGACCGTCGTCCTGGCCGAGCCGGACCGCCCCTGCGGGCGCCGGGCCGAAGCGGCGGGCTGTGGCACTTCGGTGGACCGCCCCCACGGGTGGCGGCCTACCGTCAGGGGCGTCGCCCCGGGACGGGCATCGCACCCCGCCGTTCGGCCGACGGCCGGGGCCCGTCGGAGGCGGAGCCGGACCGCCCCTGCGAGGCCGGGCCCGGCCTGATCCGGCGCCGCCCGCCGCAGGCGGGGCAGCCCGGCGGACGGCAGGTGCGGGCCCGGCCGCTCGGCCGGCAGCGGCTGCGTACACCGGCCGGGCCGGTCGGCGTCGCCCGGCCCGGCGGCCCGCGGGGGCCGGCCCGACCGGGCGTTCGGCCTCGGCGGGGCGGTGCGCCCCCGCAGGGCCCGCCGTACGGTCGGCGGTGGTCGGGCCGTGGCCGGCCACCGCCGGCCACACCGGCCCGGCGGAGCCGGGGGTCAGGCTTCGGCCGACAGGCGGGCCAGGGCTTCCGTGTAGGCGTCGATGAAGTGGTCCGCCGTGGCGTCGTCCACCACCGCCCGCTGGTGGTCCACGGCGAGCAGGACGCGCTGCGACACCGGGTCCTGGATCAGCGAGGCGCCGAAGGCGAAGCTGTTGGGCTCGTGCCTCAGCGTCGGCTCGCAGCCGATCCGGCCGTCCTCGATCCGGGCCGCGCTCAGCCGCCCCAGGGCGTGGAACCGCAGGTAGCCGAACTGGCTGTCGAGCGCGGTGTCGGCCATCATCCGCGCCAGCCGGGCGAACGGCACCCGCCGGTGCGGCATCATGTCCATCTCCTCCCGGTGCACGTGCCGTACCAGCGCGGCCAGGTCGTCCTCGTCCGGCTCCGCGACCAGCGGGACCGTGTTGAGGAACAGCCCGTACACCTCCGTCCCGCCCAGCCGTTCCAGCCGGCCGTTCATCGCCAGCCCGGTCGTGACCCGGCGCCGCCCCGTGATCCGGGCCAGCGCGTACAGGTGGGCGGCGAGCGCGACCGACTTGACCGGTACGGCGAGCGCGTCGGCGACCGCCCGCAGTTGCCCGGGGGCGTCGGGCAGCACCCGCTCCACCGTCCGCGGCAGTTCGTGGACGTCCTCACTGCCGGGCCAGAGCTGGCCGGTGGCGCCGTCGAGCCGGCTCCGCCAGTACGCCAGGGAGTGCGGATCCGCGGCGGCCTCGCGTTCCACGGCGACGAAGTCCCGGAAGGAGGTCCGCGGCGGCGGGGCCGGCGCGGAGGCCGGATCCGCGCCGAGCGCGGTGTGCCGTTCGAGGATCTCGGTGAGCAGTGAGGTGAAGCTCCAGCCGTCGAGGATGGCGTGGTGCTCGGAGACGGTGAGCTGGAAGGCGTCCTCGGCCAGCCGCTGGACGGTTACCCGGAACAGCGGCGGTTCGGCGAGGTCGAAGGGCCGGTCGCGGTGGTGCTCGAAGACCGCACGGACCGCGTCGTCCTGTTCCTCGCCCGTCGCTCCCCGCAGGTCCGTGCATTCGACCGGGACGGGCAGGGCGCCGTGGACCAGCTGGAGCGGTTCGCCGTAGCCGGAGAGGTCGAGGCCGGTGCGCAGGACGGCGTGCCGCGCCATGGCCTCTGCGACCGAGCGGCGCAGCGCGCCCTCGTCGAGGTCGCCGGCGATCCGGTAGGAGTTGACGTTGTGGTAGCTGTCGGTGCCGCCGGCGACCTCCATGTGGAAGACCATGGACAGCTGCATCGAGACCATCGGGTAGGCGTCGACGATCCCGGGCGGCAGCTCGGCCCGGTCCTCCTCGGCGATCAGCGCGAAGGGCCGGTCCGCGGCGGGGTCCGCGGCCACCGGGCGGGCCAGCGGCAGCAGTGCCGCGACGGTCGGCGCGTCGAAGACGTCCCGCAGGGTGACCTGCCAGCCGCGGTCGTGCAGGGCGCCGGCCAGCTGGACGGCACGGATGGAGTCCCCGCCGAGGTGGAAGAAGTCGTCGTGGACGCCGATCCCGCCGACCCCGAGCACCTGCGTCCAGACACCGGCGAACAGTTCCTCCTCCGGTGTGCGCGGCTCGACGTGCGCCCCGGCCGCCGCCCCGGGCACGGTCCGGTCGGGGTCGGGCAGCGCCGCCCGGTCGACCTTGCCGTTGACGGTGAGCGGCAGCGCGTCCAGGACGGTGACGCTCGCCGGGATCATGTACTCGGGCAGCGAGCGGCCCAGGAAGGCCCGCAGGTCCGCGGGCTCGGCCGGGGAGCGGCCGGTGACGTACGCGGCGAGCCGGTCGTCGTGCACGGTGACGACGCAGGCGTCCACCTCGGGGTGCGCGGCGACGGCGTTCTCGATCTCGCCGAGTTCGATCCGGAAGCCGCGCAGCTTCACCTGGAAGTCCGCCCGGCCGACGTACTCCAGCCCGCCGTCCGGCAGTCGCCTGGCGACGTCCCCGGTCCGGTAGAGCCGGGCGCCGGGCGGGCCGTACGGGTCCGCCACGAAGCGGCCGGCGGTCAGGCCGGGGCGGCCCCAGTAGCCGTGCGCGAGGCTGCCGCCGCCGATGTACAGCTCGCCGGGTACCCCGGGGAGGCTGGGGCGCAGCCAGTCGTCCAGGACGAGCGCGGTGAGGTGCGGCATCGGTTCGCCGACGAAGCTGCGTTCGAAGCCCCCGCCGCCCGCGCCGCCCGCGGCTATGTCGTGCGTCGTGACATGCACGGTGGTCTCGGTGATGCCGTAGAGGTTGCAGAGCCGGGCGGGCGGCAGCGGGTCGAGGTCGTGCCAGCGCTGGACCACTCCGGGGTCGAGCGCCTCGCCGCCGAGCATGATCCACCGCAGGGCGGGCAGGGCTCGCGGGCGGCGGCGCAGCGCCGGTTCGAGCTGGCGCAGCGCGGAGGGCGTGAGGCAGAGATGGGTGACGCGTTCCTCGTCGAGGAGGGCGGCGAACTCGTCGGGCGAACGGCTGGTGAGGTGCGGTACGACGACCAGGCGGCCGCCGTGCAGCAGGGCGCCCCACAGCTCCCACACCGTCCAGTCGAAGGCGTAGCTGTGGAAGAGCGTCCAGACGGTGTCCGGGCCGAAGCCGAAGGGGCCGCGGCCGGAGTCGAGGAGCCGGCTGACGTGCTCGTGGGCGACGGCGACGCCCTTGGGGCGGCCGGTGGAGCCGGAGGTGAAGATGAGGTAGGCGATGTCGCCGGGGCGGCCGGCGGCGGGGGGCCGGACGGCAGGGGCGGCGGCGATCTCCTCGGCGTCCGCGGCGAGGTCGAGGGTCTGCCACGGGCCGTCGGGGGCGCGGTCGGGCCGGTCGGTGAGGACGAGGGTGACGGCGGTGTCGCCGAAGACCAGGGCCGCCCGGTCGGCCGGGGCCGCCAGGTCGACCGGTACGTAGGCGGCGCCCGTCTTGAGGACGGCCAGGATCGCGGCGGGGACGGCGGCGGTGCGCTCCAGCAGCAGTCCGACGCGGTCGCCGGGGCGGACCCCGCGGGCCAGCAGGGTGTGGGCCAGCCGGTTGGCGCGGCGGTCGAGTTCGGCGTAGTCGAGGGTGCCGTACGGGTCACTCACGGCGGGCCGGTCCCCGTAGGCGTCGGCGGCGCGCTCGAAGAGGTGGTGCAGGCAGTGGCCCGGTTCGAGCCGCGCGGGGCGGTGCGGCTGCCCGGCGGAGGTGAGCCGGAGCACGGTGGCATCCGGGTCGGCGAGGGCGGCGTCCAGAAGGCCCGCGTAGTCGGCGGCGAGGCGGCGTACGGTGCCGGCGTCGAACAGGTCGGTGCTGTACTCGGCTTCGCCGCGCAGGTTCCCGTCGGCGGTGTCCTCGAAGACGGACCAGGTGAGGTCGAACTTGGCTGTGCCGTTGGAGCGGACGGTGCGGCGAGCGGTGACCCCGGAGCCGAGCGCCAGGGGCACGGGGTCCTCGGTGTGGGCACCGAACACCACCTGGACCAGGGGCGGGTGCTGCGGGGTACGGGTGGCGCCGGCCAGGTCGACCAGCTGGTCGAAGGGGACGTCGAGGTAGCCGAAGGCGTCGAAGGCGCCGTCCTGGAGGTCGGCGAGCAGTCCGCGGAAGGTGGCGTCGAGGGCGAGCCGGACGCGCAGCGGCAGCAGGTTGACGAAGTACCCGAGGAGATCGGCGAGTTCGGGTCGGTTGCGGGTGGTGACGGGGGTGCCGACGAGCAGGTCGTCACGCCCGGTCCAGCGGCCCATCAGGATCGCGAAGGCTGCGAGTTGGACGGTGTACGGAGTGACGCCCTCCTGCTCGGCGAGCGCCCGGACCCGGGCGGCGGCGCCGGGGGCGAGGTCGAACGGCTCGGTGGCGCCGCACCGGCTGCACTCGGCGGGCCGGGGCCGGTCGCCGGGCAGCTCCAGGAGGGTGGGGGCGCCGTCGAGGGTCTGCTTCCAGTGGGCGAGGTGCTCCTCGTAGGAGGTGTGCTGTTCCTCCTCGGCCCAGTCGGCGTACTGGGTGGTGAGCGCCGGCAGCACGGGCGGCCGGTGCTCTGTGAACGCGGAGTACAGTTCGGCGAGTTCGTGGTCGAAGAGCTCGGCCGACCAGCCGTCCCAGACGATGTGGTGGACCACGAACAGGAGCGTGGTGCGGTCGTCGGCGAGCCGGAACGCCTCTGCGCGCAGCAGGGGCCCGGTGGCCAGGTCGAACGGCTCGACGGCCCGCTCGGCGATCAGTTCCCCGGCCCGGTCGGCCCGTTGTTCCTCGGGCAGCGCGCGAAGGTCGGTGACGGCGAGGGGCACGGCGAGCGCGGGGTGGACGTGCTGGCGGGGGCCGTCGGGGTGCAGGGCGAAGGTGGTGCGCAGCGCCTCGTGCCGGGCGGTGACGCCGTCCAGGGCCCGCTGGAGCAGTGCGAGGTCGAGCGTGCCGGTGACGTCGTACGTCCAGGGCGTGGTGTAGGTGGCGGCCTGCGGGTTCCACCGGTCGAGGAACCAGAGTCCGCGCTGGAGCCCGGTGACCGGGGCGGTACGCAACGCACCGACGGCCCCGGCCGGGGCCTCCCCGGCGGGTACGGGGCCGGCCTCGCCCACGGGTGCGGGGGCGGCCTCTTCGGCGGGTGCCGGAAGGGGCAGGGAATCGGGGGTGTTGGGCGGGTGGGGCGGCGGCGCGGCGGGCTGGTCGGCGGACGGGCTCACGGCCTCGTTCCCTTCGGTCGGACGGGCGGTCGGAAAGGCGGGCTGGCGGGCGGGTCGACGGGTCGGCTGACGGCGCGGCGGACGGGCCGGATCCCAGGCCGGCTGACGAGGCGGCGGACGGGCCGGCGGGCCGGGTGCGGTGTCATCGCGCGGACAGCCGTTCGGCGATGGCGGCGACGGTCCGGCCGCGGAAGACCGCCTGCGGCGGGACCCGGGTGCCGGTCTGCTGGGAGAGCCGCATGGCGACCCGTACGGCGGCCAGCGAGTTGCCGCCGATCCGGAAGAAGTCGGCGTCCGGGCCGAGGTCGTCGGCCAGTTTCAGTACCTCGCGCACGGCGTCGGCAACCAGCCGCTGGTCCCGGCTCAGCGGGTCGGCATGGGCGGCCGGGGCGGCGTCTCGGCGTTCGGCCGGGGCGGGCAGGGCCCGGCGGTCGACCTTGCCGTTCTGGTTGAGCGGCAGCGCGTCCAGCACGTCGAGCGTGGCCGGCACCATGTGGTCGGGCAGCAGCCCCGCCAGGTGGTCGAGCAGCGCGTCCGGGTCGGGCGCCTGCGCACCGCCCGCAGCGCCCGCAGCGGCGACGGCGGTGACGTACGCGGCGATTCGACGGTCGCCGGGGGCCGGCTCGTGCACGGTGACGGCCGCCTCCCCCACCGACGGGTGGCGGGTGAGCGCGTCCTCGATCTCGCCGGGCTCGATACGGAAGCCGCGGATCTTCACCTGGTCGTCGATCCGGCCGGTGATCTCCAGCACCCCCTCTTCCGTCCGGTGGCCGAGGTCGCCGGTGCGGTAGAGGCGTTCGCCGGGCGCCCCGAACGGGGACGCGACGAACCGCTCGGCGGTCAGCCCGGGCCGGCCGACGTAGCCGAGGGCGAGCCCGCCACCGGCCGCGTACAGCTCGCCGGTGGTGCCGTCGGGGACGGGCCGCAGCCGCTCGTCGAGGACGTGGACGGCCTTGCCGTGCAGCGGGTGGCCGATCGGGATGGAGGCTCCTGCGGCGTCCTGCGGCGTCGCGCGGTGGCAGGTGGTGAGCCCGAGGGACTCGACCGGGCCGTAGCCGTTGGCGACGACCAGGTCCGGGTACTGGTCGAGGGCCTTCCCGACGTGGGTGACGGATGCCCGCTCCCCGGCGGTGAAGGCCACCTTGAGGCCGTCGTACGTCTCCGGGAACTCCTCCAGCAGGAAGTTGAACAGGCTGGCGGAGAGCTGAAGCTGGGTGACGCCGTGACGACGGGTGAGTTCGGCGACGGCCTGCGGGTCGGGCCGCTGTCCGGGCTGGAGCACGCACACCCCGCCGAAGGCGAGCGCGCCGTACAGCTCCAGGGCGAAGGCGTCCCAGGAGACCGGGGAGCACTGCAGCCACACCTCGTCGGGGCCGAAGCGGGCGTATTCCTGGCCGAGGTAGGTGGTGGTGAGGGCGCGGTGCGGGACGGCGACGCCCTTGGGACGGCCGGTGGAGCCGGAGGTGAACATCACGCAGGCGAGGTCCGTGCCGGTGACGGGCAGGCCCGGGTCGTGGCCGGGGCGGGACGCGACGGCGGCGGCCGCGGCGTCCAGGTCGAGGTGGCCGGCGACGGGGAACGGCGGGCTCGCGCGGCGGTGGGTGACCAGCAGGGCGGCGCCGCAGTCGGCGACCGCGCCGGCCAGCCGCTCGGCCGGGAAGTCCGGGTCGAGCAGGGTGTAGGCGGCCCCGGCCTTCAGTGCGGCGAGCAGCGCGACCACCAGGTCCGGTCCGCGTTCGACCAGGACGGCGACGGTGTCGCCGCGGCCGATGCCCGAGGCCCCGAGGTGGTGGGCGAGGCGGTTGGCGCGCTCGTTCAGGGTGCCGTAGTCGAGGCGTGCCTCGCCGCAGAGCAGGGCGGGGGCATGCGGGTCGCGGGCGGCGCGGTCCTCGAAGAGCGTGTGCACGGGGGCCTCGACGGCGGTGGCGAGGGTGCCGAGCCAGGCCTCGCACAGTTCGGCCATGGTGGCGGCGTCGAACAGGTCGGAGTCGTACTCGAAGCGGCCGGTGAAGTCGGTACCCCGGTCGTCGACGGAGATCGACAGGTCGAAGCGGGAGACCGGGTTGGAGTGCAGCTCGCGGGTGACCCGGGTGCCGCCGATGGTCAGCGGGCGGTCGTCCAGCGGGTGCAGTTCCAGGAGGACCTGGCAGAGCGGGTTGCGGTCCTCGGTCCGGTCGTCGGGACGCTCCTCCATGACGGCCCCGGCGATGGCGTCGAACGGTGCCTCCTGGTGGCGGTAGCCGTCGATCGCCACCTCGCGGACGTGCCGGACGAGGTCGCGGAAGTCCATGCCCTCGTCGAGCCGGACGCGCAGGGGCAGCAGGTTGACGAAGTAGCCGATCAGCGCGTCGAGTTCGGCCCGGCCGCGGACGCTCACCGGAGAGCCGAGCACCAGATCGCGCCGGCCGGTGCGCCGGTGGAGGGTGAGGGCGAGACCGGCGAGCAGCACCATGAACGGGGTCGCGTCCTCGCTGCGGGCCAGTGCCCGGACCGCCTCGGCGACCGGCCGGGGCATCGCGAAGCGGTGGAACGCGCCGCGGAACGACTGGAGTTCGGGGCGGGGCCGGTCGGTGGGGAGGAGAGGCTCGGTGGGGGCATCGCGCAGGTGCTCGCGCCAGTGGCCGAGTTGCCGCGCGGCGGTGTCGTCCCGGCTCTGCCAGGTGCTGTAGTCGGTGTACTGGACGGCGAGTTCGGGGAGGCCGGGGGGCCGGCCGGTGGCCAGGGAGTCGTACAGGGCGGCCAGTTCGGCCTCCAGGACGGGGAGCGAGCCCTCGTCCCAGACGATGTGGTGGCAGAGCAGCAGCAGGGTGGACGTCTCACCCGTGCGGTAGAGGTGGGCGCGGACGAGCGGGCCGGTCTCCAGGTCGAAGGGCACCAGTGCGGCCTCGGCGAGCAGGCCGTCGACCGCGGCGGTGGTGGTCTCCACGACGGTGAACGGCAGCTCGACCGAGGGGTGGACCACCTGCCGGGGCCCGTCCTCGCCCAGCTCGAAGGTGGTGCGCAGGGCCTCGTGCCGGTCGGTCACGCCGGTCAGGGCCTGCCGGAGCAGCTCGGCGTCGACCGGCCCGGCGAAGCGGAACACCCAGGGCACGATGTAGGTGGGCGAGCCCGGGTTCCACTGGTCCAGGAACCACAGGCCGCGCTGGAAGTTCGCGAGCGGCGCCTCGTCGGCGCCGGTCCGCTCCAGGGCCGGGCGCTCGCCGTCGTCGGAGGCGGCGGTGACCGCGGCGGCGAACTCGCCGAGGGTCGGCGCGTCGAAGATGGTGTACGGGGAGATCATGCCGAACACGTCGAAGACGCGGCCGACCACGCGTACGGCGGTGAGGGAGTCCCCGCCCAGGTGGAAGAAGTTGTCGTCGGCGCCGACCTCGGGCACCCCGAGCACGTCGGACCAGACGGCGGCGATGAGCTGTTCGGCGGGGGTACGGGGCGGGCGGCGGCCGGCAGCCGGCGCGGCGGGCTCTGCCTGGGGCTCGGGCAGCGCCGCCCGGTCCACCTTGCCGCCGGCGGTCAGCGGGAAGGCATCGAGCGGGGTGACGGTCGCGGGGACCATGTGCTCGGGGAGCCGCTCGGCCAGGTGGGCGCGGAGCCCGGCGGGGTCGGGGGCGTCCACGGCGGCGCCTGAGCCGGTCACGTACGCGGCGAGCCGGCCCTCGTGCGCCACCACGACGGCCGCGGCGACGTCCGGGTGGCCGGCCAGGGCCTGCTCGATCTCGCCGGGCTCGACGCGGTAGCCGCGGATCTTCACCTGGTGGTCCGTACGGCCGACGAACTCCAGCGGGGCGTAGGCGCCGGAGCGCCGGACGAGGTCACCGGTGCGGTACATCCGGGCGCCCGGCTCGGGCGCGAAGGGGTCCGCGACGAACCGGCCCGCGGTCGGGCCCGGGCGGCCGTGGTAGCCGGAGGCCAGCACGGGCCCGCCGAGGTACAGCTCGCCGGACGTGCCGGGTGCCACCGGCCGCAGCCGGTCGTCCAGCACGTACGCACGGCGTCCGGGGAGCGGCCGGCCGATGGGAACGGTGTGGGCCTCGTCGGCGTCCGGACCGGCCGGCTCGTGGACGGTGGCGGTGACGACGGTCTCGGTCGGCCCGTAGGCGTTGAGCAGCGGTACCCCGGTGGCGGTCCGCCAGCGGGCCGCGGCGTCCGGGTGGAGGCGGTCGCTACCGGAGATCATCAGGCGCAGGGCGCGCGGAGGCCGGACGTCCTCGCGCAGGGCGGCCACCACCTCCTGGAAGTAGCCGGCCGCGAGATTGGCCACGGTGACGGCTTCGGTGTCCAGCAGCTCCAGCAGGGCGGCGGGGGCCAGGAGCTGCTGCTCCGGTACGACGAGGCAGGCGCCGGCCGAGAGGGCGGTGAGCACCTGTTCGACGGCAACGTCCACGGTGGGGCGGGCGAAGTGCAGCACCACGTCGTCCTCGGTGAGGCCGAAGCATTCGACGGCGGCTGCCACGTGGGCGGTCAGCGCGGCGAGCGGGACGTGCACCCCCTTGGGGTGGCCGGTGGTGCCGGAGGTGTAGATGAGGTAGCCCGCGGCGGAGCCCGGTCCGCCGTCCCGCCCGGTGCCGGGATCGCCCGCGGCTCCGGCCGGGCCTTCGGGCCCGGTCAGTTCACCGTCGCTGCAGGCGAGGGCGGCACCCGCGTCGTTGCGGATCCAGCGGTTGCGCTCCTCGGGCGCCTCCCGGTCCAGGGGGAGGTACGTCGCGCCGGCCCGGAGTGCGGCGAGCAGGCCGACCACATGGTCGAGCCGGTCCCGGCCGGTGACGGCCACCGTCGCGCCGGGGGCGATCCGGGCGGCGATGCGGGTGGCGAGGGCGCCGCTCAGTTCGTCCAGTTCCCGGTAGGTGACGGTCCGGGCGCCGAGCCTCAGGGCCGGACGGTCCGGGAACCGGCGTGCGACGGATATGAAGGGAAAACCGCGAGATTCCATCATCCAACCCCGATGAATTAACGACGCTGCGGGCAGTGATCTCGACGATAGGGCCGCGTTTCCGGGCCGATCGGCAGATTGCCCGGAAGGCCATCGGCAGTTTCAACTGCCGCTCACCAACAGGGTCGTCAGGCATCGAATGCGCAGACAGGACGGCCCGCCGAGGCGCTCGGGGGCGCCTCGGCGGGCTACGGGAAAATCCTTCTCGATTATCCGGCGGCGGGAATACCGGGAAAATCCGGGGACCATACGTCGTCTCGGTCCAGCGCCTCCGGCGTGTATTTCCCGAGTGCGCTGATCAGCATGCGCAGTTCGAGCGCGAGGCATTCCGCGAAGCGGATCAGTCCGGCCTGCGGGTCCTCGGCCGTCGCGAGCAGCGCCGCCCGGCCCAGGCCCACCGCGCGGGCGCCGAGCGCCAGACTCTTCACCGCCCGGCCGCCCTCCCACATCCGTCCGGAGACCAGCAGGCACGGCGGTGGCCCGGCGGCGGCGATCCGGCGCAGGCACTCCGCGAGCGGCAGGCCGACCTGGGCCGGGAACGCCTCCGGCGCCCATCCGGTGCCGCCCTCGGCGCCGTCCACGGTGACGGCGTCCGCGCCCGCCTCGGCCGCCACCCGGGCGGCCTCGGCGACGTCCCGGCCCGGGTGGAGCTTCACCCAGACCCGGGCCCGGGGGAAGTTGTTGCGCATCAGCCGGATCTGCTGGCGCAGGATCTCCGCCGTGAAGGTGCCGGGGGTGCTGGAGCGCAGCACCCGGCCGTCGCCGAACACGTCGTCGAGCCCGTAGCGGTCACCGACCCGGGCGGCCGCCTCGGCGTCCAGGACGGTCATGCCGCCGAGGCCGGGTTTGGCCCCCTGTCCGAGCTTCAGCTCGAAGGCCAGCCGCCCGGAGGCGAGGAGCGGCAGGGCCGCCGGGTCGCTGTACACGAGGTTCCACACCTCGGCGTCGGCATCCTCGGTGGACTGCTGGACCGCGACCCCGCCCCGCCCGTCCGGCAGCTCCTCCGCATAGGCGCGGAGGCGGCCGAGGAGGGCCCGGTCCGCCGCCTCGCCCTGTCTGCCGTAGCCGTTGACGGGGACGACGTTCTCGCCGATCACCATGGGCAGGCCGAGCGCGCCCGCCTGCCTGCTGAGCGCAAGGCCGAGGTCGCCGCCGGCCGCCCGGGTGGAGCCGAGCGCCGACACGTACACCGGCAGGGCGGAGGTGAAGCCGCCCAGGGCGGTCGTCAGGTCCACGTCCCGGTGGCCGGGCTCGCGGCCGAGGTCGATGAGCCGGGCGAGCCGCTGCGGCATCAGGACCGGCGGGGTGATCCGCAGCGCGTCGAGCGGGTCGCGTCCACCGTACGGCCGCGGGCCGCCGCCCTGCTCCGCGCCGTCCCCCGCGCCGAACAGGACCCGGCCGTACTCGCCGGGCGGCGGGAAGGCCGCCGCCGCGCCGGCCCGGGCGCGCCGCCGGACCTCCTCCTCGGGGAAGCCGGGGGCGGTGAGGTCGCTCACGGCGACACCACCCCGGCCAGCTTCGGGAACGCGCTGGCCTGCCAGACCCCGTCCAGCCCGGCGACGTAGCGGGTCAGCCGCTCGACGCCGATGCCGAAGCCCGCGCTGCCGGGCACGCCCTCGCGGACCAGGTCGAGGTACCAGCGGTACTTCTGCGGGTTCTCGCCGGTCTCCCGCATCCGGGTGACGATCTCCGCGTAGTCGTTGGTGCGCTGGCTGCCGCTGCACAGTTCGCCGTAGCCCTCGGCGGCGATCAGGTCGAAGTTGCGCAACAGGCCCGGCTGTTCGGGGCACTCCCGGTCGTAGAAGCCGCGCGAACCCTTGGGGTAGTCGGTGACGAAGAACGGCCGGTCCCGCTGGGCGGAGAGCAGCGCCTCGCCGTCCCAGTCGAGTTCGGCGTCGGGGCTCTGCGGGTGGCCGAGCCGCCGGAGCTCGGTGACGGCCTCGGCGTGCCGCATCCGGCCGAAGGATCCCTTCAGCAGCTCGGTGAACGCGCCGGTGTCCCGGCCGAGTTCGGCGAACTCCTTGGGCAGTTCCCGGACCGCACTGTCGACCATGTGCACCACGAGCTCCTCGACGAGCTGCACGACGTCGTCCCTGCTCGCTCCCGCGACCTCCACGTCGAGCTGGTGGAACTCGGCCAGGTGGCGGCTGGTGCCGGCGGTCTCCAGCGGCTCCAGCCGGACGTTGGGCGCGATGCAGAAGATCTTGTCGAAGGCCAGCAGCGAAGCCTGCTTGTAGAGGATGGCGCTCGTCATCAGCTTGTAGCGGTGACCGTAGAAGTCGACGTCGACCTGCTTGGAGCCGCGCGAGCCGGGGTCGGTGACCGGCCCGATGACGGGCGGGAGCAGCTCGGTGAAGCCCCGTCCGCGCAGGAACTCACGGGCGGCGAAGAGGAGCTGATGCTGGATCCGGAGCGCGCTGCGGGTGGTCGGGGTGGTCAGATGGCGTCCAGGGTCCGGGATCGGTGCGGCGGGGGCCGTGTGCCCGTCGGTGGTCATGGTGTGGTCGGTCCCAACTCTCGTCGTGGCGTGGACGTCGTGCGGGGCGGAACGGGTGTGCGTGGCGGTTCGGGCGGGCGTGGCGGGTCCGTCCGGCATTGAGGTAGGTGCGGGCGTGGCGGGCAGGCGGCCGCGGTGACCTCGGCGGTCGCGGTGGGCGCGGACGGGTCGGCGGCGCGGTCGTCGTAGGTCCGCTGCACGTGGGACAGCGCCGAGATCAGCCCGGCCGAGCCGAGGATCGGCGGACGCGGGCCGTCGGCCGCGAGGCCGGCGATCGGCATCGAGCCGACGCTCGACCAGAGCAGGCGGCCGTCGGGCGCCAGCGAGGTCCGGGCACGGCCGGCGTTGTCGGGGTGCAGGCAGTAGGGAACGTCCAGATAGCCGGCGGCGAAGGCCCTGACCAGCGCCCGGCCGACGTCCGTGTCCAGCTCCAGCACGGCGCCGATCAGCGCCCGCGCCTCCGCCTCGATACCGGTGTCGGGCACGACGGCCACGGCCGTGGCGGCGGCCGTGGTGGCGGCCGTGGCAGCGGCCGTGGCAGCGGCCGTGGCAGCGGCCGTGGCAGCGGTGCCGGGCCCGCAGGCCCTCGGCACGGCGCTCAGCGCCGGACGGGCCCGCTCGTCGGCCGCGGCCGCGGCGGCCGTCTCCAGCGCCCGGACGTTCTCCCCCACGGTCGGTATCCGGTGCGCCTCGGCGGTGGTCTTGACGATCAGCCGTGCGGCGCCGGCCCGTACCGCCAGCCGGGCCGCGTCCTCCAGCAGCAGCCGGGCCCCGCCGGGCGAGCGCGGGAAGACACCCATGTAGGCGTAGAGCACGACGTGGTGGTCGACGTCGGGCAGCAGTTCACCGGCCAGCCGGGCGAGGACGGTGAGTGCCTCCTCGTCCTGGCGCGGATCGGCCTGCTGGGCGTAGCTGAGCGAGACGGAGGTCAGCCCGTGCTGCCGGAAGAACAGCGCCTCCAGCACGCTCACCGCGATCAGCAGGCTCGGCGGACACAGCTGCCCCATCAGGCAGCCGCCGAAGGTCTCCAGATGCGGCTCGGATCCGTACTCCCGCATCGAGGCGAGCAGTTCGCAGCTCCGCCGCCAGGCGGTGACCGCCTCGCGCAGCGGGGTACGGCTGTACGGCAGGCAGTACGAGACCGGGCCGCCCTCGGTGGCGTCCAGGCCGACCGCCAGCAGTGCGCGGACGATGTGCTCGGGCATCGCCGAACCGTGCCGGACCTGCACCGGGAAGCGGGCGTCCATCACGCCCTGCAGGACCGTACGGGTGGTGTCGGCGCAATGGGTGGCGATCGGGTACCCGTTGAGGCCGACGCCCTCGGCGAGCGCGCGCCGGGCGGCGTCGAGGTCGCCGGTGCGGGTGTAGCTGTCGAGCGTGACGGTGCCGACGGTGACGGCGTCCGCGTCCCGGGTGGCCCGCAGGCCGTCGCGCATCCGCAGCGGATCGGCCATGCCCATCCGGGGCTGGACCACCAGGACGCCGGCCGCGCGGGCCCGGGCGACGAAGGCGCCGAAACCGGAAGCAGGCACGGCGCCGGCACCCGGGAGCCCGGCCGGAAGCCCGCCTGGGAGGATCGTGGGAGCGGGCGGCGCGGCGCCCGCGGGGCCACCGGTCACAGCAGCACCCCCGAACCGGCGGTCAGGGCGCGCGACCCGGATCCGGCGGGCAGCGAACCGACGAAGGACTGGAAGTCCAGCACCGAGCCGCCCTCCTCGAAGACCCCGTCGAAGCCCGCCGTCAGCAGCGCCCGCTGCCGGGCCGGAGTGCCGGAGCCGGAGATCCCGAGCTTCCCGCCGATCACGGTGGGGGTGCCGGCCAGTTCGGGGCAGGCGCGCAGCGCCTCGACCACCCGCAGCCCGTCGTGGAAGCCGTGCCCGTTGACACTGCTCAGGACGATGAGGTCGGGCTCGATCCGGCAGCACTCGGCGACCAGCAGCTCGTCGGGCACGCACGCGCCCAGGTTGGTGACCCGGTGCCCGAGTTCTTCCAGCAGCAGCTGGAGGAAGACCAGGTTCCAGGTGTGCGAGTCCGAGGCCATGGTCGTCACGATGACGTCCAGACCGGTCGGCTCGGCCTTTCCGTGCTGCTCCACGGCATGCTGCTCCACGGCGCAAACCCTCTGTGTCGGTAGGTGGTGGGGAGCCCCGGCCAGGGGCGGGGACTCCGGTGTCCGGGGGCGGGCTCGCCCGGCCGTGGACAGAACGCTAGGGAGGTTCCGGGCACCGGACCGGCAGCTCACCCGGCAGGATGCGGGCAGTATCGGCGCAGGCCGGAGCGGCGGAACGGTGCAGTGGTGGAGCGGTGGAGCGGGTCGTGGAGACGGCTCCGTGGGGCGCGGCCTCCGGACGGTCCTCAGCCGGCCGCCGCCAGCTCCGCGTACGCGCCGGTCCCGCACAGCCGCCGGCAGAGGTTCAGCACGGTGAACCGGACGCCGTCGCGGGCCGGGACGCTGCGGATCAGTCCGCTGGCCAGCAGTTCGTGCACCGCCGCGAGGCATTCCTGCGGCGGCCGGCCGCTCAGCGCGACGGCGTCCTCCCCCGACCAGTCCCCCGGTACGGCCGCGAGCCGCTCCAGCAGGTCCCGCCGGCCGAGCGTCAGCCGGTCCAGCGCGGCCCCGAGGGCCGCCCCGACGTCCGCCCGCCCGCCGAACCCGGCCGGGGGCGGCGCCAGATGGAACGGGCCGTCCGTCAGCCGCGCCACCAGCTGGCGCGGGGAGAGCACCGTCGACCAGCCCGCCACGAGCTCCAACGCCCCGGGCAGCCCGTCGAGCTGGCGGCAGATCGAGGCCACGGCCGGCGCCTCCTCGGGCTCCAGCCGGAACCCGGGCCGGAGCCGGCGCAGGTGCGAGAGCAGCAGCCGTACCGCGCCCACCTCGGCCAAGGCCACCGGGTCGTGGTCGAGTTCAGGCCCGGGGGTGGGCAGCGGGGCGAGCGGGATCACCTGCCCGCCGGACAGCGGCTGCGGCATCCGGGCGGTGATCAGCACCCGCAGGCCGGGGCAGCGGTGGAACAGCTCGTCCAGCAGGGCGGTGTCCACACCGGCGTCGGCCCCGTCCAGTACCAGCAGGGTGGGCCGGTCCCCGATCGTCCGGGCCAGTCCGGCGACCGACTGCCGGCCGCAGTCGATCCAGTGCACCGACCACCGCGAGGCGAGGTGCAGCCGTCTCGCGACCTCCAGGACCAGCCGGGTCTTGCCGACCCCGCCGAGGCCGGCGACGGTGACCAGCCGGTCGCCGTGCACGGCGAGCGCGTCGGTCAGCACCTCGACCTCCAGCTCCCGGCCGACGATGGCACCGCGGGCGACGGGCGGGGCGGTCGGTTCGTCGCGCGGCTCGTCGCCGAGCGCCTGCCGGCGGGCCGCCGCCTCGAAGCTCGACCGGTGCCGCCCCTCCAGGCGCAGGGCGTCGGCCAGCAGACGGACCGTCTCCTGCCGGGGGCGCTGCACCCGCCCGCTCTCCATGTCCCGGATCGCGCGGACGCTCAGGGTCGCGTGATCGGCGAGCACCTGCTGGGTCAGGCCGACGCGTTCGCGCCGGACCCTGAGCAGCTCTCCGAAGCCCGTCGTCGACTGCGGCGAGGTAACACCGTGCATGACTAGTCCACCTTCCGTGGGTTGGCCAAGTACCGGGGACCGAGGGGCCCGGAGACCCTGCGGCCCGCCGGGGACGGCTGCGAGCGGTGGTGACCGTCGAGCCGTGCTCCCCTTGCCGCCGATGGTCCCCGCCCGGGCTCTACGGCCGATCAACGGCGGATCACCACCCACCCGCGCGCCCGCCCGGAAACGGCCGAGCGGCCGTTGCGGACCGCAGCCGTGGTCCCCGTGGCCGCCGACGGGACTGCTCGGTGTGCGGCGGCGGGCCGTTGCGGAACGCGCGCGGAGGACTCGGGGCGGGATGAGGAGCCGCCGCAGCCTTGCCTTAGGGTGGCCTCATGGTGGGGCATTCGAGTACACGGCAGCGGCTCGTCGTCGCCTTCGTCTCCTTCGTCCTGGCGACCGCCGCGACGGTCGTGGCGGCGGCGTCGTCGACAGGTCCTGCGTCGGATGCCGGCGCGCGGCCCGCCGGCGGGTTCCAGCGGCCGCCCGAGCCGCCCAAGAAGCACGATCTGCGACTCGGCGTCTCCTACGGCGACACCCTCACGTGGAAGTCGGACGACGGCCTGGCCGCCGCCCTCAACGACGCGGTCGGGCTGGGCACCACCTGGATCCGGGTGGACCTGTCCTGGAACAACATCCAGCCGGACAGCCCGCGCACCTACCAGTGGCAGCGCTTCGACCGGATCGTGAAGGCGGCCCGCGAACGCAACCTCGACATCCTCGCCACGGTCGCCTACACCCCGGCATGGGCGCGGGCCGAGTCCTGCACGGGGCACCGTCCCACGTGCCCGCCGGCCGACCCCAGGAAGTTCGCCGCGTTCGCGAAGCTCGCCGCCCTGCGCTACGCGCCCCAGGGCGTGCACACGTGGGAGATCTGGAACGAGCCCAACCTCCCCCAGTTCTGGT
Organism: Streptomyces yangpuensis; assembly: GCF_001005295.1. Classification (GTDB taxonomy): domain Bacteria; phylum Actinomycetota; class Actinomycetes; order Streptomycetales; family Streptomycetaceae; genus Streptomyces; species Streptomyces yangpuensis. The sequence continues at coordinate 1,338,804 of NZ_LBMK01000002.1, read as the reverse complement.
ACCCCAAGCCCGACGCGAAGGCGTACACCACCCTGCTCGGCTCCACCGCCGCCGCGCTGCGCGAAGCCGACCCGACGGCGTACGTGCTCATGGGCGGCCTGGCCGCCGTCGGCACCTGGGAGTCCATCAAGTACGTCTCCCATCTGGACTTCCTGGAACAGGTCTGCCGGCTCGGCGGGAACAAGGTGGTGGACGCGCTCAGCTACCACCCCTACGCCTGGCCCCAGCTGCCGCACGACGGCAAGGTCTTCACGGAGATCAGCAGCGCCGGGGAGAACCTGGTCGGTGTCGCCGAGCGGCACGGGACGCCCGGCATGCCGGTGTGGCTGACGGAGACGGGCGCGCCGACCAACGGTCCCGGCAACCCGGCCGCCGACGAGAAGTCCCGGGCGGAGAACATCACGCACGTCAGCGAGGAGTTCCAGGCGCGGATCGCCACCGACACCGTGCCGACCGCCGCCAAGGACAAGTACGTGGCCGCCGCCTTCTGGTTCGCCCATCAGGACACGGCCACCGGCAACGACAAGAGCCATTCCAAGTACTACGGGCTGCGCCGCTACGACGGTTCCGCGAAGCCCGCCTTCGCCGCGCTCCGGGCCGCCATCGAGGAGTACGCGAAGAAGCAGCCCCGGTAGCGGCGTGCCGCGCCGGGTGCGGCACGCCGGTCACAGCGAGCGGAACAGGTCCGTGTACCGGGCCAGGAGGCCGTCCCAGGCGAACCGCTCGCGTGCGGCACGCAGCCCCGCCTCGCCCAGCCGGTCCGCCAGCGCACCGTCCTGAAGGATCCGCCGGCAGGCGCCCGCCAGGGCGCCGGGGTCGCCGGGCGGCACCAGCAGACCGGTCCGCCCGTCCTCGACGACGTACGGGATGCCGCCGACCCGCGAGCCCACCACCGGGGTGCCGCAGGCCATCGCCTCGACGAGCACCATGCCGAACGACTCCGCCTCGGTGACGGAGGGCAGGACCAGCACCGCCGCCTCGCGGACCGCCCGGACCAGGTCGGGCCCGGTCAGTTCACCGGAGGCGGTGACCCGGTCCGCGAGGCCGAGGGACGCGGCCAGGGCGAGCTGGTCCGCGACCGCGTCGCCGCCGCCGACCAGGCGCAGCCGGGCACCGGGTACCTCGTCCAGGGAGCGGACGAGGACGTCGACCCCCTTCCAGGCGGAGGACCGGTCGATGCGGCCGACGTAGAGGAGCGTCGGCGGGCGGGTGGAGGGCGGCGGGCCCGGCGTGAAACGGCCGGTGTCGACGCCGGGGCTGATCTCCAGGGCTCCGGGCCGCCCGGCGGCCAGGGAGACGGGGGACACGGCGACGAGGGCGCGGGCCCGGCCGAACACCCGGGGCAGGACCCGGCGTTCGTAGAGGCCGATGAGGCGGTCCGCGGCGCCGGTGCCGGGGCCGCCCTTGAGCATCGAGCCGGCGTGGTAGGTGAGCACGGCCGGGCGGCGGCCCGCCACGGCCACGGCGATGTCGCCGAGCCCCGGCACGGGGGCGTGGGCGTGGACCACGTCGGCGCCCGTACGGCGCAGCCAGTACCGCAGCTGGAGCGGCCACAGGGGGCTCAAGGGGGTGTTGGAGAGCCGGAACCAGGAGCCGAGCCGGACCACCCGCACGCCGTCCTCCAGGCTCGTACGGGTGCGCAGCCCGGGTCCGCTGGTGATGACGACGGCGTCGAGACCGGGCGCTTCGTGCACGGCCCGGGCGACCCGGGCCGCGTACTGCTCGACGCCCCCGAGGTGTGGCGGGTAGTAGGGGGTGACGACGGCCACCGTGCGGGGGTTCACAGCGCGGCCCGCAGCAGGCCGGGGAAGCCTTCGGCCTCGGCGATGTAGCCGGCCAGGCGGCGTCGCAGCTGCTCGCGGTAGCCGGAGTCGTCCTGGAGCAGCGGTGCGACCAGTGCCCAGAGCCGGGGGTGGGTGACGTCCTCGATGGCCAGCACGTGGGCCCCGAGGCCGAGGTCGGCCATGATGCCGCGGGTCTTGTGCTCGTACTCGATGGCCACGCAGGGCACTCCGCTGGTCAGGGAGAAGATCACCGAATGGAAGCGGGTGCCGATCAGCAGGGCGCACTCGCGGTAGACGCCCTTGAGATCGCGGTAGTCCACCCGGTCCTCGATCAGCAGGGGCGCCGCGGTGCAGTGGGCGGCGATCCGGCGTTCCACGATGCGGTCGTCGTCGCTCAGGTAGTCGGTGCTGACCTGCGGGATCAGCACGACACGCGCTCCGGTGGCCTGGACGGCGTCGATCGTGGCGGCCAGGGCCCGTTCGTACGCGTCCTGGGCGGCCGGGGCCAGCCAGCGCCTGGCCGTGACCCCGACCAGCCGCTGCTGCGGGGTGATGCCGAGCCGGGCCCGCCAGTCGGAGGACGGCGGCGGGTCGAACGCGAAGCCCGAGTCGACGCCCCGGGTGACGGCCTCCTCGGGCAGGCCGCAGCCGCGCAGCTGGGCCACGCTGACGTCCTCGCGGGCCAGGACGAGCGGGGACCGGCCCAGGGCGCGGGCGACCAGGCGCCGCTGGAGGGAGGAGGGGAACGGCCCGTAGGACTGCGGGGCGAAGACGACGGGCACGCCGGCACGCTGGGCGAGCAGCACCGGCAACAGGACGAAGAAGACGTTCTGGTGGCCGTCGAGCCCGGGGCGGGCCAGGACGTATCCGCCTCCGGTGGATACCACCAGGTCGGCGCCGGCCAGGGCGTCCGCCTCGCGCCGGGCCTCGGCGGGCAGGACCCCGCGCAGGAGCGCGGCCGCGGACCGGGGCAGCAGCAGGAGGCCGGCGGAGACCGCGCCGACGTACACCTTCCGCAGGATCCGGCGGGAACGCGAAGCGGTGCCGTCGGCGACGTGGCGGCGGATCGAGCCGAGGTTCGGGGCGTCCTCGAATGCGGGGTGGACGGCGGGGTCCTCCATGCCGGCGACGCGGACGTCGGCGCCGGGGAACGCCTCGCGGACCTGTCGCAGGCAGACGGAGAGCAGCGCGGCGTCGCCGGCGTTCTCCCGGACGTAGGCGTTGATCACCACGATCTTCACGGGCGGTACCTCTCGGCAGGTGTGGCGGCGGACGGCGCGGCGGAGGACGGCGGATCCGGGGCCGTCGGCCCGGGCAGGCGCACGGCGCGCAGTTGGAGGGTGTCGACGGGGGACCAGCCCGGTCCGGGGTCGAGGTCCGGCTCCGGCGGGCGGGGGGCGGAGGGCCGGCCGCGCAGCAGGGCGACGGTGGCGAACAGGCCGGCGGCCAGGTTGCCGATGCCCCAGGCGCAGCCGACCCAGACCAGCCCGTGCGGCGCCCACCACACGGCCAGGCCGATGGTGGTGCACGCGAGGACGGTGTTGGCGGCGATGAGCTGCTTCATCCGCCGGGCCAGCTTCAGCCCGAAGCACGCCCAGGTGTTGAGGGCCACGGCGAGGGCGGCGAGGGCGAGCACCCTGAGCAGTCCGCTCGCGGCGGCGGTGTAGCCGCCGCCGAACAGCAGCAGGAGCAGCCCGCTGCCGGCCGCGACGACGGTGACGGCGGGGACCTGCACCGTGGCGATGATCTTCGCGGAGCGGCGCAGGAGTTCACCGAACCGGGACGGGTCGGAGGAGACCTCGGCGAAGACGGCCTCGCCGACGGCGGTGGAGACGGAGTTCAGGAGGGCGGCGATCTGGAAGGCGACGAAGTAGTAGCCGGCTTCGGCGGCGCCCAGCTTCTGGAGCACGATGAGCGGAGTGACCAGGACGGGCGCCAGGTTGATCAGGCTGGAGACGTAGCTGGCGACGGAGAAGCGCAGTTGCTCGCGCAGCCGGGTGCCCCGGGAGCGGAAGTCGAAGCGGAAGCCGAGGCGGCGCCGGAGCAGCAGCAGGGCCGCGGCGCCGGCCACCGCGTAGCCGATGCCCGCCGAGCCGAGGATTCCGGCCGCGCCGAACCCGACCAGGGCGACGGGCGCGGCGAGTTTGGCGAGGCCTTGGAGGATCCCGTCGGACAGCACGTTGTACTGCGCCATGCGGGCGCTGATGAAGACCGACTTGGCCAGGAGGTTCAGCGAGGCGCAGGCGCAGGACAGGACGAAGAGGGCGGCGAGGTGCGCGTGGTCGCGGACGAACAGCAGCTTGTGCCCGTACCAGGGCAGCCCCAGCAGGTAGATCCCGGCGGCGGCGCAGGAGACCAGCAGCACCAGGGCGGTGGACTGGGTGATCTGGCCGTTGCGGGCCCTGCCCTCGGCGGGGAAGCGGATCAGGGTGCTGTTGAGGCCGAGCATGCTGAGGTAGGAGAGCAGCGAGGTCGCGGAGATCAGCGAGGTGGCCAGCCCGACCTGCTCGGGCGGGTAGAAGCGGGCCACGACCACCCAGAAGAGGAAGCTCAGCCCGGCGGTCGTGACCGTGGACGCCAGCAGGAAGAACGAACTCCGGAACATCTGGTCCGCGGGCCGGGCGTGCTTACCCACGGCCGGCGTCCCCGTAGTGCCCGAGCAGCTCGGTCACGTGCCGGTCCCAGCCGAAGGACGCCTCGGCGAACGCGCGGGCGGCGGATCCCGTCGCCGCCCGCCCGGCGGGGTCCGCGACCAGGCCGTCGAGCGCGGCGCGCAGCGCGGGGACGCTGCGGGGCACGAGCAGGGCGACCTCGCGGTCCAGGCCGTACGGGGCGTATCCGGGGTCGTCGGTCGTGACGACCGGCAGGCCCGAGGCCATGGCCTCCTGGACGGTCAGCGGGAAGCCCTCGGCGGTGGAGGGCAGGGCGAACACGTCGCACGCGCGGTAGGCGTCGGCGAGGTCCTCGGCGGACAGGGAGCCGAGGTGGTGGACACCGGAGCGTCCGGCGAGGGCCGCGGCGTCCCCGTCACCGGCGAGGACGAGGTCGTATGCGGCGTCGCCGGCGTGGGCGTCGAGGAGGAGGTCGTACCCCTTCTTGGGGACGAGCCGGCCCGCGAAGAGCACGAGGGTGCGTCCGGCCGGCAGGCCGAGCCGCGCCCGGGCCGCGGCGCGCTCCGCGGCGTCGGCGGCCGGCCGGAACAGGCCGGTGTCCACGCCGTTGGCGAGGTGGTGGCAGGCCTCGGCGCGGGCGCCGAGCCGTTGGACGAACGCGGCGACGTCGGCGTTGACGGTGAGCACCCGGCGGGCGCGGCGGAGCTGGGGCCGGCCCGCGACGGCGTAGACGGCCCGCTGGACGGCGCGGACGAGGGCCGAGGGGTGCGCCACCATGCCGACGTGCTGGGTCACCACGGTGGGGGTGCGGGTGACGGCCGCGGCGAGTCCGGCCGCCCAGGAGGAGGCGTAGAGGCAGTCGTGGACGTGGACGACGTCGGCGTGCCGGGCCCAGCGCAGGGCGGCGGGCAGCAGGGCCGGGGAGAACAACGGGAAGGGGACGCCCGACCGGCGCTCCACCACGTTGGACGCGGCGACGCGGACGACGCGGACGCCGTCTTCGTGGTGGATCCCGGCGTGGTCGCCGCTGGTGAGGACGGTGACCTCGGCGCCGTGCCGGGCGAGGTGGAGCGCTTCGTTGCGGACGACGTTCTCGATGCCGCCCAGGTGCGGCGGGTAGTAGTGGCTGACGAGCAGGACCCGGGGCCGGCGCCGGACGTGGTTCATCGGTAGACCACCGCCCCTTCGTTGCTGTAGATCAGGTTGCGTGTGGTGTCGAGGAGGTTGCGCGGGTACCGGTACGTCACGAGGTCGCCCCGGAAGAACACGGTGACCTCGTCCTTGCGGGTCGGCGTGGACCCGAGCAGGACGTAGGACTGGGACCGCAGCAGCGCGGGATGGACGCTGTCCTGCGTGCGGACGGTGAAGAGGGTCTGCAGACGGCTGAAGGAGTACCGGTCGGTCTGTACGACTACGTCGTCGCCCGCAGCCCGCTGGTTGAGCCACATGGCGGCCCTGCGGTCCTCGGCGTGCGGGTAGTAGATGTCGTAGGCAGGACCGGAGTTGCTGAGGGCGAGCTGCGCGGGGTAGCCGCCGAGTGCCTTGGGGACGGCCCCGGTCAGGTCGAGCAGCAGACCGGCGACGAGGACGCACAGCACGGGGAGGGCGCGGCGTCCGGCCCGCCGCACCGCCCACAGGGCGCCGGCGGCGATGAACGGGGCGAAGAACAACAGGCCCTGCTGGAAGGCGCGGAGCACGCTGTAGTCGACCGACAGCTGCGGCACCAGGGTGAACAGGCCCATCATCGCGAGGGCGCCCACCGTGAGGGTGATCTGGTCACGGACGGGCGCGAACGGGCTGCCGCGGCCGCGCAGGGCGATCACGAACCCGACCAGGACCAGGACCTGGAGCAGCAGGGCGGCGGCCTGCCGGAGCACCCCGTTGAGGGCGGGCACGCTCAGGCCGGCGGTGTCCAGTGCCCGGCCGACGGAGGTGAGCGGCAGGTTCTCCTTCTCGGCCACGGGCGTGGGGTACTTCGCGAGGGCGTCCAGCGGCAGGTACTTGCCCTCGGCCCGGTCGGCACCGGTGTAGCCGATGGTGTCCTCGCGGTATTCGGCGAGCCGCTCCTCGGGGGTGACCCCGGCGCCGCCGAAGAGGCTGTAGCGGGTGTCGGAGGAGCCTCCGCGGGCGTCGCCGGACCCGAACAGGTCGCTCGCGACGACGCGCAGTGTGCTTTCGAGCTGGCCGCCGGTGTGGGTGAGGGGGCCGGCCCAGAGCAGGGCGAGAACGGCCGGTACGGCCACGGTCCACCAGGTCAGGAACGTCCGCGTCCGGCCCTTGCCGACGGCGCGGTGCGTACGGGCGCGGCCCGGCCGGGAGGCCAGCCGCCAGACCTTGTCCACGGTGAACGCGGTCGCCAGGGTGCCGACGATCACGTAGATCGTCGAGTAGTGGGACAGGACCACTCCGGCGAGGAGCACGGTGAACACCGCGCGCCGCAGGGGCAGCGGGCGCCGGGAATCCGTCAGGACGAGCATCGCGCAGGCCAGGAGCAGGAAGGCGATGGCCTGCCGGCCCAGGAACGGCATGTCGGTGAAGAAGGTCGGGAACGCCATGAAGAACACGGCGGAGAGCAGCGCCACGAGCGGGGACGCCACATTGCGCACCGCGCGGTGGACCAGCACCGGGGTCAGGGCGAAGAGCAGCGGCAGGACGGCCTTGAAGACGTAGATGTCCTCGATGCCCGTGAGCCGGAAGATGCTCACCGGGAGCAGGGTGATGCTCAGGCACGCGTTGTACGGGTCGGTGTAGGCGGAGATGTCCCAGAAACCGCCGCCGAGGGTGAGGCGGAAGTAGAGGTACTCGCGCTGGATGTCGTGCCCGGTGATGTACCAGCCGCGCAGGGAGGTGAGCAGCAGCAGGGTGGCGGAGGCGGCGTAGATGCCGGCCTCCAGGACGATCGGGGAGCAGCGTGCGTGGCGAAGCAGCAGGAGGACGACCAGCGCCGTGACGACGACCAGGGCGGCCGTGCTGACGGCTCCGCCCAGGCCGTTGTTGAGCCTGATCGGGCCGGCCACGGAGAGCAGCAGCGCGACTGCGGCCACCCAGGCCACCGGGCGGGCGCCGCTCAGGGGTGCGCCGCGCAGGAGGGGCCGTGGTGACTGGGGGGCGAGGATTCCGAGGACGAGCAGCACGAGGGTGGTCGCCGAGGCCAGCACCAGTCGGGTCAGGGGCCGTTCGACGCCGAGCAGCGGAAGCACGGTGTTGACGCCCAGCGCCACGAGGATGTCGAGGAGCACGGCGAGGCCGGCCGCCAGCAGGAGGGAGCCACTGCGGGTGGAGACCACCTTGTCGGTGAGACCGCGCAGCAGCAGGACGGGCGCGGCGAAGAGCAGCCACAGGCCGACCGGCGCGAGCAGGAGGGCGGGGACCCCGGGCAGCGTCTCGACGGCGCAGGCGGGGCCGAGGCTCAGCAGGACGCCGAGCCGTCCGCGCAGCCAGGTGGGCGCCTTCATATCCCTGCCTTCCGGTACACGAGCTCCACCTGTCGGGTGACTTCCTCCCAGGTGTGGCGGCGGGCCCGCTCGGCGCTGCGGCCGGCCAGCCGGCCGCGCAGGGCGGGATCGGACGCCAGGCGGTCCACGGCGGCGGCGAGCGACGCCGGGTCCGGTGCGGCCAGGAGGCCGACGCCGTGCAGCAGTTCCGTGTTGCCGGGGACATCGGTGGCCAGGACGGGCAGGGCGGCGGCCATGGCCTCCAGCGCGGCGAGGGGCATGCCCTCGCGGTCGGAGGGCAGGACGAAGGCGTCGGCGTCCGCGTAGGCGGCGAGGAGGTCCTCGTCGTACAGGGGCCCGGTGAACTCCACGCGCTCGCCGAGGCCGAGTGCGGCGGCGCGGGCCCGCAGGTCGGCGTCGAGTTCGCCGCCGCCGACGACGCGGAGCCTGAGCGGGGATTCGGCCAGGCTGATCGCGTCGAGCAGGCGCGCGATGTTCTTCTGGGCGCTGAGGCGGCCGACGTAGAGCAGCCGCAGGGGCCGGGGGGTGGCGGTCTCGGTGGCCGCGACGACCGGAGGGGCGGCAGGGGCGGGCGCGGGACGGAAGAACTCCGGGCCGACTCCGTTGGGCACCACGTGCACGCGCGCGGGCGGCACCCGGTAGGCCTCCTCGACGAAGCGGGCCTGCTGTTCGGTCAGCACGATGACCGCCGCGGCGGCGCGGGCGACGCGTCCGAAGACGTGCTTCTTGTAGGCGGGCAGGAGTCCGCCGAGGCGCCCGCTGGCGTCCACGTCGAGGTGGAAGTGGAGTACGAACGGCTGCCGGCGCAGCCGGGCGGCCAGTGCCACGGTCTCCGGCAGCAGGGCGTGCGCGCAGTGCGCGTGGAGCACGGCGCCGCGCGGCGCGGCCAGGAGCGAGCCGAGGAGCCCGGGCGCGATGGCGGTGTGGGCGAACTCGGTGGCGCGGTGCCTGCGCACGCTGACGCCGTCCTCCCGGGCCCGCCGCGGCGCGCCGCCGGAGCCGAGCGTGGTGGTGACGACGCGGACGTCGTGGCGTGCGGCGAGGCAGCGCGACAGGTGCAGCACGACGCGCTCGAGGCCGCCGAGGTGCGGGGGGTAGTACGGGGTGATCTGGAGAACGGTGCGCATCAGAGTTCCGGGGGCCGGCCGAAGCGGAAGTGAAGGGTCTGGGGGTGCCCGGTGAGCGAGACCCGGACCAGGGCGACGTCGGTCCCCTTGGCGCGGATCCGCGCCGTGACCGGGACCGCGGCGCCCTGGTGGGGTTCGACGGGGTAGGTCTCGGTCGCCAGCACGTTGCCGTTCGCAGCCTCCACGGTGAGCGTCGCGACCAGCGACCGGGCGCCGGAGCCGTGGTCGTTCACCGCGAAGGGAACGAGGACGCTCGCTCCGTCGAAGCGCGGGTTCTCGGTGAAGTAGAGCTCGATGTAGGCGGCTTGCCGGCGGGTGAACGAGTCCAGCAGGACCGTTCGCACGGGCGGCAGCGACCAGGCCGCCGCGCACAGGCCGGCCGCCAGCGCGAACACCAGGGCCGCTCGGATCAGACGCTTCCTCATGCCGGGGTGTGCCGCCGTTCGTAGCGCGCGGGGCGCTCTGCGGCGGGCCGGCGGAAGCGGTGCTCGAAGAGCTGGCGCAGGTTGGCCATCCCGTCGGGCAGCGCGTTGAGCTTCACCTCGCCCTGGCGGTTGCGGTACTCGATGGGCACTTCGAGGTACCGGTAGCCGGCCAGGGTCGCGGCGTTCTTGATCTCCTGGGAGAAGGCCATGCCCGTCGACTTCACGTCCACGCCGTCCCAGACATAGCGCCGGAAGACCCACATGCCGGACTGCGAGTCGCGCAGTCCGTTGCGGAACAGGGCCCGGCTCAGGGCGCTCAGCGCGTAGTTGGCGACGGTGTGGGACCGCTTCATCGCCGAGCGGTTCTCGCGGCGGAGCCGGTTGGTCGTCATGAACTCGACGTCGGCCTCCGCCAAGGTGCCCAGCAGCTCGGGCAGGGAGTCGAAGGGGTAGGTGCAGTCGGCGTCGCCGGTCGCTATGACATCACCCTTGGCCGCGCGGAACCCGGCGTGGTAGGCGTTGCCGTACCCCCGCTCCGGCTGGGACACGACGGTGGCGCCGAGCGCGGCGGCCACCGCGGCGGTGTCGTCGGTGGAGGCGTTGTCGACGATGATGACCTCGGTCTCCCAGCCCAGAGCGCGGAGCGCGCTCGTGGGCACCGAGTTGACGACGGTGGGCAGGTTGGGCGCTTCGTTGAGCGCCGGAATCACGACGGAAAGCGTATTCAATTCATCCCCCGGTACCGGACCAGAACGGCGGCCGTGCGAGCGCCGCGGCAACTGAGGGCCTTCACATCGTGGAGTCTCGGCCGCACACGTCGAGCCGGGCGGTCTGCTGGGTGCTTGTGCTGTGGACGTCAACCCGGCATCCGGGCCAGCGGTGACCCTATCCGACGCGTGAGACGCCGATCCACCAGGGTGGCCGCTGACAATGATCAGACCACGGCGAATTCGGCCAGAAAGGGATCAACCGACCAGCCACGAACCGACAGGCTTGATCTCCTTGTCGAGCTTGCCGCCCTTCAGCGCGAGAACCTGATCCGCAGTCAGCGGCTTGTCCCACACGAGTACGTGTCCGATGACGCCGGCCCAGGGCCCGCTCCAGATCCCGTGGTGGCGGGAGCGGCCCAGCTGCAGCGGCCCCTGGCCCGACCAGGCGGCCGCCACCGGGGCGCGGCCGGCCTCCTTGCCGTCGACGTACAGCGTCAGCGTCTTGCCCTGGGCGTCGTACACCCCGGTCAGCAGGGCCCAGGTGCGGACCGTGTTGAAACCGTCCGAGGTGGCGGCCACGGCGGTGGAGGCCGCGCCCTTCTCGTCGGTCTGCATCCGAAACACCCAGGACTTCTTGCCGTTGCTGTCCTCGCGGCCCAACTCGAACGAGAACGAGGTGCCGTCGCCCTGGCTGATGGCGAACCGCGAACCGCCGTCGGCCTCGTTGTAGACCCAGGCGGAGACGGTGAAGCTCTTGGACGCGTCGACGACCGGCTCGGCGGCCTGCGCGTACGAGTTGCCGTTGCTGCGCAGGCGCAGCACGTTGCCGTTGTCCACCTTGCCGAGAACCGCGTCGGGGCTGAGCGCGATGTTGACCTGGCCGGAGCGGTCGCGCAGCAGGTTCGGCTCGCCGGGGACGGTGGGCGCGTCGGGGTCCTGGCCGGGCGCGGCGGTCGCCGACTGCGAAGCGCCGCCGGGGCCCGGAGCCTTCCCCTTCGGGTCGCCCCTGTCCAGGATGAAGAGCCCGGCGCCGACGCCGAGGGTGCATGCCGCGACCGTGATACCGGCCATCCACATCCGCTTGCGTCTGCGCTGCTGCGACTCCGAACGGTCCGCCATCGCCTGCCAGTCGGGCTGGGGAGGGGGCGTGAACCCGGCCGACTGCGGCTCCGGCTGGAGCTCCAGGGGCGGCTGCTGCATGGGGTGCGCCTGGGGGTGGTGCGGCGGCTCTCCGGCAGGGCCCGGCTGGGACAGCGGCTGCTGGTACGGATTGGGCTGCCAGGTCTGCGGGAAACCGTAACCGCCGGGCGCCCCCTGGGGGTAGCCATAGCCCGCCTGCCCCCCAGCGGGGTCCTGCGGGGGTGTGCTCGGGCGATCCGTACCGTCAGTCATGGGACGGATCGTAAAACATGACAGGCGGACCGCCACCAGGTGGTACCGCACGAACTCCGACGGGCCACCTCGGGGGCCCCGGGCCTCCGACCACGTCGCAGGATCGCCGGACACGGCCTCCCGACCGCTCCCCGGTGCCGTCGGCAGCCGACACCATGACCCCTGAAACGAACAAAGGATCGCTTCATGGTTCTGAAGCGATCCTTTGATCTACGACTTCGAAAAGTCGGGACGACAGGATTTGAACCTGCGACCCCTTGACCCCCAGTCAAGTGCGCTACCAAGCTGCGCCACGTCCCGATGCACCTTCGACCTGCGGGTTTCCCCGTGCTCGGCGGCACATGCAGAACATTACCCCACGCCGAGGGGTGTGCATGCACGGGTGATCGGCGAGGGGGAGGATGGGGTGGTGAACACACGGGACCGGGACGGGGAAGGGCGGGCGAGGAACGCCCGGCCGAGGGATGGGCTGGGGCGGCCGCTGCCCTACGGTGCGCCCGGCGTGGAGCGGCAGCCCGAGGGGGTGGTGCGCTCGCCCGCCGAGACGCTGCGGGAGGCGCAGCGGCTGCTGGACGCGGGCATGCCCTTCCACGCGCACGAGGTGTTCGAGGACGCCTGGAAGTCGGGCCCCGAAGCCTCGGCCCCGTTGTGGCGGGGGCTGGCGCAGCTCGCCGTCGGGCTGACGCACGCCGCCCGCGGGAACGCGGTGGGCGGGGCGCGGCTGCTGCGGCGCGGGGCCGACGGGATCGAGGGGCTGGACGGAGCCGCGTACGGGATCGACGTGCCGGGCCTGGTCCGCTGGGCCGGGGAGCTGGCGTGCCGGGTGGAGGGGGCCGGCCCGGCCGTCGACGCCGCGCGGGAGGCGCCGCGGCTAGCCGGCGGGCTGGAGTAGGTCCCAGCGGTTGCCGTACAGGTCCTCGAAGACGGCGACGGATCCGTACGGTTCGTGGCGCGGGGCCTCCAGGAAGCGGACGCCCTCGGCGGTCATCCGGGCGTGGTCGCGGGCGAAGTCGTCGGTGTGGAGGAAGAAGCCGACGCGGCCGCCGGTCTGGTCGCCGACGCGGGAGCGCTGGGCGTCGTCCTTGGCGCGGGCGAGCAGGAGGGCGGATTCGGTGGCGCCGGGCGGGCGGACGACCACCCAGCGGGAGCCGTCCGGGCGGGGGGTGTCCTCGGCCAGGTCGAAGCCGAGGGCGCGGGTGTAGAAGTCGATGGCCTCGTCGTAGTCGTGGACCACGAGGGCGGTCAGGGCGATGTGGGATGACATGCCCTCATTGTGCTCCGGGGAGTACGACCTCCAGGGTGCGGGGCCCGTGCACGCCTTCCACCCGGTCCAGTTCGATGTCGCTGGTGGCGGAGGGGCCGGATCAGGGTGCGAGGGGGGTCGAGCCGCTCCGGAAGGCATACGACGGCGATGCCGGTCCGCGGGTACAACGCGTCGTTGACGCAGGTGGCGGACAGGGCGGCACGCATGGTGGGCACAATAGCCCGGTGAAGAAGTTCTCAGTGATCGGCATAGGCGCGGGCGACCCGGACCATCTGACCCTCCAGGCGGTCAGGGCGATCGGCGCGGCGGACGCATTCCTCATCCTGGAGAAGGGCGAGGAGAAGGCGGACCTGACCGGGCTGCGGCGCGCGATGCTCGACGCGCACGCCCGACCCGGCCACCGGCTGGTGGAGGGCCGCGACCCGGACCGGGACCGGACGCCCGCCGACTACACCCCGACGGTGGACGGCTGGCGCAGCGCGCGGGCCGAGCTCTTCGAGCGGTTCATCGCGGAGGACCTGGCGGACGGCGAGACCGGGGCGTTCCTGGTGTGGGGCGACCCGTCGCTCTACGACTCCACCCTCGCGATCCTCGACGAGGTGCTGGAGCACGGCCGGGTGGCCTTCGAGCACGAGGTCGTGCCCGGCATCAGCAGCATCTCCGCGCTGCTGGCACGGCACCGGACCACTCTGAACCGGGTCGGACGGCCGGTCCAGATCACCACCGGGCGGCGGCTGGCCGAGGGCTGGCCGGCCGACGTGGACGACGTGGTGGTGATGCTGGACGCGCGGCACGCCTTCACCGCACACCTGGACCAGGACCTGTACATCTACTGGGGGGCCTACGTGGGCACCCCGGACGAGATCCTGGTGCAGGGCAAGCTGGCGGAGGTCGCGGGCCGGATCGAGGAGCTGCGGACCGAGGCCCGCGCCCGCAAGGGCTGGATCATGGACACCTACCTGCTCCGGCGCCCGTAGCCCGTACGACGCAGTACGCCGTACGTGTCCGCGAGGTCCCGCGCGTCTCGCGGACGCGCCGCCCCCGGCTTCCGGCCGGGGGCGGCGGTGCCGTCAGGCCAGGTACGTCGGCAGGGCGGCCGCGAGGCGTGCGTACTCCTCGGGCCGGTTGTAGATCTGCCCGCAGATCCGGATGCCGCCGCCGCCCGGCCAGGGCCAGATCAGCACCCTGATGCGCAGCCGCGCCGCGATCTCCTCGCGCAGCTCGCGGGCCTCGTCCGGGGTCTCGGCGACGCCGGGCGGCAGGCGCAGGGAGCGCATGGCGAGGCCTTCGGTGTACGGGAGGGGTGTCAGCCCCGGGACCTCGGCGAGCAGGGCCGCGCCGTGGGCGGCGAGGGCGCTGTTGTGGGCCCGGACCTTGGCCGCGTCGAGGGCCTCGATCAGGTCGAGCCCTTCGGGGGCGGCGAGCCAGCCGGTGTAGTCCGCGGTGGCGCGGTTCTCGACGGAGCGCGGGAAGCCGTGGCCGTCCTCCCAGGACGGTACGAGGGCCCGGACGCGGTGGCGGTGCTGCGGGGCGACGGCGAGCAGGGCGGTGCCGGACGGGGCGTAGCCCCACTTGTGGAGGTTGCCGAACCAGAAGTCGGCGCCGCCGGCGAGCGGGTCGGCGAGCATGCCGGGGGCGTGGGCGCCGTCGACGACGGTGGTGACACCGCGCTCGCGCAGTGCGGCGAGGAGCGGGGGCGAGGCGATGAGCCGCGCGGTGGGCGAGCTGACGTGGTCGAGTACGGCGACCCGGGTACGGGGGGTGAGCGCGGCCAGGACGGTCTCGCGGACGGCGGCCTCGTCGGGCAGGCCGGGGTCCAGGGCGACGGTGGTGACCGGGGCCCGGCGGGCGGCGGCCGCGGTGACGGTGCCGTAGCCGTGGTCGGTCACGAGGATCTCGTCGCCGTCGGCGAACGGGACGGCGTCGAGGGCGAGGTTGGCGCCTTCGGTGGCGTTGGCGATGAAGGCGAGGCCGTCGGGGTCGGCGGCGAGGTGCGCGGCGATCCGGGTGCGGGCCTGTTCGAGGCGGTCCGGCAGGGCGATGAAGAAGGCGTCGGGGTCGGCGTGGGCCTCGGCCCGGAGCGCGGCCTGGGCCTCCTGGACGGGCACGGGGACCGCGCCGAAGGAGCCGTGGTTGAGGTGGGAGACGCGCGGGTCGAGGCGGAAGAGGGCGGGCCCGCCGGGGAATTCGCCGGGCCGTTCCCCTGCGGGGGGCTCGGCGGGGCGGTCGGCGGGGCGGGTCGTCTCGGTCACGGGACCTCCGGGGTGCGGCGCGGCTGTCGCCCGGATCATCCCCCGCCGCCCTCCGGGGCCGGAAGACCACCGGCTGCTGACGGGCCGGAACCGGACGGTCTGCGCCCGGGCGGCCGCCGTCTCGCCGCGGCGCGCGGGGCCTTCGCGCGCCGCGCCGTGCAGACCGCGGGCCGGCCCGGCGGTGACGGCACCCGGCCGGGCCGGACCGGCTTCGGCCGGGCCGCCCTGCCGGGCCGCCCGGCTGCGCCGGCAGCCGCGGAGGGCGGGGGCTACGGCTCCCGGCCGCTGGTGGCCGCGTAGTACTGGAGGTCCTGGACCTCCACCTTGTGGTCGACGCGGAACGGCAGATCGACCTTGGCCGATGCCTTCCCGTCCCGGACGACATGGGCCGCGCTGGTGCCCGCCTTCAGCGGCAGCAGCTTGGAATGGATCCCGGCCGGGGCGTCGTGGCCGCCCTGGGCCGTGCCGACGGTCGTGCGCACGGACGCGGCCTCCGTCAGGAAGCTGAGCACCTCCACCGTGTCACGTGCGGGAGCGCTCCCCCTGCGCAGCGACATCACCAGCGACTGGCCGCCCGTGGGGTCGGCGTCCGCGAACTGCGTGCGCGCCGAGAGGTACAGGGTGTCCCGGACGATCTCCGGCCAGCTACCGGTCTTGAACCGGGTCAGGTAGTACGAGGTCAGGTCGAGGTAGGCGTGGCCGTTGTGCAGCGACGGTGCGAACTGGCTGCCCTCGGAGTAGTCGTTCCAGGTGGTGAGCTGGACCCAGTCGGCGCCGTCCTCGATGGCGCGCGTCCATGTGGCGCGCAGGGTCGCGGTGTTGCCGGCCTCGTCGTAGATGCCCTGGTTGGGGCGTGCGTCCTGCACGGACACGGGCTGCATCCAGATCTTGCCCATGCCGTGGGCCCGCTGGACGTCGCGTGTGGAGCTCTCCTGGCCGACGTAGCTGCGGCTGCCCCATTCGGAGAACCCGTGGCTGATCGGGGCGAAGTCGCCGCTGTGGGCGCCGAAGTCGAGGAAGAGCGGGACGAAGGCGGTGCGGATGCCGTGGTCGGTCTTGAGGACGTCGATGACCTCCGTCCACCAGGCCACGTTCTTCGCCTCCGCCTTGAAGGGGGAGACGACGAGCCGGCCGTCGGGGAGCCGGTGCGCGGCGGAGGCCTCGGCGAGCGTGGCGATGGCCCCGGCGAGCACGCGCGGGTCGTCGGTCTTCAGCGAGGTCATGTCCGGCATCAGCATGATCTTGAAAGAGGGGTCCACGGAACGGGCCGCCGCCATCAGGAGGTTGGAGCGGTCCCAGTTCTTACCGGAGAGGGAGAGCAGGTCGAGGGTGAAGCCGTCGATGCCGGCGGCCCGTGCCGTGCGCACCTCCTGCTGGAGGTTGGCGTACTCCCAGTCGCCGCTCTTGGGCGTCACCGGCAGCGGGCGGTCGCGCAGCAGGCCGCCGTACCTGCCGTGTTTGCCGCTCTCGCCGTCGGGGTTGAGGTAGTTGCGCGTGTAGTAGTCGTTGTCCGCGCCCGCGTTGTCGAGCGAGAGCGGGTACGGGGTGAAGTAGTGGGCGAACACCAGTTTCCTGCCCGCTTCGCCGGAGCGCAGGGCAGCCGGCTGGGGCATGTCGAAGGGCAGGGCGCCGGCCGGGCGCCCGGCACCGGAGTCCAGCGCTCCCTCGGGATTGCCCTTGGCCGCCGCGCCCTTGGTGGGCGCCGGGCTCTGCTCCGGCTGCGGCGCGGCCGTGCCGGTGTCCGGGGCGGGGCCGGGCCCGGCCGCCTGCGGGGCGGCGGCGCCGTGTGCCGTGGCGTTCCGCTCGGGGGCCCCGCTGAGCGGGTCCCAGGCGATGCCGGTGGCCGCGCAGACGCCGACGAGGAGGAACGCGGAGAGCGCCATGGCCAGGAGTGGCCGGGCTCCCCGCACGGCGGGCCGGCGCCGGTGCGACACGGGCCGGGCCGCCCGGTCCCCGCCGCGCGTTCTTCGTCGTGCTCGCCGGTCCGTATGCCGGTCCGCTGTCATGCTGGCCCCTCCCGCGATGGCGCCCCGGTGGGGCTGGACAGCAGTAGAGCCCATTACCGGCTCCCGGACAACCGTTCCCGGGGGCGGGGCGCCGGCACGTACGTCACACGCACGACGGGAACTACGCAGAGCGCGCGGTCAGCCGGAGCCGGGCCCCGGGGGCCACCGCCGCCACCGTCCCGGACGACGCCCTCGGCCTCCAGCCACCTTCGGGCGCGCTCGCCCAGCGCTGCCGCCTTCGTACGGTGGGCCGGCCCTGCCGCCGCGTGTCGCGTGGAACGGCCCTGACCTGGGCGGGAGCGGACCCCCCGATCGGAATGCGACATTCCCCTAGCGATACGGCACAAGTGGCGCATAATCGACGTCACACGGCCGAAAGATCCCTGCGGGCGCGGCCGTACGGGGTCACGCATGCGATGGGGGGCATCGTGCCGATGGGGGAATCAGGGTCGACCGGAAGGCTCCCGGCGACGTCCGCCGAGATGTCCCGGCTGCTCACCGCCGTCCGCCGGGGGCGGGTGCTCACCGTCGCGGGCGGGTTCCGCGAGCCGCGGAGCCTGCTGGTGCGGGAGATCGCGCGGCGGCTCGCGTCCAATTTCTACGACGGGGTGGCCGTCGTGGACCTCGATCCGCTCGAGGGCGGCTACGGCGTCCGCGAACTGACCGCCGAGCTGGGCTCCGTACCCGGCGTGTCCGCCCCGCCCTGCGGGACGACGACGTATGCCGCGTCGTGGCTGGCCGAGCGGGACATGCTGCTCGTCCTGGACGGCACCGAGCAGCTCGGCCAGGACGCCCTGGCCTGGCTGCGCAGACTGCTGGCCGTGGCCCCGGGGCTGCGGATCCTGGCCGCCGGACGGTCCCCGCTCGCTTTCGAGCAGGAGCGCATCCACCGCCTCTGACCTCCCCGGGCCGGCCCCGGAGACGGGTCCGCCCCGGCCGGGCACGGGGCCGGCCGGGGCGGAACGCGTCGAGGGGTGTCAGCCGAGCAGGCCGAGCGCCTCGTTCAGGGTCGCGGACGGGCGCATGATCGCCGCGGCCTTGGCCGGGTCGGGCTGGTAGTAGCCGCCGATGTCGGCCGGGGAGCCCTGCACCGCGATGAGCTCGGCGACGATGGCCTCCTCGCGCTCGGCGAGGGTCTTGGCGAGCGGCTCGAAGGCCGCGGCCAGCTTCGGGTCGTCGATCTGGCGCGACAGCTCCTGCGCCCAGTACAGGGCGAGGTAGAAGTGGCTGCCGCGGTTGTCGATGCCGCCCAGCTTGCGGCTCGGCGACTTGTCCTCGCCCAGGAAGGTGCCGGTCGCGCGGTCCAGGGTGTCGGCCAGCACCTGGGCGCGGGCGTTGCCGGTGGTGGTCGCGAGGTGCTCGAAGCTGGCGGCCAGCGCGAAGAACTCGCCCAGGCTGTCCCAGCGCAGGTAGTTCTCCTTGACCAGCTGCTGCACGTGCTTCGGGGCGGAGCCGCCGGCGCCCGTCTCGAAGAGACCGCCGCCGTTCATCAGCGGGACGACCGACAGCATCTTGGCGCTGGTGCCCAGCTCCAGGATCGGGAAGAGGTCGGTCAGGTAGTCACGCAGGACGTTGCCGGTCACCGAGATGGTGTCCTCGCCACGGCGGATGCGCTCCAGGGAGTACTTGGTGGCCTCGACGGGGGAGAGGATCTCGATGGTGAGGCCCTCGGTGTCGTGGTCGGCCAGGTACGTCTTGACCTTGGCGATCAGCTGCGCGTCGTGGGCGCGGGTCTCGTCCAGCCAGAAGACGGCCGGGGCGCCGGTGGCGCGGGCGCGGGTGACGGCGAGCTTGACCCAGTCCTGGATGGGCAGGTCCTTGGTCTGGCAGGCGCGGAAGATGTCGCCGGCGGCGACCTCCTGCTCCAGGACCGTGTTGCCCGCGGCGTCGACGACGCGGACGGTGCCCGCGGCGGCGATCTCGAAGGTCTTGTCGTGGCTGCCGTACTCCTCGGCCTTCTGCGCCATGAGGCCGACGTTCGGCACGGAGCCCATGGTGGCGGGGTCGAAGGCGCCGTGGGCGCGGCAGTCGTCGACGACGGCCTGGTAGACACCGGCGTAGCTGCTGTCCGGGAGGACGGCGAGGGTGTCGGCCTCGTTGCCGTCGGGGCCCCACATGTGACCCGAGGTGCGGATCATGGCCGGCATGGAGGCGTCGACGATCACGTCGGACGGCACGTGCAGGTTGGTGATGCCCTTGTCGGAGTCGACCATGGCGAGGGCCGGGCCCTCGGCGATCTCGGCGTCGATGGAGGCCTTGATCGCGTCGCCGTCGGGCAGGGAGCCCAGGCCGTTCAGGATCGCGCCGAGGCCGTCGTTGGGCGACAGGCCGGCGGCAGCGAGGGTCTCGCCGTAGCGGGCGAAGGTCTTCGGCAGGAAGGCGCGGACCACGTGGCCGAAGACGATCGGGTCGGAGACCTTCATCATCGTGGCCTTGAGGTGCACGGAGAACAGGACGTCCTCGGCCTTGGCACGCTCGATCTGGTCGTTGAGGAAGGTGCGCAGCGCGTCGACGTGCATGACGGACGCGTCGACGACCTCGCCGGCGAGGACCGGTACGGACTCGCGCAGCACGGTGACGGCGCCGTCGGCGGCGACGTGCTCGATGCGCAGGGTGCCGGCCTCGGCCATGACGGCGGACTTCTCGGTGGAGCGGAAGTCGTTCTCGCCCATGGTGGCGACGTTCGTCTTCGACTCGGAGGTCCAGGCGCCCATGCGGTGCGGGTGGGTCTTGGCGTAGTTCTTGACCGAGCCGGGGGCGCGGCGGTCGGAGTTGCCCTCGCGCAGGACCGGGTTGACGGCGCTGCCCTTGACCTTGTCGTAGCGGGCGCGGATGTCGCGCTCCTCGTCGGTCTTCGGGTCGTCCGGGTAGTCCGGGAGGGCGTAGCCCTGGGCCTGGAGCTCGGCGACCGCGGCCTTCAGCTGCGGGATCGAGGCCGAGATGTTCGGAAGCTTGATGATGTTGGCTTCCGGGGTCTTCGCCAGCTCGCCGAGCTCGGCGAGGGCGTCGGCGATCCGCTGGCTCTCCTCGAGGTACTCGGGGAACACGGCGATGATCCGACCGGCCAGGGAGATGTCACGGGTCTCGACATTCACACCGGCCGTCGACGCGTACGCCTGGATCACAGGCAGGAAGGAATACGTCGCGAGGGCCGGGGCCTCGTCAGTGTGCGTGTAGATGATGGTCGAGTCAGTCACCGGATGCTCCGCTCCACAGTCTGCGTCTCTCGTCTGCAACATTGCTCGACATCAAGATATCTCGTGATCGGGCCGGTCAGCACAGCCCCCGGCCGCCAGTCCGCGAGACGCATGTCACGCGGGCCCCGGCGGACCCCGGAAAAGGCGAGAGCGCCGCCCCGGCCGTTTCCGGTCGGGGGCGGCGCTCAGGTGTACGGGCCGGTCAGGCCCGTACGTCGGATCAGGCGGCGAGGACCTTCGGGTTCGAGCCGTACTTGTTCGGCTGCGCGTTGCCCGGGAGGGCCCAGATGACGATCAGGGCGATCCAGCCGAGGAACGGGATGAGGTAGAGCAGCAGCCACCAGGCGGACTTGTCCGTGTCGTGCAGACGACGGACCGCGAGGCCGAGGAACGGCAGCAGGACCGCCAGGCTGTACAGGCCGGAGAGGATGCTGTTCGCACCGATGACGGTGTCGATGATCCCGACGACGATCGAGACGCCCAGGTTGAGCAGGAAGAACATCCAGAATTCCTGGCGACGGGCACGGCCCGAGAAGACGGCGTACTTCTTCAGAACGTCTACGTAGTAGTTCATGGGTCCCCCCAGAGGACGGTTGGTTCGGCCCGTCCTGCTGGAGCAAGCCGGGGCAGAACTTATGCCCCCCTTACGTCGCGGTCAAGCCAGTTGTCGTGACGGCAAATCGGCCAGACCGCAGGATTTCCGGCGTCGAGCATGCGACTGCCGGGCACTGGAGTGGTGCCGTGTCCGGGGAAGTCCGAAACGTCCCCGCCGGGGGCCTACTTGACACCCCGATAGCCACCCCGATCGTTACCCACATCGTTACCGCTCTGCGACACCGCGGCCCGGGCCGCGGGGAGGAGGGCTCCGGCAGCCGCCGGACCCGGGCCGCGGCGGGCGTCAGCCGATGCGGAAAGAGTCTCCGTAGACCTTCCAGTCGAGCGGCGTGTTCAGGTTCAGGTTGCCCTTCCCGAGGAAGACGCGCTGGGCGGTGTCGACCCGGCTGGTGTCGCTGTGGGCCTCAGGCCGTCGTGGTGCCGGTGCGCGAGCGGCTCCAGCCGGACACGCTCTCCGACGAGCGCGTCCCGCGGCCCGCCGGCCGACCGGTCCCCGCGGTCCCCCGTTGTCGATCCCATGTCCGCCCCGTTCTGCGTCTGTTGATCGTTCGTCACGGGCGGACCCTGTCCAGTGCCGATCCGCTCCTCGATCAGCCTGCGTGCCGCGGGATCGCCGACGATGATCCTCGAGGTCGCCGGACCGCCGCCGGTCCGCGTGACGGCGACGGAGCCCCGGACCTGCTGCGGGACGTCCTCCCCACCGGAGGCGTACTCGATCACCATGGCGTTCTCGCCGCAGAGGAGGGACGCCCACGTCCGCGGACCTCCGGCGACGGAGGCGCTGTTGTAGGGGCCAGCCGGAAGGCGGCTGCTCCCCTCTCCCCCGCGGGGCTGCTTCGCCACCAGCCGGACCGGAACCGCCCCCGCGCCGCCATCCCCTTCAGGGGTGGCGACGATTGCGCAGCAGTCGCCCTGAACGTAGGCGATCAGGCGACCGTGCCCGTAACGGAGTTCGGCCAGGACGGACGACGGGCCCTCGACGTCGGCCGGGAGGCCGCCGTCGACGTGGATCCCTTCCAGCCGGGCCAGCGGGATCAGACCCGCCCCGCCGGAAACGGGCTCCCCCGCCGGGACGGAGCCGCCGCTCTCGCATCCCACGCATCCCACGAGGGACAGGGCGATGACGGCGGCCACGCGGGCCGTGGCCCGTAAGCCGTGGGCCATGTCAGAGCCAGCCGTTGCGGCGGAAGCCGCGGTGGATGACGAAGCAGGCGAGCGCCATGACGCCGAGGACCAGCGGGTAGCCGTACGTCCAGTGCAGTTCCGGCATGTGGTCGAAGTTCATGCCGTAGACGCCGCAGACCATGGTGGGGACGGCCACGATCGCCGCCCAGGCCGTGATCTTGCGCATGTCCTCGTTCTGGGCGACCGTCACCTGTGCGAGGTGGGCCTGGAGGATGGAGTCCAGGAGGTTGTCGTAGGCGCCGATCTGGTCGGTGGCCCGGGTCACGTGGTCGGCCACGTCCCGGAAGTACGCGCGGATCTCCGGCGGGATGGCCGGTATCGGCTGCGTAGCCAGCTGCTCGAGCGGGCGGCCCAGCGGTGCCACCGCCCTGCGCAGTTCCAGGAGTTCGCGCTTGAGCTGGTAGATCCGGCCGGCGTCGCCGCGCCCGCCGTCCTCGCTGAACACCGCGGTCTCGACCGCGTCGATGTCGTTCTGCACGGCGTCCGTGACGGCCATGTAGTCGTCGACCACATGGTCGGCGATGGCGTGCAGGACCGCCGCCGGCCCCTTGAGCAGCTGCTCCGGGGCGCTCTCCAGCTCCTCGCGCACCGGGCCGAGGGTGCCGCGGCCGCCGTGCCGGATGGTGATGACGAAGTCCTGGCCGGTGAAGGCCATCAGTTCGCCGGTCTCCACGACGCTGGTCGCGGTCAGCTCCTCGTGCTCCACGTAGCGCACGGTCTTGAAGACGGAGAACAGCGTGTCGCCGTAGCGTTCCACCTTGGGCCGCTGGTGCGCGTGCACGGCGTCCTCGACGGCGAGGGGGTGCAGGCCGAACAGCTCCGCGAGCCCGGCGAGTTCCGACTGCTCGGGCTCGTGCAGGCCGATCCAGACGAAGCCGTCGCCCGTCTTGCGGACCCGGTGCAGCGCCTCCTCGACCTCCGAGCAGTCCTCCTGCCGTACCCCGTCCCGGTAGACGAGGCAGTTGACCACCGCGCTGCCGAGCGGGGAGCGTGCGGGGTGGCTGAGGTCGACGGCCCGCCGGTAGCCGCGGCGCACGGCCCGGCGCAGGTTGCTGAGCATGGACAACGGCGTACTCCCCTTCGGCGGATCAGCGGCCAGTCTGCCATCGTCTCCGGACGGCCTCCGGCCGGGCTCACCCCCGGGCGGAGAGTCCGGGCTGCTCCCGCCGTCCCCGCGGGCGGGCTCAGAGCCGGTCGATGAACACGCTGGTCGACTTCACCCGGGCCGTGGCCCGCGCGCCCACCTCCAGGCCGAGTTCCTCGACCGCCTCCCGCGTCAGCAGCGACACGATGCGGTGCGGACCGGCCTGGATCTCCACCTGCGCGTCGACCGTGCCGAGCTTCACCCCGGTGACGATGCCCGGGAAGGCGTTGCGCGCCGAGGTGTACGCGGGCTCCTCGCCCTCGGCGCCCTCCTGTGCGGCCTCGACACAGAACGCGGCCAGGTCCGGCCCGTCCACCATCCTGCGCGTGCCCTCGCGGCGGGTGGGGAAACGTTCGGCGTCCGCCCAGCGCCGGGCCGTGTCGACGCTCACGCCGAGCAGCCGGGCCGCCTGGCCGATCGTGTAGGACTCCATGGCCGGCAAGCCTATGCCCATGCCGCGGCCCGGCGATCACGCCGCAGGGCTGCGCAGCGCCTCCGCGGCGGCCGCCGCGACCACGTCCGCCACCGTCGAGAGGGCGGGCGAGTCCAGCTTCCACTGCTGCCAGTACAGCGGTACGTCCAGCGGCCGCCGGGGCACCAGCAGTACCAGCTCGCCGGTGCGCACGAGCGGACCCGCCTGCTGCTCGGGCACCAGCCCCCACCCCAGACCGGCGACGACCGCGTCGCGGAAGCCCTCCGATGTCGGCACGTGGTGGCGCACCCGGCCCGCACCGGCCGACGCGTCCCCGGTCAGCGAGCGGACGAAGGCGTCCTGGAGGTCGTCCTTGCGGTCGAAGACGATCGTCGGCGCCTCCTGCAGGTCCCGCTCCGGCGTACCCGTCAGGTACCGGGCGGCGAAGGCGGGGCTGGCCGTCGGCAGGTACCGCGCCAGTCCCAGCATCCGTACGCTGCACCCGGCGACCGGGTCCGGGGAGGAGGTCACCGCGGCCATCACCTGGCCCTCGCGCAGCAGGGCCGTCGTGTGCGACTCGTCCTCGCGGTGGAGCTCGATGCAGACCGGCGGATCCTGCGGAAGCCTCGTCAGGGCCGGCAGGAACCAGGTCGCGAGGGAGTCCGCGTTGACCGCGATCGGCAGCCGTACCGGGCC
The DNA here is from genome assembly GCF_001005295.1 of Streptomyces yangpuensis. Classification (GTDB taxonomy): domain Bacteria; phylum Actinomycetota; class Actinomycetes; order Streptomycetales; family Streptomycetaceae; genus Streptomyces; species Streptomyces yangpuensis. The sequence continues at coordinate 1,314,528 of NZ_LBMK01000002.1, read as the reverse complement.
GCTGTCGTCGGCCATGCCGAGCTCGGCGCGCGCGTCCCGCTCCAGCCGGGCCAGCTGCCGGGCGAAGCGGACCACGACCTCCCCGGATTCCGTGGCGCGCACCGGTTTCGTCCGCATCAGCAGGACCCGTCCGGTGCGCTGTTCGAGGGCCTTGACCCGCTGGCTGACCGCGGAGGGCGTCACGTGCAGGGCGGCGGCCGCCGCGTCGAAGGTGCCCTCGTCCACCACGGCGAGCAGCGTACGCACCTGGTCCAGGGGAAGCTCGTCCATCACGAGCGCTAATGGTACGTAAAAATCTTTAGCTGTACTGAAAGCTGCAGGCTGCCTACGGTCGGAGCCATGACACACGGCATCATCACCGCGGCCCTGGCGGGCTTCGGCACCGGACTCTCCCTCATCGTCGCCATCGGCGCGCAGAACGCCTTCGTCCTCCGTCAGGGCGTGCGCCGGCACGCGGTCCTCGCCGTGGTCGCCATCTGCGCCGTCTCCGACGCGCTCCTCATCGCCCTCGGCGTCGCCGGGGTCGGTGCCTTCGTGACGGCCTGGCCCGCCGCGCTGACCGTCGTGGGCCTGGCCGGGGGCGCGTTCCTCGTCTGCTACGGGATCCTGGCCGCGCGCCGGGTGCTGCGGCCCACTCCCGGCGCCGCCCTCACCACGGAGGGGGCGGCCTCGGGGTCCGCCCGCCGGGCCGTGCTGACCTGCCTGGCCATGACCTGGCTGAACCCGCACGTCTACCTGGACACGGTGCTGCTCGTGGGCTCCCTCGCCGCCGACCGCGGCGACCTGCGCTGGGCCTTCGGCATCGGGGCGTGCCTCGCCAGCCTGACCTGGTTCACGAGCCTGGGCTACGGGGCCCGGCTGCTGAGCGGCCTCCTCGCCCGGCCCTCGGCCTGGCGCGTCATGGACGGCCTCGTCGCGGCGACGATGGTCACGATGGGCGGCCTCCTCCTGGCCCGCGCGTAGCGGGTATCCGGCGGCTCAGGACCGGAAGGCCGGGGCCGCAAGGGCGTCCGGCATGACGGGGGAAGCGCATGTCGGCGGTGGGGACCGGCCGGCGAAAGGGGCATAGTGCTTGGCGACGACCCGAGTCCCAGGAGCCCGCCGTGCCCGACCACCCCTCCCCCGACCGGCCGGCGCCGCTCGTGGCCGCCACCGGAATCGTCCTCGACACCCGCGGGCAGGTCCTCGTACTGACCGGCGCGGACGGGGCGGACCCGCAGCTGCCGGGCGGCGCGGTCGAGGAGACCGAGACCCCGGAGCAGGCGCTGGCGCGCGAGCTGCGGGGGGAACTGGCGCTGGGCGCGCCGGTCGGCCGGCTGCTGGCGGTGGACTCGCGGCCGCCCGGACCGCTCGGCCGGTCCCTGATCGTGCACGTCCACCTCGTCGGGCCGCTCCCGCCGCAGGAGGCCGCCGCGGTCTCCGGCACCGGCGGCGCGGCCGCCGCGGCGCACTGGCTGGGGGCCGAGGAGGCCTGCGCGGTCCTGCCCGGCCGGGTCGCTCCCCGGCTGCGGGCCGCCCTGGCGGCGCTGCACACCGGCTCCTTCGCCCACCTGGCCGACGGTGTGCCCCAGCCGGGCTCGCCGGCCGGTCTGGATCCGGCCAGGCGGGCGGCGCTGGAACACGCGGGCGGCCTCGACGCCGCCAGCCACCGGGCCAGCCGGCCGAAGGCCCTGACCGCGGCGAGCGTGCTGTTCACCGCCGCCGACGGCCGGATCCTGCTGGTGCAGCCCGCGTACGGCCGCACCGACCGCTGGAACCTGCCGGGCGGCGGCATCGACAGCGACCTCGGCGAGATCCCGCGCGCCGCCGCCCGGCGGGAGGTCCGTGAGGAGCTCGGCCTCGACCTGGCCCCGGGCCGTCTGCTCGCCGTGAACTGGTCGCACAAGCCGGGCCGTCCGGCCCGGATCCGCTTCCTCTACGACGGCGGCGTCCTCGACGGGCCCGCACTGGCCCGCATCCGGCTGAACCCGACCGAGCTCCTGCAGTGGCGTACCGTCCCGCGCGAGGAGCTCCGCACCCTGGTCAAGGGTGCCCTGCGCCGCCAGATCACCGCCTGCCTCGCGGCCCGGGCCCGGGGCACCGGCCCGCTGGAGCTCCACGACGGCCGCCCCTGACCCGCCCTGCGGAGCCCCGGAGCCCGGGTTACCGTCGGCGGCATGGACGGTGATCGCCGCCGCGGGTGGCGCCAGTGCTTGCTCGCCGGGGCGGTGTTCGCCGTGTGCATGGCCGGCACCACCCTGCCGACCCCGCTCTACCCCCTGTACCAGGAGAAGTTCGGGTTCTCCGAGCTCGTGGTGACCGTCGTGTACGCCGTGTACGCCTTCGGGGTCATCGGCGTGCTCCTGCTGGCGGGCAACGCCTCGGACGCCGTCGGCCGGCGGCCGGTGCTGATGGCGGGCCTGGGATTCTCCGCGGCCAGCGCCGTCTGCTTCCTGGGAGCCACCGCGCTGGGCTGGCTCTACGCGGGACGGCTGCTGTCGGGGCTGTCCGCCGGGCTGTTCACCGGGGCGGCGACGGTCTACGTGATGGAGCTGGCGCCGGCCGGCGGGGCCTCGCGGGCCACGTTCGTGGCGACGGCCGCCAACATGGGCGGGCTGGGCTGCGGCCCGCTGCTCGCCGGTGTGCTCGCGCAGTACGCCCCCTGGCCGCTGTACCTGCCGTTCGCCGTTCACCTGTTCCTGGTGGCCGTGTCGGCCGCCGTCCTGCTGGGGCTGGACGAGACGGTGCGCGAGCGGCAACCGCTGGGCACGGTGCGGCCGCAGCGGCCGGGCGTACCCCCGCAGGTGCGGTCGGTGTTCGGGCCCGCGGCGATCGCCGCGTTCGTCGGCTTCGCGCTGTTCGGGGTGTTCACCTCGGTCAGCCCGGCCTTCCTCGCGGAGTCCCTCGGTGTGCACAACCACGCCGTCAGCGGGCTGGTCGTCGCGCTGGCGTTCTTCGCCTCGACCGCCGGGCAGCTGGCGGTCGGGCGGGTGGGGGTGCGGCGGTCGCTGCCGCTGGGCTGCGCGGGGCTGCTCGCCGGGCTGGCGCTGCTCGCGGGCGCCCTGGTGTGGGACCTGCTGGCGCTGGTGGTGGCGAGCGCTCTGGTCGGCGGGGTCGGGCAGGGGCTGGCGTTCCGCGGGGCCCTGTCGGCGGTGGCCGCGGCCTCGCCGCCGGACCGGCGCGCGGCCGTGATCTCGACGCTGTTCGTCGTGGCCTACGCGGGCATCTCCGTACCGGTGATCGGCGTGGGACTGCTCGTGGACCCGATCGGCCTGGAGGGCGCAGGGCTGGCGTTCATCGCGTGCATGGCCGCCCTGGTCGGTGCCGCCGCCGTGTACCTGCTGCGGCGGCCGGTGCCCGCCGACGCGTGACCGCGCGGACGGGCGGTGGGCCGGGCCGGGCGGGCGCGGAAGCCGGGGCGGGCGCGGGAACACCGCCGCCCCGCGGCGCGGAGCGGCGGGGCGGCGGCGTCGGCAGGGGTCCGGGCGGGATCAGACCGCCGGAGCCGGGTAGGTCGGGTACTCCACGCCGGAGACGTGCTGGACCACGCGGATGACCTGGCACGAGTAGCCGAACTCGTTGTCGTACCAGAGGTAGAGGATCGCGTTGTCGCCGTCGACCTTGGTCGCGCCGGCGTCGACGATGGACGCGTGGCGCGAGCCGACGAAGTCCATGGAGACGGCGTCGGGCGCGGTGGTGAAGTCGATCTGGCGCTTCAGCGGCGAGTTCAGCGAGACGTCACGCAGGTGGTCGAGGACCTCCTCGCGGGTGGTCTCGCGGCCCAGGCGCAGGCTGAGGATGGCGATCGAGACGTCCGGGACGGGGACGCGGATCGAGCTGCCGGTGATGGGCGCCTTGAGGTCGGGCAGCGCCTTGGCGACGGCGGAGGCGGCGCCGGTCTCGGTGATGACCATGTTCAGCGGCGCGGAGCGGCCGCGGCGGTCGGCCTTGTGGTAGTTGTCCAGCAGGTTCTGGTCGTTCGTGAACGAGTGGACGGTCTCGACGTGGCCGCGCAGCACACCGTACTCGTCGTCCATGGCCTTCAGCGGCGGGACGATCGCGTTGGTGGTGCAGGACGCGCAGGACAGGATGCGCTCGTCCGGCTTGACGGTGTCGTGGTTGACGCCGTGGACGATGTTCGGGACGTCGCCCTTGCCCGGGGCGGTCAGGACGACCTTGTCGATGCCGGGGCGCAGGTGCTTGGACAGGCCCTCGCGGTCGCGCCACTTGCCCGTGTTGTCGATGAGGATGGCGTCCTTGATGCCGTACGCCGTGTAGTCGACCTCGGAGGGGTCGTTGGCGTAGATCACCTTGATCGCGTTGCCGTTGGCGACGATGGTGCTGTTGGCCTCGTCCACGGTGATCGTGCCCTGGAACTGGCCGTGGATCGAGTCGCGGCGCAGCAGGGAGGCGCGCTTGACCAGATCCTGGTCGCCGCCGCCGCGGACGACGATGGCCCGCAGGCGCAGGCCCTTGCCGGAACCGGCCTTCTCGATGAGCAGGCGGGCGACCAGGCGGCCGATGCGGCCGAAGCCGTACAGGACGACGTCGCGGCCCTCGCTGCGCTCCAGCTTGTTCTCGCCCGTGGCGCCGGAGACGGCCTGGGCGGTGAACTCGTCCACCGACAGGCCGCGGTCGTCGGCCTTGTAGGTGGCGGCGAGCATGCCGAGGTCGATCTGCGAGGGACCGAGGTCCAGCGCGGTGAGCGCCTGCAGGAACGGCATGGTCTCGGTGACCGACAGCTCCTCGCCGTCGATCTGCCGGGCGAAGCGGTGGGTCTTGAGGATGCTGACCACCGATTTGTTCACCAGGGAGCGGCTGTGGAGCAGGATGTTGACGTCCCGCTCCCGGTGCAGCTTCCCGATGATCGGGATCATCGCCTCCGCGATCTCCTCGCGGTGGTTCCAGTTGGTGAACGAGTCCTCGTTGACAGTCACAGGCTTTATCTTTCGAGCTAGGCGGCGCTCATATGCTAACCCCACGACTCATTGGCCGCTTAAGGGGTACCCGTCACACCGCGCGCCGCCCGGGTTTGCCCCGGTCAGCGCCGGTACGTGGCTCCGTTCAGAACCTCCTGCGCAACCTCAGCCCCATCGGGCGGCCGTCGGGGTCGACCAGGACGCGGTGCAGCAGCCGGGCCGGCAGCCGCTGCCCGGTGGGCAGGTCCGGGGGGAGGTAGCGGCGCAGCCGGCCGGGCGGGCGGGGGCCGCGGCGACCGCCCTCGTACCAGGCGTCGAGCGCCGCGGCGGCCTCCTCGAAGGCCTCGAAGGCCGCCGCTGGGTCGCACAGCGCGGCCGCCCGCGCGGACCGCGAGCCGTCGCCGGTGTCCGGGGCAGCGTCCGGGTCCGGGTCGGCGCCGGCACCGGCGAGGTCGAGGTCGAGGTGTTCGCGCATGAGCTCCAGGCGCAGGTCCCGTGCGAACACCCGGGCGCCGTCCCCCAGGCCGCCCGGGTCGAGCGGGTCCCGCGGGTCCGCGCTCTCGTCGTGGACGGCGCAGCCGAGTTCGGAGTCGTGGGTCCACGAGCGGAGGTTGATGTTGTCGGAGCCGACGGAGGCCCACACATCGTCGATCACGCACACCTTGGCGTGGACGTAGACGGGGGTTCCGGCATGGTTCTCCAGCCCGTACACCGTGACCCGGTCCCCGCCGGCGCGGCGCAGTTCGGCCAGCGCGTTGATCCGCCCGATCAGGTTCATCGGCAGGGTGAGCCCGCCGTCCTGGTCCGGGAAGGTGGGGACGACGCCGATCATCCGCAGCCCCGGCTGCCGGCGCAGCGCCTCGGCGAAGCCGGCCACCACCCGGGGCGACCACAGGTACTGGTCCTCCAGGTAGATCAGCGCCCGGGCCCTCCGCAGCGCCTTGAGGTAACCGCGGGCGATGCTGCGCTCGCCGTCCGGGGCGAAGGGGTAGCCGAGCAGCAGCCGGTTCGGGTAGGTGCGCAGCAGCTGGACGGTGTGGGTGCCGCAGGGCTCCGGGTCGGGGGTCTGCGGCGGCAGCGGGTCCGCGCTGATGTCCTCCCGGTGCAGGTGCTCCCGCAGCCGCGTGAGGGGGCTGCGGCTGAGCGGCGCCGGGTCCTCCCAGCGTTCGCGGAAGACGGCCTCGACGTCGCCTACCACCGGTCCGCGCAGGGCGAGCTGGACGTCGTGCCACGGCGGGTGCGGCCCGTAGGCGGCGGCCATGGGCAGCGACTGGCGGTCGCCGCGGTGCCGGGCGTCGTCGTTGCGGCTGTGGCAGAGGTCGATGCCGCCGACGTACGCGACGTCCCGCTCGGGGCGGCCCGGGTGGCGCAGCACCACCAGCTTCTGGTGGTGGGAGCCGCCGGGCCGGACCCGCATGTCGAGCAGGCACTCGCCGCCGGCCTCGGCGATCTCCTTGCCGAAGCGGAGGTTCTCCTCCTGGCTGAAGTGGATGCCGTCCAGGTGGGAGCGCCACAGCAGGCCCTTGACCATGACGCCGCGTCCGGCCGCCCGGCACAGGACCGAGCCGATCTCGGTGCCGGGCCCGTCGAGCCGCTCGTCGGGGTCGCCGCGCCAGTCGGTGAACAGGAGCAGGTCTCCCTCGCGCATCGCCTCGACGCCCGCGAGGAGCTCGGCGAAGTACGAGGCGCCGTGGACCAGCGGCCGTGCCTCGTTGCCCCAGGACCAGGCGGCGCCGTCCGGGCGCCGGTCGTCCAGGCGGGTCGCCGGGTTGCCGCGTTCGCCGCGCACCAGGAGCCATCGCACGCGGGTCATCGGGCCGGCCCTCCCGCGTCGCCGAGCCGTTCGACGAGGATCATCGCCACGTCGTCCGCCAGCCGGTCCTCGGTGTGGCGTACCAGGGCCCGGCGCAGCCGGTCGAGGAACTCCCGGGGCCCGCGGTCCGGGACCGTCGCCGCCGCCGCTTCCACGGCGCGCTTGGCCTCCATGTCCTCCATGTCCTCCATGGCCTCCGGCAGGTCGAAGAAGGTGTTGCCGCGGTCGCGGGCCTCGTTGACGCCGTCGGTGTGCAGCAGCAGGCGGTCACCCGGCAGGAAGGGGTAGCGCTCGCACGTGCCGGGCGGGCCCGCGATGAACTCGCCGAGTCCGAGCGGCGGCAGCGGGGAGCCGGGCATCAGGGCCTGGACCTTCCCGTCGCGCAGCAGCAGCGGCGGCGGGTGGCCGCGGTTGACCACCTCGACCACGTGCCCGTCCGGCACCTGGGCCACCACCGCGGTGACGAAGCCCTCCACGAGCGCCTCCTCGTCGACCGCGCCGGGCACCGCGGCGTCCCGGCGCATGGCCGCCTCGCAGTGCCGGACGACGTCCACCAGGTCGTCCTCGTAGTACACGGCCTCCCGGAAGGCCCCCAGCACCGCCGCGGCCGTGCGTACGGCGGGCAGTCCCTTGCCACGGACGTCCCCCACGATCATCCGGATCCCGTACCGGGTCTCCATGGCCTCGTAGAGGTCCCCGCCGATCTGGGCGCCCTTCTCGGCCGCCAGGTACAGGCTGGCCGCGCGGAGCGGGCCCAGCCGCTCGGGCACGGGCCGCAGCAGGACCTTCTGCGCCGCCGAGGCGATCCGGCGGACCTGGTTCAGCTCGCTCGCGCTGCGCGCACGGGCCATGCGGCTGGTCGTCACGCTGGCCACCGACACCAGGAAGAGGGCGAGGAAGTTGCTGTAGACCTGCTGGTTGCCCCACGCCTGGTTGTACGTGGCGGTGGCCACGCTCACCGCCACGGCCAGGCCCGCCGCCGCGATGGTGCCCTTGGGGCCCATGGTCACCGCGGCCAGTGCCGGCGTGGCCACCAGGAAGGGCCCGGTGTACAGGACGTGTGCGGGCGTGAACTCGATGGCCAGCACCAGGAGCGCGATCGCGAAGGGCACACACTCCGCGAGGACGAAAAGGACCTGGTGGTGGCCGCCGCCTCCCGGTCGGGAAGAGGGGTGGCTGGGCGCCCGCATGCTTACAGCCTGCGCCGTCAGGACTCGTCACCGCCACTCGCCGCCCTTCGGGGCCCCTCGGCGGCCGGTCGCGCCTCCGTACGGCCGACCTTGCGGCCTACCCGGCGTAGGGCCGCGGGGCCGCGGGCATGTGCTTGCGTGCGCACACCGGGCCCGGGTCCCGGGCCGGGGAGCGCCGTAGCCGTACGAGCCGTGGAGGAGTGACAGGTGAGCAGCAGGTGAGCGGCGGCCCCGCGGACGAGGCGGCCGCCTGGCCCGTCCCCGGCACCACGGCGGATACGGATACGGGGACGGGGACGGCCGGGAGCGGGCCCGCGGTGTCGCGTGCCGAGTTCGACTCCGTCTTCGCCGCGGTCAGCACGTGGGGGCATTGGTCCCCGGCCGACCGCGGCGCCTGGAACCGGGTCACCGCGGACCAGGTGCGGCGGGCCGCCGCCCTGGTGCGGTCCGGCAGAACGGTCCAGCTCGGCCTGCCGTGGAACACCCGTGCCGGTCCGGACAACAGCAGACCGGCCCTGCACCACATGACCGACCTCGGTGACGTGGAGGCGCCCGAGCCCGCCACGCACAAGGACTTCATCGCCGCCGACTACCACGGCAAGGCCGTGAGCCACCTCGACGCGCTGTCCCACGTGGCCTACCGGGGCCGGCTCTACGACGGCCGCCCGGCCCGGGAGTACGTCGGCGCCGGGGGTGCCCGCTTCGGTTCGGTGGAGGCCCTCGGCCCCCTGGTCACCAAGGGCGTGCTCCTCGACCTGCCGGCCGTCCTCGGGACCGACTGGCTGGAGCCCGGCCACGCGGTCCGCGCAACTGACGTCGCCGCCGCGGAACGGGCCCTCGGGGTGACGATCGACGAGGGCTGCGCGGTGCTGCTGCGCTCCGGCCGTTTCCGGCGGCGGCGGGAGCTCGGGCCCTGGGACGCCGACGCGGCCGGGGCCGGCCTCCATGTGGACGCCGTCCCGCTGCTCGCCGAGCGCGCGATCGCCCTGCTCGGCGGGGACGGGGACAGCGACGTACGCCCCTCGCCGGTCGAGGGCGTGCACTCCCCCGTCCACGCGCTGGCCGTCGCCGCCATGGGGGTGCCGCTGCTGGACAACCTGGACCTGGAGGCGCTGTCCGCCGCCTGCGCCGGGGCGCGGCGGTACGAGTTCATGCTCGTCGTATCGCCGCTCAGGGTGCCCGGCGGGACCGGCTCGCCGGTCAATCCGGTCGCGGTCCTGTGATACGCGGGCAACACTGCAAGAACGACCCCTTTCGGTCATATTGATTTAAAAGCGGAGGAATATACTCGGAAGGTGCTCGCAGGCAGCACGGCAAGGGGAAGTGGTGCAGATGGGGGTCACGGGAGGCCAGATCAGCCCCGTACGCTCCCGTGAGCGTTTCCTGCTGGGCGAATCGGTCGAGGGGAGCGTCCGCGGCCCCATCCTGAACTCGTGGATGCGCAGCAGGATGCTGGGGCTCTCACCGGAGCAGACGGACCTCCCCTACACGGACGACTTTGACCCCGACAGCCGGCTCGTCCGGGCGGCCGCCCCGGTCCTCGACCAGCTCCAGACCCGGTTCTCGGGCAGCCAGATGAACATCTCGCTCGCCGACGGGAACGGCACCGTGCTCCAGCGCCGCTTCGGGGAACCCGCCCTGGCGGGCCGGCTGCCGCCCATCCAGAGTGTCCCCGGATTCGTCTTCGCCGAGCGCTACGCGGGCACCAACGGCATCGGGCTCGCGCTCGCCGAGCGGCGGCTGTGCCAGGTCTACGGCGCCGAGCACTTCGCGGAGCGGTCACAGGCGAACGCCTGCTCCGCGATCCCGATCCGCGACCAGTTCAGCGGTCACATCGTGGGCGTCCTCTGCTTCGGATATCCGCGCGGCTACGAGGACCCGTCCCTGCCTGTCCTGGTCCGCCGGGCGGCGGAGTCCATCGAGCGGCGGATCATGGAGCAGAGTTCGGCGCGCGAGCGCGCCCTGCTGCGGACCTACCTCGACGCCCGGCACCGCGCCCGCGGCGGGGAGACCGGCGACGACGGGCAGCTGATCGGACTGGACGAGCTCACCGACGGCGGCCTGGACCGGCAGGACCAGATGGTCCTCAAGGCCAGGGCCACCGAACTCATCTGCTCCCCGCAGCGGGCCGCGGTGGAGGTGTCCCTCTCCCACGGGCGGGGGGTCACCCTCCTGAGCAGCCCGGTCACGAGCCTCTCGGGGGTGGAGGGCGTCGTCGTCGAGGCGGTGCTCACCGGGGAGTCCCCGCCGGCGCACCACCTCGCCGCCTCGAAGCACACCGCCTCCGCCCTCGGCGCGCTGTCGCTCGCCGCCACGGAACACGCCGAATCGCTGCCCTGGCACCTCGCCGACACCGCCGCGGACCGTGCGGCCGGCGCCCCCGGCAGCCCCGGCATCCCGGACGACGCCCCCGGCGCGGTCCGGGGCCTGGTGCTGGTCGGCGAGCCCGAGGTGGGCAAGTACGCCGTCGCCGCGCGCCGCCGCCTGGAGCTGCTGGCCGAGGCCAGCACCCGGATCGGCACCACCCTGGACGTCAGCCGCACCGCCTGGGAACTCGCCGAGACGGCCGTGCCGCGCCTGGCCGACTACGTCACGGTCGACCTGCCCGGGGCCGTGCTGCGCGGTGAGGAGTCCGCCGACCCGCAGGCGGACCTGCGCCGCACGGTGGTCCACGGCATCCGCGACGACTGCCCCTTCTACCCCGTCGGCCACCAGGTGCGGCTGGACCCCGGCACCCCGCACATGCGCTGCCTGGAGGGCGAGCCCGCCGTACTGGAGACCGATCTCCAGGCCACCACTCCGGCCTGGATGCTCCCGGGCCTCGACCACGCCCGCGGGATCCTCGCGCACGACGTGCACTCCATGATCTGCGTGCCGCTGCTGGCCCGCGGCGTGCTGCTCGGCATCGCCACCTTCTACCGCTCGCAGGACCCCGCCCCCTTCGGGGACGACGACACCCGGCTGGCCCAGGAGCTCGCGGCCCGCGCCGCCCTCTGCATCGACAACGCCCGCCGCTACACCCGCGAGCACACCCTCGCCCTGGCCCTCCAGCGCAGCCTGCTGCCGCGCGGTCTGCCCGAGCAGGGCGCCGTGGAGGTCGCCCACCACTACCTGCCCGCGGAGTCCGGGGTGGGCGGCGACTGGTTCGACGTCATCCCCCTGTCCGGCACCCGCGTCGCCCTGCTGGTGGGAGACGTCGTCGGACACGGGCTGCACGCCGCCGCCACCATGGGCCGGCTGCGCATCGCCGCCCGCAACTTCGCCGAGCTGGAGCTGGCCCCGGACGAGCTGCTCACCCACCTGGACAACCTCCTGGTACGTCTGGACCGGGAGGAGGAGGACGCGAGCGCCACCGGCAGCAACGGCATCGTCGGCGCCACCTGCCTGTACGCCGTCTACGACCCCACGTCGCAGGTGTGCACGATGGCCCGCGCCGGCCACCCCCCGCCCGCACTGGTCGACCCCGACGGCCGCGTGACCTTCCCCGACCTGCCCCCCGGACCGCCCCTGGGCCTGGGCGGCCTGCCCTTCGAGACCGCCGAGATCCGGCTCCCGGAGCACAGCACGCTGGTCCTCTACACCGACGGTCTCGTCGACGACCGCCACCGCGACATCGACGTGGCGCTCGACCAGCTGCGCGACGCGCTCGCCCACCCGGACCGGAGGCCAAAGGACACCTGCCGGGCCGTCATCGAGGCCGTGGCGCCCGAACACCCCGGTGACGACATCGCGCTGCTCGTCGCCCGCACCCGTACCGTGCCTGCGGACCGGATCGCCACCTGGGACCTGCCCCCGGACCCGTCCCTCGTCGCCGGCATCCGGAACGCCGCGACCCGCCGGCTCGCCGAGTGGGGGCTGGAGGAACTCTCCTTCGCCGCCGAGCTGATGCTCAGCGAGCTGGTCACGAACGCGGTCCGCTACGGCAGCGAGCCCATCCAGGTACGGCTGATCCACGACCGGTCGTCCCTGATCTGCGAGGTCTCCGACGGCAGCAGCACCGCTCCGCACCTGCGGCGGGCCGCCTCGACGGACGAGGGCGGACGCGGCCTGTTCCTGGTCGCGCAGCTCTCCCAGGCCTGGGGCGCCCGGTACACCCCCCACGGCAAGGTCATCTGGGCCGAGTGCGCCCTGGACGCGGCATGACGGCAATACCGGACATATACCGACAGCTCCAAGTAGCATCCTGACTGTTCCGCATCGCAGCAAGACCTCCCCCAGGCGGCCCCGGAGACGTCCGTGCATGACACTCCCGTCACCTCGACGAGCCCGCCCCCGCCCTCCGGCGGGGAACCCCTCGTCCGGGTACGAGGTCTCGGCAAGCGGTTCGGCGGCACCGTCGCCCTGGACTCGGTCGACCTCGACATCCACGGCGGCAGCGTCCTCGCCCTCCTCGGGCCCAACGGGGCCGGCAAATCCACGCTGATCAAGGTGCTCGCCGGGGTCCACCACCCCGACGCGGGCGAGGTGACGGTGGCCGGACATCCGGTCTCCTCCGAGGCCGCCTCCCGCCACATGTCCTTCATCCACCAGGACCTCGGTCTCGTCGAGTGGATGACGGTCGCCGAGAACATCGCCCTGGGCACCGGCTACCCCCTGCGCCGCGGCCTGATCTCGTGGCGGCGGACCCGGGAGCGCTGCGCCGAGGCCCTGCGGATCGTCGCCGGGCACCTCGACGCCGACGCCCGGATCGCCGACCTCGCCCCCGCCGAGCGGTCCCTCGTCGCCATCGCCCGCGCCCTGGCGAGACAGGCCCGGCTCTTCGTCCTCGACGAGCCGACCGCCACCCTCCCCGCCGCCGACTGCGCCCGGCTCTTCGACGTGCTGCACGCCCTGCGCGACCGCGGGCACGGCATCCTCTACGTCAGCCACCGGCTCGACGAGGTCTACGAGGTCGCCGACACCTTCGCCGTCCTGCGCGACGGCCGCCTGGTCAGCCACGGGCCACTCGCCCCCTACTCCCCCGCCCGCCTGGTGCGCGACATCGTGGGGCACGAACCGGCCCGCCGCAGACCCGCGACGCCCGCGGACGGCTCCCCGGACAGAGCCACGGCCGCGGCCGCGACCGGGTCCCCCACCGCGGCCCCGTCCGCGCAGGGCCGCCGGTCCGTCCTGCGCCTCGACGGGGTGTCGACCGCCCGCACCGGGCCCGTCGCCCTCGACCTGCGCGAGGGCGAGATCCTCGGCATGGTGGGCCTGACCGGCGCCGGCCACATGCACCTGGGCCGGGCCCTCGCCGGCGCGCTGCCGCTCCTCGGCGGCCGGGCGCTGCTCGACGGCCGCCCGTACCGGCCGCACACCGTCGCCGAGGCCCTCCGCTCCGGCGTCGGTTTCGTGGCCGGCAACCGTCAGGAGGAGGGCTGCGCCGCCGATCTGACCGTCCGGGAGAACTTCCTGGCCAACCCGCGCGCGGCCGGCGTGCCCTGGTGGCGCTGGACCGGTCCGCGACACGAACGCGCCGAGGCCCGCGCGCTGATCGAACGGTTCTCGGTACACCCCCGCGACAGCGAGCTGCCCATCGCGACCCTGTCCGGCGGCAACCAGCAGAAGGTGGTCGTCGGCCGGTGGCTGCGCGGGAACCTGCGCCTGCTGATCCTGGAGGAGCCGACCGCCAGCGTGGACGTGGGGGCCAAGGCGGCGATCCACCGCATCCTCGGCGAAGCGGCCGGGGCGGGCCTCGCGGTCCTCCTCATCTCCACCGACTTCGAGGAGGTCGCCGACCTCTGCCACCGCGCGCTGGTCTTCGGCCGCGGGAGCGTGACGGCCGAGCTGGCGGGCGCGAACCTGAACGTCACCGAGCTCACGCGCACCGCCTCGGCCCTCCCCGCGATCACCGGAAACGGTACGGGCCGGTGATCCGGCGCCGCGCCCACGTCGCCGGCACCTACGGCCTGCTGACCCTGACGGTCCTGCTCTTCCTGGTCTTCTCCCTCGTCCTGCCGGACACCTTCCCGACGATGGACAACATCTCCTCGATCCTGTCCAACCAGTCGATCCCCGCCATCCTCGCCCTCGGCGTGACGGTCCCCATCGCGGCCGGCCGGTTCGACCTGTCCATCGGCTACGGCCTGGGGCTGGCCCACGTCATGGTGCTGCACCTGATCGTCGACGAGCACTGGCCCTGGCAGCTCGCCTGTCTCACGGTCGTCGTCGGAGGGGGGCTGGCCGGCATCGCCAACGGGATCATCGTCGAGTTCGCGCGGATCGACTCCCTCATCGCCACGCTCGGCACCGGCAGCATGATGTACGCCGCCACCGGCTGGATCACCGACGGGGGGCGGATCGTGCCCGGCCCCGAGGGCCTCCCGCCCGCCTTCACCGCCCTGTACGACTCCACCTTCCTCGGGCTGCCGCTCCCCGCCTTCTACGTGCTGGCCCTCGGCGCCGCCCTCTGGGTGCTGCTGGAACGGCTGCCGCTCGGCCGGTACCTGTACGTCATCGGCTCCAACCCCCGGGCCGCCTCGGTCCTCGGCATCCCCACGCACCGCTGCTCCGTCGTCGCCTTCGCCGCGTCGGGCCTGACCGTCGGTTGCGCCGGGGTCCTCCTCGCGGCGCAGCAGCAGATCGGCAACCCGAGCGTGGGCCTGGAGTACCTGCTGCCGGCCTTCGTCGGCGCGCTGCTCGGTTCCACCGCGATCAGACCGGGCCGGGCCAACGCCCTGGGCACGCTGGTCGCCGTGGCCGTCCTCGCCGTGGGACTCGCCGGGATCGGCCAGCTCGGCGCGCAGTTCTGGGCGACGCCGCTGTTCAACGGGGCCACCCTGCTGATCGCGGTCGGCCTGGCCGGCTACTCCGCCCGCCGCCGGCTGCGCACCGGCGCCCTCACGGCCCCAGGGGCCGAGCGGGCCCGGCACGGCCGGCAGGACGCCCCCTGAGACCACCTCGCCGCGCACAGACCGTCAGGAGCACCGTGTACCCCCACCGCATGACCCTTCTCGCGGCCGCAGCCCTGCTCACGGCGGCCGTCGCCGGATGCGGCGGCGGGGCGGGCACCACCGGGCCGTCGGCGGCCGGCTGCCCGGCCGTCCTCCGGGAGGCGCGGGAGGACGTGACGAAGGCCGAGAGCACCGACAGCGCATGGACCGGCCCCACGACCGGCCCGGCCGCGGTCCCCGGCAAGAGCATCGTCTACGTCGCGCAGACCATGACCAATCCGGGCGTCGCGGGAGTCGCCCAGGGCCTGCAGCAGGCCGCCAAGGCCATCGGCTGGGAGGTCCGGGTGATCGACGGGGAGGGCAGCCCCGCCGGGATCCAGGCGGCACTGAGCCAGGCCGTCACCCTCAAGCCCTCGGGCATCGTCATCGGCGGGTTCGACCCCCGCCTGACCTCGCAGCAGGTGGCGCGGGCCCGGGCCGCCGGCATCCCGCTCATCGGCTGGCACGCGGTCGACGCCCCCGGCCCGAGCACGAACCCGCCGCTCTTCACCAACATCACCACGAAGGTGCAGGACGTGGCGAGGATCAGCGCGGACTGGGTCATCGCCCGGTCCGGCGGCGGGGCCGGCGTCGTCCTCTTCACCGACGACTCGATCCCCTTCGCCCGGACCAAGGCCGACCTGATCGAGCGGCGGCTCGCCGACTGCCCCGGCGTGCAGCTGCTGGCGTACGCGAACATCCCGATCCCGGACGCGAGCCGGCGCACCCCCCAGGAGGTCTCCTCCATCCTGTCCCGCTTCGGGAAGAAGTGGACCCACTCGGTCGCCATCAACGACCTCTACTTCGCCGATGCCGCCCCGGCCCTGCGCGCCGCCGGGAAGCCCGGCGCCGGGCCGCCCGCCAACGTCGGTGCCGGCGACGGCGATCCGTCCGCCTTCCAGCGCATCAACAGCAGGCAGTACCAGGCCGCCACCGTCCCCGAACCGCTCGCACAGCAGGGCTGGCAGATCGCCGACGAGTTCAACCGGGCCTTCGCCGGCCGTCCCGCCAGCGGCTACGTCGCCCCCGTGCACATCGTCACCGCCGACAACAGCGGCGGGGCCACCTCGTGGGACCCCCGGGGCTACCGGGAGGCGTACGAGAGGATCTGGCGCGGTTGACGCTCTCCCCCGCGGGCCGGGCCGCTCAGGCCACCGGGCGGGCCTCGGCGCGTACCGGGGTCTGCCGCGGCGCCTGCTCCCGGTCCCGGTCCCGGCGGAAGACGATGTCGGCCATCCGGCGCTCCGGGCCGCGGCGGCGCAGGACCTGGTAGGCGACGAAGGCGGCCGGGCCGAAGAAGACCTGGGCGGGGATGATGCCGGGGGCGTCGCCGGTGGCGGCCGCGATCAGGTGCAGGGCGGCCACGGGTGCCACCGCCCCGAAGAGCGCCACCAGCGCGATCCCGGTCCGCAGCCCGGGCTTCCCGTACGCCTTGTAGGCGGTGGTGGTGAAGAGGGCGTAGGCCAGCAGGTCGCCCATGCCGACGACGGCGCCGAGGTCCTCGCCGATGCGCAGGCCCGCGGCCGGTGCGTACGGATAGCCCTGGACCGCGTCGGCGAGTTCCTGGGTCAGCGGGACGACCCAGGCGAAGAAGGCGTCGTAGGCGGCGAGCGCGAGCAGGAACCACGCCACGTTCTTCAGCCGCATGCCGCCCTGGACGTTGAGATTCGTGGCGGAGACCACGACCAGGCCGACGACGCAGCTGTTCGCCACCCAGTACGGCGGCGCGGTCTCGCCGAAGGCAAGGTGCGTGACGAGCACGCTCGCGATCAGCGCGGTGATCAGCGCCCAGCGCAGCCGGCCGTTCGCGATGAGGGGCTGGTAGCCGACGGACAGACCGCCGGCGAAGACCAGGGCGAGCACGACCGGAAGGACGGCGCCCGGCAGCGCGAGGTAGACGTACGGAAGCGCGAGGACGAAGCCCATCATCATGCAGATGTCACGGCCGTTGAAGACGCCGACGGGCGGCCGGGCGGTGCGGACGGCACGGAAGTACACGATGGTGGCGACGACGACCGCGAGCGCGAGGGCCGCGGTGACCGCCAGCTGGAAGAAGACGCTCATGCGGGGCTCCGGGTGAAGGTGTGCTCCAACAGGTCGCAGCGGAGGGGGAAGCGGCGCGCGGCCTCCTCTTCGTCGAGCGGCAGGACGGTGACGCGCGCGTCGATGCCCCGGTCGAGCAGCCGCCCGGTCACCTCGGCCGTGGTCGCGGTCCGCGAGGCGACCTCCACGTGGAGGCGGCCGTCGGGGCCGGTCTCCGCCTTGTGGCGCAGCGGCCACGGCATGCCCGGGGTGCCGTCGAGGGCCTCCACGATGTCGCGGGGGGTGACGACCGCACCGGCGGTGCGCAGCAGGGTGCCCGCCTTGCCGAGGATCTGCGAGACGGCGGGCACGGCGGCCAGTTCGCAGTCCGGTTCGCCGTCCAGGGTGCGGACCACGTCGCCGGTGTTGTACCGCAGGACCGGCATGCACTCCCGGTAGGGGTAGTACGGCGTGACGGTCAGTTCGCCGAGCTGTCCGGGGGCGACTGGCTCGCCCGAGTCCAGGTCGAGGACCTCGGTGTAGCCCATGTTGGGGTCGATGTGGAGGTGGTGCTTGCTGCAGGTGCGGCCGCCGACCGGGAGCAGTTCGGTCATGCCGAAGTTGTCGCCGACGGTCTCGGCGCCGAAGGTCTCGCGCAGGGCCCGCACCAGGGCCGGGGACACGATCTCGCCGCCGGCGTAGATCGACCGGAGGCCGAAGTCGTCCGGCCCGTATCCGCGCCGGCGGGCGGCGGTGAGCATCCGGGCCAGGTAGCTGGGGTTGCCGGTGAGCAGGGTGGGGCGGGTGCCGTTGCTGCCGAGGAGGTGCTCGACGGACTCCTCGGGCGGGACCTGGCCGACCACGTGGCAGGAGGCGCCCACGAGCCGGCAGACCTCGACGTCCTCCTGTACCGCGGCCGTCGCCCGGGAGCTGAGGTTGATCTGCATCCGGTCGCCGGGGCGGATGTCGCCGCGCAGCACCACGGACAGGGCGATCAGCGCGGGCCAGAGTTCCATCTCGTAGCGGGAGAGCCACATCTGGACGGGGCGGCCGGTCGTGCCGGTCGTCTGGGTCGCGAGGTAGGGGGTGCTGCACAGGAAGTCGGCGGGGCGCTCGATCAGGTCGGCCTTGCGGGTCACCGGGATCCGGGTGAGCGTCTCGGTGGTCAGGCCGTCGAGGTCGATGCCTGCGAGCCGCTCCCGGTAGAAGGGCGAGAGCCGGGCGAGTCTGCGCACGGTCCGCTGGAGCGCGCGGTTCTGCAGGTCGCGCCGCTCGTCCGGGTCGGCGAACGGTCCGTCGGCCAGTTCGTCGACGTCGTCGCCGAGCGAGCCGAACTCCTCCAGCGTGGCGAGGGCGTCGGCGACCAGCCGCTCCACGGCCCGTACGTTCAGTTTCCGGCCGAACACCATGGCCATCGCCACCCGGACCTGCCGGACACCGGTCTCCAGCACGCGTGCCTCCTCTCGGGAAAGAAGAGGGGGTGGGGGCGACGCGCCGCCCCCACCCCCCGAGATCTGCGTCAGCTGGCAGAGCAAGAACCGAAGAAGACGGCCGTCATGGCGCCCATGACGTACTTGAACTGCTTGGCGCTGGTCTTGATCGCGCTCATCGGAACCTCCTTGTGTCGCTCCTGGTGGACGCGTGTTCCGTGCCCGGCGAGGGGCCGGTCCGCGCATCCCTGGGTGACAACACCCTGGCGCGATCGCGGTGCCTCGGGCAATGATCGGGTCCGTTCAACGGACCGGCGGAAGCGGAGGGCGTCACCCCCGTTCTCGCTGATGAGCCGGGACGAACGGGGAGTTACGGACACCATCCGACCGATGGGGTGCGTTACGGAAGGGGGACCGCTCATGGCCAGATCCGGCACTGAGGGGCGGGGTGTACTGGAGGGTGCGTTCGCCCTCATGGAAGTGCTCGCACACGGCGACGAGGTGGGCCTGACCAGGCTCGCGGCGGATGCCGAGCTGCCGAAGGCGACGGCGCACCGGCTGCTCGGGCAACTGGTCGCGCTGGGTGCCGTACAGAGCTCCGCGGGCCGCTACCGGCTGGGCCCGAGGACGTTCCGGCTGGGGCAGGCGTGGCATCCGGCGCGGGCGCTGCGGGCCGCGTCGGCGCGGCCCATGCGGGAACTCGCTTCCGCGGGCGGCAGGTTGAGCGTGAGCCTGTCGGTGCCCGAGGCGGGGCACGCCGTCGTGGTCGGGAGTTCGCGCAGCGAGGTGGACGACGTCTTCTCGCTGCATCCCGGTGTGGTCCTGCCGCCCGGAAGTGCGGCGGAGCTGATCCTCACGGCGTCCGCTCCCGAGGCGGGACCGCCGCAGGGGTGGTCGCGGGCCGCGTGGTCGCGGGAGGCGGCGCGGGCCAGGGAGCAGGGCATGGCCTTCCAGTACGGGCAGTGCGTGAGTGCGCTGTCGTGCGTGGCGGCGCCGGTGTACTCCGCGGCGGGGCAGGTGGTCGCGGCCGTGGCGGCGACCGCGCTGGACGGCAGGCAGATCGCGCTGCTGGGTGAGGCGGTGGTCCGTACGGCGTCGTTGGTGAGCGCCAACCTGAGCAGGCTGCCGGCATCCACGGCCCGGCCCCGCCGCGAGTGGCAGCCGGCCCGGGGCGCGGCCGACCGGCCCCCGCACGCCGTGATGGCCCGGGGGCACGAGGCACTGTCGTCGAAGTAGCGCCGGTCAGGCCCGCGGTGTCCGTGCCCTGGGGCCTACCCGGGCCCGCGGGGCCGAGGGGAAGCATCAAGGCGGAGGGGCGCGACGAGTACCGGACGTACTCGTCGCGCCCCGACGACGCGGCGAGGTGCGGTGCCGGGCGCCGCGGGCCGGGCGGGACTTCGACGGCCGGGCCCAGCCGCGCGGGCCGGTGGGTGGGGGCGGCGGAGCCCGTCCCCCACCGGCACACCGGTTCAGCGCAGGTCGAGGCGCATCAGGACCCGGGGGTGACCGGCCAGGACCGAGGTGGTGTCGGCGGCGTGCACGAAGCCGGCGCGTTCGAAGTTCTCGCGCAGGCCCGCGTACGCCATCGTCTGGTCGACGCGCGTGTCGCCGTTGTCGAGGGGGTACGCCTCGATCGCGGGTGCGCCGTGGGCGCGGGCGAAGTCGACCGCACCGGCGATGAGGGCGTGCGAGATGCCCTTCTTCCGGTGGCCCGGGCGTACCCGGATGCACCACAGCGACCAGACCGGCAGCTCGTCGACGTGCGGGATCGTGCGGCTGCGCGCGAAGGCGGTGTCCGCGCGCGGAGCGACCGCGGCCCAGCCGACGGGCTCGTCGTCCTCGTAGGCGACGACTCCCGGAGGGGTGCCACCGCGGCACAGCCCGGCGACGTACGCGCCCCGGTCCGGACCGCGCAGTTCAGCGTTGAGCTTCGAGGGGATGCGGTAGCTGAGGCACCAGCAGACGTTCGCTTCGGGGGACTTCGGACCGAGCAGGGTACGGACGTCCTCGAAGACCGATGCGGGGCGGACTTCCATGGTCATGGGACCACAGTGCCACGGGTGACGGCGGGCCCCGACCGGCGGGAACGCCGGCCGACGGTTTGTCCGGCGTCGGTAGTATCCCTCGAACTTCCGCGCGAGGCGCGCCTTTCGAGAGGTTCCGACATGCCCGTGCCCATTCCCTTCAGCGTCCTGTCCGATATGTTCGCCGCCGCTCCCCACCGTTTCTTCGCCCCCCTCAGGGAGCGGGCTCCGGTGCACCACGAGCCGGCGATCGACAGCTACTTCGTCTCCCGCCACCAGGACGTGAAACGGATCCTGACCGACCACGAGGCGTTCACCACCGAGGTGTTCCAGGAGCGCGCCGAACCGGTGATGCGCGGCCGGGTCCTCGCCCAGATGACCGGAGCCGAACACACCGCCAAACGGAGGATCGTCGTACGCGGGTTCACCGGAGCGGCCCTCCAGCAGCAGACAGGAGCCATCCGCGCCAACGCCGCCGACCTCATGGCCCCGTTCCTCCGCCGGGGCCGGATGGACCTGGTCAACGACTTCGGCAAGCCGTTCGCCGTCCATGCGGCCCTGGACGTGCTCGGCCTCGACAGATCGGACTGGCGGCGGGTGGCCGACTGGTACGGCGGGGTCGCCGAGTTCGTCACCAGCCTGAGCCTCACCCCCGAGCGCCGCCGGCACTGCCTGGAGTGCGCCGAGCAGTTGGAGGCCTACCTCGCCCCCGTCATCCGGGAACGGCGCAGCCACCCCGGCGAGGACCTGATATCGACGCTGTGCACCGCCGAGTTCGAAGGCGTCGGCATGAGCGACCGCGATGTCACCGCACTGATCCTCAACGTGCTCATCGCCGCCGCCGAGCCCGCGGACAAGACGATCGCGCTGCTCTTCAAGCACCTCATCGACCACCCCGAGCAGCTGGCGCAGGTCCGCCGGGACCCGGACCTGCTGGGCGCCGCGATCGCCGAGACCCTGCGCTTCACCCCGCCCGTCCAGCTCGTCCCCCGCCGGGCGGAGGAGAGCACCGTGATCGCGGGCACCACCCTCCCCGCGGGCGCCACCGTCTTCTGCATGATCGGTGCGGCCAACCGCGATCCGGCCGCGTTCGGCGCCCCGGACACCTTCGACATCCACCGCACCGACCTGGGCACGGCCCGTTCCTTCACCGCGGCCGCCCAGCACATGGCGTTCGGGACCGGGCTCCACCAGTGCGTCGGCGCGGCCTTCGCACGAGCCGAGATCGAGACCGTCGCCGCGATGCTCCTGCCCCTGCTGGACGAGGTCCGCTACAGCCCCGGCTTCCGCTACCGGGAGACCGGCCTGTACACGCGGGGCCCGGTCTCCCTGTCGCTCGACTTCACTCCCGTCCCCTGAAAGGGGAACCTGCCGCGGCCGGCGCCCCTCTTGCACGACGGCAACGGCCGGAACCGGCCACGCCCCGTACTCCCCGGCCCTGCAGGCCGGTTACGGACCACCCCCCACCCCCATAGGCGAAGACGACGATGACATCGACCGACATCACCAGAGCCCTCAACGACCTGCTGTTCACCCCCGGTCTCGACCTCACCGAAGCCGTGGACCGGCATTTCACCCCCGACTACCGGCAGCGCACCGACGGCGTGTGGAGCGACCGGGCCTCCTTCGTCCAGCACATGACGCGTCTGCGCACCCTGGTCCGCAGCGGAACCGTCGAGGTCCACGACGAACTGCGCGACGGGCCGCGCTACGCCGACCGTCACACCGTCACCCTCACCCAGCACAACGGACGCACCTCCCGCACCGAGGTCTACCTCTTCGCCCGGATGGCTCCCGACGGCCGTTTCCAGTCCGTCGAGGAGACCACCCTCCTGGTCACCGGCCACCCCGACGACGGGAACCTCGGCAGCGTCAAGTGACGTGCGCAGGGCCTCGTCAGGGGTTCCGACGGAGAACACCGACCACTCATGAGAGCGCTCTCCGCGCCGCCGACGGCGCGGAGAGCGCAGGCGGCGGCGCAAGGAGGACGAGAACACCATGGTGTCCGTGGGAGAAAGACTCAGCAGGGCCCGAGTACAGGCCTTCATCGGCCGCAACGAGGAACTCGCGCTTTTCGCAAGGGCGTTGGACGCAGACGTCCGGGCGCCTTTCGCGTTCTACGTGTGCGGGCCGGGCGGCATCGGGAAGTCCACGCTGCTGCGGCGGCTGGCCGACCACGCCCGTACGGCGGGCCGGCTGCTCGTCGAACTCGACGGCCGGTTCGTCAGCCGGGATCCAGCCGATTTCGAGCACGCCGCAGGGCCGTTCCTCGACGTGCCGGGCACGGTCCTGTTCGTGGACTCCTTCGACCACTGCCAGTGGCTGGAAAGCTGGCTGTGGCACCACTTCCTGCCCCGCGCCGCGGACGACACCCTCGTCGTGCTGGCCGGACGGCGCGCTCCGCAGCCGCAGTGGACCGCCGATCCGGCCTGGTCCCGGCTCCTGCACGTGACCGAACTGGAGCCGTTCTCCGCGGAACAGGCCCTGAGCCTGCTGGTCGCGGCGGAGATCCGGCCCGAACTGCGCGACCGGGTGCTCCGCTTCGCCGGCGGCAACCCGCTGGCCCTGTCCCTCGCCGCCGCGGCGGGGTCGGCGGGCTGCGCCCGGGAGGAGATCTGGGCCCCGTCGGCCGATGTCCTGCGCACCCTGCTGGCGGGGCTGATCGGCGAGGTCCCCACGGCCTCCCACCGCCGCGCCCTGGAGGTCGCGGCGCAGGCCCATACGACGTCCGAGGAACTGCTGGCCGGCGTACTGCCCGGGGAGGACGCCCATCTGCTGTTCTCCTGGCTGCGGGACCTGCCGTTCATGGAGTCCACGCACCGGGGACTGCACCCGCACGACGCCGCCCGGGAAACGCTGGCCGCCGACCTGCGCTGGCGTGCCCCCAACGCCTTCGAGGCGATCCGCCGACGGCTGGCGGACGAATACCTGCGCCTCCTGCGCGAGGCACCCGAGGAACGCGTGTGGACCGTGACCGACGAGCTCTTCTACCTCTTCCGGGAGGGCGAGACCCTGTCCCGGCTGCGCACCTGGTCCCGCGAGGACGAGATGCACGACCGTCCGCTGCGCCCGGAGGACCTGGACGTCGTGCTGCGGATGGCCGAGGAGACCGAGGGGCCGGCCTCGGCGGAGCTGGTCCGCTACTGGGCGCGGCGCCAGCCCCAGGCCTTCAGCGTCTACCGTCTCGTGAGCACGGGCCGGATCGCCGCGTTCACGGCCCGCCTCGTCCTGCCGTCCCCGCCCGACCCGGAGGACCTCGCCACCGACCCCGTGGTCGCCGCGGCGTGGCGGTACACCGATGCCACCGCCCCGGTGAGCCCGGGCGAGCACATCGGGATCAGCCGCTTCTCGGTCTACCCCGAGCGCTACCAGGTGCCCTCGCGGGTCATCGACCTGAGCAGCTCCCGGGCCCAGGCGGAGGCGGCCCGGGCCCGAGGCCGCGCCTTCGGCTTCGCCGTCTTCCAGGACGCCGAGACGTGGGCCGAGCGCGTCAGGGGCACCCTGTGCGACACCGGGGCGCGGCCCCGGGTGGGCGAGCACACGTACGGGCTGTTCGGCGTCGACTGGCGCGAGGTCCCGGTGGAGAGGTGGCTCTTCCACTTCATATCGGCCCCCGACGCACCGGTCCCGGCCGCGCCGTCGGCCGTCTCGCGCACCGCCTTCGACCAGGCCGTACGCGAGGCGCTGGCGCACTGGCGCAACCCGAGCGCCTTCGCCGCCTGCGTCCTGATGCGTACCCGGCTGGCTGCCGATCTCGCCGAGCCGGTCGAGGAGTTGCGGGCCCTGCTGCGCCGGGCCGTCGACGACCTCGCCGGCGACCCGCGCGGGGTGCGCGCCCGCGAGGCCCTGACGGCGGGGTACTTCTCCGGCGTGCCGACCCAGGAGGGCGCGGCCCGCCGTCTGGGCCTCCCGTACGGCACCTACCGCCGTCACCTGCGCCAGGGCCTGGACCTGCTCTGCGAGGCCCTGTGGCAGCAGGAGCTCCAGGACCCGCGCTAGTGCTGTGACGGGGCCCGCAGTCGGGGCGGCTGGCGCTCCTTCGCGGACAGGCCCTGGGCTGGCGCCGATGGACAGGTGCGGACAGCAGTGGACACACCCCGTCCCGGGCGGGCCTGGAGAGTGGACACCGGTCGGCGTGAGTCTGTGCGGCATGACCACAGGACGCGGACAGCAAGCCCGGGCAGCCGCCCCAGCCCGTGGGCCGGGACCGGTTGCTCTCGGCTTCGGCCGCGGCCCTCATCCGGTGCCGGCCGCCCGGGCCGCCGCCGGGTCCCGGTGGCCGCCCGGCCCTGCTCGCGGCTCCCTCCCGGCCACCGGGCCGCACCCCCTGCGGGCCCGGGCACGGGGGGTACGGACGGGGTCCGGCCGGACGCCCGGGGGCCGGGGCGCTGCGGGCCGACTCGCCCTGGGGCGCGGCCCCTGCGCCCGGCCCGGCACCCGCGCGCCGGGCCGGACCTCGGCTCGCGTTCCGGCCGGCTCGCCGCCCTGTCGTCACGGGACGCTCCGCGCGATCCCGCATCCGCCCGGCCGCGGTCCGGCGCCCGTGCCCTCACCGCTGATTCACCTCGAAGCCAACCACCGCCCCGCACATCCACTGAAAGAGACGTCGTCATGACCACTGCCAACCCGCCTTATCTGACCGGCCATTTCACTCCCGTCGTGGAGGAGGTCACGGCCACCGGCCTGACCGTCGAGGGCACTCTCCCGCCGGAGCTGTCCGGCCGGCTGCTGCGCAACGGCCACAACCCGAAGCCCGGCATCACCCCCACCCACTGGTTCAAGGGCAGCGGCATGGTCCACGGCATCCGCCTGCGCGACGGCCGCGCCGAGTGGTACCGCAACCGCTGGGTCCACACCCCCGCCCTCGACGGCGCCCCCTACATGACCGACCAGGGCCCCGACCTCACCGCCAGCGCCGCCGGCACCCACGTCATCGAACACGCCGGCCGGCTCCTGGCCCTGTGCGAGGCCAACCTCCCCTTCGAACTCGACGGCGAACTCGGCACCGTCGGCGCCTACGACTTCGACGGCAGACTCCGTACCGCCATGACCGCCCACCCCAAGGAGGACCCGGTCACCGGCGAACTCCACTTCTTCGCCTCGTCCCCCTTCCCCCCGCACCTCACCTACCACGTCGCCGACGCCACCGGCACCCTCGTCCACACCGCCGAGGTCCCCACGGCCACCGCCGCCCTCAAGCACGACTTCGCCCTCACCCGCCGCCACATCGTCTTCATCGAGGGAAACGTCACCTTCGACCCCACCGAACACTCCGGCATCCCCTACGGCTGGAGCGACCACCAGCCGTCCCGCATCGGCGTCATGCCCCGCGGCGCCGACGGACACCACCACATCCGCTGGTACTCCATCGAGCCCGGCAACATGCTCCACGTCTCCAACGCCTACGAGGACGGCCAGGGCCGCATCGTCCTCGAAGGCCCCACCGTCGACCGCGAGGGTTTCCGCCTCTCCTGGAACTGGTGGACCGGCGCCCCGGGCCGCGGCACCGAACCGGTCGCCCGCTCCTACACCCGCCGCTGGACCATTGACCAGAGCGCCGGCACCGTCGACGAGCACATCATCGACGACCTCCCGGTCGAGTTCCCCACCCTCAACGAGGAGTACCTCGGCGCCGAGAACCGCTACCAGTACGCCATCGCCTTCCCCGACGAGAACGGCCTCGGCGGCTACGGCCTCGTGAAGTACGACCGCACCACCGGTGCCCGCCGCATCCACCAGGTCGGCGATGCCCGCCTGCCCGGCGAGGCCGTCTTCGTCCCCGCCGCCGGCGCCACCAACGAGGACGACGGCTACCTCCTGACCGTCGTCTCCGACCTCAAGCAGGACGCCTCACAGCTCCTCGTCCTCGACGCCACCGGCCTCGGCAGGATCGCCACCGTGCATCTCCCGCACCGCGTCGCGGCGGGCCTCCACGGCTCCTGGATCCCCGACTCCCCCGCCACGGCCTGACGCCCGGCCCGCACACGCGTCAGGGGCCGTTTCAGATTGCTCTGAAACGACCCCTGACCTGCGACTCTCTCGAGTCGGGACGACAGGATTTGAACCTGCGACCCCTTGACCCCCAGTCAAGTGCGCTACCAAGCTGCGCCACGTCCCGATACCCGCTGACCTGGGGTTTCCCCTGGCCGAACGCGCATGAGAACGATACCGCATTTCCACGGGTGGTCGCGCGCGCCTTTCCGCCACCGGTTCGCGATCAGGTCAGCCGGTGCCGCCGGTCAGCTCCGGATGGGCCGCGACCAGGCGCTTCGGGGCCGCCTGGCGCCAGGAGTCGGTGAGGATCGAGCGCAGCTCCGCCTCGTCCCGCACGGCTGCCAGGCGGACCCGGATCCACGCGTAGTTGTCGTCGTGGCCGGCTCGCAGGAAGAACTTCTCCGGTTCGGCCGCGATCAGCTCGGCCCGTTCCTCCTTGGGGCATTTCACCCCGATCGAGGTGTCGTCGTCGGCGAGCGCGGCGAAGATCTTCCCGCCCACCCGGAAGGCCGGCATGCCCCATGCCGGTTTCTCGGTGCTGTCCGGGAGGGACAGTGCGATCAGGCGGACGTCCCGCACGGTGGTGGCCATCCCCGGGACTCCCTTCCGGACGTCGGCGCGCATGGATGCTCGTCCGACGACGGTAGCGCCCGCCCCCGCCGAGCGGGCTCACGCGCGCCGGTCCTCCCGCTCGTGCAGCAGGGCCACCAGCTCCGCGGCCAGCTCCTTCGCGGTGGCGAGCCCCTCCGTCCCCCACCGCCGCGGCGCCAGGTCCACCGCGCACACCGTGCCCAGGACGATGCCGCGCCGGTCGGTCAGCGGCGCCCCGAGGTAGGACCGGACCCCGCTCTCGTCCACCACCGCGTTGCCGGCGAACCGGGCGAAGTCCCGTACGTCCTCCAGTACCAGCGCGCGCCTGCGGACCACCACGTGCGGGCAGTAGCCGTGGTCGCGGGGCAGGACCCGGGCGGGGTAGCCGCTCTCGGGGGCGTCGGGCGTGTGGTGCAGGCCCGCGAAGAACTGGCGTTCCTCGCCGACGAAGTTCACCCCCGCGTGCGGGGCGCCGAGGACGTCCGCCACGCGCCGCGCGAAGGCGTCCAGTTCGCCGTCCACCCGCTCCCCCAGCCCCAGTTCGCGCAGCCGGACGGCCCGTGCGGGTGCCTCCCGGTCCACGGGCGTGAGCAGCAGGTGTCCGGTCGATTCGTAGTACAGCATCACGTTTCCCCCGACTCCGGTGACGATGGCGTTGTGGTCGATGGCGATGTCGATGTCGATGCCGACGGTGATGTACGGGCTGCGGACGTGTACAGCAGGTGACGGACCAGGGCGGCCAGCGTCACCGTGCCCGATCCGGCCAGGCGCGCGTCGCACCGGACGACGGGCACCTCGGGCCCCAGGCCGACCGCGTCCCGGACCTCGTCCGCCGTGTAGCGGTGGCAGCCGTCGAACTCGTTGAGGGCGACGACGAAGCCGATCCCGCGCCGCTCGAAGAAGTCCACGGCCGGGAAGCAGTCCGCGAGGCGGCGGGTGTCCGCGAGCACCACGGCCCCGAGCGCGCCCGCGCACAGCTCCTCCCACAGGAACCAGAAGCGGTGCTGGCCGGGCGTGCCGAAGAGGTAGAGCACGTGGCGGCCGTCCAGGGTGATCCGGCCGAAGTCGAGCGCGACGGTGGTCGTGGTCTTGGCCTCGACCCCGTGCAGCGGGTCGGCGCCCGCGCCGAGGTCGCTGAGCAGTTCCTCCGTGCACAGCGGTTCGATCTCGCTGACCGCCCCCACGAAGGTGGTCTTGCCCGCCCCGAAACCCCCCGCGACCAGGATCTTCAGCGTCGCGGGGGCGTCACAGCCGTCTGCGTAGGCCATCGAGTACCGCCAGGAGGAGGGACTGGTCATCGGCGGCGAACGACCCGCCGCCCGGGTAATGGGGCGCCTGCGCCATGACGGCCCCGTATTCCATGAGATCGGACAGCAGCACCTTGACCACCGTGGCGGGCAGCCGCAGCTGGCCCGCCAGCTCGGCGACGGTGAGCGCCGCCGCCCCGGCGCACAACCGCAGCGCGAGGGTGTGCTCGGCCCCGAGCGGAACGCGCGGGCGTACGCCGGTCGCGGTCATCCGCGACAGCAGGTCGAGCGCGATGCCCGGCCTGGTCCGACCGCCGCTGGCGGTGTACGGGCGCAGCACGCGCCCCGCCGAGTCGTCGACCCACGGTGTGTCCCGCCCCTTCCCGTACGCCCCCCTGCCGTGGGCCCTCATCGCTCCACGTTCGCGGCGGGCCGCCGGGGTGCGGCCGCGAGGTACGGGCGGACGCTCTTGACCAGCATCGCCATCTCGTAGCCGAGGACTCCGGCGTCGGCGTCCCGGTCGGCGAGGACGGCCAGGCAGGTGCCGGATCCGGCCGCGGAGACGAAGAGGAGCGCGGTGTCGAGCTCGACGACGACCTGCCGTACGTCGGCCCCGTCGCCGAAACGGGCCCCGGCGCTGCGGCCGAGCGAGTAGAGGCCGCAGGCGAGGGCCGCCAGGTGGTCGGCGCTGTCGGGATCGAGGCCGTGTACGCAGGTCACGAGCCCGTCCGCGGTGAGCAGGACGGCACTGCGGGTGTACGGGACGCGTTGGACCAGGCCGCTGAGCAGCCAGTCGAGATCCGAGAGCCGGCCGCCGGTCTTCGTCGCCACTTCGCCGCCCATGGTGGTGCGCTCCTTGCCGAGGTTGCTGGGGGTCATGCCTGGTTCTCCGACTGCGCGAGGCCGAAGCCGCGCTGGAAGGCGGCCATGAGGCCGGGGTCGTGCACGGGCTGCTCGGCGTCCGCGGGGCGCCGCGGTGCGGGTGCGTCGCGCAGCTGGGGCGCGAGGTGCTCCTGCGCCCGGCGCCGGGGCAACGTCGGCCGTTCCCCCGCCTGTCCCGCCGGCCCCCCGCCGGGTACGGACCAGGCCTCCGCCACCGGCACCGGCTCCGGCACCGGCTCCGGCACCGGCCGGGCGTCCGCCGCGGGGCCGGGCCGGGCCGACGGCACGCCGCCGAGTACGGGGCCGGCGCCCGCCGTGGAGGCGTGCCGCGGCCCGGGCGCGCATCCGGCTGCCGACGCCGCGGACCGACCGGCCTCGGATTCCGCCCCGGCCCCGGCCCCGACCGCGCCCGCGCCCGCCTGCCGCACCGGTCCCGAGCCGGGGGCCGACCGGGCTTCCGCCACCGGGGCGGTGGGTTCGGGGCGGGGTTCGGGGCGGGGGGCGGGGATCGTGGGGGTGTCCGCCCGGCGGGGCAGCGGCATGCGTGCCGGTTCCAGCGGCGGCGTCACCCGCGAGCCCCCGGCCGCGTCACCCGCGTCCGCCGCCCCCAGCAGTTCCTGCGGAAGCACCAGCACCGCGAGGACGCCGCCGTAGATGTTCGACTTGAGTTCGACTGCGATCCCGTGCCGGCGGGCCAGCGCCGAGACGACGTACAGGCCGATCCGCCCGTCCGCGAGCAGCGTCCGGACGCTCACCTGGTCGGGGTCCGCGAGCAGGGCGTTCATCCGGTGCTGCTCCTCGGCCGGCATGCCCAGTCCCCGGTCCTCCACCTCGACCGCGATCCCGGCCGTGACCCGCTCGGCGCGCAGCACCACATCGGTGTCGGGGGCGGAGAACACGGTGGCGTTCTCCACGAGTTCGGCCAGCAGGTGCACCACGTCGGCGACGGCGTGGCCGCGTACGCTGCCGCCCGCCGGCGGAACGACCTTGACCCTCGTGTACTGCTCGACCTCCGCGACCGAGGAGCGGAGCACCTCGCTCAGGTCGATCGGCCGGGTCCACTGGCGGCGGGAGGCCGCACCGCCCAGCACCGCGAGGTTCTCGGCGTGGCGGCGGATCCGGGTTGCCAGGTGGTCGACGTGGAAGAGGTCCCGGAGCAGGTCCGGGTCCTCGACCGTGTCCTCCAGGTCGTCCAGCAGCGAGATCTCGCGGTGGACCAGGGACTGGAGCCGGCGCGCGAGGTTGACGAAGACCTCGACCTTGCGCTCGCTGTCGGTCGGGGCGGCCGGCGCGGCCAGCCGTACGAGGGTGGTGTGGGCCTGCTCGCGGGCGCCGCGCAGTTCCTGGGAGAGCAGCCAGAACTCGTCCACGCCCGCCGGGTCGCTCCCGGTGAGCGGTGTGTTCGGCCCGCCGCGGACCGGCCGCTGCGGGATCTCGCCCCGCTCCAGCCGGTCCGCGGCCGTCCGCAGCTCCTGGCGGCCCCGCACGCTGGAGCGGCGCAGCGCCTCGCACCGGTCCCGGACGGCCTTGGCCGCGCGCTGCGCGCCGAGCAGGGCCGCGGCGAGGGAGCCGGCCGCGAGCAGGGCGCAGCCGGTGAGCACCGGCCAGAGCCGGGCGTCGCGGTCGCCGGCGCCGCCGCCGAGCTGGAGGGTGAAGATCACCGCGGCCGCGCCGCTGAGCGCGGCGGCCAGCGTGGGCAGGAGGGCGGCCCGTACCAACTGGGGGCGTAGCTGCCGGCCAGGACCGGTGACGGTGTGTCTCGACGGGGCGTGGCGTGCGGCGCGGGGTCCGG
This sequence comes from Streptomyces yangpuensis, assembly GCF_001005295.1. Lineage (GTDB taxonomy): Bacteria > Actinomycetota > Actinomycetes > Streptomycetales > Streptomycetaceae > Streptomyces > Streptomyces yangpuensis. Next base: position 1,283,734 of record NZ_LBMK01000002.1, on the reverse strand, counting down.
ACATCGGCGTCCTCGGTACGTGGGGCCCGGCCCCCGTCGTTCCCGGGGCCCGGTGTTGATCACCGAATACCCACGCTAGACCCCGCAATCCCGCCCCGGACCACGAGTCGGTGAACTTCACGGGGGTGCTTCCCGCTCCCGATGGAGCGCTCGTACAGCAGCCCGAATGCGCCGGTCGGGCCGCTGCGGCCGCCCGACGGCACCCCGGCGGCGGGGGCCGTCGGTGCGTCCTGCCCGGGCCGTTCGCTACGACCCCACGGACTCCGGCTTCCCCTGCTCGCTCACTGCCGTGGACACCCCGCGGGCCGCTGTCGCCGCCGCTCCGCCGGCCTGGTGCGAGGGCACGGCCGCAGGCCCGTCCACGGCTCCGCCCGCCGTCGCCGCGACCACGAACGGCCGCCACCACGGCTGGGCCGGCGTCCCCTCGGCTCCGGGCTCGAAGGGCTGGCCCGGGATCGGCAGCGCGACGGCCGCTCCGGCGCCCTCGGCGGCGGCCAGGGTGCCCTCGCCCGGCTCGTCCCACGGGTGCAGGGCCAGGTTGAAGGTGCCCCAGTGGATCGGCAGCATCGTGCCGTGAGCGGCGCCGCCCTGGAGGTCGAGGTGGGCGCGCATGCCTTCCTCGGGTGTCATGTGGATGTCGGGCCAGTACTCCGAGTAGGCCCCGATCTGGATCATCGTGGCGTCGAAGGGCCCGTGCGCGGCGCCGATCTCCGCGAAGCCGGGGAAGTAGCCGGTGTCCCCGCTGTGGTAGATCCGGTGCTCGTCGCCCGCGACCACCCAGGAGGCCCACAGGGTGTGCTGCTGGTTGCGCAGACCGCGGCCGCAGAAGTGCCGGGCGGGCGTCGCCGTCAGCGACAGGCCGCCGATCCGGGTGGTCTCGTTCCAGTCGAGCTCGCGCAGCCGGTCGGCCGCCACGCCCCAGTGTTCCAGGTGCGCGCCGACGCCGAGCGGGACGGCGAAGAGCGTGTCCGTGCCGGCCAGCGCCTTGATCGTCGGCAGGTCGAGGTGGTCGTAGTGGTCGTGCGAGATGACCACGACGTCGACCTCGCCGAGCGCGGCCAGCGGGACCGGAACCGGATGCAGCCGCCTGGGGCCGGCGAACGGGAAGGGGGAGCAGCGCTCGCCCCACACCGGGTCGAACAGCACCCGGTGCCCGTCGATCTCCGCGAGCACGCTGGAGTGCCCCATCCAGGTCAGGCGCAGACCGCTCGTGGGCGGCTTCGCCAGGTCGGCGAGGGTGGTCGGGTGCACCGGGATGGCTGCCGCCGGGCTGCGCCGGACCCGCTGCTCACGGTGGAAGTAGATCTTCGCGAACTCGGTCATCGACCCCGAGGGCCTGTTCCGGGCCCCGACCGGGTTCTGGAAGACGCCGTCGGCGAAGTTCGGCGAGCGGCGGATCCGCTCCAGCCTGGCGCCGGACGGGTCCGCGCCGAAGGCTTCGGGCCGCAGGGCGCGCAGCCGCGGGCGGAGGGGACGGGAGCCGGTCAAAGCGCCTCCAGGGAGGGTGGGGTCGTCGGTGCGGTCGTATCGCTACGCCCATCCCAACGCACACCGGCCCCGAAGGATTCCGCCCGTCCCTCCTGCCCGTCCCTCCCGCCCGCTCCTCCCGCCGGCCCTGCCCGCCCGTCGTCCGGCGGCTACAGCGGCAGCAGGTCCGGCCGTTTCGCCTCGACGTGGTCGCCGGAGGACTCGCCACGCAGGCGGCGGCCGATCCAGGGCACCAGGTACTCGCGGGCCCACTGGATGTTGTCGCGGGTCACGTCCACCGAGCCGCGCGGGCGCAGCTGCGGCCACGGCTGGTCGGGGTCGGCGGGCACGTCCAGGCCGAGGACCTGTGCGGCCCGCAGTGCGACGCGGGTGTGGCCCTCGGGTGAGAGGTGCAGCCGGTCCGCGTCCCAGGCGCGCCGGTCCTGTACGGACTTCAGCGACCAGAGGTCGAGCACGGGGCAGTCGTACCGGTCGGCGATGGCGCGCACGTGGGCGCTGTACGTCGCGACCTTGCCCCGGATGTGCTTGAGGACGGGTACGCCCCGGGTGTCGAACCCGGTGGTGATCATGACGTGGCCGACGGCCCCGGTGAGGTCGGCGACGGCCGCCTCGAAGCGTTCCGCCACGTCGTCCGGGTCGCTGCCGGGCCGGATGATGTCGTTGCCGCCCGCGCAGAAGGTGACCAGGTCGGGGGCGAGGGCCTTGGCTCTCGGCACCTGGTCGGCCACGATCTGGTCGAGGAGCTTCCCGCGCACCGCGAGATTCGCATAACGGAAGTCGTGCTCGTCACGCCGATCTGCCAGGAGCACGGCGAGCCGGTCCGCCCAGCCGAGAAAGGAATCTCCCGGCCCCGGGTCCCCCACGCCCTCTGTGAAGCTGTCCCCGATCGCCGCGTACGAGCCGATGGTCTTGAGTTTCGTCGTCGTCGCTGCCACGAGAACCCATCCTTCACTCCCGTAACCAACCTACGCCAACGTAATGAGGGGTTGACGGGCCGTGATCTATACCACGCGGGATGTAAGGAATAAGTACACGTGGGGCCGGGACCCCCCTCGGGTCCCGGCCCCACGCGTGTCGGTGCTCCGTCGGCGGGTGCCGTCAGAGGGAGGCGCCCTTCGAGCGGAGGTAGGCGATCGGGTCCATGTCCGAGCCGTAGGACGGGCTCGTGCGGATCTCGAAGTGCAGGTGCGGGCCGGTCGAATTGCCGGTGGAGCCGGAGAGGCCGATGCTCTGGCCGGCGGTGACGCTCTGGCCGGAGGAGACGGAGAGCTGGGACAGGTGGGCGTACTGGGAGTACTTGCCGTCCGCGTGCCGGATGACGACCTCGTTGCCGTACGAGCCGCTCCAGCCCGCGGAGACCACGGTGCCGGCGCCGACGGCCTTGACGCTGGTGCCCATGGGGGCGATGAAGTCGACGCCCGTGTGGTAACCGGAGGACCACATGGCACCGGCGACCTTGTACTGGGTGGAGACGCCACCGCCGACCGGGGCGACGAATCCGGCGACGGCGGCGGCCGGCTGGACGGCGGGGGCCTCGGGGGCGGCGTCCCGCTGCACCCGCGGGACGGCGGCCTGCCCGGCCGGCTCGGACCCGGCCTCGGGGGCTGCCTTGGGGGCCGCCTTCGGAGCGGCCTTCGGGGAGGCCTTCGGGGCGGCCTCGGAGGCGGTCCGCGGGGCGGGGACGGTGCCGAGCGGGGCGGCCTCGCCACGACCGCCGAGGGTCAGCTTCAGGCCGGGGTGGATCAGCGACGGGTCGCTGCCGACGGCCTCGCGGTTGCGCTCGTACAACCGCTGCCAGCCGCCGTCCAGGCTGTGCTCCGCAGCGATCACCGAGAGGCAGTCGCCCGGGACGACCGTGTAGACGGCCGGTGCGGCCTGCACGCCGGCCGCGGGGGCGGCCTGGAGCGCGGCGGGGACCTGCTGGGCCACGGCGGGGGCGACGGCAGGTGCGGCGGCGGGCGCCGTCTGCGGGCCGGCCGCGTGGGCGCCGGCGGCGACCGTCAGCGGCAGGGCGAGGGCCGCACCACCGGTGCCTGCGACCGCGAATCCGCGGGAAAAGAAAAGGGACTTGGGACGGCGGTGCTTACCCTTTGCAGGCATGGCGCATTCCTCTCCGGCGCCTGCGAGGTGAGCTGTCGGGTTCGGACTGGAGATGTCCGGCCGTACATGTACGGGACATGAACGGCTTCACCCCGAGCCGTTCCGGAGAAAAGATCTCCGGTACAGCGGCTTACCTGGTTCCCCCGCTCCTGCCGCGCGAAATGGTTCGGTTGCGGTTTCCGGGCGGCGGCAGGATTCGGCGATCCACCCGGATCGATCGCGAAGGTAATCCCTTGCGGGCACGCCGAACAAGCCGCGAATTCCCTGACGGATTCACAGGCATGAGGGCGTGCCGGAATTCCGGTCACCCTCCGTCCATTCCGCCGCGCCAACAGCCGCCTGCGCCGGGCCATTCGGCTCCGACGATCAGGCACTCACGGTCACCGTATGATCTGGCTCACGGGGACGTGCCCGATCTCGCCTCCGGATATGGCAAGTTGGCGCCAAGTAGCTCAATTCGGACAGACGCCCCACGAGAAGGCGGAGGAGTTACCGTGACCCAGCAGATACAGGAGCCGGAGCTGGCGGGAGTGCGCAATTTCCGCGATGTGGGCGGATTGCCGACTTCTGATGGCCGAAGGGTTGCAGCGGGACGACTGTTCCGAAGCGGACATCTCGCACATGCCACCGAAACCGATGCAGAATTCCTCGCCTCGCTCGGCCTTCACACCATCTTCGACTTCCGCAACGGCGCCGACCACGCCCTGGAGGGGCCGGACGTCGAGCTGCCCGGCGTACGGAACGTCAGCATCCCGCTGTCGGACCCGGCGGACGGCCGGGAGTTCTGGCGGCTGGTCCGCGACGGCGACCTCGACCAGCTCCGCTCGATCCTGGGCGACGGCAAGGCGGCGGCCCGGATGGCGAACTCCTACCGCGGGATCATCCGCACCCGCACCGCCGAGCACAGCCGGGTCGTCCACGCCCTCGCCGAGGACAGCGTGCCCGCCCTCATGCACTGCGCGGCCGGCAAGGACCGGGCCGGCCTCTCCGTCGCCGTCACCCTGCTCGCGCTGGGCGTCGAGCGGGAGGCGATCGTGGCGGACTACCTGGAGTCCAACGCCCCGCACCGCCGGTACCGGGTGCGTCGCAGCTCCGCCTCGGCCGAGGCCCGCTCGCCCGAGGTGATGGAACTGCTCGCGCCGCTCTTCGACGCCCGCGCCGAATACCTGATCGCCGCCTTCGACACGATCGACGAGGTCTGGGGCGGGGTGGAGCGCTACCTGGCGGAGGGTCTCGGGCTGCAGCCCGAGACCCTCGGCCGGCTCCGCGACCGGCTGTTGGCCTGACCGGGTAGGACCACCGGGGGACGCAGGCCGTCAGCGCGCCGCGACGGCCTGCTTCACCAGCGTCCTGCCGAAGTCCCACATCAGTGCGGACCCCCCGTGGGCGTCGTCCATGACCTCGCGGAAGGCGCCGACGAACCGGTCGACGTCCTCCTCGTCCAGCACCAGCGGCGGGATCAGCTTGATCACCTCCAGATGGTCCCCGGACACCTGGGTGAGGATCCGGTGCCTCTGGAGCAGCGGCACCACGACCATCTGCGCGAAGAGGCCCTTGCGGGCCGCCTGGAGCATCGTCCACCGGCTGCGCAGCCCCAGCGAGGAGGGCCGCCCGAACTCGATGCCGATCATCAGGCCGCGCCCGCGCACCTCGTGCAGCAGCTCGTACTCGTCCACCATGGCCGCGAGCCGCCCGCGCAGCAGGTCGCCCGTGGCCCGCGCGCGGGCCACGAGGTGCTCGTCCTCCATGACGGACAGCACCGCCAGCCCGGCCGCCATCGCCTGCGCGTTGGACCCGAAGCTCGCGGAGTGCACGAGCACCCGGTCCATCGACGAGTAGACCTTCTTGAAGATCCAGTCCTTGCCCAGGGTCGCGCCGACCGGCACGTAGCCGCCGGACAGCGCCTTGGCCACGCACACCAGGTCGGGCTCGACACCCGGCTCGTGCTGGTACGCGTAGAAGTCGCCGGTACGTCCCAGGCCGGTCTGCACCTCGTCCGCGATCAGCAGCGCCTTGTGCCGGTGCAGCAGCTCCTGCGCGGCGAGCAGGAAGCCGGGCGGGGCCGCGAGGACCCCTTTGCCCTGGATCGGTTCCACGACGAAAGCGGCGACATCGCCGCGCTTCAGCTCCCGCTCCAGGGCGGCCAGGTCACCCAGCGCGACCTTGGTGTCGGGCAGGAGCGGCGCGAACCCGTCCCGGAACCCGCCCTCGCCGTTCACCGAGAGGGAACCGGCGGTCAGCCCGTGGAAGGCGTGGTCGCAGTAGAGGATCCTGGGCCGCCCGGTGGCGTACCGGGCGAACTTCAGGGCCGTCTCCACCGCCTCGGTGCCACTGTTGCCAAAGAAGACCCGGTCCAGGTGCGGGCTGTACGACAGGAGCTTCTCGGCCAGCAGCCCGGGCAGCGGCTGGCAGTCGAAGCGGGTGAGGTCGGCGAGCTGGGCGTCCAGCACGTCGTGCAGGGCCCGGCGGACGACGGGGTGGTGCCGGCCCAGGCCCATCACCCCGAAGCCGGCGAGCATGTCGAGGTGGTCGTTGCCCTCGGCGTCCCAGAAGTGGGCTCCCTCGGCCCGCTCGTAGACCTTGTCGAAGCCGATGGTGCGGAGCATCCGGGGCAGTTGGTGGTTGAGGTGGCGGGCGTGCAGCTCGTACCGTTCCGCCCCGCGCGCGGCGAGCAGGGCGCGCAGGTCGAAGCCGCCGTCCCGTCCCTCTGCCGCCGGACTCATGCCGACCTGTCCCGGTTGCCGCCGACCGTCTCCCGGACGGCCCGCAGGGATTCCTTCAGGGAGCCCATGGTGGCGAGGACGGCGGTGGGCTCGTAGCCGCAGTGCGCCATGCAGTTCGCGCAGCGCGGGTCCCTTCCGCGGCCGTACTTGTTCCAGTCGGTGTCCTCCACGAGTTCCCGGTACGTCGGCACATAGCCGTCGCTCATCAGATAGCAGGGGCGCTGCCAGCCGAAGAGGGAGTAATTCGGAATGGCCCAGGCCGTGCAGGGGAAGTCGGCCTTTCCTTCCAGGAAGTCGAGGAAGAGCGGGGAGTGGTTGAGCCGCCAGCGCCGCCGGTTGCCGCCCGCGAAAGCCTTCCGGAAGAGTTCGCGGGTCTGGTCGACGCCGAGGAAATGCTCCTGGTCCGGTGCCTTTTCGTAGGCGTAGGCGGGCGAGATCATCATTTCGTCCACCTGCAGGTCGTCATTGAGGAAGTTGAGCACCTCGATGATCGTCTGCGGGGTGTCGGTGTTGAAGAAGGTGGAGTTCGTCGTCACCCGGAATCCCCGGCGCTTCGCCTCCTTGATGGCCTCGACGGCCTCGTCGAAGACGCCCTCCTTGGCCACCGACTCGTCGTGGCGCTCGCGCAGGCCGTCGATGTGCACCGCGAAGGCGAAGTACGGGGAGGGGGTGAACTTCTCGATCTTCTTGCGCAGCAGCAGCGCGTTGGTGCACAGGAACACGTACTTCCGCCGGGCCACCAATTGCCGCACGATCTCGTGGATCTGCGGGTGCATCAAGGGCTCGCCGCCTGCGATGGACACCATCGGCGCACCGGACTCCAGCACGGCCCCGACCGCCTGGGCGACCGGCATGCGCTGCTTGAGCACGCCCGCCGGATGCTGGATCTTCCCGCAGCCCTCACAGGCCAGGTTGCACGCGTAGAGCGGCTCCAGCTCCACGATCAGCGGGAACTTGTCCCGCTTGCGGAGCTTCTGTTCGAGCAGATAGGTCCCGACCCTGACGGTCTGGCGCAGCGGCATGGCCATCTGGCTCACCTCCTGGGGAGCAGCGAAGAACGGTGCCATTCGTAGAACGCGGGCAGTACGGCACGCAGGACACGGAAGGCCGATATTCCCCCGCGCACCGTGCCGATTCGGACGAGCTCATGCTCCGGAGCGTCCACGATCACCCGGACGGCCGCAACGGGGCGGTCCCTGCCGCCGACCGCGGCCCGGAGGGTCGCCGCGGACTCCATGTCGACCGCGACCGCGCCCGTGGCGCGCAGCTGTGCGCGCTCCCGGCCGCGGACGACGTGGTCGGACCCGGTCAGCGGGCCGATGTGCACGGTCCGGCCGGGGACGGCCCGGGCCAGCGCCTCGGCGAGCAGCCCGGTCCCGGTACAGCGGACGGTCCCCCGCGGGTCGCGGGTCTCCTCCGCGACGACGAGGTCGCCGGGGCTCATGCCGGGGACGAGCCCGGCGCAGAATCCGGTGGCGAGGAGGGCGGCCCGGTCCATGCCGGGCCCGTCCAGGGCCGCGAGGACGGACCGTTCGGCCGCGCACGGGCCCATCCCGGTACGCAGGAGGGTGTACGCCCCGCCGTGCGCGTCGCCGTGCGCGTCGGTGCCGTGTGGGGAGCCGCGCCCCGCGCTGCGCAGCGCCATCTGCTCGATGCGCAGGGCGCAGGCGACCAGCAGCGGGCCGCCCCGCGCGGTGCGGTCCCCCGCGGCGGGGGACATCAGCGGCCCCCGCCGGGTGAGCCCGCCGGGGCGGACGGTTCCCCGTACAGGTAGCGGCCGAGCGCGGTCAGCGGGAACACCTGCCGGTACAGGTGGTAGTTGATGGAGAAGTCCCAGGGGAAGCCGGTGCCGGTGAAGTACGGCTCGTCCCAGGAGCCGTCCTCGCGCTGGGTCCGGACCAGGTGGGCGATACCGCGTGTGACGGCCTCGCCGTCGCGTTCCCCGGCCGCCAGCAGGGCCATCAGGGCCCACGCGGTCTGCGAGGCGGTGGAGGCGCCTTTCCCCGCCCACGACCGGTCCTGGTAGGAGCGCTGGTCCTCCCCCCAGCCGCCGTCCTCGTTCTGTACGGATTCCAGCCAGCGAACGGCCCGCCGGACCGCGGGGTGCCCCGGGGCGATGCCGGCCGCGGTGAGGGCGGGCACCACCGAGCCGGTGCCGTAGACGTAGTTGGTGCCCCAGCGGCCGAACCAGCTGCCGTCCGGCTCCTGTGCGTCGAGCAGCCAGGCGATGCCGCGCCGGGTCCGGGCGTCGCCCGCCCGGCCCTCGAAGGCGAGCATCTCCACCACGTGGGCGGTGACGTCGGCCGACGGCGGGTCGATGACCTCGCCGAAGTCGCAGAAGGGGAGCTTGTTGGGGAAGGGGCTGGTGTTGTCGGCGTCGAAGGCGCCCCACGCGCCGTCCTTCGACTGCATGCCGAGGTTCCAGGACACTCCGCGGGCGATGGCCGCGTCGACCCGGACCGGGTCCGGGTGCCTGATCCGGCGCAGCGCGAGGACGACCTCGGCGGTGTCGTCGATGTCGGGATAGGTGTCGTTGTGGAACTCGAACGCCCAGCCTCCCGGTGCCAGGCCAGGCCGGCGCACCGCCCAGTCCCCGGTGCGGGTGATCTCCTCGCCGAGCATCCAGTCGGCGGCCCGCACGAGCGCCGGATGGTCGGGGCGCACGCCCGCGTCGACCAGGGCGATCGCGGCGAGGCAGGTGTCCCACACCGGGGACTGGCAGGCCTCGATCATCCGGGCGCCGTCCTCGCGCCGCACCGCGAACCGGTCCAGGGACTCCAGTCCCGCGCGCATCACCGGGTGCCCGAGGTCGTAGCCGAGCAGGTGCAGCGCGATGACGGAGTACACGGCGGGCGGCTGGATCCCGCCCCAGCAGCCGTCGTTCTCCTGGCGCTCGACGATCCAGCGGGCGGCGGTGTCCATGGCCGCCTTGCGCAGCCGCCGCGGGGCGAACCGCCGGTAGACGTGCAGGGCCTTGTCCATCCGCTGGAAGGCGCCGTCCCAACTGGTCAGCGGTGCCATGCGGATGGCGGGATACGGGGTCCGCGCGTCGGTGTGGAGCTCGTCGAGGGCGAAGGGGGCCGGGCGGACGGGGCGCAGCGCGGACACCACGGTGAGCGGGACGATCGTCTGGCGGGCCCAGCAGCCGAAGTCGTAGATGTTCAGGGGCACCCAGGGCGGCAGGAACACCAGCTCGGGCGGGAGTTCGGGCAGATGGTCCCAGCTCCACCAGCCGAAGAGGGCGAGCCAGATGCGGGTGAAGACGCGGGCGGCGGCGATCCCGCCGTTGGCCCGGATCCAGGCCGAGGCACGGCTCATGTGCGGAGCGTCCGGCCGGTCCCCGGCGAGGCGCAGCGCGACGTAGGCCTCGATGGTGGCGGACAGTTCGGGCGGCCCGCCGTGGAAGGTGGCCCAGGTGCCGTCCTCGCGCTGCTCGCCGCGGATGAACAGGGCGGCCGCGTACGTGGTGGCCTCGTCCCGGATGCCGAGGAACTGCCGCAGCAGGAGGTCCTCGGCGTCCATGGTGACGTTGGTCTCCAGGTCGCCCTTCCACCAGCCTGCGGGGTCCTGACGCTCCAGGAGGTGCCGGGTCGCGCGCGCGGCGGCCTCGTACACCTCCCTCGGGCTGCCGGCCGGCGGCGGGGGCAGGTCCGCAGCGGTCCGTCCCGTGCCGGGTTCGCCCGGTTGCCGGTAGGCGGCCGGCGGGCCGGGCCGCCGGACCGGCCCGGGCGGCGCGGCGACCCGCTCGGTGAGCGCCACCGGCACGCAGGGCCCGGCGCCGGCCGGGGCCCCGGGTCCGACGGCGGGGTCGGGCGGGCCCGCGAGCCCGTACTCGGTCCGCGGGGCGGCCGCCCCGGCGGAGCCGGGCGGCGGGGCGCCCGGGGTGGATTCGCTGCCGGCGCCGGCGCTCTCCGCGCTGCCGTCGGTCGTCGCTGTCATGGCTTCCCCTTAGAACAGTGTCCTGTGCTGTGCTGGGGTCCGCCGTCGGCCGGTGCGCGCCACGCTCAGGTGGCGGCGCCGGCCGGCGACTCGCGATTCATATCCGCTGCCGGGTGGCGGTCACCTCTTGCGTACGACGACGAAGTCGGCGAGGTCCACGAGCTGTTCGCGCACCCGCTGCGGCATGTCGACGTCGTCCAGGGCCCGGATCGCGACGGCGTGCTGGCGGCGCGCCTCGTCCGCGGTCCACTGGCGGCCGCCGGCCTCCTCGATGAGGGCGGCGCGGGCCGCGAACTCCTCCTCGGAGAAGTTCTCGAAGTCGCTGCTCTTGGCGTCGGCGGCGAGCAGTTCGGCGAGCCGCTCGGAGGCCGGGCCGCCGGCGGCGAGGGCGGCGACCACCGGGAGGGACTTCTTGCGCTGGCGCAGGTCGCTCCAGGTCTGCTTGCCGGTGGACTCCGGGTCGCCCCAGATGCCGAGGAGGTCGTCGACGGCCTGGAAGGCGAGGCCGAGGTGGTAGCCGTACTCCTCCAGCTTGTCGGCCGTACGGTCGTCGGCGCCGCCGAGCACGGCGCCGATGGAGACGGCGCAGGCGAGCAGGGCGCCGGTCTTGTTGCCCTCCATCTCCAGGCACTCCTCGACGCTGACGCGCTCGCGGTGCTCGTAGGAGATGTCCTGCGCCTGGCCGTCGATGAGCTTGCGGCTGGCGGTGGTCAGGCGGCGCGTGGCGCGGCCCGCCTCGACGGTGCCGAGTTCCAGCAGGACCTCGTTGGCGAGGGCGAAGAGGGCGTCGCCGACCAGGATGGCGAGGGCCGGTCCGTGGACCTTCCAGACGGTGTCGCGGTGGCGGCGCTGCTCGTCGCCGTCCATCAGGTCGTCGTGGAGCAGCGAGAAGTTGTGCACGAGTTCCACGGCGACGGCGCCGGGGATGCCGACCTCCGGTGCGGCGCCCGCGGCCTCGGCGGAGAGCAGGGCGAGGGCGGGGCGCACGGCCTTGCCGCCGTCACCGTCGGCGGCGTTGCCCTGGGCGTCGATCCAGCCGAAGTGGTAGGCGGCGACGGTGTCCATGGGTGCGGCGAGCCGGTCGACGGCCGCGCGGAGCGCGGGGGTCGACATCGTCCGGCCGCGCTCCAGGAGGGCGACGGTGTCCGCCTTCTCCGCTCCCCTTCCGGCTGCGCCCACAGTGGCATCCGTGTTCTCGACAGCCGGGTTCCCCGGGTTCACTGGCTCTCCTCTTGTTCCTGTACGTGCTGTGCTCGTGGTGCTGGTGGTGCCGGTGGTGGTGGTCGTCATGCCGCCTCCTGCAGAGGGTGTTCGCGGTGGCGGCCGAGTGCGGCGAGTGCGGCCTGCGCCGCGCTCAGTCCGCTCCGGACGGCGCCCTCCATGGTCGCGGGCCAACCCGTGGCAGTCCACGCACCGGCCAGGTAGAGCCCCGGCGTGTCGGTCCGCGCCCCGGGGCGCAGCCGGCCGACGCCGGGGGTGGGTGCGAAGGTCGCCGTCCGCTCCCGGGTGACGAAGAAGTCCCGTACCTTGGCGGCGCGAGCGGCGGGCAGCAGCCGTTCCAGCTCGGGCAGGTACTTGGCGCGCAGCACCGAGACGGGCTCGTCGATGTCGTCCTGGGCGGCGGACTGGGACAGCGCCAGGTACTGGCCGCCGTCAGGGAGTCCGGAGGAGTCGGTGCGGTCGAAGACCCACTGCACGGGGGATCCGAGTGCGGCGAAGAAGGGCTGCTTGAGCACCTTGCGGTCGTAGACGACATGGACGTTCAGGATCGGTGCGGTGCCGATGTCGAGCAGTTTGTCGGGGTCGGCGAGGGCGCCGGCGGGCAGCAGCCCGTGCGCCTCGCGCTGCGGTACGGCGAGGACGACGGTGCCCGCTTCGAGCGACTCCCGCTCGGTGTCGACGCGCCAGGTCCCTTCGGGGGTGCGGGTGACGGCGGTGACGCGGGTGCGCAGTTCGGTCCGTACCCCGGCCGCGTCGAGCTGCTTGCGGGTGAGGGTGTCGTGCAGGTCGCCGAGCGGTACGTGGGCCCAGCCGATGTCGGCCGCGCTCTTGTCGGAGAGCAGGCCGGTCCTGAAGACCATGGCGGCCAGGCCGAGCGAGGAGTGCGCGGCGGTGGCGTTGAGGGTGGCGATGCCGACGAGGTCCCACAGGGCCTCGATGGTGCGGGCGGACTGTCCGTAGCGGCCGAGCCAGGTGGCGAAGTCCAGGCCGTCCAGCGCCGGGTCCGCCGGGTCGAGGCGGCGCAGGGCGAGGGCGGCGCGGGCGACGCTCGCGCGCTCGGCGAGGGACATGTGCGGGTAGCGGGCCAGGGCTCCGGCGAGGTGCAGGGGGACGGGCAGGGCGCCGCGGCGCAGCCGTCCCAGGCGCGGCCCGCGGGGGTGGGCGACGTCGAGGACGGGTACGTCGAGCCGGTCCTGGAGCGGGGCGAGGGCGGCGCCGTCGACGCGGTCGAGGAACCACCGGTAGGCGGTGCAGCAGCGCAGGTAGACGTGCTGGCCGTTGTCGACGTGGAGGTCGCCGCGCTTGAAGGAGAAGGCGAGCCCGCCGAGCCGGGGGCGGCCTTCGAGCAGGGTGACGCGGAGTCCGGCGTCGGCGAGTTCGAGGGCGGTCGTGACCCCTGCGAGTCCGCCGCCGACGACGACGGCGTGCTGGTCGGTGCCCGTCATGCGCCCTCCCCCGTGGTGCGCTCGCCCTCCGGGCCGGCCTGCGGGTTCCGCGCGGCCCGGCCGCGGTCCGCGGGAAGAGACGCGCCCGCCGTCGGCATGGTTGCCCGACCCGGCGCATGCCCGGGGCGGCGCGCCGGGCCCGTACGCCGGGCGCCGCGGGCGCACGCCGGGTGAACGCCGGGCGCGGCGGCGCGTGGCGGGGCCGCCTTCGTCGGGGGCGTCACATCCGCCTCCGGACGGCCTGCCGGGTGACGGTGCGGGCGTCGAGGCCGGACAGGCCGCGCACGGCGACGTACGCCTTCTCGTGCGGCGGCAGCGAGACCCGGCCGCGCAGGACCGCCTCCGGCTCCCGCTCGATGCGGTCGAGGAGGCGCCGGTAGATGCCGGCCATGGCGGCCACGCAGGCGCCGCTGCGCCGGTCGAGCATCGGCAGCAGCCGGTAGCCCTCGGCGAACAGGGTGCGGGCGCGCCGGACTTCGTGGTGGACCAGTCCGGCGAAGTCGGCTCCGGCGGACAGCCGGCCGGCCTGGAACCCTTCCGAGCAGCCGAACTTGGCGAGGTCCTCGGCGGGCAGGTAGGTGCGGCCGTTGCCCGCGTCCTCGCGAACGTCGCGGAGGATGTTGGTGAGTTGCAGGGCGAGACCGAGGGTGTCGGCGTACTCGGCGGCGCGCGCGGCCTCGGGCGCGCCCCGGCCCGGTGCGTTCACCGTGCCGAAGACGCCGAGCGAGAGCCGTCCGATGGCACCTGCCACGCAGCGGCAGTAGATCTTGAGGTCGTCCCAGGTCTCGTACGTCTCGCCGCGAACGTCCATCAGTACGCCGTCGATGAGTTCGTCGAGGCCCCCGAGCGGGATCGGGAAGCGGCGGGCGGCGTGCGCCAGCGCGACGGCGACCGGGTCGGTGTCGTCCTCGTCGACCTCGCCGGCCCGGATCCGTGCGAGGACGGCCCGGGTCTCCTCCAGGCGCGCGAGCTTGGCCCCGGCGGGCAGCGTGCCGTCGCCGATGTCGTCGACTCGGCGGGAGAAGGCGTAGAGCGCGGACATCGCATGGCGCTTGTCGGTGGGCAGCAGCCGGATGCCGTACGCGAAGTTGCGCGCCTGCGCGCCGGTGACGGCCTCGCAGTAGCTGTAGGCCGCCGAGACCGGTGCGGACATCGCAGTCTGTGCGGACGCGTGTGTGGGGCCCTCCACGGTCGGGCTCACCTCTTTCTCGGCGCTGTGCGCAGGACGGCGGCAACCTCGCGGAGCAGGCCGCTCTTGGTGGGTTTGGGCGGGCCGGGGAGTACGTCGAAACCCGCGGCGGTGACGGCTCGCAGGGCGGCGCGCCCCCCTCCCACGAAGCCCGCGAGCAGCAGCCGGAGCCTGCCGTGCACGCTGCCCACGAGCGGGAGGCCTTCGTCCAGCAACGCGCGTGCGCGCTCGGCCTCGAACGCCACCAGGGCGCGCACGGAGGCGCCGGCGGTCGGGGCCGCCAGGTCGGCCTCGGACACGTGGAAGCGCCGCATGTCCTCGGCGGGCAGGTAGATCCGGTCGCGGCCCAGGTCCTCGGCGACGTCCTGGACGTGCTCGACGATCTGAAGAGCGGTGCAGACGGCATCGGAGAGCCGGATCCGCTCGGGCGTGCTGGTGCCGGTGAGGGACAGCACGAGCCGGCCGACCGGGTTGGCGGACAGCTCGCAGTACGCGACGAGGTCCCCGTAGGTCTCGTAGCGCCTCACCCGCTGGTCCTGCCGGTTGGCCTCGATGAGCCCGAGGAAGGGCTCGGGCGTCAGGCCGTGGGCGTCGGCCACGGGCCGCAGGGCGAGCAGCAGCGGGTGGCGCGGCGGGCCGTCCGCGGAGCCGAACACGCGCAGCAGGTCGGTCTCGAGGGCGTCGAGCATGGCGAGCCGGTCGTCCGCCGCGGCCGGGTCGAGACCGAGAAGCACGGCGTCGCGCCCGCCGGGGGCGAGGTCGCCGTCGCCGATGTCGTCGACGAGGCGGGCGTATCCGTAAACGGCCGTCAGCCCGTCGCGCCAGGCGCGGGGCAGGAAGGCGGGGGCGACGGGGAAGTTCTCCGCCGCCGCCTTGTCGAGGGTGGCGCTCACATGGACCGTGTCGGACAGGGGTCGGGTGCCGTGCCCCGGGCTCACCGCCCGCCGCCCGGGGCGGGGACGGCCGCCGTCCCTGGGGGCCGGAGAATTCCCGTAGCCATTGCCGTCACATCTCCCGTTCTACACTGCCGACCCAATACATCCTATTTCGGACACGCCGCCGGGGTTTTCCCGGGGCTGCCCCAGGGCCGTTCACCTGCGGGGAATCGTCCCCTCTTGCCGCGATTCAGGACCGCTTCAGCTTACGCTGTACAACGTCACGGAGGCCGCTCGGGTATTCGCCGCGCCACCGAATGTCGCCGCCCCTTACGAGAACGCGCACGCGGCGTATTGCGGGTGCACGCTCAAGGCCCCCGCCGCGCTGAGCGGCAGGGGCCTTCAGGGGAAGCGGACGGACGCGGCGGCTGCGCCGCGCGACCCGAGGTCAGCCGTTGGTGGCCTTCTCGTAGGCCGAGACGACTTCCTCGGTGGGCCCGTCCATCAGGAGTTCGCCCTTCTCCAGCCACAGCACCCGGTCGCACGTGTCGCGGATGGACTTGTTGTTGTGGCTGACGAGGAAGACCGTACCGGCCTTCTCCCGGAGTTCCTTGATCCGGTTCTCCGAACGCACCTGGAAGGCGCGGTCACCGGTGGCCAGGGCCTCGTCGATCATCAGGACGTCGTGGTCCTTGGCCGCCGCGATGGAGAAGCGCAGTCGGGCCGCCATGCCGGAGGAGTAGGTGCGCATCGGCAGGGAGACGAAATCGCCCTTCTCGTTGATGCCCGAGAAGTCGACGATGCTCTGGTAACGCTGCTTGATCTGCTCGCGGCTCATCCCCATCGCGAGACCGCCGAGGACGATGTTGCGCTCACCGGTGAGGTCGTTCATCAGCGCGGCGTTCACGCCCAGCAGCGAGGGCTGGCCGTCGGTGTAGACCTTGCCCTCCTCGCAGGGCAGCAGGCCTGCGATGGCGCGCAGCAGGGTGGACTTGCCGGAGCCGTTGGAGCCGATGAGGCCGATGGCCTCGCCGCGGTACGCGGTGAAGGAGACCCCGCGCACGGCGTGGACGCGGCGCACGCCCGGGGCGTCGCCCTTCCTCCGGCGCACTATCTTGCTGAGCGCGGCCGTGGCCGCGCCCTTGCCGCTGCTGCCGGTGTTGACGCGGTAGACGATGTGCACGCCGTCCGCGATCACGGTGGGGACGCGCCCCTGGGAGTTGTCAGCCACGGCCGTAACGCTCCTCAGACTTCCAGAAGTACACGAAGCCGCCGAGGCCGATCACCGCGGCCCAGCCCACGGCGAAGGCCCACACGTGCGGAGGCAGGTTGCTCGCGCCGTAGTCGTCGATCAGCGCGAACCGGATGAGGTCCATGTAGATCGCGACCGGGTTCCACAGCAGCACGTCGCTGATCCACTGCGGCTGGTCCTTGAGGTAGACCGCGATCGGGAACATGACGCCGGAGGCGTACATCCAGGTGCGCATCACGAACGGCATCAGCTGCGCGAGGTCGGGGGTCTTGGAACCCATCCGCGCGAAGATCATGGCGAGGCCGGTGTTGAAGATGAACTGCAGCGCCAGCGTCGGGATGACCAGCAGCCAGGACAGCCGCGGGTAGTTGCCGAACCAGAGGGCGATCACGAAGACGACGATCATCGAGTACAGCAGCTGCTGGAGCTGCTGGAGCGAGAACGACACCGGCAGGGAGGCGCGCGGGAAGTGCAGCGCGCGCACCAGCCCGAGGTTGCCCGAGATGGCCCGGACGCCCGCCATCACCGAGCTCTGCGTGAAGGTGAAGACGAAGATGCCCATCACCAGGAAGGGGACGTAGACGTCCTTGGGCATCTCCCGGCCCGCGCCGAGGATCAGCCCGAAGATCAGCCAGTAGACGACCGCGTTCAGCAGCGGGGTCGCCACCTGCCAGACCTGGCCGAGCTTCGCCTGGCTGTACTGCGCGAGCAGCTTGGCCCGGGAGAAGGCCAGGATGAAGTGGCGCCGGCCCCAGAGCTGCCGCACGTACTCGCCCAGGCCGGGCCGGGCGCCGCTGACCGACAGGCCGTACTTCCTAGCCAGCTCCGCGGCGCTGAGCCCCGCGTCTGCGGACGGCGGCCTGCTCGTGGCGAGGGCGCCGTCGTGGGTTGTGTCACTCACAAGTTGAAACTTTCGTCTTCAAGATGCGGCCAGGTGGGCATCAGGCTGGTGGCTCGAAGCCCGTGATCGCGTCATGTTCCCAGACGCGGGCTGGTCAGATGACAGGAGGTCGGCCCAGACGGGTCAACCGCCAGACCGTGCGCCATCTCATCGGGCGGCGCGGTCCGCAAGGAGTGGTCCATCCCTCGCGGAACCCGCCGAACCAGGCCTTGAGCGCGGGTCCCGAGGGCTTCCGTAGAAGCGTCAGCAGGAGCCAGACGCCCAGGTAGACCGGTACCAGCGGTGCGGGCAGGTTGCGGCGGGCGAGCCACACCCGGTTACGGGCCACCATACGGTGGTAGACCGCGTGCCGGGAGGGGGCAGTCGTCGGGTGCAGCAGCACCATGTCCGCTCGGTAGTCGATCAGCCACCCCGCGTCGAGCGCGCGCCAGGCCAGATCGGTCTCCTCGTGAGCGTAGAAGAACTCCCCCGGGAGGGCGCCGACCTGCTCGAACACCGTCGTGCGGACGGCGTTGGCACCACCCAGGAAGGTGGTCACGCGCGAGGACCGCATCGGGTCCGAGGCCCGCAGCCGCGGTACGTGGCGGCGCTGGGTCCGACCGGTGTCGGGATCGGCGATCCGGAAGCTGATGATCCCGAGCTCCGGGTCCTCGGCGAAGGCCCGCCGGCACAGCTCGGCGGTGTCGGTGCGCTCCAGCAGTCCGTCGTCGTCGAGGAAGAGCAGCACGTCCACGTCGCGGCCACCGGGGCCGAAGGCCTCGATGCCGACGTTGCGGCCGCCCGGGATGCCCAGGTTCTCGGGCAGGTCGACGGAGCGGACCCCCGGCGGCAGGTCGGCCGCCTCGGCGACCCGTACACCCTGTCCGACGACGACGACCTCGACCGGGTCGCCGTCCTGGCGGGCCACCGAGTCCAGGAGCGCCTTGAGCTCGTCGGGCCGGTTGCCCATGGTGATGATCACGGCGCCCAGCCGCAGCGGGGCGGTCACTTGAGCCTGCTGGAGGCGAGGATGGACACCAGGTGCAGCACGGTCTGGAGCATCGCGATGGCGGCGAGCACGGCGACGCCGACGCGGGACCAGTACAGGTCTCCGCGCATCTGGTCCAGGACGGCCAGCACCAGGATGAGCAGGGAGGCCTCGATGCCGAGGATCAGGCGGTGGAACTTGAGCGCGGCGGCGGCGCGGCGGGCGAGCGCCATGCCCTTCGCGCGCGGCTCGGCCGCCGCGTCCTTGACCACGGGCTTCCCGGCCTGGTGGCGGGCGACGCCGACCAGGTCGGTCTCCGCCTTGATCAGGATCGCGCCGAGCGCGGCGAGGGTGCCCAGGAAGGCCCACAGCCAGTCGGCCCCGCCGGTGCCCCACAGGTCGGCGGCGCGCAGACCGAAGCCCACCAGGACCGCCGCGTCGCACAGGTAGGCGCCGACCCGGTCCAGGTAGACCCCGGAGAGCGAGTACTGCTTCTTCCAGCGGGCGACCTCGCCGTCGACGCAGTCGAGCAGCAGGTACATCTGGACCGCGACCACGCCGAGGACGGCGCCGAGGATGCCCGGCACCAGCAGGGCGGGCAGGGCGAGGACGCCGGCGAGGGTCATCAGGTAGGTCAGCTGGTTGGGCGTGACCTTGGTGGTGACCAGGAGGCGGGTGATGCGCAGGGAGATCTCGCGCATGTAGAGGCGCCCGCCCCAGTGCTCGCCGCTGACCCGGTCCTTCACGCCCGCGGGGTGAACGACGGGCCGGAGTTCAGCTACGGATGGTCTTGGCATAGTCGGCGTAAGCGTCCCTGATCTCGGCGGCGGACAGGTTGAGGTGCTCCAGGATCGTGAAGCGTCCCGGGCGGGTCTGGGGGGCGTACTCGACGGCCGCGACGAACTCGTCGACGCTGAAGCCGATCTCCTCGGGCCCGACCGGCAGGTCGTGCCGGCGCAGCACCTCGACGAAGTGGCCGGAGGCGTCCGCCGCCCCGCGCAGGTGCATCGCGAAGGCCGCGCCGATGCCGACCTGCTCGCCGTGGAGCGCGGAGCGCCCCGGGTAGAGCAGGTCGAAGGCGTGGCTGATCTCGTGGCACGCCCCGGAGGAGGGGCGGGAGTCCCCGCTGATCGACATGGCGATGCCGGAGAGCACGAGCGCCTCCGAGAGCACGGTGAGGAACTCGTCGTCGCCGCAGCCGCCGGGGTGGCGCAGGACGGACTCGCCGGCGGTACGGGCCATGGCGGCGGCCAGGCCGTCGACGGGCTCGCCGGTGGTCTCGTGCGAGAGCTCCCAGTCGGCGATCGCCGAGATGTTGGAGATCGCGTCGCCGATGCCGGCGCGGATGAACCGCACCGGGGCCTCCTTGATGACGTCGAGGTCGATCACCATGGCGATCGGGGTGGGGACGCCGTAGGAGCCGCGGCCGTTGTCGTTGTCCAGGATGGACACCGGCGAGCAGATGCCGTCGTGCGAGAGGTTGGTGGCGACGGCCACCATGGGCAGCCCGACCCGCGCCGCGGCGTACTTGGCCACGTCGATGATCTTTCCGCCGCCCAGGCCCACGACGGCGTCGTAGCGGCGGCCCTTTATGTCGTCGGCGAGCTTGACCGCGGAGTCGATGGTGCCGTCGACGACGGCGTACCAGTCGGCGTGCGGGAGCACGGGCTCCAGCCTGGCGCGCAGCGCTACGCCGGAGCCCCCGCTGATCGCGATGGCGAGCTTGCCGGAGGCGGAGATCCGCTGGTCGGCCAGGACGCCGGACAGGTCGTCCATCGCCCCGCGGCTGATGTCGACGACGACGGGCGAGGGGATGAGCCTCGTCAGTACTGGCATGCGATCGTCCGGCCCTTGGCGAGGTCGTCGTGGTTGTCGATCTCGACCCACCTGACGTCGCCGATGGGGGCCACGTCGACCACGAAGCCGTCGTTGACGAGCTGCTGGTAGCCGTCCTCGTAGTAGAGGTCGGGGTCGCGCTCGAAGGTGGTCTTCAGCGCCTCGGCGAGGGCCTCGGCGGCCTCGGCCTCGATCAGCGTGACGCCGATGTACTCGCCGGTGGCGTCGGCGGGGTCCATGAGCTTGGTGATCTTCCGGACGCCCCGGTCACCGTCGACGACGACCTTCATCTCCTCGTCGGCCAGGCTCTTGACCGTGTCGAGGGCGAGAATGATCTTCTGGCCGTTGCCGCGGGCGGCGAGGAGGGTCTCCTCGACGGAGACCGGGTGGACGGTGTCGCCGTTGGCGAGGATCACACCCCGCCCCAGGACCTCACGGGCGCACCACAGGGAGTAGGCGTTGTTCCACTCCTCGGCCTTGTCGTTGTCGATCAGCGTGATCTTCAGCCCGTACTTGGCCTCCAGCGCGGCCTGGCGCGCGTAGACGGCCTCCTTGCGGTAGCCGACGACGATCGCGACCTCGGTGAGACCGACCGCGGCGAAGTTGCCGAGGGTCAGGTCGAGGACCGTCAGGCTCTCCTCGTCACCCTCGGGGCCGACGGGCACGAGGGCCTTGGGCAGGGTGTCGGTGTAGGGGCGCAGGCGGCGTCCCGCACCGGCAGCGAGGACAAGGCCGATCATGCTGGTTCTCCTTCGTCATGTACGGCGGGTGCCCCGGAGGAGACCCAGAAGCGGATGCTCTCCACGAGCACCACGAGTGCCACGAACACGGCCAGGGCCGTGAGCGCGACGGGGAAGTCCGATGCGCGGTCCACGAGGACGGCGGCGAGGACCGTGGTCAGCAGGACCCGGCCCTCGTGGCCGCCGATGGTCCGCACCAGCCAGTGCGGGGGCGCGCCGGTGCCTCCGCGAATGCGGTACACCGTGTCGTAGTGATGGTAGGCGACCGCCGCGATCAGGCCGAATGCCGCCGGGAGGGCCCCGGGGACGTCCGCCTTGGCGGCGAGCGCGAGAACCGTCACGTATTCGGCCGCGCGGAACAGCGGCGGGATCAGCCAGTCGAGCGCGCCCTTGAGGGGGGCGGCGACGGCGAGCCCGGCCGTCATGGCGTAGATCACGGCGACGGCGACGAGCCGGGGATCGCCGAAGGGGAGGTACAGGGCGGCACCGGTCATCAGCACGGTGCCGAGGGCGGCGACGTGGACGGACCCGAAGGATCCGGCGCGGCCGCGCAGCAGCCGGGCCTGCAGCTCGGCGAGCGGGCCGGAGTCGGCGAGGTCGGCGAGCGCCTGGGCGGCGCGGTCGGTGCGCCGGGCCTTGCGGGTCAGGGACCGCAGGACGCGGCCCGCGGTGGTGTAGAGGGCACCGAAGGCACAGCCGGCGATCAGTGCGTAGAAGACGATCCGGGGGGTGGTGAAGGCGGTCAGGACCGCGATCATCGCCCAGCGCTCGCCGATCGGCAGGATGATCATCCGGCGGACCCAGACCGTCCAGCCGACGCTGTCGAGCCGGTCCGAGAGGGCGGCCGTCGGGCTGGTGTTGGCGGTGGCGTCGTGGTTGGCCTCGTTGAAGGAGAAGTCCACGACGTGCCGGCAGGTCATCAGGATCATCGCGCCGAGGGCCAGGCCCCAGACGTCGTCCCCGCCCCGGGCCGCGCCGAGCGCGAGGCCGGCGTAGAAGGAGTACTCCTTCGCCCGGTCGAAGGTCGCGTCGAGCCAGGCGCCCATCGTCGAGTACTGCAGGGAGTAGCGGGCCAGCTGCCCGTCGGTGCAGTCCAGGACGAAGGAGACGATCAGCAGGACACCGGCCGCGACGTAGCCCCAGCGGTCGCCGGTGGCCGCGCAGGCCGCCGCGATCAGCGCGGTGATCAGCGAGGCGGTGGTGACCTGGTTCGGGGTGAGGCCGCGGCGCGCGCACCAGCGGGCGATGTAGCGCGAGTACGGGCTGATGCAGAAGGTGGTGAAGAACCCGTCGCGGGACTTCACGGCGGAGCGCAGCCGGACGGCCTCCTCGTCCACGGCGGCGACGGCGGCGGAGGCCGCCGCGCGCTCGTCCGCGTCGGCGGGGACGGCGGCGACCAGGCTGCCGAGCTCGGGCCGCTGGACGGTGGTGCCGGTGGCCTCGACGGCGGCGGCGAGCCGGTCGGCGTAGGGGCCGGACCCGTGGGCGCCTTCGGTGGCGACGGCCTTGTCGAGGGCCTCGCGGGCAGCAGCCTGCACGGAGAGGGCGCCGGTGACGGCGCAGGCGTCGAAGCGGGGGTCGGTCAGCGCGAGCCGCAGCGCGTGCACGTGCCCGACGAAGGCGGTGTCGACGACGGCCACCCGCTGGTCGGCGGGTACGGCGGACAGTGCGGCGGCGGCGTCCTGGGGACCGGCGGCCGGGCGGACCTCGAAGCCGAGGGAGCGGAGCTCGTCCGCGAGCGGCGATCCGGGGACCGGCAGGCCGGTGAGGATGACGGTCGGCAGACGAACTCACTCCTTGTAACGGATTGACGAACGGCGCGCCCGTGGGGCGGCGGCACGTCGGCAGAGGCTATCGGATGAAGGGAAGCAGGGGTTCATCACCCGTTCACGCCCCGATAAGCCGAATATCCGGGCTTCGGGCCGGGTCGCGATCATCATCGGTGATCACGACGCGGTACCACAAACGGCGTCGGTGTTACGGTGGACACGCCCCTGAAGGTGTCGAGTGGAACGAGGTGGGTCGATGACCGTCGCAGTGGTCGCGGCCGAGCGCTGCGAACTCCGGTGCATCCCCCGTTTCCCCCGGGCGACCGGCCGGGCCTGATCCACCGTTCTCCCGGACTTTCACCGGGGGACATCCAGATCGGCCGGAGCCCCTTTTCAAGGGTTCACGTTGACCGACAACACCCACACCACTTTCGAGGCTTTTCTCACCCTTCACCACGGGCTGCCGCGGCAGGCTCCGGGCTCCGACGCGAGCACCCGCCGGCTGCTGTCCCTGTGCGGACCGCTGCCCGAGCGGCCCCGCGTCCTCGACCTGGGCTGCGGACCCGGCCGCAGCGCGCTGCTGCTCGCCGCCGAGGCGGGCGGCACCGGACCGGGCGGCGCCGAGGTGACCGCCGTCGACCTGCACGCCCCCTTCCTCGACGAGCTCCGCACCGCCGCCGCGGCCCGCGGGCTCGCCGACCGGGTCCGCACCGTCGAGGCGGACATGAACGCGCTCCCCGCGCGGGAGGCCGGGGACGGCTCCTTCGACCTCGTCTGGGCGGAGGGCTCCGCCTACATCGTGGGCTTCGACACCGCGCTCGCGCGGTGGAAGCGGCTGCTCGCCCCCGGCGGCACGCTCGTGCTGACCGAATGCGAGTGGACGACCGCGGAGCCGTCGGCCGGAGCGCGCGCCTTCTGGGACCCGCAGTACCCGCTGCGCTCCATGGCCGGCAACGTCGCGGCCGCCCGGGCCGCCGGCTACCGGGTGCTCGGCGTGCACCGGCTGCCCGACTCCGACTGGGCCGAGTACTACGGTCCGCTCGCCGAGCGCGTCCGCGACCGGCCCGGCGAGGACTCCCCCGCGATGGCGCGGGCGGTGGCCGCGACCCGCGAGGAGCTGGACGTACGGGCCCGCCACGGGCACGAGTACGGCTACACCGGCTACGTCCTGCGTCCGGTGGAGGCCGGCGACGGCGACGCCTGACCGGCCCGCCCGGGCGGGGTCCGACGCGCGGGAGCGGTATGTGACGTGATCCGCCCCCCTAACACGTGGTGGGGGGCGGACATGCGCGGATGTCCGAAGTGGGGACAAGCCTCTTTTGTACGGCAGACTGAAGGCCGAAGTCCGAAGCGAAGGATGGGTATGCCGACCACACCAGCCACCGCCGCGAACAGCGCGTCCCACGGCACCGGTACTCAAGAACCGATCATGCTCGAACTGGTCGACGAGTCCGGCAACACCATCGGCACGGCGGAGAAGCTCTCCGCCCATCAGGCTCCCGGGCAGCTGCACCGGGCGTTCTCCGTGTTCCTGTTCGACGAGCAGGGCCGTCTGCTGCTCCAGCAGCGGGCCCTCGGGAAGTACCACTCGCCGGGCGTCTGGTCGAACACCTGCTGCGGTCACCCGTATCCCGGGGAGTCGCCGTTCGCGGCCGCGGCCCGGCGGACCCACGAGGAGCTGGGGCTGTCGCCGTCGCTGCTCGCGCAGGCGGGAACGGTGCGCTACAACCACCCGGACCCCGCCTCGGGCCTCGTGGAGCAGGAGTTCAATCACCTGTTCGTGGGACTCGCGCAGACCGCCGTGCGGCCGGATCCGGAGGAGGTCGAGGACACCGCCTTCGTGACCGCCGAGGAGCTGGCGAAGCGGCACGCGGAAGTGCCGTTCTCGGCCTGGTTCATGACCGTGCTGGACGCGGCGCGGCCCGCGATCCGCGAGCTGACCGGCGACGCGGCGGGCTGGTAGTCCCCTGCGCCGTCCTCGCCCTCGCCCCCGCCGTCCTCGGCTCAGCGTGCGGCCGGCGGGGTGGCGAGCGGGAGGGCCGCCCAGATGACCTTGCCGCCGGTGGAGGTGTGCTCGACGTCGCAGACCCCGCCGGACTGCAGGGTGATCTCGCGGACGAGCAGCAGGCCCCGGCCGCCGGTCTGGCCGAAATCGGCCTCCAGCGCCTTGGGGCGGTAGGGGTGGTTGTCCTCGACGGCCACCCGTACCCACTCGCGGCCGATGGCTACCTCGACCGCCACCTCGGGCGAGAGCAGGGCGGCGTGCCGGACCGAGTTCGTCACCAGTTCGGAGACGATCAGGAGCAGGGAGTACACGAGGTCCTGATGGGCCGGCACCCCCTGGCGCCCGAGCAGGTCCCGGACGGCCCGGCGGGCCTGCGGAACGGATTCTTCTACTGCGGGAGCGGTGAACCTCCACACGCCCTCGTAGGCGAGGGGGCCGGCCGGGGCCGGCGGCCCCCCTTCCCCGGCCCGTGGGCCGCTCCCGCTGGCGTCCATCTTCCGGCCCCCGTCTTCACGCTCGATCGTCTCCACGCGACAAGAGTGGTGAAGGGGTGGGTCCGGCCCGGACTGCTGACCAGAAGTCAGCGTCATTCGGACACTTTCTGACCACTGGCTTATGACGGCGTCAGTTGTTGGTCTGTTCCTGATCTTCTGCCGGACGCTTCTCGGCCGCCTCACGCGTCCCCCGCGCGCCGGCGTCGGCCGCCGCCGCCTCGTCCTCCCTGACCAGCCCCAGGATGCGGCGCGCCCCCATGCCCATCGCGATGAGGCTCAGGCCGTCGAACAGCAGGGCGAGCGAGAAGAAGGTTCCGATCACGTACAGACTGTTGCCGGGCCAGTTGGCGAGAATCAGGAAGCCCAGCAGCACGCCGAAGGCACCCTGGACGAGGGCGAGCCCGAAGTTGGTTCCGCGCACCACCAGCGCGCCGACCAGCCGGAACAGTCCCCCGGTGAGGAAGAGCAGGGCCGCGAACATGGTCAGTGCCTCGGCGCTCGCCTCGGGGCGGCGCAGGATCACGAAACCCGCCGCGATGTTGATCGCGGCGACGATGACGGCGAGCCAGAAGTAGTTGCTCCCCCGCGACTGCACCGCCTGCACCAGCCCGACCACGCCGCCGATGAGCAGCAGCCAGCCGAAAAGGAACATCGACGTGAGCGTGGCGAGGCCCGTGTAGACCAGACCGACCAGGCCGGCGAGCACGAGGAGCACCCCGAGCACGGCCATCAGCCCGAAGCTGCGGTTGACCTTCTTCTTCTCCCGCTGCGGTTCCCGGCCTCCGGCCGCGGTGCCCTGCGCTCGCTCTGCGCCCATGGGCGTGCCACCTCCTCGCACCCCCGGCGGACCCCCGACGGACTCCCTTGATCATAGGTTCCACCGCCCGGGATAGCATCCGGCGCATGGACGCAGCCCTGGACGCAACCCTCCTGCACACGGTCGCCGACGGGGTCGCCACCGTCGTCGTCTCGCACCCAGCCAAGCGCAACGCGATGACCGCCGCGATGTGGCGGGCGCTGCCCGGGCTGCTGGACGGCCTGGCGGGCGACCCGGCCGTACGGGTGCTCGTCCTCACCGGGGCCGGACCGACCTTCTGCGCGGGCGCCGACATCTCCTCCCTCACCGGGGACGACGACCCGCGGGCCCTCGCCGTGGCGGCGGAGGAGGCCCTGGCGGCCTTCCCGAAGCCGACGCTGGCCGCGATCCGCGGGTTCTGCGTGGGCGGCGGCAGCCAGCTGGCGGCCGCCTGCGACCTGCGCTTCGCCGAGGAGGGGGCGTCCTTCGGGGTGACCCCGGCAAAGCTGGGCATCGTCTACCCGGCGTCCTCGACCCGCAGGCTCACCTCCCTGGTCGGCCCGGCCTGGGCCAAGTACCTCCTCTTCTCCGCGGAGCTGATCGGGGCAGAACAGGCGCTGCGCGCCGGGTTCCTGAACGAGCTGCTGCCGGCAGGCGGGCTGGACAAGCGGGTCGCCGAGTTCACCCGCGTCCTGGCCGCCCGCTCGCAGCTGACGCAGGCG
Source organism: Streptomyces yangpuensis (assembly GCF_001005295.1). Classification (GTDB taxonomy): domain Bacteria; phylum Actinomycetota; class Actinomycetes; order Streptomycetales; family Streptomycetaceae; genus Streptomyces; species Streptomyces yangpuensis. Next base: position 1,257,272 of record NZ_LBMK01000002.1, on the reverse strand, counting down.
GCGGCCAAGGAGTTCGCCGACGGCCGTACGGACCGGGACGGTCACTGGGAGGAGCAGGCGTCCGGAAGCGAGGACACCGCCGAGGGTGTCGCCGCGTTCCTGGAGCGCCGGGCGCCCCGCTTCACCTGGGCCCCGTGACGGACGTCCCTCAGGCGGGCAGGTTGTTCCCCCGCAGCATCTCCACGAGGGCGGCCGGGGCCTTCTCGGGCGAGCCCGCGTCGTAGGGCGGCTGGGGGTCGTACTCGGTCATCAGCTGGACGGCCTGGGCGAACTCGTCACCGGCGATCCGGCCGAGGAGGGTGAGCCCCATGTCGATCCCGGAGGACACCCCGGCGGCGGTGACGTACTTGCCGTCGAACACCACACGCTCGCCGGTGGGCCGGGCACCGTGCTTCGGCAGCTGTTCCAGGTACAGCCAGTGGCTGGTCGCCCGCCGCCCCCGCAGCAGTCCTGCGGAGGCCAGCAGCAGGGATCCGGTGCACACCGAGGTGGTCCAGGTGGTGGTGGCGTCGACCGTGCGCAGCCAGTCCATGACCACGGGATTGGCCATCTCCCGCTCGGGATGCGGGCCGCCCGGCACGATGACGATGTCGGGCCGGGTCACCTCGTCGAGCCCCTGGTCGGCGACGAGTGCGAGCGAGCCGTTGTCGGTCCGTACGGGCCCCGGCCGCTCCGAGACGAACACGACCTCGGCGCCGGACAGCCGGCCGAGGGTCTCGAACGGGCCGACGGCGTCGAGCGCGGTGAAGCGGTCGTAGAGCAGGACGGCGATCTGCATGGCTCCTCCGGAACGGTCGGACTCGAACGACTGCGGCCCGCTGAAACCTACCGCGTCCACACGGCCACGCAGAGCGACCGGACCGCCGCCGTCATCCGGGGCCGGGCCCGCACGCCGATAGGATCGGCCCATCATGACTGCAACCCTCGTCGCCAAGAAGCTCACCGCCGCGCACGGCGAGCGCACGCTGTTCGCCGATCTCGACCTCGTCGTCGCACCCGGCGACGTCATCGGCCTCGTCGGCGTGAACGGCGCCGGGAAGTCGACCCTGCTGCGGCTGCTCGCCGGGCTGGACACTCCCGAGACCGGGGAGCTGCGGCTCTCCCCGCCCACCGCCGCCGTCGGCCACCTCCCGCAGGAGCCGGAGCGCCGGCCGGAGGAGTCGGTCCGGGACTTCCTGGCCCGGCGTACGGGCGTGGCCGGCGCCCAGGCGGAGCTCGACGCGGCGACGCAGGGCCTGGTGGACGGCACGCCGGGTGCCGACGACGCGTACGCGACCGCGCTCGACCGGTGGCTGGACCTCGGCGGCGCGGACCTCGACGAGCGCGCCGAGGAGGTCGCCGACGATCTCGGCCTCTCGGTCGGCCTCGACCTGCCGATGACGGCGCTCTCCGGCGGCCAGGCGGCCCGTGCGGGGCTGGCCTCGCTCCTCCTCTCGCGCTACGACGTCTTCCTGCTCGACGAGCCGACCAACGACCTGGACCTGGACGGTCTGGAGCGGCTGGAGCGGTTCGTCAAGGGGCTGCGCGCCGGCACCGTCGTGATCAGCCACGACCGCGAGTTCCTGACCCGGACCGTCACCAAGGTCCTCGAACTCGACCTGGCACAGCAGCAGATCAACCTCTACGGCGGCGGCTACGACTCCTACCTGGAGGAGCGGGCCCGGTCCCGCAGCCACGCCCGCGAGGAGTTCGAGGAGTACGCGGACAAGAAGGCCGCGCTGGAGGGCCGGGCCCAGATGCAGCGCAACTGGATGGACAAGGGCGTGCGCAACGCCCGCCGCAAGTCCACCGACAACGACAAGATCGGCAAGGCGCTGCGCGGCGAGTCCAGCGAGAAGCAGGCCGCGAAGGCCCGCCAGACGCAGCGCGCGATCGAGCGGCTGGAGGTCGTCGAGGAGCCGCGCAAGGAGTGGGAGCTGCGGATGGAGATCGCGGCGGCCCCGCGCTCGGGCTCCGTGGTGGCCACCCTGCGCGAGGCGGCCGTCAAGCGCGGGGACTTCGCCTTCGGCCCGGCGAGCCTGCAGATCGACTGGGCGGACCGGGTGGCGATCACCGGGGCGAACGGCGCCGGCAAGTCCACCCTCCTCTCCGTGCTCCTGGGCCGGCTGGCCCCGGACTCCGGCTCCGCCACGCTCGGCTCCGGCGTCCTGGTCGGCGAGGTCGACCAGGCACGCGGCCTGTTCCTCGGCGACGAACCGCTGCTGGAGGCGTTCTGCGCGGCCGTCCCGGACACCGAGCCCGCCGAAGTGCGCACCCTGCTGGCCAAGTTCGGCCTCAAGGCGGCGCACGTCCTGCGTCCGGCGGCGACCCTCTCCCCCGGTGAGCGCACCCGCGCTGCGCTCGCGCTGCTCCAGGGCCGCGGGGTGAACCTGCTGGTGCTGGACGAGCCGACCAACCACCTCGACCTGCCGGCGATCGAGCAGCTGGAGTCCGCGCTGGAGACGTACGAGGGCACCCTCCTGCTGGTCACGCACGACCGCCGGATGCTCGACGCGGTACAGGTCACCCGCCGCCTGGAAGTCTCCGGCGGCAAGGTCACCGAGCTCTAGGCGGCATCCCCGACGGGTCCCGCCGGGCGCGGCGTTCGCGCGCCTCGCGGGCGCGGTCCGCAGGCTCGGTCATGCGTCCGGTCCGGCGGGGGCCCGGCGCTTGCGGGCCATCTTCCGGGCGACGAAGGTGCGCGGGAGGTGGCGGACGGCGAGGGCGTAGGCCTGGTAGCGGCGGCCGGTGATGCTGACCGGGCGGCGCAGGGCGAGGTCCTTCAGCGCCTGCTCGACGACGGCTTCCGGTTCCAGCCAGACCGCGTCGCGCAGCGCGCTGACGTCCATCCCGGCGCGTTCCTGGAACTCTGTGCGGGTGAAGCCGGGGACGACGGCCAGCACCCGGACGTTGTACGGCTCCATGTCCACCCGGAGGGACTCGCTGAACGCGGTGACCCAGGCCTTGGCGGCCCCGTAGGTGCCCGTGGGCAGCAGTCCGGCCACCGAGGAGACGTTGACGACGCCCCCGCGGCGGCGCTCGCGCAGACCGGGCAGTGCGGCATGGGTGAGCCGCAGCGGGACCTTGACGAGGAGGTCGAGCATCCGCTCCTCGTCCTCGACCGGGCTGTACGGGAAGGGTGCGGGGAGCCCGAAGCCCGCGTTGTTGACCAGGATGTCCACGGGCCGGGTGCGGTCGGCGAGCCGCCCGGCGACCCGGTCGAGGTCCGCCGGGTCCAGCAGGTCGGCGGCCAGCACCTCAGAGGCGGCGCCGTACTCGCGGGCCAGCGCGTCGGCGACGGCGCCCAGCCGGTCCTTGTCGCGGGCGACGAGGACCAGGTCGCAGCCCTTGGCGGCGAATCCCCGGGCGAAGGCGGCGCCCAGTCCGGCGCTGGCTCCGGTGATCAGTACGGTGGTCACGGCGCGTTCACTTCCTCGGTGGTGGCCGGCGAGGTGTAGGCCTCGGCGACGTCGACGAGGAACCGTGCCTCGTCCGCCAGGTCCCCGCCTTCGTTCGGACTCTGGACGACTGCGGGCAGTTCCAGCGCGGCCGCCTCGCCCGGCCACCCGGGCAGGCCGGCGAGCTTGGCCCGCCGTGCGTCCTTCAGTACGCGGGCCAGCGCGGCCGCCGTGCGCCGCTGCTCGGGGATCCCGTGGTCGGCGGCCCGGCCGCGGGCCTGCTCCAGGGCGCCCGGCCGGACGTACTCCCCCAGGACCAGGATGGCGTCGCGCGTCTCGATGACCTTGCGGTAGACCAGCAGGTTGCGCGGGACCGGCGGCCACAGCAGCTCGGCCACCCGGCCCGAGCGCGGCTTGTTGAGGGCGACGTGCGGAACGGCGTCGACGAGGTCGCGCCACAGCGGCCACAGCCGCCAGGCGGTGGCGATGTCGGCGAGGGTGCGCCGGAGGGTGAACAGGGTGGGCACGAGGATCGCGGCGGCGCGCAGCATGCCGTGCAGGTTCATCAGCAGCGGGAGGGCGGGCATCGCCCAGGTGTTGGCGAACAGCGCCTTGACCAGGTAGGCGAGCCAGAACAGTCCGGCGAGCGCGGTGCCGAGGCCGAAGAGGAGCAGGCCGGCGGCCAGCCCCCGGCTCTCGGCGCGCCGGCTGTAGCGCCAGCACAGGGCGACGCAGACGGTGTTGGCGATCACGTGGGCCGAGATCAGCACGAGCCAGTAGGCAAGGGAGGGCACCGGGTCGCCGGCCGGGGGCATGGTGTGGGTGCCGTGGGCGGAGGTGGCGGCGTCCAGGGCCACGAGGGCGGTCAGCCAGGCCACGGTGGCGGCGCAGGAGGCGAGCCGGAGGCGGCGGCCGCGGGTGGTGGCGGCAACGAAGTAGAGCACGGCGCCCGCCGAGAGCACCCCGATGAGGTTGCGGGCCAGCCCGATGGAGTGGGCGTAGGCCGCGCCGCGGCTCATGGCGTAGGAGACGACGTCGGGCAGGTTGAGGGTCATCGCGGCGGCGGCGGTCGCGACGGCCAGCCACAGGCCGCGCTGCTGGGGCGAGCGCAGGGCGCCCGGGGCACGCAGCAGGACGGCGGCCCACAGGAACACCACGCTCGGGACGGCGAGCCAGTTGCCGAAGTCGGTCAGGTCAGCCGCCATCGGTGCCCCGCTCGTACCCCATGGCGGACTCCAGCCGGGCGAGGGTGCCCCGGTGCCGGGCGGGGGTGCGCGGGCCGGCGTGGGCGGTACGGATGCGGATCATGCTGGCGAGCATCTCCGCCTCCTGCTCCTGGCGGGTGGTGTAGTTGGTGCGGCCCAGTACGACCGGGGCGCCGTCGTCGGTCTCCTCGCCCTCCAGCGAGTGGTGTCCGAAGAGGATGTGGCCGAGCTCGTGGAGGACGATGTGCTCCCGGTGCAGCGGGGTGGTCTGCGCCTCGTAGAAGACGTAGTCGACGCTGGCCGTGCCCACCCACAGTCCGCAGACCCCGGATTCCGCCGCCTCCTTGGGGAGGGGATGGAGCTGGATGGGGCGGCCGCGCTGCTCGGCTATCCGCCCGCACAGGGCGTCGAGCGAGAACGGATGGGTCAGATCCAGATGGCCGAGAATGTTCTCGCACCTTTTACGAATGCTGAGTTGCCGGTGGGGCATGTGATCCCTCTTCGGAGCCTTTCCGGGGCAGCGTCGGTAGACGTGTGTGGGCATGGGCATGACGTCCTGTGCCTTCAAGGCGGCCTCGGGGAATGCAGTCCTGAGGGAGGAAACACGGAAGCCCGTCCGCCGGATGACGAACGGGCGTTCCACCATGCCTACAGATCTTGTACGGGAGTTGGCAAGGAAAGTCCCCAGGTGGGGAACCTATTCGGCCATCACGTACGAAGATCCTCACGCGCCGGGTGGCCGGGGGCCGCCCCTGGGGGTGTGCGGGACTCCTCCCGCACACCCCCGACGCTCCGGGTCACCGCTTGCGGCGCTCCTCGGGGCCGGTCAGGCCGGCCCGCCGCAGGGCGTCGGCCATGGCGCTGTTCGCGGGCGCGGGGGCTCCGGCGCCCTGCCGGCGGCCCTGGCCGCCGCCCTGGCTCTGGCCGCGCTCGCTCTGGCCGCGCTCGCCCTGGTTCCGGCCGCCGCCCTGGCCGCCGGCTCCGCCGCGCTGCTGCGGCGGACGGCCGCCGCCGCGCCGCTCCTCGCGCTGGCGCGGGGCACCGCGCTCGGCTCCGGTCTCGTCCTCCAGCCGCAGGGTCAGGGAGATCCGCTTGCGCGGGATGTCCACGTCCATGACCTTGACTCGGACGATGTCGCCCGGCTTGACCACGTCCCGGGGGTCCTTGACGAAGTTCTTCGACAGCGCCGAGACGTGCGCCAGACCGTCCTGGTGGACGCCGATGTCGATGAAGGCGCCGAAGGCGGCCACATTGGTGACCACGCCCTCCAGGATCATCCCGGGGGCCAGGTCGCCGATCTTCTCGACGCCCTCCTTGAAGGTCGCCGTCCTGAAGGCGGGTCGCGGGTCGCGGCCCGGCTTCTCCAGCTCGCGCAGGATGTCGGTGACCGTGGGCAGACCGAAGGCCTCGGTGACGAACTGCTCGGGCCGCAGCGAGCGCAGCACCCCGGTGTTGCCGATCAGCGCGGCCACCTCGCCGCCCGCCGTCTTCCCCATCGCCCGCACCACCGGATACGCCTCGGGGTGCACGGCCGAGGCGTCCAGCGGGTCGTCGCCGCCACGGATGCGCAGGAAGCCCGCGCACTGCTCGTACGCCTTGGGGCCGAGGCGGGCCACGTCCTTGAGGCCCTTGCGGCTGCGGAAGGGGCCGTTGGCGTCGCGGTGCGCGACGATGTTCTCGGCGAGGGTCCCGCTGATGCCGGACACGCGCGACAGCAGCGGCGCGGAGGCGGTGTTGACGTCGACGCCGACGCCGTTCACACAGTCCTCGACCACCGCGTCGAGGGAGCGGGACAGCTTCACCTCGGACAGGTCGTGCTGGTACTGGCCGACGCCGATCGACTTCGGGTCGATCTTGACCAGTTCGGCCAGCGGGTCCTGCAGGCGGCGGGCGATGGAGACGGCGCCGCGCAGCGACACGTCCATGCCGGGCAGTTCCTGCGAGGCGAAGGCGGAGGCCGAGTACACGGAGGCGCCCGCCTCCGAGACCATCACCTTGGTGAGCCCGAGCTCCGGGTGGCGGGTGATCAGGTCCCCGGCCAGCTTGTCGGTCTCGCGGGAGGCGGTGCCGTTGCCGATGGCGACCAGCTCGACCGCGTGCTCCTTCGCGAGGCGGGCCAGCTTGGCGAGGGACTCGTCCCACCGGTTGGCGGGCACGTGCGGGTGGATGACGTCGGTGGCCACGACCTTGCCGGTGGCGTCCACGACGGCCACCTTCACACCGGTACGGAAACCCGGGTCGAGGCCGAGGGTGGCGCGGGTGCCGGCGGGCGCCGCGAGCAGCAGGTCGCGCAGGTTCGACGCGAAGACCCGTACGGCCTCGTCCTCGGCGGCCTGGCGCAGCCGCATCCGCAGGTCGATGCCGAGGTGCACCTGGATCTTGGTGCGCCAGCACCAGCGGACGGTGTCCGCGAGCCACTTGTCCCCGGGACGGCTGTGCTGCGAGGGGGCGGCGATGCCGAACCGGCGCGCGATCATGCCCTCGTAGGTGGAGGGGCCGGGGGTGTCGGCGTCCTCGGGGGCCTCGGGCTCCAGGTTGAGGTCGAGGACGTCCTCCTTCTCGCCGCGGAGCATGGCGAGCACGCGGTGCGAGGGCAGCGCGGTGAACGGCTCGGCGAAGTCGAAGTAGTCGGCGAACTTGGCGCCGGCCTCCTCCTTGCCCTCACGGACCTTCGCGGCGAGCCGGCCGCGGCTCCACATGCGCTCGCGGAGCTCGCCGATCAGGTCGGCGTCCTCGGCGAACCGCTCGGTGAGGATGGCGCGGGCGCCCTCCAGGGCGGCCGCCGGGTCGGCGACGCCCTTGTCGGCGTCGACGAACGCGGCCGCCGCCGCGGCAGGGTCCACCGACGGGTCGGCCAGCAGGCCGTCCGCGAGCGGTTCCAGGCCGGCCTCGCGCGCGATCTGCGCCTTGGTGCGGCGCTTGGGCTTGAAGGGGAGGTAGATGTCCTCCAGGCGCGCCTTGGTGTCGGCGGCGTTGATCCGGGCCTCCAGCTCGGCGTCGAGCTTGCCCTGCTCCCGTACGGAGTCCAGGATCGCCGCGCGCCGGTCCTCCAGCTCGCGCAGATACCTCAGCCGCTCCTCTAGGGTGCGCAGCTGGGCGTCGTCGAGCATCTCGGTCGCTTCCTTGCGGTAGCGCGCGATGAACGGCACGGTGGAGCCGCCGTCGAGCAGCTCGACGGCGGCCTTGACCTGCCGCTCCCGTACGCCGAGCTCCTCGGCGATCCTGCCTTCGATGGACATCGTCACGATCGGGTCCCGCCTGCCTTCGTTTGCACTGGAAGGCTGCCAATTGTGGCAGGTGGTCGCGACGGACGGCGGGAGCCCTGCCCGTCAGGCCCTGCCCATGAGGTCCCTGGGGAAGGCACCGGCGGTCACGGCCTTGACGACCAGGGCGCCGCCGAGGTCGGTGAGACGGGCCAGGCCGTCCGCGCCGAGGTGCTCGTAGGGGGCGGCGTCGAGCCGGTCGGTGTCGCTCTCCAGCTGCTCGCGCAGGGCCGCGCCCTGCTCGGTCAGCTCGCCGGCGTCGTCGAGCACGCCGCGTGCGCGCAGCCGGCCGGCCGCGGCGTCGAGGTCGTCCTGCGTCCAGCCGCGCATGGCCTTGAGCCACTTCGGGGTCATGCCCTTGCCGGTGGCGGTGTGGCTGACCAGCGCCTCGACGGGGTCCAGGCCGGCGAGGAGCAGGGCGGCGAGGTGGCCGTCGCCGCGGTGCTCGCGCAGCAGGGTGGTGGCGTGCCACAGCCTCAGGTGCGGCTCCTCGGGCACGGGGAGGTCGGCGTGAGCGGCGTAGAGGGTGCGGGCGTGCCGGGTGCAGCCCTCGGTGGCGCGCATCGCCAGGTCGGCGGCCTCGGCCACCTCGGGGGACTTCACGGTGCCGGCGCCGAGGAGGCGGGTGAGGGCGGCGTCGGCGGCGCGCAGCCGGGCGGCGAGGGCCTGCTCGGGGGTGACGGTGTCCCAGACGGCGGGCAGGTGCCGGGCGACGAGGTCGTGCCGGTAGTTGTAGAAGGTGGCGGTGACCGCACCGGCCCCGACGGCGCCCATCGCGGCGGAGCGGTGCGCCAGGTTGACGGCGACGGGGTCCGATATGCCGAGGGCGGCGAACTCCTCTGCGATCTCCGGCGAGAAGTAGACGGTGGCGTGCAGCGGGTTGACGGCGGCGTGCCAGCAGCGTCGCGCGGCAAGCGGATGAAGGGTCATGCGCGGCACGGTACCGACTGTCCGGTACGGCGGGTAGGGCGGTCCCGGCGCCCGCCGGGCGGACGGGCTTGTCAGCGGTCGGGGTCCGGCGGGGAGTTCCTCGTGCACGAACGTGCGCCTCCGTCCCCCACGGGGCGTTGCCCCCACCACCGACCGGGCACGAGGACGACCGCGCACCTGCGGGGCGGGTGCGTGCCGCGGGGCCGTCGTGTCGATCCGGCCGTTCCCGCGGGCGGGACCGGGAGGTCCGGCGGGCCGTCGGGGCCGGGCCACCCGGCGGCCGGGGCGCAGGCCGGAGCGGGTGCGGGCGGGCCGGCGGCAGCCGCGCGGCTGGGTCAGTACCGCTCCGCGCGCGGACGCGTGACGGCCGAATGGCGATCGTGTGACAGCCGGGGCCATGGACATGACCTGAGCGGCCAGGGGTGAATACGGTCGAGCGACGACCTTGAACCGAGCTGTCTCCCCTAACACTTGGAGCCATCCGTGCACCGCAAAGTCATCGTCCCGAGCGTGCTCGCCGCTTCCCTCCTGCTGGTGATCCCGGCGTCGGCGGCGAGTTCCGGTCCGGGCGCCCCGGGTATCGGCGATCCCTACTACCCGGCCAGCGGCAACGGCGGATACGACGTGTCGCACTACGACCTGCGCCTGAAGTACCAGCCGACGACCGACCTGCTGGAGGGCACCGCGACCCTGATCGCCACCGCCAAGCAGGACCTGTCCCGTTTCAACCTCGACTTCGGCCTGAAGGTCAGCGAGATCCGGGTCAACGGCGCGAAGGCGAAGTTCGCCACGTCCGGCGCGCACGAGGTGGAGGTCACCCCGGCGAAGCCGCTGGCGCGCAACACCCCGCTGACCGTCGTCGTCCGTTACGCCGGCAAGCCGTCCGAGCTGAAGGTCGACGGCTGGACGGCCTGGCAGCGCACCCCGGACGGCGGCGTGGCGGCGCAGGAGCCCGACTCGGCCGTCTGGTGGTTCCCCAGCAACGACCACCCGCTGGACAAGGCCACCTTCGACGTGTCGGTCAACGTGCCCGACGGCACCCAGGCCATCAGCAACGGCGTGCTCCAGTCGCAGACTTCGCGGCTCGGCTGGACCCGGTACAACTGGCGCTCGAACAAGCCGCAGGCCACCTATCTGGCCACCCTCGCCGTCGGCAGGTTCGACATCACCACCGACAGGACGGCGAGCGGGCTGCCGATCGTCAACGCGTACAGCAAGGACCTCGGCGACAACGCGGGCGCGGCGCGCGCGAGCGTGGAGCGCACCGGCGAGGTCACCGAGTGGCTGGAGGGGGTCTTCGGGCCGTACCCCTTCAACGCGCTGGGCGGCTACGTGCCGAACGTGAACGCCGGCTTCGCCCTGGAGACCCAGACCCGGTCGTTCTACGGTCCGCGCCAGTTCCAGAACGGTGCGAACGTCTCGGTGGTCGTGCACGAGCTGGCACACCAGTGGTACGGCGACAGCGTGTCCGTGGAGGGCTGGAAGGACATCTGGATCAACGAGGGCTTCGCCCGCTACAGCCAGTGGCTGTGGTCGGAGAAGGAGGGTGAGGGCACGGCGCAGGAGCTCGCCGACTGGGCCTACTCCCTGCGCCCCGCGGAGGACGCCTTCTGGCAGGTCAAGCCGGGTGACCCCGGTCCGGAGAACCAGTTCCACGGGGCCGTCTACGACCGCGGCGCCATCGCCCTCCAGGCGCTGCGCAACGAGATCGGCGACGAGGCGTTCTTCCGGATCCTCAAGGGCTGGCCGACCGAGCGGGCCTACGGCAACGCCAAGGTCGGGGACTTCGTCCGGTACGCCGAGCAGGCCTCCGGCAAGCCCCTGGCCCAGCTGTTCGAGACCTGGCTCTACACCCCGGGCAGGCCCGAGGCCTCGGCGCTGAACCCGACGGCCGCGAAGCCGGCGGCCCGCTCGGCGCAGCAGTCCGCCCCCGCGAAGCCCGCCGCCGAGCCGAAGTCCTGGAAGAAGATCGCGGAGACCAACACCGTCCACGACACCGGACACGGCTCCGGACACGGCACCGGGCACGGCCACCGGCACTGAGCCCGCGCCCGGCCCGTGGCCCCCGCATCCGGCGGAGGCCGCGGGTCCGGCGTACGTACGGTCAGCCGCGCCCCGCGTGCCAGGCGGCGCGGGCCCGGTAGGCGATCGGCAGGTACCGGAGCCGTTCGGGCAGCAGCGGTACGAGGAGCCGTACGGCCGTGCTGAAGCGGCGCAGCCGGCGCTCCTGTGCCGGGCTCCACTCCAGCCCGATCGCGGCGCGCGCCTCGGGCGGCATGTACCCGGCGGTGACGAAGGCCCGCAGCCGCAGGAACGCCGCTCGCAGCACCGGCCAGGTCAGCCGCAGCAGCAGCCGTACGGGGAGCGGCCCGCCCTCGGGCCGGGGCAGCGGCACGTCGGTGGCGACCAGCTCGCGGGCGACCGCGGTCGGCTCGATCTCCTCGGCCAGCATCCGGCCCCAGTACGTCCAGTACTCCTCGATGGTCTGCGGCATGTCCCGGTCGCGCAGGCCGAGGATCCGGCCGACCTGCAGCCACTCGCGGTAGAGCTGCTGCTCCTGGGCCGGGGTGAAGCGGCGCAGCAGGTAGCGACCGGCGTACAGGTAGACCGGGAAGCCGGTGGCGTGGACCCACGCGTAGCAGGCGGGGTCGAGGGAGTGGTAGCGCCGGCCCCGGGTGTCGGTGCCCTGGATGTCCTTGTGCAGGCGGCGGACCCGGCGGCCCTCCTCGGCGGCGTCCTCCCCGCCGTACACCCACAGCTGGACCGAGCGCAGGGAGCGTTCGCCGCGGCCCCAGGGGTCGGTGCGGAAGACGGAGTACTCGTCGACGCCAGCGGCGATGGCCGGGTGCGCGACCTGCATCGTGAAGGCGGCGGGCAGCATCAGCAGCGCGCGGACGTCACCGGCGATGGTCCACAGCACCCCGCCGGGCGGCGGCGGTGCGGGGTCGGTGCGGCGCGTGACCGCAGGTCCGGTGGGGTGTGCCGAGTCCGTTCTCCTCATATGACAAGTATGCGAGCACCGGACGGCCGTCTCACGGACAGAAAGTCTCTGCACGGGTGTTACCCAGAGGTAACTGCTGCTGCTTGTATGACGGCGTCGATCTTCCCCCGCAGGAATGACGGAGACCTTCATGCTGCTTTCCACGACCCGCTCGCGCCGCGCCGCCGCCACGGCCGTCGCCGCGGTCGCCGCAGGCGCACTGGCCACCACCACCGCTCCCGCCGCCACGGCCGCCACGGCCGCGGAGAACGCCGCCGCCCCACGGCTGAGCGTCCTGTCCTACAACGTGTTCCTGATGAGCAAGAACCTCTACCCGAACTGGGGCCAGGACCACCGGGCCGCGGCGATCCCGAGGACCTCCTTCTACCAGGGCCACGACGTGGTCGTGCTCCAGGAGGCCTTCGACAACAGCTCCTCGGACGCGCTGAAGGCGAACTCCGCCGCGCAGTACCCGTACCAGACCCCGGTCGTCGGCCGCAGCAAGACGGGCTGGGACGCCACGGGCGGCGCCTACTCCTCCACCACCCCGGAGGACGGCGGCGTCACGGTCCTCAGCAAGTGGCCGATCGTCCGCAAGGAGCAGTACGTCTACAAGGACGCCTGCGGCGCCGACTGGTGGTCCAACAAGGGCTTCGCCTACGTCGTGCTGAACGTCAACGGCACCAGGGTGCACGTGGTCGGCACGCACGCGCAGTCCACCGACCCGGGCTGCGGCGCGGGCGAGGCCGCGGAGATGCGCGCGCGTCAGTTCCGAGCCGTGGACGCCTTCCTGGACGGCAAGAACATCCCGGCGAACGAGCAGGTCATCCTGGCGGGCGACCTCAACGTCGACTCGCGCACCCCCGAGTACGCGACGATGCTCGCCAACGCCGACCTCGCCGACACCGACACCCGCACGGGCCACCCGTACTCCTTCGACACGGCGCTGAACTCGATAGCGAAGTACCGTTACCCGACGGACCCGCGCGAGGACCTGGACTACGTGCTCTACCGCAAGGGCAACGCCCGCCCGGCGGGCTGGGAGAACAACGTGGTCAAGGAGGAGTCGGCGCCCTGGACGGTCTCCAGCTGGGGCACCTCCTACACCTACACCAACCTCTCCGACCACTACCCGGTGATCGGCCGCTGAAGTCCCCACCCCGGCCGGTGCGCGGCGTGCGCCGCGCACCGGCCGGGGCTGAGGCCGACTGGCCTCCCGGGCGGTCCCCCGCAGTCCCGGACCTCTCCGCCTGGACACCACGGCCCCACATCTCACCCTCAGACGGGAGGGGGCTTGCGTGCGTACGCGCCCGGACCTACCGGCCGAGGCCGTCTACGGCGTCAAGGGCGAGCCCCCACGGATAGGGAACCTTCTCGCCGGGCCGGTTGGGCACGAACCCACCCTCGCCGTACAGCACCACCACGCCCATCTCCCTCAACTCCCCCAACGACCGGTCCAGCGCCCGATGCTGGGCGTAGGCTGCGTTCACGCACGGCATGACCGCCATCGGAATCCCCTTGCCGATACCCTCGGCAACCACCCCGACGACGAACCGGTCCGTGAGCCCGAGCGCCCACGCGTTCACGGTGTTGAAGGTCGCCGGCGCAACAAGGATCGCGTCCGCCTTCGGCCAAGCATCCGGGTCTCCGGGCCTCTTGTATCGGCTGCGGACCGGGTGCCCGGTGAGCGCAGCGAGGCCGGGCAGGCTGTCCTCCAACCAGTCGGCGGCGGTGGGCGTCAGGCCGAGACACACATCCCAGCCGCGGCCTTGGGCATCCTCAACCACGCCGGCGATGTCGAACACGGGCGGCGCGGCCGAGCAGAGCAGGTAGAGAGTCCTCGTCGTCATGGCGCCTGAGCCTATGCAATCACCCTCGATCCGGCAGGAGTCGGGGAGAGGGCATACCCGGGAGACGGAGCACCGGTACCGTCCATGCTCACGAGTTGTGGACGGAGATCAGCATGCCCGCACCCAGAGATGACCACGCCGGATCCCGTATCCAGGAGCAGCGGCGCCTCGCGCGCCTGACACAGCGCGAACTCGCCGACCGTATCCCCTACAGCCTCAGCCTCTTGAACCAGGTGGAATGCGGCGCACGTGCAGCGACCCCCGGTTTCGTGGCGGCGGTGGCGCAAGCTCTCAGGGTGGACACTTCCCTGCTGGCAGGACCCCCTGCCATGACATCGCTGCCCCCGGACCGGCTGGTTGCTCTGGTCGCACCGATCCGAGAAGCCCTCGACCGGTACGACCTCGGCCCGCTCCCCCTGCTTCCCACCGTCCGCTCGGTGCCGGAGCTGGCAGCCGCGGCCGACGCCCTGTGCCAGCAGGTCCGAGCCACCCATCTGAGGGCCGCAGCCAAGACCCTCCCCGGCCTGATCCTGGAACTGACCCACACGGCGTGGACGGCGCCGTCGACCCAGGCATGGCGAGCCCTCGCCTCGGCATACCGGACCGCACACGACGTGGCGCTGAAGCTCGACCACCCCGACCTCGCGCGCGTCGCCCTGGACCGAATGGGATGGGCCGCCGGCCGGGCCTCGGACCCGTGCCTGGAGGCCGTGCAACGGTACAAGCGGGCGACCCTGTGGCGGTGCGCAACATCCCTCCCTCTTATCTCGTCGGGGCAGGCGCTCCTCGCCGGGGCGACGAGCCGCGAGGCCGTGGTGGTAACCGGCCAGCTCCACCTGGGCGCGGCCACCGTGGCTGCGAAGACCGGGGACCGGACTGCCGTCGAAACGCACCTGGCCGCGGCCCGGGAGCTCGCCGACCGCGTCGGCGGCGAGGCCGGCGAGGTCCACTGGCTGTCCTTCGGGCAGGTGAACGTCCGACTGCACGAGATCGGCACGTCGATCGTGCTGGCCGACTTCGACGAGGCTCTCAGTCGGGCCCGCAGGCTGAAGCTGCCCGCCTCGACGCTGACGTCGCGGCGGGCCCGGTACCTCGTGGACCGGGCGCTGGTGGAAATGGAGGCGGGCTCTGCGAAGATGTCGCTGCGGTATCTGGCGCAGGCCCGGAAAGTGGCACCGGAGCAGACACGGCATCTGCCGGGAACGCGGAGCACGGTCCGGGGACTGGTGCACATGTCTCGGCGGACGCCCGACGGCCTTGGGGGGATGGCTCGCTGGATCGGGCTGTAGCACTCACAAATCTGTGAGCATTCGCTCCCTTACGAAGAGTCAGGCTGGTCTCACCACCCACTGACGACGTAGGGAGCACCTGCCATGGCCGCCCCGCAGGACGCGCACACAGAGATCCCGCACCCGCTCCTCCGCAAGCCGGTACGCGACATCGCGTCCGGCACCGAGGGCACGCTCATGGCGGTGCTGATGGAGAACACGGCCAACGTGGGCCAGCCGGAGCACTGGGCGGAGATCGCCTACATCCGGCCGGTCGGCGGCGGCCGCGAACTGTCCACGGCCGTCGCGAACATCCAGGCGACCTGGTGACAACCAACGAGGTCACCTACCAGCGGGCCGCCGAGCAGCCACCGCAGCCGTGCCCGTGCGGCGCCGAGCCGCTGCCCATCGGGGGACCCGAGGGCGGCGCCGTAGTGCACGCACCGGGCTGCCCGCGCGGCGGCCCTCACGGGATCACCTGATCCCCGCCCCTCAACTCCCGCCCCAGCCCTTCCGTCGGGCGCCCGGGGCGGGCCCATCGCACCATCGGCACTCACACCGAGGAGCACATCATGACCGCTGCATGCGCCACCGGCCCGCAGAAGCCGCTCCCGCCCCGCACCCTCCTCACCGACGCCCAGTTCAACGACGTCCGAGCCACCATCCTGGACGACAACCCCAACATCGAGCCAGAGATGGCCTCACGGATCCTCATCGAGGCCCTCACGTTCGTCATCGCGGCGTCCCGCTTCCCGTCGGTACGGATCGCGCCCACCCGTGAGGTCGACGCGGGCTGGCACGCGCTGATCCTGCACACGCACCTGTACGCATCACTGTGCAGCAGGCTCGGCCGGACCGTGCACCACTACCCGGAGCGGCCGGAGGCGTCCCGTCATGACCCGGAGGTTCTGACGCGGACCATGGCCCTGATCGAGCAGGCCGGGTACACGCCGGACGCCGAGCTGTGGGTGGGTCCGGACCGGTCGCTCGTCTCGGTCGCCGCGAACTGCTCGCACACTCCGGTCCCGGGCGGCTGCGGCCCGATCAACCCGGGGAACCGCGCCACGCACGGCGGCGGGGAATAGGCTCGGCGGCCCACACGGCAGAGAGGAGAGGACATGAACGCCGACCAGGCCTTCGAGGTGCACGCCGCGATGCGTCAGCACGGCATCGCGGGAACGGTCACTCCGGTGACGCCGGACAATCCGGGGAGTACGTGGATCGTGCTGGACGCGGACGGCCGGGACGTGACTGGGTCTGTTCTCGCCAGGGTTGCTGCAGCACGCGGTCGGCGTTCCGAGCGTGGGTTCGTCGTCGCGCGCTGATCTGAGCCCGCCCCGGCCGGCGATCCCCCGCCGGCCGGGGCTACCACCGGGGCCGAGCCGCACGGGTTCCGAGAGGTCACGGCCGGTACGTCGGCGACGCCGGTGAGCGCGTCGGGACACGCTGCGTGCCCGCCCCGCCCACGCCCGGGCGCAGTGACGCCCCGACCTTCGTCTCCGCAAAGACCCTGGTCGGGACGTCGCCAGATGAGCCGGACCCTATGCATGCTTCACGTCGGGAGTCGAGCCACCACCATCCGCCGACCGGCCGGAAGCGTCCGGGTCACTCCGCCTCGTACGGCTCCTCGTACATGCCGTCGATGAGCGCGCCGTACTTGTCGCGGACCACCCGGCGGCGGAGCTTGAGGGAGGGCGTGAGCTCTCCGGTCTCTGGGCCCCATTCCTCGGTGAGCAGCCGGTAGCGCTTGATCTGCTCCGTCCGGTTGAGCCGTGCGTTGGCCGCCTCGACCGCGCGTGCGACCTCCTCGCGGACCGCGGGGTGTTCGGCGAGCGCGCCCGGGGAGGCGGCCTCGATGCCCCGGGCTGCCGCCCAGACCGGGGCCAGCTCGGCGTCCAGGACGAGCAGGGCGACGAGGTAGGAGCGGCCGTCGCCGTGCACCAGCGCCTGGCCGATCAGGGGGTGTTCCTTGACCGTGTTCTCCACCAGCGCCGGCGAGACGTTCTTGCCCGTAGACGTGATGATCAGTTCCTTCTTGCGGTCGGTGATCCAGAGGAAGCCGTCCTCGTCGATCCGGCCGACGTCCCCGGTGGGGAACCAGCCCTCCGGGTCGGAGGCGCTCTCCACCGAGCCGTCCGGGCGCAGGTAGCCGCCGAAGACGGTCGCACCGCGGGTGAGGACCTCCCCGTCCTCGGCGATCCGCAGCTCCAGCCCCTCGATCGGACGGCCCACCGAACCCAGCCGGAAGCCGTCGGGGCTGTTGAGCGTGCACACCCCGGCGGTCTCGGTGAGCCCCCAGGCGTCCATGATCGTGATGCCCCAGCCGGCCCAGAAGCGGACGACGTCGATGGGCATGGGCGCGGTGGCGCTGGCCGTCCAGGCGAGCCGGTCCATGCCCGCCAGGCGCAGCAGCGGGTCCAGCGTCCGCTCCTTGGCGGAGGCGTACGAGGCTTCGAGTCCGGCGGGCACCTCCTCGCCCCGCTCGTGGTGGCCGGCCCGGGCGCGGGCGAGGTCGTTGGCCTCCTCGATGGCGTGGCGCTGCTCCTCGGGGAGCTGTGCGAGGACCGCGCGGACGGAGGCGGCGAGCTTCTCCCAGACCCGGGGCACTCCGAAGAACTGCACCGGACGCAGCTCGCGGACGGCCGCGGACACGGCGGTGGGGTCGGCGCAGAGCATGACGTGCGCGGCCCTCAGCAGCGGCAGGTAGATGCCGAGGACCCGCTCGGCGATGTGCGCGAAGGGCAGATAGCAGATGTGCTCGGTGTGCTCGGGCAGGTCCACCCGCCCGTCGAGGCGGACCGCCTGCAGGATCAGGTTGCGGTGGGTCAGCCGCACGCCCTTGGGGTCGCCGGTGGTGCCCGAGGTGTAGACGACGGTGAGCGGGTCCTCGGGGTGGCTCTCCTGCCAGGCCTTCTCGAAGGCCTCGGCGCGGTGGATCCGGGCGCCGCTCGCGTACAGGGAGGCGTACGTGCCGTGCCGGCCGGCCTCGGCGGCCTCGGCGACGACCAGGCGCTCCAGGGGGACGTCGGCGGCGGCCAGCAGGGGTTCCCACCGGACGAGTTCACGGGCGCCCTCGACGACGGCGACCCGGGCCCGGCTGTGCCGGGCGATGTGCGCGA
Organism: Streptomyces yangpuensis; assembly: GCF_001005295.1. GTDB lineage: Bacteria > Actinomycetota > Actinomycetes > Streptomycetales > Streptomycetaceae > Streptomyces > Streptomyces yangpuensis. The sequence continues at coordinate 1,239,280 of NZ_LBMK01000002.1, read as the reverse complement.
TCTGCTCGGGCGCGGAGGTCCCGTACACGGTGACGGGCACCGCGCCCAGGTGGAAGAGGGCGAGGTCGCTGAGCCAGTGCTCCGGGCGGTTACCCATCATCAGCAGGACGTGCTCGCCGCGCTCGACGCCGAGGGCCGCGTAGCCGGCGGCGAGGACGGCGACCTGGTGGCGGACCTCGCTCCAGGTGAGCGTCGTCCACCCGGCCGCGTCGGGCCCATCGCGCCAGGAGAGGGCGGGGAGATCCCCGTACTCGGCGGCGTTGCGGGCCAGCAGGGCGGAGAAGGTGATCTCTTCGGGTCGTCCGGGCAGTCGCAGGTTCGTGGTCATGGGCAGCTCCTGGCCGTTTCACATCGTTGGTGCGACAGCAATACTGTTGAACCCAAGCTGTGGAGCAGAGAGCGAGGCGCAGACGATGGCCGACCGGGCAGGCGGGCCGATGCTCACCGTCGACGAGCTGGCGGCCCGGGCGGGCGTCACCGTGCGCACGGTACGGTTCTACAGCACCCGCGGGCTTTTGCCCCCTCCCGTGATCGGTCCGCGTCGGGTGGGGCACTACGGGCCCGAGCATCTGTCGCGGCTGGCCCTGATCGAGGAGCTCCAGCACCAGGGCATGACCCTGTCCGCCATCGAGCGCTATCTGGACGCCCTGCCCGACGACCTGAGCGCGCACGATCTCGCCATCCACCGGGCCATGGTGGCCAGTTGGGCGCCGGACGCGGCCCAGGAGGTCTCCCGGGAGGAACTGGAGAGACGGGCGGGGCGAAGCCTGTCGGACACCGACGTGCGGCGGCTGACGGCGATGAACGTGCTCGCCCCCTCGGGGGACGGGTTCCGGGTGGACGTGGGACTGCTGCGGCTGGGGGTCGCGCTGCTCGACGTACCGATCGCGCACGAGACGATCCTGGCGGCGCGCAAGGTGCTGGTGGAGCACACCCGGTCGGCGGCGCACGAGCTGACGGCGCTGTTCCGGGACGAGGTGTGGGGACCGTTCACCGAGGGCGAGAGCGACCCGGAGCGGGTGGAGTCGATGAAGGCGCTGTCGGCGCACATGCAGCCGATGGTGGTGCAGGCGCTGGTGACGGCCTTCCAGCGGTCGCTGCGGGAGGAACTGCGGGCGGCCTTCGCCCCGGAGTCCGGGTGACGACTCCGGGTCCGGGTCCGAGCCGGGGGGTCCGGGCCGGGGTCCGGGTCCGGGCCGGGGTCCGGGTCCGAGTCGGGCGCCGGGTCCGAGTCGGGCGCCGGGTCCGAGTCGGGCGCCGGACTGGCCCGGCCGCGTCCGTTGCAGCCGTGCGTGACGGTCATCCGTGACAGCCGTTCGGGTCTGCCGGACTGCGGGGGCGGGTGCGCGGCGTGAGGGTGGGGGTGGGCCGGGCGGCACGACGGCCCGGCCACCGACCGGAAGGACCGTGACCGCCGTGGCGCGCAACCGCCGTCTGATCCTGAGCCCGCCCGCCGACGTCTGGCGCCTCCTGGCCGACGGGCGCCGCTACGGGGAGTGGGTGACGGGAACCCGGCAGGTCCTGGCCGCGGACCCGCACTGGCCCGACGTGGGCGCCCGGCTGCGGGTCCGCGTCGGCGCCGGCCCGCTGACCCTCGACGACACCTGTGTCGTCCGCGTCTGCGAACCGCAGCGGCGTCTGGAGCTGGAGGCGCGCGCCGAACCCTTCGGCGCGGCCCGCATCGCCATGAACCTGGCCCCGTGGGGCGGGAACACCCTCTTCACCCTCGACTGGCATCCGCTGCGGGGTCCCGGTACCCGTATGCACGGGCTGCCGGTGGACTACCTCGTCGCCGTGCGCAACGGCATGATGCTGACGAAACTGGCCAGGATCGCCGTCCGGGAACACCCCGTGGCCGCTCCCCGGTGACCGGGCCCGGGCGCCGGTCGGCACCCGCGCCGCCCGGGTAGTTTATGGATCATGGCAGTCATTCACCGCACCACCATGTCACCCGGCAAGCTCGAACTGCTCGCCGCCTGGTTGCCGTCGAGGCCCTGGTACCGGGGCGGGGACGCGCCGCTGCTCGCCAAGGCGGGCGGGTTCCGGCTCGACGATCCCGAGGGCGAGGTGGGCATCGAGTTCATGGTGGTCACCGACACCTCGGGGGACTCCCCGGTCACCTACCAGGTCCCGATGACCTACCGCGGGCTACCGCTGGCGTCCGCCGCGGACGGCCTGATCGGCACTTCCGAGCACGGTGTGCTGGGCCGTCGCTGGATCTACGACGGGACCCACGACGTGGTCCTGGTCGAGCAGTTGCTCGCCCTGCTGGCGGGCCTCACCACCGCCCAGGACCAGAACGCGAGCAACGCCCCCGACCCGACGGTGGAGGTCCGCAGGGAGGGTGCCGGGGTGCCGCAGGGCCTGACCGGTCCGGGGACCGTGACGGACACCGACGACGCGAGCCTCGTCACCGTGGGCCCTCTGATGCAGGAGGGCCCGGTGTCGACCCTGACGCTGTGCCGGGTGCTCCGGCCGGGGCCCGCTCCCGAGGGGGACGGCGCGACGGGACGGGTGCTGGCCGACTGGTCCGCCCCGGACGGCGCCCGGCAGCACGGTCCGTTCGCCCACCTGGCCGCGTCCGGGCGCTGACGGCGGAAGGCCTCAGGCCGCACGACGACCCGGGCCCACAGGACACCCCCGGCCCGCACACGCCCCGGCCCGCAGGACACCCCCCGGCCCGCACACGCCCCCGGACCCGACGCGCGGGCCCGGGGGCGTCCGTACGGAATCAGTCCGCGTAGGTCTCGCCGCGCTCGGCCTTCTCCACGAGGGAGGCCGGCGGGGTGAACCGCTCGCCGTACCTCTCCGCGAGCTCGCGGGCGCGGGCCACGAAGCCGGTGAGCCCGCCCTCGTAGCCGTTGATGTACTGGATGACGCCGCCGGTCCAGGCCGGGAATCCGATGCCCATGATGGAGCCGATGTTGGCGTCGGCGACCGAGGTGAGCACGCCCTCGTCGAGGCAGCGGACGGTGTCCAGGGCCTCGGAGAAGAGCATCCGCTCCTTCAGGTCCTCGAAGGGGACCTCGTGGCCCGGCTCGGCGAAGTGCTCGCGCAGGCCCGGCCAGATGCGGGTGCGCCGGCCCGACTCGTCGTACTCGTAGAAGCCGGCGCCGCCGCTGCGGCCGGGGCGGCCGAACTCGTCGACCATCCGGTCGATGACGGTGTCGGCGGGGTGCTCGGTCCAGGTGCGGCCCTCCGCCTCGAAGGCCTTGCGGCTCTCGTTGCGGATCCTGCGGGGCAGGGTCAGGGTGAGCTCGTCCATCAGGGAGAGGACCTTGGCCGGGTAGCCGGCCTGCGCGGCGGCCTGCTCGATCGAGGCGGGCTCGACGCCCTCGCCGACCATCGCCACGCCCTCGTTGATGAACTGGCCGATGACGCGCGAGGTGAAGAAGCCCCGCGAGTCGTTGACCACGATCGGGGTCTTGTTGATCTGGCGGACCAGGTCGAAGGCGCGGGCGATGGCCTCGTCGCCGGTCTGCGCCCCCTTGATGATCTCGACGAGCGGCATCTTGTCGACGGGCGAGAAGAAGTGCAGTCCGATGAAGTCGGCGGGCCGCTTCACGCCCTCGGCGAGCCCGGTGATGGGCAGGGTCGAGGTGTTGGAGCACAGCAGCGCGTCGGGGGCGATGACGTCCTGGATCTCCTGGAACACCTTGTGCTTGAGGGCGGTGTCCTCGAAGACGGCCTCGATGACGGCGTCGCAGCCCGCGAGGTCGGCCGCGTCGGCGGTCGGGGTGATCCGGGCGAGCAGCTCCGCGCGCCCCGCCTCGGTGGTCCGGCCGCGCGACAGCGCCTTGTCGAGCAGCTTCTCGGAGTACGCCTTGCCCTTCGCGGCGGCCTCGGCGGTGACGTCCTTGAGGACCACCTCGATGCCCGCGCGGGCGCAGGAGTAGGCGATGCCGGCGCCCATCATGCCGGCGCCGAGGACGGCGACCTTGCGGACCCGGCGCGGCTCGACGCCCTGCGGGCGGCTGCGGCCGGCGTTGACGGCCTGGAGGTCGAAGAAGAACGCCTGGATCATGTTCTTGGCGGTCTGTCCGGTGACCAGCTCGGTGAAGTAGCGGGCCTCGATGGTCAGCGCGGTCTCGAAGTCCACCTGGGAGCCCTCGACGGCGCAGGCCAGGATGTTGCGCGGCGCCGGGTAGGGGGCGCCGTTCAGCTGCTTCTTCAGGTTGGCCGGGAAGGCGGGGAGGTTCGCGGCGAACCGCGGGTTGGACGGCGTACCGCCGGGGATCTTGTAGCCGGGCACGTCCCAGGGCTGCTGCGACTCGGGGTGGGCGTCGATGAAGGCGCGGGCCTTGGCCAGCATCTCCTCGGGCGTGGCTGCCAGTTCGTGCACCAGGCCGTTGTCCAGGGCGCGCTGCGGGCTGTACTGGGTGCCCTGGAGCAGCACCTTCAGCAGCGCGTCGGCGATGCCCATGAGGCGTACGGTGCGGGTGACGCCGCCGCCGGCCGGGAGGAGGCCGAGGGTGACCTCGGGCAGGCCGATCCTGGAGCCGGGCGCGTCGAGGGCGACGCGGTGGTGCGAGGCGAGGGCGATCTCGTAACCGCCGCCCAGGGCGGCGCCGTTGATGGCGGCGACGACCGGCTTGCCGAGGGTCTCGATGCGGCGCAGGGAGCGCTTGATCTCGGTACCGGTGTCGAAGGCGAGCTGCGCGTGCTCGGGGCGCAGCCGGATCATGTCCTTGAGGTCGCCGCCCGCGAAGAAGGTCTTCTTGGCGGAGGTGTAGATGATGCCGCGGATGGAGTCCTTCTCGGCCTCGGCGCGGTCGGCGACGGCCGCGATGGAGTCCTTGAAGGCCTGGTTCATGGTGTTGGCGGACTGGCCCGGGTCGTCGAGGACCAGGGTGACGACGCCGGTCTCGTCCTGTTCCCAGCGGATCGTGGTGGACTCGCTCATGTTCGCTACTTCCGTGTCGGAGGGGTCGGGGGACAGGGACGGTTCAGAGGCGTTCGACGATGGTGGCGACACCCATGCCGCCGCCGACGCAGAGGGTGACGAGCCCGTAGCGCTTGTCCTGCCGCTCCAGCTCGTCGACGATCGTGCCGAGGATCATCGCGCCGGTGGCGCCGAGCGGGTGGCCGAGCGCGATGGCGCCGCCGTTGACGTTGACCTTGTCGAGGGACAGGCCCATGTCCTTGACGAAGCGCAGGACGACGCCGGCGAAGGCCTCGTTGATCTCGACGAGGTCGATGTCGTCGATGGTGAGGCCGGCCTTGGCGAGGGCCTTGCGGGTGGCCGGGGCGGGGCCGGTGAGCATGATGGTGGGCTCGGAGCCGGAGACGGCCGCCGAGACGATCCGGGCGCGCGGGGTGAGTCCGTTGCGCTCCCCCGCCTCGCGGGAGCCGATCGCGACGAGCGAGGCGCCGTCGACGATGCCGGAGGAGTTGCCCGCGTGGTGGACGTGGTCGATCTTCTCGATCCAGTGGTACTTCTGCAGCGCGACGGCGTCGAACCCGCCGAGCTCGCCGATGTCCGCGAAGGACGGCTTCAGCTTGGCGAGGGTGTCGGCGGTGGTTCCCGGGCGGACGAACTCGTCGTGGTCCAGGACGACCAGGCCGTTGCGGTCGGTGACCGGGACCACGGACTTCGCGAAGCGGCCGTCCTTGATCGCGGCGGCGGCGCGCTCCTGGGAGAGGGCCGCGTACTCGTCGACGTCGCGCCGGGAGAAGCCCTCGATGGTGGCGATCAGGTCCGCGCCGATGCCCTGCGGGACGAACCCGGTGTCCCAGTTGGTCATCGGGTCGGCGAACCAGGCGCCGCCGTCCGAGGCCATCGGGACGCGGGACATGGACTCCACGCCGCCGGCCAGGACCAGGTCCTCCCAGCCCGAACGGACCTTCGCGGCGGCCAGGTTGACGGCTTCCAGACCGGAGGCGCAGAACCGGTTCTCCTGTACGCCGGCCACCGTGTCCGGCAGCCCGGCCGCGATGGCCGCGATCCGGGCGATGTCGGAGCCCTGGTCGCCGACCGGGCCGACGACGCCGAGCACGATGTCGTCGATGGTGGCGGGGTCGAGGCCGGGGTTGCGCTCGCGCAGGGCGTCGATGAGTCCGACGACGAGGTCGATCGGCTTGGTGCCGTGCAGGGAGCCATTGGCCTTGCCGCGGCCGCGCGGGGTGCGGATCGCGTCGTATACGTAAGCTTCGGTGCTCACTGGTCAAGCCTTTCGGTGTGCGGGAGGGTCCTGGGAAGGTCCTGGGCAGGTCCTCGGCGGGGCTGCGGGTGGGATGGGGTCAGCTGAGGAGGGACCGGCCGATGATCTCCTTCATGATCTCGGTCGTGCCGCCGTAGATCGTCTGGATCCGGCCGTCGGTGAAGGCCCGTGCCACCCGGTACTCGGTCATGTAGCCGTAGCCGCCGTGGAGTTGCAGGCAGCGGTCCGCCACACGCTTCTGCAGTTCGGTGGCCCACCACTTGGCCATCGAGGCGTGCACGTGGTCCAGCTCGCCGTTGGAGTGGTCGGTGATGCACCGGTCGAGGAAGGTCCGGGTGACGGCGACCTCGGTGGCCATCTCCGCGATCTCGAACCGGATGTGCTGGAGCTTGGACAGCGGACGCCCGAAGGCCTCGCGCTCCTTCACGTACTGGGTGGTGATCTCCAGCAGGTGCTCGGCGGCGGCGATCCCGGCCATGGCGATGCCCATCCGCTCCTGCGCGAGATTGGTCATCAAGTGGACGAAGGCGCCGTTGAGTTCGCCGAGCAGGTTCTCCTTCGGGACGCGCACGTCGTGGAAGAACAGCTCGGCGGTGTCCTGCGCCTTCTGGCCGATCTTGTCGAGGTTGCGGCCGCGCTCGAAGCCCTCCGCGCCGCGCTCGACGACCAGCAGCGACAGACCGTGCGCCCCGCCCTCGGGAGTCGTTTTCGCCACCACGATCACCAGGTCGGCGAGGATGCCGTTGGAGATGAAGGTCTTGGAGCCGTTCAGCACCCAGTGGTCGCCGCGGTCCTCGGCCGTGGTCCGGATCCCCTGGAGGTCGGAACCCGCGCCCGGCTCGGTCATCGCTATGGCGGTGACGGTCTCGCCGGAGCAGAAGCCGGGCAGCCAGCGGCGCTTCTGCTCCTCGGTGGCGAGCGAGGTCAGGTACGGCCCGATGATGTCGTTGTGCAGGCCGATGGCGAGTCCGGGCGCACCCGCCCTGGTGAACTCCTCGGCGATCACGGCGGCATAGCGGAAGTCGGTGTTCCCGCCGCCCCCGTACTCCTCCGGGACGGCGAGCCCGAGCAGGCCCTGGCGGCCGGCGGCCCGCCAGGCCTCGCGGCTGACGATGCCGTCCTTCTCCCACTGCTCGTAGTGCGGCAGCACCTCCTTGGTGAGGAAGGTGCGGACGGTCTCACGGAACGCCTCGTGGTCGGCGTCGAAGATCAGGCGCTTCATCGCAAGGGCTCCTCAAAGCCAGTTCTTGACGGTTTCGATCAGGCGGGCCGGCTCGGGGCCGACGGGGGTGACGTTGAGCATGGTGACGCCCGCCTCCCGGAAGGCCTCGACACGCTCGCGCACGTAGCCCTCGGGCCCGCACAGGGTCATCAGCTCGCAGAACTCGTCCGGTACGGCGGCCGCCGCGTCCCGCGTGCGGCCGGCGAGGTAGAGCTCCTGGATCCGGCGGGCCGCGTCCCCGTAGCCGTAGGCGACGGCGAGGTCGTTGTAGAAGTTCTTGCCGACCGCGCCCATGCCGCCCACGTACAGGGCGATCTGCGGGCGGGCGCGTTCCCGTACGGCGGCCGCGTCCTCACCGATCGCGAGCAGGCCGCCCGCGACGGTGTGGAGCGGACCGAGCTCGGGCGGACGCCCGGCCGCCCCCTCGGCGAGCGGGCCGCCCCACACGGACGCGGCCTTCTCCGGGATGAAGAGCGTGGGCAGCCAGCCGTCCGCGATCTCGGCGGTCAGCCGCACGTTCGCCGGGCCGAGCGAGGCGATGTAGACGGGGATGCTGTCGCGCACCGGCCGGGTCAGGATCCTCAGCGGCTTGCCGTGCCGGCCGCCCTTCTCCGGGGGCAGCGGCATGTCGGTGATGCCGTGGTGGTCGATCGTCTCCCGGCGCCAGATGCGCCGGCACAGCTCGACCGTCTCCCGGGTGCGGCCGAGCGGCTTGTCGTACGGCTTCCCGTGCCAGCCCTCGACGACCTGCGGTCCGGAGGCGCCGAGGCCGAGCAGCGCCCTGCCGCCGGAGACGGCGTCCAGTCCGGCGGCCGTCTGCGCGATGAGGCCGGGGGTGCGCGAGTAGACGTTCATGATCGCCGAGCCGATCCTCAGCCGCTCGGTGCGGGCGGCGAGGTAGCCCATGATCGTCGGGGAGTCGAAGCCCCAGGCCTCGGCCACCCAGACGGCGTCGAGGCCGGCGGACTCCAGCGCGGCCGCCTCGTCGGCGGCCCGCCGCGGGTCGCCCGCGTAGTCCAGCATCATCGACAGTTCCATCAGGCCTCTTTCGGGAGCAGGGCCGGTACGTCCCAGTCGGCGGCCACCGACTCGGTGTGCGCACCCGGCAGGGCCGGTCCGCCGGTGACGGCGGCCGGGGTCGCGGAGAACCGCGGCGCCGGGGCCGGCTGCACGGTCCCTCCGACGTCGGTGAAGGTCCCCCGGGCGGCGAGGTGCGGGTGGCCGGGGGCCTCGCGCAGCGAGAGCACGGGCGCCACGCAGGCGTCGCTCCCCTCGAAGACCGCCGTCCACTCCGCGCGTGTTCGGGTCCGGAAGCGGGCGGCGACGGCCTCGCGCAGCTCGCCCCAGCGGGCGATGTCCTTGCGGGCCGGAGCCCGGCCGGCGATGCCGAGGAGCTCCGTGAAGGTGTCGTAGAACTGCTGCTCCAGCGCGCCGACCGCCATGTACCCGCCGTCGGAGGTCTCGTAGGTGCCGTAGAACGGGCAGCCGCCGTCGAGGAGGTTGGCGCCGCGCCGGTCCTGCCAGCCGCCTGCCGCCATCATGCCGTGGATCATGGCCGTGAGGTGCGCGGTGCCGTCGACGATGGCCGCGTCGACGACCTGGCCGGTGCCGGCGGCCCGGGCGTGCTGGAGGGCGGCGAGGACGCCGATCACCAGGTAGAGCGAGCCGCCCGCGTAGTCCCCGACCAGGTTGGCCGGGACCGCCGGAGGCTCGCCGGGGCTGCCGATCATGCCGAGGGCGCCGGTGACGGCGATGTAGGCGATGTCGTGGCCCGCGGTGTGCGCGAGCGGGCCCTCCTGGCCCCAGCCGGTCATCCGTCCGTAGACGAGGCGGGGGTTGCGGGCGTGGCAGTCGGCCGGGCCGACGCCGAGCCGTTCGGCGACGCCGGGACGGAAACCCTCGATGAGGACGTCGGCCCGCTCGACGAGGTCCAGGACGCGGGCGGGCCCGTCTGCGGACTTGAGGTCGAGGAGGACGGAGCGCTTGCCGCGGTTGGTGATGTCGTGGGCGGGATCGACCGCGAGAGCGCCACCGCCTGGCCGGTCCACGCGTACGACGTCCGCTCCCAGGTCGGCGAGGAGCATGGCGGCGAACGGCCCCGGGCCGATGCCGGCCAGTTCGACGACGCGCACGCCGGCGAGCGGGCCGTTGCCGCTCGCCGCCCCGGTCCCGTTCCCTGTCACTGCCATCGAGCCCCCAGCGTCTGCGGTGTGCTTGGTATGCCTGGTGTGCCTGGTGTGCGGCTGTGTGACACAACTGATGTAACACCGGTGATGCTAGGAACGTGTTCCACCGAGCACAAGCCCCCGGGCCGGGCTCCGCCGGGATCGGCCGACATGGGCGTATCCGGGCCCCGGGGCGGCGGCGAAATCGAAGGGCCCACCCCCTGATAGATCGTTCCGGGAGTCTGTACTCTGAACACGCTTTCGAGCTGATCAAGCTTTCAATCAGATATCTGGGGGACCGGTGCGTCGTCGCCGTCTTGTCATTTCCGTTGCCGCCCTCGCGGCGGGCGTTGGCCTCATCCCGGGCGTGGCCCAGGCCGACCCGGCCAAGCCGGACGCGCGCGGCACCACCAAGCCTGACCTGGACCTGGGCAAGGACGCCAAGGCGAAGGGCCACGCCTTCACCAGTCCCGCGGAGCGCACGGTCCGCACGGCCCTGCCGCCGGCCAAGACCGGGGCGGCCACCGCCCCGCAGGTGCAGTCCGTCAACGCCAACGCGGACCTCGCCGTCGGCGTCGCCGCCTACGGCACCACGGCCCACGGCATCGAGGTGGACACCACCATCATGAGCGTGGACACCCCTCTGAAGGTCACCATCGACTGGGGCGACAAGAAGCAGGACACCTTCGAGGCCTACGGCTCCGACGAGCGGACCACGGCCCACACCTACGCCGAGGTCGGCTCCTACACGGTCAAGGTCACCGTGACGGACGCCGCGAACAACCTCTCGGCCGTCAACGAGGTCAACTTCGTCACCGAGGGTTCGGACTTCACCCCGTACGCCCCGACCCGTCTGCTGGACACCCGCAACGGGACCGGCGCGCTCCAGGGCATGGTCCAGCCGTACAGCTCGACCCGTGTGAAGATCGGCGGCAACGGCTCGATCCCCGTCGGCGTCACCGCCGTGGTGCTCAACATCACGGTCACCAACACCTCCTCCGACGGCCACATCACCGCCTTCCCCGAGGGCACCCAGCGTCCGACCACGTCGAACGTCAACTACAAGGCCCGTCAGACCGTCCCGAACCTGGTCATCGTGCCGGTCGGCAAGAACGGCTACGTCGAGATCGCCAACCGCGGCGGCATGCCCGTCGACCTGATCGCCGACGTCACTGGCTACTTCTCCACGACCGCCTCCAGCGGTTACACGCCGATCACCCCGTCCCGCTTCGTCGACACCCGCGAGGGCCTCGGCACGACGCGGGCCCAGCTCGGCGGCCGGAAGACCTTCTCCACCCAGATCAGCGGCCTGCGCGGCGTGCCCCAGGGCATCAGCGCCGTGGCGCTGAACGTGACGGTCACCAACCCGAAGGAGGCCGGCCACCTGTCGGTCTTCCCGGGCGGCGGCGCCACCCCGACCGCGTCGAACCTGAACTTCACCGCCGGCCAGACGATCGCCAACTCGGTCATCGTCCCCGTCGGCCAGGACGGCAAGATCAGCGTCTTCAACGGCGCCTGGGCGGGCGTCGACGTCATCGTCGACGTCGTCGGCTACTACAGCACCGACAGCAAGAGCGCCTTCCGGCCGATCACGCCGGAGCGCCTGGTCGACACCCGTGACCCCAACGACCCCGTCTACGGGCCGCTGTGGGGCCAGGAATACATCTACATGCCGCTGGCCTACGACGACCCGAGCATCACGGGCTTCGTGCTGAACTCCACGGTCACCAACACCCAGGGCGACGGGTACCTCACGGTCACCCCGGACCCGAACTCGCTGGACGACTACATCAACCGCACGGCGCAGTGGCCGACGCCGCCGAACTCCTCCAACCTGAACTGGACGAAGGGCGCCACCGTCCCGAACCTGGTCCAGGCGAGCACCGGCAGCAACGGCATCATCGACGTCTGGAACCGCGGCTGGGACGACATCGACCTCATCGTCGACATCTTCGGCCTCTACCAGCAGGGCTGATCCACCGGCAGGTGAACCATCCACCGCCAGGTGAACCACACGGCGCCCCGGGCGCGGCTGCACGGCCGTTCCCGGGGCGCCGTCGTCCGTTCGGGCCGCACCCCCTATCCTCGGCCACCCGACACCCACTGGAGGAGCTCTCATGAACGCAGGGGTCCCGCAGGACCGGCCGGCACGGGCCTACGACGTCGTGCTCTTCGGCGCGACCGGGTTCGTGGGGGCGCTGACCGCCGAGTACCTCGCCGCGCACGCGCCCGCCGGCTGCCGGTGGGCGCTCGCCGGCCGGGACCTCGCGAAGCTGGAGCGGCTGCGCGAGCGGCTGGCCGCGGTCGATCCCGCGTGCGCGGCGCTGCCGCTGCTGCGCGTGGACGCCCAGGACGCCGCCGCCGTACGCGAACTGGCCATGTCCACCCGGGTGCTGGCCACGACCGTGGGGCCGTACATCTGGTACGGGGCCGAGCTCGTGGCCGCCTGCACCGAGGCGGGCACGGACTACGTGGACCTCACCGGCGAGCCGGAGTTCGTGGACCGGATGTACCTGGAGCACGACGCGCGGGCCCGCGAGACCGGGGCCCGGCTCGTCCACGCGTGCGGCTTCGACTCGATCCCGGCCGACCTCGGCGCGTACTTCACGGTCCGGCAGCTGCCGGAGGGACTCCCGCTGACGGTCGACGGGTTCATGCGGTCCAACGCGTTCTTCTCCGGCGGGACCCTGGCCTCCGCCCTGACGGCGCTGGGCCGCGGCCCCCAGACCCTGGCGGCCGCGCACGCCCGCCGGCTGCACGAGCCCCGGCTGCTGGGGCGCCGGGCGCGCGGGCCGCTGGGCGCGCCGCGGTTCAGCCGTGAGACCGGTACCTGGGCGCTGCCGCTGCCCTCGCTGGACCCGCGGATCGTGGCCCGGTCCGCGGCCGCGCTGGAGCGCTACGGCCCGGACTTCCGCTACCGGCACTACGCCTCCGTCCGGCACCTGCCCGTTGCCCTGGGCGGTGCGGCGGCGGTGGGCGCGACGGCGGCGCTGGCCCAGGTGCCGGCCGCCCGGCGGTGGCTCATGGACCGGTGGGAGCCCGGCCGCGGGCCGGACGCGGAGCGGCGGGCGCGTAGCTGGTTCACCGTGCGGTTCGTGGGCGAGGGCGGCGGACGGCGCGTGTTCACCGAGGTGTCCGGCGGCGATCCGGGATACGGGGAGACCGCGAAGATGCTGGCGGAGTCGGCGCTCTGCCTGGCCCACGACGCCCTGCCGGAGACCGCCGGCCAGGTGACGACCGCCGTGGCGATGGGCGACGCCCTGATCCACCGCCTGCAGAAGGCGGGGATCACCTTCCGGGTGGCCGACGCCCGCTGACGGCGGGCCGGCTCAGGAGGCCTCCCGCAGCGCCCTGCGGCACAGCGAGTCGGCGCGGCGGGTGGTCTCCGGGATCCGGAAGCGCGGGCTCAGCGCCAGGACGTGCGCGCAGGCGTTGTCGAGCGACACCTTGTGCCCGACCGAGACGAACACCGGTTTGGTCGCGTCCTGCGTCCGCAGGGCCCGCCCGACCTCGGTCCCGTCGGCGGCGAGCAGCGCGGAGGCGTCGCCCCGCCGGCTGCCCGGCTCCTCGTGGGTGAAGGTGAACGGGTTCTTCGCGACGCCGATGGAGGGGAGCCCCGTGACCACCCCGAGGTGGCAGGCGAGGCCGAAGCCGCGGGGGTGGGCGAGGCCGTAGCCGTCGCAGACGACGAGACCGGGACCGGCGGTCAGGGCGTCGAGGGCGGCCAGGACGGTCGGCAGCTCGCGGAAGGCGAGCAGCCCCGGCACGTAGGGGAAGCTGACGTGCCCGACGGCGGTGGCCTCCTCGACGACCTCCAGGGTGGCGGCGTCGAGCACCACGGCCGCGGCGGCGACCAGGTCGCGCGTGTCGTCGTAGGCGACGTCCACCCCGGTCACGAGCCCGCGGCCGGGCGGCGGCCCGAACTCGTCGAGTACGACGTGATGGCGCAGTTCGTCCTGTATCGCCCGGGCCTCGGCCTCGTCTGCGGGGGTTTTCACACTCGTCATGGTGGACCGAGAGTAACCTGACGATCATGTTCGTCATGGAGCTCTCCTACACCGCGCCCCTCGAAGCAGTCGAGGAGCAGATGGACGCCCACATCGCCTGGCTGGACGGCTACTACGCCTCCGGGGTCTTCCTCGCGTCGGGGCGCAAGGTCCCGCGCGAGGGGGGCGTCATCCTGGCCGGAGGGGTGTCCCGGGCCGAGATCGAGAGGATCGCGGCCGAGGACCCCTTCACGGTCGCGGGCGTCTGTGCCTACCGCATCACCGAGTTCATCGCCACGAAGACCTCGGCGGACCTGGCGACGGTCCGGGAGAACCCGCTCGGCTAGGGGTCTTGCCGGTCAGGCCGGGTCGCGGGCCCCGGCGACGCTCCGCGTCGTCTCCCTCGTCCGCCTTGCGCTTCCCCTCCGCCCTGCGGGCCTGGGGAGGCCCCATGGCACCAGAGCCGCCCCCTGATCCGGCCCGACCGACAAGACACCGCCCAGGCAGCACCACGCCGGACGGCGGGCGGCAGGCTCCGGGTCAGTGGCGTTCCAGCCGGGCGACCCGGCCCTTCTCCCCCGCCGCCCAGCATCCCGTGTCGGGCGCGCAGTCGACCGTGTCGAAGGAACCCGCGTCCAGCGGCCGCCAGTTGCGGCCCCCGTCCGTGGTCACGTCCGTGCCCGTGGGTCCGACCGCGAGGGCCGTCCCGCGGCTGTACGGGTACCAGGCCGCTCCGGACCGGTAGGCGGGCGGCGGGGTCGTCGCCCCGCTCCAGGTGCGCCCCCCGTCCGAGGACACCGCGGCGGCCTGCGGGGAGGCCTGGCCGGCTCGGTAGTCGCCGCCCACGGCGAGGCCCCGCGTACGGTCCCGGAAGGCGAGGGCGAAGACGCCTCGTGCGGGATCGCCCGCCGGCACGGTGGATTCGGCCACCCGCCAGGTCCGGCCGCGGTCCGCGGAGTGCAGGATGCGGGCGCTCGCCCCGCCCCCGGTGGCCAGCCAGACGTCGCGCGGGCCGGCGCTGACCAGGCACTGGCCGCTGGCGGCGAAGCCCGCCTCGCCCGGCAGCGCCGCGGGCATGCCCTCGCCGGGCAGCACGCGCCAGTGGCGGCCGCCGTCGTCCGTGGCGAGGATGCGGAACTTCCCGTCCACCGGATCGCTCATGGCCAGCCCGTGCCGGGCGTCGAAGAAGGTCAGGCAGTCGTAGAAGGCGCGCGGGTCGGGGTTGCGGAAGGTCTCGGTCCAGGTGGCGCCGCCGTCCTCGGTGCGCAGCACCCGGGAGGCCTCGCCCTCACCGATGGACAGGGCCACCGCTCGCCGGGCGTCGAAGGCCTCGATGTCGCGCAGTTCGAGTTGGTCCGCGACGGCGCCGGGCGGCGAGACGTCCTGCCAGCTGCGGCCGCCGTCGAGCGTGCGCAGCACGGTCCCTTTGGAGCCGGCGGCCCAGGCCGTGGTCCGGCTGACCGCGGCGAGTCCGCGGAAGCGGGCCGTCGTACCGGTCTCCTTGAGGGCCCAGCCGTCCGCCCGTAAGTCCGTTGCCCGGTCCTGCTCTTCGGCGTGTGCGGGGCCGGCGAGCACCCCGGCCGCCAGGATTGCCGCGCACATGCCAATTCCAACATCCAGAGGTCTCATGGCGCCGGAAGCTAACGCACCCCGGAACCGCCGTCCAGAGGGCGTCCCGGCCTGCGTTCCGCCGGTCGGGTGAGCGACAACCGGCCCTTCTCCGGGGCTCCCCGCCCCCGCTCGGCGCACCGGCCCGCCTTCGGGCACCTCCACCCACCCGGTCACTCTGTGCGATCACACAGAAAGGTTCCGGCCATTCGGTGACACAGCTCACTCGAACCCCCATGCACGGATTTGCCGATTCCGGCGTCTATCGGGTTGCCGGGCTCCCCCCCCACCGTCCGGCAGCAGATCCGCCTCAAGGGAGTGAGCCTTGATCACTGTCATCGAGCAGGCCGCGCAGGCCCGTCTGGTCGCAACCGCGCCGAAGGTCGAGACCGTTCCCGTCACCCTCTGTTACGACCGGGCGGATCCCTTCGCCGTGCGCATGGCCTTCCCCGCCCCGGCCACCCTGGAGGGCGTAGAGGTCTCGTGGACCTTCTCGCGCGAACTGCTGGAGTCCGGGCTGGACCGCCCGTCCGGCTGCGGCGACGTGCGCGTGCGGCCGTACGACGGGGACCGGACCACGATCGAGTTCCACGCGGTGGAGGGGGTCGCGATCGTGCTGATGCTGACGGCCGACCTGCACCGCTTCCTGGAGCGGGCCGCGGCCGTGGTCCCGCCCGGCCTGGAGCACCTCTACCTCGACATGGACCACAGCCTGGCCGAGCTGATGCGCGACACCTGCTGACCTGCACGGCGATCCCGCCGGTGATCCCCGCTGCGATCACCACGGCCGTAAATCGTTTGCGGGCGGTCGCTCGCCGCCCGTAGCTTCGTTGACGCCCCATTGCCGTCGAACGGAGCAGGACGTTGCTCTTCTGAGGTCCGAGACACCGACCACCGCGCCCGTCACCACCGTGACCCTGTCACCACCGTGACCCTGTCACCCCCGCGCGCCCCGTGATCCCGTCATCACGGCCGCCGTGACGAGCGCGGTCATCATCCGAGCGTCGGCTGTCTCCCCGCGTTGCACGCACTACTCACGCAACCTGGAGGCCTCCATGAGTCACGCCCCTGCATTCATCACCTGCTCCGCCCTGTCCTTCGACTGGCCTGACGGAACCCCCGTGTTCGACGGGTTCAACCTGGCCGTCGGCCCCGGCCGCACCGGCCTGATCGGGCTCAACGGCAGTGGCAAGTCCACCCTGTTGAAGCTGATCGCCGGTCTGCTGATCCCCTCCGAAGGCCAGTCGTCCGTCGCCGGCTCGGTCGGATACCTCCCCCAGACGGTCACCCTCGACACCGCGCTGCGCGTGGACGAGGCGCTCGGCATCCGCACCGCGCGCACCGCCCTCCACGCCATCGAGGCGGGCGAGGCAACCGAGGCGAACTTCACCGCCGTCGGCGACGACTGGGACGTGGAGGAGCGGGCCCTGGCCACGCTCGACCAGCTCGGTCTCGGCCGGATCGGCCTGGACCGTACCGTCGGCGAGCTCTCCGGCGGGGAGTCCGTCCTGCTGCGGCTGGCGTCACTGCTGCTCGCCCGGCCCGACGTCCTGTTGCTGGACGAGCCCACCAACAACCTGGACCTGCGCGCCCGGGGCCGCCTGTACGCGGCCGTCGAGTCCTGGTCCGGGGTGATGCTCCTGGTCAGCCACGACCGGGAGCTGCTGGAACGGGTCGACCAGATCGCCGATCTGCGCGACGGCGAAGTCCGCTGGTACGGAGGCAACTTCACCGACTACGAGACCCTGCTCGCGGCCGAACAGGACGCGGCGGAACGGATGGTTCGGGTCGCGGAGGCGGACGTACAGCGACAGAAGCGCGAACTGGCCGACGCGCAGGTCAAATTGGCCCGGCGCAAGCGGTACGGCCAGAAGATGTCCGAGAACAAGCGCGAGCCGAAGATCGTGATGGGCGCGCGCAAACGTGCCGCCCAGGAATCGGCCGGCAAGCACCGCATCATGCACACCGAGAAGCTGGCCCAGGCGAAGGAGCGGCTGGACCAGGCGGTGGAGGCGGTCCGCGACGACGCCGAGATCCGCATCCGACTGCCCGCCACCGTGGTCCCGCCCGGGCGGCGCGTCCTGACCCTCAGCGATCTGCGCCTGCCGCACGGCGCCCGCGTACCGGGCGAGTGGGAGCTGCGGGGCCCGGAGCGGATCGCCCTGGTGGGCCGCAACGGCTCGGGCAAGACCACGCTGCTGCGCGCGATCGCGGGGCAGCTCGCGCCGGAGTCCGGGACCGCCGAGACCCATGTGGCCACACGGTTCCTGCCGCAGCGGCTGGACGTGCTGGACGAGGACCGCTCGGTCGTGGAGAACGTGGCGCGCTTCGCCCCGCAGGCCGGCAACAACCTGATCCGGGCCCGGCTGGCGCACTTCCTCTTCCGGGGCGGCCGGGCGGACCGGGCGGCCGGCACCTTGTCGGGCGGCGAGCGGTTCCGGGCGGCGCTGGCGGCGCTGCTGCTGGCGGAGCCCGCCCCGCAGCTCCTGCTGCTGGACGAACCGACGAACAACCTCGACCTGGCGAGCGTCCGGCAGTTGACCGACGCGCTGGAGTCGTACCAGGGCGCGCTCGTGGTGGCCAGCCACGACGTGCCGTTCCTGGAGTCGATCGGCGTCACGCGCTGGCTGCTGCTGGACGGCGAGCTGCGGCCGACCACGGCCGAGGACGTCCGGGAGGCGCTGTGGCACGGATGACCGCCTGAGGGGCACGGCGCTCGCGGTTCCCTCCCCGCACGAGGGTGCGTCACACGAGGCACGGACATCACTCTGTGTAATACTGCGCTACCGAACGTAGCGGGGCCCGGTGCAGCGGAGAGGGGAACCGTGCCACCCAGAAGCACACCGACCGCCAGGCAGCGGCGCCTCGGCGCCGAGCTGCGCAGACTCCGCGAGGAGTCGGGCATGCCGGTCCAGCGCGCCGCGGCCCTGCTCGGCGTCGACCGCACCCGGATCCCCAACATCGAATCCGGCCGGATCGGCATCAGCGCCGAGCGGGTCCGCACCCTCGCGCACCACTACGACTGCCGGGACCCCGCCCTCGTGGGCCTGCTGGCGACGATGGCGCGGGAGCGGCACAAGGAGTGGTGGGAGCGGCACCGGGGGTCCGTGCCGCCGGAGCTGCTCGACATCTGCGAGCTGGAGCACCACTCGGTCGGCCTGCACACCGCGGTGGCCACGCACATACCCGGACTGCTCCAGACCGAGGCGCACGCGCGGGCCGTCTTCGCCGCCGCCGACCCGCCGCTGCCGGAGCCCGACCTCCAGGCCAGGCTCGCGCTGCGGATGGGCCGCCAGCAGGTGTTCGCGCGGGAGCGGCCGCCGCTGTACGAGGCGGTGGTGCACGAGGCGGCGCTGCGGATGCGGTTCGGCGGTCCGGGGGTGGTCCGGCAGCAGCTGGAGCACGTGCTCGCACTGTCCGAGCGGGAGCGTATGTCGGTCCTGGTCATCCCGTTCAGCGCCGGCGGCTTCCCGGGGTCCGGCCAGTCCTTCACGTACGCGGCGGCGGCTTTGAGACGGCTGGACACCGTGCAGCTGGACAGTTCGCACGGCTCGCTGCTGGTCGACGCGGCCCCGAAGCTGGCGCGCTACCGGGGGCTGCTGGCACGGCTGCGCGCCCTGGCACTGCCGGCGGCCGCGTCCCGCGATTTCATCCGCACCGTCGCGCGGGACCTGTGACCGGGTCCGGCGAGGAGACCGAGGAGACCGGAGAACGACATGATCAGCCCCAGAGCCGCCGCGGCCGCCGCCGTGAGCCGCGCGAACCGTACGGCCACGACGGCCCGTACAGCTGCCACGGCCCGTCCGGCCACCACGGCCCGCCCCGCCCGTACGGACATCGCCTGGTCGGAGCCGTTCTGCAGCGAGGGCGCCAACTGCTTCCGCCTCGGCCGCGGCGCCGACGGGCGGGCGCACATCGGAACGACGGGGTCCGCCGCCTACGTGTCCGACTCCCTCGACGCCCTCCGCGCACTGATCTCGGCCGTCAAGGCGGGGGCCGCGGACCACCTACTGGCGTGATTTTGCCCTTTCGTTTCCCCTTCAAGCCCCCCTCAAACTGCACAGATAACCGGACGTAACCGGACATAGGTATGCGAGGGGCTTGGCTGGCCTTGATGTCGCGCTTAACCTACGACTCCGTAGGCTACGGAACCGTAGGTAATTCGCTTTGCACCCAGGAGTACCCGTGACGATCACCTCTCCCCACCTCGGCAGCTCGGAGGCGTGGACCGACGCCAAGCTGCTGTACGCGCTGGAAGAGGTGGTCGAGAAGGAGCTCAACCGCCACCTGAAGGTCACCAAGGACTGGATGCCCCACGAGTACGTTCCGTGGAGCGACGGCCGGAACTTCCCGGGCTTCTTCGAGGACGGCGAGGCCTGGGACCCGCAGCAGTCCAAGGTCACCGACATCGGCAAGATCGCGCTGGTCGTGAACCTGCTGACCGAGGACAACCTCCCCAGCTACCACCACGAGATCGCGACGCTCTTCGGCCGCAACGGCGCCTGGGGCACCTGGGTGCACCGCTGGACGGCCGAGGAGGGCCGCCACGGCATCGTGATGCGCGACTACCTGCTGGCCTCGCGCGCCGTGGACCCGGACAAGCTGGAAGCCTTCCGCATGCAGCACATGTCGGAGGGCTTCGAGTCCGACAACCGCCACTCCATGCTGCACTCGGTGGCCTACGTTGCCTTCCAGGAACTCGCCACCCGCATCTCGCACCGCAACACCGGCCACCAGTCCGGTGACCCGGTCTGCGACCGCATGCTGGCCCGCATCGCGGCCGACGAGAACCTGCACATGATCTTCTACCGGAACCTGCTCGGTGCGGCGTTCGAGATCGCCCCGGACCTGACCATGCAGGCCGTCCGGGACGTGGTGGTCAACTTCCGGATGCCCGGACACGGCATGCCCGGCTTCGAGCGGATGGCCGCGCAGATGGCCATCGGCGGCGTCTACAACCTGCGCATCCACCACGACGACGTGCTGGCCCCGGTGCTCCGCTTCCTCAAGGTCATGGACATCGCCGACCTCGGCCCGGAGGGGCAGAAGGCCCAGGACGAGCTCGGCCTGTTCATGAACGGCCTGGACACCGAGGCCAAGAAGTTCGACGAGAAGCTGGCCGCCCGCGCGGCCCGCATGGCGGCCCGCAAGGGCTGACCGGTGGCGGCGGGTGGCGGCCCGCGAGGGCTGACCGGTGGCGGCCCGCGAGGGCTGACCTGACCGGTTTCCGCCCGCTCGGGCGAGTGACACCGATTGCCCTGGCAGAGCCGTGCTCTGCCAGGGTTTCGCGTCATGACGTCACTGCAGGTGGACATCGACCAGCTGACCCGTTTGACCCGCGCCCTGGACTCCTCGCTGAGCTCCCTGCGGGAGGCCCGGCGGGCGCTGGACCACGTACGGCCCGACCAGCTGGGCACGTCGGATCTCGATGCGGCGTGCGACGGCTTCCAGGAACGGTGGGCCTACGGCACGCGCGAGCTGACCGAACGGGTCAAGGCCGTACGGGAGGGCGTGGACCGCAGCGCCGCGGAGTACGCGGAGCTGGAGCAGGCCGTCCGCGCGGCCTTCCTCCGGGCGGCGGCCACCCATGGCTGAGCACGCGGCCCTGGGCTTCGACCCGGCCCCGGGAAACCCCGGCGCGGTCCTCGCCCTGACCAAGAAGCTCGGCGCGTCGGCGAAGTCCCTCGACGAGGCCTCCCGCGTGGTGACGGACCTCGTGTCCCACAGCTCGTCCTGGCAGGGCGAGGCGGCGACCGCCTTCCGCGCCTCCCTCTCGCGGGACCTCCCCCGCTACCTGGCCTCGGCCCACACCTCCCTGACCGAGGCCGCCCGCCGCCTCACGGGGTGGCACGACACCCTGGTCGCGCACCGCGAACTGGCCGCCCGCTACGAGGCCCGGGCAGCTGCGGCGAAAACGGAGGAGGCCCTCGCCGACGCCCGCCGCCTGGCCCGCGAACTCGCCGCCGACCATGCCGCGGCGGCCCGCCGGGTGGCCGCCACGCTGAACGCCGCCACGGACAAACTGGCCCCGAAGGAACCGGGCCTCCTGGCCTCGATCTGGCAAAAGATCACCGAAGACCCGGCGGACGCCCTCTCGAACGCATCGGCCATCCTGGGCGCAATCGGCGCCGCCACAGCCCTCTTCTTCCCACCGGCGGGCTTGGCGATCATGCTGGTGGGCAGCGGCCTGTCCCTGGCCGCGCTGGCCATGCACACCTCGGACCCGAAGTTCCGCAAGTCCTTGACGGACGGCTTCACCAAGGGCCAGTTCGACGCGGACTTCTGGAAGAGCAGCGTCACCCTCCTGGGAGACACCGCGGGCTCGGTCCCCGGCGTGGCCGCGATCGCCTCCGGCGCCAAGGCCGGCACGGCAGCCGCCCGCGCGGCCATGGCCGCCGCCCCGGAGGCCAGCGCCCTGACCGCCCTGGCCCCGGGCACCACGGCCTTCCGCCAGGCGGCGTGGTCCTCGGCCGACGACCTGCGGCAGGTGGAGAGCCCCCTCACGGGGTGGGCCATGCGGTCATCGACACAGGAGACCCGCGACCGGGTGGGGGTGGCGGTGGCGGGTACGGGGGCCTTGACCGCCGTCATCGATTACACCCCGGACAACGAGACGGTCGAACACGGTTCCACCACCGTCGACGGTGCCCGAGGAGTGCTCGACGACGCGCCCTCAGCCGTCAAGAGGTCCCATCATGTCTGGTCGGTGCTGCGACCATGACACAGCAGAGCCCCGTCCCGCCGATTTGGTTCCGCCTGCCTGCCGGATTCCATGACATCCGTCCGAGCGACAGGCCAATGTTGGACGCGTTCGCCGAAGCCCTCGGCGGCTCCGACTCGCGAAGAGAGTTGTCCCGGCTCATCGACGGCCTTGAAGAACTCGCCGATCACCATGTCGTACACACCGCGATCGGCCTTCACCCCGAAGAGCCGGTCGGCGTCGCGACATCCCTGTTCGCGCTGACCGTTCGGCCCGTCCAGCAATCCAATCCCCGGCTCACCGTGGCCCGTACGGCCCTGGCCATCGCGCGCTCGTCGCTCTGGATCAGCTCCATCCGTCGGTTCATCGATCTACCGTCCGGACTCCCCTGTTGCCTGGTTGCGGGGACCATTTCCGTACCTGCCGTGGAGGACCGGCTGTTTCAAGCCAGAGTGGCGACCGTACATCCAGATGGACTCCACCTACTCGTCCTCGATCTGACCAGCGCGTCAACGCAGCACTCTGATGCCTACACGGACATCCTTGAGGCGGTCGCTCACACCGCTCTCTTCACCGACCCCGATGCGAGTGCGCCGCCCGCAACTGGGAAGTCACGCATCTTGGAGGTGCTCCAATGAGCCTCGCACTCACCAAGGTGGCTTGGGACCACCCACCCACGACAGTCGGCTACAGGCGTTTGGTCATCCGCCGTCTCAAATGGGTGCTCAGCCTCGGCGGCCCGCCACTTATCGCCCTCGCCTGCATCGGCCGCATCCCCCATGCAGGCACGGTCTTCGCGCTAATCACTGTGCTCGTCGTGCCGTACCTGCCGTGGGTCGTCATCGTCTTCATCAGACGGCGTCGCGTCGCGGCCGTGCTACAGGCCTATCCCTGGCGGGATTGGCCGTGCCGGTATCCGCGCCGCGTGACCGGAAGCCCCGCGACCATCGCCATCCCGTTTCGGGACGACTTCACGGCCACGCTGCGGATCCTGCCGTTCCCGATCGCGCTCGCGCAGTTGGAGAACGACCACCCGGACCGGATCTGGTTCGCGGGCGACCCTCGTTTCGGTGGGGTCGTGTCGCCCGTCGGGGGGCATTACCCCGTGCGGGTCGTGCCGCACACGCCGCGGCGCGAGGAGTGTGGTGGCGAGGGGTTCGACCTCGCGCGGCGGGTGGGGTTGGTGCGTGCCAGTGGGAAGGCCACTCGGACCTGAATCAGCTGCGGTGGCGGAGCGCGAGGCGCTCCGCCTCCGAGAGCCCGCCCCAGACCCCGAAGCGCTCGTCATTGGCCAGGGCGTACTCCAGGCACGCCACCCGCCCCTCGCACGCCCCGCACAGCCGCTTCGCATCGCGCAATGAGGAGCCCGGCTCCGGGAAGAAGAAGCCCGGCCCGGTCTGGGCGCACAGGGCGAGTTCGTACCAGGCGGCGGTGTCGGTGGCTGCAGTAGAGGTGTTCATAGGCATGCCGGAGATACTGGTCAGCGCGGATGGACGTCCGCTATACGCCTGATCAACATGACGTACGCAGCCCCTCGCCCAGCATCGCACCCCCCACTGACAGCGCGGCCCCGGCGCCGGCCGTGCCACCGCCTCACTCTGCGGGTTTGGCGCGGCTGGGTTGGACGCGTTTCGGTTCGCCCGGCATTTTCGGGTAGTCCGGGGGGTACGGCATGTCGCCCAGGCCGTGATCGTGTTCGTCGCGGGACGCGAGTTCCAGTAAGTCGTCGAGGGTGAAGGCGTGTTCCTCCATGTCCGCGTGGACATCGCCCAGTTCTGCGAAGCGGGCCGGCATCGTCAGGATGTCGAAGTCCTGCGGCTCGGCGTCGTCCACCTCGTCCCAGCGCAGCGGGGCCGAGACCGGGGCGTGCGGGCGGGGGCGGACTGAGTAGGCGGAGGCGATCGTGCGGTCCCGCGCCGTCTGGTTGTAGTCGACGAAGATCCGCTCGCCGCGTTCCTCCTTCCACCAGGCCGTCGTGACCTTGCCCGGCATGCGGCGCTCCAGTTCCCGGCCGAGTGCGATGGCGCAGCGGCGGACCTCGGTGAAGGTCCAGCGCGGCTCGATCGGGACGAAGACGTGCAGTCCCCGGCCGCCGGAGGTCTTGGGCCAGCCGCGCAGGCCCAGTTCCTCCAGGAGGGCGCGCAGTTGATGGGCGGCGGCCACCGCGTGGTGGTAGTCGGTGCCAGGCTGCGGGTCCAGGTCGATGCGCAGTTCGTCGGGCCGGTCGGTGTCGGCACGGCGTACCGGCCAGGGGTGGAAGGTGAGGCAGCCCAGGTTGGCCGCCCACAGGACGGCGGCCGGCTCGGTCGGGCAGATCTCGTCGGCCGTCCGGCCGCTCGGGAAGGCGATGTGGGCGGTGGGGATCCAGTCGGGCAGGTTCTTGGGGGCCCGTTTCTGGAAGAAGGACTCGCCCTCCACCCCGTCGGGATAGCGCTCCAGGGTGGTCGGCCGGTCGCGGAGGGCGCGCAGGACTCCGTCCGCGACGGCCAGGTAGTACTCGGCGACGTGCCGCTTGGTGAGGCCGCGCTCCGGGAAGTACACCTTGTCCGGGTTGGACAGCCGTACCGTCCGCCCGGCCGCCTCCAGCTCGATCGCATTGCCCGCAGCACCCATGTGCGCCACCGTAGGCGCGCCGGACCGTCGGCGCATACCGGGCAGGTCCGGACGTACCGCCGCAGAATCGATGGCATGGATCTGCCTGTGATGCCGCCGGTCAAACCGATGCTTGCCAAGTCAGTGGCGAAGATCCCGCCCGGCATGCAGTACGAGGCCAAGTGGGACGGCTTCCGGGCGGTCGTGCACCGCGACGGCGACGAGATCGAGATCGGCAGCCGCACGGGTAAGTCCTTGGCCAGGTACTTTCCGGAGCTGGTGGAGGCCCTGAGGGTGAATCTGCCCGGCCGTTGCGTCGTGGACGGCGAGATCGTGATCGTCCATGACGGGCGTCTGGACTTCGACCGGCTGACCGAGCGCATCCATCCCGCCCAGTCCCGTGTCAGGCTTCTGGCCGAGACCACCCCCGCCAGCTTCGTCGCCTTCGATCTGCTCGCCCTCGGCGACGAGGCGCTCCTCGACACCCCGCTCACCGACCGCCGTGCCGCCCTGGTCACGTCCCTGTCCACTGCTCGGCCCCCCATCCACCTCGCGCCCGCGACCACCGATCCCGCGCTCGCGCAGGAGTGGTTCGAGCGTTTCGAGGGCGCCGGGCTCGACGGAGTGATCGCCAAACCGCTCGATCTCCCCTACCGGCCCGATGCCCGCCTCATGTACAAGATCAAGCACGAACGTACCGCCGATGTCGTCGTCGCCGGTTTCCGTTTCCACAAGAGCGGTCCGATTGTCGGATCGCTGCTGCTCGGCCTCCACGACGAGCAGGGCACGCTCCAGCACGTGGGCGTCTGCGCCGCCTTCCCCATGAAGCGCCGGGCCGAGCTGGTGGAGGAGCTCGAACCGCTGCGGATGGCCGACCCGGCCGGGCACCCGTGGGCCGCCTGGGCCGAGGAGTCCGCCCACGAGAGCGCCCGGCTCCCCGGCGCGCAGAGCCGCTGGACCGGCAGGAAGGACCTCTCCTGGGTGCCGCTGCGCCCCGAACGCGTCGTCGAGGTCGGCTACGACCACATGGAGGGCGACCGCTTCCGGCACACCGCCCAGTTCCGGCGCTGGCGGCCCGACCGGACACCCGCGAGCTGCACCTACGCCCAGCTGGAGGAGGTCGTGGGCTACGACCTCGCCGAAGTCCTCGGGCAGGCCGGCTGAGGCCGGCTGAGACCGACCCCCACCCCCCGGCGCTCCCACGGGCCGGCCACGGACCCGGCCGCCGCGTCATCCCGCCGTCAGCTTCTCCCACTCCTCCCGGTCCGGCCCCACCTCGTTCGGCGCGTAGTCCGGCCGCGCCGACAGCCAGCGCGCCACCCGCGCCCGGATCTCCGGGTCCGCGTACGCCCGCTCCGGTGGCTCGGCCAGGTGCCGGACCCGCGCCCGGGCCCGCATCACCTCGGGGTCCTCCAGCGCGCAGTCGAACAGCGCGGCCACCTCGCGCGCCGTCCCCGTACGTCCCGCCCGGGTCGCGAAGCGCTCGCCGATGGCCGCGTCGGCGACCACCTGGAAGTCGAACCACGGCTTCAGCGTCCGCACCGCCCACTCGTGGTGGTCCACGGCGTACCGCTCCGACCCGGGGTCCCGGTGCGCCGTACGGGCCACCCTGCGCGCCGCCCACAGGGCGAGCGAGGTGCCCTGCCCGAGCGTCGGGTTGGTGTGCGTGATGGAGTCGCCGACCGGCACCAGCCCGGTCACCACCGGCCCCCGCTCGTCCACGAGCGCGCTCCAGCGGTTGTCCAGGCTCGCCGTGGCCAGTACGCCCGACAGCGGCTCGGCGCCGAGCGCCAGCCAGGCCGCGCCGGGCGGGAAGGAACGGGCCGCCCGCTCGAAAACCGCGGGGTCGCGCAGCGCCGAACGCGTGGTGTCGGCGGTGTGCACGAACAGCGTCACGGCGAAGACCCGGTTGTCGGCCGGGAAGACCGCGCACCCGGCGAAGGCGCCTCCGGTCACCGCCCAGGGCCGCCGCGGCCCCTCGTCCGTGCCCGCGGGCAGCCGGTACCAGCGGCAGAAGTACGCGAGCCCCGTGCGGTGCCGTTCGACGACGGGCGGCCGGCAGCCCACGGCGCCGAGCCTGCGCTCGACGCCTCCGCGGCGGCCGCCCGCGTCGACGACGAGATCCCCCTCGTAGCGGTCCGCCCCGGTGGTCACTCCCGTCACCCGGACCCCGTCGGACGGTTCACCCCCGGGCGGCTCGCCACCAGCCGGTTCGCCCCCGGCCTGCCCCTCTCCGGCCGGCGCGGTGGTGAGTCCCGTGACCTGCTCCCCGTGGCGGACGACCACCCCGGGCTCCGCGCGCAGCGCCGTGGCCAGCGCGCTCTCCAGCAGGATGCGCCGTGCCTGGAGCATGACGAGGTCGTCGTCCCCCGGTAGCGCGGGCGGCCGTACGTCGAACCAGTCCAATTCGTGCCGCTCACGGGCGCCGAGCCGGAGCATCTCCGCGTACACGTCGGGCAGATCGTCCCGCAGGACGTTGCGGGCGGCTCCCAGCAGCGCGTGCGGCTGGGCCGCCTGCGGTACGGTCGGCCGCCGCCAGCCGAAGAAGTCCCGGTCGAGGGCAGTGCCGGGGGCGCGCGTGTCGCGCTCGAAGAGCTCTGCCGTATGTCCGCGCCGCGCCGCGAGCAGGGCGGTGGCGAGCCCGCCGATCCCTCCGCCGATCACCAGCACATGTGCCATGGAACGTCCCCCCGAACCTTAAGGACCCGTTGGACCCGTTGGACCCGTTGGGCCCGTTGGGCCTCGGACCGTACGACGATCACACCGCCCAGAGCCTGCACGTACGGAGGCGGGCCGAAACCCGCACATCTGTCCGGCACGCCGTCACCGGGCCACGGCCCACCCGCCCGGCCCGCCCGTTGCGCGAACCCGGCCCGCCCGTGACGCGGCCGGTCAGCCCCGGACCGTACGGTCGGCCGCACCCGTCGCCGATCCAGCCGCCGCGGACACCGCCGAGCCCGCCGCCGAGCCCGCGGGAGGGGTGCCCGCTCGGCCGGTCCCCGCCCGATGGACCTCCACCGCCCGCCGGGTCTCCGCCTCGATCAGGTCGGCGTTGAGCGCGGCGGCCGCCTGCGCGCCCTGAGCTGCCGCCCCCGCGACCTTCTCCAGCGGCGCGGTCACATTGCCCGCCACCCAGACCCCCCGGAGCGCGGTGGCCCCGGTCGCCGGGTCGGATTCGACGCACGTGCCGATCACATGGCCGTCCCGCGTCATGTCCGCGGTCGGCAGACCCAGACCGGTCAGGACGCCCGAACGGGCCGTGAACCGCGGGGCCACCACCAGCGCCCGGAACTCCACCACGCCCCCCTCGGCCAGACTCGCCCCGGTCAGCCGGTCGTCCTCGACGACCAGGCCGGTCACCTCGCCCTCGACGATCCGGATCCCGAGGGCCGCCAGCAGCTCCCGGTCCTCCGCCCCGAGCGGCCAGGTGTGCGCGAGCAGCGTGGTCCGCTCGCTCCAGTGCCGCCACAGCTGCGCCTGGTGCACGGCGATCGGACCATCGGCGAGCACCGCGAGTGGCTGGTCCCTGACCTCCCAGCCGTGGCAGTACGGGCAGTGCAGCACATCCCGTCCCCAGCGCGCCCCGAGCCCCGGCACCGCGGGCAGCTCGTCCACCAGGCCGGTGGCGACCAGCAGCCGGCCCGCCCGCACGGTCGACCCGTCCCCGCAGCGGACCCGGAAGCTCCCGTCGGGCAGCCGGTCCGCGGCGACGGCCGTGCCCGGCCGGATCCGCCCGCCGTAGCCCTCCACCTCCGCGCGCCCCCTGGCGAGCAGCTCGGCCGGGCTCTGCCCGTCCAGGCCGAGGTAGCCGTGCAGGTGCGCGGCCGGGGCGTTGCGCGGGCTGCCGGAGTCGATCACGAGCACCGATCGGCGGGCCCGGACCAGGGTGAGCGCCCCTGCCAGCCCGGCCGCACCGCCACCGACGACGACCACGTCGAACGATTCTTCCTTTGAGTTGTCCATGTCTGCGAGGGTCTGCCCGATGCCGCCGTTTGACAAATGTTCTTGCCGAAGCGGCAAATGGAGTCATGGCCCCCGAGAAGCAGGACGACGAGGAACTCACCGAGGTGCTCACCGCCGTGGGCCCGCGGCTGCGGGCCCTGCGCCGGCAGCGCGGCACCACCCTGGCCCAGCTCAGCGAGACCACCGGCATCTCGCTCTCCACGCTCTCCCGGCTGGAGTCCGGGCAGCGCAGGCCGACGCTGGAGCTGCTGCTGCCGCTGGCCAAGGCGCACCGGGTGGCGCTGGACGAGCTGGTCGGTGCCCCGGAGACCGGAGACCCGCGGATCCGCCCGCGCCCCTTCGTCCGGCACGGCCACACCTACGTGCCGCTGACCCGCAACTTCGGCGGGGTGCACGCCTTCAAGCAGATCCTGCCGCCCGTCGAGGGGCCGCCGGCCGTACCCGAGCTGAAGGTCCACGAGGGCTACGAGTGGCTGTACGTGCTGTCCGGACGGGTCCGGCTGCTGCTCGGGGAGCACGACCTCGTGCTCGGCCCCGGCGAGGCCGCCGAGTTCGACACGCGGACGCCGCACGCCTTCTTCAACGCCGGTCCGCAGCCTGCGGAGTTCCTCAGCCTCTTCGGCCCCCAGGGCGAACGGATCCACGTCCGCGCCCGGCCCACCACCTCTTCGGAAGGACGTCCATGACCACCACCGGCGAACGCCCCGAAGGACCCGAACGCCCCGAGCGCGCCGTGCCCCAGCCGAACGCCGTCGTCGGCGTCGGCCTCGTCGTCGTCGGCGGGGACGGCCGGGTGCTGCTCGGCCAGGCGCACGACGGCCGTTGGGAGCTGCCCGGCGGCAAGGTCGACCCCGGAGAGGGCTTCGAGCACGCCGCCGCCCGGGAGTTGGCCGAGGAGACGGACCTGCGGGTGGCTCCCGAGGGCATCCGCGTCCTGTCCGTCCAGATCGACGCGAAGTCCGGGCTGACCCGGCTGACGGCGGCCGCCGTCACCACCACGGCGGAGGGCGTGCCCGCCGTCACCGAACCCCACAAGATCGCCCGCTGGGAGTGGTTCGCGCCCGCCGAGATCCCGTCGGCGTTGTACGCCCCCTCGGCGGCGGTGCTCCGCACCTGGCGCCCTGACCTCGCGCAGCTGCCGCACGTCCCCTCGTACGACTACCCGACGACGGGCCCGACTTCGACCAGCTGAGGACCCGCCCGTCCGAAACCACGTGGCGGCCGCATACCGGCTGTGCCTAGTAGTGCTTGGTCGGGTCGGTTGCGGTTGAGCGTTTCCTTCTGGCCTGGTGTTGCGTTGAAGGGGTGTGACTCCGGACGAGATTGCTGCTGTGCGTGGNGGTCGGTTGCGGTTGAGCGTTTCCTTCTGGCCTGGTGTTGCGTTGAAGGGGTGTGACTCCGGACGAGATTGCTGCTGTGCGTGGTGAGTTGGAGGATTTCGCGGCGGAGGTTTTCGAGCCGTTCGCGCGGAATGATCAGCGTCGGTGGGGGCGGGTCTACCTGCGTGGGCTGCTGACCGACGGGCAGCGCAAGTCGGTTGAGCCGATGGCCGCCCGGCTGGGCGAGGACGGGAACCGGCAGGCCCTGGCCCACTTCATCACCTCCAGTCCGTGGGATCCGGCGCATGTGCGGGCCCGGCTGGCCTGGAGGATGGAGAAGGCGATCCGGCCCACCGTGCTGGTCTTCGACGACACCGGGTTCCTCAAGGACGGCAATGCCTCGGCGTGTGTGTCGCGGCAGTACACCGGCACCGCGGGCAAGGTCACCAACTGCCAGGTGGGCGTCTCCCTGCACATGGCCTCCGATCATG
This sequence comes from Streptomyces yangpuensis, assembly GCF_001005295.1. GTDB lineage: Bacteria > Actinomycetota > Actinomycetes > Streptomycetales > Streptomycetaceae > Streptomyces > Streptomyces yangpuensis. Next base: position 1,209,073 of record NZ_LBMK01000002.1, on the reverse strand, counting down.
CCTCGGCGGCGGTCGACTGGCGGCTGTTCCTGCCCGAGACCTGGGCGCCCGGGTCCGTGAAGGCGGATCCGGGCAAGGTCGCCCGCCGTGCCGCCTGCGGTATCCCCGACGACATCGGGCATGTGGAGAAATGGCAGCTCGCTCTCGACATGCTGGATGAGACCCGTTCGTGGGGCATCGAGGTGCCCCTGGCCATTGCGGACGCCGGATACGGCGACGCCGCCGCCTTCCGGCACGGCCTGCAGGCCCGCGGCCTCAACTACGTGGTGGGAATCTCCACCACCCTCTCGGCCCAGCCCGGCCCCGCGGTGCCGGTGGCCGAGCCGTACTCCGGGACCGGACGCCCACCGGTGGCGAAGTACCCCGACAAGCCGCAGTCGGTGAAACAGCTGGTCATAGCGGCCGGCCGGAAGGCGGCGAAGCCGGTGCAGTGGCGTGAGGGCTCCCGCCCCGGCACCGGCCGCAGCGGCTTCAAGCGGATGTACTCGCGGTTCGTGGCCTTGAGGATCCGGCCTGCCGGTCGCGAGGTCCGCCAAGCGGCCGCCGGCCCGGAACTGCCCGAGTGCTGGCTCCTGGCCGAGTGGCCCGCCGACCAGGCCGAACCCGTCCAGTTCTGGCTCTCCGACCTGCCCGCCGACACCCCGCTGACCACCCTGGTCCGCCTGGCCAAGCTCCGCTGGCGCATCGAACACGACTACCGCGAGATGAAACAGGCCCCGGGCCTGGCCCACTTCGAGGGCCGCACCTGGAACGGCTGGCACCACCACGTCACCCTCGTCTCCGTCGCGCACGCCTTCTGCACCCTGCAACGACTGGCCAGAGCCCCAAAAGCCACGGCGCCGGCCTGAGCCTCTACCGGATCATCCGCGAGCTACAAACCCTTCTCGCGACATGGAACGGCGCCTGCCCCACCTGCCACCGCGACATACCCACGGCGATACCGACCTGACCAAGCCCTACTAGTGCTGTGGCCGGAAAGGTTTGCCGGGGCGCGGCGTCCGGTGCGGTGCATCGCAAGGCGGAGGGCCNACGTCTCGTACTGGACGTACTTGCGTGGTCCGACAACGCGGCGAGGTGCCGTGCCGGGCGCCGTGACCCGGTGAACCTTTCCGGCCACAGCACTAGCCGGCCCGGCGGGAGTCAGTAGGGCTCGGGGCCGGTGCGCGGAACGGTCACGGTCACCCGCAGCCCGTGCGGCGGGTTCGTCTCGTAGGAGAGGGTCCCGCCGCCCCCGGCGAGCAGGGCCCGGGAGATCGACAGGCCGAGTCCGGAGCCCTTGATGTTCTGGTGGCGGCCGCTGCGCCAGAACCGGTCGCCGACGCGCTGCAGCTCCTCCTCGGTGAGGCCGGGGCCGCGGTCGGCGACGACGACGCGGACCGTGCGGCCTTCGGCGGCGACCGACACCTCGACCTCCTCACCCGCGGGGGTGAACTTCAGGGCGTTGTCGATGACGGCGTCGAGCGCGCTGGACAGGGCGATGGGATCGGCCCAGCCGGTGACGGCGGTCCGGCTCGTCTCGGTGAGCCGCACGCCCTTCTCCTCGGCGTACGGCCGCCAGGCGGCGATCCGTTCCGCGGCCAGCGCGCCGATGTCTATGAGGCTGATCTCGGCGGAGGCGTGCTCGGCCAGCGCGAGGTCGAGGAGGTCGTCCAGGACCTGGGTGAGGCGTTTGCCCTCGGTGCGTACGGAGGCGATCTCCTCGTTGCCCTCGGGCAGTTCGAGGGCGAGCAGCTCGATGCGCAGGAGCAGTGCGGCGAGCGGGTTGCGCAGCTGGTGCGAGGCGTCGGCGACGAACGCCCGCTGCTGTTCCAGTGCCTCTTCGACGTTGTCGGCCATCTCGTTGAACGAGTGCGCCAGGCGCTGGAGTTCCGGCGGGCCGCTGGCGGCCGCGACCCGGGAGTTCATCCGGCCGGTGGCGATGCCGTGGGCGGCGGCGTCCAGGGTCCGTACGGGCTTGAGCACCCAGCTGGTGAGCCGCAGGGCGGCGCCGAAGGCGACGAGCATGGCGGCGGCGAGGCCGCCGGCGATGAGCAGCCAGCCCTTCAGGATCCGGCCGCGCATGAGGTCGGTCGGCGATTCGGTGGCGACGACGGCGACCACGTCGCCGTCGAGGACGACCGGGGAGGCGACGAGCAGCTTTCCGTTGGTCTGCCAGGGCCAGACCTGCGGCGGGTCGTGGCTGCGGCGCCCGGCGAGCGCCTCCCTGAAGGCCTTGCGGCCCTCACCGGATTCCGGGAGCCGCCACCAGCCCGGGGAGCGGACCATGGCGTTGTCGTCGCGGTTGAAGATGCCGACGCGGATGCCGTACAGCTCGTGGTAGCGGCCGAGTTCGTGCTGGAGGGTCTCCTCGCGCTCGTCCGCCCCGGTGGAGCCGGAGCCGCGGGCATCGATGACGAACTGGGCGAGGGCGGCGAAGCGGGCGCTGTCGTCGATGCGGTCGACGACCACCCGCTGCTGCTGCCCGGCGGCGAGGCTCACGGCGAGCGGGAAGCCGAGCGCGAGGAGCGTGCCCGCCATCAGGATGACGAGCAGGGGGAGCAGACGGGCGCGCACGGCAGGAGGTTCCTAGGAGGCCGGGGCGACGAGGCGGTAGCCCACCCCGCGGACGGTCTCGATGAGGGCAGGCATACGCAGCTTGGAGCGCAGCGAGGCGACGTGCACCTCGAGGGTGCGCCCGGTCCCCTCCCAGCTGGTGCGCCACACCTCGCTGATGATCTGTTCGCGGCGGAAGACGACGCCGGGCCGCTGCGCGAGCAGGGCCAGCAGGTCGAACTCCTTGCGGGTGAGGGGTACGTCGGTGCCGTCCACGCTGACCCGGCGGGTGGGCAGCTCGATGCTGACGGGGCCGAGGCGGACGGTGGTGGGTGCGCCGCTTCCGGCGGCGGTCTCCTCGGAGGCTCCGGTGCGCCGGGCGACGGCGTGGATGCGGGCGAGGAGCTCGCCGGTGTCGTAGGGCTTGACGACGTAGTCGTCGGCGCCCATGTTCAGGCCGTGGATGCGGGAGCGTACGTCGGCCCGCGCGGTGACCATGATGACGGGTGTGGCGGTGCGCTTGCGGATCCTGCCGCACACCTCGTAGCCGTCCTGGTCGGGCAGGCCGAGGTCGAGCAGGACCACGCCGAAGGGCGGGGCGCCGGCGGGCAGCAGTGCCTGGAGGGCCTCTTCGCCGTTGCGGGCGTGGGTGACCTGGAAGCCGTGCCGGGCGAGGATCGCGGACAGGGCGGCGGCGACGTGATCGTCGTCCTCGACGAGCAGCAGTCTCATGTCGTCCCCCTCTCCTCTTCTCTCTCGGTCGACCCGTGCCCGGTCACGGTCACGGGTCGGGGGTCCTTGCGGTCCCTCGGCTCTCGCGGCTGGTCAGTGCCGCACGTGCGGCCGCAGAAAAGGCCACCCTGCATCCACGCCCATGCGGAGTCCCACGTCAAGAGGGTTCCGCCGCGGCGCGCCTTCCGTTATGCACCCGGTACGCGCGCATGATCGACCACGCCGGTGCCGCGCACGGAGCGTATCCGGAAGAGGCCGGATCGTTATGCTCAATTCTCCCTCAGATGTGATGACGTTGTGCGCGGGACGTCACTACTGTCCTCCCAACCGAGGAGGACGGAGCTAGAAGCCGATGAGCGGAGTATCAGTGACCAAGGACGTTCAGGACGCGGCCGGTACCGCGGACGACCTGGTCGTGCTGAGCAACGTCAACAAGCACTTCGGCGCGCTGCACGTGCTTCAGGACATCGATCTGAGCATTGCCCGCGGCGAGGTGGTCGTGGTGATCGGTCCTTCGGGATCGGGCAAGTCCACGCTGTGCCGGACCATCAACCGCCTGGAGACCATCGACTCGGGCACCATCACGCTCGACGGCAAGGAGCTGCCCTCCGAGGGCAAGGAGCTCGCCCGTCTGCGTGCCGATGTCGGCATGGTGTTCCAGTCGTTCAATCTCTTCGCGCACAAGACGGTGCTGGAGAACGTCATGCTGGGCCAGCTGAAGGTCCGCGGGACGGACCAGGCAACGGCCCGCGCGAAGGCGGTGTCCCTGCTGGAGCGGGTCGGCGTCGGCACGCAGGCCGACAAGTACCCGGCGCAGCTCTCCGGCGGTCAGCAGCAGCGCGTGGCGATCGCCCGGGCGCTGGCGATGGAGCCGAAGGTGATGCTCTTCGACGAGCCCACCTCGGCGCTGGACCCGGAGATGATCAACGAGGTGCTGGAGGTCATGCAGCAGCTCGCCCGTGAGGGGATGACCATGGTGGTCGTCACGCACGAGATGGGCTTCGCCCGCTCCGCGGCGAACCGGGTCGTCTTCATGGCCGACGGAAAGATCGTCGAAGAGGCCACCCCCGAGCAGTTCTTCAGCAACCCGCGCAGTGATCGGGCGAAGGACTTCCTGTCGAAGATCCTGCACCACTGAGGTTTACGTCTGGTAGTCATCCGTATGCGGATCACTGCCGGAACGGTTCCTGTCGGCCGTGCGTGCGCCGTAAGCGTCGCTCGTCGTTCAACAACGTCTCATCCGAGGGAAGTTCACCATGAAGATCTCCAAGGCCGCTGCGGCCGCGGCAGTCGCCGTCGCCCTGTCCCTGACCGTGACCGCCTGTGGCGGCAGCAAGCAGGACGCCGCCACTGACGGCGGTGCGTCCGGTGGCGCCAAGGACAAGCTCGTCGTCGGCATCAAGTACGACCAGCCCGGCATGGGCCTGAAGACCCCGGACGGCAAGTTCACGGGCTTCGACGTCGACGTGGCGACCTACGTCGCCAAGGAGCTCGGCTACCAGCCCGACCAGATCGAGTTCAAGCAGGCCGTCAGCGCCGAGCGCGAGAACCTGATCGCCAACGGTGACGTCAAGTTCGTCGTCGCGACCTACTCGATCAACGACAAGCGCAAGGAGAAGGTCGACTTCGCCGGCCCGTACTTCCTCGCGCACCAGGACCTGCTGGTCCGCGCCGACGACACCTCGATCACCAAGGCCGAGGACCTCAACAAGAAGAAGCTCTGCTCGGTCACCGGCTCGACGTCCGCGCAGAACGTCAAGACCAAGCTGGCCCCCGAGGCCGACCTGCTGGAGCAGGGCGGCTACTCCGAGTGCCTCACCGGCCTGGAGAACAAGAAGGTCGACGCCCTCACCACGGACAACTCGATCCTCGCGGGCTACGCGGCCCAGGAGAAGAACAAGGGCAAGTTCAAGCTGGTCGGCCTGAACCTGAGCAACGAGAACTACGGCATCGGTCTGAAGAAGGGCGACAAGGAGCTCCAGACCAAGATCAACGCCGCGCTCAAGAAGATGGTCGAGGACGGCAGCTGGCAGAAGGCCGTGGACGCGAACCTCGGCCCGGCCAACTTCAAGAGCGAGCCTGCCCCGCAGATCACCGAAGGCAGCTGATTCATCGGTGAGGGGCGTCGCCGCCCGCCTGCCGCGGGCGGCGGCGCACCTCACCGGCCATCCTGGGGAGAGCGCAGGGCATCGTGTTCGATTTTCTTGATTCCGGGCAGTACAACGTGCTCGGAGCCTTCTGGGTGACGGTTCAGCTCACCCTCTACTCGGCGGTCGGATCCCTGATCTGGGGCACCGTCCTGGCGGGGATGCGGGTCAGCCCCGTCCCGCTGCTGCGGGGCTTCGGTACCGCGTACGTCAACCTCGTGCGCAACACCCCGCTCACCTTGGTGGTCATCGCCTGCTCGCTGGGTCTCAGTCAGACCCTGGGCATCGATCTGGGCGGCACCACCTTCAAGGAGACGGGCTTCCGGCTCGCTGTCCTCGGGCTGATCGCCTACACCGGCACCTTCGTCTGCGAGGCCCTGCGCTCCGGCATCAACACCGTGCCCGTCGGCCAGGCCGAAGCGGCCCGTGCCCTGGGGCTGAGCTTCTTCCAGGTACTCACCCTGATCGTGCTCCCCCAGGCATTCCGGGCCGTCGTCGCACCGCTCGCCAACGTACTGATCGCACTCACCAAGAACACCACGGTGGCGGCGACCATCGGCGTGGCCGAGGCGGCACTGCTGATGAAGGAGATGCTGGAGAACGAGGCCCAGGCGGTCTTCGCCGTCTTCGCGGTCTTCGCCCTCGGTTTTGTCCTTCTGACCCTGCCCACCGGCCTGCTGCTGGGCTGGGTGTCCAAGCGAGTGGCGGTGAAGCGATGAGCTCCGTGCTGTACGACACCCCCGGCCCCCGGGCCAAGGTGCGCAACTGGATCTACAGCGGGATCTTCGTCGTCCTGTTCGGTCTCGTCCTGTGGTGGGCGCTGTCCCTCATGGGCGAGAAGGGTCAGCTCGACGCCGACAAGTGGACCCCCTTCGTCACCGACAGCCGGATCTGGACGACGTACCTGATCCCCGGCCTGATGGAGACCCTCAAGGCCGGCGCGCTCTCCATGGTGATCGCCCTCCCGCTCGGTGCCCTGCTGGGCATCGGCCGTCTCTCCGACCACACCGGGGTGCGGGCCGCGGTCGGCGCGTGGGTGGAGTTCTTCCGCGCCATCCCGGTGCTGATGCTGATGCTGTTCAGCAGCGCGCTGTACGCACCCCAGCTCATGGACGTCCCCTCCGAAACCCGCCCGTTCTGGGCCGTGGTCACGGGCCTGGTCCTGTACAACTCGGCCGTCATCGCCGAGATCGTCCGGGCGGGCGTGCTCTCCCTCCCGAAGGGGCAGGCGGAGGCCGCGAAGGCGATCGGCCTGCGCAAGGGCCAGACCATGACCCACGTGCTGCTGCCGCAGGCCGTCACGGCCATGCTGCCGGCACTGGTCAGCCAGCTCGTCGTGATCCTCAAGGACACCGCGCTCGGCGGCGCCCTGCTCGGCTTCGCGGAACTGCTCTCCATGAACCGGCAGATCGCGGCGAACTACAGCAACACCATCGCGACCATGTTCGTGATCGCCCTGATCTACATCGCGGTGAACTTCGCCCTGACCACCCTGGCCTCCTGGCTGGAGAAGCGTCTGCGGCAGTCGAAGAAGAGCACCGGCGCCGTCGTCGAGGGCGACGTGGCCGAGGTCGACGCGGGCGGCGCGGCCGGCGTGGGCAAGGCCCCCTGACCCGACGGGCCGACGCCCCCGGGGCCTGACATACGGTCAGCCATAGTGCGTATCCAGCGTGGTGCGGCGGAACTCATCCGCCGCACCACGCTGCGTTGCGCCCTCGGGTGTCACTTGACGCAGACACCTCCAATGGGTTGCATACGTTCTGTGATCACATACCGGACATCGGGAGCCGCGCCATGGACCCGGTGATCGTCGTCGGCGCGGGGCCCGTCGGGCTGTCCCTGGCCCTCGCCCTCGCGGGTGCGGGCGTCCCCTCCGTCGTGCTCGACGAGCGGCCCGGCAAGGACGAGGTCCGGCCCGCCCGTACGGTCGTCCTGCACGCGGACACCGCGGCCATGGCGCACCGGCTGGGCTGTACGACGCTGCGCGACGAGGGGGCGTACTTCGCCGCCTGGCGCACGATGCGGCGCGGCCGTGACGGGCACCGGCTCACCTTCGAGGACCACCCGGCCCCCCTGCACGTCCCGCAGCACGCCCTGGCGCGCGAACTGCGCGACGCCGCCGCGGCGCACCCGCTCGTCCAGCTGATCCACGACAGCCGGCTGGACTTGCTGGAACAGGACGACCGCGGCGTCACCGCGCACACCCGGGGCGCCGAGACCACCTGGTGGCGCGGGAGTTACCTGGTCGGCTGCGACGGGGCCCGCTCCACCGTGCGCAAGCTGCTCGGCATCCGCTTCCCGGGCCGTACCGCCGTCGAGCGGCACGCCGTGGCGGCGCTGCGCACCGAACTGCCGTGGCCCGGCGAGGCCCTGCTGCAGCGCGGCGGGGCGCAGGAAGTCACCTCGCGGCCGCTGCCCGACGGGGTCTGGCGGCTGGACTGGCTGCTCCCGGCCCGCGGCGAGCTGGTGACCCCCGACGCGCTGGTCACCCTGATCCGCGACACCCTCGCCCAGTGGTGCGGCGGTACCACTCCCCCGTACGACCTGCTCGACACCGGCGTGCACACCCTGCACCACCGGCTGGCCCGGCGCTGGCGCGACGGGCGGGCCTTCCTCGCCGGCGATGCCGCGCACCTGCTGGGCGCGCTCGGCACCCAGGGCGTCGAGGAGGGCCTCCGGGACGCCGAGAACCTGGCGTGGAAGCTCTCCCTGGCCTGGCACCAGGGTGCCTCCGAAGCCCTGCTCGACAGCTACGAGGGCGAGCGGCGCACCGCGGTGGCCTCCCGGCTGCGCGCGGCCGACCAGGCCATGCCGGCCCTGCGGTCCGGGGGCGGCCTGCGCACCTACCTCCCGGGGGCCTCGCGTTCCGCCGAGTCCCTCCTGACCGACGGCCACCTGGGGCGCGGGCCGCTGGGCGCGGAGCCGGCGTACGCCCCGCCGGTCGCCGTACGCGAGGTGCCGACCGACACGGAACCGGGCGGTCCGGTGGCGAACGTCCCGGTGACCGCGCCCGACGGGGCGACCGTGCCGTTGCGCGACCTGCTGGGTCAGGGCCGGCTGCTGGCGGTCCTGGTGGCCCCGGGCACCGGGGTCTGGGACCGGCGCCACTGGCTGAGCGCAGGGCTGATGCCCCGCCTGGCCGCGGCCGTCAGCGCCCTGCCCGTCCGCACCGACCTGCTGGTCGCGGACAGCTACCCGGGTGCGCCGGCGCACACCGTGCTGCTGGTGCGGCCGGACGGACACCTGGCGGCGACGTTCGCGGGGGTCCGCCCGGCGGAGCTGTACGAGGCGGCGGACGCGATCCGGGCCGGCGCTCCCGCGTCCCGGGTGCCCACGCCTTCGCCCTCGCCCTCGCCCTCGCCCTCGCCGACGACGGCGTCGGCGCCGACCGTGGTGATCGATTGACCGTGTGCTGACCCGCGTGGTTCACTCGCGAAATGACCGGCAACGACGTACGCCTGTGGCGGAGGGTCCATATGGACCTGCTCCGCTACGCGGGCTGCGTGTGTCGCCCTTCCTGCTGATTCGCCCTTCCCTCCGCGCGCCCCGTGCCGTCCGCCGGCCTGCGCGCATTTCCGCGAACCCAGGAACGGTCACCTTCCATGTCTGCACCCGCACCCGCACCCGCACCTTCGTATACCCCTGAGTCTGTACGGGCCGGGGGCCCCTCGGCCACCGAACTCCTCGACTTCGCCCTCCGAACCGCCGCCGACCCCGACATCGTGGCGTCGCTGCCGCTCGATCCCGAGGGCCGCACCTGGATCCGCCTCGACGGGCCCGGCGGCAGCGAGGCCTGGCTGATCGGCTGGCCGCCGGGCACCGGCACCGGCTGGCACGACCACGCCGAATCGCTCGGCGCGTTCGCGACCGCCCGCGGCCGGCTCACCGAACGCTCGCTGGCCGTGCGCCTGCCCTCGGAGGGCTGGCGGTCGCTGGAGCTGGCCCCCGGGGTCGACCGCAGCCGCACGCTGGCGGCGGGCGGCGGACGGGCCTTCGGGCGTCACCATGTGCATGAGGTCCTCAACGAGTCCCCGGACGAGCACGCGGTCTCGGTGCACGCCTACTACCCGCCGCTCCCGCTGATCCGCCGGTACAGCCGCAGCGGGCCGGTGCTGCACCTGGAGCAGGTCGAGCGTCCGGCGGACTGGCAGTGAGCGCCCAGGCCGGCCCGGGCGTTCCGGGCACCCCGCTCACCCCGGTCACCCCGGTCGGCATCGACGAGCTGCTGGAGCGTGTCCGGGCGGGGTACACCCGCGTGGACGCTCAGGAGGCGTACGCGGCCCGGTCGGCCGGGGGGCTCCTGGTGGACATCCGCTACCAGGCCCTGCGGGAGCGGGACGGCCTGATCCCGGGAGCGCTGGTGGTCGAGCGCAACGAGCTGGAGTGGCGGCTGGATCCGACGGGCAGTCACCGCGCCGCCGAGGCCACCGGCCACGACCTGCGGGTGGTGGTGATCTGCAACGAGGGCTACGCGTCCAGCCTCGCGGCGGCCTCGCTGCACGCCCTGGGCCTGCACCGCGCGACCGACCTGACCGGTGGCTTCCAGGCCTGGAAGTCGGCGGGCCTCCCCGTCGTCGCGGGTACCGAACCCCCGACGGCGGCGCCGCGCCCGTGAGCGCGCCGGGCCGCACCGCCGCCGCGGTGCGGCCCCGGGGTCTCACCCCTTCGCCGTGGCGACCTCCGCCGGAGCCACTCGCAGCGCCACCCGGCCGGGGAGGAGGGTGCCGCAGGCGGTGATGAGGGCGGTCGCGCACAGCAGTGCGACGAAGGCTCCGAGAAAGCCGGCGTTGCGGTGCCTGACGGTCTGAAGGGCGTAGCGCAGCATCATGGGCGCCCACTGGGCTGCGCGGGGCTCCTGCGGGCACTGGAGTCGCCCGGCGTCCCGGCCCGGGGGCTGCCCCCGCCCCGGGCCCTCGGGCTCACTCCCCCGCGTACCCGAGGTCGTCGGCGTCCTCGCCCTCCGCCTCCAGGGCCCGGCGGACCACGCGCAGGGCCATGCCCTCCGGGTACCCCTTACGGGCGAGCATCCCGGCCAGGCGCCGGATCCGCTTGTCCCGCTCCAGGCCCCGGGTGGAGCGGAGCTTGCGCTCCACGAGCTCGCGGGCGGTCTGCTCCTCCTGGTCGGAGTCCAGCTGTCCCAGGGCCTCCTCCACGAGGGTGGCGTGCACACCCTTGGTCCGGAGCTCCTGGGCGAGTGCCCGGCGGGCCAGGCCCCGGCCGCGGTGGCGGGACTCGACCCAGGCTCCGGCGAACGCGGCGTCGTCGATCAGGCCCACCTCCTCGTAACGGGAGAGGACCTCCTGCGACACCTCGTCGGGGATGCCCCGCTTGTGCAGGGCGTCCGCGAGCTGACGCCGGGTGCGCGGGCTCCCCGTGAGCAGGCGCAGGCAGATCGCCCGCGCCTGCTCCTCGGGGCTCTGGGGCGGCAGCTCCTGGCGGCCCTCACGGCCTCCTCGGCTCCCGCCGCCCCCTTCCTGCTCGCGCATGGATCAGCTCTTGGTCACGGCGGCCTTGGCCGTCGTCTTGGCCTTCGACGCGGGGGCGGGAACCGCCGCGGCGTCGGCAGGGGCCGCGCCGGCAGCGGCACCGGCCGCGGCGTCGCCGTCCTTGCGGGCGCCCACGCCCAGCTTCTCCTTGATCTTCCGCTCGATCTCGTTCGCGAGATCCGGGTTGTCCTTCAGGAAGTTGCGGGCGTTCTCCTTGCCCTGGCCGAGCTGGTCGCCCTCGTACGTGTACCAGGCACCGGCCTTGCGGATGAAGCCGTGCTCCACGCCCATGTCGATCAGGCCGCCCTCGCGGCTGATGCCCTGGCCGTAGAGGATGTCGAACTCGGCCTGCTTGAACGGCGGCGCGACCTTGTTCTTCACGACCTTGCAGCGGGTGCGGTTACCGACCGCCTCCGTGCCGTCCTTCAGGGTCTCGATGCGGCGGATGTCGATGCGCACCGAGGCGTAGAACTTCAGCGCGCGGCCACCGGTCGTGGTCTCCGGCGAGCCGAACATCACGCCGATCTTCTCGCGGAGCTGGTTGATGAAGATCGCGGTGGTCTTGGACTGGTTCAGCGCACCGGTGATCTTCCGGAGCGCCTGGCTCATCAGGCGGGCCTGCAGACCCACGTGCGAGTCGCCCATCTCACCCTCGATCTCGGCGCGCGGCACGAGGGCCGCCACGGAGTCGATGACGATCAGGTCGAGGGCACCGGAGCGGACGAGCATGTCCACGATCTCCAGTGCCTGCTCACCGGTGTCCGGCTGCGACAGGATGAGGTTGTCGGTGTCGACGCCGAGGGCCTTCGCGTACTCGGGGTCGAGCGCGTGCTCGGCGTCCACGAAGGCGACGGTGCCGCCGGCCTTCTGCGCGTTGGCCACGGCGTGCAGGGTCAGGGTCGTCTTACCGGAGGATTCCGGCCCGTAGATCTCGACGACGCGGCCGCGCGGCAGACCGCCGACGCCCAGGGCGATGTCCAGCGCGGTCGACCCGGTGGAGATGACGTCGATGGGGTCGTTCGGCTTGTCGCCGAGGCGCATGACCGCGCCCTTGCCGAATTGCCGTTCAATCTGTGCGAGAGCGGCGTCGAGAGCCTTCTCGCGGTCGGTGCCTGCCATGGGTTCCACCCGGTTTGCTTGAGTCGATCGCTTCACGCCATTGACGCTAATGCCTGCCACTGACAATGCGCCTCCACGACCGGTTCGGCTGTGGATAACTCATCAGAATGGATGTTCGATTTCCCTGTCAAGCTCGCCACGCCAGAGCGCTATGCCCAGGTTGCGTAGATATCCTATGAAGTGTGATCGAGTCTGGACGGCCACGACTTCGTAGGCGCCCCGGCCCGGGAAGACTTGTGCGGCTGTCGCCGGTCATCCTGACCGTCGTCATCGCCAGCCTGGCATACAACACTCCGCCGGAGATGGCCTTCAGCCGCCTCCTGCCCGCGGCTCCGGCCCTCGCCGCCGCCATGTGGCCGGTGCTCCCCACCGTCCTGCTCGGGACCGTCTGTCTCATCCTGATGATCGGCCTGAGCTTCGTCTTCCCCGACCTGGGGACGTGGTGGACCGCCGCGGGCATCATCGCGGTCACCGTGGCCGCCGCGTACGGGAGCCACGTCCGGCTCCAGCGGGAGCGCACGCTCTTCCAGGTACGGCTCGTCGCCGACGCGGCGCAGCAGGTGGTCCTGAGCCCGATGCCGCGCCGCCTCGGCCGGCTCGAGATCGAATCGCTCTACCTCGCGGCCGCGGCGGAGGCCAGCATCGGCGGGGACTTCTACGAGGTGGCCGACACCCCGCACGGGGTCAGGCTCCTCATCGGTGACGTGCGCGGCAAGGGGCTGCCCGCCGTGGGGGCCGCCGCCGCGATCGTCAACGCCTTCCGGGAGGCCGCCTACGGCGAGACCGACATGGTCGAGGTCGCGCGCCGGCTCGACGCCAGCAGCATGCGCTACAACGCCGCCTTCCCCCCGGAGGGGCCGATGGAGCGCTTCGCCACGGCTCTGCTCGTGGAGATCCCGCACGAGGGGAAACGCATCGACATCCTCAACTGCGGACATCCCCCGCCCCTGCTCCTGACCCACGACGGTCTCCGCACCCTGGAGTCGGCCACCCCGTCGCCGCTGCTCAGTCTCGCGGACCTGATCGGCGACCAGTACAGCATCGACAGCTTCGACTTCGCCCCCGACGACCTGCTGCTCCTCTACACCGACGGGATCGCCGAGGCCCGCGCCCGCGACGGCGAGTTCTTCCCACTGGCGGCCTGGATGGACCGGCAGCCCCGGACACCGCCCCAGGAGCTGCTCACGACCCTCCACCGCGACCTCCTCCACTACAGCAGGGGACGCCTCGACGACGACATCGCGGCCCTCGCCGTACGCCTGCGCGCACCCGCGCCGCAGGGCACGGAATCCCGGTGACCGGCCGGGGCCGGGAACCTACGATCTCCTCATGATCGAATTCCTGTATCCGCCCAAGCCCCGCCCCGGGGACCGGATCGCGGTCCTGTCCCCCTCGTCCGGGCTGCCCGGCCTCTTCCCGCTCCCCCACGAGCTGGGGCTGCGCAGGCTCCGTGACGACTTCGGGCTGGAGCCGGTGGAGTACCCGACGACGCGGAAGATGGGCGCGACGCCCGAGGAGCGGGCCGCCGACATCCACGCCGCCTTCGCCGACCCCGGCATCAAGGCGGTGATCGCCAGCATCGGCGGCGACGACCAGATCACCGTCCTCCCCCACCTCGACGGCGACCTCCTGCGCGCGCACCCCAAGCCGTTCTTCGGCTACAGCGACAACACCAACCTGCTGCTGTTCCTGCGGAACCTGGGCATCGTCGGCTACCACGGCGCCTCGGTGATGGTGGAGCTCGGCCGGCCCGGCGCGATGCACCCGGCCACCGCCGCCTCCCTCCGGGCGGCGCTGTTCACCTCGGGCCCGTACGAGCTCAGCCGCTCCGGCGAGTACGGGGACGTCGACCGCCCCTGGGACGACCCGCGCACCTTCGACTCCGAGCCGCCGATGGAACGCTCCTACGGCTGGACGTGGCACAACGACGACCGGGTGGTGGAAGGGGCCGGCTGGGGCGGCAACCTGGAGATCCTCGCCTGGATGATGGCGGCCGACCGCGCGGTGCTGCCCGCCGGCGCGTACGCCGGCGACGTGCTCTTCCTGGAGACCTCCGAGGAGATGCCGCGCGCCGAGGAGGTCTACCGGATGCTGCGGAACATGGGCGAGCGCGGCCTGCTGCGGCAGTTCCCCGCGCTGCTGATGGCCAGGGCGAAGAGCTGGTCGTTCGAGAACCGCTTCGACGCCGGGCGGAAGGAGCGCTACCGCGAGGAGCAGCGTGAGGCCGTGCTGCGCGCGCTGCGGCAGTACGCCCCCGGGACTATGGCGGTCTTCGACGTGGACCTCGGCCACACCGACCCGCAGCTCGTGATCCCGGTGGGCGGGCGGATCCGGGTGGACGGACCGGCCCGGCGGATCACGGTCACCTACTGAGCCGCGTGCCGCCGGGCCCGGGCGAGAGCGCGACGCCGAGCGAGTCGGCGGCGAAGGGTTTCGGCGCGCCCTCCTGGTAGAAGACGTCGAGTTCCGTGACCGTGAAGCCGGCGGCGGTCAGCAGGCCGACGACCGGCCGGGTGAGGTGGCACCCGCCGCTGAGGCGCTTGTGCAGCGGTTCGATCCGGTACTGCCAGCGGCGCACCCGCCGGTCCTGCTCCGGCGCCAGGCCGTGTTCGACGAAGTGCAGGGCGCCGCCGGGCTTCAGGACGCGCCGCACCTCGCGCAGGGCCACCAGGGGGTCCGGGATCGTGCACAGCGTCCACGTGGACAGGGCGGCGTCGAAGGTGCCGTCCTCGAAGGGCAGCGCCCGGCCGTCCGAGCCCGCCCGCCGCACCGGCACCCGGGAGGCCCGTACGCGGTCGGCGGCGAGCCCCCACCCCAGGTCGGAGGGTTCGATCGCGGCCACGCCGGTGACGCCCGGCGGGTAGAAGGGGACGTTGTGGCCGCTGCCGAAACCGACCTCGACGACCTCCCCGGCCAGGCCGGCGCAGACGCGCCGCCTGAGCGGCCGGGCCGTCCGCACCCCGCACGCGGCGTCGACGATCCGCGGCACGATCCGTTCGGCGTAGAACCCCATCGCAGCCTCCCTGTCCGTGCCTCCAGCTTGACACCGGCCCGGCGGCGCCGGGTAGCGGGCGCCATCGAGTGACAACCCGAGGTTGACGCCATCTCGACTGTCAACCTAGGGTTGCACCTATGACGAACCCTTCGGTGGAACCCGTTCGCATGACCAATCCGGTACGCCTCGACGACCTGATCGAGGCCATCAACAAGGTCCACACCGATCCCCTGGAGCAGCTCAGCGGCGCCGTCGTCGCCGCGGAGGCCCTCGGGGACGTCGCGGACCACCTCATCGGCCACTTCGTCGACCAGGCCCGCCGCTCCGGCGCCTCCTGGACCGACATCGGCCGCAGCATGGGCGTCACCCGCCAGGCGGCCCAGAAGCGCTTCGTGCCCAAGGCCGACAAGGAGGGCTCCGACGCCCTCGACCCCAACGCGGGCTTCGGCCGCTTCACCCCCCGCGCCCGCAACGTGGTCGTGACCGCGCAGAACGAGGCCCGCGCCGCCGGCAACACCGAGATCCGCACCGAGCACCTGGTCCTGGGCCTGGTGGCCGAGGCGGACGGTCTCGCGGGGCTCGTCCTGCGCGCCCAGGAGGTCTCGCCCGAGGACGTACGGGCCGCCGCGACCGCGGCACTCCCACCCGCCCAGGACGAGCTCCCCGCCCTCGTCCCCTTCGACGCCTCGGCGAAGAAGGCCCTGGAGCTGACCTTCCGTGAGGCCCTGCGCCTGGGCCACGACTTCGTCGGCACCGAGCACATCCTGCTCGCGCTCCTGGAGCTGGAGAACGGCGAGGGCGTCCTGAGCGGCCTCGGCCTGGACAAGGCCCGCGCCGAGGCGACCGTCAGCGAAGCCTTGGCAGCCGTACTCGGCGACGCGGACGGGAAGTAGAGGAGTCAGCGTCCCGCGTCAGCTCGTAGCGCTTGACGTAGGCGCCGAGGAAGGCCTGCAGCGTGGCGACGGCCGGGATCGCGATCAGCGCCCCGACCGCGCCCAGCAGGGCGGTGCCCGCGATGACCGATCCGAAGGCCACCGCGGGATGGATGTCGACGGTCTTCGAGGTCAGCTTCGGCTGGAGCACGTAGTTCTCGAACTGCTGGTAGACCACCACGAATCCGAGGACGTACAGCGCGTACCAGGGATCGACGCTGAAGGCGAGCAGGACCGGCAGCGCGCCCGCGAGATAGGTGCCGATCGTGGGGATGAACTGGGAGACCAGCCCCACCCACACGGCGAGCGCGGGCGCGTACGGCACCCCGAGCACCGCCAGCACGATGTAGGTCGCGACACCCGAGATCAGCGCCATCAGTCCGCGCGAGTAGAGGTAGCCGCCCGTCTTGGCGACGGCGATCTCCCAGGCGCGCAGCACCTCGGCCTGCTTCGCGGGCGGCAGTACGGAGCACAGCGCGCGCCGCAGCCGCGGTCCGTCGGCGGCGAAGTAGAAGGAGAACAGCCCGATCGTCAGCAGCTTGAAGAGACCGCCGAGCACGGTGGCGGACACGTCGAGCACGCCGGAGGCGCTGTTCTGCACGTACTTGCGCAGCCAGTCGGAGCGCAGCACGCTCTCCTGGATCTCCAGCCGGGACAGCTCGGTGCGGAAGGTGGAGTTGATGAAGTTGATCACCGAGTCGAGGTAGCCCGGGAAACCCTCCACCATGGCGACGATCTGCCCGGCCAGCAGCGAGCCGAGCAGCGCGAGGAACCCCACGCTCACGACGAAGACCGCGCCGAACATCAGGAAGGTGGCGAGCCCGCGGCGCATGCCGCCGGCCGCCATCCTGGCGACCGCGGGTTCGATCGCGAGCGCGAGGAAGAACGCGATCAGGATGTTGACGAGCAGCCCGATCAGCTGATGGAAGGCCCAGCTGCCGAGCTGGAAGCAGGCGACGAGGCCCAGTACGAGGACCACCGCGCGCGGCAGCCAGCGCGGCATGCGCTCCCCTCCCCAGGCCGGCGGCGGCCCGCCGGGGTCCGCGGGGCCCCGCGGCGAGGCGGGATCGGCGGGCAGGGCCGCCCCCGGGGTCTCAGCACCCGGGCTGTCGCCGGAACCGTCGGCCGGACCCGCGCCGGGATCCGCGCCGGGGGCGGCCGGTGCGCCGGGGGCGGCACCCGGGTCGGCCGCCCGGGGCGGCGGCAGCGCCCCCTGGACGGCTGCGGGCTGGTCGGTCGTCTCTTCGCTGGCTCCCACGCCGCCCAGTCTGTCCCACCGGCGGCCCGTGCCGCGAAAATGCGTCCGCCGTCAGCGCAGCGAGGCCGGCACGTCCATCGCCGAACACACCGCGCGCCAGACGTCCTTGGTCTCCCAGCCCGCCTCCAGCGCCTGGTGGACGGTCAGGCCGCCCAGCTCCGTCATCACGTGGTCCCGCGCGAAGGAGTCGGCATAGCCGGCCCCGAAGTGCTCGGCCATCCGCTCCCAGAAAATCGTCAACCGCATGCCCCCAGTATCCCGCCCCCGGGAGAGTGCACCGGCGCCGTTCGCCCCGCGCCCCCGCATCACCGCGCCCTACCTTGCACGCATGCCCGGAGACGAAGCTTCCCCACAGAGCCCGCCCGCCCCGCACCCCCCACACAGCCCGCACGCCCCCCACTTCCCGCAGCCCGACCTCGCCCGCGCCGAGCGGTTCGTCTGGCTCACGGCCCGTGTGCTGGAACAGCGGCGGTTCGCGTTCCACTTCCTCGGCGGGGACGCCGACCCGGTGGACACCGCCCTCGGTTCGTACCTCAACCCCGACGGCGGCTACGGTCACGCGCTCGACCCGGATCTGCGCGGCCCGCTGAGCCAGCCCCTGCACACCGCGCACGCCCTGCGCGTGCTGGACAGCCTGGGCCGCTGCGCCGGGCAGCGGATCGAGCGGCTCTGCCGGCACCTGACAGGCGTCTCCACCCCGGAGGGCGCGCTTCCGGTCGTCTTCCCGTCGCCGCGCGACTACCCCGCGGCCCCGTACCACCCGGTGCACGACCACCCGCCGGGCGAGCTCCTGACCACCGGCCCGGTCGTCGGCCTGCTGCACCGCAACCGCGTCTGGCACGCCTGGCTCTTCCGGGCCACGGACTTCTGCTGGGACCGGGTCGAGAACCTGCACCGGTCGCATCCGTACGAGCTCCAGAGCGCGGTGGCCTTCCTCGACGGCGTCCCCGACCGGGCCCGCGCGGCGACGGCCGCGGACCGGCTGGGACGGCTGGTGCGCGAGCAGCGGCTCGTGGTCCTCGATCCGCGGCGGCGGACGGATTTCCCGCCGGCGCCGGGCTACGCGCCGGGCGAGCAGCTGTTCCCGCACGACTTCGCGCGGCGGCCCGAGTCGCTGGCCCGCGGCTGGTTCACGGACGAGGAGATGCGCCGTTCGCTGGACTTCCTGGCCGCCGCGCAGCAGCAGGACGGCGGCTGGCCGGTCCGCCGCGAGGCCTGGGCGCCGGGCAGTTCCCTGGAGCGGCGGCCGATCGCCACGCTGGAGGCGCTGCTGACCCTGCGGGCGTACGGCCGCCTGCCGGCGCAGGTCAGCCGCCCAGGGCCCGTACCCCCGCGGTGACGACGACGGCAGCCGCGACCACGACCAGGAACGGCGCCCGCAGCAGCAGCGCGAGCCCGGCGGCGGCCAGCCCGGCGGCACGGGCGTCGACGACGAGCGCGGACCCGGTGCTGAAGGTCTGCTGGGCCGTGAGCGCGGCCAGCAGCGCGACCGGCAGCAGGGCGGCCAGCCGGCGCACCAGGGGCCGCTCCAGGGCCCCGGCCGGGACGAGCAGCCCCGCGTACTTCACGGCGTAGCAGCCGACGACGGTGAGCCCGATGGCGATCCAGACGTTCACGAGCGGCGTCCCTTCATCCACAGCACGACGGGGGCGGCCAGGGCCGCGATCAGCACGGGCACCCCGGCGGGCAGCACCGGCAGGAACCCCAGCCCGAGGACGAGCGCGAGCGCGGCGACCGCCCGTTCGGTGGCCGTCCTCAGCATCGGCGCGAGCAGGGCCAGGAACACGGCGGGTCCGGCGGCGTCCAGCCCCCAGGCCCTGGTGTCCCCGATGGCCTCGGCACCGAGCGCGCCGAGCAGGGTGGTGATGTTCCACAGCGCGTAGAGGGTGAGCCCGGTGACGGTGAAGCCGAGCCGGGCCGACTTCCGGTCGGGCTGGGCCAGCGCCACGGCGGTGGTCTCGTCGATCACCCAGTGCGCGGCGAGGGGCCGTACGGCGCGCGGCAGCCGGAGCAGCTGCGACAGGCGCAGCCCGTAGAAGGCGTTGCGGGTGCCGAGGAAGAAGGCCCCGGCGGCCGCGGTGAACGGGTTCCCGCCCGCGGCCAGCGCCCCGACCAGGGCGAACTGCGAGGCCCCGGTGAAGACGAGCAGGCTCAGCACACAGGCCTGCAGGGTGCTGATGCCGGCTCCGGCCGCGGTCACGCCGAAGGCGAACCCGGACAGGCCGACGGCGACGCCGACCCCGAGCGCGTCCCGTACCACCGCGGCCCGCGGCCGCCCGCCGGACGCCGCTGTCTCTCGTATCTCTGGCTCTGTGACCAGCTGCTTCTCTCCCACGCCCCGAAACTACGCGGGGCCCGTCGAGTGGGTCTTGTACGTTCTTGCGCCCCGGCGGCCCAGAGGTGTCCTGCCGATCAGGCCGGGCTCGACCGACGAGACACCTCCCGACCGGCCCGCTCGCGGCGGTAGGCGCCCGGCGGGACACCCACGATGCGGGTGAAGTGCCGGTTCAGGTGGGGCTGGTCGGTGAAGCCGACGGCGACCGCCGCCTCCGCTGGCGGGGTTCCCGCGTCGAGCAGCCGGCGCGCCCGCCGGACCCTGGCGTCGGTCAGCCAGGTGTGCGGCGGCATCCCGTAGCGGTCCCGGAAGGCCCGCAGCAGGGCGAAGGGGCTCGTGCCCAGCTCCGCCGCGAGCTGCTCCAGGGACGGCGGGTCGGCCAGGCGCTCCTCCAGCACGGCCCGGGCCGCCGCCGCTTCGGCGCCGCCGCTGCCGCGGACCGTACGGGCGGGCAGCGGCCCGGCGTAGCGGGTCAGCATCCGGGCGACCACGCCCCGCAGGAGGGTGTCGGCGGCCAGCGCGTTCCCGGCCTCGGCGGCCCGGTGCACCTCGGTGATCGTGCGCGAGGCCTGCGGGTCGGCCACGATGTCGGCGGTGAAGCCGGGAGTGCCGCGCAGCACGCCGATCTCGGCGGCGACCTCGGCGATCAGGCCGCTGGAGGGGTAGAGGGTGGCGTACGCCCAGCCCTCGGGCGCCCCGGCGCGCGCCGTGTGGGGCACCTCGGGGTTGATCAGGACCACGCTGCCCGGTCCTGCGCGCACGACATGGCCGGGCAGGCCGACCTCCTCGATGCCGCCGGTGACGGCCGCGATGACGTAGCCGTCGTGCGCGTGGCGCGGGAAGGTGTGGCGTACGTAGTGGGCGCGCAGCAGATCCAGCCCGGGCAGTTCCGGGTACTGCCAGTGCCGTGCCCACTCCCGGTGGCCGTCCTCCGTCCCCATCCCCCCATTCTGCGCCCCGCCGCCGACGCGCGTTTGCCCAGGTCCGGAGCGTTGTCAGTGGCCGGGTGCACGATGGGGGCATGGCAGGCGCTGCGCTCGACTCGTTCTCCCCCGCGACCCGCTCGTGGTTCACGGGGGCATTCGTCACGCCCACGAGCGCGCAGGAGGGTGCCTGGCGGGCCATCGGGGAGGGGTCGGACGTGCTGGTGGTGGCGCCCACCGGCTCCGGGAAGACCCTGGCCGCGTTCCTCGCCGCCCTCGACCGGCTCGCCTCGACCCCGCCGCCCGCAGAGTCCAAGAAGCGGTGCCGGGTCCTGTACGTATCGCCGCTGAAGGCCCTTGCCGTCGACGTCGAGCGCAATCTGCGCAGCCCGCTGACCGGGATCCGGCAGGAGTCCGTCCGCCTCGGGCTCCCGGAGCCGGACATCCGGGTGGGGATCCGCTCCGGCGACACCTCCGCGGCCGAGCGGCGGTCGCTGGCCACCCGGCCGCCGGACATCCTCATCACCACACCCGAGTCGCTGTTCCTGATGCTGACGTCGGCCGCGCGGGAGGCGCTGACCGGGATCGAGACGGTGATCGTGGACGAGGTGCACGCCGTCGCCGGGACCAAGCGCGGCGCGCACCTCGCCGTGTCCCTGGAGCGACTGGACGAGCTGCTGCCGCGTCCGGCTCGCCGGATCGGTCTGTCGGCGACGGTCCGGCCGGTGGACGAGGTCGCCCGGTATCTCGCGCCGCGCGGCAGGGTGGAGATCGTGCAGCCGCCGTCGGCCAAGGAGTTCGACCTGTCGGTGGTCGTCCCGGTGCAGGACATGGGCGAGGTGGGCGGCTCCCCCGCTACGGAGGGACGGGAGGGCGGGGACCGACCGTCGATCTGGCCGCATGTCGAGGAGCGGATCGCGGACCTGGTGCAGGCGCACCGCTCGACGATCGTGTTCGCCAACTCCCGCCGCCTCGCCGAGCGGCTGTGCAACCGGCTGAACGAGATCGCGTACGAACGGGCCGTCGGCGAGAAGCTGCCCGAGCACGCGTCACCGGCCGAGGTCATGGCCCAGTCGGGCTCGGCCCTGGGCGCCCCGCCGCTGCTGGCCCGGGCGCACCACGGCTCGGTGTCCAAGGAGCAGCGGGCGCTGGTGGAGGAGGACCTGAAGGCGGGCCGGCTGCCGGCCGTGGTCGCCACCTCCAGCCTGGAACTGGGCATCGACATGGGCGCGGTGGATTTGGTGGTGCAGGTGGAGTCACCGCCGTCGGTGGCGTCCGGGCTGCAGCGGGTGGGCCGGGCCGGGCACCAGGTGGGTGCGGTCTCCACCGGGGTGGTCTTCCCCAAGTACCGGGGCGACCTGGTCCAGGCGGCCGTGGTCACCGAGCGGATGCGGGCGGGGGCGATCGAGTCCCTGCGCGTCCCCTCCAACCCGCTCGACGTCCTGGCGCAGCAGCTGGTCGCCATGGTCGCGATGGACACCTGGCAGCTGGACGACCTCCTGGCGCTGGTGCGGCGGGCGGCGCCGTTCGCGGCGCTCCCGGAGTCGGCGTTCACGGCGGTGCTCGACATGCTGGCCGGCCGCTATCCGTCGGACGCCTTCGCCGAACTGCGGCCGCGCGTGGTCTGGGACCGGGTGGCGGGTACGGTCACCGGCCGGCCGGGGGCCCAGCGGCTCGCGGTCACCTCCGGTGGCACCATCCCCGACCGCGGGCTCTTCGGGGTGTTCCTGGCCGGCTCGGACCCCAAGAAGGGCGGCGGGCGGGTCGGCGAGCTCGACGAGGAGATGGTCTACGAGTCCCGTGTCGGTGACGTCTTCACGCTGGGCACCACCTCCTGGCGTATCGAGGACATCACCCGCGACCGGGTCCTGGTCACGCCCGCCCCCGGGGTGCCGGGCAGGCTGCCGTTCTGGAAGGGCGACCAGCTGGGCCGACCGCTGGAACTGGGGCGCGCGGTCGGCGCGTTCCTGCGCGAGCTCGGCGCCCTCTCCGAGGAGGACGCCCGGCTGCGGCTGGTGGCGGCCGGGCTGGACGCCTGGGCCGCGGACAACGTGCTGGCGTATCTCGCCGAGCAGCGCGAGGCCTGCGGCCACGTACCGGACGACCGGACCATCGTGGTGGAGCGGTTCCGTGACGAGCTGGGCGACTGGCGGGTCGTGGTCCATTCGCCGTTCGGCGCACAGGTGCACGCCCCGTGGGCGCTGGCCCTGGGCTCCCGCCTCGCCGAGAAGTACGGCATGGACGCACAGGTGATGCACGCCGACGACGGCATCGTGCTCCGCCTCCCCGACGCGGACCTGCTCTCCATGGACCTGCTGGACCACGACCCGGCGGGGGCGCCCGCCTTCGAGTTCGACGACGAACAGGCGCCGCTGGGCGCGGCCGACGTCGCCTTCGACCACGGCGACGTCAACCGGATCGTCACCGACCAGGTGGGTGGCTCCGCGCTGTTCGCCTCCCGCTTCCGCGAGTGCGCGGCCCGTGCCCTGCTGCTGCCGCGCCGCAGTCCGGGCCGCCGCACCCCGCTGTGGCAACAGCGCCAGCGGGCCTCCCAACTGCTCCAGGTGGCGTCGGAGTTCGGTTCCTTCCCGATCGTGCTCGAAGCAGTACGCGAATGCCTCCAGGACGTCTTCGACGTGCCCGGCCTGACCGAGCTGATGGGGGACATCGAGGCGCGCCGGGTCCGGCTGGTCGAGGTCACCACCCCGGAGCCGTCCCCCTTCGCGCGTTCCCTCCTCTTCGGCTATGTCGCCCAGTTCCTCTACGAGGGCGACTCCCCGCTGGCCGAGCGCAGGGCGGCCGCTCTGTCGCTGGACTCGCGGCTGCTGGCCGAGCTGCTGGGGCAGGCGGAGCTGCGCGAGCTCCTCGACGCGCAGGTGCTGGAGGAGCTGGAGCGGGAGCTGCAGTGGCTCACCGAGGACCGGCGGGCGAAGGACGCCGAGTCGGTCGCCGATCTGCTGCGCCTGCTGGGGCCGCTGACGCAGGAGCAGCTGACGGCGCGCGGGGCGGATCCGGCCTGGGCCCGCGAGCTCGCCGCGGCGCGCCGCGCCATCCGGGTCCGGATCGGCGGCGCGGAGCACTGGGCGGCGGTCGAGGACGCGGGCCGGCTGCGGGACGCGCTGGGCACCGCGCTGCCCGTCGGTGTCCCGGAGGCGTTCACCGAGCCGGTCAAGGACCCGCTGGGGGACCTGCTGGCCCGGTACGCCCGCACCCACGGGCCCTTCACCACGGCCGCCGTGGCCGGCGCCTTCGGGCTGGGCGCGGCGGTGACCGAGGGCGCCCTGCACCGTCTCGCGGCGGCGGGGCGGGTGGTGCAGGGCGAGTTCCACCCGGCCGGCATCGGCCAGGAGTGGTGCGACGCGACGGTGCTGCGCAGGCTGCGCCGCCGCTCCCTCGCCGCGCTCCGCCAGGAGCTGGAGCCGGTCCCGCCGACGTCGCTGGCCACCTTCCTGCCGCAGTGGCAGCACCTGGGCGGGGCGCTGCGCGGCCTCGACGGCCTGGCCCGGGCGGTCGAGCAGCTCCAGGGCGCCCCGGTGCCGGCGTCCGCGCTGGAGCGGCTGATCCTGCCGTCGCGGGTGGCGAACTACTCCCCCGGCCTGCTGGACGAGCTGACCACCACCGGTGAGGTGGTCTGGGCGGGGGCGGGAGCCCTCCCGGGCAAGGACGGCTGGGTGTCGCTCTATCTCGCGGACGCCGCCCCGCTGCTCCTGCCGCCGCCGCACCCGCTGGAGCCGAGCCCTCTGCAGCAGGCCGTCCTGACGGCCCTCTCGGGTGGGTACGGCCTGTTCTTCCGGCAGATCTCGCAGGCGGTGCGCGCCGACTTCCCCGAGGTGTCGGACGTCGCCCTCTCCGAGGCGGTGTGGGATCTGGCCTGGTCGGGCCGGCTCACCAACGACACGCTCGCCCCGCTGCGCTCCGTCCTCGGCTCGGGCCGGACGGCGGGCTCCACGGCCCACCGGGCCCGGCGTACCGTCCCGCGCGGCCGGTACGGCACGCTGAGCGCGGCCGTGTCCCGTACGGGCCCGCCCACGGTCTCCGGGCGCTGGTCGCTGCTGCCGCCCCCGGCGGCCGACCCGACCCACCGGGCCCACGCCCTGGCCCGTACCCTGCTGGACCGGCACGGGGTGGTGACGCGCGGCGCGGTCGCCGCGGAGGGGGTCGAGGGGGGCTTCAGCGCGGTCTACCGCGTCCTGTCGGCCTTCGAGGACAGCGGCCAGGCCCGCCGGGGCTATGTGGTCGAGGGGCTGGGCGCGGCCCAGTTCGCGATGGACGGCGCGGTGGACCGGCTCCGGGCCGCCGAGCGGACCCCGCCCCCGCTGGCGGCGGTGGTGCTGGCCGCCGCGGATCCGGCGAACGCGTACGGCGCGGCCCTGCCCTGGCCCGAGCCGCCGGCCGGCGCCACACACAAGCCGGGCCGCAAGGCGGGCTCCCTGGTGGTCCTGGTGGACGGGGAGCTCACCCTGTACCTGGAGCGCGGCGGCAAGACCCTGCTGTCCTGGCCCGGCCCGGAGGACCCGCGTCTGACGGCTGCGGTCGCCGCGCTGGCCGCCGGTTGCCGGGCGGGCACCCTGCCGGCGCTGACGGTGGAGCGGATCAATGCCGCAGCCGCCCTGACCTCGCCCCTGGGCCGGGCCCTGGAGGCGGCCGGTTTCCATGCCACCCCGAGAGGTTTGCGCTTGCGTTCCTGAGCACCGCAACGGTACCGACTGTTCCGCTCACGTCCTGGACATGTCACAGGACTGTCGCCGACCGCCTCTGAGCTGGCACAGGCGCTTATTCATCCTTTATCAAGATGATCACAGGCATTGCACGGGCGATGCACAGTCATGGGGGAGTAGAAGAGTGAGCACCACCAGCATGCGTACCACCACCCTCGGCGCGGTCGGCCTGGCGGTCGCCGGAACCCTGGCCCTGACGGGCTGCAAGAACGGCAACGAGGAGCTGGCCCCCGCACCGCCGAGCGGGTCCGCCTCGGCCGGCGCCGTGTCCCCCTCGGCCACCGCCCCGTCCGAAGCGGGCAGCCCCAGCGCCACCACCGGTGGCAGCGAGGCCCCCGCCGGGGCGAACGGAACGGCGAAGTCCGGTCAAACGTTCAAGATCGGCGAGGCTGCGGAGATGCCGTTCAGCTACGGGAACAACAAGGGCGGCCAGATCGCCCTCACGGTCACCGCGATCGAGCAGGGCGACCCCGCCGACCTGGAGCCCCTCAAGCTCGGCGACAAGGTGAAGGGGATGATCCCCTACTACATCCGCTACTCGGTCAAGAACACCGGCACCACGGACCTGTCGTACTCCTCCGTCACGCAGATCAAGGGCCTGCTCGGCGACGGCACCGAAGCGCAGCGCGTGTCGGTCATCGGCAAGTTCGAGAAGTGCGCGAACGAGTCGCTGCCGAAGGGCTTCACCAACGGCCGGACGCAGACCAGCTGCGCGCTGGCCCTCGCCCCGTCGGCCCAGACGAAGGTCACCGCCGCCGAGTACTGGGGCAACCCCTACAGCTACCCGAACAAGGGCCTCGTCTGGAAGTGACGAGCGGGGCCCATCGGCCCCATCGGCCCCATCGGCCCCTCGGCCCCTCGGCCCCTCGGCCCCTCGGCCCTTCATGATCCACCGAGCCCCTGCGGCCGCACTCCGGCGCAGGGGCTCGCGCCTTTCTCCGGACGCCTTCCACCGCACCGCCCGCTCCCGGTCACTCCCGGCCCGCGTCCCCTGCGGCCCGTGGGGGCGCCGCCCGCGGCGGGCGTCCCCGGGCCAGAATGGGAGCATGCCCGAAGGCGACAGCATCCGGCGCGCGGCGACCCGCCTGCACACGGTCCTGGCCGGCCGCGAACTGACCCGCAGCGACCTGCGCGTCCCCCGCTTCGCCACCGCGGACCTCACCGGCCGTGTCACCCTCGACGTCACCCCGCGCGGCAAGCACCTCCTCGCCCGCTTCGAGGGCGGCCTCACCCTGCACAGCCACCTCCGCATGGACGGCGCCTGGCACGTCTTCGCCGCCGGCCAGAAGTGGCGCGGCGGCCCGGACCACGAGATCCGCGCCGTCCTCGGCACCGCCGGGCACACGGCCGTCGGCTACCGCCTGCCCGTCCTGGAGCTGATCCGCACCGCCGAGGAGGACCGCGTCGTCGGCCACCTCGGCCCCGACATCCTCGGGCCGGACTGGGACCCCGCACGCGCCGCCGCCAACCTCCTCGCCGCCCCCGAGCGACCCCTCGGCGAGGCCCTGCTCGACCAGCGCAACCTCGCCGGGATCGGCAACGTCTACATGTGCGAGCTCTGCTTCCTCGCCCAGGTCACGCCCTGGACGCCGGTCGGCGGCCTTCCCGAGCCCACGCTGCTGCGGCTGGCGGCCGCGTCCCACCGGCTGCTGTCGGCGAACATCGGCGACCGGCCGGGCCACCGCAACACCACCGGCATCCACCGGCCCGGCCAGGAGCTCTTCGTCTACGGCCGCCGCGACCGGCCCTGCCTGCGCTGCGGCACCCCCGTCCGCAGGGTCTCCCAGGACGACCGTCCCACCTACTGGTGCCCCCGCTGCCAGCCCGGCCCCACCCCCTGAGGCTCCGGAGCAGGACCGGACGCGGTGATTGACGGTTCGTCAGATCCGGTCGTACCGTCCCGGCATGCCCACACCCACAGCCTCGTACGACCTCGCCGGCCGCACCGCCCTGGTCACCGGAGCCGCCGGCGGCATCGGCCGCGCCACCGCCGTCCTGCTCGCCACGGCCGGCGCCCACGTGCACTGCGCGGACCGCGACGAACAGGGACTGGCCGGGACGGCCGCCCTGGCCGCCGAGGCCGGTGGCGGTGGCGGTCGTGGCGGCGGCGTCACCGTCCACCCCCTCGACGTCACCGACCGGGCCGCGCTCCGGGCGGCCGTCACCGCGGCGGGCCCGCTCGACATCGCCGCCGCCATCGCCGGGATCATGCACACCAGCAGCGTCCTGGAGACGGCCGACGAGGACCTCGACCGGGTCCTGGACGTCAATTTCAAGGGAGTCCTGCGCACCTGCCAGGAGGCCGCCCGCGCCATGATCGCCGCGGGCCGCCCCGGATCGATCGTCACGATGGCCTCCGGCGCCGTGGACGCCGCCCAGCCCGGCCTGCTCTGCTACAGCGCCTCCAAGGCCGCCGTCGTCCAGCTGACCAGGACCCTCGCCACCGAGACCGGCCCGCACGGCATACGGGTCAACGCCGTCGCCCCCGGCTGGATCCGCACCCCGATGACCGACAAGCACAGTCCCGAGGTCCAGGCGCAGACCGAGGCGGCCATGGTCCGCATGTCCCCCCTGCGCCGGGTCGGCGAGCCGGAGGACATCGCGCAGGCGGTGCTCTACCTGGCCTCGGACGCCTCGTCGTTCATGACGGGCCAGATCCTGCGTCCGAACGGCGGCGTGTCGATGCCCTGGTAGCCGCGTCGGCAGGGCCGGCCGCCCTGGCCGCCCGCACCGCGCCGTCACCGGCCCCCGAGCCGGCCCCGGCATCCCGGGCGTCCCGGCCGGCCCGCCGCCGGGCGCCGCGCAGGGGCGCCGGTACGCAGTGCACGGGCAGCAGCCCCAGGCTCCAGCCGCTCACGGCCACCGCGCCCTCCACGGCACCCGACTCCTCGGGGGCCAGCACCAGCCGGAGCACGGCCC
Organism: Streptomyces yangpuensis; assembly: GCF_001005295.1. Classification (GTDB taxonomy): domain Bacteria; phylum Actinomycetota; class Actinomycetes; order Streptomycetales; family Streptomycetaceae; genus Streptomyces; species Streptomyces yangpuensis. Next base: position 1,180,977 of record NZ_LBMK01000002.1, on the reverse strand, counting down.
ACCACCACAGGGCCCCCACCGTCAGCGCGAAGGCCGACACCGCGGTTATGCGCAGCGATGTCCGCACTGACACCTCCAGGGGCCGGGACCCGGACGGCCCCATCGTCTCGCACGCCCCCCGTGCCCGCACCCAGAACGGCCGGGAGCCCCGTCCGGTGCTCCACGCACCGGCCGGGGCTCCGGCCAAGCTCAAACACGCACGTGCTCGCTCACGCGGCTACTACATTCACCGCTTCCGCAGGCGCCTTGATGGTCACCCGTTCCGGACCGGCGACCGAAGCCATCGAGACCGAATTGAGCATCGGGCGGACCGGTACGCTCACCGGTTCGCTTGCCGCAGCCGACTGTGCCAGCTCAGCGAGCGACAGTTCGTCACTGACTTCGCGCATCAGCTCGGACATCCGTACGTCCAACGCGTCGCAGATCGCGGAGAGCAGCTCGGAGGATGCCTCCTTCTGCCCCCGCTCCACCTCGGAGAGATAGCCGAGCGAAACTCGGGCCGACGAGGAGACTTCGCGCAGAGTACGGCCCTGGCGCTGGCGCTGCCGACGCAGCACGTCACCCAGCAGGCGACGGAGCAGAATCATCGGTGGCTCCCTCCTCTGACCGTGTAGCCGCATCCTTCACGCCCCACCGTACCGCCTCGCGCCGCGGCCGTGCGGGGAGCGATGTCGTGTTCACTCAGGGCTGCAAACATCAAATCCCCCCGTTCTGTTCCGTATCCTGCCCCCGCGCATTCTCTCGGAGTTCGTCCGCGAGAAGCTCGAGCACTGTGCGTGCACTCTCCCTACGAATTTCCGCCCGGGAGCCGTTCAACCTCAGCGGGACCGTTTTCCTGCCCTTCGGACCGTCCACGGCGACGAAAACGGTGCCCACCGGCTGCCCGTCCTGCGGCTCGGGACCGGCCACCCCGGTCGTCGCGATTCCCCACGAAGCGCCCATCACCCGGCGGACACCGGCCGCCATCTCAGCCGCCACCTGGGCGTTCACCGCACCCTCGGCGGCCAGCAGGGCGGCGTCCACGCCCAGGACCCGGTACTTGATCTCCGTCGCGTACGCCGTGACCGAGCCGCGGAAGGACCGGGAGGCCCCGGGAACGGCCGTGATCTCGGCCGCGACCATGCCGCCGGTCAGGGATTCCGCGACAGCGAGGGTCTGGTCACTCTCCGCGAGCAGCTGGAGCGCGTACGCAGCGACTGTGCGCCCCTCGCGCGCTCCGGCACGCCCCCTCGCCTCCGGAGAATCCCCCGCCCCTCCGGTCACCGCGCGGCCCGCTCCGCGGCGATACCCCTGCGACGCAGCACGATCGCCTGGCGGATGTAGTCCAAACCGGTGACGACGGTCAGCACGACCGCGATCGCCATCACCCAGAAGCGCATCGTCGCCAGCGCACCGGTCAGTGCGAGGACGTACATGCCCACGGCCGTGCCCTGGGCCAGCGTCTTCAGCTTGCCGCCGCGGCTGGCCGGAATCACGCCGTAGCGGATGACCCAGAAGCGCAGCAGCGTGATCCCGAGCTCGCGTCCGAGGATCACCCCGGTCACCCACCACGGGAGGTCACCCAGCCAGGAGAGACAGATCAGCGCCGACCCCATGATCGCCTTGTCGGCGATGGGGTCGGCGATCTTGCCGAAGTCCGTGACCAGGTTGTACGTCCGGGCCAGGTGCCCGTCGAAGATGTCCGTGATCATGGCGACGGCGAACGCCGCCCAGGCCCAGGCCCGCCACGCCGGGTCGTACCCGCCGTCGGCGAGCAGCAGCAGGACGAATCCCGGCACCAGCACGAGCCGGATCATCGTCAGGATGTTGGCGATGTTCCACAGGCTGGCCTGATCGACCGCCGCGGCCCCCAGCTTCGCGCCGGGTACGGGCCGGCGGCCGGTCCCGCCCGCCGCAGATGCCGGGACACCGGTCATCCGGCCGCCTCCTCGAAGTCGAAGTCCAGGGGCTCGGCCACCAGGTCCACTCCCAGGGTGCCGACCACCTTCGCCGTGACGATACGCCCGGGGACCAGGCCCGTGCCGTCGGTGAAGACGACCTGGCCGTCGGTTTCGGGGGCCTGGTGCGCGGCGCGCCCGTAGGCTCCCTCGCTCTCCTCGGCCTCGTCGAAGGGGACGACCGTCTCCACGAGCACTTCCAGGGTCTCGCCGATCCGCTCTTCCGCACGCTGGGCGGTGAGCTCCTCGGCGAGCCGCTGCATGTGCGCGAGGCGCTCGGCGATCGTGTCCTCGTCCAGCTTGTTCTCGTAGGTGACGGCCTCGGTGCCGTCCTCGTCGGAGTAGCCGAAGACACCGATCGCGTCCAGGCGGGCGTGGGTGAGGAAACGCTCCAGCTCGGCGAAGTCGGCTTCCGTCTCGCCGGGGAAGCCGACGATGAAGTTCGAGCGGACGCCGGCCTGCGGGGCCTTGGAGCGGATGGTGTCCAGCAGCTCCAGGAAGCGGTCGGTGTCGCCGAAGCGGCGCATGGCCCGCAGCACGTCGGGGGCCGAGTGCTGGAAGGACAGGTCGAAGTACGGCACGACCTTGGGCGTCGAGGTCAGCACGTCGATCAGGCCCGGGCGCATCTCGGCGGGCTGGAGGTAGCTGACGCGGACGCGCTCGATGCCGTCGACGGCGGCGAGCTCGGGCAGCAGGGTCTCCAGCAGCCGGATGTCGCCGAGGTCCTTGCCGTACGAGGTGTTGTTCTCGGAGACCAGCATGATCTCCTTGACGCCCTGCTCGGCGAGCCAGCGGGTCTCGCCCAGCACGTCGCCGGGGCGGCGGGAGATGAAGGATCCGCGGAAGGAGGGGATGGCGCAGAAGGAGCAGCGCCGGTCGCAGCCGGAGGCCAGCTTGACCGAGGCCACCGGGCTCTTGTCCAGGCGGCGGCGCAGCGGGGCGCGCGGGCCCGAGGCGGGCGCGAGGCCCTCCGGCAGGTCCGCGGGGGCCTCTGCGGGCTCCTCGGCGGGCGCCTGGGCGTGCCCGGGGAGGGCGACGTCGGCGGCCTGGCGGGCGGCGGGGCTGATGGGCAGCAGCTGGCGGCGGTCGCGGGGGGTGTGGGCTTCGACACTGCCCCCGCTGAGGATGACCTGGAGGCGGTTGGAGATGTCGGCGTAGTCGTCGAAGCCGAGGACCCCGTCGGCCTCGGGAAGGGCCTCGGCGAGCTCCTTGCCGTAGCGCTCGGCCATGCAGCCGACGGCGACGACGGCCTGGGTCTTGCCGTGATCCTTGAGATCGTTGGCTTCCAGCAGGGCGTCTACGGAGTCCTTCTTGGCGGCTTCGACGAAGCCACAGGTGTTGACGACGGCTACGTCCGCGTCGGCGGCGTCCTCGACGAGCTCCCAGCCATCCGCCGCCAAGCGGCCTGCGAGCTCCTCCGAGTCCACCTCGTTACGGGCGCAGCCAAGAGTGACAAGGGCGACGGTACGGCGTTCGGGCATGGACTCAAGACTACTTCGTCCCGGCGCGGGCCCCGGCCGCGCGTCCCCGCACACCAAGATCCCCGGGGTGCTCGCAGCACCCCGGGGACCCCGGATCACGCCTTCCGCCTGGAGACGGCCCCTCGGTCAGCCCGCCTGCGGCTGATCACGGGAGGGGTCCTCCTTGGTGTAGGTGAGACGTTCCACCTGACCCGGCTGGAAGTCGTCCTTGATCTCCTTGCCGTTCACGAACAGCTTCACGACTCCGGCGTCGCCGAGCACGAGGTCGACGGACTCCTTGTCCGTGAAGGTCTTCGACTCGCCCTGCACGAGGGTGCCGTCGAAGAGCAGCCGGCCCGTGGAGTCCTTCGCGGAGATCCAGCTCTCGCCCGTGTCGGCCGTCAGGACGACGGTGACGAGGTCCTTGGGCGCGGCCGCGATGGCACTGTCCGAGGGCTCCGGCTTGGCGGCCTGCGGGGGTGCCTGCGAGGGCTGGGCGGACGGCTTGCCGCCCGTCTGCTTGGGTGCGGGCTTGGGGGAGGCGGAACCTTCCGCCACCGGGCGCTTTTCCTTCTCGTCGCCACCGCTGAAGGCGGTGAAGGCCACGAAGCCGATCACGGCGACGATGGCGGCGACCATGGCGGCGGTCCAGTTGGGCCGCTGCCGCTCGGGGCGGATCCGCTCGGCCTCGAACATCGGCGCGGCGGGGGTGGGTGCCGGCCGGCCGCCGTGGGCCGCGTCGTAGCTCTCGACCAGGGGTACCGGGTCGAGGTGGACGGCGCGGGCGAGCGTACGGATGTGGCCGCGGGCGTAGACGTCGCCGCCGCACCGCGTGAAGTCGTCCTCTTCGATCGCGTGCACGATCGGGATGCGCACGCGGGTGAGGGAACTGACCTCGTCGACTGTGAGCCCGGCGGCGATCCGGGCCTTCTTGAGGGCCGTCCCGATGGACGGCTCTTCGACGGAACGTTCGACGAGACGGTCCTCGGACCGGTCGTCGGTCGAAGGCCGCTCTTCTTCGGGGGAGTTGGAGTTGCCGATGGACACAAGGGCGCCTTTCGAGCGTGTAGCCACCTGCTGGATGTCCAGTCTAGGGGGGGTACGAAAGGGTGGAGCAACCGGAGGGTGCTCTTCCTACGCCATCCGAATGGTGTGGGAAGGTCCCCTCCGGCGTGGCGGCCCGACGCCGTACGCGATGTCGTGCGCGGTGCCGCCACTTCTCTTCAACTTGACGCGGGCCCAAGGGAAACGGTTGCCCGCCGAACGGCTACGAATCCGTCTCGCCGCGGATGACCGCGAGCACCCCGTCCAGCTCGTCTGCCTTGAGCAGGACATCGCGGGCCTTCGAACCCTCGCTCGGGCCGACGATGCCCCGCGACTCCATGAGGTCCATGAGCCGCCCGGCCTTCGCGAAGCCCACCCGCAGCTTGCGCTGGAGCATCGAGGTGGAGCCGAACTGCGTGGTCACGACCAGTTCCGCCGCCTGGCACAGCAGGTCCAGGTCGTCGCCGATCTCCTCGTCGATCTCCTTCTTCTGCTTCTGCCCCACGGTGACGTCGTCCCGGAAGACCGGCGCCATCTGGTCCTTGCAGTGCTGGACGATCCCGGCGATCTCGTCCTCGGTGACGAAGGCGCCCTGGAGGCGGACGGGCTTGTTCGCGCCCATCGGGAGGAACAGCCCGTCGCCCTTGCCGATGAGCTTCTCGGCGCCGGGCTGGTCGAGGATGACCCGGCTGTCGGCGAGCGAGGACGTGGCGAACGCGAGCCGCGAGGGCACGTTCGCCTTGATCAGCCCGGTGACCACGTCCACCGAGGGCCGCTGGGTGGCGAGCACCAGGTGGATGCCGGCGGCGCGGGCCAGCTGGGTGATGCGGACGATGGAGTCCTCGACGTCCCGCGGGGCCACCATCATCAGGTCGGCCAGCTCGTCGACGATCACGAGCAGGTACGGGTAGGGGTTGAGCTCGCGCTCGCTGCCCGGCGGCAGTTTGATCTTCCCGTCCCGGATCGCCCGGTTGAAGTCGTCGATGTGCCGGTAGCCGAAGGCGGCGAGGTCGTCGTAGCGCAGGTCCATCTCGCGCACGACCCACTGGAGCGCCTCGGCGGCCCGCTTGGGGTTGGTGATGATCGGCGTGATCAGGTGCGGGATGCCCTCGTACGCCGTCAGCTCGACCCGCTTGGGGTCGACGAGGACCATCCGGACGTCCTCCGGGGTGGCCCGGACCATGATCGAGGTGATCAGGCAGTTGATGCAGGAGGACTTGCCGGAGCCGGTGGCGCCGGCGACCAGCACGTGCGGCATCTTGGCGAGGTTGGCCATGACGTAGCCGCCCTCGACGTCCTTGCCGAGCGCGACCAGCATGGGGTGGTCGTCCTCGGCCGCGTCCGCGAGGCGCAGGACGTCGCCCAGGTTGACCATCTCGCGGTCGGTGTTGGGGATCTCGATGCCGACCGCGGACTTGCCCGGGATCGGGCTGATGATCCGCACGTCGGGGCTGGCCACGGCGTAGGCGATGTTCTTGGTCAGGGCGGTGATCCGCTCGACCTTCACGGCCGCGCCGAGGGTCACCTCGTAGCGGGTGACCGTCGGGCCCCGGGTGAAGCCGGTGACGTCGGCGTCGACCTTGAACTCGGTGAACACGTTGCGCAGGGAGGCGACCACGGCGTCGTTGGCGGCGCTGCGGGTCTTGCCGGGCCCGCCCTTCTCCAGCAGGTCCAGCGAGGGCAGGGAGTACGTGATGTCCCCGCGCAGCTGGAGCTGCTCGGCGCGCGGCGGCAGCGGCTGGGCCTCCGGCGCGGCCTTCGTCAGGTCGGGCACCGCCAGCGTCCCGGAGGCCGCGGCGGTGGTGGCGTGCGGCCGCTCGGCGGGCTCCTCCGCGGGCGCGGCGGGCGGGGCAGGCCTGGCCGGCGCCGCGGTGCGCTCGCCACGGGCGGTCGGCACCGGCGTGGTGCGCTCCGCGCCGTCCCGCTCGGGAGTGATCCCGTGGGTGAGGTCGGCGACGAGCGGGGAGGGCGGCATACCGCCGTAGACCACCCCGTCCAGCGCCGCGGCGGCCGCCGCGGCCACGTCGACGGCGTCCATCTCCCGGTCGATCGCCGGCCGGGCGGCGGTCCTGCGCGGCCGGCGCCGCCGGGCCAGGGCCTCCTCCTCGGCGGCGTCCGCGGGATCCCCGGAGCCCGCACCGGCGCCGGAGCGGGCCCGCCACTGCTCCGGGTCGTGCCGGACGGAGCCGCCCGGGTCCTCCCCGTAGCCCTCGTCGTACTCGTTCGGGGCGACGATCCCGAGCCGGATGCCCAGCCGGCGCAGCCGCTGCGGGATCGCGTTGACCGGGGTCGCGGTGACCACGAGCAGCCCGAAGACGGTGAGCAGCACCAGCATGGGCACGGCCAGCGGCGCACCCATAGTGAAGATCAGCGGCTTGGAGGCACCCCAGCCGATGAGGCCGCCCGCGTTCTGCATGGCGGTGGTGCCCTCGTCGCGGCCGGGCGCACCGCAGGCGATGTGGACCAGGCCGAGGACGCCGATGACGAGGGCGGACAGCCCGACACCGATGCGGCCGTTGGCGTCGGTCTGTTCGGGGTGGCGGATGAAACGTACCGCCATGACGCCGAGCAGTATCGGCACGAGCAGGTCCAGCCGCCCGAAGGCACCGGTGACCAGCATGGTGACCAGATCCCCGACGGGACCGCTCAGGTTCGACCAGGTGCCGGCGGCGACGATCAGCGCCAGCGCGAGGAGGAGCAGCGCGACGCCGTCCTTGCGGTGGGCCGGGTCGAGGTTCCTGGCGCCGTTGCCGATCCCGCGGAAGACCGCACCGACCGCGTGCGCGCAGCCCAGCCACAGGGCCCGCACCAGTCGCAGCACCCCGCTCGTCGGGGACGGCACGGGCTTGGCCGCGGCCTTCTTGGCCGGGGCGCGCCTGGCGGCCGCGGCCTTCTTCGCCGGTGGCTTGCGTGCGGGGGCCGCCTTCTTGGCGGGCGCCGTCGTACGGCCGGTGCGGCCCTTCGCAGTGCCCGCGGTGCTCGGGGAACCCTTGCCGGACGTACTTGAGGCCATGGGGCCGAGGTTACCGGTGCGCGCGCCGGTGGACACGCGTGCCCACCCCTTCACCCGTTCGTGTCGTCGCCGGGGTAGGCACTTTGACACTCCGCCAAGCCGGACGCGTGCGCGGTCAGTTCTGCGAGGGCAGCGCCGGAGCCCCTCCGGCGCTCCCGGGCTCCAGCGCGTCGAGTGCCCGCCGCAGTCCGGTGAGTTTGCGTTCCAGATGGGCCGCGGTCGCCACCACGCCGGCGTCGGCCGCGTCCTCGCCGAGCTGCTTGGTCAGCGCCTCGGCCTGCTCCTCGACCGCCGCGAGCCGCGCCGACAGCTCGGCCAGCAGGCCCGCCGTCTCCTTGCCGGCGTCCACGCCGTTCGAGCCGCCACCCTCCAGCTGGAGCCTCAGCAGGGCCGCCTGCTCCCGCAGTTGGCAGTTCTTCGTATACAGCTCCACGAAGACGGAGACCTTCGCCCGCAGCACCCACGGGTCGAAGGGTTTGGAGATGTAGTCGACCGCGCCCGCCGCGTAACCGCGGAAGGTGTGGTGCGGACCGTGGTTGATCGCGGTGAGGAAGATGATCGGAATGTCCCGGGTACGTTCCCGCCGCTTGATGTGCGCGGCCGTTTCGAATCCGTCCATGCCCGGCATCTGGACATCCAGCAGGATGACCGCGAAATCGTCCGTGAGCAGCGCTTTGAGCGCCTCCTCCCCCGACGACGCCCGGACCAGTGTCTGATCGAGCGCGGAGAGGATGGCCTCCAACGCCAGCAGATTCTCCGGCCGGTCGTCGACCAGGAGGATCTTGGCCTTCTGCACCATGCCCTGTCCTCCTCGCCCCGGCATGGGGCCTCCCCGGCTCCTGGCACCGGTCTGTGCGCCGGGCCCCGCCCCAGAGAACGACACCCGTGCGCCGTCCGTCCTTGTGCCGGTCATCGTAGCCCCAGTCCCGAGATCGCCACACCCTGTCACCAAGATGTCACTGTGCACGAAGCAGAAACGTGATGGGAGAGCAGAAGGTTCCCCGTTCACCGCTGTTCCACACCGTCGTGGGCACGGTGCGTCAGCGGCCGGTTTCCTTCCGCCCTCCCTCCTGTCTCACTTGCCCCGCATCCACTGCTCCATCACCGACAGCAGGTAGTCCGGGTCGACCGGCTTGGTGACGTAGTCCGAAGCACCGGAGTCGATCGCCTTCTCCCGGTCCCCCTTCATCGCCTTCGCCGTCAGCGCGATGATCGGCAGGCCGGCGAACTGCGGCATCCGCCGGATGGCCGAGGTCGTGGCGTACCCGTCCATCTCGGGCATCATGATGTCCATCAGCACGACCTTCACGTCGTCGTGCTGTTCCAGGACCTCGATGCCCTCCCGGCCGTTCTCCGCGTACAGCACCGCCAGCCCGTGCTGTTCCAGCACGCTGGTCAGCGCGAAGACGTTGCGGACGTCGTCGTCCACGATGAGCACCCGCTCGCCGCGGAAGTCGTACGTCCGGGCCACCGTCGGCAGCTCCTCCTCCGCGGCGTCCCAGCCGTCCTCGGCTCCCGCTGTGTTCGGCTGCCCCGGCACCGCCGTACGCGGCTCCAGGTCGCTCAGCGCCTTGCGCCGCCGCCGGAACAGCCCGGTCCCGCCACCCTGTCCGGCGGCCGCCGCCGGCAGTGCGGACCGCTCGGGCTGCGGCTGCGCCGCCGACGCGGCCGCGGGCCCGGCCGGCAGCACCGGCAGTCCGGGCCGGGCCCCGTCCAGGGACCGGCGGTACAGCTCGCCGCGGGCGCCTCCCGGCGTGGGCGGCGCGTACCCCTGCGGCGGCAGCTCGCTCGGGTGCAGCGGCAGGTACAGCGTGAAGGTGGAGCCGCGGCCAGGCTCGCTCGCCGCGTGGATCTCGCCGCCCAGCAGCCGGGCGATCTCCCGGCTGATGGACAGCCCCAGCCCCGTGCCGCCGTACTTGCGGCTCGTGGTCCCGTCCGCCTGCTTGAACGCCTCGAAGATCACCAGCATCTTGCTCGCCGCGATCCCGATGCCGGTGTCGGTGACCGAGAAGGCGATCAGGTCCGCGTCCGCCTCCCGCAGCGAACCGGCCTCCAGCAGCTGCTCGCGGATCTCGGCCGGCACATCGGCACCGGCGGGCCGGATCACCAGCTCCACCGCGCCGGTGTCGGTGAACTTCACCGCGTTCGACAGCAGGTTGCGCAGCACCTGCAGCAGCCGCTGCTCGTCGGTGTGCAGGGTGGCGGGCAGCTCCGGGGAGACCCGCACCGAGAAATCGAGGCCCTTCTCCGCCGTCAGCGGCCGGAAGGTCGCCTCCACATAGTCCACGAGCTGCACCAGCGCGATCCGGGTCGGTGAGACGTCCATCTTCCCGGCCTCGACCTTCGACAGGTCGAGGATGTCGTTGATCAGCTGGAGCAGGTCGCTGCCGGCGCCGTGGATGGTCTCGGCGAACTCCACCTGCTTCGGCGACAGGTTCTCGTCCGCGTTGTCGGCGAGCAGCTTGGCCAGGATCAGCAGCGAGTTGAGCGGGGTGCGCAGCTCGTGCGACATGTTCGCCAGGAACTCGGACTTGTAGCGCATCGAGACCGCGAGCTGCTCGGCACGCTCCTCCAGGACCTGCCGGGCCTCCTCGATCTCGGTGTTCTTCACCTCGATGTCCCGGTTCTGCTGGGCCAGCAGTTCGGCCTTCTCCTCCAGCTCCGCGTTGGCGGCCTGCAGGGCCTTCTGCCGGTTCTCCAGCTCGTCGGAACGCTCGCGCAGCTGCTCGGTCATCTCCTGCGACTGCTTCAGCAGCATCTCCGTCTTGGAGTTGACGCTGATGGTGTTGACGCTCGTACCGATCATCTCCGCGATCTGGCTGAGGAAGTCCTTCTGGATCTGCGTGAAGCCCGTGAAGGAGGCCAGCTCGATGACGCCGAGCACCTTCCCCTCGAAGAGCACCGGCAGCACGATCACGTGCGCCGGCGGGGCCTCGCCGAGACCCGAGGAGATCTTCAGGTAGCCGGGCGGGGTGTTCTCGACGAGGATCGTCCGCTTCTCCTCGGCGACCGCCCCGATCAGCCCCTCCCCCGGCCGGAAGGAGATGGGCATCTGGCCGCCGGCGTACGCGTAGCTCCCGCGCATCCGCAGCTCGTACGAGCCCTCCGCGCCCCCGTCCGTCCCGATCTCGGTGGTGCCGCCGGCCGGCACCGCCAGGAAGAAGGCACCGTGCTGCGCGGACACCACCGGGGTCAGCTCGCTCATGATCAGCGAGGCGACGTCGTCGAGGTCACGGCGCCCCTGCATCAGCGCCGAGATCCGGGCCAGGTTGCCCTTGAGCCAGTCCTGCTCCTTGTTGGCCAGGGTGGTGTCGCGCAGGTTGACGATCATCGTGTTGATGTTGTCCTGCAGGACCTGGATCTCGCCCGCCGCGTCCACGTCGACCTTCAGGCTGAGGTCGCCGCGGGTCACCGCGGTCGCCACGGCCGCGATCGCGCGCACCTGCCGGGTGAGGTTGCCGGCCATCTCGTTCACGGACTCGGTCAGGTCCCGCCAGGTGCCGTCGACGTCCCGGACCCGGGCCTGGCCGCCCAGGATGCCCTCGGTGCCCACCTCGCGGGCCACCCGCGTCACCTGGTCGGCGAAGGAGGACAGCTGGTCGACCATCGTGTTGATGGTGGTCTTGAGCTCCAGGATCTCGCCGCGGGCATCGATGTCGATCTTCTTGGTCATGTCGCCCTTGGCGATGGCGGTCGTGACCATGGCGATCTGCCGCACCTGACCGGTGAGGTTGGAGGCCATGAAGTTCACCGAGTCGGTGAGGTCCTTCCAGGTCCCCGACACCCCGGGCACGTGCGCCTGTCCGCCGAGGCGGCCCTCCGTACCCACCTCGCGGGCCACCCGCGTCACCTCGTCGGCGAACGACGACAGGGTCTTCACCATCGTGTTGACGGTGTCGGCGAGCTGCGCGACCTCGCCGCGCGCCTCGACGGTGACCTTCTTCGTCAGATCGCCGTTGGCGACGGCCGCGGAGACCTGGGCGATCCCGCGCACCTGGGCCGTCAGGTTCCCGGCCATCGTGTTGACGTTGTCGCTGAGGTCCTTCCAGATGCCGGTGACCCCGCGGACCCGGGCCTGGCCGCCGAGGATGCCCTCGGTGCCCACCTCGCGGGCCACCCGGGTCACCTGCTCGGCGAAGGAGGACAGCTGGTCCACCATCGTGTTGACGGTGGTGACGAGTTCGAGGATCTCGCCCTTGGCGTCGACGGTGATCTTCTTCGAGAGGTCGCCCATGGCGACCGCCGTCGTCACCTCGGCGATGTTGCGCACCTGCGAGGTCAGGTTGTTCGCCATGAAGTTGACGGACTGGGTGAGGTCCTTCCAGGTGCCGGAGACACCCTTGACCTCGGCCTGGCCGCCGAGGATGCCCTCCGTGCCCACCTCCCGGGCCACCCGGGTCACCTGCTCGGCGAAGTTCGAGAGCTGGTCGACCATCGTGTTGAGGGTGTTCTTCAGCTCCAGGATCTCGCCCCGGGCGTCCACGTCGATCTTCTGCGACAGATCACCGCGCGCCACCGCCGTGGCGACCTGGGCGATGTTGCGGACCTGCGAGGTCAGGTTCCCGGCCATGCCGTTCACCGAGTCCGTCAGGTCGCGCCAGACACCGGCCACACCGGGCACCTGCGCCTGGCCGCCGAGGCGGCCCTCGGTACCCACGTCCCGCGCCACCCGGGTCACCTGCTCCGCGAAGGCGGAGAGCTGGTCGACCATCGTGTTGATGGTGTTCTTCAGCTCCAGGATCTCGCCCCGGGCGTCCACGTCGATCTTCTGCGACAGATCACCGCGCGCCACCGCCGTGGTCACCTGCGCGATCTGGCGCACCTGCGAGGTCAGGTTCCCGGCCATGAAGTTGACGGAGTCGGTCAGCTCCTTCCAGGTGCCGGAGACCCCCTCCACCCGGGCCTGGCCGCCGAGCCGGCCCTCCGTACCCACGTCCCGCGCCATCCGCGTGACCTGGTCGGCGAACGACGACAGCTGGTCGACCATCGTGTTCACGGTGTTCTTCAGCTGGAGCATCTCGCCGGAGACGTCCACCGTGACCTTCTGCGACAGGTCGCCGTTGGCCACCGCCGTCGTCACCTGGGCGATGTTGCGGACCTGCCCGGTGAGGTTGCGGAAGGCCGTGTTCACCGAGTCGGTGAGGTCCTTCCAGGTACCGGCAGCCCCGGGCACCTGGGCCTGACCGCCCAGCTCACCCTCGACGCCGACCTCACGGGCCACCCGCGTCACTTCCGCACCGAAGGACTGGAGCTGGTCGACCATCGTGTTGACGGTGTTCTTCAGCTCCAGCATCTCGCCGGCCACGTCGACCGTGACCTTCTGCGACAGGTCGCCGTTGGCCACCGCCGTCGTCACCTGAGCGATGTCCCGCACCTGGGTGGTGAGGTTGCGGAAGACCGTGTTCACCGAGTCGGTGAGGTCCTTCCACGTCCCCGCCGCCCCCGGCACCTGCGCCTGCCCGCCGAGCAGGCCCTTGGCGCCGACCTCGCTCGCCACCCGCGTGACCTCGTCCGCGAAGGTCCGCAGCGTCTCGGTCATCTGGTTGATCGTTTCGGCCAGCTGCGCGACCTCGCCGCGCGCGCTGACCCGTACCTTCTGCGACAGGTCGCCGTTGGCGACCGCCGTCGTCACCTGCGCGATCCCGCGCACCTGGGCCGTCAGGTTCCCGGCCATCGTGTTGACGGAGTCGGTCAGGTCCTTCCACACACCCGCGACCCCGGGCACCTTGGCCTGGCCGCCCAGCTCGCCCTCCGTACCCACCTCGCGGGCGACCCTGGTCACCTCGGAGGAGAAGGACGAGAGCTGGTCCACCATCGTGTTCACGGTGTTCTTCAGCTGGAGCATCTCGCCGGCCACGTGCACGGTGACCTTGCGCGACAGGTCGCCCTTCGCGACCGCCGTCGTGACGAGAGCGATGTCACGCACCTGCGCGGTGAGCCGGTACGCCATCGTGTTGACGGAGTCGGTCAGGTCCTTCCAGGAACCGGACATCCCGCGCACCTGGGCCTGGCCGCCGAGCTTGCCCTCGGTACCCACCTCCAGCGCCACGCGCGTCACCTCGTCGGTGAACGCGGACAGCTGGTCGACCAGGTTGTTGACCGTACGCCCGACCTTCAGGAACTCGCCGCGCAGCGGATGCCCGGCCCCGTCGGCCGCCTGCGTCCGCAGGTCCATCCGCTGGTCCAGGTCACCCTCGGCCACCGCCGACAGCACCCGTCCCACCTCGGACACCGGCCGGGCCAGGTCGTCGACGAGCTGGTTCGAGGCATCGATCGCGGCCGCCCAGGAGCCCTCGCAGGCACCCGTTTCCAGCCGTTCGCTGAGCTTCCCCTCACGGCCCACCATCCGCCGGACCCGGGACAGTTCCCCGGTCAGGTGGAGATTCCGGTCGGCGACCTCGTTGTAGACGGCGGCGATCTCCGCCATCACGCCCTCGCCGGACACCGTCAACCGCTTGCGGAAGTTTCCGTCCCGCATCGACACCAGCGCCGTGAGCAGCCTGTTCAGCGCGGCGGTATCGACCTCTGTCGTGCCGCCGCGCCGGGACCGCCCGCCCTTCGGCCGCGTTCCCGTACGCCGCACCACTGCGCCAGACTCCACCGTGTCCCTCCCGAAAGGGTCGACCGCTGTTCCACCGGACACCTGACTCGTCACAAGCCGGCACTGCAAGCCTGCCCAGTGTTTCACCCTGGCCGAACCAGGCCATAACACTTCGGCACCATCGCACACCGGCCGTACCCTGCGAGTGGATTCCCGGACGACGGCACCATGCCGTCCGCGAAGGTAAGTAACCTGGCAACCGATGTCCAACCGCGTCGAAGGAGATTCGTGATCACGGCACGGGCGGCTGCCAGCTTCGACCCTCTCGGGCGCTCGGTCGCCGCCGCTCGCGCGTTCGTCCGCGACACCCTGCAGGGCTGGGGCTTCGCGGACGTCGTCGACGACGCGGTGGTCCTCACCAGCGAGCTCGTCACCAATGCCGTGGTCCACGCCGGAACCAGGGCCGAGGTCCTCTGCCTGCGCACCGAGGACGGCGTGCGGGTCGAGGTCGCCGACCGCTACCCGGAGCGCGAGCTGCCGCTGCGGCACCCGGGCGAGCGGCCGTACGCCGACCCCGACCGCGAGAACGGCCGCGGACTGATGCTCTGCGCCGCCCTGGCCACCCGCTGGGGCGTGGAGTACACCGCCACCCACAAACACGTGTGGTTCCGCCTCGATCTGCCAGACCGGCCGGTCGGTACCCGCTCCGCGGGCCCCGTCGTCCCCGACCGCCTGCTCCCCCTCGCCGACAGCCGGGTCCGCGTCGCCGTCCTCCAGGTCGACTCGGCCGACGCCGTCTCCGCCTGGAACGAGGACGCCGAGCACATCTTCGGCCACCCCGCCGAGAAGGCGGTCGGCCGCCCGCTCGCCGAGCTCGCCGCCTGGCCGCAGACCCCCGGCACCGGAACCGGCATCGCCGAGGCCCTGCGCCTGTCCCGCTGGGAGGGCAGCTACGGCGTCCGCGGGGCCGACGGCCGCGTCATCCCCGTCTACGCCTCCCACCTGCGGGTCCGCGACGCCCACGGCGAACCGTCCACCGTCTGCCTCCTCGTCCACGACGACGAGCGCGCCCTGTTGCAGACCCCCGTACGGGTGCCCTCCACCGACGGCGGTCACTTCGCCGAGCCCCGCGCCGCCGACCCGTTCGAGGTCTTCATCGGCTCGCCCGCCCCCGACGACCTCGACGGCCTGCTCCAGCGCACCGTCGAGCGCGCCCGCGACCTCCTCGACGCCGACGCCGCCTTCCTGCTGCTCGCCACCGACGACGAGACCGAGCTGGAGGTCCGGGCAACCACCGGCCTGCCCTCCACCCGCCAGCGCTTCGCCCGCGTCCCCGTCGAGGCCGGCACCAACCGCTACGGCTCCGCCCGCATGCCCGCCGTCCACGACGACCTCGTCGCCGTCCCCGGGGCCGTTCCGCTGCTCGACTCCACCGGCATGCGCTCCGCGGTCACGGTCCCCCTCAAGGTCGAGGGCCGCCTCACGGGTTCCCTGGGCGTCGCCGCCGAGAGCCCCGGCCGCTACTCGAACGAGGAGGCGCTTCACCTGCAGTTCGCGGCCGACCGCATCGCCCTGGCGGTGGAGTCCGCCCGCCTCGGCGAGCTGGAGCGGCTGCGCCGAGGGTCGCTGTCCTTCCTCGTCGAGGCGTCCGACCTGCTGGCGGGCACCCTGGACCGGGACCAGACCCTGGCCCTCATGGCCCAGATGACCGTCCCGACGCTCGCGACCTGGTGCGCCGTCTACACGATCGCCGACCAGTCCTCGGACCCGTACCTCAGTTACGTCCTGCACGAGGACGAGGACCGCATCGACGGCCTGAAGGCCCTGTTGTCCCGGGTCAGTCCGCCCGAACCGGTCCGCGAGGCCGGTGCCCGTCCGTGGCCCGAGACCGCCCTCGCGGTCGGCGGCGAGACGGTGGTCCTGCCGCTCCTCGCCCGCAACCGCGTCATCGGCATGCTGACCCTCGGCAAACCGCGCGAGGAGCACTTCCGCCAGGAGATCCTCGAACTGGCCGAGGACCTCTCCCGCCGTGCCGCCCTCGCTCTGGACAATGCCCGCCTCTACTCCGAGCGCACCGCGATCAGCCGCTCCCTGCAGCGCAGCCTGCTGCCGCCCGGCTCCCCCGCCATCCCCGGCATGGAGGT
Organism: Streptomyces yangpuensis; assembly: GCF_001005295.1. Classification (GTDB taxonomy): domain Bacteria; phylum Actinomycetota; class Actinomycetes; order Streptomycetales; family Streptomycetaceae; genus Streptomyces; species Streptomyces yangpuensis. The sequence goes on along the minus strand of NZ_LBMK01000002.1, from coordinate 1,164,838 downwards.
CGAGGTCATCTACCGCGCGGCCGGCGAGGGCAACGAGGTGGGCGGCGACTTCTACGACGTCTTCCCGATCCGCGACGGCGCGTACGGCTTCGCCATCGGTGACGTCTGCGGTACGGGCCCGGAGGCGGCCGCCGTGACCGGCCTGGCCCGGCACGCGCTGAGGCTGCTGGCCCGCGAGGGCCTCGGCGGCCCGGCCGTCCTGGAGCGCCTCAACGCGGCCATCCTCGACGAGGGTGCCCGCAGCCGCTTCCTCACCCTCCTCTACGGCGAGCTCCACCCGCAGCCGGACGGCGGCGCCCTGATGAAGGTCGTCTGCGCGGGCCACCCGCTCCCGCTGCGCCTGCGTCCGAACGGCATGGTCGACGCGGCCGCGGAACCGCAGCCCCTGCTGGGTGTGATCGAGGACCTGGACCTGTACGAACAGACCGTCATCCTCGACCCGGGCGATGTCCTGCTGTGCGTCACGGACGGCGTGACCGAGCGGCGCGAGGGCAGCCGGATGCTCGGCGACGACGGCCTCACGGAGGTCCTCACGACCTGCACGGGTCTGACCGCCGGCGCGGTCGCCTCCCGTGTCCTGCGGGCGGTGGAGCGCTTCGCGGCGGAGCCCGCCTCGGACGACATGGCGATCCTGGCGTTCCGCGTCCCCCACCCGCGGGCGGGCGATTAATCGCGGTGCGGGCGGGTCCCGACTGGGCTAGCCTCGGCGCCCATGCAGACTCCCCGCACACGCCCCGATTACACCGCCGACGAACGTACCCAGCTGCTGGGCTGGCTCGACATGCAGCGCTCGATCATCCGCTGGAAGTGCGAAGGGCTCTCCGACGAGGACGCCCGCCGCCCGGTCCTGCCGTCCTCTCCGCTGATGACGGCGGCGGGTCTCGTCTCCCACATGCGGTGGGTCGAGCACTGCTGGTTCGAGGTGATGCTGATGGACCGGCCCACGGACACCAATCCCCAGTTCGGGGACGTGGAGGACGCGGACATGCAGGCCGACGGCATCCCTCTCGACCGGCTCCTGGAGGAGTACGACCGCCAGTGCGCGGCGTCCAACGAGATCGTGGCTTCGCTCTCCCTGGACGACACGGGCCGCAACACGGAGTTCAAGGCCGGTGCCGCCTCGGTGCGCTGGGTCCTGCTCCACATGATCGAGGAGACCGCCCGTCACGCCGGCCACATGGACGCGATACGTGAGCTGGTGAACGGCGGGAAGGGCTACTACTGACCGGAACGCAAAAAGGCCCCCGCCGAATGGCGGGGGCCTTTTTATTGGAGCCCTTTAACGGAATCGAACCGTTGACCTTCTCCTTACCATGGAGACGCTCTACCGACTGAGCTAAAAGGGCGGGTTGTTCGGCGGCGTCCTACTCTCCCACAGGGTCCCCCCTGCAGTACCATCGGCGCTGAAAGGCTTAGCTTCCGGGTTCGGAATG
>NZ_LBMK01000002.1:1160106-1163304 GCF_001005295.1 Streptomyces yangpuensis | reverse complement strand
TTCAGAACTAACACAGTGGACGCGAGCAACTGAGGACAAGCCCTCGGCCTATTAGTACCAGTCAGCTTCACCCGTTACCGGGCTTCCACATCTGGCCTATCAACCCAGTCGTCTACTGGGAGCCTTACCCTCTCAAGGAGGTGGGAATACTCATCTTGAAGCAGGCTTCCCGCTTAGATGCTTTCAGCGGTTATCCCTCCCGAACGTAGCCAACCAGCCATGCCCTTGGCAGGACAACTGGCACACCAGAGGTTCGTCCGTCCCGGTCCTCTCGTACTAGGGACAGCCCTTCTCAATATTCCTACGCGCACAGCGGATAGGGACCGAACTGTCTCACGACGTTCTAAACCCAGCTCGCGTACCGCTTTAATGGGCGAACAGCCCAACCCTTGGGACCGACTCCAGCCCCAGGATGCGACGAGCCGACATCGAGGTGCCAAACCATCCCGTCGATATGGACTCTTGGGGAAGATCAGCCTGTTATCCCCGGGGTACCTTTTATCCGTTGAGCGACGGCGCTTCCACAAGCCACCGCCGGATCACTAGTCCCGACTTTCGTCCCTGCTCGACCCGTCGGTCTCACAGTCAAGCTCCCTTGTGCACTTACACTCAACACCTGATTGCCAACCAGGCTGAGGGAACCTTTGGGCGCCTCCGTTACCCTTTGGGAGGCAACCGCCCCAGTTAAACTACCCATCAGACACTGTCCCTGATCCGGATCACGGACCGAGGTTAGACATCCAGCACGACCAGAGTGGTATTTCAACGGCGACTCCACACCAACTGGCGTTGATGCTTCAAAGTCTCCCACCTATCCTACACAAGCCGAACCGAACACCAATATCAAACTGTAGTAAAGGTCCCGGGGTCTTTCCGTCCTGCTGCGCGAAACGAGCATCTTTACTCGTAGTGCAATTTCACCGGGCCTATGGTTGAGACAGTCGAGAAGTCGTTACGCCATTCGTGCAGGTCGGAACTTACCCGACAAGGAATTTCGCTACCTTAGGATGGTTATAGTTACCACCGCCGTTTACTGGCGCTTAAGTTCTCAGCTTCGCAACCCCGAAAGGTCACTAACCGGTCCCCTTAACGTTCCAGCACCGGGCAGGCGTCAGTCCGTATACATCGCCTTACGGCTTCGCACGGACCTGTGTTTTTAGTAAACAGTCGCTTCTCGCTGGTCTCTGCGGCCACCCCCAGCTCACGGAGCAAGTCCGATCACCAGTGATGGCCCCCCTTCTCCCGAAGTTACGGGGGCATTTTGCCGAGTTCCTTAACCATAGTTCACCCGAACGCCTCGGTATTCTCTACCTGACCACCTGAGTCGGTTTAGGGTACGGGCCGCCATGAAACTCGCTAGAGGCTTTTCTCGACAGCATAGGATCATCCACTTCACCACAATCGGCTCGGCATCAGGTCTCAGCCTTGTATGAGGGACGGATTTGCCTACCCCTCGGCCTACACCCTTACCCCGGGACAACCACCGCCCGGGCTGGACTACCTTCCTGCGTCACCCCATCGCTTACCTACTACAAGTCTGGTTCGTCGGCTCCACCACTTTCCTTTCCCCGAAGGGTCCGGAACGGCTTCACGGACTTAGCATCGCCTGATTCGATATTGGGCGTTTCAAAGCGGGTACCGGAATATCAACCGGTTGTCCATCGACTACGCCTGTCGGCCTCGCCTTAGGTCCCGACTTACCCTGGGCAGATCAGCTTGACCCAGGAACCCTTAGTCAATCGGCGCACACGTTTCTCACGTGTGTATCGCTACTCATGCCTGCATTCTCACTCGTGAACCGTCCACAACTAGCTTCCGCTGCTGCTTCACCCGGCACACGACGCTCCCCTACCCATCACAGCNGCTGCAATGACACGACTTCGGCGGTACGCTTGAGCCCCGCTACATTGTCGGCGCGGAATCACTTGACCAGTGAGCTATTACGCACTCTTTCAAGGGTGGCTGCTTCTAAGCCAACCTCCTGGTTGTCTCTGCGACTCCACATCCTTTCCCACTTAGCGTACGCTTAGGGGCCTTAGTCGATGCTCTGGGCTGTTTCCCTCTCGACCATGGAGCTTATCCCCCACAGTCTCACTGCCGTGCTCTCACTTACCGGCATTCGGAGTTTGGCTAAGGTCAGTAACCCGGTAGGGCCCATCGCCTATCCAGTGCTCTACCTCCGGCAAGAAACACACGACGCTGCACCTAAATGCATTTCGGGGAGAACCAGCTATCACGGAGTTTGATTGGCCTTTCACCCCTAACCACAGGTCATCCCCCAGGTTTTCAACCCTGGTGGGTTCGGTCCTCCACGAAGTCTTACCTCCGCTTCAACCTGCCCATGGCTAGATCACTCCGCTTCGGGTCTAGAGCGTGCAACTCAATCGCCCTGTTCGGACTCGCTTTCGCTACGGCTTCCCCACACGGGTTAACCTCGCTACACACCGCTAACTCGCAGGCTCATTCTTCAAAAGGCACGCAGTCACGACCCATTGGGTAAACCCAATGAGCGACGCTCCCACGGCTTGTAGGCACACGGTTTCAGGTACTATTTCACTCCGCTCCCGCGGTACTTTTCACCATTCCCTCACGGTACTATCCGCTATCGGTCACCAGGGAATATTTAGGCTTAGCGGGTGGTCCCGCCAGATTCACACGGGATTTCTCGGGCCCCGTGCTACTTGGGAAATGAGCAAGCAAGCCGTACAGATTTCAGCTACGGGGGTCTTACCCTCTACGCCGGACCTTTCGCATGTCCTTCGCCTATCCATACGGTTTCTGACTCGCCTCACAGCCGGCAGACTGTGAAAGCTCACTCCCACAACCCCGCATGCGCAACCCCTGCCGGGTATCACACGCATACGGTTTGGCCTCATCCGGTTTCGCTCGCCACTACTCCCGGAATCACGGTTGTTTTCTCTTCCTGAGGGTACTGAGATGTTTCACTTCCCCTCGTTCCCTCCACACTGCCTATGTGTTCAGCAGTGGGTGACAGCCCATGACGACTGCCGGGTTTCCCCATTCGGACACCCCCGGATCAAAGCTCAGTTGGCAGCTCCCCGGGGCCTATCGCGGCCTCTCACGTCCTTCATCGGTTCCTGGTGCCAAGGCATCCACCGTGCGCCCTTAAAAACTTGGCCACAGATGCTCGCGTCCACTGTGTAGTTCTCAAACAACGACCAGCCACCCATCACCCTG
>NZ_LBMK01000002.1:985278-1157778 GCF_001005295.1 Streptomyces yangpuensis | reverse complement strand
GCGAGGGCCTGAATCAGACCTCGACGACGACGGGGAGGATCATCGGGCGACGGCGGTAGCTGTCCGAGACCCACTTGCCCATCGTGCGGCGGATGAGCTGCTGGATCTGGTGCGGCTCGGCGACGCCGTCGGCCGCGGCGCGGGCGATGGCTTCCTCGATCTTGGCGATGACCGTCCCGAAGGCCCCGTCGTCGATGCCGGAGCCGCGGGCCTGGATGTTCGGGCCGCTGACCACCTTGCCGGTGGTGCTGTCCACGACGACGTAGACCGAGATGATGCCCTCGTCGCCGAGGATCCGGCGGTCCTTGAGCGAGGACTCGGTAACGTCACCGACCGACAGGCCGTCCACGTAGACGTAGCCGGCCTGCACCTTTCCGGAGATCCGGGCCTTGCCGTCAACCAGGTCGACGACCACGCCGTCCTCGGCGATGACGATCCGGTCCTTGGGGACGCCCGTCATGGCACCGAGCTCGGCGTTGGCGCGCAGGTGGCGCCATTCGCCGTGGACCGGCATCAGGTTCCGCGGCTTGCAGATGTTGTAGAAGTACAGCAGCTCGCCGGCCGAGGCGTGGCCCGAGACGTGCACCTTGGCGTTGCCCTTGTGCACGACGTTGGCGCCCCAGCGGGTCAGGCCGTTGATCACGCGGTACACGGCGTTCTCGTTGCCCGGGATGAGGGACGACGCCAGGATCACGGTGTCGCCGGGGACGATCCGGATCTGGTGGTCGCGGTTCGCCATCCGGGACAGGGCCGCCATCGGCTCACCCTGCGAACCGGTGCAGACCAGGACGACCTCCTCCGGCGGCAGGTCGTCGAGCGTCTTGACGTCCACGACGAGGCCGGCCGGGACGCGGAGGTAGCCCAGGTCCCGGGCGATGCCCATGTTGCGGACCATCGAACGGCCGACGAAGGCGACCCGGCGGCCGTACTCGTGGGCGGCGTCGAGGATCTGCTGGATGCGGTGCACGTGGCTGGCGAAGCTGGCCACGATGATCCGGTGGTGGGCGTTGGCGAAGACGTTCCGCAGCACGGTGGAGATCTCGCGCTCCGGCGGCACGAAGCCCGGGACCTCGGCGTTCGTCGAGTCGGACAGCAGGAGGTCGATGCCCTCCTCGCTCAGCCGCGCGAAGGCGTGCAGGTCCGTGAGGCGCTTGTCCAGCGGGAGCTGGTCCATCTTGAAGTCGCCGGTGGCGACGACCAGACCCGCGCCGGTGCGGATCGCCACCGCCAGGGCGTCCGGGATGGAGTGGTTGACCGCGATGAACTCGCAGTCGAAGGGGCCCAGGCCCTCGCGCTCGCCCTCCTTCACCTCAAGGGTGTAGGGGCGGATGCGGTGCTCCTGGAGCTTGGCTTCGATGAGGGCCAGCGTCAGCTTGGAGCCGATCAGCGGGATGTCGGGCTTCTCCCGCAGGAGGTACGGAACGGCGCCGATGTGGTCCTCGTGGCCGTGCGTGAGGACGATGCCCTCGATGTCGTCGAGACGATCCCGGATGGACGAGAAGTCCGGCAGGATCAGGTCGATGCCTGGCTGCTCCTCCTCGGGGAAGAGGACGCCGCAGTCGACGATCAGGAGGCGGCCGTCGTACTCGAAGACGGTCATGTTGCGGCCGATCTCGCCGAGACCACCCAGAGGGGTGACCCTGAGGCCGCCCTTGGGCAGCTTCGGCGGCGGACCGAGTTCCGGATGCGGATGGCTCAAAAGTGTCTCCTCACCACGCACGCCACGTACCCGGAAGGCACGTGGCGCGCATGTCATTCGTGCACTTGCTGTTGTCTGCTCTGTATTTGTCCGGTGGTGCTTATTCAGTTGTGAAGTCTGTTGTCAGAGCTGTACCCCGCCCGCGGCAAGATCGATCTTGAGCTGAGCCGTCTCTTCGTCGGTCAGTTCGATCAGCGGGAGCCGCAGCGGGCCGGCGGGCAGGCCCTGCAGGTTCAGCGCGCCCTTGGTGGTCATCACACCCTGGGTGCGGAACATGCCGGTGAAGACGGGAAGCAGCTTCTGGTGGATCTCGGCCGCCTTCTGGACGTCCCCGGCGAGGTACGCCTCCAGCATGGCGCGCAGGTCGGGGGTGACCACGTGGCCGACGACGGAGACGAAGCCGGCGGCGCCGACCGACAGGAGCGGCAGGTTCAGCATGTCGTCACCGGAGTACCAGGCCAGGCCGCTCCGCGCGATCGCCCAGCCGGCACGGCCGAGGTCGCCCTTGGCGTCCTTGTTGGCCACGATACGGGGGTGCTCGGCCAGCCGGACCAGGGTTTCGGTCTCGATCGGAACGCCGCTGCGGCCGGGGATGTCGTAGAGCATGACCGGCAGCCCGGTCGCGTCGGCGATCGCCGTGAAGTGCCGGTAGAGGCCCTCCTGCGGCGGCTTGCTGTAGTACGGGGTGACGGCGAGCAGGCCGTGGGCGCCGGTGCGCTCGGCCTGGCGGGCCAGTTCGAGGGTGTGGCGGGTGTCGTTGGTGCCGATGCCGGCGACCACGTGGGCACGGTCTCCGACGGCTTCGAGTACGGCTCGTACGAGGTCGTTTTTCTCCGCGTCGGTGGTGGTCGGCGACTCACCGGTGGTGCCGTTGATGATCAGGCCGTCGTTGCCTGCGTCCACCAGGTGGACGGCGAGCTGCTGCGCGCCGTCGAGGTCGAGTGCGCCATCCGCCGTGAACGGCGTGATCATGGCGGTGAGGACCCGCCCGAAGGGGGTCTGCGGAGTCGAGATCGGAGCCATGGGTAACACGCTACTCGCTGCCATGCTCGCGGTGTCCCCTCGGGGGACGTCAACCGGGGGATGGCTCCCGGTGGTGACCGGGAGTGTTGGACGCCGGCACTGCCTGCTCGGGGGTTCAAGCAGTGCCGGGTCCGTTTGATCAGCCTAGATGAAGTTTACGAAACGCCGCAATACGGACACTTCGGACTTGGCTCCGTACATCTGTACGGCATGGGCGCAAAAGCCCTTACGGGGCAACGCGCCCGTTGCTGTTGTACGCCGCGTACGTCAGCGGCATGAGCCGGGCCCAGTGCTGCTCCATCTTCTCGCCGACCATCTCGATCTCCCGCTGCGGGAAGGACGGGACGGTCGCCAGCTCGTGCTGCGTACGCAGCCCGAGGAAGTGCATCAGCGAGCGCGCGTTGCAGGTGGCGTACATCGAGGAGAAGAGGCCGACCGGCAGGACCGAACGGGCCACCTCCCGGGCCACGCCCGCGGCGAGCATCTCCTGGTAGGCCTCGTACGCCTGTACGTAGGAGTCCTCCATGACGCGGGCGGTCAGCTCCTGCTGCGCCTGGGTGCCCTCGACGAAGACGTACTTGCCGGGACGGCCCTCCTGGACGAGCTTGCGCTCCGCGTCGGGAACGTAGAAGACCGGCTCCAGCTCCCTGTAGCGGCCCGACTCCTCGTTGTAGGACCAGCCCACGCGGTGGCGCATGAACTCGCGGAACACGAAGATCGGGGCGCTGATGAAGAAGGTCATCGAGTTGTGCTCGAAGGGGCTGCCGTGGCGGTCCCGCATCAGGTAGTTGATGAGGCCCTTGGAGCGCTCCGGATCCTTCTGCAGCTCCTCCAGGGACTGCTCGCCGGCCGTGGAGACGCGGGCCGCCCACAGCACGTCGGAGTCGGCGGCGGAGTGCTTCACCAGCTCCACCGTCACGTCGCTGCGGAAGCTGGGTTTCAGATCTGAAGCGGCGGTCTCGCTCACCGGGGGTCCTTCCAAACGTGCGTCCTGGGGCGCGCCCACTCTACGGCGCCCCTCACGGGTCCCCACGCATGCTCACCCGCCACCGGGGCATCCGCACAGCTGACGCACAGCCATGAATTTTGGTGAATGTCCCGAAATCCGGCACCGATTGGGCGGCCCGTACGTCCTACAGAACAGAACGCACCCGCATCGAGCCCGAGGAGATTCCCTCTCATGTTTCGCCGGCGCGAACCCGTTCCGTTCGCCTTCGTCGCCGAGGCCGACCGTTTCCGGAGCAACGTCACCCCGCCGCCGCGTGAGCGGCTGGGCAAAGCCCAGTTGGCCGCCCGTAGTCTGGTCGGACTGACCGTGGTCGCGGGGCTCGCCGGCTCACTGCTGTTCGGCATACCGGCGCTCCAGCCGAACAAGGCGCCGGAGAAGTCGCAGCAGTCGACCGCGGCCGAGGGACGGTAGCCTCACGGGCACAGCCCTACCGAACGTGCATGTGAGTGAGGTCCAGCCGTGCCCCTGCCCTTCCTGACGGCCGACGGCGTGTCCGACGCGGACGACGACGGCGACGAGGTCCTGGCCCACGCCGACCACGACCGCTGGCGACGGCCCTACCGGCCCGGCCCCTGGCGCGTGGCCATCTCCGCGGTACTGCTTCTGCTGTCCGCCTTCATGCTGCTGGCCACGATGATCGTCGCCTTTGCGGGCAGCGGCTGGGGCGGGGCGGTCGCCTGCCTGGTCGCCGCTCTCGCCGTCCTCGGGTCCGCGCTGCAGATGCTGCGCGTCGGCGTGTGGGTCAGCCGGACGGGTCTGCGCCGGGTCGGCTTCTTCGTGACCCGTACGATCGCGTGGAACGAGGTCACCGAGATCCGCACCGTGCAGCAGCCGGTGCGCTGGCTGGGGCTGCCGAGGACCGTGCAGGGGCAGGCGCTGACGGTGTCCGCCCGGGGCGTCGCGGAGCCGCCGGTGCTGCTGACCGACCACAACGCCGATTTCCTGTCGCGGGCCGAGGCCTTCGACCGGGCGGCGGACACGGTCGAGGCCTGGGCCGAGGAGCACCGTCCCGTGCCCGCCTGACACCCGGGTCCCGGGTGTGCCGGGACGTGCCGCGTGGAGCCCGTACAGGTGTCAGACCTGTACGGGCTTCTTGTCGTGCAGGGCGATGGCCCGCTGCATGGCCTTGCGCGCCCGCGGGGTGTCCCGGGCGTCGTGGTAGGCGACGGCGAGCCGGAACCAGCTGCGCCAGTCCCCCGGCGCGTCCTCGGTCTCGGCCTTGCGGCGTGCGAAGACCTCGTCGGCGGAGTCCCGCAGGATCCGGCCGTATTGGTCGCGCTCCAGCTCGTCCACGGGCAGTCCGCCCTCGGCCTCCAGCTCACCGGCGAGCTGGTTGGCCCTGGTGACGAACTGCGTGTTCTTCCAGAGGAACCAGATGCCGATGACCGGCAGGATCAGCACGGCCACCCCGAAGGTGACGGTGAGCCATGTTCCCTGCTGGATCAGCAGCAGGCCCCGGCTGCCGACCAGGACGAAGTAGACAACCAGTACGGCAGCCGTGATGAAGTACGTGATCTTCGCGCGCATCGTGAATCAGTCCGGTCAGCCCAGGTCGAGGAAGTTTTCCAGGCCGAAGGTGAGGCCCGGGGTCTGCGTCACGCGGCGCGTGCCGAGCAGGATGCCCGGCATGAAGCTGCTGTGGTGCAGGGAGTCGTGACGGATGGTCAGGGTTTCGCCCTCACCGCCGAGGAGGACCTCCTGGTGCGCCAGCAGGCCGCGCAGGCGCACGGCGTGGACCGGGACGCCGTCGACGTCCGCGCCGCGCGCGCCGTCGAGCGCGGTGGCGGTGGCGTCGGGCTGCGCGCCGAGGCCGGCCTCGGCGCGGGCGGCCGCGATGAGCTGCGCGGTACGGGTCGCGGTACCGGAGGGGGCGTCGACCTTGTTGGGGTGGTGCAGTTCGACGACCTCGACGGACTCGAAGTACCGGGCCGCCTGGGCGGCGAACTTCATCGTGAGGACGGCGCCGATGGAGAAGTTCGGGGCGATGAGGACACCGGTCTTCGGGGAGGCGGCGAGCCAGGTGTCGAGCTGCGCGAGGCGGTCCTCGGTCCAGCCGGTGGTGCCGACCACGCCGTGGATGCCGTGGCGGACGAGGAACTCGAGGTTCTCCATCACGGAGGCGGGGGTGGTCAGCTCGACCGCGACCTGGGCGCCGGCCTCGGTCAGCGTCTCCAGCTTGTCGCCGCGGCCGAGGGCGGCGACGAGCTCCATGTCCTCCGCGGCCTCGACCGCCTTGACGGCCTCGGCGCCGATACGGCCCCGGGCGCCGAGGACTGCCACGCGCAGCTTGCTCATAGTCTCTTCCTTACCTGCGTACCGTACGGATCTAGGCGACGACCTCGTCGAGGCGGGCGGCCTGCTTCTCCTTCAGCGGGCCGATCACCGCCAGCGAGGGCCGCTGGGCCAGTACATCCTGTGCGACCGAGCGGATGTCGTCCGGGGTCACCGCGGCGATCCGGGTGAGCATGTCGTCGACCGACATCTGGTCGCCCCAGCACAGCTCGCTCTTGCCGATGCGGTTCATGAGGGCGCCGGTGTCCTCCAGGCCGAGGACGGTCGAGCCGGAGAGCTGGCCGATGGCCCGCTTGATCTCGTCGTCGCCGAGGCCTTCGGTGGCGACCTTGTCGAGCTCGTCACGGCAGATCCGCAGGACGTCGTGGACCTGGCTGGGGCGGCAGCCCGCGTACACGCCGAAGAGGCCGGTGTCGGCGAAGCCCGAGGTGTACGAGTACACGCTGTAGGCGAGGCCGCGCTTCTCGCGGACCTCCTGGAAGAGGCGGGAGGACATGCCGCCGCCGAGGGCGGTGTTCAGCACGCCCAGCGCCCAGCGGCGCTCGTCGGTGCGGTGCAGGCCGGGCATGCCGAGGACCACGTGGGCCTGCTCGGTCTTGCGGCTCACCAGGTCGACGCGGCCGGCGGTGCGGATGCGCTTGGTGCCGCCGCGCGGGCCGATCGGCTCGGCGTCGGTGCGGGTGAGGGCGCCGGCCTGCTCGAAGGCGGCACGGACCTGGCGTACGACCTTGTTGTGGTCGACGTTGCCGGCGGCGGCCACGACCAGGTGGGTCGGGTCGTAGTGCTTCTTGTAGAAGCGGCGGATCCGGTCGGCGCCGAGAGCGTTGATCGTGTCGACGGTGCCGAGAACGGGGCGGCCCAGCGGGGTGTCCCCGTACATCGTCTGCGCGAACAGGTCGTGGACCATGTCGCCCGGGTCGTCCTCGGTCATCGCGATCTCTTCGAGGATGACCCCGCGCTCGGCGTCGACGTCCTCCTCGCGGATCAGCGAGCCGGTGAGCATGTCGCAGACCACGTCGATGGCGAGCGGCAGGTCGGTGTCGAGCACCCGTGCGTAGTAGCAGGTGTACTCCTTCGCCGTGAAGGCGTTCATCTCGCCGCCGACCGCGTCGATCGCGGAGGAGATGTCGAGGGCGCTGCGGCGACGCGTGCCCTTGAAGAGGAGGTGCTCCAGGTAATGCGTGGCGCCGTTCAGCGTGGGCGTCTCGTCGCGGGAGCCGACGTGTGCCCAGATGCCGAAGGTGGCGGAGCGGACGGAGGGCAGCGTCTCGGTGACGACGCGCAGTCCGCCGGGCAGGACGGTGCGGCGGACGGTGCCGATGCCGTTCTGCCCCTTGAGCAGGGTTTGGGTACGGGCGACGGCCCGCCCCTCCGAAGAGGGGCGGGCCGTCACACGGGAACTACGCGACGTCACTTGTCGGAGTCGTCCTTGTCAGCCTCGTCGGCGGCGTCCTCGCCCTCGATCACGGGGATCAGGGAGAGCTTGCCGCGCTGGTCGATCTCGGCGATCTCGACCTGGACCTTGGTGCCGACCGCGAGCACGTCCTCGACGTTCTCCACGCGCTTGCCACCGGCGAGCTTGCGGATCTGCGAGATGTGCAGGAGGCCGTCCTTGCCGGGGAGCAGGGAGACGAAGGCACCGAAGGTGGTGGTCTTGACGACCGTACCCAGGTAGCGCTCGCCGACCTCCGGCATGGTCGGGTTGGCGATGCCGTTGATCGTGGCGCGGGCGGCCTCGGCGGCCGGGCCGTCGGCGGCACCGATGTAGATGGTGCCGTCGTCCTCGATCGTGATCTCGGCGCCGGTGTCCTCCTGGATCTGGTTGATCATCTTGCCCTTGGGGCCGATGACCTCACCGATCTTGTCCACGGGGATCTTGACGGTGATGATCCGCGGGGCGTTCGGGGACATCTCGTCCGGCGTGTCGATCGCTTCCATCATCACGTCGAGGATGTGGAGGCGGGCGTCGCGGGCCTGCTTGAGGGCGGCAGCCAGGACGGAGGCCGGGATGCCGTCGAGCTTGGTGTCCAGCTGGAGCGCGGTGACGAACTCCTTGGTGCCGGCGACCTTGAAGTCCATGTCGCCGAAGGCGTCCTCCGCACCGAGGATGTCGGTGAGGGCGACGTAGTGGGTCTTGCCGTCGATCTCCTGGGAGATCAGGCCCATGGCGATGCCGGCGACGGGGGCCTTGAGGGGCACACCGGCGTTCAGCAGCGACATGGTGGAGGCGCAGACCGAGCCCATGGACGTCGAACCGTTGGAGCCGAGGGCCTCGGACACCTGGCGGATCGCGTAGGGGAACTCCTCGCGGGTCGGGAGGACCGGCACGATCGCGCGCTCGGCGAGCGCGCCGTGGCCGATCTCGCGGCGCTTCGGCGAACCGACGCGGCCGGTCTCGCCGACGGAGTACGGCGGGAAGTTGTAGTTGTGCATGTAGCGCTTGCGGGTCACCGGGGAGAGGGTGTCCAGCTGCTGCTCCATGCGGAGCATGTTGAGGGTGGTGACGCCCAGGATCTGGGTCTCGCCACGCTCGAAGAGCGCCGAGCCGTGCACGCGCGGGATGGCCTCGACCTCGGCGGCGAGGGTACGGATGTCCGTGATCCCGCGGCCGTCGATGCGGACCTTGTCCTTGATGACGCGCTCGCGGACCAGGGCCTTGGTCAGGCTGCGGTACGCGGCGGAGATCTCCTTCTCGCGGCCCTCGAAGGCCGGGAGGAGCTTCTCGGCGGCGATCTCCTTGACGCGGTCCAGCTCGGCCTCGCGGTCCTGCTTGCCCGCGATGGTCAGCGCCTGGGAGAGCTCGCCCTTGACGGCGGCCGCGAGGGCCTCGTACACGTCGTCCTGGTAGTCCAGGAAGACCGGGAACTCGCCCTCGGGCTTGGCGGCCTTGGCGGCCAGGTCGGCCTGGGCCTTGCAGAGGACCTTGATGAACGGCTTCGCGGCCTCGAGGCCCGCGGCGACGATCTCCTCGGTCGGCGCCTCGGCGCCGCCCTTGACGAGGGCGATGGTCTTCTCGGTGGCCTCGGCCTCGACCATCATGATCGCGACGTCGCCGTCCTCCAGGGTGCGGCCCGCGACGACCATGTCGAAGACGGCGTCCTCGAGCTCGGTGTGCGTCGGGAACGCCACCCACTGGCCGCGGATCAGCGCGACGCGGACGCCGCCGATCGGGCCGGAGAAGGGCAGGCCGGCCAGCTGGGTGGACGCGGACGCGGCGTTGATCGCGATGACGTCGTACAGGTGGTCCGGGTTGAGCGCCATGACGGTGGCGACGACCTGGATCTCGTTGCGCAGGCCCTTCTTGAAGGACGGGCGCAGCGGGCGGTCGATGAGGCGGCAGGTGAGGATCGCGTCCTCGGAGGGCCGGCCCTCACGGCGGAAGAAGGAGCCGGGGATCTTGCCGGCCGCGTACTGCCGCTCCTCGACGTCCACCGTCAGGGGGAAGAAGTCGAGCTGGTCCTTGGGCTTCTTCGACGCGGTGGTGGCGGACAGCACCATCGTGTCGTCGTCCAGGTAGGCAACGGCGGAGCCGGCGGCCTGGCGGGCCAGGCGGCCCGTCTCGAAGCGGATGGTGCGGGTGCCGAAGGAGCCGTTGTCGATGACGGCCTCGGCGTAGTGGGTCTCGTTCTCCACTAGCGTTTTCTCCATTTTCGTCGTCTCCGTCCGCCGCCCGTGTGGCGGAGGACGGTTGCGGAGAAGCGCTCCTGGCGTGCTGGCCGGTCTTCGATCGAAGCACCCGGTTCGTTGCCCGCGTGGGCATTCCGGGTGCCACTACCGAGGACCGGCGGCGTGGGAGGGCGCTCCTCCTCTTCAGTTGTGCACGTCTCGTCGTCGGACGTACACGTGCGTCCGTTCCAGACTACAAAGGGACCGGTCCGTACCGCACGTACAGCAAAGGGAGCGGCCCCCGGATGTGGGAACCGCTCCCTTCACGGCGTCTTACTTGGCGCCGGCCGCACCGCGGCGGATGCCGAGGCGCTCGACCAGCGTACGGAAGCGCTGGATGTCCTTCTTGGCCAGGTACTGCAGCAGGCGGCGACGCTGGCCGACCAGGATCAGCAGACCACGACGGGAGTGGTGGTCGTGCTTGTGGGTCTTGAGGTGCTCGGTCAGGTCCGAGATGCGGCGGGACAGCATGGCGACCTGGACCTCGGGGGAGCCGGTGTCGCCCTCCTTGGCACCGAACTCGGTGATGATCTGCTTCTTCGTAGCGGCGTCGAGCGGCACGCGTACTCCTCGTTTGGTCTTCGTTGCCACCGAGTGCCCCAGGTCTGAGTCTCTGGGGAGCTTCCGTTACTCGGGAGGCGGGGTCCGCTGGGCGCAGTCCACAGACCCCTTCGCAGGGAATCCGGGGACGCGTACACAAACGGCCGTCACACAGCGTACCAGGCTGCCGCTCGGCTCCCGTCTCAGCTGGTGAGAGCGCGGGCCCGGGCGTACACGTCCAGCACGGCTAGGGCCAGGGGCACCAGGCTGAGCAGGACCGCCGCCTCGGTGAGGTCGAGCAGCCTTCCCCAGAAGGGTGACAGGCCCTTGCGGGGGATGACAAGCGCAATTCCCGCGAGGAGGGCCGCGCCGGCGGCGACGGCCGCGGTGAGCCAGATCGTACGGAGGTCCAGGCCGCTGCGGTCGTGCTCCACGACGAGGGCTTCGAGCAGGGCCTGCGGCGGGTGCAGGGACAGGCCCAGGATCAGCAGCGCGACGGCGGCGAGGCCGGCGGTCAGGGCGCAGACCACCTGGGAGGTGTAGCGGAAGAGACGTGCGCGCAGCAGCATGGCGAGGCCGGTGGCCAGGGCCAGGAGGCGGCCCCAGGTGTTGTCGGAGAAGCCGAGGACCGCGGCGGCGCCGACGGCGACGGCGGCGCAGCCGCCGACGAGGCCGAGGAGCATCTCGTGGCCACGGCGGGCCTGGGCGGCGATCGCCTCGGCGTCGAGCGGGGTGCCCTGCTCGTGCTGGTCGGCGTCCTGGTCGCCGTACGGGGCGGTCTCGTAGCGGTCGGGGGTCTCGTAATCCTCGGTGGCGCTCTGCGGGGCGGCGTAGCCGATGGGCAGGCGGGCGAAGCGGGCCGAGAGGCCGGGCAGGAAGGCGACGAGGCCGATGGCGACGGGCGCGCAGACGGCGGCGGTGTAGGTCGCGGAGGCCTCGGTGGCGATCGCGGCGAAGGTGGCGAGGGTGCCGGTGGCGGCGACGAAGGTGGCCGCGACGAAGGGGGCGTCGCCGCTGGGGGTGAGCGCGACCAGGGCGACGGAGGCGACCAGGACGCAGACGCAGCCGAGGAGGAACTGGAGCCGGCCGGGGCCCTGGCCGGCGGCGGGGCCGACGATCCCGGATCCGGCGATCAGCAGGTGCGGAAGGGCTCCGAGGCCCAGGGCCACGGCGGAGAGGCGGTCGCGGTAGACGCGGGCGCGCACCCCGGCCACGGCGGTGAGCAGGACGCCGACGGCGCCCGCGATGATCCCGGGCAGGCCGTGCATGTCGTGGCGGACGGGGTCGGCGTACCAGAGCACGAAGCCCAGCATGACGAGCAGGACGGCGGAGCCGGCGAGGCCCGCGCCGCGCAGCATGTCGTCGCTCCAGCGGTGCCGGTCGCGGACGACGGCGGAGGCGACGGCGTCGGAGACGTCGTCGAAGACGGCCGGCGGCAGGGACTCGGCGAAGGGGCGCAGACTCAGCACCTCGCCGTCGAGGACCTGCTGGGCGGCGAGGGTGCGGGCGCCGTCGAGGACGGTCCCGGAGCGGCGTACGAGGTGGAAGCCGGTCGGAGCGCCCACGGGCTGGGTCTGGCCGGTGAGGCGCAGCAGCTCGGGGTAGACGTCGGCGACGGCGATGTCCTCGGGGAGGGCGACGTCGATGCGACTGTCGGGGGCCACGACGGTGACCCTGCAGAAACCCGTCGTCCCGGCCGTACTCACCTGCGTGACCCCCTTGGTTGGTGTCCGCGCCCGTGCTCGATTCGCGGATGCGCATGCTGCGCGCGACACCCTACCGGGCGTATGAGCGACAGTCGGCAAGTAGGATCACCGTCGCGCTGGGGATACCCCCTGCGCGCCCGGGACTTGGGGGCGCCGGTTGCGACGTCCCGTCCGTTTTCGAGGGATTGATGCTCCGGTGAGCCAGATCGTCGTCAAACGCCCGCCGCGGTCCCTGCCGCCCGAGGTTCCTTCGGAGGAGCTGCGGCTCGAGGCTCCTCCCGAACTTCCGCGCGGGCAGCAGGAGGGCATGCTGATGCAGCTCCTGCCGATGCTCGGCATGGGCTCCTCCGTCGTTTTCTTCTTCATGCCGGGCGCGGCGCCCTTCATGCGCATCATGGGCGTGCTGATGCTGGCGTCGACGGTGGCCATGGTCGTGGCGCAGCTGGTGCGCCACCGGCGGGGTACGCAGGGGCAAATGGCCGATGTGCGCCGGGACTACCTCAAGTACCTCGCGCAGACGCGCCGTCAGGTGCGGCGGACCGCGCGGGCGCAGCGCGACGCGCAGCTGTACCTGCACCCGTCGCCCGAGCAGTTGTGGTCGGTGGTGGCGGACGGTTCGCGGCTGTGGGAGCGTCGGGTGGGCGATCCGGACTTCGGCCAGGCCAGGCTGGGGCTGGGTGCGCAGCGCCTGTCGACACCGCTGGTGGCGCCGGAGACGGCGCCGGTGGACGAGCTGGAGCCGCTGACGGCGGGCGCGATGCAGCGCTTCCTGAAGGTGCACTCCTCGCTGGACGGGCTGCCGATGGCGGTGTCGATGCGCGCCTTCTACCACGTGGCGGTGTCCGGGGAGCCGGAGTCGGCGCGCGGTGCGGCGCGGGCGATGGTCGCGCAGCTGGCGACGCTGCACTCCCCCGAGGACCTGATGGTGGCCGTGGTGGCCGCGCCGGGTGCGGTGCTCTCGTGGGACTGGACGAAGTGGCTGCCGCACACGCAGCTGCCGGGCCAGGTCGACGGGGCCGGTACGAAGCGGCTGTTCGGCGACGACCTCGCCGAGCTGGAGGGGATGCTGGCGTCCCGGCTGGAGGGGCGGCCGCGGTTCAGCCGGGACGTGTCGCCGGTACTGGACCAGCCGCATCTGGTGGTCGTGCTGGACGGTGGGATGGTGCCCCCGGACTCGGTGTTCGCGGCGGCCGAGGGGCTGCAGGGCGTCACCATCATCGAGGTGGTCGCGGGCGAGCTGGACGAGCCGCGCGGTGGTCTGTCGGTCGTGGTGCGGCCGGGCCGGCTGCGCCTGGAGTCGGGCGGCGGGGTCGCGTACGAGGGTGTCCCGGACACCCTGTCGCTGCCCGCGGCGGAGGCCCTGGCGCGGCAGCTGGCGCCGCTGCGCACGGGTGGCGGGGACGACGACGAGCCGCTGCTGGCGAACCTGGACTTCACCGACCTGCTGAACCTGGGCGACGCGGCCGCGGTCGACGTGGCGCGGACCTGGCGGCCGCGGTCCGCCGGTGAGCGGCTGCGCGTGCCGATCGGTGTCGGTGAGGACGGCGCCCCGGTGATGCTGGACCTGAAGGAGGCCGCGCAGGAGGGCATGGGCCCGCACGGCCTGTGCGTGGGTGCGACCGGTTCCGGAAAGTCGGAGCTGCTGCGCACGCTGGTGCTGGGTCTGGCGGTCACGCACACCTCGGAGACGCTGAACTTCGTGCTCGCCGACTTCAAGGGCGGTGCGACCTTCACGGGCATGGGCCAGATGCCGCACGTCGCGGCGGTCATCACCAACCTGGCGGACGACCTGACGCTCGTGGACCGCATGGGCGACTCGATCCGCGGTGAGCTGCAGCGCCGTCAGGAGCTGCTGCGGTCGGCGGGCAACTACGCGAACATCCACGACTACGAGAAGGCCCGTGCGGCCGGTGCGCCGCTGGAGCCGCTGGCGTCGCTGGTGCTGGTCATCGACGAGTTCAGCGAGCTGCTGACGGCGAAGCCCGACTTCATCGACATGTTCATCCAGATCGGCCGCATCGGCCGGTCGCTGGGCGTGCACCTGCTGCTGGCCTCGCAGCGGCTGGAGGAGGGGAAGCTGCGCGGCCTGGACACGTACCTGTCGTACCGGATCGGCCTGCGGACCTTCTCGGCGGCGGAGTCGCGCACCGCGATCGGCGTGCCCGACGCGTACCACCTGCCGTCGGTGCCCGGTTCGGGCTATCTGAAGTTCGGTACGGACGAGATGGTGCGCTTCAAGGCGGCGTACGTGTCGGGCACCTACCGCTCGGGCGGGCCGGACCTCTCGGTGGGGCAGTTCCCGGTGGAGCGGCGCCCGGCGCTGTTCACGGCGGCGCCGGTGCCGGTGGTGTACGCGGCCCCGGACCCGGCGTACCTGGCGGCGCGGTCGGGGCGGGAGGACGACGCCCTCGCGGACACCGTGCTCGACGTGATCGTGAGCCGGCTGGAGGGCCAGGGCGTACCGGCGCACCAGGTGTGGCTGCCGCCGCTCGACCAGGCCCCGCCGCTGGACCAGCTGCTCCCGGCGCTGGCGCCGAGTGCGGAGCGCGGGCTGCACGCGGACGGCTACACGCGGCCGGGCGGGCTGATCGTGCCGCTCGGCCTCATCGACAAGCCGTTCGAGCAGCGGCGCGAGGTGCTGTACCGCGACTTCTCGGGTGCGGCGGGCCACCTGATGGTGGTGGGGGGTCCGCAGTCGGGCAAGTCGACGCTGATGCGGACGCTGGTGTCGTCCTTCGCGCTGACGCACACCCCGCGCGAGGTGCAGTTCTACGGGCTGGACTTCGGTGGCGGCAGCCTGTCTGCCATCGCCGACCTGCCGCACGTGGGCGGTGTCGCCTCGCGTCTGGACCCGGAGCGGGTGCGGCGCACGGTCGCGGAGGTCGGGGGCATCCTCAACCGCCGCGAGGAGTTCTTCCGCGCGAACAACATCGACTCGATCGGTACGTACCGGCGTCGGCGGGCGGCGGGCGACCTGCCGCACGAGCCGTGGGGCGACGTGTTCCTGATCGTCGACGGCTGGGGCAACTTCCGCGGCGAGTACGAGGTCCTGGAGCAGGTCGTCACGGACATCGCCGCCCGCGGTCTGGGCTACGGCATCCACGTGGTGATCACCGCGGCGCGGTACATGGAGGTGCGGGCCGCGCTCAAGGACCAGATGCTGGGCCGGCTGGAGCTGCGGCTCGGCGACACCATGGACTCCGAGTTCGACCGCAAGGTCGCGGCGAACGTCCCGCAGGGGATGCCGGGGCGCGGCCAGGTGCCGGAGAAGCTGCACTTCCTGGGCGCGCTGCCGCGGATCGACGGTTCGCACGAGGCAGCCGACCTGTCGGAGGCCACGGCGGCCTTCGTGGAGGCGGTCCGGCAGAACTGGACGGGGCCGGCGGCTCCGGGCGTACGGCTGCTGCCGCGGCTGCTCCACTCCGACCAGCTGCCCAAGGGCGGGGAGTTCCCCGGGCGCGGGATCGCGATCGGTATCGACGAGACCGATCTGGAGCCGGTGTTCGTCGACTTCGAGACCGACCCCTTCCTGCTGGTCTTCGGCGAGAGCGAGTCGGGCAAGACGAACCTGCTGCGGCTCATCGCCAAACAGATCGCGGAGCGGTACACGCCGGACCAGGCGCGCCTGGTCGTGGGCGACTACCGGCGGAGCCTGCTCGGGTCGCTGCCGGAGGAGCACCTGCTGGAGTACGCGCCGATGGCGAGCTCCCTGCAGACGCACATGGAGGCGCTGGGCGGGGTGTTCTCGCGCCGGCAGCCCCCGGTGGACGTCACGCCGCAGCAGTTGCGCGACCGCAGCTGGTGGACGGGCCCGGACGTGTTCATCATCATCGACGACTTCGACCTGGTGGCCACGAGCCAGGGCAATCCGCTGGCGCCGCTGGTGGAGTACCTGCCCTTCGCCCGCGACACGGGTGTGCGCTTCATCATCGCGCGGAGCTCGGCGGGTGCCTCCCGCTCGATGTACGAGTCGTTCATGCAGCGGATCAAGGAGCTGGGCGCGCAGGGCATCGTCCTGTCCGGTGACCCGGCCGAGGGCGATCTGGTCGGCACGGTCCGGCCGCGTCCGATGCCGCCGGGCCGGGGCTACTTCGCCTCGCGCAAGCGGGGCACGTCGCTGGTCCAGCTCGGCCGGATGCCGGGCGGCGTGTGAGCCGCCGCCCGGTGGCCGGCCGCGGCGCGGGCCGGCCACCGGGCGGATCGGCGGGAAAACGGTCGCGGCCGGCGGCCCAGCCCCGATAATCGGCGGGGAAGACCGCACCACCGAGGGAGAGGCCGCTCATGGGCACCCAGCAGGAGAAGGACGAGCTGTACGCGCTCGACATCAGCGGTGTGGAGTGGGAAGGGCCGCCGGGGACCAGTCCGGAGGAGGAGCGGGTGGAGATCGCGCGGCTGCCCGAGGGGGCGGTGGCGATGCGGTCCTCGCTGGACCGGGAGACGGTGCTGCGCTACACGGCCGCCGAGTGGGAGGCCTTCGTACTCGGTGCCCGGGACGGCGAGTTCGACCTGGACCGCCAGGAGCCCTGAGGGGCGGCAGTACACGCCGAAGGGGCGCACCCGTTGCGGGCGCGCCCCTTCGGCGTCTCGGGACCCGGTGACCCTGGGCCCGGCGGGCTCAGTAGGCCTCGGTGAAGAGGGTCGAGGCCCGCTTGTCGGTGGCCCGGTAGTCGTCCTTGCCGCGCTCGATGAGCTTGGCGACCTTCTCGAGCTCGGCGTGCATGACGTCGGCCTTGCCCTTGTACTTCTTCTGGAGGTTCAGGTACTCCTGGTGCGCCTCACCGTCCCAGGTGTCCGTGACCACCTTCACGGCCTGCTCCATCTGGTCCAGGTCCTTGAGGATGTTCCCGGAGACGATCCGGATGCGGTCGGCCATCTGCTGAACGGTCTCGTACCGGACCCGGGTCCCGTCGTTCGCCGTCATGTTCTTCTCCTTCTCGCTGCGGACGAATGGATGAGGGGGCGTTGCTCAGATGCCGTCGAGGCCCGAGCGGGGGCCGGAGCCGGACGGCGGCTGGACGGCGTTCTTGAACGCGGCCCGCACCTCGTCGTCCTGCGCGTTGCTGAGGTTCTTGGTCTGCGCCACGGCGTTGTGCAGGACGCCGAGGAGCCGACGGATCTCGTCGTGGCTGTCGTTGAGCGTCGTCTGGGCCGTGATGAAGCCGGAGGCGCCCACACCGGTCCAGCCGGCGCTCACGGTGGCGATGATGTCGGCCAGCTCACGGGCCTGCTTGGAGACGGCGGTTCCCGTCTCCTGGATCTTGTTCTTCGCCTGGACGACCGGATCGTCCGCAAGTCCGAAGGTGTTCGTGCTCATCGAAGCTCCTCACTTCTCAATTCGCCGGCAGAACCGGCGGATTGCGCAGCGGGGCGGGCGTACCTGGCGCGGATGTCAGTCACGCGCTCCGGATCGTCCCCCTCCGCTTCACGCGATCCCCCGATCACACTCGTGAAGCCTGGTGCCACTCTAGCCAGTTCGTGGAGCAGTCCCAACACCGGTGGGCCGCATCCGTAGACGAACTGTGACTGTTCACTGCAAACGACGTCGGCGGCTCCGGGCATCCCGGACGACCGTCGCCGTGCCCGCGATGACGGCGATCAGGACGGCGCCGATACCGAGAGCGTACGTGCCGTAGCGCTCCTGACGTTCCTGGGCCGTCTCGGTGAGCTGGAGGGCCGCCGCCTGCGGCGCGGTCGCCGGGGGCGGACCCGGGTCCGGTACGGGGGCCTTCGGGGCCTGCTGGTCCTGGCTGAGGGCGCGCACCGGGTCGACGACCCCCCAACCTACGTAGTCGTCACGGCCGTTGACGGTGCGCTCGGCGGTGTTCTGGATCTGCCAGACGATCTGCTGCGCCGACCAGTCGCCGTGCTCGGCGCGCAGCAGGGCGGCGACGCCGGCGACGTAGGGCGCGGAGAAGCTGGTGCCGTTGTCGATGCACTGGCCGAAGCCGGGGACGGTGGAGACCATGTCGACGCCGGGCGCGGCGACCCCGATGAAGTCGCCGGGCTGGGAGAAGGCGGCGCGCTCGTTGTTGCGGTCCGAGGCACCCACCGCGAGGACCCCGGGGAAGGCGGCCGGATACGTCTTGCGCTTCTGGCCGCTCATGCCGTCGTTGCCCGCCGAGGCCACGACGACGATGTTGGCGGCCACGGCCTTCTGGACGGACTTGCCGAGCTCCGAGTCCGCGGACAGCGGGACGTCGGTGTCCTGCGAGATGTTGATGACCTGGGCGCCCTTGGCCACCGCGTGGTCGATCGCCTGGCTCAGGGAGAGGGCGTTGCCCTTGCCCTGGCCGTCGTTCTGCCGGATGGGGATGATCGTGGCGTCCGGGGCGAGGCCCACGAAGCCGGTGCCCTGCTGGGGGCGTGCCGCGATCAGCCCGGCGACCTTGGTGCCGTGGCCGACGGTGTCGGTGGTGCCGTCACCGCCCTTGGGGTCGACGAAGTCCTTGCCCGCGCCGACGTCGATGGCGCCGCTGAGCTGCGGGTTCGCCCGGTCGACACCGGTGTCGATGACGGCGACGCGGACGCTCGCGCCGCTCTTGTCCTTGCCCTTGGTCTGCGCCCAGAGCTCGTCGAGGAGCAGCCGCTGGAGGGCCCAGGGCCGGTCCTCGATCTGCTTCTTCATGGGGAAGGTGCACTCCCCCGCGCCGTCGAGGCGCAGGGCGTACGGGGGGTGCGGCACGGCGGCGGCCGGGGCGGCCCCGGCCGCGGTGGCGGCGGCGGCCGTTCCCGTCCCGCCGCCGGCGGTCAGGGTGAGGGCGAAGGCGCCGGCGAGGATCGCGCGCCGGGGCATACGGTTCTGGGGCATCGGCGGCTTCCTCACGAACCCTGCGGCTGACGGGCGGAGTTGGTGTCCAGTCGGGGTCCCTTGGAGAGGAACTCCGACCAGGCGATGGGCACCATGGCCGGGGTGACGCCGCCGTAGCCGAGCCTGACCTGGGCCTGGCTGGCCTCGGGACGGCCGTCCCCGCCCGCCTTGGTCGGGTCGGGGGCGCCGATCTTGGACTGCTCGGAGTCGCTGTCGCCGTTGGTCTGGACGGCGTAGCGCAGGCCGGTGTCGGTGACCAGGAAGAGGGAGCCGCCGGCCGTGGTCTGCTTGCCCTGGACCTGGGTGTAGAGCAGGCCGGAGCCGGGGGTGACGTATGCGCTCGTGCCGCTGGCGGTGATGTCGACGGGGTAGCCGGTGCCGGCCCAGGTGCTCAGCGTCTGGTTGCCCTGGCCGTCGACGGAGCGCAGGACGTTGCAGACGGTGTCGCGGTTGTCGGGACTGCCGGCCCGCGCACCGGCGGGCGGCGTCGTCTGGTTGATCCGCTCGGTCTTCTTCTGCGGCCACCTGACGTCGCCGGCGAAGGGCGTGGCGTCCGGGTCGAGCGACTGGAGGTCGACCTCGCGGGCCTTGCCGTGCATGTTGAGGCCGTCGGTGGCCGGCGCCGAGATCAGCAGCCAGGCGACGAAGTCGGAGACCGGGGCGACCTTGCCGGGGAGGACCACGTAGTGCTGCGTCCCGGAGCCGGTCTGGGCCTTCAGCACCATGCCGACCTTGTTGTCGGCGGTGCTCAGGCCCTTGACGTCGGCGCCCGCCCCGGCCTTGCCGGGGATCGACGGGAAGGCCAGGTCGTCACCGGAGTTGAGGGTCCCCAGCCATTCCGGGCTGACCTGCTGCGGGGTGGCTCCGGTGCCGACCAGGGCGTTGGTCATCGTTCCGGCGGCCGGGGTCCCCTCGGGGAACTTGTACTTGGCGCCGGTGGCGTCGACGAGGTAGCGCTCCTTGCCCGGGCCGGTGCTCTCCACGTACAGCGACTGGGTGTCGGTGAGCCGGCGGGCGTCGTCCGTCACGGACGCCTCGCGGTCGGCGAGGACGAAGGTGGCGGCCTGCACGCCGCGGCCGTTGCCGCCGGGCTGCTGGCAGACGGCCCACCGCTTGGCCTTGCCGGCCTCGGCCTTGGAGGGGAGCCGGTCGGGGGCGTACGGGATGCCGATGATGGGGCCGCGGGGCGGCTTGCCCGCGTCGAGGACCTTGTCCTCGACCTGCACCACCTTGAACTTCTGCGGATCCAGCAGGAGTCGGGCGGAGGCGAGGTTCAGCACCGGGTGCAGACGCGTCTGGTTCTTGCCGCCCACCTTCGTCGTCAGGACCACGTACCGGGTCGTCGAGTCCTTGCCGACGATGACCCTCGTACCGGGCTCGTCCCATCCCTTGGGGGCGGTCGGCTTGAACATGCCCCAGGCACCGAATCCGGCGAGCACGAGGGCTCCGACGATCACCCCGGGCAGGACGGCGCGCAGGGGGCGGGGCGCCCCCTCCTCGGTACCCGTGGCGGAGGGCTGGAGGAACGCGGCCACCGTCCGCCGCTTCGCAAAGGTGTACGCGTTGAGCTCATCACGTCGTGATGCCATGACCGTCTGCTTCTCCCCGCACGGCCCGGCCGGTGAGTACGGTCCCCGGGCCTCGATAGTCGGACCGGGCACCTACTATGCCTCTTGACGGACGGTATGCAGGGGCCGGGTAGGGTGAGGCGGCCCCTCAGGGCCTTCCACACCGGGGTAATCAGGGCTTGTTGGGGTGGATTGGGGAGATTCCGGGGCCCCGCGACGGGTGTCGCGCAGCGCCGGAACTCGTGAGGTCCAGCCCATGAGAGGGGAAGTGCGCGAGTGATGGCCACGGCGACGGAGCCGCAGACCGGCGCGCCCGCACCCGCACGCGGCGGGGTGACGCCACACCCGAAGTCGAGCCCGGGCCGCTTCGGTCCGTTCCGACTGCAACAACTCGTGCTGCTCCAGGTCGCTGCGGCGGGGCTGCTCGTGGCCTGGGTGGTCGAGCCGCTGCTCCTGGCGCCCGTCGGCGTGCTCGCGCTCGTGCTGGTGGTGCTCGCGGTCGTACGCCGCCACCAGCGCTCCCTGCCCGAGTGGATCGGCAGCGTGCTCGCGCTGCGCGCACGGCGCCGCCGGGCCGCGTCCTGCGCCGTACCGGCGGGCACCGAACCGGGGCTGGCGCCGCTGGTCGAGGCCGATCCGGCCCTGCGCACCCTGACGTTCAGCGACCGCGACCGGCGTCCCGTGGGGATGGTCGGCGACGGAACCTTCCTGACCGCGGTCGTCCAGGTGGACACGGACGCCACCGCGCTGCGGCCGGACCGGGCGGCACGGCCGCTGCCGCTCGCCGTCGTACGGGACGTCCTCGAAGTGGACGGCATCCGGCTGGAGTCCGCGCAGCTGGTGCAGCACACCCAGCCGGCGCCGGCCCCGCATCTGCCGGCCCGGTCGACGGCCACGCTCAACTACGCACCGCTCCAGGCCCGGACGGGCACCCCCGCGGTACGGCTGACCTGGATCGCGCTCAAGCTCGACCCGGAGCTGTGCCCCGAGGCGGTCACCGCCCGCGGCGGCGGACTGGCCGGCGCGCAGCGGTGCGTGGTGCGGGCGGCGGACCAGCTGGCGAGCCGGCTGGCCGGGGCCGGGTTCAGGGCCACCGTGCTGACCGAGCAGGAACTGACGGCGGCGCTGGCCACGTCCTCGTGCGCGAACCCGATGGCGATCACCCAGGCCGGCCGGTCGGCCAGCACCGGGCGGCGCACCGAGGAGACCTCGCGGACCTGGCGCTGCGACGACCGCCGGCACACGACGTACTGGATAGGCCGCTGGCCGCAGCTGGGCGGCTCCGGGGCGGCGGCGCTGCCGCAGTTCGTGGCGCTGCTGACCTCGCTGCCCGCGCTCGCCACGAACTTCAGCCTGACGATGGCCCCGGCGGAGCGGCAGGGCGTGACCCTGACCGGACACGTACGGGTGACAGGGCGCAGCGACGAGGAACTGGTCGCGGCACGGCGGGAGTTGGAGAGGACGGCGCGGGGCGTGAAGACCGGGCTGGTCCGGCTCGACCGCGAACAGGTGCCGGGGCTGCTGGCTTCGCTGCCACTGGGAGGCGCGCGATGAGGGGTGGTTTCGGGCTGGTCGGCCCGCGGCGGGAGCGGCATGTGGTGCCCGCGACGGACCTGGACGTGCTGGCGGTGCCCGTCGGGGACGACGGGGTCGTCATCGGTGTGGACGCCGAGGGGCGGCCGGCGGTGCTCGGCATCAACCGGCCGACGCCGTACGAGGTGACGCTGATCGGCGGTCTGTGGACGGCGCAGGTGCTGGCGCTGCGCGCGGCGGCCACGGGTGCGCGCGTCGCGGTGGAGACCGGGCGCGGGCAGGTGTGGTCCGGGCTGGCCCAGGCGGCCGGTGGCGGGCAGCAGTGCGTGACCCTGCACGAGGTGGGCCGGATCCCGCCGCAGGGCGCGTCCGCGGGCAGCCCGGTGCTGGTGATCCGCGACTGCGGGATGCGGCCGCCGCGCGGTCGCGTGGTGGCCGGGCCGTGGCAGTCGGTACTGACCCTGCTGCCGTATCTGAGCCCGACGGCGCCGCGGTTGCTGCAGCAGGCGTCGCTGGTGGGTGTGCAGCGGGTTTCCCCGGACGAGGCGGAGCAGATCGGCCGCCTGATGCGACTGCCGCGTCAGGCCGTGGCCTCCCTGCCGACCCTGGGCGACGGGGTGACCCTGTGGTGCACCCCGCGGGACCGGCAGTTCGTGATGACCCAGGGGACCGAGGCGGAGACCGGTCTGCTCGGTGCGGCGCGCCGCATCGACTGATGCGCGGCGCGCCCCGGTGGGCGGACCGCCCGCCCTCCCCGTGGAGCGGGGCACGGCGGACAGGGGCGACGTGCCCCGATTAGGCTGGACGCCGGCGCGGCGTGGGTGGGCGCCGGAGCAGTGTTCGACAGACCAGGAGGACCAGTGAGCGGCGATCGGAACGAGAGGCGCGGCGGGACGTGGGACGTCCCGACGGACGATCAGTCCGACGCGGAGCCCGAGATGACGGGCGAGTTCACCATCGACTACACACCGCCGGCCTGGTACACGCAGAGCGCGCCGCCGGCCGCGGCGTCGCAGGTGCCGGGGCTCCCCGAGGGGAGCGGCTTCGAGCCGCACCGTCCGTCGGACGTGGAGTCGCCCTCCACGATGCGGATCGCTCCGCCGGCGCCGCGGCCCCCGTCCGACGGCTCGGGTCCGGCCCGGCCCTTCGGGGCCGACGCGCCGCCGCCGGAGCCGATCTCGGCCCCGGAACCGCCGTACGCGGCGCCCGAGGCGATCGTGGCTCCCGACCTGCCGTTCGCGGGCGCCCCGGCCGACGCACCTCTGCCCTCGGCTCCCGAGCCGATCGTGGCTCCCGACCTGCCGTTCTCGGCCCCGGCACCGGCACCGGTCGAGGCAGCCCCTCCGGCTCCGGTGCAGGCTCCGGCTCCGGCTCCGGTGCAGGCTCCCGAGCCGACGGTGGCTCCCGAGCTGCCGGACTCGGCTCCCGCCACGGCCCCGGCCGACGGGGTGCCGCCGCACTCGGCTCCCGAGGCGATCGTCACTCCCGACCTGCCGTTCTCGGCCCCGGCCCCGGCTCCCGTCGAGGCCGTCCCTCCGGCACTCCCGGCTCCGGCGCCCGCGCCCGAGGCGCCGCACTCGGCTCCTGCCGCGGCCTCGGCCGACGGGGCGCCGCCGCACTCGGCTCCCGCCGCGGCCCCGGCGGAGGAGGCCGGCCCGGAGCCGGCCGACGCCGTGCCCGCGCCGTTCGCGGACCTGCCGCCGGCCGGGAACGAGGCCGCCTCCGGAGGATGGGGCGGCCCGCGAGCCACCCCCGTCGAGGGGGTGCCCGTAGCGCCCTCGGCCGCCGGGGACAGCCCGTACGGGGCGCCTCAGGGTGAACTGCCGCCGCTGCCGCCCTCGTTCGCGACGCAGGGCTCCTACGGCTTCCCGCAGCCGACGCCCGCGCCCGCCCCGCAGAGCTCCTACGGCTTCCCGCAGCCGGCCCCCGCGCCCGCCCCGCAGCAGCCCCAGCAGCCGCAGGCCCCTCAGCCGCAGCCCCAGCCCACGTACGACCCCCGCGCCTCCGGCCAGTGGCCCGTAGGCCCCGGTCAGCAGCCGCCGCAGCCCCAGCCACAGCCGCAGCCGCACGACCCCCGGTACGCGGCCGGCCCCACCGGTGGCGGCGCGCCGCTCGGCTACACCGCCGCCGTCGAGCTGTCCTCGGACCGGCTGCTGCGCAACAAGCAGAAGCCCAAGAGCAACAACAACGGCGGCGGGGGCGGCGGCCTCTTCCGCTTCGGCGGCAAGGCGGCCGAAGCGGAGCGCCGCCGCAAGCTGGAGCTGATCCGCACCCCGGTCATGTCCTGCTACCGCATCGCCGTGATCAGCCTCAAGGGCGGCGTCGGCAAGACCACGACCACCACCGCGCTCGGCGCCACCCTCGCCACCGAGCGCCAGGACAAGATCCTTGCCATCGACGCGAACCCCGACGCCGGCACGCTCGGCCGCCGTGTCCGCCGCGAGACGGGCGCGACGATCCGGGACCTGGTCCAGGCGATCCCGTACCTGAACTCGTACATGGACATCCGCCGCTTCACCTCGCAGGCGCCCTCCGGTCTGGAGATCATCGCCAACGACGTGGACCCGGCGGTCTCCACGACCTTCAACGACGAGGACTACCGCCGCGTCATCGAGACGCTGGGCCGCCAGTACCCGATCATCCTCACCGACTCGGGCACCGGCCTCCTCTACTCCGCCATGCGCGGCGTCCTGGACCTGGCCGATCAGCTGATCATCATCTCGACCCCGTCCGTGGACGGCGCCAGCAGCGCCAGCACCACCCTCGACTGGCTCTCCGCCCACGGGTACGCGGACCTCGTCTCCCGCTCGATCACCGTCATCTCGGGGGTCCGCGAGACCGCCAAGATGATCAAGATCGAGGACATCGTGCAGCACTTCGAGACCCGCTGCCGCGGTGTCGTCGTGGTGCCCTTCGACGAGCACCTCGCGGCCGGTGCCGAGGTCGACCTCGACATGATGCGGCCCAAGACTCGTGAGGCGTACTTCAACCTCTCCGCCCTCGTGGCCGAGGACTTCCTCCGGGCCCAGCAGCAGGCCCCGCAGAACCACTGGGGAGCGCCGCCGCCCCACCAGCACCAGCCCCACCCTCAGCAGCCGCCGCAGCCGCAGCCGTACGGCCAGCCCCAGGGCCCGCCCCCGTACCAGCAGCCGCCGCAGCAGCCGGGCCCCTATGGCCAGCCCTACCCGCAGCAGCCGCAGCCCGGCCAGCCCTGGCAGCAGCCCCCGGCCGCCCCGCCCCAGCAGCCCCAGCCGCAGCAGCCGCCGCGCGATCCGCGTCTCGGCTGACCTGCCGCGCCGCACAACGCGCCGCACCCCGCACAACAGGAAGGGCCCGTACCACCCCGGATCCGGTCGGATCACGGGGCGGTACGGGCCCTCGCCCGTTCCGCGTCAGCGCTTCAGGTCGTACGCGTCGGTCAGCACCCGCGCCCGCTTCACGTCGTCGGCGATCGCCTCCAGCAGCCCGTCCAGCGACTCGAACTTCGCCATCCCCCGCACGTACGCGAGGAAGTCGACCGCCACGTGCTTGCCGTACAGGTCCAGCCCGACCCGGTCGATCGCGTATGCCTCGACCGTCCGCTCGGTCGCGTCGAACTGCACGTTCGTCCCCACCGAGATCGCCGCGGGCATCCGCTCGCCGTCCGCCGTCAGCCAGCCCGCGTAGACCCCGTCCGCCGGGATCGCGGTGTGCGGCCTCGTCTCCACGTTCGCCGTCGGGTAGCCGAGCTCACGGCCGCGCTGCGCTCCGCGCACCACCACGCCCTCGACCCGGTGGGGGCGCCCCAGGACCTCGGCCGCGCCGTCCATGTCGCCCTCGGCCACCAGCCTGCGCGCCAGGGTCGAGGAGAACGGCACGCCGCCGCCCGCCTCGCCGCGCTCCACAAGGTCCACGACCTCGACGCGGTAGTCGTAGGTGGAACCCAGTTCGCGCAGGAAGTCGACGTTCCCCGCGGCACGGTGGCCGAAGCGGAAGTTCGGGCCCTCGATGACGGCCAGGGCGTGCAGCTTGTCGGCGAGCACCTTGACGATGAAGTCGGCCGGGGACAGCTGCGAGAACTCCGCGGTGAAGGGGAGGATCAGCAGCGCGTCCACGCCCAGCCCGGCCATCAGCTCAGCGCGCCGGTCGTACGGGGCCAGGATCGGCGGGTGGCTGCCGGGGCGGACGACCTCGCTCGGGTGCGGGTCGAAGGTGACAACGACGGACGGCACGCCGAGCTCGCGCGCGGTGGCCACGGCCCGTCCGATGATCAGCTGATGTCCCCGGTGCACGCCGTCGTAGGAGCCGATGGTGACGACGCTGCGTCCCCAGTCCTGGGGGATGTCCTCCAAGCCACGCCAGCGCTGCACTGTGACCGCTCCTCGCCCGAACCCGGTTGGTCCTTGAACTGATTGCCGATTGCAGGTCTAAGACTGCCATGCCGGGGGCCGGTGCCACGCATCGGCGTCCGGGCCGGACGGGACCGGCGGGCCTCGGGCCGGTGCAGGGCGCCGGCCCACTCCCAGTACTCGGGGCGCGCGGCGACGACCGGCCGGGCCCCGGTGCCGCTCAGCCACGCGTTGGTGGCCTCGGTCCCCGGCCCGAGGCGGTGGGCGAGCTCCGGCGGCGGGGTCCGGTGGGGCCGGGTCCGCGCCGGGGCGTCTCCTCGGACACCGAACGGTTCTCGGGGCCGGAAAGTGTGGCAGCGGTGCGTTCGGCGCCCTGCGGGGATCGCCCCGGCACACACCCGGCCCCGGCGGAGCCGCCAAGACCCGTCATCGGCCCGATGCCCCGGGCAAGCGGACCAGTCGCACCCGAGCCGGGCACCGACTCGCTGTGCCACGCAGGCCCTGCGGCTCGGCACCGGATCACCGTTCCACCCGGCCCGCGGCGTCCCGGCAGGGCCGCAGCGGCGTGGCGCATAGGCGGCGGGGCAGCGGTGCGTTCGGCGCCCTGCGTAGGTCCCGGGTTCGATGGACTCGCGCCGGGCCACCGGCAGCGGCCGGATCCCGAGGCCGTCGGTGCGGATGAGGGCCGGCGCCAGGCCGGGCGGTGCGGTGACGAGCTCCGCCATGGCCGCAACGCCCACCCGCAACGCCCCGTGCTCACGACGGTAGGCAGGTGAAGATCAGCACGAAAAGCACACGTGGCGAACGCGCCCCCTTACGCTCCCTCCATTCACTCCGAGCGCCTGCTCGGACGGGTGAATAGCAGCGTCCGGGTGGATAGAGACCTACCCGAGGGGGGTCGTGGAGCGGTGAGCGGCACGGCATGTGCGCTCACCGCTCCACGTCAACGATCAGACGAAGACCGCGAGGGACTTCGCCTTTCCGTTCTTGCTCTCGACGAGCCCGAGGAGCTGGCCCTGCGGCCCGAAGACCGCGACCGTACGGCCGGCCTCGTACTCCTCCGGCATGTCGATCCGCACGCCGTTGGCGAGCAGCGAGGCCCGCCGGGCGTCGAGGTCCCAGCGGGGGAAGGCCGCGGCGGCCGCCTCGCCGATCGGCATGACGGTCAGCTCCTCCTGGAGCTGGTCCAGGGTCCGCGCGCGGTCGAGCTTGTACGGGCCCACCCGGGTGCGGCGCAGCGCGGTCAGGTGTCCGCCGACGCCGAGGTCGGCGCCGAGGTCGCGGGCGAGAGCGCGGATGTACGTACCGCTGGAGCAGACCACGGAGACGACGAGGTCGACGACCTTGGTGCCGTCCTCGGCCTCCGCCTCCCGCATGTCGTACACCTGGAACGACGAGATGGTGACCGGCCGGGCCGGGATCTCGAAGTCCTCGCCGTCGCGGGCGCGCTTGTAGGAACGCACGCCCTTGATCTTGATGGCGCTGACCTTGGACGGGACCTGCATGATGTCGCCGGACAGCTTGGCGACGCCCGCGTCCACGGCTTCCCGGGTGACCCCGGTGGCGTCCGTGGAGGTGGTGATCTCGCCTTCGGCGTCGTCCGTCAGGGTGTTCTGGCCCAGGCGGATCGTGCCGAGGTACTCCTTCTCCGTGAGCGCGAGGTGGCCGAGGAGCTTGGTGGCCTTCTCCACGCCGAGGACCAGCACGCCCGTCGCCATCGGGTCGAGGGTGCCGGCGTGGCCGACGCGGCGGGTCCTGGCGATCCCGCGCATCTTGGCGACCACGTCGTGCGAAGTGAAGCCGGACGGCTTGTCGACGATGACAAGGCCGTCCGGAGTCTTCCCTGCGTTGGTGCTCATTCCGCCGCTGCGTCCTCGTCGTCGTCGCCCGGCTTCTTGTACGGGTCGGCGTCGCCGGCGTACTGCGCGCCGGAGGAGACCTCGCGCACCTGGGCGTCGGAGGCGCGCGCCTTGTCGAGGAGGTCCTCGATGGTCTTGGCGTTCTCCGGGAGGGCGTCGGCGACGAAGGTCAGGGTGGGGGTGAACTTGGTCCCCGCAGCCCGGCCGACCGCGGAGCGCAGGACACCCTTGGCGCTCTCCAGGCCGGCTGCCGCGCTGGCGCGGTCCTCGTCGTCGCCGTAGACCGTGTAGAAGACCGTGGCCTCCCGCAGGTCGCCGGTGACCCGGGTGTCCGTGATGGTCACGTGCGTACCGAGGCGGGGGTCCTTGACACCGCGCTGCAGCTTCTCCGCCACCACCTCCCGGATGAGGTCCGCCAGCTTCTTCGCCCGCGCATTGTCGGCCACTGGTCCGTCTCCTTCTTTTCTTGCAGACAAGCAATCAGTCTTCATCACCGTGGAGGCGCCGTCGTACGGACAGCAGCTCCACTTCCGGACGTGCCGCGACCAGCCGCTCGCAGCGGTCCAGTACGTCCGAGAGGAACCCCGCGTCCCCACTCACCAGCGCGACCCCTATGCGGGCCCTGCGGTGCAGATCCTGGTCGCCCACCTCTGCCGCGCTCACGGAGAACTTCCGCTGGAGCTCGGCGACGATGGGCCGGACGACGGAGCGTTTCTCCTTCAGCGAGTGGACGTCGCCGAGGAGCAGGTCGAAGGACAGAGTCCCCACGTACATGCAGTTGCCGGATATCCCGCCGGTGCGGGTTCGGTGGCCTGCCGGGCCGTCGCCCGGCAGGGTCACCCGGCGCTCGCGCGGCCGGGTCACCAGAACCGTACACGCAACGGCCGGGGCCGATCGACGGATATTCCGCCGACCGGCCCCGGCCCCCGCAGCGTCGCTGCCGAGTTACGACACGGTGCGAACCGCCTCGCGCTTACGCGCGGGGCTTCTCGCGCATCTCGTACGTCGCGATGACGTCGTCGATCTTGATGTCGTTGAAGGAACCGAGGTTGATACCACCCTCGAAGCCCTCGCGGATCTCGGTGACGTCGTCCTTGAAGCGGCGCAGACCGGAGATGGTGAGGTTCTCCGCGATGACCTTGCCATCGCGCAGCAGGCGCGCCTTGGTGTTGCGCTTGACCTCGCCGGACCGGATGAGGACACCGGCGATGTTGCCCAGCTTGGACGAGCGGAAGATCTCGCGGACCTCCGCCGTACCGAGCTCGACCTCTTCGTACTCCGGCTTGAGGAGACCCTTCAGGGCCGCCTCGATCTCCTCGATGGCCTGGTAGATCACCGAGTAGTAGCGGACGTCGACGCCCTCGCGGTCCGCCATCTGCGCGGCGCGGCCGGCAGCACGGACGTTGTAGCCGATGACGATGGCGTCGGAGCCCATCGCCAGGGCGATGTCGGACTCGGTGACCGCACCCACACCGCGGTGCAGGACCCGGATGTCGACCTCTTCACCGACGTCGAGCTGGAGCAGCGAGGACTCGAGAGCCTCGACCGCACCGGACGCGTCGCCCTTGATGATGAGGTTGAGTTCCTGGACCAGACCGGCCTTGAGCACGGAGTCGAGGTCCTCGAGGGACACGCGACGGACGCGCTTGGCGAAGTTGGCGTTGCGCTCGCGCGCAGCACGCTTCTCGGCGATCTGGCGGGCCGTGCGGTCCTCGTCGACGACGAGGAAGTTGTCGCCGGCGCCGGGGACGTTGGTGAGACCCAGGACCAGGACGGGGGTCGACGGACCCGCTTCCTCGACGTTGTTGCCCTTGTCGTCGAGCATGGCGCGCACGCGGCCGTAGGCGTCGCCCACGACCATCGTGTCGCCGACGCGGAGGGTACCGCGCTGGACGAGGACGGTGGCGACGGCGCCGCGGCCGCGGTCGAGGTGGGACTCGATCGCAATACCCTGAGCGTCCTGCTCCGGGTTGGCACGCAGGTCGAGCGAGGCGTCGGCGGTGAGGACGACGGCCTCCAGCAGGGAGTCGATGTGCAGACCCTGCTTGGCGGAGATGTCGACGAACATCGTGTCGCCGCCGTACTCCTCGGCGACCAGACCGAACTCGGTGAGCTGACCGCGGACCTTGGTCGGGTCGGCACCCTCGACGTCGATCTTGTTGACCGCGACGACGATCGGGACGCCGGCGGCCTTGGCGTGGTTGAGCGCCTCGATCGTCTGCGGCATGACGCCGTCGTTGGCCGCGACCACGAGGATCGCGATGTCGGTCGACTTCGCACCGCGGGCACGCATGGCGGTGAACGCCTCGTGACCCGGGGTGTCGATGAAGGTGATGCGACGCTCTTCGTCGTTGACCTCGGTGGAGACCTGGTACGCACCGATGTGCTGCGTGATGCCGCCGGCCTCGCCCGCGACGACGTTCGTCTTGCGGATGGCGTCGAGCAGTCGGGTCTTACCGTGGTCGACGTGACCCATGACGGTCACGACCGGCGGACGCGGCAGCAGGTACTCCTCGCCGCCCTCGTCCTCGCCGAACTCGATGTCGAAGGTCTCGAGGAGCTCGCGGTCCTCCTCCTCCGGGCTGACGATCTGAACCTGGTAGTTCATCTCGCCCGCGAGGAGCTGGAGGGTCTCGTCGGAGACGGACTGCGTGGCAGTGACCATCTCGCCGAGGTTCATCATGACCGCGACCAGCGACGCCGGGTTGGCGTTGATCTTCTCCGCGAAGTCGGTGAGGGACGCACCGCGCGACAGGCGAACGGTCTCGCCGTTGCCGCGGGGCAGCATCACGCCGCCCACGGACGGGGCCTGCATGGCCTCGTACTCCTGGCGCCTCTGACGCTTCGACTTGCGGCCGCGACGGGCCGGACCTCCGGGACGGCCGAAGGCACCCTGCGTACCGCCACGGGCACCGGGGCCGCCGGGACGACCGCCGAAGCCGGGACGACCGCCGCCACCGGCGCCGGCCGGGCCGCCGCCGAAGCCGCCGCCACCCGGACGGGGGCCGCCGAAGCCGCCGCCCGCGGGACGCGAGCCGGGACCGGCCGGACGGCCGGCGAAGCCGCCGCCGCCGGGACGACCGGCACCACCGGGACGGGGACCGCCCGCACCGGGACCACGGCCACCGGGGCCGCCGCCGGGACGGGGACCGGGACCACCGGCAGCGGGACGCTGCGGCATCATGCCCGGGTTCGGACGGTTGCCGCCCGGAGCCGGACGCGGAGCGCCGCCCTGCGGACGGGGCATGCCGCCCGGGGTCGGACGGGCGCCGCCGGGACCCTGCGGACGCGGAGCGCCGCCGGGACCGCCCTGCGGACGGGGAGCACCCTGGCCGCCGGCGCCGGGGGCGCCGGGACGCGGGGCGCCGGCCGGACGGGGCGCCTGCGGGCGCGCCATGCCGGTGGAGCCGCCGGAGGTGAACGGGTTGTTGCCCGGACGGGGACCGGCCGGACGGGCACCCTGCGGACGCGGGGCCTGGGCACCGGGGGTGCCGGCGGGACGCGCCGGGGCGCCGGGGGTGGCACCGGCCGGGCGCGGGGCGCCGGGACGGGCACCGCCCTGACCCGGGGCCGCCGGACGCTGCTGCGCCGGACGGGGACCGGGGGACGCGGCGGGACGCGCCGGGGCGGCCGGGGCCGCCGGAGGCGCGGAGAACTCGGTCGCCACGGGCGCCGCCGGAGCGGGCTTCGGGGCGGCCGGAGCCTTCGGGCCGGGACGCGGGCCGGGGGAGGCCGGCGTCACGGGGGCTGCGGCCGGGGCCTCGGCAGCGGCCGGCTTGGGGGCCGGTGCGCCGGGCTTCGGGGCAGCAGGACGTGCCGCAGCGGCCGGGGACGGCGCTGCGGGCTTGGCGGGCGCGGCCTTGCGGGGCGCGCCGGGCTTTGCAGCGGACTTGCCGGCGTTGCCGCCGGGCCCCTGCAGTGCGTCAGTCAACTTGCGTACAACCGGCGCCTCGATCGTCGAGGACGCCGAACGGACGAATTCACCGAGTTCTTGGAGCTTGGCCATGACGACCTTGCTCTCCACCCCGAACTCCTTGGCGAGTTCGTATACCCGGACCTTAGCCACTTCGCTCCTTTTAGGTCCGGGTTACGCCGGACCGTCGCTACTTCATGGGCGTACTCATCGCGTACTCATCGAGTGCTCATCGCAATCTCGACCTACTTCCAACTCGCGAGGTACCTGACCGCACGGGGTATCCGTGCCGTACTACTTCTTTACGCTGTGGTCCCGGCTTTCCCGGCCACGGCATTGCGCAGATCCGTCGTGTCGAGCGCTCCGGCGGACCGTAGGGCCCGGGGGAACGCCCGGCGGCGGACTGCCTGGTCGAGGCAGACCACGGCAGGGTGCAGGTACGCACCCCGGCCGGGCAGCGTACCGCGAGGATCGGGGACGCATTCGTCCTCGATCGCCACGATCCGCAGCAGATCGCTCTTGGCCGCTCGCTCCCGACACCCCACACAGGTGCGTTCGGGGCATGCGCGGGCTTGCGTCCGGCCAGACACGCCTAAGTCTACCTCCCCGCACCGACCTCTCCCCCGGCGAGTGCCGGGGGAAAAATCGAACGGCTGTCGTGTTGTCTTGATCCGCTGCCTGGACAGCGGCCGTGTGGAACCTGTCTACCGTCGGGGAAGCCCCGGCCGGTACCGGTTTATTCCCCGCCCCGGTCACGGTCCGCGTCCGGGGACGCCTCCGTGTCGGGACGGATGTCGATGCGCCAGCCGGTGAGCCGCGCGGCGAGGCGGGCGTTCTGGCCCTCCTTGCCGATGGCCAGGGACAGCTGGTAGTCGGGCACGGTCACCCGGGCCGAACGGGAGTCCCAGTCGACGACCTCGACCTTGCTCACCCGGGCGGGTGACAGCGCGTTCGCGACCATCTCCGCCGGGTCGTCCGACCAGTCGACGATGTCGATCTTCTCGCCGTGCAGTTCGGCCATCACGTT
Organism: Streptomyces yangpuensis; assembly: GCF_001005295.1. Lineage (GTDB taxonomy): Bacteria > Actinomycetota > Actinomycetes > Streptomycetales > Streptomycetaceae > Streptomyces > Streptomyces yangpuensis. Next base: position 1,124,807 of record NZ_LBMK01000002.1, on the reverse strand, counting down.
GCGCACGCGGCTGCCCATCGGGCCGATGCAGGCGCCCTTGGGGTTCAGGCCCGAACGGGTGGACCGGACGGCGATCTTGGTGCGGTGACCGGCCTCACGGGCGATGGCCGAGATCTCGACGCTGCCGTCGGCGATCTCCGGGACCTCCAGCGAGAACAGCTTCTTCACCAGGTTCGGGTGGGTGCGCGAAAGGGTCACGGACGGGCCGCGGACACCCTTCGCCACGCGCACGACGTACGCCTTCAGGCGCAGCCCGTGCGGGTACTCCTCGCCGGGGACCTGCTCCTGCACCGGCAGGATGGCCTCCAGCTTGCCGATGTCGACGAGGACGTTCTTGGGGTCCTTGCCCTGCTGCACGACGCCGGTGATGACGTCGCCCTCACGGCCGGCGAACTCGCCGAAGGTCAGGTCGTCCTCGGCGTCGCGCAGACGCTGGAGGATCACCTGCTTGGCGGTCGTCGCGGCGATCCGGCCGAAGTCCGACGGCGTGTCGTCGAACTCCTTGGGCTCCTGGCCCTCTTCGAGATCCCTCGGGTCTTCCGTCGCCCACACGACCACGTGACCGTTGGTGCGGTCCAGCACGACGCGGGCGCGGCGGAAGCTCCCCTCGGTCCGGTGGTACGCGATGAGGAGGGCCGACTCGATCGCCTCGACGAGCAGGTCGAAGGAGATCTCCTTCTCCCGGACCAGACCCCGCAGGGCACTCATGTCGATGTCCACGGCTACGCCTCCTCTTCCTTCTTGTCCTTGCGGTTGAACTCGATCTCGACACGCGCCTTGGCGATGTCGGTGAAAGCAATGCGGCGGGCGGTCGCCTTGCGGCCCTTCACGCCCGGTACTTCGAGGTCCATGCCCTCGTCGTCGACGTCGAGGATGCGGGCGACCAGTTCCCCGGCACCCTTCGCGTCCTCGGCGGACAGCTGGAACTTCACGAGACGGCCGATGGCCCGCACGTAGTGGCGGTGCTCGGTCAGCGGGCGGTCCGCGCCCGGCGAACTCACCTCGAGAACGTACTCGTCCTCGCCCATCACGTCGGATTCGTCGAGCTTGTCGGAGACCTCACGGCTCAGCTCGGCACACGCGTCCAGTTCCACGCCCTCGTCGGAGTCCACGATGATCCGCAGCATCCGGCGCTTGCCCGCGCGGGACAGCTCGATCTCTTCGAGGTCCAGGCCCTTGGCGGCGACGAGCGGCTCCAGCAGTCCGCGCAGCCTGTCGCTCTGGGTGGTGCTCATCCGGGTGACTCCTCGGCCGCGTGTGCTGTTGTGGTTTCCGTCGTGTGTCAGGTCAAAGGGTATCCGGTGTCGGAGGGTGTTGCCGTCCGCCCTGCGAGGAGAGCCCCGGGTACCGTGATCAGGCCCTGCCCCGCTCACCAGCCCCGTCATCACCCCGGAGGTCGTCGCCGTGCCCTGGACCCTGCCTTCGAGACCTCCGAGACCTTCGCGCAGGAGCCTGCTCGCCGGGGCCGCCGGCGCGGCCGGTGCCGTGCTGCTGACCGGGTGCACCGACGGCCGCCCGAAGGCGACCGATCCGGCGTTTTCACTCGAACGGCGGATGCGGGAGGCGGCCGTTCGTGACAGCGCCCGGCTGCTGGAACGTTACGACAGCACCACCGCCGCCCATCCGGCCCTGGCCGGACGGCTCGCCCCGCTGCGCGCCGCCGTCGCCGCGCACGTCTCCGCCCTGTCCCCCGCCGCCCCGGGCGCGCCGTCCCCCTCGGCGTCGCCGTCCGGCGGTACGGGGGCCGCCGCGCCCGCGGCGAGCGCCGAGCCGGTGCCCGCGAAGCCCGAGGAGGCCCTGACCGCACTCGCCGACGCCGAGCGGAGCCTGTCCGAGGCCCGGACCATCGACCTGGCCGGGGCGCCGGCGGAGCTGGCCCGGATGCTGGCCTCGGTGGCCGCCTGCGGCGCCGTGCACGTGTACCTGCTGACCTCGACCCCCGGAGCCAAGCCGTGAAGCCCGAACCCTCCCCCGTCGGACGGGCCCTGGAGGCCGCCCAGGCCGCTCTCGCCGCCGAGCACGCGGCCGCGTACGGGTACGGGGTGGTCGGTGCGCGGAGCACAGGCGCCCGCGCCACGGAGGCCCGGGAGGCGTACGGTGGCCACCTCGCGCGCCGGGACGCGCTGGCCCGGACCGTGCGGGAGCTGGGCGGTACGCCCCGGCCCTCGGAGGCCGCCTACGCCCTGCCGTTCGAGGTGCGCACCCCGGCCGACGCCGAGCGGCTGGCCGCGGTGATCGAGGACCGGGTGGCCGGCGCGTACTCCGATCTGGTGCGGGCTGCGGAGGGCCCGCTGCGCCGCGAGGCTGCCGACGCGCTGAGCGCCGCGGCCGTGCGCGCGGCGCGCTGGCGTGGTGTCGGCGTAGCCTTCCCTGGGCTCACCGAACGCGCATAGCGAGCCCTCACCAGCTGAAAGGGACCACGCACGCATGGCTTTCGAACCGCCGGAGCGGCTTGTACGGGCGCTCGGCGAGATGCCGGAGACGGCGCAGGACGCGGACTGGCTGGGGCGGTTGCCCGGGCTCACCGAGGCCGCGCTGTCCCGGCGGGGCGTACGGGCCCAGCGGGTGCAGGCCCCGGGCGGCCGCAGCAGTCTGGTCGTCATCGTCACCTACGCGGACGGCACCCCGGCCGCGCTGAAACTGGCGCCCCCGCACGCCCGGCCCGACCGGGAACTGGCCGCGCTGGCGCACTGGGGCGGTTTCGGCGCCGTACGGGTCCTCGACACACGGCACCACGAGGAGGACGGGGCGCTGCTGCTGGAACGGCTGCACCCGGAGGTGTCGCTGCGGTCCCTGCCGGAGGCGAAGGCGCTGCTGGAGGCGAGCGGCACGCTGCGCCGGCTGTGGGTGGCCCCGCCGGCCGGGCACGACTGGGAGACGGTGGCCGAGCGGACCGGGCACCAGTCGCAGGCCCTGCGGGCGGCTCCGGCGGAGGCCCGGGCGCTGGCCGAGACCGCTCTGGCGCTGCGGGCGGAGCTGGTGGCGGCCCCGCCGGAGGAACTGCTGCTCCACGGGAACTTCCGGCAGGGCAAGGTGCTGGCCGGTGAGCGGGCGCCGTGGCTGACGGTGGGCCCCGATCCGCTGGTCGGCGAGCGGGCGTACGACCTGGCGCGGCTGGTCCGGGACCGGCTTGAGGACCAGGTGGCCTCCTCGGCGGGTGCGGCGGGCGCCCGGCGCCGGGTGAACAAGCTGGCGGACGCGCTGGACGTGGACCGGGAGCGGCTGCGGGGCTGGACGCTCTTCCGGGCGGTGGAGTCGGGCAACCGGGCCCTGGCCGCGGGACGCCGCCGGGACGCGGAGCTGCTCCTGGAGTTCGCGGCCTGGCTGTAGGGCATACCGTAGGTAGGAAGGTATGTCCGGCAGGGGGCCGTCATGGTCGAGGAACTGCTGACAGCGGTGGTCGCCGCGGGTGTGGGCGCCCTGGTCTACATGGGCGCCGCGGCCCGGGTGGTGAAGCAGTACGAGCGTGGCCTGGTTTTCCGCTTCGGCAGGCTGCGGGAGGAGATACGGCCTCCTGGCTTCACGGTGATCGTTCCCGTGATCGACCGGCTCCACAAGGTGAACATGCAGATCGTGACGCTGCCGGTGCCGGCGCAGGAGGGCATCACCCGGGACAACGTCACCGTGCGGGTGGACGCGGTCGTCTACTTCAAGGTCGTCGACCCGGCGAGCGCGGTCGTGGCGGTGGAGGACTACCGCTTCGCCGTCTCGCAGATGGCGCAGACCTCGCTGAGGTCCATCATCGGCAAGTCCGACCTGGACGACCTGCTGTCCAACCGGGAGATGCTCAACCAGGGCCTGGAGCTGATGATCGACAGCCCGGCGGTGGGCTGGGGGGTGCAGATCGACCGGGTCGAGATCAAGGACGTCTCCCTGCCGGAGACGATGAAGCGGTCGATGGCCCGGCAGGCGGAGGCCGACCGCGAGCGCCGGGCCCGCGTGATCAACGCGGACGCGGAGCTGCAGGCCTCGCACAAGCTCGCCGAGGCGGCGGAGGTCATGTCGGAGCAGCCCGCGGCGCTCCAGCTGCGCCTGCTGCACACGATCGTGGCCGTCGCCGCCGAGAAGAACTCCACGCTGGTGCTGCCGTTCCCGGTGGAGCTGCTGCGCTTCCTGGAGCGCGCCGCGCCACCGCCTCCGGCGGCGGCAGCGCGGGAGGACCCGGCCTCGGCCGGCCCGGCTTCCGAAGGCCCCGGGCCGGCCGAGGTCGACACCGCGGGCATGGACGGGGCGGCGGCTCTCGACCGGGCGGCGGCGGAGCCGGCCCTCGGGGCCGCGGAGCCGACGCCGTTCCCGGACGAGTCCCCGCCGTAGCCGTCGCAGCCGCTGCGCGGGGCTTTCGCCCCGCCCCGCCCTCCACCGTTCCCCGGGCGCCGCCCCGGACCCCGCGCCTCACCCGCCGGCGGGGCCGAGGGAGCGGGCCGCCTCAAACGCCTGCGGGGCCGGAGAGGCGGGTGAGGGCCTCGGGGAGGGGGAGTTCTTCGCGGGTGCCGGTGGCGCGGTTCTGGAGTTCGACCACGCCGTCGGCCGAGCGGCGGCCGGCCACCAGGATCCACGGGACGCCGATCAGCTCCGCGTCCGTGAGCTTCACGCCCGGGGAGAGGCCCGGGCGGTCGTCCAGCAGGACCCGGAGGCCGGAGCCCGCGAGGGCCGCGGCCGCATCCTCCGCCAGGGCCAGCGGTACCGCCTTGCCCGCGGCCACCACGTGGACGTCGGCCGGGGCCACCGCCGCCGGCCAGCACAGACCGCGCTCGTCGGCGGTCTGTTCGGCGAGGGCCGCGACTGCGCGGGAGACGCCGATGCCGTAGGAGCCCATGGTGACCCGGACCGGCTTGCCCTCGCGGCCCAGCACGTCCAGCCCGAAGGCGTCCGCGTACTTGCGGCCGAGCTGGAAGATGTGGCCGATCTCGATGGCCCGGTCGAGCCGCAGGCCCGCGCCGCAGGAGGGGCAGGGGTCGCCCGGCTCCACGACGACCACGTCCAGGTACTGGTCCACCTCGAAGTCGCGGCCGCAGACCACGTTGCGGGCGTGCGTGTCGGCCTTGTTGGCCCCGGTCACCCAGGCGGTGCCCGGCGCGACCCGCGGGTCGGCCAGGTAGCGGACCTTCCCCAGGCCCTGCGGGCCCACGTAGCCGCGTACGAGGTCGGGCCGGTCCGTGAAGTCCTCGGCCGTGACCAGCTCGACGACCGCCGGGGCCAGGTGCTCGCCCAGTTTGCCGAGGTCCACCTCCCGGTCCCCGGGCACGCCCACGGCGACGATCTCGCCGTCGACCTTGACCAGGAGGTTCTTCAGCGTCGCCGAGGCGGGGACCTTGAGGTGCGCCGCCAGGGTCTCGATCGTCGGGGTGTCGGGGGTGTCGACCTCCTCCAGCGGCGGGTGCTCCGCGGAGACGGGGGTCAGCGCGAAGGTCACGGCCTCCGTGTTGGCGGCGTAGTCGCAGGAGGGGCAGTCCACGAAGGTGTCCTCGCCCGCTTCGGCCGGCGCCAGGAACTCCTCGGACGCCGACCCGCCCATCGCCCCCGACACCGCGGAGACGATCCGGTGGTCCAGGCCCAGCCGCTCGAAGATGCGGACGTAGGCCTCGCGGTGGAGCCGGTAGGACTCCTCCAGCCCCTCGTCGGACACGTCGAAGGAGTAGGAGTCCTTCATCTGGAACTCGCGGCCGCGCAGCACGCCGGACCGGGGCCGGGCCTCGTCGCGGTACTTCGTCTGGATCTGGTACAGCATGACCGGCAGGTCCTTGTACGAGGTGCACTGGTCCTTCACCACCAGGGTGAAGATCTCCTCGTGGGTGGGGCCGAGCAGGTAGTCCGCACCCTTGCGGTCCCTGAGCCGGAACAGCAGGTCTCCGTATTCCGACCAGCGTCCGCTGACCTCGTACGGTTCCTTCGGCAGCAGGGCCGGCAGCAGCACCTCCTGGGCGCCGATGGCGTCCATCTCCTCGCGGACGACACGGCTGACGTTGTCCAGGACCCGCTTGCCGAGCGGCAGCCATGTCCACACGCCGGCCGAGCTGCGCCGGACGTATCCGGCCCGGACCAGGAGCCGGTGGCTGAGGGTTTCGGCGTCGGCCGGGTCCTCGCGGAGGGTCTTGGCCATGAGGCGGGACATGCGCTGTACGTGATGTGTGGACATGCCCGGAGGTTACCGGGGCACCGTCGGCCCCCGGTAACCCGTTTCAGGGCCTGGTCAGCGGCAGCGGGGCGCCCATGACGGCGTACGGGAGGCTCGCGCTCGGGAAGTGCACCTGGCGGGCGAGGTCGACGTAGCCGAGGGCCCGGTAGAGGCCGCGGGCGGGACTCTCGGTGTCGATGGCGGAAAGGATCGACCGGGGCTCGGACGCCGCGTCGGTGAGGGTGGTGATCAGGGCGCGGCCGACGCCGTGGCCCTGGAAGCCGGGGTGGACGTGCAGTTCGGTGATGACGAAGGACCCGTCGAGCCAGTCCTCGTGCCCGCCGGCCCGCAGGTAGGGCTCGACGATGGTGGACCACCAGTGGGTGCGGTCGTTCGGCATCCCGTACACGAATCCGGTGAGCGCGCCGTCCTCGGCGAAGGCCCCGAGGGCGCGGGCGCCCTTGCAGGTCATGTGGCGCTGGACGATGTAGCGCCGGATGCCGACCTCCTCCTCGCTGAGGCCGAAGGCAACGGCCTGCACGCGCAGGGCCTCGTCCACGCGGCCGGCGAGGTCGAGGGGGCCGATACGGACTCCGGAAGGCAGCATGCGCTGACCCTACTTCGCGGTAAGGGTGCGCCGGAATGCCGCAGCCCGAGTCTCCTGGTGGTTCAGAACAGCACGCTCATGAACGCGCCGACCTCACGGAAGCCCACGCGCCGGTAGGCCGCCCGCGCCGCGGTGTTGAAGTCATTGACATAGAGGCTGACCACGGGCGCCACGTCGCGCAGCGCGTACTCGACGACGGCGGCCATCCCGGTCTCGGAGTGCCCGCGGCCACGGAACTCGGGGGCCACCCAGACGCCCTGGATCTGGCAGGCGCGGGAGGTGGCGGCGCCGATCTCCGCCTTGAAGACGATCTTGCCGTCCTCGACGCGGGCGAAGGAGCGGCCGCCGGCGACGAGCTCGGCGACGCGGGCCTGGTACAGCAGGCCGCCGTCGCCGGCCATCGGCGAGACGCCGACCTCCTCGGTGAACATGGCCACGCAGGCGGGCATGATCAGGTCCATCTCGTTCTTGCGGATCCGGCGGACCTGCGGGTCCGCCGCGACCGTGGTGGACGGACGGTCGATGACCATGAGGGGCTGGTGGGCGCGGACCTCGCGGGCGGGGCCCCAGCTGGGTTCGAGGAGCTGCCACAGCAGCCGGGTGGGCTCGGCCGGGCCGACGATGGAGGAGCAGCGGCGGCCGGTGCGGCGGGCCCGGTCGGCGAAGGCGCGTACGGCGTCGGGCTCGGCGCAGACGGGGACGAGGTTGGCTCCGGCGTAGCAGAGGGAGCGGAGCTCGCCGTCGGCGTACCAGCCCCACATCTCGCCGCCCAGGCGCCACGGGTCGAGTCCGGCGACCTGGACCCGGGAGGTGACGAAGGCGTTCTCGACCGGCTCGCGTCCGAGGATGTCGAGCGCGGCGTCGAGATCACTGGGCTCAAGGACCCGGGTGGTGGTCTGCGTCAACACTGGGGCCTCACCGTGCAAGTCTGCTGATCTCCGCACTGTACCCGGCGGCGCCCTGCGATGCCGCGTCTGCAGGTCACGAAAAGGCCCCGGCCCCGCTCCCGAACTGCGGGAACGGGGCCGGGGCCGGACGCCTGCGGCGCGCTCGGCAGAGACCGCTGTCGGTATTCCCGGCGCCCGCGCGAGGCGAGCCCGAGAAAGGAGTCAGACTCCGATGGCGACGGTCGGCTCGCCGCTGGTGATGCCGTCGGCCTCCATCTGGGCCGCGATCTTCATCGCCTCTTCGATGAGGGTCTCGACGATCTTCGACTCGGGGACGGTCTTGATGACCTCGCCCTTCACGAAGATCTGGCCCTTGCCGTTGCCGGAGGCGACGCCGAGGTCGGCCTCCCGGGCCTCGCCGGGGCCGTTGACGACGCAGCCCATGACGGCGACGCGCAGCGGGACCTCCATGCCCTCCAGGCCCGCGGTGACCTCTTCGGCCAGCTTGTAGACGTCGACCTGGGCGCGGCCGCAGGAGGGGCAGGAGACGATCTCCAGGCGGCGCGGCTTGAGGTTCAGCGACTCCAGGATCTGGATGCCGACCTTGACCTCCTCCGCCGGCGGGGCGGAGAGGGAGACGCGGATGGTGTCGCCGATGCCCTCGGAGAGCAGGGCGCCGAAGGCGACGGCGGACTTGATGGTGCCCTGGAAGGCCGGTCCGGCCTCGGTGACGCCCAGGTGCAGCGGGTAGTCGCAGGCCGCGGCGAGCTGGCGGTAGGCGTTGACCATGACGACCGGGTCGTTGTGCTTGACCGAGATCTTGATGTCGCCGAAGCCGTGCTCCTCGAAGAGGGAGGCCTCCCACAGCGCGGACTCGACCAGCGCCTCGGGGGTGGCCTTGCCGTACTTCTTCAGCAGGCGGGCGTCGAGGGAGCCGGCGTTGACGCCGATGCGGATCGGGGTGCCCGCGTCGCTGGCCGCCTTCGCGATCTCCTTGACCTTGTCGTCGAACTGCTTGATGTTGCCCGGGTTCACGCGGACCGCGGCGCAGCCGGCGTCGATCGCGGCGAACACGTACTTCGGCTGGAAGTGGATGTCGGCGATGACCGGGATCTGCGACTTCTTGGCGATCACGGCGAGCGCGTCGGCGTCGTCCTGTGTCGGGCACGCCACGCGGACGATGTCGCAGCCGGAGGCGGTGAGCTCGGCGATCTGCTGGAGCGTCGCCCCGATGTCGGAGGTCCTGGTGGTGGTCATCGACTGCACGGAGATCTGTGAGTCGCCGCCGACGGCCACCTTGCCGACCTGGATCTTGCGGCTGACCCTGCGGTCGGCAAGCTTCGTCGGCACGGCCGGCATTCCGAGAGAGATGGCAGTCATCTGCTGTGCAACCCCAAGGTGTGGATCAAGGTCCCGAGATCGGCGGGCTCCAGGCTTCGAGATTACGCCAACCCGGGGGCGGGCCGTGCATCCGAGGGGGTGTGCCACCCGAACGTAGGGAGCCGGGCACGATCCGTGCCCGGCTCCGATACGACTGAGGTACGCCCCCCGCGCGCTAGGTGATCTTGATCGGGTTCACCACGTCCGCGACCATCACCAGCAGGGTGAAGCAGATGAACAGGCCCGCGACCACATACGCGACGGGCATCAGCTTCGCCACGTCGAACGGGCCGGGGTCGGGGCGGCGGAAGATCCGTGCCACGCCCCGCCGCAGCGACTCCCACAGGGCGCCGGCGATGTGCCCGCCGTCGAGCGGGAGCAGCGGCAGCATGTTGAACAGGAACAGCGAGAGGTTGAAGCCGGCCAGCAGGTTGAGGAAGAACACCAGCTGGTGCTGGGCGGGGATGTCGAGGGTGAAGATCTCACCGCTGACGCGCGCCGCGCCGACGACGCCCATCGGGCTGTCCTGCTTGCGCTCGGCCCCGTTGAAGGCCGCGTCCCACAGGTCCGGGACCTTCGACGGCAGGGCGACCAGCGACTGCACGCCGGCCTCCATCATCTCGCCCATGCGCTCGGCGGACTGGCCGAAGGACTGCGGTACGTAGCCGGAGGCGGGCGCGAAGCCGAGGAAGCCGGCGGTGACGTACTCGTCCTTGACGTACCTGCCGCTGCCGTCCGTCTTGGCGACCTTGTTCTCGATCAGGTTCGCCGTGAGGTCGAGGCGCTCGCCGGCCCGGACCACGGTGATCGTGGCGGGCCCGACGGTGGCCCGGATGTCCTTCTGGAGGGCGGACCAGTCGTCGACGGGGCGGCCGTTGAAGGCGACGATCTTGTCGCCCGCCTTGAGGCCGGCGGCCCTGGCGGGTGCGGCCGGGTCACCCGGCAGGCACTTGTCGCGCTTCTCGCTCTGCTGGATGACGCAGTCCGAGACGGTGGCGACCGAGGTGGTCTGGGTGTTCAGCCCGAAGGTCATCAGCGTGGTGAGGAAGATCGCCACGGCCAGGACCAGGTTCATGAACGGGCCGGCGAACATCACGATCACGCGCTTCCACGGCTTGCGCGTGTAGAAGAGCCGGGCCTCGTCGCCGGGCTGGAGCTCCTCGTACGCCGCCGAGCGCGCGTCCTCGATCATCGACCGGAAGGGCGAGGTGGACCGGGCGGTGACCCTGCCGTCCTCGCCGGGCGGGAACATCCCGATCATGCGGATGTAGCCGCCCATGGGGATGGCCTTGATCCCGTACTCGGTCTCGCCCTTCCTCCGCGACCAGATGGTCGGGCCGAAGCCCACCATGTACTGCGGCACGCGAATGCCGAACAGCTTGGCCGTGGAGAGGTGTCCCAGCTCGTGCCACGCGATGGAGACCAGCAGGCCGACCGCGAAGATCACGATTCCGAGCACCGTCATCAGAAGTGTCATGCGCGCGCCTCCGCGGCGGCCCGAGCCGCCATCTCCCGCGCCCGGGCCCTGGCCCAGGCCTCTGCTTCAAGGACGTCCTGGACGGTCAGGGAGGTTCCCGACTCCGGCGTCCCGTGTTCATCGACCACGGCAGAGACCGTATCCATGATTGCCGTGAACGGCAGCCGACCGGCCAGGAACGCCTCTACGCACTCCTCGTTCGCGGCGTTGAACACGGCCGGGGCGGTGCCGCCGAGGGCGCCCACGTGCCGGGCGATGCCCACGGCGGGGAAGGCCTCGGTGTCCAGCGGGAAGAACTCCCAGGTGGAGGCCTTGGTCCAGTCGAAGGCGGGGGCCGCGTCGGGGATCCGCCGGGGCCAGCCGAGGCCGACCGCGATCGGGCCGCGCATGTCCGGCGGGGTGGCCTGGGCGAGCGTGGAGCCGTCGGTGAACTCCACCATCGAGTGCACGTACGACTGGGGGTGGACCACGACCTCGATCTGCTCGAACGGGATGTCGTAGAGCAGGTGGGCCTCGATGACCTCCAGACCCTTGTTGACGAGCGTCGCCGAGTTGACGGTGATCACCGGGCCCATGGCCCAGGTGGGGTGGGCGAGCGCGTCCTGGACGGTGACCTCGGCCAGCTCGGCGCGGGTGCGGCCGCGGAAGGGGCCGCCGGAGGCGGTCACCACGAGCTTGCGCACGTCGGCGCGGGTGCCGGCGGCCAGCGCCTGGAAGAGCGCCGCGTGCTCGGAGTCCACGGGGATGATCTGGCCGGGCTGTGCGAGGGCCTTGACCAGCGGGCCGCCGACGATCAGCGACTCCTTGTTGGCCAGTGCCAGGGTGCGGCCGGCCCGGAGGGCGGCGAGGGTCGGCGCGAGGCCGATGGAGCCGGTGATGCCGTTGAGGACGGTGTGGCACGGGGAGGCGGCGAGTTCGGTCGCGGCGTCCGGCCCGGCGAGGATCTCGGGCAGCGTCTCGCCCGGACCGTACTGGGCGCTCAGCGCCTCCTTCAGGGCCGGTACGGCGTCCTCGCGGGCGACGGCCACCTTCTCCACGCGCAGCAGCCGGGCCTGTTCGGCCAGCAGCGCCACCCGGCCGCCGGCGGCGGACAGGGCGGTGACCCGGAACCGGTCCGGGTTGCGCAGCGCGAGGTCGATGGCCTGGGTGCCGATGGAGCCGGTGGACCCGAGGATCACGATGTCCCGGCGGCCGGCCGCGGCATCGAAGAGGAGGTGCGGGTCGGCGAGGGGGGCTGGACGGTCGCTCATGCCCCCATTGTTGCCGCAAGTCAGGGGCGGCCCGACAGGGAGCCCCCTTCCGTGACCCGCAGAAGGAGGTGCGGGAGCGTTCCGGCGAAGTCGGGGAGCGTGCGGGCGGTGCGCCACCATGCCTCCGGGTCCTCTCCGAGGGCGACGGTGAGCAGCCGGTACGCCTCGGCGTGGGCGGCGAGCACGGCGTCCGGGTGGTCGTGCCGGTCGGGGTGGTCCACGTCGCCGAGCCAGTGGTCCTCGTCGAGGGCCCAGCAGGCAGGCAGCTTGTGCCGGATGACGTCGACGCCGGTGATCAGGCCGCGGTCGAGGCAGTCGCGCACCCAGCGGATGTCCTCCTCGACGCTCTCCATGGGCACGGCGAGGCTCGCGATGGCCAGTTCGCGCTCCACGCCCCCGCAGGGCTCGGCCGCGGTCGGGGCGAGCCGGCGCACGGCCCGCGCGAGCTCGGGGTCCGGCTCCCCTCCGGCGTCCGGTGCGGGCAGGGTCCCGTCGACGACGCCGGCCACCAGTGCGGGCAGCGGGCCGGGGTGGCCGGGGGCGTGCCGCAGCAGCTCCGCCCACAGGCGCGGGTCGTCGCCCAGCGGGCGCAGGGCCCGCATCACGGCGGTCTGCATGCCGGCCTGTTCGGGCAGGGTCCAGCGCAGGGAGCGGCGCCCGGGAAGGTGGCCGAGGAGCAGGGTGTGGCGGGCGGGGGCGACGTGGGCGACGAGTTCCTCGTGCGTGAGGCGGCCCATCCGTACGGCGCGGACGGCGGGCCGGTGCCAGGTGCGGCCGTCGGCCGGCGCCGCGGCGGTGGCGAGCAGCCCGTGGACGGTCTCCCGGGGCAGGCCGGCGGCGAGCAGCAGGGCCTCGACGGAGCCGGCGGGCAGCGGACGGCGGGTGTGCTCGGCGAGCAGCAGCGTGGGATCCGCCGCGTGGGGCAGCGCCAGGACGTCCAGGGGGACGCGTGGTCCGCGGCGGCCGTGGCGGCGCAGCAGGGCGATCAGCTCGGCGGTGGTGAGAGGTTGCGCCCCGGGGGCCCGGCCGAGCTCGGCGCGGAGCACGGGCAGCAGCTCGGGCGGGGTGCGGCGGCGGGCGTAGCGGGCAGGTCCGGGCAGGCCGGGCAGCGGCCGGCCCACGACGCGGGGGTTGCGGGCGATGTAGCCGCGGTCGGCCTCGGTCCCGTGGCGCAGCAGCAGGGTGACGGTGGAGGCCGCCAGCCATTCGTCGCGGCAGAGGTACTTGAGGGTCGGCCGGTCGAGCCGGCGGGTCGTGTCGATGACGACGTGGTCCGGTGCGTGGCGCAGCAGGTGCGCCACGCACCAGGCCAGCCGTCGGCTGGTGCGGTCCTGCTCGGCCGTCGGCATCGTTCTCGTCCGCCTCGCGCTGTGCTCGTCCGCGTGCCGGATCCGCACGCGTGACTCATCTTCGTACGTCTGTCCGACGTGCGGCGATGATCGCAGGTCAGCGGATGGGGCGGTGCACGTTTTTCCGGTTCGAGGGTCCGGGTGCGGCGTCCGCGATCCAGGGGCCGTCGCCGGAGGGGTCGAGGACGCCCTCCTCCAGCCAGGCGTAGGTCCCGGACAGGACTCCGGCGACCACCTTGCGGTCGAGGTCGTCGGTGTTGGACCAGAGCCGGCCGAACAGCTCCTCGACGCGCAGCCGGGACTGCTCGCAGAAGGCGTCGGCGAGCTGGTACGCCTCGCGGCCGTGCTCGCCGGAGGCACGCAGGTGCTCGGCGCGGACGCAGGCCGCGCTCATCGCGAAGAGTTCGGCGCCGATGTCGACGATCCGGCCGAGGAAGCCCTGTTTGGTCTCCATGCGGCCCTGCCAGCGGGACATCGCGTAGAAGGTGGACCGGGCGAGTTTGCGGGCGCTGCGTTCCACATAGCGCAGGTGGGCGGAGAGGTCGGGATGGCCGCCTGGGTGGAAGGCCCGGTAGGTGCCGGGGACCTGGCCGGGGCCGGTGGCCAGCCTGGGCAGCCAGCGGGCGTAGAACCCGGCGGCACGGGCGCCGGCCCTGGCCTTGTCGCCGAGAGCCTTCTCGGGGTCGATGAGGTCGCCGGCCACCGACAGGTGGGCGTCGACGGCCTCACGGGCGATCAGCAGGTGCATGATCTCCGTCGAGCCCTCGAAGATCCGGTTGATGCGCAGGTCGCGCAGCATCTGCTCGGCGGGGACGGCGCGCTCGCCGCGGGCGGCCAGGGACTCGGCGGTCTCGAAGCCGCGCCCGCCGCGGATCTGGACCAGTTCGTCGGCCATCAGACAGGCCATCTCGGAGCCGTAGAGCTTGGCGAGGGCGGCTTCGATGCGGATGTCGTTGCGGTCCTCGTCGGCCATCTGGGAGGCGAGGTCGACGACCGCTTCGAGGGCGAAGGTGGTGGCGGCGATGAAGGAGATCTTGGCGCCGACCGCCTCGTGCTGGGCGACCGGCCGGCCCCACTGCTCGCGTACGCCGGACCACTCGCGGGCGATCTTCAGGCACCACTTGCCGGCGCCGACGCACATGGCGGGCAGGGAGAGCCGCCCGGTGTTGAGCGTGGTGAGGGCGATCTTCAGGCCGGCGCCCTCGGCGCCGATGCGCTGGTCGGCGGGGACGCGTACTTGGTGGAAGCGGGTGACGCCGTTCTCCAGGCCGCGCAGGCCCATGAAGGCGTTGCGGTGCTCGACGGTGATGCCGGGCGAGTCGGCCTCGACGACGAAGGCGGTGATCCCGCCGCGGTGGTTCTCCGATTTGGGGACCCGGGCCATGACCACGAGCAGGTCCGCGACGACCCCGTTGGTGGTCCACAGCTTCACGCCGTCGAGGACGTAGGCGTCGTCCCCGTCCGGGACCGCGGTGGTGGCCAGGCGCGCCGGGTCGGAGCCCACGTCGGGTTCGGTGAGCAGGAAGGCGCTGATGGCGGTGGTGGCGCAGCGCGGCAGGTAGGCGTCCTTCTGGGCCTGCGTGCCGAACATCTTGAGCGGCTGGGGCACGCCGATCGACTGGTGGGCGGAGAGCAGGGCCCCGATGGCCGGGCTGACCGAGCCGACGAGGGCGAGCGCCTTGTTGTAGTAGACCTGGGTGAGGCCGAGGCCACCGTACTTGGGGTCGATCTTCATGCCGAGGGCGCCGAGCTCCTTGAGGCCGCGCACGGTCTCGTCGGGGATCTTCGCCTCGCGCTCGATGAGGGCGCCGTCGATACGGGTCTCACAGAACTCGCGCAGCCGGGCGAGGAAGGCCTCGCCCCGGCGGACGTCCTCGTCGGCGGGGAGCGGGTGGGGATGGATCAGGTCGAGCCGGAACCGTCCCAGGAAGAGCTCCTTGGCGAAACTGGGTTTGCGCCAGTCCTGTTCCCGGGCCGCTTCCGCGACCTGTCGTGCCTCGCGCTCGGTCACCTTGGGCTGCGTGCCGTTGGGCTGTACGGGCTGTGTTGCGGACATGAGGGGGCTCACCTCGCCGCCGGAGTCGGTGTACCGGCCTACTGGCCGGTGCTACCTGTGAGTCGTACCCCGCCCGGCTCCGCGGGAAAAGCCGGGACGGACCAGTCGGGGGAATCACCGGGCGCGGGGGCCTGAACCGGGGGCCGGCTCCCGGGCCGGACCCGGCCCGGGAAAAGGGGACGGCCGGAGCCCCCGCACAGTGGCCCCTCGACAAGGGTTCTGACCTGCGGTTTCTCCCTCACCTGCGTGAACGCCCCGGCGCTTTGGCCCGCATCTTCCCTCATCCGGCCGCATCAACCCTCATCCACCCCCGCCCGTGTTCCCGTGGGAACACGCTCCGGGACCACCTGGCAGACGGGCTCCTTTACGATGGGCCGGTGACCGGGACGCTGCCTGCAGGCATGGAGCTCTTCGACGTTCACCGCCTCCGCCTGGTCGAAGGCGAAGCACCCACGCTGTCCGCAGAGCACGAAGCGGCGCGGGACCAGGTGTGGGAGATGGCGGTTGCGGCCAATCCGACGCTGTTCGACGGGCCGGGGGGGGGGTGCGCGGAACTCCGGTGGGAAGAGCCGGACACGTTGTTCCTGCGCTGGGCTGCGGTGACCTACCGCCACTACGCCCTGCGCCGGGTTCCGGGCGGTGAGGCATTGCCGTCGTTGTTCGTGAACGTGGTTCAGCCGACGGACGATGGCAGGGTCCTCGTGGCGCGCATGTCATCCGCGACGGCTGCGCCTGGTCGGTGGCAGCTCCCGGGCGGCTCGGTGGAACCGCCCCGGGAGGGCGGAATGCTGGATGAGGGCGGGCTGAGAGGGCAGGCAGCGCGGGAGCTGGCCGAGGAGATCGGCGTGGAAGCCAAGCCGGACGAGCTGAGACTCTGGGCGGCCACCCAGGGCGAGAACTCCAGCGTCGGACTCACCTTTCTTGCCCCGGCCCTGCCGGAGTCAAAGCTGCGACAGAGGTTCGCCACAGTGGTCACGGCAGAGCGCGCGGCGGGCCGCGAACCCGAGCTCGATGTAATCGAACTGATGCGTTCCCCGCATGAGCTGGCCGACCTGGCGCGTCCGCACGCGGACTACTTGGAACCAATCCTCCGCCGGTACGCCGCGGCCACGCTGGGGCCTGGCACCTGACTCAGGCGCCGGTGAGGAATTCGCGGCCGCGTTCGTCGAGCTCGGCTACGCAGCGCAGGCCGCGAGCCCGGAAGCGGGCGAGGTCGCTGCGCATGCGGGAGACGGCCTTTCGGGTGCGGACGGAGCGGACGCCGTCCATGTGATCGATCGCATGGTGCCAGGTGGCGCATGCCTGCTCGATGCTGCCGCGCTTGAGGTGCATCTCGGCGCCGGCGACCAGGTCCAGGGCAACGATCCGTGCGTAGGTGTTAGCCGGGCGGGCGGTGGCGGCCAGCGCGTACTGCTCTGCGGCCGTCTGGTGGTCGCCCAGGGTTTCGTGGACCTTGGCCGTACGCGAGTACACCGAAGCGGCCGGCGGACCCCAGGCCAGGGCCCAGAACGGCACATCGTCGCCCGGGGCTGCGGTCAGCAGGGCGCGTGCGTGGTCGGCTTCGGCCAGGGCTGCGCGGTGTTTGCCGCTCTTGGCCAGGGTGTGGGCGTGGACGACGCGGAAGAGGGCTTCGGTCTGGGCGTCGATGTGCCCCTTGGCGCGGTTGAGGCCGGTCTCGGCCAGACCCAGGCAGTGCTCGGGGCGGTGGAGCTTGAGGCTTTGCATGGCCATGGTGCGCATCACGAACCCGTCGTGTCCGCGCAGGCCGGACTCGGCGGCCAGGGCGTACGACTGGAGGTAGTAGCGCTGAGCCAGTCCCTGCTGGCCGGCGTCGTAGCTCTTCCAGCCCAGCAGGTGCACGCCGCGGCTGGCGGCGGACAGCATCTGCTGGCGTACGTCGTCGGTGCGGAAGCGGGCCCGGCACAGCGGGGCGACGTCGTCGCGGAGGTAGGTGACCAGGGCGCTGCGGCCGTGCTGCCCGCCGTGGCGTTCGTCCATCTCGGAGAACGCGTTGATCATGTCGCGGACGGCAGAGACTTCGGCCATCCCGACGGTGTGGCCGGTGCGGGCGGCGGCGGTGCGGGCGGCGATGTCGTGGACGTGTGTGAGGGGTAGGGCGGCGGCGGCCACGGAGTAGGCGGAGGCCGTCAGGAAGCGGCGGCGGTCCAACTCGTACCTCCACATCGGCAGCAGCGTGTCCAGCGGGTCGTTCCCGAGGGACAGTCCGATGGTGTCACTTTCGGCCCCGGACGCGGAAGGGAATCCGAGGTCGGCAGGGGTCAGGAGCCGGCCCAGGCGTCGGGAGAGCACGACGGCGAGGTAGCGGGGGGGTGTCCCCGCGGGGTACGGAGCCGGAGAGCCAGTGCTCCACGTTGGACTTGTTCGTGCGTAAGCGCGTGCCGCATTCGGCAGCGACGGCGCAGACCACCTTGCCAAGGGCCTCATAAGTGAGGCCCGATTCGGCGACAAGGCCGCTGAGCTGGACGTTCGGCGTGCGCGTGGTCATGAGCACCTGCCCGGATATACCCGATATACCGCTTGGCCTGCCCGCCACCGTACCGCTGGGACAGGCCTCGCGGTTGACTCTTCATCAGGCCCGAGCCCGGCCGGTCGGCGTCAGCCATCGGCCCGGATCTGCTCCGGTGCCAACTTCTGCGAACCGAGGCCCCGGTTCCGCATGCCCTGGGAGGAATCTCTATGGATGAGCGGGAAGATCAGTGGATCGCCGATACGGCGGATGCCCTTCTGGCAGCGGAACGCCAGCGGGCCCCGCTGACCGCGCTGACCGTGCGGTCGCCGGGCCTGTCCCTGGAGGACGCCTACCGCGTGCAGGCCGCGGCGGTGGCGCGGAGGATCGCGAGCGGCGCCCGCGTCGTCGGTCACAAGGCCGGTCTGACCTCGAAGGCCATGCAGCAGCAGATGGGCGTCAGCGAGCCGGATTCCGGTGTCCTCCTGGACGACATGGTGCTGCCCAGCGGCAGCCGACTGCACCGCAGGGAGCTGTTGCAGCCGCGTGTGGAGGCGGAGATCGCGTTCGTGCTCGGCTGCGACCTGGCGGGCCCGGACGTGGACACCGCGGCCGCCCGCGCGGCGGTCAAGGAGGTGCTCCTCGCCCTGGAGGTGATCGACACCCGCTTCACCAACTGGCGGCTCGCGCTCGCGGACAGCATCGCCGACAACGCCAGCTGCTCGCGGGTCGTCACCGGCCCCATGGTCGCGCTGAGCACCGATGTGGACCCGGCTGCGGAGCCGGTGGTGGTCAGCGTCAACGGCATGGCGGTGGCCACGGGGGAGGGGCGGGCGGTGCTCGACGACCCTTTCCGCCCACTGGTCTGGCTTGCGCAGCGGCTTCACCGCTCCGGAGACCGCCTGCGGGCCGGGCAGCTGGTCCTGGCCGGGGCTGTGCACGCCAGCCTCCCGCTGGAAGCGGGCACCACCGTGCGCGCCCGCTCCCCGCACCTGCCGCCGGTCGAGCTCCACGTGCTGTAGCCCCGGCACCCGCCCCGGCTCGGTCCGGTCGGCAGCGGATGTATCCCTCCCCCTCTTTGACGAAGGAGCGGCCGATGGCTGCTGATGAACGACGCCTGCGTGTCGCGGTGCTCGGCGCAGGCCTGATCGGTCTCGACCTCGCCGAGAAGGCCAGCCGGTCGGCGGAGCTGGAACTCGCCCTGGTGGCGGGCCGCAGTCGGGACAGTCTGGGCCTGCACCGGGCCGCCGACATGGGATACGCGACCAGTCCCGACGGAATCGCCGCCGTGCTGGCGGCCGGTCCGCTCGATGTGGTCTTCGACGCCACGAACGCCGACAGCCACGCCGAGCACTGGGCCGCCCTGCGAGGCACCGGCACGGCCCTGATCGACCTGACTCCCACCGGGGTGGGAAAGGTGATCGTGCCGACCGTCAACGGCGCCCAGGCGCCCGCCCATCAGCACCTGAACCTGGTCAGCTGCGGGGGCCAGGCCGCCATCCCGCTATTGCACGCGATCTCGCAGCGCTGCGCCCCCTCCTACATCGAGTTGGTCTCCACCGGAGCGAGCGCGAGCGCCGGCCGGGCCACCCGGCTCAACCTGGACCAGTACATCGCCACCACCTCAGCCGCGATCCGCACATTCACCGGCACCCGGGACGCGAAGGTGATGGTCAACCTCTCGCCCGCCCGGCCGGAGCCGCCGTTCCGGGTGGCCATGACCCTCTTGGCCGACGGCATCCGCCCGGCACCGGTCCGCACCACCATCGCGGCGGCAGCCGACGCCGTACGCGCGTACGCGCCCGGTTTCAAGGTGACCTCCCTCGTCGTAGACGCGGGCCGGATCGCCCTCGCGGTGGAGGTCACCGCTACCGGTGGCCGACTGCCCCGCCACGCCGGAAGCGTCGACATCATCAACGGCGCCGCCGTCCTGCTCGCCGAGCAGTACGCGGCCGCGCGCTGACATCGGAGAACCCTCACATGGACACCAACACCATCCAGCGGCCCCGGATCCTCCTCCATGACCCGACGCTGCGCGACGGCCACCACGCGGTCGCCCACCGGCTCGACGCCGACCAACTCCGCGCCTACGCCACCGCCGCGAACGCCGCCGGCGTGCCGGTGGTGGAGGTCGGCCACGGCAACGGCCTGGGCGCCTCCAGCCTCCAGATCGGCCGGGCCAAGCTCCCCGACCCCGTCATGCTCACCACCGTCCGCGAGGCGCTCACCACATCGAAGATGGGCGTCTTCATGGCGCCCGGCTGGGGCACCGCCGACGACCTGCGCGCCGCCGTCGACCGCGGCGCGGACGTGGTCCGCATCGCCGCGCACTGCACAGAAGCCGACGTCACCGAGCGCCACCTCGGCGTCGTACGCGATCTCGGCGCCGAAGCCCAAGGCGTCCTGCTCATGAGCCACATGGCCCGCCCCGACCGGCTCGCCGAACAGTGCGCCCTGCTGGTGAAGTTCGGCGCGCAGGCGGTCGGCATCATGGACTCCGCCGGCCACTACCTCCCTGCCGACGTCATCGAACGCATCCACGCCATCACCGAAGCAGTGGACGTACCGGTGATCTTCCACGGCCACAACAACCTGGGCCTGGCGGTAGCGAACTCGCTCGCCGCCGCAGAGGCCGGGGCGACCATCATCGACGCCACCGCCCGCGGCTTCGGCGCCGGGGCGGGCAACACCCAGCTCGAAGTCCTCGTGGCCGTCCTCGAACGACGGGGCTTCGACACCGGGATCGGGCTGCGGGCAATTCTGGCGGCGGCCGACCTTGCCCAGGAGCGGCTGATGGAGGCCCCGCCGCGCATCGACTCCATCAGCGTGGCCAGCGGGGTGGCCGGGGTGTTCTCCGGCTTCAAGAAGCCGGTGCTCCAGGCCGCGCTCCGCGCGGGCGTGGATCCCGTCGACCTGTTCCTCGCACTCGGCGAGCGCCAGGTGGTGGCCGGGCAGGAGGACCTGATCGGCGACGTCACCCGTCAGCTCAAGGCGGCCGCCCGATGACCGCCACCGCCCCGGGGCGGGCCGCGGTCGTGTGCGGGGTCGGCGCATCCCTGCCCCCGCACGTCGTGACGAACGCCGACCTCACCGGCCGACTCGACACCTCGGATGAGTGGATCCGCTCGCGGACCGGCATCGCCTGCCGCCACATCGCGGGCGCCGAGGCCTCCACCGCTGACCTCGCCGTGGGGGCCGCCCGCCAGGCCCTGGCCACCGGAGCGCCGGTGACCGTGGACGCGCTGGTGGTGGCCACCACCACCCCGGACCGCTGCTGCCCGGCCACCGCGCCCGCCGTCGCCTCCCGGCTCGGCCTCACCGGCATCCCCGCCCACGACCTCGCCGCCGGCTGCACCGGCTTCCTCTACGCGCTCGCGACCGCCGCCGGACACCTCGCGGCCGCCACCGCCGAGACGGTCATGGTCATCGGCGCGGACCGGCTCGCCAGCCTTCCCGACCCCGACGACCGGACGACGGTCCCCCTCTTCGGCGACGCCGCCGCAGCCGTGCTCCTACGCCGCGGCCACCCCGACGAACACGGAGCGCTCGGCCCAATGGCCCTGGGCAGCGACGGCACCGGAGCCGACCTGATCCACGCCCACCACCCCGGCACCCTGCACCTGGACGGCGCCGACGTCTTCCGCCACGCGGTGGACCGCATGTGCACCGCCTCCACCACGGCCGCCCGCGCGGCCGGCTGGGACCTGGACGACATCGACCGCCTGGTCCCGCACCAGGCCAACGCCCGCATCACCACCTTCGTCGCCCGACGTCTCGGCATTCCCAGCGACCGGCAGCTCACCAACATCGAGCACGTCGGAAACACCGGCGCCGCTTCAATCCCCCTGCTCCTGGCCCACGCCACCGCCGACGGCCGCTTACGCCCCGGACACCGCGTCCTGCTCACCGCGTTCGGCGCCGGCCTGACCTGGGGCGCCACCACCCTCACCTGGCCCGGCCTCACCCCACCCCGACACCCCGGAAAGGGGACCTCCGTATGACCGGTGACTTCGTCAGCATCCTGCGCGACGAACTCAAACTGCCCACGGACCAGCTCACCGACGACGCCAGCCTCGACCAGGCCGGCTTCGACTCGCTCGCCATAGTCGAGCTGTCCGTCCTCCTCACCGACCGCTACGGCCTCGACATCAGCGACAGCGAGATCAAGGAGGCCGCCAACCTCGGCCAGCTCGACCTCCTCATCCACACCAAGCGCACCGGAAGGTGAACACCCCGATGAACACCAGCCACCGTCGGCCCGGACGGGCCTGGATCATCACCCCCGGCTGGCGCCCGGAGCGGTTCACCACCGCGCAGACCTCCGGCGCCGGCGTCGCCGTCGTCGACATCGAGGACTCCGTCGCGGTTGCCAACAAGCAGGCCGCCCGCACCGCCGCGGAAGGGTTCTTCGCCCAGCCCGACCCACCGTGCACCCTCGGCATCCGCATCAACTCCCCCCTCACCCTCGACGGCACCAAGGACCTCGTCGCCCTCGCTGCCTACACCGCCCGGCCCGACCTGATCGTGGTCCCCAAGGTCGAATCCCCCCGCGACATCGAACTCGTCGCCGCCGTCCTCGACAGCGACGGCTACACCCCCGACATCTGGGCCCTGGTCGAAAGCCCCCGGGCCTTCGACCACCTCCCCGTGATCATGGCAGCGCCCCGGCTCGGCGGCGTCATCTTCGGTTCCGCCGACTACGCCGCCACCGTCCGCTGCAGCACCGGCTGGGACGCCCTCCACTTCGCCCGCAGCGCTCTCATCAACGCCGCCACCGCCGCGAACATCCCCGTCATCGACGCCCCGACCTGGGAACTCGACGACCCCGACACCCTGCGCCGCGACGCCGAGCGGGCCAAGGAACTCGGCTTCTACGGCAAGGGCTGCGTCCACCCCCGCCACATCGACGTGATCAACGGCGTGTTCACCCCCACCGAGAAGGAGATCGCCTACGCCCGCGCGATCGTCGCCGCGGCCGAGGCCAGCTGCGGCGGCGTCACCTCCGTCGACGGACGGATGGTCGGCAACCCCTTCTTCACCCGCGCCCGCAAGCTCGTCGCCGACGTGGACGGCACCCCGTGAGCCCCGGGCTCCCGTACGGCTACCGCACGCTCGGCCAGGACCGGATCCGCGAGACCGTCGGACTGGCCTACGACGACCTCACCCCCGGGCTGGTCATCGAGCACCGGCCCGGCCGGACCGTCACCGAGACCGACAGCCTCCTGGGCGCCGCCCTGAGCGGCAACGTCGCCCCCATCCACACCGACACCCACCACAGCAGCCGACTCCTGGTGTGCTCGGGCGTCACCCTCAGCCTCGTGGGCGGCATGACCGTACGCAGCGTCAGCGGCCTGACCACCGCCAACCTCTCCCTCGACCGCGTCCGCTTCACCGCCCCCGTCCATATCGGCGACACCCTGTACGCGCAGACGAAGATCCTCACCCGCCGCCCCTCCCAGAGCCAGCCCGGTGAAGGGGTCATCACCTGCCACACCACCGGCCACAACCAGACAGGGGCCACCGTGGTGACCTTCATCCGAGTCTTCCTGATCCCCCTGGACGCCGACGCCGCCCGCGACGCCACCAACTACTAGAAGCGACCATGAGCGAACAGTTGACCTTCCGCCCGGCCGACAGCGTCCTCTGGCAGCAGTACGACCAGCTCGCCACCCGCGCCTATGGCCACTTTGTCCACGACATCACCCACCTCCGCGACCACGCCGACCTCCAAGTCGCCGTCCGCGGCGGCCGCGTCGTCGCGGGCGGCCTCGGTCTCCTCGTCGACCAGTTCTTCGGCGGCGCCCCCGTCCCCAGCGCCTGCCTCGGCGACGGCTGCGTGGCACCCGAAGAACGCGGCGACCACCTGGCCACCGCCATGACAGCCGAGCGGCTCCGCCCCCTGATCGAGCGCGGGGCGGTCATCTCAGCCATCACCACCTCCTCCACCGGCTACGCCCGCCGCCTCGGCTGGGAAGCCCCCGTCCCCGTTCTCGCCTGGGCCGTCGCCACCGACGACCTCAGGCAGTCCTTCACCAGCGACGACTTCGAGGTCGAGCACGGTCTCACCGACGACGCCCAGGACCTTCAGCGTGACCTCGCCCGGCAGTGGAACGGCCCCGTCCACCGGCCCAACTGGTGGACGAAATGGAAGGAGGCCAAGAGCGGCCTCACCGCCTATCGGTTCAACCGCCCCGGCCACCCCACCGCCGGCCTGCTCACCCTCGCCGCCAAGCGGCACGAGCGCCACGGCATGAGCCTGGTCGTCCATGACTTCTGGGCAGCCAGCCAACCCACCGCCGCGGCCATGCTCACCTTCCTCGGCCGCCACAACACGCGAGCCCGCACGATCGAGTTCCGTCGCGGCACCCTCCCGCCTTACCCCACCCTCCTCCACGGGCTCCGACACCACCGGACCACCGCCGAGTCCTGGCACCCCTGGATGCTCCGCATCCTCGACGCCCCGGAAGCCATCCGACTCCGCGGCTGGCCGACCAGCCTCACCACCACGGTCCCCCTCGAGATCGAGAGCGCGACCGGCGACAGCTGGGACCGCTGGGTGCTCCACATCCAGGACGGCGCTGCCGAACTCGCCCCTACGTCCACCGAAGGGAAGGTCACCCTGACCCGGCGGCATCTGGCGGTCTGGTACGCGGGCGGCTACCGCACCACCACGTCCGCCCGCATGGCCGGGGTCCACTCCGTGGCTGAGGAAGCCCTGTCGGTTCTCATCCGGACCACGACCGACCTCGAACCCTGGCTCCCCGACCACTTTTAGCAGCAAGCAGAAACGCCGTGGTCCGCCGAGGCGCAAACCTGGCGCCGGTGTTCCCGTGCGTCCATGAGAAACAGCCGTGATCTGGAGGTTTCTCGCAGGTCAGGCCACACATGCAAAAGACGGCCGGAGCCCCCGCACAGTGGGCTCCGGCCGTCGGCTTTGTGGGCCGTACGAGATCAGATGTCGAGGCCGGTCAGGACCAGGACCCGCTCGTAGGTGTAGTCGTCCATCGCGTAGCGGACGCCCTCGCGGCCCACACCGGACTGCTTGACGCCGCCGTAGGGCATCTGGTCGGCGCGGTAGGACGGCGCGTCGCCGATGATCACGCCGCCGACCTCGAGCTCGCGGTGGGCGCGGAACGCGGTCTGGACGTTGCGGGTGAAGACGCCGGTCTGCAGACCGAACTTGGAGTCGTTCACCGCGGCGAAGGCCTCGTCGGTGTTCTCGACCCGCAGCAGGGTCAGGACCGGGCCGAAGACCTCCTCGGTGGCGAGCTTGACGCCCTCGGGGACGTGCGCGAGGACGGTGGGCTCGTACGAGGCACCCTCACGCTTGCCGCCGGTGAGCAGCTTGGCGCCGGCGGACACGGCCTCGTCGACCCAGGACTCGACGCGCTGGGCGGCGGCCTCGGAGACGAGCGGGCCGACGTCGGTGGCGTCGTCGTTCGGGTCACCGGTGACCTGGGCCTGGACCTTCGCGACGACCTTCTCGACGAGGCGGTCGTAGACGGAGGCGTCGGCGATCACGCGCTGCACGGAGATGCAGGACTGGCCGGCCTGGTAGTTCGAGAAGGTCGCGATGCGGGTCGCGGCCCAGTCGAGGTCGGCGTCGGAGGACCAGTCGTCCAGGACCACGGCCGCGGCGTTGCCGCCGAGTTCCAGGGTGCAGTGCTTGTGGGGCACCGACTGCTGGATGGCGTAGCCGACGGTGTCGGAGCCGGTGAAGGAGATGACGGGCAGGCGCTCGTCCTTGACCAGGGCGGGCATCTTGTCGTTCGCGACCGGCAGGACCGACCAGGAGCCGGCCGGGAGGTCGGTCTCGGCGAGCAGCTCACCGAGGATCAGGCCGGACAGCGGCGTGGCCGGGGCCGGCTTGAGGATGATCGGCGCGCCGACGGCGATGGCCGGGGCCACCTTGTGGGCGCACAGGTTCAGCGGGAAGTTGAACGGCGCGATGCCGAGGACCGGGCCCTTGACGAAGCGACGGGTCAGCGCGAGGCGGCCGACGCCACCGGCGTCGGTGTCGAGGCGCTGGGCCTCGCCGCCGTTGAAGCGACGGGCCTCCTCCGCGGCGAAGCGGAACACGGACACCGCACGGCCGACCTCACCGCGGGCCCACTTGACGGGCTTGCCGTTCTCGGCGGAGATCAGCTGGGCGATCTCCTCGGTGCGCTCGACGAGCCGCTTGGACACGTGGTCCAGGGCCGCGGCCCGTACGTGGGCGGGGGTCGCGGAGAACTCCGCCGTCACGGCGTACGCCGCGGCCACGGCCTCTTCGACCTGCGCGTCGGTGGGCACGCTGACCGCGGCGACCAGTCGGCCGTCCCACGGAGAGTGGACGTCGAAGCTGTCCTCGCCGGTGGCCTGGCGGCC
The DNA here is from genome assembly GCF_001005295.1 of Streptomyces yangpuensis. Taxonomy (GTDB): domain Bacteria; phylum Actinomycetota; class Actinomycetes; order Streptomycetales; family Streptomycetaceae; genus Streptomyces; species Streptomyces yangpuensis. The sequence goes on along the minus strand of NZ_LBMK01000002.1, from coordinate 1,098,852 downwards.
GGCGAGCCAGAAGGCGTGGGTGGAAGTCATGCGAATCCCGGCCCTTCGAAAAGTGTGCGGTGGGTCCTGACCCCTCCACCGTAGGACTCCGCGGGGGATTCGGCGTTTATCCGGGGTGTAGTACGCGCCGTCGCAGTCGCGCCGCTTTGTCACTGTCGCCCGTCGGCCACCCCTTAGCCGGGAGTGGTGGAGGTGGCCTTGAGGGCGAGCCACAGTTCCATGCGGACGTCCGGGTCCTCCAGGGAGCGGCCGAGGATCTCCTCGACCCGCTTCATCCGGTAGCGCAGGGTGTGCCGGTGCACGCCGAGGTCGGCCGCGGCCGCGTCCCACTGGCCGTGCCGGGAGAGCCAGGCCTGCAGCGAGGCCACCAGGTCCCCGCGTCCCGTCGCGTCGTGCTCCCGCAGCGCCCGCAGGGTGCCGTCCGCGAAGGCCCGTACCGCGTCGTCGGCCAGCAGCGGCAGGACCGAGCCCGCCGCCATGTCCTCGTGCTCCACCATCGGGCGCCCGCGCCGGCGGGCCACGGCGAGCGCCTGGTCGGCCTGCTTGAGGGCCGCGGCGACCCCGCCGGGGCCGGAGGGCGCGGACAGCCCGATGACCAGCTCGTCCGGCTCCGGGCCGGCCGCGTCCCGGCCGCGCCGGGCCTCCAGGGTCTCCGCGTGGTCCGTGCACGCCTGTACGGCCGACCCGGCGTCGGAGGCGAGGACCACGAGCCGTCCCGGCTCCGGGACCACCAGCAGCGCCTCCCCGGTACGGGCCGCCGCCGACTCCACCGTGTCGGCGAGCAGCGCCAGTCCCTCGGGCTGCGCCGTGCCCGCCAGCGCCGGCTCGGCCACGACGAGCCGGAACGGCGCGTCCAGCAGGGACCCGTACAGGTCGCCGGCCACGGCCCGGGCGTGGTCCGGCTCGTCCGCCAGCAGCATCCGCAGCACCGCCGCGCCCAGCCGGGACTCGGCGTCGTGCAGCGACCGCGACCGCTCGGTGGTGAGCGTCAGCAGCGCCACCGCGGAGTGGACGGCGTACCGCTCGGCGGTGCCCAGCGGGGCGCCGGTGCCGACGGCGAGCGCGCCGCGCGCCCGTCGGCCGGTGCCCAGGGACTGGAGTTCGACGCGGTCCTCGGACCCTCCGACCACGGCGCTCGCCGGCGCGGGCCGCTCGCGCAGCCGCTCCACGTCGGGGGTCAGCCGGGCGGCGCGGCGCGCGGCCCAGTCGGGGGCGGCCGCCACGACCGCGCCGGAGGTGTCGTAGAGCGCGGCCCAGCCGTGCACGTGCGCCGCGAGCTTCGCCAGCAGTTCGGCGGGCCCGTCGGCGGAGAGCGCGGCGCGCGTCAGCTCGCGCTGGGCCTCGAACCCGGCGGTGACCGCCCGGTACTGGTCCGCCGCGAGTGCCGCGGAGACGGCCTTGCTGATCGCGAGGAAGGGCGTCCGGCGCGGCACCTCCAGCAGCGGCATGTCCTCGGTCCGGGCCGCCTCGACCAGTGCCTCGGGGACCGCCTCGTAGTTGACGCCGATCGCGAAGCCGATGCCGACCACTCCGGCGGCGGCCAGGCGCCGTACGTAGGCCCGCATCTCCTGCGGGTCGTCGGCGTCCAGCTTCATCGCGGTGATCAGCAGCAGCTCCCCGCCCTCCATATAGGGGACGGGGTCGGCGAGCTCGCTGACGTGGGCCCAGCGCACGGGGGTGTCCAGGCGGCTCTCGCCCGCCCGGACGCTGAGCTTGAGCGCCGAGTGCTGGACGAGTGAGGCGAGGGTCAGCGGCATCGGTTACCAGGGGCCTTCGGAGCGGGAGGGGACTGCGGGGACGCGGGAGGGAGCGGTGGAGGAGCCCCCGACGCTTTTCGCCGTGTCGTACGAACGACTCCCCTCGATTCTGCCACCTCGTACGGGTCGGGGGCGCGGTTCAGGCCGTTCCGGCCAGCCGGACCAGCAGCGGGGCCGCCCGCTCCCCCTTCACGGAGGTGAGCGAGAGCACGGCGTGCCCGGGGGGCACGGCGTGTGCCAGGTCCGAGGCTGACCACCGCTCCCGTTCCACCTGCCGCACGGTCACCGCGTCCGTGGTGACCGCCTTGCCGGTGACGAGCTTGCGGAAGGCGTGGATCGCGCGGGTCAGCGGCTGGTCGGCGAAGACGGTGCGCTGGGTGACGTCGCGCGTCTCCACCCACTCGGTGCCCCAGGCCTCGGCGAAGCGCTTGCCGTCCCAGGTGGTAACCCCGGAGAAGGCCATCCGGCAGCCGACCGCCCCGAGCAGCGGCGTACGCAGCGCCTCCGGTACGTCGTCCAGCGTGCGCAGGGTGAGCAGGACGCCCGCGTGTGCCGAGCGCAGTCGCTGGACGCCGCGCACGGTCTCCGGGGTCAGGGTGTGCGAGGCGTCGTCGAAGGCGAGGAAGGCGAAGAGGGAGCGGTCGGCGCGGGCGGCCGCGGCGGCGTTGAACTGGGCGAGCAGCAGCCGGGCCAGCATCCGGGAGGCGTCGGCGTGCCCCCGCTCGGGGAGGTCGACGCGGACCCTGATCGGGTGCTCCAGGGCGCGCAGCGAGAAGGGCCGGCCCTGGCCGGTGGTGTCGAAGAAGCCGGCGAACGCGGGCCGGTCCAGCAGGGCCACCCGGTCGGCGAGGGCCGGTCCGGGGTCGCCGTGCGCCCCGTGCTGGCGGGTGCGGGCGTCGAGCTCGCGCAGCATCGTGTGGTGCGCGGCGCCGTCGGCGGCGAGCTCGCGGCGCAGGGCGTCGAAGGCGGCGGGGACCTGGTCGAGCAGCTCGCGCAGCTCGGGCACGGCGGGGAAACGGCCGTACGCGGTCCGGAACGGCCCGAGGAGCTGGGCGAGGGCGGTCGCTGCCCGGCGGACGTCGATGCCGGGAACGTCTCCGACGAAGGCCTCGGCGAGCAGGGTCGCGGCCTCGTCGGGGTCGGTGCTCCCGCCGTAGAGGTCGAGGTCGTAGACGGAGCCGGGGTCGCCGATGCGGACGACGACGTCGTAGGCGGCGTCGGGCCCGAGCTGGGCCCCGGCGGCGCCGACGGCGACGACGGCGGCCTGGCCGGCGAGGGCCTGGAGGGCGAGGGACTCCACGACGGGCCGCACCAGGCGCTGCGTCTTGCCGGTGCCGGAGGGGCCGACGGCGAGCAGGGAGGTGCCGAGCACGTCGGGGTCGAGCGCGAGGGAGGTGCCGCGGCGGGCGTAGGGGTTGCGGACGCCGTCCTCGACGGTGCCGAGGAGCACCTGCCGGGCCAGCAGGTCGTGCCGGGCGGCCCGCACGGGCAGGTCCCGGTCCCCGGAGGGGTGCACGCAGGCCCCGGCGCCCTTGTCGCGGACGGAGTCGGCGAAGGCACGCATGCGAGAGGGATCGACGCGGACGGAGTCCCACGCCCGCCGGATCCGGGCGTAGTCGACATCGTTCATCCGCCCGCCCCCGGCCTCCCCCTCCAGCCGATCGGCCACCTCCCCCAGCCCGGCCGCCCGCAACTGCGGCCACCGCACGGGGTCTTCGAGCCCGCCGGCCTCGGGGCCCGCCATGGGCGGCCGGTCGGTGGTGGCCGGTCCCTTCGCGCCGCCGGCACCCACCAGGCGGCGGACCAGGCCCACGACACCGCCGAGGAGGGCGAAGGCGAGGACGAGCACCACGTCGATCACGGTCCGGGTGGTGTCCACGAGGGCCCGGTTGGCCACCGGATCGCCGTCGAAGGTGAGGAACCCTTCCGCGAGCTGCCGCAGCGGCAGCTGGTAGTTGTGCACGAGGAGGATCGTCACCCAGGCCAGGGGAACTGCCGCGAGGGCCTGGACGACGGGGCCCCGCGCGACGACCAGGCGCGTCCAGACGGTCCGCCAGTTGCCCAGCCTCCCGAAGCCGTAGAGGAGCGCCGCGACGAAGAGCAGCTCGTAGATCGGCTTGGCCTGCACACCACCCGTCTTCGCGACGGGTTCGCCGTTCGCCGCCCACCAGCTGTTCGGGGTGAACAACTTCAGCGGTGTGTCCCAGAAGGGGATGTAGGTGTTGCGCATGAGGGACCACACGAGTACGCAGCCCAGGAAGGAGATGAGCGCGCCGCTCGCCAGGGCCCGGTCGGGGGTCCGCTCGGGCTCCGCCGCCGCCCGCGGGGTGTGGCCGTAGCGCCAGATGCCCGGATCGGCGGCCGGGCGCGGCGCGCTGATCCATGCGGCGAGGGGCGGCAGCTGTCCGGGGGCGCTGGCAGGTGCGTGAAGGGGTTTCGGAGGGTGTTCAGGCGATGTGGCAGGCCTAGGTACGTGACCCGCTTGGGTCGCCTGTCCGTCGTACGTTCCCTCGGTGTCCATGAACCCCTGCCCCCTGCCCATCCCTTGCCCTGCGGCGCTCAATCTAGTGCCCGGCCCAGGGCTCGGGGGCGCTCTGCGCCCGTACCCGGTCCTGATCCACGAGACACGCTCCGGATCCTTCCTATGGCCGTCGCGGACAAGGACACGCTGAGATCACTACCGAACGGAGCATGCAGGACCCCCGCTCCCGGGCCTAGCCTGCGGACAAAGACACAAGTGCGTCCGAAAACACCCCCCAGGAGCCCTCTATGACTGCTGTCCCGCAGGAGCGCAAGATCGTCACCGCGATCCCCGGCCCCAAGTCGCAGGAGCTGCAGGCGCGCCGCCTGCAGACCGTGGCCGGCGGCGTGGGCTCCGTGCTGCCCGTCTTCACGGCCCGCGCGGGCGGCGGCATCATCGAGGACGTCGACGGCAACCAGCTGATCGACTTCGGCTCCGGCATCGCCGTGACCTCGGTCGGCGCCTCCGCCGAGGCCGTCGTGCGCCGCGCCTCCGCGCAGCTCGCCGACTTCACCCACACCTGCTTCATGGTCACCCCGTACGAGGGCTACGTCGAGGTCTGCGAGGCCCTCGCCGAGCTGACCCCGGGCGACCACGCCAAGAAGTCGGCCCTGTTCAACTCCGGCGCCGAGGCCGTCGAGAACGCCGTCAAGATCGCCCGTTCGTACACCAAGCGCCAGGCCGTCGTCGTCTTCGACCACGGCTACCACGGCCGCACGAACCTCACCATGGCGCTGACCGCGAAGAACATGCCGTACAAGCACGGCTTCGGTCCGTTCGCCCCCGAGGTCTACCGCGTCCCGGTCGCCTACGGCTACCGCTGGCCCACCGGTGCCGAGAACTGCGGCCCCGAGGCCGCCGCCCAGGCGATCGACCAGATCACCAAGCAGATCGGCGCCGAGAACGTCGCCGCGATCATCATCGAGCCGGTCCTCGGCGAGGGCGGCTTCATCGAGCCGGCCAAGGGCTTCCTCCCGGCGATCGTGAAGTTCGCCAACGAGAACGGCATCGTCTTCGTCGCCGACGAGATCCAGTCCGGCTTCTGCCGCACCGGCCAGTGGTTCGCGTGCGAGGACGAAGGCATCGTCCCGGACCTGATCACCACCGCCAAGGGCATCGCGGGCGGTCTGCCGCTCGCCGCCGTGACCGGCCGCGCCGAGATCATGGACTCCGCCCACGCGGGCGGCCTGGGCGGCACCTACGGCGGCAACCCGGTGGCGTGCGCGGGTGCGCTCGGCTCCATCGAGACCATGAAGGAGCTCGACCTCAACGCCAAGGCGAAGAAGATCGAGTCCATCATGAAGGCCCGCCTGTCGGCCATGCAGGAGAAGTACGACATCATCGGCGACATCCGCGGCCGCGGCGCCATGATCGCGATCGAGCTGGTCAAGGACCCGGAGTCCAAGACCCCGTTCCCGGAGGCGGCCGGCGCGCTCGCCAAGGCCTGCCACGCCGAGGGCCTCCTCGTCCTCACCTGCGGCACCTACGGCAACGTGCTCCGCTTCCTCCCGCCGATCGTCATCGGCGAGCACCTGCTGAACGAGGGCCTGGACCTGATCGAGGCCGCGTTCGCGGCCATCGGCACGGACATCTGAGCCTCGACAGCCACGGTCGACACGACCACGTGCTCGACGTCTAGAACGTCCGAGCGCAGCGCGCTGCCCACCTACCGACGGTAACGGGCGGGCACTGTGAAGAAGGTGTGGGGGGCCGATGGCGGGAGCGCGTTCCTGCTGTCGGTCCCCCTTCCACTGCCGTACGGTTTCTGCAGATGAGTGAAACAGCCCGCTCCCGGGAAACCGGGGGCGATACCGGTACCGGGCTTCCCCAGCGCCGTACCGGGCATGCGTTCGCGCACACTCCTCACCGATCGGACAGCCGGCCGCCCCAAACCCCCCGGGGCGTGCGGCAACCCGGTCCGGGCGGCCGTCCCGGAACCATCCCCCCTGTTCCGGGACGGCCGGCCACCCTTCCCGGCGCGTTCGCCGCCTCCGCGCTCTGCGCACTCCTCTTCGCCCTGATCACCTGGCAGGTCCTGGTGCGGGGCCCGCTGCTGTCCTGGGACGCCCGGCTGAGCGCCGCGCTCGTGCGCACCGTCCCCGACGCGGTCACCGAGTCCCTCTCCGATCTCGGGAACATCCCGGTCGCGCTGCCCGTGCTGCTCCTCGCCGCCGGGTACGCCGCCCTGCGCGGCGAGCGCCGCGGCGCGGCCGCAGCAGTGCTGGCCATGGCCCTGGTGCCGGCCCTCGTCGTCCCGCTGAAGGAGTGGACCGCCCGCCCCGGCCCCCTGGAGCCGTGGGCCGCCGGCTACTTCCCCTCGGGCCACACGGCGACGGCCTTCGTGGCGTACGCGGGCGCGGCCCTGCTCGTGCGGCCATACCTGGGCCGGGGGTGGCCGGCGGCCGCCGCCCTCGTGCTCACGGGGGCGACGGCCGTCGGGCTGGTGCTGCGGGGCTTCCACTGGCCGCTGGACGTGCTGGCCAGCCTGCTGTTGTGCACGCCGCTGCTGCTGGCGGTCAGGCGGTCCTTCAGGCCGTCCTGCCGTAGTACGCGTCGAAGTTCCGGCTGAACTCCCGGCCCCCGAAGCGGTCCCAGTTGATCGACCAGGTCATCAGGCCGCGCAGGCCGGGCCAGGTACCGCGGGTCCGGTACGTCCGGCCGTCGGTCTTCTTCGTCTCCTGTCAAGGGCTGCGGACCCTCCCCACCGCCGCGCAGGCGGCCGCCTCGTGCATCGCGAGCTCCAGCAGGACCGGGTCCGTCAGGGTCCCCTCCCCGTCCGGGAGCACCTCCCAGCGCACTCCCCCGGTCGCCCGGCCGGGGTACGGGACCACGATCCACGCCCCGCGCCCGGCCCCCCGTACGCCCGTGCCGATCCAGTGGGAGGCGGTGCCCGGGGGCACGAAGAAGCCCAGCCGCGACGCACCGAAGTCGGCGAGCACCGGGCCGGGCCGGTCGGTGAGCGGATCCAGCACGTCGAGCGTGGCCCGCCCCAGCTCCCCCGGCAGGACCAGCACGTCCCAGAGCCGCCCCGCGGGCAGCAGGGCGACCCCGAGGGGGTCGTGCTCCCACTCCCGCCGGCAGGCACCGGGATCGGGCGCCGCCGATACCAGCCAGTCCACCGCGGCCTTTTCCCCCGGGGTCGTCATCGCCCGGCCTCCGTTCCCTGTAGGTGAGGGGTTCTCACCCGCAGAGAGCGGGGCCGGGCGCGGCCATGACGCGGGTTTCCCCACCCCGTGTGGGTGAATCAGGTCACACGGCGAAGGGGGCGGTGCGCGCCGGGGCGCGCGGCCGGCTCAGCTGTCGAAACCGAGGCCGAACCGGTCCAGCGTCCTGAGCCACAGGTTCCGGTGCCCGCCCCGGGCGTCGGCGCGGGCCAGGGACCACTTGGTGAGCGCGATCCCGGTCCAGGCGAACGGCTCGGGCGGGAACGGCATCGGCTTGGACTTCACCATCTCCAGCCGGGTGCGCTCGGTGGAGAGCCCGTCGAGCAGGTCCAGCATCACGTCCGCGCCGAAGCGGGTGGCCCCCACGCCGAGGCCGGTGTACCCGGTCGCGTACGCCACCTTGCCGGAGTGCGCCGTGCCGAAGAAGGCGGAGAAGCGCGAGCAGGTGTCGATCGCACCGCCCCACGCGTGGCTGAACTTCAGCCCCTCCAGCTGCGGGAAGGCGGTGAAGAAGTGCTCCGCGAGCCGGAGGTAGGTCTCGGGGCGGTGGTCGTACTCGGAGTCGAGCCTGCCGCGGTAGGGGTAGATCGCGTCGTAGCCGCCCCACAGGATCCGGTTGTCCCTGGTGATCCGGAAGTAGTGGAACTGGTTGGCGCTGTCGCCCAGGCCCTGCCGCCGCTTCCAGCCGATCGAGGCCAGCTGCGCCTCGTCCAGCGGCTCGCTCATCAGCGCGTAGTCGTAGACCGGGACGGTGAACGGCCGGATCCGCCGGACCAGCGACGGGAAGATGTTGGTGCCCAGGGCCACCCGGCGGGCGAGGATCGTGCCGTAGGGCGTCTGCACGGTCATCCCGCGGCCCGCCGGGGCGAGCTTCAGGCCGCGGGTGTGCTCGTAGATCCGCACCCCGAGGTCCAGGCACGCCTGCTTCAGGCCCCAGGCCAGCTTCGCCGGGTTGAGCATGGCGACGCCGTCGCGGTCCCAGAGGCCCGCGAGGAAGGTCGGGGAGTCGACCTCGGCGCGCACGGCGTCGCCGTCGAGCCATTCGGAGCCGCCGGCCAGGCCCAGGCGCTTGGCCTCCTCGTGGAGTTCGCGCAGCTCCTCGACCTGGTGCGGTTCGGTGGCGACGTCGATCTCGCCGGTCCGCTCGAAGTCGCAGTCGATGCCGTAGCGGGCGACGGCCTCCTCGATGGCGTCGAGGTTGCGGGCGCCCAGCTCCTCCAGCTTCGCCAGTTCGCCGGGCCAGCGGGCGAGCCCGTTGCTCAGGCCGTGGGTGAGGGAGGCCGCGCAGAAGCCGCCGTTGCGGCCGGAGGCGGCCCAGCCCGCCTCCTTGCTCTCGATCAGTACGACATCCCGCTCGGGGTCGCGCTCCTTGGCGAGCAGCGCGGTCCACAGGCCGCTGTAGCCGGCGCCGATGACCAGCAGGTCGCAGCGCTCGTCCGAGGTGAGCGCCGGCTGCGGCGCGGGCTTGCCGGGGTCGTCCAGCCAGTACGAGACCGGCTTCGCTTCGGAAAGGGATTTCGCAACACTACGCATGGCGACTGGGGCCATGTCTTCCAACTCCCTACGGGAAACTACGGAACTACTTCGGTTGTGCCTTCTTGCGGCGGTTGCCGGCGAACTGGCCGGCGAGGACCACCAGCACCGCGATGACGAACATCGCCGTACCGATGACGTTGATCTGCACGGGCGTACCGCGCTGGGCCGATCCCCACACGAACATGGGGAAGGTGACGGTGTTGCCCGAGTTGAAGTTGGTGATGATGAAGTCGTCGAACGAGAGCGCGAAGGAGAGCAGCGCACCCGCCGCGATACCCGGTGCCGCGATGGGCAGGGTCACCCGTACGAAGGTCTGCACCGGGCCCGCGTAGAGATCCCGGGCGGCCTCCTCCAGCCGCGGGTCCATGGACAGGACGCGGGCCTTGACGGCGGCGACGACGAAGCTGAGGCAGAACATGATGTGGGCGATCAGGATCGTCCAGAAGCCCAGCTGGATGCCCATGTTCAGGAAGAGCGCGAGCAGCGAGGCCGCCATCACGATCTCCGGCATGGCCATGGGCAGGAAGATCAGCGAGTTGACCGCGCCGCGCGCCCTGAACCGGTAGCGCACGAGCGCGAAGGCTATGGCGGTGCCGAGGGCGGTCGCCACGAGCGTGGACCACAGGGCGATCTGGAGGGAGAGCCCGAGGGACCCGCACAGGTCGGCGACGCCGCAGGGGTCCTTCCACGCGTCGAGGGAGAACTCCTGCCAGGCGTAGTTGAAGCGCCCGGAGGGGTTGTTGAAGGAGAAGACGGTGACGACGACGTTCGGCAGGATCATGTACGCGAGCGTGCCGAGGCCGGCGATCACGACCAGGTTGCGCCGCAGCCAGGTGAGGGGTGTGCGCATCAGACCAGGTCCTCCGTCCCCGCTCGGCGGATGTAGATGGTGACCATGATCAGCACGATGGCCATGAGAATGAAGGACAGCGCGGCCGCCGTCGGGTAGTCGAGGATCCGCAGGTACTGCGACTGGATGACGTTGCCGATCATCCGGGTGTCCGTGGAGCCGAGCAGCTCGGCGTTGACGTAGTCGCCGCTCGCCGGGATGAAGGTGAGCAGGGTCCCGGAGACCACACCCGGCATGGAGAGCGGGAAGGTGACCTTCCGGAAGACCGTGGCGGGGCGGGCGTACAGGTCCCCGGCCGCCTCGTGGAGACGGGTGTCGATGCGCTCCAGCGAGGAGTACAGCGGCAGGATCATGAAGGGGAGGAAGTTGTACGTCAGGCCGCAGACGACCGCGAGCGGCGTGGCCAGCACCCGGTCCCCCTCGGTCATGCCGAGCCAGCTGGTGACGTCGAGGAAGCCGACCGCGTTGAGGGCGCCGACCACCGGGCCGCCGTCGGCCAGGATCGTCTTCCAGGCCAGCGTGCGGATCAGGAAGCTGGTGAAGAAAGGCGCGATGACCAGGACCAGGAGCAGGCCCCGCCAGCGGCCCGCCTTGAAGGCGATCAGGTAGGCCAGCGGGTACCCGAGCAGCAGGCACAGCGCGGTGGCGGTGCCGGCGTAGAGCAGGGAGCGCAGGAACTGCGGCAGGTACTCGGTGAAGGCGTCCCAGTAGGTCCGGAAGTGCCAGGTGACCTCGAAGCCCTCTTCGAGGGAACCGGTCTGCACCGATGTGGAGGCCTGGTAGACCATCGGCAGCACGAAGAAGACCAGCAGCCACAGGATGCCGGGCAGCAGCAGCCAGTACGGGACCAGCCGCTTGCGCGTCGACGGCTTGTGGACCGGGGGTCCGGCGGGGGCGGGCGCCTGGGGCGGCGCGGCGGTGGCGGTCACGCGCTCTCCTCGACCGTCTCGATGCCCGCTTCCATGTCCTGGGCCGCGTCGAGTCCGAAGGTGTGCTCCGGGTTCCAGTGCAAGACCACCTCGGCGCCCGGGACCAGGCGGGCGTCGCGCTCGATGTTCTGGACGTAGACCTCCAGCTCGGCGCAGACCGGGCTGTCGACGACGAACTGGGTGGACACCCCGATGAAGGAGGAGGCGGCTATCCGGCCGGTGATCTTGTTACGGCCGGCCGCGATGGCGCTCTCCTCCTCGGCCGGGACGAGGGACACCTTCTCCGGGCGGACACCGACGAGCAGCTTCCCGCCGGCCCGGGGCGTGGTCGAACACCGGGTGGCGGGCAGCCGCAGGGTGGTGCCGGAGGCCGAGACGACGACGTCGGATCCGGCGGACTCCACCGATGCCTCGATGAGGTTGGAGGTGCCGAGGAAGTTGGCGACGAAGGTGGTCCGCGGGTTCTCGTAGAGCTCGGCGGGAGCGCCCAGCTGCTCGACGCGGCCGCCGTTCATCACGGCCACCGTGTCGGCCATGGTCATGGCCTCCTCCTGGTCGTGCGTGACGTGCACGAAGGTGATGCCGACCTCGGTCTGGATCCGCTTGAGCTCCAGCTGCATCTGGCGGCGCAGCTTTAGGTCGAGGGCGCCGAGGGGCTCGTCGAGGAGCAGCACCTGCGGGTGGTTGATCAGGGCTCGGGCGACGGCGACGCGCTGCTGCTGGCCGCCGGAGAGCTGGTGCGGCTTGCGCTGGGCGAACTGGCCGAGCTGGACCATCTCCAGCATCTCGTCGACCTGCTTCTTGACCGACTTGATGCCCCGGCGGCGCAGGCCGAAGGCGATGTTCTCGAAGATGCTCAGGTGCGGGAAGAGCGCGTAGCTCTGGAAGACCGTGTTGACCGGGCGCTTGTACGGCGGCAGGTGGGTGACCTCCCGGTCGCCGAGGTGGACCGTGCCGGTGGAGGGCTCCTCCAGGCCCGCGATCATGCGCAGGGTGGTGGTCTTGCCGCAGCCGGAGGCACCGAGCAGGGCGAAGAAGGAGCCCTGGGGGACGGTGAGGTCCAGCGGGTGCACGGCGGTGAAGGTGCCGTAGTGCTTGCTGATCCCGGAGAGGCGGACGTCGCCGCCTTCGGTCTTGTCAGTCATGGAGAGGTCCCGGGGTTGGGTGGGCGAAGAGGTCAAGGGGGAAGGCCGCCGCGGGGCGGCCGCCGGCGCACCGGGCCGGCGTCAGGCTCCGATGAGCTTGGCGAACTTCTCCTCGTACGCCGTCTCCTCCTCGCTGCTGAGGGAGCGGAAGGCGTGGGACTTGGCGGTCATCGCCTTGTCCGGGACGATCAGGGTGTTCTCCGCGAGCTCGGGATCGATCTTCGCGAGCTCTTCGCCCACGCCCTCGACGGGGCAGACGTAGCTGATGTAGGCGGCGAGCTGCGCGGCGACCGGGAGCTCGTAGTAGTAGTCGATGAGCCGTTCCGCGTTGGCCTTGTGCCGCGCCTTGGCGGGCACCAGCAGGTTGTCGCTGGAGGTGATGTAGCCGGCTGCGGGGATGGCGAACTTGATGTCCGGGTTGTCGGCCTGGAGCTGGATGACGTCGCCCGCCCAGGCGAGGCAGGCGGCGAGGTCGCCCTTGTCGAGGTCCGAGGTGTAGTCGTTGCCCGTGAAGCGCCGGATCTGGTTCTTGTCCACACCCTTCTGGAGCCGGCCGATCGCCTCGTCGAAGTCCGCGTCCGTGAAGGAGGCGGGGTTCTTGCCCTGGTCGAGCATGGTCATGCCGACGCTGTCGCGCATCTCCGTCAGGAAGCCGACCCGGCCCTTGAGAGAGGGGTCGTCGAGCATCTGGGTGACGGAGTCGACCTTCCTGCCCTCCGTCGCCTTCTCGTTGTAGGCGATGACGGTGGATATGCCGGTCCAGGGGTAGCTGTACGCGCGGCCCGGGTCCCAGTCGGGGCTGCGGAACTGCGGGGAGAGGTTGGCGTAGGCGTGCGGCAGGTGCGCGGGGTCGAGCTTCTGGGCCCAGCCCAGGCGGATGATGCGCGCGGCGAGCCAGTCGGTGACGACGATCAGGTCGCGGCCGGTGTCCTGGCCGGCCGCCAGCTGCGGTTTGACCTTGCCGAAGAACTCGACGTTGTCGTTGATGTCCTCGGTGTACTCGACCTTGATTCCGGTCCGCTTGGTGAACTCCTCCAGCGTGGGCCGGGACTTCTCGTCCTCACTGGTGTCCATGTACTCGGTCCAGTTGGAGAAGTTGATCTCCTTCTCCCGGTCCGAGTGGTCGTCGGAGGCCGCGGCCGTGCCGCCCTCCCGCTTGGCGGGAGGGATGCCGCACCCGGCGAGGGTGGACAGGCCTCCGAGGGTGAGCGCTCCGACTCCGGAGGCGCGCAGCAGCGAGCGGCGGGTGAGGGCGCCGCGCCCGCTGGTGAGGCTGCGCCGCATCGCGGCGAGTTGCGCCGCGGAGAGGCGGTCGGGCTCGAACTGCTCCATGCGCTGTGGCCTTTCGGGAGGTGTGCCGCTGGTCAGGCGGTGATCGGCTATCTGTCCCCGAAGATCGTGCGGTGCCAGTCCTTCGCGGCCACCGCGGTGTTGTCGTACATCACGTGCTTGATCTGCGTGTACTCCTCGAAGGAGTAGGCGGACATGTCCTTTCCGAAGCCGCTGGCCTTGTAGCCCCCGTGGGGCATCTCGCTGATGATCGGGATGTGGTCGTTGACCCACACGCAGCCCGCCTTGATCTCACGGGTGGCACGGTTCGCCCGGTAGAGGCCGCGGCTCCAGGCGGAGGCGGCGAGCCCGTACGGGGTGTCGTTGGCCAGCGCGATGCCCTCGTCGTCGCTGTCGAAGGGCAGCACCACGAGGACGGGGCCGAAGATCTCCGACTGGACCACCTCGCTGTCCTGGGCGGCCCCGGTGATGAGGGTGGGCCGGTAGTACGCCCCGTCGGCGAGCTCGCCGCCCGGGATCGCGCCGCCGGTGACGACGGTGGCGTAGCCGCGGGCGCGCTCGACGAAGCCGGCGACGCGGTCGCGCTGGGCGTGCGAGACCAGTGGGCCGAGGTCGGTGCCGGGGGCGAAGGGGTCGCCCAGGCGGACGGTCTCCATCAGCTCGGCGACCCGGGCGACGAAGGCGTCGTGCAGGGGCCGCTGTACGTAGGCGCGGGTCGCGGCGGTGCAGTCCTGGCCGGTGTTGATCAGGGAGGCGGCGACGGCGCCGTGCGCGGCGGCCTCCAGGTCGGCGTCGTCGAAGACGAGGAAGGGGGCCTTGCCGCCGAGCTCCAGGTGCAGGCGCTTCACGGTGGCGGTGGCGATCTCCGCGACCCGCTTGCCGACGGCGGTGGAGCCGGTGAAGGAGGTCATCACCACGTCGGGGTGGCCCACCAGGTGCTCTCCGGCGTCACGGCCGGCACCGGTGACGATGTTGATCACACCGTCGGGCAGGCCCGCCTCCTTGGCCGCCTGCGCGAACATCAGGGAGGTCAGCGGGGTGAGCTCGGCGGGCTTGAGCACGATGGTGTTGCCCGCCGCGATCGCCGGGAGGATCTTCCAGGCGGCCATCTGCAGCGGGTAGTTCCAGGGGGCGATGGAGCCGACGACCCCGATGGCCTCGCGGCGCACGTACGAGGTGTGGTCGCCCGAGTACTCCGCGGCGGCCTGCCCCTGGAGGTGCCGGGCGGCGCCCGCGAAGAAGGCGGTGTTGTCGATGGTGCCCGGTACGTCGAACTCCGTGGACAGCTTGATCGGCTTGCCGCACTGGAGGGATTCGGCGTACGCGAAGTCCTCGGCCTGCTCGGCCAGTACGGCGGCCAGCCGGTGCAGGGCGTCCGAACGCTCCCCGGGGGTGGCACCGGACCAGGCGGGGAAGGCGCGCCGGGCGGCCGCGACGGCCTCGTCGACGTCCGCGGTGCCCGCGAGCTCGTAGGTCAGGACCTCCTCGCCGGTGGCCGGGTCGACCACGGCGTGTGACCGTCCGGAGGTTCCGGCCCGGAGTTGCCCGTCGATGTACTGCGCGCCCTCTGCGAAGCGGTCCTTGACCTGGAAGCGGTTGCCCATCACGCTCTCACGCTCTCCGTAGCTACAGTTCGAGTTACAGCTCGAATTGAGTGCCGATCCTGACAGAGGTGATGCCCTCGGCCAAGTGATTCCGTTGTTGCCTTTTGATTACGCGACGGAATCGGTCGACCATGTGTCGAGGCACGCCGAAAATCCCGTACGAAGTGTCAGTGGCGGGTGTCAGACTCGCGTGCATGGAGATGATCGACGACCTGATCAAGCAGGTCAGCCGCGGTGAGCGGGTGAAGTACCTGCCGTTCTGGGGGCACCGGCCGCAGCCCGACGGCAGGCTCGGGCCGAGCTGCCTGAGCCAGTGGTGGCCCTCCGCCTTCACTGTCGGTGACGTCCGTTATGCGACGGCCGAGCACTGGATGATGGCCGGGAAGGCCCGGCTGTTCGCGGACCCCGAGGCCGAGCGCGCCGCAGTGGCGGCGAAGAGCCCGGCCGAGGCGAAGAAGGTCGGCCGGCTCGTGCGCGGCTTCGACAACGCGACATGGGAGCGGGAGCGCTTCGCCCTGGTCGTGGAGGGCAGCGTGCACAAGTTCGGCTCGGACCCGGCGCTGCGGTCCTACCTGCTGGGCACCGGGGAGCGGGTGCTGGTGGAGGCGAGCCCGATGGACCGGATCTGGGGCATCGGACTGGCGGCCGACGACGAGCGCGCCCTGGACCCGGCGCGCTGGCGCGGGCTGAACCTGCTGGGTTTCGCCCTGATGGAGGCCCGGGAGCGGCTGCGCGAAGGCGGCGAGGCCGCTGACGGCGGGGACGGTCCGGGCCGGGCGTAATTGGCTGGCGGAGCCGGAAGGGCGCCGCCTAACGTGTTCCTCGTCCAGGTGCGAAGGCGAGACCTACTTCGACTCCAGATCGGGTGGCCGCGGGTTCGAGTCCCGTCACCGGCTTCAGGCCGGTGTAGCTCAGTCGGTAGAGCACCATGTGGTTTCGCCGGCCTTGTTCTCTGGACACCTTTTGTCACGCACCTCCCGGTGCGCAGGCTGCGGCTCCTTCTTTTGCAGAGAAACCCAGGCCGCCGCCACCTTGATCTCGGGAGGCGCGTGGAGGATGCCCGGTGCGAAGGCGACGGTTACTTCTTCCCATCAGCGGGTCGCGGGTTCAAGTCCCGCCCGGCTCAGGCCGGTAGCTCAGAAGCTCAGAGCAGCTGACACAAGTCCGCCGCCGACTCCCGATCTCGGACATCCCCCACGCAACGCCTCCCCCGCTTCCATCGAATTCGGGGGGATTCTCATGGCTCGCTTCAACCTGCGCGCGCTCGTCAAGCCCGCGCCCGCCGCGCCCACTTCGCCGGTGCGCTCCACTGCAAGCGCCCGCACCGCCGAGGGCGGCCCGGGCCACCTGCGCGATCCGCGCTCCGAGCTGTTCCTGCTGGCCGTCGCCAACTTCGTGACGCAGCGCACCGCCTACGAGAGCGGCGAGGCGCGCGACGACCGCTTCGCCGCGCTCGTGCGCACCCTCGCGGTCGAGGATCCGGCATGGACGGCCGGCCTGCTGGGCTGGCTGCGCCAGGACGCGAACATGCGCACCGCCTCCCTCGTCGGCGCCGCGGAGTACGTGAAGGCCAGGCTCGACGCGGGCGCCACGGACACCGCGACCGACACCGACGGCCCGTCGAACCGCCGGGTCGTGGACTCCGTGCTGCGGCGCGCGGACGAGCCCGGTGAGCTGCTGGCCTACTGGACGGCCACATACGGGCGGAACGTGCCCAAGCCCGTCAAGCGCGGGATCGCCGACGCCGTGCGCCGGCTCTACTCCGCCGCCTCGCTGCTGAAGTACGACACCGACTCCAGGGCCTACCGCTTCGGTGATGTCCTCAACCTCGTGCACGCCTCCCCCGACCCGGACAGGCCCTGGCAGGGCGAGCTGTTCCGCTACGCCCTGGACCGCAGGCACAACCCGCAGAGCGCGCAGGTCCCCGCGGGCAACCGCACCCTCGCGGCGCACCGGGCGCTGATGGAGCTGCCGGTCTCCGAGCGGCGCGGTGTGGTGCTCGCCCCGGACGGCGCGGAGCGGCTCGCCGCGGCGGGCATGACCTGGGAGGCGCTGGCCGGCTGGCTGCAGGGGCCGCTGGACGCGGCCGCCTGGGAGGCGGTCATCCCGTCCATGGGGGCGATGGCGCTGCTGCGCAACCTGCGCAACTTCGACGAGGCCGGGGTCTCGGACGCGGTGGCCGCGCAGGTCGCGGCGAAGATATCCGACCCGGAGGTCGTCGCCCGGTCCCGGCAGTTCCCCTTCCGCTACCTGGCCGCGTACCGGCACGCGCCCTCGCTGCGCTGGGCGTACCCGCTGGAGCAGGCGCTCGGCCACTCGCTGGCGAACGTACCGGCGCTGCCCGGCCGCACGCTGGTGCTCGTCGACCGCTCCGGTTCGATGTGGTCCCCGCTGTCGGACCGTTCCCGGCTCAACCGGGCCGATGCCGCGGCCGTCTTCGGGGCGGCGCTGGCACTGCGGGCGGAGCGGGCCGACCTCGTGCAGTTCGGCACGACCAGCGAGGCGGTCCCCTGTACCCGGGGCGAGTCCGTGCTGAAGGTGCTCGAACGGTTCGGGGACCTCGGGGGCACCTACACGGCCCAGGCCGTGAAGAAGCACTACCGGGACCACGACCGGGTGCTGATCGTGACGGACGAGCAGGCCGCGTCCTACGGCTACAGCGGGGATCCGGCGGAGCTCGTACCGTCCGAGGTGCCCGTGTACACCTGGAACCTGGCCGGCTACCGGGTGGGGCACGCGCCCTCCGGTACCGCGAACCGGCACACCTTCGGCGGGCTCACGGACGCGGCGTTCCGGATGGTGTCGCTGATCGAGGCCGGCCGGAACGCCGACTGGCCGTGGCTTCAGACCCGTTCGTGAAGCCGTGAGTCCGAATACGGGCTCTCGTGGCGCGGGCGGTCGTCCCCGTCGTCGTCGAGGAACGGGGCGGCGAACATGGCGACCAGCATCAGCAGGCCCAGCGCGATGCCGATCGCGCCCAGGATGATGCCGGCCAGGGCCGCCCCGCCGTTGTCGGCCTCGCCGCGGTTGGCCTTGCCCTTCCCCAGGGCGCCGAAGACGACGGCGCCGATCCCGAGGGCGACCGCTATGAAGCTGGTGACGCAGCCGACCACGGCGAGGATGCCGAGGACGAGCGAGGTGACGCCGAAGCCGTTGCTGGGCCGGCGCCCGTACGGCGGATACGCGCCGGGGAACGGGTACCCCTGCTGGGCGGGGTACCCGGGGTATCCGGGGTATCCGGGGTATCCGGCATCGCCCGGATACCCGTAGCCGGGCTGCGCCGTCGGATAGCCGTACGCCGCAGAGGCCGGTCCGGGTACGGGCGCGGGCGACACGGGAGTGGCGGTGCCCGGCGCGGGCCCTGTCGGGGCGGCGGGAGTCGCCTGGTCGCCCGGCATCCCGGCGAGCGTCGGCTGGTCGTGCACGGACGCCGGACCCGACACGCCCGGCGTGCCGCGCGTCGCCCCCCGCGTTTTGCCCAGGTCCACCGCCGGCCGCTCCGGCGGCGCCCACGGGTCCCGCGGCTCGGAACTGCTGTCGGTCATACGGAGCCCCCCTCTCGTACAGCCATGCTAAGCGCTGCCACCGACAGTCACGGCCGTGCCTACGATGAGGGCGACCCGCCCGCACCCCGTCATCCGGAGGCACCCCCATGACCGACCTGCATCCCTTCATCGCGGGGCTGCCCAAGGCCGAACTCCACGTCCACCACGTCGGCTCCGCCTCCCCGCGCATCGTGGCCGAGCTCGCGGCCCGGCACCCCGACTCCAAGGTCCCCACGGACGCCGAGGCCCTCGCCGACTACTTCACCTTCACGGACTTCGCCCACTTCATCGAGGTCTATCTGTCGGTCGTCGACCTCGTCCGCACCCCCGAGGACGTACGGCTGCTGACCTTCGAGGTCGCCCGTGACATGGCCCGGCAGAACATCCGCTACGCCGAGCTGACCATCACGCCCTACTCCTCCACCCGCCGCGGCATCGACGAGAAGGCCTTCATGGAGGCCATCGAGGACGCCCGCAAGGCCGCCGAGCAGGAACTCGGCGTCATCCTGCGCTGGTGCTTCGACATTCCCGGCGAGGCCGGTCTGGAGGCCGCCGCCGAGACCGCGCGGCTCGCCGTGGACCTGCGCCCCGAGGGCCTGGTCTCCTTCGGCCTGGGCGGACCCGAGATCGGCGTCCCGCGCCCGCAGTTCAAGCCGTACTTCGACGCCGCCCGGGCCGCCGGCCTGCGCAGTGTCCCGCACGCGGGCGAGACCACGGGTCCGGAGACCGTCTGGGACGCCATCCGCGAGCTGGGCGCCGAGCGCATCGGCCACGGCACGAGCTCCGTCCAGGACCCGGAGCTGCTCGCGTACCTCGCCGAGCACCGCATCGCGCTGGAGGTCTGCCCGACCTCGAACATCGCCACCCGCGCGGTGACCGACCTCGACCGGCACCCGGTCAAGGAGATGGTCGCGGCAGGCGTGCTCGTCACCATCAACAGCGACGACCCGCCGATGTTCGGCTCCGACCTCAACAACGAGTACGCGGTGGCCGCCCGCCTCCTCGGCCTCGACGAGCGCGGGCTCGCGCAGCTCGCGAAGAACGCCGTCGAGGCCTCCTTCCTGGATCCGGACGGCAAGGCGAAGCTCAACGCGGAGATCGACACGTACACCGAGCAATGGCTCGCGCGCTGAAGTCCCCCCGAGAATGGGGGCATGCGCACCCTGACAGCCGTCGGCCACCGCGGCGATCCCTACCGTGTCCGTGAGAACACCCTGCCCTCGATCCGCTCCGCCTTCGCCCGCGGGGCGGACGCGGTCGAGGTCGACGTGCGGCTGACCCGTGACGGGGTGCCGGTCCTCCTCCACGACGAGTCGCTGCAGCGGCTGTGGGACCACGACGTGCGGCTCGACGAGATTTCGGCCGCACAGCTGAAGGAGCTGACGCACGGCGCCGTTCCGACGTTGCGGGACGCGCTGATGGAGGCCGGGGACGGCCGGCTGATGCTCGACCTGCCGGGTGCCACGCCGGAGGCGGTCGGCACCGTCGTGGGCCTGGTCCGGGAGTGCGGCGCCCGTGAGCGCACGTTCTACTGTGCGGGACCGGGCTCGATGCTGGCACTCCGCGCGGCCGATCCCGGCGCGGAGATCGCGCTGACCTGGACCACGCTGTCACCGCCCCGGCGAGTCCTGATCGACGCGGTGGCGCCCCGCTGGCTCAACTACCGCTTCGGGCTGGTGAGCCGGGAGCTGGTGGACGCGCTGCACCGGGACGGCCTGCTGGTGTCGGCGTGGACCGCCGACACCAGGCGGACGATGAAGGGGCTCATGGCAGCCGGGGTCGACGCGATCACCACGAACCGGGTGGACGCGCTGACGGCCGTACGGGCCGAGTTCCGCCGGTGATACCCGCGCTGGGCCGTCCGGTCCGGCGGCTGCGCGGGGCCCGTCCGTGGGTCGTGGACCTGGGGCTGACCGTGCTGGTGCAGCTGGCCGTCACGATGCCGTTCGTGCTGCCGCGGGAATCCGGCCTGCCCCCGGTGACCTGGGCCTCGTACGCGGTCACCACGCTGGGAGTGCTGCCGCTGGTGTGGCGCCGGCGCCGGCCCGTGCTGGTCCTGGTGGCGATCCTGCTGATCGGCGGCGTGTACAAGGTGGCGATGGACGGGCCGGGCCAGCCGCTGCCCTACGCCGGGCTGATGGCCTTCTACACGGTCGCGCTGCAGTGTCCCGGCCGGGTGCGGGCCGTGGTCGGCGCGGGATTGGTGGTGGCCGTCGCCGCGTCCGTGGGGCTGGGGACGGGCACGGCCAGGGAGCTGTCCTTCACCCTGTTCTGCGCGGGCGCCGCCTACGCGCTGGGCCGGCTGCAGTTCACCCGGCAGGCCTACACCGCGGCCGTCGAGGACCGGGCGGAGCAGCTGGAGCGGGCCGAGGCGGCCTTCGAGGCGATCTCGGACACCGGCCGGGAGGCGATGGCGCAGCTGCGCACGATGCTGGGGGTGCTCCGCGAGGCGGACGGCCCGGCGCCGCGCGAGCCGCAGCCCGGGGTGGCCGAGCTGCCGGCCCTGCTGGAACGGGTGCGGCGGGGCGGGCCGGAGATCACGTACGAGGAGACGGGCGAGGTCGGGGGGCTGCCGCCGGCGGTGGACACCGCCGCGTACCGCATCGTGCAGGAGGCGCTGACGAACGTGGTGAAGCACGCGCGGGCCCGGCGGGTGGGCGTACGGCTGCACCACGGGGGCGGGGAGCTGGAGATCACCGTGACGGACGACGGGCGGGGACCGGCGGGCGGTGACGGAAGTGGCGGCGGGAGCGGCGGCGGGCACGGGCTGATCGGGATCAGGGAGCGGGCGGCCGCCCACGGCGGGACGGCACGGTGCGGTCCGCGGCGCGACGGCTCCGGGTTCGAGGTGCGGGCGGTGCTTGTAACCTCGCCGCTGGAGGTGGGGAGTTGACGATCCGTGTGGTGGTGGCCGACGACCAGGAGCTGGTGCGCAGCGGGTTCGCGATGATCCTCGATGCCCAGGAGGACATCGAGGTGGTGGCGGAAGCCGGGGACGGTGCGGCGGCGGTCGCGGCCGTGGAGCGGCTGGTCCCGGACGTGGCGCTGCTGGACGTCCGGATGCCGGTGCTGGACGGGATCGAGGCGTGCCGGGCGATCTCGGCGGGCGGTACGTGCCGGACGGTGATGCTGACGACCTTCGACTCGGACGAGTACGTGTACGAGGCGCTGCACGCGGGGGCGAGCGGGTTCCTGCTGAAGGACGTGCGGCGGGACGACCTGGTGCACGCGGTACGGGTGGTGGCTGCGGGCGAGTCCCTGCTGGCGCCCTCGGTGGCGCGCCGGCTGATCGAGGAGTACACGGCGGCGACGGTACGGACGCCCGCGCTTCCCGCGGAGCGGCTGGAGGTGCTGACCGCGCGGGAGCGGGAGACGCTGCTGCACCTGGGGCGGAGGCTGTCGAACGCGGAGATCGCGGCGGCGCTGGTGGTGAGCGGGCACACGGTGAAGTCGCATGTGGGGAACGTGCTGGCCAAGCTGGGGTTGCGGGACCGGATCCAGGCGGTGATCTGCGCGTACGAGACGGGTCTGATCGCGGCGGGCACTCCCTCCGGGGAGTGAGGGGACGGCGTGTCGCCTCCCTCGCACCGGTGAGTTGTCGTACCGGTGAAGACCCCTCTCATTGGTGATCCGCAACCACCCCTGTGAGCAGGAGCATTGAGGTCATCGGGGCGGAGGTCCCCGGGTGATCACAGGGGGAGCACACGTCATGAACGCAAGGATGCGCACACTGGTCGCCGCGGCGCTGGTCGTCGGGATCGCTTCGGGACCGGCCGTCGCCCACGCGGCGTCGCCGCCGGGCTCCGTCTCTTCGGAGTGGATGGCACCGTCGGTTTCGACACCGCCGAACGCGGCGGCGCTGGAGGCGGCGATCGCCGGGCTCGGTCCGCAGCACCGGGACGCGACGGCCGCGCTGGTCCGGGTGGGCGGCACGGCCGGCCGCTGGCAGGGCAGTTCGGGGGTGGCGGACATCCGCACGGGGCGCGATGCCGTCGAGCGGGGCCGGTTCCGGGCGGGATCGGTGACCAAGACGTTCACTGCGGCGGTCGTCCTGCAACTTGCTGCGGAGGGCCGGCTGGATCTCGACGGGCCGGTCCGGCGCCATCTGCCCGGGACCGTCCCCGCCCGCTACGGGGCGGTCACGGTGCGGCAGTTACTGAATCACACCAGCGGCATTCCGGCGGCCGGCGGTCCCGGTGACTCCTTCGAGGCGCAGTGGGAGCACCGGTTCGACGTGACCGATCCGCATGAGCAGATCGCCGACGCGGTCGCGAAGGAGCGGGAGTTCGTGCCCGGCACCGCACAGCACTACCTGAACATCAACTACACGGTGCTCGGAGTGCTGATCGAGAAGGTGACGGGCATGCGGTACGAGGAGGCCGTCGGCGCGCAGATCCTGAAGCCGCTGGGGCTGCACGGGACATCGTTCCCGGGGCGGAACGGGACGAGGATTCATGGCCCGCACAACCGGGGGTACCAGGCGATACCGCAGGCGGACGGCTCGCGCGAGCTGCGTGACGTCACCGAGTGGAACTCGTCGGACCGGTGGGCGGCGGGCGACATCATCTCGACGACCGCGGACCTGGAGCGGTTCACGGTGGCCCTCTTCGGTGGCCGGGTGGTGCCGAAGGACCGGCTGGAGGAGATGTTCACGGTGCCGGACGTGCGGGACCGGGTGAGCGGCAAGCCTGCGGTGATGACGGCGGGCCTGTCCAGGCTGGTCCTGCCGGACGGCACGGTGGCCTGGGGCAAGACGGGTGGGCGGCACGGCTACAACACCGCGATCGGGGCGACCCGGGACCTCTCGCGCACCCTCGTCTACTCGGTGAACGCGACGGATGCCAAGGGCCAGGACATGAACCGGGTGGCCCTCGGCATCGTCATGGCGGCCTTCACGACGTAGCGGCCGCCTCGGTCTCCAGCCGCTTGATCATGCGGCGCAGGATCAGCAGGGGGATCACCCCGAAGACGCCGAACGAGATGTCGATGACGCTCCACCAGAAGGGGATGCCGCGGATGGGGCCGCAGATCAGTGCCAGGGGGATCACTCCGGCGCAGGCGATCATGCCGGCTTCGATGATCCAGATGTTGCGGACGGGGTCGCGGTAGACGCCGTAGAAGAAGACGGCGATCACGAGGTGGGCGAAGGCGAGCCAGTCGGTTCCGTAGAGGAGGAAGGGGTATTCGGCATCGGCCCGGTCCAGCCCGTCGCCCACGCGCCGCAGCCATATGTTGTCGATCAGGGCGTTGGCCCAGCGGAGCTCGCTGACCAGCGGGAAGGCCGTGAGGCCGCTGAGGACCAGGCATACGACGAAGAGGATCAACCAGGCACGGATCCGCCGCTCAAGGGCGCTTCTCTCGCTCATGGAAGGAAGCCTACTCCGATTTCTGAACACGTTCAGCCAATAGATTGAACGCGTTCAGTTCCGTGTCCGGACTGTGATCAGAGGCCGACGATGGCGTTCCACCGCCTGGCGAGGGAGCGCCGCTCGGCCGAGGAGATGTCCCGGGCCACGGCGAGCCGCCGCCGCATGCCGTCGTCGGGGAATATCAGCGGATTCTCGGCGAGTTCGGCGGTCTCCTTGTCCTCGGAGCCCGCCAGGACCTCCCGGGCGGCGGGGACAGGACAGACGTAGTTGACGGAGGCGGCGAGCTGCGCGGCCACCTCCGGGTCGTAGTAGTGGTCGACGAGGGCCTCGGCATTGGCCTTGTGCCGGGCCAGGTTGGGGACGAGCAGGCTCTCGGCCCACAGTTCGCCCCCTTCCTCGGGGACCACGAACTCGATGTCCGGGTTGTCGGCCTGCAGTTGGATGGCGTCCCCGGAGTAGGCCTGGCAGGCGAGGACGTCGCCCTTGCTGAGATCGGAGGTGTAGTCGTTGCCGGTGAAGCGGCGGATGTGCTTCTTCCGCACCAGGCTCTCCACGTGGTCGCACACCCGGTGGAAGTCGGATTCGGTCCAGCGCGTGACGTCGACCCCGTTGCCCTGCATCAGCAGGGCGAAGGATTCGTCGAGCCCGGAGAAGAGCGTGACCCTGCCCGCCAGACCTGGGTGCCACAGGTCCCGGACGGACCTGATCTCCCGGCCCAGAGCCCTGCGGTTGTAGGCGATGCCCGTGATACCGGACTGCCAGGGCACGGTGTGCAGCCGGCCCTCGTCGAAGGCGGGGGAACGCAGCTGCGGGTCGAGGTGACCGGCGACGTTGGGCTGCGCGGAGCGGTCCATCTTCTGCGCCCAGCCCAGACGGACGAAGCGGGCGGCCATCCAGTCGCTGACCACGACCAGGTCGTGGCCGGTCTCCTGGCGGTTCATCAGCGCCGGGCCGACCTTGCCGAAGAACTCGTCGTTGTCGTTGATCTCCTCGGTGTAGCGGACCTCGATGCCGGTCCGCCCGGAGAAGGCCTCCAGGGTCGGGCGGCGCTCCTCGTCCTCCTCGTCGGTGTCGATGTAGAGCGGCCAGTTGGAGAAGGCGACGGTGCGGTCACGGTCCGAGCGGTCGGGGCCCACCCGCCCCTCCTCGGGAACGAAGGCGGGGGGAACGCCGCATCCGGCGAGGGCGGCCGACAGGCCCGCGGCACCGAGTCCGGCGAGCACGGCACGGCGGGAGAAGGCGAGTTGAGGCATGGCCACAGCCTCGGCGAACGCGGAAGGGACGGGCAATAGACATGTTGTCTACTGCCCGCCCCTTCAGGGCCCTGCTGTGATCGATGCGGCCGATCAGCCGTCGAGCGAGGTCATCACGTGCTTGATGCGCGTGTAGTCCTCGAAGCCGTAGGCGGAGAGGTCCTTGCCGTAGCCGGACTTCTTGAAGCCGCCGTGGGGCATCTCGGCGACGAGCGGGATGTGGGTGTTGATCCACACGCAGCCGAAGTCGAGGTTCTTGGACATGCGCATCGCGCGGCCGTGGTCCTTGGTCCAGACGGAGGAGGCGAGGGCGAACTCGACGCCGTTGGCGTACTCCAGGGCCTGGGACTCGTCCGTGAAGGACTGGACGGTGATGACGGGGCCGAAGACCTCGTTCTGGATGATCTCGTCGTCCTGCTTGAGGCCGGAGACCACGGTCGGGGCGTAGAAGTAGCCCTTCTCGCCGACCCGGTGGCCGCCCGCCTCGACCTTGGCGTGGGCGGGAAGCCGCTCGATGAAGCCCGCGACCTGCTGAAGCTGGTTGGGGTTGTTCAGCGGGCCGTACAGCACGTCCTCGTCGTCCGGTGCGCCGGTCTTGGTGTCGGCGGCGGCCTTGGCGAGCGCGGCCACGAACTCGTCGTGGATCGACTCGTGCACCAGCACGCGGGTGGCGGCGGTGCAGTCCTGGCCGGCGTTGAAGTAGCCGGCGACCGCGATGTCCTCGACGGCCTTCGGGATGTCGGCGTCCTCGAAGACGACGACCGGGGCCTTGCCGCCGAGCTCCAGGTGGACGCGCTTGACGTCCTTGGAGGCGCTCTCGGCGACCTGCATGCCCGCGCGCACGGAGCCGGTGATGGAGGCCATCGCCGGGGTCGAGTGCTCGACCATGGCCTTGCCGGTCTCGCGGTCGCCGCAGACGACGTTGAAGACGCCCTTGGGCAGGACCGAGTCGATGATCTCCGCCATCAGGACGGTGGAGGCCGGGGTGGTGTCGGAGGGCTTGAGCACGACGGTGTTGCCCGCCGCGATGGCCGGAGCGAACTTCCACACGGCCATCATCATCGGGTAGTTCCACGGCGCGACCTGGGCGCAGACGCCGACCGGCTCACGGCGGATGATCGAGGTCATCCCGTCCATGTACTCACCGGCCGAGCGGCCCTCGAGCAGACGCGCCGCACCCGCGAAGAAGCGGATCTGGTCCACCATCGGCGGCAGCTCCTCGCTGGCCGTGAGGCCCAGCGGCTTGCCGGTGTTCTCCGACTCCGCGGCGACGAGCTCGTCCGCACGCGCCTCGAAGGCGTCCGCGATCTTCAGCAGCGCCTTCTGGCGCTCGGCGGGGGTGGTGTCGCGCCAGCCCGGGAACGCGGCCGCGGCGGCGGCCATGGCGGCGTCGACATCGGCCTGGCCCGAGAGCGGGGCCGTCGCGTACACCTCGCCGGTGGCCGGGTTGACCACCTCGGTGGTGCGCCCGTCGGCGGCGTCCTTGAACTCCCCGCCGATGTAGTTGCGCAGACGACGCAGTTCGGTGGTCACTACAGCCACACTCCTGATCACATGTCCAACGATTGAGACGAATACCAAGCCTAGCCCCTCGGCAGAGGCTTTCGACAGGCCCGAAGGGCACCACCTACGAAATCAGTGCGATCCGAGTCGCCAAACAACGGATTTCATCGATTCCGTCTTGCGGAACAGACGACTCCTCGTGCACAGTGGGCTCGTGGTCAGTCGAAGCGCAGATTCCAGGAACAGACAACCGTCCCCTTCGGTCGATGCTGTGTCCCTGGCGATCATCGAGCAACTGCAGGAGGACGGTCGCCGTCCCTATGCATCGATCGGCAAGGCCGTCGGCCTGTCGGAGGCGGCTGTGCGCCAACGCGTGCAGAAGCTGCTCGACCAGGGCGTCATGCAGATCGTCGCCGTCACCGACCCGCTCACCGTGGGCCTGCGCCGTCAGGCCATGGTCGGCATCAACGTCGAGGGAGACCTCGACCCGGTGGCGGACGCACTGACCGCGATGGCCGAGTGCGAGTACGTGGTGATGACCGCCGGCTCGTTCGACCTGATGGTGGAAATCGTCTGCGAGGACGACGACCACCTGCTGGAAACGATCAACAAGAAGATCCGCACGCTCCCCGGCGTGCGATCTACCGAAAGCTTCGTTTACCTGAAGCTGAAGAAGCAGACCTACATGTGGGGAACCCGATAACCGTGACCCAGGACCTCTCCAAGACCGCGTACGACCACTTGTGGATGCACTTCACCCGCATGTCGTCCTACGAGAACTCCCCCGTCCCCACCATCGTCCGCGGTGAGGGTACGTACATCTTCGACGACAAGGGCAAGCGCTACCTCGACGGTCTCGCCGGCCTGTTCGTGGTCAACGCCGGTCACGGCCGAAAGGAACTGGCCGAGGTCGCCTACAAGCAGGCGCAGGAGCTGGCCTTCTTCCCCGTCTGGTCCTACGCCCACCCGATGGCGGTGGAGCTCGCCGAGCGCCTGGCGAACTACGCCCCGGGCGACCTGAACAAGGTCTTCTTCACCACCGGCGGCGGCGAGGCCGTCGAGACCGCCTGGAAGCTCGCCAAGCAGTTCTACAAGCTGCAGGGCAAGCCCACGAAGTACAAGGTCATCTCGCGTGCGGTCGCCTACCACGGCACCCCGCAGGGCGCCCTGTCCATCACGGGCCTGCCGGCCCTCAAGGCTCCCTTCGAGCCGCTGGTGCCCGGCGCGCACAAGGTGCCGAACACCAACATCTACCGCGCCCCGATCTACGGCGACGACCCCGAGGCCTTCGGCCGCTGGTGCGCCGACCAGATCGAGCAGCAGATCCTCTTCGAGGGCGCCGACACCGTCGCCGCCGTCTTCCTGGAGCCCGTGCAGAACGCCGGTGGCTGCTTCCCGCCGCCGCCCGGCTACTTCCAGCGGGTCCGCGAGATCTGCGACGAGTACGACGTGCTCCTCGTCTCCGACGAGACCATCTGCGCCTTCGGCCGCCTCGGCACGATGTTCGCCTGTGACAAGTTCGGCTACGTGCCGGACATGATCACCTGCGCCAAGGGCATGACCTCGGGCTACTCCCCGATCGGCGCCTGCATCGTCTCGGACCGCCTCGCGGAGCCGTTCTACAAGGGCGACAACACCTTCCTGCACGGCTACACCTTCGGCGGACACCCCGTGTCCTCCGCGGTGGCCCTCGCCAATCTCGACATCTTCGACAAGGAGGGCCTCAACCAGCACGTGCTGGACAACGAGGGCGCCTTCCTCCAGACGCTGCAGAAGCTCCACGACCTGCCGATCGTCGGCGACGTCCGCGGAAACGGCTACTTCTACGGCATCGAGCTCGTCAAGGACAAGGTCACCAAGGAGTCCTTCACGGACGAGGAGACCGAGCGCGTGCTCTACGGCTTCCTCTCCAAGGCGCTCTTCGAGAACGGCCTGTACTGCCGGGCCGACGACCGCGGCGACCCGGTCATCCAGCTCGCGCCGCCGCTGACCGCGGACCAGGGCACCTTCGACGAGATCGAGGGCATCCTGCGCTCCGTGCTCACCGAGGCGTGGACCAAGCTGTGACCGGGCTGTAAACGGTCCGCGGCTGCAATCGTCCGAACACACGGCCCGGATCCTCCGTTCGAGTGAGAACGCGGGGGTCCGGGCCGTGTGCTGTCGGCATCCAAGCGGTTCATCTCTTTACATCTCAGTGCGGCGCCAGTGACCGGAAGGGCTCCGTTTCGTTCCCTCGGACGGAGGTGTACGCCATGGTGGTCCCACCGGAGAATGCCCCGCCGGACAACGACGTGCTCTGGGCGCGGTCCCTTCACTACGCGCACGACGGTGCCCCCGCCCTCGTCGACGTCTCCCTCGGAGTCCGCCAGGGCGAGATCCTGGCCCTGACCGGGCCCCGCGGCAGCGGCAAGACCACCCTGCTCCGCTGCCTGTCCGGGCAGCTGCGCCCCACCGAGGGCGAGGTCTGGTTCAACAGCGTCCCCGTGCACACCATGGGCGACCTGTCCCGCGAGCGGCTGCGCCGCGACCGCTTCGGCTGGATCGGCCCCGAACCGCAGCTGCTGCCCGAGCTGAAGGCCTGGGAGAACGCCGCGCTGCCGCTGCTCCTCGCCGGCGCCTCCCACCGCGCCGCCAAGCACGCCGCCTGCGAGTGGCTCGACCGCCTCGACATCGGCTCCTTCGCCCGCAAGCGCCCCGCGGCCCTGACCCGCGCCGAGTGCCAGCGCGTGGCCCTGGCCCGGGCCCTGGTCACCGTCCCCTCGGTGATCTACGCCGACGAGCCCACGGCCCCGCTGCACCGGGCCGACCGGGCCCTGCTGCTGCGGACGCTGACCACCGCGGCCCGCTCGCACGAGATCACCGTGCTGCTGGCCACCGACGACGAGGACTCCGCGGCCGTCGCGGACCGCCGCCTGACCCTCGTCGACGGCCGGCTCGCGGGGACCGGCGCCGTCTCCCCGCTCCCCGACACCCCGGAGGGCCAGGCCGCGTGCTCGCTCTCCGCCTAGGCCGCGGCTCCCGGCCCCTCGTCCAGATGCGGCGGCTGCTCGTCGCCGCCGCCTCGGCCGGGACCGGGTTCCTGCTGCTGTACGTACTCGCCGGAGCCGTTGCCCGGCCCGCCGGATCGTTCCCTCGCCTGCTGTGGGCCCTGGTCCCGCTGGCCGCGACGGTCCACTTCGCCGTCGCCGTCGCCCGCGCCGACCCCGCGACCCGACCCCGCGAGGGGCTGGACGCCGCCGGGCTGGGACCCGTACGCCTGGCCCTGGTCGCCGCGATCTCCACGGCCGTCGCCTGCACCCTGGGCAGCGCCCTGGCCCTGGCCGTCTTCCTCCACCTGCGCGGGGACCTCTCCGGCCTGCCGTTCGACGGCTCCGGCGCCCGGCTGCTCCACGCCGAGCAGCCGCTGCCCGTGGCGGCCGCCCTGACCCTGCTGGCGCTCGTACCGCTGACCGCGTCGGCCGCCACCGTCCTCGCGCTGCGTCCGCACCGACCGCTGGCTCCGCAGACCGCCCTGCCCTGGGGGATCTCGCTGACCGCCTGCGGGCTCGCCACCGAGGCCTACGCCGGCCGGGGCGGCGGGGTCCTCGCCGGCTGGACGCTGACCGCCGTCGGGCTCGCCCTCGCCGGACCGGGCCTGGCCTACGCCTGCGGGACCCTGGTCCAGGCCGTGCGCCCGGGCGCCCTGCGGCTGCTGGCCGGACGGTCCCTCCAGGCGCAGGCCTCCCGGATCGGGCCGTCGCTGGGCGTGCTGTGCTCCGTAGCCGCCGGGGCCCTGACCGCCCTGGCCCTGCGCGACCGGGGCGGGCTGCACGTACCGCTCGGTCCGCTGGCCTGGCCGGCCGCCGCCCTCGTGGCGCTGTGCGCCGCCGCGACCCTTCTCACATCCGCCGTGGAGAGCCGCCGCACCGGGGCCGCCGGCCGCGGGGCGATGCTCGATCTGGCCGCTCCCGCAAAGGTCCTGCGTACGGCGGCGGGTCTGCGGGCCACCGCGCTCGTGGCCGTGTGCGTACCGCTCAGCTGGGGTGTGGCACAGCTGACGTCGCTGGCGCTGACCCGCTGAGGTGCCCAGCCCTTAGGCTGGGCCGAATGGTCAACGCAGACATCGAGATCGAGACGCTCGCCGAATTCGACCACGTCGTGGCACGCGGCTCACTCAGCGGCTACCGGATCCAGTCGGTCAACCTGCTGGAGCGGACCTTCGCGCTGCTGGCCGCCGACACCTCGGCGGCCGTCTTCCTGGGCTGCGCGATGGAGCCCGATGCCTCGGCGAAGGTGCGTGCGGACGGCGCGCTGGTCTTCCCGCCCGTCCCCGACCTGCCCTTCAACCCCTACCGGGGGCTGCTCTACACGCCGGAGGAGCTCTTCGAGGGGCTGCCCGGCGGCTACGAGGCCACCTCGGACGCCGAGACGTACGACTGGTTCCGGGAGACCGCGGCCGACCGCGACGTCTTCTCCTCGATGCTGCGCTCCGTCCACGACGACACGATCTCCGACGCCCTCGACGAGCACCTCGCCACGGCCCGCGTGGTGGGCGTGATGGGCGGCCACGCCATGTCCCGGGGCAGCGCGGACTACCGCGGTGCGGCAGAACTCGGCCGGGCCCTGACCCGGTCCGGGCTGACCGTGGCCACAGGCGGCGGCCCCGGCGCGATGGAGGCCGCCAACCTCGGCGCCTACCTGGCGCCCGCCCCCGACGAGGCCCTCGCCGAGGCTCTGGAACTGCTGGCCAAGGCCCCGTCCTTCGAGCCGTCGGTGTCCGACTGGGCGCGCGCGGCCTTCGCCGTACGGGACCGCTGGCCCGGCGGCGGCGACTCCGTCGGCATCCCCACCTGGTTCTACGGTCACGAACCGCCGAACGCCTTCGCCGCGCACATCGCGAAGTACTTCGCCAACGCCACCCGGGAGGACGGGCTCCTGGCCCGGTCCACCGCGGGCGTGGTGTACCTGCCGGGCGCGGCCGGCACCGTGCAGGAGATATTCGACAACGCGACGCCCAACTACTACGGATCCCGGGGCGGGCCGGCGCCGATGGTCCTGGTCGGCCGCACCCACTGGACCGAGCACCTCCCGGCCTGGCCCCTGCTCACGGCGCTGGCCCGGGGCCGGGCGATGGAGTCGCGGATCGCGCTCGTCGACTCGGTGGACGAGGTCCCCGGCGTCCTCGCTTCGATGAGCTGACCTCCGGAGGCAACTTCCGGGCCGATTCCCACGTCTGGCAGAGGTACCGCAAAACCTGCCAGACGTGAACGGAGCCCATCGGTGCTCATAGGCCTGCTGACCGCTGTCGCGGCATCCATCTGCTACGGCACGGGATCCGTGCTGCAAGCCGTCGGATCGCGCCGCGCCGCCCGGATGTCCCCGGCGGCGGCCGGGGTGACCGCCCACGGCGGCCCCAACCTGGCGTCCACCGCGAAGGCGGCGATGACGTGGGAGTTCATCGTCGGCACGATCCTGGACTTCGTCGGCTTCGGGCTCGGCGCCCTGGCCGCCCGCCTCCTTCCCCTCTTCCTCTCCCAGACGGTCATCAGTGCCAACCTGGTGATCACGGCCGTGCTGAGTGTGAAGATGCTCGGCATCAGGCTGACCCGCAAGGAATGGGCCTCCATCGGTGTCGTCTGCACCGCGCTCGTCCTGCTGGCGACGGCGGCCGGCCACGAGGGCGGCCACCACGCGCCGATGTCCACCCACTGGTGGCTGCTGGGGATCACCGCGCTGCTCATGGTCGGCGGCACCGTGGCCGTCCGCCTCCTCGGCGGCGGGGCCGCGATCCTGGCGGGTCTGCTGTCCGGTCTGGGCTTCGGCGCGCTCGGCGTGGGCGTGCGGATCCTGAACGGTGTCGACCCGTTCGACCTCGGCACCCTGCTCACCGACCCGGCCCTCTACGCCATCCTGCTGGCCGGCTTCGGCGGTATGTACCTGCACACCGTCGCCCTGCAGATCGGCTCGGTCAACGGAGCCACCGCGGCCCTCGTCGTCGGCGAGACGGTGCTCCCCGGCGCGATCGGCGTGCTCTGGCTGGGCGACGCGTCCCGCCCGGGCCTTGCCTGGCTGGCGGTCCTCGGTTTCGTCATGGCGGTGACCGGCGCGGTGGCCGTCGCCTGGTACGGCAAGCACGAGGGCGCGGTGGAGGAGGCACCCGCGCCGGTACCCGAGCCGGTCGGCTGACGGTCCGGCCGGCCGGAGCCGGGCCGGGGCGTCCCGGCTCCCTCACCCGGTCGGCCGTCCCCCGCTGGTGACGCGGCGACGGCTGTCGCTTGCTGGACCGGGGGGAGAGAGCGAGGGGCCCATGGAGCCCACGACCGATCGGCTGAAGACACCCCGCGCCGCCGGTATGGCCGGAGTCGCCTTCGCCCTGCTGCTCGGTGCGGCGATCGTCCTGATGCGGATCTCCGTCCCGGCCGGTGAGGCCGCCGACGCGACCATCGACCAGGACCGCCGGTGGGCGGTCCAGCTGGCCCTGCAGATCGTGCCCTTCGCCGGGATCTTCTTCCTCTGGTTCATGGGCGCCCTGCGCGCGCACACCGGTGACGCCGAGGACCGGTTCGTCGCCACCGTGTTCCTCGGCAGCGGCTTCGTCTTCGTGGCCACCCTGTTCGGGGCCGCCGCGGCGGCCGGCACCGTACTGAACGAGCAGACCCCTTCCGGCTTCGGCCGCCACTACGCCTACACCCTGCTCGCGACGTACGCCATGCGCATGGCCGCGGTCTTCGTCCTCGCGACCTCGATGATCGGGCGGATGCTCGGCGTCTTCCCCCGGCCGCTGGCCGCGCTGGGCACCGTCGTAGGCCTGATCCTGATCGTGGTGGGCGCCGGTGTGCCCTGGTCCGAGCTGCTGTTCCCGGTCTGGGCCCTGGTGATCAGCCTCTACATCCTGCGTGTCCGGCGCAGGGCGGTGCCCACGGACCGCTCCGGCCCGCCCTGAACCCCTCCTGACCTGGCGGTCCATGCTCCGGCAGGCGGCCTCCGGGCAGCGCGTGCATGCTGGTGGACAGGGGAGGAACCGGGGGTACCCGGGGGGCGACGGGGATCAACAGCCGAGGGAAAGGCAGATCCGTCATGAGGCTTGTCGTCGACCTCAACCGCTGCCAGGGATACGCCCAGTGCGCTTTCCTCGCTCCCGACGTCTTCGCCATGCACGGCGACGAGTCGCTCCTCTACAACCCGGAGGCGGCTGCCGAGCAGCGCGAGGACGTCGTCCGTGCCGTGGCAGCCTGCCCCGTCGGCGCGATCCTCCTCGAACTCACCGACGAGGACATGGCAGACGTGGTGTCCCAGGGCGCCGCTGCCGGGGCCGGTTCCGGAGGCACCCGGTGACCGGTGAACGCACCCGCGACGGATCCCTGGAGCAGCTCAAGCGTGAAGGCCGCATCGTCGTCGTCGGCGCTTCGCTCGCGGGTCTGCGGGCCGCCGAGACCATGCGCGACAAGGGGTTCACCGGTTCGCTCACGATGATCGGCGACGAACCCTACGAGCCGTACGACCGGCCCCCGCTGTCCAAGCAGGTCCTCCTCGGCAACGCGGTGGCGGACCACACGGCGCTCCCCCGCCGCCGGGCGATCGACGCCGACTGGCGCCTCGGGGTCCCCGCGACGGGTCTGGACATGGCCGCCCGCACGGTCCGGCTCGGCAACGGCGACGAGGTCGAGTACGACCGGCTGCTGATCGCCACCGGCGTCCGGGCCCGGCCCTGGCCCAACCCGGAGGAGGCCGAGCTCGAAGGGGTCTTCGTACTGCGCACCCGCGACGACGGCGAAGGACTGCAACGCGCCCTCGCCGCCGGTCCCCGCCGGGTGCTCGTCATCGGAGCCGGGTTCACCGGGTCCGAGATCGCCTCCGCCTGCCGGGAACGCGGCCTGAACGTGACCGTCGCCGAGCGGGGCGAGGCTCCGCTGGTCGGCGCGCTCGGCGCAGTGATCGGCCGGGTCGCGGCCGAGATGCACCGGGAGCACGATGTCGACCTGCGCACCGGCGTCATGGTCACCGCCCTGGAGGGCGATCCGGCCGGCCGGGTCCGCGCCGCCCATCTCTCCGACGGCTCCAGCGTGGAGGCCGACGTGGTGGTGGTCTCCCTCGGCGCGCAGCGCAACACCGAGTGGCTCGCCGGCTCCGGACTGGGCGCCGGGCCCCGGGGCATCGCCTGCGACGCGGGCTGCCGGGCCTTCGACGTCCGGGGCATCGTCACCGACGACATCTTCGTGGCGGGTGACGTGGCCCGCTCCCCGCACGCCCTGTTCGGCTACCAGTTCCTGTCCCTGGAACACTGGGGCAACGCCGTCGCACAGGCCGACACCGCCGCGCACAACATGCTCAGCGAGAGCGCGGACCGCCGCCCCCACCTGTGGGTGCCGGCCTTCTGGTCCTCGCAGTTCGGCGTGAACATCAAGTCGGTCGGGGTGCCGCCGATGGGGACCGAGATCATCGTCACGCAGGGCTCGCTGTCCGAGCGCCGGTTCGCGGCCGTCTACGGCTACCAGGGGCGGGTGATCGCAGCGGTGACCTTCGACAACTGCCGGTGGCTGCCGTTCTACGAGCACCAGATCGAGAGCACCGCGCCCTTCCCGCCGCCGTACTCCACGGTGGACCGCAGGCCGGAGGGGAACAAGCCGGTGCCGGCGGACTTCCCCGACCCCTCGGTGCCGACCCACGGCCCGACCATCACCCTCAGCGGCTACTCGCCGGCCGACCGGAAGATGACCTTCACCCCCGGGCGCTGACCGCGCCGCGACCGCCCCCGAGGATCACGAGGACCCGTCATGACACAAGCCCTCCTGCGGGAGATCATCGACTACGCGAACCGGGCGAATCCGTACCCGCTGTACGAGGAGCTCCGCAAGACCCCGGTGTCCCACGACGGGACGGGCCCGTACGTCGTGAGCACGTACTACGAGATCCACAGCCTGCTGCACGATCCCCGGATCAGCTCCGACTCGCGCAACCTGAAGGCGACCGGCGACGATCCGCTGGGCGAGTCCGCCGACGACGAGGGGGCGGCCCTGCCGCCCTCCTTCCTCAAGCTCGACCCGCCGGACCACGACCGTCTGCGGCGCATGACGAACCGGCCGTTCGGGCCGCCGCACACTCCGCACCGGGTGCATGACATGCGCGACGAGCTCCACGGGCTGGTCGACGGGCTCATCGACGGCATCGCCACCTCCGGCGACCTCGACCGGGTCGACCTGGTCGACCAGTTCGCGTACCCGTTCCCGGTCACGGTGATCTGCCGGCTGCTCGGGGTGCCCCACGAGGACGAACCGCGCTTCCACGTCTGGGCGGAGACCCTCGCCGCCAGCCTGGACCCCGACCCGGACGCGGATCCCGCCCAGCGCGGCAAGGGCACCACGGACGCCCGTATGGAGCTGGGCATGTACCTGGCCGGCCTGATCGAGGAGCGGCGCAAGAACCCCGGTGACGACATGCTGTCCCAGCTGGCAACCGCGGACGGCCCGGACGGGGCGATGACCACCATGGAGGCGCTGAGCACCTCCGCACTGCTGCTGATCGCGGGCCACGAGACCACGGTCAACCTCATCACCAACGGCATGCTGACCCTGCTGCGTCACCCGGACGTCCTGCAGCGGCTGCGCGAGGAGCCCGGCCTGTCCGTCCCGATCGTGGAGGAGCTGCTGCGCTACGAGCCGCCCGTGCAGCTGCTGCCGCAGCGCACCACGCTCTCCGACATCGAGGTCGCGGGGGTCGCCATCCCCAAGGGCGCCTCCCTGTGGCTGGTTCTGGCCTCCGGGAACCGCGACCCGAAGCGGTTCGAGAACCCGGACCGCTTCGACCCGGACCGCAAGGACATCCAGCACCTCGGGCTCGGCAGCGGCATCCACAGCTGCTTCGGGGCACCGCTGGCCCGGCAGGAGGCGCAGCTGGCGCTGAGCGAGCTGGCCCGCCGGCTGGTGAACCCCCGGCTGCTGGAGGACCCGCCGCCGTATCGTCAGAACGCGGTGCTGCGCGGCCCCCGGCACCTGCCGATCGCCTGCGACGGGGTCCTGCCGAAGGCTGCCTAGGTGCCTAAGCTTGCGGTGGCAGGACCACGACCTCGGCGGGGCTGAAGGTCACGGCGACCTTCTCGCCGACGGCCGGAGCCCCCGCCAGGCCGCATTCGGCCTCCAGTACCGGGCCGTTCTCGGGGCGCAGGAGCAGGGCGACGTGCGTGCCGCGGAAGGTCCGGGACACCACCTCGCACGGCAGGCCGGTCTCGCAGAGCACGACTCCCGCCGGGCGGACCAGCAGCCGCTGCTCCCCCTCGGGGGAGCCGGCGGGGACCGGGACCCTGCCCCAGGCGGTGGCTGCGACCGGGCCCGCCACGGTCGCCGGGACCACGTTCTCGAAGCCGAGGAAGCGCGCCACGAACTCCGAGGCGGGCCGCTGCCACACCTCCAGCGGGGTTCCGGCCTGCGCGATCCGGCCGTCGCGCATCACCACGACCCGGTCGGCCAGTGCGAAGGCCTCCCCCTGGTCGTGCGTGACGGCCAGGACCGTCGTCCCCAGCCGCGAGAACAGCCCGCGCAGTTCGACGACGAGCCGCTCCCGCAGCCCGCGGTCCAGCTGTCCGAGCGGTTCGTCGAGCATCAGCAGCCGCGGCGAGGGCGCCAGCGCCCGGGCCAGCGCCACCCGCTGCTGCTCGCCCCCGGACAGGGAGGCCACGGCGCGGCCCTGCGCCCCGGGGAGCCCGACCAGTTCGAGGAGCTCGGCGACCCGGTCGGCGTACGATCCGCGCCGCGCGCCGAGCACCGCGCCGCGGCCGCCGCCGCGCATCCGGAGCCCGAAGGAGACGTTCGCGCCGACGTCGCGGTGCGGGAAGAGCTGGTGGTCCTGGAACATCAGGCCCACACCCCGCCGGTGCACGGGGACGGCGGCCTGGTCGGCGCCGTCCAGCAGCACCCGCCCGCCGGACACCTGCTGGAGCCCCGCGACGACCCGCAGCAGCGTGGACTTGCCGCTGCCGCTCGGGCCCAGGACGCAGACGGTCTCGTGCTCGGCCACCGCCAGGTCGACGGAGTCGACGACCGCGCGCTCGCCGAAGCGGACCGACACCCCTTCCAGCTGAAGCAGTGTCATCAGAACTCTCCGGAGGTCTTGTCGGGCCGCAGTCGCTCCAGCAGCAGCAGGGACACCGCGCACACCAGCATCAGGATCGTGCTCAGGGCCATCGCCTGCCCGTAGTTCAGCTCGCCGGCCCGCCCCAGCAGCCGCGCCACGGCCACCGGGAGCGTCGGCCGGTCCGGCCGCGCGATGAAGACGGTCGCGCCGAACTCGCCGAGCGACACGGCGAAGGCGAACCCGGCCGCGATCAGCAGCGCCCGCCGCACCAGCGGCAGGTCCACCTCCCGCCAGGCGCGCAGCGGTGACGCGCCGAGCACGGCGGCCGCCTCCCGCAGCCTCCCGTCCACCGCGCGCAGCACCGGCAGCATGGTCCGAACGACGAAGGGCACGCCCACCAGGGCCTGGGCCAGCGGCACCAGGATCCACGAGGTCCGCAGGTCCAGCGGCGGCTCGTCCAGGGTGATCAGGAAGCCGAAGCCGACCGTCACGGCGGACACCCCCAGCGGGAGCATCAGCATCGCGTCGAAGCCGCGGACGAAGCGGCCCCCGCGCCGGGTCAGCGCCGCGGCCGCGAGTCCCCCGATGAGCAGGGCGATCGCAGTGGCGGCGAGCGCGTACTGCAAGGAGTTCCAGATCGCCTCCACCGGCGGCACCAGGAAGGTCCCGCCGCCGGTGCCGGCGTCCTGCAGGGCCCGGTAGAAGCCGAGGCCGTAGCCGCCGGGGGCGTCGAAGGACCGCTCGACGAGCACGGCCAGCGGCGCCACGATCAGCAGCCCGATGGTCAGCAGGACCGCGCCCAGCAGGGTGCGCTGCGCCCAGCCGCGCGGCCGGTGCGTGGTGCGGCCCGGGTCGACGAGGTGCAGTGCGGTCTCGCGCCGGCGGACGGTCCAGGCGTGCAGGGCGAGGATCGCGCCGATCGCGGCGAACTGCACCATCGTCAGCACGGCGGCCGTGGACAGGTCCAGGAGCTGCGCGGTCTGCCGGTAGACCTCCACCTCCAGGGTGGAGTAGGCCGGTCCGCCCAGGATCAGTACGACGCCGAAGGAGCTGAAGGTGAAGAGGAACACCATCAGGGAGGCCGCGGCGACGGCCGGGGCCAGGGCGGGCAGCGTCACCCGCCGCCAGGCGGCGAACCGGCCGGCACCCAGCACCCGCGCGGCTTCCTCCTGGCGCGGGTCGAGCTGGGCCCACAGCCCGCCGACCGTGCGGACGATGACGGCGTAGTTGAAGAAGACGTGGGCCAGCAGGATCGCCCAGACGGTGGTGTCCAGCCGGACGCCGGCCCGTTCGTCCAGCAGTCCGCCGCGCCCGAGCAGGGCGAGGAAAGCGGTGCCGACGACCACGGTCGGGAGCACGAAGGGGACGGTCACCACGGCCCGCAGCAGCTGCTTGCCGGGGAACTCGAAGCGTGCGAAGACGTAGGCGCCGGGGAGCGCGATCAGCAGCGTGAGCACGGTGGAGGCGAGCGCCTGCCAGGTGGTGAACCACAGCACGTCGGCGATGTCGGGCCGGGCCAGGACCTCGCCGAACCGGCCGAACTGCCAGCCGGTGTCGGTCTTGAGGCCGCGGCCGACGATCGCGGTGACGGGGTAGGCGAAGAACAGCCCGAAGAAGGCGAGGGGGACGGCCATCAGGGCGAGGCGGACGGCGGTGGCGCGCCCGCTCTC
Source organism: Streptomyces yangpuensis (assembly GCF_001005295.1). Classification (GTDB taxonomy): domain Bacteria; phylum Actinomycetota; class Actinomycetes; order Streptomycetales; family Streptomycetaceae; genus Streptomyces; species Streptomyces yangpuensis. The sequence goes on along the minus strand of NZ_LBMK01000002.1, from coordinate 1,059,670 downwards.
GCCCTGTCCGGACGTCCTCCCCGGTCCGGGGACCGGGGCGGCGTCGTGCGACGCCGCGCCCGGCTCCTTCGTACCGCTTACTTCACGACGAGCGCGGTCCATGCCTTGACCCACTGCTCACGGTTCTTGGCGATGGTCTCCGGCGCGACGTTCTCGGGCTTCTCGACCACCACTCCGTGCTTGGTGAACAGCTCCGGCAGCGCGGCGTCCTTGGTCACGGGGTTCACGAACATCTGGAGGGGCATGTCCTCCTGGAACTTCTTGCTGATCATGAAGTCCACGAGGGCCTTGCCGCCGTCCTCGTTCTTCGCGCCCTTCAGCAGGCCCGCGAACTCGACCTGGCGGAAGCAGGTGCCGGTGGAGACGCCCGTCGGGGCCTCGGCCGGCTGCGGCTCGCCGTAGAGGACCTCGACCGGCGGGCTGGAGGCATAGGAGACGACCAGCGGGCGGTCGCCCTTGGCCTTCTTGCCGCCGGCGGAGCCGGAGAAGCGCTCGTTGTAGGCCTGCTCCCAGCCGTCGACGACCTCGACGCCGTTGGCCTTCAGCTTGCTCCAGTAGTCCTTCCAGCCCTCCTCGCCGTACTTGCCGACGGAAGCGAGCATGAAGCCGAGGCCGGGAGAGGAGGTCGCGGCGTTCTCGACCACCAGCAGGTTCTTGTACTCGGGCTTGACCAGGTCGTCCAGCGTCTGCGGCGGGGCGATCTTCTTGTCCGCGAAGTAGGCCTTGTCGTAGTTGACGCAGATGTCGCCGGAGTCGACCGGGGTGACCCGGTGCTCCTGGTCGAGCACGTACTCGGGCTTCACGCCGCCCAGGCCCTTGGCCTCGTACGGGGTGAAGATGCCGTTGTCGAGGGCGCGGGAGAGCAGGGTGTTGTCGACGCCGAAGAAGACGTCACCGCGGGGGGAGCCCTTGGTGAGGATCTCCTGGTTCAGGGCGGCGCCCGCGTCACCGGACTTCAGCACCTTGACGGTGTAGCCGCTCTGCTGCTCGAACTCCTTGAGGATCGCGTCGGTCACGTTGAAGGAGTCGTGGGAGACGAGCGTGACCGTCTTGGACTTCGGGGCGTCGCTGGTGCCCGCGGTCTTGTCCTTGGCGTCGCCGCCGCCGCAGGCGCTGAGCGTGGTGACGCCCAGCGCGGCCGCGAGCGCGGCGCCCGCGATCTTCTTTGTGGTGCTCACTGGTGATTCCTCCTGGGATGACCAGGAGAAGACGCGGCCCTGCCCGGCGCTCTGTGGGAGCGGACGCCGGGCAGGGCGCAACAGCTTGAGTGGTGACCGAACTTCCTACCCCGAATGACCGGGGCGAGGTTCAGAGGGTCTGCGGATGACGGATACCGCACTCTCAGCGCTGTGGCGCTCCCCTGTCGGAATATGCAATTGGTTCGGCCACAGGGTACCCCGTGGCCGAATGAGGCCGGCCGGAAGCGGAAGCTAGCGCTCCGAGGCCGCGAGCTGGCCGCACGCGCCGTCGATCTCCTGGCCGCGGGTATCCCGTACGGTCACGGGCACACCGTGGCGGGCGATCGCCTCGACGAAGGCCTTCTCGTCCTCGGGCCGCGAGGCGGTCCACTTCGAGCCGGGCGTCGGGTTCAGCGGGATCAGGTTGACGTGTACGCGCTTGCCCTTGAGCAGCCGGCCCAGGAGGTCGCCCCGCCAGGCCTGGTCGTTGATGTCGCGGATCAGGGCGTACTCGATCGAGACGCGTCGGCCGGACTTCTCGGCGTACTCCCAGGCGGCGTCGAGGACCTCGCGGACCTTCCAGCGGGTGTTCACCGGGACCAGGGTGTCGCGCAGTTCGTCGTCCGGGGCGTGCAGCGAGACGGCGAGACGGCACTTGAAGCCCTCGTCGGCGAAGCGCAGCATGGCCGGGACCAGGCCGACGGTGGAGACGGTGATGCCGCGCTGGGACAGGCCCAGGCCGTCGGGCTCCGGGTCGGTGAGCCGGCGGATGGCGCCGACGACGCGGTTGTAGTTGGCGAGCGGCTCGCCCATGCCCATGAAGACGATGTTCGACAGCCGTGCCGGACCACCGGGGACCTCGCCGTCGCGCAGGGCTCGCATGCCGTCGACGATCTGGTGCACGATCTCGGCGGTGGAGAGGTTGCGGTCGAGACCCGCCTGGCCGGTGGCGCAGAACGGGCAGTTCATGCCGCAGCCGGCCTGCGAGGAGATGCACATGGTGACCCGGTCGGGGTAGCGCATCAGCACGGACTCGACCAGCGTGCCGTCGTGCAGCTTCCACAGGGTCTTGCGTGTGGTGTCGTTGTCGCAGCTGATGTGCCGGATGACGTTCATCAGGTCCGGCAGGAGCTCCTGCTGGAGCTTCTCGCGGGAGCCCGCGGGGATGTCCGACCACTGCGCCGGGTCGTGCGCGTAGCGGGCGAAGTAGTGCTGGGAGAGCTGCTTGGCCCGGAAGGGCTTCTCACCGATCGCGGCGACCGCTTCGCGGCGCTCGGCCGGGGTCATGTCGGCGAGGTGCCGGGGCGGCTTCTTGGCCCCGCGGGGAGCGACGAAGGTGAGCTCACCCGGAGCGGGACGGGGGGCCATGAGGTACTCCTCAGTACGACGAGGTGGGGGTCACCCCGCGCGTGCAGGGCCGGTCCGCGGCTGAAGCCGCTGGACGGAAAAGGCGCGCCGCGTACCCGCGGCGCGCCCTCCAGGATAACCCGACCGGGACCGGTCAGCCGGTGCCGACGAAGGCAGCCAGCAGCAGCCACACCACCGGAGCGGTGGGCAGCAGCGAGTCCAGCCGGTCCATGATGCCGCCGTGCCCCGGCAGCAGGGTGCCCATGTCCTTGATGCCCAGGTCCCGCTTGATCATCGACTCGCCCAGGTCGCCCAGGGTGGCGCTGACCGCGACCGCGAGGCCCAGCAGCAGGCCCTGCCACCAGGCACCGCCGTCGATCAGGAACTCCATGCAGAGCGCGCCGGCGACCATGGCGAAGGCCACCGCGCCGAAGAGGCCCTCGCGGGTCTTGCCGGGGCTGATGCGCGGTGCGAGCTTGGTCTTCCCGAAGCGCCAGCCGACCGCGTAGGCCCCGGTGTCGCTGACCACGGTCAGGAGCAGGAAGGTGATCACGCGCTGCGGCCCGTCGTCGGGGGTGAGCAGCATCGCGACGAAGGTGGCCAGGAAAGGCACGTAGAACGCCGCGAAGGCACCCGCCGTGACGTCCTTGAGATAGTCCTCGGGCGGCTCGGTCATCCGCCACACCAGGACGGCCAGCACGGTCAGTGCCATGGCCACCCAGGCGCCCTCGGCCCCCCGGACGTATCCGGCGATGACCATGGCCGCGCCACCGACCGCGAGCGGGACCAGAGGGGCCTTGATGCCCTTCTTCTCCTGCAGCCGGGAGGTGAGCTCCCACAGGCCGACGACGACCGCGACGACGACGACGCCGACGAAGACCGCCTTGACGATCAGGAGCGAGGCGAAGATCACCGCGCCGAGACCGACGCCGACCCCTATCGCGGCGCGCAGGTCCCGCCCCGCGCGCTTCTTCGGCGGCGGAGGGGAGGAGTCCTGCGGGTGCTCTGCATGCGGAGGCGGGGGGCTGGGCATGGGCTCCTGCGGCGGCGTATCGGCGCGGAAGGGGGAGCCGCCGTGCGAGGCGGCCCCCCGATCGCGTGCTTCCCGGTCGTCGAAGTCACGGCCGGCGGCATCGGGCACGATGGGCATGGGCCGAGTGTGCGGGCCCACCTGCGCATCGTATGCGGGACCCGCCGGAACCGGCTCCGGCTGCCAGGAAGAGTCGTTCATCAGACTTCGAGGAGCTCGGCTTCCTTGTGCTTGAGGAGCTCGTCCACCTGCGCGACGTACTTCGCGGTGGTGTCGTCGAGCTCCTTCTCCGCGCGACGGACCTCGTCCTCGCCCGCTTCCTTGTCCTTGACGAGCTTGTCGAGGGCGTCCTTGGCCTTGCGGCGGACGGAGCGGATGGAGACCTTGGAGTCCTCGGCCTTGTTCTTGGCGACCTTGATGTACTCCTTGCGGCGCTCCCCGGTCAGCTCGGGGAAGGTCACGCGGATGATGCGGCCGTCGTTGCTCGGGTTGACACCGAGGTCGGAGTCGCGGATGGCCTGCTCGATGTTGCGCAGCGCGGACGCGTCGAACGGCGTCACGATGGCCATGCGCGGCTCGGGGACCGCGAAGGAGGCGAGCTGGTTGATGGGCGTGATGGCGCCGTAGTAGTCGGCGACGATCTTGTTGAACATCGCCGGGTGCGCACGGCCGGTGCGGATCGCGGCGAAGTCCTCCTTCGCGACGACGACGGCCTTCTCCATCTTCTCCTCGGCCTCGAGGAGGATTTCTTCGATCACCACGTGCTCCTGCATGTCTTGAATGGATGGTTCAGGCGGGCGGGCGGGCCGGTCCGGGGCGCCCGGACCGGCAGCGAACTGCTCAGGCCCGGGTTTCCTCGTCGCTGACCAGCGTGCCGATCTTCTCACCCTTGACGGCACGGGCGATATTGCCCTCGGCGAGCAGCTCGAAGACGAGGATCGGCAGCTTGTTGTCGCGGCAGAGGGTGATCGCCGTGGCGTCGGCGACCTTGAGGTCGCGCGAGAGCACCTCGCCGTACTCCAGCGCGTCGAACTTCACCGCGTCCGGGTTCTTCTTCGGGTCGGAGTCGTAGACCCCGTCGACACCGTTCTTGCCCATGAGGAGGGCCTCGGCGTCGATCTCCAGGGCGCGCTGGGCGGCCGTGGTGTCGGTGGAGAAGTAGGGCATGCCCATGCCCGCGCCGAAGATGACGACGCGGCCCTTCTCCAGGTGGCGCACGGCGCGCAGCGGGATGTACGGCTCCGCGACCTGACCCATGGTGATGGCCGTCTGCACGCGGGAGTCGATGCCCTCCTTCTCCAGGAAGTCCTGGAGGGCGAGGCAGTTCATGACCGTGCCGAGCATGCCCATGTAGTCGGACCGTGCCCGGTCCATGCCGCGCTGCTGGAGCTCGGCGCCGCGGAAGAAGTTGCCGCCGCCGATCACGACGGCGATCTCCGCGCCGTCGCGGACCACCGCGGCGATCTCTCGCGCGATGGCGTGGACGACGTCGGGGTCGACGCCCAGTCCTCCGCCACCGGAGAAGGCCTCGCCCGACAGCTTCAGCATGAAGCGGCGGCCCTTCTTGAACTGGTCGCTCTTGTCGTCGGATGAGGTGTGGGGGTCCACGCCCTGATTCATGGAGATCTCCTCGTGCACATACGAAGAAGGCCATTGCCGGTGGGTCCTCGCGGTTCCCTCTACGGCAATGGCCTCCTCGTCAGATCTGCGGTCGCCTCGCGCAAGCGCGGACGACTGCCTCAGACCCTACCGGGGTCCGGTGTCCGTCGCGTACGGACGGACTCAGATGCCGACCTTGATGCGGGTGAAGCGCTTCAGGGTGACACCGGCCTCGTCCAGAACCTTCTGGACGGACTTCTTGTTGTCCAGGGCGTAGGCCTGGCCGAGCAGCGTGGCGTCCTTGAAGAAGCCGTTGACGCGACCCTCGACGATCTTCGCGATGGCAGCCTCGGGCTTGCCCTCCGCGCGGGTGACCTCTTCGGCGATGCGGCGCTCGGACTCGACCTTCTCGGCCGGGACGTCCTCGGCGGACAGCCACTGCGGGGCGAACGCGGCGATGTGCTGCGCGACGCCGCGGGCGACCTCGGCGTTCTCCTTGTCGAGCTCGACCAGGACGCCGATCTGGAACGGCAGGTCGGGCATCGTGCGGTGCATGTACGCGGTCACGTAGCCGCCGGTGAACTGCGCGAAGCGGTCCAGGACGATCTTCTCGCCGAGGTTGGCGTTGGCCTCGTCGACGAAGGCGGTGACGGTCTGACCGGGCTTGATCTCGGACGCGAGCAGCGCCTCGATGTCGGCCGGGGAGGTGGCGGCGACGTGCGCGGCCAGCTCGTTGGCGACGGCCAGGAACTTCTCGCCCTTGGCGACGAAGTCGGTCTCGCACTTCAGCTCGACGATGACACCGGAGGTGTTGTCGTCGGCGATGAGGGAGACGACGGCACCGTTCTCGGCAGAACGGCCCTCGCGCTTGGCGACGCCCTTCTGGCCCTTGATGCGGAGGGCTTCCTGGGCCTTGTCGACGTCGCCGTCGGCGTCCACGAGCGCGTTCTTGCAGTCCAGCATGCCGGCGCCGGTGAGCTCGCGGAGCTTCTTGACGTCAGCGGCGGTGTAGTTCGCCATGAGTCTGTGATTCTCTCTCGAAGTCGTAGATCTACGGGTGAACGGCGGAGGCGCCGCGCCCCAGGCGCGGCTCCCCCGCCGTCATCGTCCGTGCTGCGAGTGCCCGGCGCGTGAACGCCGGGCGCTCTCAGTGGGTCAGGCCTGCTCGGCGGCCGGGGCCTCGGCGGCCGGAGCCTCTGCGGCGGGGGCCTCGGCGGCGGGGGCCTCGGCGGCGGCCGGGGCAGCCTCGTCGGCCTTCTTGTCACCCTCGAGCAGGTCGCGCTCCCACTCGGCGAGCGGCTCGGCGGCGGCCTTCTCGCCCGGCTTCGAGTCACCGGTCGCAGCGCCGGAGCGGGCGATGAGGCCCTCGGCGACGGCGTCGGCGATCACGCGGGTGAGCAGGGTGACGGAACGGATCGCGTCGTCGTTGCCCGGGATCTTGTAGTCGACCTCGTCGGGGTCGCAGTTGGTGTCGAGGATCGCGACGACCGGGATGTGCAGCTTGCGCGCCTCACCGACGGCGATGTGCTCCTTCTTGGTGTCGACGATCCAGACGGCGCTGGGAACCTTCGACATCTCGCGGATACCACCGAGGGTCTTCTCCAGCTTGGCCTTCTCGCGGGAGAGGACCAGGAGCTCCTTCTTGGTGAGACCCGAGGCGGCGACGTCCTCGAAGTCGATCGCCTCAAGCTCCTTCAGACGCTGGAGGCGCTTGTAGACGGTGGAGAAGTTGGTGAGCATGCCACCCAGCCAGCGCTGGTTGACGTACGGCATACCAACGCGCGTCGCCTGCTCGGCGATGGCCTCCTGGGCCTGCTTCTTGGTACCGACGAACATGATGGAGCCACCGTGCGCGACGGTCTCCTTCACGAACTCGTAGGCGCGGTCGATGTACGACAGCGACTGCAGCAGGTCGATGATGTAGATGCCGTTGCGCTCCGTGAAGATGAAGCGCTTCATCTTCGGGTTCCAGCGGCGGGTCTGGTGACCGAAGTGGACGCCGCTTTCCAGCAGCTCCCGCATCGTGACGACGGCCATGGCCATCTCCTTGGTTTCTCGGTTTGGTTCCTGACGCCCCACCGCGCCCTGCCCCCTTGAAGGGGACCGAGAGACGCTGTCACCTGGCCGTTTCGGGCTGGTGCCGGGGCGTGCGAAGTCGACCCGGTGACCCGGATCGCCACAAGAAGTGTACGGGACCCGGCGGTATGCCGGGTGACGCCGTTGTCCACAGCGCCCGGTCCGTCCACAGGCCGGCCCGCCGCAGCGGGGGTGCGCGGGACCCTTCGGTGCATGACGACACTTCTGCTCAGCCTGCTCCTGGCCCTGTCCCAGGCGGCCCTCGCCGCTCAGCCGGCCCTCCCGGCCCACCCGTCCCGGCCGGCCCTGCCCGCGGTCCGCCCGCTCCCCGCGCCGCTGTCGGTGACGCGCTGGTGGGATCCTCCGCCGACGCCGTACGCGGCCGGCCACCGCGGGGTGGACCTGGCCGCCCCGGTGGGCGCGGAGCTGCGGGCGGTCGCCGCCGGCCGGGTCCACCACGCCGGGCAGGTCGCGGGGCGCGGGGTCCTCTCCCTCGCCCTGCCGAACGGCCTGCGCACCACCTACGAACCGGTCCGGCCGCTGGTCACGGAGGGCGAGGAGGTCTCGGCGGGCCAGGTGGTGGCGGTGCTCACGGAGGGGTCCCACTGCCCGGGGCCGTGCCTGCACTGGGGACTGCTGGCGGGTGAGGCGTACCTGAACCCGCTGACGCTCCTGGCGCGGCCCACCCCGCGGCTGCTGCCGGATCCTCCCGGCCCGGCCGGCGCGCGGGAGGGGGCTGCGGCGGGCGGGGATGCGGGGCTCAGCCCCGGACCCCCCGCAGGGCGATGGCCAGGGCCGTCTCCGTGATGACCTCGGGGTCCTCCGCCGCGCCGAGCTCGATGCGGCGCACGGCGGCGTCCACGACCCCCTGGAGCAGCATCGCGGCCAGCCGCGGCTGCTCCTGTCCGAGGGCGGCCAGCGCGTCGACGATCATCGCGATCAGGCCGCCGTGCGCGGCGCGGATCTTCTCGCGCGCTCCGGCGTCCAGCTCGCCGGCGGAGATCGCCACGACCGCCCGGTGCCGCCGGTCGCCCACCAGGCCCAGCTGGCTGCGCACATAGGCCTCGATCTTGCCCTCGGGCGAATCGGCCCGCTCCATCGCCGCCTCGATCTCGGCGGCCCACACGGGGAAGTCCACGGCGCACAGCTCTTCGACCACGGCCGCGCGGGAGCGGAAGTACTCGTACACGGAGGACCGGGCGAGTCCGGTCCGCTCCGCCAGGGCGGGGAAGGTCAGCGCTTCCGTCCCGCCTTCGGACAGCAGGGAGCGCGCGGCGTCCAAGAGGGCGCCGCGCTGCATCGACCGGTGCTCGGCCACGGAGGCCGCTCGAATCCTGGGCACACGTCCACTCTACGGAGGTACCGCAAGCTCACCGCCCGACATCTGCCAACTTTGCGCGCAGTTGCAGCACGGACTTGGTGTGGATCTGGCTGACCCGGCTCTCGGTGACGCCCAGCACGTTGCCGATCTCGGCCAGGGTGAGGCCCTCGTAGTAGTAGAGGGTGACCACGGTCTTCTCCCGCTCGGGCAGGGTGTTGATGGCCCGCGCGAGCAGCCGCCGCAGTTCACGGTCCTCCGCCACCTCCACCGGGTTGTCGGCGGCGGTGTCCTCCAGCGTGTCCATCAGCGAGAGGCGGTCGCCGCCCTCCCCGCCGACGTGCAGCAGCTCCTCCAGGGCGACCACGTTCGCGAGCGACAACTGGCTGAAGACGCTGTGGAGGTCCTCCACGCCGATCCCCATCTCCCCGGCGACCTCGGTCTCCGTCGGGGTGCGCCGCAGCTGGGCCTCCAGCGTGGCGTAGGCCCGCTCCACGGCCCGCGCCTTCTGCCGGACCGAGCGGGGGATCCAGTCCAGCGCCCGCAGTTCGTCGATCATCGCGCCGCGGATCCGGGTGATCGCGTACGTCTCGAACTTGATCGACCGGTCGATGTCGAACTTCTCGATCGCGTCGATGAGCCCGAAGACCCCGGAGGAGACGAAGTCGGCCTGCTCCACGTTGGGCGGCAGGCCCACGCTGACGCGGCCGGCCACGTACTTCACCAGGGGTGAGTAGTGCAGGATCAGCTGCTCCCGCAGCCGTTCGTCACCCGAGTCCTTGTACGAGCGCCACAGCCCCTCCAGGGACGAGGGCGCGGTGGACCGCACGCTGCCGCGGGCAGCGGGGGGCACCGCAGCGCGGTCGGACCCTGAGGTGTGCTGGGGCATGCGTCGCCTTTGCCGGAGCCGGATTCCTTGGGAGCGTAGCGTGACGGAAGTGTCGCGGTGCGCGAAGAGTACGGGATGGCGCGGGGGCCGAGGGGCGCCCCGGCTCGCGCGGGCGACCCGGGACCGGCGCCTGGCGCACGGTCCCGGCGACTGTCACCGGGAAGACCGCGTCTCTCATCGGTTTCACTCTTTCACCGGAAGTCCCCAGGTCAACGACCGCCTCGCCGGGTAGGCCGGGTTTGTGTGCCCTCTCCAGCCGTATCTCCGCCCAACCGCCAGCCGTCGCCCTGCCGTTCGACGAACCCCAGAGAGTGAAGTTCGTACAGTCTGCCGATGACTTCATCGGTGCCGGTGCCCGCGGCGAGTGCCACCTCGGCCGCGGTGGCCGGGCGTCCGGCAGGCAGGGCTTCGAGCACGCGGGCGGTCTCCGGGTCCAGGAGGTCGCGGGCGAGCACCGGGCCGCGCCGCTCGGGCGCCAGCTCCCCCATGGCGCCGACGAGTTCGACCACCTCCGCGGCATCGGTGACCAGCACTGCCTCGCCCCTCAGCAGTTCGTGCACACCGGCCGAGAGCCCGCTGGTGGCGGGCCCAGGGACACCCATCGTGAACCGCCCGAGCCGCTGCGCCCGCCGGGCGGTCACCAGCGAGCCGCTGCGGTGGGCGGCCTCCACCACGACGGTGCCGCGGGTGAGGGCCGCGATGACCCGGTTGCGCAGGACGAACCGGCTGGGCGTGGGATGGCTGCCCGGCGGCAGCTCCCCGAGGACAAGCCCCTGACCGGCGATCCGGCCGAGCAGTCCGGCGTGTCCGCGGGGATAGGCGACGTCCACCCCGCAGGCGAGCACCGCCGCGGTCGCACCGCCGGGTGCGAGGGCCCCGCGGTGCGCGGCGCCGTCGATGCCGAAGGCGGCGCCGGAGACCACGACCCAGCCCCGCTCGGCGAGCCCGGCGGCCAGGGTCTGCGCCATGTGCGCGCCGTACGGGGTGCAGGCCCTGGCACCGACCACGGCAACCGAACGCAGCGCCCAGGTACGCAGGTTCGGCCGGCCCCGCAGCCACAGCCCGACGGGCCGTTCGTCGCCGAGGTCGTCCAGCTGCGTCGGCCACTCCGCCGAACCGGGGTGCACGAACCGGCCTCCCGACCCGGCGGCGAGCTCCAGGTCCCGCCGGGGATCGGCCAGCGCCGCACGTCTGCGGTACGCGGCGAGCCGCTCGGGCCCCACCCCGGGCGGCGGCAGCCATGGCGCCTCCGGGTCGGTCAGCAGCCTCAGCAGCCCGGTGGCGCCATGCTCCCGGAGCCAGCGCCCGCCGTGCGCGTCCCCCGGCTCCAGCACCCGGGTCAGCGCCGCCCGCGCCAGCAGCTCCTCCTCCCCCGCGCCGGTCATGTCCCGGCCCCCGTCATCGACATGGCCCCGCGGGCGATACCGGTCCGCAGCTCCAATGCCACGGCCACGTCCAGCGCCTCGGGCCGGTCCCGGCCCCGCAGGTCGGCGACGGTCCAGGCGACCCGCAGGACCCGGTCCAGGCCGCGCGCCGTGAGCAGTCCCCGCTCCAGCTCCCGCTCGGCCTGCGCCAGAGCGCCCGGGGCCGCCTGCCAACGGGTCCTCAACTCCTGTCCCGGGACCTCGGAGTTGAGTCGCCACGGGGTGCCCGCGAACCGGACCCCGGCGCGCTCGCGGGCCGCGCGCACCCGGCCGGCGACCACCGCGGTGGACTCCCCCCGGCCGCCCCGCCCCAGCAGGTCGCCGCGCGTCACGGGCTCGACCTGCACCCTCAGGTCCACCCGGTCGAGCAACGGCCCCGACAGCCGGGCCTGGTAACGCCGGATCACCGAGGGCGGGCATTCGCATCCCGACCCGTGCAGGGTGTGCCGCCCGCAGGGGCAGGGATTCGCCGCGAGGACCATCAGGAACCTGGCGGGCAGCCGCACCACGCCGGCGGCGCGGGCGATGACCACATGCCCCGATTCGAGGGGCTGGCGCAGCGCGTCCAGCGCCCGGCTGTGGAACTCGGCGGCCTCGTCCAGGAAGAGGATGCCTCGATGAGCCAGGGAGACCGCTCCGGGCCGGGGCACCCCGGTCCCGCCGCCCACCAGGGACTGCATGGTCGCCGAGTGGTGCGGGGCGCAGTACGGGGGCCTGGAGACCAGGGGTTCGCCGGGCGGCAGGATTCCCGCGACCGAGTGGACGGCCGTGACCTCCACGGAGTCGTGGCGGGTGAGCGGCGGCAGGATCCAGGGCAGCCGCTCCGCCAGCATCGTCTTGCCCGCGCCCGGCGGTCCGCTCAGGAACAGGTGGTGGCCGCCCGCGGCCGCCACTTCCAGGGCGCGGCGCGCCGTGTGCTGCCCCGTCACATCGGCGAGGTCGGGGAAGTCGGCGCAGTCCCCGCCGGGGCGGCCCGGCGCGAGACCGGTGCCCAGGCCCGCTCCGGGCACGAGCAGTCCGGCCAGTATCGGGTCCGGGCGGCCGGGCGGGTCCGGCGGTTCCTCCTCGGGCACCTCCCCGTCGGTCAGGACGGCGATCAACTGGCGCAGGCTGCGCACGCCGAGCACCGAGACGTCCGGCACGAGCGCGGCCTCCGCGGCGCACTGCTGCGGCACGACCACCTGACGGTGGCCGGCCTCCGCCGCGGCGAGGACGGCGGGCAGGATCCCCCGGACCGGACGCACCCGCCCGTCCAGCCCCAGCTCGCCGATCAGCACGAGGTCGGCGATGGCCCCCGGATCGACCACCTCGGCGGCCCCGAGCACCGCGATCGCCACGGCCAGGTCGAAGCCGGCGCCGGCCTTCGGCACGGACGCCGGGCTCAGCCCGACCGTGAGCTTCTTCTGCGGCCAGGCCGCCCCGGAGTTCACCACGGCCGCACGCACCCGGTCCCGGCTCTCGACGAGGGTCTTGTCCGGCAGCCCCACCAGCGTGAAGGCCGCGACCCCGGGCTCCAGGTCGGCCTGGACCTCGACCACCACGCCGTCGACGCCGATCAGGGCCACGGAGCAGGCTCGCGCGAACCCCATCAGGCCACCCCCCTGACGTGTTCCACCAGGGGCGCGCCGCGCCGCGGCAGCAGGACACCGACGAGGTCGATACGGACCCCGCCCGGCGGTGGTCCGCCGTGGTCGGCGAGCCAGCGTCCGGCGAGCCGCCTCAGCCGGTCCGCCTTCGCGGCCCGCACGGCCGCCATCGGATGCTCGAAGTCACCCGCGCGCCGCGTCTTGACCTCGCACACGACGAGGGCGTCCCCGTCGCGCGCGACGATGTCGATCTCCCCGGCCCGGCACCGCCAGTTCCTTGCGAGGACGGTCATCCCGGCCTCGGTCAGCCGTCGTGCCGCGAGCTCCTCGCCGTACCGCCCCAATGCCTGTCGTGCCACGCTCTTCGCGTCCATCCGGCACCACCTCCGGCACCGACGGTCCCGCGTCCCCGCCCACCGTGTGGATCTTGGTGGACAACCGGGCCGTTGTGGACGGAGCCGTCACCCTTCCGGGTGAGGCGGCTCAGCTCCCGGGCAGTTCGAGGTCGCTCTTGTTGAGCTCCTCGATGTTCACGTCCTTGAAGGTCAGCACCCGTACCTGCTTCACGAAGCGGGCCGGCCGGTACATGTCCCAGACCCAGGCGTCGGCCATGGAGACCTCGAAGAACACCTCGCCCTGGACGGAGTGCACCTGCATCTCGTAGTCGTTGGTGAGGTAGAAACGGCGTTCGGTCTCGATCACATACTTGAACAGCCCGACGACGTCGCGGTACTCCCGATAGAGCTTCAGCTCCATCTCGGTCTCGTACTTTTCGAGGTCCTCGGCACTCATGGCATGTTCCCCTTCAGCCGTGCGTCCCCCTATTGTGCGCCAGCGCCGCGCGGCCCTAGACGATTTCCGGGGCCAGGACCACCGGCGCACCCGGAGGACCGTCGTCGAGCAGCGTGCGGAGCAGCTCGGCGAGTCTGGTCGGGTACACCGTCTCACGTGCCGTGAGAAGTTCCTCGGAGGTCCACCACCTGGCTCCGGTGACGCTGCGCCGCTCCAGCTCGGTCAGGCCGCCCAGGCAGGTCGTGGTGCGGCTGGTCCGGGCCAGGAAGTACCACTCGTCCTGCTCCCAGCGCCGGCCGTCGAAGGGGAAGGAGCAGAACCGGTGCCAGAGCACGGGACCCAGCTCCACCTCGGTGATCCCGGTCTCCTCCGCCAGCTCGCGCAGCGCGGCCTGCTCGCGGGTCTCGGTCCCCTCCAGCCCGCCGCCGGGGGTGAACCACCAGTCGTCCGAGGGGTCGGCCGGTTCGAAACCGTGCAGGAGCAGGATCCGGTCCGCCGGGTCCAGCAGGATCACCCGGGACACCTGCCGCGGGCCGTGCCCGCCCGCCGGTTCAGGAGACACCGGCCCGCTCCCGTCGCCCGCGGCCCAGGATCCGTACGAGGGGCCCGTAGGCGGCCCCCAGCACCACCAGCGCGGCCCCGGCGACCACGGCCGTCATCTGGAGCTTCAGCGGCCCGTGCCCCGAGATCCCGCCGGGCAGGGCCGCGTACGTCCCCGGCCGCTCCAGCATCGTCACGGACGGCCAGGCCAGGGCGTCGACGCGGGCGCTGACGGCAGACCGGGGTACGGTGCCCTGCCCGGCCTCCTGGAGGTGGGCGCGCGAGTCCAGCGAGGCGGCACGGCGGTCGCCCAGCAGGAAGAGGTTCTCCTCGGGGACCGTCACCTCGAAGGGGGTCCCGGGAGGCGGGGCCTGCCCCGGCGGCATGGCCAGGCCCGAGTCCGGCCGGCTGGTGTCTGCGTAGGGCTCGTCCAGCGGTGTGCCGTTCACGGTCAGCTCGCCGCCCGCGCCGCAGCACTTGACGGTGTCGCCGCCGACGCCGACGACCCGCTTGACCATGGGCAGGTCGCTCCACATGGAATCAGTAAAGATGACGACGTCCCCACGGCGCACCTCACCACCGTCGATGCGCTGCGCGAGCACCCGGTCGCCCGGCCGCACCGTCGGCATCATCGAGTCGGTCGGGACCGTGTAGGGCCGGTAGACGAACGCCCCCCACACGAAGCCGCCGAGGAAGAGCGCAAAGCCGATGGCCACGACGATCCCCGACAACACGTTGCCGAGACCACCGCGGCCATCCTTGCCACTGCGTATCGCTTCAGTTCCGCCCATTCCAGCGCCCCCACATCGGGATCGTCGACCTGGGCGGCACCCTACCCGTCGGTACGGCCGCTGGTCAGCCTCCGGCGGCGCCACATCACGAGCGGGACCGCTCCGGTGAGCCCCAGCGCGGCCGGGCCCAGCCCGACCGGCGCCAGTCCGGCGGCCCCGAGGCCGAGCGCGGTGGCCGCGGCCTGGTTGCCGATGCCCGGCTGGTCGAAGGTGTCCGGGATCGGCAGGGTGGACCAGCGGGTGACCGGCCACGCGATCACGACGGCCCGCCCGACGACCTTGTCGACCGGCACGAAGCCCCCGGTGGAGTCCTGCATGTGGTAGCGGGAGTCCTGGGAGTTCTGCCGGTGGTCGCCCATCACCCAGATCTTGCCCTGGGGCACCTTGAGCGGGCCGAACGGAGCGTCGTCGCACGCGGTGTTGCCGGGGTAGATGTACGGCTCGTCGAGCGCCTTGCCGTTGACGACGACCGGTCCGCCCTTCTTGCACTCGACCGTGTCACCACCGATGGCGATGGTCCGCTTGATCAGGTCCTTCTCCTCGGCGGAGGGCATCAGGCCGATCCAGCTGAGCACCTTCTGGGCGATGTTCGGCTCCGGCGTGGGCTCGCCCGAGAGCCAGTTCGCCGGGTCGTGGAAGACCACGACCTCGCCCCGCTCCGGCTCGGAGCCGAACCACGGCGTGAGCTTGTCGACCAGCACCCGGTCCCCCCGCTGCAGGGTGTCCTGCATGGAGTCGGAGGGGATCGAGAACGCCTGGACCAGGAAGGTCTTGATCAGCAGGGCCAGCAGCAGGGCGATGCCGATGAGGAGCGGGAGCTCCTTCCAGAAGGAGCGGTGCGGCGTCTCCAGAGCGCCGTCCTCCTCGGCCTCTCGCGCGACGGCGTCGTCCGGCCGCTCCTCGCCTTCGTCGCGTCCGGACCGTGCGCCTACCGCCACGTCCCCCACATCCACTCCTCACTCACGATCACCGCCCGCGCCGAACCGGACACGGGCCCTCCCCTCCCTTAACGAGCGGGAGTTCCCTAAGGCTCGGGAGACCGAGGACACACTATGCGAACGGTGTGCCCGTCCGGCGTCGCCTGCGGCCGCGTCCCTCACGGCGTGCCTGGTCCGGCACCATGCGGAAGGTCGCGGGCTGCTCCAGACGGGTCCAGTGCCCGAAGGGCCAGGCGATCACCACGGCCTCCCCCACGACGCCTTTCTCGTCGATCGTGCCCTCGAAGGCCTCGTCGAGATGGAAGCGGGAATCGGCCGAATTCGCTCGGTGGTCACCCATCACGAAGATCCTCCCGGCCGGCACCTCCACTTCGAAAGGGATGTCGGAGGGGGTGTTGCCCGGCTTGACGTACGGCTCGTCGAGCGGCGAGCCGTTGACGGTGACCCGGCCCCGGGCGTCGCAGCACTTGACGGTGTCCCCGCCGACGCCGATGACGCGCTTGATCAGGTCCTGTTCGTCGGCCGAGGGCAGCAGGCCGATGAAGGTCAGGGCCTGCTTGATCTGCTTGACCACGATCGGGTCCTTGGGGGGCCGGGCCGCCTCGCCCCTGAGCCAGCCGCCGGGGTCCTTGAACACGACGATGTCGCCGCGCTCGATCTTGGAGCCGAACCACGGGGTCAGCTTGTCCACGAGGACCCGGTCGCCGATCCGTATGGTCTGTTCCATCGAGCCCGACGGAATGAAGAAGGCCTGCACCAGGAAGGTCTTGAGGAGCAGGGCTATGCACAGCGCCACCACCACGAGCAGGGGCAGCTCGCCGGCCCGGCGCGTGCGGCGGCGCCGCCGGACCTTGCGGGCGAGCCGGCGCCGATGGGCCCGGCCCCCCTCCGCCGCGACCGGTTCCGGCTCCGGCTCCCGCCGGCCCCGGGTCCTGCCGCGCGGCTCCGGTTCGGGCTCGCGCTCCCGTCGGCCCCGCGGCCTCCCGCGCGGCTCCGGTTCCGGCTCGGGCTCCCACCGGTCCCTCGGCGTACCGCCGAAGTCCGGCTCCGGCTCGGGCTCCCACCGGTCCCTCGGCGTACCGCCGAAGTCCGGCTCCGGCTCGCGTTCCCGCCGGGCCCTCGCGCGTCCGCTGGGCTCCGCTTCCCGCTCCCGTCGGCCCTTCGGCCGTCCGCGGCTACCCATGGCCGCCGCCGACGGCACCCCAGCGCGAAACCGGCCAGCCGATCCAGTCGGCCCGCCCGATCACCTTCTCCACCGGCACCATCCCCCCGCCCGGTTCCCCGAGGTGGTCCCGCGAGTCCCGGGACTGGGAACGATGATCGCCCATCACCCACAGGGTCCCCAGCGGCACGACGATCCGGAAGGGCACCGTCGAGGGCGCGTCCCCGGGGTACAGGTACGGCTCGTCCAGCGGAACGCCGTTGACCGAGACCCGGCCGCCCGCGTCGCAGCAGACCACGTCGTCACCACCCACGCCCACCACCCGTTTCACGAAGTCGGTGTCGGAGGGCTCCGCGAGCCCCAGCGCCGAGGCGGCGCCCTGCACCAGGGCGCCGACCGGGCTGCCGTCCGGCCGCTCCCGTACGAAGGATCCCGTGCCGTCGAAGACCACGACGTCCCCGCGGCGCGGCTGATCACCGAAACGGTACGCCAGCTTGTTCACCAGTACCCGGTCCCCGACCTGGAACGTGGGCTCCATGGAACGGCTCGGGATCAGGAAGGGCTGAACCACGAAATTGCTGAGCAGCAGCAGGAAGACCGTGCAGATCACGCCGAGCACTCCGGCCCGGCGCCAGGTCGGCTGCCGCCGTCCGGGCCCGGCCCCGTCGGTCGTCCGGGAGAACGCAGAACGCGGCCACCCCTCCCCCTCGCGGGGGGAAGAGTGACCGCGCTGCGTGTGAGGTGCTTCGGTGTCCATCGGGGGCGAGCCTATCCGGCCATCCCCGGACACCGGTGGCGACCTTACTTGTCGCGCTTCTCCTTGATCTTCGCGGCCTTGCCGCGGAGCTCACGGAGGTAGTACAGCTTCGCACGGCGGACGTCACCGCGGGTGACGAGCTCGATCTTCTCGAAGATCGGGGAGTGGACCGGGAAGGTACGCTCCACGCCGACGCTGAAGGAGACCTTGCGAACGGTGAAGGTCTCGGAGACACCGGCGCCCTGGCGGCGGATGACGACACCCTTGAACTGCTGGATACGGGAGCGGTTGCCCTCGATCACGCGGACGTGCACGTTGATCGTGTCACCCGGGCGGAAGGCCGGGACGTCCGAGCGGAGCGCGGCGGCGTTGACGCCATCGAGCAGGTGAGACATGTTCTTCGTCTGCTTTCTTCGCATGACGCCACAGGTCGCCAGTGCGGGTTTCCGTAGAGAATTCGGGAGCCGTGCCACTCGGCGGCCGACGGTCCCCCTGTGGCAGGGGCGTCCGGCGAGCACACAGCAGCCGCCTATTCTTCCACGGCCTGCGGCCTGCGCCAAAATCGGCCGTCCGGGGACGGCTGCCAGCCCAGGATGGAGAGGATCTCGCGGTCCTTCTTGTCGAAGCCGGAGGCCTCGCAGCGCTCGATCAGGTCGGGGCGGTTGCTCGCGGTCCTGCGGAAGGCCTCGTCCCGGCGCCAGCGGGCGATCCTGCCGTGGTGGCCGCTGAGGAGGACGTCGGGGATGTCCCGGCCGCGCCACACGGGCGGCTTGGTGTAGACGGGCCCCTCCAGCAGGTTCGCCATCTCGCCGGGCGCGAAGGAGTCGTCCCGGTGGGACTCGGCATTGCCGAGCACTCCGGGCAGCAGCCGCGCCACGGCCTCGGTGACGACCAGGACGGCCGCCTCGCCGCCGGCCAGGACGTAGTCGCCGATGGAGACCTCGTACACCGGCATGCGGGTGGCGTACTCGTCCATGACCCGGCGGTCGATGCCCTCGTAGCGGGCGGGCGTGAAGATCAGCCACGGCCGCTCGGAGAGCTCGACGGCGAGTTCCTGGGTGAACGGACGGCCGCTGGGCGTGGGGACCACGATGACCGGGCCGTGCGCGCCGGCCTCGTAGCCATCGGCCAGCGTCTCGTCCAGCGCCTCGCCCCACGGCCCGGTCTTCATGACCATGCCGGGGCCGCCGCCGTACGGGGTGTCGTCGACCGTGTTGTGCCGGTCGTGGGTCCAGTCCCGCAGGTCGTGGACGTGCACGTCGAGCTGGCCGCGGGCGCGGGCCTTGCCGACGAGGGAGACGTTCAGCGGTTCCAGGTACTCGGGGAAGATCGTGACGACGTCGAGCCGCATCAGGCGTCGCCCTCGGAGCTCGCGGCCTCGGAGCGCATGGCCTCGGAGTTCGCGGCCTCGGCGTCACGGGCGGAGGCGATCTCGGCGCGGTCGTCGATCAGCCCGGGCGGCGGGGTGATGACGCAGCGCTGCTCCTCCAGGTCGATCTCGGCGACGATCTCCTCGACGAAGGGGATCATCACCTCGGTGCCGTCGGGGCGCTCGACGATGAAGAGGTCCTGCGAGGGCAGGTGGGAGATCTCGGTGATCCGGCCGATCTCGGTGCCGTCCTCGAGCACCACGTCCAGGTCCATCAGCTGGTGGTCGTAGTACTCGTCCTCCTCCTCGGGCAGCTCCGCCGGGTCCACGTCGGCGATGAGGAGGATGTTGCGGAGCGACTCCGCTGCGGTGCGGTCCTTGACGCCCGCGAAGCGCAGCATCAGCCGGCCGCTGTGCACCCGGCCCGTCTCGATGGTCAGCGGGCCCGCCGCAGCCGGTTCGGTGCGCAGCACGGCACCGGGGCTGAGCCGCAGTTCCGGCTCGTCCGTGCGCACCTCGACGGTGACCTCACCCTTGATGCCGTGGGCGCGGCCGATCCGCGCGACTACCAGCTCCACTGTCTGTGCCTCTCCTGTTCAGACGACGACGGGCCGGGGCGGGCACGTATGCCCTCCCCGGCCCGTGCCGGTGTTTCAACTGCTCAGCGGACCTGGTCCACGTCGACGAGGTCGACGCGGATCCCCCGGCCGCCGATGGCGCCCACGACGGTACGCAGGGCACGTGCGGTGCGGCCGTTGCGGCCGATCACCTTGCCGAGGTCGTCCGGGTGGACCCGGACCTCGAGCACCTGCCCGCGGCGCAGGTTGCGCGAGGCGACCTGCACTTCGTCGGGGTTGTCCACAATGCCCTTTACGAGGTGCTCAAGAGCCTCCTCGAGCATGCTCAGGCCTCGGTCGACTCGGCGGCGGCCTCGGCCTCGTCCGCCTTCTTGTCGGCCTTCTTCTTCTGCGTGATGGCCTCGCCCTTGCCCTCGCCGATGCCCTCGAGGGCCTTGGCGAACTCGTCGAAGGAGCGACGCTTGTCTTCCTTCGTGGCCGGCTGCAGCAGCGGCGCGGGGGCCGGGAGGCCCTTGTGCGCCTGCCAGTCACCGGTGAGCTTCAGGATGGCGAGGACGGCCTCGGTCGGCTGGGCGCCGACGGAGAGCCAGTACTGGGCGCGCTCACCGTTGACCTCGATGCGCGACGGGTTGTAGGTCGGCTGGTAGATGCCGATCTCCTCGATCGCGCGGCCGTCCCGACGGGTGCGGGCGTCGGCGACGACGATGCGGTAGTGGGGAGAGCGGATCTTACCGAGGCGCTTGAGCTTGATCTTGACTGCCACTGGAGTGGTGTCTCCTGAACTTGACGTGGTTGGGCACATGAGATGCCACGTGGGGTTGCGGTACTCGGGTGCCCGATGGACGCGTCAGCCGGAGGAGAGAGGGGTCCTGTGCGACTGTCGAGTACAGCTAGTCATTGTGCCATACGCCTGCGGCGTCTTCGGCCGGGTGGGCAGGACGGACTGCCGCCGGCGGCCCGCTCACGTCTCCGCGCGTGCGCCGGCGGCGGCCGCCCCGGTGGGGGCGGGGGCCCGGCGGCCTCCGCGCCGCGGGACGGTGGTCCCGGCGGCGGGCGGGAGCGCGGTCAGGAGGCCGCCGCGATGGCGACTTCGGGAATCCGGAAGGGCTTCATGCAGCCGCCGCACACGATCGGCGCCTGAGCGAGCACGGAGGGGACGACCCGTACGTTGCGCCCGCAGTCGCAGACCGCCTTGACGCGCACGCCGCCGCCCGAGGAACCGTGCCGGGCGGCGGGCCCGCGGAAGGAGCGCTTGGTGTCGGCGGCGGTGGCGGCCGTGTGCGCCTTCAGCGCGCGCTGCAGCCGCTCCATGGTGGGGCGGTAGCGCCGCTTCGCCTCCGGATTGAGCGTGACCAGCGAGAAGCCGCTGCTGGCGTGCGGCTCGTCGGAGTGGTCCAGCCCCATCTCCTCGGCGATCGCGAGGAATCTGCGGTTGTGGTAGCGGCCTGCGCGGGAGGTGTCACGGACACCGCGGGCGGCCGCGATGCCGTGGACTGCCTCGTGCAGCAGACGCTCGAAGGAGAGCTCGGCGCCACAGGCGGACGAGGACTCTCCGATCAGGGACTCGGGCGCGGCAAGGTCGGGCAGCTCGGGGTGGTACCGCTGAATGTCGGCCCACGCCTGCGCCAGCTCTGCGGCGAGAACAGGTGGTGTCGTGCTCACGTCGTGACAACGAGCCGAGGTGCCCGGGTGTTCCGATTCCGGGCCATTCCAAATTTTTTGCACGTACCAGTCAGTTCAGTCTGATGCGTCCCGACGAGGACGGGTGCGCCGAACTCAGGAGGAGTCGGTACGTAACGTCGACCAAAAAAGCACCGGCCCCGGCGCGCGGCACCAGCCGCACGCCGGGGCCCGGAAGGCTTCGACGGCGAGATCAGTACGAGCGCGCCACGATCGCGAGGGTACCGGGAGCGTCGTCGGCGTCCGGGACGGACCCGTCCTCGGCCACCAGGCAGCGCACGGAAACGGCCTGCTCGGCCAGCTTCGCCTCACCCTCCGGACCGAGGTCGGCCCACGGGATCCGGGCCCAGCCGCCGGCGACGGCGGCCTCGGCGGCCTCCTCGATGGTCGCGACGTCGGACGTACGGGCCTCGCGGCGCTCGCGGGACTCGCGCAGCAGCTGCGCCTGGTCCTCGTCCAGCACCTTGGGCAGCAGGTCGACGAGCGCGTCGATCTGGACCGGGGTCTTGCCGCCCGGGATCCGGCGGGCCAGCATCGCGGTGCCGGCCTCCAGGTCGCGGGGGCCGATCTCGATGCGGACCGGAACGCCCTTGAGCTCCCAGTCCACGGCGCGGCGGCCGAAGGGGGTGTCGACGCGGTCGTCGACCTGGACGCGGATGCCGGCGGCCTTCAGCCGGTCGCCCAGCTCGCGGACCTTGGCGACGGCCTCGTCACCCTTGATCGCCATGACGACGACCTGGACGTGCGCGAGACGCGGCGGGACGCGCAGGCCGTTGTCGTCACCGTGGGACATGATCAGACCGCCCACCATGCGGGTCGAGACGCCCCACGAGGTCTGCCAGACGAGCTCCTGCTTGCCCTCCTTCGACAGGTACTGCGTGTTGAAGGCCTTGGCGAAGTTGGTGCCGAGCTCGTGGCTGGTGCCCATCTGCAGGGCCTTGCCGTCGCCCATCATGCCCTCGAGGGTGAGGGTGTTGATGGCGCCGGCGAAGCGCTCCTTGGCGGTCTTGCGGCCGAGCACGACGTCGATGCCGAGCACGTTCGTCATGAAGTCGCCGTAGACATCGCGGTGGATGCGGGCGGCGTAGTCGCGGGCGTCCTCGTAGGTGGCGTGGGCGGTGTGGCCCTCCTGCCAGAGGAACTCGCTCGTGCGGAGGAAGACGCGGGGACGCATCTCCCAGCGGACCACGTTGGCCCACTGGTTGATCAGCAGGGGCAGGTCGCGGTAGCTCTGGACCCACTTGGAGAAGTAGTCGTTGATGATCGTCTCGGACGTGGGCCGGACGACGACCGGCTCCTCCAGCTCCTTGCCGCCGCCGTGCGTGACGACCGCGAGCTCGGGGGCGAAGCCCTCGACGTGCTCGGCTTCCTTCGTCAGGTACGACTGCGGGATGAAGAGGGGGAAGTACGCGTTCTGGGCGCCCTGGTCCTTGATGCGGGCGTCCATCTCCTGCTGCATCCGCTCCCACAGGCCGTAGCCGTACGGTCGGATGACCATGGTGCCGCGGACCGGACCGTTGTCGGCCAGCTCGGCCTTGTTGATCAGATCCTGGTACCAGCGGGGGAAATCCTCCGCCTGCGGGGTGAGAACGGGTGCCTTTGCCATGCCGCGAATCGTACGGCGCCCGGCACAGGATGCGTGAATCGGGTGCCGCGCTCCTCTGGACGCGGGGGCGAATGGGGAGTTCTCTGGCAACGGGGGCTGGGGGGCGACACGGAATCAGGAGCGCTCATTCGATGACACCGACGCCGACCGCGACGCTCGTCGCCCGGGACTGGGCGGAAATCCAGGAACGGATGCTGGTACCGCTGTACGAGGCGGTCTACGACCGGCTGGAGGTCGGGCCGGGCGACCGGCTGCTGGGCCTCGACTGCGGGGCCGGCCTGCCCCTGCTGCTGGCGGCCGCGCGGGGAGCCGCGGCCACGGGCGTGGAGGGGGACCCGGCCCGGCGGGCACTGGCCCGTGAGCGGCTGCTGGAGGTACTGGCGGAGCCGCCGGCGGCGTCCGGGGCGGCCCGCCCCTACGACGCCCTGCTGGCCTTCTCCCCCACCCCGGCCGCCCTGGCCGCGGCCCTGCCGGCCGTGAGACGCGGCGGCGCCGTGGTGCTCGCCGGCTGGGGGCCGGCGGAGCGCTGCACGGTGCCCTCGGTGCTGGGCGGCGGGCCCGCGCCGCGGGATCTGGACGCCCTCGTGGAGGGCGCCGGGCTGCGGCCGGACGGATCAGGGCGGGTCTTCTGCCCGTTCGGCTACGCGGACGTGGACAGCGCGGTGCGGGGGCTGCTCTCGACGGGGCTGTACGACGGCGCGTCCGATGCCTCGCTGGCGGAGAAGGAACTCGCGGAGGCGCTTCATCCCTTCGAGCGACCCGACGGCACCGTGTGGCTGCCGAACATCTTCCGGTATGTGATCGCCCGGGTGGCGTAACCGCCGCCGTGTAACGGCGCGACGAAGGGCCCCGGCCGTGCGGGCCGGTGCCCGTGCCCGGTGGGGCCCTTCGTCGCGGCGGTCCGCCCGCTACTTCATGAACTTCTTGAACTCGTCCGGCAGGTCGAAGTCCTGACCGCCCTGGCCGCCGGCGGGGAGGCCGAACGGGTTGGACGCGGCCGCCGGGTCGGCCGTCTGCGGGCCCTGCTCGCGGCGGGCCGCGGCAGCGGCCTCCTCCTGCTTGCGCTTCATCGGGTTGCCGCTCTTGCGCTTGCCCTTGGCCTGCTTGACCTGCTTCTTCTGCCGGCCGGGGCCGCCGCCCATCCCGGGGATGCCCGGCATGCCGGGCATGCCGCCGCCCTGGGCCATGCGGGACATCATCTTGCGGGCGTCGAAGAACCGCTCGACCAGCGACTTGACGGCGCTGACCTCGGTGCCGGAGCCCTTGGCGATACGGGCGCGGCGCGAGCCGTTGATGATCGTCGGGTCCTGGCGCTCGGCCGGGGTCATCGACTTGATGATCGCGGCGGTGCGGTCGACGTCACGCTCGTCGATGTTGTTGATCTGGTCCTTGATCTGCCCCATGCCGGGCAGCATGCCGAGCAGCTTGGAGATGGAGCCCATCTTGCGGACCTGCTCCATCTGGGCGAGGAAGTCGTCGAGCGTGAATTCCTTGGGGCCCTTGGCGAGCTTGGCCGCCATCTTCTCGGCCTCGGCCTGCGAGAAGGTCTTCTCGGCCTGCTCGATGAGGGTGAGCATGTCACCCATGTCGAGGATCCGGCCCGCCATGCGGTCGGGGTGGAAGGCGTCGAAGTCGTCGAGCTTCTCGCCGTTCGAGGCGAACATGATCTGCTTGCCGGTGACGTGAGCGATGGAGAGCGCGGCACCACCGCGGGCGTCGCCGTCGAGCTTGGAGAGCACCACGCCGTCGAAGCCGACGCCGTCGCGGAAGGCCTCGGCGGTGTTGACCGCGTCCTGGCCGATCATGGCGTCGACGACGAAGAGGATCTCGTCCGGGCTGACGGCGTCGCGGATGTCCGCGGCCTGCTGCATCAGCTCGGCGTCGATGCCGAGGCGGCCGGCGGTGTCGACGATGACGATGTCGAACTGCTTGGTGCGCGCGTACTCGACGGAGTCCTTCGCGACCTGGACCGGGTCGCCGACGCCGTTGCCGGGCTGGGGGCCGTAGAAGGCCACGCCCGCGCGGTCGGCGACGACGGAGAGCTGGTTGACGGCGTTCGGGCGCTGGAGGTCGCACGCGACGAGGAGCGGGGCGTGGCCCTGCCCCTTCAGCCAGAGACCGAGCTTTCCGGCGAGGGTGGTCTTACCGGCGCCCTGGAGGCCGGCGAGCATGATCACGGTGGGGGCGGTCTTGGCGAAGCGCAGCCGCCGGGTCTCGCCACCGAGGATGGTGACGAGCTCCTCGTTGACGATCTTCAGGACCTGCTGGCCCGGGTTCAGCGCCTTGCTGACCTCTTCGCCGCGCGCGCGTTCCTTGACGTTCGCGATGAAGGAGCGGACGACGGGGAGGGCGACGTCGGCCTCGAGGAGCGCGATACGGATTTCCCGGGCCGCCGCGTCGATGTCAGCCTCGGACAGCCGGCCTTTGCCGCGCAGGCCCTTGAAGGTATTCGCCAAGCGGTCGGAGAGCGTATCGAACACGGTGGTCGCGATTCCTCGGGTCGGGGGCGTTGTGGTCGTCCCCCAGGGTATCGGGCCCTTCCCCCGTCCGGGGACCTGCCTGCTCCCTGTACGGTTCCGCCGCTGCTCGGGGTCCGGGGGCGGAGCCCCGCGCAGCGGCGCCGTACCCGGCTACGCGAGGGCCGACTCCACCGCCGCCGCCAGAGCGGCCGCCTCCGCGGTGTCCAGGGGTTTGCCCTCCGGGGTGGTCACGTACAGGGTGTCCACGGCGTTGGCGCCCAGCGTGGAGACGTGGGCGCTGCGCACCCTGACGCCCGCCGTCTCCAGGGCCCGGCCGATCCGGTGCAGCAGGCCGACGGCGTCGGGTGCCCGTACCTCCAGCACCGTGGCCAGTGAGGAGACGTCGGGCACGACGGTGACCCGGGGCGGCGGCGGGACGACCCCGCGCCGACGCGGGTAGGCCGCCTCCCGGTCCGCGAGCTTCGCCGGGACGTCCAGCGAGCCGTCCAGGGCGCGCACGAGGTCGGTGCGCAGCCGTGCGGCCTCGGGCAGCGCCCCGTACTCGGCGGCCACCCGCCAGCGCAGCACGAGAACCTCGCCGAGGCGGTCCGGGAGCTCCACGGAGCGCAGGTCCGCCGCCCGTACGGTGAGCCGGTGCAGGGCCAGCACCCCGGCCGCGGCCGGGAGGACGCCCGGCTGGTCGGGGACGGCCAGGACCAGCTCCACGCCAACCGCGTCCTCCTCCTGGCGGGTGTGGAGCGCCAGGACCGGCTCGCCGGTGCGCAGTGCCTCCACCGCGAGGCGTTCCTGCTCGGCGCTCGGGATCTCCGGTTCCCGTTCGGCGGGGGCCGCTCCGCGCAGCAGGGCGGCGACGCGGGCGACGAGGTCGGCGACGAGCGAGCCGCGCCAGGCACTCCAGGCGGCCGGCCCGGTGGCCAGGGCGTCCGCCTCGGTCAGGGCGTGCAGTATCTCCAGGGTGCCCACCGATCCGACGGCCTCGGCGACCGAGCGGACGGTGGCCGGGTCGTCCAGGTCCCGCCGGGTCGCGGTGTCGATCAGGAGCAGGTGGTGCCGTACGAGCGCGCCCAGCACGGCGGCGTCCCGGGCGTCGAAGCCGACCCGTGCGGCGACGTCCCGGGCGATGGTCTCCCCGGCCACGGAGTGGTCGCCCGGCCAGCCCTTGCCGATGTCGTGCAGGAGCGCGGCCATCAGCAGCAGGTCGGGGCGGCCGACCCGGCGGGTGAGGGCCGCGGCCCGCACGGCCGTCTCGATGAGGTGCCGGTCCACGGTCCAGGTGTGGACGGGGTTGCGCTGCGGGCGGCAGCGCACCCGCTCCCAGTCGGGGAGCAGCCGGGTGATCAGTCCTTCCGCCTCCATGGCCTCCCAGACGGCCACGGTCGGCTCGCCCGCGCCGAGGAGCGTGAGCAGCTGTTCCCGGGCCTCGGCCGGCCAGGGCACCGGCAGTGCCTTCCCCTGCTGGGCGAGTCGGCGTACGGCGTGTGGTGACACGGGCAGTCCGGCCTGCGCGGCCGCAGCGGCCAGGCGCAGGGCCAGGACGGCGTCGCGGTCCGGGCGGGCGGCCAGGGCCAGGACGGCCTCCCCGTCGGACTCCACCACGCCTTCGGCGAGGGGTGCCCGGGGGGCGGCGGTGGTGCCGCGGCCGCCGAGCAGCCCGCGCAGCCTGGGCCGGGCGGCGCGGGCCCGCAGCACCCGTCCGACCTCGCGCCAGGTCACGTCGCCGGCGTACGCGACCACGCGCCCGGCCTCGTACACCTCGCGCAGCAGTGCATCGGCGTCGAGCAGCCCGAGCTGCGCCGCGACCTGGTCCTGCTCCTGGAGCGAGAGCCGGTCGGTGGCGCGGCCGGTGACCAGGTGGAGGGCGTCGCGCGCGTCCAGGAGCCGCCGCCGGGCCTCGGCGAGGCCTTCGCGCGGGGCGTCCGCGAGCCAGGAGGCGGCGACGGCCCGCAGCGCGGTGACGTCCCGGAGGCCGCCGCGGGCCTCCTTGAGGTCGGGTTCGAGCAGGAAGCGCAGTTCCCCGGCCCGCTCGGCGCGCTCGCGGCACAGGGAGTGCAGCTCCGGGAGGCGTTTGGGGGCCTGGTTGCGCCAGTCGGCCAGCACGGCGGTCCGCAGGCCGGCGAGGAGACCGGCGTCGCCCGCGACGGTGCGGGCGTCCAGCAGGCCCAGGTGGACCTTGAGGTCCTCGGCGGCCGTCCGGCGGGCCTCGGCGGGGGTGCGTACGGAGTGGTCGAGGGCGACGCCGAGGTCCCACACCGGGTACCAGAGGCGGTCGGCCAGTGCGCCGAGCGCCGCGGGCTCGGCCTTGCCGTCGTGCAGCAGCAGGAGGTCGAGGTCGCTGCGCGGGGAGAGTTCGGCCCTGCCGTAGCCGCCCACGGCCACGAGGGTGGCGCCGCGGACGCCTGTCTCCCGTGCGGCGGCGGCGAAGAGGGCGTTCAGCCATGCGTCGGTCAGCCCGGCCAGGGCGGAACGCCGCGAGGGCCCGGACCGCGACTCCTCCTGGAGGAGTCGCAGCCGGGCCGCGGCGTATCCGCTGGGTCCCGGGTCGGCCGTGTGGTCCGTGGTGTTCTCGACGCTCGTCACCCGGGAACTCCCCTCGCTACAGCGCGTCCGCGCCGCGCTCGCCGGTGCGGACCCGGACGACCGAGTCCACGGGGACGCTCCACACCTTGCCGTCACCGATCTTGCCGGTGGAAGCGGCGCTCACGACGACCCGGATGAGTTCCTCGGCGTCGGAGTCCTCGACCAGCACCTCGATGCGGATCTTGGGGACGAGGTCGACCTGGTACTCGGCGCCCCGGTAGACCTCGGTGTGACCGCGCTGACGGCCGTAGCCGCTGGCCTCGCTGACCGTGAGGCCCTGCACTCCGAAGGCCTGGAGTGCTTCCTTGATCTCGTCCAGCTTGTGCGGCTTGACGATCGCGGTGATCAGCTTCATGCGTCAACCTTCTTGCTCGCGGCGGAGGGGGTGGGGGCGGCGGTGCTCCGCGCGGCCGCTCCGCCGCCGGCTCCGCTGAAGTCGTAGGCGGTCTCGGCGTGCTCGCTCTGGTCGATGCCGGTGACCTCGTCGTCCTCGGGGACCCGCATCCCGATCGTCTTGTCGAGGAGGAGGGCGAGCACCGCGGATGCCACCAGAGAGTAGGCGAGGACGGAGAAGACGCCGATCGCCTGCTTGCCGAGCTGCTCCAGGCCGCCGCCGTAGAAGAGGCCGGCGACGTCGGACTGGACCCCGCCGGTGGCGAAGAGGCCGACGAGCAGGGAGCCGGCGACACCGCCGACGAGGTGGACGCCGACGACGTCGAGGGAGTCGTCGTAGCCGAACTTGTACTTGAGGCCCACGGCCATGGCGCACAGCACACCGGCGATGGCGCCGACGGCGATTGCGCCGAGCGGGCTGACCGCACCGCCCGCGGGGGTGATGGCGACGAGGCCGGCGACCGCGCCGGAGGCGGCACCCAGGGTGGTGAAGGAGCCGTGGCGCAGCTTCTCGTAGGCGAGCCAGGCGAGCATGGCGGCTGCGGTGGCGATCTGGGTGTTGACGAACATGACCGCGCCGACGCCGTCGTCGTTACCCAGCCAGGAGCCGGCGTTGAAGCCGAACCAGCCGAACCAGAGGAGACCGGCGCCCAGCATCACGAGGGGCAGGCTGTGCGGGCGCATCGGGTCCTTCTTGAAGCCGACGCGCTTGCCGATCACGAGGATGACGCCGAGGGCGGCGGCGCCCGCGTTGATGTGGACGGCGGTGCCGCCGGCGAAGTCGATGACGCCCATCTCGAAGAGCCAGCCGCCGGCGCCCCAGACCCAGTGGGCGACGGGGAAGTAGACGACGGTGACCCAGAGGGCGGTGAAGAGGATCCAGGCGCTGAACTTGACGCGGTCGGCGAGGGCGCCGCTGATCAGGGCCGGGGTGATGACGGCGAACATCAGCTGGAAGACGGCGAAGACGTAGACCGGGATGGTGTAGCCGTCCCAGAGCTCGGTGATCCCGATGCCGCTGAGGCCCACGTAGTCGGAGTTCCAGCCGATGAGGGAGCCGGAGTCGGTGCCGAAGGCGAGGCTGAAGCCGTAGAGCACCCAGAGGATCGTGACGATCCCGAGGCTGATGAAGCTCATCATCAGCATGTTGAGGCTGCTCTTGACGCGGACCATGCCTCCGTAGAAGAAGGCGAGTCCCGGGGTCATCAGCATGACCAGGGCGGAGCAGATGAGCATGAACCCGGTGTTCGCGGCAGACAGCGTCGGGGCGTCTGCAGCGAGGGTCGTGATGGCTGATGCCATCGGCGTCTCCTCGTCGTCGGTACGTTCGCGTGCGGGCGATCGTGAAAACCTGAGCGGCGGCAGAAGGAACTGGCCGGTTATTGGCCATGAGATTCGCGCAGGCCGGTTTCCGGCGGCGCCGCCCGATGTTTCGCGGCCGTGACGAAGAGGTCTGTGCTGTTACGCGGCGATGAACACGGCAACCATCAGTTGAGCCACCACGACGACGGGCAACCCACTCCGCGAGAGCGGCGCCAGCTTAGGCGCAAAGGGGTGACCGGCCGCGGCAGTGACCCGGACGTCCTGGCTGGGGGAGCCTGATCGGGCTTCACGGGGTGACTGCCGCGGCCGGAGCCTTGGGGGGCGGCCGCTCGGGCCGTCAGACGGCCTCCGCGGCTTCGGGGAGCCGTGAGGCGAGGTGGTCGGTGAGCCGGACCACCTCGGCGACGTCGCCGTATTCACGGGCGGCGCTGTCGACGGTCTTGCGGAGGCGGGTGTTCACCCGTTCGGAGCGCACCTTTCCCGCCACGTCGAGGGCCCGGTCGACGAGGGCCGCGGCCTGCTCGGGCTCGCGCTGGAGCAGGTGGACGGTGGCCATGCCGATGAGGTTGAGGGCGTAGGAGCGCTGGTGCTCCGGGTCCTTCTCGAAGAGCTCGACGGCGCGTTCCATGACGGGTTCGGCGAGGGAGGCGTACATGGGGCTGCGCCCGGCGACATAGGCCAGATCCCGGTAGGAGTGGGAGTTCTCGCCGTTCAGCTCGGCCTCGGAGAAGAAGCGGATCCAGTCGGGCTCCGGCTCGTCCGCGAAGCCCACGTCGGAGAAGGTGTCCTCGGCCATCCGCACGGCCCGCTTGCAGCGGCTGGGCTGGCCCATGTTGGCGTAGGCGCGGGCCTCCATCGCATACAGCATGGCCTGGGTGCGCGGGCCGGCGCAGTCGCGGCTGCCGTACTGCGCGAGGTGGATGAGTTCGAGGGCGTCCTCGGGCCGGCCCAGGTGGATCATCTGGCGGCTCATGTTGGACAGGATGTACGAGCCCAGGGGCTTGTCCCCGGCCTCCTTGGCAGCGTGCAGGGCGAGGACGAAGTACTTCTGCGCGGTGGGGTGCAGGCCGATGTCGTAGCTCATCCAGCCGGCCAGCTCGGCGAGTTCTGCGGCGACCTTGAACAGCCGCTTCATGACGGGGGCGGGGTGGTTCTCCTGGAGCAGGTCGGTCACCTCGTGGAGCTGGCCCACGACGGCCTTGCGGCGCAGGCCGCCGCCGCACTGGGCGTCCCACTGGCGGAACATCACCGTGGTGGCGTCGAGGAGGTCGAGTTCCGGTTCGGAGAGCCGGGGCGGGCGGTGGCCGCCGAGGGCCCCCGTCGGCCCCGCCCCGCGCGGTCCCGGGTCGGCGGCCGGGGCCGGGACGAGCCAGCGCTGCATGGGCTCGATGAGGGCGGGACCGGCGGAGAGCGCGAGGGAGGTCCCGAGGAAGCCGCGGCGCGCCAGCATCAGGTCGCTGCGGGAGAACTCGCCGAGCAGTTCGACGGTCTGCGGGCCCGCCCAGGGGAGGTCCACCCCGGAGACCGAGGGGGTCTGGTGGGCGGTGCGCAGGCCGAGCTGTTCGATGGCGACGACGGAGCCGAAGCGCTCGGAGAACAGCTCGGACAGGATGCGCGGGACGGGCCCGCGGGGCTGTTCGCCGTCCAGCCAGCGGCGCACCCGGGAGGTGTCCGTGCTGATGTGGTGGGCGCCCATCTGCCGGGCCCTGCGGTTGACCTGTCGGGCCAGTTCGCCCTTCGACCAGCCGCTGCGGACGAACCACGAGGTCAGCTGGTCGTTCCGCGCAGCAGCATCCTCGATCGTTCCGCTTGCGCCGTTGCCGCTCACTGGAACGCCCCCATCCGCTCAGCCTCTTCCTTACGAAACCCTGGCCGGGACGCCGAGCGTCTCCACGGACCTTCACAGGTCCTTCACGCATTGCCTCCGGCATAACCACGCACGGGCCCGCCTCGGGGTTCGTGCACCGAAAGTAATCCTACGATCACCCCTTCGGCGAGGTCGTTCGCGGAAACGCCACCATTCGCCACCCCTTCGAATGAACTAGCCACCGGCCAGGCGCGATTCACTTGACACGAAGGTGAAACGGAGCGGTTGGACTGGAGTGCGCTCGGGGCGCGCGCGGCGAGGAGTGCGCCGGGCGGGTGCGGCGGACACTCCCCCGGCGACCGCGCGGCGGAACGTCGCGCGGTCGCCGGCGGCGGGCACTCTGACGTCCTCACCACAGGCGTCGTAACCACCGGCGCGTCCGACCCGTTGGAGGGGGCATGGGCATGGGCATGGGCTTCACGATCGGCGGCAGCCGCGGCACCAAGGAGTTCCGTTCCGGTACCCGGCGCCGCGGCCGGACCTCGGAGTGCACGGCGGTGGCGGAGTACACCGGCTTGTGGGGCTGGGACGTGGTCCCCGGGGCGCGCGCCGCGGCGCCCTCCCGCGACTGCTCCTGCGGGGACGGCCGGTGCGCCGCGCCCGGAGCGCACCCCCTGCCCTTCGCCCCGACGGTCCCGGCCGGCGCCACCCTCGACGAGGTCACCGAGGCCTGGGCCGGCTGTCCGGGGGCCGCGATCCTGCTCCCGGTGGGCCGCGCCTTCGACGTCATCGAGGTGTCCGAGGAGGCCGGACGGCGCGCCCTGGTGCGGCTGGAGCGGATGGGCCTGCCGCTCGGCCCGGTCATCGTCACCGCGGACGGCCGGGCGCAGTTCTTCGTGGCCCCCGGCGCGGCTGCGGAGCTGCCGCAGCTGCTGTACCGGATGGGCTGGGACGACGCCGACCTGGACCTGCGTGCCCTGGGCCCGGGGGCTTTCGTGACGGCCCCGCCCTCCGACCGGGCCGGGCTCGGCCGGACCGGCTGGCTGCGGCCGCCCGCCCTCGACTGCGCCGGGGGCCCGCCGCAGGCCCGGCTGCTGCTGGGCACGCTGGCGTACATCTGCCACCGGTTCCGCCGCTGAGGGTCCCGTACGCACCGGTGCCCCCGCGTTCCTCACGGAAGGCGGGGGCACCGGTGCGTACGGAAGGCCGCGCTCAGTCGCCGATCAGGGCGTCCACGAAGGCCTCGGGCTCGAACGGGGCCAGGTCGTCCGCGCCCTCACCGAGACCGACGAGCTTGACCGGGACACCCAGTTCGCGCTGGACGGCGACGACGATGCCGCCCTTGGCCGTGCCGTCGAGCTTGGTCAGCACGATGCCGGTGATGTCCACCACCTCCGCGAAGACCCGCGCCTGGGTCAGGCCGTTCTGCCCGGTGGTGGCGTCCAGGACCAGCAGGATCTCGTCCAGCGGGCCGTGCTTCTCGACGACGCGCTTGACCTTGCCGAGCTCGTCCATCAGGCCGGTCTTGGTGTGGAGGCGGCCGGCGGTGTCGATGAGCACGACGTCGGCGCCCTCGGCGATGCCCTCCTTGACCGCGTCGTAGGCGATCGAGGCCGGGTCGCCGCCCTCCGGGCCGCGCACGGTACGGGCGCCGACGCGCTCGCCCCAGGTCTGCAGCTGGTCGGCGGCGGCGGCGCGGAAGGTGTCGGCGGCGCCGAGCACCACGCTGCGGCCGTCGGCGACGAGCACCCGGGCCAGCTTGCCGGTGGTGGTGGTCTTGCCGGTGCCGTTGACACCGACGACCATGATCACGCCCGGGGTGTCCTCGCCGCTCTCCGTCTTCACGGCGCGGTCGAAGTCGGTGCCGACCAGCGTCAGCAGCTCTTCCTTGAGCAGGGCGCGCAGGTCCGCCGGGGTGCGGGTACCGAGGACCTTGACCCGCTCGCGGAGCCGCTCGACGAGTTCCTGGGTGGGCACGACGCCGACGTCGGCGACGAGGAGGGTCTCCTCGACCTCCTCCCACGTGTCCTCGTCGAGGTGCTCGCGCGAGAGCAGCGTGAGCAGCCCCTTGCCGAGGGAGTTCTGCGACCGGGCGAGGCGGGCGCGCAGCCGGACCAGTCGGCCGGCGGTGGGCTCGGGCACCTCGATCGCGGGCGCGGCCGGGGCCTCCGGCTCGGCGGTCGGCGCTTCGACGGGGGCCTCGGCCTCCGGGAGTCCGACCTCCTCGATCGTGCGGCGCGGCTCTTCCGCCGTCTCTACGGCGTCCTCCCCCACCTGCGGCTCGGCAGGCGGGGCAGTGATGGTCGGCGTGCTCGGCGGTGCCGGGGGCGGCAGCTGCTTCTTCTTGCGGCTGCTGACCACGAGCCCGCTGATCACGCCGACCGCGACCAGGGCGATGACTACAGCAAGGATGAGGATGTCCATAACCCCCCCAGTATCGGCCACGGCCGCCTCGGAGCCGGGAACCCGGGCGCTCCGACCAGGACGTAAGCCTCTGTTTGTGGTTTTAGCGGCAGATCTACGATGATGAGCGACTTCCCCTCACACCTCCCAGGGAGCAGCCGCATGCCTGCCGAGCCCGCCGACGGCGGAAACGACACCGCGATAGAGACCCGCGGTCTGGAGCCCGTCCCGGACGACGAGCGCGGCGGCAGGGTCCGCGAGCTGGTGCCCACCTGGGTCGCCGCCAACATCAGCGTGCTGCTGCTGACCATGGGCGCGGGGCTGGTGATCTTCAACGGGCTGAACATCTGGCAGGTGCTCGTCGTCGCCGTCGCCGCGCCGGTGGTCTCGTACGGGATCGTCGGCCTGATCTCGATCGCGGGCAAGCGCGGCGGGGCTCCCGGCATGGCCCTCTCGCGGGCGGTATTCGGGCAGCGCGGCAACCTCTTCCCGGGCGCGCTGATCTGGGTGGCCCGCTGGGGCTGGGAGACGATCAACGCGGTCAGCGGCGCCTACGCCGTGCTGACCGTGCTCGACCTGCTCTTCGGGATCAAGAGCAACACCACCCTCATCGTGGTGACCCTGCTGTTCTTCGTGGGCTGCACCTTCGTGGTCTCGGGCCTCGGCATCAGCGCGCTGCGGGTGTGCTCGACGTGGTCGACGTACCTCTTCGGCGGCTTCAGCCTGCTCGTCCTCGGCTACCTGCTCTTCACGACGGACTGGGCAGCCGTCCTCGGCAAGCCGGCCGGCTCCACCGCGATGATGGTCGCGGGCATCGGCACGATCGCGGCCGGCGGCATCAGCTGGGTGCCCTCGGGCCCCGACTTCACCCGCTACCTGCCGCGCACCGCCTCCTCGAAGGGCATGGTCGGCGCGACGATCGGCGGCGCCGGCGTCGTCGTGCTCCCGATGGTCCTGATGGGCGCGGTCATGGCCGTGGGCACCCCGGACCTGGCCACCGCCCAGGACCCGGTCTCCTTCATCGGTGAGCTGCTGCCCACCTGGATCGCGGTCCCGTACCTGCTGATCGCGCTCGTCGGCATGCTGCTGATCAACTCGATGTCCATGTACTCGGCCGGCTTCACCGCGCAGACCCTGGGCATCAAGGTCCCGCGGGCCTGGGCGGTCAGCGTCAACGCGGTCATCAGCCTGGTCTTCGGCTTCCTGCTGATGGTGGTCGCGACCAGCTTCTTCGGCTCCTTCATCTCCTTCCTGACCCTGC
This sequence comes from Streptomyces yangpuensis, assembly GCF_001005295.1. Lineage (GTDB taxonomy): Bacteria > Actinomycetota > Actinomycetes > Streptomycetales > Streptomycetaceae > Streptomyces > Streptomyces yangpuensis. The sequence goes on along the minus strand of NZ_LBMK01000002.1, from coordinate 1,024,766 downwards.
TGGCGGTGGCCTTCTCCGCGTGGATCGGCGTCTTCGGCGTGGACATGCTGCGCCGCACGAGCTACGACGGGCCCGCGCTGCTGGACACCACGCGGACCAGCGCCTACTGGTACAGGGGCGGCTTCGCCTGGCAAGCCATGACGGCGTGGGCGATCGCCCTGGTGGTGGGGCTGCTCTTCACCGAGGTGGACTGGTTCGGCGGGCCGCTCGCCGACACCTGGATCGGCCGGAACGGCCTCGGCTGGGTGGCCGGGATCGTGACCTCCGGCGCGCTGTACGCCGTACTGCCGCGGACGGCGCCCACCGGTCCGGCTCCCACGCCGGAGCAGATGCCCGAGCCCGAGCCCGCCGGATCCCTGTCCAACTGACGTCGCGTCAGCTAGCGTCCCCCTTCGCCAGTGCGACCCATCCGGCGAAGGGGGACTTCTCCATGCCCATCACCGTGGCCCGGTTCAATCTCGTCGACCCGAACGGCACGCCCGAGTCCCTCTCCGCCCGCTACAGGGCCGCGCTGGAGATGGCCCGCTACGCGGACGACCGCGGGATCGACACCGTCCAGACCGAGGAGCACCACGGCACGGACAACAACTGGCTGCCCTCCCCCTTCGCCTTCGCGGGCGCGGTCTTCGGTGCGACCCGCCGGATCGCCGTCACCGTCTCGGCGATCATCGGCCCGCTGTACGACCCGCTGAAGGCCGCCGAGGACATCGCCGTCCTCGACCTGCTGAGCGGCGGACGCCTGGTCACCGTCGCGGGCATCGGCTACCGGCCCGAGGAGTACGAGCAGCACGGTGTGGAGTGGGGCCGGCGCGGCCGGCTCCAGGACGAGCTGCTGGAGACCCTGCTGAAGGCGTGGACCGGCGAACCTTTCGAATTCCGCGGGCGCACGGTACGGGTCACCCCGGCGCCCTTCACCCGGCCGCACCCGCTGCTGCTGGTGGGCGGCAGCTCGGAGGCGGCAGCTCGGCGCGCGGCCCGGCTCGGGCTGCCCTTCTTCCCCAGCGCGCACCTGCCGGAGCTGGAGGCGTACTACATGGCGAAGCTGGCGGAGTACGGCACGGAGGGCTTCTGCATGATGCCGGCGGCCGAGACTCCGCTGCTGCACATCGCGGAGGACCCCGACCGGGTGTGGGCCGAGTACGGGAGGCACTTCCTGCACGAGGCGGGCATGTACGCGTCGTGGCAGTCCAAGGACATCCGCAGCGCCGTACGGTCGGCGGCGCGCTCGGTGGCGGAGCTGCGTGCGGAGGGCGTCTACCGGGTGCTGACCCCGGACGAGGCGGTCGCGTACGGCCGGGGCGCGGGGGAGGCGGGGAACCTGGTGCTGCACCCGCTGTGCGGCGGGATGCCGCTGGACGAGGGCTGGCGCAGCCTGCACCTGCTGTGCGAACAGGTACTGCCCCGGCTCAAGGGCTGAGCCGGGGCAGTACCGAGGAGAAGGGGTGGTGGCGGGGATGGTTACCCCATCTCCTCCAGCGCCTTGCCCTTGGTCTCCGGCACCCACTTGAGGACGAACGGGATCGAGAGCAGTGCGAAGACGGTGTAGATCACGTAGGCACCGGACAGGCTCCAGTCCGACAGGGACGGGAACGAGACGGTGATGACCCAGTTGGCGATCCACTGGGCGGAGGCGGCGACGCCGAGTGCGGCGGCGCGGATGCGGTTGGGGAACATCTCGCCGAGCAGCACCCAGACCACCACGCCCCAGGACAGGGCGAAGAAGAGCACGAAGGTGTGCGCGGCGACCAGGGCCACCGCGGCCTGGGCGTCGGGCAGGGTGATGTCGTCGCCGGTGCCGGAGGTGAAGGAGAACGCCCACGCGCACAGGCCGAGGGAGATGGCCATGCCCGCCGAACCGATGAGGGCGAGGGGCTTGCGGCCGATCCGGTCGACGAAGATCATCGCGATCACCGTGCCGACGATGTTGATGATCGACGTGGTGAAGGAGTAGAGGAACGAGCTGGTCGGGTCGATGCCGACGGACTGCCACAGCGAGGAGCTGTAGTAGAAGATCACGTTGATGCCGACGAGCTGCTGGAAGAGCGAGAGGCCGATGCCGATCCAGACGATGGGCAGGAAGCCGAAGCGGCCGCCGAGCAGGTCCTTGAAGGTGGACCTGGTCTCGGAGTGCATCGCGTGCTCGATCTCGCGGACGCGCCCGTCCAGGTCGGCCTTCGAGCCCTCGACCTCGGCCAGCACCTTCTTGGCCTCGGCGGTACGGCCGACGGAGACCAGGAAGCGCGGGGACTCCGGGATGACGAAGGACAGCAGGCCGTAGAGCACGGCCGGGACGACCATGACGCCCAGCATCCACTGCCAGGCCTCCAGGCCGCCGAGCTCGCCGCGCTGGTCGCCGTCGGCGAGGTTGAGGATGCCCCAGTTGACGAGCTGGGAGACGGCGATGCCGATGACGATGGCGGCCTGCTGGAAGGAGGCGAGCCGGCCGCGGTAGGCGGGCGGGGAGACTTCGGCGATGTAGGCCGGGCCGATGACGGAGGCCATGCCGATGCCGAAGCCGCCGATCACACGCCACATGGCGAGGTCCCAGAGGGCGAAGGGCAGGGCCGAGCCGATGGCGCTGGCGGTGAAGAGGACGGCCGCGATCTGCATACAGCGGATTCGGCCGATCCGGTCGGCGAGCCGGCCCGCGGTGGCGGCGCCGATGGCGCAGCCGATCAGCGCGGCGGCGATCACCTGGGCGAGCGCCTCCGAGCCGACGTCGAAGCGTTCGCGGATGGCGACGACGGCGCCGTTGATGACGGAGCTGTCGTACCCGAAGAGGAAGCCGCCCATGGCAGCGGCCGCCGTGATGAAGATGACGTGGCCGAGGTGGTCGGGCTGGGGCGAGGATCCGCCGCCGGACGCCGGGGTCTGCGCAGTGCTGCTGGTCAAGGTGTGCTCCGTGGGGGTTTCGTCCGTCCTTACAGTGGCGCACAGTTCAAGATCGGGCACCACCCGAAGGCGGGGGACAGCGGAGCGAGCCTATGCGTTCAGTTTTTGAAGTCAATACCTGGGATGAACTTCTTATGCAGCGCAGAGCTCTCCCAATGAATTCACTTCTTGAACTGAAGGTTCGTCAGCGCAGCCGTTGGCTGATGACCTTGGAGACTCCGTCGCCCTGCATGGAGACGCCGTAGAGCGCGTCGGCGACCTCCATCGTCCGCTTCTGGTGGGTGATCACGATCAGCTGTGAGCTCTCCTGGAGTTCCTCCATGATCCGGATGAGCCGCTGCAGGTTGGTGTCGTCGAGGGCGGCCTCGACCTCGTCCATCACGTAGAACGGGCTGGGGCGCGCCTTGAAGATCGACACCAGCATGGCCACGGCCGTCAGCGAGCGCTCGCCGCCGGAGAGCAGCGACAGGCGCTTGACCTTCTTGCCCGGGGGGCGGGCCTCCACGTCCACCCCGGTGGTCAGCATGTTGTCCGGGTCGGTCAGTACCAACCTGCCCTCGCCGCCCGGGAACAAGCGCGAGAACACCCCCTCGAATTCTCGGGCGGTGTCCCGGTAGGCCTCGGTGAAGACCTGTTCGACGCGCTCGTCGACCTCCTTCACCACTTGAAGGAGGTCCGCCCGTGTCTTTCGGAGGTCCTCCAGCTGCTCGCTGAGGAACTTGTGGCGCTCCTCCAGCGCCGCGAACTCCTCCAGGGCCAGCGGGTTGACCTTGCCGAGCTGCTGGTAGGCCCGTTCGGCCGCCTTGAAACGCTTCTCCTGCTGCGCGCGGACGAAGGGTCCGGGCCGGTTGCGCGGGTGCTCGGGGTCCTGCGGCAGCTCCTCGCCGTCGGCCGGCGGGGACGGCGGGACCGGCTGGTCCGGACCGTACTCGGCGACGAGCGCGAGCGGCTCCATGCCGAACTCCTCCAGCGCCTTGGCCTCCAGGGCCTCGATGCGCAGCCGCTGCTCGGCACCGAGCACCTCGCCGCGGTGGACGGAGTCGGTGAGCTTGTCGAGCTCGCCCTTCAGGTCGCGGCCCTTGTTGCGTGCCTCGGTCAGCTCGCGCTCGCGCAGCCCCTTGGCCCGTTCGGCCAGGGTGCGCTCCTCGTCGGCGCGGTGGAGGGAGACCTCCACATGGGCGAGGAGCTGGCGGGCTCCGTCGGCGACCGCGCGGGCCACGTCCGCCTCGTGGCGCCGCCGTGCCCGGCGGCGTTCGGCCCGGGCCCGGGCCTCGCGCTCGGCGCGGGCCGCCCGGTCGAGGGAGTCGGCCCGCCCGGCCAGCCCCTTGACCCGCTCCTCGTGGGTCCGCAGCTGGAGCCGGGCCTCCATCTCGGTCTGGCGGGCGTTGGCCCCGTCGGCCGCGAGCCGGTCCCGGCGGGAGCTGTCCGGCTCCTCCTCCACCGGCATCTCCTCGGCGACGGCGAGCCGCTCCGCGCACTCCTCGACCTCCGCCAGCGCCTGTTCCAGGGCGTCCTGGGCCTTGGCCGCGGCGGCGGCGCCGCGCTCGGCCTCCCCGACGGCGCCCTTCGCCTGCCCGGCGAGGCGTCCGAGCTGCTGGGCGACCCCGGCCCGGGCCTGTTCCGCGGCGCGCCGCCGCTCGGCGAGCTCCTCGACCAGCGCGGCCGCGTCCTGCCGTCGGGTCTGCGCGATGGCCTGAGCGGCGGCGAGCTCCTCGCACCGCGCGGCCAGCCGGGTCAGCTCCGCCGCGGCCTCGTCGACGGCGGCCTGCACCTCGATCAGGCTGGGTGCACCGGCGGACCCGCCGTGCGCGAGGTGTGCGCCGAGGACGTCGCCCAGGGCGGTCACCGCCACGGTGTCGGGGCGCTGCGCGACGAGCGCCTCGGCCTCGTCGAGCGTGCCGACGACGACGTGGTCGCGCAGCACCCACGCCAGCGCCCGCCGCACCTCGTCGTCCCCACCCACCAGCGCCACGACGGGCACGAACCGCCCCGCCCCGGCCACGTGGGCGGCCGTCGGCCCGGAGCCCTGACCCGACGGGGCAGCAGCTCCGCCGGTGTCCGCGGCGCGAGCCTGCGCCGCGGGCACCCACGCCGTCAGGCCCTGCCCCGGGCCCCCTCCAGACCCCGCCGCAGGCACAGCCCCTGCACCCGGACCCGGCCGGACCTCGTCCACCGGAGCGGCCCCGGCCCCGGAGGTCACGCCGGCCGCGGAGGCCGCGGGCGCAGACCCCGGAGCCCGGCCGGGCAGGTGTGCGGGACCGCCGGGGTCAGAGGCAGGCCCAGCCCCTTGCACCGGCACCGCCGGCCCGCCGCCGGCCGCGCCCCCGCCCGGGAGGGCGGTCGGTGGGGTGATCAGGAGCGTGGCGCGGCCGGCGTCCGCGTCGCGCAGGTGGCGGATCGCCCCGGCCGCCGCCGACGGGGAGGACACCGCCAGCGCGTCCGCCGCCGAGCCCAGCGCGGCGGCCACCGCCGCTTCGTACCCCGGGGTCACCGACAGCCGTTCCGCCGCCGGGCCCAGCACCCCGGCCAGCCGCTCGCGGGCCGCCAGCAGTGCCCTCGTACCGTCCTTGCGGCGCAGCCCCAGCGCCAGCGCGTCCCGGCGGGCAGCCACCGCCGCCCGCGAGCGCTCCGCCGCCGCCAGCTCCTCGCGTGCGGCGCTCAGCCCGGCCTCGGCCTCCTTGAGCTCGGCCCGCGCGGCCTCGTGGTCCGTCTCCGCCGACGGGTCGTCGAGCCCGCCGACCTCCTCCGCCAGCGCCTCGTACTCGGCCTGTGCGGCCTCGGCCCGGCTCTGCGCCTCGTCCCGCGCCAGCGCGAGCCGGTCGATCTCCGCCTGGGCCGCCCCGGCGCGGGAGCGGGCCGCGCCGAGCCGACCGGTCAGCCGGGCCAGCCCCTCGCGCCGGTCGGCGATGGCCCGCGCGGCGTCCCGCAGCCGGCGTTCCTCGTCGGCCAGCTCGCGTTCCAGCTCCGCGCGGTGCCCGGTGGTGTCCTCCAGGGCGCGGGAGGCCGCTTCCAGGGCGGCCGTCAGCTCGGCCTCCTGTTCGCGGATCCGCTCCGCCTCCCGTTCCATGTCCTCGGGATCGCGTCCCCTGCGCTCCTCCTCGACGGGGGCCGTCGCGCTCGTGACCCGCGCGTCGGCGAGGGACGCGGTGCCCCGTACCCGTTCGGCGAGCTGCGACAGGTCGTACCAGGTCTGCTGCGCCCGCCGGAGCCTCGGCGTGAGTTCCCGTACGGCTTCCTCCAGCTCGGCCTCGCGCCGCAGCGCCGCCGCGAGCTGGGCCTCGGCGGCCTCCTTGCGCTCCCTCAGCGCGGCCTCGTCCGCGATCTCCGCGTCGAGCGCGCGCCGCAGCGCGACCAGGTCGTCGGCGAGCAGGCGCAGCCGCGCGTCGCGCAGGTCGGCCTGGATCACGGCGGCCCGGCGGGCGACGGCGGCCTGGCGGCCCAGGGGCTTGAGCTGCCGGCGCAGTTCGTCGCCCAGGTCCTGCACGCGGGCGAGGTTGGCCTGCATCGCGTCGAGCTTCCGCAGCGCCTTCTCCTTGCGCTTGCGGTGCTTCAGTACGCCGGCCGCCTCCTCGATGAAGGCGCGGCGGCCCATGGGGTCGGCGTGCAGGACAGAGTCCAGCTGGCCCTGCCCGACGATGACGTGCATCTCGCGGCCGATACCGGAGTCGGAGAGCAGTTCCTGGATGTCGAGCAGCCGGCAGGTGTCACCGTTGATCTGGTATTCGCTGCTGCCGCCGCGGAACATGATCCGGGTGATGGTGACTTCGGCGTAGTCGATGGGCAGCGCGCCGTCGGAGTTGTCGATCGTCAGGGAGACCTCGGCGCGGCCGAGCGGCGGACGTCCGGTGGTCCCGGCGAAGATGACGTCCTCCATCTTGCCGCCGCGCAGGGACTTGGCTCCCTGTTCGCCCATGACCCAGGACAGCGCGTCGACGACGTTGGACTTGCCCGAGCCGTTCGGACCCACGACACAGGTGATGCCGGGTTCAAAGCGCAGGGTGGTGGCGGAGGCGAAGGATTTGAAGCCACGCAGGGTCAGGGACTTGAGGTGCACGCCGCCGGACTCTACCTCTCACGTTCGGTTTCACCCATGAAGGTGCAGGGCACGATCGACGTCAAAGGCATCAGGCCCCCCACCCGGCCCTGTGGTCCCTGATGCGGAGTCCAAAGAAAGAAGGGACGCCGGAGCGTCCCTTGCAGATCATGCGGGGCTGGATTCGAGCGACGAGTGAGCGCGGATCAGGTGAGCGCAGGCTCCGCCTGGGGTACGTCGATGTCGATGCTGTCCAGCAGCGAGTCTCCGTCGTGCTGAGCGGCGGCCGCGTTCAGCGCGTCATTTTCGGACTGAATCCGTACGAGCTCGGACTCGAGGTCCTGGACGCGCTGCTGAAGCCGTCGCATCTCGGCGAGGAGTCGCGGGTCGGAACCGCCGACGTAACCGAGAAGCGCCTTTGCCATGATGGATGGTCCTCCACACTGAGTGACCGACCGAAGCGGTGTGGGTCGTGAGGGAATCGCACCCGCGGATGTCCGGCAGCGACTGTCAGTCACTGCGCTTACTACTGCCAGCACTGCCAAACAGCTCAGGTGCGCGGGGCTTCCAGCGTCTCACCAAAAAGTTTGACGGTCAACACGATCACGCCCCGTATCGGCGGGCAGCCCGGGCCCCACAAGGGGCGTGGAGATCATCCTCATCCTCGAGCCTTCCACGGATCGTCCGCCTCGGCAACGCGTCGGCGACGAATGCCCAGTTCCGACCGGGTCCGGACGGTCAGAGATGTGATGAGTTCATGATCAGTCGATCGCTCACCGCATCCCGAATCCGTCGTAGCCACCGCGCGGTGTCCCCCAGATCTCTGTCACCCCGTCCACCCGGCCGGGCGTGTCGGCGGACCGCAACCAGTCGAGCAGGCGGTGGCAATTCTCACGTTGACCTTCGGCGACCACCTGCACCCGCCCGTCGTCGAGGTTGAGCGCGAAGCCGACCACGCCGCCGATCTCCAGGGCGTTCTCCCTGGTGAACCAGCGGAAGCCCACTCCCTGCACACGGCCGCGCACCCATGCGGTCAGGCGGACATCTTCATTCATGGGCGAACGCTATCCGGGCGGGCACTTTTCGGTCACATCGCCCCCGGGGCCCCATGGCGTACAGTCGCGCACCAACGAACTCACCCATTTGGGTGAGTAAGGGACGATCTTGCTCCGGTCAGGAAGGCACGACACCGATGGGACGTCACCGGCTCCCCACCCCGCCGCGCCGCGGCGGCATGCACGGCACCGCCCTGCGCACCGGCCTGCTCGGGGTCTCGGTCGCCGTCGCCCTCGGCACCGCCGCCGTCACCACCGGCATGGTCCCGGTCGGCGGCTCCTTCCCCTATGTGGGGGTGAGCGGCACGGACACGACCGTGAACGCCACCGCCTCGAAGGCCGCGGCCAAGGCCACCCCCACCCCCGACCCGCTGCTCCAGCGGCAGGGCGGCCTCGCTAGCCTGTCGGGCCATGCCCCGGCGACGACCGGCGCGCCCTCCGCCCCGGCGACCCCGTCGGGCTCCCCTTCACCGTCGGCCTCCCCCACGCCGTCCGCTTCGCCGACCCCCTCCGCGTCCCAGGCGCCGAAGGCATCGCCCAGCGCCACGCCGCCCGCGGCGCCGAGCCCCGTTCGCAAGACCCCGGCCGCGCCGGTCCCCTCCCCCGAGGCGCCGAAGAAGACCCAGGCCCCGGCACCCACCGAGCCGGCCCCGGCGCCGAGCCCCACCGCCGCCGCGACCCGGCCGAGCCTGGACGGGCACTCCGCGGAGGAGGACGCCGTGGTCGCCCTGGTGAACCAGGAGCGCGCCCAGGCGGGCTGCGGGCCGGTCCGCGCCAACCCGCCGCTGGCTGCGCTGGCCGGCGCCTTCAGCAAGGACATGGCCACCCGCGGCTTCTTCGGCCACGACGACCCCGACGGGAACACCCCCTGGGACCGCGCCGCCCAGGCCGGCCTCTCGGGCCTCGGCGGCGAGAACATCGCCCGCGGCCAGGGCGACGCCGATGCCGTGATGAAGGCCTGGATGAACAGCCCGGGCCACAAGGCCAACATCCTCAACTGTGAGTTCCGCACCCTGGGCGTCGGCGCGCACTTCGCCGCCGGCGGCCCCTGGTGGACCCAGGACTTCGGCTTCTGACACACCCCGCCGCGGGCCGGGCCGCCGGCCGCGGCGTGGAACGCCCGGAAGGGGCCGGGTCGCGGACCCGGCCCCTTCCCCTGTTGCGCCGGGCATCGCCGGGCGGCAGGCGCGAGACGTCAGACGGTGGCGGCCGCCAGGGTCGCGCGGCCCGCGACGACGACGCGGGTGTGCTCGGCCACGCGGCGGCCCAGGTGCTCCGCCGTCGCGATGTCGGCCTTGTGGACCGCGTCCGCACCCTCGTCGGAGTTGGACTGGGCGGCGGCGCCGGAGAAGAAGCCCAGGCGGTTGAGGTCGTTCTCGGAGCCCGTGCTGGAGTTCCAGCCCGGCTTCAGGCCCAGGTTGACCCAGTTCATGCCGTGCTGCGCGGCCAGGACCTGGAAGAACTGCAGCGTGTGCAGCTTGTCGCCGCTCTTCGAGGCGGAGTTGGTGAAGCCGGCCGCGATCTTGTCCTGCCAGGCGTCGCCGAACCAGCGCTTCGAGGAGGCCTCGGCGAAGACATGGAAGGCGCCCGAGGCGGTGCCCATGTACGTCGGGGAGCCGAAGACGATCGCGTCGGACGCGTCGAGCAGCTCCCACTGCGCGTCGTCGATCTCGTCGACCTTGATGAGGTGGACGGTCGCCCCGGCGTCCACGGCGCCACTGCGGACCGCCTCCGCGACAACGGCAGTGTGGCCGTAGCCGGAGTGGTAGGCGATCGAGACGACGGGGGTGTGCGTGCTACCGGACAAGGCTGATCTCTCCCTCGGAAAGGCTCCCGTCGCGGCACGGGGCGTGCTGCGACGAGAAAAGAGAACCACTAACTTTTAGAAAGCGCAACCTGCGAGTTAGCGCTGCCCGGGAGTACGCTTGTTCCATGGAGACCCCCGCCTGTACCGAAGCCGAAGCCCACGAGTCCGAGTCCGAGCAGCCGTTCGACGTCTTCGCCCGGGCCTGCCCGTCCCGCGAGACGCTGGAGCACGTCACCGGCCGCTGGGGCAGTCTCACCGTGGGCGCACTGCGCGAGGGCCCGTGCCGGTTCAACGAGCTGCGCCGCCGGGTGGAGGGCGTGAGCGAGAAGATGCTCTCCCAGACGCTGCACGCGCTGGAGCGCGACGGCATAGTCAACCGCGAGGCGCAGCCCACCAACCCGCCGCGCGTCGACTACGAACTGACCCCTCTCGGCATCGAGGTCGCGGACCGGCTCCTCGCCCTGATCCACCACCTGGAGGGGAACATGTCGGCGGTCCTGACCGCCCGGGCGACCTACGACGAAACGCGCGGCGGCCGCTGACAGCGCGGGCAGAAGTAGCTCGACCTGTTCATCCACGGCCGGCGGCGCACCGGCGTGCCGCAGCGCCGGCAGGGCTCGTCCTCACGCCCGTAGGCGTCGAGTGACCGATCGAAGTAGCCCGACTCCCCGTTCACGTTGACGTACAGGCTGTCGAAGCTCGTCCCGCCCACGGCGAGGGCCGCGTTCATGACGTCCCGGACATGGCCGAGGAGTTCCGCGCTCCGGGGGCGCGTGAGGTTGGCCGTGGGGCGCTCGTAGTGCAGCCTGGCGCGCCACAGCGCCTCGTCGGCGTAGATGTTGCCGACCCCGCTGATCAGGGACTGGTCGAGCAGGGCCCGCTTGACGGTGGTCCGCTTGGCGCGCAGCGCCAGGTGGTAGGCCGTCTCGTCGAACAGCGGATCCAGGGGGTCCCGCGCGATGTGCGCGATGACGTCGGGCAGGCCCTCGGCGCTGTCGGCGACGGTCTCGTGCAGCGAGAGCCCGCCGAAGGTCCGCTGGTCCACGAAGCGCAGCTCCGTCCCGGCGTCGTCCTCGAAGCGCACCCGGATCCGCAGGTGCTTCTCGTCGGCGGCGCCCTCGGGCTGCACCAGCAGCTGCCCGCTCATGCCCAGGTGCCCGAGCACCGACAGGTCCCGTCCCGCCAGGGGCAGCCACAGGTACTTGCCGCGGCGCTGCGGCACCCCGAGGGTCTCGCCCCGCAGCCGCGCCGCGAAGTCGGCCCCGCCGCCCGGATGGCGCCGCACCGCACGCGGGTGCAGGACCTCGACGGCCTCGACGGTCCGTCCGGCCACCCAGCGCTCCAGCCCCCGCCGTACGACTTCGACTTCGGGCAGCTCGGGCACGGGATTACCTCCGTCGGGGGCGGATCTGACGCTGCCGTGAGCGTACCGGCCGCCCGGGAACGACAACGCCCGCCCCTGCGCTGCGGGGGCGGGCGATGGTGTACGCGAGAAGGAAGGTCAGGCGTCCGGAGCCGGATCGGCGGGCGTCGGCACCCCGCCGTCCGCGGCCTCGGCCGAAACCGGGACCTGCGCCGGAGCGGCGGCCGCAGCCGCCGCAGTCCGCTCGTCCGCCGCGGCGCGGATCCCGCGCCAGGCAGACTCCGCGGCCTGCTGTTCCGCTTCCTTCTTGCTGCGGCCGGTGCCGGTGCCGTACGAGACACCACCGACGCGGGCGGCAGCGGTGAAGGTCTTCTCGTGGTCCGGACCGGTCTCGGTGACCAGGTATTCCGGTACGCCAAGACCTTCGGCCGCCGTGAGCTCCTGGAGACTGGTCTTCCAGTCCAGGCCGGCCCCGAGGTTCGAGGACTTCTCGATGAGCGGGTCGAAGAGCCGGTGGACCAGCTCCGAGGCCGCGTCGAGGCCCTGGTCGAGGTAGACCGCGCCGATGACCGCTTCAAGGGTGTCGGCGAGGATGGAGGCCTTGTCCCGGCCGCCCGTGCCCTCTTCGCCCCGGCCGAGCCGGATGAAGGAGCCCAGGTCGAGGCCGCGCCCGACCTCCGCCAGTGCACGCGAGTTGACCACCGCGGCCCGAAGCTTGGCCAGCTGGCCTTCGGGGAGGTCCGGGTGGGTCGTGTACAGCGTGTCCGTGACCACCAGGCCCAGCACGGAGTCCCCGAGGAACTCCAGGCGTTCGTTGGTGGGCAGACCGCCGTTCTCGTACGCGTACGAGCGGTGGGTCAGCGCACGCACCAGAAGGGCGGACTCGAGTCGGTACCCGAGCCGCCCTTCCAGAAGCGTGTGGGACGAGGCCGCGTTGTTACTGTCTGCCTGCTTCTCAGCGTTGGACAGCTCAGACATTGCGCCTCTCACCAGCCGCTCAGACCTCGAGGACCTGGCGCTTGTTGTAGGTGCCGCAGCTCGGGCACGCGATGTGCTGGAGCTTCGGCTCCTGGCAACGCTCACACGAAACCAGGGTGGGGACCGCAGCCTTCCACTGCGACCGGCGGTGGCGCGTGTTGCTGCGCGACATCTTCCGCTTCGGAACAGCCACGGCTACTTCTCCTGCTTCTCGGCGGCGCTCTGAACGTCGTCAGATGCAGTGCCGCTCATGTTGTCCTTCTCGTCGTCCTGATCGGTCACGACGAGTTCCTGCAATGCCGCCCACCGGATGTCGACGGCGTCGTGGTGGTGGTCCGGGTCGTCGTTGAGGCTGACCCCGCAATCGGGGCACAGTCCCAGACAGTCCTCCCGGCACACCGGCTGCATCGGCAGTGCGAGCACCACCGCATCACGCAGCACGGGTTCGAGGTCGAACAATCCGTCCTCGAGGAAGAGCGTGTCCTCGTCGTCCTCGGCGTCGTCGGCCGGCTCCGCCTTTGCGCGGCCCCGGTCGTCGGCGTCAGGGTACGAGAACATCTCCTGGAAGTCCGCCTTGAGCTCACGCTCGACGGCCTCCAGACACCTTACGCACTCCCCCGCCGCCGATGCACGGACGGTGCCTGTGACAAGCACCCCTTCCATGACCGACTCGAGGCGGAGGTTGAGCTTCAGCGGCGCGCCTTGCGGCACTCCGATGACGTCGACGAGACCGAAGTCCGCCGGCGCCGGGATCTCGCGGGACAGCCGCTGCATGGCACCAGGACGCCGGCCCAGCTCGTGCGTGTCGAACACGAGGGGGTTGCGGTGGTCGAGGCGGGTGTTCAGGGCTGTTCCTGCTTTCACAGATCGCTGAAGATCAAAGATTCCGCCGCTGAAGGGCAGCATGGATCGCGACGCATACGCGCGACCGAAGAGCCAGGATACCCGGCGCTTGGCCCTGAGCCCAATCCGGCCCTAGCGACCCTGTTCGTACTGGCGCAGCTGGTCCAGGTTGATCATGCTCGTGTCGAAGAAGCTGGTCTCGTCGAGCGAGGGCTGCTGCGCCTGCTGCTGGTGCGGGGCCTGCTGCGGCTGCTGGTAGGCCGCGTACGGGTCGGGCTGCTGCGCGTCATAGTGCGCGGCGTAAGCCGCTCCGGTGGAGCCGGTGCTCGCACCGGAGTACGGGTCCGGCTGCTGCTGGTAGCCCCCGTACGGGTCCTGGTAGCCGTACGCGTCCTGCTGCTGGGCGGCGGGCTGCTGGTAGCCGTACGCGTCGTACACGGGCTCGGCCCGGGCCGGGACCGGCGGCTGTACGTGCGCGGGCTCCGGTTCCGCGAGGCCCGCCAGGAAGTCCGCGTCGCTCGCCGAGCGGGAGGGCCGGCCGTCCGCGTCCTGGGCCGCCATGAGCACGCCCAGCTCGTCCGTCGGGACCCGGCCGAGCAGCTTCTGGCGGCCGCGGCCCACGGCCTCCAGAGTCTTGGAGAGCACCGCCTCGAAGGTGGCGAGCTTGGTGTCCACGTAGGCGTCCGCCTGCTGCCGCTGCGTCTCGGGGTCGTGGCTGCGCTCGGGGGCGTCCGCGTCCGGGTAGCCGTCCTCGTCCAGGCCCGGGCCGCGGCCCAGCAGCTTCTCCCGGCCCCGGTCGACCGAGCCGATCGTCTTGGTCAGCACGACCTCGAAGTTCGCGAGCTTGCTGTCGACGTAGTCGTCGGCCTCGGCCCGGATCTGCTCGGCCTCCCGGCGGGCCTCCTCCAGGATCCGGTCCGCCTCGGCCTGGGAGCGCCGCGCGATCTCGGTCTCGGCGATCAGCGAACCGCGCTGGCCGTGCGCGGCGTCGATGATCCGCTCCGCCTCCCGGCGGGCGTCCTCGACCATCTGCTCGCGGCCGCCGATGAGCTCCTGCGCCTGCGCGAGGGAGCCGGGGAGCGCCTGGCGGACCTCTTCCAGCTGGGCGAGCAGCTCGGCGCGGTTGATCACGCAGGAGGCCGACATGGGCATGGAGCGGGCGCCGCCGACGGCCGCGACGATCTCGTCGAGCTTCTTCTGCACGTCCATGGGGGCTCGCACTCTCTCGGCCTCGGGCGGTTCCTGAGACGGACGGGTCGACTGTACGGCCACCGGGCGGGCCCCCGACACTGCCTGACGGATCGTCAGGCGGTCAGCGGTCGCGCAGCCGCTCCAGGAGCGCCGCGTGGACGTGCGCCGGCAGCAGGTGGGCGACGTCGCCGCCCCAGGCCGCGACCTCCTTGACCAGCGAGGAGGACAGGAAGCTGTAGGTGGGGATGGTCGGGACGAACAGCGTCTCGACGCCCGACAGGCCCAGGTTCATCTGGGCCATCTGCAGCTCGTAGTCGAAGTCGCTGACCGCGCGCAGGCCCTTGACGATGGCCGGGATGTCCCGCTGCTTGCAGAAGTCGACGAGCAGTCCGCGGAAGGACTCGACCTGGACGTTGCCGTAGTCGGCCGTGGCCTCGCGGATCAGCTCGATCCGCTCCTCGACGGTGAACAGGCCCTGCTTCGACTCGTTGATCCCGACGGCCACGTGCACGACGTCGTACAGCCTGGAGGCGCGTCCGATGATGTCGAGGTGTCCGTTGTGGATGGGGTCGAAGGACCCCGGACAGACGGCGCGGCGCAACTGAACTCCCTCGTTCATGAGTCTTCGCAGGTGTTGGCGGCGCGGCCGTACCAAAGAGTGCCCTCGCCGTACTTCCGCGACCGGAGCGGCTCGAAGCCCTCGGGCCACGGGAAGGCGCCGCTCCTGGTGCTGCGCTCCACGGTGACGAGCGCGTCGTCCGTGATCCAGCCATTGGACCGGAGTGTGAGGAGGATCTCGCGCAGGTCGGCGCTGTCCAGGGCGTACGGCGGGTCCAGGAAGACGACGTCGTACGGCTCCCCGCCGGCGCGGGCCGCCACGATCTGCTCGGCCTTGCCGGCCCGGAATTCGGCGCCGGGCAGGCCCAGCGTCCTGATGTTGTCCCGGATCGCCTTGGCGGCCTTGGGGTCCGCCTCCACCAGGAGGGCGTGGTCCGCACCCCGGGAGAGGGCCTCCAGGCCGACGGCGCCGGAGCCGCCGTACAGGTCGAGCACCCGGGCGCCTTCGACCCCGTGCAGCGACTCCCAGGTGGAGAAGAGGCCTTCGCGCATCCGGTCCGAGGTCGGGCGGGTGCCGGTGCCGGGGGGCACGGCCAGCCGTCGCCCGCCGGCACTGCCGGCGATCACGCGGGTCATCTGGGGTCCTTCGGTACGGCGGTAGGGGGCGCGCGGCGGTCCGCCGCGGCACTCCAACGATAGGTCGTGCCGGTCAGCCCTTCTCCAGGTACTGCTCGCGCTCGGTGTCGAGCAGGGCGTCCAGGGCGGTCCGCAGGCCCGGCAGCCGCTCCAGCGCCGGGTCCTCGGCGACCACGCGGGTGGCCTCCTCCCGGGCCTGTGCGATGACCTCCTCGTCCTCGATGACGGCGAGCATGCGCAGCGAGGAGCGCACTCCGGACTGGGCCTGGCCCAGGACGTCGCCCTCGCGGCGCTGTTCGAGGTCGATCCGGGAGAGCTCGAAGCCGTCCAGGGTGGCGGCGACGGCGGCCAGCCGGGCCCGGGCGGGGCTCGCCTCGTGCATCTCGCTGACGAGCAGGCACAGGCCCGGGGCGGAGCCGCGGCCGACCCGGCCGCGCAGCTGGTGGAGCTGGGAGACGCCGAACCGGTCCGCGTCCATGATCACCATGACGGTGGAGTTCGGGACGTTCACACCGACCTCGATGACGGTGGTGGCGACCAGCACCTTGACCTCGCCCGCCGTGAAGCGCCGCATGACGTCGTCCTTGTCGGCCGGGTCCATCCGGCCGTGCAGCACCTCGACGCTCAGCCCGGCGAGCGGTCCGCGCGCGAGCTGTTCGGCCACCTCCAGGACCGCGAGCGGGGGCCGCTTGTCGGGGTCGTCCGCGGCGGCGGCCTTCTTCTTGGCGTTCTTGGGGTCGTCCTCCCCGTCGCCGATGCGCGGGCAGACCACATACGCCTGGTGGCCCTTCTCGACCTCCTCGCGGACCCGCTCCCAGGCCCGGGCGAGGAAGTGCGGCTTGTCCTTGGCCGGCACCACGTGGGTGGCGATCGGCGAGCGCCCGGCGGGCAGCTGGTCGAGGACGGAGGTCTCCAGGTCGCCGAAGACGGTCATGGCGACGGTGCGCGGGATCGGGGTGGCGGTCATCACCAGCAGGTGCGGGGGCTGCTTGCCCTTGGACCGGAGCGCGTCGCGCTGTTCCACGCCGAACCGGTGCTGTTCGTCGACGACGACCAGGCCGAGGTCGTGGAACTGCACCTTGTCCTCGATCAGGGCGTGCGTGCCGATGACGATCCCGGCCTCGCCGGTGACCAGGTCGAGCAGGGCCTGGCGGCGGGCCGGCATCCCCATCGACCCGGTGAGCAGCACGACCTTGGTGCCCTGGTCGGAGCCGCCGAGCATGCCGCCCTCGGCCAGTTCGCCCATCATCTCGACGACGGAGCGATGGTGCTGCTGGGCGAGCACCTCGGTGGGCGCGAGCATCGCCGCCTGCCCCCCGGAGCCGACGACGGCCAGCATGGCCCGCAGGGCCACCAGGGTCTTACCGCTTCCGACCTCGCCCTGGAGGAGGCGGTGCATGGGGTGGCTGGTGGCGAGGTCGTCGAAGATCTCCTTCGAGACCTTCTGCTGGCCCTCGGTGAGGGTGAAGGGGAGTTCGGCGTCGAAGGAGTCGAGCAGGCCGCCGGGGGCGGGGCGGCGCGGGACGGCCGGGAGCTGCGCGTCGGCGTGGCGGCGGCGGGCCAGGGCGACCTGGAGGACGAAGGCCTCGTCCCACTTCAGGCGTTGTCGGGCGTCCTCGATGTCGGCCTTGGTGGCCGGCCGGTGGATCTTCAGCAGGGCTTCGGTGAGCGGCACCAGTCCGCGGCCCTCGCGCAGGGCGGGCGGCAGCGGGTCCACCGCCTCCTGGGCGCTGGGCAGTACGGCGTCCACACACTTGGCGATCTTCCAGGACTCCAGCTTCGCGCAGGCCGGGTAGATCGGGATCAGCTGGTTGGCGAAGGCGGTGGCGGCGTCCCGGTCGGAGGCGTCCGCGCCGAGCGGTTCGTACGCCGGGTGCGCGAGCTGGAGCTTGTGGTTGAACCTGGAGACCTTGCCGGCGAACATCGCGCGGCTGCCGGGCAGCAGCTCCTTGTGGGGCTTGTGGACACCGGCTCCGAAGAAGACCAGCTGGAGCCGGCCGCTGCCGTCGGTGATGGTGACCTCCAGCCGCTTGCCCCGGCCTCCGTTGAAGGTCAGGACCCGGGCGTCGGCGACCTGTGCGACGACGGTCACGTGCTCGTCGATCTGGTCGGCGAGCTCGGCCAGCGAGGTCAGCTCGCCGCGCTCGGCGTACCGCCTCGGGTAGTGGTGGAGCAGGTCCAGGGCCGTGTGCAGGCCGAGCTGCTCGGCCAGCACCTTGGCGGTGGCGGGTCCGAGCGTCTTCTTGAGGTCTTCGTCGAGCGCGGGCACGTGTTCCATTGCACACCATGGCGCTGACAAGGCCGCTATTCCACCCCGATGAGGAGCGGCGCCGAGTACCGGCCGCCGCGGTAGGTGACGGTGTCCACCGCCAGGTGGCCGGACTGTACGTAGCCCTCCAGGTGTTCGGCGACGCCGTCCGGCACCTCGGGTCCGAGGACCAGGGTGACGAGTTCGCCGCCGGAGCCCAGCATCCGGTCCAGGACGGCCTCGGCGGTCTCGGCCAGGCCCGCGCCGATCACGGCGACGTCGCCGTCGATGAGGCCGAGCACGTCGCCGGCCTGGCAGATGCCGGCCGAGGTGAAGGACTGGCGTTCGGCGACGGCCAGTTCCCCGTACCGGGTGGCGCCGGCGGCGGCGGTCATGGCCACCACGTCCTCGTCGAAGCTGCCGTCCGGGTCGTGCACGGCGAGCGCGGCCAGGCCCTGGACCGCGGAGCGGGTGGGGATCACGGCCATGCGTACGCCCTCGGCGCGGGCCTGCTCGGCGGCCGCGGCCGCCGCCGCGCGCAGTTCGGCGCCGCCCGGCAGGAGCACCACCTCGCGGGCGTGGGCGCGTCGGACGGCGTCGAGGAGTTCGGCGGTGGCCGGAACCTCTCCGGGGCGCACCAGCACGGTGGTCGCGCCCGCCTCGGCGCACAGGCCCGCCAGTCCCTCGCCGGGGACGACGGCGACGACGGCCCGCTGGGCGCGCTCGGCGCGGCCCCGCCGGCGCTCGTCGCCGAAGTGCGTGATCCGTATCCGGTACGGCCGCCCGGCGACCACGCCCGCCTCCACGGCCGCGCCGGGGTCGTCGACGTGGACGTGGACGTTCCACAGTCCGTCGCCGCCGACCACGACCAGGGAGTCGCCGAGTCCGTCGAGGGTGGCGCGCAGTTCCGCGACCGCCGTCTCCGAGGCCTCCAGCAGGTAGATCACCTCGTACGCGGGCCCGTCCTCGTCCTGCTCGCAGGGGTCGGCCGGCCGCGGTGCGGGCGTCGTCGTCCGGCCGGCCCCCGCGAGCGGTCCGGCGGCCGGCTCCTGGCCGGACAGCGTCTGCCAGAGGGCGCCCAGAACGGCGACCAGCCCGCAGCCGCCGGCGTCGACCACCCCGGCCCGGCCCAGCACGGCGAGCTGTCCGGGGGTGTCGGCGAGTGCGGCGCGGGCGCCGTCGTAGGCCGCGCGGGCCACGTCCACCGCGGTGCCGGCGGCCGCCGAGGCCGCTTCGCCGGCCCGCGCGGCGGCGCCCGCGACGGTGAGCATGGTGCCCTCCACGGGGTGGGCGACGGCGGCGTACGCCTCCTCCGCGGCCCGGGTGAGGGCGTGGGCCAGCAGCCCGCCGGGGCCGGCCCGGCGGCCCTCGTGCTCGGCGCCGAGCACGTCGGCCACTCCGCGCAGCAGCTGGGCGAGGATGGTTCCGGAGTTCCCGCGGGCGCCGACGAGTGCGCCGTGCGCCCAGGCCCGTACGGCCTCGGACAGTGAGGTGGGTGCGGGGGTCCCCGCGGCGTCGGCGGCGCTGACGAAGGCCTCGGCCAGGGCGCGGTCGGCCGACTCGGCGGTGAGGTAGAGGTTGGTGCCGGTGTCCGCGTCGGCGACCGGGTAGACGTTGATCGCGTCGATGTCCTCGCGGGCCCGGCCCAGCGCGGCCAGGGCGAGCGAGCTCCAGGTGCGCACGGCCTCGGCGTCGAGCTCGTCGGCGGGCTGCGGCTGCGGCTGCGGCTCGTGCGGCACCGGGCGTTCCTCCTTGTGCGGGCCAGGGTTCACCGCAGGGTAACGAAGGACCGCGCGCCCGGGGTCCGGACCGCGGGGCGGGGTCGCCGGCCGCCATGGTAGTTTTCTTGGACGGGCGCAGTCGTTGTATGCTGCTCCGGTTGCCCGATGAGAGTCGGGTCTTTTCCCCGGCAAACCACTTCAGACCTCTGATCCGGTGCGCCGGATTCACTGTAATTGCATCTGAAGTCTTTGGAGTGACCTGTGGCTGCCAACTGCGACGTTTGCGCCAAGGGGCCGAGCTTCGGCAACAACATCTCCCACTCGCACCGCCGCACCTCGCGTCGCTGGAACCCGAACATCCAGCGCGTCCGTGCCGTGGTCAATGGGACGCCGAAGCGCCTCAACGCCTGCACCTCGTGCATCAAGGCCGGCAAGGTCTCGCGCTGACGCCCGTCGTAGCGCAGCCCCTTCCGGTTGCCAAGAAGGCCGGTCCACCTCTGGTGGACCGGCCTTTTGCCTTGTCCGGGGGATCCCGGCGGGCGGGGCGGGGTCAGCGCAGCCGCCAGGCGTGATCCACCGGGCCGATGCCCCCGCCGAGTGCGAAGCCGGCGGCGATGCCGCCCGTCACGTACTCCTTGGCGGCCGTGACGGCCTCCGGGACGGCGAGGCCCTTGGCCAGTCCGGCCGCGATCGCGCTGGCGAGGGTGCAGCCGGTGCCGTGGGTGTGCCGGTTGGAGTGGCGCGGGGCGCGCAGCCAGCGTTCCTCGGTGCCGTCGGTGAGCAGGTCCACGGCCTCGCTGCCGTGCGCCGCGAGGTGCCCGCCCTTGATGAGCGCCCAGCGGGGGCCGTGGCCGAGGATCGCATCGGCGGCCCGCCGCATGTCGTCCTCGGACTGCACGGCGATGCCGGTGAGCTGGGCGACCTCGTCGAGGTTGGGTGTGGCCACGGTGGCCCGCGGCAGCAGTTCACCGCGTACGGCGTCCAGCGCGGAGGCGGCGAGCAGCGCGTCCCCGTGCTTGGAGACGCCGACGGGGTCCACGACGGCCGGGGCCGCGGTGTCGGCCAGCAGCGCGGCCACGGTCTCGACCAGGGCGGCGGAGGAGAGCATGCCGGTCTTCACGGCGTGCACGCCTATGTCGTCCACGACGGCCCGGTACTGGGCCGTGACGGCCTCGGCGGGCAGCTCCCAGGCTCCCCGTACCCCGAGGGAGTTCTGGGCGGTCACAGCGGTCACCACGCTCATGCCGTGGACGCCGAGGGCCAGCATGGTCTTGAGGTCGGCCTGGATGCCCGCGCCGCCGCCGGAGTCCGATCCGGCGACGGTCAGGCACAGCGGCGGTGCCGTGGTCACAGCGTGCCGTCCTGGGAGGCCGGGTCGGCCCCGAAGTGGTCCCAGCCGCCGGTGCTGGTCCAGGGCGCGCCGTCGACGGTCACCTGGGGCAGCGCGGAGCGGTTGAGCACCTCGCCGATGACCTTCCAGCGGGCGGGGAGCTTCACGTCGGGCGGGAAGGTCGCCACGATCGCGTGGTCCTCTCCCCCGGTGAGGACCCACTGGAGCGGGTCCACGCCGACGGCCTGCCCGATGTCGTGCATCTGGGTCGGGATGTCGACGGCGGCCGAGCGGAGGTCGATGCGGACCTTGCTGGCCTCGGCGATGTGCCCGAGGTCCGCGATCAGGCCGTCGCTGACGTCGGTCATGGCGCTGGCGCCAAGGCCGGCGGCCGCAGGTCCGGCGTGGTACGGCGGTTCGGGGCGCCGGTGGGCCTCCACGAACGCCCGCGGGGAGCGGAAGCCGCGCGAGAGCACGGCGAAGCCGGCCGCGGACCAGCCGAGCCAGCCGGTGACGGCGACGACGTCGCCGGGCTGGGCCCCGGAACGCAGGACGGGCTCGTGGTTGCGCAGGTCACCGAGGGCGGTGATGGAGACGGTGATGGTGTCTCCGCGGACCACGTCCCCGCCGACCACGGCCGCGCCGGCGACCTGGCACTCGTCGCGGATGCCGTCCATCAGCTCGGTGGGCCAGGTGACCGGGAGTTCGGCGGGTACGACGAGGCCGAGGAGCAGCGCGGTCGGCACCGCCCCCATGGCCGCGATGTCCGCGAGGTTCTGCGCGGCGGCCTTGCGGCCGACGTCGTAGGCCGTGGACCAGTCGCGCCGGAAGTGCCGGCCCTCCAGCAGGATGTCGGTGCTCGCCACGACCCGCCGGTCGGGGGCCGAGACGACCGCCGCGTCGTCGCCGGGTCCGAGACGGACCGCCGGGGTGGTGGTGAGTCGTGAGGTGAGCTCCCTGATCAGCCCGAACTCCCCCAGCTCGCCGACAGTGCCCTTCATCCCTGTGCCCCTTCTTGCCCAGTCCGCTTGCGGTCGCGAGCCGTCACAGCTCTGGGTACCGTCAACAGATACGTCAACTTCTGCTCTCCGTACGCCCCGCTGTGCGTGGCGCCGGGCCCGCAGGTCTCCCCGTGGCGCACGGCGACGCGGTACCGTGGCGTCCCTTCTTCCCCCGGCCCTGTCCATCGTGTGGGGTTCACCCGAAGGTTAGGGGAAATGATCCTCGTGGCCGCCCTGGAGGTTCCGTGGTACAGGCGTACATCCTCATTCAGACCGAGGTGGGCAAGGCGTCGTTCGTCGCCGAGTCCATCGGCCAGATCCCGGGGGTGATCCAGGCCGAGGACGTGACAGGTCCGTACGACGTGATCGTGCGCGCCCAGGCCGACACCGTGGACGAGCTCGGCCGCATGGTCGTCGCCAAGGTCCAGCAGGTGGAGGGGATCACCCGCACCCTGACCTGCCCGGTGGTCCATCTGTAGCCCCCGTCTACTCTTGGCCGGTGATGTCCCTCCACCACCGGCCCCTCCGTGTCCTGGCCGTGCCCGTCGCCCTGGCCGTGCCCGCCGCCCTGGCGGCGTGCTCCCCGGGCGGTTCTGAGGCCCGGGTGGAGCCTCCCCCCACGCCGCCGGGCAATGTCGCGGGGTTCTGTGCGGCACTGCACAAGGAGCTCCCGGAGACGGTGGCCGGCCTGGCACGGACCCGGACCGAACCGGAGTCCGGCCTGACCGCCTCGTGGGGCGGCTCGGCGATCGTACTGCGGTGCGGTATCCCCAGGCCCCCCGAGATGCTGGATCCGAACCAGGGGGGCGTCGAGGTGAACGGCGTGTCCTGGCTGCTGGAGAAGCGTGGCGACGGCGGATTCCGTTTCACCACCGGGATGCGGCTGGCTTACACGGAGGTCCTGGTCGACAAGGAGCATGCCACGGACGCGGGGATGCTCGTCGGTCTGTCCACGGCGATCGCCGCGACCGTGCCCGCGGGCATCGCCTCCTACTGAGCTCCGGCACACCGCCGCCCGCCGCCCGCCCCCGTGCGGGGCGGCCGGCGGGCGGCGGTGTGCCTGCTGCTAGCGCAGCCCGGTGGAACGGCGCAGGGCCGCCTGGATCAGGCGATCCACCAGCTCCGGGTACGCGATGCCGGTCTTCTCCCACATCAGCGGGTACATCGAGATCGGCGTGAAACCGGGCATCGTGTTGATCTCGTTGATGACGAACTCGCCGTCCTCGGTGAGGAAGAAGTCGGCGCGCACGAGGCCCTCGCAGGACGCGGCCTCGAAGGCCTCGATCGCGAGCCGCTGCACCTCGGCGGTCTGCTCCGGGGTGAGCGGGGCGGGCACGATCCCGGAGGCGGAGTCGATGTACTTCGCCTCGAAGTCGTAGAAGTCGTGGCTGGACACCGGCGGGATCTCGGCGGGCACGCTGGCCCGCGGCCCGTCCTCGAACTCCAGGACGCCGCACTCGATCTCGCGGCCACGCAGCAGCGCCTCCACGATGATCTTCGGGTCGTGGCGGCGGGCCTCCTTGACGGCGGCCTCCAGGCCGGAGGCGTCGTCGACCTTGGTGATGCCGATCGAGGAGCCGGCCCGGGCGGGCTTCACGAAGAGCGGCCAGCCGTGCTCGGCGGCGAAGTCCAGGATCCGGGCCGTGGCGGCGTCCCGGTCGGCCTCCCACTCACGGGGACGGATGGTCACGTACGGGCCGACGCTCAGCCCGAAGGACGTGAACACCCGCTTCATGTAGTCCTTGTCCTGCCCGACGGCCGAGGCGAGGACGCCCGAGCCGACGTACGGGATGCCGGAGAGCTCCAGAAGGCCCTGGAGGGTGCCGTCCTCGCCGTAGGGGCCGTGCAGCACGGGGAAGACGACGTCGACCTCGCCCAGGGCCTTCGGGACGGCGCCCGGCTCGGTGTAGACGACCTGGCGGCTGGCCGGGTCGACCGAGAGGACGACGGCGCCGTCCTCGGACTCGGCGAGCTCCTCGACGCTCGGGAGCCTGCGGTCTGCGATGGCCATCCGCGCGGGCTCGTCGGCGGTCAGCGCCCACCGGCCGTCCGTGGTGATGCCGATGGGCAGCACCTCGTACTTGGACCGGTCGATGGAGCGCAGGACGGCGCCCGCCGTGACGACCGAGATGGCGTGTTCCGAGCTGCGGCCGCCGAACACGACGGCCACGCGGGGCTTACGGCCCTGCTGCTCAGGGGTCTGGGGGAGGTTCTCGCTGCTCATATCGGCATGAGCGTACCCGCTCGTGCGTCCGGTAAGGAGTCAGCGACGTTCCGGTTTGGCGCTGCGGCCCATCAGTTCCTTCAGGGCCACGAGGGTCGGCTTGCCGTGGTGGACGATGTCCACCACCGTCTCGGTGATCGGCATGTCCACCCCGTGCCGGCCGGCCAGATCGGCCACCGACTGGCAGGACTTGACTCCTTCGGCGGTCTGCTTGGTGACCGCGATGGTCTCCTCCAGCGTCATGCCGCGGCCGAGGTTGGTGCCGAAGGTGTGGTTCCGGGAGAGCGGCGAGGAGCAGGTGGCGACCAGGTCGCCGAGGCCCGCGAGGCCGGAGAAGGTGAGCGGGTCGGCGCCCATGGCCACGCCCAGGCGGGTCGCCTCGGCGAGTCCGCGGGTGATGAGCGAGCCCTTGGTGTTGTCGCCGAGGCCCATGCCGTCCGCGATGCCGACGGCGAGGCCGATGACGTTCTTGACGGCGCCGCCGAGCTCGCAGCCGATGACGTCGGTGCTGGTGTACGGGCGGAAGTACGGGGTGTGGCAGGCGGCCTGGAGGCGCTGGGCCACGGCCTCGTCCACGCAGGCGACGACGGAGGCCGCGGGCTGGCGCGCGGCGATCTCGGCGGCCAGGTTGGGGCCGGTGACGACCGCGATGCGCTCGGCGGGGACCTTGGCGACCTCTTCGATGACCTCGCTCATCCGCTTGGCGGTGCCGAGTTCGATGCCCTTCATCAGGGAGACGAGCACCGTGTCGGGGGCCAGCAGCGGGGCCCAGGCGGCGAGGTTGTCGCGCAGGGTCTGCGAGGGGACGGCCAGGACGGTGAAGTCGGCGCCCGCGGCGGCCTCGGCCGGGTCGCCGGTGGCCCGGATGTTCGCCGGGAGTTCGACGTCGGGGAAGTAGTCCGGGTTCGTCCGGCCGGTGTTGATGGCGTCGACGACCTCCCTGCGGCGGCCCCACAGGGTGACCTCGCAGCCGGCGTCGGCGAGCACGATGGCGAAGGCCGTGCCCCAGGAGCCTGTTCCGAAGACGGTCGCCTTCATGGGACGTGTCACTTCTTCCCCTCCCCTGCGGCCTTGCGCCGCTGTTCCGCCCTGGCGTTGCGATGGTCGTACGGCTGCTCGGGCGCGGTCTCTCCCCGTACCTCCTCCAGGAGGCGGGTGACGGCCGCCATGATGGTCTCGGTGGCCTCCTTGAGGACGTCCGGGGTGGGTTCCCGGTCGTAGTAGGCCGAGAGGTCCACGGGCGGTCCGGCGAGCACCTGGAGGGTCTTGCGCGGGAGGAGCCGGACCTTGTTCTCCTTGGCGTACGGCGGCATGGCGAGGTTCGCACCCCACTGGGCCACCGGAATGACGGGCGCCCTGGTGATCAGCGCGACGCGGGCGACGCCGGTCTTGCCGGCCATCGGCCACATGTCGGGATCCCGGGTCAGGGTGCCCTCGGGGTAAAAGGCGACGCATTCGCCGCGCTCGATGGCGTCGACGGCGGCGCGGAATGCGTCCAGGGCGTTGGTGCTCTCCCGGTAGACGGGGATCTGCCCGCTGCCGCGGAGGATCGACCCGACAAAGGGGACCTTGAAGAGGGCGGCCTTGGCGAGCAATCGGGGCACCCGGCCGGTGTTGTACTGGAAGTGCGCGTAGGAGAGCGGGTCCAGATACGAGTTGTGATTGACGGCGGTGATAAAACCGCCCTCGGCCGGAATGTGCTCCATTCCCCGCCAGTCCCGCTTGAAGAGCACTACCAGCGGCGGGTTTTTGGTGGNCCCCCCGCCAGTCCCGCTTGAAGAGCACTACCAGCGGCGGTTTTGCGATGACCGCCGCCAGGCGGTACCAGAAGCCGATTCTGCGGCGGGACACTCGGACACCTTCCTCTAGGACCGGTCGCGGCTGGGGCACCTCGTCGTCGGCCGGACAAGTGTCACCCCGGGCCCGGTCTCTGTCGAGAACACCGTACGCCCCGCTCACCCCGGCAGACCCCCGGGCTGCCAGGCGGGGGCGACAATGGGCCGACACATGACCGGGCCATGACCCGGCCTTGGCCCGGGGAGGGGCCGGAGCGTACCGGAGGGAAGGAGTCCGTCACGAACGCCGTCTGGAGTCTGGTGGTCCCGCTGAAGCCCCTGTCGGTGGCCAAGAGCCGGCTCGCGGCGGCCGTGGGGGCCTCGCGTCCGGGGCTGGCCCTGGCGTTCGCCCTGGACACCGTCGCGGGGGCGCTGGCCTGCACCGCGGTCTCGGATGTGGTGGTCGTCACGGACGACGCCGCGGCCGGCGCGGAACTGGCCGGGCTGGGTGCGCGGATCGTCCCGGACGTCCCGGCGGCCGG
Organism: Streptomyces yangpuensis; assembly: GCF_001005295.1. Classification (GTDB taxonomy): domain Bacteria; phylum Actinomycetota; class Actinomycetes; order Streptomycetales; family Streptomycetaceae; genus Streptomyces; species Streptomyces yangpuensis. The sequence goes on along the minus strand of NZ_LBMK01000002.1, from coordinate 998,569 downwards.
GCTCAACGCGGCGCTGGCGCACGGCGCGCGGGCGGCCCGCGAGGCGCGGCCCGCCGCCCCGGTCGCGGCGATGAACGCGGACCTGCCAGCGCTACGGCCCTCCGAATTGCTACGCGTGCTCGAAAACGCATCGGTATTTCCGCGGGCATTTCTGGCGGATGCGACCGGAATCGGTACGACCTTGCTTTCCGCCGCGTCCGGCATGGAATTGGCCCCTTCCTTCGGGGGTGCGTCGCGGGCCAGGCATTCCGCCTCGGGGGCGGTGGAAATCGCACTGGCGGACGTGGACAGCGTGCGCCGCGACGTGGACACGGCGGCGGACCTGCGCACGGCGCTCGCCCTCGGTGTGGGGCGTCACACGGCCCGATACAGTGCGGGTATGCAGGCGACCGCGTACACGTACGACTCCCAGACCCGCAGCGGCAGTGTGCTGCTGGACGACGGCACCCCGGTGTCCTTCGAGGCCCGGGCGTTCGACGCGGGCGGCCTGCGGCTGCTGCGGCCCGGGCAGCGGGTCCGGATCGAGACGGACGGCAAGGGCGCGGACCTGCGGATCACCCTGATCACGCTGCAGACCTTCTGAACCGGTCCGCCGGAACGCCCACGGGGCGGCCGGTGGTCCCCGGAACGCACCGCGGGCCGGCTTCCCCCGCGGGGGAAGCCGGCCCGGCGTGTGTGACTCGTGCCCTTACTTCTTGCGGGCGGTGGTCTTCTTCGCGGTGGCCTTGCGGGTCGCCGTCTTCTTGGCCGGCGCCTTCGTCGCTGCGGTGACCTTCTTGGCCGCCGGGGCGGTCTTCTTCGCGGCGGCGGTGGTCTTCTTCGCCGCCGCCGTGGTCTTCTTGGCGGTGGTGGCCTTCTTGGCGGCCGCGGTGGTCTTCTTCGCCGTGGTGGTGCTCTTCACGGCCGCCTTCTTGGCGGTCGCGGTGGTCTTCACGGCGGCCTTCTTTGCGACCGTGGTCTTCGCCGCGGCCTTCTTCGCGGTGGTGGCCTTCTTCGCCGCGGCCTTCTTGACCGTCGCGGAGGCACCGCCGGTGAGGCTGCCCTTCGGCGCCTTCTTCACCGACACCTCGCCGCCCTTGGGCAGCTTCTTGGTGCCGCTGACCAGGTCCTTGAAGCCCTGGCCGGCACGGAATCGGGGCACCGAGGTCTTCTTGACCCGGACGCGCTCACCCGTCTGCGGGTTGCGGGCGTAACGGGCCGGACGGTCGACCTTCTCGAACGAGCCGAAGCCCGTGACCGAGACCCGGTCGCCCGCGACGGTAGCGCGGACGATGGCGTCCAGTACCGCGTCGACAGCGTCCGCGGCCTGCTGGCGGCCGCCCAGCTTGTCGGCAATCGCTTCTACGAGCTGCGCCTTGTTCACGTCTTCCCCTTCGGAGACTTCGCCAGAACGAATGTGTTCAAGCTTATTTCGCACGTTAGGCGGATATATACCGCAAATCAAACACGAAACGGGCTAATCACCCTAGTGCCGCAACGCCGGAGGCGGTTACGGAGTTCCTTCGCATCAGTCGCCTTCAGGGAATCGACCCTCGTCGAGGTCCTTCATCAACCTGTCCAGGCGCCTTGCCGCATCGGCGAGATCATGCTTCGCCGCGGCCGTGACGACCAACAGCTTCCGGGACAGCGCCATCCTTACGCCCTCCGGGACTTGCAGTGAGCGCACCCGTGTGTGTGCTTCTTTCAGCCGGTCCGCGACGAGTTCGTAGAGCTCGAGTTGACTGTCGCGTTCCATGCACAGATTGTGCCATCTGGGGCGAGTTGTCGCCTCACGGGGCCTCAACAAACGGCTGTGCCCCCCGCCGGAGGGCGGGGGGCACAGTGTTGTCGTTGTGATCACCCGGGGGTGAATAACCGCTGATCAGGCAGGAATCAGGCCTGAATGGTGCGCGGCTTGAAGGCCGGCCGGCCGCTTTCGTAGGTGGCGATGTCCGCTTCGTTCTGAAGGGTGAGCGAGATGTCGTCCAGGCCTTCCAGCAGACGCCAGCGGGCGTTGTCGTCAAGTTCGAACTCGGCCACGATGCCTTCCGCGCGTACCTGGCGGTCGACCAGGTCGACCGTGATCTCGGCGGTGGGGTCGGCCTCCGTCAGCGCCCACAGCCGGTCGACCGTCTCCTGCGGGAGCACGACGGTCAGCAGGCCGTTCTTCAGCGAGTTCCCGCGGAAGATGTCGGCGAAGCGGGAGGAGATGACCGTCTTGAAGCCGAAGTTCTGCAGGGCCCAGACGGCGTGCTCGCGCGAGGAGCCGGTACCGAAGTCGGGGCCTGCGACGAGCACGGTCGCTCCGGCGCGCTCCGGGCGGTTCGTGACGAACTCCGGGTCCTTGCGCCAGGCCTCGAAGAGCCCGTCCTCGAAGCCGTCGCGGGTGATCTTCTTGAGCCAGTGGGCCGGGATGATCTGGTCGGTGTCGACGTTGCTGCGGCGCAGCGGGACGGCCCGGCCGGTGTGGACGGTGAAGGCTTCCATGGTTCAGACTCCGGCGGTCGCGTCGGCGGCGGACAGGTCGGCGGGCGAGGCCAGATGGCCCAGCACGGCGGTGGCGGCGGCCACCTGCGGGGAGACCAGGTGCGTACGCCCGCCCTTGCCCTGCCGGCCCTCGAAGTTGCGGTTGGAGGTGGACGCGGAGCGTTCACCGGGCGCCAGTTGGTCCGGGTTCATGCCCAGGCACATCGAACAGCCCGCGTGCCGCCACTCGGCGCCGGCCTCCTTGAAGACCTTGTCCAGGCCCTCTTCCACGGCCTGGAGGGCGACGCGGACCGAGCCCGGTACGACCAGCATCCGTACACCGTCGGCGACTTTGCGGCCCTCGATGATCCCGGCGACGGCGCGCAGGTCCTCGATGCGGCCGTTGGTGCAGGAACCTACGAAGACGGTGTCGACCTTGATGTCCCGCAGCGGCTGCCCGGCGGTCAACCCCATGTACTCCAGGGCCTTTTCGGCCGCGAGGCGCTCCGAAGCGTCCTCGTACGAAGCCGGGTCGGGGACCTCGGCCGACAGCGGCGCGCCCTGGCCCGGGTTGGTGCCCCAGGTGACGAAGGGGGAGAGCGCGGCGCCGTCGATGACGACCTCCGCGTCGAAGACCGCGTCCTCGTCGGTGCGCAGGGTCTTCCAGTACGCGACGGCCGCATCCCAGTCCTCGCCCACGGGGGCGTGGTCGCGGCCCTGCAGGTAGTCGAAGGTGGTCTGGTCGGGGGCGATCATGCCCGCGCGGGCGCCGGCCTCGATCGACATGTTGCAGATGGTCATGCGGGCTTCCATCGAGAGCCGCTCGATGGCCTCGCCGCGGTACTCCAGGATGTAGCCCTGGCCGCCGCCGGTGCCGATCTTGGCGATGATCGCCAGGATCAGGTCCTTGGCGGTGACGCCTTCGGCCAGCGCGCCGGTGACGGTGATCGCCATCGTCTTCGGGCGGGCCAGCGGCAGCGTCTGGGTGGCCAGTACGTGCTCGACCTGGCTCGTGCCGATGCCGAAGGCCAGCGCGCCGAAGGCGCCGTGCGTCGAGGTGTGCGAGTCACCGCAGACCACGGTGGTGCCGGGCTGGGTCAGTCCCAGCTGCGGTCCCACGACGTGGACCACACCCTGCTCCACGTCGCCCAGCGAGTGCAGGCGGACACCGAACTCGGCGCAGTTCGCGCGCAGCGTCTCCAGCTGGGCCCGGGAGACCGGGTCCGCGATCGGCTTGTCGATGTCGAGGGTGGGGGTGTTGTGGTCCTCGGTCGCGATGGTGAGGTCAAGGCGTCGGACCTTGCGGCCGGCCTGGCGCAGGCCGTCGAAGGCCTGCGGGCTGGTCACCTCGTGCAGCAGGTGCAGATCGATGAAGAGGAGGTCGGGCTCGCCTTCGGCGCGCCGGACGACATGGTCGTCCCAGACCTTCTCCGCGAGTGTCCTACCCATCGCTTTCCCTCCGGCCGGCGGGTTGTGCCGGCGCTTCATAGAGATTCGTGCGCCAGACGCCCGTACCCCACGTCCCGGACGACGGCTCGGACCCAGTGGTTCGTGGACCCGCACATACAGACTCGCTGGTTCTTGGAAAAATTGAACTTGCGTTTCACAGTGTGAGACGCGAATATCGTTTCATGGACAACTCTAGCGGCGTCGGCGTTCTCGACAAGGCAGCTCTGGTATTGAGCGCACTGGAGTCCGGTCCGGCCACCCTCGCCGGGCTGGTCGCGGCGACAGGGCTCGCACGACCCACGGCACATCGCCTTGCCGTGGCACTGGAACACCACCGGATGGTGGCGAGGGACATGCAGGGCCGGTTCATCCTCGGACCGCGGCTGGCGGAGCTCGCCGCCGCGGCCGGCGAGGACCGCCTGCTGGCCACGGCGGGACCGGTACTCACCCACCTCCGTGACGTGACGGGTGAGAGCGCGCAGCTCTACCGGCGTCAGGGAGACATGCGCATCTGTGTGGCGGCGGCGGAACGGCTGTCGGGCCTGCGGGACACCGTCCCGGTGGGCTCGACCCTGCCGATGAAGGCCGGCTCGGCCGCGCAGATCCTGATGGCCTGGGAGGAGCCCGAGCGGCTCCACCGGGGCCTGCAGGGCGCGCGTTTCACGGCGACGGCGCTCTCGGGCGTACGGCGGCGCGGCTGGGCTCAGTCGATCGGCGAGCGGGAGCCCGGCGTGGCGTCCGTCTCGGCGCCGGTGCGCGGGCCGTCGAACCGGGTGGTGGCCTCCGTATCGGTCTCCGGGCCGATCGAGCGCCTGACCCGCCACCCGGGCCGGATGCACGCCCAGGCCGTCATCGACGCGGCCGCCCGCCTCACGGAGGCGCTGCGCCGCTCCGGCTGACGCCCCGATCCCACCTGTTCACCCCCGGGCCCGGGGGCGCGTTCGACGCCGCACACGTCCGAACACGCGCCTCCGGGCCCGCACTTGTGCCTGCGTCATCGTTGTCCGCGGGTGCCTGCGTCGGCAGGGGCGGGGCAACGGCGAAGAGGCCCTCCGCGATGAACGCGGAGGGCCTCTTCTGTGCGTACCCCCGACCGGATTCGAACCGGCGCTACCGCCTTGAGAGGGCGGCGTGCTAGGCCGCTACACAACGGGGGCTTGCTTGTACTGCGCTGGGCTACCAGGACTCGAACCTAGAACAAAGGAACCAGAAACCTTCGTGTTGCCAATTACACCATAGCCCAATGTGGTCTATACCAGACCAGTACCCCCGACCGGATTCGAACCGGCGCTACCGCCTTGAGAGGGCGGCGTGCTAGGCCGCTACACAACGGGGGCCCTAGCGATCCTGCATCAAGACGTCCGGGAGCTACCCATAGGAGATCTTGCGGGAAGGATCTGTACCCCCGACCGGATTCGAACCGGCGCTACCGCCTTGAGAGGGCGGCGTGCTAGGCCGCTACACAACGGGGGCTAAGCACTGCGTTACTGCTGCACTGCGCTGGGGTACCAGGACTCGAACCTAGAATAAGGGAACCAGAAACCCTCGTGTTGCCAATTACACTATACCCCACCGAAAGTCAACCCCTTGGGGGGATTTTCTTTCGAGTGGCGCCTCCGTCCGGCCTTTCGGCCCGCTCCGGCGGCGCAGAAAGAACATTACCGGATGCCTGACCGTGCTCCAAAACGGGTATCCCGTGCCAGCAGCTCAGGCAGCCGGTCAAGGCCTTCGATCCGGTGCGCCCCCTCGGGGCCGGGGCCTCTGCGGCCGTCCCGGTCGATCCAGACGGCCAGCAGCCCGGCGTCGCGGGCCCCACGCGCGTCGATCTCGGGCTGGTCCCCCACGTACGCCACGTCCTGCGGCGGCAGCCCGAGCGCCTCGCACGCGGCGAGGAAGGCCTCCGCCTCGGGCTTGCTGACGCCGAGCTCGACGGCGCAGACCAGCACCTCGAAGCGCTCGCGCAGCCCGAGCCGGCGCAGCTTGGGGTCCTGGTTGGCCGTGGAGGAGTTGGAGAGCACGCCGTGGCGGTAGTCGGCGGCGAGGGCGTCGAGGGCCGGCACGACGTCGGGGAAGAGGGTCCAGGCGGCCTTGTAGTGCTCCACGTACTGGTCGAACCAGGCGTCGGCCTCGGCGGCGGTCATGCCGGGCTCGTCGAGGAACTCCCGCACCCGCTCCTGGCGCTGCCCCTGGAAGGTGCCCACCCCGGCGGCGAAGCGCGCCCAGTGCCGGTCGGTGATCTCCCTCCAGCGCGCGAGCGCCTGCCCGGGGGTCCCGTACCGCTCCGCGAGCCGGACGGCCTCCAGCTGCGCCGCGAGCCCGGCCGCGTCGGCCCCCGTGTAGTCGAAGAGGGTGTCGTCGATGTCCCACAGCACGGCGCGGATCGGCATGTGCCCGAGCCTACGCCGCGGGCACCTCCGGGGTGGGCACGACAGGGAAGTCCGCCACGGAAGACGGCGACACGGGCGTACGTCGCGGCGTTCCCGCCGGCGGGAACGCCGCAGGGGGCGGCGGCCCGGGTTCGGGCGCCGCCCCCTGCGGGACGTGACGGTGCTGCCGCGGGTCAGCCGGCCAGCTTGGCCAGGGCCGCGTCGATGCGGGACAGCGAGCGCTCCTTGCCCAGGATCTCCAGGGACTCGAAGAGCGGCAGGCCGACCGTGCGGCCGGTGACGGCCACGCGGACCGGCGCCTGGGCCTTGCCGAGCTTGAGGCCGTGCGCCTCGCCGGCGGTCAGGACGGCCTGCTTGAGGGACTCGGGGTCCGACCAGTCGGCGTCGGCCAGCTTCTCGCGGGCGGTGGTCAGCAGGGCCGCCGGCTCGCCCTTCATCGCCTTGTCCCAGGAGGCCTGGTCCTCGACGGGCTCCTTGCGGAACAGGAAGTCCACGTTGGCGGTGATCTCCGACAGTACGCCCACGCGCGTCTGGGCGTACGGCGCGATGCGCTCCCAGGCCTCGGCGTCGAAGTCCTCCGGCTCCCAGTTGGCGTGCGGGGCCTGCAGCCACGGGGCGCAGCGGTCCGCGAACACCTTCGGGTCGAGCAGGCGGATGTGGTCGCCGTTGATCGACTCGGCCTTCTTCAGGTCGAAGCGCGCCGGGTTGGCGTTCACGCCGTCGATGTCGAACTTCTCGACCATCTGCTCGATGGAGAAGACGTCCTGGTCCTTGGAGAAGGACCAGCCGAGGAGCGAGAGGTAGTTCAGCAGGCCCTCGGGGAGGAAGCCGCGCTCGCGGTACAGGTTGAGCGAGGCCTCGGGGTCGCGCTTGGAGAGCTTCTTGTTGCCTTCGCCCATCACGTACGGCAGGTGGCCGAAGGCGGGGGTGCTCTTGGCGACGCCCAGCTCGGTCAGCGCCTTGTAGAGGGCGATCTGGCGGGGGGTGGAGGAGAGCAGGTCCTCGCCGCGCAGGACGTGCGTGATCTCCATCAGCGCGTCGTCCACCGGGTTGACCAGGGTGTAGAGCGGAGCGCCGTTGGCCCGCACGATGCCGAAGTCCGGCACGTTGTCCGGGGTGAAGGTCAGCTCGCCGCGCACCAGGTCGGTGAAGGTGATGGGCTCGTCGGGCATCCGGAAGCGGACGATCGCGGGGCGGTGCTCGCCCTGGTACGCCTCGATCTGCACGGGGGTGAGCTCGCGGCAGTGACCGTCGTAGCCGGAGGGCTTGCCGGCGGCGCGGGCGGCCGCGCGGCGGGCGTCGAGTTCCTCGGTGGAGCAGTAGCAGTGGTACGCGTAGCCGCCGTCGAGCAGCTTCTTCGCGACGTCCGCGTAGATGTCCATGCGCTCGGACTGACGGTACGGCGCGTGCGGACCGCCGACCTCGGGGCCCTCGTCCCAGGTGAAGCCGAGCCACCGCAGCGAGTCGAGCAGCTGGCCGTAGGACTCCTCGGAGTCGCGGGCCGCGTCGGTGTCCTCGATACGGAAGACGAACGTGCCGCCGTGGTGGCGCGCGAACGCCCAGTTGAACAGGGCGGTGCGGACCAGACCCACGTGGGGGTTGCCGGTCGGGGAGGGACAGAAACGTACGCGGACAGGTCCGTTAACCACGCTTGATCACCTTGTTGGTGAGAGTGCCGATGCCTTCGATGGTGACGGCGACCTCGTCGCCGACGTTGAGGGGGCCGACTCCGGCCGGGGTCCCCGTGAGGATGACGTCGCCGGGGAGCAGCGTCATGGCCTCGGTGATGTGGACGACCAGGTCCTCGATGGAGCGGACCATGTCACTGGTGCGGCCCAGCTGGCGCTGCTGGCCGTTGACGGTGCACTGGATGGTCAGGTCGCCCGGGTCCAGGTCGGTCTCGATCCAGGGGCCGAGGGGGCAGGAGCTGTCGAAGCCCTTGGCGCGGGCCCACTGCTTCTCACGCTGCTGCACGTCGCGCGCCGTGACGTCGTTGGCGCAGGTGTAGCCGAGGATGACGTCCTTGACGCGCTCCCTGGGAACCTCGCGGCACATGCGGCCGATGACCACGGCGAGCTCTGCCTCGTGATGGAGGTCCTGGGAGAAGGAGGGGTAGGTGATCGGGTCGCCCGGGCCGACCACGGAGGTGGACGGCTTGAAGAAGGTGATGGGGGCGTCGGGACGGCCTTGATCGTCGAAGATGGCGTGGCCGAGCTCCGCCGCGTGCTCCGCGTAGTTGCGGCCGATGGCCACGACCTTGTTCGGGAGCACGGGCGGCAGCAGGCGGACCTTGCTCAGCGGGACCTTCGTGCCCGAGAGCTCGAAGTCCGCGAACGGGATGCCCTTGATGATGTCGAGCACGAGCGACGCTTCGTTGCCGGGGGCGGCGTCGCCCTCGACCGCGCCGAACGCGACATTGCCGTCGATCGAGAACCTGGCGATGCGCACGTGTTGCGTCTGCCCCTCTGTATGTCCGCTGGCTGGAGTCTGCGGACCCCAGGCTAACGCGGCGGGCAGCGGCGCTTCACGTTCCGTGCGGGGCGGCTTACTGCGCGGCGGCGACCGGCGCGTCCATCAGGACCGTGCGCCGGGGGTTGGCGGTCTGCGTCGGCAGCTCGACGGCGTGTTCCGGGGTGGCCGGTGCCGCCTGCAGCTCCTCGGCGTCCTTGAGGTGCGCGAGGGTGGTGCGGCGGGGGTTGGCTATGTTGCGGAACATCGTCGTCGTCTTCATCGGAGTTCGGGGTCCTCGGTTCGCTCTGCGGATGTCGGCCGGCGCGGGCACCAGCCCTGGCCCAACCCTTCAAGGGGCAAGGCTAAACATCCGAATCCCCTGGCGAACCGGGAAGTAATGGCCACGGCTATGTGAGTTTGCTCACCAGCGACCGGACATTACTTCCATAATGGACAGTCGATCACACCGACCGAAACGGACATTGCGCCACTGAATGCGCCATTCCGCTCCTGATCATCTCGACTGGGACACCCTGCCGACCGCGCTGTTTGGATGACGTAAGTCCGATTTCAACCGAATGCGGTCGCACATCGTGTAGTGCATCTGTCACGAGCCGTGACCGACTCTCCGGGCCGACACGCGCACCTTGTTGGAGATCCGCCACTGTGCTGGAATTCGCGGGACCGCCGCGGGACTCAGTCCGGCGCGCAGGTGGCGCGACTCAGCGCCGAGCGGCGGAGAGAAAGGGAGACGCGCCGGTCACCGACGACCACCATGGGGCCGAAAGTGCCCCACGACTCGACACCGTTCCGCCGCTCATCCGGCGGGGCGCCTGGTCCAGAGGTTGCGACGCTAGTGCAGGGACGATTCAAGAGGGATGGCAGCGCTGCGGCGGAGCAGGAGCCGCGCGGCGGGACCGACCGTGGCTCCTCGCCCCAGCACGCCCAGAACCGCGGGCCGGCTGTCGAAGGCGTGAGCCCCGACGCTTCCGCAGCGGTGAAGGCGAAGGGCCGCGTGAAGAGCCTGAAGGCCAAGTCCAAGGACAAGGCCGGGCCGGCTGAGCAGGACGCGGCGATACCGAAGGCCCCCAGTGGGCCCGGCTCCCGCCTCGCCATGCAGAACTGGCGCATCAGCACGCGACTCGTGTCGCTGCTGACCCTGCCGGTCGTCGCCGCCACCACGCTCGGTGGCTTCCGTATCAACGACTCGCTCAACGACATCGCGCAGCTCGAGCACATGCAGCTGCTGACGACGATGACGCGGCAGGCCACCAACCTGGCCGCCATGCTCCAGGAGGAGCGCGACCTCTCCGCGGGTCCGCTCACGCTCTCCAAGGGCAAGACCAACAGCAGCGTCGACGGTGCCCGCGCGCAGACCGACACCGCCGCCTTGGCCTTCACCGCCGCGACCGACAAGGTCGACAGCACCGGCGCGAAGGACGACACCCTCAAGTCGATCCGCAACAACGTGCTGCAGATCGGCCGTCAGATCGCGAACATCCAGACGGTCCGCGACAAGGCGTACGTCAACGGCGCACAGCAGACCGTCAGCGAGTACAACGCGATGATCGTCTCGCTGCTCTCGCTCTCCCAGGACATGGCGCAGGCCACCTCCAACCCGGAGATGATCAAGCGTACGCGTGCCCTGGCCGCATTCTCCGCCGCCAAGGAATACGCCTCCATCCAGCGCGCGATCATCGCCGCCTCGCTTCCCGACACCAACGAGAAGCAGGGCAAGCTGGAGGAGAACGACCGCCTCTACGCCCTCTCCGCGCAGAAGGGCGAGCAGCAGTCGAAGACCACCTTCGAGCTCGTCTACCAGGGCCGCACCGAGGAGCTCCTCGCGGGTCTGGGCGACAGCAACTCCGAGATCTCCAGCGCCGACCACTACGCACGCCGCGTGCTGGCCAGCCAGGACGCCTTCCTCCGCGAGAAGAACCGGTCCTGGCTGGACTGGTACGACGCGGACGGCACCAAGCTCCAGGCGATGAAGGTCATCGAGCTGACCCTGCTTGAGGAGATGGAGCAGAAGGCCCGTGAGCTGAAGAACGAGGCCCAGCAGGACGCCATCATCAACGGTGCCCTGATCCTCCTCGTCCTCGGTGTCTCCCTCGTCGGCGCATTCGTCATGGCCCGCTCGATGATCCGCTCGCTGCGCCGCCTGCAGGACACCGCGACGCGCGTCGCCCAGGACCGTCTGCCCGAGCTCGTCAAGCAGCTGTCCGAGTCCGACCCGCAGGACGTGGACACGTCCGTGGAGTCGGTCGGTCTGCACACCCGCGACGAGATCGGCCAGGTGGCCGCGGCCTTCGACGACGTGCACCGTGAGGCCGTCCGCCTCGCAGCCGAGCAGGCCCTCCTGCGGGGCAACGTCAACGCGATGTTCACCAACCTCTCGCGCCGCTCGCAGGGCCTCATCCAGCGTCAGCTCTCGCTCATCTCCGAACTGGAGTCGCGCGAAGCCGACCCGGACCAGCTGTCCTCCCTCTTCAAGCTCGACCACCTCGCGACCCGCATGCGCCGTAACGGCGAAAACCTCCTCGTCCTCGCGGGCGAGGAGCCGGGCCGCCGGTGGACCCGCCCCGTCCCGCTGGTCGACGTGCTCCGCGCCGCCGCGTCCGAGGTGGAGCAGTACGAGCGCGTCGAGCTGGCCTCGGTGCCCGGCACCGACGTCGCCGGCCGCGTCGTCAACGACCTCGTGCACGTGCTCGCGGAGCTGCTGGAGAACGCCACCTCGTTCTCCTCCCCGCAGACCAAGGTCAAGGTCACCGGTCACGCACTGCCCGACGGCCGCGTGCTCGTCGAGATCCACGACACCGGTATCGGTCTCTCCCCGGAGGACCTCGCCGCGATCAACGAGCGCCTGGCGTCGCCGCCCACCGTGGACGTCTCCGTCTCCCGGCGCATGGGTCTGTTCGTGGTCGGCCGCCTGTCCCTGCGACACGGCATCCGCATCCAGCTGCGCCCCTCCGACTCGGGCGGTACGACGGCCCTCGTCATGCTCCCGGTGGACGTCGCCCAGGGCGGCAAGAAGCCGGGTCCGACGCCGGGCCAGGGCGGCGCCCAGGGCGGCCCCGGTGCCCAGGCCTCCGTGCCCGGTCCGGGCGCACGTCCCTCCGTGGGCCAGAGCCCGCAGCGCGGTCAGGTCGGCGGCGGTCAGCGTGCCGCGCTCCCCGGCCGTGACGGTGCCGGCCAGCGTCCGCAGGGCGGACGGCCGCAGGGCGGTCCGCAGGGCGGTCCCGGTGCTCCCGGTGCCCGTCCCCAGCAGGGCGGTCCGACCACCGCCGGCCAGGGCCAGGGTGCCTTCGGCTCCGGCGCTCCGCTGCCGACCCGCGGCCCGGTGCCCAGCGTCGGCTTCGGCGGCGGACCCCAGGCCCGTCCGGCGTCCTCCGGTGCCTCCGGCTTCCAGCAGGGCAGCGGCTTCGAGCGTCCGCAGCAGCCCCAGCAGCAGGCCCAGCCGCAGCAGGCCCAGCAGCAGTCCGGTCCCGGGGCTGCGGCCCCGGGCGGTCCGCGGCAGCAGCTGCCGCCGCGCGGCGGCGCCGCCGGCGCCCGTCCGGAGCTGCCCGGCCCGCAGACCACCAGCTGGGGTTCCGACCAGGCCCGCGGCCACGACGAGCTCTCGGGCCCCGGCTCGACGGCCGAGTTCGCGCGCCCGGACTTCAACGCGCCGATGCCCCAGGGCGACGGCATGGGCAGCACCACCGGGCAGTTCGAGCGTCCGGACGTACGGGGCCCCATCGACCCGTCCTCCACCGGCCAGTTCGAGCGCCCGGGCTACCAGCCCCAGCGGCCGGGCGGCCCCGGTGTCGGCGGGTTCGCCCGCCAGCCGCAGGCCCCGCAGCAGCCGCAGGCCCCGCAGGGCGGCGAGTACGCACCCGTACCGCCCGCGCGGTCCGAGGCCCCGCGGCTGCCGCAGGCGCACCGGCCGGAGGCACTGCCCCCGGCCCAGAGCGCCGGCGACGCCCGCAGCCCGATCTTCGACACGCTGGAGTCGAACTGGTTCCGCGAGGAGGGGCAGCAGCCCCCCGCGCAGGTCCCGGCCGTACCCCAGCAGCCGCAGCAGTCCGCTCCGTCGGCCCCTGCCCCGCAGCAGCAGCTGCCGCAGCGCGGCCAGGAGCAGGCGGCCGAGTCCTCCCAGACGGCGACCGGCGCCATGCCGACCGTCAGCTGGAAGTCCTCGCCGAACGACGAGCTGATGCGGCAGGCCGAGCGCGTGCGCCAGCCCGCCGCCGGCGGAATCACGACCTCGGGGCTGCCCCGCCGGGTCCCGCGGGCGAACCTCGTGGCCGGCACCGCGCAGCAGCAGTCCGAGGCGCAGGCGGGTCCGCAGGTCTCCCGGGCGCCGGACGACGTCCGCGGCCGTCTGACCAACCTCCGACGCGGTATCCAGCAGGGCCGTCAGGCTGGCAACAACAGCCAGGCGACCGGCAGTTACCACATCGACCCCACTTACCAGCAGGAGCGTTAGTTGAGTTCGATGAGCCAGGCGGCACAGAACCTGAACTGGTTGATCACCAACTTCGTGGACAACACCCCCGGGGTGTCGCACACGGTGGTGG
>NZ_LBMK01000002.1:980273-985191 GCF_001005295.1 Streptomyces yangpuensis | reverse complement strand
GCTGACCGCCGGTGCCTCCCGCATCTTCGAGGGTGGCGCCGTCAACCAGACCGTGGTCGAGATGGACCGGGGCTTCCTGTTCCTCATGTCCGTCTCCGACGGATCCTCGCTGGCCGTACTGGCGCACCCGGAGTGCGACATCGGCCTCGTGGGCTACGAGATGGCTCTTCTGGTGGATCGCGCGGGCAGTGTCCTCACCCCGGACCTGCGCGCCGAACTGCAGGGAAGCCTGCTCGGCTGACTTCCCCTCTCCCGGCCGGACGGTACTACCGGCCGGGAGACCGGGCCCCCGCCCCGGAATCCAGTACCACCGCCAGGCCGTCATAACGTTCCCCCCACCGGCCGCCCCGTCAGACGGCACGCTGACCACTGCTGTCCAGCCCGGAGGATCCATGACCCCGCCCCCCGCCTACCCCGATGCGTACGGAGATTCGTACTCGGAAGGCGATCAGCCGTTGGTGCGTCCCTACGCGATGACCGGCGGCCGGACCCGGCCCCGCTACCAGCTCGCCATCGAGGCGCTGGTCAGCACCACCGCCGATCCGATGCACCTGTCCGGCCTGCTCCCCGAGCACCAGCGCATCTGCACGCTGTGCCGTGAGGTCAAGTCGGTCGCCGAGGTCTCCGCGCTGCTTTCCATGCCGCTCGGTGTGGCTCGCATCCTCGTCGCCGACCTGGCGGAGGCCGGAATGGTGGCCATCCACCAGCCGGGCAACGGAGAGGCCGGCGGCACGCCGGATGTAACACTGCTCGAAAGGGTGCTCAGTGGCCTTCGGAACATCTAGCGGAGCGGCTCCCCGCTCCACCACCTCCGCGAAGATCGTGGTGGCGGGCGGCTTCGGCGTGGGCAAGACCACGTTCGTCGGAGCCGTGTCCGAGATCAACCCGCTGCGCACCGAAGCCGTCATGACCAGCGCCTCGGCCGGCATCGACGACCTCACGCACACCGGTGACAAGACGACCACCACGGTCGCCATGGACTTCGGACGCATCACGCTCGACCAGGACCTGATCCTGTACCTCTTCGGTACGCCGGGCCAGGACCGCTTCTGGTTCATGTGGGACGACCTGGTCCGCGGCGCGATCGGTGCGATCGTGCTCGTCGACACGCGCCGTCTCGCCGACTGCTTCCCGGCGGTCGACTACTTCGAGAACAGCGGCCTGCCGTTCGTCGTGGCGCTCAACGGCTTCGAAGGACACCAGCCGTACACGCCGGAGGAGGTCCGCGAGGCCCTGCAGATCGGTCCCGGCGCCCCCATCATCACCACCGACGCCCGCCACCGCGCGGACGCCAAGAGCGCGCTCATCACGCTCGTCGAGCACGCCCTCATGGCGCGGCTCAAGTAGCGGAGCGGCTCCAACTGCCGCACGGGAGGGGCGGGCTGTGTCGTATGACACGGCCCGCCCCTGTCGTTCATAACGTTTCGACAGAGAATTGAAGCCAATCGGCAACGGGATGCATTCGGCCGGTGCCGCTGCGCTCACAACCACCCCGGCTTTTGCCGCAGGACGCTCTTTATGTCCGGTTTATGTGAGGCGTAGGTCTCTGGAACCCGCGGATTTCAACTGTTTGGAACAGGACCGTCAACCGTGCTGGAATTCAACGAACTAGCTAGTAGCACCGCCGAGAGGTTGTTGGTCGAGTGAGGCGAAGCAACGCAAGCCCCGCGGATGAACCCGCGCGCGGCAACTTCACCCCGCCGCCGCGAGCGGCCGCGTCGCCCGCCGACGTGCCCGTGGAACCGCCTGTGAAGAGCGGGAGCACCAGCCGGTTCTCCCCGCGCAACTGGCGCGTGCCGACCCGTCTGAACGCCATCCTGCTCGTGCCGGCCCTCGTGGGCCTGGTCATGGGCGGATTCCAGGTGAAGGGCTCCGTCGACACGTGGAACGAGGCCAAGGACGCCGAGCAGATAGCCCGGGTCGTCCAGGCAGCCTCGGAATACAGCCAGGCACTGCTCAATGAGCGTGACCTCACGGCCGAGCCGCTCCTGAACGGCCTCACTAAGGACGACAAGGTCACCAAGGCCTACGCGGACACCGCCGCGGCCAAGGAGAAGTTCGACAAGGCCGTCCAGAACCTGCCCGAGAACCAGGGCATGGAGCGGCGTCTGGAGCTCTTCCGCACCGAGGAGCCCAAGCTGACGGACGTCCGTCAGACGGCGTACCAGGCCGGGATCGAGAGCCCCAAGAAGAACCCGCCCACTTCGTTCGGCCCCATCCCGACCGAAGAGGGCTACGTCACGGTCCAGCACTACCTGATGCAGTTCGCCAACGAGCTCGGTCTCGGCACCGGCAACGTGACCTCGTACGGCCGCATGGTCTACGCGATCCAGCTGGCCAAGGCGGCGAACTCCCTCCAGCGCTCCGTCGGCACCCACCTGCTGGTGCGCCCGAGCAACGACGAGAACACCCGCAAGGCCCAGCTCGTCGCCTTCTCCTCCTACGCCTACCTCGAGGAAATCGCCATCGGCGAGTACGTCGCGGCGGGTACCGAGGAGGACGTGACCCGTCTGAAGACGGTCATGGGGAAGAAGTCCGAGGAGGGCGCCGCCAAGCTCGCCGAGGCCAAGGCCGCCGCCGAGCAGGCCGGTACCCCCTTCAAGTCCCCGCCGGTCTCGCAGACCAACAAGTCGATCCTCACGGGTATGACCGAGGCCATCGCCAGTGGCGAGCCCAAGAAGAAGGTCATCGACGGCGGCACCACGCCGGCGGCCTGGCAGTACGCCGCCACCGCCAAGTTCGACGGCTACGACGAGATCGAGAAGGAACTTCTCGAGAAGGCCGTCACCGACGCCGTCGCGGTATCCGACGACGCCCGTACCGACGCCATCACCAACGGCGCCATCGTGGTCGTGGCCCTCCTCGCCGCCTTCATCCTGGCCGGCATGATGGCCCGCCAGATGGGCCGTGCGATGGGCCGCCTGCGCAGCGCCGCCTTCGACATCGCCGAGCAGCGCCTGCCGTCGCTCGTCGACCAGCTCTCGCGCACCGACCCGGGCAAGATCGACACCCGTGTCCACCCGATCCCGATCGACTCCCAGGACGAGATCGGCGAGGTCGCCCGCGCCTTCGACCAGGTCCACCGGGAAGCGGTCCGGCTCGCCGCCGAGCAGGCGCTCCTGCGGGGCAACGTCAACGCGATCTTCACGAACCTCTCCATGCGCAACCAGTCGCTGATCGAGGGCCAGCTGACCCTCATCACCGACCTGGAGAACAACGAGGCCGACCCGGACCAGCTGGAGAACCTCTTCCGCCTGGACCACCTGGCCACCCGTATGCGCCGCAACGGCGAGAACCTCCTCATCCTCGCGGGTGAGGAGCCGGGACGCCGCTGGGACCAGCCCGTGCCCCTCGTGGACGTGCTCCGCGCCGCCTCCTCCGAGGTGGAGCAGTACGAGCGCATCGAGCTCTCCGGTGTCTCCGAGGCCGAGATCCACGGCCAGGCCGTGACCGACCTCGTGCACCTGCTCGCCGAGCTGCTGGAGAACGCCACCACGTTCTCCTCCCCGCAGACCAAGGTCCGCGTCAACGCCACGCGTCTGCCCGACGGCCGCGTGATGGTCGAGATCCACGACAAGGGCATCGGCCTCACCGCCGAGGACTTCGCGGACATCAACCACAAGCTCGCCAACCCGCCGACCGTGGACGCCGCGATCTCGCAGCGCATGGGTCTGTTCGTGGTCGGCCGGCTGGCGGACCGCCACAGCATCCGCGTCCAGCTGCGCCCCTCGGGCGAGGCGGCCGGCACCACGTCGCTGATCATGCTTCCCGACGCCATCACGCACGGTGGCGGTGGCGAGGGCATCCCGGACGACGACTTCACGGTCTCGCAGATCATTCCGGAGCAGAAGGCCCAGCAGGCCGTCCCGATGCGTACGGCCGCGGAGCTCGGCTTCGACGACTCGCGCTACGAGCAGGGCGGCGAGGCGCGCGGCCTCGACCCGGTCGGGCGTTCGCTCGGCCGCGAGGAGCGGCGTGCCGCGCTGGAGGCCCAGGTCGGCTTCCCGCAGGAACAGCAGTACGCCGACCAGGGCGGCCAGGACTATCCGGAACCTCAGCCTGAACACGGCTACCAGCCGTACCAGGGCTACGAGCAGCAGTCCGAGCAGGGATACGACCCCGCGTACGACGGACAGCGCCAGGAGCAGGGGTACGAGGCGTACCCGCAGCAGGACTACGCCTATACGGAAGACGGCTACCCGGACCAGCAGTCGAACACTCAGGGCTACGACGACGGCTACGAAAGCCGGTCGGCGCAGGCCGAGTGGCCCGAGCAGAACACGTATCCGGCTGCCTACCAGCAGGATTACGGGACTGAATCGGAATCCCAGGCCGTCCCCGAACCGGCCGCGGAGCGCGTAGGCTTCGACCGTCCGGGCGCCGCTGCCGACACCGGTCACGAAATGACCGGAGCGGGCCTGCCGCGACGCGGCAGCCAGCAGCAGTGGCAGCCGGCACAGCAGGAAGCGGAGTCCCCCGGGTCCCTCTTCGAGCAGCGGCCGCAGCGTCAGCGGCAGGCCGCGGCGCCGGAGCAGGACCAGGACGGTGGCACGGGTTGGCGCTCGGGCAACGACGAGCGCTGGCAGCAGGCCGCCAAACTCCGTGAGCCGAAGGCGGGCGGGGTCACCCCGTCCGGTCTCCCTCGGCGCGTGCCCAAGGCCAACCTGGTCGAGGGCGCAGCGGAGACGACCCCGCAGGGCGGCCCCCAGGTCTCCCGCGCTCCGGAGGACGTCCGCGGCAGGTTGAGCAACCTGCGGCGAGGTGTCCAGCAGGGACGCAGCGCGGGTACTGAGCAGTCAAGTAACAGCTATGACCAGGAGCGTTAGTGTGAGCCCGATGAGCCAGGCGGCACAGAACCTGAACTGGTTGATCACCAACTTCGTGGACAACACCCCCGGGGTGTCGCACACGGTGGTGG
>NZ_LBMK01000002.1:822682-980186 GCF_001005295.1 Streptomyces yangpuensis | reverse complement strand
GCTGACCGCCGGTGCCTCCCGCATCTTCGAGGGTGGCGCCGTCAACCAGACCGTGGTCGAGATGGACCGGGGCTTCCTGTTCCTGATGTCCGTCTCCGACGGATCGTCCCTCGCGGTGCTGGCGCACCCGGAGTGCGACATCGGCCTCGTGGGCTACGAGATGGCCCTTCTGGTGGATCGTGCGGGCAGTGTCCTGACCCCGGACTTGCGCGCCGAACTGCAGGGAAGCCTTCTCAACTAGCAAACAGGCAGTGCGTTTCGCGCCATCGCACCGTAGGGTGCGGTGGCGCGGTTCCACAGGGAGTACTGCGTTCTTGGAGTCGGAGGAGGAGACGTGACAACACCCGGAGGACATCCTTATGGCGGCTCGCAGCAGCCGCAGGGTGGGCACGACCAGAACCGCTTCAACTTCCCCTCCGCGCCAAGCCGGCCCATGCCGGAGCAGAACCCCTACCAGCAGTACGGGCAGCCCCAGCAGCCCCAGATGCCCGCGCAGGCGCCTCCGCGCGCCGCGCGGCAGCCGGCCCCGAAGGCCCACAACCCGCTGGTGCGCCCGTACGCGATGACCGGCGGCCGTACTCGGCCGCGCTACCAGCTCGCCATCGAGGCGCTGGTCAGTACCACGGCGGATCCCGCGCGTCTGCAAGGGCAGTTGCCCGAGCACCAGCGCATCTGCCGCCTGTGCCAGGAGATCAAATCCGTCGCGGAGATCTCGGCACTTCTCTCCATTCCTCTTGGTGTCGCCCGCATCCTCGTAGCCGACCTGGCGGAGGCGGGCCTTGTCGCCATTCACCAGCCCGGCGGCGACGAGTCTGCCGGTGGCCAGCCAGACGTGACACTGCTCGAAAGGGTGCTCAGTGGACTTCGCAAGCTCTAACGGCGGAGCGGCTCCCCGCTCCACCACCTCCGCGAAGATCGTGGTGGCGGGCGGCTTCGGCGTGGGCAAGACCACGTTCGTCGGGGCCGTGTCCGAGATCAACCCGCTGCGCACCGAAGCCGTCATGACGTCCGCGAGCGCGGGCATCGACGACCTCACCCACACCGGTGACAAGACGACCACCACGGTCGCCATGGACTTCGGACGCATCACGCTCGACCAGGACCTGATCCTGTACCTGTTCGGCACGCCCGGCCAGGACCGCTTCTGGTTCATGTGGGACGACCTGGTCCGCGGCGCCATCGGCGCCGTCGTGCTGGTCGACACGCGCCGCCTCGCCGACTGCTTCCCCGCGGTCGACTACTTCGAGAACAGCGGCCTGCCGTTCGTCATCGCCCTCAACGGCTTCGACGGTCACCAGCCGTACACGCCGGAGGAGGTCCGCGAGGCCCTGCAGATCGGCCCGGACGCTCCCATCATCACCACCGACGCCCGCCACCGCGCGGACGCCAAGAGCGCGCTCATCACGCTCGTCGAGCACGCCCTCATGGCGCGCCTGCGGTAGGACCGTCGCGCATCCCGACAGGCCCCTGTGTCCACGACGCGGGGGCCTTCGCCATGGGCGGCCTCCCCCGGGGCGCCTGCACGGGGGGGGTACGCACGGGACGGTACGCGGAAGACCCCGCACCCTGGACGGGTGCGGGGCCTTCTCGGCGACTGCGTGAGCCGGGGGCTCAGCCCTGCCAGCTGTGCGGGGCGCGGAAGCCCGGGGTGCGCTCCAGGCGGCGCCAGCCGGCCTGGCGCGGCAGGCGGGCCGCGGCCTGCTCGGGGGTGGCGGCGGCACGGGCGAGCAGGATCGCGGTGATCGCGGCCAGCTCCTCGGGCGCTGCGGAGCCCTTCTCGACGCGGAGCAGGGTGTCAGAGGTGTTGGTCATGGGGTGGCAGATCTCCTTCGCGGTTACTGCGGCGGGTTGCCGTGCTTGCGGGACGGCAGATCGGCGTGCTTGTTGCGGAGCATCGCGAGGGCGCTGACGAGCACCTCGCGGGTCTCGGCGGGGTCGATGACGTCGTCGACGAGGCCGCGCTCGGCCGCGTAGTACGGGTGCATCAGCTCGGACTTGTACTCCTTGACCATGCGTACGCGCATGGCCTCGGGGTCCTCGGCGTCCGCGATCTGCTTGCGGAAGATGACGTTGGCCGCGCCCTCGGCGCCCATCACGGCGATCTCGTTGGTGGGCCAGGCGTAGGTGATGTCGGCACCGATGGACTGGGAGTCCATGACGATGTACGCGCCGCCGTAGGCCTTGCGCAGGATCAGCGAGATCCGCGGGACGGTGGCGTTGCAGTACGCGTACAGCAGCTTGGCGCCGTGGCGGATGATGCCGCCGTGCTCCTGGTCGACGCCCGGCAGGAAGCCGGGGACGTCCAGCAGCGTGATGATCGGGATGTTGAAGGCGTCGCACATTTGGACGAAGCGCGCGGACTTCTCGGAGGCCTCGATGTCGAGGACGCCGGCGAGGTGGGCGGGCTGGTTGGCGACGATGCCGACGACCTGTCCGTCCATGCGCGCCAGGGCGCAGATGATGTTGCGGGCCCAGCGCTCGTGGATCTCCAGGACATCGCCGTCGTCGACGAGTTCCTCGATGACCTTGTGCATGTCGTACGGGCGGTTGCCGTCCGCGGGGACCAGGTCCAGGAGGACCTCGCTGCGGCGGTCCGCCGGGTCGCTCGTCTCGTGGACGGGCGGGTTCTCGCGGTTGTTCGAGGGGAGCATCGAGATGAGGTAGCGCACCTCGGAGATGCAGGTCTCCTCGTCGTCGTACGCGAAGTGCGCGACGCCCGAGGTCTCGGCGTGCACATCGGCTCCGCCGAGGCCGTTCTGGGTGATCTCCTCGCCGGTCACCGCGCGGACCACGTCGGGGCCGGTGATGAACATCTGCGAGGTGTCGCGGACCATGAAGACGAAGTCGGTCAGGGCCGGGGAGTACGCGGCTCCGCCGGCGCACGGGCCGAGCATCACCGAGATCTGCGGGATGACGCCTGAGGCCTTGGTGTTGCGCTGGAAGATGCCGCCGTAGCCGGCGAGGGCCGAGACGCCCTCCTGGATACGGGCGCCGGCGCCGTCGTTGAGGGAGACCAGCGGGGCACCGGCCGCGATGGCCATGTCCATGATCTTGTGGATCTTGGTGGCGTGGGCCTCACCGAGGGCGCCGCCGAAGATCCGGAAGTCGTGGGCGTAGACGAAGACCGTGCGGCCCTCGACCGTGCCCCAGCCGGTGATGACACCGTCGGTGTACGGCTTCTTGCTCTCGAGGCCGAAGCCGGTCGCGCGGTGGCGGCGCAGCTGCTCGACCTCCCTGAAGGAACCTTCGTCGAGGAGCAGTGCGATGCGCTCGCGCGCCGTCAGCTTGCCCTTCGCGTGCTGGGCCTCGGTCGCACGGTCACTCGGTCCACGCCGCGCCTGCTCGCGCAGGGAGTGCAGCTCGGCCACGCGCCCACGGGCGTCCGTCGGCTCGCTCGGGATCTGGTCCACAACGGTCATGTACCGACCTTACGAAGATCGTGATGAAAAACCTCCGTTCATTCCGCACAGTCTCGGGAGTCTTCCGCTGTCCGGCCCGCACAGAACCACCGGTGGAAGTAAGGACTCCGCCAGATGGCGCCATCCGCGGTTGTAGGACCTTCACAGAAACCCCCGCCCCGCCGACAGGTGGTTGAAATTTGAACAGAATGGTTCTAGTGTCTCTGGTGTCGAAGTCGTTGAACATTCAACAGCTTCGGCCTCCCCCGCACAGGAACCACTATCGAGGAGCAGGTCATGGGCCTCTTCAACCGCCGCACCCAGGAGAACACCGCCGCCGTCGCCACCCTGGAGGTGGACCCGGCGCTCGCCGCCCTCACCGGCGACTACGCCATCGACCCGGCGCACAGCAGCATCGGCTTCACCGTCCGCCACGCGATGGTGACCAACGTCCGCGGCTCCTTCGCCGACCACGAGGGGTCCCTGCACCTGGACGGCTCGGACCCGTCCCGTTCCACCGCGTCGATCGACGTGAAGATCGCCTCCGTGGACACCGGCATCGCCGACCGTGACGGCCACCTGCGCAGCGGCGACTTCTTCGACGCCGAGGCCTTCCCGCTGATGACCTTCCGCTCCACCGAGGCCGCGTTCCTCGGCGGGGACACCTACCGGATCACCGGCGACCTCACCATCAAGGACGTCACCCGGCCGCTCTCCATCGACCTGGAGTTCAACGGCTCCGCCACCGACCCGTACGGCAACCAGCGCGTCGGCTTCGAGGGCAGCGCCGACATCCTGCGTTCCGACTGGGGCCTGACCTGGAACGCGGCGCTGGAGACCGGCGGCGTCGTGGTCAGCGACAAGGTGAAGCTGACCTTCGACATCTCCGCCATCAAGCAGGCCTGACCGGCCGTGGGGCGCCCGGGGGCGGCGCCCCCTAGAAACCGCCCCCGTCGAATCCGCCACCGCCGAATCCGCCGAAGTCCCCGCCCCCGAAGTCGGACGGGTTGAAGTCGGCCCCGGAGAAGTCCCCGCCGTCCATACCGCCGCCGTAGTCCGCGGCGTAGGCGGGGGTGGACATCATCGAGCCGAGCATCGTGCCCATGAGCAGGCCGGGCAGGATGCCGACGCCGAAGTAGCCGCCGGCCCAGGGCCCGTACGCCGGGCCGGCGTCGTAGTACGGCCGCGGTCCGCGCTCGGTGTCGACCGTGCGCACGGCCGGGTCGAGTCCGTCGCGCAGCCTCACCGCGTCCGCCGTGCAGACGGGCACCGTACGCGCCGCCCCGTCGGCCGGGGCCCACGCCGCGTCCTCGGTGCTCGGCCCGTGGCGCGGGTCGAAGAAGCAGGGCAGGCGCCGCTCGGGCACCGGCTCGCCCCTCCGGCGCGCGTCCAGGCAGGCCAGGGCGTACCGGCCGTCCTCCAGGGCCTGGGTCACCCCGGTGACCTCTTCCGGGCGCTCGACGGAGGCCATGATCCGCTTGGCCTTCTCGTACGAGTCGAGCCCCCGCTCGTAGTCCGCGCGCATGGCGTCGTCGGCGCCGGGTTCACCCGGGTGGAAGTCGAGGCGCTCCAGCTCCTCACCGAAGGCCGTGATGTCCTCGTCGACGACCACGCTCAGCCGCTCGACGGCCTCGCGCCGGGCCTCTTCCTTCTTCCTCCGGTTCCGGCGGACCAGTGCGTACGCACTGCCGCCGCCGATCGCGGCCACCGCGCCGAGGGTGACCAGACCGCCGACCGGGACGCCCTCCTCGGCGCCGGTGGTGCCCCAGGAGGCGGGGGCGCCGCCCCTGGTCTGGGTCAGGGCCTGGTCCACGAAGTTGTTGAGCTGGGTGCTCGCGTCGACCGGGGCGCCGGTCTTGACCGCCTCGGTGAGGTTGCGGACGGCGTTGGCCGGCATGACCGCGCGGTCGGCGCCGGCGTTGAAGCCGTCGCCGAGCCGGATCGCGTAGAGCCCGGTGATGCCGGTCTCCGCGCGGACCGCGGCGAGCACCTTGTCCTGCGGGAAGTCGGCGGTGGCCGGGAGCACGGCGACGAAGACCGGCTTCCCGGCGTCCTTGATCTTCTCGGCGAGCGCGTCGGCCTCGGCCTGCGGCAGCTGTGCCGCGGCCCGGGGGTCGACGTACACGGGGCCCTCCTTGAGGGCCTCCGCCACGGCGGCGACTCCGGTGTCGGCCGATGCCTGCGGCGCGGCCGCCAGGGCGGTCGCGCCGAGGGCCAGCAGCACACCGGAGAGCAGCGATCCCCAACGTATGGATATCAGCCTGGTCCTCATATCCACGACGCTACCCGAACCGGTACTTTCCCGTGTGAGCAGGACATAAGGTATCCCGGCCCGAAGTACTGGCCCGGGCCGGCGGCGGCTACTCGGCCGGTTCGACGCCCGCGTGCAGGAGGCCGTAGGTGAACGCGTCCTCCAGGGCCTGCCAGGAGGCGGCGATCACGTTGGGGGCGACTCCGACCGTGGACCACTCGCGGACCCCGTCCGTCGTGGCGATGAGCACGCGGGTCGTGGACTCCGTACCGTGCGTGCCCTCCAGGATGCGGACCTTGTAGTCGACCAGCTCGAACTTGGCGAGCTGCGGGTAGAACCGCTCCAGCGCCACCCGCAGGGCCCGGTCCAGCGCGTTGACCGGGCCGTTGCCCTCGGCCGTGGCGACGATCCGCTCACCCTTGGCCCACAGCTTCACCGTGGCCTCGTTGGCGTGGGTGCCGTCCGGGCGGTCCTCGACGATCGCCCGCCAGGACTCGATGCGGAAGTACTTGCGGGCCCGCCCCTCGGCCTCGGCCCGCAGGAGCAGTTCGAAGGAGGCGTCGGCCGCCTCGTAGGTGTAGCCCTGGAGCTCGCGTTCCTTGACCCGCTCCACGACCCGGGAGATCAGCGCGCGGTCCCCGCCGAGGTCGACGCCGAGTTCCTTGCCCTTGAGCTCGATGGAGGCGCGGCCGGCCATGTCGGAGACCAGCATCCGCATGGTGTTGCCGACCCGCTCGGGGTCGATGTGCTGGTAGAGGTCCGGGTCCACCTTGATCGCCGAGGCGTGCAGGCCCGCCTTGTGCGCGAAGGCGGAGACGCCCACGTAGGGCTGGTGGGTGGAGGGGGTGAGGTTGACGACCTCGGCGATGGCGTGCGAGATCCGGGTCATCTCGGCGAGCGCGCCGTCGGGGAGCACCTTGCGCCCGTACTTGATCTCCAGGGCGGCGACCACGGGGAACAGGTTGGCGTTGCCGACGCGCTCGCCGTAGCCGTTCGCGGTGCACTGGACGTGGGTGGCGCCGGCGTCGACGGCGGCCAGGGTGTTGGCGACGGCGCAGCCGGTGTCGTCCTGGGCGTGGATGCCGAGGCGGGCGCCGGTGTCGGCGAGGACGGTGGCGACGGTCGCGGACACCTGGGCGGGCAGCATGCCCCCGTTGGTGTCGCAGAGGATGACGACGTCGGCGCCGGCCTCGTACGCGGTGCGCACGACGGACTTCGCGTACTCGGCATTGGCGCGGTAGCCGTCGAAGAAGTGCTCGCAGTCGACGAAGACGCGGCGGCCCTGGGCCACCAGGTGGGAGACGGTGTCCCGGACCATCTCCAGGTTCTCGTCGAGGGTGGTGCGCAGGGCGAGCTCGACGTGGCGGTCGTGGGACTTGGCGACGAGGGTGATCACGGGGGCGCCGGACTCCAGCAGGGCCCGCACCTGGGGGTCCTGGTCGGCCGAGCCGCCGGCGCGGCGGGTGGCGCCGAACGCCACCAGCCGGGCGTTCTTGAAGTCGATCTCCGCGCGGGCGCGGGCGAAGAACTCGGTGTCGCGGGGGTTGGCACCGGGCCAGCCGCCCTCGATGAAGCCCACTCCGAAGTCGTCCAGATGGCGTGCGATCGTCAGCTTGTCGGCGACCGTGAGGTTGATGCCCTCGCGCTGGGCGCCGTCGCGCAGGGTGGTGTCGAAGACGTGGAAGCTGTCGTCCAGGCCTCCGGACAGCGCTGTCGCCGCCTCTGGTGTCGTCGTCATGCTGATCTGACTCCTGTCGGATGAGTGGTTCCGAAAAACCCGCCCATGGGAAGGCCGCCGTCACTGCCCCCATCATCGCGCGCAGTACGGTCCCGGCTGGGATGGTCCGGGAAACGAAAAAACCTCTCGCGGGTAGCGAGAGGTCTGCACGCGGGTCCGAGGCACGGTGGCCGCTTCCGCGAAGTTCTTCCACGGTTCAGCGGCCACTGGGGACCGGCGCGCTGCTGGCGATAATCATGAGCTGAGCAGGCACGCTGGCAGTCTGCCACACCCCTCGCCGCGGATGGACGGCCATCTCACGATGCGGGCAGTGCCTGTCCGTGGCGGAGCGGCTACGGCCGCACGGACAGGGTGTCGGTGAGGAACTCGCGGACGTGGGCCAGGATGGCCGTCCGGTCGAGCGTCGGGAGGCCCACCGCCAGCTGGATGCTGAAGCCGTCGAGGAGGGCCCGGATGCGGGTCGCCACGCGTTCGGCGTCCACCGGGCGGAACTCCCCGCGCGAGATGCCCTCGGCGAGCAGCGCCACCAGGTCGCGGTGCCATGCGCCCTCGATGGCCGCCTGCCGGTCGCGTTCCTGGGGGCCGGCGTTCTGGGAGCGGTTCCACACCTCCAGCCACAGCGTCCAGTGCGGGTCGCGGGCCTGCGTGGGCACGTACAGGTCCACGTACGCCTGCAGGCGCTCGGCCACCGGGCCGCGGCGGGCGAGCAGGGCCCGCCGCGCGCTGCCCAGTTCGGCCTCGCTCCACTCCAGGGTCTGGAGCAGGAGCTCGTCCTTGCTGCGGAAGTAGTAGAGGAGGTGGCCGCTGCTCATGCCGACCTCGCGGCCCAGGCCGGCCATGGTCAGGCCGTCCAGGCCGCGCTCGGCGATCGTGGCCATGGCGGCGACGAGTACGTCCTCGCGCGGGGGCGCGTTCTTGCGCGCCGCCCGTACCGGTACTCCGCCCGCCGCCATGCGCCGCTCCTTCGTGAGGTCCGCCGTAGGTCAGACCTTCGGCTGCTGCTGGGTGATGCAGTGGATACCGCCACCCCCGGCGAAAATCGTACGTGCGTCGACGAGGGTCACGGTCCGTTCGGGGAACAGGCCGCGGAAGATCTCGGCCGCCTCCTCGTCGCGGGGGTCGTCGAAGGAGCACAGCACGACGCCGTCGTTGCACAGGTAGTGGTTGATGTAGGAGTAGTCCACCCACTCACCGTCCTCTTCCAGCACGGTCGGCGCGGGGATCTCCACGACCTGCAGCTGTCGGCCGGCGGCGTCGGTGGACGCGCGCAGGATCGCCGCGATGGTCCTGCAGCGCTCGTGGTCCGGGTGGGAGGGGTCGGGCTGGCTGTGGACCATGACCACGCCGGGCCGGGCGAAGGCCGCGACGATGTCGACGTGGCCCTGGGTGCCGTAGGTGCCGTAGTCGCCGGCCAGGCCGTACGGCAGCCAGATCGCCTTGCTGGTGCCGAGGTGGGCGTGGATCTCGGCCTCGACCTGCTCGCGGGTCCAGTCGGGGTTGCGGCCCTTGCCCAGCTGGACGGTGTCGGTGAGCAGCACGGTGCCCTCGCCGTCGACGTGGATGGCGCCGCCCTCGTTGACCAGCGGGGTGCTGAAGGTGCGGGTGCCGAGCACGTCCGAGATCTGGCGGGCGATCTTCGAGTCGTGGTCCCAGCGGGCCCATTCCTGGGCGCCCCAGCCGTTGAAGGTCCAGTCGACGGCGGCCAGCTCGCCGGCGTCGTCGGTGACGAAGGTCGGGCCGATGTCGCGCATCCAGGCGTCGTCGAGCTCGCGCTCGACCACGTCGAGTGCGTGGCCGTCCCCGGCGCCGGCGATCGCCCGGGCGTTCTCGGCGTCGCCCGGGCAGACCACGAGGGTCACGGGCTCGTACTGGCGCACCGCGCGGGCAACGGCTCCCCAGGCCTCGCGGGCCTCGGCGAGCTCCTGCTCGGTGGTGAAGGTCGGGTTCGGGCTGGGCCAGGCCATCCAGGTGCGCTCGTGGGGCGTCCACTCGGCGGGCATCCGG
Source organism: Streptomyces yangpuensis (assembly GCF_001005295.1). Taxonomy (GTDB): domain Bacteria; phylum Actinomycetota; class Actinomycetes; order Streptomycetales; family Streptomycetaceae; genus Streptomyces; species Streptomyces yangpuensis. Next base: position 970,795 of record NZ_LBMK01000002.1, on the reverse strand, counting down.
AATCCGTTGTGCACGGGCTTGGCGGTCATGGCAGGCAGGTCCTTAACGCTGTGCTGGCTTACAGGAAGTACAGGCGGTTGAGCGAGACCGATGCGGCGGCTTCGGAGCGCAGGGGTTCCCCGTCGAGGGAGACGAGTCCGCTGCGCGCGTCCACGTCGACCGCGCCCACCCGGGAGTTGAGGAGCAGGTCGGCGGGTCCGATGCCGCGGGTGCCGCGGACGGCGACCCGGCGTCGGCGGGTCGGCATGGCGTCGCCGCCCAGGGCGGCCGCGGCAGCCGAGACGAAGGCGACGGAGATATCGGCCGCGGTGGCCCCGTACGCGCCGAACTGCGGGCCGAGGACGAGGGGTTCGCAGGTGTCGGTGGCGGCGTTGGGGTCGCCGGTGACGCCGTAGGCGGGGAACCCGGACTTCAGGACGAGCTGTGGCTTCGCGCCGAAGAACGGGGGCCGCCAGAGCACGATGTCGGCGAGCTTGCCGACCTCGATGGAGCCGATCTCGTGCGCCAGGCCGTGGGCGATGGCCGGGTTGATCGTCAGCTTGGCCATGTAGCGCAGCACGCGGGCGTTGTCGTCGCCCTCGCCGTCGCCCTCCAGCGGGCCGAGCTCGCCCTTCATCTTCGCGGCCATCGCGAAGGTGCGGCGGATGGTCTCGCCGGCGCGTCCCATGCCCTGGGCGTCGGAGGAGGTGATGCCGATCGCGCCCAGGTCGTGCAGGACGTCCTCGGCGCCCATCGTCCCGGCCCGGATCCGGTCGCGGGCCATCGCGGCGTCGCCGGGCAGGTCGGGCTTGAGGTCGTGGACGGAGACGATCATGCCGTAGTGCTCGGCGACGGCGTCCCGGCCGAAGGGCAGTGTCGGGTTGGTGGAGGAGCCGATGACGTTCGGCACGCCCGCCATCTTCAGCACGTTCGGGACGTGCCCGCCGCCGCAGCCCTCGATGTGGAAGGCGTGGATGGTCCGGCCCTCCAGCACCCGCAGGGTGTCCTCGACGGAGAGGCATTCGTTGAGGCCGTCCGAGTGCAGGGCGACCTGGACGTCGTACTCCTCGGCCACCCGCAGCGCGGTGTCCAGGGCCCGGGTGTGCGCGCCCATGTCCTCGTGCACCTTGAAGCCGGAGGCGCCGCCTTCGGCGAGGGCCTCGACGAGGGGCGCGGCGTCCGAGGAGGAGCCGCGGGCGAGGAAGCCGATGTTGACGGGCCAGGCGTCGAAGGCGTTGAAGGCGTGTTTCAGGGCCCACGGGGAGTTGACGCCGACGCCCCACACCGGGCCGAACTCCTGGCCGATGACGGTGGTGACGCCCGCGGCGAGCGAGGCCTCCATGATGCGCGGGGACAACAGGTGCACGTGGGTGTCGACGGCACCGGCGGTGGCGATCAGGCCCTCGCCGGAGACGATCGAGGTGCCGGTGCCGACGACGACGTCGACGCCGTCGAGGGTGTCGGGGTTCCCGGCCCGGCCGATGGCGTGGATGCGGCCCTCGCGGATGCCGATGGAGACCTTGCGGATGCCGAGGACGGCATCGATGACCAGGACGTTGCTGATCACGACGTCGCAGGTCTCGCGGACGGCGGCCGCCTTCAGGTGCAGGCCGTCGCGGGCGGTCTTGCCGAAGCCGGCCAGGAATTCGTCCCCCGGCTTCTGCGCGTCCGACTCCACCCGGACGGTCAGCCCGGAGTCGCCGAGCCGCACCCGGTCCCCCGCGCGGGGGCCGAAGACGGCCGCGTACTCGTGCGGATCGATGTGCCGGCTGCCGGGCGCGCAGTGCGCACTGTGATCGGTGTGCGGCGTCTGCCTGCTCATGCCGTCGTCCCTTCCGGGCGGTCGGTGGTTCCGGGCCGGCCGTCCCCGGCCGGGGTGGCGCCCAGGTAGCCGCAGGCGGCAGCGCGGCGCAGGGCCTCCTGCCGGGCTCCTGGGGCGTCGAGGGGGCCGTCGACCAGGCCCGCGAAGCCGATCGCGATGCGGTCGCCGCCGATGGGGACGAGGCCGACGTCGCCCTCGCCGTGCGGGTCGAACCGTACGGAGGAGCCCGCCGGCACGCACAGCCGCATGCCGTAGGCGGCGGCGCGGTCGAAGTCCAGGCGCGGGTTCGCCTCGAAGAAGTGGAAGTGCGAGGTCACGCTCACCGGGACGGCGGCGGTGTTGCGCACGTGCAGGTGCACGGCCGGCTCCGGCTGGGGGACGCCGGGGCCGGGGACGACGGCGCCCGGGGCGTCGTCGCCGAGCGGTACCGCGCCCCGCACGGGGGACGAGACCACGGCGAGGCGGGATCCGTCGTCGAAGACGGCTTCCACGTGCACCTCGGTGACGACGTCGGCGACGCCCGGCAGGACGTCGTCGGGGCCCAGCACGCCGCGGGCCTCCTCGATGGCCTCGGCGAGCCGTTTGCCGTCGCGCGCCGCCTCGCAGACCGTGTCCGCGATCAGCGCGGTGGCCTCCGGGACGTTGAGCCTCAGGCCGCGGGCCCGCCGGGCCCTGGCCAGTTCCGCAGCGCTGCGGAGCAGCAGCCGGTCGCGCTCCGTAGGGGTCAGCCGCACGCCGATCCACCACCTCTTGAGTCGATGGGTTAGAGCATCACTCTAACTCTTCATTTCACGGCTGGGAATCATTGACCGGAACACAGGGCTTGAGTCACATTGAGTGTCGCTCAAACACAAGCCCGACCACCCCCCGCCCTGCCAAGGGAGTCCCCCATGCCCATCGAACAGCGCGGAGTCGACACCATCCCCGAGGAGGAACGGACCAGCGGTCCCCGTGACCTGGTCTCGATCCTTCTCGGCTCCAACCTGTGCCTCGGTGTGATCGTCTTCGGCTGGCTGCCCCCGTCCTTCGGACTGGGCCTGCGGCCCTCGGTCACGGCCATCGTGACCGGCACCCTCGCCGGCATCGCCTTCACCGCGCCGCTGGCCCTCGTCTCCCTGCGCACCGCGACCAACCTCTCCACCTCCAGCGGCGCGCAGTTCGGTGTGCGCGGCCGGCTCGTGGGGTCGGTGGTGGGGCTGCTGCTCTCGCTCGGTTACACCGCGCTCACGCTGTGGATCGGCGGCGACGTCATGGTCGGCACCCTCGCGCGGCTCACCGGGCTCCCGGACACAGGCCTCTCGCGGGCGGTCATGTACGGCCTGCTCGCTGTGGGCACCGTCGTCGCGGCCGTCTTCGGCTACCGGCTGCTGCTGCGCATGAGCAAGGTGCTGTCCATCGCCATGGTGCTGCTGCTGGCGGCCGGCTTCGTCGCCTACGCCCCGGACTTCACCACCGCCGCGCCGCCCGAGACCCCTTACCTGCTCGGCTCCTTCTGGCCGACGTGGCTGCTGGCCGCCGTCGCCGCCGGGCTCAGCGGGCCCGTCGCCTTCATCACCCTGCTGGGCGACTACACGCGCTACATCTCCCCGCGCCGGCACACCTCGCGCACGGTCCTGTGGGCCACCGCCCTCGGCCTGCTGATCGGCCTGCTGATCCCGCAGCTCTTCGGCACCTTCACCGCGCTGGCCGCCCGGGCGGGCCTGGACTACGCCGGTCCGCTGGTCGAGGCCGCGCCGTTCTGGTACCTGCTCCCGCTGCTGGTGGCGGCCGCGGCCGGCTCGGTCGGCAACGCCGGGCTGATGCTCTACTCCATGGGCCTGGACCTGGACGCGATCGTCCCCCGGGCCACGCGCACCACCGCCACCGTGATCGCCGCTGCCGTCGCGACCGCCTTCGTGTTCGTCGGGTCCTTCGAGTGGGACGTGCAGTCCGCGATGACCTCGTTCGTGCTGGTGCTGACCGCGATCGGTACCCCGTGGGCCGTGATCACCCTGATCGGCCACGTGCGCTGCCGCGGGGTCTACGACGCCGACGCGCTCCAGGTCTTCAACCGCCGCTCGGTGGGCGGGGCCTACTGGTACCGCTCCGGCTGGAACGTCGCGGCCACCGCCTCCTGGGTGATCGGCGCGGCCGTCGGCCTGCTCGCCGTGACCACCCCGTTCCACGAGGGCCCGCTGCTCGCCCTCACCGGCGGCGTGGACTGCTCCTTCGTCCTCTCCGGCCTCACCGGCGGCCTCGTGTACACCGCGCTCACCGCCCGCCGTGCTCCGGCCTCGGCGGCGGCGGTCGCCGCCGCCGAGGAGCCCGCGAACGCCTGACGCCCCTCCCCGTACGCGAGCGGGCCCGCACCCCGGAGATCCGGAGTGCGGGCCCGCTCCCGTACGCGGGTGACGACTAGCCGAGGGGGTGCATCCAGCCGTGGGTGTCGGCGGCGTGGCCGGTCTGGAGCTCCAGCAGCGCCTTGCGCAGGCGCATGGTGACCTCGCCCGGCTCGCCGTCGCCCTGGGTCCAGTCGGCACGCTCGGACTTGACCGAGCCGACCGGGGTGATGACGGCGGCGGTGCCGCAGGCGAACACCTCGGTGAGGGTGCCGTTGGCGTTGTCGCGCTGCCAGTCCTCTGTGGTCAGGCGGCCCTCCTCGGCGGTGTAGCCGAGGTCGCGGGCGATGGTGAGGAGGGAGTCGCGGGTGATGCCGGGGAGCAGCGAGCCGGTGAGCTCCGGGGTGACGATGCGGTCGCCGTACACGAAGTACAGGTTCATCCCGCCCATCTCCTCGATCCAGCGGTGCTCGACGGCGTCGAGCCAGACCACCTGGTCACAGCCGTGAGAGGCGGCCTGGGCCTGCGCGACCAGCGAGGCCGCGTAGTTGCCGCCGGTCTTGGCCGCGCCGGTGCCGCCCTTGACCGCGCGGACGTAGTCCTCGGAGAGCCAGACGGAGACGGGCTTGACCCCGCCGGGGAAGTACGCGCCGGCCGGCGAGGCGATGACGATGAAGAGGAACTCGTTGGCCGGGCGGACACCGAGGCCGACCTCGGAGGCGAACATGAACGGCCGCAGGTAGAGGGAGGCCTCGCCGGAGTCCGGGACCCAGGCGCGGTCCTGCTTGATCAGCGCGTCGCAGGCCTCGATGAACAGCTCGACCGGCAGCTCCGGCATCGCCATGCGGCGCGCCGAGGCCTGGAAGCGCTCGGCGTTGGCCTCGGGGCGGAAGGTGGCGACGGTACCGTCGGGCTGACGGTAGGCCTTGAGCCCCTCGAAGATCGTCTGCGCGTAGTGCAGGGTCATGTTCGCCGGGTCGATCGAGAGCGGCGCGTACGGGACCAGTTCGGCGTCGTGCCAGCCGCGGCCCTCAGTCCATTTGATCGTCACCATGTGGTCGGTGAAGTGGCGGCCGAAGCCGGGGCTGGCCAGGATCGCCTCGCGCTCCGCGTCGGACAGCGGGTTCGAGGAGGGCTTGAGCTCGATCGTGGGCGTCGTCATGAGTGCTTGTCCTTCACCGGTTGTGTATGGCGGACCGCGCTCACGGCGTACCAGGACGTCCGAGCTTCCCCGCAATCCGCGGCCTCGCGTTCGATTATCGCGCGCGGGCAGGCTTCGGAGAAGCGGGAGATTGCGGCCCAGGGGAGATGGTGGCACCCGGGGCCGCACAGGAGAAGCCGCCAGGTCCCATTGTGACCCGGCGGCTTCCTGAGGTGGAGCGGCCGGGTCAGCCGGCTACTCGCGCGGCGAGGGCGTCGCCGATCGCGTCGGTGGAGCGGAAGGTGCCGTCGCGCTCCGCGAGGTCGGCGGAGACCGCGTCCTCGATGCGGACGGCCTCGGCCTCGTAGCCCAGATGGCGCAGCAGGAGGGCGACGGAGAGGATCGTCGCGGTCGGGTCGGCCTTGCCGGTGCCGGCGATGTCCGGGGCCGAGCCGTGGACGGGCTCGAACATGGACGGGAAGGCGCCGGTCGGGTTGATGTTCCCGGAGGCGGCCAGGCCGATTCCGCCGGTGACGGCCGCGGCCAGGTCGGTGAGGATGTCGCCGAAGAGGTTGTCCGTGACGATGACGTCGAAGCGCTCCGGCTGGGTGACGAAGAAGATCGTCGCCGCGTCGACGTGCAGGTAGTCGGTGGTGACCTCGGGGTACTCCTGGCCGACCTTGTCGAAGATGTTCTTCCACATGTGGCCCGCGTACACGAGGACGTTGTTCTTGTGGACCAGCGTCAGCTTCTTGCGGGGGCGGGAGTTGGCCCGCTCGTAGGCGTCACGGACGACACGCTCGACACCGTACGCGGTGTTGACGCTGACCTCGGTGGCCACCTCGGCGGGGGTACCGGTGCGCAGGCTGCCGCCGTTGCCGGTGTACGGGCCCTCGGTACCCTCGCGGACCACGACGAAGTCGATGTCCGGGCGGCCCGCCAGCGGGGTGGCGGTGTTGGGGAACAGCTTCGACGGCCGCAGGTTGATGAAGTGGTCGAAGGCGAAGCGCAGCTTGAGCAGCAGGCCGCGCTCCAGCACGCCGGACGGGACCGAGGGGTCGCCGATGGCGCCCAGCAGGATCGCGTCGTGGTGCCTCAGGGCTTCGAGTTCCGCGTCCGGGAGGGTCTCACCGGTGCGGTGCCAGCGCTGGGCGCCGAGGTCGTATTGCCTGGTCTCCAGCTTCACATCCTGGGGCAGGACCGCGGTAAGGACCTTGAGTCCCTGAGCCACGACTTCCTGGCCGATGCCATCACCGGGGATCACTGCGAGATTGATGCTGGTCGACATGGCGAAACCGTACTCCGTGTCCAGCCTTCAGACATTTCACGTCCACGATGTGGACGTGAAATGTCCCGGGCGGGCGTTGTGCCGGGGGGGGGTCAGTGGCCGGTCGAGCCGCCGTTGTCACGGCGGTCGAGGGCGCGCTGCAGAGCCGCGGCGGCGTTCTTGCGTTCGTCGGCCGAGGCGGAGGCGTGGCGGACGCGGCGGGTGGCGGTGGTTGCGGTCATGGTGATCGACTCCTTGAGATCACGGCGTGGCGGGGCCACGGATGAGGGGTTCCTTCAAGGCGCCGGAAGAGGCGGGGAGCAGCGCGCCGCAGGGGTTGCCTGCCAGGGGCACGCGCTCTCGACCGCCATTCGCCCGATCGGCGAGACGTTCGGCTTCTACAAAGCTAGGCCAGGTCCCGCTGTATGTCTCGGCAATTACTCGGACTTCCTACTATCTGAGACGCGAATCCTCTCGAAAAGCTTCCTTCCGAGGGTCCGTTTCAGCCCTTCTCCGAGCGAAGTTCCCTGATCAGAGCCCTAACGGCGAGAGTTGCGGCGGATTCCGTCGTAGTGACGTATCCCACCTGTCTCACGGGCCCCTGCGGGCCAAGACCGGTGATCTCCACCGCCTCGGTCGCGTCCCTCAGCGACAGCTCGGGCATGATCGCCATGCCGAGTCCGCGGCCGACCATGGTCAGCACCATCGCGTCGTCCTCCGCCTTCACCGTCGCCCGCGGGATCCAGTCCTGGGCCCGCCACCAGGCGCGCGTGTAGGAGCCGCAGTTCTCGTCCCAGTCCATGAGGGGCAGCGACCTCGGGTCCGGATGGCCGGCCGGGTGCACCAGGCGGTACGCCTCCTGCGCGAGCACCCCGGTCAGCAGGCCGGGCGGCGCCGCGTCCCGGGCACCGCCGAGGGTGGCGATGCCCAGGTCCGCGCGGCCCGCCGCCACTTCCCCGGCCGCACCCGCGCCGATCTCGCGCACCACGCGGACCTCGGGGCGGATGCCGGGGTGCCGGGCGGCCAGCCGTTCCAGGGCCGGCGGCAGCAGATGCAGGGCGGCACTGCGGAACGCCACGATCCGCAGGACGCCCCCGAGTGCGTCGCGGCCCCCCTCCCGGGCCGCGCCGCGCACCTCCGCGCCCATGACCTCGTACGACCGCAGGATGCGGCGGGCGTGGCCGACCGCCCGCTCCCCCGCCGGCGTGGGCGACGCCCCGGACCGCCCCCGCTCGAAGAGCACGGCGCCGAGCTTGGTCTCAGCGCCGCGCACCGAGTGGGACACGGCCGACTGGGTGACGCCGAGCGCCGCGGCCGCGGCGGAGAAGGCACCGGCCTCCGCGACGGCGACCAGGATCCGCAGTTCCTGCGGGAGCAGTTCGGACACCGGGGCCCACCTCGACGTATGAGTGCTGTTCATGGATGCGTGACTTCCATGAACCCAACCCCCTGCCCGGCCGCCGGATTCCCTCCTAGCGTCGTGGCCATGACCACGAACACCGCTCACGCCGTCCACCAGATCGCCCGCCCCGAGGGCTTCCCCGCCGCCTCCGACTTCGCGTACGTCACCTCCCCGGTCCCCGAACCGCGGCCCGGCACCGCCCTGGTGGAGAACCTGCTGCTCTCCGTGGACCCGTACCACCGCGGTCTGATGGACGGCGGGGAGGGTGGCTTCGGGCTGAACACCCCCCTGGAGGGCCGCTCGGTGGGCCGGGTGATCGCCTCCCGCGACCCGGAGCTGCGCGAGGGCGACCTGGTCTTCCACCGCGAGGGCTGGCGCACGCACGCCCTCGTCACCCTCGGCGAGGCGGGGACGCGCCGGCTGCGCGACCATGCGGGCGTCCCGCTGGAGGCGTACCTCTCGATCCTCGGCGGCACCGGCCTGACGGCGTACGCCGCACTGACCCGGACGGCGGCGCTGCGCGAGGGCGAAGACCTGTTCGTCTCCGCCGCCGCGGGCGGGGTCGGCACCGCCACCGGACACATCGCCCGGCTGCTGGGCGCGCGGCGGATCATCGGCAGCGCGGGCTCGGCGGCGAAGGTCCGCCACCTCACGGACGTCCTCGGCTTCGACGCCGCCTTCGACTACCACGACGCCCCCGTCGGCGAGCAGCTCGCGAAGGCCGCCCCGGAGGGCATCGACGTATACGTGGACAACGTGGGCGGCGAGCACCTGGAGGGCGCGATCGGCGCGCTGCGCGAGTTCGGGCGGATCGCCTGGGTCGGCGCCGTCTCGACCTACAACGGCGACCGGTCCCCCGCCGCACCCCGCAACCTCTTCGAGGTCGTCCACAAGTCGCTTCGCATGGAAGGCGTATTGGTCCGCCATCACACCAATCTGCAGGACGAGCTGGAGGACTTCCTCGTCCCTCATCTGCGCAGCGGCCGGATCGGCACCGACACCACCGTCGTGCAGGGATTCGAGCGCACGGTGGACGCCTTCCGGGGCATGCTCCGCGGCGAGAACGTGGGCAAGATGCTCGTACGGATCAACGACTGATTCCGGCCACCTCGAAGTTCACCGAACAATTACCGCACGGATGTAGACCTTTACGGCCGCCGCCGCCACCCTTGCCGTCGATGTGCCGCCGGGGCACCACAGTGGGAGGCGAGGGGCCAGTGACACCGATCAGCCGACGGGGTTTCGTGGGGATCGGCGCCGGGCTGATGGCGGGGGCGGCCCTGCCCGCCGTGGCGCCCTCGTCGGCGGCCGCGGCCGCCGCGACCGGCACCATCACCGACGTGAAGCACGTGGTGATCCTGATGCAGGAGAACCGCAGCTTCGACCACTACTTCGGCAGGCTGAAGGGCGTGCGCGGCTTCGGCGACCGCGCCGCCGGCAACATCCCGGGCGGCTGGGGCACCTTCAACCAGCCCAACTGGGGCGGCCGTCAGTACCCGTGGAAGCTGTCCGCCACCCCGCCGGCCGGCGGCGCGGACGGCGCGACCCTGGCCCAGTGCAGCGGCGACCTCCCGCACAGCTGGACCTCCCAGCACGCGGCCTGGAACAAGGGGCGGATGGACAACTGGGTCCTGGGCGTCGGCAACACCCGCACCCTCGGCCACCTGGACCGGGGCGACATCCCCTTCCACTACGCCCTCGCCGACCACTACACCGTCTGCGACGCCTACTTCTGCTCCGCCCTCAGCGCGACCGGCCCGAACCGCACGTTCCTGTGGAGCGGCACGATCGACGCCGCCAGCAAGGACGGCGGCGAGGAGTCGGGGCTGACCTGGGAGACGTACGCGGAGGCACTCCAGCGCGCCGGCATGAGCTGGAGGGTCTACCAGAACGCCCAGGACAACTACGGCGACAACGGGCTCGCCTACTTCAGGAAGTTCACCGACGCGGCCCCGGGGAACCCGCTGTGGGACCGCGGCATGGGCTCGGTCCCCAAGGTCACCGGCTCGACCCCGGACGACATCGCGGCCGCGATCCGCGCCGACGTCATCGCCGGCACCCTGCCCCAGGTGTCCTGGGTCGTCGCGAACGAGGCCTTCTCGGAACACCCCTACGCACCGCCCGGCGACGGCGCGCACTTCGTCGACCTCGTCCACCGCGCCCTCGCCGCGAACCCCGAGGTGTTCGACTCCACCGTGCTGTTCCTCAACTACGACGAGAACGACGGCTTCTTCGACCACGTGCCGCCGCCGGTCGCCCCGCCCGGCACCCCCGGCGAGTACCTGGACGGCATCCCGATCGGGCTCGGCTTCCGCGTCCCCATGCTGGTGATGTCCCCCTGGACGCGCGGCGGCTGGGTCAGCTCCGAGGTCTTCGACCACACCTCGGTGCTCCGCTTCATGGAGACCTGGACGGCCGCCCTCGGCACCCCCGCCACCTGCCCGAACATCAGCGCCTGGCGCCGCCGGGTGGTGGGCGACCTGACGGGGGTCTTCGACTTCGCGCACCCGGTGTACGGGGTACCCGCCGGCCTCCCGTCGACCGCGAAGGTGATCGGTCAGGCGACCTGCGCCCCGCTGCCCAATCCGGTGCCGCAGGACAACGCCCTCCCGGCGCAGGAGCCCGGTACGCGCCCGGCACGGGCCCTGCCGTACCAGGTCAACGGCAACCTGGACCGCTTCGAGTTCGGGCCGGCCGGCCAGATCACCGCCTGGTTCTCGATGACCAACCAGGGCGCCCAGGCCAAGCGGCCCGCCCACTTCTCGATCCACCCCCACCAGCACCGGGACACGGCGGCCTGGCAGTACACGGTGGACCCGGGCGGCACGTCGACCGACTACCTCCACATCGGACTCGGCCACGGCTCCGGCAAGTACGACATCTCGATGTACGGGCCGAACCGCTTCCTGCGGCGGTTCATCGGCGACGCGTCCAAGGCGGGCAGGGCCATCGAGGTGGCGGCGCGGTACGCCATGGAGCCGGGCACCGGCAAGACGGCGGTCTGGTTCAGGATGACGAACTCCTCCGCCTCCCCCGTCACCTTCACGATCCGCTCCAACGCCTACCGCACGGACGGCCCGTGGACGTACACCGTCCCGGCGAACTCCTCCCGCGAGGACTTCTTCAACGCGGTGGCCTACCACAAGGGCTGGTACGACTTCACGATCCTGGCCGACTCCGACGGCACCTGGTCGCGCCGCTACACGGGCCACATCGAGACGGGGGCGGCGAGCGTCTCCGGCTAGGGCCGTCTCTTTCGGAGACGGCCCGTGCCTACAGGACGTCCCCGTCGCGCCAGTCGAAGGCGAGCCGCGCGGCGGGGTCCGGCCGGGCTCCGCCGGGCGGCGTCCACACGTAGGTGGAGCCCTCCTCCTCGGGCAGCCGTACCGGCCCGTCCGGCGAGAGCGCACCCACCTCGCCCGGCCACACCGACCAGCCGCGGGCCAGGTAGAGCCCGGCCCCCTCCTGCGACGCCGACAGCGCGCCCAGCACGTAGGCCCGGGCCACGATCTGCTCCAGCCCGGCCATGACCCGCCCGCCGAGACCGCGCCGACGCAGGTCGGCCCGTACGGCCACGGCCTCGACGTATCCCGTGCGCAGGGCGTGCCCGCGGTGCACGACCCGCCGCTGCACGACGCTGCCGTGGGCGGCGAGCCGGCCGTCCACGCCGATCAGGACGTGCATCCCGCCGAGCGCGTGCTCGAAGTCCTCGTCGGCGAAGTCGCCCTCGAAGGCGTCGTCAAGCAGCGCCCGGACCGCGCCGAGCTCGCCGGCGGTCAGCTCCGAGGTGTGCGCGGCCCGCGTGTCCATCACTGCTCCAGCCAGTCGGTGTACCAGGTGCGGAAGTCCGGGCTCTCGGGCACGTGGCAGCCGAAGTCCTGGTCCACGTGCCAGACCTGGCCGGCCAGGGGCCCGCCCAGGATCAGCCTCGCGTACATGCCGCAGCCCTCGTCGGCCAGCATGAGCGTGCCCAGGGTCAGCCCCTCGGCCTCGTCGAACCGGCCGTTCTCGTCGAACGGACGAGGCGTACGGATCGGGCAGGGTGCGGCCAGCCGGCCCGGGCGGCGGTCCTCCCGCCACTCGTCGTCCACCGCCCAGTCGTCGTCGGCCTCGGGGCGCGGGGTGATCAGCGGCATCAGTCCGTGCCGGGGGCCCGCCGGGCCGTCGCCGACCGTCGTGACGAACGTCCGGTACTCCTCGGGCAGCCGGATGCCGTGCTCCTCCTCGAAGGCCCGGACGTCCGCCTCCGGGAGCGGCGGCCTCAGCTCGTACCGGACGGTCTTCGCGTGCAACCGCGCCCGTACGGCCTGCGCGTCCCAGTCACCCATCCCCCGAACGTACCAAGGGCCGCAGAACCGCAGGACCGCATTGCGGACGCCGAACGCCGTACTCCGGCCGCCATCGGCCGAAGCGGCTCTAGCGGTCTGGACCAATGCCCCGGCAGACTCGGCCCATGTCGCCCGATACCCAGCAGTGGACCCCCACCCACGGCCAGCCGTACCGTCCGGCCGCCTACCGGCCCGAGCGGATGCCGCAGCACGAATCCCTGGTCCGGGCCGCCGAGTTGCGGGCCCGGATGGACGAGCGGCGGACCGTACGCCACTTCTCGGCCGACCCTGTGCCCGAGCAGGTCGTCCGCGACGCCATCGCCTGTGCCGCGACCGCGCCGTCCGGGGCGCACCAGCAGCCGTGGACCTTCGTCCTGGTCAAGGACGCGGCCGTACGCCGGCAGATCCGCGCGGCCGCGGAACAGGAGGAGGAGCTCTCCTACGACGGGCGCCTCGGCGACGAGTGGCTGGCGGCCCTGCGCCCGCTCGGCACGGACGCCGTGAAGACCCATCTGACGGACGCCCCCGCGCTGATCGTGGTGTTCCAGCAGCGGTACTGGCTCGGTCCGGACGGCACGAAGCGCAAGCACTACTACGTGGACGAGTCGGTCGGCATCGCCGTCGGCATGCTCCTGTCCGCGCTGCACCTGAGCGGTCTCGCCGCCCTGATCCACACCCCCAGCCCGATGCGCTTCCTCTCCCACGTACTGGACCGGCCGGCGAACGAGAAGGCCTTCGCGGTCGTCCCGGTCGGCTACCCCGCGGCCGACTGCGAGGTCCCGGACCTGGTCCGCAAGTCCCTCGACCAGGTCATGACCGAGGTGTGACGGCCTCCGCGCGCCGCATCCCGGTCCGGTGGGGAAATGGATACCGCCCCCGCTCCGGACTTGGGGGTACCGGAACGGGGGCGGGGTTCAGCAGGGGCCGGAGATCAGCCCATGTGGGGGTAGCCGTACTCGGTCGGCGGGACCAGGGTCTCCTTGATGGACCGGGTCGAGGTCCAGCGGAGCAGGTTCGACGCGGCGCCGGCCTTGTCGTTGGTGCCGGAGGCGCGGCCGCCGCCGAAGGGCTGCTGGCCGACGACGGCGCCGGTGGACTTGTCGTTGATGTAGAAGTTGCCCGCCGCGAAGCGGAGCTTCTCCATCGCGTCCGCCGCCGCGTAGCGGTCCGCGGCGATGATCGAGCCGGTCAGGGCGTAGGCCGAGACGGACTCCATCTGCGCCAGCATGGCGTCGTAGTTCTCGTCCTCGTAGACGTGGATCGCCAGGATCGGGCCGAAGTACTCGGTCGTGAAGACCTCGTTCTCCGGGTCGGTGCAGACGATGACCGTCGGGCGGACGAAGTAGCCCTCGGAGTCGTCGTAGCTGCCACCGGCGACGATCTCGCAGGTCGGGTCGGCCTTGGCACGGTCGATCGCGGCCTTGTTCTTCGCGAAGGACCGCTCGTCGATGACGGCGCCGATGAAGTTGGACAGGTCGGTGACCGGGCCCATGGTGATTCCGTCGACCTCGGCCGCGAAGGCCTCCTTGAAGCCGTCGTTCCAGATGGAGGCCGGAACGTAGGCGCGCGAGGACGCCGAGCACTTCTGGCCCTGGAACTCGAAGGAGCCGCGGGTCAGGGCGGTCTTCAGGATCGCGCGGTCCGCGGACGGGTGCGCGACGACGAAGTCCTTGCCGCCGGTCTCGCCGACCAGGCGCGGGTAGGACTTGTACTTCTCGATGTTGTTGCCGACCGTCTTCCACAGGTACTGGAAGGTCTTGGTCGAGCCGGTGAAGTGGATACCGGCGAGCTCCGGGTGGTTCAGGGCCACCTCGGACACGGCGATGCCGTCGCCCGTCACCAGGTTGATGACGCCCTTGGGCAGGCCGGCCTCCTCCAGGAGCTCCATCAGGAGCACCGCGGAGTGGGTCTGCGTCGGGGACGGCTTCCACAGGACCACGTTGCCCATCAGGGCGGGAGCGGTCGGCAGGTTGCCGGCGATGGCCGTGAAGTTGAACGGCGTGATCGCGTAGACGAAGCCTTCGAGCGGGCGGTGGTCGCTGCGGTTCCACACGCCGGCGGAGTTCGCGACCGGCTGCTCGGCCAGGATCTGGCGGGCGAAGTGGACGTTGAAGCGCCAGAAGTCGACGAGCTCGCACGGGGTGTCGATCTCCGCCTGCTGGGCGGTCTTCGACTGGCCCAGCATGGTGGAGGCGGCGAGCTTCTCGCGCCACGGGCCGGACAGCAGCTCGGCGGCGCGCAGGATGATCGCGGCGCGGTCGTCGAAGGACATCGCGCGCCAGGCCGGGGCGGCGGCCAGGGCGGCGTCGATGGCCTCCTGGGCGTCGGCCTGGGTGGCGTTCGCGTAGGTGCCGAGCACCGACTTGTGGTCGTGCGGCTGGACCACGTCGAAACGCTCGCCGCCGCCCATCCGCTTGACGCCGTTGATCGTCATCGGAAGGTCGACCGGGTTCTCGGCGAGCAGCTTGAGCTGCGCCTCGAGCCGCGTGCGCTCCGGGGTCCCGGGGGCGTACGAGTGGACCGGCTCGTTGACCGGCGCGGGGACCTGGGTCACAGCATCCATGAGAGCTCCTCTTCCGAGTGATCTTCACCTCAGCCGAGCAGAGCTGAAGCGGTGGCATATGTTGGGCAGTGGTCAGGGCTTGACCGTCACGAGTCCGCCATCGCGGTGAGTGAGAAGCCCCATCGGGGGCGGAGTCACGGGGCTGGTAACTCCTTGTCACCAGTCGGGCCCGGCTCGGCCGGCCAGTTGAGCGGCGGTTGCCGTCACCCAGGGTGCCCCTGGATGGGGACAGCCGCCGCTCTCACACTCCGTATCAGTTCTTGGTGATCATCGAGCGGACGAAGAAGAGCAGGTTGGCCGGCTTCTCCGCGAGGCGGCGCATGAAGTAGCCGTACCAGTCCGTCCCGTACGCGGTGTAGACGCGCATCCGGTGGCCCTCGGCGGCGAGCCGCAGGTGCTCCTCGCTGCGGATGCCGTACAGCATCTGGAATTCGTACTCGTCCAGCTTGCGCCCGGCCTTGCGGGCGAGCTCCTGGCCGATGGCGATCAGGCGCGGGTCGTGGGACCCGATCATCGGGTAGCCCTCGCCGTCCATCAGGATCTTCAGGATGCGGACGTAGGCCTTGTCGATCTCCGCCTTGTCCAGGTAGGCGACCTCGGCGGGCTCCTTGTAGGCACCCTTGACGATCCGCACGCGGCTGCCGTTCGCGGCCAGGCGGCGGGCGTCGGCCTCGGTGCGGAAGAGGTAGGCCTGGATCACGCAGCCGGTCTGCGGGAAGTCCTTCCGCAGCTCCTCGTGGATGGCGAACATCGAGTCGAGGGTGGTGTGGTCCTCGGCGTCCAGCGTCACGGTGGTGCCGATGGCTGCGGCGGCCTCGACGACCGGGCGGACGTTGGCGAGCGCCAGCTCGTGGCCGCCCTCCAGCGCCTGGCCGAACATGGACAGCTTCACGGACATCTCGGCCTTCTCGCCGAGGCCGAGCTCCGCGAGGCGCTCGATGAGCTGGAGGTAGGCGTCGCGGGCGGCGTGGGACTGCTCCACCTCGGTGATGTCCTCACCGACGACGTCCAGGGTGACCTCGAGGCCGGCCCGCGTGAGGTCCTCGACGATCGGGATGACCTGATCGACCGTCTCGCCGGGGATGAACCGGTTCACCACGGGCTTGGTCACCGGGGCGGCAGAGACGATACGGCGCATCTTGTCGCTGCGCGAAGCGGCGAGGATCACGGGACCCAGCACGGGGCACCTCCAGCGGGTGGCAGAAGAAAAGCTCAAGTAAAACCACCGTGAAACCTAAGGATCGCTTTGATCCTCTGCCATCGACAGCTGTCACGCATCCGTGTCCGCGATCTCATACATCTGTCTGAAGAGCAGGGCCGGAGGTGGGAGAATGTCCGGGTGAAGGGCGATTACCAGGACCTGGTGGACGAGATCTCGGCGCTGCTCGGCGCCCCGGCGACCCTGGAGAACCGGGACTTCCGCCTCATCGCCTTCGGTGCCCACGACAGCGACGACGACCTCGCCATGGACCCGGTGCGCACGCGCTCGATCCTGACCCGGCAGTCGACGGCGGCCGTGCGGTCCTGGTTCGAGGGCTTCGGCATCGCCCGCGCCACCGGCCCCGTCCGCATCCCGGCGGCGCCCGACGCGGGGGTGTTCCGGGGCCGGATCTGCCTTCCCGTGCGCTACCGGGGCATCGTGCAGGGGTACGTGTGGCTGCTCGACCAGGAGCCCGGAACGCCCGGCCCCGGCGCCGCGGCGCTGGACGCGGCCATGGAGGTGGCCCAGCGGATCGGGGTGCTGCTCGCCGAGGAGGCGAAGGCCGGGGCGGACCTGTCGCGGGAGTTCCAGGCGGTCCTCACCGCGGAGCGGGGGTGGCAGCAGGACATGGCGGTGGCCGCGCTGCGGGCCGTCCTCGGCCCGGCCGGGGACGGGCTGCACGCGGCGGTCTGCGTGGCGCCGTGGTCCGGCGAGGCCCCGGCGTCGGTGCCGGGCGCCGCGGCGGTCTGCGTCGTACCCCGGCGGGGCGGCGGGGCGGGCGAGCCGGGCGAGGCGCCCGGTTCCGGCGGGGCGGCGGGCCCGGCCCTGGCCGTACTGCTGCGGCTGCGCTCGACGGACGCGCTGGCGCCGGCGCTGACGGCGGTGGCACGGCTGCTGCCGCGCCCGCCGGAACCGGCGGCGGCCGCAGTGGGCGCCGCCTCGGGTGCGGGCGGCGCCGGGCCGCAGAAACGGGCGGCGGCCAGGACCTCGGCCGGAGCCTCCACGCCGGCGGCGGGGGCGGCCGGACCGGCCGGCGCCACGACGGCCCGGCCCGCGACGACCGGGCAGGGGGCGGCCCGGTCCGCGTCGGCCGTACCCGGGACGGCCGGGCTCGCGTCGGCCGTACCCGGGGCGGCGGGGGGCCCGGCGGGCGCCTTTCCGGCCGGCCCGTACCGGATGACCGCGGGAGTCGCCGACCCCGTCCGCGGGCTCGCCGACCTGCCCGCCGCCTGGGAGCAGGCCGTCGCCGCGGCGCGGGCGGCGGTCGCCGAGCCCCGGCTCGGCCCGGTCGCCCAGTGGTCGCGGATCGGGCCGTACCGGCTGCTGGCGAGCCTGGGCGCCGACCCGGTGGACGATCCGGCGGCCCGGCCGCTGCTCGCGCCCGCCCACCGCGAACTCGCCCGTACCGCCGAGGTGTTCCTGGACTGCGCCGGCCAGGCGGGCCGCGCCGCCGCGGCCCTCGGCATCCACCGCCAGACCCTCTACTACCGCCTCGGCCGTGTGGAGCAGCTGACCGGCCTCGACCTCGACGCGGGCGAGGACCGCCTGCTGCTGCACATGGCCCTCAAGGCCTCCCGCCTGGCCTGAGGCGCATGTCGGGGACCGGCTGCACTGCGAGCCTCGTCCGGGCTACGCCTGCGCCCGGGTCACCGCCTCGGCGGCCCGGCGCATGCCCTCGGTGAACTCCTCGGCCGTGGCGGCCGACTCCGGGTCGAAGAGCCACTGGACCATCAGGCCGTTGAGCAGCGCCTGGCAGAAGGAGCCCAGGGTGCGCACGTCCCGCTCGTCGAGTTCGTCCTCCGGGGTACCGGTGAGCAGGGAGACCAGCCTGCGGCGCCCCTCGGCCTGCGAGGCCGCGAGCATGGCCCGCAGCTCCGGCCGCCGGTCCCGGCCGAGCGCCACCTCCAGGCCCGCCGCCCAGACGGGCGCGGACTTCTCGTGCTGCCCGAGGACTCCTTCCCAGAGCGCCCGGAAGCGCTCCAGCGAGCCGTCCTGACCGGCCAGGCCGTCCTGGAAGACCGCCCCCCACTCCTCCATCAGCCCGATGAAGGCCTGGGTGAGCAGGGCGTCCTTCGAGCCGTAGTGGTAGCCGATGGAGGCCAGGTTCGTCCCCGACGCGCTGACGACGTCGCGCGCGGTGGTGCGTACGAACCCCTTCTCCACCAGGCACTTCTTGGCGCCCTCGAGCAGATCTTCGCGGTGTCCCATGGCCTCACCGTAGCTGTCCTGGACGCCTGTCCCATACAGCCGTTCCATACAAGCGTCATATTCGAGTGTTCACGACGCGCGTGGCGTGGCGCGGCGCGTCCGGTGGAACGCGGAAGGGCCCGGGGTCTCCCCCGGGCCCTTCTGCCTGTCCCTGCCGTGGCGGCGTCAGGCGAGGCTGACGGTGCGCGCCGAGGCGGCGCCGATCTCGGCGGCGATGTCCGCGAGGACGTTCGCCGGCACCTCGGCGTCGACGGTGAGGACCGCGAGGGCCTCGCCGTGCTCCTCCGCACGGGCGACCTGCATGCCCGCGATGTTCAGGCCGCCCTCGCCGAGGACGCGGCCGACGGTGCCGACCACGCCGGGACGGTCGGTGTAGCGCAGGACGACCATGTAGTCGGCGAGCGCCAGGTCCACGTCGTACTCGCCGATGCCCACGATCTTCTGCAGGTGCTTCGGGCCCGCGAGCGTGCCGGAGACCGAGACCTCCTGACCGTCCGACAGGGTGCCGCGCACGGTCACCACGTTGCGGTGGTCCGGGGACTCCGAGCTGGTGGTCAGGCGCACCTCGACGCCGCGCTCCTGCGCGAAGAGCGGGGCGTTGACGTAGGAGACGGTCTCGTCGACGACGTCCTCGAAGACACCCTTGAGCGCGGAGAGTTCGAGCACCTTGACGTCGTGCTGGGTGATCTCGCCGCAGACCTCGACGTCGAGGCGGACCGCGACCTCGCCGGCGAGGGCGGTGAAGATGCGGCCGAGCTTCTCGGCGAGCGGCAGGCCCGGACGGACGTCCTCGGCGATGACACCGCCCTGGACGTTGACCGCGTCCGGTACGAGCTCACCGGCGAGGGCGAGGCGCACCGACTTGGCGACCGAGACACCGGCCTTCTCCTGGGCCTCGTCCGTGGACGCGCCGAGGTGCGGGGTGCAGACGACCTGGTCGAGCTCGAAGAGCGGGGAGTCCGTGCAGGGCTCCTTCGCGTACACGTCGAGGCCGGCGCCGGCGACGCGGCCCTCCTTGATGGCCGAGTACAGGGCGGCCTCGTCCACGATGCCGCCGCGCGCGGCGTTGACGATGCGGACGGACGGCTTGACCTTGTGCAGGGCCTCGTCCCCGATGAGACCGATGGTCTCGGGGGTCTTGGGCAGGTGCACCGTGATGAAGTCGGCGACCTCGAGGAGCTCGTCCAGCGTCAGCATCTTGACGCCCATCTGGGCGGCGCGGGCGGGCTGCACGTAGGGGTCGTACGCGACGATCTTCATACCGAAGGCCGACATGCGCTGCGCGACGAGGACGCCGATGCGGCCGAGGCCGACGACGCCCAGGGTCTTCTCGCTGAGCTCGACGCCCGTGTACTTGTTCCGCTTCCACTCGCCGTTCTTCAGGGCGGTGTTGGCCTGCGGGATGTTGCGGGCCGTGGCGACCAGCAGGCCGCAGGCGAGCTCGGCCGCGGTCACGATGTTCGAGGTCGGGGCGTTGACGACCATCACACCGGCCTTGGTGGCGGCGGAGACGTCGACATTGTCCAGACCGACGCCGGCGCGGGCGACGACCTTCAGCTTCCTCGCCGCGGCGATGGCCTCGGCGTCGACCTTCGTCGCGGAGCGGACGAGGATCGCGTCGACGTCGACGATGGCGGGCAGCAGCTCCGCGCGGTCGGCTCCGTTGACGTGCCGGATCTCGAAGTCCGGACCGAGCGCGTCCACCGTGGCGGGCGACAGCTCTTCGGCGATGAGTACGACAGGTTTCGAGCTCACGTGGGTCATCCTCACAAGTCCAGTGCGGACGGCCGTCCCGACGGCCGCAGGCGGTGGAGGGGGTAGCCGCGTGGAAGACGCACGACACTGTGGGCCTGACGCGTATGTGTTGAGCAGTGTAGTGGCGCGGACGGACCGGTTTTCCGCCTGTACGGAAGGATCACTCTTCCGTGGTTGGCCGGGGTGGACAAGCCACGCCCGCGAGGGCCCGGTCCGGGCGCCCCGGTCACCGGTGCGGCCGGTGCCGCCCGGCCGCGTGATGGGCGGCGGGGCCGGGACGCACACCGTCCCGGCCCCGCCGCCACGAGATCAGCTCTCGTCGTTGTCGACCCAGCTCATCAGCTTGCGCAGCTTCTTGCCGGTGGTCTCCAGCAGGTGCTCCGAGTCGGCCTTCTTGTACTCGTTGTACTTCGGCAGACCGGCCTTGTACTCGGCCATCCACTCCTCGGCGAACTTGCCGCTCTGGATCTCCTCCAGGACCTTCTTCATCTCGGCCTTGGTGGCGTCGGTGATGACGCGCGGGCCGGTGATGTAGTCGCCCCACTCGGCGGTCTCGGAGACCGACCAGCGCATCTTCTCCAGGCCGCCCTCGTACATGAGGTCGACGATGAGCTTCAGCTCGTGCAGGCACTCGAAGTAGGCGATCTCCGGCTGGTAGCCGGCCTCGGTCAGGGTCTCGAAACCGGCCTTGACCAGTGCGGACGCGCCACCGCAGAGGACGGCCTGCTCACCGAACAGGTCGGTCTCGGTCTCCTCGGTGAAGGTCGTCTTGATGACACCGGCGCGGGTGCCGCCGATACCGGCCGCGTACGAGAGCGCCAGGTCGAAGGCCTTGCCGGTGGCGTCCTGCTCGACGGCGGCGATGCACGGAACGCCGCGGCCCTCCTCGTACTGGCGGCGGACCAGGTGGCCCGGGCCCTTCGGCGCGACCAGGGCGACGTCCACGTTGGTGGGGGGCTTGATGAAGCCGTAGCGGACGTTGAAGCCGTGGCCGAAGAAGAGCGCGTCGCCCTCCTTGAGGTGGTCCTTGATGGACTCCTCGTAGATCTCGGCCTGCAGCGGGTCCGGGGTGAGGATCATGATGACGTTCGCCCACTCGGCGGCCTCGGCCACGGGGACGACCTTCAGGCCCTGCTCCTCGGCCTTGGCCTTGGACTTCGAGCCCTCCTTCAGGCCGACGACGACATCGACGCCGGAGTCACGGAGCGACAGCGCGTGGGCGTGGCCCTGGCTGCCGTAACCGATGACCGCGACCTTGCGGCCCTGGATGATGGACAGGTCGGCGTCGTTCTCGTAGAACAGCTCGGCCACTGGGATATCTCCTTGGTGCGCTGGTGTTGCCCCCACCGTACGGCGGGGAACGGAATCTGAGTCTGTCGGTCTCGCTATGCGGGCCGAGCGTGTCTGCGCCGGCCCGGGCGGGCGTCGTACCTCGGGCGCCGGGCCTCGGCCGCCGCGCCGGTACGGGTCAGGCGCTGCGGTCGAGCGCGCGCAGGCTGCGGTCCGTGATGGACCGTCCGCCACGCCCTATGGCGATCGTGCCGGACTGCACGAGCTCCTTGATGCCGAAGGGCTCCAGCATCTTGAGCATGGCGCCGAGCTTGTCGGAGCCGCCGGTCGCCTCGATGGTGACGGCCTCCGGGGAGACGTCGACCGTCTTGGCGCGGAACAGCTGGACGATCTCGACGATCTGCGAACGGGTCTCGTTGTCGGCGCGGACCTTCACCAGGACGAGTTCGCGCTCGATGGCGTTGTGCGGCTCCAGCTCGACGATCTTGAGCACGTTGACCAGCTTGTTCAGCTGCTTGGTCACCTGCTCCAGCGGGAGGTCCTCGACGTTGACGACGATGGTGATGCGGGAGATGTCGGGGTGCTCGGTGACGCCGACCGCGAGGGAGTCGATGTTGAACCCGCGGCGGGAGAACAGGGCGGCGATCCGGGCGAGGATGCCGGGCGTGTTCTCGACCAGGACGGAGAGCGTGTGCTTGGACATGTGAGGCGTTCTCTCTCTCGGCTCTCTCGGCTCAGTCGTCTTCGTTGTCGCCGAAGTCGGGACGGACGCCCCGGGCTGCCATGACCTCGTCGTTGGAGGTGCCGGCGGCGACCATCGGCCACACCATGGCGTCCTCGTGGACGATGAAGTCGATGACGACGGTACGGTCGTTGATGGCGTTGGCCTCGGCGATGACCTTGTCCAGGTCGGCCGGGTCCTCACAGCGCAGCGCCACGCAGCCCATGGCCTCGGAGAGCTTGACGAAGTCCGGGACGCGCGTGCCCTTGCGGGGCGCGATGGACTCGCCGAGCTGGGAGCCGACCGTGTCGTGACCGGTCTCGTCGGCATGCAGGACGGTGTTGGAGTACCGCTGGTTGTAGAACAGCGTCTGCCACTGGCGGACCATGCCCAGCGCGCCGTTGTTGATGATCGCGACCTTGATCGGGATGTTGTTCAGGGCGCAGGTGACCAGTTCCTGATTGGTCATCTGGAAGCAGCCGTCGCCGTCGATCGCCCAGACGGTGCGCTCCGGCATGCCGACCTTGGCGCCCATCGCGGCCGGGACCGCGTAGCCCATGGTTCCGGCGCCGCCGGAGTTCAGCCAGGTGCGGGGCTCCTCGTACTTGACGAAGTGCGAGGCCCACATCTGGTGCTGGCCGACACCGGCCGCGAAGACCGTGCCCTTGGGCGCGAGCGCGCCGATCCGCTCGATGACCTGCTGCGGCGAGAGGCTGCCGTCCTCGGGCAGGTCGTAACCCAGCGGGTAGGTCTCGCGCCAGCGGTTGAGGTCGTTCCACCAGGCGGTGTAGTCGCCGGCGCTTCCCTCGGCGTGCTCGGCCTGGACCGCCAGGATCAGGTCGGCGATGACCTCGCGGGCGTCACCGACGATCGGGACGTCGACGGCGCGGTTCTTGCCGATCTCGGCCGGGTCGATGTCCGCGTGGATGATCTTGGCGAAGGGGGCGAAGCTGTCCAGCTTGCCGGTGACGCGGTCGTCGAAGCGGGTGCCGAGCGCGATCAGCAGGTCCGACTTCTGGAGCGCGGTGACACCGGTGACGCTGCCGTGCATGCCGGGCATGCCGACGTGCAGCGGGTGGCTGTCGGGGAAGGACCCCAGCGCCATCAGGGTGGTGCAGACCGGGACGCCGGTCAGCTCGGCGAGGACCTTCAGCTCTGCGGTGGCGCCGGACTTCATGACGCCGCCGCCGACGTACAGCACCGGGCGCTTGGCCTGGCAGATGAGCTTGGCGGCCTCGCGGATCTGCTTGGCGTGCGGCTTGGTGACCGGCCGGTAGCCGGGGAGGTCCTGGGAGGGCGGCCACGCGAAGGTGGTCTTCGCCTGCAGGGCGTCCTTGGCGATGTCGACGAGGACCGGGCCCGGGCGGCCGGTGGCGGCGATGTGGAACGCCTCGGCGATCGTCCTCGGGATGTCCTCGGCCTTGGTGACCAGGAAGTTGTGCTTCGTGATCGGCATGGTGATGCCGACGATGTCCGCCTCCTGGAAGGCGTCGGTGCCGATCGCCTTGGAGGAGACCTGGCCGGTGATCGCGACGAGCGGGACGGAGTCCATGTGCGCGTCGGCGATCGGGGTGACCAGGTTGGTGGCGCCCGGGCCGGACGTGGCCATACAGACGCCGACCTTGCCGGTGGCCTGGGCGTAGCCGGTGGCGGCGTGGCCGGCCCCCTGCTCGTGGCGGACCAGGATGTGACGGACCTTCTTGGAGTCCATCATCGGGTCGTACGCGGGGAGGATGGCGCCTCCCGGAATCCCGAAGACGGTGTCGCACCCCACCTCTTCGAGAGAGCGGATGAGGGACTGCGCACCCGTGACGTGCTCAACTGCGGCGGACTGCTGTCCGCCGGAACGGGGCCGCGGCTGCGGATGGTGGGCCCCGGTGGCCTGCTCGGTCATCGGCATTCTCTTCTCGAAGCTGAGGGTTTTACGCGGATTCGACTCTGTGCCAGTGCAACAAAAAACCCCTCGTGCCAGGAGGCAAGCGAGGGGAGCGCGTCGGGTGTGTTGAGCGGGGACATGCAGGCCCCAGCTTCAGCCGACGCGCTTTCCAAGTACGAGAATTCGGGTGCGCATGGCACTGACCCTCCCTCCGGCGGGAGGGTGATGTCAAGTAGGTGGGACGGGCGTCTCATTATGTGAGCCTCTGCGGATGACCATGGAGCCCCCGGAGGAACCGACCGCCAGTGCAGGCTGGGCCGCTCCGCCCGGTACTGGGAACGTACCGCGCACCAGCGCGCGCCGCAGCCTGTACTCGTCGAGGGGGCCGGAAAAGGCCATCCCCTGGCCGTGTGTGCACCCCATGGCGCGCAGGGCGGCCACCTGCTCCGGCAGGTCCACACCGTCGGCCACCGACCGCATGCCGAGGTCGCTTGCGATGCGCAAGAGGCCTGCTGTGATCTTGTGCAGGCGGGCCGACTCGACCACCCCCTCCACCAGCCCCCGGTCCAGCTTGAGCATGTCCACGGGGAGCCGGCGCAGGGCGCTGATGGCGGCGTAGCCGCTGCCGAAGCCGTCCAGGGCGATCCCCACCCCGAGCCGGTGCAGGGCGGCGAGGCGGCGCTCCAGGTCGTCGAAGGGGACCCTGGGGTCGGACACCGCGAGCTCCAGCACCAGGGCCCCGGAGGGCAGGCCGTGCCGGGTCAGGAGGGCTTCCACGGAGCCGAGCGGCATGGCGCTGTCCAGGAGCCGCTGGGCGGTCATCCGCACGGCCACCGGCACGTCGTGTCCGGCGCGGTGCCGGTCGGCGGCCTGCTCGACGGCCTCCTCCAGCAGCCAGCGGCCCAGCTCGGCGGTGCGCGAGGCGTCCGGGCCGGTGCCGGCCGCGCCGCCCGCCACGCCCTCGCTGTATTCGGCCACCCGGAGGAACTCCGCCGGGGTGAAGAGGATCCCCTGGGCCGACCGCCACCGTGCCTGCGCGGCGACGGCCGCGATCTCTCCGGTGGCCAGCGATACCACGGGCTGGTGGAGCAGAGCGAACTCGCCCTCGTGCAGTGCGGTGCGCAGCCGGCCCGCCAGCTCGGCCTTGCGCACCACCTCGGCCTCCATCTGGGGGGCGTACACCTCGACCCGGTCCTTGCCTCCGGCCTTGGCCCGGTACATCGCGAGGTCCGCGTTGCGCATCAGGTCCGAAGGGGTGATCCCGGGGTCGGCGAAGGCCACGCCGATGCTGGCGGCCACCCGTACCTCGTTGCCGCTGATCCGGTACGGCTGGGAGAGCCGGGCGCGCAGCCGGTCGGCGATCTCGCGGGCCTGGTACTCGCGGGCGCTGCGGTCGCGGCTGCCGTCGCCGAGGATCAGCGCGGCGAACTCGTCGCCGCCGAGCCGGGCGGCGGTGTCCCCGGCCCGGACCGAGTCCTGGAGCCTGCGGGCGGCCTCGACGAGCAGTTCGTCGCCGGCCTGGTGGCCGATGGTGTCGTTGACCGCTTTGAAGCCGTCGAGGTCGATGAAGAGGACGGCGGTGCTGTGGTCGCCGGCGCGGCGGCCCGTCAGGGCCTGGCGTACGCGCCGGGTGAAGAGGGCCCGGTTGGGCAGGTCGGTCAGGGGGTCGTGCTCGGCGCTGTGCTGCAGCTGGGCCTGGAGCCGGACGCGCTCGGTGACGTCCCGGCTGTTGAGGATGAGTCCGCCCTGGTGGCGGTTGACGGTGGACTCCACGTTCAGCCATTCGCCGCCGCCCGACTTGAAGCGGCATTCGATGCGGGTGGTGGGTTCCTCGGTGGGCGGTGCGGCGAGGAAGCGGCGTACCTCGTGGACCACCCTGCCGAGGTCGTCGGGGTGGATCAGGGCGGCCAGTTCCGTGCCGACCAGCTCCTCCGCCTCGCGGCCGTAGACCCCGGCGGCGGCCGGGCTGACGTAGCGCAGGGTCCCGGTGGGTGCGGCGATCATGATCACGTCGCTGGAGCCCTGGACCAGGGAGCGGAAGTGGTTCTCCTTCTGGGCCAGTTCCTGGGTCAGCGCGATGTTGTCGAGGAGCATGATGCCCTGCCGGATGACGAGGGCGAGCACGACCGTGCAACCGGTGAAGACGACCATCCGGTCAACCTTCCGGCCGTCCACGACGTTGTAGAGGATGCCGAGGGTGCACACGGCGGCCGCGAGGTACGGCGTGAGGGCGGGCAGCGACCCGGTGATCGGGCGGCTGTGCGGGCGGTCCCGGCGCGGGGGGCCGGCCGGCACCGGGCCGTGGTGGATGCGCCGGGCGCCCCAGGGCGCGTACGCGAGCAGCAGCGAGCCGGCGAACCAGCCGGCGTCGAGCAGCTGCCCGGACTCGTACTCGGCGCTGAGCAGGGGCGAGGTGAACAGGGCGTCGCTGAGGACGGTCAGGGCCAGCGCCGCGATGGCGGTGTTCACGGCGGAGCGGTTGGTCTCGCTCCGCCGGAAGTGCAGGACGAGGACCATCGAGACGAGCGCGATGTCCAGCAGGGGGTAGGCGAGGGAGAGCGCGGCGCGCGGGACGCTGCCCGGGGCGCCGGACTGCGCGGTGCGCGCGGCATGGGCCAGGGCGAGGCTCCAGGACAGCGTGAGCAGTGAGCCGCCGATGAGCCAGGAGTCGAGTCCGAGGCAGACCCAGCCGGCGCGGGTGACCGGGCGTTTGGCGAGGACGAGCAGGCCCACGATGGCGGGCGGGGCGAAGCAGAGGAAGGCGAAGTCGGCGAGCGAGGGCTTCGGCACGTCCTGGCCGAGGACCACCTCGTACCAGCCCCAGACGGCGTTGCCGCAGGCGCCCATGAGGGAGGAGAAGGCGAAGAGCAGCCAGGCGGGGCGCTCCCGGTTGTCGATCGTCCGCGAGTAGGTGTAGCAGGAGACTGCTGCCAGCAGTCCGGCCGCGCTCAGTCCGAAGTCGCCCATGATCTCTGCGACTTCCTCGGACCCCCAGTTGAGGGCGGCACCGACGGCATACCCGCCGCAGACGACCGCGAGGATCACCTGCATCGCCCGGCACCTGCCCCCGCCCGATACGGACGGCCGGTCCAGGAGCGCCGCCCCCGGGGTGCTCACCGGTCCCCCTCGCCGGCCGGTTCCGGCGCGGCCCAGTCCCGGCAGCGTCGCCTTCTGCGGCCGAGCCGCGTCGGATCCTTCGTCCATTGGCCGTGCATCGCCCGTCGCCCCCCAAGTGTCCGATCACTCCCCAGCGCCAGACGTTCCTGGCGCAGCCCCTTCTTCCGGACGATACACCACTTTCGTCACTCAGGGACATAGTTGGCCTACGCTCCGTTACCAATCAGGGAGTTGTGGCGACTGCTCGCGTTCGGACGACTGCGGAGCGTACACATCACGGGTGTCATTCCGTGGGTGTCATTCGGTGATCAGCACGGTGTGCTCCACGGGCTCTCCGGCGGCGAAGCGGGTGAGCTGGCGCACCAGCAGGCGCTTGGCCCGCGGCTCGAACGCCGAGCTGCTGCCGCCGACATGAGGCGTGATCAGGACGTTCGGAGCGTGCCAGAGCGGGTGGCCGGCGGGCAGCGGTTCCGGGTCGGTGACGTCGAGGGCCGCGCGCAGCCGGCCCGACTCCACTTCCGCCAGCAGGGACTTGGTCTCGACGACAGGGCCGCGCGAGACGTTCACCAGCAGGGCACCGTCCTTCATCCGGGCGAGGAACTCGGCGCCCACGAGCCCTCGGGTGGCGTCGGTCAGGGGCGTCACGAGGATCACCACGTCGGCCTGCGGCAGGAGCTGGGGCAGCGCGGCCATGGCGTGCACCGGCCCCCGTTCGGTGGTCCGCGCAGAGCGGGCCACCCGTTCGATCCGCTCGCACTCGAACGGCACGAGGCGGTCCTCGATGGCCGAGCCGATGGATCCGTAGCCGATGATCAGAACTGACTTGTCGGCGAGGGCGTCGTAGAAGCCGGAGCGCCATTCCTCGCGGTCCTGCCCGCGGACCATGCCGGGGATGCCGCGCAGGGAGGCGAGGGTCAGCGCGAGGGCCAGCTCGGCGGTGCTGGCCGTGTGGACCCCCACGGCGTTGCACAGCCGTACGCCGGGGCACAGGTCTCCGAGGCCGCCCAGCATGTGGTCGATGCCGGCCGTCAGGGTCTGGACGACCCGGACGGCCGGCATCGCGGCGAGCGGGCGCACGGTGACCTCGGCGGACTTCATGTAGGGGGCCACGTAGAAGACGCAGTCGGCCGGATCGGCCGGGAAGGCGTCCTCACCGTCCCACTGGCGGTACCGGAAGGAGTCGGGGAGGCCGGCGACCTCTTCGGCGGGGAAGGGGAGCCAGACGTCCCCGGGCGTTGCAGTCATGATCACGAGGCTATGCCAAGCCGTCTTGATCAAGCCGTTAGTTTGGTTGCCGGAGCGGAGGGGGACGCAGGGGTGGAGCGCAGGTCGATCGGGGCGGGGACGCTGAGCGTGGGCGCCGTCGGCCTCGGCTGTATGCCGATGAGCTGGGCGTACACGCCTTCGCGGCGACGGGGGCATGAGTCGCTGGCCGCCGTGCACGCGGCGCTGGACCTGGGGTCGAACCTGCTGGACACGGCCGATGTGTACGGGCCGTTCACCAACGAGCTGCTGCTGGGGCGGGTGCTGCGGGAGCGGCGGTCCGACGCGTTCGTGTCGGCCAAGGTCGGGCTGCGGGCGGGCGACCAGCACGTGGTGGCGGACGGGCGGCCCGGCTATCTGCGGCGGGCCTGCGACGCCTCGCTTCGGCGGCTGCGCACCGACGTCATAGACCTCTACCAGCTGCACCGGGTGGACCCGGAGGTCCCGGTGGAGGAGACCTGGGGGGCCATGGCGGAGCTGGTGGGCGCCGGGAAGGTGCGGGCGCTCGGTTTCTGCGCGCTGGGGGCCGGGGCCGGGCCGGGGGCGGGGCGGCGCGGTGATCGCGGGTACCGGACGACACTGCGGCACCTGGAGCGGATGCAGCAGGTGTTCCCGGTGAGCGCGGTGCAGGCGGAGCTGTCGGTGTGGTCGCCGGAGGCGGCGCGGCAGCTGCTGCCGTGGTGCGCGGCGCGCGGGGTGGGGTTGCTGGCGGCGATGCCGCTGGGCAGCGGGTTCCTGACCGGGACCCTCAGGCCGGGCGAGGGCTTCGAGCCGGAGGACGTCCGGGCCCGGCACCCGCGGTTCACGGCGGAGGCGATGGCCTCGAACCAGGTGCTGGTGGCGGGGCTGCGGCGGGTGGCGCTGCGGCATGGGCCCGAGGTCACGGTCGGGCAGGTGGCCCTGGCCTGGGTGCTGGCGCAGGGGCCGCAGGTGGTGCCGGTGCCCGGCGCGGACCGTGCGCACTGGGCGGTGGAGAACGCGCGGGCGGCCCAGCTGCGACTCACGGCTGCGGACCTGGCCGAGATCGCGGACCTTCCGGTGGACGTGGGAGCCTGGGACTGACCGCCCACAACCACTCGATCGGGTGTACGAGTGGTGGAACTTCGGGCACTGCCCCGGCTGTTGAGACGGGTGAAGGGCAGGATCGGAGGACCGGAAGGGAGCAGGGCGATGCGATACGGAAGTTCTCCCGGGCAGGCGGGGTGCGAGGGTCCCGACGGGCGGCGCCGGAGCGTGCTGGCGGCGGTGGCACTGGCCGGGTGCGGTGCGCTGCTGGTGACGGGGTGCTCCCCGGAGGGCGCCCCCGATGCCGGGCGCGGGGGTTCCCCACCGGGAGCGACATCGGCGGGGACGGGGTCACCGGGCCCCTCCGGGAGCGGCGCCGCCTCGCCGTCGGCGTCCGGGCCGCCCGCGCAGGGGGCGGTGACGGTCACCGGCGAGGTCGCCAAGGGCCTGGAGTCGCCCTGGGGCGTGGCCCCGCTGCCGGGGGGCGACCTGCTGGTCGCCTCCCGGGACAAGGGGACGATCAGCCGGGTCGCCGCCGGGTCGGGCACGGTGACGCAGATCGGCGAGGTGCCCGGCGTGGAGCCGGGCGGCGAGGGCGGACTGCTGGGCCTCGCGCTGTCGCCGGACTTCGCCTCGGACCGTCTGGTGTATGTCTACTTCACGACCGCGTCCGACAACCGGATAGCACGGCTGCGCTATGACGAGCAGAGACCTCCCGGGCAGCAACTGGGCGCGCCGGACACCGTGTTCCGGGGGATCCCCAAGGGGCTGATCCACAACGGCGGACGGATCGCCTTCGGCCCGGACAGGATGCTGTATGCGGGGACGGGAGAGACGGGTGTCACCGGGCTCGCGCAGGACAGGAAGTCGCTCGGCGGCAAGATCCTGCGGATGACTCCGGACGGAGATCCGGTCCACGGCAATCCGGAGGCGGATTCGGTCGTCTATTCCTACGGGCACCGCAATGTGCAGGGCCTCGCCTGGGACAAGGAAAAACGGCTGTGGGCGGCCGAGTTCGGCCAGAACACCTGGGACGAGCTGAATCTGATCGAGCCCGGTGCGAACTACGGCTGGCCCGAGGCCGAGGGGAAGGCCGGCAGGCCTGGCATGCGGGATCCGGTGGCGGTGTGGAAGACGGACGAGGCCTCGCCGAGCGGTATCGCCTGGGCGGAGGGGTCGATATGGATGGCCGGGCTGAGGGGCGCGCGGCTGTGGCGGATCCCGCTGTCCGGGACGGCGCCGGTGGCCGAGCCCGAGGCCTTCCTGACGGGCAAGTACGGCCGGCTGCGGTCGGTGATCGCTCTCGGGGGTGACCGGCTGCTGCTGGTCACGAGCGAAACGGACGGGCGCGGGTCGCCGGAGGCGGGCGACGACAGGATCCTGACACTGACGGTGCGGTGACCGGCGTGCCCCCGGGCGGGGGCGAGGGGTGCGTGGACACGGTGTTCAACATGATCGAGGAGCTTTTCAACCCGGGACGCAAGCACACGAACGACGAGAAGAAGCGGCTGGAGCTGTCCCGGACCGATGTGGGCGACAACGATCCGGGACGGGGCCCGATAGACCTCGACTCCGGCAGGGTGCTCATACGCCTGGACGAGGAGTCCGCCGACCGTCACTGACCGGCCCCGTACCGGGCGGGCCGGCCGGGGTGGCTGGTGCGGGCGGCCGCGGCGATCTCGTGCTCGAACATCTCGTACTCCCTGGTTGCGGTTCTCGGCACCTCGTTCGGTGTGATCCGAGATTCGCCTCCCAGGGGGTACCGGCGCATCGGTCGCATGCCGCATCCGGCGGGGGCCGGGGGCCTCAGTCGCCGGCGCGGGCTGCCCGGGACGGGGCACGGGCGCCCACCGCAGGGGCGAGGCAGCCCTTTAGACGGCTCCTGCCTTCGGGACGGCCAGGAGGAGGTCGAAGTACATGAGGACGAAGAGCAGTACGCCGAGGGCGCCCAGGCCGATGCCGGCCCAGGAGACGGACCGCACCCAGGTGGGGAGGGTGCGCTCGGGGGTGCTGAAGGCCGGGAGGGCGAGCACGAAGGTGGCGATGATGAGGGCGAGGGCGGAGAAGACACCGTTGACCATCGCGGTGGTGTGCCACGGATTGACGAACTGGGCGGCGATCTGCGCGTTGGCGTCGGCGGCCTGGCTCAGCTCCAGACGGGCGGCGACGCTCGCGCGCTCGGACACGATGCCGGCGACCCAGCTTCCGCTGAGGGCGACGACGGAGAGACCGGCGGAGACGATCGCGAAGGCCGCGGAGCCCACGTGGCTCGGCTGCTCGTAGTCCGCGGGGTCCTCGGCGAAGTCGTCGTCGAGGTCGGCGTCGGCGAGGGCGGAGCCGGTGCCGGTCGCGGCGTCGAGGTTGGCGTCGGCCGTGGCCTCGGTCGCGGCGTCCTGGGCGGTCCCGGTCTTCTCGAGGTCGACCGGTGTGGTGTCCGCCTCGGCGGCGTTCGGGGCGGGGGTCTTCGTGGTGTCCATGCGGGGCACCGTAGGGGCCGTGTCTGAGAGTTCTCTGAGAATCCGGTGGTCGTGGCCGTATCGGGCCCCGCGGTCGGCGGGGCCCGGGCGGCGTGCCTCAGGAGGAGCGGGTGGCGGCCCACTCGTGGGCGAGGATCGACCAGACCTCGGTGTCCTGGCGGACGCCCCGGTGGAAGTAGTTCTCCCGCATGACGCCCTCGCGGGTCATGCCGAGGCGTTCGGCGACGGCGAGGCTCTTCTTGTTGCCGGTGGCGGCGTGCCATTCGACGCGGTGCATGCCGCGCTCGCCGAAGGCGTAGTCGATCAGGATCCGGCATGCCTTGGTCACCAGGCCGCGGCCGGCCGCGGCGGGCTCCAGCCAGCAGCCGATCTCGCAGTTCCCGCCGTCGGCGTCGAAGTTGGGGAAGAGGACGCCGCCCACGAGGGTGCCGTCGAGGCGGATGCCGAAGAAACGGGCGCCGTCCTCACCGGCCTTCACGGCGTACTTGGCCAGGAAGGCCCTGGCGGAGTCGACGTCCGGGGACCGGTCCGGGAAGCCGACGTACTGGCCGATGTACTCGCGGCCGCGCTCGATGTGCGCGAAGAACTCCTCGGCGTGCCGGGCCTCCAGCGGGAACAGCTGGGCGCCTTCGGCGAGGTCTATCGAGAACATGCGGCTTCTTCCTTGGGTCTCGTGCGGCGGTTCGCCGGATCACCGGGAGGCTGTGGCGGGCTCGGCCTCGTCCTCGCTCGTGGTGGGGACGGTGCCGGACCGCTGTGCCGGAAGTTTCGCATGCGAACGGCGTTCGGGGGGCTCGATGCTGATCCGGGGGAGCCGCCGGTCGAGCCAGGCCGGCAGCCACCAGTTGGCGCCGCCGAGCATGTGCATCAGGGCCGGGACGAGGAGGGTGCGCAGGACGAAGGCATCGAGGGCCACGGCCGCGGCGAGTGCGATGCCGAACATCGCGATGATCCGGTCGCCGCTGAGCACGAAGGCAAGGAAGACGGAGATCATGATGATGGCGGCGGAGTTGATGACGCGGCTGGTCTCGGCGAGGCCGACACGCACGGCTCGCCTGTTGTCACCGGTCTCCAGCCACTCCTCGTACATCCGGCTGACGAGGAAGACCTGGTAGTCCATCGACAGTCCGAAGAGGACGGACACCATGATCACAGGCAGGAAGGGCTCGATGGGTCCTGCGCTGCCCAGGCCCAGCCGTTCGCTGCCCCAGCCCCACTGGAAGATCGCAACCACGACGCCGAAGGAGGAGGCGACGGCGGCGACGTTCATCGCCGCCGCCTTCAGCGGGATGCCGATGGACCGGAAGGCCAGCAGCAGCAGGGCGCAGCCGAGGGCGATGACCACGCCCACGAAGAGCGGCAGCTTCCCGATGATGACCTCGGCGAAGTCGTCGTAGGCGGCTGTCACACCGCCGACGTGGACCTCCATGGAGCTGCCCTGGCCGGCGCGCGGGATGACGTCCTGCCGGAGCGTGTCGACCAGGTCGCTCGTGGCCCGGGACTGGGGGGCGGAGTCCGGTACGACGGTCAGGACGGCCGTGTCGCCGCTGCCGTTGAAGACGGCGGGGCCGGTGGAGGCGACACCCGGTGTCGTCCGCAGGGCCTGCTCCAGCCGGTCCAGGGCGAGCCGGTCCCCGGCGCCGCCCAGGCGGGCGACGACGGCCAGCGGGCCGTTCGCGCCGGGCCCGAAGCCGTCCGCGAGCAGGTCGTAGGCCTGCCGGGTGGTGGAGCCGGCCGGGTTGTTGCCCTGGTCGGAGGTGCCCAGGTGGAGGGAGAGGGTGGGCAGCGCCAGGACCACCATGACGGCGGTGGCGACGGCGCCGAGCAGCTTGGGGTGGCGTTCGACGAAGGCGGACCAGCGGGCGGCGAAGCCGGAGGTCCGCTCGGGCTGCGGGCCCTCGGCGGCGAGCCTGCGGCGCTCACGGCCGGAGAGGGCGCGCATGCCGATCAAGGAGAGCAGCGCGGGCAGCAGGGTCACCGAGGCGGCGACGGTCAGGACGACCGTCACGCATGCCGCTATCGCGACGCCGTTGAGGAAGTTCAGCCGCAGCACCAGCATGCCGAGCAGCGCGATGCAGACGGTGAGGCCCGCGAAGACGACGGCCCGGCCGGTGGTGGCGACGGCCCCGGCGGCGGCCTCCTCCACCGGAAGGCCGCGCATGAGGCCCTTGCGGTGCCGGGTGACGATGAACAGCGCGTAGTCGATGCCGACGCCCAGGCCGATGAGGGTGCCGAGCATGGGGGCGAAGTCGGCGACCGGCATCGCGTGCCCGAGCAGGGTGATGCCGAAATAGGCGGTGCCGACGCTGACGAGGGCGGTCGCGATGGGCAGCAGGCTCGCTGCGAGGGAGCCGAAGGCGAGGAAAAGGACGAGGGCCGCGACGGCCACGCCTATGACCTCGGCGAGGTGCGCGGTGGGGGCCTCGGTGAGCTGGATGGCCCGGCCGCCCAGTTCGACCTGGAGTCCGCCGGCCTCGGTGGTGGGGTTCTTCGCGGTGTCGACGACGGCCCTGGCCTGGGCCTTGGGTACGGAGTCGGCCGGCTGGTCGAAGGTCACCACGGCGTAGGCGGTGCGCCCGTCGGGGCTGATGCGCGCAGCGCTCTCGGGGCCGGGACCGTACGGTCCGGCGACCGATCCGACACCGGGCAGTGCGGCGACGGCCTCAAGGGCCCGGGTCATGCGCTGCTCGATGTCCGGGGTGCGCGCGTTCTGATGGTCCGGGGCCCGCCACACGATGGTGTCGGTGTCGCCGCCCTGGCCGTGGAAGCCTTCGCGCAGGAGGTCGTTGGCCTTCCCGGACTCGGTGCCGGGGACCTCGTAGTTGTTGGAGTACGCCGTTCCGGCGGTCACTGCGGCCGCCGCGGTTCCGCCGAGGGCGAGCAGCCAGATCAGGACGGCGAGGAGACGGTGGCGCATGCACCACCGCGCGAGGACTGCCAACGGACGTGCTCCCTGGTGGGTTCGGATCTTTACCGGGAGACCGCCCGTCGCAAAGAACGCGTGAACTCGTGAAGGCCCGGCCGAAGGCCCGGGGGGTCGCCCCGTGGTCCGGCTCAGATGGTCTGCAACCGCTACGGTCTCAGCGTTTCGTGATCGTTGGCCCGTTTCGTGTGCATCATCACAGCAGGATCGGGAGGGGTGCGGGAACTCAGATGCCGGGCGGGGTCCCGGCCTCGCCGGAGGCCGCCGGGGCGAGGACGCCCTCCCGGTGCTCGGGCTCGTCGACCCGGTAGCCGGGGATCGAGGGCCAGCGGACGGTGAGGACGACCGCGTCCTCCTCCGCGTACCAGGAGTGGTCGACGCCGCGGCCCCAGAGCACGTAGTCGCCCTGCTCGGCGAGGACGACGGTCCGCCCCGGGAACTCCAGCCGGAAGCGTCCGCTGATCAGAACCAGCAGCGCGGTGCGCTTCTCGGCGGTCGCCCAGCGCTCGCGTGCGTCGCCCTTGGGGTGGACACCCCATTTGATCTCCACGTCCTCGCTGTGACGGGGATCGGCCGGGTCCTTGAAGTGGCCGAGGAGCCAGCCTCGGTCGGCGGCGGCGTCGGGTGCGGCCTTGCCGGTGTAGATGGTGAGGTCGTCGTTCACGCTGGTGAGGCTAATGCAGTTGTGCGGGCCCGCCGGACACTGGTGAGCTGGGCTGATGACGATGGATCTTGATGAACTGCTCACGGTACGCGCCCGGTTCGACGCGGAGGTCCGTGAGGGTGCGCAGGCCGACGGCAGGGGCGCCCTCGTGGAACGGGTGGGCCCGGTCGTCCGGCAGAGCGTGCCCGGTCTCGGCTGGAACGGCGTGCTCTGGTCGGACCTCGACGAGGAGACGGCGGACGCGCAGATCGCCGCGCAGGTGGGGTTCTTCGCGGAGCGCGGCTGCCCGGACTTCGAGTGGAAGCTGTACGCGCACGACCGGCCGGCGGACCTCGGGGACCGGCTGCGGGCCGCGGGCTTCGTACCGGAGCCGCCGGAGACGCTGATGGTGGGGCTGGTGGCCGAGCTCGCGCAGCTGCCGGTGGATCCGCCGGAGGGGATCACCCTGCGGGTGGTGACGGACGAGGCCGGGGTGGATCTGATGATGGAGGTCCACGCGGGGGCCTTCGGCACGGAGCGGCCCCGGATCCGGGAGGCGCTGCTGAGCCGGCTGCGCGACGAGCCGGAGACCGTCGCGGCGGTGGTCGCGATGGCGAGCGACGTCCCGGTGAGCGCCGCGCGGATGGAAATGCGGCCGGGGGCGGCCTTCGCCGGCCTGTGGGGCGGCGGCACGGTCCCGCAGTGGCGCGGCCGCGGCATCTACCGCCTTCTCGTCGCGCACCGTGCGCGCCTGGCGGCGGAGCTCGGCATCCCCTACCTCCAGGTGGACGCCTCGGACGACAGCCGTCCGATCCTGGAGCGGCTGGGCTTCGGGGTGATGGGCGTGACGGTGCCGTACATCTGGACGCGGCCCGGCCCCGACGCGGACTGAGGCCGTAGGGGGAGGCCCCGCCGGCTCCGCCGGCCCCGCCGGGCGGCCCGCGTAGAACAGGGGTTCCGCGGCCCCGGGGCCCCGCCGGACAAGGTCGTGGGCATGGAACGCATCAGCCCGCCCATGACCGGGGATGAACGGCCACGCGGACTTCCTGCGCGAGGCGATCGACGGGACGACCGGGGCACGGCCCCGGCCCTACCGCCAGGCCACCCTTCCGGCCACAGCACTAGGCGGCGCGCCAGTACCCCAGGCCGTTGACCCGCTGCTTCGGCAGGCCGAGGTCCTTGCGCAGGTAGGCCGTCAGGGTGCGGGTCGTGGCCGTGTCGCAGGCGAGCCAGACGTACGCCGATCCAGGGTCGCCGAGCAGCTCCGGCAGCTCGGCCCGGACCCGGTCGGCCAGCGCCGTGCCGTCCCGCGGCACCCGGCGCATGTCGTGCCGCTCCGCGTCCAGACGTACGGGCAGGTCCGTGTCAGAGGTGTGCTGGGTCTCGAACCAGATGGTCGCGGGCAGGCCGGGGAAGGCGTCCAGCAGCGAGTTGATCGCCGGGAGGGAGGCGGGGTCGCCGATGACCAGCAGGCGTTCCGGGGACGGCGCCGGGGCGGAGAATCCGGTGCCCTGGACGGTGGCCTCGATGGTGTCGCCCGGCTTCGCGTCGCGCGCCCAGGCGCTGGCGACCCCGTCGTGCAGGGCGAACTCGAAACAGAAGGTGCCCGCTTCGGGATCCGGGTCCACCAGGGTGTAGGCCCGCTGGTGCGGCTTGTCCGCGTTCTGGAACCAGACCCGCACCCACATCGTCGGGTGCAGTGAGTCACCGGCGGCGGCCAGCAGTCCGCCGTCGGTGAAGTACACCCGGCGGTAGTGCTCCGTGACGTCCTCCGCCCCGGTCACCGTGAACGTGAAGTCCTTGCCCCGCAGGAGCTTGAGGACGACGCCCTCCCAACCCTTGCCGACCGCCATGTCCGACCCCTCCCCTGGCACCTTTATAGTTAGGTCAGCCTAACCTAATGCGCCATCGGGGAGAGTGTGAGCAGCGTGAGCAGCAGTGTGAGCAGCGAGAGCGACCCGGCCTCGGACGCGGGCGTCCAGGGCGGGCCCCACGGGCAGCCCCCGGAATCCTACGGTGTCTTCCGCGACCCCTGGGGCATCCCCCACCTGCGTGCATCGGACGAACTCGCGCTCGCCCACGCCCAGGGCCGGGTCACCGCCTTCGACCGCGCCTGGCAGCTGGAGGTCGAACGGCACCGCGCCGAGGGCTCCAGCGCCTCCTTCCTGGGCCCGGACTCCGTCACCTGGGACCGCTTCGCCCGCCGGAGCCGCCTCGCCGACACCGCCCGCCTCTGCTTCGCGGCGATGGAGACCGACGACCTTGCCACCGCCGCCTGGGTGCGCGCGTACGTGGACGGCGTCAACGAGGGCCTGGCCGCCGGCGCCGCCCGCGAGGAGCGCTTCGCCCGCACCGGCCTCGCCCCGTCGCCCTGGGAACCGTGGGTGCCGCTGGCGATCTGGATCGCCACGCACATCCTGTTCGCGGGCTTCCCGACCAAGCTGTGGCGCGAGCGCGTGGCCCGCGCCCTGGGCGACGACGCGCTCACCCTCTTCGCCACCGACGGTCCCCGCATCGCCGGCAGCAACGGCTGGATGGTGCCCGGCGACCGCACCACCACCGGTGCGGCGATCATCGCGGGCGACCCGCACCGGTTCATCGAGGACCCGGGCGTCTACCAGCAGATCCGCCTGTCCTGCCCGGACTACGACGTCCTGGGCCTCGCCGTCCCCGGCGTCCCCGGCCTCGCCCACTTCGGGCACACCGGCAGCGCCGCCTGGGCCATCACCAACGCGATGTCCGACTACCAGGACCTGTACGTCGAGCAGTTGCGCCGCGGCGAGGGCTCCGTCGTCGAGGCCCTCGGCCCTGACGGGGTCTGGGAGCCCGTCGCACGCCACACGGAGACCATCGCCGTGGCGGGCGGCGACGACGTCGAGGTGGAGATCCTGGAGACCGCCCGCGGCCCGGTGGTCGTGCACGCGGACGGCGCCCCCGGCACGGACAGGGACGCGGACGCGGACACGGGCACGGACGCCGCCTGCGCGGACGCCGACGGCAGCACGCAGACCCTCTCCCTGCGCTACCCGCCCCGCGTCCGGCGCGACCTGGGCTTCGCCGTCCTCCCCGCCCTGCTGCGCGCCCGCACCGTCGCCGACATCGACCGCGCCCTCGACGGCTGGGCCGAGCCGGTCAACGTCGTCCACGCCGCCGACACCGAGGGCGGCCTGCTGCACCGGGTCGCGGGCGCCGTTCCGCTGCGCCACCCCGCCAACCGGCTGCGCCCCGTACCCGCGTGGGACCCGGAGCACGCCTGGCAGGGCTGGGCGCCGACCCCGGCCGAGCCCGTGCAGGGCTTCGCCGTGATGGCGAACGCGCGCGGCATCGCCTCCCCGCTGGGCGTGGAGTTCGCGCCGCCGCACCGCGCCGACCGCATCCGCGAGCTGCTCAGCGGC
Organism: Streptomyces yangpuensis; assembly: GCF_001005295.1. Classification (GTDB taxonomy): domain Bacteria; phylum Actinomycetota; class Actinomycetes; order Streptomycetales; family Streptomycetaceae; genus Streptomyces; species Streptomyces yangpuensis. The sequence continues at coordinate 932,101 of NZ_LBMK01000002.1, read as the reverse complement.
TCCGCGGACTGGTCGCCGAAGGCGATGGCCGACGTGCACCGCGACACCCACCTGGCCTCGGCCGAGCCGCTGCTCGCCCTGCTGCCCGGCTTCGACGGGCTGACCCCGGCCGCGCGGGAGCTGCGCACCCGGCTGCTGGCCTGGGACCGGCGCATGGAGGCGGACAGCACCGACGCCACCGTCTTCTCGGCCTTCCGGACCGCGACCGTACGCCGCTTCGCCGCCGATCCCGTCTTCGCGGACCTGGCGGGGGCGCCGACCGGCCCCGCGGTGTTCCACCCCTGGCTGTACCTGGTACCCAAGATCGGTTACGCGCTCGAAGGCCTGCTCACCACGTCCCTGGTGCCGGAGCTGGACCGCGCGGCGCACGTCCGGGCCGCCCTGGAGGAGACCGCCGCGGCGGGCTCCCCCAACACCCCGTGGTCGGAGGTCCACCGGCTGGCCCCCTGGCAGGCGGTGCCCGACCCGGACGCCCCCGAGTGGCCCGGGCTCGGCGGCGACCACGACTGCGTGAACGCCACCTCCTCCGTACCCGGTTTCACCGATGTCACCGCCCGCGCGTCGGCCGCCCGCTACGTCTGGGACCTGGCCCGCCGCGAGGACAGCCTCTGGGCGGTCCCGCTGGGCGCGGACGGTGTCACCGGCAGCCCCCACCACCGCGACCAGCTGCCCCTGTGGGCACGCTGCGAACTCGTCCCCGTCGTCACCGACTGGGCCCGGCTGACCAAGGAGTCGATGTGAACGCCCCGGCCGCCGCCCGGCAGCCCGTCCACACCCACCTCGTGGAGGGCTTCGGCACCGTCACCGTCACCCCGGTCGATCCGGCCGCCGACGCCGGCCTGATCCACGGCTGGGTCACGCAGGAGCGGGCCCGTTTCTGGGGAATGGGCGGGGCCGGCCGGGAACTGGTCCGGGAGATCTACGAGGACATCGACCGTCGCACCACCCACCACGCCTTCCTCGTGGCCCTGGAGGGCGAACCGGCCGCACTGTTCCAGACGTACGACTGTGAAGCGGACCGGGTCAGCGAGTGCTACGACGCCCGGCCGGGCGACGTCGGCGTGCACCTGCTGATCGGCCCCTGCGAGGGCGATCCCCGGCCCGGCTTCACCGGGGGCCTGCTCACGGCCTTCCTCGCCTTCGTGTTCTCCGATCCGGCCACCCGGCGTGTGGTCGCCGAGCCGGACGCTCGCAACACCAAGGCCATCGCACGGCTGGAACGCACCGGGTTCGCGCTCGGCCCTGAGGTGGTGCTGCCGGAGATCGACCTGCCCGAGGTCCACCTCCCGGCCAAGCCGGCCCGCCTCGTCTTCCTCGACGCACCGGCGCCGCCTCCCGCGGGGAGCCGCTGACGTGCGCCGCCCGCCGAAGGGGCGCTCGGCGAACGGAGTTCGCCCGGTGGGCGGTTCCGCGAGCCGGGCGCCCCGGCGACGGCGAACACCTGGACGGTCACGGCAAACCGATCGTTCCGATTGACCGGGTGATTCCGGTCACGAAAGACTGATGGTCAATCACCAAGCACGCGCTGGGGGGAAATTGACCAGCCAGAATCTGCACATCGGGCCGGACGCGGCAGCGGACCGCTACCGCCTGCTCAGGTCGATCGGGCGCGGCGGGGAGGCCGTGCTCTACCTCGCCGAGATCGAGCTCGCCGGCGGGTCGGAGCCCGTGGTCGTCAAGGTGCTCGACTCCAAGACGACCATCACGCCCGAGGTCTTCGACCGCATCAGCCAGAAGTGGAACGAGCAGGCGGAACTGCTGAGATTCGTCCACCGGCCCGGCGTCGTGGGGGTGCGGGAGCACTTCGAGGGGCCGCCGATCCACCGGCCCGGGGAGTCGTCCACCCTGACCGGGCGGGCGCTCGTCCTGGTCATGAACCACATCGACGGGCTCGACCTGCGGGACTGGCGGGCCGAACGGACCCTCGCCACCGCCGCCGAGCGGCGCGAGGTCATGCGGACCCTGGAGCAGCTGGCCGAGGTGCTGGACTGGCTGCACTCGGGGAAGGCCACGCCCTCCGGGCGCCAGGTCGTCCACGGCGACCTCTCCCCCGGCAATGTGATGGTCGACGCGCACGGGCAGGCCACGCTGGTGGACTTCGGCCTCAGCAAGCTGACCGCCGACCACCAGACGGCCGAGGTCTGGTTCACCCCCGGCTACGCGGCGCCCGAGGTGTTCGAGGGCAAGCGGACACCGGGCACCGACCGGTACGCCTTCGGGGCGATCGCGTACTTCCTGCTCAGCGGGGAGTCACCGCCCGCCTCCCCGCAGCAGCTGGCGCGGGCGATGGCCGAACTGCCGCAGATCGCGGTGCTGGACGCCGAACAGCGGGCCCGGATCACCGACCTCTACGCGGAGGATCCCTCCCGGCGGCCGGTGAACCTGGCCGGGTGGATGAAGGACGTACGCCGCGCCGTGGTGTCCACGACCACCTCCACGACCTCGCAGCGCTCCGCCCTCCAGGACGCTCCGCCCAAGCCGGCCGTGCCCGCGCCGCCGACGGTGGCTGCGGCGGCCGCGGCGGCGCCGCCACCGCCCGCGTACAGTCCGATCGCACCCGGCGGGGCCGCCGCTGCGGCCCCGCCGACGGCTCCCCCGACCGCGCCGGTACCCACCCGGCCCGACCGGCCTGCGCAACCGGATCGACCGGCTCAACCGGCTCAACCGGCCACGGAGCCCGCACCGGCGGCCGCACCGGCACCCGTACCGGAGTCGGCGGCCTCGGTGCCGGCAGGGTACGGGCCGGCGTACAACCTGTCCCCGGCACCGCCGCCCGCGCAGCCCGCCCCGCCCAAGAAGAAGCGGCGCACCGGCCTCGTCCTGGGCTCGGCGGTCGCCGTGGTGGTGCTCGCCGCGAGCACGGTCGCCGGTGTGAAGCTGCTGGGCGACAAGGACAAGGAGGACCACGCGGCGGGCGGGAAGCCCGGCGGGGCGAGCGCACCGCAGTCACCGGCGCCCGCCTCCCCCTCGGCCTCCGCGACCCCGTCCGCGGACTCCGCCACGGACGGCTCCGGGTCCGGCTCCGGTCCAGGAGCCTCCCCGGCACCGGAGGGCTCCGCCGGCCCCCACGCCCCCGGGGAGGTCAAGGACAGCAACGTCGCCGACCTGACCGTGCTGTCCTCGGTGGGAGGCTCCGACAACTTCGAGGTCGGCTCGGCGAAGCTGAACACCACGGAGTACGGGGCGGCGCTGCTCGGCAGCTGCTACTACGGCGCGGCGATCGAGTACGACGTCAACAGGGCCTGGTCCACGCTGGAGTTCACCGCCGGCATCGATGACGGCTCGACCGTGGAACAGGCACGGCTGACCATCTCGGTGGACGACAAGCCCGCGGTCTTCTCCGAACTGGTCCACCTGGGCAAGCCGGTCACCAAGTCCCTGGACATCAAGGGTGCCCTGCGGCTGCGCATCAAGGTGGAGGAGGGCTGCAAGGGCCGCGGCAACGCCGTCCTGGCGGCCCCCGTCCTCAAGCGCTGACGGAGCCGGTCCCGTCCGACACCCCGAGGTCGGCCCGCATGGCCGCCCGCATCTCCCGGAGCAGGGCCCAGATCTCCTGCTGGGCCGCGGAGACGGCGGCCATCGTCTCACCCTCCTCGGGACAGCCCCGTTCCAGGCGCCTGACCTGGCCGTAGACCCTGCTCAGGGCGTGGTTGACGGCGCTCGCGGGCTCCAGCACGGCGTCCGGTGCGATCATCTGCGCCTCGGAGTAGCGGTCGCGCTGGGCGACCTTCGCCTCGTCGAGCGCCTCCCGGTCCGCGTCCTCGACCGCGCGCTCCCGCATGACGTGCAGATGACGGTTGAGGGCGGTGGTGAACTGCCGGGCGTCCCGGTTGAGGTCCGTGTAGCAGGCCCGCCGCAGCGCCAGCAGGTCGCGGATCTCCTCGTGGCCGCGCAGGAGTTCCATCTCCCGGCGCTTCGCCCGCTCCGCGCCCCGCTGGGTGAGCAGCGCCCCGCCCAGGGTGCCCACCACGCCCACGGCAGCGATGACCATCGCACCGAACTCCACCACAACTCCCCCTGCCCATCCATGGTTTCGACGGTCCAGTGTGCGGGAGACGACCGAGGCCCCGCACCAACGGGTGCGGGGCCTCGGGATGTTCGGGCCGTCGGGGCGAAGGGGTCAGCCCTCGGAGACGCCCAGGCGCTCCAGGATGAGCTCCTTGACGCGCGCCGCGTCGGCCTGGCCGCGGGTGGTCTTCATGACCGCGCCGACCAGGGCGCCGACCGCGGCGATCTTGCCTCCGCGGATCTTGTCGGCGATGGCCGCGTTGCCCGCGATGGCCTCGTCGACGGCCGCGCCGAGCGCGCCCTCGTCCGAGACGACCTTCAGGCCGCGCTTCTCGACGACCTCGTCCGGGGTGCCCTCGCCGGCGAGGACGCCCTCGATGACCTGACGGGCCAGCTTGTCGTTCAGGTCGCCCGCCGCGACCAGGGCCGCGACCCGGGCCACCTGCGCCGGGGTGATCGGGAGCTCGTCGACGACGACGCCCTGCTCGTTGGCGTTACGGGCCAGCTCGCCCATCCACCACTTGCGGGCGGCGGCGGAGTCGGCGCCCTCCTCGATGGTGGCGACGATGGAGTCCACCGCGCCCGCGTTGAGGATCGACTGCATGTCGTGCTCGCTGACGCCCCACTCCTCGCGGAGGCGGTTGCGGCGCACGCGCGGCATCTCGGGCAGACCGGTGCGCAGCTCCTCGACCCACTCACGGGCCGGCGCCACGGGGACCAGGTCGGGCTCCGGGAAGTACCGGTAGTCCTCGGCGTTGTCCTTGATGCGGCCGGCCGTGGTGGAGCCGTCCTCCTCGTGGAAGTGCCGGGTCTCCTGCACGATCGAGCCGCCGGAGGACAGCACGGCCGCGTGCCGCTGGATCTCGAAGCGCGCGGCGCGCTCGACGGAGCGCAGCGAGTTGACGTTCTTGGTCTCCGAGCGGGTGCCGAATTCCTTCGTCCCGTGGGGGCGCAGCGACAGGTTCACGTCGCAGCGCATCTGGCCCTTGTCCATACGGGCCTCGGAGACGCCGAGTGCCTTGATGAGCTCGCGCAGCTCGGCGACGTACGCCTTGGCGACCTCGGGGGCCCGCTCGCCCGCGCCCTCGATGGGCTTGGTGACGATCTCGATGAGCGGGATGCCGGCGCGGTTGTAGTCCAGCAGGGAGTGGGACGCGCCGTGGATACGGCCGGTGGCGCCGCCGACGTGCAGCGACTTGCCGGTGTCCTCCTCCATGTGGGCGCGCTCGATCTCCACGCGGAAGATCTCGCCGTCCTCCAGCTGGACGTCCAGGTAGCCGTTGAAGGCGATGGGCTCGTCGTACTGGGAGGTCTGGAAGTTCTTCGGCATGTCCGGATAGAAGTAGTTCTTCCGGGCGAAGCGGCACCACTCGGCGATCTCGCAGTTCAGCGCGAGACCGATCTTGATGGCGGACTCGACGCCGATCGCGTTGACGACCGGGAGGGATCCGGGCAGGCCGAGGCAGGTGGGGCAGGTCTGCGAGTTGGGCTCGCCGCCGAGCTCGGTCGAGCAGCCGCAGAACATCTTGGTCCTGGTGCCGAGCTCGACATGGACCTCGAGGCCCATGACGGGGTCGTACGACGCCAGGGCGTCCTCGTACGACAGCAGTTCGGTGAAGGTGGTCACGGTGAAACTTTCCCTCTCAGCCCAGCAGGACGTCGTCGTCGCCCAGGCGCTTGAGCTCGCGGTACAGGATCGCGAGGCCGGTGACGATGGCGGCGGCGGACACGGCGGCGTCGACCAGCTTCAGCATGTCGTGCTCGCTGCGGGCCTTCTTGACCTGCTTGAACACGCTGATGGCGCCGAAGGCGGTGGTGCCGATCGACAGGTAGGTGCCGGTCTTGGACTTCTTGAAGCCCTTGGCCTTGGACAGTGCACTGGTGCTCACAGCGACGGTGCCTCCTCAAGCAGCGGGTGACCCCAGCGCGCGACGAAGGCGGCCTCGACGGCGGCACCGACCTTGTAGAGCCGGTCGTCCTTCATCGCGGGGGCGATGATCTGCAGCCCGACCGGGAGGCCGTCCTCCGGCGCCAGGCCGCAGGGCAGCGACATGGCGGAGTTGCCGGCCAGGTTGGTCGGGATGGTGCACAGGTCCGCGAGGTACATCGCCAGCGGGTCGTCGGTGCGCTCACCGATCGCGAAGGCGGTGGTCGGGGTCGTCGGGGAGACGATCACGTCGACCTGCTCGAAGGACTTCTCGAAGTCCTGCGAGATGAGCGTGCGGACCTTCTGGGCGGAGCCGTAGTACGCGTCGTAGTAGCCGGAGCTGAGCGCGTACGTACCGAGGATGACGCGGCGCTTGACCTCGTCGCCGAAGCCGGCTTCGCGGGTCAGGGCGGTGACGTCCTCGGCGGACCTGGTGCCGTCGTCGCCGACGCGCAGGCCGTAGCGCATGGCGTCGAAGCGGGCCAGGTTCGAGGAGCACTCGGAGGGCGCGATCAGGTAGTACGCGGCCATCGCGAGGTCGAAGGACGGGCAGTCCAGCTCGACGATCTCGGCGCCGAGTTCCTTGAGGAGCTCCACCGACTCGTTGAAGCGCTGGACGACGCCGGCCTGGTAGCCCTCGCCCGCGAACTGCTTGACGACACCGACGCGCATGCCGGCGACGGAGCCGTTGCGGGCGGCCTCGACGACCGGCGGGACCGGGGCGTCGATGGAGGTGGAGTCGAGCGGGTCGTGCCCGGCGATCACCTCGTGCAGGAGGGCCGCGTCCAGGACCGTACGGGCGCAGGGACCGCCCTGGTCGAGGGAGGAGGAGAAGGCGACCATGCCGTAGCGGGAGACGCCGCCGTAGGTGGGCTTCACGCCGACGGTGCCGGTGACGGCCGCGGGCTGGCGGATGGAGCCGCCGGTGTCCGTGCCGATGGCGAGCGGGGCCTGGAACGCGGCGAGGGCCGCGGCGGAGCCGCCGCCGGAGCCGCCGGGGATCCGGGTGAGGTCCCAGGGGTTGCCGGTCGGGCCGTAGGCGCTGTTCTCGGTGGAGGACCCCATGGCGAACTCGTCCATGTTGGTCTTGCCGAGGATGACGACGTCGGCTTCCTTGAGCTTGCGCGTCAGGGTGGCGTCGTAGGGCGGGATCCAGCCTTCGAGGATCTTCGAACCGACGGTGGTCGGGACCCCGACGGTGGTGAAGATGTCCTTGAGGGCGAGGGGTACGCCGGCCAGCGGGCCGAGCTTCTCGCCGGCCGCGCGCTTGGCGTCGACGGCGCGGGCCTGGGCGAGCGCGCCCTCGCGGTCCACGTGCAGGAAGGCGTGGACCTTCTCGTCGGTGGCGTCGATGCGGGCCAGGTGGGCCTCGGTCACCTCGACGGCCGTGAGCTCGCCGGAGGCGATCTTCTCGGCGGTCTCGGCGGCCGTGAGCTTGATGATGTCGACCATGGCTGTTAGTCCTCCCCCAGGATCTGCGGCACCTTGAAACGCTGCTGCTCCTGGGCGGGAGCACCGGAGAGCGCCTGCTCGGGGGTGAGCGACGGACGGACCTCGTCCGCGCGCATGACGTTCGTCAGCGGCAGCGGGTGGGAGGTCGGCGGGACGTCTTGGTCGGCGACCTCGGAGACACGGGCGACCGCGCCGATGATGTCGTCGAGCTGTCCGGCGAAGTGATCCAGCTCGTTGCTGGACAGCTCAAGGCGCGCCAGCCGTGCGAGGTGGACGACCTCCTCGCGCGTAATGCCAGGCATGCAGCGATCCTCTGGGGGTGGGTGGATGTTTCGTTTCGGACCCAATCCTATGGGTCCGGGCGCTCGGCCTGCGAAACGGTTTGGCCCGGGCCGCCGTGCGGGTCCGGGCGCGGGCCCGGCTCACGGGTCCCTGTGCGGCTCCGCCGGACCGGCGCCCCGATCGCCGGCGCCGCTCACCGAACGGCCGACGGCGCTACCGAACGGCCGTCGGCGCGCGCCGACGGGCCGGCGGCGGTCAGACCGCGTCGGCCTCGGCCGCCGCCAGCTCCGCCGTGATGTCCGCCGGGCGGCGCCAGCCGCGCTCGCCGCGGGCCAGCAGCCAGGCGGTGGCCTCCTGCGGCGGCATCGCTGCTGCCACCAGCCACCCCTGCACGGCGTCGCAGCCCAGGTCCCGCAGCCGCTCCCAGGTCTCGTCGTCCTCGACGCCCTCGGCCACGACGAGCAGGCCGAGCGAGTGCGCGAGGTCCACGGTGCAGCGGACGATCTCCGCGTCCTGCGTGTCGACCGCGAGCCGGCCTACGAACGAGCGGTCGATCTTCAGCTCGCTGACCGGCAGGCGGCGCAGGTGGACGAGGGAGGAGTAGCCGGTGCCGAAGTCGTCCAGGGACATCTTCACGCCGTGCCCGGTGAGGCCGGCCATGGTGTCCGCCGCCCGCTGGGGGTCCTCCAGCAGGACGTGTTCCGTTATCTCCAGCTGCAGGCCGCTCGCCGGGACCCCGTGGCGGGCCAGTCGCGCGGCCACCGCTCCGGCGAAGCCGGGGGTGTGGACGTCGCGCGGGGAGACGTTGACGGCGACGGGGACCTTCAGGCCCTGGGCGCGCCAGCGGGCCACCTGGGCCAGGGCGGTCTCCAGCACGTACTCGGTCAGGTGCGGCATCAGCCCGGAGGTCTCGGCGATGGCGATGAACTCGTCCGGGGGGACCCGGCCGCGTTCCGGGTGGACCCATCGCACGAGCGCCTCGAGCCCCGCGACCTGTCCGTCGAAGCGGACCTTCGGCTGGTAGTGGAGTTCCACCTCGCCGGCGTCGAGGGCCCGGCGCAGGTCACCGAGGAGACCCAGGCGGTCGGGGGTGTTGCTGTCGCGCTTGGACTCGTACACCTCCACGCCCGTACGGTCCCGCTTGGCCTGGTACATCGCCACGTCCGCGCGCCGCAGCAGCCCCTCCGCGTCCAGGGCGTGGTCGGGGAAGACGGCGAGGCCGGCGCTGGCCTCCAGGACGAGCGTGAGTCCGTCCAGGTCGAGCGGGGAGCTGAGCGCCGCGACCAGGTGGCGGGCGACGCGCTGGGCGCTGGTGGTGGAGTCGGCGACGGGGAGCAGTACGGCGAACTCGTCGCCGCCCAGGCGCGCGGCCTCGGCCTCCTCGGGCAGGGCCTGGCGCAGCCGGTCGGCGATCTGCAGGAGCAGCCGGTCGCCCGCCAGGTGACCGAGGGTGTCGTTGACGGCCCGGAAGCGGTCCAGGTCGATGAGCACGAGCGCCGACCGGGTGCCCAAACGTTCAGCCTCGTCCAGGGCGGACCAGGCCCGTTCCAGCAGCCACTGCCGGTTCGGCAGGCCGGTCAGCGGGTCCCGCAGCTGCTCCTCGGCGCGGGCCCGGGCGATCCAGAGGGTGGAGTCCAGTGCGATCAGGGGGACGGCGAAGAGCGGCAGCAGCACCGGCTGGGTGACCGCGACCACACAGATGAGGGGGGCGATGCCGAGCAGCGCGACCGCGACTAAGGCCTGTCGGAGCAGGGCGGTCCGGGCGACGGTGGGCAGCCCGCCGCCGCGTGGGGCGAGCGCGATCCAGAGCAGGAAGCGGGTGGCGAGCAGGTAGGTGACGGCGACGAGGACGATCTCGGGGACGGCTTCCAGCCCCCAGACGGCGGGCAGCCAGGGCGTCTCGACGGTGGGTGTCTCGCCGAAGGCGGCGAGCACGAGGGCGGCGGCTCCGATGCCGAGGATGTCGACGGAGCCGTGGAGCAGTCCCTGGCGCCAGCGGTGCCGGCGCGCCGCCCCGACCAGGGAGACCACGGCCAGCGAGACCAGTCCGGCGGGCACCCAGCCGTAGAGGATGAGCACGCCGAGGGTGAGCGCGGCGCCCGATCCGGTGCCGCCCCACCAGCGGTCCCGGCCGAGGGCGACCAGGTGGCCGACGATGATGCCGGTGAGGAGGGCCAGCGCCCAGCCGACGGGCCCGCCGGGGAACAGCGCGTGACGGCCGCTCAGGGCGGACGCGATGCCGGTGGTGAGGACCGCGACCGCGAGACCCACGACGAGGAAGGGCAGCACGCCGCGCCGCCCCTGCCCGCCCTCACCGGTGTCGACCGGTCGGGTCTCCGGTGTCCTGGCACCCAGGACACCGAGCCTGCCCGCCCGCATGGACGGGATGTCCCCGCCGAATTCAGGTGACGGGTCGGCGCTTTCGGTGGGTTTCATGCCCGTACCTCTCACAGCCGGCGATGCCGATGTCACGCGATGGCCCCGATGTCGTGCCACCACGGCCGGACATCGCGTCCTGCAGCCGCGCACGACAGGCGCACCCCTCAACAGTAGGACGCGGGAGGCTTCCAGGGGCAGCGGTCGGCAGTGGTTGCCCGAATGCGCCCCAGCCATCCTCATCAGTACGGTATCCGCCGAACGGGTGAGTTTGGACCGGGGCCCCCTGCCACCCGTCCGATGATCCGACAGGTCGCCGCCCTGCGACCAGCCTTGTACCGGCCGTTTACCACCGTCCGCCGCGCCTGGCGTGCGCCCGCCCGTACAGCCGCACGCCACGCATCCGTTCGCCTTCGCTACTCCCCTTCGGGGATTCCCCCTTCGGTCCTACTCGCCTTCGGCCGCGCCGTCCACCGGGAGCGCGGCCTCGCGCGCCGCGTCCGGGCCCTGCTCCAGCAGCACGGCGAAGCCGGCGTCGTCGAGGATGGAGAGCTTCAACTGGACGGCCTTGTCGTACTTCGAGCCGGGGTTGTCGCCGACCACGACGAAGGAGGTCTTCTTGGAGACGGATCCGGTCACCTTGGCGCCGCGGCTCTGCAGGGCCTCCTTGGCGCCGTCCCGGGTGTGGTTCTGCAAAGTGCCGGTGACGACCACGGTCAGCCCCTCCAGGGGCCGCGGCCCCTCGTCCTCGGCGGAACCTTCCTCCTCCATGCGCACCCCGGCCTCCCGCCACTTGCGCAGGATCTCCTGGTGCCAGTCGACCGCGAACCACTCCTTGAGGGAGGCGGCGATGATCGCCCCGACCCCGTCGGTGGCGGTCAGCTGCTCCTCGGTCGCCGCCTCGATGGCGGCGATGGACCGGAACTCGCGGGCGAGGGCCTCGGCCGCGACCGGTCCGACATGGCGGATGGACAGGCCGTTGATGATGCGGGCGAGCGGCCGCTCCTTGGCGGCCGCGATGTTCTCCAGCATCGCCAGGGCGTTCTTCTTCGGCTCGCCCTTCTGGTTGGCGAAGACCGTGACGATCTTCTCCTCGCCCGTCTTCGGGTCGCGCTTGGGCAGTCCGCTGTCCTGGTCCAGGACGTACGCCTTGATGGGCAGCAGTTGCTCGATGGTCAGGGCGAAGAGGTCGCCCTCGTCGAGCAGGGGCGGCTCGGCAGGCTCCAGCGGGCCGGTCAGCGCGGCCGCCGCGACCATGCCGAAGTTCTCGATGTCCAGGGACTGCCGGCCGGCCAGGTAGAAGAGCCGCTCGCGCAACTGGGCGGGGCAGGTCTGCCCGTTGGGGCAGCGGACGTCGATGTCCCCTTCCTTCATGGGCCGCAGGGCGGTCCCGCAGGCGGGGCACTCGGCCGGCATCTCGAACTCCCGCTCGGTGCCGTCCCGCAGGTCGACGACCGGGCCGAGGATCTCGGGGATGACGTCACCGGCCTTGCGCAGGACCACGGTGTCCCCGATGAGGACGCCCTTGGCCTTGACGACCTCCTGGTTGTGCAGGGTCGCGAACTCGACCTCGGAGCCCGCCACCGTGACCGGCTCCACCTGGGCGTACGGGGTCACGCGCCCGGTGCGGCCGACGCCGACCTTGATGTCGATCAGCTTGGTGTTGACCTCTTCGGGCGCGTACTTCCAGGCGATGGCCCAGCGCGGGGCGCGGGCGGTGGAGCCGAGGCGGCCCTGGAGGGCGATCTCGTCGAGCTTGACGACGACGCCGTCGATCTCGTGCTCCACGGAGTGCCGGTTCTCCCCGAACTCCGTGATGAACGCCCGGACCTCGGCGAGCGAGGAGACCACCTTGTTGTGCCGGGCGGTGGGCAGGCCCCACTCGCGCAGCAGCTCGTACGCCTGCGACTGGCGCTCGATCTCGAAGCCCTCGCGGGCGCCGATGCCGTGGACGACCATGTGCAGCGGGCGGCTCGCGGTGACCTTCGGGTCCTTCTGGCGCAGCGATCCCGCCGCGGCGTTGCGCGGGTTGGCGAAGGGCTTGCCCTCCGCCTCGACGAGTCTCGCGTTGAGCTCCTCGAACTTCTCCATCGGGAAGTAGACCTCGCCGCGGATCTCCACGAGCGCCGGGATCCGGTCGCCCGAGAGCCGGTCCGGGATCTCGGCGATGGTGCGGACGTTGGGCGTGATGTCCTCACCGGTGCGGCCGTCGCCGCGGGTGGCCGCCCGGGTGAGGCGGCCGTTCTCGTAGGTGAGGTTGACGGCGAGGCCGTCCACCTTCAGCTCGCACAGGTAGTGGTAGGCGGAGGTGCCCGTGTCCCGGGCCACCCGCTCGGCCCAGGCGGACAGTTCCTCGTCGTCGAAGGCGTTGTCGAGGGAGAGCATGCGCTCGCGGTGCTCGACGGATGCGAAGTCCGTCTGGTACGCCCCGGCCACCTTCTGGGTGGGCGAGTCGGGCGTGCGCAGCTCCGGGTACTGCTCCTCCAGCGCCTCCAGCGAACGCAGCAGCTGGTCGAACTCGGCGTCGCTGACGACCGGCTGGTCGTTCACGTAGTACCGGAAGCGGTGCTCCTCGACCTGTTCGGCCAGCAGCTGGTGCTGTTCGCGCACCGCCGCCGGTACTGCCGTGTCCTGCTGTTCGGCTGCCATGCCGTGTCCTCCCGTGGCCCGTCCCGACCGTCACTCAGGGTTGTCGGCGAGCGACCTCGCCGCTCTGACGCAATGCGCCTGCACCGCGCGGGCGTAGGCGGGCGAGGCACCCGCGAGACCGCACGAGGGGGTGACCACGACGGACTCCGCGAGAGTCCCCGGGGCCAGTCCCAGCCTGCGCCAGAGCTTCCTGACACCCATGACGCTACCGCCCGGGTCCGACAACGGGCCGTCGGTGCCCGGCACCACTCCGGCGAACAGCTTCGTGCCGCCTTCGACGGCCTCCCCGATGGCGTCGTCCTCGCGCTCCGTGAGCAGGGAGAAATCGAACGACACCCCCGTGGCACCGGCCCGCCGCAGCAGGCCGAAGGGGACCTCGGGAGCGCAGGAGTGGACGATCACCTCGCCGTCGTGGACGGCGAACACCTCGCGCAGCGTGCCCTCGACGACCTGCCGGTCCACGGCGCGGTAGGTGCGGTAGCCGCTGGCGGAGCGGACCCGGCCGAGCAGTACGGCGGTCAGGGACGGCTCGTCGAGCTGGAGCACGATGTCGGCGCCGGGGATCCGCCTGCGCACATCGGCCAGGTGGTCGCGCAGGCCCTCGGCGAGCGATCCGGCCAGGTCCCGGCAGGCGCCGGCGTCCTGCAGCATCGCCTCGCCGCCGTGCAGTTCCAGGGCGGCGGCCAGCGTCCACGGGCCGACGGCCTGGACCTTGAGCCTGCCGGTGTAGCCCTGGGTGAACTCCTCCAGGGCGTCCAGGTCCTCGCCGAGCCAGGACCGGGCCCGGCGGGTGTCGCGCCCGGGCCGGTCGCTGATCCGCCAGCCGCTGGGCTCCACGTGCGCGTACATGTCGACGAGCAGCCCGGTCGAGCGGCCGATCATGTCCGCGCCGGGCCCGCGGGCCGGCAGTTCGGGCAGGTACGGGAAGTCCTCGAAGGAGCCGGTCGCCGTCTTGGCGGCCTCGCGGGCGTCGCCGCCGGGCAGCGAGCCGACGCCGGTCGCGCCTGCGCTCATCGGCCGGGCCTCACGGACAGGTCGTTGACCTCGGCGTCACGGGGCAGGTCGACGGCCATGACGATGGTGGTCGCCACCGACTCGGGGTCGATCCAGGCGGCGGGGTCGTACTCCCTGCCCTCCTGGGAGTGCACCTTGGCCTGCATGGGGCTGGCGGTGCGGCCCGGGTAGACGGAGGTGACGCGTACGCCGTTGGCCCGCTCCTCGGCGCGCAGCGAGTCGGCGAGGGCCTTCAGGCCGTGCTTGGAGGCGGCGTACGCGCTCCAGTCGGCGTGGGCGGTCAGGCCGGCACCGGAGTTGACGAAGACGACGGTGGCCTTGGAGGCGCGCAGGGTGGGCAGCAGCAGCCGGGTCACCTCGGCGGGAGCGATCAGGTTCACGTTGAGCTGCTGGTGCCAGGTCTTGGGGCGGAGCTCGCCCACCGGTCCGAGGTCCACGATCCCGGCGATGTGCAGGAGCGAGTCGATGCGCTCGGGGATCGCCTGCTTGGAGAAGGCCCAGGAGAGCCGGTCGGGGTCGGCGAGGTCGCCCACGAGGGCCCGGGAGCCGGGGTAGCGCTCGACGAGCTGCTTGCCGCGGGCGGCGTCGCGGGCCAGGAGGACGAGGTCGTCACCGCGGGCGTGCAGGCGGGTCGCGACGGCGGCGCCGATGCCGGAACCGGCGCCGGTGATCAGGTGAGTAGCCATGGGGCCCATGCTCGCAGGTCCGGCGCGGCGGGGAGGGGGAAGCCCCGGGGTCCCGGCCCCGGGGCCGGGCCGGGCGGCTCGGCCTGCCGCGGCGGCCCGCCGGGACCGTACGACGACGGCCCGCGCCCGGCCGCCCGCCGGGCAGGCGACGGCGGGCGGGAAGCCGGCACCGACGGCCGTCCCGCGGGCGCGCGGGCGCGGGGGCACGGGGGTGGGGGCGGGGGCACGCGGGCGCGGGGGCCGGAAGGTCGCGGTCAGATCCCGACGGCCGCCGCGTAGGCCCGCTCCACGGCGGAGCGGGCGGCAGCCGCCTGCTCCGCCGTGACGGCGGGGGCGAAGCCCCGGCCGATCGTGGCGTGCGGGAGCGCGGCGACGAGCCGTGCCCGCACGTCCGCCCGCGGCCCGGCCCACCGCCGGAGCGCCTGCGCCCGTACGTCGGCCGGCGCGGCGGCACGGTCCGGCGCGGGCGGGGCGAAGCGGCCGCCGGAGGCCCGTTCGTGCTCCTCCCAGCGGTCGGCCCAGAACTCCACGGTCCAGCCGGGCCGGCGCGCGGCCATGCGTCCGGCGTGGGGCACGATGCCGGTCAGCCACCACCCGACCCTGCGGGCCGCGGGGTCGAGGTGGATGCCGGCCTCGGCACGCCCCGCGTACCCGGTGGGGGCGGGGGCGTCCGCGAGCCGTTCGAGGAGCGCCGGGCCTTCGGCGACGGGGTGGTCGGCGATGTGGGCGAGGACGTGGCAGCGGCCGGATCCGACCGTGACGACGGCGGCCATCGGGTCGGGGTCGGCCAGTTCCTCCTCGTCGGCCTCCAGGGCCGTGCCGGGGTACACGGTGCCGGGTACGTGCCCCGGGTCCAGGCCGAGGTGGGTGCGCAGGCCGCTCTGGCCGTCGTACGTCCAGCGGACCTCCCATCCGGGCCAGGCGGGGCCGGGCATGCGCAACCAGGCGGCGCGGGTGCGCATGGCCACCGACGGGCCTTCCTGGGCGAAGACCAGGAGCAGCTTGCGGGCGGGATCGATCAGGGCGCCCACTTCGCACATGTCGTCGTCGTACCAGGGGCCTTCCTCGAGCCGGTGGCCGAGTACGAAGGGCAGGACCGCCTCCGGGCCGCCGAGCGGGTCGAGATCGAGGCCGACGGCTCCGAAGGAGGAGGACCGGCGCTCGTACCCCTCCGGGCCCGCGATCACGAAGACGGCCCGGTTGCCCATCAGAGGCCGGCTTCGGCGCGCAGGCGGGCCGCCGTCTGTGTGGCGTCGTAGTCGGCGGGGACGCCCTCGACCAGGACGGCCTCGCCGGCTATGTGGTCCGTCCGCAGCGGGAGGATGGCCTGGTAGGCGTCGGAGGCGTACCAGGCGCGGGCCCGCTCGATGTCGGGGAAGCCGATGACGACGACGGTGCCGGGGAAGGGGCCCTCCAGGACCTCGACCTCCTTGCCGTGCACGAGGAAGCGGCCGCCGAAGGGGTCCATCGTCGGCTGGATGGCCTCGATGTAGCTGAGGACGTCCTCGTTCATCGTCTCGGGGCGGAGGTGGGCGATGGCGTACGCGGTCATGGTCTTCTCCCCTGTCGATGCCGGCCGGTCCGCCGGTGCGGGCCGTCGGTCCGATCCTGTCAGCGCGCGACCGGGGTGGCGATTACCTCCGGGGTCATGCCGGGGCGGCGGGCTGGAAGGTGCGGCGGTAGGCGATCGGGGAGACGCCGAGGGAGGCGCGCATGTGCTGGCGCAGGGAGCCCGCGGAGCCGAAGCCGGACCGGTGGGCGACGAGGTCGACCGGGAGGTCGCTGGATTCGAGCAGGTGACGGGCCGTCTCCAGGCGCTGGGCGGTGAGCCATTGCACGGGGGTCATGCCCACCTCGTCGCGGAAGCGCCGGGTGAAGGTGCGCAGGCTCATCCGGGCGTGGGCGGCGAGCTCGGCGAGGCTGACCGGTTCGGCGAGGCGTTCCAGGGCCCAGGCGCGGGTGGCGGTGGTGGTGGCGACGGTGGGCTCGGGGACGGGCCGGTCGATGAACTGGGCCTGCCCGCCGTCGCGCCAGGGCGGTACGACGCACATGCGGGCGGCCCGGTTGGTGACGGCGACGCCGTGGTCGCGGCGGATCAGGTGGAGGCACAGGTCGACTCCGGCGGAGACTCCGGCCGAGGTCAGGACGTCGCCGTCGTCGACGAACAGGACGTCCTCGTCGATGCGGACCCGGGGGTAGGCGCGGCGGAACTCGTCGGCGAGGTTCCAGTGGGTGGTCGCGGGGCGGTCGTCGAGGAGTCCGGCGGCGGCGAGCACGTAGGAGCCGGAGCAGATCGACACCAGGCGGGTGCCGGGGCGGATGCCCGCGATGGCCTCGGCAACCGCGGGTGGCAGCGGCCCGCCGCGGGCGAGCTCGGGCATGGCGTGGGTGGGCGGGACGATCACGGTGTCGGCGGCGGCGAGGGCCTCGGGGCCGGCGGCGGGCTGGAGGGTGAACCCGGAGTCGCTGGCCACGGGGGCGCCGTCGGCGGTGCAGACGACGACCTCGTACAGGGCTTCGCCGTCGTCGTCCACGGCGCTGCCGAAGACCCGGGAGGGTATGCCCAGCTCGAACGGGGGGAAGCCTGGCAGGGCCAGCACCGCGACCAGGTGCCGGCCGTCCGTGCCGTTCCCGGGGCGGGTCCTGTCCTCGGCGTGCTCGTGGTTCTCGCGCAGGTCACCCATGGCCAGATCCTGTCACATAGTGGCCAAACGGCCAACACCATGCGGGTGCGCGGTGCCCGAGTCTGGGACACGTCGCCGGGAAACGGCCCGGTATCGGACGCAAACGAACGGAATGAGGCGGACTGAGATGCGCGCGATCGTCGTCAACGAGTGGGGCGGCCCGGAGAACCTGGTCGAGCGGGAGATCGAGCGACCGGAGCCGGGGCTGGGCGAGGTCCTCGTCCGGGTCCACGCGGCGGGCGTCAACCCGGTCGACTGGAAGACCCGCGCCAGCGGCGCCCTGATCGCCTGGGGCGAGACCCCGATCGTGGGCTGGGACGTCTCGGGCACCGTCGAGGCGGTCGGCCCCGGTGTGACCCTCTACGCCCCCGGCGACGAGGTGTACGGCATGCCGCACTTCCCGCGCCAGGCGGGCGGCTACGCGGAGTACGTGGCGGCCCCGGCGCGGCACTTCGCCCGCAAGCCCGCCTCCCTCGACCACGTGCAGGCGGCGGCGCTGCCGCTGGCGGCGCTCACCGCCTGGCAGGCGCTGGTGGACACGGCCGGCGTCACGGCCGGGCAGCGGGTGCTCGTGCACGCGGCGGCCGGCGGCGTGGGGCACCTGGCGGTGCAGATCGCCAAGGCCCGCGGCGCGTACGTGATCGGCACCGCCAGCGCCGCCAAGCACGACGTGCTGCACGGGCTGGGCGCCGACGAGCTGATCGACTACCGCTCGGTGGACTTCGCCGAGGCGGTCTCGGACGTCGACGTCGTCCTGGACGCGCTGGGCGGGGACACCGCCGAGCGCAGCCTGAAGGTGCTCAGGTCTGGCGGCCACCTGGTCTCGCTGCCCGGCCCGGACTCCGTCCCGGCCGGCGCCGACGGGGTGAACGCGTCCTGGGTCCTGGTCGACCCGGACCTGAAGGGTCTGGAGGCGATCGCCGACCTCGCGGACAAGGGCCTGCTGAAGCCGCTGGTCGAGACGGTGCTGCCGCTGGCGGACGCCGCGCGGGCCCACGAGATCGGCGAGCAGGGCCGGACCACCGGCAAGATCGTCCTGACGGTGGTCTGACCGGGGCCCGTCAGACGGCGGCGGCGGCCCGCGTGGTGGTCGCGATGGTGGCGGAGCCGACCACGCGGGTGCCGTCGTAGAGCACGATCGCCTGGCCGGGGGCCACACCGCGGACGGGCTCGGTGAAGGAGACGCGCAGCTCGCCGTCCACGACCTCGGCGAAGACCTCGGTCTCGCCGCCGTGGGCGCGCAGCTGCGCGGTGTAGGTGCCCGGGGCGGCGGCCTCGCCGCCGCACCAGCGGGGACGGATCGCGGTGAGGGCGCTGACGTCGAGGGCCTCGACGGGGCCCACGGTGACGGTGTTGTTCACCGGGGAGATGTCGAGGACGTAGCGCGGCTTGCCGTCGGGGGCGGGGTGGCCGATCCGCAGGCCCTTGCGCTGGCCGATGGTGAAGCCGAAGGCGCCCTCGTGCGTGCCGACCTTCTCGCCGGTCGCCTCGTCGACGATGTCGCCCTCGGCCTTGCCGAGGCGGTCGGCGAGGAAGCCCTGGGTGTCGCCGTCGGCGATGAAGCAGATGTCGTGGCTGTCGGGCTTCTTCGCGACGGCCAGGCCGCGCTGCTCCGCCTCGGCGCGGATCTCTTCCTTGGTGGTGAGGGTGTCGCCGAGCGGGAAGAGGGCGTGGGCGAGCTGCTTCTCGTCGAGGACGCCGAGGACGTAGGACTGGTCCTTGGCCATGTCGGAGGCGCGGTGCAGCTCGCGGGAGCCGTCCTCCTTGAGCACGACGGTGGCGTAGTGGCCGGTGCAGACGGCGTCGAAGCCGAGGGCGAGGGCCTTGTCGAGCAGCGCGGCGAACTTGATCTTCTCGTTGCAGCGCAGGCAGGGGTTCGGGGTGCGCCCGGCCTCGTACTCGGAGATGAAGTCCTCGACGACGTCCTCACGGAAGCGCTCGGCGAGGTCCCAGACGTAGAAGGGGATGCCGATGACGTCGGCGGCGCGGCGGGCGTCGCGGGAGTCCTCGATGGTGCAGCAGCCACGGGCGCCGGTCCGGAAGGACTGCGGGTTCGCGGAGAGCGCGAGGTGGACGCCGGTCACGTCGTGCCCGGCTTCGACGGCGCGGGCGGCGGCGACGGCGGAGTCCACTCCGCCGGACATGGCGGCCAGGACGCGAAGGGGGCGGTCGGTGCGCGGCAGGTTCTCAGTCATAGCACCGTCCAGGGTACGGGGGAACCGAGCGGGGTCACAGCGCGTTATCGGGTCAAGGGGGGTGGATCACATGACCGAGCAGGGCAACAAGAGATCGAAGCCGGGTCG
Source organism: Streptomyces yangpuensis (assembly GCF_001005295.1). GTDB lineage: Bacteria > Actinomycetota > Actinomycetes > Streptomycetales > Streptomycetaceae > Streptomyces > Streptomyces yangpuensis. The sequence continues at coordinate 912,720 of NZ_LBMK01000002.1, read as the reverse complement.
GACGCGCAGGGCGGTGCTGCTCGGCGGGCTGGGCATCGTCGCGGCGGGGGCGGTCGCCGGCCGGGACGAAATCCGGCGCGGGTACTGGCTGCTGCCGGGCGTGGCCAAGCCGCGCAAGGAGGGCGAGATCGACCACGCGGGGGCGGGCTGGACCGCGGCCTCCCCGGCTAACTGGCGGATGGCGGACCGGCCCGACGACTACCGGGTGGACCGGATCGTCGTGCATGTCACACAGGGCGGCTTCCAGTCTTCGGTGGACGCTTTCAAGAACCCCTGGCACAAGGCGTCGGCGCACTACATAGTCCGCGGCGACGGGCATGTGGAGCAGATGGTGCGCGAGCTGGACGTGGCCTTCCACGCGGGGAACCGCTCGATGAACGAGCGCAGCGTCGGCATCGAGCATGTCGGTTTCGTGGACCGGCCGAAGGACTTCACGGACGCCATGTACACGGCATCGGCGCGGCTGGCGGCCGGCATCTGCCGCCGGTACGACATACGGCCCGACCGCACGCACATCGTCGGGCACTCCGAGGTACCCGGCGCCGATCACACGGACCCGGGCGACCACTGGGACTGGGACCGCTACATACGCATGGTCCGGGAGGCCCTGGCCGCTTCGGCCTGATCCGAAGGACACGGTCCGAGCCTCCCGGACGCTCAGCTGAGGCCTGCCGTCCGGGCGCGTTCGACGGCCGGGCCGATGGCGGCGGCCAGGGCGGCGACGTCCTCCTTGGTGGAGGTGTGGCCGAGGGAGAAGCGCAGGGTGCCGCGGGCCAGCTGCGGGTCGGTGCCGGCCGCCAGCAGGACGTGGCTCGGCTGCGCGACGCCCGCGGTGCAGGCCGAGCCGGTGGAGCACTCGATGCCCTGGGCGTCGAGCAGGAGCAGCAGGGAGTCGCCCTCGCAGCCGGGGAAGCTGAAGTGCGCATTGGCCGGAAGCCGCTCTTCCGGGTCTCCTCCGAGGACGGCGTCGGGCACGGCGGCCAGGACGGCGGCGACCAGTTCGTCGCGCAGGGAGCCGATCTGGGTGGCGAACTGCTCGCGCCGCTCGGCGGCGAGGACCGCGGCCACCGCGAAGGCGGCGATGGCGGGCACGTCGAGGGTGCCGGAGCGGACGTGCCGCTCCTGGCCGCCGCCGTGCAGGACGGGTACGGGGCTCTGGTCGCGGCCGAGAAGCAGCGCTCCGATGCCGTAGGGGCCGCCGATCTTGTGGCCGCTGACGGTCATGGCGGCGAGTCCGCTGTCGCCGAAGTGGACGTCGAGCTGCCCGAAGGCCTGGACGGCGTCGGAGTGCAGCGGGATGCCCGCCTCGCGGGCGATGGCGGCCAGTTCGCGGACCGGCATGACGGTGCCGATCTCGTTGTTGGCCCACATGACGGTGGCCAGGGCGACGTCGTCGGGGTTGCGCTCGACGGCTTCGCGGAAGGCGTCGGGGTGGACGCGTCCGTAGCGGTCCACGGGCAGGTAGTCGACCCGGGCGCCCTCGTGCTCGGCGAGCCAGTGCACGGCGTCGAGCACGGCGTGGTGTTCGACGGGGCTGGCGATGATCCGGGTCCGCGCGGGGTCCGCGTCGCGCCGGGCCCAGTAGAGGCCCTTGACGGCGAGGTTGTCGGCCTCCGTGCCGCCCGCGGTGAAGACCACCTCGCTGGGGCGGGCACCGATCGCCTCGGCGAAGGCCTCGCGGGCCTCCTCGACGGTACGGCGGGCCCGGCGGCCGGCGGCGTGCAGGGAGGAGGCGTTCCCCGTGGCGGCGAACTGCGCGGTCATCGCCGCGGCGGCCTCCGGCAGCATGGGGGTGGTGGCGGCGTGGTCGAGGTAGGCCATGATCCCCCGATTCTAGGGGCCCGCCCTCGCCCTTCCGCCCGGCGGGACCCCGATCCGGCCGGGGCGCGGGGCTCGTGCCCGCACCCGCAGCTCCCCGGCCGGGCGGCTCGTCACATGCGCAGGGCGCGCGCCAGCTGGCGGGACTGGGCGACGAGGTGGTCGGTGGAGTCCCAGACCTCGGCGTCCTCCTCCAGGAAGCCGCCGGCCAGGTTGCGCGTGGTGATGGAGATCCGCAGCGGGCCCGGGGCCGGGCGGCGGCGGATGTGCGTGGTGAGCTCCACGGTCGGGGTCCAGGCCACCAGACCGAGGTCGAAGGCGGTCGGCGGCAGCGCGTCCACCGCGAGGAGCAGGGAGAGCGGGTCGGCGTCGCGGCCGTCGGCCAGCTCGAACCAGGCCCGCATCTCGCCCTTGCCGGAGGGGGCGCCGACGGCCCAGCCCGCCGTCGCCGGGTCCAGCCGGAGCCGGAGCCGGTCCACGATGGCGGAGCTGCCGGGGATCGGCGCGGGGCCGGCCTCGGAGCCGATGCAGTTCTCGTAGGAGGGCATGAGCGGCGGCACGGCGACCGTCCGCACGTCGTCGGGCAGGGAGGCGAGGTCGCCGTAGGAGGCGAGGACGCGGATGCGCTCGACCTCGTTCCCGTGCTCGTCGTACTGGAAGAGCGACGCCTGGCCGGTGGAGAGGGTGCGGCCGACCCGGACGACCTCGGTGCGGATCACGGCGGGGCCGGGCACGGAGGAGGTCAGGTAGTGCGCGGACACCGTGAAGGGGTCCGGGTGCGGTAGGGCCGCCGCCAGGGCCCGGCCGACCAGGGCGAGCAGGTAGCCGCCGTTGACGGCGGCGATGATCGTCCAGCCGGCGGAGAGCTCCGCGTCGTAGACGCCGGGCTCGTCCGCGCGTTCGGTGATGGCGGTGTCGCGGTCGAACTCGCTGTCGCCAATGGATGCCTGGGCAGCTGCATATGACATGGAACGACGGTACACCCGCTTACTACTAAGCGGTAGCTTTCTCCTGTTACGGCTCTTCGGCCACCGAGGATCGCCGGTTCCAGGCCAGCGGCGCCCGCCAGTGGTAGCGCATGGCGAGCAGCCTCAGGACGAAGGTGGTGACGATCGCCAGGGCGGTGGTGATCGCGTTGAGCGACTCCAGGGCGATGGAGACGGCGACCATCGCGGCGCCGACGGTGGCGGGCACGGCGTACATCTCGCGGTCGCGCAGCAGCGAGGGCACCTCGTTGACCAGGACGTCGCGCAGGACGCCGCCGCCGACGGCCGTGGCGAGGCCCAGCGCGGCGGACGCGGTCAGGCCGAGGCCGTACTCGTAGGCCTTGGTCGTGCCGGTGACGCAGAACAGCGCGAGGCCGGCGGCGTCGAAGACGTTGATGGCCCGGTTGATCCGCTGGACCTCGGGGTGCAGGAAGAAGACGAACGCGGCGGCGATGAGCGGGGTGACGAAGAAGCTCAGCTCACCGAAGGCAGCCGGCGGGACCGCGCCGATGACGAGGTCGCGGAAGAGGCCGCCGCCGAGGGCCGTGACGAGGGCGAGGACGGCGATGCCGAAGACGTCGAAGTTCTTGCGGACGGCGAGCAGCGCGCCGGAGGTGGCGAAGACGAAGATGCCGGCGAGGTCCAGGGCATGCTGGACCCCCGGCGGGAAGAGATCGTGGAGCACCGGGCCATTGTCGCCCGTGGCGGGCTCGGCGGAATGCGGGGCTCCGCCGCCGCGGCCGGGCGCAGACCCGAAACCCCGGGCTCCACCGCCGCAGCCGCGCGCAGGCCCAAAGCTCCGAGCTCCGCCGCCGCGGCCGGGCGCGGGCCCACAACTCGGCGCTCCGCCCCGGGACCTGGGCCTCACGCGCCGGCGAGGCTGGGTCGGCGGCGGGCTCTGCGGCTCCGGCCAGGGCGGGCGCATGCCGTGCGGCGCCGTTACGGCGCGCCGCCCCCGAGCCCCCGCGCCTCGAACGCCGGCGGGGCTGGACTCGGCCGGTGGAACCGGGGTCAGCCCGGCGGGGCCGGGCTTGCGCCGGGTGGGCTGGGGGCAGCCCACCCGGCGCTCGGGCTCACTCCGTCGCCGTGGTCACCGCGTCCGACGCGCCCGGGAGGGGCTTGTCGCCCGGGGCCTGGTCGGGGGCGTTCTCCGGGTGGTGGCAGGCCACCTGGTGGCCCGTCTTCAGCGCCAGCAGCGGCGGCTCCTGCGTCGCGCAGATCTGCGTCGCCTTCCAGCAGCGCGTGTGGAAGCGGCAGCCGCTCGGCGGCGAGATCGGCGACGGCACGTCGCCCTTGAGCAGGATGCGGCCGCTCTTGGCGCCCCGCCGCCTCGGGTCCGGCACCGGCACGGCCGACATCAGGGCCGTGGTGTACGGGTGCATCGGCTCCCCGTACAGCGACTTGTTGTCGGCGAGCTCGACGATCTTGCCCAGGTACATCACCGCGATGCGGTCCGAGACGTGCCGGATGACCGAGAGGTCGTGCGCGATGATCACGTAGGTCAGACCGAGCTCCTGCTGGAGGTCGTCCAGCAGGTTGACCACCTGGGCCTGGATCGAGACGTCCAGCGCCGAGACGGGCTCGTCCGCGACCACCAGCTTCGGCTTCAGCGCCAGGGCCCGCGCGATGCCGATGCGCTGGCGCTGGCCGCCCGAGAACTCGTGCGGGTAGCGGTTGTAGTGCTCCGGGTTGAGGCCCACGAGCGACAGCAGCCGCTGGACCTCCGCCTTGAGCCCGCCCTCCGGGGTGACGTTCTGGAGCTTGAACGGGGCGCTGACGATGGTGCCCACCGTGTGGCGCGGGTTCAGCGAACCGTAGGGGTCCTGGAAGATCATCTGCACGTCGCGGCGCAGCGGGCGCATGCCCGCGACCCCCAGGTGCGTGATGTCCTTGCCCTCGAACTCGATCCGGCCGCCGGTCGGTTCGAGCAGCCGCGTGATCAGCCGGCCCATGGTCGACTTGCCGCAGCCGGACTCGCCGACGATGCCGAGGGTCTCACCGCGCCGGACGTCGAAGTCGAGGCCGTCGACGGCCTTGACCGCGCCGGACTGCCTGCGCAGCAGCCCCTTGGTGATGGGGAAGTGCTTGGTCAGGCCGGTGACCTTGAGCAGCGGCTCGGGAGAGTCCGTGGCCTGTGCCGGAAGGGTGACGGCCGGATCCGTCTTCTGGGTGTCGGTCACAGCTTCGGCGCAATCTCTTCGGTCCAGATCCGGGTCCGCTCCTCCTGCGACATGTGGCAGGCGGACCAGTGGCGGGTGCCGTCCTGCCCGGTGTCGTCCGTCGCCGTGAGCTCGGGGCGCACGGTGCGGGTGACGTCGCCCTTGGGCACGTCCGCGTACGGGCAGCGCGGGTTGAAGGCACAGCCGCTCGGGATGTTGATGAGGCTGGGCGGCGAGCCCTTGACCGGGATGAGGCGCTCGGTCTGCTCACGGTCGATGCGCGGCATCGAGCCCAGCAGCCCCCAGGTGTAGGGGTGCCGGGGCTCGTAGAAGACCTTCTCGGCGGTGCCCCGTTCGACGCACCGGCCGCCGTACATCACGAGAAGTTCGTCGGCCATCTCGGCGACCACGCCGAGGTCGTGCGTGATCATGATGACCGCGGAGCCGAACTCCTTCTGGAGGTCCCGGATCAGGTCGAGGATCTGGGCCTGGACGGTGACGTCCAGGGCGGTCGTCGGCTCGTCCGCGATGAGCAGTTCGGGGTTGTTGACGAGCGCCATCGCGATCATCGCGCGCTGGCGCATGCCGCCGGAGAACTCGTGCGGGTAGCTGTCGACCCGCTTGTGGGGCTCCGGGATGCCGACGCGGTCGAGGAGTTCGACGGCGCGCCGGCGGGCGGCCTTCTTGTCGACCTTGTGGTGGACCCGGTAGGCCTCGGCGATCTGTTTGCCGACGGTGAAGTAGGGGTGCATCGCCGACAGCGGGTCCTGGAAGATCATCGCGATCTCCCGGCCGCGCAGCCTGCGCACCTCGTCCTCGTCGGCGGAGAGCAGTTCCTTCCCGTCGAGCCAGATCTCGCCGGAGATCCGGGCCCGCTGGCGGCCGTACTGGCCCACGCGGTGCAGGCCCATGATGCCCAGCGAGGTGACCGACTTGCCGGATCCGGACTCGCCCACGATGCCGAGGGTCTTGCCCTTCTCCAGGGTGAAGGAGAGGCCGTCGACCGACTTGACCAGGCCGTCCTCGGTCGGGAAGTGCACCTTGAGGTCGCGCACGTCGAGGAAGGCGGTGGAGCCCGGCGCCCCGTCGTAGGGCTGGTTGGGCGCTCCGGCCGGTGCGGTGGTCTCTCCGGTCTTGGTCGGGTCGGTCATGACAGCCTCACTCGGGGGTCGATCACCGCGTACAGGAGGTCAACGATGAGGTTCGCGGCGACGACGAAGAACGCGGAGATCAGGGTGATGCCCAGGATGACCGGGAGGTCGTGCTCGCTGATGGCGCGCACGGCGCTGTATCCCAGGCCGTGCAGCGAGAACGTGTACTCGGTCAGGACCGCGCCGCCCATCAGGGCGCCGAGGTCGAGGCCCAGGACGGTCAGGATCGGCGTCATCGTCGAGCGCATGGCGTGCTTGCCGATGACGACGGGTTCCGTCAGGCCCTTGGCCCGGGCGGTGCGGATGTAGTCCTCGCCCAGGACTTCGAGCATGGTCGCGCGGGTGAGCCGCGCGTACATCGCCGCGTAGAGGAAGGCGAGCGAGACCCACGGCAGGATCATGCCGTTGAACCACTTGGCCGGATCGTCGGCGAAGGTCGCCTCCGGTCGTCCGAACCAGCCGAGCTGGTCGGAGAAGAGGGCGATGACGAGCATGCCCGTGAAGTAGATGGGGAGGGAGACGCCGGCGAGGGCGACGCCCATGGCCGAGCGGTCCAGGACGCTGCCCCGCTTGAGCGCGGAGATCACACCGGTGGCGACACCGCCGGCCACCCAGAGCACGACGGCGCCCAGGGCGAGGGAGAGCGTGACCGGGAACCAGTCCAGCAGCAGCGGCCAGACCTCCTGCTCGGTCTTGAAGGAGTATCCGAAGCAGGGCGCGGCGCATTGCGTGACGTCGGAGCCGTTGGCGTACGTGCGACCCGCCACCAGCCCGACGACGAACTTGCCGAACTGGACGAGGATCGGGTCGTCGAGACCCATCTTCTGCCGGATGCCTTCGATGGCGGCGGGGTCGGACTGCTTGCCCACGAAGTACAGGGCAGGGTCCGTCCCGATCAGCTTCGGGAAGAGGAAGAAGATTCCGAAGGTCACCAGCGTGATGACCAGCAGCATGACGAGGACGGCGAAGATCCGTCGGATGAGGTATGCAAGCACTGCGCTCGGCCTGGCTGTGGCCCGGGGGCGCCCTCTTCTGGAGAGCGCCCCCAGGCCGCAACCGCGGCCATCACCTGCCCTTCGTGCCTAGCGGGTGTGGCACTGGAACACTGGAACTGGACTGATGGACCGTTACTTCACGACACCGAGGGACGCGTAGTCGTAGCGGCCGTTGTAGGCGTCGGTGGTGTAGGCGTTCGTCAGCCGGGTGCTGCGCCAGGTGATCGTCTTGTCGTAGACGAAGGGCAGGTAGACGGCGGCCTCGGAGACCTTCTGGTTCATCTGCTTGTAGATGTCGCCGGCCTTGGCCGGGTCGGTCTCCGCGATGGCCTGGTCGAACAGGGCGTTGATCGCCGGGTCGTTCAGCTCGGAGAAGTTGTTGTTGCCGCTCTGCAGGATGAAGCGGCCGTCGACCAGCGGCTGCGAGAAGCCCTGTCCGGTCGGGAAGTCGGCGCCCCAGCCCATGATGATGATGCCGTAGCCCTTCTCCTTGACGACCTTCGGCGAACCGATGATGCCGGAGGTCTGGGCGCCGTCGAACTGGTCGACGTCGGCCTCGATGCCGACCTGCTTCAGGGCGTTCTGGAGGGAGACGGCCGTGGCGACCTCGACCGGCTTGTTGTTGCGGACGGCGATGGTGGTCTTGAAGCCGCTCTCCTTGCCGCAGGCCTTGAGGGCCTCCTTGGCCTTCTCCAGGTTCGGCTTGCCGTCGTTCTTCAGGACCTCGTACGGGTCGTACTTGGCGTCCGAGCCCTTGATGCCCAGCGGGAGCATGTTGGGGGCGATGTCACCACCGGCCTGCGGGCCGCCGCGGGCGGTCTGCAGCGACTTCTTGTCGGCGGCGTGGATGACGGCCTTGCGGCACTCGATGTTGTCGAACGGCGCGACGGTTTGCGGCATGACCGCGTACCGGATGAAGCCGGTCTGGCCGTTGTCGAGGTTGCCCTTGTGGTCCTTCAGCGCGGTGGCGCGGGCCGCCTGGCCGATGCCGGTCGCGTTGATGTCGAGGTCGAACTCGCCGTTCATCAGGCGCTTGTCCATGTCGTCCGCGTTCGCCATGAACGTGACCGAGATGGTGTCCGGGAGCGCCTTGCGGATGGTGTCCGACTCGGGCTTGTAGTTCTCGTTGCGCGAGAGCTTCATGCTCTTGTTCGGCTCGTACGAGTCGATCTTGTACGGGCCGTTGGAGAAGGGCTTGAGGCCGTACTTGGCGGCCGTGTCCTTGTCCTGCTTGACCGGGCTCGCCGCCGGCATCGCCAGCATCTGCTCGAAGTCGCCGTTGGGCGTCGGGAGCTTGAAGATGATGGTCTTCGCGTCCGGGGTCTCGATCGCCTTCAGGCCGAGCTTGTCCGGAGCGGTGTCCTTGTACGGGCCCGGGTACTCGGCCTTCGGGTCGAGGACCTGCTGGAGGTAGACCGGACCGCCGGAGATGACGTCCTGCGCCCAGGTGCGCTCGATGCCGTACTTGATGTCCTGGGCGGTGACGGGCGAGCCGTCCTCCCAGGTCACGTTGTCCTTGAGGGTGTACTTGTAGGTCTTGCCGCCGTCGCTGATCTCGGCCTTGGCGGTGGCGAGGTCCGGGACGAGCTCGGTGCTCTCCTTGCCGGGGCCCGGCTTGAAGCTGATCAGCTGGCGCGTGTAGTAGCGGGAGAAGTCCCACATGAAGCCGTAGTAGCCGCGCTGCGGGTCCCACGAGTCGGCGTCCTGGGTACCGACGAACTTCAGCTCGCCGCCCTTCTTGTCCGACGGGTTGGCGACCTTCTCGATGCCCGCGTTGAAGCCGCTGCCGGAGCCGGCGGCCTTGTCGTCCTTCTTCTCGGCCCCGCCGCCACAGGCGGTCGCGGTGAGCATGGCCGCGAGCACGACGGCCGTGCCGGCGGCAAGTCTGCGCTTCGACGTGCGATGGGTAGTCACGATGCTCGCAACCCTCCGTTGTAGTTCCGGTGTACGTACGGCACGAGGCCGGTTCCTGGTTTGCCCTGCGGTGGCTAGCGGGAGCCCTTCGGGTCGAGGGCGTCGCGGACGCCGTCGCCGAAGAGGTTGAAGGCCAGCACGGTGATGAAGATGGCTACGCCGGGGAAGATCATGAAGAGCGGATCGTCCTCGTAGGTCCGCACGGCCGTGGCGAGGGTTTCCCCCCAGGACGGCGTGGGCGGCTTGACGCCGACTCCGAGGAAGCTCAGCGCCGCCTCGGTCAGCACGTTGGTGGGGATCATCAGCGTCGCGTAGACCGTGATGGGTGCCACCAGGTTCGGGAGCAGTTCGCGGAAGAGGATGTAGAAGCGGCCCGCGCCGAGGCTGCGCGCCGCCTCGACGTACTCGCGCTCGCGCAGCGAGAGGGTCTGGCCCCGGACGATGCGGCCGATGTACGGCCAGCCGAAGAAGCCGATCACCAGTACCAGGACGGCGATGCGCAGGCCCGAACCCTCGAAGCCCCAGAGCTTGTTGGGGATGACCGAGATCAGCGCGATGATGAAGAGCAGCTGCGGGAAGGCCAGCAGCAGGTCCATGACCCGGCTGATGGCAGCGTCGACCCAGCCGCCGAAGTAGCCGGCGACGATGCCGAAGAAGGTGCCCAGCGAGACCGCCACGAAGGCGGACAGGAAGGCCACCAGCAGCGAGATCCGGGCGCCGTAGACGATGCGGCTGAAGACGTCGCGTCCGTTGACCGGTTCGACGCCGAGCAGGAACTCGCTGCTCATACCGCCCCAGTCGCCGAGCGGGAGGCCCAGCAGCGGGTCGAGCAGGTCCTCGTGCAGTTCCTCCGGCGGGTGTCCGAAGGCCTTGACGATCAGCGGCGCGAAGATCGCGACGAGGATCAGCAGGAGCACGATGACACCGCCGGCCAGCGCGACCTTGTCGCGCTTGAGGCGCAGCCAGGCGATCTGCCACGGCGAGCGCCCCTCGATCGCCTTCTGCGGAACGTCGGGGGCGGCCACGGCCGCGGGTTCGGCCGCGCCGGTGTCGTGCAGTGGTGCCGTCATCGTGGTGGGGACCCCTCTCGGCCGACGGTGGCCGGCCCATGCCCGCCGCTGTGGCGGCTTGGTTCAATCGGCGTCGCTGGTGGTGCGATTGGCGAGAAATGTGCCGGAAGTGCACGTGAAGAGCTGGTGCTTGCGAGATGGACCGGCCTTCGGTGGGGGGAGTCTTCAACGCCCTCTCAATCGCCCGCCAGACCCCCCGGGGATGTGATGCGCAACCGTGATCTACGGCTACACCTTCCGTTATCCGAACCGCCAGACCTGTTGAGCGGTGAAACACCGCATGTTCGGCGCGGAACGGACATCCGGCTCAACTGCCCTTTCGGGCACGGATCGTGGGAGGATTCAGCGGATATGCCGAAGGCCGCACCGACGGGTCCGGTGCGGCCTTCGAGACGGATGTCCGAATATGCGGATGTGATGCCGGAGGTCCCCGCAGGTCTGCGGAGCACTCCGGCGGGCCGTTTCAGTAGGCCGGCGCCTGGCCCTCGCGGTCGTAGAAGGGGCGGGTCTGCGCCCGCAGCCACATCGCCACGGGGTCGTGCTCGTCCGCCAGTGCCACGGTGCACACCGGGACGCCCTCGGGAACCGCCCCGACGGACTGGCGCATCATCTCCCGTACGGATTCCAGCGCGGGCGCGGAGGCGTCGTACAGGTCCAGCCCCACCGCGAGGTACGGGGAGCCCAGCGCCGGCTGCACCCAGGCGCGGCGCAGCGACCGTACGGCCGGGGTGCGGTGCGCGTGCTGGGTCAGCAGCCCGTAGAACTGGGGCAGCTCGATGCTGGGCTCGGACAGCCGCAGCGGACCCGCCGGCATCCGGTCCAGCCCGGTCGCGATACGGCGCAGGTCCGCCCACGGGACGCCGAGACCGCCGCCCTGGGCGTGCGGGTTGAGCCACAGGCCCCAGCGGTCCGGGTAGAGGGCGCGGGCGATGTCCCGCCCGGTGACCACCTCGTAGCCCCGGTTCCAGCCGCTCGCGGCCAGCTCCTGGGGGGAGGTGACGCAGGGCGCGTAGCCGAGGCCGTCGACCTCCATGCCGCCGTACTGGGCGTCCGGTGACCCCGGCTGCCCCTGCCACAGCAGCATCCACAGCCGCCCCTCGGACAGGGCGTGCAGCAGTGACTCGTAGCTCTCGTAGCGCCCGGGGGTCACCTGGCGCATCATGTGCTCGACCTGCCCGGCCGCGGCCGTGCCTGACGCACTCACCCGGTACCCCTCTTCGTCCGCCCGTCGCTCCACGCGTGCCTCACCCGCCGGCGCTCATGCGTGCGGGCGGGAGATGTAACCAGCTTAAGCGGCCCTACGCGAGGTAGAAGGGGCGTACGCGCTCACGAATCCAGTCCGTGACCGGGTCCTGGGCCGCGTCGAGGAGGATCGACTGCACGGGCCAGGGCGCCGGAACACGGGCCAGGGCCCTTCCGAGCGCCTCCATCGGGGCCTCTCGCATCTGCGGTTCCCATCCCACCAGTCGGACACCGATGAACAGTTCCGGGTCCCCTCCCTCGACACTGGCGAGGCAGCGGTGCGCCGCGGCGACGACGCCGGTGGCGCGGAACTCCTCGCCGGCGACGGCCAGGAAGTCCACCGGGTCGTCCTGCCAGTCGGGCTCGAAGAGCCGTACGCGGCCGCCGGTGGCGGGACCGTCGAGCGCGCTGCGCCCGGCGCGGCAGAGCTCCGCGACGGCCGGCGGGGGCAGCGGGACGCCGACGGCGCCCTCCGGATTGACCGCGATGCCGAGCTGCGGGGGCAGCCCCCGGGCGAACTCGACCGCCGGGGCCACCGCGAAGTCCATGCCGGGCCCGACACAGGCGAGGAACTGGGCCTCGGAGCTGTAGACGGGCACGTACGCCGCCCCGCCGATGTCCATGGTGGGCAGGTCCAGGCCGGCCGCGTCCGGGCCGCCGCCGCCCGGCAGCGGGATCCACACCTGGCTGCGCCCGAGCACCTCCAGGATCCGGCCGCCGGCGTCCGGCTGCCCGAGCGCAGCCCCGAGCACCTGCTCCAGCTCATTCCCCGGCCAGCCGCTGCCCTGCATCCGCCCCTGCCCCTGTCTGGTCCGCTGTCTGGTCCGCTGTCTGATCCGCACGCGCTCCCGCGCGTGTCGCCCCGCAGGGTACCGGCCCCGGGGCGGGCGCCGCCGCCGGGGCTGCGGCTGCGGTCAGTCGGGGAAGCCGATTCCCGTCACGGCGGCGGCCGAGCGGCGGTCCAGCAGGGTCGCCGAGGCGCAGCCGGCGGGCGGGCGGCCCGCCTCGGCGTCGCGCAGCAGGCGGCCGACGGCGCCGCGGTGGCGGGCGAAGGCGTACGCGGACACCCCGCGGCCCCGCGCGGCCTGCCCGGAGAGGGCCTCCTCGGGGCTGCTGTCCAGGAGGACGAGGTGCAGTGCCCGGCCCCGGCGGCGGGCGGCCGCGGCGAGCAGGCCGCGCACCCAGCTCTGGGTGCCGCAGTCGTGGACGACCACGGAGGCGCCGGAGCGCAGGATCCGGTACAGCCCCCAGTAGTGGGCGGCGCGCACCAGCGGGCGGTAGACCGCGTACGGCAGCCCGGCGGGCATCCGGCGCTCCCAGCGCTCCCGGGCGTCCTGGGAGTCGACGGCCCCGCCCTCCGGCGCGGCCCGCTTGATCAGCGTGCTCTTGCCGCCGCCGGGCAGCCCGGACACGACGACGATGTCGCCCTCGGCGAAGCCGAGCCGCCGGGGTCCGCGCAGCGCCGGGCCGCGCAGGTCGCGTACGAGGCCGAGGCCGTCCGCCGTCCGCCTGCGCTCACGCGCGCCGCGCCGCTGCACCGGCACCGCGTCCACGGTTCCCGTCGTCGTCACCGGTCCGAATCTCCGCACAGTGTTCGCCTCCCCCGAATCGGGTCACCGGGACCCTTCCCCACTGAGTGTAAAGAGACGGTAATCGGCATGTCCGGTTCCGCTCCGCCCGCTCGGATGGGCGTACGAACTTTCGGACCCCGACCCCCGATCACGGACATGCCGTGCAATGATGTGCGCCATCTGGACCAACTGCATACCGGCCGCTTGAATCCGCGCGGGAGAGTCCCGGCACGCCGCAAGGCCGTGCGCGGGCGCCGAAGGAGCAAGAACCTCCCTTGAATCTCTCAGGCCCCGTACCGCGTGGATGAGGCAGATCTGAAAAGCGAGCTGCGCGGCAGCTCCACCCAAGGTGCAAGTCGGGGTGACCGGCGATCGGACGATCGGCGGAACTCTCGGCGAACCTCTCAGGTTCCGATGACAGATGGGGAGGAACGTCCTCGTCATGTCATGTCGATGCCCTGGGACCCGGGAGCCACACCCATGAGCACTGCCCCCCGCCTGACCGCCCTCGATGCGCTGCACCGCTCGCTCGGTGCGACCATGACCGATTTCGCGGGCTGGGACATGCCGCTGCGGTACGCCAGCGAGCGCGACGAGCACAACGCCGTCCGCACGAAGGCCGGTCTCTTCGACCTGTCCCACATGGGCGAGATCACGCTGACCGGCCCGGAGGCCGTCAAGGCCCTGGACTACGCGCTGGTCGGCAACATCTCCACCGTCGGCGTCGGCCGCGCCCGCTACACGCACATCTGCCAGGAGGACGGCGGGATCCTCGACGACCTGATCGTCTACCGCCTCGGCGAGACCGAGTACATGGTCGTCGCCAACGCCTCCAACGCCCAGGTCGTCCTCGACGCCCTGACCGAGCGTGCCGCCGGCTTCGACACCGAGGTCCGCGACGACCGCGACGCCTACGCGCTGATCGCGGTGCAGGGCCCGGAGTCCCCCGGCATCCTGGCCTCGCTCACCGACGCCGACCTCGACGGCCTGAAGTACTACGCCGGCCTGCCGGGCACCGTCGCGGGCGTGCCCGCGCTGATCGCGCGTACGGGCTACACCGGCGAGGACGGCTTCGAGCTGTTCGTCGCCCCCGAGCACGCCGTGGAGCTGTGGCAGGCGCTCACCGAGGCGGGCGAGGGCGTCGGCCTGGTCCCGGCCGGCCTGTCCTGCCGCGACACCCTGCGCCTGGAAGCGGGCATGCCGCTGTACGGGCACGAGCTGACCACCTCCCTGACCCCGTTCGACGCGGGTCTGGGCCGGGTCGTGAAGTTCGAGAAGGAGGGTGACTTCGTCGGCCGCGCCGCCCTGGAGGCCGCCGCCGAGCAGGCCGCGACCAAGGCGCCGCGCAAGCTGGTCGGCCTGATCGCCGAGGGCCGCCGCGTCCCGCGCGCCGGCTTCGCCGTCACCTTCGGCGGAGAGGTCGTCGGCGAGGTCACCTCGGGTGCCCCGTCCCCGACGCTGGGCAAGCCGATCGCGATGGCGTACGTGGACGCGGAGCACGCCGCGCCCGGCACCTCCGGCGTCGGCGTCGACATTCGCGGTACGCATGAGCCGTACGAGGTCGTGGCGCTGCCGTTCTACAAGCGGCAGAAGTAACCCTCCGCGCACGACGTCCGCCGTGCGGGTACCCGCACGGCTCCGTCTCAGTACCCAAGACCGCAGTTCGTATCCACTCCCCCGCATCCAGGAGAATCAGGCCATGAGCAACCCCGAGAAGCTGCGTTACACCAAGGAGCACGAGTGGCTGTCGGACGTCGTGGACGGCGTCGCGACGGTCGGCATCACGGAGTTCGCGGCCAACGCGCTCGGTGACGTCGTCTACGCCCAGCTCCCCGAGGTCGGCGACACCGTGACCGAGGGCGAGACCTGCGGCGAGCTGGAGTCGACCAAGTCGGTCAGCGACCTGTACTCCCCGGTCTCCGGTGAGATCGTCGAGGCCAACCAGGACGTCGTCGACGACCCGGCGCTCGTGAACACCGCCCCGTTCGAGGGCGGCTGGCTGTTCAAGGTCCGTCTCTCCGAGGAGCCCAAGGACGCGCTCTCCTTCGAGGAGTACACCAAGCTCACCGCCGGTAACTGACCCCAGGGGACCCTGATGTCTGTACTGAACACCCCTCTCCACGAGCTCGACCCCGACGTCGCCGCCGCCGTCGACGCGGAGCTCGTGCGCCAGCAGTCCACCCTGGAGATGATCGCGTCGGAGAACTTCGCTCCGGTCGCCGTCATGGAGGCCCAGGGCTCGGTCCTCACCAACAAGTACGCCGAGGGCTACCCGGGACGCCGCTACTACGGCGGCTGCGAGCACGTCGACGTGGTCGAGCAGATCGCGATCGACCGCATCAAGGCGTTGTTCGGCGCCGAGGCCGCGAACGTCCAGCCGCACTCCGGTGCGCAGGCGAACGCCGCCGCGATGTTCGCGCTGCTCAAGCCGGGCGACACGATCATGGGCCTGAACCTGGCCCACGGCGGTCACCTGACCCACGGCATGAAGATCAACTTCTCCGGCAAGCTCTACAACGTGGTCCCGTACCACGTGGACGAGTCCGGCGAGGTGGACATGGCCGAGGTCGAGCGCCTCGCCAAGGAGTCCAAGCCGCAGCTGATCGTCGCGGGCTGGTCCGCCTACCCGCGCCAGCTCGACTTCGCCGCCTTCCGCCGCATCGCGGACGAGGTCGGCGCGTACCTGATGGTCGACATGGCGCACTTCGCCGGCCTGGTCGCCGCGGGTCTGCACCCCAACCCGGTGCCGCACGCCCACGTCGTGACCACCACCACGCACAAGACCCTCGGCGGTCCGCGCGGCGGTGTCATCCTGTCGACGCAGGAACTGGCCAAGAAGATCAACTCCGCGGTCTTCCCCGGTCAGCAGGGCGGCCCGCTGGAGCACGTGATCGCGGCCAAGGCCGTCTCCTTCAAGGTCGCGGCCTCGCCCGAGTTCAAGGAGCGCCAGGAGCGCACCCTGGAGGGCGCGAAGATCCTCGCCGCCCGTCTGGTCCAGGACGACGTCAAGGCCGTGGGCGTGGACGTCCTCACCGGCGGCACCGACGTGCACCTGGTCCTGGTCGACCTGCGCAACTCCGAGCTGGACGGCCAGCAGGCCGAGGACCGCCTCCACGAGGTCGGCATCACGGTCAACCGCAACGCCATCCCGAACGACCCGCGGCCGCCGATGGTCACCTCGGGTCTGCGGATCGGTACGCCGGCGCTGGCCACCCGCGGTTTCGACGCCGAGGCCTTCACCGAGGTCGCCGAGATCATCGCGCAGGCGCTGAAGCCGACGTACGACGCCGATGGCCTCAAGGCGCGCGTCTCGGCGCTCGCCGCGAAGTTCCCGCTGTACCCCTCGCTCTAGGCTAGGCCCTGTCGTCAAAGTCCCGCCTGGCCCGCGGCGCCCGGCACCGCACCTCGCCGCGTTGTCGGGGCGCCCAAGTACGTCCAGTACTCGGGCGCCCCTCCGCCTTGCGAGGCTTCCCCTCGGCCCTGCGGGCCTGGGGAGACCCCATGGCACCGGACACCGCGGGCCTGACCGGCGCTACTTTGACGACAGAACCCAGCGGTGGGCATGGAAGGGCCCGGCCTGGTCACCGCACAGGGCCGGGCCCTTCCCCCTTTGCCCGCTCCCCTTCACCCCTTTCCCCATGTCTCCGGGGGGTGCGGCCACCGGCCCCGGCCCCGGCCCGCCACATCGGCGTAACGCTTCCCACTCCTTCCGGCAGCCGGGTCGTTCACCGCGCCGCGATAAGCTCGTCTGTCGGACATAGTCCGAACAATCCCCCTCCTGCCCCCTCCCACCCCACGAGCAGACAAGGGAGTCCGCCACCGTGGCCATCTCCGTCTTCGACCTCTTCTCCATCGGCATCGGTCCCTCCTCCTCCCACACGGTCGGTCCGATGCGCGCCGCCCGCATGTTCGTGACGCGGCTGAAGAAGGACGGTGTGCTCGCCCAGACGGCCTCCGTGCGGGCCGAGCTCTTCGGTTCCCTCGGCGCGACCGGCCACGGCCACGGCACGCCCAAGGCGGTGCTGCTGGGCCTGGAAGGCCACTCCCCCCGCACCGTGGACGTGGAGACCGCCGACGACGAGGTGGAGCGCATCCGCAAGAGCGGCCGCCTGCGCCTGCTGGGCGCGGAGATAGGCGAGGGCCACGAGATCGCCTTCGACGAGCCGAACCAGCTGATCCTGCACCGCCGGCGCTCCCTGCCGTACCACGCGAACGGCATGACGCTCTTCGCGTACGACGAGGCCGGCACGCCGCTGCTGGAGAAGACCTACTACTCGGTCGGCGGCGGCTTCGTCGTGGACGAGGACGCGGTCGGCGAGGACCGGATCAAGCTCGACGACACGGTGCTGAAGTACCCCTTCCGCTCCGGTGACGAGATGCTGCGCCTCGCGAACGAGACCGGCCTGTCGATCTCCTCCCTGATGCTGGAGAACGAGAAGGCCTGGCGCACGGAGGAGGAGATCCGCGAGGGCCTCCTGGAGATCTGGCGCGTCATGCAGTCCTGCGTCTCGCGCGGCATGTCCCGCGAGGGCATCCTCCCCGGCGGCCTGCGGGTCAAGCGCCGCGCCGCCTCCACGGCGCGCCAGCTGCGCACCGAGGGCGACCCGATGATGCACCGCAGCGAGTGGACGACGATCTACGCGATGGCGGTCAACGAGGAGAACGCGGCCGGCGGCCGTGTCGTCACCGCGCCCACCAACGGCGCGGCGGGCGTCCTCCCGGCCGTCCTGCACTACTACATGAACTTCGTCCCGGGCGCGGACGAGGACGGCGTGGTCCGCTTCCTCCTGGCCGCGGGCGCGATCGGCATGCTGTTCAAGGAGAACGCCTCGATCTCCGGCGCCGAGGTCGGCTGCCAGGGCGAGGTGGGCTCGGCCTGCTCGATGGCGGCCGGCGCCCTCGCCGAGGTCCTGGGCGGCACCCCGGAGCAGGTCGAGAACGCCGCCGAGATCGGCATGGAGCACAACCTGGGCCTGACCTGCGACCCGGTCGGCGGCCTGGTCCAGATCCCCTGCATCGAGCGCAACGGCATGGCCGCGGTCAAGGCCGTCACCGCCGCCAAGATGGCGATGCGCGGCGACGGCTCCCACAAGGTCTCCCTCGACAAGGTCATCAAGACCATGAAGGAGACCGGCGCCGACATGAAGATCAAGTACAAGGAGACCGCCCGCGGCGGCCTCGCGGTCAACGTCATCGAGTGCTGACCGCACACGCGTGACGCTTCGGGGGCCGGGCGGCGTACGCCCGGCCCCCGCTGCGTTCCCGGTGGGCGGAACCGGGGGGTCCGCCATGGCGTCCCAGGATGTGCCATCAGTCCCCGTCTCTCGAGAATCGAGGGGACATCATGATCCACACACGTCTCCGGCGGTTCGTGGCTCTGGCCTCCGGCGCGCTGCTCGCCGCCGGACTCGCGTTCGCCTCGCCCGCCTCGGCCTCCTCCCTCGCCTCCACCCAGGTTCCGACCCCGCTCGTCGTGAACGCCCGCTGGGGCGGGCACGCCACGTTCGACCGGATCGTCATCGACCTGCAGGGGTACGCCCCCACGGTGACCGTCACACCCGTCGCGCAGCTCGTGTACGACGGGTCCGGAAAGCCCGTCCCGCTGGCCGGGAAGCATTTCCTGGAGATCCGCCTCAACCCCGCCGCCGCGCACAACGACGCGGGCGAGAGCGTCTACCACGGCCCCAAGCTGCAGAAGATCTACCTCAGCAAGCTCAAGGGGCTCGCCATGACCGGCGACTACGAGGGGTACGTGACCTTCGGCGCCGCCTTCGACACCGTCCCCTACTACCGCGCCTACAGCCTGCACTCGCCCGAGCGGTTCGTCGTGGACATCGCGCACTGAACCGGCGGCCCGGGGCCTCGTACGCCCCGGGCCGGCCGGGGGCGTGTCACCGGCGCCAGAACAGGTGGTGCGTCACGCCGCTCGGGCTGGGCACGACCTCCAGACGGAAGCGGTCGAGCAGTTCCCCGGGCGATTCCCACAGCCGTACCCCGGAGCCGATCTCCACCGGCGCGACCGCCACGTGCAGGGTGTCGACGAGGCCTGCGTCGAGGAACTCCCGGATGGTGGTGGCCCCGCCGCCGAGCCGGACGTCCTTGCCCCGCGCCGCTTCCCTGGCCGCCGCGAGGACGGCGGCCGGGTCGTCGTCGACGAAGTGGAAGGAGGCCGAATCCGTCGCGCGAGACGGTGAAGTTCTGGACCCTCAGCAGCTGCTCCACGGGCTTCCTCCAGTCGTGTCGTCCCCCGAAGGCCTGGAGACCGTCCGGGGCGGAGACCAGCGTGCGCAGCCCGCGGGGCGGGCGCCGGCGGGCCTGGCCCGTACGGGGGCGGCCGGGGTGGGAGAGGGTCGCGCCGGCCGGGTCCCCGCAAACCTAGGATGACGGCATGTCCCTGCCGCACGCCATCCTCACCGCCCTGCTCGAGAAGCCCTCGTCCGGGCTGGAGCTGACCCGGCGGTTCGACAAGTCGATCGGGTACTTCTGGTCGGCGACGCACCAGCAGATCTACCGCGAGCTGGGACGGCTGGAGGAGGCCGGGCTGATCCGGGCGCTGCCCAGCGAGGTGCCCGTGCGGGGGCAGAAGAAGGAGTACGAGGTGCTGCCCGCGGGCGGCGCGGAGCTGGCCCGGTGGGTCGCGGAGAGCCAGGACCCCAAGCCGATGCGCGATCCGCTGCTGCTGCGGATCCGGGCGGCGGGCGTCGTGGGGCCGCAGGGGCTCGGCCCCGAGCTGCGGCG
Organism: Streptomyces yangpuensis; assembly: GCF_001005295.1. Lineage (GTDB taxonomy): Bacteria > Actinomycetota > Actinomycetes > Streptomycetales > Streptomycetaceae > Streptomyces > Streptomyces yangpuensis. Next base: position 893,076 of record NZ_LBMK01000002.1, on the reverse strand, counting down.
CCATCTGGACCTGCACCGGCGCCAGCTGGCGCAGTACGAGGCCATCGAGGCGAAGGACTTCCCGCCGGGGCGCGACGCCGTGGAGGACCGGCTGCGCCGGCTCGTCCTGCACGGCGGGATCGCCCTGGAGACGTTCTGGCTGACCTGGCTGGAGGAGGCCCTCGCCGAGGTCGGTGACATGGAGGACGGGTCCGGGCCGAGCGCCTGACGCGCTCCGGCACGGCCTGACGCGCGCTGCCGCCCGGGGCCCGCGGGCCCCGGGCGGCAGCGCGGGGGACTACTTGTTCAGGGAGGCCCAGAACTCGTCGAAGCTCAGCAGGTTGTCGCCGTTGGCGTCCTTGGAGGCGACGACGGAGTCCGCGACGGCCGGGGACACGTGGGCGTCGCCCATGGCGCGCATCGCGGCGCTGTACTCGTCGGCCGTGATGAAGCCGTCACCGTTCACGTCGAACCTGTCGAACGTAGCCCGTGCGCTCTCGATGTCCGCCACTGGGTCCACCCCTTCTTGGTGCTTGTTGACCGGCCCAGCGTAACGGCACCCCGGGCGGGCGGGACCCCCCGGGTCCCGGGGCACCGTCTAGCGGAAGATCCCGGTGTGGCCGAGCGAGTAGCGGCCGGGCTGCGGGTACACCGCGAGGCCGTGGGGGCCGCCGCCCACCGGGATCCGGGCGAGCTGCTTGCCGGTCACGGTGTCGATCGCGTACACCTCGGAGTTGTAGCGGCCGGACAGCCACAGCACCTTGCCGTCGGCGGAGACGCCGCCCATGTCGGGGCTGCCGCCGTCCGGCAGCGTCCACTTCTTGGTGAGCTTCTTCTGGGGGAAGTTGTAGACGGAGACGGTGCCCTCGCCGCGGTTGGAGACGTACATCTCCTTGGAGTCGCGGCTCACGTAGAGGCCGTGGCAGCCCTCGCCGGTGGGCAGCAGCTTGGGGGTCTCGAAGGTGTCGCCGCTGAGCACCCACATGCCGTGCGCCATCATGTCGGCGACGAAGAAGGTCTTGCCGTCCGGGGAGACCTTGACGTCCTGCGGCATCGCGCCCTCGAAGGGCAGCTTCTGCTGGCCGACGACCTCCATCCGCTCGGTGTCCACCTTGAGGAGTTCGCCGGAGAACTCGCAGCTGACGATGAAGTAGCGGCCGTCGGCGGAGAAGTCGGCGTGGTTGACGCCGTAGCAGGTCACCGGGACGGTCTTCACGCGGTCCATGGTGTGGGGGTCGCGGAAGACCAGTTCCTTGTCCATCGAGGCCATGACGATCGCGTACTTGCCGTTGGGCGTGAAGTACAGGTTGTACGGGTCGTGCACCTCGACGGGCTTGCCGGCCTCGCCGGTCGCGGGGTTGATCGGGGTGAGCGTGTGGCCCCGGTTGTTGTTGACCCACAGGGTCTTCAGGTCCCAGGAGGGCACGACGTGCTGGGGCTGGACCCCGACCGGGATGGTGTCGATGACCTTGTAGGTCGCGGGGTCGATGACGGACACCGTGTTGGAGTTGGTGTTCGGCACGTAGACGCGGGACGGGAAGTCCTTCACCACCGGGGAGAGCTTGCCCGGCCGGTCCGCCGCGTAGACGTCGTTGGGGTCCAGCAGGGGCGGCATGCCCGGGAGTCCGGGCGGGGCGGCCGGTTGGGCCTTGACCGGCCCGGCCGGGCCCTCGGTGCCGAGCGCCTCGGCGGATTTCCTGTCTGCCGATCCGCAGCCGGAGAGGGCGGCGAGGACCAGACCGGCCAGCAGCACGCCGGCATTCCGGGTCAGGCGGGTGGTCTTCATGGCGTCAGCAGCTCCGTGGTGGTCACCGCGCGCAGCTTGCGGCGCGCGAGTTCTGCGAGGAGGGAAGGCATCGCGTCGACCGTGTCCGCGTAGCCGAAGTGCAGGCTCACCACGGATCCGGGCCGGATCGTCCCGGTGACGGTGCGCAGGACGGCCGCGGCGCCGGGCGAGGTGAAGTCGAGGGAGTCGACGTCGTACGAGAGGACGTGCGGGTAGCCCGCCCGCTGGGCCAGTTTCCGGACGAGCGGTGTCGCGTACTGCGTCCGGGAGGGCCGGAACCAGGTGCCGATGGAGCCGGTGAGCCGCTTGAGGCGCTGGGCGCAGCCGGTGATCTCGGCGTAGGCCTCCGCCTCGGTCATGTCGTTGATCGCGAGGTGGCGCTGGGTGTGGTTGCCGAGTTCGTGTCCGCCGTCGAGGATCCGGCGGGCCATGTCCGGGTGGGCGTCGAGCCAGGTGCCGATGGCCAGTACGGTGACCCGCGCGCCGCCCTTCTCGGCCGCGGCCAGTGCCGCGCGGGCGAGGGCGGGATCGCCGTTGCCGTGGAAGGTGAGGGCGACCCGGTCGCGGTCGCGGGGGCCGTGGCCGATCTCGACGGGCTGCCCGGGGAACCGGCGCGGGGCAGCCGGTGCCGCCCGGGCGGGCTCGGCGGCGCGGGCCGGGCCGGGGGGCGGGGAGGTGGTCCGGGAGGGGTGACGACCCGGGCCGCACCCGGCGGTGAGACCGGCCGTCGCGGCGCCGGCCGCAGCGAGTCCGGCCGCGCGCAGAGCCGCACGCAGGGCCGCGCGGCGGCCTGGATGTGAGAGCACTCGCCCATTTAAGAGGTGGATGACCCGAAAGGTAATGATTGACCCATTTCGGGACGTTCATCGACGGCCTCCGATCGGGCACCCATCCGCCACGTGATCAAGGATTTACTCAGAGCAGTCGATAGTTATTCATGGATTGCGAGGCCAGTGGCCCACCTCACCTAGGATTTAGCTGGAAAGTCTTGGGATTTGCACACTTATGTCCAAGTAGGGACTTTTGGCGTTCGAGCCCTCGTCTGTCATAGTCGAAAGCACGACTTCCCATTGACCCGAGCGAAGTCGCCATGCCGAGGATCACACCCCCTTCGATCCTCGGCACTCCCATGAAGCCCCCGCCCCGCCCCACACGGCGAACCGGGGGCTTCAGGCGTTCTGGCGGTCGGCGACCCGCATCTCGAACCAGGTGATCTTCCCCCGGGGCAGCAGATCGGCGCCCCAGCGGTCGGAGAGCTTGTCGACGAGGAAGAGGCCGCGGCCCGTGGTGTCCAGCTCGTGGACCGGCATCAGACAGGGCAGCCCGCGCGAGGGGTCGCGCACCTCCACCCGGATCCAGCCGCGCCGCCGCAGCATGCGTAAGCCGAAGGAGCGGGCGCCGGTGTGGCGGACCGCGTTGCCGACGAGTTCGGAGACCAGCAGGACGGCGTGCTCGGAGATCTGCGGCGAGAGGCCCCAGAGCCGGATCACCACGCACTGGGTGAGCCGCCGCGCGGTGCCGGCCGACTCGGGCATGGACGGCAAGGTCACTTCGGCCTCGGCCGGGTTGCCGTACAGCTCCAGCGCCTTGAGGCCCTGTTCCTCCTCGACGGCCGCCGTGAGCCGTACCGCCGAAGCACCACCGCGTTGCCGCGGCTGTTCCACACCCTCCAGGCCCGCCATGCACCCATCATGGAGGGCAGGCCCACTCCTCCGGGCCGTTCCACAGGAAAACACCCCCCGGATTCAACCAATCCAAGGGGGTGTTCTGTCATATGCGGGAGGCAACAAGGGGGCCTGAAAACCTGACCTGACCTGGCATGACGCACCGCACGGGAGTGATCACACGGAGTTGATCACTCATTCCGCTTAAGGCTGCCTTAAGGCCTGGCTAATCCACCCCCAGGGAGGACCACCCGCCCACGGCTCAGACGAACTTCGCCTTGCCCGGGCCCTCTTCGACGAAGCTGCGCATGCCGATCTCACGGTCCTCGGTGGCGAACAGGCCCGCGAACCAGTTGCGCTCGATGGTGAGCCCGGTGTCGATGTCCGCCTCCAGACCCGCGTCCACGCACTCCTTCGCGGCGCGCAGCGCGATCGCCGGACCCTGCGCGAGCCGGGCCGCCCAGGCGTGCGCCTGCTCGTACACCTCGGCCGCGGGCACCACCCGGTCGACCAGGCCCAGGGTGAACGCCTCGTCGGCCTTGACCATCCGGCCGGTGAAGATCAGGTCCTTGGCCCGGGAGGGGCCGACCAGCCGGGACAGCCGCTGGGTACCGCCGGCGCCGGGGATCAGGCCGAGCAGGATCTCGGGCTGGCCGAGCTTGGCGTTGTCGGCGGCGATCCGGTAGTCGGCACACAGCGCGAGCTCACAACCACCGCCCAGCGCATAGCCGGTGATCGCGGCGACGACGGGCTTGGGGATGCGGGCGACGGCGGTGAAGGCGTCCTGCAGCGCACGGGACCGGACGACCATCGCCGCGTGGTCCATCGTCTGCATCTCCTTGATGTCCGCGCCCGCCGCGAACACCTTCTCGCCGCCGTAGATGACGACCGCGCGGACGTCCGCCCGGTCGGTCGCCTCCACCGCGAGCTCGCGCAGCCGGTCCTGGGTGGCGATGTCCAGGGCGTTCATGGGCGGCCGGTCCAGGCGGATGGTGCCGACGCCTTCGGAGACTTCGAGAGAGATGGTCATACGGGTCAGGTTAGGGCCCGGGGGGCCGGGGGTCTCCCCCGGACCGGCACAGCACGTGAAGTGGCCCGGTGCCGTGGGTCACAGCACCGGGCCACCCGGATCACGTACGGGGCGTACGCGCGGCGGTTACTTGATCCACTCCGCCCACGGCATGTTCCAGCCGTTGAGCCCGTTGTCCGGGGCGATCTGCTTGTCCTTCGAGTTCTTCACGACGACCACGTCACCGATCAGCGACTCGTCGAAGAACCAGGCCGCGGGCTGCTTGGAGTCGCCCGCGCCGCGGACGTCCTTGAGTCCGATGCAGCCGTGGCTGACGTTCGCCGAGCCGAAGGTGCTGGACGGGGCCCAGTAGTTGCCGTGCACGAACGTGCCCGACTGCGACAGGCGCATGGCGTGCGGGACGTCGGAGATGTCGTACTCGCCCCCGAAGCCGACGGTCGCGCCGTTCATCCGCGTGACCTTGTACTTCTCGCTGATGACCATCTGGCCGTTGTAGGTCGTGGTCGACGGGGCGCCCGCGGTGATCGGGACGTCCTTGAGGACCTGGCCGTCACGGACGACCTGCATGGTGTGCGCGGCCGCGTCGACCGTCGACACCTGGGACCGGCCGATGGTGAAGGTGACGGTGCGGGTCTGCTTGCCGTACACGCCGGGGCGGCCCTCCACTCCGTCGAGGGCGAGCTTGACGGTGACCTTGGTGCCCGCGGCCCAGTAGTTCTCGGGGCGGAAGTCGAGGCGGTCGTTGCCGAACCAGTGGCCCTCGATCGGCACGGCCGGCTCGGCGGTCACGGTGATGGCCTTCTCGACGGCCTCGGGGTTGGTGATGCCACGGGTGAAGTTGATCGAGACCGGCATGCCCACGCCGACGGTCGAGCCGTCCTCGGGCGTGTAGTGACCCACGAAGGTGTTGGTCGGGGTCAGGGTCGTGAAGCTGGTGTCCTTGGCGGACTCCCGGCCGGCCTCGTCCTTGGCGACCGCGTGCACCTTGTACTCGGTGGCCGAGGCCAGGTGGCGGGCCGGCTCCCAGCTCGCGCCGTCGGCGGAGAGCTTGCCCTCGACCGCGTTGCCCTTGGTGTCGGCGACGGTCACCGTGCTGAGCTTGCCGCCGGTGCTCGTGATCTTCAGGACGCCGCTGGTGGCGACCTCCTTGGCGCCGTCGTCGGGCTTGACGTTGACGACGGCCTTCGAAGCCTCGGTACCGGTCTTGCCGCCGCCACCGGCGTTGTCGCTGCCGCTGCCGTTGCTGTTGCCGCCGCCACCGCCGCCGCAGGCGGTGGTGAACAGCAGGGCCGCTCCCAGCAGAAGGGCCGGCAGGCCGGTGCGGGCGCGGCCGCGTATCGGCTGCAGGTTCACTCGTGTTCTCCCCATGTCCCCCGCGCGCGGACAGTCGCGCGCATGTCGACAGGAAATCACACGGGAGGATCACGATGAGCCACGGTCTTGTCACCGTTCCGTCCCAACTGCCGTGAATGGGCCGTGGCGGCTTGCGCGTCAGTCCTCCGTGCCCGGCTTGACGCCCCAGACGTAGACGGCGTCGCCCTCGGTGAGCAGGTCCCACAGGCGCTTCGCGTCCGGTTCGGTGAGGTTGACGCAGCCTGCGGAACCACCGGTTCCGTAGAGGGAGCCGGGTGAACCGTGCAAGGCCTGGCCCCCGTCGAAGAACTGGGCGTGCGGCATGCGCGTGCCGTACAGCGTGGAGACGTGGTCCTTGTTGCGCCAGTACACGTCGTGCCAGCCGGTCCGGGTCTCCTGGTAGTCGCGGCCGGTGCGGATGGGCACGGGCGGGAAGACGACCCGGCTCCCCCGCTGCACCCACAGCAGCTGGCGGTCGAGGTCGATGCACGTGACGCGGTGGTCGCGCTCGGGGCAGTCGCCCGCGGCGTTGGGGTCGGGGCGGGCCTGGACGACGAGCATCGTGCGGTAGGTGGCGACGCCCGGGTAGCCGTCGGCGGGGCTGACGCCGTTCGCGCGCTGGAAGGCGCGGACCGCGTAGCAGTCCGCGGCGGACTGCACCCCGTCGACCGGCCGGCCCACGTGGTCCTCCAGCTCCCGCTGGTAGGGGCCGGTGCCCGCCACGCAGGCGCTCTCCGGTTCCGCCGGCGCGGCCACCGCGGTGGACGGGTGGGTGCCCGCCAGTGCGAGCAGGGCGCCGAGTACGGCCACCCGCGCTATCGGGCCGGTCGCCTGACGTACGGCCATGCGGGCCTCCTCGGGTCTGTGAGCACAACGGTCACAGCCCAGCCAACCCGTGCGGCCGGGGTACGGCTCGCGCTGCTGCGCCGCCGGGGTGAGGAGGTCACTCCGGCGGCGCACCGGCGCGGGCGGCCCGGGGCCCGCGGCCGTCGCGGCGGCCCTGGTCGCCGCCCACCTCGGGGATCCGCTCGGCCCGTCTGGTGGGGACGGTGAGCAGGAGCCGGCGCCCGGACGCGGCGTCCAGCCGCCAGGGGCCGGCCACCGGCTGCTTCGGCATCACGTAGCCCTCGGGGACGTCCTTGGCGACCAGGAAGTACGCGCCGTCGGCGAGCCCTTCGAAGTCGCAGGCGCCGTCGGCGTCGGTGGCACAGCCGGGCCGGACCCGCTGGTCGGCGGCGGTGCCCGCGGTCTGCAGGCCGGTGGTGCCGTCGGTCTCCCGCCACAGTTCGAACACCGCGCCGGGCAGCGGGGCACCGGTCTTCCCGTCCTTCGACCGGACCCGGACCCCGCCGCCGTACGCCGCGTCCCGGCGCCGGTTCGGGACGTTGACGACGAGCCCCTTCCGGGCGGCGTCCTCGCCGAAGTCGAAGCCGGTGAAGGGTTCGTCGGGCGGTTCGTAACCGGCCGGGACGGCGACCTGCACCGCGTAGTAGGTCTCGCCGGTCGCCGGCGCCATGGTGCACAGGCCCTTCGCGTCGGTCACGCAGCCGTGCGCCACCTTCTGGTCGGCGCCCTGACCGGTGCTCTGGAGCCCGGCCCGGTCGTTGGTCTCGCGCCACAGCTCGAACCGGGCTCCGGACAGGGGTGCGCCGGTGTCCAGATCGGTGCTGCGCAGCACCACCTCGGCGGTGCCGGCCGGTGCCGCGGGCGGCGCGGCAAGGGCCGGGGCCGCCGTGGCGAGCACCGCCGCGGCGGCGGGGCCGATGAGCCACACCCTTGTCGTCCTGGCTTTCATGCCGCTCCGTCCGTCGTTCTGGGCAGGGGGTCAGGCCCGGGGTCCCCGGGCGTCCTTCGGGTGCCCGGGGTGCTTCGGCTTGTGGTGGTGCCCGCCGTCACCCTTTCCGTGGCCGTGGTCGCCCTTGCCGTTGCCCTTGCCGTGGTCGCCCTTGCCCTTGCCGTGGCTGTCGCGCTCGTTCCGGAGCGTGACCACGAGCCGCCGGTCCGGGGTGGCGGCGTCCAGCACCAGCGGTCCGGTGACCCGGTCCGCGGGCAGCGCGTAGCCCTCGGGCACGGCCGTCTCGACCAGGTAGTACGAGCCCGCGGGGAACGGACCGAAGTCGCAGACCCCGCCGCGGTCGGTGGCGCAGCCGTCCGCCGCCCTGCGGTCGGCGTTGATGCCGCGCGTCTGCAGGCCCGCGGTGCCGTTGGTCTCCTGCCAGGCCTCGAACACCGCGCCGCGCAGCGGCCGCCCGGTCTTGGCGTCCTGCTTCAGGACCCGGATGGAGCCCTCGTACCGCTCGCTCCTCGTGTTCGGGACGGTGACGACGATGCCGTCCGCCACGTCGCCCCGGGTCAGGTCGAAGCGCGTGACCGGGTTCGCCGGCGGTTCGTATCCGGCCGGGACCGCGGTCTCCCGCCAGTAGTACGTCTGTCCGACCGGGAGTTCCACCGTGCAGGTGCCCCGGGCGTCGGTGACGCAGGCGCCGTCCAGCCGGGTGTCACCGCCCGGGGCGGCGGTCTGGAGGCCGGGGGTGCCGTTGCTCTCCCGCCACAGCTCGAACTGCGCGCCGGGCAGTGCCGCGCCGCTCGCCCCGTCCGTCTTGCGCAGCACCACCCGGGCGCCTGCCGGCGGTTCGGGGCTGCGCCGGTTGTCCGCCTCGTACCGGACTCCGGTCTGCGCGTTCAGGGCGGTCAGGGTCAGCTCGCGGACGGGCTGGGCGGGCAGCTCGTACCCGGGGGGCGCCTGGGTCTCGCGCCAGTAGTACGTGCCGAGCGCGGTGGTCTCCTCGCACAGGCCGCTCGCCGGTGTGGTGCACCGGCTGACCAGGGTGTCGGCGTCCGGGCCGGTGGGCTGGAGGCCCGCCGTGCCGTTGCTCTCCCGCCACAGCTCGAACCGGGCTCCCGCGAGCGGCGCGCCTGTCCCGGCGTCCCGCTTGAGGACGGAGACCGAGCCGGTCACCGGGGCCGGGCCGGCGCAGTCGGGCAGGTCCCCGTTGAAGGGGTAGGCGTGGAACTCCTGGCCGCCGCCCCCGACGGTCTCGCTGCCGTGGGTGACGGAGCCGGTGGTGAAGAAGCGGCCGTTGATGCCGGGCAGGGTGATCGTGGTCTCGGAGCTCTGCTGCCCCATCAGGAAGCTTCCCTGGAACTGGCCGCCGCCGGTCAGCCGTACGGTGGTGGCGTCGGGGAAGTTCCACAGCAGCCGGTCGCGGTAGGCGTTCAGCGGGTCGGTGTCCTGGAGGCCGCCGCTGTAGGTGTTGATGGTGCGGTCGGTGCCCAGGACGTTGACCAGGACGGTGGCCCCGGCCGGGATCCGGTCGAAGCGGATGCCCTGCATGCCGCCGCCGTTGCCGGCCATGTCCGCGTCCACGTTGAAGACCTGGAGCGCGGAGGTGTTGTCGCCGGTGAAGAGGGTCTCGTAGCCCCGGTCGGCGACGGTGCCGGTGGCCGGGCGGAGCTGTCCGCCGACCCGGGCGTAGCACTGGCTGGCGGCGCTGAGCCGGTCGCGCAGTCCGGCGTACGGGGTCACGGCGGCGGGGTCGGGGACCAGGGTTGCGGACACCGAGCCGGTGACGGGGCCCGCGTGGCGGACCACACCGCCGTCGGCGAGCAGGCGTTCGCCCTGGGCGACGGTGACGCCGGCGCCGGTGGTGAGGAAGTCGGCCCCGTCGGGCGGCGGTACGAGCGATCCGGCGCCGACGATCCCGACGTTGTAGCGGCTGTCGCCGCCGGCCACCTTGTCCTGGTCGAAGGCGCCGAGGACGACGAGGCGGCCCTCGGCCTCGGAGGCCCGTCCGCGGACCCGGAAGTCGCCGCCGGCGAAGATGTTGATGCCGTTGTCCCGGCCGCGCAGGACGCCGTCGCTGCCCACCGGCGGGTACGGGTCCGGGCAGCGGCCCGGAACGCAGGGACCGAGCCGGTCGGGCAGCGGCGCCCGGGCCGCCGCCACCGGCCGGTCGGCGCCAGGGCCGGCGGCGACGGCCGTGGGGGCCGCGGCGGCCAGCACGGCGCCGACCGCGAGCCCGAGGGTCCAGTTCCTTGCTGCCATGACGCTCCGTCCGCTTCCCTGCCGCCCGATGTGCCCTGGTGCGCGCTGTTGTGCTCCGATGCGCTTTGACAGGCTGGGGGCAGGGGTCGGCGGTGCGGTGCGCGGACACTCTCCGCTACGGCATTCCGATCACACGAATCACTCTTGTGGGGGGCGCGTGGGCCGTTCAGGCGAGGGCGGAGCCGGCCACCCAGTCCGCCCAGGACATGTTCCAGCCGCCGAGCCCGTTGTCCGCGGCGACCACCTTGTCCTGCGAGTTGACGACCTCGATCACGTCACCGATCAGGGTCCGGTCGAAGAACCAGCCCGCCGGGGTGTCGGAGCCGCCGCCCTTGTCGTCGCGCAGGCCCACGCAGCCGTGGCTCACGTTGGTGCTGCCGAAGGTGTCGGGGCTGGACCAGTAGTTCCCGTGCAGGAAGGTTCCGGAGGAGGTCAGCCGCATGGCGTGGGGGACGTCGGGGATGTCGTACTCTCCGCCGAAGCCCACGGTCTGGCCGTTCATCCGGGTGACGTCGAAGAGCTCCATCACCACCATCTTCCCGTTGTAGGTGGTGGTCTTGGGCGCTCCGGCGCTGATCGGCACGGTCGACAGCAGTTCCCCGTCCCGGCGGACCTCCATGGTGTGGGCGGCCGCGTCCACGGTGGAGATCTGGGAGCGCCCGACGGTGAAGGTGACGGTCTTGGACTGGATACCGTACGAGCCGGGCGCGCCCTCGACATCGCGCAGGGCCATCCGCACGGTGACCTTGGTCCCGGGCTTCCAGTACTGCTTGGGCCGGAAGTCGAGGCGTTCCTTGCCGAACCAGTGGGCGGCGATCTCCACCGCCGGCTCCGCGGTGATCCGGATGGCGCGCTCCACGTCGGCGCGCCGTTCGATGGCGCGGCTGAACTTGAAGGAGACGATCATGCCGGTGCCGACGGTGGAGCGGTTCTCGGGCTTGAAGTAGCCGATGAACCGCTCTTCGGGGACGTAGGTGGTGAAGGTGGTGCGGCGGGCCTGGCGGCGGTTGTGCCCGTCGAGGGCGACGGCGTCCACGGTGTACTTGGCGGCGAGGGCGAGCCGGCCCGCCTGCGGGGTGGGACTCCAGCTGAGCCCGTCGGGGGCGATGGCGCCGGGGACCTCCTCCTGTTGCGCGTCCTCGACCTTGGTCACCACGACCCGTTCCAGCCGCCCCTCGGGCACGGTGACCGTCAGCCGCCCGTCGGCCGGCACGTCCTTGGCGTTGTCGTCGGGGGTGATGCGGATGGCCTCGTCCGGCGAGCGGACTCTGCCGGGGAGCTGGATCTCGACGGGAGACTTGCCGTCCTGGGTGCAGCCCGCCAGCCCGCCCAGCAGGCCCGCCCACACCGCCACGGCGGCCAAGCCCGCCCCTGCCCGCCTCGTCAGAAGTGTCACGTTCCCTCCAACGACCGGGCCCTCCGGGGGAAACGTGAGCGCGGGCCACGTTCCGGGCAGAACTGTCCGGGCAGAACAGTGGGAAGGACCAGACGGGGGCGGGCCCGGGCCGGGACGCCGGGGCCACACATTCCCCTGCCCCCGCCGGTACCGAAGAGCCGTGGAGGCGGGCAGTGTCGAGCGCAGCCGAGCAGGAGGCGGTGGAAGCCGTCAGCAACGCCGTCGGAGCGGTACGGAGCGGACAGGCCGCGCCCGTACCGCACGTCGACGGCGGGCCGGGCGGCCCACTGGGCCGGCAGTCCAACGGGCGGCCGGACGGCCGGACGAACGGCCAGGTCAATGGGCAGGTCAATGGGCAGGCCGCACGGGCACACACACGCCCGGCCCCGGCAGTGTGGCCGGGGTCCTCGCATCCCCTGGGGGCCCGCTTCCACCACGGGCCGGACGGGACCGCGGGCACCAACTTCGCCGTGTGGGCGCAGGGCGCGGAGGCGGTGGAGGTGTGCCTCTTCGACGAGGGCGGGGCCGAGACGGCTTGCGTGCTCACGGAGCTCACGCACGAGATCTGGCACGGTTTCGTGCCGGGCGTGCGCCCGGGGCAGCGGTACGGCTTCCGGGTGCACGGCCGCTGGGATCCCTGGACTGGGGTCCGGCACAATCCGGCGAAGCTGCTCCTGGACCCGTACGCACGGGCCGTCGACGGGGACTTCACACTGCCGCCGGAGGTGTACGGGCACGTCCGGGACTGGCCGCAGCAGTACATCGCGGACACCGTGCGCGACGACCGGGACTCCGCACCGTATCTGCCCAAGGGCGTGGTCGTGCACGATGACGACGACTGGGCGGACGACGTCCGGCCGAAGACCCCCTGGGCCGATTCGGTGATCTACGAGCTGCACGTGCGCGGCTTCACGATGCGCCATCCGGGTGTTCCCGAGGAGCTGCGCGGGACCTACGCGGGCCTGGCCCATCCGGCGGCGGTCGAGCACCTGGTGAAGCTGGGTGTGACGGCGGTCGAGCTGCTGCCGGTGCACCAGTTCGCGCACGAGGACCATCTGCTGCGCAAGGGGCTGCGCAACTACTGGGGCTACAACTCGGTGGGCTACTTCGCCCCGCACGCGGGGTACTCCTCCAGCGGTACGGCCGGGCAGCAGGTCGGTGAGTTCAAGCGGATGGTCCGGGCGCTGCACGCGGCCGGGATCGAGGTGATCCTCGACGTGGTCTACAACCACACGGCGGAGGCCGGCGAGCTGGGGCCCACGCTGTCGCTGCGCGGCTTCGACAACCGGGGCTACTACCGGCTCCAGTCCGACCAGCGGCGGTACGCCGACTACACGGGCTGCGGGAACACCCTGCACGCCGGGCGGCCGCACGTGCTGCGGCTCATCACGGACTCGCTGCGCTATTGGGTCACCGAGATGGGGGTGGACGGCTTCCGCTTCGACCTGGCGGCGGCGCTGGCCCGGTCGATGCACGACGTGGACATGCTGTCGCCGTTCCTGGCGGTGATCGCGCAGGACCCGGTGCTGCGGCGGGGGGAGGTGNGGCGGGTGAAGCTGATCGCCGAGCCGTGGGACGTGGGTTCGGGCGGCTACCAGGTGGGGGCGTTCCCGCCGCTGTGGACGGAGTGGAACGACCGTTACCGGGACGCCGTACGGGACTTCTGGCGGGGCGCGCTGCCCGACGTGCGGGACCTCGGCTACCGGCTGTCGGGGTCGAGCGACCTGTACGCGTGGGGCGGGCGGCGCCCGTACGCCTCGGTGAACTTCGTGACCGCGCACGACGGTTTCACCCTGCGGGACCTGGTGTCCTACGAGCGCAAGCACAACGACGCGAACGGGGAGGCGGGCCGGGACGGGACCAACGACAACCGTTCGTGGAACTGCGGGGCGGAGGGGGAGACGGACGACGCCGGCATCGGGGCGCTCCGGCGCCGGCAGCTGCGCAACCTGCTGACCACCCTGCTGCTGTCGACCGGGGTGCCGATGCTGGTGGCGGGCGACGAGTTCGGGCGCACGCAGGGCGGCAACAACAACGCCTACTGCCAGGACAACGAGACGGGGTGGGTGGACTGGTCGCTGCTGGAGGATCCGGCGTGGCAGTCGCTGTTCGCCCTGACGGCCCGGCTGATCGCGCTGCGCCATGCCCATCCGGTACTGCGGCGGCGGGCGTTCTTCTCGGGGCGGCCGCAGGGCGCGGACGGGCTGCGGGACCTGGCGTGGTTCACGCCGGCGGGCGTGGAGATGACGGAGCGGGACTGGTACGCCCCGGCGGCAGCGCTGGGAATGTACCTGTCGGGGCGGGACATCCCGGGCCGTGACGAGCGGGGCCTGCAGGTGACGGACGACAGCTTCCTCGTGCTGCTGCACACCGGTGACCGGCCGGCGGCGTGGGTGCTGCCGGGGACGCCGTGGGCGGAGGAGTACGAACTGGTCCTGGACACCTCCCTGGAGGAGCAGGCCGCCGTCCCGGGCACCCGGCACCGCGCCGGGGAGACCCTGACCGTGCCGGCCCGCTCGGTGCTGCTGCTGAGGGTCAGCGGGTCTCGACCGCCAGGAGCATCCGCTTGAGGAGCGCGGAGAGCGCGGCGCGGTCGGCGTCGTCGAGGGGCTCGATCATCCCGGCCTCGGCGATGCCGCGCCGACGCATGGCCTCGGTCCACCGCCGGTGGCCCTCCTCGGTGAGCTCCACGTCGACCCGGCGGCGGTCCGCGGCGGCGCGCAGCCGGCGGACCAGACCGGACTTCTCCAAGGTGTCGAGGCGGCCGGTCATCCCGGCCGGGGAGAGGAGCAGTTCGGCGGCGAGTTCGGCGGAGGGGGCCCGCCAGGGTGCGCCACGGGAGGCGAGCCGGTGCATCGTGTCGAACTCGAAGGCCTGGAGCCCCGTCTCGGCGAGGGCCCGCTCCTTGCCGTGCGACACGTGCTTGGCGAGGAGCTGGATACGGGTGATGACGGCTTCGGTGGGCACGTCGAAGGGCACTTTGCCGGTCCACCGGGCGATGTGCCGGTCGACGGAGTCCGCGGGGTCCTCGACGGGTGCTGTTTCCGCCGCCCGCGCCCGGCCCTCGGCCGCCTCTCTGCCCATGCCCGCATTATGTCCCCTTCCCCGCTGAATTCCGGGCCGATATTTCGTTGACGAATGATTCGCCGGCGAAATAACGTCCCCGCATGATCACGCCGATACGGCGGCTGGTCGCCGGCCGCACCTTCGCCGCGTTCGCCTCCGCCCTCGTCCCCACCACCCTCACCCTGGCCCTGCTGCAGACGGGCTCCGCCGGCGACCTGGGCCTCGTACTCTCCAGTGAGCTGCTTCCGATGCTGCTCCTGCTGCCCGTCGCCGGGGTGGCCGCCGACCGGTTCCGGGCCCGGCGGGTGGTGCTGGTGGCCGACCTGGTCCGGGCGGCGGCCCAACTGGCGACCGGGGCCCTGCTCCTGACCGGGCTCGACGGCCGCGTGCCCGAGCTGGCCGCGCTCGCCGCCGTGACCGGAGCCGCGGTGGCGTTCGGCACGCCCGCCGTCCGCACGCTCGTCGCGGCCGCGGTTCCCGAGGAGGGCCGGCTGCGGGTCAACGCCCGGCTCGGGGTGGCCACCGGGCTCGCGAACGTCGCGGCCCCGGCCGCCGCCGGGTCGCTGGCGCTGACCGTGGGCGGGGGCTGGGCCTCCCTGCTCACCGCGGCGCTCTTCGTACTCTCCGCGCTCACCCTCGGCGGCCTGCGCACCACCGCGGCCCCGCGGACCGCGCCGCGCGCCGCCTTCGGCGCGGAGCTGCGCGCGGGCTGGGCCGAGACCCGGCGCCATCCGTGGTTCCTCGCCAACGTGCTGGCCCACGGGGTCTGGCACCTGGCGGCCGGACTGCTCCTCACCCTCGGCCCGGTGATCGCCGCGGAGAGCCTGGGCGGCGAGGCCTCCTGGGTGGTCGTCGCCCAGACCGGCACGGTCGGCATGCTCGCCGGGGTCTGGGCGGCGGGGCGCCTGCCGCTGCGCCGGCCGCTGTTCGGGGTGGCCTTCGGGGCGGCCGCCCAGGCCCTGCCCCTCACCGCCTTCGCGCTGCGCCTGCCCCTGCCCGTGACGGCGGCCGCGTTCGGCTGCGCCATGTTCGGCCTGGGGGTGCTGAGTCCGCTGTGGGAGACGGAGATGCAGCGCCGCATCCCGCTGGAGACCCTGGGCCGGGTCGGCTCCTTCGACACCCTCATCTCGTTCGCCGCCCGCCCGTTGGGGCTGGCGGTGGCGGCCCCGCTGGCCGCCGCCGTCGGGGCGACGGTTCCGCTGCTGGTCGCGGCCGCGCTCAGCGCGGCGGCGAACCTGTCCGTACTGCTGCTTCCGGACGTCCGCAGACATCCGGAACGGAACCGCTCAACTGTACTGCGATGATGTGTTCGACATCGTCGCTGAGGGGAGCCGCTGCATGGGCAGAGTCGGGACCGCGCTGCGGGAACTGCGCGGGGCGCAGAAGTCGGCGAAGGGGGTGTCGCTCTACTCGCGGTTCGTGAACCGGCCCATCGGGCGCTACCTGGCCGCCTGTTCGTACGCCCTCGGACTCACCCCGAACCAGGTGACGCTGATCAGCGCCGCCTTCAGCTTCGCCGCGGTGGCCGCGGTCGCGCTGACCGGACCCTCGTGGGCACTGGGGCTCGCGGTGTGGGCCGCGCTCGCGGTCGGCTTCGCCTTCGACTCGGCCGACGGACAGCTGGCCCGGCTGCGCGGCGGCGGCAGTGCCGCCGGCGAGTGGCTGGACCATGTCGTGGACGCCGCGAAGCTCACGGCGCTCCACTCGTGCGTGCTGATCGCGTTCTACCGGTTCCCCGAGGAGTACGGCACGACGGCCCACGGCTGGCTCCTGGTGCCGCTCGGCTTCCAGTTCGCCGCCGTCGTCACCTTCTTCGGCGGCCTGCTGACCGAGAAGCTCAAGCCCAGGCCCGCTCCGGGAAGCCCCGCCGCCGCGCCGTCCACGCTGCGCGCGGTGGCGCTGCTGCCCGTTGACTACGGGGTGTTCTGCCTGGTGTTCCTGCTGCTCGGCGGCGGAAGGCTGTTCGCCTGGGCGTACGCCGCACTGGGCGTGGTCGCCGCGCTGTTCCTGCTGGCCTTCCTCGCCAAGTGGTTCCGGGAGCTCAGCGCCGTTCGCCGGTGACCTGCCCCGGCGCCGGGGCGGGTTCGGCGAGCGCGTCAAGTGCCCTGCGCAGCTGGGTGCTGGAGGTGTGGACGGTGTAGGGGAAGTAGACGACGTCGACGCCGTGGGCGGCGAAGTCCTTCTCCAGCTTGTCCCCCTTGGGGGTGCCGCGCCAGTCGTCGCCCTTGAAGATGACGTCGAAGCGGACCTGCTTCCAGGTCTCCACCTTGTCCGGGACCGTCTCGACGAAGGCGGCGTCCACGTACTTGACGCTGCGCACGATCTCCAGGCGCTCGACGAGCGGGATCATCGGGCGGCGGCCCTTGGCGAGTTCGGCCATCTCGTCGGAGACCACTCCGGCGACCAGGTAGTCGCACTGACTCCGGGCGTGCCGAAGGATGTTGAGATGCCCGATATGGAACAGGTCGTAGGCACCCGGCGCGTAGCCGACTCGATACGGTCGGCGCGCAGGCGCTCCAATGTCGGACATGTACCGCCCCGTCATCTCTTCATCCCCAGCGGCCACACCCCCCGGTGCAGCGGATTAGCAGACAATAGCGTGCACGTTCCGCATCACGCGGGTGAACGAATAGGGTGACGTGCGCATCATCCAGGGGAAGAGGGGACGCACGGTGTCCAGATCCGGTCAGCGGCGCATGCTGCTGGTTTCCACCAATTACGCTCCGGAGCACGCGGGCATCGGCCCGTACGCGACGCAGATCGCGGAGCACTGGGCGGATCTCGGCCACGAGACGCACGTCCTCGCCGGCATGCCGCACTACCCGGCGTGGTCGCTCGAACCGGAGTACAAGGGGGCACTCCAGCGCACGGAACAGCGCGCGGGAGTCACCGTGCACCGGCGGGCGCACACCCTGCCGCCCCNCACTCCAGCGCACGGAACAGCGCGCGGGAGTCACCGTGCACCGGCGGGCGCACACCGTGCCGCCCCGCCAGACCGCCGTGAAGCGGGCCCTGTTCGAAGGATCGATTCTCCTGCACGGCGCCGTGGCACCGCCGCGGATGCCCAGGCCCGACGCGGTGCTCGCCCAGATGCCCAGCCTGGCCGGCGGAGTGCTCGCCGCCCGGCTCGCGGCGCGCTGGAAGGTCCCCTACGTCCCCGTGGTCCAGGACCTCATGGGCGCCGCCGCCGCGCAGAGCGGGATCAGCGGCGGCGACAAGGCGGCCGCGATCGCCGGCCGCGCCGAGGCGTACGCCCTCAAGCGGGCCACCCTCGTCGGCGTCATCCACGAGACCTTCGTGGAACGGGTCGTCGGCATGGGCGTGGACCCCGGCCGGATCCGCCTGGTCCCCAACTGGTCCCACGTGCCCAAGCCGACCAGGCCGCGCGGCGAGACCCGCCGCCACCTGGGCTGGGGCCCCGGCGAGACCGTCGTCCTGCACTCCGGGAACATGGGCCTCAAGCAGGGACTCGAAGTCCTCGTGGGCGCCGCCAGGCTGGACCCGCAGGTCCGTTTCGTCCTGATGGGCGACGGCAGTCAGCGCTCCGCCCTCGCGGACCTCTCCGCGGACGTGCCGAATCTGGACATCATCCCCCCTGCCGCTGACGGCGAGTTCCCGGATATCCTCGCGGCGGCGGACGTTCTCGCGGTCACACAGCACGCCGCCGTGCTGGACATGAGCGTCCCGTCGAAGCTGACCTCCTACTTCCAGACCGGCCGGCCCGTCGTCGCCTCCGTGGCGGCGGAGGGCGGGACCGCCCAGGAGGTGGAGCGCTCGGGCGCAGGGGTGCTCGTGCCGCCGGAGGACCCCGAGGCCCTGCTGAAGGCCGTACGGGCCCTGGCGGAGGACCCCGAGGGCGCGGACGCACTGGGAGCGGCCGGACCCCGCCATGTGGCGGCCCACCTGAGCCGCGAAGCGGGCCTGGCCCGCATCGACGCACTGATGGACGAAGCACTTGGGGGAACCCGGCCGTGATCGAGACGAACCGCCCGGCAGCGGCACCGGCCGACGACGAACCCGACCTTCTCAGGGACCAGTTCCGGCAGCTCCTGCGCTACCGCAGGCTGATCGGCGGGGGCATCGCGGTCGGCCTGCTGGGCGGCGTCTACCTCGGCATATCCACCGCCGACACCTACGTCGCCACCGCGGACGTGGTGCTGCGCGCGCCCACCGACGACCCGTTCAACCCGAGCCTCGCCCCGGACAAGGCGATCAACATCGGCTCCGAGCGCCAGGTCGCGCTCAGCTCCTCCATCGCCAACGAGGCGGCGAAGAGGCTCGGGGTGTCCGCCAAGGACTTCGCCGCCCTGCGCTCCGGCCTGCAGGTGACCAACCCGCCGCAGACGATGGTGCTGCGCTTCACCTACACCGCGGACTCCCCCAAGGAGGCCGCCAAGCGCGCCAACGCCATGAGCGAGGCCTACCTGCTCAAGCGGCAGGAGTCCCTCGACGCCACCCGCGACAAGATGGTCAAGGGCTACAAGGACCAGCGCGACCCGATCGCCAAGCAGCTCGACGAGACGTCCAAGGAGATCGCCCGGATGCCCGCCGGCGCCGGACGCGACGCCGCCAGCTCCGCCAAGACCGACCTGCAGAGCGAGGTCGGCAGCTACAACACCAAGATCACCAAGCTTGAGGCCCTCGACATGACCCCGGGCCGGGTCACCAGTGCCGCGACCGCGCCCACCGCCACCGACGGCCCCGGCATCCTCATGTCCCTCGCGCTCGGCGCGGCCGTGGGCCTCGCGCTCGGCCTGCTGGCCGCCTGGGTCCGGCTGGTCTTCGACCCGGCGCCGCGCTCCGAGGGCGACGTGGCCCGCGCCCTGCGCGCCCCCGTACTGGGTTACCTGCCGCGGGACCGGACGGGCGGCGGGCCGCTGCTCGCCGCCGGCGAGGCCGACCCCCGGCTCGCCGAGGAATACCGCTCGGTGGCCTTCCGCCTCGCCTACGACTCCCGCTTCGCCGACCGGCGCCGGCTCCTCGTCGTCGCGCCGCGCGGCAGCAGCGAGACCGCGGCCGCGGTGGCCGTCAACCTCGCCGCCTCCTTCGCGGAGACCGGCAAGGACGTCCTGCTCATCGAGGCCGACCTGCGCACCCCGGTGCTGGCCAGCCAGCTGCCGACCGACGCCGGCGGCCGCCCCCGCTGGAGCCAGGGCGGCACGCCCGCGCCCGGCCGGCACTCCGACTCCGAGTGGCCCGACGGCCGCCAGCTCGTCGTGGACGCCGGCGAGTCCGGCTCCTTCGACCTCATCCCCGGCGACCGGGCGCGCAACGTGCCGCGTGCGCTGACCTCCGCCCGCGCCACCCGGCTGATCTCCGAGGCCGACGCCCCCAACTCCACCGTCGTCGTGCTCGCGCCGCCCGTGCTCTCGTACGCCGACGCCCTCGCCCTGGTCGACCGTGTCGACGGCGTCCTGGTCGTCAGCGACCCGCGCGCCATACACCGCACCGACCTCATCCGGATCCGCGAACTCATCAGCGGCGCCGGCGGCACCGTGCTCGGTGCGGTGCTGCATGCGCCGCTGCCCGGCGAGAAGCGTGGCAAGGGCAAGGGCGGCAAGGGCAAGGGCGGACCGGCCGCCGCCGGCCCGGCGGCCCCCGCGAAGCCGGGGAACTCCGCGCCGCAGCCCCAGCCGATCCCCTACGAGGTGGCCGAGCCCGAACAGCACATCCCCGGTGACGGCACCGACACCGTCGCGCTGCGCACCGTGCGCATGGGCCGCAGGTGAGCCGACGCGGCCTCGCCGCCGTCGCCTCGGTCCTGGACCAGGCCGCCTCCAGCGCCACCAACATCCTGGTGCTGGTGCTGGCCGCACGACTGTCGTCGGCCTCCGCCTTCGCCGACTTCTCCATGGTGTACGTGACCTTCAGCGTGCTCCTCGGACTGAACATGGCCTACGTCGGGCAGAGCCTCGTCCTGGAGAAGGGCGAGGGGCTCGCCGCGTCCTGCCGTTCGGCCGCCGGCTTCACGGCGGCCGCGTCGGCCGCCGCGGGCGTGCTGCTCGCGGCGGTGGGCCTGGCGCTCCCCGGGGCCACCGGGCGGGCCTTCCTCGCCCTGGGCCTCGTCCTGCCGCTGGTGCTCCTCCAGGACGGGCTGCGCTACTGCTTCTCCGCGCTGCGCGCCCCCGAGCGGGCGCTGGCCGCGGACACGCTGCGGCTGGTGTGCGTGGTCGCGGCGCTGGCCCTGCAGCCCGAAGGGGCCTCGGCGGGGCGGCTGGTGCTGGCGTGGGGCCTCTCCGCGCTGCCGGCGCTGGGGCTCGGCCTGTGGCTGCTGCGGCGCTACGTACGCGGCTCCCGCACGGACCTGCGTCCGTACCTGCGGCGCGGTCATCTCGGGCAGCGGTTCGTGGTCGAGTTCGCGGTGGGCAACGGCTCCAGCCAGCTCGCCGTGCTGGGGCTCGGCGTCTTCGCCACGCCGCTGGCCGTCGGTGCGCTGCGGGGTGCGACCACCCTGTTCGGGCCGCTGAACGTGCTGTTCAACTCGGCGAACGCGTTCGGGCCGCCGGTGCTCGGGCGGCTCGGCGGCAGGCGCGCCACGGTACGGGCGACGGCGGCGCTGGGCCTGGTGCTCGCCGCGGTCGGCGCGGGCTGGGCGACCGCCCTGTACCTGCTGCCGGACCGGCTGGGCCGGGAACTGCTCGGCGACACCTGGGCGTCGGCGTCCGTGCTGCTTCCGGCGACGGGGGCGCAGTACGCGGTGATGGGACTGGGGACGTGTGCGCTGCTGACCCTGCGGGTGCTCGCGCCGAAGGCCACGCTCTCGCTGCAGGTGGTCTTCTCGCTGCTGTCCGTGGGGCTGCTGCTGGGCGGGTACGCGGTGTGGGGGGTGGCGGGTGCCGCATGGGGCCTGGCGGCCGGCTCCGCGCTCAAGGCCGGCGCCGGCTGGCTTCGGGTGGCCCGGCTGGGCCCCGCTGCTGCGCAGGCCGAAGAGCCCCGGCGGACGGCCTCGCCGGCGGCCTGAACCGCTGCGCGGAGCCTCTCCCCGCCCCGCCTTTCTCCGTTTCCCGGGCTCCGCCCGGACCCGGTCCTCAATCGCCGGACGGGGTGAAAGAACCGGGCTCCGCCCCGGACCCGCAACCTGCCGCGCGTCAGCGGAGGGTGGTGGACTTGTCCGTGCGGTGGGTTGCGACCAGCGCGAGGCAGAGGGCGGCGATCGCCACGCGTCCGGACGCCTGGAGCAGCGGTCCGCGCAGCAGGATGAAGGAGTAGCCCGCGACCAGCGGGACGACCACCGAGATGAGGCTGCCCGGCGGTGACCGCCGCGTGGCCCGTTTCGCGTACCGCCGGTCGACCCGCGCTGCGGCGTAGCCCATACCCAGCAGACCGGCCCCCATGCCCAGCGGCCCGAAGTCCAGCCACAGCTCCGCCCAGATCGGCGAGGAGAGGTTGGTGTTGACCGTGCCCATCCACTGGCCGACCATCACGCCGGTGTCCCTCGGCTTGCCCTCCCACACCGAGCGCGGCACCGCGAAGAAGATCGACCCGGCCAGCTGGCGCCCGTAGAAGTGCCCGGGGCCCGACTCCGAGAAGGTGATGGTGTTCGCGAACATGCCGATCTGGTCGTAGTCCTTGAGCGCCATCGGCTCCAGGAAGGACGTGGTCTCGACCGGCCGGTAGTTCTTCTCGTCGTAGCGGAAGCGGTCCGCGAACGGGAAGATCAGGAGGGCGACGACCACCGCCATCGACAGCGCCACCCGGTACATCGCCGCGCTCACCGGGAAGACGGTGAACAGCAGCGCGAACATGACCGTCAGGAACCAGTACCGCGGGTTCGAGATCGGGTTGTTGACGACCAGGTTGAGTCCGGCGAGCGCCGCCCACGTGACGATGATCGACACCTTGCGGCGGGCGAACTTCGACGTGATCAGCCAGCGGGTGTAGAGGAGCAGCGAGAGCAGGGCCGGCACGGTGCCGAAGCCGCGCAGCAGAGCCTGGCCGGCCTGGCCGTCGCCGTTGGAGACGCCCGCCTCCTCGATACCGGCGATGATCTCCTGACGGCTGGAGAAGAACACCGCGGGGCCGCCCAGCTTCATGATGAAGGCGGCGCTGCACAGGAACGACAGGACCGTCAGCAGCTGGAGCCGACGCCGGTGCGCCATGACGGGCCGCGACGCCTTCTGGGAGCCGCCCGCGCGCCCGGCCGGCCGGTGCCGGGCCAGCAGCACGCCGACGTCGAAGGCCGTGCAGCCGAGCAGCACCAGCCCGATGGCGACGGTCAGGTCGGAACGCGGGCCGACGACCGGCGTCGGGACCTGGCCGAGGACGGCCTGTGCCAGCGGGGCCACGCCCATGGCCATGTAGACGAAGAGCCAGAACGAGCCCTGCAGGAGCTTGCGGCGGCTGGTGAGCACCATCGCCGAGAGCCGGGCGCCCGCGTACATGGTGAGCAGGAGCTGCAGCCAGAAGGCCGCGTCGCGGACGCCCGCGCCCGTCTGGACGGCGACGAACAGCGGCAGGAAGACGGTGAATCCGAGGGCGAGCGGTACGGACAGCGCCCGGGAGAGCAGGGTGCGCGGGAGGGTCTCCCGGCCCCACATGCTCTCGTCCTCGAAGGGGGACGGGACGACCGGCCCGGCGGGCGCTGCGGGGGGCTTGCGTATGTCCGTCGTCACTGCCGCCCCCACCCGATGTGCCTGGTCCGCGCGCAGTCTAGTCTGAGCGGGCCGCGCCCGGGGAGGCCGCGGCCGAGAGCACGATGGGGGCATCTGTTGCGTGATCTTCCTTCCTTCACGCTGGCCGGGTACGACAAGGGGCGCGGACTGCTGACGCAGGCGCTCTGGTTCGCCGTGATGAACACGGTGTTCATGGCCTGGTTCTGTCCGGCCCGGCTGCGTGTCTCGCTGCTGCGGGCCTTCGGGGCGGAGATCGGCGAGGGCGTGCTGATCCGGCACAAGGTCCGTGTGCTGTGGCCGTGGAAGCTCACCGTCGGGGACCACGCCTGGATCGGCGAGGGCGTCTGGGTGCTGAACCTGGAGCCGGTGACCATCGGTTCGCACGTGTGCCTCTCGCAGGAGGCGATGCTGTGCACCGGCTCGCACGACCACCGGGCCGCCGACTTCCGCTACCGCAACGCGCCGATCACCATCGAGGACGGCGCCTGGGTGGCGGTACGGGCGACCGTGCTGGCCGGGGTGACCGTCGGCCGGTGCGCCGTCGCGGGCGCGGGGGCCGTGGTGCACAAGGACCTGCCGGAACTGACGCTGCAGACCCAGGACGGGCGGCGCCGCCCGGTGGAGGAGCCCAAGTGAGTGCCGCGATGAGAGTCCTGCACGCCGTCACCCTGCACTCCCCCTCGCACGCCTTCGGCGGCCCGGTGCGGGTCGCACTGAACCTGTCGAAGGGGCTGCGGGCCCGCGGCCACGAGGCGCGGCTGCTGGCGCTGGGCGACGGCTTCGAGCAGTGGCCCAGCTCCGTGGAGGGGGTGCCGGCGAAGCTGTTCCCGGCCCGCCGGCTGCTCCCCCTCGGCTTCAGCGGTATGACCTCGCCGGCGCTGCTGGCCTCGGCCGGCCGCCTGGTGCGCGACGCCGACGTGGTCCATGTCCACCTGGCGCGTGACCTGGTGACCCTGCCGGTGGCGCTGGCGGCGCTGCGCGCGGGCAAGCCGCTGGTGCTCCAGACCCACGGGATGGTGGACCCGAGCGAGAAGCTCCTGGCGAAGGTGCTGGACGCGGTGGCGGTACGCCGGCTGCTGCGCGGCGCGGACACCGTGCTGTACCTGACCCCGCACGAGCGGGAGGGACTGGACGCGGTGGTCGGCGCGCCGCTGGCGAACACGGTCCGGCTGGTCAACGGGACCCCGGCGCAGGAAGAGCGGCCCGCACCGCAGGGGGCGCCGCGCATCCTGTACTCCGCGCGCCTGCAGGCCCGTAAGCGGCCGGTGGACTTCGTGGACGCCGCCCCGGCGGTCCTCGCGGAGCACCCGGACGCGCACTTCGTGGTCGCGGGCCCGGACGAGGGCGAACTGGGGGCCGTACGCGCCCGGATCGGGGCGCTGGGCCTGACGGACCGGTTCACGGTCCCCGGGGCGCTGTCCGGCGAGCAGGTGCTCGCGGAGCTGCGCCGGGCCCACGTCTACGTCCTGCCCTCGGTGGACGAGCCGTTCCCGATGTCCGTCCTGGAGGCCCTCGCGGTGGGCGTCCCGTCGGTGGTGACCCACTCCAACGGCCTGGCCCGGGACATCGCGCGGGCGGGAGCCGGCCGCGCGGTCGAGCCCGGCCCGGAGGGTGTGGCCGCCGCGGTCCTGGACCTGCTGGACCCGGCGGCGAACCGCGGGGCCTCGCTGGCGGCCCGCGCGCTGGCCGACGGGTCGTTCTCCATGGACGCGGTCCTCGACACGCTGCTGCCGGTCTACGGGGCCGCGCTGCGCGGCTGAGGCCCCGCGTCAGATGACGTCCCGGCGGTGCTCCTCCACCACGGGGATCGCGCCCGTGGCCCGGCGCCGCTTGTAGATGCTGGTGTAGACGGCGAGGCCGATCCCGCCCACCGCCATCATGATCAGGCCGACCAGGTCGAGGTTGACGCTCTCCATCTCCCAGTCGCTGGCGAAGGTGAGGATGGCGCCCACCACGATCAGGCCTATGCATCCGCCGATGCCCATGGGTCCGCCTTCCGGTGTGGTGACTGTGACGGCGCGGCTACCCGGCCGTCGGGCACGAAAACGCCCCGCAGGGCCGGAAGTCCGGTCCTGCGGGGCGTTTCGCGACTGCGGTGGTGCGGTGGTGCGCGCTGTTACGCGGGGATCCAGGCGTAGCAGCCGGAGGAGTTGAACTCCGCGGTGTTGGCCGGGATCGTGGCCGTGACCTTGTCACCGGCCTTGGGCGGGGTCTCGGGGCCCGAGGCGAGGACGGAACCGTCCTTGCCCTTGGCCTCCCAGGTGCAGTTCGTGGCCTGGGTCAGCGCGCGGTAGTTGCCGGCCGCGGGAGAGGTGCGGGGCCCCTCGGGGAAGCCCTTCTCCGCGGCGGCGAGGATCGGCTTCTGGTCCGGGCACAGGTGCGTGATCGCGTCCTTGGCGCCCTGGATCTCACCGGTGATGACGGCGCCGGTCGCCGCGTCCTTGTCGCGCTTGGCGGTGCGCGCCACCCGCTGGCAGGCCTCCTGGCCGGTCTGCAGGACGGCCGCCGGGTCCATCTTCTCCGGGACCCGGCCGCTCAGGTACTTCTTCTCCTCCGCCGTGAAACTGCCCGTCTTCGGGGTCAGCTTGGCGTCGGGCAGGACGGGGCCGGTCGGCTTCGCGTCGGGGGCGGGCGCCGACGGGGCCGGGGTGTCCGCCGGGTCGGGGGCCGCCGACGAGGCCGGGGGCTTCGGCTTCGCCTGGGCGTCGGCGTCGTCCCCGCCCGAACTGCAGGCGGTCAGCGTCAGGGCGGCGGCGAGCAGGACAGCGGCCGCTGCGGAGCGTCGGTACATCGGGTGGCTCCCGTACTCAAGGGGGTGTGCGGTGGACCGGGGCCGGATCAAGCGGTCCGGCCGTGATCCGGGTGCCCACCCCCGCGGGGGTGGGCACAGGAATGCGGGGCCCGGCCACGCAGCCGGGCCCCGCATTCCGTCAGGCGGTGTTTCGTACTACTTGGCGCCGAAGGTCAGCACCAGCTGCGGAGTGCCCTCCGCGGCCGTGGACTCCGAGGACCAGAGCCACAGCGGGTCGCTGCCGTTGCTCGTCAGCCCCAGGCTGTAGCTGCTGCCCAGGACCGCGGTGACCGCGGCGGTGTCCAGTCCGACGTTGTGCACGGCCGAGCCGTCCGGCACGCCCGCGATGCTGCCGAGCGGGGTGGCGCCGAGGGCCGGCTTGGTGTTGAACGACGTGCTCGCGCCGCTCCAGGTACCGGTGACCGGGACCACGGAGACGGTGTCGGCGGTGCCGGCGCTCGCCTGGGTGCTCGTCTTGAACTGCAGCGCGGCGGACTTCAGGACCTGGCCGGCCGGGGCGGCCGGCAGGTCGAAGCGCATGTACGTCTGGTACAGCGAGCCGCTGCCGCGGACGGCGAGCGAGGTGGAGGTGCCGTAGGTGGTGCTGGGGGCGCCCTGGTTGATGTAGGTGTCCTCGGTCGTCTTGACCGTGGAGACCGTGTCGGTGGGAGCCTTGGCCAGGTCGAAGTGGTTCTTGACCTGGGCCTGGGTGAGCGTCGTCGGGTAGACGGCGGTCTCGTCGAGCTGACCGGCGAAGAAGTTGCTCGTCGGACGGGTCGGCCAGCCGGAGAGGTTGTCACCGCCGGCGTGCCAGTAGCCCGCGTAGTTGCTGGTGCTGGTGGCGTTCAGGGTGCCCTTGCTCTGGCCGTCGACGTACAGCGTGATGCCGCCGGGGCCCTGGGTGCCGACCACGTGGTGCCACTTGTTGTCGTTGTACGTCTCGAACAGGCCGGTGGAGACCGTCCGGGTCGAGCCGTTGTAGACGCCGAACACCAGGCGACCGGTGTTCGTCATGTAGATGTGGCGGTCGTTGGAACCGCTGTTGCGCGTGGTGTTGTTGCCGAAGCCGATCAGCTTGCCGCCGCGCGTGGTGTTGGTCTTGAACCAGGTCTCGATGGTGAAGGTGTTGCCGACCGTCTGACGGCGGTCGCTGTGCACCTTCTGGCTGGTCCCGTTGAAGCCCATCGCCGTGCTGCCGGGGACGGCACCGGGCGACTGCTTCAGGGCGGGGGCGTTGACCTGGATGCCGCTGCGGTTGCCGGACACCGAGGTGTCGGCGACGTAGGGGCTGACCGAGTCGTCGTAGCGCCAGTACAGCTCGGCGCCGTCGGTACGGACCTGGTTCGGGTAGGACTGGACCGAGGTCGGGACGGTCACCGAGGTGGTGGCCGACAGCGCGCTGGTGTTGCCGGCGGCGTCGGTCGCGGTCACCCGGTAGGTGTACGACTGTCCGGCCTTGACCGTGGTGTCGTTCCAGGAGGCCTGCGGGCGCTCCCACTCCAGCGAGCTCGCGGTGACGGTGGCGGCCGGGGTGGCCGAGCCGTTGCGGTAGATGCGGTACGTGAGCTTGCTGTCGTCCGCGTCGTAGCTGGTGCGCCAGCGGACCTGGACCTCGCCGGGCTTGACGCTGGAGGCGCTGGCCACCGGGGTGGTCGGGGCGCCGACGTCGCCGGTGGAGGCGAAGCGGGTCAGAGCCTGCTGGGCCTTGCCGTTGATGAGGGTGAACTCACCGCCGACCCACATGTACTTCACGTCGTTCTTCTCGGCCACGGCCATCACGCGCGGGCCGATGCCCTCGCCGAGACCGTCGTTGGCCGTGGGGTGCCAGCCGAGCTTGCCCGGGCCGCGCACGAACCCGTCCACGGGCGCGGGGGCGGCGCCTTCGTGGTTGGTCGGCTGGGCCAGCAGGAAGTGGCGCTTGCCGTCGGGGAACTCCTGCTCGGTGGAGCAGTCGTGCGCGTGCGAGGAGCTGTAGAGGACGCCCTCGTACGGCAGGACGAACTGCGTGGCGCCGAGGCAGCGGTCACGCCACTTCTCGGTGAAGTCGCTCAGGCGCAGGCCGATGCGGCCGTCGAAGACACCGCCGCCGGAGCCCTCGTTGCCCGTGTAGAAGCCGGTGTCGTCGGTGGAGATGTCCTTGACGACCGAGTTCGACGGGATGTTGGTGTAGGTCTTCTTCACGGCGCCGGACGTGGCGTCGACGACCGCCAGCGCGTGGCTGTTGGCGTTGTTGACCGTGAAGAAGTCGCCGCCGAGCAGCACGTTCTTGCCGTCGGGGGTGACCTCGACGGCGCGGCCCGGCTCGTCGACGTTGGCGACGAACGGCTTGAGCGCACCGGAGGAGGCGTCCACGGCGGCGAACCGCTCGCGGGTCTGGCCCTCGACGGTGGTGAAGTCACCGGCCACGTAAAGGGTGTCGTCCGTGACGGCGAGTCCGCGCACGGTGGCGGGGACGCCCGGGTGGAAGGCGGCCTTGGGGGTGCAGCTCGCGATGTCGATGGCCGCGACACTGGAGACCGGGGTGCCGTTGACGGCCCCGAAGTAGCCACCCGCGTAGAGGGTCTTCTTGTCCTTCGAGACGACCAGCGTGCGCACCGTCGCGGTGCCCTCGCCAACGGTGAAGGCCAGCTTGCAGGAGGTGGGGTTGCCCGTCGCGGCGTCGAGCGCGACGAAGTTCACGGCCTCCCGCTCGGCGCCCGCCACTCCCTCGGGCGGACGGACGGCGGAGAAGGTGCCGCCGGCGAAGACGGTGCCTTCGGCCTGGGCCATCGCCCAGACGATGCCGTCCGGCTGCCACGTCGGCAGCTGGTCGGCGGTGAATGCCACCGGAGCCGTGATGGCGGACGCCTGCGGCATCAGCACCAGGCCTATACCGGTGCCCGCACCGGCCAGTGACAGTACGAGGGCGGCAGTCAGCCCTCTTGATCTACGCATGAGCCCCCCAGGGCAATCGCCCGGTTTGATGGCTGGAACTATCCGAACAGCCATATGTATCTGGCGCAGACTAGGGCTCACGCGGGGGCCTGGTCACCTCCCTTGACCCATTGCATACCAACTTGGAATCAAAGGTTCAGCATGGAGGGTGCACTAGGGACATACGGCACGTTTGCCCCGGCCACCCTGGCATGGAAGCGCCCGCATGGCCGGAACACGGCAAATCGTAGGGGAAATATAAGCCCTCAGCGGTCGATACGGACCGTCACACCCGCGAGTTGGTCCTCGACTTGGCGAATGTCGGCGTCCACCATGATCTGTGCAAGTTCGGCCACCAGGACCGACGGCTTCCAGCCAAGCAGGTCCTGGGCCTTGGAAGCGTCGCCGATGAGGGCGTCGACCTCGCTGGGGCGCTCGTACTTGGCGTCGTACCGCACGTGCTCGGTCCAGTCGAGACCGGCGTGCGAGAAGGACGACTCCACGAACTCGCGGACGGTGGCGGCCACACCGGTGGCGACGACGTAGTCGGTGGGCTCGTCCTGCTGCAGCATCCGCCACATGGCGTCGACGTACTCGGGGGCGTAGCCCCAGTCGCGGACGGCGTCGAGGTTGCCGAGGTAGAGGTGGTCCTGCAGACCGGCCTTGATACGGGCGACCGCTCGGGTGATCTTGCGGGTCACGAAGGTCTCGCCGCGGCGCGGGGACTCGTGGTTGAAGAGGATCCCGTTGACGGCGAACATGTCATACGCCTCGCGGTAGTTCACCGTGGTCCAGTATGCGAAGACCTTGGCGGCGCCGTAGGGGCTGCGCGGGTGGAACGGGGTCTGCTCGTTCTGCGGCGGCGGGGTGGACCCGAACATCTCCGAAGACGAGGCCTGGTAGATGCGGGTGTCGACGCCGCTGGCCCGGATGGCCTCCAGCAGCCGCAGCGCGCCGAGGCCGGTCACGTCGCCCGTGTAGAGCGGGGCGTCGAAGGAGACGCGGACGTGGGACTGGGCGCCGAGGTTGTAGACCTCGTCGGGGCGTATGTCGCGGAGCAGGTTCACCAGCGCGACGCCGTCGGAGAGGTCGGCGTGGTGCAGGACGAAGGACCGGTTGGCCGTCTGCGGGTCCTGGTAGATGTGGTCGACCCGCTCCGTGTTGAAGCTGGAGGACCGCCGCACGAGACCGTGCACCGTGTAGCCCTTGGAGAGCAGGAGCTCGGCGAGGTACGAGCCGTCCTGTCCGGTGACTCCGGTGATCAGTGCGGTCTTGCCCATGGGGTCCCCTTGTTGGTGGTTGCTGTGTGTCGTTGTGTTGCGTCGCCTCGCGGCGGGTGCGCAGCGGGCCCTGTGGGGCGGCGCACCGAGTGGTCGGGCCGCGGTCGGGCGGCTGGATGCGTACCGTACACGGCTGTTCGCCGACGCCCCCTGCGGGGCGTCCGCCGCTCTGTGCTCCGGACGCCGCCCGATACGCGCCCGGTTCCGAAGCGGGCCGGCGGGCCGGTCTGCGGCCGGGTCAGGAGCGGTAACCGGCACGGCGGGTGCCACCGGGACCGGGTCCCGCCCTGCGGACGACACCGGGCGCGGACCCGGGCCGAAGGCAGTCTCCGGCCCTCGGCGCTGGCCGGCACGGCCGGCACCGGGGCCGTGGACCACTGCGGCCCCCGCGGGAGCGGACTGGCATCATCGGCGGTATGACAAGTTCGCAGCCGCTCCTCCCCCCGAACGCCCGCGTCTTCGTCGCGGGCCACCGCGGCCTCGTGGGGTCCGCGGTCGCCCGGCGGCTCACCGCCGACGGCCATGAGGTGCTCACCCGGGGCCGGGCCGACCTCGACCTGCGCGACGCCGCCGCCACCGGTGCGTACCTGAAGGACGTCCGCCCGGACGCCGTCGTGCTGGCCGCCGCCAAGGTCGGCGGCATCATGGCCAACAGCACGTATCCGGTGCAGTTCCTGGAGGAGAACCTGCAGATCCAGCTCAGCGTGATCGGCGGCGCCCACGCCGCCGGTGTGGGCCGGCTGCTGTTCCTCGGATCGTCCTGCATCTACCCGAAGCTCGCGCCGCAGCCGATCCACGAGGACGCCCTGCTGACCGGCCCGCTGGAGCCGACCAACGAGGCCTACGCCCTCGCGAAGATCGCCGGCATCGTCCAGGTGCAGTCGTACCGCAAGCAGTACGGGGCCTCGTACATCTCGGCGATGCCGACGAATCTCTACGGGCCCGGCGACAACTTCGACCTGGAGACCTCGCACGTCCTGCCCGCGCTCGTCCGGCGCTTCCACGAGGCCGCCGCCGAGGGCCGCGAGGAGGTCACCCTGTGGGGATCCGGCACCCCCCGGCGGGAGTTCCTGCATGTGGACGACCTGGCCGCGGCCTGCGCCGTGCTGCTGGAGAGCTACGACGGCGACGAGCCCGTCAACATCGGCTGCGGCGAGGACCTCACCATCCGCGAACTGGCCGAGACGGTCGCCGAGGTGACCGGCTTCCGGGGCCGGCTCGCGTGGGACACCTCCAAGCCGGACGGGACGCCCCGCAAGCTGCTGGACGTCGGCCGCCTGACCTCGCTCGGCTGGAAGCCCGGCATCCCGCTGCGGGACGGCATCGCCTCCACGTACAAGTGGTGGCGCGAGCAGAGCTGATCGCACAGGCGGCCTCGGCCCCTCAGTAGGCTCCGCGACCATCGACGACGGCGCGGAGCGTACGGCCCATCACGTCGACGTCACTGGTGAAGGACCAGTTGTCGACGTACTGCAGGTCCAGCTGGATCGTCTCGTCCCAGGACAGGTCCGACCTGCCGCTGATCTGCCACAGTCCCGTCATCCCGGGCCGCACGGTGAGCCGGCGCAGCTCGACCTCGTCGTACTGGGCCACCTCCTCCGGCAGCGGCGGGCGCGGGCCGACCAGCGACATGTCGCCGATGAGCACGTTGACGAGCTGCGGCAGCTCGTCCAGGGACGTACGGCGCAGGAGCCGGCCCACCCGGGTGACCCGGGGGTCGCGCCGCATCTTGAACATCAGGCCGTCGTTCTCGTTGGCCCCGGCCAGTTCGGCCTTGCGGGCGTCGGCGTCCACCACCATCGTGCGGAACTTCCACATGACGAAGGGCACCCCGTCGCGGCCGATGCGCCGCTGCCGGTAGAAGGCCGGGCCGCGCGAGCCGAAGCGGATCGCGAGGACGATCCCGAGGAAGAACGGGGAGAGCAGCAGCAGGCCCGCCGCGGCGCCCACCCGGTCCAGCACCGACTTGAGCAGCGTCTGCACGCCGCGGCTGACCGGCGGCGCAACGCGCAGCACGGCGAGTCCGCCCGCGGAGAGGGTCTCCAGGCGCTTGACGGAGACCTCCACCAGGCCGGGGAAGACGGCGAGTTCGAGGCCGGCGTCGTGCAGGGCCCAGGCGACGCGGCGCAGCCGCTCCCCCGTGATGCGCACGCCGGGGGCGACCAGCACCAGGTCGGCGTGGTGGCTGAGGACCGCGCCGAGCACGGCAGCGGAGTCGACACCGGGGGCTTCGGGCGCGTCGGCGTCGAGCCGGGCCGCCACGGGGACTCCGCTGGCGAGCGGGCCGGTGCCGACCGGGACGACGCCGACGACGACGTACGGGTGGTCGGTGCGGGCGGCGAGGTGCGCGATGACGTCCTCGGCCGCGTCGGGCTCCCCTATCACCAGTACGCGGCTCACGGCCTGTGCCTCGCGGCGGGCGGCCGAGAGGTGGCGGTAGGTCAGCTTGTGGCAGGCGACGGTGATCAGGAGGGCGGGCAGCAGCGCCCCGAGGGCGGACAGCCGGGGCGTGTCCTCCTCCGTCACCACGCGCGCCACGGCCAGGACACCGATCAGAATCAGCCAGTCATGGAGGACCGGGAGGACTCCGCGGGACTCACCGAGCGCCCGGGTGGCGTACCGGCGCCGCAGCGCCTGGATGCCGGTCCACGCCACGGCGGCGGCCAGGGCGCAGTAGACGGGCCGGACCTGCTGGGCGGCGTCGAAGACGAGCCCCACGGGGACGGCCGCGCCGAAGAAGTCGGTGGCTATCGCCGCCGGTCGGTACCAGCGGGCCTTGTCCCCGAGGCGCCGCGCGGGCGCCAGGGTTTCATGGGCCGCCCTGGCCACTCGTTGCGCAGGAAAATGAACATGCCTCATGGGCCCCCCTGGCACGTGGTCTATGTCAGTGGCAAGTGTCCATGGCTTCCCCTGGCGATGAACATCTGCCGCACCGGCAAACAGTACGACAAACACCCGTACGGTAAACGCCGTTTCGGTCAACCCAGTCCCCTGTTGCGCAAGTGTTAGCAACCGGTAGCAGGCGTTCCGCATCCTGGAGACCCTGCGTGCACACGAAGGTGAATGGTCCGGATACCGGATATGCATCTTCGAACAACGAACCGTTTCCGGCCAACCTTTTGACGCGGCCCTGACATTCGGCGCGCCAAGTGGCAACCTTCGACCGTTCATCGCACCGCACCTGCTCTGCCCGGAGGCCCACCCAGCCATCCGGAACCCCCCTTGCAGAAGGAGTCTGCGTTGAGGTCCACCCCCCAGAGGCGTGCCACCGCGGCGGGCGCGCTCGTTGCCGCGGCAGCCCTGCTCGCCGTAGGTATACAGACCGGAACCGCCACCGCCGACGCCACCGCGTCACAGGCGCCCAAGGCCGCCCAGTCCAACCCGGGCGCGGCCAACCGCGTACTCAGCGCATCGGAGCGTGCGACGCTCCTCGCCGAGGCGAACTCGACCACCGCGCAGGCGGCCAAGGCGCTCGGCCTCGGCAGTGGCGAGAAGCTCGTCGTGCGTGACGTCGTCCAGGATGCGGACGGCACCACGCACACCACGTACGAGCGGACCTACGACGGTCTGCCCGTCCTCGGCGGCGACCTCACCGTTCACGCCAGGAACGGCGTCACCAAGAGCGTGACGAAGGCCACCCACCACGAGATCAAGGTCCCGACCACCGAGGCCTCGGTCACCCCGGCGGCCGCCGAGAGCCAGGCGGTCTCCGCCGCCAACGCCGAGGGCTCCAAGGAGGCCAAGGCCTCCAAGAACGCCCGCAAGGTGATCTGGGCGGCCGAGGGCGCTCCGCGGCTCGCGTTCGAGACGGTCGTCGGCGGACTCCAGCACGACGGCACGCCGAACGAGCTGCACGTGGTGACCGACGCCAGGACCGGCGCCAAGATCACCGAGTGGCAGGCCGTCGAGACCGGCACCGGCAACACGATGTACAGCGGCCAGGTGACCCTGGGCACCACGCAGTCGGGCAGCACCTGGAACCTGACCGACGCCGCGCGCGGCAGCCACAAGACGTACAACCTCAACCGCGGCACGTCGGGGACCGGCACGCTCTTCTCCGGCCCGGACGACATCTGGGGCAACAACCTGCCGTCCAACCTGGAGACGGCCGGCGCCGACGCGCACTACGGCGCCGCGGTCACGTGGGACTACTTCAAGAACGTGCACGGCCGCAACGGCCTGCGCAACGACGGCGTCGCCCCGTACAGCCGGGTCCACTACGGCAACAACTACGTGAACGCGTTCTGGCAGGACTCCTGCTTCTGCATGACCTACGGCGACGGTGACGGCAACGCAAAGCCGCTCACCTCCACCGACGTGGCCGCGCACGAGATGACCCACGGTCTGACCTCGGTCACCGGCAACATGACCTACAGCGGTGAGCCCGGCGGCCTGAACGAGGCCACCTCCGACATCATGGCGGCGGCGGTCGAGTTCTACGCCGACAACCCGCAGGACGTCGGCGACTACCTGGTCGGCGAGAAGATCGACATCCGCGGCAACGGCACCCCGCTGCGCTACATGGACAAGCCCAGCAAGGACGGCTCGTCCAAGGACGCCTGGTACTCGGGCATCGGCTCGATCGACGTCCACTACTCCTCGGGCCCGGCCAACCACTGGTACTACCTGGCCTCCGAGGGCTCCGGCGCCAAGGTCGTCAACGGCGTGAGCTACGACTCGCCGACCTCCGACGGACTCCCGGTCACCGCGATCGGCCGCGACGCCGCCTCGAAGATCTGGTTCCGCGCGCTGACCACCGGTCTGTTCAAGTCGAACACCAACTACGCGGCCGCCCGTACGGCGACCCTGCAGGCCGCGGCCGACCTGTACGGCGCCGGCTCGACCACCTACAACAACGCGGCGAACGCCTGGGCTGCCATCAACGTCGGCCCGCGCATCGTGAGCGGCGTCTCGGTCACCCCGATCCCCAACCAGAGCACCCAGATCAACACCGCGGTGAGCCTGCAGGTCCAGGCCACCAGCACCAACCCGGGTGCGCTGAGCTACGCGGCGACCGGCCTGCCGGCCGGCCTGTCGATCAACGCCTCCACCGGCCTCATCTCCGGTACGGCCACCACCGCGGGCACGTCCAACGTGACCGTCACCGTGACGGACTCGCAGAGCAAGACCGGCACGGCGTCCTTCACCTGGACCGTCGGCAGCGGCGAGCAGAACGTCTTCGAGAACACGGCCGACTACCAGATCAGGGACAACTCCACGGTCGAGTCCCCGATCAACGTGACCCGGTCGGGCAACGCCCCGAGCACGCTGAAGGTGGACGTGAACATCGTCCACACCTACGTCGGTGACCTGGTGGTCGACCTGGTCGCCCCCGACGGCAGCGTGTACAACCTGCGCAACCGCTCCGGCGGCAGCGCGGACAACATCGTCCAGACCTTCACCGTGAACGCCTCGTCCGAGGTCGCGAACGGCAGCTGGAAGCTCCGCGTCCGCGACGCCGCCAGCCTGGACACCGGCTACATCAACAGCTGGAAGCTCACCTTCTGACCCTCCGGGGCAGCATGAGCCACAGCTGAGCCGCCAGATGACACGGGGCCGCCCGGGAGAAGACCTCCCCGGGCGGCCCTGTCCCATGAGGGGCGGGCGGCGGACGGCCGCCGCCCGCCCGCTCTCCCCCGCTCACGCCCGCATCGGCGTCAGCGGCAGCGGCGGTGTCAGCGCAGCAGCACCCCGCCCCCGGTGTCCGTGCCCGCCGGGGCCGCGACCAGGCCCAGTTCGGCCGGGGTCGCCAGCAGCGGATGCGTCGGCAGGATGCGGACCGTGTAGCCGAAGGGCCCGGTGCGGTCGAGGGCGAGCGGGCCCTCGTACACCCAGCGGCCGTCCATGTCGGGGCCGGCGGCCGGCTTGAGCGGGAAGGTCCGCCCGTCCCGGATCACGTCCTGCGGGTCCACCCGGCCCGCGACCGCCTGGACCTCCACGTCCTCGGGCACCAGCGTGTCCAGCGAAACCTGCACCCGCAGCGTCAGGGTGGCCCCGAGCTCCGCCGTACCGTTCACCGGAGCCGCGGCCAGCGCCTCCACGTGCTCGACGCCCACCCGCGGCCACGACGCCCGGACCCGGCCCTTCCACCAGGCGAGGTCCCGCGCCGCGTCGGCGGTCAGGGAGCGGTGGGCGAGCGCGGCCGGCGCGTACAGCCGCTCCACGTACTCACGCACCATCCGCCCCGCGAGGACCTTCGGTCCCAGCGACACGAGCGTGCGCCGGACCATCTCGATCCACCGCACGGGAAGCCCGGCCCGCCCGGCCCGGTCGTAGAACCGCGGCGCGACCCGGCCCTCGATCAACTCGTAGAGGGCGCTCGCCTCCAGATGGTCCCGGCGGTCCTCGTCCGCGCCGAGCCCGTCGGCGGTCGGGATGGCCCAGCCGAAGTCCGGCTCGAACCACTCGTCCCACCACCCGTCCAGGACGGACAGGTTGAGACAGCCGTTCAGCGCGGCCTTCATCCCGCTGGTGCCGCACGCCTCCAGCGGGCGCAGCGGGTTGTTCAGCCAGACGTCGCAGCCCGGGTAGAGCTTCTGCGCCATGGCCATGCCGTAGTCGGGCAGGAAGACGATCCGGTGCCGCACCCGCGGGTCGTCCGCGAAGCGCACCAGCTCCTGCACGAGCCGCTTGCCGCCGTCGTCGGCCGGGTGCGCCTTGCCCGCCACGACGATCTGCACCGGCCGCTCCGGGTCCAGCAGCAGCCTGCGCAGCCGGTCCGGGTCGCGCAGCATCAGGGTCAGCCGCTTGTACGAGGGCACGCGCCGGGCGAAGCCGATGGTCAGCACGTCGGGGTCGAGTACGGAGTCCACCCAGCCCAGTTCGGCCGCGGCGGCCCCGCGCTGGAGCCACGAGGCCCGCAGCCGGTCCCGTACCTCCTGCACCAGCTGCTCGCGGAGCACCCGGCGCAGGTCCCACACGTCCTGGTCGGGGATGTCGGCGACCGCGTCCCAGCGCCGGGAGCCGCCGACCGACAGGGCGTCCTCGGTGCGGCCCGCACCGATCTGGCGGGCGCCGAGCCGGACGACCTCGGGGGCCACCCAGGTCGGGGCGTGGACCCCGTTGGTGACGGAGGTGATGGGCACGTCGGCCGGGTCGAAGCCGGGCCACAGGCCGGCGAACATCTCCCGGCTGACCGCGCCGTGCAGGGTGGACACGCCGTTGGCCCGCTGGGCCAGCCGCAGCCCCATCACCGCCATGTTGAACACGCCGGGGTCGCCCCCGGGGAAGGACTCGGCACCCAGTTCCAGGATCCGTTCGACCGGTACGCCGGCCAGTTCCCCGCCGTCGCCGAAGTGCCGGGCGACCAGGCTCCGCTCGAAACGGTCGATCCCGGCCGGGACGGGGGTGTGCGTGGTGAACACGGTTCCCGCGCGGACCGCCTCGACGGCGGCGTCGAAGCCGAGGCCCTGCTCGCGTTCCAGTTCCCTTATGCGTTCGAGTCCGAGGAACCCGGCGTGGCCCTCGTTGGTGTGGAAGACCTCGGGCGCGGGGTGGCCGCTGATCCCGCAGTACGTGCGCACCGCGCGCACGCCGCCGATGCCCAGCAGCATCTCCTGGAGCAGCCGGTGGTCGCTGCCGCCGCCGTAGAGCCGGTCGGTCACCTCACGGGCCGCGGCGTCGTTGTCCTCGACGTCGGAGTCGAGGAGCAGCAGCGGTACGCGTCCGACGCGTGCCTGCCAGATGTGGGCGTGCAGGGCGCGGCCGCCGGGCAGGGTCAGCGAGACGCGGGCGGGGGTGCCGTCGTCCTGGCGGAGCAGGCCGAGCGGGAGTTCGTTGGGGTCGAGGACGGGATAGTGCTCCTGCTGCCAGCCGTCGCGGGAGAGCGACTGGCGGAAGTAGCCGTGCCGGTAGAGGAGTCCCACGCCGATGAGCGGGACTCCGAGGTCGCTGGCGGCCTTCAGATGGTCCCCGGCGAGGAT
Source organism: Streptomyces yangpuensis (assembly GCF_001005295.1). Taxonomy (GTDB): domain Bacteria; phylum Actinomycetota; class Actinomycetes; order Streptomycetales; family Streptomycetaceae; genus Streptomyces; species Streptomyces yangpuensis. The sequence continues at coordinate 855,239 of NZ_LBMK01000002.1, read as the reverse complement.
GCCGAGGCCGCCGGAGTACTGGGGCAGGGCGGCGGTGATCCCGAACTCGGGGGAGAAATAGGCGATGGCGGCAGGCAGTTCCGCGCCGTTCTCGCGGCTCTGGTACCACCTCCCGCCGTTGACGTAGTCATCGAGGTCGGCGGCGGCGACGGCGAGGCGCCGCAGGAAGCGGCGGGCGGGCGCCCCNTCTGGTCCCCCCTCCCGCCGTTGACGTAGTCATCGAGGTCGGCGGCGGCGACGGCGAGGCGCCGCAGGAAGCGGCGGTCGGCCGCCAGTTCCTCGAGCCTGGCGGCGGAGACGGTGCCGAGCAGCCGGACAGGATCGCCGCCGGCGGCCTGCCAGCCCTCGGGGTCGACGGATTGGAAGAGTTCGCGGGTCTCGGTATGCCACGACCAGCGCAGATTGCGCGCGAGGCCGGTGAGCGGCAGCAGGGACTCCGGGAGGACGGGGCGCACGGTGAATCGACGGATAGCCTTCACACGTTCCACCTTCGCAGGGGATTGCGGATCGGAGCGGCCGCACCACGCTGTGCAGCCGCGCATCACCCCGGGAAGGCTAGCGACGCCCCCGCGTTCCGGCCATGGCGCCCCTGACGGACACCGCGACGGCGGGTGGCCGGCGAGTGGTGGGGCGCGGCCGGCCTCGCCCGGACCGTCGAGGGACCATCTTCGGCCAGATCTCCCAAGCCCCCCTCCATCAACGGTCACTCCCGTCCCGCGACGATGCGGCACGTCGTTGACCGTACCCCCGCGCGGGTGGTTCCCCCGGGGCTCCGGGGGCCGGTGTGGCGGGTGTTCCGGGCCCCTACCGCACCTGGTCCCGGCCGACTTGACGGAGCCTCGCCGGATGTCGAGCGGGGCCTTGGTATTGCCCGTGCGACTACGTACGAGTAGTTAACCAAGTGCGCGGATTGGGCTGAGGGAGAGTGGGAAGGGCTCCCCGGGTACACGTGGTACACGCACGGCGCACCCGCCCACAAACCCTCTCCCCGCCACCCGAGTGAACGCGGACAGGAGCGGCCATGCCCGCAGCCCAGCCGTCTCTTGAGCGGCTAGAAACAGAGCGAACAGAGCGTGCACTGCCAGTCGTGATACCGGCTGGCCTGTTGTCACCGAGCCCTGCGAACTGCCCCCAGGTGATCCCATCATGATCGGTCGCATTCCCGTGCTGGACGTCCGCCCCGCCGTCGACTGCGGCGCCAGACCTGCCAAGGCGGTGGTGGACGAGGTCTTCGAGATCTCCGCCACCGTGTTCCGCGAGGGGCACGACGCCGTCGCCGCCCACCTCGTCCTGCGTGATCCGAAGGGGCGGCTGCGGCCCCCCGTGCCGCTGAGCGAACTCGCTCCCGGCACCGACCGGTGGGGTGCCCGGGTCTCCGCCGAGGTCGAGGGGAGGTGGACGTACACCGTCGAGGCGTGGAGCGACCCGGTGGGCACCTGGCGGGCCCATGCCGCGATCAAGATCCCCGCCGGGATCGACACCGGGCTCGTGCTGCTGGAGGGCGCGGAGCTCTACGAGCGGGCCGCGGCCCGGATCCCCAAGCGCGACGGCCGTGAGGCCGTCCTGGCCGCCGCCGGGATCATGCGGGACGAGGACCGCCCGGCCGCCGAGCGGTACGAGGCCGCGCTGGCCCCCGCCGTGAGCGCCGCGCTCGCCAGGCGCCCCTACCGGGAGCTGGTCACCGCCTCCAAGCCGCTGCCGCTGCTGGTCGAGCGCAAGCGGGCCCTCTTCGGCTCCTGGTACGAGATGTTCCCGCGCTCCGAGGGGGCGGTGCTGGAACCGGGCGAGGCCCCGGTCAGCGGCACCTTCCGGACCGCTGCGGAGCGGCTGCCCGCGATCGCCGCGATGGGCTTCGACGTGGTCTACCTGCCACCCATCCACCCCATCGGCAGCACCTACCGCAAGGGCCCCAACAACACTTTGTCCGCCGGGAGTTGGGACCCCGGTGTGCCGTGGGCCATCGGGTCCACCGAGGGCGGCCACGATGCGGTCCACCCGGAACTCGGCACCATCGAGGACTTCGACGCCTTCGTCGCGCGCGCCCGCGAGCTGCACCTGGAGATCGCCCTGGACTTCGCCCTCCAGTGCTCCCCCGACCACCCCTGGGTGGAGAAGCACCCGGAGTGGTTCCGCCACCGCGCCGACGGCACGATCGCGTACGCCGAGAACCCCCCGAAGAAGTACCAGGACATCTATCCGGTCCACTTCGACACCGACATGGCCGGCATCGTCGAGGAGACCTGCCGGATCCTGCGGCACTGGATGGACCACGGGGTGCGGATCTTCCGGGTCGACAACCCGCACACCAAGCCTGTCGTCTTCTGGCAGAAGGTGATCGCGGACATCAACAAGTCCGATCCGGACGTGATCTTCCTGGCGGAGGCCTTCACCCGGCCCGCGATGATGCGCGCGCTCGCCGCCGTCGGCTTCCAGCAGTCGTACACGTACTTCACCTGGCGCAACACCAAGGCCGAGCTCACCGAGTACGTGACCGAGCTCTCCGCCACCGCGTCCGCCTCGGTGATGCGGCCGAATTTCTTCGTCAACACGCCCGACATCCTGCACGAGTACCTCCAGAAGGGCGGCCGCCCCGCCTTCGAGGTGCGCGCGGTCCTCGCCGCGACCCTGTCCCCCACCTGGGGGATCTACGCCGGCTACGAGCTCTGCGAGAACACCCCGGTGCGCGAGGGCAGCGAGGAGTACCTGAACTCCGAGAAGTACGAGTTCCGGCCGCGCGACTGGGCCGCCGCCGACCGCGAGGGCCGCACGATCGCCCCGCTGATCACCACTCTGAACCGGCTGCGGCGACGCAACCCGGCGCTCCAGCAGCTGCGCGACATCCACTTCCACTCGACCGACAACGAACAGGTGATCGCCTATTCGAAGCACGCGGGCGCCAATTCCGTACTGGTGGTCGTCAACCTCGATCCGCACCACACCCAGGAGGCGACGGTCTCGTTGGACATGCCGGTACTCGGCCTCGACTGGCACGGGTCCCTCGCGGTGCGCGACGAGCTCACCGGCGAGACCTATCACTGGGGCAGGGCGAACTACGTGCGCCTAGAGCCGGGCCGCACGCCCGCGCACGTTCTGGCCGCTCTGCGACCGTCCCCGCCCACCGGAGGGTCACCCACCACATGATGATCAACGATCCCGTCCACGACACCTTCGAGGACACCCCCGCCAAGGACCGCGATCCCGACTGGTTCAAGCGGGCCGTCTTCTACGAGGTCCTCGTCCGCTCCTTCCACGACAGCAACGGCGACGGCGTCGGGGACCTCAAGGGCCTCACCGCCAAACTGGACTACCTCCAGTGGCTCGGCGTCGACTGTCTCTGGCTGCCGCCGTTCTTCGCCTCGCCCCTGCGCGACGGGGGCTACGACGTCTCCGACTACACCTCCGTGCTCCCCGAGTTCGGCGACCTCGCCGACTTCGTGGAGTTCGTGGACGCCGCGCACACCCGCGGCATGCGGGTGATCATCGACTTCGTCATGAACCACACCAGCGACCAGCACGAGTGGTTCCAGCAGTCGCGCAAGGACCCGGACGGCCCCTACGGCGACTACTACATGTGGGCCGACAACGACAAGCAGTACCAGGACGCCCGGATCATCTTCGTCGACACCGAGACCTCGAACTGGACGTACGACCCGGTCCGCAAGCAGTACTACTGGCACCGCTTCTTCTCCCACCAGCCGGACCTCAACTTCGAGAACCCAGCCGTCCAGGAGGAGATCATCTCCGCCCTCCGCTTCTGGCTGGACCTCGGCATCGACGGCTTCCGCCTCGACGCCGTGCCCTACCTGTACGCCGAGGAGGGCACCAACTGCGAGAACCTGCCGCGCACCCACCAGCTGCTGAAGAGAGTCCGGGCCGAGATCGACGCCCACTACCCGGACACGGTGCTGCTGGCCGAGGCAAACCAGTGGCCCGAGGACGTCGTCGACTACTTCGGGGACTTCGCCAAGGGCGGGGACGAGTGCCACATGGCGTTCCACTTCCCCGTGATGCCGCGCATCTTCATGGCGGTGCGAAGAGAGTCGCGCTACCCGGTCTCCGAGATCCTGGCCAAGACCCCGGCCATCCCGAAGAACTGCCAGTGGGGCATCTTCCTGCGCAACCACGACGAGCTCACCCTCGAAATGGTCACGGACGAAGAGCGCGACTACATGTACGCCGAGTACGCCAAGGACCCGCGCATGCGGGCCAACATCGGCATCCGGCGCCGGCTCGCCCCGCTCCTGGACAACGACCGCAAGCAGATGGAGCTGTTCACGGCCCTGCTGCTGTCGCTGCCCGGTTCGCCGGTGCTCTACTACGGCGACGAGATCGGCATGGGCGACAACATCTGGCTGGGCGACCGCGACGGCGTCCGCACCCCGATGCAGTGGACCCCGGACCGCAACGCCGGTTTCTCCTCGTGCGATCCGGGCAGGCTGAACCTGCCGGTCATCATGGACCCCGTCTACGGGTACCGGGTCACCAACGTCGAGGCCGCGATGTCCTCGCCCTCCTCGCTGCTGCACTGGACCCGCCGGCTGATCGAGGTCCGCAAGGCGAACCCCGCCTTCGGTCTCGGCTCGTACACCGAACTGCAGTCGTCCAACCCGGCGGTGCTCGCGTTCCTGCGCGAGTACGGGGACGACCTGGTGCTGTGCGTGCACAACTTCTCGCGCTTCGCACAGCCCACCGAGCTGGACCTGCAGTCGTTCGACGGGCGGGTCCCGGTGGAGCTCACGGGCGATGTGCGCTTCCCGCCCATCGGCCAGTGGCCGTACCTGCTGACCCTGGCGGGACACGGCTTCTACTGGTTCCGGCTGCGTGCCGAACAGCGCGGTGACCGCCGCGCCGACTAGCCGGCACGGCCACAGGCGGACCACGCCTGGGCCAGGGGGCGGGCAGCTCGAACGGGTCAGTCGCCCGCCCCTGTACGGATCATCCTGACCCGACACTCGCACATGCCGGAGAAGCAACTGCCGCGCATCCGGGACACTCTGCGCATTCTGTGACGGCCCGGGGAAAGGACGCGACGCCATGTCGGAGGCTGCATCCGCCCGGAGCCGGCTCACTGCCGACCGAGCCGCCGGGATCGCCCCACTGGAACCGATGCTGCGGGCCTGGCTGCCCGCACAGCGCTGGTTCGCGGGCAAGGGCCGGGCCATCAGCAGACTCACGACCGTCTCGGCGGCCGACCTGCTGCCCCCCGGCTCCACCCCCGGACTGCTGCACGTGCTCCTGGACGTGGACGGGGACTGCTACCAGCTGCTGCTGGGCCTCCGCCCGTCCCTGCCGCCCGCCCTCGCACCCGCCCTGATCGGCCAGGCCGAGGACGGGCCGTACGCGGGCCGGGCGGTCTACGAGGCGCTGGGCGACCCCCGGCTCGCGGCGATGCTGCTGGAACGGCTGCGCTCCCCCGGCGTGCTCGGTCCGCTGCGCTTCGACCGGGACCCCGCCACCCCGGTCCCGGCCGGGCTCACGCCCCGGCCGCTGTCCGGGGAGCAGACGAACTCCTCCCTGATCTACGGAGATTCGTTCATCCTGAAGGTATTCCGCCGGGTCGGCCCCGGGGTCAACCCGGACCTGGAGCTGCCCAGGGCGCTGGCCGCCGCCGGCTGCACACGGGTACCGGCGCCCGTCGCCTGGTACGAGGCCGAGCCGCCCGGCGGCGAACCGCTGACCCTGGGCGTGCTCCAGCCGTACCTGCGCGGCTCCGACGACGGCTGGCAGCTCGCGCTGCGCCGGCTCGCTGCCGGGGAGGACTTCACCGCCGAGGCGCACGCGCTCGGCCGGGCCACCGCCGAGGTGCACAGCGCGCTCGCCGCGGCCCTGCCCACCGTCGCCCTCGGCCCGGAGCAGACCGCCCGGCTGGCCGCGGGGATGACCGCGCGGCTGGCCGCCACCGCCCGGGAGGTACCGGCGCTGCGGCCCTACGAGGCCGGACTGCGTGGGGCCTTCGACGCCCTGGCCGCGTCCCGGGGGACGGGGGTGGCGGCGCAGCGGATCCACGGTGACCTCCATCTGGGGCAGACCCTGCGCACCCTCGACGGCAGCTGGTCGTTGATCGACTTCGAGGGCGAGCCGGCCCGGCCCCTGGCCGACCGGCGCCGCCCCGAACCGGCGGTGCGCGACATCGCCGGGATACTGCGTTCCTTCGACTACGCCGCCCGCTCGCACCGGCCGTTCGCCCCGGCCTGGGCGGACGACTGCCGGGCCGCCTTCTGCGAGGGCTACGCCCGCACCACCGGCCGGGACCCGCGCGAGGACCCCGTGCTGCTGCGGGCGTACGAGACCGACAAGGCGGTGTACGAGGCCCGGTACGAGTCCCGGCACCGCCCCGACTGGCTGCACGTCCCGATGGCCGCGATCCGGCGGCTCTCGGAGCCCGCACGGCCCGCCCACCGCGTGCCGCCGACCCCGCCCGCCCTCTCCCCCCACCCGCACCCGAAGCCCCCGAGGAGGCCGCTCGCGTGAGCGCCGCACGACAGCCGTCACCGACCGTCCGCGACGAAGCCGAACCCGCCCCCGCCCCGGCGGCGGCCAAGAAGCCCCGCACTCCCCGGGCCCGCCGCGCCGCGCCTCCGCGCGGGGTCCGGCCGGCGCCGGCGCTCGGCGCCGAGGAACGGGCCCGGCTGCTGGAGGGCCGCCACCACGACCCGCACGCGGTCCTGGGCGCGCGCACGCAGCGCGGCGGGGTGGCGTTCCGGATGCTGCGCCCGTACGCCAGGGCGGTCACGGTCGTCGCCAAGGGGCTGCGGGCCGAGCTCCACGACGACGGCGACGGGCTGTTCTCCGGCCTGCTGCCGCTGACCGCGGTCCCCGACTACCGGCTGCTGGTGGCGTACGACAACGACGAGATCGAGGTCCACGACCCCTACCGGTTCCTGCCCGCCCTCGGTGAGCTGGACCTGCACCTGATCGGCGAAGGCCGCCACGAGCAGCTGTGGACGGCGCTGGGCGCGCAGCCGATGGAGCACCAGGGGGTGGCCGGGACCCGGTTCACGGTGTGGGCGCCGAACGCGCAGGGGGTCCGGGTCACCGGGGACTTCTCGTACTGGGACTGCGTCGCCCATCCGATGCGCTCGCTCGGCGCGAGCGGCGTCTGGGAGCTCTTCCTGCCCGGGGTGGGCGCCGGGGCGCTCTACAAGTACGACATCACGCGCCCGGACGGCAGCCACACGCTGCGGGCCGACCCGATGGCCCGCTCCGCCGAGGTCCCCCCGGCGAACGCCTCGGTGGTCACTGCCTCGGAGTACGAGTGGCAGGACGCGGACTGGATGGCGCGGCGCGGCGCACGCGCCCCGCACCAGGCGCCCTTCTCGGTGTACGAGGTGCACCTGGCGTCCTGGCGGCCCGGCCTGTCCTACCGGCAGCTGGCCGAGCAGCTCCCCGCATACGTCAAGGAGCTGGGCTTCACGCACGTGGAGATGATGCCGGTCGCCGAGCACCCCTTCGGCGGCTCGTGGGGGTACCAGGTCACCGGCTTCTACGCGCCGACCTCGCGGATGGGCACCCCGGACGACTTCCGCTTCCTGGTCGACTCGCTGCACCGGGCCGGGATCGGCGTGATCGTCGACTGGGTGCCGGCGCACTTCCCGCGGGACGACTGGGCGCTCGCGGAGTTCGACGGGCGGCCGCTGTACGAGCACCAGGACCCGCGGCGGGCGGCGCACCCGGACTGGGGGACGCTGGAGTTCGACTACGGGCGCAAGGAGGTCCGCAACTTCCTCGTCGCCAACGCCGTGTACTGGTGCGAGGAGTTCCACGTGGACGGGCTGCGCGTGGACGCGGTGGCCTCGATGCTCTACCTGGACTACTCGCGCAGCGAGGGCGAGTGGACGCCGAACGAGCACGGCGGCCGGGAGAACCTGGACGCGGTGGCGTTCCTGCAGGAGATGAACGCCACCGTGTACCGGCGCTGCCCGGGCGTGGTGACCATCGCGGAGGAGTCCACCGCCTGGAACGGCGTGACCCGGCCGACGGACGGCGGCGGGCTGGGCTTCGGCCTGAAGTGGAACATGGGCTGGATGCACGACACCCTGCGCTACATGTCGAAGGAGTCGGTGCACCGCAAGTACCACCACCACGACATGACCTTCGGGATGATCTACGCCTTCAGCGAGAACTACGTGCTGCCGATCTCGCACGACGAGGTGGTGCACGGCAAGCGCTCGCTGGTGTCGAAGATGCCCGGGGGCGACTGGTGGCAGCAGCGGGCCGCGCACCGGGCGTACCTGGGCTTCATGTGGGCCCACCCGGGCAAGCAACTGCTCTTCATGGGACAGGAGTTCGCCCAGGGCTCGGAGTGGTCGGAGAGCCACGGGCCGGACTGGTGGCTGCTGGACTCCTCCTACGCGGCGGCCGGCGACCACCGGGGCGTGCGCGAGCTGGTGCGGGACCTGAACCGCGCGTACACCGTGACACCGGCGCTGTGGGAGCGTGACACCGTGCCGGAGGGCTTCGCCTGGGTGGAGGCCGACGCGGCGGAGGACAACGTCTTCGCCTTCCTGCGGTACGCCCAGGACGGTTCGCAGCTGCTGGCGGTGTCCAACTTCTCGCCGGTGGTCCGGCACGGCTACCGGCTCGGGGTGCCGGAGGAGGTCCCGCTGTGGCGTGAGGTCCTCAACACCGACCTGGAGGCGTACGGCGGCAGCGGGGTGCACCATGCCCGGCCGCTGCGGTCCGAGCCGGTGCCGGCCCAGGGCCGCCCGGCGAGCCTGCGGCTGACGCTGCCGCCGCTGGCGACGATCTGGCTCAGGCCTTAGGGCCGCGTGGGGGGGTGGCGGGGGCGGGGCCCTCGCCACCCCCGTACGCGAGGGCCCCACAGGAACCACGTACGGGAAGGGGTTCCGGTTCACATTCGGTGGAGGCCGTGTGAGGGGTATTGCGCCGCGTGGAGTTGGCTGGAACCTTATGCATTACTGGATCTTCAAGTGCACCGATTACCGGACGGTCGCCGGAAAACCCGCCAAAAGACCCCTACTTCATAGGACGTTCCTACGAGGTATGGGCTTGTTTGTTTGGTCTGTAGGCGGCGCAGCCCGGCCACTTCTACGGTGTGCGGTGTGCACTCCAGCCCACCATTCAATGCCCCCGCCGCGCGGCGCCTGCGCGCGGCCCTGGGCATGGCTCCCGGACATGTCGCCTACGGCCTTCGTGCCCAGTACGGACTCGTCGTCGCGCCCGAGACGGTGATGGCCTGGGAGCGTGGCGAGATATCGCCGTCATCCGCCGAGCTCACGGCGCTCGCGGGCGTCCTGTGGTGTTCGCCGGGTGAACTGCTCGCCGAACCGGTCACGTTGCGGGAGCACCGGATGGCCCGGGGGCTGGCCGCGGACGAACTGGCCCGGCGGATCGGCCTGGAGACGAGCTCGTACCAGAGGATGGAGGACACCGGGCGCTGGAAGGGCAACGAGCGGCAGTCCGCCGCCCTGGCCACGGTGCTCGGCCTGACCCTGGCCCAGTTCGTGACGGCGACCGGGAAGCACGAGGAACTGGCCGAGCTGCTGCGCAGCGCGGTCACCACGCGCTGGCAGGCGTACGTGAAGCCGCTCGGCAAGCTGCTGCCGATCCCCAAGCAGCACCTGGAGCGGGTGCTGGAGCAGTTGCACGGGGAGTACCAGTCGCGGATGGTGGCGACGCTCAGCTGGGGCGGCGGCCAGGGCGACGCCGGCAGCGGGGACGCGGGCCGGGAGTTCCTCACCGGGATCGTCGGCCGCTTCTGGCAGCTGGCGGGCGGCGCGGGCGCCCCCTAGTGCTGTGACCGGAAAGGTTTGCCGGGTCACGGCACCAGCTTCCCGTCCGCACCGCCCGAATCGCCGGTCAGCGCAGCGGGGCGTGGACCACGGAGGCCTCGGTGCCGGCGGCCGCCAGGTCCTGCCGGATCCGGTCGGCGGTCCTGAGATCGCCCACCAGGACGGTCGGCCGGGACGGGCAGGAGGCGATCGCGGTCTTCAGACGGCCCAGCGAGACCTGGTACTCCTTCTCCTCGACCGCGGCGGGCCCGCCGACCTTGACGTGGAAGACCTCGTACAGCCCGACCATGGTGCCCCCCTGCTTGGTGAGGATCTGGGCGAGGAACGTCGACTGCAGGTTGACGAAGGAGTCGTTGCTGTAGAGGGCGATCACCGGCGAGGCGGCACCCTGCAGGTCGCGCCCGGTGAGGGTGCGGGCGGGTGCGGCGATGTCCTTGTTCCTGGCCTCGCCCCGGGTCCACTTGAGCATGGGGCTGTCGTACCAGGCGGAAGGGTGACCCCAGCCGGAGGGCACGCCCCACTGGACGCCGCCGAACAGGGCCAGTGCCGCCGCCGCGGCAAGGCCGGAGCGCAGCACCAGGTCCGCACGGCGGCGCAGTGCGGGGCCCGCCGTCCCGCCGGCGGGCGGCAGCATCAGCCCGATGAGGCCGAGCGAGAGCAGGGCGATCACCAGCCCGGCGGCGGTCAGCTTCTCGAAGTAGTACGAGTAGTAGCCGATGGTGTGCTTCTGCCAGGCGCCGAAGGCGCCGATCATCGCGGCCGCGCCGAGGACGAGGGCCAGCACCATCTGCCCGGTGCCCGTCCGGCGGTTCACCGGGAGGGTGGCGGCGACCAGGGCCAGCAGTCCGAGCCCGATGAACACCGGGCGGTCGGGGATGACCATCGGGCCGGCCAGGTTCGAGGTCTTGGCGACGTCCAGTTTCGTGAGGACGGAGAAGACGCTGGGCAGCCCCGCCACGAGGGTGACCCCGGCGAGGGCCGCCAGGACCGGGATCCAGCGGCCGGTGAACCGGCGCCGGTGGATCAGCAGCACGGCGGCCAGGGCGATGCCGACGAGCGCGCCGTAGAGGTTGTAGACGAAGGTGACGGCGATCAGCCCGGCCGCCGCGGTGAGGACGAACTCGGTCCGGCCCACCGCGGGCCGCACCAGCAGGGCCAGGGCGACCGCCAGGAACAGCAGGCCGATGGTCTCGGAGTCGAAGCCCCGCTCGATCAGCTGGGCCATCGATCCGGACATCATCACCGCGGCGACGGTGGCGCAGACCGCGGCCGCGCGCCAGCCGCGCAGGCGCGGACCGCCGATCCAGCGGGCGGCCCAGACCAGCGCTCCGCAGAAGAGTGCGTAGCAGGCCAGGACATAGATGAAGTAACGATTCGTCATGGCGAGGGCGGAGCCCGCCTGGACCGAGGACGTCACCAGGGCGTCGATCCAGGCCAGCAGGAAGTGGGAGCCCTGCGGGTAGACCGCCTCGGACGGCGTCATCATGTACGCCCGGGCGGCGTCCTGGTGCAGGAAGGCGTAGCCGCCGACCTCCCGGATCCCGGTGAAGTACGAGAAGTGGCCCATCCGGTCCTCGGATGTGACGAAGTAGGCCAGCCGTTCGGCGGCCGGCCTGCCGGCCACCGGGTGGTGGACGTAGTGCCAGACCACGGCGACCGTGCCGGCGATCAGCGCGTCCGAGCCGCGCAGCCGCAGCGGGATGCGGGGTCTGCGACGGGCGAGCCAGCCGGAGACGGAGGCGATCGTCAGCATCAGACCGGCCCCGGGCACGGGGGCCAGGCCCCACGGCCAGACGGAGAACAGCAGGCCGAGGCCCATCACGGCGCCGCAGAGCAGGAAGGCCGCGACCACCAGGCGGTCGAGCAGTCCGCCGCCCACCCGGATCAGCGCGGCGATCGTCAGGACCAGGACGGGGAGGAGCAGCACGTCGAGGGCGACCGTGTGGAGCAGCAGCGGCACCGCCCAGGAGGCGGCGAGGGCCGCGGCGAGAACGGTGGGGCTGCGCCGTGCGGAGGGGCCGGTGATCCCGGGTTCCGGTCTGTGTACGACCGGTTCGCGTGTCAGGACGGCAGAGCTGGTCGCCACGGGAGTGAGGCACCTTTCATCGAGTGCGTGAGAGCGGATGAGGGGACGCGAACATGCTGCCCCGATCCGCCCGAATACGACTCGGCCGACCCAATCCCCCCAAGGGAATCATAACCAGCGGGGGCCACGCCCGACGTGGCCGGAGGGCGCGTAGGAGCGGAGCCCCGGCCTCCGGACCGACCGGCGGAAAGGGGGGCCGAAGGACCCGGCCGGGCAGGGGCGGAGGGCCTGGTGCGACGGCTGTCGCGCGGGGCCGGGCCGGCCGGTCAGAAGACCGACTCGGCCTCGTACATGCGGTTGTCGGGGACGGTCTTCAGCTCGGTGACCGCGTGGGCGAGCGGGGCCATCACGATGTCGGTGCCGCGTAGGGCGGTCATGTTGCCGAAGTCGCCCCGGTGGACGGCCTCCACCGCGTGCCAGCCGAAGCGGGTCGCGAGGACGCGGTCGTAGGCGGTGGGGGTGCCGCCGCGCTGGACGTGGCCGAGGATGACCGGCCGGGCCTCCTTGCCCAGGCGGTGCTCCAGTTCGATGGCGAGGCGGTTGCCGATGCCGGCGAAGCGCTCGTGGCCGTAGGCGTCGATCGCGCCCTTCTCGTAGGGCATGGAGCCCTCGGCCGGGTGCGCGCCCTCGGCGACGCAGATGACGGCGAACTTCTTGCCGCGGGAGAAGCGTTCCTCGACCATCTTGACCAGGGCGTCCACCTCGAAGTGGCGCTCCGGAAGGCAGATCCCGTGGGCTCCGCCGGCCATGCCGGACTCCAGGGCGATCCAGCCCGCGTGGCGGCCCATCACCTCGACGACCATCACGCGCTGGTGCGACTCGGCGGTGGTCTTGAGGCGGTCGATGGCCTCGGTGGCGACCATGACGGCGGTGTCGAAGCCGAAGGTACGGTCGGTGGAGGAGATGTCGTTGTCGATGGTCTTCGGTACGCCGACGACCGGCATCCCGGCGTCGGACAGCATGCGCGAGGCGGTCAGGGTGCCTTCGCCGCCGATCGGGATGAGGGCGTCGATGCCGTAGCGGGTGGCCAGCTCCTGCGCGTTCTCGGCAGCCTCGTGGAGGCGGGCCCGTTCCATGCGGGCCGAGCCGAGGATCGTGCCGCCGCGGGCCAGGATGCCGCTGACGGCGTTGATGTCGAGGGGGCGGAAGTGACCGTCGAGGAGACCCTTGAAGCCGTCCTCGAAACCGATGACCTCGTCCCCGTGGCCGACCACGGCCCGGTGTACGACCGAGCGGATGACAGCGTTGAGGCCCGGACAGTCGCCGCCCGCGGTGAGAACTCCGATACGCATCGTGCTGTGTCTCCTGCTCCTGGTCGTACCTGGCCGTGCCCGAGGACACCTGCGGCCCGCCGGCCGCACCTACGAAGGGCGTATTTGGTGCCGCCTGTCCGATTGTTCCATGGTCCCGGAGTGGGGCGCGCTGCGCATCACCCGTCCCGGAGGCCCTCAGGACCCCCCGGACCAGGCCTTTGTTCCGGCGGGCGCCCTATCCATTGGCGGAGGTATTGTCAAGAGGGCAAGTCATCCCAACCGGGTCGACCGACCACACGACGAGACGGAGAGCACGCGTGACGCGCAGCGTGTACGTGACCGGCATCGAGCGGGGGGACGGCCGGCAGGTCGTCGAACTCGGGATCATGGAGCTCCTGACCCGGCAGACGGGACGGGTCGGCGTCTACCGCCCGTTGCTCCACGACGCACCCGACCGCCTCTTCGATCTGCTCAAGGCCCGCTACCGGATCGACCAGGACGCCTCGACGGCCTACGGGATGGAGTACCGGGAGGCTTCGGCGATCCTGGCCGAGCAGGGCACCGACGAGCTGGTCTCACAGCTGGTCGACCGCTACCACCGGCTGGCCCGCGACTACGAGGTCGTACTCGTCCTCGGCACCGACTATGCGGAGACCAACCTCCCCGACGAGCTGGCGCTCAACGCCCGCCTGGCCAACGAGCTGGGCGCGGTCGTCGTGCCCGTCGTGGGCGGCACCAAGCACCCCGCCGAGTCCGTCCGCGCCGAGGCCCGCAACGCCTACCGCGCGTACGAGAGCCTGGGCTGCCACGTGGTCGCGATGGTCGTCAACCGGGTGGCCGCGGAGGACCGCGACCTCATAGCCGAGCGGCTCGCCGCCCGCCTCCCCGTGCCCTGCTACGTACTGCCCGACGACAAGTCGCTGTCCGCTCCGACCGTCGCCCAGATCACCCGGGCGCTCGGCGGCGAGGTGCTCCTCGGCGACGAGGCGGGCCTGGCCCGCGACGCCCTGGACTTCGTCTTCGGCGGCGCCATGCTGCCGAACTTCCTGAACGCCCTGACCCCGGGCTGCCTGGTCGTGACCCCCGGCGACCGTTCCGACCTCGTCATCGGCGCACTGGCCGCGCACACCTCGGGCACCCCGCCGATCGCCGGTGTGCTGCTCACCCTGAACGAGCGGCCGGGCCAGGACATCCTGACGCTGGCCTCGAAGCTGGCGCCGGGCACGCCCGTGGTGTCGGTGGCCGGCAACAGCTTCCCGACCGCCGCCGAACTCTTCTCGCTGCAGAGCCGGTTGAACTCCGCGACCCCGCGCAAGCTGGAGACCGCGCTCGGCCTCTTCGAGCGGCACGTGGACACCGCCGAACTGCGCGGGCTGCTGTCGGTGGCCCGCTCGGAGCGCGTCACCCCGATGATGTTCGAGCACGAGCTGCTGGAGCGGGCCCGCTCCGACCGCCGCCGCGTCGTACTGCCCGAGGGCGCCGAGGAGCGCGTGCTGCGCGCCGCGGACGTGGTGCTGCGCCGGGGCATCTGCGATCTGACCCTGCTGGGCGACGAGCAGACGATCCTGAAGAAGGCCGGCGACCTCGGCATCGACATCTCGGGCGCGCAGATCATCGACCCGGCGACCTCACCGCTGCGGGACGGCTTCTCCGAGTACTACGCGGAGGTCCGCGCGCACAAGGGCATGACCGTCGAGCTGGCCCACGACGTGGTCACCGACGTCAATTACTTCGGCACCCTGATGGTCCAGCGAGGCCTGGCCGACGGCATGGTCTCCGGCTCGGTGCACTCCACCGCGGCCACCATCCGCCCGGCCTTCGAGATCATCAAGACGAAGCCCGACGCCTCGATCGTCTCGTCCGTCTTCTTCATGTGCCTGGCCGACCGGGTCCTCGTGTACGGCGACTGCGCGGTCAACCCGGACCCGGACGCCGAGCAACTCGCGGACATCGCCGTCCAGTCGGCGGCGACCGCGGCCGCCTTCGGGGTGGAACCGCGGATCGCGATGCTCTCGTACTCCACGGGCACCTCGGGCAGCGGCGCCGACGTCGACAAGGTGCGCAAGGCCACCGAGACCGTCCGTGAGCAGCGCCCCGACCTGGCCGTCGAGGGCCCGATCCAGTACGACGCGGCCGTGGAGCCCTCGGTCGCCGCGACCAAGCTGCCCGGGTCCGAGGTGGCCGGCCGCGCGACGGTGCTGATCTTCCCCGACCTCAACACCGGCAACAACACGTACAAGGCCGTGCAGCGTTCGGCGGGCGCGGTCGCGGTCGGTCCGGTGCTCCAGGGTCTGCGCAAGCCGGTCAACGACCTCTCGCGCGGCGCGCTCGTCCAGGACATCGTCACCACGGTGGCCATCACGGCGATCCAGGCGCAGGGCGCTCCGGGCCCCGCCACCGGCGCCTGACCACCTCCGTCCTCCCTGCTTCCCGCCCTCCGCCCTCCGCCCTCCGCCCTCCGCCCGCGACAAGGAAAGACCCGCACCGTGACCGCATCGCGCGTACTCGTCCTCAACTCCGGCTCCTCGTCCGTCAAGTACCAGCTCCTCGACATGGCCGACCGCTCGCGGCTGGCCACCGGCCTGGTCGAGCGCATCGGCGAGGAGACCTCCCGGCTGGTGCACGAGCCGCTCACCGGGCCCGCCGCGGCCCGCGGCAAGCGCGAGCAGGTCGGCCCGATCGCGGACCACGAGGCCGCGCTGAAGGCCGTGGCGGCCGAGCTCGCCGCCGACGGGACGGGCCTGGACTCCCCCGAGCTGGCCGCGGTGGGGCACCGGGTGGTGCACGGCGGGACGAGGTTCACCCGGCCGACGGTGATCGACGACGAGGTGCTGGCGGAGATCCGGAATCTGATCCCCCTGGCGCCGCTGCACAACCCGGCGAACGTCACGGGCATCGAGGTGGCGCGCTCGCTGCGCGCGGACATCCCCCAGGTCGCCGTCTTCGACACCGCCTTCCACTCGACGATGCCGGAGCACGTGGCGCGGTACGCGATCGACGCCGGGACCGCCGAGGCCTACTCCATCCGGCGGTACGGCTTCCACGGCACCTCCCACGCCTACGTGTCGCGGGCGACGGCCGCGCTGCTCGGCAGGCCGGTGGAGGACGTGAACGTGATCGTGCTGCACCTGGGCAACGGCGCGTCCGCCTCGGCCGTGCGGGGCGGGGTCTGCGTGGAGACGTCGATGGGCATGACCCCGCTGGAGGGTCTGGTCATGGGCACCCGCTCGGGCGATCTGGACCCGGCGGTCGTCTTCCACCTGGCGCGGGTGGGCGGCCTCTCGGTGGACGAGATCGATTCGCTCCTGAACAAGAAGAGCGGTCTGCTGGGCATGTGCGGGGACAACGACATGCGCGAGGTGCTGCGGCGGGCGGGCGAGGGCGACGAGTCGGCGCGTCTGGCCTTCGAGGCGTACGTCCACCGGCTGAAGAAGTACATCGGGGCCTACGCGGCGGTGCTCGGGCGGGTGGACGCGGTGGCGTTCACGGCCGGGGTCGGCGAGAACGCCCACCAGGTCCGGGAGGCCGCGCTGGACGGCCTGGCCGAACTGGGCCTGGCGCTGGATCTCGAAGCCAACGCGGCGCGTTCCCCGCAGCCGCGCCTGATTTCGGCGGATCATGCCCGTGTGGCCGTGGCGGTCGTCCCGACGGACGAGGAACTGGAGATCGCCACCCAGACGTATGCGCTGGTTACTCGATAGTCACTTGGACTTTCCACCAGCCGGAATATTCCGCTGCGAAACAAACCGATAGGATCCAGTCATGCGCCGTTCCAAAATCGTCTGCACGCTGGGCCCCGCCGTCGACTCGTATGAGCAGCTGAAAGCGCTCATCGAGGCAGGTATGAACGTGGCCCGATTCAACTTCAGCCACGGGTCCCAGGCAGAACACCAGGAGCGGTACGACCGCGTCCGGCAGGTCTCCGAGGACACCGGGCGCGCCGTCGGCGTCCTCGCCGACCTCCAGGGCCCCAAGATCCGGCTGGAGACCTTCGCCGAGGGCCCGGTCGAGCTGGTGCGCGGTGACGAGTTCACCATCACCACCGAGGACGTCCCGGGTGACAAGTCCATCTGCGGCACCACCTACAAGGGCCTCCCGGGTGACGTCGCCAAGGGCGACCAGGTCCTGATCAACGACGGCAACGTCGAGCTCCGGGTGACGGAGGTCGACGGCCCGCGGGTGCGGACCATCGTCATCGAGGGCGGTGTCATCTCGGACCACAAGGGCATCAACCTGCCGGGTGCCGCGGTGAACGTCCCGGCCCTGTCGGAGAAGGACGTCGACGACCTCCGCTTCGCCCTGCGGATGGGCTGCGACATGGTCGCCCTGTCCTTCGTCCGTGACGCCAACGACGTCAAGGACGTCCACCGGGTCATGGACGAGGAGGGCCGCCGGGTCCCCGTCATCGCCAAGGTGGAGAAGCCGCAGGCCGTCGAGAACATGGAGGCCGTGGTCGCCGCCTTCGACGCGGTCATGGTGGCCCGTGGCGACCTGGCCGTCGAGTACCCGCTCGAGAAGGTCCCGATGGTCCAGAAGCGGCTCATCGAGATGTGCCGCCGCAACGCCAAGCCGGTGATCGTCGCGACCCAGATGATGGAGTCGATGATCACCAACTCCCGCCCGACGCGCGCGGAGGCGTCCGACGTCGCCAACGCGATCCTCGACGGCGCGGACGCGGTCATGCTGTCGGCCGAGTCCTCGGTCGGCGCCTACCCGATCGAGACCGTCAAGACGATGTCGAAGATCGTCGCGGCGGCCGAGGAGGAGCTCCTCTCCAAGGGCCTCCAGCCGCTGGTCCCGGGCAAGAAGCCGCGCACCCAGGGCGGCTCCGTGGCCCGTGCGGCGTGCGAGATCGCCGACTTCCTCGACGGCCAGGCGCTCATCGCCTTCACCCAGTCCGGGGACACCGCCCGCCGCCTGTCGCGCTATCGTGCCACGCAGCAGATCCTGGCCTTCACCACGGACGTCAACACCCGCAACCAGCTCACGCTGAGCTGGGGCGTCGAGTCGTACATCGTCCCGCACGTGGACACCACCGACGCGATGGTCGACCTGGTGGACGGCGAGCTGCTGAAGCTGGGCCGCTACAACGAGGGCGACACCATGATCATCACCGCCGGCTCGCCCCCCGGCGTCCCGGGCACCACCAACATGGTCCGGGTACACCACCTGGGCGGCGTCGACCGCGCCTGACGCCGTCGCACCGCGAAACTCTGCCGCACAGAGACCGAGGGCGGCACCCCGCAGTGATGCGGGGTGCCGCCCTCGGTGTGTGTACCGCGTGTGCGTACCGCGTGCGCCTGCTACTCCGGCGGGCCCATGTAGTTCTTCAGGCCCGGGACCGTCAGGGTGCCGCCGAACTGCGCCGCCTGGACGACCTTGACGTCCGTGAAGAACGCGAACGGGACGTTCAGGGGCGGCGGGCTGTTCGGGGTGAACTCGATCGGGATCAGACCGAACAGGTTCCCCTTGAGGCTCTCGGTGTACATCGTCACCGTGCCTCCGCGGATCTTGGAGGTGGAGCCCGGACGGGACTTCAGGTGGGCGACGTTCCCGCCCTTGCCGACCGTCTGGTAGAGGTCCTTGATGTCCAGCGAGTCCGCCGTGAACTTCAGGACCTTCTTGATCTTGCCGCTGCCGGTCTTCACCTCGACGATGCCGTGGTAGTCCAGGCCGTAGAGGGTCAGCAGCGAACTGTCGAGGTACCAGGGCTCGTCCGGCAGGAGCGGGATGCCCTGCTCCAGGTCGGCGTTGGCCAGGGCCTCGGCGTCGTAGGTCGGGCAGGGGAAGGGTTCCTTCCCGTCCGGGTCCTTCTTCGCCTCGTCCTTGTCCTTGTCGTCCTTGTCCTCGTCGCCCTTGTCCTTGTCCTTGGGCGTCTCGTCCTTGGGCTTGTCGACGGTGTCCTTGACCTCGTCGGGCAGCTCCTCGACCGTGGCACCCGCCTTCTCGGCGGCGTCCCGGATCGCGTCCGCGGCCGGGTCCGGAGCCGGGGCCGGCTTCTCGGTGGTGGACGGTGTGGGCGTCGGGGTCGCCTTGGGGTCCTCCAGCGGCCGGCCGAGTCCGTCGACGAGGTCCTTCAGCTTGTCGCCGACGCCCAGCGGGTCCAGGGGGTTCGTGGACTTGGTCGGCTCCGGCGCCGGTGTGGTGGCCGGGGCCGGGGCGTTCGCCGACGGGGACGTGCTCGGTGACGCAGAGGCGCTCGCCTTCGGCTTGGCAGCCGTCGACGGTGCGGGTGACGCACTGGGCGAGGCGCTCGGCGAGGCCGTCTTCGACGGCGTGGGGGACGGGGACTTCGACTCGGTCTCCGCCGGCTCGTCGGACCGCGTCACGCACGGCCCGGGGGCGAAGGGGATCTCCTTGTCGTCGGCCACGGCGAGCTTGGGCGCCATGCCCATCCCGACGAGGACGGCCGTCGGCATCGCCGCCAGCGCCATCGTCTTGCCGACAGGTATCTGGATCTTGTTCAGCAGCGACTTCCTGGGCGCCGCGTGGCGCGGGCCCTTTCTCTCACGGGACTCTGCGCCCGGGGCCACGGCCCGCTGCGTCTCGTCACCCCGCACTGTTCCTCCCGCCATCGGCGTGGGCAGTCGTCTCGGTCGCGTGTGCCGTCTCCGTCTCGCGGGGCGCCGGGATGCCCTGGACGCCCATCACCGCCTCCGCCTTGGCCGGACCGGCGGCGGCCTGCGGCTGACCCGCCGGCTCCTCGTCCGCCGGCTGACCGGGCGCCCACGACAGCGCGAGGGCGCCGCCGATGAGGGAGAGGATGAAGCCCATCCCGAATCCGCCCAGGTTGGACACCGGCAGGGACACCAGGGCCAACAGGATCGAGGCGACTCCGGCGAAGACGCGGATGGTCTGCTGGAACCAGAGGGCGAGGCCCAGCGTGATCAGCAGTACACCGATGATCAGTGCGCCGGCGCCGCCCGTGGTGGCCATCGCCAGACTGACATTGCCCAACCGGAGGTCCGCATAAGGGAAGTACGCGATCGGGAAGCCGCCGAGGAGCGTGAACAGCCCGGCCCAGAAGGGACGGCGACCGCTCCAGGCATGGAAGTGGTAGTACACCACGGTGAGCCAGGCGTCGTCTTCTGCGCGAACGTAAACCGGGGCCTGGGGGTTCATGGACAACAGCTCCCTGGAAACGGTGGTACGGAGAACTCTGTGGAGCCCGGACGGGCGGGGACGGCCGTCGCCACCCGCCCGTCCGGTCATTCACCGGGACGGACTCAGTCCTTGGAGTCCTGGTAGCACGGCTGGTCGCCGCCCATCAGACGCAGCTTCAGGTCGGGCAGCTTGAACGTGCCGGCGGTGGTCGCCCACGCCTTCTGGCGCACGTTCGTCAGGATCGCCTTGTCCGCGCGCTGCGAGAACGCGTACGGGCTGGTGACCGTGCCAGCCTGCGGCTTCGTCTTGTGGCCCGGGTCGCCGACCGCGACACCGATGTCCAGGTTCTTGAACTCGGCGTCGGTGTCGAGCTCCGCAACATCCAGGTAAATGTTGTCGGCGACGGCCGGCTTGCCCTTGTGGCCGGTGCGCAGCTGCAGCGTGATGTTGCCCAGCGGCGTCGGGGTCACCAGCGACTGGCACATGTTGGTGATCTCGGCGTGGCTGAACCCGGAGATGGTCACCGGGTGGTGCTGCGCGTTGCCCTTGAGGTCGTGCCCCTCGGCGATGCCGCCGTACTGGATGAGGTTGTCACCGTCGAGCTTGTCGGCCGAGACCTTGAAGTCCTGGCCGGAGACGCTGAAGGACGCCGCGAGGGCACCCTGCGCCAGACCCACACCGACCGCGGCGGTGGCCGCGATGCTCGGCACCATGACGAGCGCGAAGCGCTTCCATCTGGTCCCGCCACGAACCTGAGAACTCATTTCGTTCCTCCTTCTCGGACGTACATCTCCGGTCCGGGCCGAGCCCGTCCTGGGATGGGAGAAGTGCTACGTCCTCGGGAAGGAGCGCAGGTGGCCGGACCGCGGCCGTGCCACGTCCGATTCACCGGCGTTCACCCCCGAGCGACAACCACTGGGCCACGCGTTCGCGCAACCTGGAGGACAGGCCCCGCCGGTGCGGCAGAGACCCCCCTGTCCCACGGTCGGTGCCACTGCCACCGGCCGGCCCGGTGGGGACCCTCCACCGCGGCTCCGAGCGAGCGGCTCTGCGGGAAGGACCGAGCGTCGCCGATCGTGGTCCATTCCCGGCCGGGGCACAAGGGGGTTCGTTACTGGCGGGTAACGGCCAGATAACCTGGATGCTGCCTGTAACCGTCCGTCGGCAACGCAGGGTGCCGCCCAGGGCCACGACAAAACGGTGAACCGGTGAACACACCGGACAGTTCGCAAGGTTCGATTTACTGCGAGTAACAGCGGCCGCAATTGCCAAGTTTTGGCAAAGCGCGGCCGCTGTTTATCTACGTGTCAACAAATCGGCGGCGACCCGCCGACGTCCGGAAGGCTACGGGGAGCGGGCTCCCAGCGGCCCGGAGCGTGGGGCGCGGGGCCCGCCTAGAAGAGCACCCGCGCGAGCGCCGTGCGCGCCGCCGTCACCCTCGGGTCGTCCGCGCCGATCACTTCGAACAGCTCCAGCAGGCGCAGCCGTACGGCATCCCTGTCGTCACCGAACGTGACCTTCACGGTGTCCACCAGGCGCCCGAAGGCGTCCTCCACATGTCCGCCGACCAGGTCGAGGTCGGCCGCGGCGATCTGCGCCGCCGGATCGCGCGGGTTCTCGGCCGCGGCGGCGCGGACCTGCTGCGGGTTCATGTGCTGGACCCTGGCGAGCAGTTCGGCCTGGGCCAGGCCCAGCTTGGCCTCGGTGTTGCCCGGGTCGTCCGCGAGTACGTTCTTGTAGGCCTGCACCGCGCCGCCCAGGTCACCGGCGTCGAGCGCGACGACGGCCGCCTCCAGCAGTGCGTCGTGCGGACCGGCCGGGGCCTCGGCCGGGGCGGACTCGGCGGCGCCCTCGGCGTTCGGGTCCACCTCGATGCCGATGATCCCGAACCGCTCCTCGGCGACCTGGACCAGCTGGGCGAGGGTCTCGCGGATCTGCTGCTCGGGGGCGACACCCTGGAAGAGCGGCAGCACCTGACCGGCGACCACGGCGAAGACGGCCGGGATGCCCTGGATCTGGAACTGCTGCATCAGCATCTGGTTGGCGTCGACGTCCACCTTGGCCAGCACGAGGCGGCCGTTCGCCTCGACGGTCAGGCGTTCCAGGAGCGGGCTGAGCTGCTTGCACGGCTGGCACCACTCTGCCCAGAAGTCCAGGACGACCGGGACTTCCGTGGAGAGCTGGAGCACATCACGTTCGAAGCCGGCCTCGTCTACGTCGATGACGAGCGCGGACGGCGGAACGGCACCGGCGGACGGGGCGGCCCCGCCACCCTGGCTCGCCTGGCGGGCCGCCTCGGCGCGGGCCTGCTCGGCCTTGGCCTTGGCCTCGCCGGCCGCCTTCACCGCGGCGAGGTCGACGACGCCGCTCATGGACATGTTTCTGGGCTGCATGCGTACATCCTCCCCCGTATGCGCGCGCCGACGAAAAAGATCGCGCGAATTGGCCGTACGGGCGTCACCGCCCGGCCGTGCCGTCGCATCCGTCGCGATCGTGTTGCTGTGCGGCGCCGGGTCCCCACCTGGCGCCTGTAGCCCTTCGCGTGGTTGTCGCTCTTACGCTACGAGCCGTAGCGTAACTCCCCCGGAGGCCCTCCGCGCCCCCGCGGCGGCCGTGATCTGAACCACAGCCGCCCGTTCGGCTACCGACGGGTATGGTCTCGGCCATGCGCAACGCCAGCCCCGGCCGCACCGGTCGCCCCCGCAGCGCGTCCGCGGACGCCGCCATCCTCGCCGCCACCCGGGACGCGCTGGTCGAACTGGGCTGGTCGAAGCTGACGATGAGCGACGTCTCGGCCCGCGCGGGCGTCGCCAAGACCACCCTCTACCGGCGCTGGGCGGGCAAGAGCGAGCTGGTCGTGGACGCGGTCGCGGAGCTCTTCGACTCGCTCGAACTGCCGGACCGGGGCTCCCTGGAAGCCGACATCGAGTACGTGGTCCTGCGCTTCGCCGAGCTGCTGCGGCGGCCGGAGGCCCGTACCGCCCTGATGGCGGTCGTCTCCGAGTCCACCCGGGACGAGGCCCTGCGTGACCGGATCCGGTCGGCGATCGTGGACCGGCAGAAACGCCTCGTCGTACTGGGCCGTGAGCGGGCCCAGGCGCGCGGCGAACTCCCCTACGAGGAGGACGAGTTCCTCGCGGGCAGCACCACCGACCTGATCTTCGACGTGATCGCGGGCACCGTCGTGCACCGCGCCCTGGTGAGCTCCGAGCCGGTGGACGAGCTCTGGGTGGCCGCCTTCACCGCCCTCCTGATGCACGGCCTGCGCGGCGCGACCGCCGCCTGACCCCGCCTGACCCGCCCGGCCGCTGCCGCCGCGGTCACGGCCCGCTCGCCGGCTTCGGCCGGGGCTTGCCGGGCCAGTTCACCCTGATCTGCCGGCCCCGGTCCTCGGGCGGCTCCCCCAGGCCGGCGGCCGCCAGCGCCGCAAGCCCCGCGTACCGGCCGGCGAGCCGGTACCCGGATGCACGGGAGTCGACCTCGTGGAAACCGCCGTCGGTGAGCAGCACCACGGCCGCCACCCCGCCCAGCCCCTCGCGGATCCCGTCCCACACCGCCGGCAGGAACTCGTGCGGCAGCCGGTCGTCGGACACCGTGTGCAGGAACTCCGACCCGCCGTCGGGGCCGGGCGGCTCGAAGTCCACCACGATGTACGCGAACGGCCCGCAGCCGCTCTGCATCACCACGCGCGCGCTCACGCCCCGTACGGGCACAGGAAGGCCGGTCACGCCCCCACCGTACGGGGCACGACCGGCCGTCCCGGACCCTGCGGGCCCGAAAGCGGCGGTCACAGCACTAGAAGCCCGGGGGCTCGGTGTAGGTGCCCCATTCGTCGCGCAGGGTGTTGCAGATCTCGCCCATCGTGGCCTCGGCGCGCACCGCGTCCAGCATGGCGGGGATCATGTTCGACCCGTCCCGGGCGGCGTCCAGCATGGCCTTCAGGGACGCGGCGACCTTGGCGTCGTCGCGGCCGGCCTTGCGGTCGGCGAGGACGCGGACCTGCTCGCGCTCCACCTCGTGGCTGACCCGCAGGATCTCCAGGTCACCGGTCACCGACCCGTGGTGGACGTTGACGCCGACGACCCGCTTGTCGCCCTTCTCCAGGGAGCGCTGGTACTGGAAGGCCGACTCGGCGATCTCGCCGGTGAACCAGCCGTCCTCGATGCCGCGCAGGATGCCCGAGGTGATCGGCCCGATGGGGTGCTGCCCGTCGGGGTGGGCGCGCAGGCCGCGCTCCTTGATCTGCTCGAAGATCCGCTCGGCGTCGGCCTCGATGCGGTCGGTGAGCTGCTCCACGAACCAGGAGCCGCCCAGCGGGTCCGCCACATTGGCGACGCCGGTCTCCTCCATCAGCACCTGCTGGGTGCGCAGGGCGATCTCGGCGGCCTGCTCGCTGGGCAGCGCGAGGGTCTCGTCGAGAGCGTTGGTGTGCAGGGAGTTGGTGCCGCCGAGGACGGCCGCGAGGGCCTCGACGGCGGTGCGCACGACGTTGTTGTAGGGCTGCTGGGCGGTCAGGGAGACGCCGGCGGTCTGCGTGTGGAAGCGCAGCCACATCGACTTCTCGCTCTTGGCCCCGTAGACCTCCTTCATCCAGCGCGCCCAGATCCGGCGGGCGGCGCGGAACTTGGCGATCTCCTCGAAGAAGTCGAGGTGCGCGTCGAAGAAGAAGGAGAGACCGGAGGCGAAGTGGTCCACGTCCAGGCCGCGGGAGAGCCCGAGCTCCACATAGCCGAATCCGTCGGCGAGGGTGTAGGCGAGCTCCTGCGCGGCCGTGGCCCCGGCCTCGCGGATGTGGTAGCCGGAGACGGAGAGCGGCTTGTAGGCGGGGATGCCCTTCGCGCAGTACTCCATGAGGTCGCCGATGAGGCGCAGGTGCGGCTCCGGTTCGAAGAGCCACTCCTTCTGGGCGATGTACTCCTTGAAGATGTCCGTCTGCAGCGTGCCGTTCAGGACGGCGGGGTCCACGCCCTGGCGCTCGGCGGCGACCAGGTACATGCAGAAGGCGGGCACGGCGGGGCCCGAGATCGTCATGGAGGTCGTGACGTCGCCGAGGGGGATGTCCTTGAAGAGGACCTCCATGTCGGCGGCGGAGTCGATGGCGACGCCGCAGTGGCCCACCTCGCCGAGCGCGCGGGGGTCGTCGGAGTCGCGCCCCATGAGGGTCGGCATGTCGAAGGCGACGGAGAGCCCGCCGCCGCCGGCGGCCAGGATCATCTTGTAGCGCTCGTTCGTCTGCTCGGCGTTGCCGAAGCCGGCGAACTGGCGGATGGTCCAGGTCCGGCCGCGGTAGCCGGTGGCGTGCAGGCCGCGCGTGTACGGGTACTCCCCCGGCCAGCCGATCCGCTCGAAGCCCTCGTAGGTGTCGCCGGGGCGGGGTCCGTAGACCGGTTCGACCTCGTCGCCGGAGAGCGTGGTGAAGTCCGCCTCGCGCTTGCGGGCCTTGTCATAACGGGCCTGCCAGCGGCGGCGGCCCTCCTCGATGGCGTCAGCGTCCATAACCACGAATTTACTAGGACGTCCTAGTAAATGTCGATGGGAAACCCCCGGGAGTCGTCCCGGGGGTGAGTGACGCTCGCCTCGTCGTCAGGCCTTCGCGGTCGCGAGCGGGTCGCTGATCAGCGGTTCCACCTCGGCGCGGATCCCCCGCTCGACGAAGAAGGCCGCCAGCGGAATCGTGCCCGACACGAGCACCCAGAGCAGCTTGCCGAAGGGCCACTTCGCCTTGGAGCCCAGGTCGAAGGCGAAAACGAGGTAGATCATGAAGAGCACACCGTGCGTCTGCGACACCACGAAGGTGAGATCGGCACCGGTGTCGAAGCCGTACTTCGCCACCATGCAGGCGCAGAGGATCAGGAGCATGACCGCGGTCACGTAGGCCATGACGCGGTAGCGGGTCAGCACGCTTCGTTTCATGCGGACGAGCCTAACCGTCCGTTTTGCTCGATCTTGACGCGGCCCCGTGATCGCGGAAGAGGTGGGCGGGGCCCTCAGGACTCGTCGAAGTCCGCGGCGGCCACCCGCAGCGGCCGGAGCAGGGCGAAGATCTCCCCGCACTCCTCGGCGTCGTACACGCCGAGGCCGAAGTCGACGGCCATCAGGTCCTTCGTGGCGGCCTCGACGACCTCCCGGCCCTTCTCCGTGATGGAGGCGAGGGTGCCCCGGCCGTCGTTGGGGTTGGGCCGCTTGGCGACCAGCCCGGACCGCACCAGCCGGTCCACGGTGTTCGTCACCGAGGTCGGGTGGACCATCAGCCTCTCGCCGATCTTCGACATCGGCAGTTCGCCCGCTTTGGAGAAGGTGAGCAGCACCAGCGCCTCGTAGCGCGCGAAGGTCAACCCGTACGGCTTGACGACCGCGTCGACCTCGCCGAGCAGGATCTGGTGGGCGCGCATGATCGAGGTGATCGCGGCCATCGAGGGCACGGGACCCCAGCGCTGCTGCCAGAGCTCGTCGGCGCGGGCGATGGGGTCGAAGGGAAGGCTGAGCGGCTTGGGCACGCTTCCGACCCTACCGGGAGGTCACTTCCCGGCGTGGGCCGTCTCATCCCTCAGTCGCTCCTCCTGCCGGACGGCGGACCGCAGTTCGGCCAGGAGCCCCAGGACGACGGCGGTGCCGAGCACTCCGGCCCCGGTGACGACCACGTGCACCGGGAGGAATTCGGCGGCGAGGCCGGCCAGGGCCATGCCGGCTCCCTGGAGGGTCATCAGGCCGGTGCTGAGCAGGGTCATCGCCCGGCCGCGCAGTTCGTCGGGGACGGCGTCCACGTACCACTGGTCCAGC
The DNA here is from genome assembly GCF_001005295.1 of Streptomyces yangpuensis. GTDB lineage: Bacteria > Actinomycetota > Actinomycetes > Streptomycetales > Streptomycetaceae > Streptomyces > Streptomyces yangpuensis. The sequence goes on along the minus strand of NZ_LBMK01000002.1, from coordinate 828,264 downwards.
CCCAGGGTGTACGCGTGGGCCAGCCCGGCGAGCAGCAGCGCGCACAGGGCCAGGGGCACGCCCGGCCGGCCGGCGTAGAGGAGGAAGGGCAGCAGTCCGGCGGCGGCCAGCGGGGCCACGATCCGCGAACGCGTCCGCGCGCTGAGCGCGGAGCCCGCCCACAGCTCCCCGGCGATGGTGCCGACGGGCATGGCGCACATCATCAGCCCGAGGACGGCGGTCCCGGCGCCGATGCCGTCGGCGTACGCGGCGAGCAGCGCCTCCGGGACGACGAGGAAGACGGGCGGCAGCCAGAACAGGAGGGTGAGCGCCCGCAGCCGGCGCCGGCCCAGGACGGCCCGCATCCCGGCGAGCGGGGAGGTACGGACGGCCGTCCGCGCGGGACGGGCTCGGGTGCCCAGCCGCAGCAGCAGGGCCGAGCCGAGGAATCCGGCGGCCGTCAGCGCGATGGCGGCACGCGGGGCGAGCACCGTGAGCAGCAGCCCGCCGAGGCCGAAGCCGATGAGCTGGGCGCTCTGGGCGACCATGCGCAGCAGCGACCGGCCCAGGACGTAGGTGTCGCCGGAGCCGAGGATGTCGGGGAGGGAGGCGTTGCGCGTGCCCTGGAAGAGGGGGGCGACGAAGGCCATGGCGCAGCGCAGGACGAGGAGCACGGCGACGGGGGTGCCGGGCAGCACCATGGCCGCCGCGCAGCCCGCGCAGACGAGGTCGCAGGTGACGAGCACCCGCCGGGCGGGATGGCGGTCGGCGATCCCGGCGAGCAGGGTGCCGCCGAGGACGTAGGGGAGGAAGCCGAGGGCGAAGGTGAGCGCGCTCATCAGCGGCGAGCCGGTGATGCGGTAGACGAGGACGGAGAGGGAGATCTCGGCGACGACCAGGCCGAGTACGGACATCAGGTGTGCGGCGAAGACGGCGGGGAACTCCGGGGTCCGCAGCACGCTGCGGTAGCCGGCGGAGCCCGCTTCGGCCGGGGCCGGGGTGACGGTTGCCATGACGGCAGCGTCGGGGGCCTAGGCTGGCCGGCGTAGAGATTCGGCCTGGAGCGAATGCCGGGCGGAGCGGTCCGTGGAGCGGGAGGGTGCGGCATGGGGTTGCACCATCGTTTCGGGCACGAGGACCTGCTGCGGTGCCGGTTCGCGCTGTCGCCGGCGTGGGAGACGCAGGAGGCGATCCGCACCCTGAGCCGCCCGGACCGGCAGGGCTACCACCTGCCGTGGCTCCGGCGGATCCGGGCCGCCGCCGACGGGCTGGACCTGCGGCCGCTGTGGCTGCTGATGCCGCGCCACGGGCACAGCACCGACTTCATCAGCCCGCCGCCGAGCGGACCGGGCGGCTCCTTCGAGGAGGAGCTCGCGGTGATCCGCGCGGCCGACCCGGACGCGGCACGCGAGGACATGCGCAGGGCGCTGGCCTGTACTCCGGGTGCTCTCGACAGCGATCTGGGCCGGTACCTGCTGGCCGATCCGGCGCGGTCGGTGCGGGAGCTGGCCGATCTGCTGGAACGGGCCTGGGGGGTGCTGGTCGAGCCGCACTGGCCCCGGCTTCGGGCGCTGCTGGAGGCGGACGTCCTCTTCCACACGCGCCGCCTCGCCGCCGGCGGACTGGAGTCGCTCTTCGACGGCCTGCACCCCGATCTGTCCTGGGACGCCGCCTCGCTCACCCTGACCATCGAGCGGCCCAGCCACCACGACCGCGTCCTGGGCGGCCAGGGACTGCTGCTCATGCCGAGCGCCTTCGTCTGGCCGCAGATCGCGGGCGGCTTCGACCCGCCCTGGCAGCCCACGGTCGTGTACCCGGCCCGGGGCATCGGCGCCCTGTGGGCCGCGGCGGGTGCGGACACGCCGACCGCGCTGGCCCGGCTGCTGGGCCGGGCCCGGGCGGACGTGCTGTGCGCGCTGCACGAGCCGGCGTCCACCACGGCTCTGGCGCACCGCCTCGGGCTGGCCCCGTCCACGGTCTCGGCCCACCTGGGGGCGCTGCACGCGGCGGGGCTCCTGATCTCCGCACGGCGGGGGCACCAGGTGCTCTACGAGCGCACCCCGCTGGCCATCGCCCTCACCACGGGGGACGCCACGGGCTGACCGGTACCGGCCGACGAGCCGCGGGCGGAGTCGCGCGGGCGGTCTCGCGGGTCGGTGTCGCACGGCCGGGCCGACTGTCCGTCATGTCACCATATTCCGGTCATGCGGCGTCATGGTCCGCCGCCCGGCCCTTCGTCCCGAGGAAACCGGATGCCACCCGTCGCCGCCCGGCCCGCCGCAGTCCTCGGCCTCGTCCTGCTCCTCGCGGCGGCCACCGCCTGCGGCTCCGGCTCCGTACCGGAGCCCGGTCCCCCCACCCCCGCCGCGGCTCCCGGGGCCCCCGCCCCGGCCGCCAACGACGGCGCGTCCCCGTTCTGGGTGGACCCGGGCAGCGAAGCCGCCCGGCAGGTCACGGCGTGGGAGGCGACGGGCCGCTACGACGACGCCCAGGTGCTGCGCCGGATCGCCGAGCGGCCGGTCGCGCTGTGGGGGCGGCCGGGCGATCCCGGCCCGGGGATCCGCCGGGCCCGCGCGGCGGCGAAGGCCGCCGGGCGGACCCTGCTGCTCGCCGCGCACAACCTCCCGGGCCGCGACTGCGGGAAGCAGCCGGCCGGGGGCGCCGCCGACGCCCGGGCCTACGGCCGCTGGATCGGCGCCTTCGCCGATGCCATCGGCGACGCCCGGGCCCTCGTCGTCCTGGAACCGCACGCCATCGCGCACACCGTCGACGGCTGCGTGCCCGCCGGGCAGCGCGCCGAGCGCTACCGGCTGCTCTCCGAGGCCGTCGGCCGGCTGAAGAAGAACCGCAACACGAAGGTCTACCTGGACGCGGGCGACCCGGGGTGGATCCGGGACCCGTCGGACCTCGCCGGCCCGCTCCGCGAGGCGGGCCTCGACCGCGCCGACGGCTTCGCCCTCAACGTCTCCGGTTTCCAGCCGGACGCGGCCGTCCGGGCCTACGGCGCCGAGCTCTCCCGGGCGGTCGGCGGCAGGCACTTCGTCGTCGACACCGGCCGCAACGGCGCGGGGCCGCTGCCGGGCGAGCGCACCCCGGCCTCGTGCAACCCTCCGGGCCGCGCCCTCGGCACCCCGCCGACCGACCGGACCGACGACCCGCTCGTCGACGCGTACCTCTGGGTGAAGCGGCCCGGCGAGTCCGACGGAACCTGCCGCGGTGGCCCGCCGGCGGGCACCTGGTGGCCCGAGCAGGCCCTGGGCCTGGCCCGCCGCGCCCCCGACTGACCCGCCCCGGATCCGACGGGCCCGGGCCGGGCCCCCGGGTCAGGTACGGGTGCCGCGGCGGAGGCCGTGGCGGACCGCGCGCTGGCTCAGCGGGCCCAGGCCCTCCAGCAGCGCGGCCAGTCCGGCGAGCTGCTCCAGGGCGTCGAACGCGCGGCCGGCGCCCTGCGGGTCCACCACCTCGTACAGCTCGATACCGACGAAGGAGGCGGCGGTGGCCCGGGCGAGCCCCGCGGGGTCGGCGAACCCGTCCAGCGGGGTCGCCGCGAGCAGCCGGGTGAGCACCGCCTCCAGCTCCGCGATCCACAGGCCGAGTCCGTCGGCGGTGGCGGCCGCGAGGGCGGGCGAGTTCTGCCCGGCGGCCAGCAGCTGCCCGAGCACGGCGACGTGCCCGGCCTCCCGCTCCTCGGCGTGCATCGCGCGGGCGAACTCCACCAGTTCGGTGAGGCCGCCCAGTGCGGCGAGCCGGCCGCGGTAGCGGGCGACCCGCTGCTCGGCCCCGTACCGGCAGGCAGCGGCCAGCAGGTCGTCGACGGAGCCGAAGTGGTAGAAGATCAGGCCCTGGCCGACGCCGGCGGTGGCCGCGATGGTGCGGGCCGAGGCCTTGGCGATCCCCTGCTCGACGAGCGTGCGCAGGGCCCCTTCGAGGAGCTTCTCCTTGGTGGCCGCACTGGCCGCGCTCACGCCCGGGCCTCCTCACGGACCGGCCGCAGGTCGCCGCGGACCCCGTGCGCGCGGACGTCCACGTACTGCGCGGTGAAGGAGCCCTCGTACCCGAAGAGCGGCCCGAAGCGGCGGTTGACCACGCGCACCCGGATCCGGAACCGGCCGGTGGCGTCGTCGAAGGACTCGCGCACCTCGGCGTCGCCGCCGATGAGGTCGGGGACGCGGACGTCGACGGGCCCCTCACGGAAGCGGTGTTCGCCGGAGCGGATGAGCAGCGAGCCGTCCGGTTCGGCACTCATGTGCAGATCGCTGGCGAGGTGCTGGTGGGTGCCCAGGTAGTCGAGGACGCAGTCGCGCTCGGGGCTGTGGACCATCGTGGCGTCGAACCGGTGCGGCCCGTCGGGCAGCGTGAAGGTCCGCACGAAGGTGACGGTCTCGCGCCCGAAGGAGTCGAGGTACGGGAGGTTCTCGATGACGAAGGGGACGTCGCGGCCCTCGCGCGGCACCAGGATGTTGCGCATCCCGCCGAGCCGGAGGAAGGGCTTCACGAAGCTGCCGCCGTGCCAGATCCGGTCCATGGTCCCGCGGCCGACGCAGCCCTCCCCGCTCTCCAGCCCGACCGAGAACCGGCGCTGGATCTGCGGGTGCAGACGGTCGAAGTCGGTGCCCATGTGGGCGCGGAAGATGGAGGTCATGACGGCTCCAGGGTGCTGAGCAGACGGGGGGCCGCGGCCGGGGTGCGGCCGGGCGGGGTGCGCAGGCAGCGGCGGGCGGCCGGGGTTCCGGGCAGGGGCGGCAGCAGCACCGCCGCGGTCAGGACGAGCAGGGCCACGGCCGTGGGGGTGTACAGCAGGGCAGCCGCGGACAGCAGCGCGCGCAGTGCGCTCTCCCCCACCGCCCGGGCGAGGGCGAGGCCCGGCGGGGTTCCGCGTTCGCACCACAGCCGCAGCCTGTCGAAGGACCAGGCGGTGGCCCAGCCCATGAGCGGCCGCAGGACCAACCGGTCGGCGAGCGCCCCGAAGCGGCCCCATCGGGGCCGGTAGTCGTAGCCGGTGAGGAAGCGGATGCCGTCGCCGTCCGGAACGTAGCGCCAGTAGCCGCTGCCCTCGGCGAGCAGCGAGAGCGGGTGGTCCGAGGCGAACCGCAGGGCCGACACCCTGGTCCCGTCGGGCCGGCGGCGCTCCCCCGCGGAGACGCCGGTCCCGTCGACGGAGACGAAGGGCAGTACGCGGGTCGCGTACCGGAACCGCTGCGGCTCGCCCTCGGACCGCGGGAGGTGGTGGATGGAGGTGAACCTCAGGTCCCACCGCTGGTGCCGGTCCGGATCCTGGCTGCGTTCCCACAGCTCGTTCATCCCGGCCCGGACGAACGTCTCGACGTACAGGCCCATGGCCACCCCCCGTTCCCGCCTTTTGAGCGATCGCTCAACCCGGACTCTAGGCGAGTTTGAGCGACCGCTCAACCTTTCCCCTGCGGGGTTGCTCGGCGGTCCGGCTCTGGCTCCGGCCGGGCGGGGTTTCATGTGGTGCTCGGTGGTTCGGGTTGGGCTCTTGGCCGGGCGGGGGCTGGTGGGGGTCGGGGAGCGGTGCCGGTACGGGGTGTCTCCTCGGCTCGGCGCGTGCGGGTACGCCCCGGCCAGGCGGCCCCGGTTGCGCG
>NZ_LBMK01000002.1:740526-822298 GCF_001005295.1 Streptomyces yangpuensis | reverse complement strand
CCGCAAGGGCACGGCGGAGCAACCCCGCAGGGGCACCGCACCACACCACACCCGCACACCACCGCCCGACTGCCCTCCCGCACAGGACACCGCCGAGCAACCCCGCAGGGGCACCGCAGGGGCACCGCAGGGGCACGGCCGAGCAGCCCCGCAATGCGCAAGCGCCCCCGGCCGGGTCGGCCGGGGGCGCTTCGGGCGTACGGGGGCGGGCGGTTCAGCCCTGCCCGAGGTGGCGTTCCACCGTCTCCACCTTGGAGGTGATCCCGTCGGTGACGCCGGGTCGGATGTCGGCCTTGAGGACGAAGGAGACGCGGGGCGCCCGCTCCTCGACGGCGGCGACCGCGCGCCGGATCACGTCCATGACCTCGGTCCACTCGCCCTCGACGGTGGTGAACATGGCGTCGGTGCGGTTCGGCAGCCCGGACTCGCGGACCACGCGGACCGCGTCGGCGACGTACTCGCCCACCTCTTCACCGACCCCGAGCGGGGTCACCGAGAACGCGACGATCACGCCTGGGCCGCCTCGCGGGCACGGGCGGCGACCACGCTGTCGGCCTCTTCGCGCTTGAGCAGCTTGTCGCCGTAGAGGCCGCCCAGGGGGACCACCGAGAGGACGAAGAAGAACAGGACCTTCTTGAAGGGCCACTTCGCCTTGTACCACACGTCCAGCAGCAGCACCGAGTAGACCATGAACAGGAACGCGTGCAGGAGACCCAGCGGCAGCAGCAGGTAGTCGATGTCCGAGATCCGGCTGAGCAGCGAGCCGAAGATCAGCAGGGCCGGGAACGACAGCGCCTCCGGCACGGAGACGAGGCGCAGACGGTGCAGGGCGGAGGCGGTCTTGATGTCCACGTGGAACCTTCGGGGGTGGAGGCCAGGGTCGCCTCCAGTGTCTCAGCCGCTTTGCGGGATCTTGACCCGGCCCCTGCCTCCGGGCCCGCGCCGGGAGGGACCGGGAACGCTCCCAAACGCCCGGGTGTGTCATATATCCGGCCACGGGACTCTGTTCGGGTCCGCCCGCTGCCGATAACGTCTTCCCGTGGCTCAGTTCCGACTCCAAGGCAGCAAGGTGCTGGCCGTCGACCTGACCGGGGACGCCGTGAAAGCGAAGAACGGCTCCATGGTCGCGTACGACGGGCAGATGGCCTTCAAGAAGATGAGCGGCGGCGGCGAAGGCCTCCGCGGCATGGTGACCCGCCGGCTGACCGGCGAACAGATGACGGTGATGGAGGTTCAGGGACACGGCACCTGCTTCTTCGCCGACCGTGCAAGTGAGATCAATCTGGTCAACCTGCACGGCGAGAAGCTCTACGTCGAGTCCAGCAACCTGCTGTGCACCGACGCCGGACTGCGCACCGGCACCACCTTCACCGGGCTGAGGGGCGCCTCGACGGGCAACGGCCTCTTCACCACGACGGTCGAGGGATCGGGCCAGGCCGCGATCATCTCCGACGGTCCGGCCGTGGTGCTGCGCGTGAGCGCCCAGTACCCGCTGTCCGTCGACCCGGGGGCGTACATCGCGCACACCGGCAACCTCCAGCAGTCCTTCCAGTCCGGTGTGACATTCCGCACGCTCATGGGCGAGGGCTCCGGCGAGGCGTTCCAGATCCGCTTCGAGGGCGAGGGCCTGGTCTACGTGCAGCCCAGCGAGCGCAACACCGTCGGGGGCGACATCTGATGCCGTTCCGCGAGATCAACTCGAAGATGGTCGAGGCCCAGGTCGTCCCGGGCCAGAAGATGTTCAGCCAGCGCGGAGCGATGCTCGCCTACCGCGGCGACGTCTCCTTCACCCCGAGCCTGACGGGCGGTCAGGGCGGGGTCATGGGCATGATCGGGCGCCGCGTGGCGAACGAGCAGACCCCGCTGATGACGGTCGAGGGCAGCGGCACCGTGATGTTCGGCCACGGCGGCCACCACATCCAGGTGATCAACCTGACCGGCGAGACCCTCTACGTCGAGGCCGACCGGCTGCTCGCCTTCGACGGGACCCTCCAGCAGGGCACGATGTTCATGGGCTCGCAGGGCGGGGTCATGGGCATGGTCCGCGGCCAGGTGACCGGCCAGGGCCTGTTCACCACCACCCTGAAGGGTCACGGCTCGGTCGCCGTGATGGCCCACGGCGGGGTCATCGAACTCCCCATCACCCCGAACCGGCCGGTCCACGTGGACCCCCAGGCCTACGTGGCCCACCACGGGGACGTCAGGAACAAGCTCTCCACCGCCCTCGGCTGGCGGGACATGGTGGGGCGCGGCTCGGGCGAGGCGTTCCAGCTGGAACTGTCCGGCCAGGGCGCGGTGTACGTACAGGCCTCCGAGGAGAAGCTGTGAACTTTGGCCCCGTGATGGGCGGGCCCGGCGGCCCGACGGTCTTCGACCCGTACACGCTGCCCTCCGACGACAACGTGAACGCGTACACCTTCTGCGTGGAGCTCAAGGGGAGCCAGTGGTTCCTGCAGAAGGGCAAGATGATCTCGTACTACGGGCACATCGAGTTCAACGGCATCGGGAACGGGCGCTTCGACCGTCTGCTGCGCACCAGCTTCCACTCGCCGCTGCACGCCAGTGACTGGGTGGTGGCCGAGGGTCAGGGCAAGATGCTGCTGGCCGACCGGGCCTTCGACGTGAACTCGTACGACCTGGACAACGGCAACCTGACGATCCGGTCGGGCAACCTGCTGGCGTACCAGCCCTCGCTCGCCCTGAAGCAGTCGATCGTCCCAGGCTTCCTGACGCTGATCGGCACCGGCAAGTTCGTGGCGGCCTCCAACGGGCCGGTGGTGTTCATGGAGCCGCCGCTGCGGGTGGACCCGCAGGCGCTGGTCGGCTGGGCGGACTGCCCGTCTCCCTGTCACCATTACGATCACGGCTACATGTCCGGCGTGATGGGCGGACTGCGCTCGCTGGCCGGCATCGGGGGCACCTCGGGCGAGGAGCACCAGTTCGAGTTCGTCGGAGCCGGAACCGTGCTCCTGCAGTCCTCGGAGATGCTGATGGCGGAGCAGTCGGTCGGCACGGTGGGCGCCGGGGCGGCCACGGGCAACGCGCAGGGCGTGCCGGGAGCCGGCCAGGGGCCGCTGGGGCAGATCGGCGTGCCGCGGATGCCCGGACAGCTGGGTGATCTCCAGCGCCGCTTCGGACTGTGACAGCCAGGACCTCCGACCTTTGTACGCAATTCAACTTTTTAGGTAGAGTTCATTCATGGAGACCATGGAGACCGAGACGGCCACGCGCTGGCTGACCGACGCGGAGCAGTGCGCCTGGCGCACCCACCTGGACGTCAGCCGGCTCCTCATGCACCAGCTGGAAAAGGATCTCCAGCCCTTCGGGCTCACCAACAACGACTACGAGATCCTCGTGAACCTCTCGGAGTCGCAGGACCACCGGATGCGCATGAGCGACCTCGCGACCGCCACCCTGCAGTCGAAGAGCCGGCTGTCGCACCAGATCACGCGGATGGAGACGGCGGGCCTGGTCCGCCGGGTCAACTGCGAGTCGGACCGTCGCGGCCTGTACGCGGTGCTCACGGACGAGGGCATGGAGACCATGCGGAAGGTCGCCCCGCACCACGTGGCGTCCGTCCGCCAGCACTTCATCGACCTGCTGACGCCGGAGGCCCTGGCGGCGCTGCGCGCCTCGCTGACCCCGGTCGCGGAGCACCTGCGCGGCACCCGCGGCAAGGTCTGAGCCGGGCGCTCTGCGCACCCCTCGGGGCGGCGGACCGGACCATGGGCGGTATCCGCCCTCCGCCGGCCGCCGAGCGCCCGTGAGGGCGGCCCCGCCACCCCGCCTGTACGGCGTGCCGTACAGGCCCGCGCTGTGCCCCCGGCCGGCCCGGCCGGAGGCGGGGGGCTCAGGCCTCCGTGAGGGTCGCCAGGAGGGCGTCGGCGGCCGCGTACGGGTCCAGGTCGCCCTCGGCGACCCTGGCGGCCAGCGCGCCGAGGTGGGCGTCACCGTGGACGTCCGCCATCCGTGCCCGCAGCGCCGTCACGGCGATCGTCTCGACCTCCCGCGCGGCCCTGGCCGCGCGCCGCTCGGCCAGCACCCCGCGCTCGTCCATCCACGCCCGGTGCTTCTCCAGCGCCTCGACGACCTCGTCGATGCCCTGGCCGCGGGCCGCGACCGTCTTCACGATCGGCGGCCGCCAGTCGTCCCGGCCGCGCGCCTCGCCCAGCCCCAGCATGTGGTTCAGCTCCCGGGCGGTCGCGTCCGCGCCGTCCCGGTCGGCCTTGTTGACCACGTACACGTCGCCGATCTCCAGGATTCCCGCCTTCGCGGCCTGGATCCCGTCGCCCATCCCGGGCGCCAGCAGCACCACCGAGGTGTCGGCCTGCGAGGCGATCTCCACCTCCGACTGCCCGACCCCGACCGTCTCGACGAGGATCACGTCGCAGCCGGCCGCGTCCAGGACCCGGATCGCCTGCGGCGCGGCCCACGCGAGCCCGCCCAGGTGGCCGCGGGTGGCCATGGAGCGGATGTAGACCCCCGGGTCGGAGGCGTGGTCCGACATCCGTACGCGGTCGCCGAGCAGCGCCCCGCCCGAGAAGGGCGAGGACGGGTCGACGGCGAGGACGCCCACGCGCTTGCCGGCCCTGCGGTAGGCGGACACCAGCGCCGAGGTCGACGTCGACTTGCCGACGCCCGGCGACCCGGTCAGGCCCACCACGTACGCCCCGCCCGTCAGCGGGGCCAGCGCGGCCATCACCTCGCGCAGCTGCGGGGACGCCCCCTCGACCAGCGAGATCAGCCGGGCCACCGCCCTCGGCCTGCCCTCACGCGCCTGGGCCACCAGCTGGGGGACGTCCACCGCCGTCATACGTGCTGCGCTCCTCGGTTCTCGTACGGGATACGTGGGGGCCGCCGGGCCCGGTACGGCCCGGCGGCCGGGCCGCCTACTTGGCGACGCGCACGATCAGCGCGTCACCCTGGCCGCCGCCGCCGCACAGCGCGGCCGCGCCGACCCCGCCGCCGCGGCGCTTGAGCTCCAGCGCCAGGTGCAGCACCACGCGGGCGCCGGACATGCCGATCGGGTGGCCCAGGGCGATGGCGCCACCGTTGACGTTCACCTTTTCCGGGGTCACGCCCAAGTCCTTCATTGACTGCACGGCGACCGCGGCGAAGGCCTCGTTGATCTCGATGAGGTCCAGGTCGGACACCTCCAGGCCCTCCTTCTTCAGGGCGTGCAGGATCGCGTTCGACGGCTGCGACTGGAGGGAGTTGTCCGGGCCGGCCACGTTGCCGTGGGCGCCGATCTCCGCGATCCACTCCAGGCCGAGCTCCTCGGCCTTGGCCTTGCTCATCACGACCACGGCGGCCGCGCCGTCGCTGATCTGCGAGGAGGTGCCGGCGGTGATCGTGCCGTCCTTGGCGAAGGCGGGACGCAGCTTGCCCAGGGACTCCACGGTGGTCTCGGGGCGGATGCCCTCGTCGGCGGAGAAGATCACCGGGTCGCCCTTGCGCTGCGGGATCTCCACCGGGGTGATCTCGGCCTCGAAGACGCCGTTCTTCCGGGCGGCGGCCGCGCGCTGGTGGGAGGCCGCGGCGAACTCGTCCTGCGGGGCGCGCTCGATGCCCAGGCGGGTGTTGTGCTTCTCGGTGGATTCGCCCATCGCGATGTTCTCGAAGGCGTCCGTGAGGCCGTCGTAGGCCATCGCGTCCAGCATCTCGACCGCGCCGTACTTGTAGCCGTCGCGGGACTTCGGCAGCAGGTGCGGGGCGTTGGTCATCGACTCCTGCCCGCCCGCGACCACGATGTCGAACTCACCGGCGCGGATCAGCTGGTCGGCCAGCGCGATCGCGTCCAGGCCCGAGAGGCACACCTTGTTGATGGTCAGGGCGGGCACGTTCATCGGGATGCCGGCCTTGACCGCCGCCTGGCGGGCCGGGATCTGGCCCGCGCCGGCCTGGAGCACCTGGCCCATGATCACGTACTGGACCTGGTCGCCGGAGATCCCGGCCCGCTCCAGCGCGGACTTGATGGCGAAGCCGCCGAGGTCGGCACCCGAGAAGGACTTCAGCGAGCCGAGCAGCCGCCCCATGGGCGTGCGGGCCCCGGCGACGATCACGGAAGTGGTGTTGTTCGATCCGGACATGAGGCACAGCCCCTTGGATGAGGAGTGAACGAGGGTTTACGTGAATGTACTGGGCGGTACCGCAGCGGTCACCGGGCAGCCGGTGTGATCGCGCGCACGTTGCGTGACGACCCCCTTCGGCGGTGCACTGTCCCCATGCTGACAAGAATCGACCACATCGGGATCGCCTGCTTCGACCTGGACAAGACTGTCGAGTTCTACCGTGCCACGTACGGCTTCGAGGTGTTCCACTCCGAGGTCAACGAGGAGCAGGGCGTCCGCGAGGCCATGTTGAAGATCAACGAAACCTCCGACGGCGGCGCCTCCTACATCCAGCTCCTGGAGCCCACCCGCGAGGACTCCGCGGTCGGCAAGTGGCTCGCCAAGAACGGCGAGGGCGTGCACCACATCGCCTTCGGCACCGAGGACGTCCGGGGCGACTCGGAGGCCATCCGCGGCAAGGGCGTCCGCGTGCTCTACGACCAGCCCCGCACCGGTTCGATGGGCTCCTCGATCACCTTCCTGCACCCCAAGGACTGCCACGGAGTCCTGACCGAACTGGTCACCTCGAACCCCGACCATTGATGGACCACTGATGGCCCGATTCCCCGGCCGGTAGAGTGGCCATGGCTCGGCCGGGGTTCGGTGCGGAGAGGGTCGGGGCCTGTGACCCCTGCCCCGGTATCTGACACCATTCCCCCGGGGGCGTCGTTCAGCGGGCGAGCGATGCTCATTGGAGTGAGCTTGCGACCAGGGGACGGATGGGACCGCGCTGTGCGGGGCTACGAAAGCCAGGAGAGCCATCAGGCCGAGGCCGACCATCTCTCGCGCTTCGAGGCCGAGATGGAGCGGCTGAAGAAGGAGCGCGGGAAGGCCGTCCAGCACGCTGAGGACCTGGGTTACCAGGTCGAGGTGCTGCGCGCCAAGCTCCACGAGGTACGCCGGGCCCTCGCGTCCCGTCCTGCCTACGACGGCGCGGACATGGGCTACCAGGCGGAGCAGCTGCTCCGCAACGCCCAGATCCAGGCCGACCAGATGCGCTCCGACGCCGAGCGCGAGCTGCGCGACGCCCGGGCGCAGACCCAGCGCATCCTGCAGGAGCACGCCGAGCACCAGGCGCGCCTGCAGGCCGAGCTGCACACCGAGGCCGTCAACCGGCGCCAGCGGCTGGACCAGGAGCTCAACGAGCGCCGCCAGACCGTCGAGGCGCACGTCAACGAGAACGTGGCCTGGGCCGAGCAGCTGCGCGCCCGTACCGAGGCCCAGGCGCGCCGCCTCATGGAGGAGTCCCGCGCCGAGGCCGAGCAGTCCCTGAACGCGGCCCGTGCCGAGGCCGCCCGGGTCGCCGAGGAAACCCGGCGCCGGATGGCCTCCGACGCCGAGGCCGCCCGCGCGGAGGCCGAGTCCACGCTGCTGCGTGCCCGCAAGGAGGCCGAGCGGCTGCTGACCGCCGCCTCCACGCAGGCCCAGGAGGCCACCCAGCACGCCGAACGGCTGCGTTCCACCACTTCCGCCGAGGCCGAGCAGACCCGGCAGCAGACCCTCGACCTCGGCCGGATCGCCGAATCCCGCGCGCAGGAGGCCGAGTCCGCGCTGCGCGAGGCCCGCGCCGAGGCCGAGAAGATCCTCGCGGAGGCCAAGGAGAGCGCCTCGCGGCAGCTCGCGTCGGCGGAATCCGTCAACGAACAGCGCACCCGCACCGCCAAGGAGCAGGTCGCCCGGCTGGTCGGCGAGGCCACCAAGGAGGCCGAACTCCTCAAGGCCGAGGCCGAGCAGGCCCTGGCCGACGCCCGCGCGGACGCCGAACGGCAGCGCACGGAGGCCGGCCAGCAGGCCCGGACCGCCGCGGCCGAGGACATGGCGGCGCAGCTGGCGAAGGCCGCCCGTACCGCCGAGGACGTACTGAACAAGGCCTCGGAGGACGCCCGGGCCACCACCCGGGCCGCGTCCGAGGAGGCCGAGCGGATCCGCCGCGAGGCCGAGGCCGAGGCCGACCGGCTGCGCCTGCAGGCCGCGGCCACGGCCGACGAGCTCAAGGGCGCCGCGAAGGACGACACCGAGGAGTACCGGGCCCGCACGGTCGAGCTCCAGGAGGAGGCCCGGCGGCTGCGCGGCGAGGCCGAGCAGCTGCGCGCGGAGGCCGTCGCCGAGGGCGAGCGGATCCGCGGCGAGGCCCGCCGCGAGGCGGTCCAGCAGATCGAGGAGGCGGCCAAGACCGCCGAGGAACTGCTCGGCAAGGCCAAGTCGGACGCGGACGAGCTGCGCGCCGGGGCGACCGCCGAGAGCGAGCGGGTCCGCGCCGAGGCCGTCGAGCGGGCCGGCACCCTGCGCAAGCAGGCCGAGGAGACCCTGGAGCGGACCCGCGCCGAGGCCGAACGGCTGCGCGCCGAGGCCGAGGAGCAGGCCGAGGCGGTCCGCGCCGAGGCGGACGCGGCGGCCCTCGCACGGCGCGAGGAGACCGAGCAGGCACTGGCAGCGAAGCGCGCCGAGGCCGACGAAGAGCTCGTACGGCTGCACACGGAGGCCGAGGGCCGGCTGGCCACGGCCGAGCAGACGCTGCGCGACGCCCGCGGCGCGGCGGAGAACATCCGCCGCGAGACGACCGAGGAGAACGACCGGCTGCGCGCCGAGGCGGCGGAACGCATCCGCACGCTCCGGACGCAGTCCGAGGCCGAGGCCGACCAGCTGCGCACCGAGGCGGCGCAGGACGCCGGCCGGGTGCGCGCCGAGGCCGAGCAGGTGGCCGTACGGCTGCGCGGCGAGGCCGAGGCCGAGGCCGAGCGCGTGCGCTCCGAGGCCCAGGAGACCGCGGACCGGCTGCGCGCGGAGGCGAAGGCGGCGGCCGAGCGGGTCGCCGCGGAGGCCGCCGAGGCGCTGGCCGCCGCGCAGGAGGAGGCCGCCCGGCGCCGCCGGGAGGCCGAGGAGACCCTGGCGTCGGCCCGTACCGACGCCGAACAGGAGCGGGCGCAGGCCCGCGAGCAGAGCGAGGAGCTGCTGGCAGCGGCCCGCCGCCGCTCGGAGGAGGCGCAGGCCGAGGCGGCCCGTCTGACCGAGGAGGCCGAGAGCCGCGCCTCGGAGCTGGTGTCGGCGGCCGAGGCCACCGCCCAGCAGGTGCGCGACGCCGTGGCCGGGCTGCACGAGCAGGCCGAGGAGGAGATCTCCGGGCTGCGCAGCGCCGCCGAGCACGTGGCGGAGCGGACGAAGACGGAGGCCGAGGAAGAGGCCGCCCGGGTCCGCGGCGACGCCCACGCGGAGCGGGAGCGGGCCGCCGAGGACGCGGGCCGTATCCGTACCGAGGCGCGCGCCGAGACGGACGCGGCGAAGGCGCTGGCGGAGCGGACCGTCGGCGAGGCGATCGCCGAGGCGGAGCAGCTGCGCGCCGACACCGCCGAGTACGCCCAGCGGCTGCGGACCGAGGCCACGGACGCGCTGGCCGCCGCCGAGCGGGACGCCGCCCGTACCCGGGCCGACGCCCGCAACGACGCCAACCGTATCCGCGGCGAGGCGGCGGAGTCCCTGGAGGCCGCCCGCGCCGAGGGTGCCCGGATCACGGCCGAGGCCTCGGCGGAGGCCGAGCGGCTCACCGAGGAGACCCGCGCGGCGAACGCGGCCACGGTCGCCGACGCCGAGGCTGAGGCGGAGCGGATCACCACGGAGGCGGCGGAGGTCGCCGAGGCCACCCGCACCGCGGCCGCGGCCACGCTGGACGAGGCGCGCGCCGAGGGCAACCGGCTGCGCACCGAGGCCGCGGAGCAGGTCGACCGGCTCATCACCGAGGCCTCGGCGGAGGCGGACCGCCTCATCGAGGAGACCCGCGCGGCGAACGCGGCCACCGTGGGCGAGGCGGCGGCCGAGGCCGAGCGCCTCACCACCCAGGCGGCCCGGCTGAAGTCGCAGGCGGCCGAGACCCTGGCGGGCGCCGAGCGCGACGCCGCGAAGATCATGGTCGACTCGCGTGCCGAGGGCGACCGGCTCATCGACGAGACCCGGGTGGCCAACGAGGCCACGGTCGGCGAGGCCGCGGCGGAGGCCGAGCGGCTGCGCGCGGACGCGAACCGGGTCCTGGAGGACGCCCGCGCGGAGGGCGGCCGGATCATCGGCGAGGCCACCGCGGAGGCGGACCGCGTCACGGCCGCGGCGGGCGAGACCCTGGCCGGCGCCGAGCGCGACGCCGAGCAGACGCTGGACGAGGCGCGCGCAGAGGCGAACCGGCTGCGCGCCGAGGCGGCCGAGCAGGCGGACCGGCTCATCACGGAGGCGGCGTCCGAGGCGGACAAGCTCACCGAGCAGACCCGCAAGGACAACGAGCGGACGGTCGGCGAGGCGGCGTCCGAGGCGGAGCGGCTGCGGGCCGACGCCTCCGAGGCGCTGTCCTCGGCGCAGGAGCACGCGGCCCGGACCCGGTCGGAGGCCGAGCGGGTCAAGGCGGAGGCCGCGGCCGCGGCGGAACGTACCCGCGCGGAGGCCCGCAAGGAGTCCGAGCGGCTGCTGGACGAGGCCCGCGAGGAGGCGAACAAGCGCCGCAGCGAGGCGGCCGAGCAGGTCGACCGGCTCATCACCGAGGCGGCGACGGAGGCCGACAACCTCACCGTCGACGCGCAGAAGCAGGCCCTCGCCGCCACCACGGCGGCCGAGGAGCAGGCCGACGCCATGGTCGACGCGGCCCGCAAGGAGGCGGCACGGATCACCTCGGAGGCCACTGTCGAGGGCAACTCCCTGGTGGAGAAGGCCCGTACGGACGCCAACGAGCTGCTGGTCGGCGCGCGCACGGACGCCGCCGCCATAAGGGAACGGGCGGAGGAGCTGCGCGGCCGCGTCGAGGGCGAGGTCGAGGAGCTGCACGAGCGGGCCCGCCGGGAGTCGGCCGAGCAGATGAAGTCGGCCGGCGAGCGTGTGGACAAGCTGGTGCGCGCGGCGACCGAGCAGAGCGTCGAGGCCGAGGCGAAGGCCAAGACGCTGCTGTCGGACGCGAGCAGCGAGGCGAGCAAGGTCCGCATCGCCGCCGTCCGCAAGGCGGAGGCGCTGCTCAAGGAGGCCGAGCAGAAGAAGGCGGAGCTGGCCCGGGAGGCCGAGAGCGCGCTGGCGGAGGCCAAGGCGGAGGCCGAGCGCCTCGTCGAGGAGGGCCGCCGTGAGCTGGAGGTCCTGGTCCGCAGGCGGCAGGACATTCAGGGGGAGATCTCCCGTGTCCAGGACGTTCTTGAGGCGTTGGAATCATTCGAGGCGCCTTCGGGCGGCGGGAAGCCCACGGTCGGCGGGCAGGGCGCGGGGGGCGCCAAGGCGGGAGTGACAGCGGGATCCACTCGTTCGGGTGGCAAGTCGTCGGAGGGCTAGCCAAGGGGACCCGGATGTGTGCACCTGATGCATGTTCAGGCGAACGGGTGACAAGCATTCCGCCGCCTTGCCACTCAAAAGGGGTGTCATTGTCCAGATCAAACGCGGATTGACTCGATGACACGCCGTCTGGGCGCCTAGGATTCCCCTTAACACCTCACGTAGCACCTCATCGGTCTCATTCGACAGGAACCCCATGAGCGACACTTCCTCCCCCTTCGGCTTCGAGCTCGTGCGGCGTGGTTATGACCGCGGTCAGGTGGACGACCGCATTACCAAGCTGGTCTCCGACCGCGACAGCGCCCTTGGACGTATCAACTC
Organism: Streptomyces yangpuensis; assembly: GCF_001005295.1. Lineage (GTDB taxonomy): Bacteria > Actinomycetota > Actinomycetes > Streptomycetales > Streptomycetaceae > Streptomyces > Streptomyces yangpuensis. Next base: position 810,578 of record NZ_LBMK01000002.1, on the reverse strand, counting down.
TCTGGAAAAGCGGATCGAGGAGCTGCACCTCGAAACGCAGAACGCCCAGGCCCAGGTGAACGACGCGGAGCCGTCGTACGCGGGTCTCGGCGCCCGGGTCGAGAAGATCCTGCGGCTGGCCGAGGAGGAGGCGAAGGACCTGCGCGAGGAGGCCCGTCGCGCGGCCGAGCAGCACCGTGAGCTCGCCGAGTCGGCCGCCCAGCAGGTGCGCAACGACGCCGAGTCGTTCGCGGCCGACCGGAAGACGAAGGCGGAGGACGAGGGCGTCCGCATCGTCGAGAAGGCCAAGGGCGACGCCGCCACCCTGCGCGCCGAGGCCCAGAAGGACGCGGCCTCCAAGCGCGAGGAGGCCGACGCGCTGTTCGAGGAGACCCGCGCCAAGGCCGCCCAGGCCGCCGCGGACTTCGAGACCAACCTGGCCAAGCGCCGTGAGCAGTCGGAGCGCGACCTGGCCTCCCGCCAGGCCAAGGCCGAGAAGCGCCTCGCGGAGATCGAGCACCGCGCCGAGCAGCTGCGCCTGGAGGCCGAGAAGCTGCGTACGGACGCCGAGCGCCGGGCCCGCCAGACCGTGGAGACCGCGCAGCGCCAGGCCGAGGACATCGTGGCCGACGCCAACGCCAAGGCGGACCGCATCCGCAGCGAGTCCGAGCGCGAGCTGGCGGCGCTCACCAACCGCCGCGACTCGATCAACGCGCAGCTGACCAACGTCCGCGAGATGCTGGCGACGCTCACCGGTGCGGCCGTCGCGGCGGCCAACCCGATCGCGGACGACGAGCCCGTCACCCGCGGCGTGCCGGCGCAGCAGAGCCGCTAGCCGGCAGGCGCTACCTGCCGGTAGCGAAAGAGCCTGATCGAGGGCCCTATGTCACCCGTTCGAGGTGACGTAGGGCCCTCGGGCGTTCTAGCGTGTCGGCATGATCGAGCTCGAGGGACTCACGAAACGATTCGGCACCAAGACCGCCGTCAACAACCTCAGCTTCCAGGTCAGACCGGGGGTGGTGACCGGCTTCCTCGGCCCCAACGGGGCGGGCAAGTCCACGACCATGCGCATGATGCTCGATCTCGACAATCCGACCAGTGGCCGGGTCCGGATCTACGGGAAGCGCTACCGGGAACTCCAGGAACCGCTGAAGCACGTAGGGGCGCTGCTGGACGCGAAGGCGATGCACGGCGGCCGCAGCGCGTACAACAACCTGCTCTGCCTGGCGCAGTCGAACGGCATCCCCGAACGCCGGGTCGGCGAGGTGCTGGACCTGGTCGGGCTGACTCCCGTCGCCAGGAAGAAGTCCAAAGGATTTTCACTGGGCATGGGACAACGGCTGGGAATCGCCTCCGCGTTGCTCGGGGATCCGCAGATCCTCATGTTCGACGAACCCGTCAATGGTCTGGACCCCGAGGGAATTCTCTGGATCCGCAATCTGATGAAGGGCCTGGCGGCGGAGGGCCGCACGATCTTCGTGTCCTCTCACCTGATGAGCGAAATGGCCCTGACCGCGGACCATTTGATCGTGATCGGTCAAGGACGGCTGTTGGCCGATACCTCTATGGCTGATTTCATTCACCAGAACTCCCGCAGTTACGTCCGCGTGCGTTCACCGCAGCAGGAGCGGCTCAAGGACGTCCTGCACGAGGCCGGGATCGACGCCGTCGGCGTCCCCGCCACCGGCACGCTGGAGATCGACGGCGTGGGCGCCGAGCAGGTCGGCGAGCTGGCCGCCCGGCACCGGATCGTGCTGCACGAGCTCAGCCCGCAACGGGCTTCACTGGAGGAAGCGTTCATGCGCATGACGGCGGACTCCGTCGAGTACCACTCCCACGCACCGGGCGCACCCGGTGCGGCCGGCGACAACCCGGCCCGGCCGGCCGACGTCCCCGCCTGGGGCGCCGGCTTCGACTCCGCCGACGCCGCGCGCAAGGGCGGGCGGTGACCATGGCCTTCACCGCCGTCCTCACCTCCGAGTGGACCAAGATCCGCACCGTCGCCTCCACCAGCTGGACGCTCGCCGTGGCCATGATCGTCACCGTCGGCTTCGGCGCCCTGATCTCGACCGCGGCCAAGGCGGGCCTCGACAGGATGAGCGCGCTCGAACGGGCCGCCTTCGATCCCACCGTGGTGAGCTTCACCGGGATGCAGTTCGGCCAGCTGGCGATGATCGTCTTCGGTGTCATGGTGGTCAGCACCGAATACAGCACGGGCATGATCCGTACTTCGCTGGCCGCCGTGCCCGCCCGGGCCCGCTTCCTGTTCGGAAAGCTCACCGTGGCCACGGCGCTGGCCCTGCTGGTCGGACTGCTGACCAGCTTCGTGTCCTTCTTCCTCGGCCAGGCGATCCTGGGCGACCACGGCACCGGCCTCGGCACGGAGAACGTCCTGCGTGCGGTGATCGGCGCCGGCGTGTACATGGCACTGCTGGCGCTGTTCTCCATGGGCGTGGCCGCCATGCTGCGCAGCTCGGTCGCCTCGATCAGCATCCTGATCCCGTTCTTCCTGATCGTCTCGAACGCCCTCAACATCTTCGAGGCGACCCGCACGTACGGCCAGTACCTGCCCGACGCGGCCGGGTCGAAGATCATCGAGGTCGTGCCGGACACCATCGCCGGGACCGGGACTCCCTACGGCCCGTGGGGCGGGCTCGGGATCATGGTCCTGTGGGTGGCCGCCTCGGTACTCGGGGGCTACCTCGTCCTCAGGAAGAGGGACGCCTGACGGCCCGCCCCCTCCGGAAGGACTACGGGTCATGCCAGGGTCGGCCTCGGGGACGGATCAGGGATCCGGCCCGGGACGGAACCGGAGGATCCTCGTTATCCTCTTAACCCTTACGCGGGCGAGAGTCGTCCCGGCCTGGTAAGGGGCAGCAAGATGATCGAGGCAGTCGGCCTGACCAAGCGCTACGGCGCCAAGACCGCCGTCGACCAGTTGTCCTTCCAGGTCAAGCCGGGTCACGTGACGGGCTTCCTGGGGCCCAACGGCTCCGGGAAGTCCACGACCATGCGCATGATCCTCGGGCTCGACCGGCCCACTTCCGGTCAGGTCACGATCAACGGCCTGCCCTTCCGGGAGCTGCCGAACGCCCAGCGGCACGTCGGGGCCCTGCTCGACGCCAAGGCCGTGCACGGCGGCCGCCGGGCCCGTACCCACCTGCTGTCCATCGCCCAGCTCTCCGGGATCCCGGAGAAGCGGGTGGACGAGGTGCTGGCCGTGGTCGGCCTCCAGGACGCCGCCCGGCAGCGCACGAAGGGCTTCTCGCTCGGCATGGGCCAGCGCCTCGGCATCGCCACGGCGCTGCTCGGCGACCCCCAGGTGCTGCTGTTCGACGAGCCGGTCAACGGGCTCGACCCGGAGGGCATCCTCTGGGTCCGCAACCTGATGCGCCGACTGGCCGCCGAGGGCCGCACCGTCTTCGTCTCCTCCCACCTGATGAGCGAGATGGCACTGACCGCCGACCACCTGATCGTCATCGGCCGCGGACGGCTGCTGGCCGACATGGGGACGCAGGAGTTCATCGCGCACAATTCGGCCGGATTCGCTCGGGTGCGTGCGGCCGACACCGATCCCGATGGCCGGGACACGTTGGGCAGGGCCCTCGCCGGGGCGGGCGGCCGGGTCCTCCAGGAGCCCGACGGAGCACTGCGCGTGACCGGCCTGGAGCTCCCCCGTATCTCGGACCTCGCGCACGGGGCCGGCGTACGGCTGTGGGAGCTGTCCCCGCACCGGGCCTCGCTGGAGGAGGCGTACATGCGGATGACCCAGTCCGCCGTCGAGTACACCTCCACCGAGGACCCGCGGGCCGAGCTGTGGGAGCAGGACCCGCTGGCCCTCCCGGCCTGGGAGGACGAGCCGACGGCCCCCGAGGTCCCACAGGCGGGCTTCTTCGCCCCGCCGCCGCCCGGAGCGGGCGGGAAACCCTTCCTGATGCCCAGCAATCCCGGCGAGCTCGCGAGCACCGCCAAGGACTCCACCGAGGACCCCCGATGACCGTGACCCCGACGACCACGACGCCGGACCGGCCGCGGAGCTACACCTCTGCGCTGCCCTCGCCGCGGCCGCACCTGGGCCACGCTCTCGCCTCGGAGTGGACCAAGCTGATCTCGATCCGCTCCACCCTGTGGACGCTGGGCTCGCTCGTGGTGACCGTCGTCGGTGTCGGGATGCTCTTCGTCTCGCAGACCACCGACCGGGACTACGAGTCCATCTCCTTCACCACGCCCGCGCTCTTCGGCCTGATGGTGGGCCAGGTCGCGGTGATGGTCCTCGGTGTGCTCACGATCGCCTCGGAGCACGCCACCGGCCTGGTGCGGACCACGTTCACCGCCGCCCCGGACCGCTTCCGCGTGCTCACCGCGAAGTACCTGGTCTTCAGCATCACGGCCTTCGTCGCCACCGCGCTGTCCGTCTTCGTGGTCGGGATCGCCGCCTCCCTCGCCCACGGCGGGGCGGCCTCCGGTGCGCACACGGCCGACGAGTGGCTGGGCGCCGTGGCCGGCTGCCTCTACGTCACCCTGCTCGGCGTGCTCGCGCTCGCGATCGGCGCACTGGTGCGGCACTCCGCGGGGGCGATCGCCGTCATGCTCGGCGTGGTCACGCTGCCGCCGGTGCTGGGGGCCATGCTCATCGTCTGGGAGGCCGTCGCCCCCATCGGGCGGGAGATCCTCCAGCGCAACGTGCCCGTCGCGCTGAGCCAGCTGTTCGGCATGCAGGAGGGCGGCGACCTGGGCGCGGCGCCCAGCAACTTCTCCAACGTGCTGATCATCCTGCTGATCACGGGAGCGACCGTGGCCGCCTCGTACGTCGTCGTCGGCCGCCGCGACGTCTGAGGGGCCCGGCGGATCCGTCGCCGGGGGTCAGTACTTCGGCGCGTTGCGGGACCGCTGCACCTTCGTGGTGCGGCGGTCCTTCGCGTTCCAGCAGGCCTTGTGCCAGTGCCGCCGGTCGTCCACGCCGCCGTACTCCGGCCACGCCACCAGGTGCGGGGTGCCGGAGGGGATCTCCTGGTCGCAGCCGGGGCAGCGGTAGCGCTTGCCGGCCGCGCTCGCGCCGGCGACGTGTCTGACCTTCCAGTCCTCGCCCTGGTACTCCTCGGTGCGCTCCAGCCCGAAGCGGTCCAGACCGATGCCGGGGCGGTCGTCCGGGTTCTCGCCGCCCCTGGGGCGGTTGTTGCGCGGTGACACGTATACCTCACGGATGGGCCGACGGCAGTGACTTTCTTCCAGACTACGCGCAGCGAGGCCGGGTACCCGCAGGGTGTCTACGGGTGGACGGGCCGATGGCCGGGACTGGCCCGACAATCCCAATAACTTTCCTGTCAGCCCGTGCCTTTGGCACGTGTCAGACGTTGTTGCCATAGGAAGAACCGGCTCACCTGGGGGAGGCCGCGTCAGCCGCGAGGAGGCAGAAGGCGATGCGCGTAGGAGCGTTTGTACTGGCGGCCCAGTTCCCGGGCCAGGGACAGGGCGAGGCACTGCACCGGGCGGTGCGTACCGCGGAGGTGGCCGAGGAGGCCGGGCTCGACTCGGTCTGGCTGGCCGAGCACCACTTCGTCCCGTACGGGGTCTGCCCGTCGGCGGTGACCCTGGCGGGCCTGATGCTGGGCCGGACCCGCCGGCTGCGGGTGGGCACGGCGGTGAGCGTGCTGCCGAGCACGCACCCGGTGGCCCTCGGGGAGCAGGCGGCCCTGCTGCACATGGCCTCGGGCGGCCGTTTCACCCTCGGGGTGGGGCGCGGCGGGCCGTGGGTCGACCTGGAGGTGTTCGGGGGCGGCCTGGACGCCTATGAGAACGGCTTCCCCGAGTCCCTGGACCTGCTGCGGCGATGGCTCACCGAGGCACGGGTGGGCGCCGCCGGCGAGCGGTACTCCTTCCGCGAGGTGGCCGTCGTGCCGCAGCCGTCGGAAGCCCTGGACGGGGACGGATCGGCCCCGGAGGTCATCGTGGCCTGCACCTCGCCGTCGTCGGTGCGGATGGCCGCGCGGCGGGGGCTGCCGATGCTGCTGGGCATGCACTGCGGCGACGAGAACAAGGCCGAGATGGTCGCGCTGTGGCGCAGCACGGCGCTCGCGGCGGGTCACTCCCCCGAGCACGTGGCCGCGGCCGGGCACGTCTCCGCGGGCGTGTGCCAGATCGCGGACAGCGCCGCGGACGCGCGCGAGACCCTGCTGAAGTCCATGCCGGGCTGGCTCCGGCTGGGCCTGGACGCGCACGTGACCGTGGACGGCCGCGTGCGCTCGATGCGGGATCCGGTCGCGTACACCGAACTGCTCTGCGACCTGCACCCGGTGGGCACCCCGGAGCTTGCGGCGGACCGTCTGGAGGCGACCTCCGCACGCACCGGGATCACTCGCTTCGCCCTCCTGACGGAGGGCTCCGGAGACCTCGCCGCGACGGAGGAGAACGTACGACGACTGGGCGTCGAGGTCCTGCCCCGTCTCGGCTGAGATCTACCGGCTGCGGCCCTGCTCAGCAGTCGCGCAGTTCCGGCGACTGGTTGAGCAGCTGGCCGCGGATCGAAGTGAACTTGGCCAGCCTGTCGTCCACCGAGGGATCCAGCGGGAAGACCGCCACCCGGTGACAGTTCTGGAACGCCAGGCGCACTCCGAAGTGCCGCTGCAGCGCACCGCGTATCGCGTCACTCGCGAGTGCGCGCAACAGCTGCCCGCGCGCCTGCTCGTCCGGCGGCGGCGTCTGGTTGTCGGCGAACTGTCCGCCGTCCACCTTCAGCTGGGCCACCAGCGAGCTGATCATCTCCCATGCATAGGGCAGGGAGGTCCGGACGCAGTCGACGAAAGCGGCTTCGTCGACCTCGCCTCGCTCGGCCTGTTCGAGTAGGGCCGGTGAGACGTCGAGCGACATGGGTTCTCCTCTCGCGACCCCGGCTGACTGGTTGCCGGAGTCTTACGGGCAGGGAAGGAGATCGCGACGCAGAGTGCACGCTCGACGACCTCCCGCTCACCACGGTAGGCGCCCCATGGGTGACGCACCAGGAGAATGCGCATACAACGCGCCATCGGCGAACGGGGCTTTCAGGGGCGAATCGCGTGGAGGGCCGTAGGTCGAGTAGCGTTGCCGACCATGCGTCTCGTGATTGCCCGCTGCTCCGTCGACTATGCGGGCCGGCTCACCGCCCATCTGCCCTCGGCACCCCGTCTGATCCTCGTGAAGGCCGACGGCAGTGTCTCGATCCACGCGGACGACCGGGCGTACAAACCGCTCAACTGGATGTCGCCGCCGTGCACCCTCAAAGAGGGGAGCGGTGACGACGCCGCCGTGTGGACGGTCGTCAACAAGGCGGGCGAGAAGCTCATCATCACCATGGAAGAAGTGCTCCACGACTCCTCCCACGAGCTCGGCACCGACCCGGGGCTCATCAAGGACGGCGTCGAGGCACACCTCCAGGAGCTGCTCGCCGACCGCATCGAAACGCTGGGCGAGGGCTACACCCTGATCCGGCGCGAGTACATGACGGCGATCGGTCCGGTCGACATCCTGTGCCGGGACGCCTCGGGCGCCACGGTGGCCGTGGAGATCAAGCGCCGCGGCGAGATCGACGGCGTGGAGCAGCTGACCCGCTACCTGGAGCTGCTCAACCGCGACCCGCACCTGGCCCCGGTCCGGGGCGTCTTCGCCGCGCAGGAGATCAAGCCGCAGGCGAAGGTGCTGGCGACGGACCGCGGGATGGACTGCGTGGTCCTGGACTACGACGCGCTGCGCGGCATCGAGGACGACAAGCTTCGCCTGTTCTGACCGGTACCGGCCCACACGACGCAACGGCTCCGTCCGCGAGGACGGAGCCGTTGCGCGTTCAGGGGTTGGTGACCGGCGAGGTGGCGGTGGCCGTGCCCGTCCCCGTCCCGGTCCCGGTACCGGTTTCCGTGGGCGACGGCGCGACGGTCTCCGTGGGCTGCTGGGTCGGCGCCTGGGAGGTCGCCGAGGGCGAAGAGGACGTCGGCGCCTGGGAGTTCGGGGCCGTCGTGGACGGGCGCTTGGACGGGGTCCGGCCGGGCATGCGGCCGGGGGCCGGGGAGGCGCTCACGCCCGCGGCCGGGACCGTGGCGTCCTGCGAGGGCGCCGTCGCGGGCGGCTCCGGGGCAGGATCCGTCCCTCCGGTCTGCCGGGCCGTGGTGGGCGTCCCCGGGGTGTCCGGCGTCGAGGACACGGCCGGCCCCTGCGCGGGCGGCTCGGCGTCCGAGGAACTCATCGCGAGGCTCACGACGGTGCCCAGCGCCATCACCGTCAGCGCTCCCGCCGCGACCAGCAGGACGCGCTTGCGGCGGCCGGCGTCCCGGCCGGGCGGCGCGGCCGGGGCGGGCAGCGGGGCGGCCGCGGCGGGCCCGTCCTGCTTCGGCGACAACGGGAAGGCGTCCTCGAACACCGCCGCGAGCGTCGTGGGCGGCTCCGTGCCCCGGGTCACCGGCACCACCGGGGTCATCCGCGTGACCGCCTCGGCGGAGACGGGCACCGCCGGGCCGGCGGGCGCCGCCGAGGCCGGCGCCGAGGGCGCGACGGCCGGGGCCGGCCGGGCGGCGGGCATCTTGCGGGTGGCGGGGAGGGCCGGGGCCGGCCGGGCGGCGGAGGTCTTACGGGCGCCCTCGGTCGCCACGGTCGCCGCCTCGGTCGCCGGCGTCGCCGCCTCGGTCGCCGACTCGGCGGCCGGGGTCGCCACGGTCACGGCCTCCGAGGCCGCCGAGGGCGTTCCGGGCGCCTCCAGCCGCAGCGGCGGCGACGCGGCCCCCGCCGCCTCGCGGTCCACGACCAGTGCCAGTGCCCGTCGGCCCGCCACGGTGCCCCGCTTGTCGGCGAGCGCACCCCGCAGCCCGATCGAGGTCTCCAGTTCGGCGCGGGCGCGGTCCAGGCGCCCCTCGCACAGGGCGAGCACCCCGAGTTCGTGGTGGAAGTACGCCTGCTCGGCGACCTCCCCCGCCTTGCGCGCGGCCTCGGCTCCCGAGCGCAGCACCCGCTCCCAGGCCTCCCAGTGGAGCGAGGCCGCGAAAGCGGGAGCGGCCGTACGCGCCAGCACGGCCGCGGCCACCACGTCCGCGCCGGCCAGCGCCGCGAGCACGGCGTCCGCCTCCGCCGCCACCCGCTCCGGGACCACCGAGGCGTGCCCGGTCCACCAGGCGTAGTGCCGGGCGGCCGTACGGGCCTCCTCCGACACGGTCTCCCCGTAGCCGACGTCCTCCAGCTGGCGTGCGACGCCGGCGGCGAGCCGGTAGCGGGTCCCGACGGGCGTCAGCAGCCCGCAGGCCAGCAGTTCCGCCACCGCCGTGTCGGCGTGGGTGTCGCCCACGAGCGCCGGCAGGTGGGTGTGGTGCGGCAGCTCGCCGCCCAGCGCGCACGCGATCCGCAGGGCCGCGCGCGCCGACTCGCTGACCCGCGAGGCCAGCAGCTCCGCCGGGGCCGCGCCCTCGGCGAGCGTCGGCAGCGGCACCACTGCGGTCTCGCGCGGGCGCTCCTCGAAGACGCCGGGCTCCTCCTCGTCGTCGTCCTCGTCGCCGTGGTTGAGCTCGTCCCGCTGCCGCAGCATCGCGGCGGCCTGTACGAAGCGCAGTGCCAGCCCCTCGGAGGCGAACCGCAGGTCTTCCGCCCAGGCGGTCTCCTCGTCCGTCAGGGGGCGTCCCACGCCCGCCTCCAGCAGGGCCACGCAGTCGGCCCGGTCGAGGCCGGTGAGGAAGACCTCCTCGATGTGGGAGTCGTCGGAGGGGGCCTTGGTGTCCGGGGTGGCCGCCAGCAGGTAGGCGCATTCGGGGGTCGCGCGCAGCAGCTCGTCGAGGGCGCTCCCGCCCATCTCCAGGTCGTCGAGGAGGACGACGGCCCCGATGTCGCGCACGCGGGCGAGCAGCACGTCCTGTTCGGGACGTTGCCGCGGGGCCTCGTACACGGCCGCGTAGAGCGCGTGGAGCAGTTCCCCGGGCTGCTGGTGTCCGTAGCCGCTGAGGCGGACGATGCCGTCGGGCGCGAAGCCCGTGCAGCGGGTGGCGACCGCGTCGAGCAGTGCGGTGCGTCCGGACCCGGAGGGCCCGGTCAGGCGTACGGAGCGGCCGCGGCCGAGGAGCCGGACGAGCCGCTCCAGCTCCTCGTCCCGTGCGAGCAGGGGCCGGGCGGATATCGCGGAGCCCGGCAGTACGGGCGGGCGGGCGGCCGTGTCCCGGGCCGCGCGGGCGGCGGCGTCGCGCTTGGCGGGGCGCCCGCGTTCGGTGCCGGGCCGCAGCGGTTCGATCTCGCTGCCATCGACGGGGTTGACGGTGAGGGTGAAGTCTCCGGCGGTCAGCGTGACCACCCGCGCGGGACCGGCGGGGGCGGGCGACGCCGGCCGGGGGGACCCGGCCACGGAGGCCGGAGCCGGCGACGCGGGGCCGCCCGTGGCCTGCTCGCCCTGCCCGTTCTGCCCCTGTGTACGGTCCATGACCCACTCCCCCGATCGCGGGCCGCGCGCCTCGCCGTCGTGCCTCCCGGCCGTCGCGCTCCCGCTGTCGCCACTGGTCCGGTTTCCGCCCGAACCCTAGACCGTGGTCGGTCGTGCGGGAAACCGCAGGGGCACGATCACCACCGGACCGTTACTTTCTGCAGGAAATGCAAAGGTCAGCGGCTTGCGGATCGGACCTTGGGTCAGACGCGGGGCAGGGACTCGGCCTCCAGGCCGCCCTCGATCGCGAGGATCCGGTGCAGCCGGGTCGCCACGAGCAGCCGCTGCATCTGCGGCGGCACCCCGCGCAGGACGAGCCGGCGTCCGGTCCGGCCGGCCCTCCGGTGCGCGCCCATGATCACGCCGAGGCCGGTCGCGTCCCAGGAGTCGAGCCCGGTGAGGTCGAGCACGAGGTCGCCGTGGCCGTCGTCGAGGGCGGTGTGGAGGGCCGTACGGGCGTCCGCCGCGCTGCGCACGTCGAGGCGGCCCCCGACAGCGAGTTCGGCGTGGTCGCCCCTGATGTGCATGTGTACTCCCGGCAGTACTGCGTACGTATGGCAACTGGTCCGTGGTCGGCAACTCTCACTGCAACTGACTGCCGCGCGGGCAGGGAAGTTGCCGACCGTGAGCGAACCGATACCTAATTCACCCTGACGGGTGAAGGCGTTCGAACGATGGCGCTCAGTGGCTGAACCGTTCTCAGTGCTTGTAGAAGCCCTGGCCGCTCTTGCGGCCGATGTCCCCGGCGTCGACCATGCGGCGCATGAGCTCCGGCGGCGCGAACTTCTCGTCCTGGGACTCGGTGTAGATGTTGCTGGTGGCGTGCAGCAGGATGTCGACGCCCGTGAGGTCGGCGGTGGCCAGCGGCCCCATGGCGTGCCCGAAGCCGAGCTTGCAGGCGATGTCGATGTCCTCGGCGGAGGCCACGCCCGATTCGTACAGCTTGGCGGCCTCGACGACCAGCGCGGAGATCAGACGGGTCGTCACGAAGCCCGCGACGTCGCGGTTGACGACGATGCAGGTCTTGCCGACGGACTCGGCGAACGCGCGGGTGGCGGCGAGGGTCTCGTCGCTCGTCTTGTAGCCGCGGACGAGCTCGCACAGCTGCATCATCGGGACGGGCGAGAAGAAGTGCGCGCCGACGACCCGCTCCGGACGCTCCGTCACGGCCGCGATCTTGGTGATCGGGATGGCGGAGGTGTTGGAGGCCAGGATGGTGTCCTCGCGCACGATCTTGTCGAGGGCGCGGAAGATCTCGTGCTTGATCTCGATCTTCTCGAAGGCCGCTTCCACCACGATGTCGACGTCGGCGGCCGCGTCCAGGTCCGTGGTGGTCGTGATGCGCGCGAGCGCCGCCTCGGCGTCCTCGGCCGTCAGCCTGCCCTTGGAGACGAACTTGTCGTACGAGGCCTTGATCCCGTCCGTGCCCCGGGTCAGCGCGGCGTCGGTGACATCGCGCAGCACGACGTCCCATCCCGCCTGAGCGGAGACCTGAGCGATCCCGGAACCCATGAGTCCCGCACCGATGACGGCGAGCTTCCCAGCCACTGCACACCCCTCGTTGTTCTCAAATACGGCACGGCTTCGTAGCCACTCCGGCGGAGACTAGCGCCCGGGGGGTGCGGTGTGACCGCGAAGTAACACGCGTCACGTCTCAGATGACGGACATCACACCGGTACGGCCCATGACCGGTGCGCTGCCTCACAGTTCGCCCGCCACCGGTATCGCCGCCCGCCACGGCGGGCCCGTCTACCCTGGCCGCATGGTGAACCTCACGCGCATCTACACCCGTACCGGCGACAAGGGCACGACCGCCCTGGGCGACATGAGCCGCACGGCCAAGACCGATCTGCGGATCTCCGCGTACGCCGACGCCAACGAGGCCAACGCGGCCATCGGGACGGCCATCGCCCTCGGCGCCCTGCCCGCGGAGGTCGTGAAGGTCCTGGTGCGGGTGCAGAACGACCTCTTCGACGTCGGTGCGGACCTGTGCACCCCGGTGGTCGAGAACCCGGAGTACCCGCCGCTGCGCGTGGAGCAGTTCTACGTCGACAAGCTGGAGGCCGACTGCGACACCTTCCTGGAGCAGGTGGAGAAGCTGCGCAGCTTCATCCTGCCCGGCGGCGCCCCCGGCGCGGCCCTGCTGCACCAGGCCTGCACGGTGGTCCGGCGTGCCGAGCGGTCGACGTGGGCGGCGCTGGAGGTGCACGGCGAGACGATGAACCCGCTCACCGCCACGTACCTCAACCGCCTCTCCGACCTCCTGTTCATCCTGGCCCGGGTGGCCAACAAGGAGGTCGGGGACGTGCTGTGGGTGCCGGGCGGCGAGCGGTAGCCCGCGCGGGGCGCAGCCACCGTCAGCGGGACCTCACCGGCGAGCGCCGGTCCTCCTCCGCGCCGGCCGGGGCCTTGCTCGGCCACACCGTGTAGGCGACGGCGACGAGGGCGTGGATGCCGGCCACACGCAGGGCGCCGGCCTGCCAGGCCCGGAGCGAGCTGATGTCGCCCGCGTCGCCGACGTACCAGATCGCCGCCTGGAGCAGGACGAGGGCGACGGCGGCGCCGAGGACGGTGCGGGCCCACAGCTTCCACTCGTGGACGGCCCGCGCCTTGCCGTATCCGGCGCCAGCCGGCTTGGGCCCGCCGGCCAGGCGGTGGGCGGCGTGCCCGTCGAGCCACTTGACGGTGTAGTGCCCGAAGGCGACGGTGTAGCCGATGTAGAGCGCGGCGAGACCGTGCTTCCAGTCCGGTTCGGCGCCGTTCTTGAGGTCGATCGTGGTGACGACCAGCAGGATCAGCTCCATCAGCGGCTCGCACAGCAGGACCGCGGCCCCCAGCCGGGGCATCTTCGCGAGGTAGCGAAGGCCCAGCCCGGCCGCCAGCAGGACCCAGAAGCCGACCTCGCAGGCGATGATCAGAGCGACGATCACGGGATTCTCCGTCCGCTCGGGTGCGTCGTTCCCCCTCAGCCTCCCGTCCGCCGGCGGCCGATACGTCGTCGCCGTTGACCATGTGTGCCTGCATCCTTCGATGTAGCCGCGGCTCGGCCGCTCCACCGACGTGCGGGGGCCGTGCACCCTGTTGGATGGGACCGTGATCGAGAAGAGCCTGCGCCCCCACCGTGACGACGCCCTCCTCGCGGTGGTCAGCGTGGCCGCGGGCCTGGCGTTCTGGTCGCTCGGGGTCTACAGCAGCCCCGGCCGCGGTTCCCTGCCGGCCTGGGCCGCTCTGGTGCCCCTGGTGGCGCTCGGCGCGATGGAGCTGCTGCGGCGCACCGCCCCGCAGGTGACCCTGATCGTCGGCACCGCAGGGGTGATCGCCGACCAGTTCACCGTCGGCAGCCTCGCCACCGTCGTGATCTTCACCGACCTGATGTACGCCGCCGTCGTGTACGGAAAACCGGCCATGGCCCGGCGGCTCCCGGTCAGCACCGGGCTGATCACCGTCGTCATCACCATCGCCTCGCTGGCCTGGCTGCGCACCCCGCAGGCCCTGCTGATCGGCGCGGTCACCGGCATCGTGAGCTTCGCCCCGGCCCTGACGGGGGCCACTTTGCGTAACCATCGCGAGGCCGCCGAGGCCGCCCGGCTGCGCGCCGAGCAGACGGCGCTGCTGGCCGAGATGGACCGCAGCCAGGCCGTGGCCGCCGAGCGCGCCCGGATGGCCCGCGAGCTGCACGACATGGTGGCCAACCACCTCTCCGCCATCGCCATCCACTCCACCGCCGCGCTCTCCATCGACACGGCCGAGACCAGCCGGGACGCGCTCGGGGTGATCCGCGAGAACAGCGTGCAGGGGCTGGCCGAGATGCGCCGCCTGATCGGGCTGCTGCGCGATGCCGGGGGCGGCCAGGAGCCGGTGGCGGTGCCGTCGCTGGACGGTCTCGACGCCCTGATCGGGCAGGCCGGGACCAACGGCTCGGCGAGCGGGCTGACCTTCGTCCTGCACGACGACCGGCGGACCGGGGAGCCGGCGGCGGCCCCGGTGGAGCTGGCGGCGTACCGGATCGTCCAGGAGTCCCTGACCAACGCCCTCAAGCACGCCGCCCCCGGCACGGTCACGGTCCGCGTGGCGCACGAGGACGGGCTGCTGAGCGTGGTGGTGGACTCGCCCTACGGGGACCGCCCCGGCCCCCGCGCGCCCGGTTCGGGCGCCGGCCTGATCGGCATGCGTGAGCGGACGGAACTGCTGGGCGGGAAGTTCACGGCGGGCCGGGCCGGCACCGTCTGGCATGTGCGGGCGATCCTGCCCGCCGAGGAGAAAGCGGTGGAGATGTGACCATCCGGGTGGTGGTGGCCGAGGACCAGGCCGCGGTGCGGGCCGGGCTGGTGCTCATCCTGCGCAGCGCGGGTGACATCGAGGTGGCGGGCGAGGCGGGCGACGGTGAGGAGGCGGTGCGCCTGGCCCGCGAGCTGCGGCCGGATCTCGTCCTCATGGACGTGCAGATGCCCCGGCTCGACGGGGTGTCCGCGACCCGCCAGGTCGTCGAGGAGGGCCTGGCGGACGTGCTGGTGCTGACCACCTTCGATCTCGACGAGTACGTCTTCGGGGCGCTGCGGGCGGGTGCCGCGGGCTTCCTGCTGAAGAACGCGGACGCGGCCGAGCTGATCGAGGCGGTACGTACCGTCGCGCGCGGGGAGGGGCTGATCGCCCCGGCGGTGACCAGGCGGCTGATCGCCGAGTTCGCCGCGCCGCGCCCGGCGCGGACCGCCCCGGCACCCGAGCGGGCGGCGGCGGTCGCCTCCCTCACGCGGCGCGAGCGGGAGGTGCTGGGCGCACTGGGCGAGGGCCTGTCGAACGCCGAGATCGCCGAACGCCTGGGCATGGCGGAGGCGACGGCGAAGACGCACGTCAGCCGCCTGCTGGGCAAGCTGGAACTGCGCAGCAGGCTCCAAGCAGCGGTGCTGGCACAGGAGTTGGGGATCTGATGGACGACGGGCGACACCGGTCTGGACCTCTTGACGGTTGGTCCAGACCTTTCTACTCTCACGGCAACACTGTGGTGAGCGTGCCATGACAAAGCGTGCTCACGGGCGGCGCAGGTCCCACCCCCATGTCGCAGTCGGCCCCACGGCCGCGACGGACCTACGGAGGAGCACCCTTGAGCACAGCATCCCCACCCCCCACCAGGCGCACCCGGTTCTTCACCAGGGTCGCGGCGGTCGTCGCCGCGCTCGCCCTCCCCGTCACCGGGCTCGTGGCCCTGGCCGGGCCGGCCCAGGCCGCCGCCGCGGCGACCGCGACGTACACCAAGGTCTCCGACTGGGGTTCCGGCTTCGAGGGCAAGTGGGTGGTGAAGAACACCGGCACCACCACGCTCACCAGCTGGACCGTGGAGTGGGACTACCCGGCGGGCACCTCGGTCACCTCGGCCTGGGACGCCACCGTGACGGGCTCGGGCACCCACTGGACCGCCAGGAACGTCGGCTGGAACGGCACCCTCGCCCCCGGGGCCACCGCCAGCTTCGGCTTCAACGGTTCCGGCTCGGGAGCCCCCAGCGGCTGCAAGATCAACGGAGCCTCCTGCGACGGCGGCAGCCAGCCCGGCGACAATCCCCCCACCGCTCCCGGCGCCCCCGCCGCGAGCAACGTCGCCGACACCTCGCTGACCCTGACCTGGACCCCGGCCACGGACGACAAGGGCGTCAAGAACTACGACGTCTACCGCGGCTCCGCAAAGGTCGCCACGGTCACCGGCACCAGCTACGCCGACTCGGGCCTGACCAAGGGCACCACGTACACCTACAGCGTCACCGCCCGCGACACCGTCGACCAGACCGGCCCCTCCTCGGGCTCCACCACGGTCACCACGACCGGCGGGGTGATCCCCCCGGACCCGGGCGACAAGGTCAAGCTCGGCTACTTCACCAACTGGGGCGTCTACGGACGCAACTACCACGTGAAGAACCTGGTCACCTCCGGCACCGCGGCGAAGATCACGCACATCAACTACGCCTTCGGCAACGTCCAGAACGGCCAGTGCACGATCGGTGACGCCTACGCCGACTACGACAAGGCCTACACCGCCGACCAGAGCGTCGACGGCGTCGCCGACACCTGGGACCAGCCGCTTCGCGGCAACTTCAACCAGCTGCGCAAGCTGAAGAAGGCGTACCCGAACATCAAGATCCTGTGGTCCTTCGGCGGCTGGACCTGGTCCGGCGGCTTCCCGCAGGCCGCCGCCAACCCGGCCGCGTTCGCCCAGTCCTGCTACAACCTGGTCGAGGACCCGCGCTGGGCCGACGTCTTCGACGGCATCGACCTGGACTGGGAGTACCCGAACGCCTGCGGCCTGTCCTGCGACACCAGCGGCCCGGCGGCCTTCAAGAACCTGATGCAGGCCGTGAAGACCCGCTTCGGCGCGAACAACCTGGTCACCGCCGCCATCACCGCCGACGCCTCGGACGGCGGCAAGATCGACAAGGCGGACTACGCGGGCGCCGCGCAGTACACCGACTTCTACAACGTCATGACCTACGACTTCTTCGGCGCCTGGGCGGCCCAGGGCCCGACCGCCCCGCACTCCCCGCTGACCTCGTACGCCGGCATCCCGCAGGCAGGCTTCAACTCGGCCGACGCCATCGCCAAGCTCAAGGCCAAGGGCGTGCCCGGCTCCAAGCTCAACCTGGGCATCGGCTTCTACGGCCGCGGCTGGACCGGCGTCACCCAGGCGGCCCCCGGCGGCACCGCCACCGGACCCGCCCCGGGCACGTACGAGCAGGGCATCGAGGACTACAAGGTGCTCAAGAACAGCTGCCCGGCCACCGGCACCGTCGCCGGCACGGCCTACGCCAAGTGCGGCAGCAACTGGTGGAGCTACGACACCCCCGCCACCATCGCCGGGAAGATGACCTGGGCCAAGCAGCAGGGCCTCAGGGGAGCCTTCTACTGGGAGTTCAGCGGCGACACCGCGAACGGCGAGCTCGCCAACGCGGTCCACACCGGGCTCCGGTAACGGACGGAAGCCGGGCAGACGGGTCCGCCCCCGTCTCCCCGGCTTCTTCATGCCCTCACGTACCCCTGCGGGGTAGGACCTCGTGTACCCCTGCGGGGTAATAGCAGGCAGGGCGTGTCTAGGCGACGTTCACCCGCTGGCCGGGCGGCGCCGCCTCCAGCCATGCCAGGAAGCCCGTCAGCGCGTCCTCGCTCATAGCCAGCTCCAGGCGCGTCCCCCGGTGGAGACAGCCGAGCACGACGGCGTCGGACAGCAGGGCCAGCTCCTCCTCGCCCTCCGGGGCACGGCGGGCCAGGACCTCGATGGAGGAACGCTCCAGCAGCCGGCGCGGGCGCGGGGAGTACGAGAACACCCGGAACCACTCGATCCGGTCACCGCTGTAGCGGGCGACCCCGTACACCCAGCCCTTGCCGGAGATGTCGGGCTCCTCGGCGACACCCCAGCGCATGCTGCAGTCGAAGGTGCCGCCGGACCGCTGGATCAGTCTGCGGCGCAGTCCGAAGACGAACAGCCCGATCACCACCAGGGCTACGACCAGGCCGCTCACAAGCAGAGCGAGGAGCATCTTCACCGACCTCCTCGCTCATCGAATACGCATGAGAAACGGGGGCCCCTCCCAGACGGAGTCCGGGGAAGGACCTGCATCGCCTCAGCCGCGACCCGGTCTGGAAAATTCCAGAACGGACCGCGGCTGAGGTTGCCGAGCCCCGGAGGTCGCCCTCCAGGACTCAGCGGTGGAAACTCCGACGGGCGTTCAGCCCGTTACGGCGCGCAGCCGGACATCCGCGCGACGCTCGGCGGCCGCGTCGGCCTCCGCCTTCGCGCGCTCCAGTGCCCGCTCCGCACGCTGGACATCGATCTCGTCCGCGAGCTCGGCGATCTCGGCCAGCAGGGACAGCTTGTTGTCCGCGAACGAGATGAATCCGCCGTGCACCGCGGCGATGACAGTGTTGCCCTCGCTGGTGCGGATGGTCACCGGGCCCGATTCCAGCACACCGAGAAGCGGCTGGTGACCGGGCATGACGCCGATGTCGCCGGACGTGGTGCGGGCGACAACAAGGGTGGCCTCGCCGGACCAGACATTGCGGTCCGCCGCGACCAGCTCGACGTGCAGCTCAGCAGCCAAGGTGGCTCCTCGGGTCACCACCCGGCGGGTCGGCCGGGTGTTGGGTCAAATTCTAATGGGCGTGGGGAGAGGGACGGGACACACCCGCCCCTCTCCGTTTGCAGACACTGCCGGCGTTCGCCGGGGGCCTGCTCACCGGATGCGCTCCTCGCGGAGCGCGCCGGATCAGGAGACGCCCAGCTCCTTGGCGTTGGCCTTCAGGTCCTCGATGCCACCGCACATGAAGAACGCCTGCTCGGGGAAGTGGTCGTACTCACCGTCGCAGATCGCGTTGAACGCGGTGATCGACTCGTCGAGCGGAACGTCCGAACCGTCCACACCGGTGAACTGCTTCGCCACGTGGGTGTTCTGCGACAGGAAGCGCTCGACGCGACGGGCACGGTGGACAACGAGCTTGTCCTCCTCGCCCAGCTCGTCGATACCGAGGATCGCGATGATGTCCTGGAGGTCCTTGTACTTCTGGAGGATCCCCTTGACACGCATGGCGGCCGCGTAGTGGTCCGCCGCGATGTACCGCGGGTCGAGGATGCGGGACGTCGAGTCCAGCGGGTCCACGGCCGGGTAGATGCCCTTCTCGGAGATCGGACGGGAGAGAACCGTCGTCGCGTCGAGGTGGGCGAAGGTGGTCGCCGGCGCCGGGTCGGTCAGGTCGTCCGCGGGGACGTAGATCGCCTGCATCGAGGTGATCGAGTGACCACGGGTCGAGGTGATGCGCTCCTGGAGGAGACCCATCTCGTCGGCCAGGTTCGGCTGGTAACCCACTGCGGAGGGCATACGGCCGAGCAGGGTCGACACCTCGGAACCCGCCTGGGTGTACCGGAAGATGTTGTCGATGAAGAAGAGCACGTCCTGCTTCTGAACATCGCGGAAGTACTCCGCCATGGTCAGACCGGCCAGGGCGACGCGCAGACGGGTGCCCGGGGGCTCGTCCATCTGGCCGAAGACAAGGGCGGTCTTGTCGATGACGCCCGAGTCGCCCATCTCCTCGATGAGGTCGTTGCCCTCACGGGTGCGCTCACCGACGCCCGCGAACACCGACACACCGTCGTGGTTGTTGGCGACGCGGTAGATCATTTCCTGGATCAGAACGGTCTTGCCGACACCGGCACCACCGAACAGACCGATCTTTCCACCCTTGACGTACGGGGTGAGAAGGTCGATGACCTTGACGCCGGTCTCGAACATCTCCGTCTTGGACTCGAGCTCGTCGAAGCTCGGGGCCTTGCGGTGGATGGGCCAGCGCTCGGTGACCTCGGCGTTCGCCTCGGGGTAGTTGAGCACCTCACCCAGGGTGTTGAACACCTTGCCCTTGGTGAAGTCGCCGACGGGGACGGTGATGCCCTCGCCCGTGTCGGTCACCGGGGCCTGGCGGACCAGACCGTCGGTGGGCTGCATCGAGATCGTGCGGACCAGGCCGTCACCCAGGTGCTGGGCGACCTCAAGGGTCAGCGTCTTGAGCGCGCCGTCCTCGGCCGGGTCGGCGACCTGGACCTTCAGCGCGTTGTAGATTTCGGGCATCGCGTCGACGGGGAACTCCACGTCGACGACCGGGCCGATGACCCGGGCGATGCGGCCCGTGGCAGCGGCCGTCTCAACAGAGGTCGTCATTACTTGTCACTCCCCGCGGTCGCGTCGGCCATGGCGCTGGCGCCACCGACGATCTCGCTGATTTCCTGGGTGATTTCGGCCTGGCGGGCCGCGTTGGCAAGCCGGGAGAGGCTCTTGATGAGATCCCCGGCGTTGTCGGTCGCCGACTTCATCGCGCGGCGGCGGGCGGCGTGCTCGGAAGCGGCCGACTGCAGCAGTGCGTTGTAGATCCGGCTCTCGACGTAGCGCGGCAGAAGGGCGTCGAGGACGTCCTCCGCCGACGGCTCGAACTCGAACAGCGGAAGGATCTCGCCCTTCGCACCGTCCTCCTCCGCAGCCTTGTCGAGGCTGAGCGGCAGCATCCGGCCGTCGACCGCGTTCTGCGTCATCATCGACACGAATTCCGTGTAGACGATGTGCAGCTCGTCGACGCCGCCCTCGGCCGTTTCCAGCTGGATGGCCTCGATCAGCGGACCCGCGACGCGCTTGGCGTCGGCGTAGGCCGGGCTGTCGGTGAAGCCGGTCCACGAGTCCGTGACCTTGCGCTCACGGAAGCCGTAGTAGGCGACACCCTTGCGGCCGACGATGTAGCTGTCGACTTCCTTGCCCTCGCCGCGCAGCCGCTCGGTGAGCCGCTCCGCCTGCTTGATGGCGTTCGAGGAGTAGCCGCCGGCCAGACCGCGGTCGCTCGTGATGAGCAGGACCGCGGCGCGGGTCGGCGTCTCCACCTCGGTGGTCAGGGCGTGCTTGTTGTTCGAGCCGGTCGCCACCGCGGTCACCGCACGGGTGAGCTCGGTCGCGTACGGCATCGACGCCGCCACCTTGCGCTGCGCCTTGACGATGCGCGAGGCGGCGATCATCTCCATCGCCTTGGTGATCTTCTTGGTCGCCGTGATGGCACGGATGCGACGCTTGTAGACCCGGAGCTGCGCTCCCATGAGTCAGGTCCCTTCCGTCGTCACTTGGAGACGTTGACGGCCGGCACGTCCTCGCCCAGGAGCTTGCCGTCCGAGGTCTCGAACTGGCGCTTGAAGGCCGCGATGGCGTCGGCGATCGAGCCGAGGGTGTCGTCCGACATCTTGCCGCCGTCGGCGATGGAGGTCAGGAGGTCCTTGCGCTCGCGGCGCAGGTGCTCCAGCAGCTCCGACTCGAAGCGACGGATGTCGGCGACCGGGACGTCGTCCATCTTGCCGGTGGTGCCGGCCCAGACGGAGACGACCTGCTCCTCGACGGGCATCGGCTGGTACTGGCCCTGCTTCAGCAGCTCGACCATGCGCTTGCCGCGCTCCAGCGAGGCCTTCGACGCGGCGTCCAGGTCGGAACCGAAGGCGGCGAACGCCTCCAGCTCGCGGTACTGGGCCAGGTCGACGCGGAGACGACCCGAAACCTGCTTCATGGCCTTGTGCTGGGCGGAGCCACCGACGCGGGAGACGGAGATACCGACGTTCAGCGCCGGGCGCTGGCCCGCGTTGAACAGGTCGGACTCCAGGAAGCACTGGCCGTCGGTGATGGAGATGACGTTGGTCGGGATGAACGCCGACACGTCGTTCGCCTTGGTCTCGACGATCGGCAGACCGGTCATCGAACCGGCGCCCATCTCGTCGGACAGCTTCGCGCAGCGCTCCAGCAGACGGGAGTGCAGGTAGAAGACGTCACCCGGGTAGGCCTCACGGCCCGGCGGGCGGCGCAGCAGCAGCGACACGGCGCGGTAGGCGTCGGCCTGCTTCGACAGGTCGTCGAAGATGATCAGGACGTGCTTGCCGGCGTACATCCAGTGCTGGCCGATGGCGGAACCGGTGTACGGCGCCAGGTACTTGAAGCCAGCCGGGTCGGACGCCGGGGCGGCGACGATCGTCGTGTACTCGAGGGCGCCGGCCTCTTCCAGGGCGCCGCGAACGGACGCGATGGTCGAGCCCTTCTGGCCGATGGCGACGTAGATGCAGCGGACCTGCTTGTTCACGTCGCCCGAGCGCCAGTTGTCGCGCTGGTTGATGATCGTGTCGACGGCCAGAGCGGTCTTGCCGGTCTGACGGTCACCAATGATCAGCTGACGCTGGCCACGGCCGATCGGCACCATCGCGTCGACGGCCTTGTAGCCGGTCTGCATGGGCTCGTGCACCGACTTACGGACCATGACGCCCGGGGCCTGCAGCTCAAGGGCGCGGCGGCCCTCGGTCGCGATCTCGCCGAGGCCGTCGATCGGGTTGCCGAGCGGGTCGACGACACGGCCGAGGTAGCCCTCGCCGACACCTACGGAGAGAACCTCACCGGTGCGCTGCACCGGCTGGCCCTCCTCGATACCGCTGAACTCGCCGAGGACGATCGCACCGATCTCGCGCTCCTCGAGGTTGAGGGCGAGACCGAGGGTGCCGTCCTCGAACTTCAGCAGCTCGTTCGCCATGGCGGAGGGCAGGCCCTCCACCTTCGCGATGCCGTCGCCGGCAACGCTGACCGTTCCGACCTCCTCGCGCGAGGCCGCGTCCGGCTGGTACGACTGGACAAAGTTCTCCAGTGCGTCCCGGATCTCCTCCGGCCGGATCGTGAGCTCCGCCATCTGGGTTCCCTGCTCTCCTTGTTGGGCCTGAAGCTTCTTAGGGGTCTGGGGGCGACCCCCAGGAATCTTCTGCAAGTTCTGCACGGCCCAACCGGGCCGCTAGGAATGCTTTGTACTTGTGGTGCTGGTCAGCCGGCCATGCGGCGGGACGCCTCTGCGAGGCGGTCCGCGATGGTGCCGTCGATGACCTCGTCGCCGACGCGCACCGAGATCCCGCCGAGGACCTCGGGGTCCACGTCCAGGTTCAGGTGCATCTGGCGGCCGTACAGCTTGGCCAGCACCGCGCCGAGACGCTGCTTCTGCACGTCGCTGAGCGGAACCGCGCTGGTCACGGTGGCGACCATGCGGTCACGGCGCTCGGCGGCGAGCTTGGAAAGGGACTCGAGTCCCGCTTCCAGGCTACGTCCACGCGGGTGGGTGACAAGACGGATCACCAGGCGCTCGGTGACGGCGCTCACCTTGCCGCCCAGCAGGCTGCGCAGCAGCTGGCTCTTGGCGGAGGTGGTCGCCGCGCGGTCGGTCAGCGCGGCACGCAGCTCGGTGTTCGAGGACACGATCCGGCCGAAGCGGAAGATCTCGTCCTCGACGTTGTCGAGCACCTCGGCCTGCTGGGCCGCCGTGAGGTCGGCGGTGGCCGCCAGCTCCTCCAGCGAGTCCACCAGGTCGCGGGACTGCGACCAGCGGGACCGGGCCATGCCGGACACCAGGTCGAGGGTCTCCCCGCCGACCTGACCGCCGAGCAGCCGAGCGACGAGCTCGGCCTTGGCCTCGCCGGACTGCGCCGGGTCCGTGATGACCCGACGCAGCGAGACCTCACGGTCGAGCAGCGCGGTGACAGCGGCCAGCTCACCGGCGAGCTTCGCCGCGTCGACGGACGTGTTGTCCGTCAGCGCGTCGAGACGCTCGCGCGCGGAGGCCAGCGCCTCGCGGCTCGCTCCGTTCATCGGGCCGCCTCGGCCTTCTCCTCAAGCTCGCTGAGGAAGCGGTCGATGGTGCGGCTCTGCCGGGCGTGGTCCTCGAGGGACTCGCCGACGAGCTTGCCGGCCAGGTCGGTGGCGAGCTTGCCCACGTCCTGACGCAGCGCCTGAGAGGCGGCCTTGCGGTCTGCCGCGATCTGGGCGTGGCCGGCAGCGATGATCTCCTCACGCTGCCGCTGGCCCTCTGCGCGCAGTTCTTCCTTCAGCGCAGTGCCCTGCTCCAGCGCTTCCTGGCGCAGGCGCGCGGCCTCGTGCCGGGCTTCGGCGAGCTGGGCCTTGTACTGCTCCAGGACGCTCTGGGCCTCGGTCTGAGCGGCTTCCGCCTTCTCGATACCGCCCTCAATGGCCTCGCGGCGCTCTTCCAGAACCTTGTTGATGTTCGGGAGGAGCTTCTTCGCGAGGAAACCGAAGACGATGACGAAGGCGATCAGACCGATGACGAGCTCGGGGATCGGCGGAACGAGGGGGTTTTGAGGCTCCTCGGCCGCGAGAACCAGGAGGTTCACATCAGTGCCTTTCGTCGATTCGGACTAGTCGTGTTCGTCAGGCGTAGACGAACGGCATGACCAGACCGATGAGGGCGAGCGCCTCACAGAAGGCGAAGCCGAGGATCTGGTTGGCGCGGATCAGACCGGCAGCTTCGGGCTGACGGGCGAGCGCCTGGGTGCCGTTACCGAAGATGATGCCGACGCCGACGCCGGGGCCGATCGCCGCGAGGCCGTAGCCAACGGAGCTGAGGGAACCGGTGACGGCAGCAAGGGTCTGGGACATGCCAGTTCTTCCTTCTCTTTCACGGACCGGTGGGGGTTGGCCACCGGACGACTGGGGGGATTGCTTGGAGCGGACTGCGCTCAGTGGTGCTCGGCGAGCGCGCCCTGCAGGAAGCTGCAAGCCAGCAGCACGAAGACGTAGGCCTGGACGGCCTGGATGAAGAGCTCGAAGGCGGTCATCACGATGACCATGACGAACGAGACGCCCGCGTAGGCGATGCCGATCCCGTTCAGCAGGTACCAGCTGGCGATCGTGAAGAGCAGCAGCAGGGTGTGACCGGCGAACATGTTCGCGAACAGTCGGACCGCGTGGGTGAAGGGGCGGACCAGGACGTTCGAGAAGAACTCGATCACCATGACCATCGGCAGAACCGGGCCGAGCGTCTTGTCGTAGCCCGTGATGTTCTTGAAGCCGCCGACGAAACCGTGGCGCTTGAAGGTCACCGACATCCACATGACGTAGATGACAAGGGCGAGCCCGGCCGGGTACGCGATGACCGCGGTCACCGGGAACTGGGCGAGCGGGACGATGGACCAGAGGTTCATCATCCAGACGAAGAAGAACGTCGCGACCATGAAGGGGACGTACTTCTCACCCTCCTTCTTGCCCAGCGTTTCGTAGACGATGCCGCGGCGCACGAAGTCGTAGCCGGCCTCGGCGACCATCTGCAGCTTGCCCGGGACGACCTTCGGCTTCCGGAACGCGGCCCAGAAGAAGGCGACGATGATGACCGAGCCCAGCAGGGCCAGGAGCATCGTCTTGTTGAAGTACAGGCCGTCCGCATCGCCGAACATCGGCTTGAACAGGAACGAGTACAGGGTCGGGCCCGGGAAGCCGCAGCCAGTGCCGTCTTCGAAATGACAATTGATCTCGAAGGCGAGCGTCATGTCAGCAGCACTCACCGCAGGGCTCCTTCAGCGTGGCGCATAGGTACGGCAACCTCGTTGTGTCGGCGCGGCGCGCAGCCGCGGTTCGGCACTGGACTGGTGTAACGGATGGTGGGGCGGCAGTCAGGCATCGAGCCTCGCGATGGAACAGGCGTCAGCTCAGATGCCCGCGCCCGCAGTGCCGCAGTTGGCACCGGACGATAGCAGGATCTCGAACGCCCACTTATCCCGGCCCTACCCTTCACGACTTCGGCCCCGGATTTTCGGGCTTGTCGCCCTTCACCGAGTCCGGTTCAACGTAAAGGATCTTGGCCTTCATGTGGGCACGCGTCTGCGCGGCGATCCACACCAGGGTGGTGGCGACGAGCGTGATGGCGAAGGCCTTGGGGTTGAACAGCGTCGTGTTCTTGAACGCTGCGACAAAGACGAAAAGCAGCAGGATCTGGGCCGTGTAGAGCATGAGCCCCATGGCCTGGAAGAGGTGCGGAAGCGATTTCGCCGTGCGCTGCAGAACGACGAATCCGATGCCCATGAACAGGATCACGACCAGCGTCGCGACGACGGCTCCGAGCGCACCCTTGCCGCCGACGACAAGCCCACTGATCAACGCGGCGAGTGCGCCGGCGATGGCCGTGGGCACGGCGGCTTGCAGAAGGGATCGGACGTCATCTGACCGCATGGCGGTTTGCTCCGCGTGGTGGTGGGGGCACTGGACTCGTACGGGACGAGCGTAAGCCCGGTCCGAGAGAGAACCTCGGGCCAAGGGACCGTCGCACTACGGTCCTTCGGCTCTGTCGCCGGGTTTAGTGAACGGTATCACAAACTATTTGATGAGAGCTTTACCTGCCGGGTGTGCCGACTGTCACACATGAGAGTGACCCTGCGCGTGTGTGCGCGACAGGAGGGTCGACTGTCTGCTAATGGGCGACCATGTCGGACATGTGCCGCGGCCGTCAGCGAGTGGATTCAGCCTTACGCCGCTCGGGGAAGCGCGAACGGGGGCCCACGGCGGTCGCTCCGTTGACGCCCGAGACGCCCGCGGCGATCGGCCTGACGGGCTGCGGCTCGGCGCCCGAGGCGTCCTGTGCGGCCGCCTCCGCGGCTGCTTCCGCCGCCCGTGCGGCGTGCCGGTAGCGCGGCGGGACCAGCCGCTCGGCCCAGGCCGGGGTGCGCGGCGTGAAACGCGGCAGGAGGAGCAGGAAGAGGCCCACCGCGCTGAGCACGGCGATCACCAGCACGATCCACATCGCGGCGGAGTGCACGGAGTAGGCCACGGTGCCGAAGGCGATCAGGCCCGACCAGAAGTACATGATCAGGACCGCGCGGCTGTGCGAGTGGCCGAGTTCCAGCAACCGGTGGTGCAGGTGCCCGCGGTCGGCCGCGAACGGCGACTGGCCCTTCCACGTACGGCGCACGATGGCCAGCACCAGGTCCGCCATCGGGATGGCGATCACCGTCAGCGGCAGGATCAGCGGGATGTAGGCGGGGAGCATCGCGTGCGTCGCGTTGCGCTCACCACCGGCGAACAGGGCCAGCGCGTCCGGGTCCACCTGGCCCGTCAGCGAGATCGCCGCGGCGGCCAGCACCAGCCCGATCAGCATCGAGCCGGAGTCGCCCATGAAGATCCGGGCGGGGTGCATGTTGTGCGGCAGGAAGCCCAGGCACATGCCCATCAGGATGGCCGCGAAGAGGGTCGCGGGCGCCGCGGACTCGATGCCGTAGCCGAACCAGATCCGGTAGGCGTACAGGAAGAGCGCCGCGGCGGCGATGCAGACCATGCCGGCGGCGAGGCCGTCGAGGCCGTCCACGAAGTTCACCGCGTTGATGGTGATCACGACGAGGGCCACGGTGAGCAGGTTGCCCTGCCACTGGGTGAGCGGGACCGTGCCGATGAAGGGCACCGGGATCCACAGGATGGTCAGACCCTGCATGACCATCACACCGGCGGAGATCATCTGGGCGCCGAGCTTGATCAGCGCGTCGATCTCGAACTTGTCGTCCAGGACGCCGATCAGCCAGATCAGGGCGGCGCCGGAGAGCAGTGCGCGCGGTTCGTTCGACTTCTCGAAGACCGCGTTGAGGTTCTGCAGGTGGTCGGCGACCAGCAGGCCCGCGCACAGGCCGCCGAACATCGCGATCCCGCCGAGGCGCGGCGTCGGCTCGCGGTGCACGTCGCGGGCGCGGATCTCCGGCATGGCCCCGGCCGCGATCGCGAACTTCCGCACGGGCCCGGTCAGCAGGTAGGTCACCGCGACCGTGACGCAAAGCGTCAGCAGATATTCACGCACTGGCTGCCCCAGATGTATCGCCGGCCATCTCAGCCCCACACATTAGCTGCGATGTCCCCTCTCCCGAGGACGCGAGGGGGCGGTATACCGGTTCCACTACACCCCTCTTGCCCCATTTACTCCCCGTAAGGGGGAAATCCCTCCGTGAGCTCGCCGACCTCCGTACGTGTCTTCGCGGCTTCCCCGCGCAGCGCGGCCGCGAACAGCTCCGCGATCCGCCGCATCTGCTCCTCCCCCATGCCCTGGGTGGTCACGGCGGCCGTTCCCAGGCGGACGCCCCGCTGGTCCCCGTACGGCAGGACGCAGGTGTCCAGCACCATCCCGGCGGCGGCCAGCCGGCCGCGCGCGGTCGGGCCGTCCACGCCCAGCGGCGCCGGGTCCGCGGTGATCATGTGCGTGTCGGTGCCGCCGGTGGTGACCGTGAACCCGCGCTCCTCCAGCGCGCCCGCGAGCACCCGGGCATTGGCGACCACACGGTGGGCGTAGGTGGCGAAGGCCGGCCTGGCCGCCTCGCCGAAGGCGACGGCCTTGGCGGCGATGGTGTGCATCTGGGCCCCGCCCTGGGTGAAGGGGAACACCGCCCGGTCGATGCGCTCGGCGAACTCGGCGCCGCACAGGATCATCCCGCCGCGCGGCCCGCGCAGCACCTTGTGGGTGGTCGCGCACACGACGTCGGCGTACGGCACCGGACTCGGCGCGGCCCCGCCCGCCACCAGCCCGATGGGATGGGCGGCGTCGGCGATCAGGTACGCCCCGACCTCGTCGGCGATCTCCCGGAACGCGGAGTACTCGGGGTGGCGGGGGTAGGAGATCGACCCGCACACGATGGCCTTCGGCCGGTGCGCCCGGGCGAGGTCCTGCACCTGCCGGTAGTCGATGAGGCCGGTCCCGGCGTCGAGCCCGTAGCCGACGAAGGTGAACCACTGCCCGGAGAAGTTGGCGGGCGAGCCGTGGGTGAGGTGTCCCCCGTACGGGAGTCCCATGGCCAGCACGGTGTCCCCCGGCCGCAGCAGCGCCGCGTAGGCGGCCAGGACGGCCGAGGAACCGGAATGCGGCTGCACGTTCGCGTGCTCGGCCCCGAACAGTGCCTTGGCCCGCTCGATCGCCGCCTTTTCGGCCAGGTCCGCGTACTCGCACCCGCCGTGGTAGCGGGCGCCGGGGTAGCCCTCGGCGTACTTGTTGGCGAGCGGGGACCCCAGCGTCGCCAGTACGGCCGTCGAGGTGAAGTTCTCCGCCGCGCTCAGCTGCAGCGTGCCGGCCTGCCTGCGGGCCTCCCCGTCGAGCACGTCGGCCATCTGCGGGTCCTGTCGGCGCAGCAGGTCCGTGGGCTGGGTGATGACGCTCATGGCGCGACTCCAGGGGTACCGGGTTACCAGCCACTGTAGGCCCGCACCCCCCACGACGCCCTGCCGACGCCCCCCGCCGGCCTCCGGCCGCCGAGGTCAGCGGCGGGCCGCCACACCCGTCAGGGCCGTCACCACAGGGTCCAGCGCCTGGTTGATCTCGTCGCCGATGGAGCGGAAGAAGGTGATCGGCGCGCCGTACGGGTCGTACACCTCGTCCGCGTCGGGCGACGGCGCCAGCAGCCATCCGCGCAGCGCCGCGGCGGCCCGTACGAGCGCCCGCGCCCGCTCCGCCATGCCGTCGTCCAGCGGCGGCAGCGTGGCCGGATCTATGGCCCGGACCAGCCGGGTGAACTCCTTGAGCGTGAAGGTGCGCAGCCCCGCCGAATGCCCCATCGAGATGACCTGCGCACGGTGGTCGCGCGTGGCGGTCAGCACCAGGTCGGCGCGTATGACGTGCTCGTCCAGCAGCTCGCGGCCGGTGAACCCGGTCGCGTCGGCCCCGAAGTCCTCCAGCACGGCCGCCGCGTTCGCCTCCATCGGGGCGCCCTCGTGGCCCCACGTACCGGCGCTCTCCACGATGAGGTCGCCGCCGACGGGGCCGCCGAGGCGGTGCGAGAGGGCGTGCCGCGTCAGCCGCTCGGTGATGGGCGAGCGGCACACGTTGCCCGTGCTGACGTGGAGTATGCGGAAAGTGCTTCCCCCTGCTATGCCACGCCCCTCAGGGCTCACGGGGCCACCTCGAGGTCGGGTACGACCTCCCGCAGCTGGTCGGCGCTGAGCGCCCCCTCGCGCAGCAGCACGGGAACCTTCCCCGTGACGTCGACGATCGACGACGGCTCGATGCCGGGCGTCGGACCGCCGTCCAGGTAGACGGACACCGAGTCGCCGAGCATCTCGCGGGCCGCGTCGCAGTCCTCGGGGGCCGGGTGCCCGGACAGGTTGGCCGAGGACACCGCCATCGGGCCGACCTCCGTCAGCAGCTCGATGGCGACCGGGTGCAGCGGCATGCGGACGGCGACGGTGCCGTGGGTGTCGCCGAGGTCCCACGCCAGGGACGGCTGGTGCTTGGCGACCAGCGTGAGCGCGCCGGGCCAGAAGGCGTCGACGAGCTCCCAGGCCTGCTCGGAGAAGTCCGTGACGAGGCCGTGCAGGGTGTTCGGGGAACCGATGAGCACCGGGGTGGGCATGCCGCGGCCGCGGCCCTTGGCGGCGAGCAGGTCGTGCACAGCCTCCGGGCTGAAGGCGTCCGCGCCGATCCCGTACAGGGTGTCGGTGGGCAGCACGACGAGCTCGCCGCGGCGCACGGCGGATGCGGCTTCACGCAGGCCCGTCTTACGGTCCGTCGCGTCGTTGCAGTCGTATCGCCGGGCCATCAGCGGGCCTCCTCGTGCAGCAGGGGGGTGGCGGGGTTCGTCGCGCCGGTCACGGCAGCGCCTTGCGGGCCGTGGCGAAGCGCGGGCGGTTGTTGAGGTCGGGGTGGTCGGCCGCGTCGGCCCAGCCCTGTTCCTCGGCGAAGATCCACGGGACCTGGCCGCCCTGGGTGTCGGCGTGCTCGACGACGACGATGCCGCCGGGTCGCAGCAGCCGGTGGGCGGTGCGTTCGAGGCCCCGGATGGTGTCGAGTCCGTCCTCGCCGGAGAAGAGCGCCATCTCCGGGTCGTGGTCGCGGGCCTCGGGGGCCACGTACTCCCACTCGGTGAGCGGGATGTACGGCGGGTTGGAGATGACCAGGTCGACCTGGCCGTCGAGCTCGGGCAGCGCGCTCAGGGCATCGCCCTGGTGGACGGTGACCCGGGAGCCCTCGGCGTTCTTGCGGGTCCAGCGCAGGGCGTCCTCGGACAGCTCGACCGCGTGCACGCGCGAGCGCGGCACCTCCTGCGCCATGGCCAGCGCGATCGCGCCGGATCCGGTGCACAGGTCGACGATCAGCGGCTCGACGACGTCCATCGCCCGGACGGCCTGTATGGCCCAGTCCACGACCGACTCGGTCTCGGGCCGGGGGACGAACACCCCGGGCCCTACCTGGAGCTCCAGGTAGCGGAAGAAGGCGCGGCCGGTGATGTGCTGGAGCGGCTCGCGCGCCTCGCGGCGGGCGACGGCCTCCCAGTAGCGGGCGTCGAAGTCCGCGTCCTTGACGTGGTGCAGTTCCCCCCGTTTGACGCCGTGCACGAAGGCGGCGAGCTCCTCCGCGTCGAAGCGCGGTGAGGGCACGCCGGCGGCGGCCAGCCGCTGGGTGGCCTGGGCCACCTCGGCAAGCAGCAAGTTCACGCTGGTCCTCCGGGCTGCTGTCGTACGGGGGGTGGTGGCTGTTTCGGTCAGTTCGCGGCGGCGAGCTTGGCCGCGGAGTCCGTGTCCACGCAGGCCTGGATGACCGCGTCGAGATCACCGTCGAGCACCTGGTCCAAGTTGTACGCCTTGAAGCCGGTGCGGTGGTCCGAGATCCGGTTTTCCGGGAAGTTGTACGTACGGATCTTCTCGGACCGGTCGACGGAGCGGACCTGGCTGCGGCGCACGTCGGAGGCCTCCTGCTCGGCGGCCTCCTGGGCGGCGGCCAGCAGGCGGGAGCGCAGGATGCGCATGGCCTGCTCCTTGTTCTGGAGCTGGCTCTTCTCGTTCTGGCAGGAGGCGACCACACCGGTCGGGATGTGCGTGATACGCACGGCCGAGTCGGTGGTGTTGACGGACTGGCCGCCGGGGCCGGAGGAGCGGTACACGTCGATGCGGAGGTCGTTCGCGTTGATCTCGACCTCGACCTCCTCGGCCTCCGGGGTGACGAGCACGCCGGCGGCGGAGGTGTGGATGCGGCCCTGGGACTCGGTGGCGGGAACGCGCTGGACGCGGTGCACGCCGCCCTCGTACTTCAGGCGGGCCCACACGCCCTGGCCGGGCTCGGTCGCGCCGTTGCCGCCCTTGGTGCGTACGGAGACCTGGACGTCCTTGTAGCCGCCGAGCTCGGACTCGGTGGCGTCGATGATCTCGGTCTTCCAGCCCACGCGCTCGGCGTAGCGCAGGTACATGCGCAGCAGGTCGCCGGCGAACAGGGCGGACTCGTCGCCGCCCGCGCCCGCCTTGACCTCCAGGAGCACGTCCTTGTCGTCGCTGGGGTCGCGCGGGACGAGCAGCAGGCGGAGCTTCTCGGTGAGCTCCTCGCGCGCCTGCGTCAGCTCCTTGACCTCGGCGGCGAAGTCCGGGTCGTCGGCCGCGAGCTCCTTCGCCGTCTCGATGTCGTCGCCCGTCTGCTTCCAGGCACGGAAGGTCGCGATGATCGGGGTCAGCTCCGCGTAGCGCTTGTTCAGCTTGCGCGCGTTGGCCTGATCGGAGTGGACCGAAGGGTCGGCGAGCTGCTTCTCAAGGTCGGCGTGTTCGCCGACCAGTTCCTCGACCGCCTCGAACATCGGGGGACTCCTGTGGTGAAAGTGCGGGGGACTGCACGGGTGACGGGCTTGAACGACGACAAAGGCGCCGGTCCGGCCGCCCCCGAGTGGACAGGGGGCGACCGGGGACCGGCGCCTGGGTCGCGCTACTTCTTGGCCGCGCCCTTGCCGAAGCGCGCCTCGAAGCGGGCCACACGGCCACCGGTGTCGAGGATCTTCTGCTTGCCCGTGTAGAACGGGTGGCACTCGGAGCAGACCTCGGCACGGATGGTGCCCTCGGTCAGGGTGCTACGGGTCGTGAACGACGCGCCGCAGGTGCAGCTGACCGCGGTCTCGACGTACTCGGGGTGAACATCGCGCTTCAAGGTGTCTCCTAGATTCGGGAGGGCGCCGGGTCGCAGGAGCCGAATTGCTACGTGCGTGAACCGGGGCCGACAGACCAGTCTGCCAGGACCGGGCCGCCTGTCAAAATTCTGAGGACGCCTGCTTCAACGGGAAGGGGTCCCGGTCTATTCCTGGGTCCGCTCCGGGTCCGTTCCGGGTCGGTTCCGGGTCGGTTCCGGGTCCGTTCCGCCGGGTGCGCCTACTGGACGACGGTCCCCGCGGCGCTCTTGTCGCCGGTGGAGTTCACGGTGGCCTCGGCGGGGATCGGCCGGTCGGCCAGCAGGGCGTCCCAGACCATCTGCGACTCCTTCTGCAGGGGTGTGACGCGGTTCGCGTCGAGCGCGTCCGTGGTCACGGGCAGGGTGATCATCTGCATGTCACCGGCGTCGATGCCCTGGAGGCTCTGGGCGAATCCGGCGAGGGACTTCACGTCGCCGAGCGCCTTGTCGGTGGTGAGGGCCTTGGTCCCGGCGTCGGCGAGGTCGAACAGCTTCTTGGGGTTGTCGAACACCCCGACGCCCTTGACCTGCTTGATCAGCGCCTTGATGAAGGCCTGCTGCAGCTGTATCCGGCCGAGGTCGCCGCCGTCCCCGACGCCGTGGCGGGTGCGGACCAGGCCCAGGGCCTGCTCGCCGTTCAGCTTGTTCGGGCCGGCCGGGAGATCGAGGTGGCTGTAGGCGTCCTTGATCGGCTTGGTGGTGGTGACCTCGACGCCGCCGAGGGTGTCGATGATCTTCTTGAAGCCGGTGAAGTCGACCTCGATGTAGTGGTCCATGCGGATCCCCGACATCTTCTCGACGGTCTTGACCGCGCAGGCGGCGCCGCCGACGGTGTAGGCCTCGTTGAACTGCCGGCGCTTGCCGCCGGGGTCGGTCTTCCCCCTGCCCGTGGGGCACTCGGGCCGGGAGGTCATGGTGTCGCGGGGTATGGACACGACACTGGCCTTCTCGTGGCCCTCGTACAGGTGGACGATCATCGCGGTGTCGGAGCGGGCGGAGCCGCCGTCGTCCTGGCCGTACGCGCCGTTGGCTCCGCCGCGGGAGTCGGAGCCGAGGACGAGTATGTCCATCGATCCGTTGTCGGCGTCGGCGGGGCGGTCGGTACCCAGCGCCTGGTCGATGTCGACCGTTTTCAGGTTGCCGTTGAGCTTGAAGTAGAAGTAGCCGGCGCCCGCCCCTCCCAGCAGGACCACCCCGGCGGCGCTCCACGCGGCGACGACGAGGGCCCTGCGGCGCGTCGCCGGTTTGCGCCGGCGGCCCGCGGCCCGCCGGCCCCGGCCCTTGCTGTCCTCGGTCATGCGCTCTTCACTCCTGAGTCCGGTCCCCGGGTCCGTACCGGCCCGCCGTCCGCCCCGCGGGTCCTCTGACACAGACGGGCGAATGCCTTGAAGAGTTCCACGCCGGACGCAACCCCCGATCGGGCAGCACTTGCGTACGAACCGGTACAAAACTCTGCGTAGCCCGTTCTTCACCTGCGGTTTCGGGGTACGCGCCCGGGCGCCACGCGGCGGGTGCGATGTGGCGAAGCTCGCACGGGGCCCGGACGGCTCTCCAAGGGCCCTCCAGGGGCCCGCAGGAAGCACTCCAGGACACTCCGGGGCGGTTCCCGCCGGCCGCCGAACGCACGGCAGCCCCCGCCGCGCAGTGCGGACGGGGGCTGCCGTGGCGATGCCTCACCACCGGCGCGGGGCGCCGGACGAGGGACCTCAGTCGTCGTTCTTGCCCGACGGGGTCGTCTTCGCGATCTGCATCAGGAACTCGGCGTTCGACTTCGTCTGCTTCATCTTGTCGAGGAGCAGCTCGATCGCCTGCTGCGAGTCGAGCGCGTGCAGCACCCGGCGCAGCTTCCAGACGATGGCGAGCTCCTCCGCGTTGAGGAGGATCTCCTCCTTGCGGGTGCCCGACGGGTCGACGTCGACGGCCGGGAAGATGCGCTTGTCGGCGAGCTTCCGGTCGAGCTTGAGCTCCATGTTGCCGGTGCCCTTGAACTCCTCGAAGATCACCTCGTCCATGCGCGAGCCGGTGTCGACCAGCGCGGTGGCCAGGATGGTCAGCGAGCCGCCGTCCTCGATGTTGCGCGCGGCACCGAAGAAGCGCTTCGGCGGGTACAGCGCGGTCGAGTCGACACCACCGGACAGGATGCGGCCGGAGGCGGGCGCCGCGAGGTTGTACGCGCGGCCCAGACGGGTGATGGAGTCCAGCAGGACGACCACGTCGTGACCCAGCTCGACGAGACGCTTGGCGCGCTCGATGGCCAGCTCGGCGACGGTGGTGTGGTCCTCGGCCGGGCGGTCGAAGGTCGAGGAGATGACCTCGCCCTTGACCGACCGCTGCATGTCGGTGACCTCTTCCGGACGCTCGTCGACCAGGACGACCATCAGGTGGCACTCGGGGTTGTTGGTGGTGATCGCGTTGGCGATCGCCTGCATGATCATGGTCTTGCCGGTCTTCGGCGGGGCCACGATCAGACCGCGCTGGCCCTTGCCGATCGGCGACACGAGGTCGATGATGCGGGTGGTCAGCACGCCCGGGTCGGTCTCCAGGCGCAGCCGGTCCTGCGGGTACAGGGGCGTCAGCTTCTGGAACTCCGGTCGGCCGCGGCCGGATTCGGGCGCCATGCCGTTCACCGAGTCGAGGCGCACCAGGGCGTTGAACTTCTCGCGGCGCTCGCCGTCCTTGGGCTGGCGCACGGCACCCGTGGTGTGGTCGCCCTTGCGCAGACCCGCCTTGCGGACCTGGGCGAGGGAGACGTACACGTCGTTGGGGCCGGGCAGGTAGCCCGAGGTCCGGATGAACGCGTAGTTGTCGAGGATGTCGAGGATGCCCGCGACGGGGATCAGCACGTCGTCGTCGGCGACCTGCGGCTCGTTCGGCGCGAACTCGTCGCGGCCGCGACGGCCACGGCGGTCGCGGTAGCGGCCGCGACGGCCACGGCGGCCGCCCTCGTCGTCGAAGTCGTCCTGCGGGCCGCCGTCCTGGCGGCCCTGCTGGCCCTGGCCCTGACCGCGGCCGCCCTGCTGCTGGCGGTCCTGACGGTCGGCGCGGTCCTGCCGGCCGCCACCCTGGCCGCCCTGCGCCGCCTGGCCCTGACCCTGGCCGCCCTGGCCCTGGTCGTCGGCCTTGGCACCGCGCTCACGGCGGTCGCGCTGGCGGTCGCCGCGCTCACGACGGTCGCGGCGGCCGCGGCCCTCGCCGTCCTGGCCCTGGGCCTGGCCCGCGGAGACCGCGGTGGCGGCCTCCGCCTTGGTCTCGGCGGGCGCGGTGACGGTGGCCGTGTCGGCCTTCTGCTCGACCTGTACGGAGACGGGGGCCGAGCCCTCCGGGCTGCCGGAGGGGGCCGTGGCGCGGCGGCGGCGACGCTCGCCGGCGGGCGCGTCGTCTCCCCCGCTCTCGGCTGCGCTCGAACGGGAGGGGCCCCCTGCGGGCTGGCCCGGGATCTCGATCTGCGCCTGCGCGGCGGCGGGCTTCTCGGCGGGGGCCGCGGGGGCCTCCGCCGGTGCTGCGTCGGCGGCGGCCGTACGGGCCTTGCTGGTGGCGCGGCGCTTCGGCTTGGCCTCGGCGGTGTCCGCGGCGGAGGCGGCGGCCTTGGGGGCACCGCTGCCCGCCTGCGCCTCCTTGATGACCTCGATCAGCTGGCTCTTGCGCATCCGCGCGGTGCCCCTGATACCGAGGCCCGACGCGACCTGCTGCAGCTCGGCCAGGACCATGCCGTCAAGGCCGGTGCCGGTGCGACGACGCTTGGGCGCGGCGCCCGCGGCGGGAGCACTGGTGTCGACAGAGGTGTCGGCAGCGCCCATCAGATCGGTGGTGTCGCTCACGAAGGGTCCTTCCCTGGAGCGGACGTCGGCCTGTCTGGCTCGGCGACCGGTTGTGCTGTCCGACGACGGTCCTAGGTGTGGACCGTGCCGGGGCGGTGGTCCGCCGATAAGAGATACGGCGGAAAGAAACGTGCGTGGGTTCCGGCGAGAAGCCCCCGAGCTGAAAGCGTGGGAAAATCACGCCGATTCCGGAGCGTGCTCGAAACTGCTGGAAGTGATCAAAGCAGTCGGGGAGGCTCCCGGAAGAAATGTGGTCCCGGATGGGGACACTGAGCACCGAGCCATGGCGGCTTCCGATGCGCACTTGAGACTAACACTACCGGATCCAATAGATATTCCCCCTCTCAATCACCGGCAACCGCGCACTTCCGCGCGGGCGGCCTGCCCCGGCCGCCCGCCCTGAGTCGACCGGGCCTGTCGAAGAACAGGCCTAGCCGCCCTGGGTACCCAGCGGAAGTACGCTCGCGCCCGCGGCGTCGAGGGCGAGCCGGTTGGCCGCCCACCCCTCGCCGGCGAGCTGCGCGACCTTGTCGGCCGCGTCGTTGTCGACCAGCGCGAGGACCGTGGGGCCCGCGCCGGAGATGACCGCGGGGATGCCGTCCGCCCGCAGTCGGTTGACGAGTGCCACGCTCTCGGGCATCGCCGGGGACCGGTACTCCTGGTGGAGCCGGTCTTCGGTGGCCGGCAGCAGCAGCTCGGGACGCCTGGTCAGGGCTTCCACGAGCAGGCCCGCACGGCCCGCGTTGACGGCCGCGTCCACGTGCGGCACGGTGCGCGGCAGCAGGCCGCGCGCCGTCTCGGTGAGGACCGGCCGGGAAGGTACGAAGACCACCGGAACGATGGAGTCGGCGGGCTCCATCCGGATCGCCCGGGCGCTGCCCCCGTCCATCCACGCCAGCGTGAACCCGCCGAGCAGGCAGGCGGCGACGTTGTCGGGGTGACCCTCGATCTCGGTGGCGAGCTCCAGGAGCGCCGCGTCGTCGAGCTTCGCCTCGCCGCCTATGGTGACGGCGCGGGCGGCGACGATGCCTGCGCAGATGGCGGCGGAGGAGGACCCGAGGCCGCGGCCGTGCGGAATCCGGTTGGCGCAGACGACCTCCAGGCCGCGCGGCTGTCCGCCCAGCAGGTCGAAGGCGGTGCGCATGGAGCGTACGAGAAGGTGACTCTCGTCCCGCGGGAGGGTGTCGGCGCCCTCGCCCGCGATGTCGATGTTCAGGCCGGAGTCGGCCACCCGGACGACGACGTCGTCGTAGAGCCCCAGGGCCAGGCCCAGAGCGTCGAACCCGGGGCCGAGGTTGGCACTGCTGGCGGGGACGCGCACCCGTACGGCGGCGGCGCGGAACGCTGGACCGGCCATCGTCCGATGACACTCCTTGTGACTGTGCGAGGACTTCGCTCTTCGCTGGCTCGCTGTGAATGTACTGGAGAACGTACGACACCCGAAGGCCCTCGGGGCAGCACCGCAGTCATATGCGCGGTGGCGGATGTAAGTACAGCCTATCGAAGGAAGGTTCTCTCGCGACATAGGGCGCACAGGAGGCGCACGATGCGTGTCGCGGGCTTCGACCGGGGTGGACCCGCTTCGGCTGCACTTTTGTCGTCGTACGAGGTGAGTTGCCGGGTTCCGGGGGGTCCCGGGGAGTGCCGTCGGGGCACTCGGGAACCCTCCGGAACCCGGCTCACACGATCGTGCGGCCGGATCTGTCGGAACCGGTCTGTCAGAACCCGTCAGACCAGGCCGAGGCGCACGGCGGCGGCCTCGGCGTCCACCGGAACGGTGACGGGCTGCGGAGCGCCGGCGACCGCCCAGTCGGGGTCCTTGAGACCGTTGCCCGTGACGGTGCACACGATCCGCTGGCCCGGGTCCACCAGGCCCAGCTCGGCGGCCTTGAGCAGACCGGCTACGGACGCGGCCGAGGCGGGCTCGACGAAGACGCCCTCCTGAGCGGCCAACAGCCGGTAGGCGGCCAGGATCTGGCGGTCCGTCACCTCGTCGATGAAGCCCCCCGACTCGTCCCGCGCGGCCAGCGCGTGGTCCCAGGAGGCCGGGTTGCCGATACGGATCGCGGTGGCCACGGTGTGCGGCTCCTTGACGACCTCGCCGCGCACGATGGGCGCGGAACCGGAGGCCTGGAAGCCCCACACACGGGGCGTACGGGAGGCCAGGCCGTCGGCCTTGTACTCCTTGAACCCCTTCCAGTACGCGGTGATGTTGCCCGCGTTGCCCACCGGCAGCACGTGCACGTCCGGGGCGTCGCCGAGCGCGTCGACGATCTCGAACGCGGCCGTCTTCTGGCCCTCGATCCGCACCGGGTTGACGGAATTGACCAGCGCCACCGGGTAGTTGTCGGACAGCGCGCGGGCGAGGTCCAGGCAGTCGTCGAAGTTGCCGTCCACCTGCAGGATCTTGGCGCCGTGCACGAGGGCCTGGCCCATCTTGCCGAGCGCGATCTTGCCGCGGGGCACGAGCACCGCGCAGACCATCCCGGCGCGCACCGCGTACGCGGCGGCGGAGGCCGAAGTGTTGCCGGTGGAGGCGCAGATGACGGCCTTGGCGCCCTCCTCCTTGGCCTTCGTGATCGCCATGGTCATGCCGCGGTCCTTGAAGGACCCGGTGGGGTTCGCCCCCTCGACCTTGAGGTGCACCTCGCAGCCGGTGCGCTCGGACAGCACCTGCGCGGGGACGAGGGGAGTGCCACCTTCGCGGAGCGTCACCACGGGAGTCGTGTCCGTCACCGGCAGGCGGTCCCGGTACTCCTCGATGATGCCGCGCCACTGGTGGGTGCGATTGCTGCTCATGGGTCCTTACTCCCCTTCAACACGCATGATGCTGGCGACACCGCGTACGGTGTCCAGCTTCCGCAGCGCTTCGACGGTCCCCGAGAGGGCGGCGTCGGCCGCGCGGTGGGTGACGACGACGAGGGAGGCTTCCTTGCCGACCCCGTCTGGACGACCTTGCTGCCGGACGGTGTCGATCGAGACACCGTGCTCCGCGAACGTGGTCGCCACCTGGGCGAGGACGCCCGGCTTGTCCGCCACATCGAGGCTGATGTGGTAGCGGGTGACGACGTCGCCCATGGGGCTGACCGGCAGCTGGGTGTACGCCGACTCGCCGGGCCCCGTTGCCTCGGCGAGCTTGTTGCGGGCGACGGCGACGAGGTCGCCGAGGACCGCGGACGCGGTCGGGGCGCCGCCCGCGCCGGGCCCGTAGAACATGAGCCGCCCGGCGGCCTCCGCCTCGACGAAGACGGCGTTGTACGCCTCGCGGACGGAGGCGAGCGGGTGGCTCAGCGGGATCATCGCCGGGTGGACGCGGGCGGTGACGGACTCGCCGTCCGCGGCGCGCTCCAGGATGGCGAGGAGCTTGATGGTGCAGCCCATCCGCTTGGCGGAGGCGAAGTCGGCGGCGCTGACCTCGGTCATGCCCTCGCGGTAGACGTCGTCGAGGCGCACGCGGGTGTGGAAGGCGATGCCGGCCAGGATCGCGGCCTTGGCGGCGGCGTCGTAGCCCTCGACGTCGGCGGTCGGGTCGGCCTCGGCGTACCCGAGGGCCGTGGCCTCGTCGAGCGCCTCCTGGTAGCCGGCGCCGGTCAAGTCCATCTTGTCGAGGATGAAGTTCGTCGTGCCGTTGACGATGCCCATCACGCGGTTGATCTTGTCGCCGGCGAGGGACTCGCGCATCGGGCGGACCAGCGGGATGGCGCCGGCGACGGCGGCCTCGTAGTAGAGGTCGAGCCCGGCCTGCTCGGCGGCGGCGTGCAGCGCGGCGCCGTCCTGGGCGAGCAGCGCCTTGTTCGCCGAGACCACGGAGATGCCGTGCTCGAAAGCGGTGGTGATCAGGGTGCGGGCCGGCTCGATGCCGCCGATGACCTCGATGGCGATGTCGATGTCACCGCGTTTGAGGAGGGCGGTGGCATCAGTGGTGATCAGCGACGGGTCGATGCCCTCGCGGACCTTGGAGGGCCGGCGCACGGCCACGCCGGCGAGCTCGACGGGCGCGCCGATCCTCTGCGTGAGGTCGTCGGCGTGCGTCGTCATGATGCGAGCCACCTCTGAGCCGACCACTCCACAGCCCAGCAGCGCCACCTTCAGCGGACGCGTACGCATCATTCGACCTACGCCTTTCGATCTTCCATCAATACCCCGCACGCGGTTTGCGCGCGGGGTGTGAACCAGTCTCACTCAATGGACAGCACTTTCCATCTTCGGTCCATTTCGTGAGACACCTATTTCATCATCCGAGGTCGAGTCGCAGGAGATCTTCCTCCGTCTCGCGGCGAACGATCACTCGGGCCTGTCCGTCACGCACGGCGACGACCGGCGGGCGGAGCGCGTGGTTGTAGTTGCTGGCCATGGAACGGCAGTACGCGCCGGTCGCGGGCACGGCGAGGAGGTCACCGGGCGCCAGGTCGGCCGGCAGGAACGCGTCCTTCACGACGATGTCACCGCTCTCGCAGTGCTTGCCGACGACGCGCACGAGCATGGGCTCGGCGTCGGAGGTGCGGGAAACGAGGGCGATCGAGTATTCGGCGTCGTAGAGGGCCGTACGGATGTTGTCGGACATCCCGCCGTCGACGCTGACGTACGTACGCAGCCCCTCCAGCGGCTTGATCGTCCCCACCTCGTACAGCGTGAACGCGGTCGGGCCGACGATGGCACGGCCGGGCTCGACGGAGATCCGGGGGGCGCGCAGCCCGGCGCTCTCGCACTCGCGGGCCACGATCTCGGTGAGCGCCTTCGCGATCTCGTGCGGCTCGCGGGGGTCGTCGCCGGAGGTGTAGGCGATACCGAGGCCGCCGCCGAGGTCGATCTCGGGCAGTTCGACGCCGTGCTCGTCGCGGACCGCGGCGAGCAGCCGCACGACGCGCTTGGCGGAGACCTCGAAGCCGGCCATGTCGAAGATCTGCGAGCCGATGTGGGAGTGGACGCCCAGCAGCTCCAGCGAGTCGTGGCCGAGGGCGCGCCGCACGGCCTCGGCAGCGGACCCGTCCGCGACGGCGATGCCGAACTTCTGGTCCTCGTGGGCGGTGGCGATGAACTCGTGCGTGTGCGCCTCGACCCCGACGGTCACGCGGATCTGCACCGGCTGCCGTACGCCCAGCTCACGGGCGATGTGCGCGACGCGGGCGATCTCCTGGAAGGAGTCCAGGACGATGCGACCGACACCGGCCCCCACGGCCCGCCGGATCTCGCCCTCGGACTTGTTGTTGCCGTGGAAGGCGATCCGGTCGGCCGGCATCCCGGCGGCGAGGGCGGTCGACAGCTCCCCGCCGGAGCACACGTCGACGTTGAGCCCCTCTTCCTTCAGCCACTTCACGACGGCCTTGGACAGGAACGCCTTCCCGGCGTAGAAGACGTCGGCGTCCTTGCCGAAGGCGTGCGCCCAGGCCCGGCACCGGGCCCGGAAGTCCTCCTCGTCGAGGAAGTAGGCGGGCGTCCCGAACTCCTCGGCGAGCCTGGT
This sequence comes from Streptomyces yangpuensis, assembly GCF_001005295.1. GTDB lineage: Bacteria > Actinomycetota > Actinomycetes > Streptomycetales > Streptomycetaceae > Streptomyces > Streptomyces yangpuensis. The sequence goes on along the minus strand of NZ_LBMK01000002.1, from coordinate 768,654 downwards.
GACTTCGATGCCGCCGACCGAGACGACGCCGTCGTCCCCGCGCCGCACGGTGTGGGACCAGACCTTCTCGTCGAGCGCGTTCAGGTCGGCGGGCGGCGGGGAGTAGTGCCCTTCGGGCAGGACGTCGGCGTGGCGGGGCCCGGCGGGGTGCGCGGAACGGCTCATCGGCTTCTCTCTTCGCAGGTCATAGGCGTTCGGGTGCGTCCATGCCGAGCAGGGCCAGGCCGCCGGCCAGCACCGTCCCGGCGGCTTCGGCGAGTGCCAGCCGGGCGCGGTGGGCGGCCGAGGGTTTCTCGTCCCCCTGGGGCAGTACGCGGTACTGGAAGTCGAGCAGCGCGTCGGCCAGCTCGACGAGGTGCCGGGTGAGCCGCTCGGGGGCGCGGTGGTACGCGGCGGCTTCGAGTACGAGGGGGTGGTCGGCGAGGAGGCGCAGCAGGGCGGGGGCGTCGTCGACGTCGCCGGGCTCGGGGCGGAAGCCCAGCCGGGCGGCGTTGCGCAGGAGCGCCCGGCTGCGGGCGTGGGCGTACCGGACGCGGAAGACCTCGCTGGCCTCGCCCTGTACGAGCAGGAGGTCGCAGAAGGAGGGGGTCTCGCGGGCGGGTACGGCGAGCATCGCCCAGCGGGCGGCGTCGGCGCCGTAGCGGGCGACGACGTCGCCGTCGCGCCTGGCGACGGGGGCGACGACGGGCAGGTCGGCGGACGGGGCGGCGGGCAGGGCGGCGGGCAGAGGGACGGGCGGGGCGGCGGACTCCGTGGCGCCCTGGACATGCAGGATCCTCGAAACACTCCCCCGCACGACGCTCTCCCGCAGCCCGGCCCCGCCCTCGTCGGCGCACACGCTCCGAACGGCGACGTCGCGGATGACGGTGCCACGCCTGACCGCGTCGGCTATGACCGCGGGGGCGGAGGGGGCGGGAAGCACGAAGTTGAGGAACCCGGCCCCGGTGATCTCGACGCGCTCGATGCCGGGCTCCGCACCGAGCCGGCGGGCCAGTACGCCGGCCACGTCCCGCGGCGGGCATCCGGCGGCCTTGGCGACCTGGAAGGCGACGGGGGTGGCGTAGTCCCCCACCCCGCCGGGCCGGGTCCGCTCGACGACGACCCGCTCGGGCGCGGCCGCACCGGCGGCCAGCTCCCCGTCCGCGACGGCGCAGCGCACGGCGCGTACGACGCAACGGGAGAGGTCTGCGGGGGTCACGGGACCAGCCTAGGGGAGACGCCCCGTCATCCCGCGAAGGGTTTCGCCATGTGAACAGCGGGCTGAGAAAGAGACCGCGGCCGGACAGCCGGGAAGGGCGTCACGGGGCGTCAGCCACGCCCTCTCCCGGCGGGAGCCCCTCGCCTCCCGTCGCGCCGGTCCTTGCGCTCGGCCAGCCGCCGCACGATCCGTACCAGCTCGGTGGGCTCGAAGGGCTTGGCCAGGAAGGCATCCACCCCGGAGGCGATGCCGGACTCGACCTCCTGCTGCGTACAGGCGCTGACGATGGCGACGGGCACGTCCCGGGTCCGCGGATCGGCCCGCAACTGCGCGGCGGCCCCGAACCCGTCCAGCTTGGGCATGACCACATCAAGGGTGATCACGTCAGGACACACCTGGTGCACCACGTCCAGGCACTCGGCACCATCGTTCGCGGTCACGACCTCGAAGCCCTCCAGCTCGAGATTGACCTTGATCAGCTGCCGGATGACCTTGTTGTCGTCGACAACGAGGACCCGGCCCGAGACGCCTGGCACAACTCGAGAGTAGGTCGGCGCGGGCCCCCGCGTCCGGGTTTTTGCCACTTCCACACCGTGCGGGCGACGCACTCACCCCTCCCCCACAAACGGGTTCCTGATCACCCCGTGGAAGCTGGTAGTGTTCAACCCGTCGCCGCACCACAAGCGACACGCCCCCGTAGCTCAGGGGATAGAGCAACGGCCTCCGGAGCCGTGTGCGCAGGTTCGAATCCTGCCGGGGGCACTCCAGCAGAGACAGCGCGATCACGCCGCTGACAAGCTGAAGTGCCAAGCATGAAGGCCCGAACTCAGTCCCACTGAGTCCGGGCCTTTGTCGTTGTTACGCACTGCTCCCTTGTGAGGGGCGTGTGGGCACCGCGTTCGGTGCGGGGCGAGCAGCCGGGCACCGCGACCCAGGCACTGGGGCGGACCGCCACCCGCTCACAAGGCACCTGGGTCCTCACCCCCCGGACCCCGAACCCGTCATCCTCCTCGGTCCGCCTGTAGCGATCCCGGTCGAGGCGGCCGGTACCACGGGCCCGCCCACGCGGAAGAACCGGGGCGGGTAACGTGCTCTCGAAGCCGACAGGTGGCCCCGGAAACGGAACAGGCAGCCCGTGACGTGCTCGTCGGGCGGCTGGAGCGGTGGGCCGGACAGGTCCCGGGCTCGGCCGCGGTGGACACCTTCGCCGTGGCCGCCGCGCTCGACTACCGGCACGGTGGCACCGTCGACGGGCGGCTGGGCCTGTGGGAGCCGCGGCACGTCCAGGCGTTCCTGCTCGACTGGGCGCCCCGTACGGTGACGGTCCTGCCGGGCGAGGAGCTGCCCGGGGCACCGGATGCACTGCGCCTGCTGCTGCGCTACCTGGATGCCACCGGGCTGGCCGACCCGCGCGGCACGGCCCTGGACACCCTGCTCGGCGCCGTAGACGACACAGCAGCCGGCTATCCGCAGGCGATGGCCGACCGGACCCGCTGGGGACTCGCGAAGTTCTGGACCACCCTCGCTGCCGAGCAGGGCGTCGACCTGGGCAGCCCGGCGGCACTGGCCAGGTTCAGCAAACGCGCCCGGCAGGGCGAGATCCCGTACGACGAGGACGTACTGCAGGCGATCGCGGCACGGCACATGACCGAGGGATCGCCCGACGCCCTGCGGGCCGAGCCGCAGTTGCCCGTCACCCTCCCGCCACCGGAGACGCTGAGGGCCGAGGCGGGGCGGGTTGGGCTGCTCGGCATGCTCCAGGGCTCGCCGCATGGGCGGGCAGGGAAGGCCGGCCTGTCACCGCCACCGGCCGACTGAAGACCGCTGACGCACGCGAGCTCGCCGAGCTGCTCGGCACCGGGGACACACCGCCCGCGGCCGTGCGCTCCGTAGACGCCCTGCCGCGCCTGAACCTGGTCTTCGAACTGGCCAGGGAAGCCCGCCTGGTACGCGTCGTCAAGGGTCGCGTGCACGCGGTCGGAAAGGCCGCCGGCGACCTGAAGGACCCGCTCGCGCTGTGGCGGCGAGCGTTCGATGCCGTGTTCGGCATGCGGCGGCAACTGCTCGGTGCGAAAAGCGGCTGGCACACCGAATCAATGCTCTTCGACGCGTACGAGGACGTTCTCCCCGACATCCTCAACACCCTCTACAGCCTGCCCCACCCGATGCCCTGGCACCGGTTGCGCGACTCCGTCGACCACGCGTACCGGGGCCGGTTCCGGCTCGGCGGCACCGCGCCCCGGATGTGGTTCGACGACGCGCACCGCGACCTGCGCGTGGTGCTGGACCTGCTGGATGAGCTCGGCGCCGTCGAAAGGCTGGTGGGCCCGGCAGACCCCGTCTACCAGTTCCTCCCGCTCTCCGCGGGCGCCGACGACCCGGCTCCCCGCAATCCCGCCGGGAGCCCCACGCTTACAGGCCCGACCGGTGGCCTCGTACCGGACACCGGCGAACCATCCGACGGTCCCGTGGAACTCATCCGCCTCACCGCCCTGGGTACGTGGGCGGTACGCGCCCGCCTGCTCGACGCCGGCCGCGACGCACCTCTCATCGGGGAACTCGCCCACGCGCCCGCCGCCGGCCTCCTGGGCACCCTTGCCGAGCACTACGACAGCGACTCGGCCCGCCTCGAACTGGACCAGTGGGTCCAGGCCCACGACGGCCCCGAACGCGCCTTCCCCCTCCTCCTGGACGCCGTCCGCACCATGCCCTACCGCACGCGCGGACAGGCCATGCTCGAAACGCTGTGCGCCGCGCTTCCCGAGGGTGAAGGCGACCGGTTCGCCCTGCCCCTGCGCCGCGATCCACAGCTGGCACCCCTCGCCATCGGTGTTCTCGTCAACCGGGGCCTCCTCGCCCCCGAGAACCTGACCGAGGCCGAGAGTCTGGTCATGGTCGCGGAAAGCATGGTCCAGTACCTGGAGGCGACCGGCCCGGCCCGCTTCGGCGACGCGATCCGTACGCAGGGGGCCGACTTCCGCGAGGCTCTCGACGTGGCCCTGACCGCCCCGCACCCCGACCACGCCGCGCTGCAGGATCTGCGCGATGCCGCGGCGCGGCTGCCCCGCACGTCTACGGCACGCACCGGGCGGCGACCGGGCACGACGGCCCGGCCCACGCGCGGAGGAAAGCCGGGACGCGGACGCCGCCGGTAGGCCGCACCGAGGTCATCCCGCCCGCGCGGGGCTCGTGGCCGGCGCCACTTCGCGGCGCCTGCGGCGGCTCCGGCAGCCTTGTCAGGGCCTGTCCTCTGCGCAGTAGGGTGTCCGGTCGTGAGCGAGTACCAGTACTACGAGTTCCTGGCCATCGACCGGCCGCTGGACGAGGGCGAGTTGGCGCAGGTACGGGCGCTGTCCACCAGGGCACACATCACGCCCACGAGCTTCACCAACGAATACCACTGGGGCGACTTCCGCGGTGATACGACCAAGTTGGTCGAGCAGCTCTACGACGCCCACCTCTACTACGCGAACTGGGGCAGCCGCCGCCTCGTCCTGCGCCTGCCCGCCGCCCTCCTCAGCGCCAAGGCCGCTGCCCCCTACGCGTTGGAGGAATCGCTGAGCGTGTGGACCTGCTCCGGGCACACCCTCCTCGATTTCTCCCTCTCATCGGAGGACGGCGGCGAGTGGGACTTCGAGTCAGAGTTCTCGCTGTCCGCGTTCGTGGGCTTGCGCGCCGAACTGGCGGCCGGTGATCTGCGGGGGCTGTACGTGGCCTGGCTCGCCGGCCTGGGCATGTGGGAGCCGGCCGAGGACGACGAGGAGGAGGAGTACGTCGGCGAGGTCGAGCCCCTGGTGCCGGCCGGTCTGGCCTCGCTCACCGGGCCGCAGCGGGCCCTGGTCGATTTCCTGGGCGTGGACCCCGACCTCCTGGCCGTCGCCGCCCAGGCGAGCGCCCCGGCCCCGCAGGCAGCCGCCGTGGACAGAGCGAACCTGGCCGAGTTCATCGCGAGGCTGCCCGCCGAGGAGAAGGACGCCCTGCTGCTGGAAGCGGCACTCGGCACCGCTCCCCAGCCCGGCCCGCAGCTCCTCGCCCGCCACCGCGCCGCCCGTCTGTCCGGACCGTGCTCCGCCGCCGACGCCGCCGAGCGCCGCACTGCCGCCCAACTCCTGGGCGCCGCCCACCTGTACCGCACCGAGCGCACGCACCGGGCAGCGGAGGAGAAGGCCACTGCCGCGCGAGCACGGGCCGAGGGCATCTCCCAGGCCCGGGACGCACACCTGGCCCGCCTCGCCCAGGACACCGAGCGGGCATGGCAGGACGTCGACAAGCTGATCGGGGAGAAGAAGGCCGGCCCGTACGACGTCGCGGTCACGCTACTCACCGACCTGCGCGAGATCCACGCCCGTTCGGGAACCAGTAGTGCCTTCGAGGACCGGGTCGGCGCGCTGCGTGCGACCCACCGCGGCAAGCCGTCCCTGATGCGCCGCTTCGACGCCGTCGGCATGCCCAACCCCTGACAGCAACACGACCCGACCGCCCGCCGGGCGAGCCCTGGTCAGATCGGCGATCGGATCGCACACGGCGGCGCCGGGTCCGTCATGGCCGTCTGGGACGGCTGTGTCAACCGAGTCGCCCCTGCGCCGCGCCCTTCGCCGTGTCCGCGGAGATCCTTCCTGCCCGCACGGACACTCGCAGGTGCGGAGAAATGAGCTCGGCCATGTGCGCATGCGAGCCATGTACGCATGCGAGCCGTGGACCGCCGCGCTGACGTGCCCGTCCCCGTCCGTCGGCGCGGTTCACGCGACCGGGCGATTCTCACCACCAGACCAGGGCCGAATGAATAACCCGAGCTATAATAGCTTCACCTATCCAAAGGGAGGGTTCGTGGACAAGCCCGCGGAGATGTTCGACCGCACCTTCGAGTGGGCCGAGCTGACCCGGTTCGCCACCCTGCCGGGGCCGCAGGCCATGCTCGGGGTGGTCTCGGGTCGCCGGCGCCAGGGCAAGACGTTCCTGCTCGACGCGGTCACCCGCGCCGGCGGGGGTTTCATGTTCACCGCGACCGAGACGACCGAGGCCGACGCCCTGCGCCAGTTCGGCGAGGCCCTGGCCCGCTACCGCGGCCAGGCCACGCCGTTCCGCTTCGCGCACTGGGACGAGGCCGTCACCGAACTCCTGCGGCTCGCCGACCGCGGCCCGACCACCGCGGTGATCGACGAGTTCCCCTTCCTGGCCAAGGCGTCACCCGCCCTGCCCTCGGTCATCCAGCGGGCTCTCGACCCGGCCGCCCAGCACACCAACACTCCCGTGCGGCTCCTGCTCTGCGGATCCGCCCTGTCGTTCATGGGAAAGCTGCTGGCCGGCAACGCCCCGCTCCGCGGTCGCGCCGGGCTCGAACTCGTCGTCCCCACACTGGACTTCCGGCTCGCCGCAGAGTTCTGGGAGATCTCCGACCCGCACACCGCCCTGATGACCAACGCCATCGTGGGCGGTACCCCCGCCTACCGCCGGGAATTCACCCAAGGGGACACACCGCAGGGACCGGACGACTTCGACGACTGGGTCGCCCGCGCCGTCCTCAACCCGGCCCGCCCCCTCTTCCGCGAAGCCCGCTATCTGCTGGCGGAGGAACCCGAACTCCACGACGTCGCGCTCTACCACTCCGTACTCGCGGCGATCGCCGCCGGCAACGCCTCCCGCGGCGGTATCGCCGACTACCTCGGCCGCAAATCCACCGACCTGGCCCACCCGCTCAGCGTCCTCCAGGACGTCGGCATGATCACGCACGAGACCGACGCGTTCCGCCGCAACCGCTCCGCGTACCGCATCGCCGAACCGCTCGTGACCTTCTACCACGCGGTCATGCGTCCCGCCTGGGGGGACCTGGAGCGGCCAGGGCGCGCCGCCGCCGTATGGAAACGCGCCCACTCCGCCTTCCGCAGCAAGGTCCTCGGCCCCCGCTTCGAACAGGTCTGCCGGGAATGGTCCCGCTGGTACGCAGCCCCTGAAACCCATGGTGGCCAGGTCTCCCGAGTCGCCGGTGGCACCGTCAACGACCCCGCCGCCAGGACCATCCATGAGGTCGATTCAGCCGTCTACGGCGATACCGGCGACGGTCGCGAAGCCCTGCTCGCCATCGGCGAAGCCAAATGGAACGATGTCATGGGGACCGGCCACCTGGAACGCCTCCGGCACATCCGCGGCCTGCTCGCCAAAGGCGACGCCGCGACCGACCGCACCCGGCTGCAGTGCTTCAGCGGCGCGGGCTTCACCGACGACCTGCGCCGCCTCGCCGACAAGGACCCGACCGTCCAGCTGATCGACGTCGACCGCCTCTACCACGGCACGTAGCCCGCGCGGACCACCGCGTCCGCCCACTGCCGCGATGCCTCCTTCGCGATCCAGCCTCACCCGCACCACCTGCCGCCTGATTTCTGCCCTTGCAGCGCCTCGGATGAGATCGGCAATGCCTCCCGTACTCAGCGCGGCTGAGTCGGTTCCGCCTCGGCCACAGGCCGGCCCCATGGTGCGCATGTCCTGCAGGTGGCGCCTCTGGATTCGCCCCTGGGCCGGCCGCGCTGCTTCGCGGCGTCACTGTGCCGCGCCTGCGGATCCCGCTTTCGTGGGCCGCTTCGGGGCGAACCGCCTCTCCAGGGGCGGAAGATCGCTACCGTGGTGACCGTTCGGATGAGGGGGGAGCCATGAAGGCCGACACGGTTGATCTGCGACGCATCTTCGGGAAGGACGTCCGGTACACGGTTCCGTTGTTCCAGCGTCCCTATGTGTGGGACAGGGACGACAACTGGGCTGCTCTGTGGGAAGACGTGCGCAGGACGGTGGAGCGTGCCGAGGAGGCGGTACGGACCGGGGAGGCCGTCGCGCCGCACTTCCTCGGCGCCGTCGTGTTCGACGAGGCGCCCCACATGTCGTCCGACCTGGAGACCCGGCAGGTCATCGACGGTCAGCAGCGGCTGACCACGCTCCAGCTGTTCCTCTTCGCGGCCAGGCTCTCGGCCATCGCCCGGGACCACCAGAAGTCCGAGCGGCTGCTCAGGCGGTTCCTGGAGAACGACGAGGACCTCTTCGACCGCGACCGGCACCCCGACCACCGCTACAAGGTCTGGCCCACGAACGCCGACCGTGAAGAGTTCCGTTCCGTCATGCTCGGCAAGGGCGGAAGTGGACGGCTCGGCCAGGCGGTGGAGTACTTCCGGCAGGAGATCGACAAGTGGCTGACCGAGGCGCCCGAACCGCACGAGCGGCTCGGAGCGCTGGTACAGACGATGCGTGAGCACTTGCGCCTGGTCATCATCGATCTGGAGGAGCACGACGACGCCCAGGTCGTCTTCGAGACCCTCAACAGCCGCGGAACGCCGCTGGAACACGCAGACCTGGTGAAGAACCTGTTGTTCCGGGACGCCGAGCATGCCGGCGCGGACATCGACCGGCTCTACCGGACCTACTGGGCCCCCTTCGATCAGGCCGAGTGGCGGACCGAGCAGACGACGGGCCGCATCACCCGCAGTCGGCTCGACGTGTTCCTGACCTACTGGCTCACCATGCGCACCCAGCGCGAGTTCACCTCTTCAGCCCTGTTCAAGGAGTTCGAGCGCTGGCTGCGCTCCGCCTCCGTTCCCACCGAGCAGGTGTTCGCGGAACTGACCCGGTACGCAGAGATCTACGAGCGTCTCGACCAGTACCCGTCGCACGGGCTCGAGGGCCGGTTCCTGTACCGGATGAAGGTCATGCAGATGTCGACGCCGATGCCCCTGCTGCTCTTCCTCTTCGGGCTGAGCGAGGAGGTGCTGTCGCCCGAGCGCCGGCGCAACGCCGTCCGCGCCATCGACAGCTACCTCGTGCGGCGGGCGATCCTCAACCTCAGCAACCGTGATTACAACCACGTCTTCCGCGACCTCGTGGCCGCGGCGGCGCGCGAGCCCGAGCGTGCGGACGAAGTCATCATCACGACCCTGACGGGGATGCACGGCCAGCACCGGAACTGGCCGACCGACGCGGAGTTCCGTACCGCCCTGGAGCAGGACCCGCTGTACGCCCGGCTCTACCGCCACCGCGTCCGGATCCTCCTGGAGGCGCTGGAGGACGAACTGCGCACCGACCACACGGAACAGCTGACCGCTCCCATCGGCGCACAACTCGGCTCGAAGCTGACGATCGAACACGTCATGCCGCAGAGCTGGCGCGACAACTGGCCGCCCCTGGCGGACGATCCGGACGAGGGTGCCGGGCGCGACGAGCTCGTCCACACCCTGGGCAATCTGACCCTGGTGACGGCCCGGCTCAATCCCACCCTCGGCAACATGGCATGGGACGACAAGCGGCAGTGGCTCGGTGAGCACAGCCTCCTGCGCCTCACCCACGGCACGCTGCTCAACGCCCCGCCCGGTTGCGGTGTCGACACGTGGTCCTCCGCCTGGGACGAGGACCGGATCCGCGCCCGGGGCGCCTACCTCGCCTCGGTGGTCCTGGACATCTGGCCCTCCGCCGACGGCCTGCGCGCCGCCGACGCCGTCCCTGCGATCCCGGCCTCCCGGGCCGCCGGACACTGACCGGCCAGGCACCGTCCGCCGGCACGGCGTGGCTTCCGGCGGTTTCCGGTGATCTGCACGAGGGAGGGGCGGCGGGGTCTGTGGCTTTTGAGGTGCGGGTCGGCGGGACGGGCTGCCTATGGTGGGTGGTGAGCCTGCAGTGTGCTGCTGACTTGGCGCTTTGCGGGAAAGAGCGCGGATGGATGGGGCGGCACGGATGCGTGAGCTGGTGGAGACGGCGCGGCAGTGGGTGGCCGAGGGGCGGGCGGGGTATCTGGCCCGGCCCGTGACCGAGCAGGGTTTCGGGCCGCGGGATCCGGGCGGGGCCGTGCTCGTCGATGCGCGGGGGGAGTGCGTCGGCAGCCTGTACCGCGGGGTCTTCGACGCCGAGCTCGTCGCGGAAGCCGTGGCCATGGCGCCCGGGGCCACCGCGCGGGTGTGCGAGGTGTCGGTTGCCGGCGACGCGGCCGTGGCGGCGAAGCTGACCTGCGGCGGGCAGGCCGAGGTGCTGCTCCAGCCGCTCGCGACGATTCCCGCAGAGTGGTGGGAGCTGCTCGGCGAGGGCGTCGGGGTGGCGCTGGTGACCCGGCTGAACGAGGCCGCCGACCAGGCGTCCAGTGAGGTCGTACGGGCCACCGCGGTGCCGGGCGACGATGCCGGGCGGCGGGCCGGCGAGCTGCTGGCCACGCGGCGGGCCGGGCGGGACGCCCTGTACGGGGAGTCGGGCCTGGTGCTGGTGGAGGCCCAGCCGTCGGCCCCGTACCTGGTCATCGGCGGCGGCGGTGAGCTGGCCGCCGTCATCGAGCGGCAGGCACTGCTGCTGGGCTGGGAGGCCGCACGGGTCGAGGCGGCCGGGCCGGCGGCCGAGGTGATCGAAGCGCGCCGGGACGCCGCGTGCGTGGTCATGCTGAGCCACGACGAGCAGTTCGACGTGCCGACGCTGCGGGCGGCGCTGGCCGCAGGGGTGCCGTACGTCGGGGCGCTCGGGTCGCGGCGTACGACGGCGCGGCGGCGGGAGGGACTGCTCGCGGCCGGGGTCAACGAGGCAGAGCTGGCCCGGGTGCACGGGCCGATCGGGCTGGACCTCGGCGCCCGCACGCCGGCGGAGACCGCGCTGGCGATCTGCGCCGAGATCCTCGGGGTGCTGGGGGCGCGCAAGGCGGGTGCGCTGCGGGACGCCGACGGGCCCATCAACACCTGATGCCCCCTCGCGCCCCGCCAGTCCCCTTGGCCCTACCAGTCCCCTTGGCCCTGCCGGTTCCCTTGCGCCCTGCCGGTTCCTTGCACCCTCTCCGTCGCGTCCGAAATGCGCACAACCCGGCGATGTGAGGGAAAATGCTCCGTATGGACATGATCCTGAGCGTGGACCCAGTCGCCCTGGACATCGTGTGGTTCCTCGTCGTCGGCATCGTCGTCGCCGGCATGCTGCTCGGCGGCTTCAAGCTGGGCCAGCGGGTCCGGGCCAAGGAACCGCCGCCGCCCGCCCCCGAGGAACAGCCGCACCTGCCGAACGGCGGGGCGGTCTACGAGGTCCGCGAGGAACGCGACCAGGTGGAGATCCCCGAGGGGGGCCTGCGACCGCACGAGATGCAGGGCTACGGGAACTTCGGCTCGACGACCTCCAGCCACCCGGACGAGGTCCGCAGGGAGCGCGAGTCCGGCTACAAGCTGCCGGAAGGGCCCGGTCCACACCCGCAGCCCGGGGCTCCCCCGGACGCGGGGCGCGGAGCGCACTCCTGAACCGACGGCCCGTCGGCCGAGGAGTGCGACGACCCGACCGTCCTCTGGCCCGCGCCTCCCGCGCGGGTCAGAGGTCCGTCCGCAGCCGGAGCACCTCCGGAGGCGGGTGCCTGGCCGAGGCGTGCCGGACCTCCGCCGTGAGCGGCGGGTCCAGGGCGCGGTAGGGGACCTCGCCGAGGCCGATGGCGGTGACGGTGGCTCGCGGTTCGGCGGCCCGTCCGGCGGCCCCGCGCGCGGCGGCCGCCTCCGCCACCTCCCGGCGCAGCGCCGCCGTCAGCGGGCTCGACACCAGCGGGGTCTCGTCCCCGACCGGCAGGACGAGGACCAGGGCGAGCGGCCGGCGCGGGGTGCCGGTGTAGCCGACGACCGCCGCGTCCCGGACGTCCGTGTGCCGCAGCTTCTGCCAGCCGCGCCGCCCGGCCGGGTAGGCCTGGTCCAGCCGTTTGACGACGAGTCCCTCGATACCGCTGGCGGGGAGCGTCTCGTACCAGGTGGCGGCCAGTTCCGGGTCGGTGGTCATCGGGACGGGCTGGAGCGGCGGCCCGAGGGGCAGGAGCAGGTCGACGAGCAGGGCCCGGCGGCGTTCGTACGGGCGGGCGCGCACGTCCAGCCCGGCCAGTTCCAGTACGTCGAAGGCGGCGTACGAGGCGGGCAGGCTCTGCGCGAGCACGGCGGCCCGCGCGGCGGTGGCGGCCGCCCGCCGCTGCACCAGTGCGAAGTCCGTCCGGCCCGCGTGCCAGACCACCACCTCGCCGTCGAGGACCGTTCCGGCCGGCAACTGCAGCGCTGCCGCCGCCAGATCGGGGAACGCGCTGGTCACGATCCGGCCGGAGCGGGCCTGGAGGGTCACGTCGGCAGCCGACCGCACGACGACGAGGCGGTGCCCGTCGAACTTCGGCTCGTACGCCAGACCTGCCGCGCGCGGCAGGTCCCGTACGGCTGCGGCCAGCGCGACGCGGATCATGGCCGGGCCCTGGGGAGCGGGCGGCCCTGCGCGGGGTCGGCCAGTGGGGCGTGGAGGTCGCCGTCGCGGACGAGCCGCGGGCCGATGTCGTCGGCGAGGAAGACCAGGTCGGCGGGGGTGCGGCAGGCCTCGACCTCCGCCCAGGAGACGGGGGCGGACGCGGTGGGGCGGGCCCGCGCCCGCAGGGTGTAGGCGGCGGCGGTGGTCTTGGCGGCGGCGTTCTGGCTGTGGTCGACGAAGACCTTGCCGGGGCGCAGGGCCTTGGCCATGCGGTGGACGACGAGGTCGGGGAGCTCGCGTTCGGCCTCCTGGGCGAGCTGCTTCGCGTACGCGGACACCTGCGCCGAGGGGGTCGGCTCCAGGGGCACGGCCAGGTGCAGGCCCTTGGAGCCGGAGGTCTTGGCGTAGGCGGCGAGGCCGTCGGCGGCGAGGCGCTCGCGCAGCCAGAGGGCGGCGGCACTGCACTCGACGACGGAGGCGGGCGCGCCGGGGTCGAGGTCGAGGACCATGCGGTCGGCGAGGGCGGGGCTGCCGGCGGGCCACTGGTGGATGTGGAACTCGACGACGAGGTTGGCGGACCACATGAGGGTGGCGAGGTCGGCGACGACCACCTGTTCGGCGGAGGGGTCCTCGGAGCGGGGCACGGGGGTGGTCCTCACCCAGTCGGGTGCGCCGGGCGGCGGATTCTTGGTGAAGAACAGCTGGCCCTCCGGCCCGTCCGGATAGCGCAGGAAGGACACCGCCCGGTCGTGGATCTGGGCGAGCAGGGGCTCTGCGACGGTGGCGTAGTAGTGGAGGACCTCGCCCTTCGTGAAGCCGGTCTCGGGGTAGAGGACCTTGTCGAGGTTGCTGAGCGCGATGCGACGGCCCTCCACCAATGTGATCGGCGTCATACGATGAGATTGCCACGAAACGGGAGGAACCGTGCGATCCATCTGGAACGGAGCGATCTCCTTCGGCCTCGTCAGCATTCCGATCAAACTCGTGAACGCCACCGAGAGCCATTCGATCTCTTTCCGCCAGATCCACCTCGCCGACGGCGGGCGCGTCCGCTACCGCAAGGTGTGCGAGCTGGACGGCGAGGAGGTGTCGGCCGCCGAGATCGGCAAGGGGTACGAGGAGGCGGACGGGTCCGTCATCCCGATCACGGAGGAGGACCTGGCGCAGCTGCCGCTGGCCACGGCGAAGACGATCGAGATCATGTCGTTCGTCCCCGCCGAGGAGATCGATCCGCTGCAGATGGACGCGGCGTACTACCTGGCGGCGAACGGAGCGACGGCGGCCAAGCCGTACACGCTGCTGCGGGAGGCGCTGAAGCGCAGCCGGAAGGTCGCGATCGCCAAGTTCGCGCTGCGGGGGCGGGAGCGGCTGGGCATGCTGCGGGTGGTCGACGACGTGATCGCGATGCACGGGCTGTTGTGGCCGGACGAGATCCGGGCGCCGGAGGGGGTCGCTCCGGACGCCGAGGTGACGGTGCGGGATGCCGAGCTGGACCTGGCGGACGCGCTGATGGCAACGCTGGGCGAGGTGGAACTGGAGTCGCTGCACGACGACTACCGGGACGCGGTGGAGGCGATGATCGCGGCGAAGGCTGGTGGGGCGTTCGAGCCGGCGGAGGCCACAGTGGAGCCGGCCGGCGGGCAGGTGATCGACCTGATGGCGGCGTTGGAGAAGAGCGTGCGGGCGGCGAAGGCGTCGCGGGGCGAGGGCGGGGGTGAGGCGGAGGACGAGTCCGGCGCCAAGGCGGGGGCCGGGGCGGAGGTCACGCCGATGCGGCGGCGGAGCGGCGGTACGGGCCGGAAGACGGCGTCCGCGCCGAAGGCCGTGGGCGGGAAGAAGTCGACGGCGGCCTCGGCAAAGAAGACTGCGTCGTCTGCCGGTGCCGCGTCGAAGAAGAAGACGGCGACGACTGCCAAGTCGGGGACGCCCAAGTCCGGGACCGCCAAGTCCGCTACGGCCAAGTCGACTTCGACGGCGAGCGCGAGGAAGGCCGCTGCGAAGAAGGCCGGTACGAAGAAGGCCGGTACGGCCGCGGGAGCGAAGAAGGCCGCGGCGCCGCGGAAGCGGGCCTCGGCCTGAGGCCGGCGGCCCGGCGGGGGTGCGGGCGGGCCTGCGGCGCGTTTCCCCACCCCGCCCTTCCCCCGTACCCCGGGGCTGCGCCCCGGACCCCGTCCCACGATCCCGGCCCGGCCCGGCGGCAGCCCTGCCGCACCGAAAGGTCCCGGCCCGAACTGCCGCGCGGTAGAGGCGAGTCAGCGAGGGCGGCGGGTCCGGCCCGGGTGGGGGCGGGGAGTGGGGGGCAGCCAGGTCCGGGTGTCGCGGGCTTGGGCGAACAGGGCTTCTACGTCCGGGGGTTTGAGGGCGGTAGGGGAGGCCACGAGGTCCGGTGTCGCCGTCGGCGGCTGGAGGATGCGGATGTCGCGGACCGTCGGCGCCGTCTCCAGGCGGGAGGCGTCGACCACCGCCAGGGCCGGGGTGACCTTCGCGGCCAGCAGCGCCGTCGCGCGGGCCGCCGCGCCGCGTATCCAGCGGGGGTCCGGGCGGGGTTCCGCGCGGCCGATCGTGAGCAGCAGATCGCCGACCACCGCACGCTGACGACGCCCCGGAACCGTACGCACGCAGAAGATCCCGGCCGGGCCGATCACCAGGTGGTCGATCCTGCCGAAGCCCGGGAGCGGGACGCAGTGCAACGTCCGCCAGCCCTCCGGTTCCAGGGCGTCGAAGGCGTCGCCCATCCGCTGTTGCGCCGTCAGGTCCTGGCGCAGGCGGTGCCGGGCCCTGCTGCCCGCCGCGCCGTGTTCCAGCTCCGCCAGCAGGGCCTCGGCGGGCCGGTTGGGGGCCAGGTCCGCGTCCGGCGGCATGGCCAGGCGGTGCAGGGCGGTCGCGGTGGGGACCGGGGGCGGCCCGATGGACACGGTGCCGCTCAGGTACGGGCGCAGCACCGCCAGGATCGCTTCGCGGTGGCCGTCCGCGAGGACGCTGATCCGGTTGGCCTGGCGGTCGTACCACGCGACCGCCTGCCCGTCGGGCAGGTTGACGTACAGTCGGCCGCGGCCGGGCCGGCCGCTGGGCAGTACCTTGAGTCCGCGCATTCACCCTCACCCCCGCCGTCCATGGGAGCAGCCGGGGCGCCGCACGGCAATCCCTCGGTTGTGTAACGACTCCGACGGAACCTTGCGACTTCGCTGTTACACGAACGGGGTGTCGCCGCAACGGCCGCGGCCTAGGTTGGTCGTACCTGGAGACGCCAGGTTCCGTTCCGGCCGGCACCCCAGCACCCCGGCCCCACACCCCGCATCGAAGGATTTTCCGTGAGCACCGTCCGCCGCCGCACTCTCGTTCGCGCCGCAGCCGTGACCGCCTGTGCCGGCAGCCTCCTGGCGCTGCCCACCGCCGCCGCTCTGGCCGAAGGGGTGCCGGCGGCCTCGTCCGCGCACTCGGCGGCCACGCAGCGGACACTGGTCAAGAGTCTCGCGCTGGCGGACGGCGTTTCCACGGCGAAGGTGTACCGGACCGCCAAGGGCGGCTACCAGGCCGACATCCTGGCCGCCGACGGCACCAGGGCAACCACCCTGACCAGCCAGGACGGGGTCACCGGCTTCGGCGGCTCCGGCGATCTGCACGCCGCCCTGGACCCCGCGGGGCGGCTGACGTCCTGGGTGGGCGGCGCCTCCGCGCAGGACGGCGGCCACGCCGTTGCGGGCGATGGACACAAGACCGGCACCCGCGACGGGCAGATCGTCCCGGTCTCGGCCGAACAGCGGGCCGCCGTCGGCGACACGCGCGTACTGGAGGCCGCGTCCGCCGAGGGCCGGCGGCTGAGTACGCTGGCCGACGGGCCGGGCGACGGCATGCTGCTGCTCGCCGCGGGCGGCGGCATCGCGGCCGTGGGTGCGGCCGGGCTCGGCTTCGCCATGCTGCGCCGGGGACGCACGGACGGCTGACCGTCGTACGCAGGCAGGACGGCCCGCACGGACGGGCGGCCCGCACACCCGCGCCCGGACCGCCGGGGGCCCATCGACATGGGCAAATGGGGCCACACCTCCGCATATGGTGGATGTGATCGACCATCTTCGTCACGCGGGCAGAAGGGCACGGGGGCTGTGAGCAGGGGGGTTGTGGGCAAGGCTGCTGTCGGCAAGGGGGCCGGGCGCAGAACGGCCGTGAGCAGCGGGGACGCCCACCGGGCGGGCGTGCAGGGGTTCGGTTCGGGCGGCTCCGCGGACCGCCGCTCTCCCGTTCCCGGTCGCGCTACCGCTACCGGTTCCGTTCCCCGTGCCGGTTCCGTACGTAACCCCGTCCTCGCCGCGTTGCTGGCGCTCGCCGCGCTTTTGCTGCTGGCGGGCTGCGGAGACACCGGCGGGCTGGTCGGCGCCGGGGCGACCGCGACCGCGAGCGGGCCCGTACACCTGTGGCCCGACCGTGTGGGGGCGACCGTACCGCCGGCCGATCCGGCCGGGGCTCCGCCCGAGTACGTCAAGGGGATCCCGCCCGTCCACGACCAGGACGTGCACGCGGTCGATCCGGTGGCCCTCGTCCAGGCGGAGCTGCGGGTGCATCCGAGGACCAGGGCCGGGGCCGACGGGATACCGGCGGAGACCGCGGCGGCGATCAGCGCGTGCACGAAGGAGGGCGCGGGGCCCGCGTCGTGTCCGGTGCTGGCGCCGTACTACCGGGACCTCACGGGCGACGGCAAGGACGAGCTGATCGTCGGCATCGAGTTCCCGGACAAGATGATGTCCGTACGGGTCTACACGGCGGACGGCGACGGACGGCTCGCCCGGATCATGGCGACCACGCAGACCGTGGTCTCGGTGGAACTGGCCGGGCGGGACGTGGTCCTGCGGGTGCCCAGCGGGAACCGCGGCTACGAGCTGATCACCGCCTGGTCCTGGGAGGAGAAGCAGCGCACGATGCTGCCGACGCGCGAGCAGATCGTACGGGTGCCCGCGAACCCGCGGGGTCCGGAGGACCGCGGTCCCGGTACGGGGCCCGGCGGCGGGGGCGGGTCCGGCGGCGGCACCGGCCCTGGAACCGGTACCGGCGCGGGTCGCGGCTCGGGACCTGGGACCGGTCCGGGTCCCGGATCCGGGCCGGGTCCCGGCGTCGCGCCGGACCGGCCGTGACCGTGGGAGAGGAGCACGCGCGGGCCGAGCGGCGGCAGCAGGTGCCGCGTCTGCGTCTGCGTCGGTGGCAGCGACTGCGGCGGCTACTGCTGCGCGTACGGCCGCGGCTGCCCGCCTGGACCGCCACGCTGACCTGGAAGTCGGCGTGTTTCATCGTGGTGATGTGCTGTTCGCTGGCAGCCGTGCTCGGCGCGCTCGTGCATGTGGAGGTGACCCGTCAGACGGTGGCCACGGCGCGGGAGAAGGCGCTGGGCAAACTGAGCGACGTCACGGACGCGTACGAGGCAGGGGAACCCCTGCCGCCCGGTTCCGGCCTGGACCCGGTGGGGCTGCCGCCGGAGCTGCGGGCGCTCGCGGCCGGCGGACAGCGGGGGACGGTCGTGGCGGAGCACCGGGGCCGCCCGACGATGTGGGCGGCCGGCCCGGCGGACGGCCGGGCGCTGGCGACCGTCGTCGACTACGGGCAGAGCGCCCGCACCATCAGCGGACTGGACAACGCGATCATCGGGTCGTCCGTGCTGGCGATCGGCGGGACGCTGCTCGTGGGCGCCTTCGCGGTGACGCGGGTGACACGACGGCTGCACCAGACGGCGACCGTGGCCCGGCGGATCACGCAGGGCGACCTCAACGCGCGGGTGGACGACCCGCGGACGAAGGACCCCTCGCGCCCCCAGGACGAGGTGGCGACCGTGGCCGGGGCGCTGGACACGATGGCGGGGAGCCTGCAGGCGAAGCTGGAGAGCGAACGGCGGTTCACGGCGGACGTGGCCCATGAGCTGCGCACGCCGCTGACGGGGCTGCAGGCGGCGTCGGAGCTGTTGCCGGAGGGGCGGCCGACGGAGCTGGTGCGCGAACGGGTACGGACGATGCGGCAGCTGACGGAGGACCTGCTGGAGATCTCCCGGCTGGACTCGGGCAGCGAGGCGGTGGAGACGGATCTGCACCAGCTGGGGCGGCTGGCCCGGCGCGTGGTGCGGGCCTCGGGGACGGACACGGAGGTGGTCGTCCTGCGGGACGCCCATGTGGAGACGGACCGGCGCAGGCTGGAGCGGGTCCTGGGAAACCTGGTGGCCAACGCCCATCAGCACGGCCGGTCACCGGTGGTCCTGACGGTGGACGGGCCGGTGATGACCGTACGGGACCACGGGGACGGCTTCCCCGACTACCTGCTGGCGCACGGTCCGCAGCGCTTCCGCAGCGGGGGCAAGGGGCAGGGGCTGGGCCACCATCGCGGTGGGTCAGGCGGATGCGATCGGCGCGACGCTGCGCTTCCGCACCGCGGAGGGCGGCGGCAGCCTGGCCACCCTCACCCTCCCGGGCTCGTAACTCCCCGCCCTTCCCGGCCGGAGGCCGCGGCCCGCCCCCGCTGGGTCCGTCGCGGCCCGGCGGTGGGGCCCGGGCTCGGCCGAGAGGACGGGGGCGGGTGCGGGTGCGGGTGCGGGTGCGGGTGCGGCGGGAGGGTCAGGGCTGGGGGCGGGGGCGCTTGGTCCAGGGCCAGCGGGGGCGGGGCTTGGTGCCCGAGGGGCGGAACGCGTACTTCCAGCCCTTCTGCAGGCCCAGCCGCTTCGAGTAGCCCGACGGGACCCGTTCGTACAGCAGCACCGTCGGCGGGCCGTCCGGCGTCGGGACGGGGATCTCGTACCACTTCGGCGGGTGTCCGGTCGGGCCGAGCAGGATCGGGAGGACCCGGCCGTCCATCGGGCCGCCCTCGAACGGAGTCGGTTGGCTTCTCACCCCACCAGTGTCACAGCAGGTGGGCGGCCTCGGAGACCACCGGCATCACGCGCCGGGCCAGGTTCCCGACCGGGCCGTCCGCCGATTCGACGGCCAGGGCGGCCCGGGCGGCCGCCGCCGTCTCCGGATCCGTGGCGGCGGTGGCCGTCAGCAGGGCGATGAACTGGTCCAGCAGCCAGTCCCGGAGGGTGTCGACCTCGGGCTGCTTGCCCTCGTCGATCCATATGAGGGACGCCGCCTCGACCGCCGTGATCCATGTGCGGACCATCATGCGCAGCCGGGGGCCGGGCGCCGGGACGCCGAGGTGGAGGAGGATCTGGTCGGCCGCGGCCCGGCGGATGCCGTCGACGGTCGCGGTCGTACGGGAGGTCTCGACGACGCTGCCGCCCTGGAGGAGGGCCGCGAAGCCGGTGTCGTGCTCGTCGACGAACGTGAGGTAGCGGTCCAGGGCCCGGGAGAGCCGCCGGGTCAGGGGGCCCTGCTGAGGTTCGGCGAAGCAGAGTTCGAGGAGGTCGGCCGCCGAGCGCAGGGCCGCCTCGTAGAGCTGCTGCTTGCCGCCGGGGAAGTAGCGGTAGACGAGCGGGCGCGAGACTCCGGCGGCCTCCGCGACGTCGTCGAGCGAGACCTCCTCCGGAGCCCGGTGCGCGAACAGCGTGAGGGCGGCGTCGAGGAGTTGGGCCCGCCGCTCCTCGACGCTCAGCCTGCGGTACGCGCGTACGGTCATGACCGCAGGGTAGCCCGGGAGCCACCGCCCGCGACCGGCGTCCGCGAAGTCCCGGCCCGATCCGGACCGATGGACGGACGGGGGGACGGGCGGACAGGCCGGCGGACCGGCGGACCGGCGGACCGGCGGACCGGCGGACCGGCGGACGCCGCAACGTCCGGGCTGTCCGGGGCTCCGCCCCTCCGGCCCTGCGTCCGGGCCTGCGCCAGGACCCCGCGTGCGCCGGCCGTCCCCGCCTCCGTCGCTCCGTCCGCCCCTGCGCGCGGGCCTCCCCGCGCCCGTCCCGGCGTCCGGGCCGCGGCCCGTCCGCGCCCCTGCGCGCGGGCCTCCGGCCGGACCCGTGCCCGCCCGTGGGTCCGGCCCCGGCCGCCGCTCCCCCGGCCCGCGCCGTACGCCGGGGGCCCGACACCTGTCCTACGCCAGGAGCCCGGCCCGTGCCGTACGCCAGGAGCCCGGCCCCTGCCCAAGGCCAGGACGCCGGACCCTGACCTACGCCAGGAGGCCCGAGCTCTGCCAGAGCCTGCGGCCGACTCCGCGCAGGACGCCGATGTCGTCGAGGAAGTCGGTGAGCCGCTTGGCGCCGGTCTGCATGACCTCGCGGCGGTGGCCGCTGGCCCGGACCTGGGCGACCGCCTCGCGGCGGTCCAGCCCGATGTTGTCGTAGACGGCCGGGTTCACGAAGGCGAGGGAGAAGACGCGGGCGGCCTCGCCGCAGCTGATCCGGGTGAGCTCCTGCTCCCAGCGCGGGGCCGTCAGCATCTGGCGGCGCAGTTCCTCGCGGGCGTACCGGACGTGCCGGGCCTCCTCGATCACGTGGATCCGGGTGACGCCGCGGACCAGCGGCTGGATGCGCTCGTCCGGGAAGGTCAGGCGCTGCATCCAGTCGAGGATCTCCTCGCCGAGCAGGGTGCAGGCGAAGGAGCCGGGGGTGGTGGAGACGGTCTTCAGGATCCGCGCGAGGTTGTGGTTGAGCCGGGAGACCGGGTACTCGGGGCTGCCACTCTTCTGGATCATGCGGGCGAACATCATCGAGTGCCGGCACTCGTCGGCGATCTCGGTGAGGGCGTACCGCACGTGCTTGCTGGTCAGCGACTTGTCGTAGATGTGCCGGACCATCAGCTGCATGAGGATGATCTCGAACCAGATGCCGAGCGAGCCGAGCGCCGCCGCCTCGTGGCGGGAGAGGTCGATGCGCTGCTCCTCGCCCATCTTCTTCCAGAGCGGGGTGTCGTAGAGGGAGAGCAGCTCGGGCGGCCAGTAGTACTTCCCCTCGACCATGGGGGCGTCCCAGTCGAGTTCCTTGTCGGGGTCGAAGGAGTGCTTGGCCGAGGATTCCAGCAGGCGCTCGGCTATCTGCTCCCGGTCCTTGAGGAGGCCGAGGGCGTCCCTGAGCGCGGCTCGTTCGGTCACGGTCGTCATGGCTTCGGACACCTCGTCGTCGAGTTACCGGCGGTCACTGGTTATGAGACTGCTTGTCAGCAAGCTCGTCAATCCCCCGCGCACGACTTGTTGACCCCGCGTCTACCAACGTGTGACTCTGCCAACTGTCCGGTCCTGCACGGCAGTACGCGAGACGAGGGGGCGTCAGTGTCGACGCACGAGCTCTACACCGAGGACCCGGGCGAGGCCGTCTGGCAGATCCCCGCCTCCGGCTCCGCCCGCTTCAGCTGGGAGTACGACGACGGCCGCGAACGGCTCCTCGCCCTGTACCAGAAGGGCAAGGACAAGCAGTGGGACGGCGCCAAGCGCATCGACTGGGACATCGAGGTGGACCCGTACGATCCGCTGGGGACCCCCGACGAGTCCCTTCCGCTGTACGGGACCCGGCACTGGGCCAAGCTGACGGAGAAGGACAGGGGCGAGCTGCGCCGGCACTACACCGCCTGGAACTTCAGCCAGTTCCTCCACGGCGAGCAGGGCGCGATGGTGTGCGCGGCGCGCATCGTGGAGTCCGTCCCGGACCTCGACGCGAAGTTCTACTCGGCCACGCAGACCATGGACGAGGCCCGGCACGCGGAGATCTTCGGGCGTTTCCTGCACGAGAAGGTCGGGATGCTGTACCCGGTCAACGACAGCCTCCAGAGGCTGCTCGGCGACACCCTGCGCGACTCCCGGTGGGACATGCCGTACCTGGGCATGCAGGTGCTCATCGAGGGGCTGGCCCTGGCCTCCTTCGGCCTCATCCGGGACACGACCACCAAGCCGCTGCCCAAGCAGCTCCTGGCGTACGTGATGCAGGACGAGGCCCGGCACGTGGCCTTCGGGCGGATGGCGCTGCGCGACTACTACCGGCAGCTGACGGACGCCGAGCTGCGCGAGCGCGAGGAGTTCGTGATCGAGGGCTGCTACCTGATGCGGAACCGGCTGCTCGGGGTGGAGGTGCTGGAGAACTTCGGCATCCCGGCGAAGGAGGCGGAGGCGCTCAGCGAGCAGTCCGAGTTCCTGCACCTGTTCCGCAAACTGCTGTTCAGCCGGATCGTGCCGTGCGTGAAGGACATCGGGCTGTGGGGCGAGCGGCTCCAGAGGGCGTACGTGGACCTGGGCGTCTTCCACATGGGCGACTCCGACCTGGACCTGTTGATGAGCCAGGACGAGGAGATCGCCGAGGCCCTCGACCGCGAGCGGTTCGCGGCCGAGGAGTCGGCGCGGGTGGCGGAGGTCGAGGCCGCCATAGCCGACGGGCGGGGCCCGACGGGAACGTGACGGCGGTGACCGGGGACCCGTGACGACGACGTATGACCGGCGGCCGGTAGCCGTAGCCCGCGGCCCGCGGCCGGTACGTGCCCCAGGAGATGTGGCGTGAAGATCCATTTCCCCCGGCAGGGGGAGTCGATAAATTCTGCGCCTGATCATCTTCCGTGAGCGCACGACCTGTTGGAGGACGACGATGAAATCTCGCATGTCCCGGCCCGTGCTCGGAGCCCTGCTCGCCGGCCTGATGACCATCGGTCTGGGATCCGTGACCGCCGCCCCCGCCCAGGCGGCCACCGCCAACTGCACGGGGTCGGTCTCCGTGTACGGCGCCCTCGCCGACGGCCGGCTGACGTACTCACAGATCGATCCGTCGACCGGCGACCGGATCAAGACGCTCATCGGGCCCGACCTGGGCTTCACGCCCAAGGCCATGGCCACCCTGAACTTCAACACGGTCCTGGTCACGGACCCCGGCGGGGTGCTCTACCGGGTCGACATCCAGACCAACAACCTCTCGCTCGGCCTGGCCGGCCCCCCGGTGCAGATCGGCACCGGCTGGACCCACGACAAGCTCGTCTACGACGGCCACGGCCACCTCTACGGCACGGCGGGCGGTGTGCTCCTCCAGTACCTCGTCTCGCAGGCCAAGCCCGCCGGCTCCCAGCACATCGGCCAGCGCGTGGAGGTCGGCAGCGGCTTCGTCCTGAAGACCCTGGCCTCCTCCGGCGACGACCGGCTCATCGCCAACACCGCGGACGGCCGTCTCCTCGAATACCGGATCGACAGTGGTGGCGGCTGGTCTTCCGCCCAGCTCGTGGCCTCCGGCTGGTCCGCGTTCGACCGGCTCGTCTCCCCCGGCGGGGGCCTCTACTACGGCGTGACCGGGGCCGGCGGCATGTACTGGTACCAGGACGTCGACCCGGACGACCGGTCCGGCAGCGACATCGCCTACCACAACGACGACCCCGTCGACGCCTCCGGCTGGACCCAGACCCTGCTCTCCGCCCAGCCCGAGACCGCGACCTGCACGGGCGGGAACTACGCCTACGTCCTGCCCCGCGGCGCCGTACCGCGCAGCGAGCTCGACGACCCGCACCACGACTACGCGGCCATCGACATCCAGGTGCCGACCGGAACCCCGGTCCACGCGGTCACCCGGGGAACCGTCAGCTACATCGACGGCGGCTTCGGCAACGGGATCCAGATCAACGGGGCCGACGGCGCCACTTACATATACGGCCACCTCAGCCAGCGGGGCGTGGCGGCCGGATCGACCGTCTCCCCCGGCCAGTACCTGGGCGAGTCCGGCAACACGGGGCAGTCCACCGGCCCGCACCTGCACTTCGAGATCCGCATCTCAGGCGTGAAGCACTGCCCGCAGCGTATGCTCCTCGACCTCTACGACGGCGTCACCCCGCAGGCTCCCGGCACGTTGCCCACCAGCGGCTGCTCGTACTGAGACCCCGGCACCGACCCCGGCCCGGACCGCGACCCCCGGACCACGACCCCAGGGCCGGGGCCGGTGCCGGGGCCGGCGCCGGGGCCGCCTCACCGCGCCGCCAGCGCGGCCTTCATCACCGCCCGGGCGATCGGCGCGGCCGCGCCGTTGCCGCTGATGTCACCCCGGTCCGCCGACGCGTCCTCCACCACCACCGCGACCGCCACGGCCGGCAGGGCCGCACCCTCGGCGCGGGCCCAGGAGATGAACCAGGCGTACGGGGTCCCCGCGTTGCCGACGCCGTGCTGGGCCGTGCCGGTCTTGCCGCCGACCACCGCGCCGGGGATCGCCGCGTTCCGGCCCGTCCCCCGCTCCACCACCTTCACCATCAGCTCCTGCATCCGCAGCGCGGTGGCCGGGTTCATCGCCCGCCCGAGGCTGCGCCGGTCGCCGCGCCGCACCGGGGAACCGTCGTCCTGGGTCGTCCGTTCCACCAGGTACGGGGAGGCCAGCTCGCCGCCGTTCGCGACGGCCGCGGCCACCATCGCCATCTGCAGCGGTGTGGCTGTGGTGTTGAACTGCCCGATGGAGGAGAGGGCCAGCTGGTCCAGGCTCATGTCCGTGTCGAAGTTCGACCGGGACACCCACGAGGGGACCCGCAGCCCTTCCGTGTTGAAGCCGAAGCGGCGGGCCGCCTCCGTCATCCGGCGCAGCCCGACCTGCACCCCGATCTTCGCCATCACCGTGTTGCACGACCACTGCACGGCCTCGGCCATGGAGGCGTCCTCGCAGCCCGTGGCAGCGTTCGGCAGCAGGGTGCTGGTCCCGGGCAGCGGGTAGGGGTCCGGGGTCCGGGTCGGCGCGTCCACATCGGTGACCACGCCCGCGTCCAGGGCCGCCGCCGCCGTCACGATCTTGAAGGTGGAGCCGGGCGGGTACGTCTCGCGCAGCGCCCGGTTGAGCATCGGCCGGGCGGGGTCCGCGTTGAGCGCCGCCCAGGCCCCGCGCGGCTTCGTCCCCGTGCCGGAGAGCACGGCCGGGTCGTACGAGGGGCTGCTGACCAGCGCCAGGATCTTCCCCGTGGCCGGTTCGAGGGCGGCCACCGCCCCGCGTTTCCCGCCGAGCCCGGCGTACGCGGCCCGCTGCACCGCGGCGCGCACGGTGGTGACGGCGTTCCCGCCGGCCGGGCGGCCGCGGGACAGGTCGTACCAGAGCGGGAACGCCGAAAGCCCCGGGTCCGTGCCCGACAGCACGGCGTCCTCGGCGCGCTCCACGAAGCTGGTCCCGTACGTCTGGGAGGAGAAACCGGTGACGGGCGCGTAGAGCGGACCGTTGGCGTACGTCCGCTCGTAGCGCAGCAGCTGGCCGCTGTCGCGGGAGCCCGTGACGGGCCGTCCGTCGACGAGGATGTCCCCGCGCGGCTCGGCGTACCGCTCGATGGCGGAGCGCTTGTTGGCCGGGTTCGCGCCGTAGGCGGCGGACTCCCACACCTGTACGCGGGCGATGTTGACCAGCAGGGCGAGGAGCAGCAGCGCGCAGAAGTACGCGCACCAGCGGATGTAGCGGATCACTCGGCCGCCTCCTGCGCGGGACGGGGTCTGCGTGCGCTGTCGCTGAGCCGGACCAGCAGGGCGACGATGATCCAGTTGGTGACGACGGAGGAGCCACCCTGGGCGAGGAAGGGCATGGCCATGCCGGTGAGCGGGATCAGCCCGGTGACACCGCCCGCGATGACGAAGACCTGGAGCGCGACGATCGAGGCGAGGCCGGTGGCGAGCAGCCGGCCGAAGGGGTCGCGCAGGGCGAGGCCGGCGCGGAACCCGCGGGCGACGAGGAGCCCGTAGAGGAGCAGGATCGCGGTGAGGCCGACGAGGCCGAGCTCCTCCCCCGCGGTGGCGAGGATGAAGTCCGACTTGGCGGCGAACCCGATGAGGAAGGACTGGCCGTGGCCGAGACCGGCCCCGAGGAGGCCGCCGGCGCCGAAGGCGAAGAGGGACTGGGCGAGCTGGCCGGGGCCCTCGCCGCGCTCGATGGAGGCGAAAGGATTCAGCCAGTCGTCCACACGGCTGTTCACGTGCGGTTCCAAGGTCCCGACGGCGTAGGCGCCGAGGGCGGCGAGCAGCAGTCCGATCGCGATCCAGCCGATCCGCCCGGTGGCGGTGAACAGCATGATCACGAACAGGCCGAAGAACAGCAGCGAGGTGCCGAGGTCCCGTTCCAGGACGAGCAGGCCGACGCTGAGCAGCCAGATCGTGAGGATCGGGCCGAGCACGCGGCCCGGCAGGAGGCGCAGCTTCCAGAAGAGCCGGCGGCCGGTCAGGGCCAGGGCGGTGCGGTTCGCGGCGAGGTAGGCGGCGAAGAACACGGCCAGCAGGATCTTGGCGAACTCCCCCGGCTGGAAGGAGAGCCCGGCGAAGCGGATCCAGATGTGCGCGCCGTTGACCGCCGGGAAGAAGACGGGCACGAGCATCAGCACCAGGGCGGTGGCGACGGACAGGTACGCGTAGCGCTGGAGCGCCCGGTGGTCGCGGAGCAGCACGACGACGAGGACGAAGAGCACCACGCCGAGGGCGGACCACAGGAGCTGGTCGTCCGCGGTGGGGTGGCCGGGGGTGGTCGCGTCGAGGCGCTGGATGAGGACCAGACCGAGGCCGTTGAGCAGGACGGCGATGGGGAGCACGAGGGGGTCGGCGTACGGGGCCGTGAACCGTACGGCGAGGTGGGCGAGCAGCGCCGCCACCGCGAGGCCGACCGCGTACCGGTCGGCGGGGTCGGGGATGCGGCCGGTGGTCACGAGGCCGACGTGGAGGTGACCGAGTACGGAGATCAGGACGGCACCCGCGAGGAGCGCCAGCTCGACTCCCCGGCGTTTGGGCGCGCCGGCTTCGGGTGGCGGGGGCGGGGAAGGCTCCGCCACCTTCGCCGTCAGAGCGGTCATACCCCGAAACGTAGCAAGCAGATGGATGCTATGTCCCTTTATGTCATAGTGTGCCGAAGAGTCGTCACAAACGGTCGGAAGTGTCGAGAGTGAGGAGCCGAGGCGCATGGGACCTGTGGAATTCATCGTCCTCGCCTTCCCCGAGGAGCAGCTGCGGGTGCCGGCCGTCGAGGCCGTGATGGGGCTGCGCAAGTCGGGGGTGGTCCGGCTGATCGACGGGCTCGTCGCCACCAAGACGGCGTCGGGGGAGGTCTTGGCAGCCGAGTTCGACGAGTTCGTGGAACTGCACGGTCTGCTGACGGGGCGGGACGCGGCCCGGCTGATCGGACCGGAGGACGTCCACGAGGCGGCGGACCTGCTGGAGCGCGGCAGCTGCGCGCTGCTGCTGGTGGTCGAGCACGTTTGGGCCGAGGACGCGGCGATCGCCGTACGGGCGGCCGGCGGCCGGATCGTGGGCTCGGTCCGCATCCCTCCGGACCGGGTCCCCTCGGACCCCCGGGCAGGGGTGGCCTGATGTTCATCCGGCCGAGGGGAGTGACGGTCCACGCCGCGAACCGCCCGGCGGGGTCGCCCCTGCTGCGGGGCCTGCTGGCCCGGGCGGCGGGCGCGGCACGCCCGGACGAACCACGGCACCACGAGCGGCCACGCTGGGCGGCGGAGCCGGAGCCGGAGCCGGATTTCACGGAGGAGCCGGAGCCGATGAACGACCTCGGCCCGGAGCCGACGGACGAACCCGAGCCCGAGCCCGAGCCCGAGCCGACGGACGAACCCGATCCTGACGGCGAGCCGGAACCGCTCGGCGCGCTGTACTGGGGCACCCGCCCGGAGCCCGGCCCGGCAGCCCCCGCCGGTCTGGCGGCGGAGCTGCGCCAACTGGCCGACCTGGCCCGCGAGGGCCTGCTGACCCCTCAGGAGTTCACGGCGGCGAAGGCCCGCCTGCTGAACGACTGACGGCGTGCAGTGCGGCGGGACGGAGGCGAAAAGCACGACGGCGGGGGTGGTGGTGGTGCGGCGGGGCGGTGGCTTCGACGGTGCGGGGTGGGTGTGGGGGCGGCGGGACGGCCGGGCAGCATCAGAGAGGTA
>NZ_LBMK01000002.1:698469-739716 GCF_001005295.1 Streptomyces yangpuensis | reverse complement strand
TACCTCTCTGATGCTGCCCGGCCGTCCCGCCGCCCCCACACCCACCCCGCACCGTCGAAGCCACCGCCCCGCCGCACCACCACCCCCACCACTCCCACCCCCCGCCAATCGGGTGGCACCGGGCCCGGGGGCGGTTCTGGTGGGGGATTTGTCATACCGGGCGTGGCAGCATCGGGGGTCTCGGAGGTGATCCCATGTCATATCGGGGGCTTCGCGCTGCCTGCGTCGCCGTGGCACTCCTCGTCGCCGGACCCGTCCCGGGCGCCGACGCCGAGCCGGTTCTGCCCGAAGGGGAGAACGTGGGCGCGCTGCTCACCCGCCTGCAGGGCCTCTACCAGAAGGCCGAGGAGGCCTCCGAGGCGTACAAGACCACGGAGGACGCCCTGGAGGCCGGCCGGCGGGAGGAGCGCTCGCGCGCCGCCGAGCTCGGCAGGGTGCGTACGGCCCTCGACTCCGAGCGGGCCATCGCCGGGCGGCTCGCCCGCGAGCAGTACCAGGGCAGCCAGGGCCTGTCCTCCTACGCCCGGATGTTGCTGGCGGGGAACCCGCAGGCGGCCCTGGAGCAGCGTCGGCTCGCCGCCCGCGAGGGCGCCCGCCGGGCCGCGGTGCTCAGCCGCCTCGCGCGCGGCGAGAAGAAGGCCGATGCGCTGGCCGTACGGGCCCGCAAGGCCCTCGACACCCGGCAGACCCTGGCCGCGCAGCAGAAGGTCCACAAGGAGGAGGTCGCCTCGCAGCTCAAGCAGGTGGAGCGGCTGCTGTCCTCGCTGACTCCGGAGCAGCTCACCCGGCTCGGGGCGCGCGAGGCCGAGAAGACCGCCGCGGCGCAGCGCGAGCTGGTGACCTCCGGGGCCCTCCCCACGCACACGGGCACGCCCACGGCCGCCGGTGGCGCGGCCCTCCGCTACGCGGCGGCGCAGATCGGGAAGCCGTACGTCTGGGGTGCCGAGGGTCCCGGGTCCTTCGACTGCTCCGGTCTGACCTCGCAGGCCTGGGCGCACGCCGGCCGGAGCATTCCGCGGACCAGCCAGGAGCAGTGGGCCCGGCTGCCCAGGGTGCCGCTGGACCGGCTGCGGCCGGGGGACCTGGTGGTCTACTTCCCCAAGGCCACCCACGTGGGCCTGTACGTGGGCGACGGCAAGGTGATCCAGGCGCCGCGGCCCGGATCCGTCGTGAAGGTCTCGCCGATCGCCGCGAATCCGCTGCTCGGGGCGGTGCGGCCGGACCCGGACGGGACCCCGCTGGCGGAGTTCACCCCGCCGCCGCTGCCCGAGTCCTCGGGTGCGGCGGCGGGGGACGACGCCGGTTACTCCGCGGAGGAGGCGCCCGCGGACGAGGGGGCCGCGGCGGCGGTGACCTCGGCGAGGTAGTCCGCCGCGTCCTCGGGGTCATAGAAGTAGGCGTCGAAGTCGGCCGGGTTGTCGAAGCCATTGGCGAATCGATTCGCCACCGGCTGGAGCTGCCCGGCCGCGCCGATCAGGTTCAGCACGTGCTCCGGCGGTACGCCCAGCATCGCGTTCGTCCACTGGGTCACGGGCTTGCCCGTGGTGAACCAGTACTTGTCGAAGGTGGCCTTCATCCAGGCCTCGTCGAACGGCTTGTCCCCGTGCATGAGGATCGAGGACAGGTACGAGGCGGCGCACTTGGAAGCGGAGTTCGAGCCCTGGCCCGTGATCGGGTCGTTGGCGACGACCACGTCGGCCACGCCGAGGACGAGCCCGCCGCCGGGGAGGCGTCCGACGGGGTTGCGCACGACCGGCGCGTACCGGCCGGCGAGCGTGCCGCCCGCGTCCGTCAGCTCCACCTTCGTCGCCCGGGCGTACTCCCACGGCGTGTACTTCTCCATGAGCCCCAGCGTCAGCGCCAGGTGCTCCGCCGGGTCCTTGACGCCGTTGAAGACGTCCAGCGGACCGCCGGGGAGCCCCTCCCAGAAGAGGATGTCCGCCCGGCCCGAGGTCGTCAGGGTCGGCATCACGAACAGCTCGCCGACGCCGGGGACCAGGTTGCAGCGGACCGCTTCCGTCTCCGGGTGCTCGGGGCGCGGGCCGAGCCCGTGCACGTAGGAGACGGCCAGCGCGCGCTGCGGGGCGTCATACGGGGAACGCGCCGCGTCCCGCCCGAACATCGACACCAGCTCGCCCTTGCCGGCGGCGACCAGCACCAGGTCGTAGGTGCGGGAGAAGTAGTCGAGGTCGGCGACGGACGCGCCGTGGATGACGAGCTGCCCGCCGCGCTGCGCGAAGCTGTCGAGCCAGCCGGACATCTTCACACGCTGGTCCACGGACTGGGCGTAGCCCTTGAGCCGGCCGAGCCAGTCGATGGGACGGCTGCCGTCGGGGGCGGCGACCGAGACGCCGAGGCCCTCGATCTTCGGGGCCTGCTGCTCCCAGAAGTTGATTCCGAGGTCGCGCTCGTGCTGGAGCGCGGTGTCGAACATGCACTGCGTGGACATGACCCGCCCGGTGCGGATCTCGTCCGCGGTCCGGTTGGACATGAGGGTGACCTCGTAGCCCTTGGACTGGAGTCCGAGGGCGAGCTGGAGACCGGACTGGCCGGCTCCGACGACAAGTATCCTGCGCATCTCTCAGTCCTCTATTCGGGAGTGCTGTCCAGGGCGTGGCCCACCAGCGCCAGCAGGGATTCGATCACCGTCCGGCGCTCTCGCGCGTCCATGATCACCACGGGTACGTGCGGCGGGACGCTGAGCGCCTCGCGCACGTCCTCGGGCTCGTACGGCTGCGAGCCCTCGAAGTGGTTGACGGCGACGGCGTACGGCAGCCCGGAGCTCTCGAAGTAGTCGAGGGCGGGAAAGCAGTCGCGCAGGCGGCGGGTGTCGGCCATGACGAGCCCGCCGATGGCCCCGCGCACCAGGTCGTCCCACATGAACCAGAACCGTTCCTGGCCCGGGGTGCCGTACACGTAGAGGACGAGGTCGTCGGCCAGGGTGATGCGGCCGAAGTCCATCGCGACGGTGGTGGTGTGCTTGTCCGGGGTGCCGGACAGGTCGTCGGTGGGGACGCTGGCCTGGGTCATCACCGCCTCGGTGCGCAGCGGGGTGATCTCGGAGACGGAGGAGACGAAGGTGGTCTTGCCGACCCCGAAACCACCCGCGACCAGCACCTTGACGGCGACGGGCGCGCGGGAGCGGTCGTACTGCCAGGGCTGGACCGGTTCGTCGTCCAGCTCCGGTCTGTCAGAGACGGCGAAGACCACCGAGCACCCTTTCCAGCAGCGCGCGTTCGGGCCGACCTGCGCCGTGGCCCGTTCCGTAGACACGGATCCTGCCCTGGTCGGCGAGGTCGCTGACCAGGACGCGGACCACTCCGAGCGGCAGCTTCAGCAGGGCGGCGATCTCGGCGATCGTGCGCATACGGCGGCAGACCTCGACGATGGCGGGCATCTCGGGCATGCGGTCGGGCTTCTGCGGCTCGGACGCCTTGGTGTCCAGGGCGGCGACGAAGGTCTCGACGTGCAGGACCTGGGTGAACCGTGTCCGGCCGCCCGTCAGGGAGTACGGGCGGACGCGGGCGGGACGGCGGTCGGCTCCGCGTATCGGGAGTCGGTCGGCGGCCGGTCTCCTCACGGGGTGTTCTCCATCGACTGGCGCAGCTCGCTGCGGACTTCGGGGGTCAGGACGTGGCCGGCGCGGCCGACGAACAGGGCCATGTGGTAGGCGACGACGCTCATGTCGCAGTCGGGCGTGGCGTGCACGCCCAGGAGTGAGCCGTCGCTGATGGCCATGACGAAGACCGAGCCGTGCTCCATCGCCACCATGGTCTGCTTGACGGCGCCGAACTCCATGAGGGCGGCCGCCCCGGTGGTGAGGCTGCCGAGGCCGGAGACGATGGTGGCGAGGTCGGCGGACGCCCCCCGCGGGCCCTTCGGCCGTGGCGTCGCCTGTGGTTCGCCCGCGCCGCCCGCTCCTGGGTCGGAGGACAGGAGCAGCAGCCCGTCCGAGGAGACGACGGCGACGGAGTTGACGCCGGGCACCTCCTCGACCAGGTCGGTCAGCAGCCACTGCAGGTTGCGGGCCTGGGTGCTCAGTCCGTACGTACTGGGCGCGGTCATGTGCGTGCCTCCTGTGCGCTGTCCCCCTGGTCGGTATTGCTCTGTTCCTGCCGCCGGTCCTGCCCGCGGTCCGGGTCCCCGTCCTGCGCGAGCTCGGCGGCGGCGACGCGCCGGCCGTCCTGGGCTCCCTGGTAGAAGCCCCCGAGCCGGCGTCGCAGTTCTTCGGCGTCGACCCGGCGCGGCGGCTGGGGCGGTACGTCCTCCCTGCGCGGGGCGGCCACGGTGCGCGGGGTCCGCTTCGGCAGGCCCTTGTCGGTGACGGGGCCGCCGCCGTCGGCGGGGTCGGCGGGGTGGCTGCCCTGGCGGGGGAGCCAGTCGGCCTCGGCGGGGGCGTGTGCGTGGTCCCCTGCGGGGGGCTCGGCGGGGTCGGACCCGGCGGAGTCGGACCCGGCGGACCGGTCCTCGGCGGAGTCGGACCCGGCGGGCTGGTACTCGGCGGGGTCGTACTCGGCGGGGTCCGGGAGGGTGAAGTCGGCCGGGTCCGTGTCGTGGGTGATGCGGGCGACGAGCGCTTCCCCTGCGGGGGGCTCGGCGGTGAACACCTGGTCCGCGGGCGGGGCCTGCTCGGCGGCGGGTACGGCGTCGACGGCCGGGGCCGTGGTGAAGACCTGCTCCGCCGGGGGGACGTCCTCGGCCGGGGCCGCGGTGAAGGCCTCGTCGGGCGACTGGAGGTCGGTGGTGGGCTCCTGGTCGGATTCGGCCTCGGCGGGGGGCGCCAGGGCCTCGGCCAGGGTGACCGGGGTGACCGGTTCCGCCGGGAGGGCGGGCTCCGGGGCCGGGACCACCGCGTCGGCGGGGTCGGCCGTCTCCGCCTCGGCCTCGGGTGCGGCGTGCGCACCGCGCGGGCGGGCGGGCAGGGTGTTCTCGTTCGCCTCCGCTATCACGCCCGGCAGGTGCAGCGAGGGCGCGCCCGGCGTGGCCAGGGTGTGGACCGGCGAAGCTGGCGGGGTGGCGGGCAGCAGTGCGGCGGGGACGACGACCAGGGCCTCGGTCCCGCCGTGCCGCGCGCCGCGCAGCTCCGCGGTGACCCCGTGCCGTGCGGCGAGCCGCCCGGCCACGTACAGGCCGAGGCCCAGGCCGTGCTCCTCCTCGGGCTCCTCGTCGTACGCCTCGGGCGTGGACAGCCGGGCGTTGAGCGCCTCCAGGCGGTCCTCGGTGACACCGATGCCCTCGTCGACGACGGACAGCACGACATCGCCGGTGTCCAGGGTCCAGCCGGACACCTTCACCTTGACCTCGGGCGGGGAGAACGTCGTGGCGTTCTCCAGCAGTTCGGCCAGCACGTGCGAGATGTCGTCGGCGGCGTGCCCGGCGACCTGCGTGTACGAGGGCAGGGCCGCGAGGTCGACGCGCTCGTAGCGCTCGATCTCGCTGACGGCGGCCCGCATCACGTCGACCAGCGCCACCGGCATCCCCTGCCCGTGGCCGTGCTCCTGCCCGGCGAGAACCAGCAGGTTCTCGTTGTGGCGGCGCATCACGGTCGCCAGGTGGTCCAGCTTGAAGAGGGTCGCGAGCCGGTCGGGGTCCTGTTCCTTGGACTCCAGTTCCTCGATGACGGCGAGCTGGCGTTCCACCAGGCCCAGCGTGCGCAGCGACAGCGAGACGGAGGTCGTCGACATGATGCGGCGGTGCTCCTCCAGCCCGGCGCGCAGGGTCGTCAGCTCCTCCTCCAGCGCCTCCCGGCCGGAGGCGAGCGCCTCGTTGCGGCCGATGATGCGGCGCCGGTCGGCGTCGAGCCCGGCGATCCGGGTGTGCAGGGAGACCGTCTGGTCGCGTACGGCGTTCAGGTGCCGAACGACCTCGGCGAACTCGTCGTTGCGGCCGGTGAACCGCACCGGTTCGACCGAGCCCTCGGGCGTCGCCAGCCGTTCCGCGCCGCGCCGCAGGACGGACAGCGGGCGGGTGAGCGAGCGGGCGACGGCCGTGGAGAAGCCGACGGCGACGAGGAACAGCACGCCCAGCAGGGCGACCATGATCTCCAGCCGGGTCACGTCGTCGTCGCGCAGGCCGGCGAGGGCGGAGGCCCGCTGTCCGGCGAGGGTGGCTTCGACGGTGCGCATCCGGTCGATGCGGGCGGTGAGCGCGGTGCCGACGGCGGCGCCGTCGGTCTTGCGGTCGGGGCCGGTCAGGGTGGGCCGGTCGGTGAGCCGCTTGAGGAAGTCGTCGGCCGCCTTGACCTCGGGGCCGGTGACGGTGGCGGTGAGGGTCTGGCGTACGTCGGGCCGGGCGACCCGGGTGAAGTCGTCGAGGGCGGCCTGCTCCCGTACGCGCGAGCGCTGGGCGGCGGCGGTGAGTTCGTCGACCACGGCCGAGCCCGGAGGCTGTTCACCGCGGGGGACGGCCAGTGCGGCGAGGAGCAGTCCGCGGGTGGCCGAGGCCTGTTCCACGGCCTGGCCGAGCGGGGCCAGGGGGCGGGTGGTGGCGAGGGCGGCCTCGGCGCGCGGCGGGGTGAGGTCGGCGAGCCGGCCGCCGGGGGCGAGGAGTTCCGTGATGACACCGGTGTACGCCTGGTGGGCGGCGAGGGCGGTGCCCTTGCCGTCGATGGCCTCGGTACGGACGGACGCGACGCGGGCGAGGGCCATGGCGAGGGGTTCGTCGACCTCGGCGGCGGCCTCGGCGATCTGCCGGTCGGTGCGCAGGATGCGTTCCTGGAGGGCGCTCTTGGCGGCGCCGGGGCGGCCCTTGGCGGCGTACTCGACCACGGCGTCACGCTCGTCGGCAAGGACATGCGTGAGGGTGAGGATCTGCCCGGTCTGCTCCGCGAGGGTGACCAGCCGCTGGGAGTCGTTCAGCTCCCTCGCGGCGGTGACGACGGCGGGCGTGCCGGCCGCGAGGACGGTGAGCCCTGCGACGGCGACGCCGACGACCAGCCGGCTGCGCACGCGGACGCGGCGTCCTGCGGGGGCCGGGCCTTCGGCGGCGGTGCCGTTCTTCCGAGACCGCTTCTTCTGCACCGGTGCTCGCAATCCTGTACGTGTGCTTTTGCTCGTCTACTCGTGTGGCCGAGGTAACGGCCGGTCAACAAGTAAACGCCCCCTGCCCCCTCGTACCGCCTCAGACCTTTGCAGCGTGTTGGGGAGAGAGCCGCACATCGCCCACCCGGCCACTCGAACGAGTGAACATCACGGATGAGTTGGCGACCAACTCGGGAAACCTGCTCCGGAGCGGTTCCGTGGACAGGCGGTTGAAAGATCGATGCGGCCTTTGGCAGTATGCCCGCCCACATCGGCCGTCCCGCGCCGGGGCCTTGCCGGTCCGGAGCCGGACGCTCCGGGCGCGGGGAGTCCCCACCCTCCCCCGCTTTGGTACGTACCTGCCCCGGCCGCACAGGCCCCGCCGGGCAGAATGTCCGTATGCGCATCGACCTCGCGACAGCCCCCGGTAACCGGGAACGCCCCAATGAGGACTGGGTGTCGGCCTCGGCACCCGCTTCGGGCGGCGGGGTGCTGGTGGTCCTGGACGGGGTCACCCCGCCGGCGGGCGAGGACGGGTGCGTGCACGGAGTGCCGTGGTTCACGGCCCGGCTCGGCGGCCGATTGACCGAACTGTCCGGATCGCGACGGGACATGCGACTGGACCGGATCCTGGCCGAAGCCGTCCGCACCACGGCCGAGGCCCATCGCGAGTCATGTGACCTTTCTCACGTCAGGACCCCGCAGGCGACGGTCGTCGTGGTCCGCTGGGACGAGGCGTACGTGGAGCACCTCGTGCTCTCGGACTCCGTACTCCTCCTCCAGGCGCCCGGGGGCGAGGTGACGGCGGTGCTCGACGACCGGCTGGACCGGGTGCCGCGGGAGGTGCTGCGGTCGGTGGCCGCGACGGACGCCCTGCGCAACGCCGAGGGCGGTTTCTTCACGGCGGCCGCGGACCCGGCGGTGGCGGCCCGGGCGGTCACGGGGCGCACCCCTCGCGGGCGGGTGCGGGCGGTGGCCGCGCTCACGGACGGGGCGAGCCGCTGGACGGACACGTTCGGGGAGGGCGACTGGGCCGCGTGCCTGGAGGTGCTGCGGAAGGAGGGCGCGGAGGGCCTGATCGCCCGGGTCCGCGCCGTCGAGTCCGGCCCGGCGCACCCGTCGGCCCTCCGGTACAAGCGCCACGACGACGCCTCGGCGGTCTACGCGGAGCTCTGAGGCCGCGTCCGGCGGAGCGCCGGGGCGCGCGGCCGGACCCGGCGGCGGGCTGCTCGGAGGCGGCGTTCCGTGCCGCTGCTCGGTGCCGGCGTTCCGTGCCGTCATTCGGAGCCGGCGTTCCGTGCCGTCATTCGGTGCCGTCTATTCGGCGCCGGCGTTCAACTGGTGCAGCAGTCTGGCCAGTTCCGCCACCTCGCCGCGGTCCCAGCCGGCGAGCTTGCGCATGTACTGCTCGCGCCGGGCGCCCCGTACCCGCAGGAAGCGCTCGCGGCCCTCCTCGGTGAGGCCGACGAGGAAGGCCCGCCCGTCGGCGGGGTCCGGCTCGCGGGCCACCAGGCCCAGGACCTCCAGGGCCCGCAGCTGCCGGCTCATGGTGGCCTTGCCGACGCCGAAGTAGGCGGCGAGGTCGGTGGCCCGCTGCCGGCCCGCGGCCTCCAGGCGGACGAGGAGCCCGTACGCGGCGGGCTCCAGCTCGGGGTGGAGTTCGCGGGCCATCTCGCCGGAGGAGGCACGGGCCCGCCGGAGGAAGACGGACAGCTCCCGCTCCAGGGCAAGGAACTCCTGGTCTTCACTCCCGTGCACGTCCCGCTCCTTCTTCGCTGTGTGGCATCCCGGTGGGTGGGGGCCAGTATTTCGCAGCGGGTGTACGGACGGCCCGGGGCCCCGCCGCAGCGGGGACCCGGGCCGTCCGGCAGCCGTCGGGCCGCAGGTCGGCCGCGGCCGGGCAGCCGTCAGGCGACGGCGGTGACCGGCACCTGCGCCCCGTCGAGGGCAAGCTCCAGCACCTGGCGGACGTCCGTCACCGGGTGCACCTCCAGCCCCTCCAGCACCTCCGCCGGGACGTCGTCGAGGTCGGCCTCGTTGCGCTTCGG
Source organism: Streptomyces yangpuensis (assembly GCF_001005295.1). GTDB lineage: Bacteria > Actinomycetota > Actinomycetes > Streptomycetales > Streptomycetaceae > Streptomyces > Streptomyces yangpuensis. Next base: position 730,649 of record NZ_LBMK01000002.1, on the reverse strand, counting down.
GATGATCACCCTGGTCAGGCCCGCCCGGTGGGCGGCGAGCAGTTTCTGCTTGACCCCGCCGATCGGCAGCACCCGCCCGGTCAGCGAGACCTCGCCGGTCATGGCCACGTCCGTGCGCACCTGCCGTCCGGAGAGCAGCGAGGCGAGGGCCGTGGTCATGGTGATGCCCGCGCTCGGGCCGTCCTTGGGCACCGCACCGGCCGGGAAGTGGATGTGCACGCCGCGGTCCTTGAGGTCGGCGACCGGGAGTTCCAGTTCGGCGCCGTGCGAGCGCAGGAAGCTCAGGGCGATCTGCGCCGACTCCTTCATCACGTCGCCGAGCTGGCCGGTGAGGGTCAGTCCGGCGGCGCCCGTCTCCGGGTCGGCCAGGGAGGCCTCCACGAAGAGCACGTCGCCTCCCGCGCCGGTCACCGCGAGGCCGGTGGCCACGCCGGGGACCGCGGTGCGCCGCTCGGCCGGGTCCTGGGCGGACTCGGGCACGTGGTGCGGGCGTCCGATCAGGCCCCGCAGCTCGCCGGCCCCGATCCGGTACGGGAGTTCGCGCTCGCCCAGTTCGTGCTGGGCGGCGACCTTGCGCAGCAGCCGTGCGACGGCCCGCTCCAGGGTGCGTACGCCCGCCTCGCGGGTGTACTCGCCGGCCAGCTTGCGCAGGGCGTCCTCCTCCAGGACCACCTCGTCGGCGGCGAGCCCGGCACGCTCCAGCTGGCGGGGCAGCAGGTGGTCGCGGGCGATGACGACCTTCTCGTCCTCGGTGTAGCCGTCGAGCCGGACGAGCTCCATGCGGTCGGCCAGTGCCTCCGGGATGGCTTCCAGGACGTTGGCGGTGGCCAGGAAGACGACGTCGCTCAGGTCCAGTTCGACCTCCAGGTAGTGGTCCCGGAAGGTGTGGTTCTGGGCCGGGTCGAGGACCTCCAGGAGGGCGGCCGCGGGGTCGCCGCGGAAGTCGGAGCCGACCTTGTCGATCTCGTCGAGCAGCACGACCGGGTTCATCGACCCGGCCTCCTTGATGGCCCGGACGATGCGGCCCGGCAGGGCACCGACGTAGGTCCGGCGGTGGCCGCGCACCTCGGCCTCGTCCCGTACGCCGCCGAGTGCGACGCGGACGAACGTGCGGCCCATGGCGTGGGCCACGCTCTCGCCCAGTGAGGTCTTTCCGACGCCGGGCGGGCCGACGAGCGCGAGCACGGCGCCTCCGCGCCGGCCCCCGACGACGCCCATGCCGCGCTCGCTGCGGCGCTTGCGCACGGCCAGGTATTCGGTGATGCGGTCCTTGACGTCGCTGAGGCCGGCGTGCTCGGCGTCGAGCACCGCCCGGGCGCCCTGGATGTCGTACCGGTCCTCGGTGCGCTCGTTCCATGGCAGTTCGAGGACGGTGTCCAGCCAGGTGCGGATCCAGGAGCCCTCGGGGCTCTGGTCGCTGGACCGCTCCAGCTTGTCGACCTCCTTGAGGGCGGCCTCGCGGACCTTCTCGGGGAGGTCTGCGGCCTCGACGCGGGCCCGGTAGTCGTCGGACTCCTCGCCCTCCTTCTCGCCGTTCAGCTCGCGCAGTTCCTTGCGCACGGCCTCCAGCTGGCGCCGGAGCAGGAACTCGCGCTGCTGCTTGTCGACCCCGTCCTGGACGTCCTTGGCGATGGACTCGGCCACGTCCTGTTCGGCGAGGTGGTCGCCGAGGGCCTTGACGGCGAGCTTGAGGCGGGCGACCGGGTCGGCCGTCTCCAGCAGCTCGACCTTCTGCTCGACCGTCAGGAACGGCGAGTACCCGGAGTTGTCCGCGAGGGCGGAGACCCCTTCGATCTGCTGGACGCGGTCCACGACCTGCCAGGCCCCGCGCTTCTTGAGCCAGCTGGTGGCGAGCGCCTTGTACTCCTTGACGAGCTCGGTGACAGCGCCCGGCAGCGGATCGGGGACGGACTCGTCCACGGTCTCGCCCTCGACCCAGAGCGCGGCGCCGGGCCCGGTGGTGCCGGCGCCGATGCGGATGCGTCCGAGGCCGCGGATGAGGGCGCCCGGGTCGCCGCCGGAGAGCCGGCCGACCTGCTCGACGGTTCCGAGCACACCGGTCGCGGCGTACTTGCCGTCGATCCGCGGCACGAGCAGGACCCGGGGCTTGCCGCTGCTGCCCGCCGCGGCCTGGGCCGCCTCGACGGCCCCCCGCACCTCGGCGTCGGACAGGTCCAGCGGGACCACCATTCCGGGCAGCACGACCTCGTCGTCGAGCGGCAGCACGGGCAGGGTGAGCGTTACGGACGTCGAAGCCATGATCTTCCCTCCGGCAGTGAAGTTGAGCTATGCCGACTCAATGCATCTGCGCCCCCCGATGTTCCCCAACCCCCGTTCGCCGGGGGCGAACGGGGGTTGGGCTGTGTCCTGTAGCGGCGGACCTTGCACAGGTCAGATCGAGGTTGCACGGGACTTTGCACTGGTCAGCGTGACCTTGCATCCGGCGGCGCGGTTAGCTGGTCGTGAGACATGCGTTAGACCTGGTGGCGGGTGGTGCGAGCGGGCCGCCGCACGAGGGGTTCGAGGTCGGATACGTCGACCAGGGCGGGTCGGAGTTCCGGCGTCCGCTGGCGGACGTGTGGGCTGTGCGGTTCGAGGGCTGCGTGCCGGTTCGCGATTTCAAGTCGTACAAGGGCCAGTGGCACCTACCTGGCCTGTGGTGGTCGTCGACGATGGGCGGGCACATCGGGTACGAGTCCTGGCTGGAGCGGGATCACGTGATGCTGCTCGACTTCGATCCGTCGGTGGTCGGGGTCTCGTCGCAGCCGTTTTGGCTGTTCTGGGCCTCCAAGACCGGCAAGGGCCTCTCCCACGCTCCGGACTACTTCGCGAGGCGGGAAGACGGCTCGGCGGTTGTGGTCGACTGCCGCCCGGTGGACCGGCGTCGACCTCGGGACTGGGTGAAATTCGAAGCGACGCAGTCGGCCTGCAGCCAGGTCGGATGGCACTTCCGGCTGGTGGGGGCACCAGACGGGATCGTGATGCGGAACGTTCGATGGCTGGCCGGATACCGACACCCGAGGCATCGCGTCGAGGATGCCGTTTCCGACTTGCGGCGAGTGTTCGCCGAGCCAAGGCCGTTGATGGACGGGGCTGCCAGCGTGGGAGACCCCATCGCGGTCTTGCCTGTGTTGTTCCACCTGTTGTGGCTGCATGAGCTGGTGGTGGACGTCTCAGTGCCGCTGCACACCGCTTCACTCGTGTCGCCCGGAGTGCGGCGGTGAAGGCCAACGAGAACAGGTCCGTGCTGAGGCCAGGCGACTGGATTACATACGCTGACGGGGACCACCAAGTGGTGGCCCTGTCCGGAACCTCGGTACGGCTGCGGTCGGAGGACGGGTCCGAGTCGGTCGTCCTCGCCTCCTATCTGATGGCATCCCCGGGGTTCTCCGTCACTGGCACTGAGCCACTGCTGGCGCTCGAACCGTTCGGGCTGCTGGCGACGCTGCCGGACTCGGTCCGCATGGCAGCCATCGAGTGGGAACAGCATGTCCTGGAGGTCGACACCGGACTGCCGCCCGATGCTGCCCCGGGCACGAGTCCGCGGCCGGAGTACGACCCTGCCTCGTGTTCGCTGCTCCAGAGGGCTGAGGCGAAGGCCACGGAGCTGGGGGTGAGTCTTCGCACGGTTCAGGGCAAGCGGTCGCGCTACGCCCAGCAGGGCTTGTGGGGTTTGGTCGACCAACGCATGGTGCGGCTGTCGGGGGTGACCGGAAGGGCTGATGCCCGTCTCGTCGCTGCGATCCAGGAAGCACTGGAAGCAGAGACTCACAGCTCCACTGGGACCCGATCCCGCCTGATCCGCCGGGTGATCAAGATGGTGGAGGCCACCCACGGTGAAGGGGTGGTGTCACTGCCGAGCAAGAACACCTTCTACAAGCTGATCGGCGCGCTCTCCACCGGCCGCCACACCTTCGGCTCCTCGGTCACCCGACGGCAGATGGCGAACCGGCCCCAGGGGCCGTTCGCACCGACGTTCGCTGCTCGGCCCGGGGAACAGGTACAGATCGACTCCACCCCGCTGGATGTGATGGTGGTCTTGGACTCCGGGCTGACGGCCCGGGCGGATCTGACGATTGCGGTCGACGTCGCCACGCGCACGATCTGCGCGCTGTCCTCCGGCCGGTGGGCACGAAAGCCGTGGATGCCTCGCTCCTGCTGGCCCGAATGCTGGTCCCGGAACCTATGCGGCCGGGCTGGTCCCAATCGCTTCGGATGGCCGCCTCGCGCATGCCGCACAGACGTCTGCTGGAGGTGGACGCCCGGATGACGCAAGCAGCCGCGAAGCCAGTGATCGTGCCCGACGGCGTGGTCATCGACGGAGGAAGGGTGTTCATCTCGGACACATTCATCCGTTCCTGCAGTCGCCTCGGCATCTCCGTCCAGCGGGCCAGGCCCCGGACGCCCACAGACAAGGCGATTGTGGAGGCTACGTTTTCGGCGATCAACACTCTGTTATGCCAGCACCTGGCTGGCTACACCGGGCCGAACGTCTCGCGCCGCGGGCACCGGGTGGAGGAGCAAGCAGCCTGGACGGTTCCCGAACTTCAGGACCTGTTGGACGAATGGCTGGTGGTTGGCTGGCAGATGCGACCACACGACGCTCTGAGAGACCCTTTCCGCCCCAAAAGGGCGATCTCGCCGAACGACATGTACGCCTCGCTGGTCGCGGCCAGCGGCTACCTGCCCCTGGTTCTTCGCGGCGAGGACTATCTGGAATTGCTGCCGGTGGCCTGGCGAGCGATCAACGACTACGGCATCCGCATCGGTTACCGCACCTACGACAGTCCTGATCTCGGCCCGTGGCGACGCGAGCACTCAGGGAACACCGCCAAGCGGGGACTCTGGGAAGTCCATTTCGACCCCTACGACCTCTCCCACGTGTTCGTACGCACCAAACAGGGTTGGATCACTGTCCCCTGGCTTCATCTGCCGCTGGTCACAGCGCCTTTCGCTGACTTCACCTGGCAGCAGGCCCGCCGCCTGGCCGCTGAGACCGGGCTGGACAACACCCACGAAGCCGCTGTTGCTCGCGTTTTGGACGGGCTCCTGACTCGTGCGGAACACGGACCGGACAGGCGCACAGCGAAGGTAGTCGGCCGCACGCGCGCCGCGACCTCCGGGCTTCCGCCTGGCGCTGCGGCCAAGGCGGATCCCGCACCGGAACCGGCACGATTCGCAGCAGCCGATCCGCCCAAGACCGAAGTGACCTTCGAGGTATTCGACGCCCACGCAGAAGCCGAGAGGTGGCTATGACCAGGCCCGTCCGTTCCAAGGAACCACCCCCAGATAATCCGCTGACCACGAAGGAGGGATGGCGCAGGTTCGTCGAGCACGAGCCTGCCCCTCCCGTGCTGCTGTCAGCGGCCGAACGAGCCGCCCTTGACGAGCGAGAGTGCCTTCAGCAGGACGATCTGCGTCGCGAGTATCACGCAAGCCTCCCCATGGTGAACACCCCGACGATCCGGAAGGTCATCGCCGCGTCCCGTCTGCTCATCCAGCTCAACCGGAATCAGATCTCCGCCCGCCGGGGTGTGATCCTCAGCGGCGCCTCAGGAACGGGAAAGACCACGGCTCTGACGCAATTAGGGCGGGCTCATGAACTCGCGATCCGCAAGCGTCATCCCCGTGACAGGAACCGGCTCCCAGTCGTCTACGTGACTGTCCCGCCCGCTGCAACACCGAAGATGCTCGCAAAGGAATTCGTCCGGTTCTTCGGCCTGACCTTCCCAGTCGGGGCCAACCTCACCGACATCGTCGACGGGGTTTGCGCCACAGCCGCGCACGTCCACGTCGACCTCGTGCTCGTAGACGAGCTACACAACCTCAATCTGGCCACGCGCTCCGGTGCGGAAGCGTCCGACCAACTGAAGTACTTCGCTGAACGGCTCCCTGTCACGTTCGCCTACGCGGGCATCGATATCGAGTCCCAGGGCCTGTTCGCCGGCACTCGCGGGCGGCAGATCGCCGGACGGTTCGTCGTCATCCCAGCAGCTCCGTTCTCCCACGCGACCGCCGATGACCAGGACACCTGGCGGGCCCTGGTACACGCCCTCGAGTCCATGCTCAAGCTGCACAATCATCGATCGAACACCCTCACAGAGCTGAGTGAGGATCTCTTCCATCGCACGGGCGGCATGATCGGCAGCTTGTCCCAGCTAATCCGCGGTGCCGCCGTGCTGGCCATCGAGGACGGCAGCGAGAAGATCACAAAGGGTCTGCTGGACACCGTTCCGATCGACTACGCAGCCGAGCAGTCCGAAAGACTGACCGCACCGGCCAGGTCCTCACGGCGGAAGCGGAGTTCCTGACCTCATGCGTCGTCTGCCTGATCCTGTCCCGCCCGCTCGCCACGAGATTGCCGCCTCCTACATCAGCCGCCTGGCCACCATCCACGGCCTCGACATCAGCCATCTGTGGGTTCAGGTCACCCGACGAGAGGCATCCGGAGGCATGCGCCGCGTTGTCGTTCCAGAAAAGCTGGCTGCCCTCACCGGCCGCGACATCCACGACCTCGCCGGCGCTATGCCTGAACTTCGCGATCCGCAGCCCAACTGGGCGATGTTCCGCCACCAGCCGCAAGTCGGATGCCATCTGTGCGACGCCAAGTACCCAGGCGGCGTGGTTACTCGGCTCCTACCGCATCATCGATACGTCTGCTTACGGCATCGCACCTGGATCGGCCCACCTGACATCAACGGCAATGCCGCTGATCTGAGCCTTCTCCCCGCTGTCGTCAACGCCCAACGACGCCACCTGCGTCTCATGCACCGACGTGGCTGGGCACTCACATTCGATGCTGTGCTGACGGGCTTCATAATCTGTGGACATATCTGGAACAGCCCGTCGCGTTCAGAAGCAACCGACATCCGACACATCTGGGAGGCCCGGGCACTCATCCTGATCCCACCCGACGAAGAAGTAGGATTTGCCTACCTCAACTACAGCACATCCAAGCTCTTCGCCGCTGTATATCCGCAGGCCGTAGGGATCGCTATCCTCCTAGCCTCCCCCTATTGGCGACGGGCTGCCGATCAGAGACACCCCGGCCGCGATCGCTTCTTCGAGGAAATAAGCCGCCGCATCACATATCCCTACAGTGACGACCCGGGAGCCAGCGATGCCATCGCCCACTGGAGCGACGCGTTCGCCTGGCGCCCGCCCTCTCGACCCATTAGGACGCACTCACCTGCCCGGTCGACCGGCATCGTCCCACCTGCCAGTGAGACGCAACTGAAACGGGACCTCAACAGCGGGTTCCATTTTGCCAGCAACCGCCGAGTTGGATCCACACTACTTCGGCACAATCACATCCGACCCGTCATCGCACGTGAGTGGAGACAGAAGTACGAACGGATCGACGAGGCCATCGAGCGAACCAGGCGCTTTGATGCAGCATTCCGAGTTGAGACGGCACTCGAAAGAGCCGAGTTCGGGCACTACCTCCTCGCATTGAGAACTGCCCATGAAGAATCATAAAAGGGACGCCGCGAGGGCGTCGACGCAGAGCTGGAAGCATCGTTCCCCCCTTACTGAGTTTGAACTCGTGGTGTCGTAGGGGCTGACGGCTGGTCGTCTGCTCCGGTATCACCGGGGCATGCGGTATCCACAAGGGGGCGGGCTGACCGCCGAACGCCAGCGGTTCCGCGAAGGTGTACGGGTTCCAGGCGGCGGAGCGTATGTAAGGCGAGTGCGGGGATCGCCAAGGACCTGCGGATCCGTGTCCGATCTGTGCAGCAATGGCAGCGGGGAGGGAGCGAGAGCAGCCCACGAGATCTGCGATCGCAGGGGCCAGCGTCGCTGCCGAGGCTCAGCCAGAAGCAGTGCAGGCAAAGACCTGGTCACAGCGCGGCCGGACCCCGGTGGTGCGGGTCCGTGGCCGTTCCCACAGGTCGATATCCATCACCGCGCCGACCTGCTACAAACCCGGCCACCGATCGAGGCTGATCCGGCCACGCTGGGACGACGGCCGGCACGACGGACGCAAGAGCTTCTCCTGGCGCGACTCCTGCTGACCGCCGCACACCAGCAGCGGCGGCCCGATCGCGCCCACACCGGGGCTGGTCAGTGGCACTACGGAAAAGCACTGTCCGGATACATAGAGTTGGGATAAAATTCGCACATGACCGCCCAGTCCCCTCTTGAATTCTCTGACCGTCTCGAGTACGTCGTCAACAGGCTCGGCATAGAGCCATGGATCACCGTCTATGAGTTCACAAAGGGTGAACGCGAGGAGGCAAGCTACTACTGCACGCTCGCTCGTCCCGAGGTTCTGGAAAGATGCCTTGCCAACACCTCGTGGGATCTACTTATCGGTCACGGGATGCCCGGCTTCTCGTTCTACGGTGACGGTCAGCATGAGTACCACCGCTTCGGCAGTGACGACGGGGTCGAGCCGTTCATTATCGACCGCGATTTCCATGGCCTGAAGCCGTCCTATCTTGAGCTGTCCGAGGAATTCAGGCATTTCCACAACCTCTACGAGGACCGAAAGAAGGGTGTCTTCATCGCCCTGGACGACAACGGTGACGACGTAGAAGTTGTCCGTATGGCGCCGCAGAAGGTCCAGGTTCGGTCGAAGTACCTCAAGGAATATTTGGCAGCCCGCGGCATGGTGATGCTGCTCTTCTTCGAGTTCGACCGCTGGTCCTCGAAGACGCTGGACGAGCTTGGGCTTGAAAAGCAGAACGTGGACGAGCAGGAGGCGAACTATCGGTACGTCCGGTGGGTAGACATGCTCCCCGGCATCACCGATCCTGCCCGCCGCACCATGGCTCGTCTCACGGGAAAGAAGGTTGTCAACGGTTCCGGCAACCCACTCCCTTCATGGGTGAGGGACCGTAGCGACCAGCAGTACGAGGAGTTCGTCATCGGGGTGGACGAGGAGGGGGGCAACATCCTCTACACCTGCGACGAGGAAGAGTTGGCAAACTACTTCGGCAAGAATCCTGGTTCGCCTCACTACTTGACACCCGTCTTCTTCAACAAGGCTGTCATGGCCAAGTACTACAGCGACCCGGCGAAGTACCGAGTTGAAGACAGTCACATTTACTGCGGTGGGTACTGGGGCTTGCGACTCGACAATAACCATCGGGACTACGTAGTCGTCTACCTGGGCGACCTCGGGAAGCTGTCTCACAAGGAACAGCTCTACTGGAAGAGCTTCAATGTCGTGCCTGACGGAGGCGTGAGCGACGTTGCGTACCGGCGCGGCATCCTGGGTGAATGGGCCGCTGCTGACGAACCAGCGCTTGCCTTCAAAGCCTCGTACGGGCGTTTCCGTGACGGCTGGCGTGAGCGTTTTGGCTGGGATCTGTTCAAGCCGCTCAAGCCGGAAGATGAGCACTACTGGGCAACCCTGCACGTACCTGCGAGCGAGAACCAGCGAGAGTTCGACGACCAGGTCATGTCGCTGTCGAAGGTTCTCGTCGAGCGGTTGAATGAACGCGAGATCGCCAAGCACATCACGGTCGAGCAGAACGAAAAGGGCATTACGAAGTTTCAGAAGTACCTAGATGGGATTGGGTTTCCCGACCGGCAGGAACTCATCACATTGCTACGTAATCTCAACGGTCTACGCAGCGGGCCGGCTCACGTGAAGGGGAGGGACTACCAGCGAGCTGCCGAGCACTTCTCTCTTGACGAGAAAGGCCTCGCTCAAGCGTTCTCAGACCTGCTCGTAAGAGCGACCGAACTCGTTAACAATCTGGGCACTTTCACGATGCCGAGCGGCGAACAGTGAGTCGTACGCGGTTGGCCTGAATGGCCTGAAGTCCCAGCCGCAGGGAGACGGAGCGTTCTGTTGAAATCAGTCATTGGGGGATGAGTGAGAGTCTGCTTTCTGATCAACGAAGGTTGGAGCTCGCCGGAGGCCGGAACCTGGGGATGGCTCACCATGAGGGAATCCCTGGTGCGAACATTCATGGAATCCGCTCCACGGCATAGGCGCCATGCCCGCTTTTCCACGGGAACTCTCCCACTGCGGCAGCTTGCCCAAGAGGTGGGCAGCACTGAAGCTGCAGCAAACAGCGTTCTCGGCGAGCACTGGGCAGTCTGGAGCACGTTCCTAGGGCCGGACCTTGCCAAGCACATCAAGTCATTTGATATCGCAGGGATGGTCGTGGAATCTCTGACTCCGTCGGACGCTCGCGCCATGCACATCCGGCTGAAGGACAGGGAGTGGTACCTGGGGGCAGTGCAAATTCGTCCGGAAATTTCGGAACACTGGGCGGTGTTCCTGAAGGGTATCCCGAGCAGGTTTCGGATCTTCGAAAACTCACTCTACTTGTTTCATAGAGGATATGAGTTGGAAGTCGAGGACAATCGAGATCATGTGGAATATCGCGAGTGGGAGGCTTCCAGTCTCTTCTCCTCCGTTCACTGGGAGGACTCCGGCGTACGGGAGACTATCTTTGATCCGTACGACAACATGCAGCACTTTCGCAGACTCGGCGAGGCGGATGAACTGCTTCACGGCCAGTTCTCATCCGCACTGGGTGAAACCCTGATGCGCTGCTCAGACCTGGACCCGACCCTCACTCAACGGCTGCATGCGGCCATCAAGGCGTTTGAGGGCCACGAGACGGCGGAAGAGCTGGCGCATGTGTCGTTGTCCTGCCGGCGGTTCACCGAAAAACTTGCGGACTGTCTCTATCCTCCACGTGAAGAAAAGGTAAACGGGAAAAGAGTCGGCCGGGCCGAGTACCGGAATCGCCTCTGGGCATACGTCGCGGAAAACGTCACCTCTGACACCACGCGAGAACTACTCGTCGCGAACGTCGAGGATTTGGGAAAGCGGATTGATAAGCTGGACAGCCTGAGCAATAAGGGGCTGCACTCTGACGTTTCGTCCTCGGATGTGAACCGGCTGTTGCTTTCGCTTCTCGTCGTGGCACATGACTTGATCTCGCTTCGCCCGCCCGGCGGTGCCTTCGCGTACGAACCGTACGAGACCACGATTCGTGCCTTTATGGAGGGGCTACGGCCACAACAAGAACGCCAGTCTCAGGATGACGAGGAATAGAACTGTCTACTGAAGGCTGAACTCGTGGTGTCGTGTCGTTGCTCATCTGAGTCTGATGGTCTGGCCGGTCTCGGCGAGGCAGCCGTCCATGAGGTCGCCGCAGTGGATGCGCCGTAAGCCGCGCCGGATGCGCTGGACGAGGTACTCAGGAGTGCTGAAGGCGACGTTGGAGAGCCAGCCGCGTCGCAGGAGGGACCAGATCCCCTTCGACGGGGTTGAGGTCCGGTGCGTGGGGCGGCAGGTGGTAGATCGTCAGCCAGTCCCGGGCTTCCGCGAACTCCCGCAGGTCGGCGGCCTTGTGGACGTTGAGGTTGTCCCAGATGGGCACGATCGGGCCGCCGACCTGCGGGAGGCGGCGGGCAGCAGGTCTTGGTAGTCGCGCCGGGAGAAGCTCTTGCGTCCGTCGCGCCGGCCGTCGTCCCGGCGTGGCCGGTACATCAGCCTCGACCGTTGCCCGGGTTTGTAGCAGGTCAGCGCAGTGATGGATATCCGCCTGTGGGAACGGCCACGGACCCACACCACCGAGGTCCGGCCGCGCTGTGACCAGGTCTTTGTCTGCGGCGGCGTCATGGAGATCCGGCCTCGTCGAGACCGACGAACCAGGCCCACCCGGGCAACTGGTTGAGTCGGCCAACCCAACCCGTCCTACCCTCGGATGTCGCCCGCGTCATCCAGCTCGCCCTCACCCGCGGCTGGACGCCACCCATCGACGGCCCACCGTTTCAACTCGATCTGTCAGCAGGCACTCACCAATCCTGATGCGGAGCCCACGCTGCCTGTCGGACTCAAGGTTGAGCAGGGTCCGGCATCCTGACCGGCATCACACCGAGGGCAAGGTTCACCATGGCGTCCGGCATTCGACCGAACCGGGCCAACCCGCTGTCGACGACATACAGCTCTCCCTGCTCGTCCAGGCCGAGAAACGAGCGGCCGTGATCGAGCTCGCCTAGCGGGAAGAGGCAGCGCCCGATGATCTCTCCCCACTCACCGAACCGGTCGTCCTCTCCCAGGGCCAGCAACGGGTCGAACTCGAAGGGCTCCCGAGCCCGGGTGATCCCGGGGCCGCCATAGCCAACAGCCAGCCCGCCGAACTCACGCAGAAACTTCTCTGCGGCGGGATGCATGCGAAAGCCTTCGGCTTCCAGGCGCTCGCGCCACCCCGCCGTGTCCACGACCCGGCCGGGATACCAGCCGGCCGCATCCAGCGTTTCCTCCACCTCGGCACACCAGCCGCCGACCTCGGGCGACGGACCGACCTGCCGCTCTTCCAGTCGGCGGGCAAAGAAAGCGACTGCCTCGGCCGGGTCGGTCGTCTCCAGCTCAACCCGGCTTCCGCTGGCGGGACTATCCACTACCCAGTACGCATCCGGGCGAGCAAAAAGAGCTGGAAGAGGCGCGTGGCCCCAATCTTCCCAATCATCCGAGAGTGAAAAGCTGAGCTGCTGCACCGAGATCCACGGGTACATCGCACGCAGCACCGGCTCCTCCCTGGCCGCCCTCAGCAACGGCGCCATCGAGGGCCGCTCCTCCGCCGACAAGGGATAGGACCTCAAGACCTTCACCCAGACATCGTCACGGCTCCGCGACACAGCTTCAGAATCCATCCGCTGACCTTGCATCACGCTTGGGAGTGGAGTCAATGGCAAAGAATCTCAGCAATTCAACCAACGGCCGGTCGCGATGCAACAGCAAGGCGATCAGGCTGCTGCTTGGGCACCGCAGCCTACCGAGCGGATCACTTCTCAGGGAGAATTAGCGGCACCCTCAACCTGCATCAGAATCCAGCTGCCGAAGGAGGGTCGCAATGTCGTCACACACTTCCTCAGGCCGGAAGGATCCAGCAACTGCGTGGGCAGAGACCTTGAATGCTCCGAGCACCTCCTTGGCCCGCATGTCAAGAATCGCAGCCGGCGCCGCAGACTTCTGGAAAGTCGGACCAATCGCGTAGGCGAACTCGTCACGAAGTCGGGACGACACCTCTTCCTCCGAAATCCCTGCAACTTCGGCAATGGCACGAGGATTAATCAGGTAGCCCTCAATATAACGCCTCCGCCATTTTCTAGCATTGAAGCCGGGGGGAGCTCCGTACCCCTTCTCTTCAAGAAGATCCCCTACAGATGCGATGGCCTCGTCATCACGATCCCTCAAACTGTAGGCAATCAGACCACTCACCTCTTCAGACAGCGCCTTGAAGACGTGCGCCCTCTCCTTGTGCGGGGCTGTCGTTTGCCAGGGAATCCAGTCCTCATGCCACTTAATTCCCAGGATCTCCGCAAATTTCTTCAGGATGGGAATATCGGAGGATCCTTCAACGAAGAGGATCCTCTTAGTTTTGCGTACACGGTCCAAACGGGGTGCATAGTCTGACCCGATGCCAGCTAGAAGACCTACCCTCTGCTCGTCCCTCGTCAGGTAGCCCGCCCCTTGCTTCCTCACCTGAAAGATTCTTTCATGACTGACATTCCGAAGAATTTCAGTCGAGTGCGTGGCAAGCAGGACTTGCTTTCCGGTTCGATTCGCGAGTTCTTCCAGCTGATCCACCATCTGAGCCTGGAGGGTCGGGTGCAGATGGGCGTCCGGTTCGTCCAGCAGTAGGACGTCTACATCGTCAGCGGTAGCAAGGGTAAAGACGCTCAGCCACTGCAAGAAGCCACTCCCCTCTACCATCAGGTCTCGGGGGTTATACCTGGGCCATCGCGTGAGTTTGTAGCCGTCCACATCCCCCTTTGAGACCTGCACATTGATATACGAGTGGTATTCCTCCCGGAACTCTCCGATGACGAGCTCGGCGGAGAACGTATTCCTCAGGGCATCCTGAAGGAGCTCCCAGGGGTCCGATTCGCGAAGGCGACGTAGGTCATTGTCGGCAATCTTCGACTTGCCCTGCCGCAGCTTCTCGCGCTCCCTCAGGTTAACCTGATGCATTTCAAGAAGGAGATTCCGCAGAACGGCACCAGCCAAGCCCTCCCCGATCCGCCGACGCCGCAAGGCGCCTACGATCCTGGCCTCCCTGGCGGCAATTCCTGCAAATGGGGGAAGCAGTGCCGCTGTTGGGACTCGATCTCCAGCATCAAGATTACTGGAAGTGGGTTTAATGAAGAGTCGATCATTCGCAAGAGAGAGCGCGAACTCTAGGTGCTTCTCTTCGTTCGCATCATCCCACTCGCAGCGAATTTTCAACGTGTAGCCGTCAGGGTCTGATTCCCCCTTGGCAGTCTTCAGGTTCGTCCACAGATGCTTGAGGGACGGGACGTTGATCGGCGAGAATTCGTCATCCCCGAGCCCGAACCCTTGGCGCCCCTCAGCCACAGCAAGGAATGCGTCCTCCCCTCGCTCCATCAGGGATGCAATCTTGCAGAACTCCCAAACTGCCAAACCGTGCAGAATGGACGACTTTCCGGAGTTATTTCCGCCCGCAAGGAAGGTGACGCTTGAGGGGCTAAAAGTGAATGTTGACTGGTTGAACTGCTTGAACCGCGTGAACTGGACCCTCTTTATCAATGCCGACTCTCCGTTGCCGCCTTCACTGCAGGAGGCAGAATCGTAGAGCCCACCTGCTCACTTCGTCTTGCGGTTCTGCACTCTCGTGCCACGCCCGGGGAAGGTTCTGCGAACGACCCCCACCCCAGAGCCGGACGGCCCCGGCCATCAACGCAAGGTCCGGGCTGGCCTTCGCCGCAAGGCCCTCGAAGCGAGGCTCCCACGATCGTGATGCCCCGCGCATCCGGCTCGAAGAGCCAGCACCACCTCTCACAGCTCCGCCCGGACATGCAAAGTTGATCTGGACAGTCTCAGGACGAACAGGCCAGCAGCTCTCTTCACTTCGCAGCTCGATGCCGGGGCAGGTTGCAGTATCAACCGTGACCGGACATGGGCGGGAGGATCAGCCGGTCCGGGGGGTGATGCGGACGTCGCCCGAGGTGGTCCGGGCCGAGAGGTGGGACGGGGCCGAGGTGTCGTCGGGGAGGGTGATGTCGCGGGCGCCGGAGGTGGTGGAGACCGCAAGGCGGTAGGGGGCGGTGGGGACCTGCAGGGTGACGTCGCCGGAAGTGGTCTCGGCGAGCACCGAGGCGGGTGCCTTCGCGAAGTCCACGCGGGTGTCGCCCGAGCCCGAGCGCACCGACGCGCTCGGACCGGACAGCCCGGTGGCGGTGATCCCACCCGAGCTGGTGCTGATCCGCAGCGGGCCGGCGATGCCCTCGGCCCGGACATCGCCGGAGTCCGCCTCCACCTCGGCGGCGGCCACGCCCGCCACGGTGATGTCGCCGCTGTCGCTCTCCAGCGTGACCTTCGCGGTGGCGGGGACCGCCGCCGTGGTGAGGGAAGTCATGCCTCGATCCTCCGGCGCCGGAGCCGCCCGGCCGATGGTGCCGGTACCCGGATCCGGGGTCGGGTTACCCCCCGTCCCGGCACGGCCGAACCGGGGGCGGGGCCACCGCCGTTCGACACTCGGCCGTCCCGCCGTCCCGCCGTCCCGCCGTTCGGCCGTTCGGCCGTGCAGGGTCGTTACCTCCTCATCCGTACGCGTGACGCGAGGATGCGGGCCCGGCTCCTGGGCAGAGGTGGCTGCGGCACACGTTCCCACCCGTAGAAAGACCAGCTCATGCGTCTCCGCTCCGCCTTCACCGCCGCTCTCGGCGCCGCCCTGCTCCTCGTCGCCGTCCCGGCCTCCGCCTCCGCAGCCTCCGGGCGGTTCATCTACGAGTACGTGACCGTCGAGGGCAACGAGGCCTCCGGCTTCCTCAACGACCCGGCGGACGACCAGTGCTTCAACCTGCCCGGTGTCGGCCAGGAGAACCCCGAGCCCGGCCACTCGCCGAGGAACCGCACCGACGCCTGGGCGACGGTCTTCGCCGACACCGACTGCGAGGGTCCCTCCTTCCGCCTGCGCCCGTACACCGGCGGGGCGTCAGAGCGGCTGAAGGTCCGGTCGGTCGTCTTCGGCTGATCCGCCCGCCCCGGCCGGGGCGGGGGCCGGGCCGGTGGCGACCGGACGCCGCGGGGAGGGCAGGCCCCACTCGCTCCAGGACCCGTCGTACACCGCCAGGTCGCGGTAGCCGGCGAGGTCGGCGCCGAGGGCCAGTACGCAGGCGGTCACTCCGGAGCCGCAGCTGAACCGGAGGCGTTCACGGCCGCCCGCGGCCGCTTCGAAGGCCGCGCGGAGTTCCGCGGCGGGGCGCATCAGGCCGTCGGGGCGCTGGAGTTCGCCGAACGGCAGGCTGACGGCGCCCGGCATGTGGCCGCCGCGCAGGCCGGGACGGGGTTCGGGGGCGGTGCCCTCGAAGCGTTCGCGGGTACGGGCGTCGAGGACGGCCGCGGCCGGGTCGGCGAGGGCGGCGGCGACCTCCTCGGCGTCGGTCAGCAGGCCCGGACGGGGCCGGGCGGTGAAGGAGCCGCGCGGGCCCTCGTACCGCGGGCCGCCGTCCTCGACAGGCAGGCCGGCGGCCGTCCAGGCGGGAAGTCCGCCGTCGAGTACGGCGGCCCGGTCGAAGCCCATGGCGCGCAGCATCCACCAGGCGCGGGCGCTGGAGTAGACGCCGGCGCCGTCGTAGACGACGACGGTGTCGGTGTCGTCGAGGCCGAGGGACCTCAGCGCCTCGGTGAACTCGGCGGCGCCGGGCATGGTGTGCGGGGCGGGGGCCGCGTGGTCGGAGAGGGCTCCGTCGAGGTCGAAGGGGCGGGCGCCCGGGATCCGCCGGCCGGCGGCGCGGTGGGTGCCGACGGAGGCGTCGAAGACGACCAGTCCGGGCTCACCCAGCCGGGCGGCCAGCCAGTCGGCCCCGACCAGTGGTCCGGGCTCGCGGCGGGACACGGGGTGGTCGGACGTGGGCATAACGGCACCTCCTGGGTCGGCGGGCCGCACCCGGCCCGCCGGCTGCGCGACGCGGTCACCCCATCCTCCGCCCCACCCCCGCCCACCCCTCCCCCGGCCCCCTCCCCCGACGCACGACCGCACCCGGGGGCCGGGAACGGCGGCGGCCGGCCCCCGACCGGGCCCGGGCCTTGGTCCGCCGGGCTGCGCTACGGGGGCGGGCAGTTGCCTCGGGGGGTGTACAGGGCGATGCGGGCGCCTCGGACTTCGGTGACCGAGCAGAGGTCGAAGTGGCTTGCCAGTACCTCACGCTTGGCCGCCTCGCGTGGGTACGGGTCCAGCGGCTGGTCCGCCGGGTCCAGCAGGGCGATCACGCGGGGCGACGCGAGCAGGCCCGCGCGGATCCGCTCCGGGGGGAGCTCGGTGCCCTGGAGGCTGTGCGAGGCGGTCGGTCCGGCGGCGAGGGCGGGGTCGCGCAGTCCCTCGTAGACCTCCGGCGAGGACAGCAGCCACTCGCGCCTGCGGGACGGCATGAAGACGACCGCGTCCCCCGGGCGGGCCCGCTCCCGTACCGCGGCGGCCACCGCGAGGACGTCGTCCTTGCGGCTCTCCGGCGTGCGCAGCCAGGCCGACCAGATGCCGAACGGCACGAGGAGGGCGCCCGCCAGCACCCACGGCCACCGCCCGCGGGCGGCGGCCAGCCGTGCGCCCGCCAGCAGGGCGGGCCCGGCGAGCGCGTAGAGCACGTACCGGTCGACGTACCAGGGGTTGAGCAGCGAGACCACCATCAGCAGTCCGGGCGGCAGCAGTACGAGCGGCAGCGCCACCCGGACGAGGTCCCTCGGCGCGCCCCGCGCGAGCAGCAGGCAGGCGCCGCCCACCACGGCGTACGCGGCCCAGTCCTGCCAGCTCGGCCGGCCGAGCCAGCCGAGCTGCTGGTGCGCCTGGCGCACGCTCACCGCGGCGAGCGGCAGCAGCAGGGCGGCGACGGTCGCGGCGCTCCACCGCCAGCCGCGCGCGTGCCGGGCGGTGAAGGCGTGGGCGAGCAGCGCCAGCGCGGCGAACTCGTGCAGCCAGCAGCCGGCCAGCAGCACGACGGTGTAGGCGACCCAGCGCTCGCGGAGCATCAGGTACGTCGCCCACACCACGGCGGCCGCGACCAGCGCGTACGAGCGGCCTTCCTGGGCGTACATCTGGACGGGCGGCAGTACGGCGTACACGCAGCCGGCGACGAGCGCGGC
Source organism: Streptomyces yangpuensis (assembly GCF_001005295.1). Lineage (GTDB taxonomy): Bacteria > Actinomycetota > Actinomycetes > Streptomycetales > Streptomycetaceae > Streptomyces > Streptomyces yangpuensis. The sequence goes on along the minus strand of NZ_LBMK01000002.1, from coordinate 712,573 downwards.
CCGCTCCCCCACGAGCCGGTGCGCGACGGCGGCCACCCCGGCGGCGGCGAGGGCGGTGGCGGCGACGGAGGGCAGCCGCAGCGCCCACAGGCCGCCGTCCCAGGCCTGGAACACCCCGTGCATGAGGACGTAGTACAGGCCGTGCACGGCGTCGACCCGGCCGAGGAGGTCCAGGATCGCGCCGGGCGAGCGGTGCGCGACCTGCCAGGTGACGGACTCGTCGCGCCACATGCTGCCGCCCCGTTCCAGGCCCCATAGGCCGAGGGCCGCAGCGAGCAGCGGCGGGAGCAGGCGCCATGGCGCGATGCGGCGGATGGCGGCCTCCTGGAGCTGTCGGAAAGCTGTCGGATCGGGGGTGCGGACTCCATACTCGGGGGTGGACCCGAGTCTCCGCGGAGGTGGGTGTGCGCACGTTCCGGACGGTGGTGGCGGTACTTCTGGGCGCGGTGGTCCTGGCGGGGTGCGGACCGTCCGGTTCCGGGGGCGACGACGCGCCGCCGAAGGGTTCCGGAGCGCCGGGCACCATCAGTACGAGCGCCGGTACCACCGCCGGTACGAGCCCCGGCACGGGTCCGGGCGCGAGCCCCACCCCGAGCGAGAGCCCGAGTACGAGCGCCGTGCCCGCCCCCGGCGAGACCCTGGTCCGGGTCACCCGCAGCGGCGGTTTCGCCGGCGAGACCCACACCCTCGTCGTGAAGGGCGACGGCTCGTGGTCCCGGCTGGACGCGAAGGCGAAGGCGGAGGGCACCGGGAAGCTGTCGGAGCGGGAGCTGGCGGCCCTGCGCACCGTGCTCCGGGAGGCGGACTTCCCCGGCCGGCCAAGGATCGCGACAGGCGGCCCGAAGATCTACGACGGGTTCTTCTACGCCTTCGCGCACGGCGGGTACGAGGTCGCGGGCGAGCAGGGGTCCCTGCCTCCGGAGCTGGTCAGGGTGGTGGAGGCGCTGCCTGCGTTCACCGCCGGCTGAGCTCGGGCAGCAGCCGGTCCGGGAACCCGCGCAGCCGGGTCCGCATCAGCTCCCGCGTTCCGTGGCGGCCGTCGCCACCACCCGGCCGACCACCCGGCCGACCACCCGGCCCGGTGTGCCGAACGACACGCCCGACCCGGTCTTCCCGCACGGTCACGGACCGGCCTTGTAGGCCCCCTCCAAGAGGGATCCGACGAGGTCACAGCCGGTGGGGCAGCTGACCGCGCCACCCGCCGGACGCCGGTCCCGCAGGGGGTCCGGCACCCGGTACAACCCATTCCATTTGCTGAGGTCCAGCGCATATGCCGTGTCCGAACCCCACGTAGCCGCAGGCCGGAGCCTCCTCTACGCTGCACCCCATTCAGCGGGATCTTCAGGGGCGGACATGGAACAGACACACACCACCCACACCGGCGCCGCGGCAACGCCCGGCGCCCAGCGGCGTGTGCTCGTCGTCGAGGACGACCGCACCATCGCGGAGGCCATCGCGGCCCGGCTGCGCGCCGAGGGCTTCCAGGTACAGACGGCCACCGACGGTCCCGCGGCCGTCGCCGCGGCGGAGAGCTGGCTGCCCGAGCTGCTGGTCCTCGACGTCATGCTGCCCGGCTTCGACGGGCTGGAGGTCTGCCGCCGGGTCCAGGCGCAGCGCCCGGTCCCGGTGCTGATGCTCACCGCCCGGGACGACGAGACCGACATGCTGGTCGGCCTGGGCGTCGGCGCCGACGACTACATGACGAAGCCGTTCTCCATGCGCGAGCTGGCGGCACGGGTGCACGTCCTGCTGCGGCGGGTGGAGCGGGCCACGATCGCCGCGCACACCCCGCGCGGCGCCACCCTGCGCCTGGGCGACCTGGAGATCGACCACGCGCAGCGCCGGGTCCGGGTGCAGACGGAGGACGTCCACCTGACCCCGACCGAGTTCGACCTGCTGGTGTGCCTGGCCGGGACCCCGCGGGCGGTGCTCTCCCGGGAGCAGCTGCTCGCCGAGGTCTGGGACTGGGCCGACGCCTCCGGAACCCGTACGGTCGACAGCCATATCAAGGCCCTGCGGCGGAAGATCGGCGCCGAGCGGATCCGTACGGTCCACGGCGTCGGGTACGCCCTGGAGACCCCGGCCCAGCCGTGAACGGCCGGGCGGAGGGGCCTCGCCAGCGCCAGCGGTCCCCCGGGGGGCTGCGGCCCTTCTCGCCGTTCTCGATCAAGACCAAGCTCGGCACGCTCGTGGTGGTCTCGGTCTTCATCACGACCGGGCTGCTGCTGGTGGCCCTGCGCACGGACACCGAGCTGCGGTTCATCACCGTCTTCTCGGTGATCGCCTCGATGCTGATCACCCAGTTCGTGGCGCACAGCCTGACGGCGCCGCTGGACGACATGACGACGGTGGCCCGGGCGATATCCCACGGCGACTTCACACGACGGGTACGGGGCGCCGGGCGTCGCGACGAGCTGGGCGACCTGGCCTCCACGATCAACCTGATGGCGGACGACCTGGAGGCGGTGGACCGGCACCGCAAGGAGCTCGTCGCGAACGTGTCGCACGAGCTGCGCACACCGATCGCCGCGCTGCGGGCGGTGCTGGAGAACGTGGTCGACGGGGTCTCGGCCGCCGACCCGGAGACCATGCGCACCATGCTGAAACAGACCGAGCGCCTCGGCCGGCTCGTGGAGACCCTGCTGGACCTGTCCCGGGTGGACAACGGCGTGGTGCCGCTGAGGGCCCGCCGCTTCGAGGTGTGGCCGTATCTGTCCGGGGTGCTGAAGGAGTCGGGGCTGGCTGCCGCCGGGCGGCCGGGGCTGCTCTCCGGTTCCGGCGGGCACACCCGTAACGACGTGCACCTGCACCTGGACGTCTTCCCGCCCGATCTGTGCGCGTACGCGGACGCCGAACGCCTGCACCAGGTGGTGGCCAACCTGATCGACAACGCGGTCAAGCACAGCCCCCCGCACGGCCGGGTCACCGTCCGGGCCCGGGCCGGCGACGTGCCCGGCAGCCTGGCGCTGGAGGTCCGCGACGAGGGCCCCGGCATCCCGGAGGCCGAGCGCCACCGGGTCTTCGAGCGGTTCAACCGGGGGAGCGCCCGCGGCGGCGACGGCGGCACCGGACTGGGCCTGGCGATCGCCCGCTGGGCCGTGGAACTGCACGGCGGCCGGATCGGAGTGGCCGAATCGTCACGTGGCTGCCGCATCCTCGTCACGCTTCCGGGCAGCTCGCAGGTCTCGTGTTGACGTAGGGTTCGACTGGGAAGGACATGATCTCGGCCACACGTACCCGGGGTCCGTCAGGGGTGCGAAGCCAAGGGGGCCGCAACCTCGGTGCCCCCTACCCGAACCAGGCTCGTTTCCCGCCATTCCACGTCATGAAACCCGCCGTTCGATGTGACCTGCACGACGTAAGTCCCGCCCGGCCTGCATGCAGCGGCCGAGGAGGCGTAGCCTTTATTCCCGCTGTCCATACCTTGTGAAGCGGAAGAGGGCGGTTGCCGCCGTGTCGCCACAGTCCCCCAGTAACTCGAGCACCACGACCGAAGCAGCAGAGGGCGGGAAGAACCCTGCCTCAGGCTTCGGCGCGAATGAGTGGCTCGTCGACGAGATCTATCAGCAGTACCTCCAGGACCCGCAGTCGGTCGACCGGGCCTGGTGGGACTTCTTCGCCGACTACAAGCCGGGGGGCGCTGCCGCTCCGGTGACGTCGGCCGGTCCCGACAGGTCCACGCCGACGGACGGCGCCTCCGCACAGGCCGCCAGCGCCGTCGCCGGGACCCCGCAGGTCGCCGACGCCGCCACGGGGGCGGCGGTCGCCGCGCCCGCACCCACCGCGACGCCGACTCCTCCGCCTGTGTCAGCTCCTGCCCCTGCTCCTGCCATCCCCTCTGGTGCCCCTGCTGTGACTGTCACCTCCCAGGCCCCGGCCGCCGCACCGGCCGCGCCCGCCCCCGCTTCCGTAGCCCCGCAGAAGGCCGCGCCCGCCACCGAGGCCCCCGCGGGCCCCGAGCTGGTGACGCTCCGCGGCCCGGCGGCAGCCGTGGCCAAGAACATGAACGCCTCCCTCGACGTGCCGACGGCCACCTCCGTCCGCGCCGTCCCGGTGAAGCTGCTGTTCGACAACCGCATCGTCATCAACAACCACCTCAAGCGGGCCCGGGGCGGGAAGATCTCCTTCACGCACCTCATCGGCTACGCGATGGTCCAGGCCATCAAGGCCATGCCGTCGATGAACCACTCCTTCGCGGAGAAGGACGGCAAGCCGACCCTGGTCAAGCCCGACCACGTGAACTTCGGCCTCGCCATCGACCTGGTGAAGCCCAACGGCGACCGCCAGCTCGTCGTCGCCGGCATCAAGAAGGCCGAGACCCTCAACTTCTTCGAGTTCTGGCAGGCCTACGAGGACATCGTCCGCCGCGCCCGCGTCGGCAAGCTGACGATGGACGACTTCACCGGCGTGACCTGCTCCCTCACCAACCCCGGCGGCCTGGGCACCGTCCACTCCGTGCCCCGCCTGATGCCCGGACAGTCGGTCATCATGGGCGTCGGCTCCATGGACTACCCCGCCGAGTTCCAGGGCACCTCGCAGGACACCCTGAACAAGCTGGGCATCTCCAAGGTCATGACCCTGACCTCGACCTACGACCACCGGGTCATCCAGGGCGCGGCCTCCGGCGAGTTCCTGCGCATCGTCGCGAACCTGCTGCTCGGCGAGAACGACTTCTACGACTCCGTCTTCGAGTCGCTGCGCATCCCGTACGAGCCGGTCCGCTGGAACCGCGACATCGACGCCAGCCACGACGACGACGTCACGAAGGCCGCCCGCGTCTTCGAGCTGATCCACTCCTACCGGGTCCGCGGCCACGTCATGGCCGACACCGACCCGCTGGAGTACAAGCAGCGCAAGCACCCCGACCTCGACATCACCGAGCACGGCCTCACCCTGTGGGACCTGGAGCGCGAGTTCGCCGTCGGCGGCTTCTCCGGCAAGTCGATGATGAAGCTGCGCGACATCCTCGGCGTGCTGCGCGACTCGTACTGCCGCACCACCGGCGTCGAGTTCATGCACATCCAGGACCCCAAGCAGCGCCGCTGGATCCAGGACCGCATCGAGCGCCCGCACACCAAGCCGGAGCGCGAGGAGCAGCTGCGCATCCTGCGCCGCCTGAACGCGGCGGAGGCCTTCGAGACCTTCCTGCAGACGAAGTACGTCGGCCAGAAGCGCTTCTCCCTGGAGGGCGGCGAGTCCGTCATCCCGCTGCTCGACGCCGTCATCGACTCGGCCGCCGAGGCCCGCCTCGAAGAGGTCGTCATCGGCATGGCCCACCGCGGCCGCCTGAACGTCCTGGCGAACATCGTCGGCAAGTCCTACGCGCAGATCTTCCGCGAGTTCGAGGGCAACCTCGACCCGAAGTCCATGCACGGCTCCGGCGACGTCAAGTACCACCTGGGCGCCGAGGGCACCTTCACCGGCCTCGACGGCGAGCAGATCAAGGTCTCGCTCGTCGCGAACCCCTCCCACCTGGAGGCGGTCGACCCGGTCCTGGAGGGTGTCGCCCGCGCCAAGCAGGACGTCATCAACAAGGGCGGCACGGACTTCACGGTCCTCCCGCTCGCGCTCCACGGCGACGCGGCCTTCGCCGGCCAGGGCGTCGTCGCCGAGACGCTGAACATGTCGCAGCTGCGCGGCTACCGCACCGGCGGCACCGTGCACGTGGTCATCAACAACCAGGTCGGCTTCACCGCCGCCCCGGAGTCCTCGCGTTCCTCGATGTACGCGACCGACGTGGCCCGCATGATCGAGGCGCCGATCTTCCACGTGAACGGCGACGACCCGGAAGCGGTCGTGCGCGTTGCCCGTCTGGCCTTCGAGTTCCGCCAGGCGTTCAACAAGGACGTGGTCATCGACCTCATCTGCTACCGCCGCCGCGGCCACAACGAGTCCGACAACCCGGCCTTCACGCAGCCCCTGATGTATGACCTGATCGACAAGAAGCGCTCGGTGCGCAAGCTGTACACCGAGTCCCTCATCGGTCGCGGCGACATCACCCTGGAAGAGGCCGAGCAGGCGCTCCAGGACTTCCAGGGCCAGCTGGAGAAGGTCTTCGCGGAGGTCCGCGAGGCCGCCACGCAGCCCGCGGTCTCCGCGGCGCCTGCGCCCGACCAGGCCGACTTCCCGGCCGCGGTGAACACCGCGATCTCCCAGGACGTCGTCAAGCGGATCGCCGAGTCCCAGGTCAACATCCCCGAGGGCGTCACCGTCCACCCGCGTCTGCTGCCGCAGCTGCAGCGCCGCGCGGCGATGATCGACGAGGGCACCATCGACTGGGGCATGGGCGAGACCCTCGCCTTCGGCTCGCTGCTGATGGAGGGCACCCCGGTCCGGCTGTCCGGCCAGGACTCCCGCCGCGGCACCTTCGGCCAGCGCCACGCGGTCCTCATCGACCGGGAGACCGGCGAGGACTACACCCCGCTGCTGTACCTGTCGGACGACCAGGCCCGCTACAACGTCTACGACTCGCTGCTCTCCGAGTACGCGGCCATGGGCTTCGAGTACGGCTACTCGCTGGCCCGTCCGGACGCGCTGGTCCTCTGGGAGGCCCAGTTCGGTGACTTCGTCAACGGCGCCCAGACCGTCGTCGACGAGTTCATCTCCTCCGCCGAGCAGAAGTGGGGCCAGACCTCCGGCGTCACCCTGCTCCTCCCCCACGGCTACGAGGGCCAGGGCCCGGACCACTCGTCCGCCCGCCCGGAGCGCTTCCTCCAGCTGTGCGCGCAGAACAACATGACGGTGGCCATGCCCACGCTCCCGTCGAACTACTTCCACCTCCTGCGCTGGCAGGTCCACAACCCGCACCACAAGCCGCTGGTCGTCTTCACGCCGAAGTCGATGCTGCGTCTGAAGGCGGCGGCGTCGAAGGCGGAGGAGTTCACGAGCGGTTCGTTCCGTCCGGTCATCGGTGACACCACGGTGGACGCGAACGCGGTCCGCAAGGTCGTCTTCTGCGCCGGCAAGGTCTACTACGACCTGGAGGCCGAGCGCGAGAAGCGCGGCATCACGGACACCGCGATCATCCGCATCGAGCGCCTGTACCCGCTCCCGGGTGCGGAGCTCCAGGCCGAGATCGCCAAGTTCCCGAACGCGGCGAAGTACATCTGGGCCCAGGAGGAGCCGGCGAACCAGGGTGCGTGGCCGTTCATCGCGCTGAACCTGATCGACCACCTCGACCTGGCGGTCGGCGCGGACGTCCCGGCGGGCGAGCGCCTGCGGCGCATCTCGCGCCCGCACGGCTCGTCCCCGGCGGTGGGCTCCGCGAAGCGCCACCAGGCGGAGCAGCAGCTCCTCCTGGACGAGGTCTTCGAGGCGTAACCCTCGCAGCACCAGCAGCACACGGAAGGCCCGGACCCCACGGTGGGGTCCGGGCCTTCCGGCCATGCGGGAAGCGGGCTACGGGGGGCTGGATCCGCTGGGCCGGTAGTCAGTGACGTGCTATGGGTTTCCCGTTACTCCCGTCGTCTCTCCGTGTCGGGCCGGCCCGACAAGGGCGGCCGGGGCGCCTCGAATCGCTACGCGCTTCGTCCTGACCGCGTCCGGCTCTTGTTCGGGGCTCGTATCAACGGGCCGGTGCAACGGAAAAGGATTCGCCCGCATACAGCGGCTTCTCTACCCTGAGGCGAAGCGGGGGTGCGCACTTCCGCAGGTTGAAGTGCCGTGGCAGAGCGGCCCATTGCGATCGACGTGGCGGAGGTCCCTTCCACGGCGACTGACGGGGACGGAGCGGACCTGCTCCCACCTGTCCGCGGGTTCGAATCCCGTCGGCACCGCAACCGACCTGAGCCAGGCGGATATCGTCTCGGCATGACACACGAGTTCGACCTCGCTGCCTTGCTCGCTGACGGAGAAGCGCGTAGCGATTTCGGGTTCGGCCCTAGCCGCCGTATGGGTTGATGATGCGGTGCGGTCGGCGGGCTGTCGCGATGACGTTCTGCGGGAACTGCGGGCCGGCGATGTAGTGGCGGCCTTTGGTCTGCCCTACCGCGGTCAGCACGCCCGCCTTCGTCAGCGACTGCAGGTCCCGGGTCGCCTGCTGCGTGTTGATCGCCTCCTGCCGCTCGTACCGTGAGCGCCGTACCCGGTTCACCATGGCCACCTCGTGCAGGGCAGTGACCTGCCGCTCGCTGATTCCATGTGTCTCGGCATGCTCCATCAGCTCGATCCAGACCCGGTTCGAACGGTCGACCCGATGCTGCACCCGCTGCGCCTGCTCGTGGTAGGCGCGCAGGTTGAACTTGATCCAAGGCAGGGTGTCGCGCTCGGGCGAGTACACGGGCCCGCCGACCTCTCGCAGCACCTTGTAGTACTCCCAGGTGTTGCCGGGCATCCCCAGCCACTCCTCGATCGAGGAGAATTCCGGCGCCAGGACGCCGCCACGGGCGATCAGCAGAGTCTGCAGAGACCGGGACATGCGACCGTTCCCGTCGGACCAAGGGTGGATCTTCACGAGGTTCAGATGAGCCATCGCAGCCCGGATCAGGACATGCGCCCCGGTGTCACCCTCGTTGAGCCAGTCCACCAGCTCGGCCATCAGCCCCGGCACGAGTTCGTGGTCGGGGCCGTCGTAGTCGGTGGCGAGCTCGTCCCCTGGTGCAGTGATCCGGATGGAGGTCTTGCGCCACTGCCCGGCCGTGCGCAGCGGGTGGTGCTGGCCTTGGAGCATCCAGTGCAGGGCGTTCAGCAGTTCCTTGTTGTACCGGAAGTCCTCGACGTCGTGAAGCGACTGGATGTAGGTCATCGCCTGCTGGTAGGCGAGGGTCTCTGCCTTGTTCTCCTCGCTCGCGTCCACCTCGCGCTCTCCGTCCATCAGGTCCGCGACGTCCTTCGCGTCGACCCGATAGCCCTCGATGGTGTTCGATGCCGCGATCGCGCTCGCGGTGAGTGCCTTGCGAAGGTCCTGGGTCCACTTCATCGGCGCCTGCTGCACCGCGTCACGCAGGCGCTCACGCAGGCCGTCCACCTCTTCCAGGATCCGGAGGTCGAGGGAATCAAGGGCCGGCGTCTCATACAACATGCTTCAATGATACCCGCTTCCTATCATTTCAGTGAGCGTGTCGTCGGGGAACCACCGCGAACGAAGGCGCCCTGGCGGGACCGGCACGGCCAGGAGCGCGGCGCCCGCGTACGCCCGTACACACAGCGCCCTACGGCTGGGGTTCGAAGTCCCAGTACGGCCTTGCCCGTTGTTTGGCCGAGACCGTGTGGACGTGCTGGGGGCCCAGGGTGCGGGTCAGGCCCTTGATGCCCGCGTCCTCGTGTTTGCCCGCCTCCGTGTCCTCCCGTACCGACCGCAGGTCCGCCGCCAGGGCGATCTGGGCGCTCAGCGTCATCGGGTGGTCCGGGCCCAGGACGCGTTCGGCGGTGCGCAGGGTCTCCCGGCTCAGGTCCAGCGCGTCCTCCAGCCGCCCGGTGATGTTGCGGTGTCCGGTGGCGTTGAGGGCGCAGCCCAGCGTCCAGGGGTGCCGGCCGCCGAGGGCGCCGCGCATGCCCACCAGTGCCTGCTCCGCGAGGGAGAGGCCCTCGACCCGTTCGCCCTGCGCCCGCAGGACCAGGCCGAGGTTGCCGACGGTGCCGATGCTGTACGGGTGGGCGAGGCCGAGCTGTGACTGGTAGCCGCGGACGACGTCCTCGGAGATCCGGCGGGCCTCGCCGATGTCCCCGTACTCCCTGAGGTACGTGGCGTAGTCGGAGGCGACCATCAGCGTCCAGGGGTAGTCCACGCCGAAGACCCGCGTCGCCCGCTCCCAGACGGTCCGCAGCCGCAGGCCCGCGCCCGGGATGTCGCCGGAGCGGCGCAGGCACAGGCCGAGGTTGTGCTCGGCGCGCAGGGTCTGGGGGTGGCCGAGCCCGAGCACCTGGGTGTTGAGCTTGACGCCCTGCTCCTGCCGGGTCTGGGCCTCCCGGTAGCGGCCCATGAGCCGCAGGCCCATGGCGCAGGCGATGCCGGAGGCGAGGGTGGAGATGTGCAGGGGCATCAGGACCCGTTCGCGGCGGCGCAGGGTGTCCAGGTCGAGGTCGTAGGCGTCCTGGTAGCGGCCGAGCAGCCGGTAGGTGGCGGCGAGGTTGTTCTGGGCGTCGAGGGTGATGGAGTCGTCCTCGCCGAGGAGCTCGCGGTAGGTGGCCAGGCAGTGCTCGAAGATCTCGCGGGCCGGTTCGAACTTGGCGATGCACAGCAGGACGCCGCCGTAGGCGCTGGTGGCGCGCAGGCTCTCCAGGTCCTGGTCGCCGCGTTCCCCGGTGATGCGGTCGGCGACCGACCGGGTGAGGATCTCGGCGCGGCGGAACAGGCCGAGGTTGCGCAGGGAGTTGCCGTACTGGTAGCTGAGCTCGCGGACCTTGGGGTGGTCCTCGCCGAGCCTGGCCCGCCAGATCTGGTCGGTCTCCTCGCACAGCCGCAGACAGGAGCGGTACTCCCCCGCGAGGATCAGGTAGCGCAGGCAGTGCAGCAGGAAGTTCTGGATCCGCGGGTTGCTGCTGGTGATGACCCCGGAGGGGGCCAGGTGCGGTACGAGTTCGGCGTAGCGGGGCCAGAGCCGGGAGTCGGAGGGCCGGCCGGGGTCGGCGGCGGCGAGGACCTGGCGGACGGCGCGGGCCAGGGGTTCGGCCTCGTTCTCGGAGAGGTCCTCGCGGACGATGCCGTGGACCATGCGGTGCAGTTGTACGGTTTCCAGCCCGCCGCCGCCCTCCTCCACGGGGAGGTCGGAGTACTCCAGCCGTACGACGGAGAACTGGACGAGTTTGTTGAGGGCGGCGTTCCAGCGGATCTGGTCGTTGATGAGGCCGGCGAGCTGTTCGGGTACGTCGTCGGCGGGGAATTCGCGCAGCAGGCGCAGCGGAACCGGGCCGGGTGCGAAGAAGACGAACAGCCGCAGCAGGGCGAGGGCGTCGGGGAAGTTCTCCCGGACGTTGTTGAGGAGTATGGCGAGGGCCGTGGGGAAGGGCAGCGGGTAGTCCTCGGAGAGGGTGACGGCCTCGCGGGAGTCCATGCGGCGCTGGAGCAGGGCCAGGTAGTCGCCGACGGGCAGGGGTGAGTCCGCGAGCCAGCCGGCGGTCTGGTCGAGGGCGAGAGGGTAGTCCTCCAGGGCCTCGGCGAGCTGGTCGGCCTCGTCGGCAGTGAGGCGCAGCGCGCGGCGGCGGATGAAGGTGATGGACTCGGGGCGGGCGTAGAGGGGGACCTCGACGAGGCTGGTGTGCCGGGCGGCCCATTCGCGGTTGCGGGAGGTGATGATGACGTCGCCGGCGCCGCCGGAGGGCAGCAGGTCGATGAGGTCGTCGGGGTTGTCGCAGCCGTCGAAGACCATCAGCCACCGGCTGTACGGGGTGCCGCGGCGCAGCGCTTCGAGGACGGCCCGGATCTGCTCGCCGTAGCTGCCGGCGCCGCGCGGGAGGCCGAGGGCGGGGGCGAGGTCGGCGAGACGTTCGCGCAGGGTGGGCCGGTCCTCGGCGGGGACCCACCACACGACGTCGTACTCGGAGGCGAAGCGGTAGGCGTATTCGGTGGCGACCTGTGTCTTGCCGACGCCGGAGAGGCCGAGAAGGGTGACGGTGGACGCGCCCGGCGGGGCTTCGGCGAGGGCCTGGCGCAGGGTGCCGATGACGTCGTTGCGGCCGGTGAAGCGGGGGTTGCGGCGGGGGACGCGGCCCCAGATCTCGGGCGGGTCGTTGGGGAAGCGGGGGCCCCGGCGGCCGGTCTCGGTGCCGATGCGCTCGGTGGGCAGTTCGAGGCGGCGCAGCACGCGGTATTCGGCCTCGTACGCGTCCAGGCCCCACAGGTCGGTCTTCTCCAGGACGGCGACGGCGCTGGGCAGGGGTGCGTCGGTGAGGCAGACGGCGGCGAACCGGTCCGGGTGGTCGTCCGTGACGGCGCGCAGGGCTGTGTTCCACTCCTGGTCGGTGTGAGTGCCGGCGGAGAAGTAGCGCTCGCTGAGGACGAGAAGGACGCGGCTGCCGGAGCGGGCGAGGTCGTCGAGGGCCTGGGTGAGGCCTGGACTGTTCTGCGGGTCCCAGCGCTGGAGGGCGACGCGGTGGCCGTGTTCCTCCAGGCGGTGGGCGATCCATACGGCCCAGGGGCGGTTGAAGCCGGCGAAGCTGATGACGAAACGCTGCGGCGCCTGAGCCGGCCGGGGTGCCTGGGGCTGCTGGGGTGCCTGGGCCTGCTGCAGCTGTTGGGAAGGGTGCGGCTGATGCGGCTGCGGGGGCTGCTGGGGCTGTTGCGGCTGCTGGGGCTGTTGCGCCGATTCGCGGTCCTGCCTGCTACCGGTGGTCATGCGGCCGTCTCCCTGGGCTGCGGGCAGTGGACGGGACTGAAAAGGTACCGCAGCGGACGGCCCGTCAGACCTGTGCGAACGGGGCGAGTTCGGGGTGCGCCTCGCACCAGGCGCGGCGCTCGCGGTCGACGGCCCGGCGGGCGGCGGCGTGCTGGTCGCCGGGGGGCGGGAGCTCGTCCATGGCCCGTTCGGCGGCGGCCATCGCATCGGTGAACTCCCGGCCCGCGGAGGTCAGTCGGTCGTGCGCCCGCAGGACGGGCAGGACGGCGGCGACCTGGGCCCGGGTCCGGGCGTGCTGGGCCCAGGCGCCGCGGGCGCCGTAGAGGGCGGCGCGCTGCCAGTACCCGGCCAGGGCCAGGTGGGCGTAGGCGCCGTGCAGAAGCCCTTCCAGGGGGCGTGGGTCGCTGCGCCAGGGGGCCCAGTGGCGGGGCACGGCGTCGGCGGTGTGCAGGGTCAGGACGTCGGCGAGGGCGGTCAGTTTGCCGTGCTGGACCTCGTGGACGAGGGTCGCGGCGAGCGCGGGCGGGGCCTGCGCGCGGGCCAGCACGGAGCCGGCGGCCGCGGGGAGGGTGGCGCCGCTGGACCGGGACCCGCCGGCCAGCGGTACGAGGGATCGCAGCAGTTGCGCGGTCTCCTCGGCCCGTACGGTGTCGTAGCGCTCGAGCAGGGTGAGGGCGCCCGACCACTGGGTGTCCCACCGTTTGTGGCCCTTGGGTGTGAGGCGGCGGGCCGGGCGCAGGGGGGCGGGCTGGGCGGGGCCGGGGGCCCTGTAGGGGTCGAGGTCGTCGAGGGCGGTGCGGCCCCCGGGCAGGGCGTGCAGGGGCAGCGTGCCGGGGTCCTCGGGGTCCCAGGACCGCTGGGTGAGGACGAGCGGACCCGGGCGGTCCGGGCGCAGCAGGCCGAGGGTGGGCAGGACGAGGCGGCCGTGCACGGGCCGCAGGGTGTGCGTGAAGGGGATCCCGGCGCGCAGGGCGGCGGCCGCGGCGAGGGCGCCGAGGTGGGCGAGGTCCGCGGGCGGGCCGTAGGGGGCGTGCAGCCGGCGCAGGGTCTCCTCGGCCCAGACTCCGGTGGCCGGGTAGTGGAGTACGTCGCGTACGGCGTCCGGGTCGCGGCGTTCGGCCTCCTCCAGCAGGGCCCAGTGGTCGGCGGTCCGGCCGGACCGGCCGCAGGGCGCCGCGTCGAGGACGGCGCGGAGCAGGACGAGCCGCTTGGAGCGGCGTACGTCGCGCACCAGGCGCGTGCCTTCCGGGGAGGGCTCGGCGGAGGCGAGGGCGCGCAGGGTGTCGGTGGACACCGTGAAGGCGGCGAGGGCGGCGGTCATGAGGCGGCCGCCGGGGGGCGGGCGGCGCGCTGTACGGCGGTGGCGATGTGCCGGATCAGTACCTGGAGGTCGGCGCAGTAGACGGACGGCTGCCGGAAGCCCTCGCCGGCCCGGTAGCGGTGCGGGTAGTGGCCGCCGCCGCACACCTCGACGAGTTCGCAGGAGCGGCATACGGCGGCGAGCGCGTCCCGGCCGAGCTGGCGGGCCGCGAACCCGGGGTGGTCGAGGAGCTGGTCGAAGCTGTGGGTGTCGAGGGCCATGCCGGTGGTGGCGGCCCCCTCGTACGCGGATTTCAGCGAATCGGCCTGTTCGATGGAGCCGTCGGTCTCGATGACGGCGGTGGCGGCGGGCGCGAGCCCGAGGGTCTCGGTGGTGGCGGGCAGGCCGAGCAGCAGGGCGATGATCTCCTCGAAGAGCCGGATGCGGGTGCGGTGCCGTCCGTCGTGCCACCAGCGCTCGAAGACGGCGAGGAGCCAGTCGGCGTACGGGGTCCCGGTCCCGCCGGGGCGGG
>NZ_LBMK01000002.1:697409-698244 GCF_001005295.1 Streptomyces yangpuensis | reverse complement strand
GGGGGTTGTGGGCGGGCAGCCCGCCGTCGAGGCTGACACCGACGCGGATCCCGGCGGCGGCGAGGGCGGCGAGACGGCCGCGGGTGATCAGGGTGCCGTTGGTCTGGACGGTGGCGGTGACCCGGGTACGGGGGGCGGTGGCGGCGAGGGCGGCCCGTACGGCTTCGACGGGCGCGGCCAGTGCGGCGGGGGCGGTGAGGAGGGGCTCGCCGCCGTGCAGGACAAGGTCGACGCGGGGCAGTTCGTGGGCGGCGGCGTGCTCGGCGATCCGCTGCGCGGCGCGGGTGGCGGTGGCGGCGGCCATGACGACGGGCTGGTCGCGCCAGCCCTGGTCGGCCATCTCGTAGACGTAGCAGTAGGTGCAGGCGAGGTTGCAGCGGCTGCGGGTCTTGAGCACGAACTGCCGGATGGGATGGGGCGGATGCCCGGCCGCCCGCGCGGCGGCGACGTCGAGCCGGGTATGGGGCCAGGGCGCGTGGCGCGCATGCGCGGACGCCCAGCCGGCTTGGCCGCCGCGAGCCCCACCGCCGGCGGGCGGGGCGGGGGTGGTGGGTCCGGGCACTGGGGAGGCGCTCGTGATCGCTCGCCGCATCGCCGTGCTCCCTCCCCGCACACCGCCGGGGGCGCCCCGGCGGACGGTCCATCCCTGCCCGTCCGCCGAGCCCGGCTAACGGCGGAAAGTGGTCAACTCGCTTGCGGTGTCCCCTGCGGGGTTGCTCGGCGGGGCTCCGGCCGGAGCGTGCCGGGCCCCTGCGGGGTTGCTCGGCGGTCCGGTCCGGGCGAAGCATGCGGCTGGGGCGGGGTACGGGCGTGGTGCGGGTCGGTCGGGGGGCCG
>NZ_LBMK01000002.1:611757-697336 GCF_001005295.1 Streptomyces yangpuensis | reverse complement strand
GCCGAGCCGAGGAGACACTCCGGCGGGGCACCGCCCCACACCCTTGCACCACCGCCCAGCCGGAACGATGGCCACCCCGGCGGGAGCCGAACCCTGCACTCCCGGCCGGCAAATCCAGCCTCGCCGGCGATTGAGGCGCGGGGTCTGGGGCGGAGCCCCAGGAGCCCCGGCGGGAGCCGAGCCGCGGAGCCCCAGAAACCCCGGCGAAGCCGAGCGCAGCGGTCAGGTCGCGCTGGAGTCGAACGCGTTGAGGACTTCCGCCGGGTGGGTCACGCGTTCCACCAGGCCCTCGATCACCTCGGCCAGTACGGGATGGTCGATCCCGCGCAGGGCGGCCAGGTCGAGCCCGGAGAGGTCCGGCAGTCGCCCCGGGCATCCCGGGGCGGTGGCCGGCGCCACGTCCTGACGTTTCGTCACCATGTGCCGCCGCTCCCCCTGTCGCGTCTCACGCTCCGCTTCCGGACGGTCCACTGCCCTTTCCCTCCGGCCGGTCGGCGGAAACAGCGGCCCGCCCGTCACGGCCCCGCCTCCAGGGCCCGTACCCGCGCGCGCAGCCCCTCGGAGCGGCCGTCGGGGTCGGTGCCGATCCGCTTCCAGAGCTGCAGGGCCGAGCGGTACTCCTCCAGGGCGGCCCGGGGTCGCGCGAGCCGCTCCAGCACCTCCCCGCGGGCCTCCTGCACGCGCGCGGCCAGCCGCAGCGCGGTGTCCTCGCGGCCGGGCAGGCCCCGGTGGTCGCCGTCGCGGCCCTCATGGTCGTCACGGCCCTCGCGGTCCGCCTCCAGCGCGGCCCGCCACGCCAGCCGGTAGGACTCGACCGCCCGGTCGAGGCGGTCCGCGGCCCGCGTGTGGCCGTGGATCTCCTGCTGCACGTCGCCGTGGTCCCGCCAGGCGCGAGCCCGTTCCAGCGGGCCGCGGCTGTTGCGGACGGCCAGTTCCAGCAGGTACTCGGCCTCCCGCAGGTCCACCGCGTCCCTCTCGTACGCGTGCCGCAGCCGCAGCCCGGTGGCCAGCCGCAGCAGCCGGTGCGCGGCTCCCGGGTCGGACTGCGGGACCGCCGCCCGGCTCTCGCGCAGGACGCGTACGGCCGCCCCGGTGAAGCGGCGGCCGCCCGCGCCGCGGGCCCGCTCCAGGAGTACGTCGCCCCACTCGGGCAGGAGTTCGCCGAAGGCCTCCCCGTCGCGGGGCACGAGCCGCCGGGCCCGGCCGTACGCCTCGGCCGCCTCCTCCAGCGCCGCCGGGTCGGCGTCACGCGCGTACCGCTCGCGGTGCACCCGGGCCAGGCACAGCAGGGCGGCCACCCGCAGCTCCGGGTCCCCGCCCGTCTCCTCCAGGGCGGTGGCCAGCTGTCCGGCGGCTTCCTCCAGCCGCGGGGGCAGGTGCCGCAGCGCGTCGGCCAGCTCCACGCGCACCCGGGCACTCCCGGCCCCCGCCCCGGCCGGCGGGCCGGCCAGGACCACCGCGAGGCGGGCCGCGGCCTGTTCGGCCAGGGCGGCCCGCTCGGCCGGGTCGGGGGTGCGGGGCAGCAGGGCCAGCAGGACCCGGCCGAGCGCCAGGTGCAGCTCCGGGTGCGGGCGCGGGGACGCCTCGGGGGGCGCTGGGGTGTGCGCCTCGGCGGAGGGCGGCGCGTCCGGCTCGGGGGACGCCTCGGGGTCCGGGTCACCGGGCTCCCCGTCCGGTACGGGGTCCGGGCCGGGCACGGGGCCCGCCAGGGGTTCGAGGGCCGCGCGGGCCTCGCGCAGCGCGCCCGGGTCCTCACGCAGCGCGCTGAGCCGGATCAGGGTCTCGGCCCGCCGTACCGCGCAGTCCCGCCGCAGTTCCGCTTCGGCCGTGGCGGCGGCCGCGGCCGCCGCCGCGAACTCGCGGTCCGCCGCCACGAGCAGGTCGGGGTCCGGGCCGGCCGCGAGCGCCCGCTCGTACAGCACCCGCCCGCGGACCGCCCGCGCCGTGGCGGTCCGCAGCCCGGTCACGGCACGCTCCGCCTCGGCGAGGAGCTCCGGGTCGCGTTCGGCCGCCCACAGCCGCAGCAGGGCACCCGCCAGTTCCGTCTCGGCCTCCTCCGGCGGGTCCGCGGGTCCGGCCGGGGCCGTCACGGCCCGCCGCAGGACCGCCACGGCCTCGTGCAGGGCCCGTGCGCCCGCGTCGCCGGCGGCGTCCGCGTCCGCGAGCCGGTCGCGGGCGGCGCGCACCGCCCCGGCCCGGGCGAGCAGGGGGGCCGCCGCTGGTGCGCGTACCGGCTGCCCGTCCTGCGGCATCCCGGGCAGGTAGCGCCGTACGACTTTGGCCGAAACCTGTGCGAAGGCCTGCGGGAGCCGGCCCTCTGGGGGCCGTTCCCCGTCGTCGGGTTCGGTGGCCGCCGCCGTCGCCGCCACGCCGGTCAGCTGTGCGACCGCGAGTGCGGGGAAGTTGCGTACGCCCGCTCCGAAGTGCGCCCGTACGTACTCCGAGCAGTGTTTGAGCACCAGCGCGGCCTCGTCCCGTCCCAGCGGCCCGAGCAGGACGTCCTGCACGCCGGGCACGAACGCGTACCAGTGCCCGGGGCCCGGTCCGCTGCGTCGGAGCAGCCCGCTGAGCAGGACCTCCGCCAGGTCGGACGGTTCGGAGTCGGGCAGCATCGTGCGCTGCACGAGCCGCATCACGGGCAGTGTCAGCGGGGCCGCCGACAGGTAAACGGCGAGTTGTACGGCGCGGGGCGCGGCCGAGGACCTGAAGCGTGCCACGAGTTCGCGCGGCGGGCGGACGGCGGGCGGCGGCGGGACGGGCGCGGCGGGATGGTCGGCCCGTACGCGGCCCACCTCGGCGGCGACCGGCCCGGTGCCGAGACCGGCGACAAGCCGGGCCCACGCCCCGAGGGCGGTCGGGCTCGGCGGCAGCACCGGCACGGCGAGTCCGCCCGTGGACCGCCCGGGCGGCGGCGGCCGGTCCGGCCGGAACCGCAGCTTCTGCCCGGCGCCCTCCAGCCGGGCGAGGGTGCCCCGCTCGGTCGGCAGCCAGCTGCGGCCCCAGAGCCGCTGCGGCAGTGGCTGGACCACCATGCACGGGGTGCACTCGGCCCAGCGGTGCAGCAGCCGCTGCGCCGCCCCCTCGCGCCAGAGCGGCCCGGCGCAGTCGGAGACGACCATGGTCAGGGCGCGGCCGGTGGGGTCGCGCAGCTGGTCCCCGGAGCGCAGCCCCGGGCCCGGGACGGGGCCGCGTCCGAGCGCCGCCGAGCCGTCGGGGCGGCGGTGCAGGTAGTGCACCTGGACGTCCCGGAAGGCGCCCAGCCGCTCGCAGACGGAGCGCAGTTCCTCGAACATGTCCTGCCAGACGGCCATCGAGGGGGAGGCGTCCATCACGAGCCGCAGGGTCGCCTCGCGCCGGCGGTCCGGGCGGAGCACCGGGATGAGCAGGCCGAGGGTGCGGGCGCTGGCGTCGGCGGTGGCGCTCTCGTCGAGCACCAGCCGGGTGGGCGGGGCCGGCGGGCGGTGCCGCTGGAGGGCGCGCAGGGCGCGCTGGACGTCGAGGATGCGGGGCAGGGCGGCGGCTCCGGGCACGCGTACGGGGACTCCGTACTCCTCGGGCGACACCGGCGGTATCCCGCTCTCGGCCTCACCGGTGTGGTGCGCCCCGGGTGCGTAGAGCCGCACCGGGTCCTCGGTGTCCGTCTCGGCCCGTACGGGTTCGGCGGGTTCCGCGGCCAGGTCCTCGGGGTCCGCCGCCGGGCCGGGCCGGTGGGCACCGGGCAGGGCGGGGCCGGGGCCGCGGATGTGGCCGGCGAGCCACAGGGCGTCGGCGAGTTCCTCGGCGGACGGGTCGAGTCCGGCGGCCCGCAGCAGCGCGGCCAGTTCACGGACACCGGGCGCGGCGGGCGGCGGGCCGGCGCAGGAGGGCGCGGCGCAGGAGGGCATGGCGGGATCGTGCGCGGCGGGTTCGGGCACGGTGCGTCACCTCGGGCGGTCGAGGCGCTGGATGAGCAGGTCCGCGAGGTCCTCCCGGGTCGCCGGGGAGGCGTAGTGGGTGAGGTAGACGGCGTTGAGGAGCTGGTCGGCGGCGACCAGTTCGGACTGGGAGCGGCTCAGGAACTCGCGGATGAGGTCGCCGCCGAGGCGGGCGGCCTCCTCGCCGAGGTGGGCGCGGACCATGGTGGCGAGCCGCCGCTCGCCGGGCTGTCCGAGTTTGAGCTGGATGCAGCGTCTCAGCAGGGCTGCGGGGAAGTCCCGTTCTCCGTTGCTGGTCAGGATGATGAAGGGAAATGCCCGGCAGCGGACCCGGCCGCCGTGCACGGTCGCCTTGGTCCCGTCGTCGGTGAGCACCTCGACGTCGGGCTCGGTGTCGGCGACCCGCTCCAGCTCCGGGAGGGCGAACTCGCCTTCCTCCAGGACGTTCAGGAGGTCGTTGGGGAGGTCGATGTCGCTCTTGTCGAGTTCGTCTATGAGCAGCACGCGGGGCCGTGCGGTGGGCAGCAGGGCGGTGCCGAGGGGGCCCAGCCTGATGTATTTGCCGATGCCGGGGACCGCGGCGGGCGTTCCCGGCGCCGCCCCGCCTGCCGCCGTCCCGCCGGCCGCGCCGCCCGCCGCGAGCTGCACGTCCTGGAGGCGGGCGAGGGCGTCGTAGCGGTAGAGCCCGTCCTGGAGGACGGTCCGGGACACGACCGGCCAGCGCAGGACGCGCCCCAGCTTCAGCTCGTGGGCGACGGAGTGCGCGAGGGTGGACTTCCCCGTTCCGGGGAATCCGGTCACGAGCAGCGGCCGCCTCAGGTACAGGGCAGCGTTGACGGCCTCCAGCTCCTCCGGCTCCGGCCGGTGCAGTTCGGCGGCCTGCCGGTGGGCGCCGAGCCGCCGGGCCACGTTGCCCTCGGCAGCCGCGGCGGCCGGGCCCGGCTCCACGACGGGCCCGCCGTCGAAGTTCCGCCAGGGCGGCGGGTCGGGCAGGGCGTCGATCCCGTCGTGGGGTTCGCCGACCCCGCGGTAGATGAGCCAGTCGTCGTTCATGCTGCGTGTTCCCTCCCTCGAATCCGGCGGGCCGGGCTCCGTCACAGGTCGCCGTGGAGCGGCTCGACGTCCGGCAGCGGCCGCGCCGGGTCCTCCCACACCAGCCCCGCTCCGGCCGCCCAGTAGGCGTCGGGGTCCGCCCCGTACGCCCGCCCCCGCAACGTCTGCAGCCGTACCGGCAGTACCTCCGCCCGGCCGGCGTCGGCCAGTTCCTCCCGCAGCCCGCGGTGGAACGGCGCGCACGACACCCCGGGGTCCGGTGGCGGCCTGCGGGTCACGGCCACCCCGTAGCCGGCGTCCCGTACGGCGTGCAGCGATCCGAGCGTGGGCTCCTGGTCGGCGGCCCGGCAGTGCACGGGGACGGTGTTGTCGGGCAGGCCCGACAGCCATGCGGCGGAGGGAGCGCGCGGCCGGCCGCCCGCGCAGTCGGCCCGTTCGTCCTGGAGCGGTCCCGCCTGTACCCGGGCCCACCGCGCGGCGGCCCGGCTGCTCTCGTGGTCCGCAGGGTGGGTGTCCGGGGCGTGGGTGTCCGGACCGCCGGGGTGGTCGCCGGAAACGTGGCAGTCCGGGCCGCCGGGGTGGCGCAGCACCACCGGCCGCTGCACGCCGAGCGGTACGCCGCCGGCCACCACCCAGTCCTCCACCGCCAGCCCGAACAGCTCGGGGGCCACGGCCACTTCGAGCAGGGCCGCCGCGAGGTGGGTGTCGCACCGCCGGAAGGCTTCGGCGAGCGGGGCCCGCAGCCGCTCGGGCAGCGCCGCCACGGTGGCCCGTACGCCCGAGTCGACGGGGGTCAGCCGGCCGGGGTGGGCCGGGCCCGCCAGGACGGAGACCCGCCAGTCGTAGAGGTGTTCCCAGCCGTGCGCCCACACCTCCAGCAGGACCGAGGCGCCGGGCGGCAGGCCCCCGGCGCGCCGGGCCGGGCCGCCCGCCGTGCGTCCGGCCGAGGCCCGGCGGCGGCGCTCCCGCTCGGCGAGGCCGCGCTCGTGGCGCTCGCCCAGTTCGCGGCGCAGCGGCCGCCACAGCCGTTCGGCGGTGGCCCGTACCCAGTCCCACAGTTCCTCGTCGGCGCCGGGTGTCGGGGGTTCGCGGTACTCGGCCACGCTGACGTCGGTCGCGTAGCGGAGCATGGCCGCGGCCTCGCCCGTCCCGCCCGGCGGGTCGTGCAGGAGCCCGAGCCCGTCGCGCCAGCTCAGCGGGGCCGGGGGCTGCGGGTCCGGTTCCTCGCCGCGGACGGCCTCGACCAGGGCCCGTACGGCCTCGGAGGAGCTGGGCGGGGGCAGTTCGGCGAGGAGTCCGCACAGGGTGGTGCGCTCCCCGGGGGTGAGCCGGCCGCGGCCACCGTACGGGTCGTGCTCCTGCGGCGGGAGTTCGCCGTGCAGGTCGGTCCAGGTGCGGCGGTTGTCGAGGTCGCTGAGGTGCTGGTCGTAGTGGTACAGGTCGTGGGCCTGCATGATCCGCCGGTAGAGCCCGGTCTGGCCGCGGGCGGGCATCGGGAGGGTGCGCAGCTGCACGACGGAGACGGCGAGTCCGCCGCCTCCGGTGTGCCGGCGGGCCTTGACGACGCCGACGACCTCCCCGCGGGCCAGGTCCACGACGGGCCCGCCGGACATGCCGGGGTCGATCTCGTCGTCGTCGGCGAGGCGGATGGCAGCGCCGTTCCCGGCGGTGCCGCGCAGCCGGGTGGTGCGGCCGGTGATCTCGGGGGTGCCGAGGTCCTCGGTGCAGCCGAAGTAGGCGACCTCGTCGAAGCGGGGCCGGGAGCGGTCGGTGAGCCAGACGCAGGTGTGCGACACGGGGGCCAGGACCCTGATCAGGGCCAGGTCGGGCAGGTCCCACAGGGCGTGCCGGCCGGGCCGGCGCTCCTCCAGGCGCTCGGGCAGTACGCACTCCACGCGCCCGGTGACGGTGCCGGTGACGGCGCCGGGCGCGCCGGGGCCGCCGGGGCGGGGTCTGCCGGAGTGGAAGGTGATGCCGACCTCGCGGCCTGTCAGACGCACGGCGGCACCCCCTTCGCCGACCACGTGCGCGCACGTCAGGACCCAGCCGGGGGCGATGAAGAAACCGCTCCCCCAGGTGGGACCGGTCCGATGGCTGCCGGGGTTGTCATACCCGCCGGGCGGGGCGTGGACGCGTACCGTCGCCGCTTGGACGAGGGGTTCGAGGAGCTCGAAGGCGCGCGCCGTCCCGGTCGTGCGCCCGTCGGTCATCCACGCCCCCCGCCCGCTCGTCGGACGTCCAGGCTAGCGTCGGCGGGGCCGGCGACGGGAGGTCTCGCGGCCGCCGCGGATTATCCTGGCGGGAAACGTTCCCTGCACGTCGACATCCATATCGACGTGCCTATCGACATCCCCATCCACTTCCCCATCACGGCACGGAGCCCGACTTGTACTTCACCGATCGCGGCATCGAGGAGCTGGAGAAGCGGCGCGGCGAGGAGGAGGTCACCTTCGAGTGGCTCGCCGAGCAGCTGCGCACCTTCGTCGACCTGAACCCGGACTTCGAGGTCCCGGTGGAGCGCCTGGCCACCTGGCTGGCCCGGCTGGACGACGAGGACGACGAGGACGAGTAGTGACGAGTGGTCCGGCCGGATCGGTGACGTCCGCCGGGTGCCGGCCGTGAGGTCGCCGACGGAAGACGCGAGAGGGGCCCGTCCGCTGCTGCGGACGGGCCCCTCTGCGCGGGGTGCGAAGGCTCAGGCGGCCTTGGTCTCCCAGAAGATGCGGTCGATCTCGGCGATGAGGTCGAGGGCCTTCTGGCCGGTCGCCGGGTCGTTCGACGCCTTGGCGGCCGAGAGGGCCTTCAGGGTGTCGTTGACCAGGGTGTGCAGCTGCGGGTACTTCTCGAAGTGCGGCGGCTTGAAGTAGTCGCTCCACAGCACCGAGACGTGGTGCTTGGCGAGCTCGGCGCGCTGCTCCTTGATGGTGATGGCGCGCGCGCGGAAGTCGGCGTCGTCGTTGGCCTGGTACTTCTCCTGCACGGCCTTGACGGACTCGGCCTCGATGCGGGCCTGGGCAGGGTCGTACACGCCGCACGGCAGGTCGCAGTGGGCGGAGACCTTCGCCTTGGGGGCGAAGAGGCGGGAAAGCATGGAGTTTGTCCTCCTCGTGATCGTCTTCTCAAGGGGGACATTACTCGCTGGAGAACCGGATTTCGCGGGCGCCCCCATGGGCTTAGGACAAAAGTCCAGGGTCACGGCCGGACCGGTGAGCGAATGTACGGGGCCGTGCGGCAGCATGCGGGAGTGACGAGGAGGACACGCATGGTGGAGAGCGCCCGCCCGCGCAAGCGGTTCGAGGTGGTGGAGGTGACGGGCCCGTCGATGGTGCCCACGCTGCTGGACGGCGACCGGCTCGTGGTCCGTTACGGGGCCGCCGTCCGGCCGGGTGCCGTCGTGGTGCTGCGCCACCCGTTCCAGCAGGACCTGCTCGTGGTCAAACGCGCGGTCGAGCGGCGCCCCGGCGGCTCGTGGTGGGTGCTGGGCGACAACCCGTTCAACGAGACCGGCGACAGCACCGTCTATGGGCCGGTGCCCGCCGAGCTGGTGCTGGCGACGGCGGTGCTGCGTTTCAGGCCGCGCGAGGAGGGTCAGTGCTCGCTGAGGGCCCGGTTGTCCTGGGCGGCCTCGTCGCTGCGCGTGCTGCGCGCCGACTCCTCGGCCTCCAGCCGCTTGCGGGCGCGGTAGGCGGCGACGTTCGCGCGGGTGGCGCAGCGGTCGGAGCAGTAGCGCCGGGAGCGGTTGGTGGAGGTGTCGAGGTAGGCGTTGCGGCAGGGCGTGGCCTGGCACAGGCCGAGGCGGTCGGGGCCGTGCTCGGTGAGGTGGAAGGCCAGGCCGAAGGAGGCGATGGCGGCGTAGCCGGCGGAGGCGTTCGAGGGGTGGTCGGCGAGGTGGATGTGCCAGTCGGGGCGTCCGGTCTCGTCGAGGGTCTGGTGGCCGGAGACCTGCGGGCTGACGGGGAACTCCATGAGCAGCGAGTTCAGCAGGTCGACGGCGAGGACTTCGTCGCCGCCGTCGGCGGCCTCGAAGACGGCCCGCAGCCGGCCGCGGACGTTGCGGAAGCGGGTGACGTCGGTGTCCGTGACGCGGCGTGCCATCTGCTGGCTGTCGCCGAACAGGGCGCGGACGGCGTCCACCGAAGTGAGCGCGTCCTTGTTGCGGGCCGGCTCCTCGGTGTTGACCAGGCGCACGGCGAAGTCCGAGTAATGGGCCAGTTCCACTTGTAGTCCTTACGGCTGCGGATTAATGTCTCGTAACAGCTGAGACGTCTTCGAGAGTATTACGTAGGGAGGGGTTCGGGATGGCTGATGCGACGGACACGGCGGACACGACCGGCACGGGACGGCCCGGCACCGACTGGCAGGCCTGGCAGGACAGCTGGGACCGCCAGCAGGAGTGGTACATGCCCGACCGCGAGGAGCGGTTCCGGGTGATGCTGGACATGGTCGAGGCACTGGTGGGACCCACCCCCCGGGTGCTGGATCTCGCATGCGGTACGGGAAGTATTACGGACCGCGTCCTCAAGCGGTTCCCGGGAGCCACCAGCACGGGCGTCGATCTCGACCCCGCGCTGCTGACCATCGCCCGGGGCCACTTCTCCGGGGACGCGCGCGTCTCCTTCGTGACCGCCGACCTCAAGGACCCCGCCTGGCACGCGGCCCTCCCCCACGCCACCTACGACGTCATCCTGACCGCCACCGCCCTGCACTGGCTGCACAGCGAGGAGCTGGCCGTGCTGTACGGGCAGCTCACCCCGCTGCTGGTGCCCGGCGGGGCGTTCCTGAACGCCGACCACATGCCCGACCCGGCCACGCCGCGCATCAACGCCGCCGAGCGCGCCCACCGGCACGCCGGCATGGACCGGGCCAGGGCCGCCGGGGCGGTCGACTGGCGCGAGTGGTGGGCCCTGGCCGCCGCCGACCCGGCGCTGGCCGAGCCCACCGCCCGCCGCTTCGAGATCTACGGGGAGCACGCCGACGGCGACACCCCCTCCGCGGCCTGGCACGCCGAGACGCTGCGCGCCGCGGGCTTCGCGGAGGCCCGTACGGTCTGGCGCTCGCCCTCGGACGCCCTGGTCCTAGGTCTGAAGTAGGGAATCCGGAACGGGGGCGGACCCAGGGCGCGGCACGACCGAGGGGCGGTACGGATTCCCGTACCGCCCCTCGGTCGTGTCCGCGTGCGGCGCCCTGCGCCGCCGCTACAGCACCTTGGAAAGGAAGGCCTTCGTCCGGTCGTGCTGGGGGTTGCCGAGCACGTCGCGGGGGTGACCCGACTCGACCACGACGCCGCCGTCCATGAAGACGAGGTTGTCACCGACCTCGCGGGCGAAGCCCATCTCGTGGGTGACGACGATCATGGTCATGCCCGACTCGGCGAGGTCCCGCATGACGTCCAGGACGTCACCGACCAGCTCAGGGTCGAGGGCCGAGGTGGGCTCGTCGAAGAGCATCAGCTTCGGCTCCATGGCGAGTGCGCGGGCGATCGCCACGCGCTGCTGCTGACCGCCGGAGAGCTGGGAGGGGTAGTTCCCGCCCTTCTCGCCGAGGCCCACCCGGTCCAGGAGGCGGATGGCACGCTCGCGCGCCACCGCCTTGGACTCGCCCTTCACCATGACCGGCGCTTCCATGACGTTCTCAATGGCCGTCATGTGCGGGAACAGGTTGAAGCGCTGGAAGACCATGCCGATGTCCCGGCGCTGCGCCGCGACCTCGCTGTCCTTCAGCTCGTAGAGCTTGTCGCCCTTCTGGCGGTAGCCGACGAGGTCCCCGTCGACGTAGAGCCGTCCGGCGTTGATCTGCTCCAGGTGGTTGATGCACCGCAGGAAGGTCGACTTGCCGGAGCCGGACGGGCCGACCAGGCAGAACACCTCACGCGGGGCGACCTCCAGGTCGATGCCCTTGAGGATGTGCGCCGCGCCGTAGGACTTGTGGACGCCTTCGGCCTTCACCATGGCAGTCATCAGGCCACCGCCTTGCTGTTCGAGAAGCTGGACAGCTTCGCCTTGATCTTCTGCAGCGGCGTGGGCGGCAGGGTGCGGAGCGCGCCACGGGCGTAGCGGCGCTCCAGGTAGTACTGGCCGACGCTGAACACGCTGGTCAGCGCGAGGTACCAGATCGAGGCAACGAAGAACATCTCCATGACCGCGAACGAGGTGGAGGCGATGTCCTGCGCGGCGCGCAGCAGGTCGAAGTACTGCACGGCGACGACGAGCGACGACGTCTTGAGCATGTTGATGAACTCGTTGCCCGTCGGAGGCACGATCACCCGCATGGCCTGCGGCAGGACGACACGGCGCATGGTCTGCGTCCGGGTCATGCCCAGCGCGTGCGAGGCCTCGGTCTGGCCCTCGTCGACGGACTGGATGCCGGCGCGGACGATCTCCGCCATGTACGCGCCCTCGTTGAGGCCGAGGCCCAGCAGGGCGGCCAGGAACGGCGTCATGACCTGGGTCATCTCGTCCTTGTAGAACCCGAGGTTCAGGATCGGGAAGATCAGGGCGAGGTTGAACCAGATGAGGAGCTGCACGTACACCGGGGTGCCGCGGAAGAGCCAGATGTAGAACCAGGCGATGGTGCTGGTCACCGGGTTCTTGGACAGGCGCATGACGGCGAAGAGGACGCCGAGCGCCAGACCCAGGGCCATCGCGGTGACGCTGATCCAGATCGTGTTGACGACGCCTCGCAGGATCGAGGGGTCGAACAGCTTCTCCGGCACGGTCGCCCAGCGGACGTTGCCCTGGGAGAAGGCGATGATGAGCGCCACGACCAGGCCGATGACGACCACGGCACTGATCCAGCGGCCGTAGTGGCGGACCGGGATGGCACGGATCGCCTCGGGGGGGAGGGCCCCGGCCGGCGGGGTGTCCGCCGGGCCCGGGCCCTTGTCGAGCTTGTCAGTCACAGTGACTGCCCTTCAGTGTGCTGCGGTGGTACGCGGAGGTCAGGAACCGGCGTTGATCTTGGCCTCGGTGACGGCGCCGGAGCCGGCGTTCCACTTGTCCAGGGCGGCCTTGTAGGTGCCGTCCTTGATGATCGCGTCCAGGGCTTCCTTGAGCGCGTCGCGCAGCTCGGTGTTCTTCTTGTCCACCGCGATGCCGAAGAGGCCGGCGTCGGTCGGGTTGGCGATGGCCTCGAAGTCGTTGCCGCCGCCGGCGGTCTGCGCGATGTACGCGGCGACCGGGGAGTCGTTCAGGTCAGCGGCGGCGCCGCCGGCCTTCACGCGGGTCTGGGCCTCGGCGTCGGTCGGGAAGGACTCGACCTTGAGCTCGCCCTTGCCGTCCGTCTTGCACTTCTCGGCCTGGGTCTTGGCGGACTCCTCGTAGGTGGTGCCGCGCTGGACGGCGACCGTCTTGCCGCACAGGTCGTCGAGGGTCTTGATGCCCTGCGGGTTGCCCTTCTTGACCAGGATGCCGGTCGAGGCGGAGAAGTAGTCGACGAAGTCGACGCCCGCACCGGTCTTGGCGCCCTTGTCGTCCAGGCCCTCCTGGCGGGCCTTGGTGTCGGTGAGGGAGGACATGACCAGGTCGCTGCGGCCGGTCTGCATGCTGCCGATCAGCGTGTCGAAGGTGCCCGACTCGAACTTGAACTGGACGCCGAGCTGCTTGCTCAGGGCCGCCGCGATGTCGGGGTCGACGCCGACGATCTTGCCACCCTCGGTGAACTCCATCGGGGCGTAGGTCGCGTCGGTGCCGACCTTGATGACACCGGCGTCCTGGATCTTCTTCGGGAGCTTCGAGAAGAGCGGCGCGCTGCTGTTGTTCGCCGCACCCGACGGAGTGGAGGACGCCTTGTCGGTCTGGTCGCCACAGCCGGTGAGGATCAGGGCGCCGGCGACCGCGATCGCGCCGACCGCGGCGATCCGGGACCGGGCGGCGGTCGTACGACGGGTGGTGCTAGCGGTCATGGCTTCGTTCCTCCGGCAGGGGTGGAAAAGCATCGAAAAACGGTCGGACACGCACCATCGAGTGTCGCGACCTTGTGTGATTACGGCATCTTGCCATTCGGACTGAGACATTCAGGCTGCCCGTCAGGTCAAAATCGCATAACGGGCGACCCGGGTAGGCCAACAGGACTGCGGGCAAGGGGGTTCGATGCCGCAGATACTGCTGTGACCAGGCCTTTTGGGCGCAGTTTCTCCGGGGCGTCTCGCCCATCGGACGGCAAGGTTTGGACTTTTCGCCAAAAGGCGGGCAGTTGACCTACGGTTGAGCTGGAATCGACTCGTCTGAGCGAGTGTTCTTCGGGTAGAACAGATCCTTACACCCCTCATCCGGGGCTCAGGGCGCGCGTGCGGCGCGCCCGCGCGTACGAACCTCCCCTTCGCGGAGACGGGCCAACCGTCGATGCGGAGTACGGACGCGGTGCCCGCCCACCCCTTAACCAGGAGTGGCCACCCTCAACGAACATAAGGAATTAAGGGGTCACACGAAGTGGCAGCGGAGATCGTCAACCCTCGCAGCGACAGTGCGACGGACAACAACCCCGACGCGGTGTTCGCACTGCACCGGGGCGGCAAGATGGCCATCCAGGCCACGGTTCCGGTCAACGACAAGGACGACCTGTCCCTGGCGTACACCCCGGGCGTGGCGAAGGTGTGCACCGCCATCGCCGAGGAGCCGGAGCTGGTCAACGAGTACACCTGGAAGTCCAACGTGGTCGCCGTCGTCACCGACGGTACGGCCGTGCTCGGTCTCGGTGACATCGGCCCGGAAGCCTCCCTCCCCGTGATGGAGGGCAAGGCCATCCTCTTCAAGCAGTTCGGTGGTGTGGACGCGGTCCCGATCGCGCTCGCCACCAAGGACACGGACGAGATCGTCGAGACGGTCATCCGTCTGGCGCCGTCCTTCGGCGGGGTCAACCTGGAGGACATCTCCGCCCCCCGCTGCTTCGAGATCGAGCGGCGCCTCCAGGAGGCGCTGGACATCCCGATCTTCCACGACGACCAGCACGGCACGGCCATCGTCACGCTGGCCGCGCTGCGCAACGCCGCCAAGCTCACCGGCCGCACCCTCGGCGACCTGCGCGCCGTGATCGCGGGCGCGGGCGCGGCGGGCATCGCCATCGCCAAGATCCTGGTGGACGCGGGCATCGGCGACGTCTGCGTCACGGACCGCAAGGGCGTCGTCTCCGCGGACCGCTCCGACCTGACGGACGTCAAGGCGGAGATCGCGGGCCTGACCAACAAGACGGGCCAGACCGGCTCGCTGGAGCAGGCCCTGGCCGGCGCGGACGTGTTCATCGGCGTCTCCGGCGGATCCGTCGCCGAGGAGGCGGTGGCCACGATGGCGAAGGACGCGTTCGTCTTCGCCATGGCCAACCCGAACCCGGAGGTCCACCCGGACGTCGCGCACAAGTACGCGGCGGTCGTGGCCACGGGCCGTTCGGACTTCCCGAACCAGATCAACAACGTGCTCGCGTTCCCGGGCATCTTCGCGGGCGCCTTCAAGGTGCGCGCCACCCGGATCACCGAGGGCATGAAGATCGCCGCCGCCGACGCCATCGCCGGTGTCGTGGGTGACGAGCTCGCCGCCGACTACGTGATCCCGTCGCCGTTCGACGCGCGCGTCGCGGAGGCCGTCGCCGCGGCCGTCGCCGCCGCCGCGAAGGCGGACGGCGTGGCCCGCCTGGCCTGACCGGCACCCGAGCGGTACGCGAAGAGGCCCGACCGGATCCCTCCGGCCGGGCCTCTTCGCGTGTACGCGGACCGCTCGCGCGGCGCCGCCCCGCGGGCCCTGACGGCGTGGGCGCGGCGCTCGGACGGGGTCCGTCCGTCGTCGTCCGTCGCCCCCAGGGCCGGGCCGGGTGCGACGAAGGCCTCACCCGTGCGGTCGCGGGAGGTCTGGAACCAGGCCCCTACCCAGCGGTAGCGTCGCGGCATGTTCGCTGCCTACGCCGCCCGAATCGACCGTGACCAGCCGCTGAACGGCCTTGTGCTGGGCGACCGCCCCGCCCCGCAGGCCCGGCCCGGCTGGGTGACCGTGAACGTCAAGGCCGCCTCCCTCAACCACCACGACCTGTGGTCGCTGCGCGGGGTCGGCATCGGGGAGGAGAGCCTCCCCATGATCCTCGGCTGCGACGCGGCCGGGATCGACCAGGACGGCAACGAGGTCGTCCTGCACTCCGTGATCGGCCAGAGCGGCCACGGGGTCGGCCCGGACGAGCCCCGCTCGATCCTGACCGAGCGCTACCAGGGCACCTTCGCCGAGCAGGTGACCGTCCCCGCCTGGAACGTGCTGCGCAAGCCCGCCGAGCTGTCCTTCGAGGAGGCCGCCTGCCTTCCGACGGCCTGGCTGACCGCGTACCGGATGCTCTTCACCAACGCCGGGGTCCGCCCCGGGGACTCCGTCCTGGTCCAGGGCGCCGGCGGCGGTGTCGCGACCGCCGCGATCGCCCTCGGCAAGGCGGCCGGCCTGCGGGTCTACGCCACCAGCCGGGACGAGGCCAAGCGCAAGCGGGCCGTGGAGCTCGGCGCGGTGGAGGCGTTCGAGCCGGGTGCGCGGCTGCCGCAGCGGGTGGACGCGGTGATCGAGACCGTGGGTGCGGCCACCTGGTCCCACTCGGTGAAATCGCTGCGCCCCGGCGGCACCCTGGTGATCTCCGGCGCCACGAGCGGTGACCGGCCGGCGCACGCCGAGCTGACCCGGATCTTCTTCCTGGAGCTGAAGGTCGTCGGTTCGACCATGGGCTCGAAGGACGAGCTGGAGGACCTCCTCGCCTTCTGCGCGACGACGGGGCTGCGGCCCGTCATCGACGAGGTGCTGCCGCTGGACCGGGCGCGCGAGGGGTTCGAGAAGCTCGCGGCGGGCGACCTCTTCGGCAAGATCGTCCTGAAGCCGTGACGGCCTGCCGGCGGCCTGCCGCACTGGGCCGCAAGGACAAGCACATCGGCACCCTGCACCTGCTGCTGGCCCTGCTCTCCCGCCCCGGCACGGTCGCCGAGGTCCTGACGGACCACGGCATCACCTACGCGACGGCGGAGACCCGCGGCTGACGGACCGCTCCCGCGGCGGGTGGCGGGGGGCGGGGTGTCGCCGGGCGAGGTGCCGCCGGACCCCGCGCAGGCTGGGAAGGGTGTCGCCGGGCGGCGGGTGAGAGCGCGGGCGGGGCCGGGCGCGTGCCTGGGTATCTCCTCGGGCGCCGAACCTGGCGGGCGGAGTGGAAAGTCGGGCGGCACCCGTTCGGCGCCCTGCGGGGACACCCCGCCCCACACCCGGCCAACCCGGACCGGCCGCCGCCCGCCTCTTTTCGGCCCACCGGCCAACCCCGTCGGCCGGCATTCCGCCCGACTGGGCGCCGTTCAGCCCCGCCGCACCATCCGGCCTCGCCCCGCACCATCCGGCCTCGCCGGCGTTCGAGGCGCGGGGCAGGGCTCGGGCGGTGGGCTACGGCCTGGGGGTGAACGTGGCTGCCAGCCGGGCGCCGGCCGCCGCGAGGTGGTCGCGGGCCTCGGCCACCTGGGCCGCGGACACCCCGCGGTCCCGCGCCGCGTCCCGTACCTCGTCGCGGAAGCGGTCCAGCAGCCGGTCCAGGTCGCGGGCCGGGTCACCGGTCGGCGCCAGGTCCGCGGCCCAGCCAGGAGCGGCATCGGCAGCGGCGTCGGCCGGGGCCGCAGCCGTTCCGCCCAGCCAGGCGCCGGCCAGGCTGCCCAGGACACCGCCGGACCTGGCGAACTGCTCCTGGAGCTGGCCCGCGATCCGCTGAACCTCCTCGCGGGCCCGGTCCTGCGCCTCCTTGGCCTGGCGGCGGGCCGCCTGCGCCTCCTCGCGGGCACGACGGCTCTCGTCCTTCGCCCGGCGGGCCTGCTCCTTCCATTCCTGCCTGGCCTTGCGCAGCTCCTCCTTGGCCGCCTTCCAGGAGTCCTCCTCGCCCACCTGGGCCGCCGACGCGGTGGCGGCCGCCCGCATCTCGCGCCGCAGGTCACCCGCCGCGCCCCGGACGTCGCTGCGGATCTCGGCGGCCAGTTCGGTGACCGAGTCGCGGATCTCCAGCTCCAGGTCGGCCAGTTCGCCGCTGCGGTCGGCGAGTTCGGCGCGGCCCGCCTCGGTGATGGAGTACACCTTGCGCCCGCCTTCGGTCGCGTGCGTGACCAGGCCCTCCGCCTCCAGCTTGGACAGGCGCGGGTAGACCGTGCCGGCGGAGGGGGCGTACAGGCCCTGGAAACGCTCCTCCAGCAGGCGGATCACCTCGTACCCGTGGCGCGGGGCCTCGTCCAGCAGCTTGAGGAGGTAGAGGCGGAGGCGGCCGTGGGCGAAGACGGGCGGCATGTCAGAGCACCTTCTTGTCGAGCGGGAGCGGGGCGGCGGGGGCGTCGGCGTCCGCCTGCGGGCGGCGCAGCAGCGCGATGGCGCCGGAGACCGTGGTGGCCCGCAGGGTGCCGGCGCCCGAGCCGAGCGTGCCGGTGATCCGCTTGGCGCCGAGCCGGCCGGAGACCCGCAGGTCCTCGAAGGCGTTGGAGACGCCGCCGGTGGCGGTGTTGGCCTCGACGCGGGCGTCGGCGGGGTGCGGGAGGCGGATCGCGACCTGGCCGGAGACGGAGTTCAGGGCGATGTCCACGGGCCGCTCGGCGGCCGGGCCGGGGTCCAGGTCGATCAGCATGTCGCCGCTGACCGAGTCGGCGCGGACGTTCACGCCCGCGCCGTCGACGACGGTCAGGCCGCCGGAGACCGAGTGGAAGCCGAAGTCGCCGGTGACGGACTGGGCCTCGACGCTGCCGGAGACGGTGTGCGCCTTGACCCGGCCGGAGAGCC
The DNA here is from genome assembly GCF_001005295.1 of Streptomyces yangpuensis. Classification (GTDB taxonomy): domain Bacteria; phylum Actinomycetota; class Actinomycetes; order Streptomycetales; family Streptomycetaceae; genus Streptomyces; species Streptomyces yangpuensis. The sequence goes on along the minus strand of NZ_LBMK01000002.1, from coordinate 679,626 downwards.
CGACCAGCGTGGCGTCGCCGGAGACGCCCTTGACGTCGGTGGCTGCCGAGATGCCGGAGACGAAGGCGGTGGCGTCGACCGTGGCCACGTGGACCCGGGTGGCGGCGGGCACGGTGAGGGTGACGGCCGCGCGGCGCTCCCACGCCTTGCGGCCGGAGGAGGAACCGGACCAGGCCTTCCACGGCTTGTCCTCGAACCACTCCTTGAGGCCCTGGGAGCCGTTCCAGGGCAGGTCCTCGTAGGAGACGGTGAGGACGCCGTCCTCCTGTACGACGTACAGGGGCGGGCCGTCGACCTCGGTCACCTCCAGGCGGGCCGGGCCCTCCTCGGCTGCGACCACGTTGACGGTGCCGCTGACGACGCGCACGCGGAGCTCGGTGACCGGCTCCTCGAAGGTGAGCTTCTGCGGCTCGGCGAAGTGCCACGTCGACCGCGACGGCTGGGACGACTGCTCTGACATGGTGCTGATCCTCCTCGTGCGTTCACGGACGGAGCTCGACGCACGCAACATATCGCGTCTTATGGGGAACACGATATATCGCGGTCGGGTGAAGTCAAGCAGGGTGTCGCAATCCGCCATTTGGGGGTGATTTGCCTTAGCGTGTGAGCATGTCAATTTCCAGGACCCCGACCGGCGGACTGCTGCTCTGCCGTACCCAACCCGTCGCGGCGCGCTCCCCCGCGCACCTGCTGCGCGTACGCCTGCTGCTCGCCCCGGCCGGCGCGTGGACCGTGCTCGTCCCCGAGGACAAGCCGTGGCTGGAGGGCGGCAGTGCGGCCGAGGTGTTCACCGGCTGGGGAACAGCACTCGCCACCGGCACCAACTGGCCGGTGCTCGGCCTGTGGTGGGAGGGCGGCCGCGCCGGGTTCGCGCTGGCCGGCGGCTTCCGGCGGACCGTCGCCCAGGAGTGGGACGCGTCCGGACGGGCGGCGGGCGAGCCCGATGCGATGCGGACCCTGGCCGCCAGGCTCGGGCTGGATCCCGTACTCGACCTGGAGGAGCTGGAGCGGCTCACCCGCCCCGACGCCGCGCCGGGCGTGGACGGTGCGGACCGGCTGCGCGGGCTGACCGCGCTGCTGACGCGCGCCGGTCTGGCCCTGCCGCCCGGCCTGACGCCGGGTGAACCGGCCGACCGGCTGCGGAGCGCGGCCCGGGTGGCGCCGGACGTCGAGACGGTGCAGTGGTCGGGCTGGCGCGACGCCGTGCGTGCCGAGTGCGACGCGGTGGACGCGGGCCCGCTGGGCCCGTGGGTCCGGGGCCCGAAGGCCCGGCTGCTGGGCGCGGCCCAGATCGCGGCGGGGGCTCCGCTCCTGGTGTGGGCGGCCCGGCGGCGCAGCCCCGCGTGGGCCGCGGCGGGCGCCCTCCTGCTGGCCCAGGGAGCGCTCTCACTGGCCTACGACCGGGCCCGCGCGCGGGATTAGGGAGCCTTCAGGCCGCCTCCAGCAGGGGGCTGGCGTGGTGGTGCAGCCATGCCCGGTACGGGGGCGTGCGCAGGGCGGCCTCGCGGTAGGCCGCGCGGAGGTCCTCGTAGACCTCGGCGTGCGCGCCCGGGCGGGTCGCCAGCAGCAGCCGTACGGCCAGGGGGTCCCCGCACAGCGGCCGGATCGCCATGTCCTCGCGCGGCCCCGAGGTCGGCTGGCAGGGCGCGACCGCCTCGCCGGAGATGATCAGCGAGGTCGCCGTGTGGTAGTCGGTGTGCAGGACCGGCGGGGGGGGGCNCCGGCGGGTCGAGCCCGGCCCCGGCGAAGACCCGCCGCAGGCCGTCCCATTCACCGTCGACCGAGGGGTCCACCGCCCAGCGGTCGGCGGCCAGGTCCCCTAAGGAGACGATCTCCTGCCGTGCGGCGGGGTGGTCCCTGGGCATGGAGACGAACTGCGGCTCGCGTTCCATCAGCACGTGCGTCTGGAGCCCTTCGGGCACCCGCAGCGGGCTGCCCTCCACCTCGTGCACGAACGCCACGTCCAGCTGTCCCGCCGCCACCATCCTGAGCAGCGCGTTCGCGGAGACGTCCACCAACAGGGAGGTCTCGGTGTCGGGCAGCCGCCGGTGGAGGCGCCGCAGCCACCCGGGCAGCGCCCGGCTGGCCGTCGAGCCGATGCGCAGCCGGGGGCCGTGGGCCTGCGCGCGGGCCTCCGCCACCAGCGCGGCCATGTCGGCGAGGAGGGGCCGGGCCCGGCCGAGGACGGTGCGGCCGAAAGGAGTGGGCCGGCAGCCGGTGCGCTCGCGCAGGAACAGCTCGCCGTCCAGGGCCCGTTCGATGCGGCGTAACTGCGTCGTCAACGAGGGCTGGCTCACGCCGAGTTGCCGGGCGGCCTTGTGCAGGCTGCCGGTGTCGGCGATGGCGCACAGCGCGCGCAGGTGCCTGACCTCAAGCTCCATGCCCCGAGGGTAGGCCGGGCCCGTGGGACCGCACCAGTCACCGATAGCCCCCCGAATCCCGCCATTCTCACGCTAGTTGGGCTGTCGAAATCTCCGCGATAGGCCGGTGCTATCGGCCAGTGACATCATCCGCCGACCCGCTGCGCTCCCGCAGACTCCGGTACCGAACGACCCACCCCCCACCGCACCGGACGAGTAGGAGCTCCCCCACATGCGCCACTCCCGTAAGGCCTTGCTGGCGACCGCCGTCGGCATCGGTCTCGCCGCCACCCTCGGCGCCGTCCCCACCGCCGCCGCCGCGCCCGCCCCCGCCGGCAATGCCGCGAGCTACGCGGCGTACGAGCGTTCGCCGGAGAACCAGGCCGCCAACCGGGCCTTCTTCGAGGCCGTGCAGCGCTCGGTCGCCGAGCAGCGTGCCGCGAACCCCGGCGCCCTGGCCGTCACCGTCACGTACAACACCCGCAACGCGCCCAGCTTCCGTACTCAGATAGCCCGCTCCACGCAGATCTGGAACAGCTCGGTGACCAACGTCAAGCTGCAGGAGGTGTCCTCCGGCGGGAACTTCTCCTACCGCGAGGGCAATGACTCACGCGGCTCGTACGCGAGCACGGACGGGCACGGACGGGGCTACATCTTCCTCGACTACCGGCAGAACCAGCAGTACAACTCCACCCGGGTGACCTCGCACGAGACCGGCCACGTGCTGGGTCTGCCGGACCACTACTCGGGCCCGTGCAGCGAGCTGATGTCGGGCGGCGGCCCGGGCACCTCGTGTACGAACGCCACCCCGAACTCCACCGAGCGGGCGCGCGTGAACCAGCTCTGGGCCAACGGCTTCGCCTCCGGCCTGGGCGCGAAGGAACTCGCCCCCACGGGCTGAGTCACCGCTCCCCGCGCTCCACGTAGTCCGTGCAGTCGGGGTTCCGGCAGGGACCCCGGGTCCACACGGGGATGAAGACCCCGAGGGACTTGCGCCGCCTGACCACCGTGTCGACGTGGAGCCCGCAGGCCGGGCACGTCTGCTGTTCGTGCCCGGCCTGTGGGGCCACCCGCTCGTGCGCGTGCTGCTGTTCACCGGCCATACCTCCACGGTAGGCCGGTTTCCGCGTGTCCGTCGGGTCAGCGCCGGCGGAGGTAGGTGCTGACGATCTGGCCGCCGCCGAGGGTGGTGACCCCGGTGAGCTCCAGGGGTCGCACACCGAAGCCGGCCCGCGACATCGGCATCCCGGTGCCGGCGAAGACCGGGTAGGTCTTGACGACGAACTCGTCGATCTCGTCGATCAGCTGGGTGGCCAGGTCCGCGCCGCCGCACAGCCAGATGCCGAGCCCGTCGCGGGCCTTGAGCTCACGGACGCGGGCGGGCAGGTCGCCGCTGATCAGCCGCACCTGCGGGTCGGGCGGGGTGGCGAGGGAGCGCGAGACGACGTACTGCTCGGGCAGGTGGCCGTACGGGCTGGTCATGCCCGCCTTGAGGCCCGGCTCGTAGGTGGCCCGGCCCATGAGGACCGCGTCGAAACGCTTCGGCGGGGCGTCGGCGATCCCGAGCTGCGCGCGCCCCTGGGCCGCGATGGTCTCCGGGTACTCGGCCTTGAGGTGCTCGACGAATTCGGCGTCGAGGTGGCTGTAGAAGAAGTCGCCGTCGCCGTCCGGGGCACCGATGAACCCGTCGACGGTGGTGGCGATGAAGTACGTGAGCTTGCGCAAGCGATTCTCTTCCGTCGGACAGCGCCGCCGCACCGGGGCACGGCGAGTAAAGTACTTCAGACGAAGTGGTTACGCAAGCTCCCGCCCCTCGGCGCCCTCAGCCCCTGGGCTTGCGCCACATCGGCCACATCAGCGGCCCTTCCGGCAGCCGCACCGCCTGGCCGGTGAACTCCCAGCCGAGCCGCTCGTACAGGCCCCTGCTGCGCTCGCTGCTCGCCTCCAGGTACGCCGGTACGCCTTCGCGGTCGCAGCGCTCCAGCACCGGCCGCATCAGCTCGGTGCCCAGCCCCTCCCCCTGCCGGCCCGGGGCGACGGCGATCATCAGCAGGTACTCGTGTTCCTCCGCGGTGGGGTGCACCGCGCCCGTCAGCCGGCCCACCAGCTCGCACCGCTCGTTGTCCGGGTCGGCCACCGCCCGCATCTTCGCCGGGATCCCGTCCTCGCCCTCCGGCTCGCCCGCCGGAATCCGCAGCCACAGGGCGGCCGCCGAGCCGTCCACCGCGTAGTCGATCCTGCCCTCGGCCAGCGCGACGTCCACGAAGACGCCCAGGAACCGTCCGTGCACGGCGGCCCGGTGCTCGGGGTCCGGGAAGACCCAGCTGCTCACCGGGTCGGTGCGGAAGGCCTCGTCGAGCAGCCGCGCCACCGCGTCCCGGTCCGACTGATCCGCCTGACGTATCTCCAGCGCCACTGGTCACACCCTTCGCTCAACGGTCAACAACCGTCAGCGATCCTAGAGTTGGCGCACCCGTGCGGTAAGGCCCGTTCCGGCACCCTGCGGTGCCGGAACGGGCCGCCCCCCGGTCACGCCGGACGCCCGGTCACGCCGGACGCCCGCTCACCTCGTGCGGCGCGTCACGAACTCCGCCAGTGCCAGCAGCCCGCCCGCCGCCCCGAGGTCCGCAACGGCCCGGGACAGCTGCTGGACCGCCCGGCCCATCCGGTCCGCGGCCTGGGCCTGCGCCCAGTCGCGCCCGCCGGCCCGCTCCACCGCGTCGGCCGCTCGGAGCACGTCGTCCCCGGTCATGGGACCGGCGTACAGCTCGGCCAGTTCCCGGCCCGCCGCCGTACCCGAGGTGAGGGCGGCCACGACCGGCAGGGACTTCTTGCGGGCGATCAGGTCGGCCCCGGCGGGCTTGCCGGTGTGCCCTGGGTCCCCCCAGATGCCGATCAGGTCGTCGATCAGCTGGAAGGCCAGGCCCGCCTCCCGGCCGAAGGCGTCCATGGCGCCCACCTCGTCCGGTCCGGCCCCCGCGTACAGCGCGCCCAGTGCGCACGCGCACCCCAGCAGGGCCCCGGTCTTGGCCGTCGCCATGGTCAGGCACTCGTCGAGCGTGACGTCCGGGCGCCGCTCGAAGGCGCAGTCGGCCTGCTGGCCCGCGCACAGCTCGATGAGGCAGGCCGAGAGCCGGGACGAGGCCGCCGCGGCGGCGGGGTGCGGATCGTCCGCGAGCAGCCGCTGGGCGAGCGCCATCATGGCGTCGCCCGTGATGATCGCGTCCGGTGTCCCGAACACCGTCCAGGCGGTGGCGCGGCCGCGGCGGCGGACGTCCTCGTCGATGACGTCGTCGTGCAGCAGCGTGAAGTTGTGTGCCAGCTCCACCGCGACCGCGGCCCGTACGGCCCGGTCGGCCGGACCGCCGCCCGGACCCTGCAGGGCCTGGGCCGCGGCCAGCACCAGGGCCGGCCGGATGGCCTTGCCGGGGCTGCCCTCGGCCGGGATGCCGTCCGCGTCCACCCAGCCGAAGTGGTACATCGCCACGCGCCGCATCCCGCCGGGCAGGCTCTCCACGGCGCGGCGCAGTTCCGGGTCGACCGTTTCTCTCGTCCGTTCCAGCAGGGCCGCGGCCTCCTGGCCCTCACCGGTCGCGATGGCGTTCACCTCGATCAGCGCCAGCGGCCGATCTCGACGTTCTCCAGCACGCCGAGCGCGTCCGGCACCAGCACCGCGGCGGAGAAGTACGCGGTGACCAGGTAGGAGATGATCGCCTGCTCGCTGATTCCCATGAAGCGGACCGACATGCTCGGTTCGATCTCGTCCGGGATGCCCGGCTGGTGCAGGCCGATCACGCCCTGCTCGTCCTCGCCGGTGCGCATGCACAGGATGGAGGTGGTGCGGGCGTCGCTGATCGGGATCTTGTTGCTCGGGAAGATCGGCACCCCGCGCCAGGTCGTCACCCGGGTGCCGTCGACGTCCACCGTCCCCGGGTAGATCCCGCGCTTGTTGCACTCGCGGCCGAAGGCGGCGATCGCCTGGGGGTGCGCGAGGAACAGCTTGGAGCCGCGCCGCATGCTGAGCAGCTGGTCCATGTCGTCGGGGGTGGGGCCGCCGTCGTGCGGCTGGATGCGCTGGTCGTAGTCGGCGTTGTGGAGCAGCCCGAAGTCGGGGTTGTTGAGCATCTCGTGCTCCTGGCGCTCGCGCAGCGCCTCGACCGTGAGCCGCAGCTGCTGCTCGGTCTGGTTCATCGGCTGGTTGTAGAGGTCGGCGACGCGCGAGTGCACCCGCAGGACCGTCTGGGCGATGGAGAGCTCGTACTCGCGCGGGCGGGCCTCGTAGTCCACGAAGGCGCCGGGGAGGACGGCCTCGCCCCGGTGGCCGGCCGAGAGGTCGATCTCCGCCTCGCCGTACGCGTTGGTGCGCCGGGCGGGCGCGGAGCGTACGCGGTCCAGGTGCTCGCGCAGCGCGGGAACCCGGTCGGCCAGCAGCTGGAAGTCCTGCCGGGACAGGGCGAGGGCGGTGCCGGGGGTGGCGGCGCGGGCGGTGTACTCCCAAATCGATTCTTCATCGACGAGCGCGTCCTCGCCGAAGTACGCGCCGTCGGCGACGGTCCGCAGGACGGCGTCGTCGCCGTAGGGGCCCGGGCCGATCTGGTCGACGCGGCCGTGCGCGAGCAGGAAGACCTCGTCGGAGGGGCTGCCGAAGGAGGTCAGCTCCTGGCCGGCCTCGAAGTCGATCTGGCGGCACCGCTGGGCGAGTTCACCGAGGACGTCGAGGTCGTCGTAGTCGCGCAGCAGCGGGAGTTCGCCGAGCTCGGCGGGGATCACCTGGACCCGGGTCCCGGTCTTGACGAACTCCACGATGCCGTTGCCGACCGAGTGGCTCAGTCGCCGGTTCACCCGGTAGGCGCCGCCCTGGACCGACACCCACGGCAGCATCTTCAGCAGCCACCGCGAAGTGATCTCCTGCATCTGCGGCGCGGACTTGGTCGTGGTTGCCAAGTTCCGTGCGGCCGCCGTCCCCAGACTGCGCTGCGGCGCCTGGGCCTGCGGTGTCTGGGCCTCGGACTCGGAACCTGCCTGGACCGACATGTCTTTCCCTTTCGATCACTCCATGGGTCTGCGGCAGCAGCCTTTCAGCACGCAACGTGGTGGGACCATTACACAAAAGGGTGGGACTACTCCGTCGGAGGCGGGGCACTCTCTCGGACCGAACTCCTCGCCCGCGGGGCGCGGGAGCTCCGTACGCCCTATCGGTTTCGGCCAAGTGATGATCGCACCCGGGTCTTAATTTGTATCTTGGATGCGAGTTTTCTACGGTGGCACCATGCGGCTGACCCGATTCACCGACCTGGCGCTGCGCACCCTGATGCGCCTGGCTGTCGAGGAGGAGGACCTCCCCACCACGCGCGACGTGGCGGCGACCATGGAGGTCCCCTACACCCACACGGCCAAAGTCGTCGCCAGGCTGCAGCATCTCGGTCTGGTCGAGGCGCGCCGCGGCCGCGGCGGAGGGCTCACCCTGACTCCCGCCGGGCGGGCGGCCTCGGTGGGCGCGGTGGTGCGCGAACTGGAGGGCGCGGGCGACGTCGTGGACTGTGAGGGCACCACCCCCTGCCCACTGCGGAGCGCCTGCCTGCTGCGCGGCGCGCTGCGCCGCGCCCAGGAGGCGTTCTTCGCCGCGCTGGACCCGCTGACGGTGAACGACCTGGTGGCGGCCCCGACCGGCCCGCTGCTCCTGGGCATTTCGAGCAGGGCGCCGACGGGGGCCGAAGGTCCCTGACCCTCAGGACCGAATGGCCGGTTACCGCCACCCACCGAACCCCATAGCCTCACCTGCGACGGGAGTTCGAACAGAGGTCCGCACCAAGGCGGACCTCTGCGAGCAAAAATAAGCATCTAAGATGCAAATTAATGGACCGGTTCCACCAGAGGAGTTCCCCCATGCTGTCCGAGAAGTCGACCGCGACCGTCCGAGCCACCCTGCCCGCCGTCGGAGCGGCCATCGGCGACATAACGGAGCTCTTCTACACCAAGCTCTTCACCGCCCACCCGGAGCTGCTCCGCGACCTCTTCAACCGGGGCAACCAGAACGCCGGCCTCCAGAAGCAGGCGCTCGCCGGCTCCATCGCCACCTTCGCGACCCACCTCGTCGAGCACCCGGACACCCGCCCCGACGTGATGCTGAGCCGCATCGCGCACAAGCACGCCAGCCTCGGTGTCACCCGCGAGCAGTACGCCGTCGTCCACCTGCACCTCTTCGCGGCGATAGCCGAGGTCCTCGGCGAGGCCGTCACGCCCGAGGTCGCCCAGGCCTGGGACGAGGTCTACTGGCTGATGGCGAACGCGCTCGTCACCATCGAGGAGCGCCTCTACGCCGGGCACCGGATCGCCGCGGGCGACGTGTGGCGCGAGTGGACCGTCACCGGCCGCTCGGAGGAGACGGCCGACTGCACCACCTTCCGCCTCACCCCCGCGGACGGCGCCCCGGCGCCCGCGCACCTGCCCGGCCAGTACGTCTCGGTCCAGGTCGAACTCCCCGACGGGGCCCGGCAGATCCGCCAGTACAGCCTGTCCTCCGCGCCCGGCTCGACGGTCCGCACGATCACCGTCAAGCGGGTGCACGGCCCGGCCGCCACGGGCCCCGACGGCGAGGTCTCCAACCACCTGCACGCCCATGTCCGCACGGGCCACACCCTGCGCGTCTCGGCCCCGTACGGCGATCTGGTCCTGGAGGACTCCGACGCCCCGCTGCTGCTCGCCTCGGCCGGCATCGGCTGCACCCCGATGCTGTCGATGCTGGAGCACCTGGCCGAGACCGGGCACGCCTCCCCGGTGACGGTCCTGCACGCCGACCGCTCCCCCGCGGACCACCCGCTGCGGACGGACCACCGGGCGCTGACCCACAAGCTGGCCGACGCCACGGCCACGTTCTGGTACGAGGAGTCGGCGGAGCCGGGGGACGCCACCGGCCTGATGGACCTGTCCGACGTGACCGTCGCCCCCGGCACCCGGGCCTACCTCTGCGGACCGCTCCCCTTCATGCGGTCCGTGCGCGAGCAGCTGATCGCCAAGGGCGTCCCGGCCGCCGACATCCACTACGAGGTCTTCGGCCCCGACCTGTGGCTCGCTTCCGCGTGAGCGGTGTCCGGATCCGCTCGCTAGCCGTACGAAAACACTAGCCGCGGAAGGGCCGCCTCCACTAAACCGGAGCGTGACGATTCGGACACATTGGGTGTCCGTCGCGCACCGCACGAAGGGAGGCGGCCATGGCCGCACCCATGTCCGCGGACCGGTTCATCAACGCACTGAGGAACGAAGGCCTGACCGTCGTCGAGGTCGGCGCCTGGCGCACCCACAACCGCAACCACAAGGGGCCCTGGGGCCCCGTGCACGGGGTGATGATCCACCACACCGTCACACGCGGCACCGCGTACTCCGTCGGGCTCTGCCGCAACGGCCACAGCGCCCTCCCGGGGCCGCTGTGCCACGGCGTGATCACCAAGGACGGCCGCGTCCACCTGGTCGGCTACGGCCGCGCCAACCACGCCGGCCTCGGCGACCCCGACGTCCTGGCGGCGGTGATCGCCGAACGGCGGCTCCCCCCGGACAACGAGGCGACCACCGACGGCAACCGCCACTTCTACGGCTTCGAATGCGTGAACCTCGGCGACGGCGAGGACCCGTGGCCCCCGGCCCAGATGGACGCCATAGCCCGCGTGTCGGCGGCCCTGTGCCGGGTCCACCGCTGGACGGCCCGCTCGGTCATCGGCCACCGCGAATGGCAGCCGGGCAAGGTCGACCCCCGCGGCTTCACGATGGACTCCCTCCGCGACCGCATCGCCGAACGCCTGAAGTAGCCGCCCCCGGCGAAGTGGCGGCCCGCCGCCACTTCGCCACCCGAGAGGGAGGCGGCGCACCTTCGCCTGGCTGCACCGGTTCCAGTGCCTACGCATCCGCTACGAGCGCCGAGCCGACCTCCACCAAGGCCTGCTTGAGCGCACGTGCAGCATCACCCGAGGTATGGGGCGGGGCGACTCTCCAAGAAGTGTTGTACTCGCAGGCGTTGGGTGTGGTGCATGGGCAAGGCCCCCAACTCGGCCGGCTCCACGAAGCGGAGTTCCGTGCTCTCGTCCGAGATCGCCAGCGTGCCCCCGACAATGCGGGCCGTGAAGCAGGCGTTGAACTGACGCCGGACCTCGCCGTCGCTGTACTCGATGATGTGCTTGGGGTCCGTGTACGTGCCGACCAGTCCCGTGATCTCCACGTCGAGCCCGGTCTCCTCCTTCACCTCCCGGACGGCCGTTCCGGGGAGGGAGTCCGTGAGGTCCATCCCGCCGCCGGGGAGGGCCCACAGGTCGTTGTCGCGGCGCCGTTGCAGCAGGATGCGCCCCTGATCGTCCGTGACCACGGCGGAGGCCGCCACGACCATGCTGTTCGGCGCGGGCGCGTGGGGATCGTCGTAGTACTCGGTCCGGGCCATCGGGTCACTCCTCCACGGGACGGGCCGTCTCCCACACCGCGTCGAAGCTCTCCGCGTAGGTGTCGAACATGCCCCCGGCTTCGTGGCGGCGAAGGTGCCACACAGGCGCACCGTACGCGTTCACTCCCCAGACGTGGGCATTGACCAGGAGTTCATCGTCCGCCCGGTACAGGCTGTTGTAGAGGGTCGTACCGTGCGTTCGAAGCTCGATGCCGGGAACGTCAGCCAAGGGTCGGTAGTGCATGAGGGCGAGACGGCAGCGGGATTCGATGCCGTGCCCGAATCTCTCTTCCTGTCCACGCTGCCGGACGTTCCCGCTGTCCGCGTCACCGATGGCGATCCGGACCGTGCAGCCGTCCGCCGCGCGTTCCCGCAGGAGTTCGTTCATGCGGGGATACGCCTCGTGCAGGAACACCGCTGCGTAGACCAGCACGTCGATCCGCTCGCGAGCTGTCGTCAGCAGGTCCACGAATACGGAGACGGGAAGGTCAGCACGCTGGTCGTACAGCGCCACCAGTTCGGGACTGACGGCCCGCGCGGCACGGGCCTGTCTCAGCGCCGGCCATAGTGCGTGGACGTCCTCGCCCAGTGTCTCGGCAGCCAACAGCGCCGTTGCCCGCCGTGGGGTACGCCCGAGGTTGACCCAGCGTTCGACGCTCTTCGGATCGACACCCGTGGCGCTCGCCAGCGATGCATGAGTCCAGCCGCCGGATGCCATCAGGGCCCTTAACCGCTCGTTCTGCATAGGGACGTTCTACAGGGCGTGGGACGTCCCGAAGTGGGAAACATACGAGGTTCCCCCGTCCTGATCACCACAGCGACGATCCCGGTACCAACGAGGTACGAAGGGATCCGGAATGGTGCGGGGACTGTGGCAGCAGGTCGAACAGCGTGATCCGTTTCCGGTGCCCGATCCCGCTCCGGCGGACCTGACGTGCGACGTGTGTGCGGCCCTGGTCGTGCAGCGCGCGGAGTGCTACCGGCTGCGGGATCTGTCGGGGGTCGTGGACTGCAACGTCGAGATCCGTCAGCACCCCCACACGAAGGTGAGCCGATGACCCGCGCCGTGCTGCGCTACGTCCCCCACACCATCCGGCACGCCCCGGAAGGCGGGGTGACCTACGAGGCGTTCTGCGTCGCCGAAGGCTGCGGAGCCGAGTCGGGCGCGCACGACGAACAGGAAGGGCCGCAGGACTGGGCGCTCCGGCACGCCGGTCGGACCGGGCACGACCTGTTCCGGCGTGTGTTCACCGATCACGCACGCGTCAGCCGGGACACGTAGACCCCGGCCCGCTGGGCGACGGCGAGCAAGGCAGTCCAGCGCGCCGGCTTCGGCCCCGCTCACACGACCCGAATCGTGTGAGCGGGGCTCTGACGTGCGACGGCGAGGACGGGAGCGCCTCACAATGGACGGGTGAATCGCCCCCCGAACCTTGACGTGCTCTTGCAGCCCCGCCCGCCGTCCCCGTTGCAGGAGATCCATGACGAGCGGTTCGAGCGGCACGGAGTCCGCCTGCTGCTGAAGCGGGACGACCTGATCCACACCACCATTCCGTGGGACACGGATCTGTTTGGACCAGTGGACCTGTACCCTCCCGGCAACAAGTGGCGCAAGCTCGCGCCGAACCTGCGGGCCGCGCTGGAGGCGGGGCACGAGCAGCTCGTCACCTTCGGTGGGGCGTACTCGAACCACCTGCGGGCCACCGCGGCCGCCGGGCGGCTGCTGGGCATCGCGACGGTCGGCATCGTCCGCGGTGACGAGCTGGCCGGCCGGCCCCTGAACGACTCCCTCGCCCGGTGCGCGGCGGACGGCATGCGCCTGCACTTCGTCACCCGCTCGCGCTACCGCGCCAAGGCCGACCCGCAGGCCCTGGCCGAGCTGCTCGACGAGGCCGGCGCGAGCGGGGCGTACGTCGTCCCGGAGGGCGGCAGCAACGCCCTCGCCCTCGCGGGCTGCGCGGAGCTGGGCCGCGAGCTCCGCGGCGTGACCGACGTGGCCGCGGTGGCCTGCGGCACCGGCGGCACCCTGGCGGGCCTGGCCGCGGGCCTCGCACCCGGGCAGCGGGCGCTGGGAGTCCCCGTCCTGGCCGGCGGCTTCCTGTCCGGGGAGATACGTTCCCTCCAGACCGAGGCGTACGGCGGCCCGGTCGGCGACTGGTCCCTGGCCGAGGACTTCCACCACGGCGGCTACGCCCGCGTACCCGAAGCCCTGGAGTCCTTCGCCGCCGGCTTCGCCTCCCGCCACGGCCTGCCGGTGGAGCGGATCTACGTGGCCAAACTCCTCTGGGCCCTGACCGCCCTCACCGAGGCCGGCACCTTCCCACCCGGCACGACCGTCACCGCGATCATCACCGGCCGCCCGTAGCCGACCCGCCGCCCGCCGGGCACCTTGGCACCGGCCCCGCCGAGCACCCCCGCCAAGCCCCCCGCAGGGGTCACGTCGACTCGCGGAACGCCGCCGCCTCCTCCAGGTCCAGCCTGCGCAGCAGCACCCGCAGCATCTCGTCGTCGATCCGCCGGTCGTCCCGCAGCGCCACGAACACCTCCCGCTCCGACTCGATCATCTCGCCCGCGAGCCGCCGGTAGATGTCGTCCGCGGACTCCCCCGTCAGCGGATTGACCTCGCCCAGCCGTTCCCACACCGCGTTGCGCCGCCGTTCCAGCACCGTCCGCAGCCGGTCCGCCAGCGGCGGTGGCAGCGTGGAGTTCTCCGGTTCCTCCAGCAGCTCCGCCAGCCGCTCCTCCGCCGCCCGCGAGGCCTCGCTCTGTGCCTGCGCCTCGGCCAGCGTCTCGGCCTGCACGTCCTTCGGCGGCAGCTTCAGCGCCCTGATCAGCGGCGGCAACGTCAGCCCCTGCACCACCAGCGTCCCGATGACCGTCGTGAAGGTCAGGAAGAGGATCAGGTTGCGGTGCGGCACCGAGACCGGCACGGAGAAGGCGATGGCCAGCGACACCACGCCCCGCATCCCCGCCCAGCCCACGATCACCGGGGACTTCCAGTCGGTCTCCGGCTCCCGCGTCCGGATCCGGGGCGACATCCAGCGCGGCACGAAGGTAGCCGGGAACACCCATACGAAGCGGGCCACCACCACCACGACGAACAGCGCGACCGCGTACCAGGCCGCGTCCACGCCCTGGTACTCCCCCAGACCGGTGAGAACCACCGCCAGCTGGAGGCCGATCAGCGCGAAGACGACCGACTCCAGGATGAAGGCGACCATCTTCCACACCGCCTCCTCCTGGAGCCGGGTGGCGAAGTCGACCTGCCAGTTGCGGTGCCCGAGGTAGAGGGCGACCACGACGACGGCCAGCACACCGGAGGCGTGCACCCGCTCGGCCGCCGCGTACGCCACGAAGGGGATCAGCAGCGAGAGGGTGTTCTGGAGCAGCGGTTCCTTCATCCGTTTGCGCAGCTGGTGGATCGGCACCATCAGCAGCAGGCCGACGCCGACGCCGCCCACCGAGGCCAGCAGGAACTCCGCGATCCCGCCCGCCCAGCCGGCGCTCACCCCGACCGCCGCCGCCAGCGCCACCTTGTACGCGGTGATGGCGGTGGCGTCGTTGACCAGGGACTCGCCCTGCAGGATGGTCGTCAACCGGTTGGGCAGCCGCAGCTTGCGGGCGATCGCGGTGGCGGCCACCGCGTCGGGCGGCGCGATCACCGCGCCCAGCACCAGCGCCACCGGCAGGGACAGCCCGGGCACCAGCAGGTACGCCGCGTACCCGACGACGACCGTCGCGAAGAGCACGTAGCCGACCGACAGCATCGCGATCGGCCTGATGTTGGCCCGCAGGTCCAGGTAGGAACTGTCCACGGCGGCCGTGTACAGCAGCGGCGGGAGCAGCAGTGGCAGCACGATGTGCGGGTCGAGGGTGTACGCGGGCACGCCCGGGACGTACGAGGCCGCCAGGCCGGCGGCGACCAGCAGGAGCGGCGCCGGGACCGGCGTGCGGCGGGCGAGTCCCGCCACGGCCGCGCTGCCCGCGACCAGGGCCACCAGCTGCAATACGTCCATCGAAGATCCGTCCTCCGTCGTCGCGCGCCCGTACCCTGGCCGTACGCTGGCCATCATGAGCGAGTGCACCCACGTTGCTGAACTGCCGCGCCCCGAGCCGGTCCCGTCTGCACAGACCTGCGCCGAATGTCTGGCCGTCGGCAGCCACCCGGTGCAACTGCGGATGTGCCTGGGCTGCGGGCACGTGGCGTGCTGCGATTCCTCGCCCTTCCGGCACGCGACGGCGCACCACGGCGAGACCGGTCATCCGGTCATGCGGAGCTTCGAGCCGGGCGAGACCTGGCGCTGGTGTTTCGTCGACGGTTCGATCGTCTGAGGCGGGGTAGTTCAACCCTCCGCCGGTTCCCCCGATTTGACCCCCGCAGACCCCTAGCCACTGTGTGTACCCAAGGGCTTACCATCAGTCACTGGCCGCAGGGCAGGGTGCTCAGAGCGGGCGTCACGAGGGGTGCCGCGACACAATCGCCCGGATCGCGGTAGCGTCACCGGCGAAAAGAGCTCGTACCACCTTGGAGGTGAGGGTGTCCCAGATCGCAGGCGAGCCCGGGACTCAGGACTTCGTGGAAGTCCGGCTGCCCGCTGCGGGTGCCTACCTGTCGGTGCTGCGGACGGCCACGGCCGGCCTCGCGGCACGTTTGGACTTCACCCTCGACGAGATCGAGGACCTCCGCATCGCGGTGGACGAGGCCTGCGCGATCCTGCTCCAGCAGGCCGTGCCGGGCTCCGTCCTCAGCTGCGTCTTCCGGCTGATCGACGATTCGCTGGAGGTGACCGTCTCGGCACCGACCACGGACGGACGCGCGCCGGAGCGTGACACGTTCGCGTGGACGGTCCTGTCGGCACTGGCCGGCAAGGTCGAGGCCACGGTCGAGGAGAACCAGACGGTGAGCATCAGTCTCTACAAACAACGCGGCGCGGGGCCAGGCCCGGCGTGAGCGGCGGGGAGATCCCGGTGCGGGGCGGGGATCGGCCCCGAGTACGGCACGAGGTCGACGGCGGCATCCCGGAGCAGCTGCACGCCCGGCCGCACCCGGCTGACGCGGATGCGGAAGACGGCTTTTTGGACTCGGCGGAGCGACGGGCGGGCCCTATGAGCGAGAACCAGCACGACCAATCACAGCCGGCACAGCCGCCGGAGGCCGCTGCGCCGGCCCCGGCGGCGGGGTTCCCGGTGCCTCCGGCCCCGGTGCCCCTGCCCGATCCGCGCGACCGCAGCAGCGCGCGGGCGCTGTTCGTCGAGCTGCGGGCGCTGCCCGACGGCTCGGCGGAGAAGGCGGAGCTGCGCAACCGGCTGGTACGGATGCACCTGCCCCTGGTCGAGCACCTGGCGCGGCGCTTCCGCAACCGCGGTGAGCCGCTGGACGACCTGACCCAGGTCGCGACAATCGGCCTGATCAAGTCGGTGGACCGGTTCGATCCGGACCGCGGGGTCGAGTTCTCCACGTACGCCACGCCCACGGTGGTCGGCGAGATCAAGCGCCACTTCCGCGACAAGGGCTGGGCGGTGCGGGTGCCCCGGCGTCTGCAGGAGCTGCGGCTCTCGCTGACGACGGCCACGGCCGAGCTGTCCCAGCAGCACGGGCGTTCCCCGACGGTGCACGAGCTGGCCGAGCGGCTCGGTATCTCCGAGGAGGAGGTGCTGGAGGGGCTGGAATCGGCCAATGCCTACAGCACGCTCTCCCTGGACGTCCCGGACACCGACGACGAGTCGCCGGCGGTCGCGGACACCCTGGGCGCGGAGGACGAGGCTCTGGAGGGCGTCGAGTACCGCGAGTCCCTCAAGCCTCTGCTGGAGGGACTGCCGCCCCGAGAGAAGCGGATCCTGCTCCTTCGCTTCTTCGGCAACATGACGCAGTCGCAGATCGCGCAGGAGGTGGGCATCTCCCAGATGCACGTCTCCCGCCTGCTGGCCCGCACCCTGGCCCAGCTCCGCGAGAAGCTCCTCGTCGAGGAGTGAGCCGGGCCCGGCTCACTCCGCCGGGCTCAGGAGGAGGACGGCTCTCCGATACCGAGGGCCTCGGTCGCCGTCGGGTTCACGAGCAGCGCGACGACGGCCACCGCGGCCACGGCAAGAGCCACGGCGGCGGCGATCATGGCACCGCCGGTGGTGTAGAGCGTCCAGGCCACCGGCAGCGCCATCAGCTGGGTGATCAGTGCCGGGCCGCGGCTCCAGCGGCGGCCCAGGCGCAGTCCGCGGGCGGCGATCAGCGGCAGCGCGGCGAGCGCGAGCAGGGTGATGCCGCCCGTCTCGGCCTGCTGCGGGGAGTCGGGGTCGCCGGCGATGCCGACGAACAGCATGTACACGCCGAGGCCGGCGAGCGCCAGGCCTTCCAGGGCGGTGAGCGCGGCCGCGGCGGTCAGCCGGCGGGGCAGCGCGGTGGGCGCTTCGACGGTGGGGGCGGGGGCCTTCGCGGGCTGCTTCTTACTCACCCGAGCAGGGTAGCGGCGCCCTCCGCGGGCCGGAGGGGGCGGGCAGTAGGGCCGGCGCACGAAGGGGTGGGTAGTCTGGCGCTCATGCGTGCACTTCTCGTGGCCAACCCAGCAGCGACGACCACCAGTGCGCGCACGCGCGATGTCCTGATCCATGCCCTGGCCAGCGAGATGAAGCTGGAGGCGGTCAGCACCGAGTACCGCGGGCACGCCCGGGACCTGGGGCGCAGGGCCGCGCACGAGGGGCTGGACCTGGTGGTCGCCCTGGGTGGCGACGGCACGGTCAACGAGGTGGTGAACGGGCTCCTGCACAACGGACCCGATCCGGACCGGCTGCCCCGGCTGGCAGTGGTTCCCGGCGGCTCCACCAATGTGTTCGCCCGTGCCCTGGGGCTGCCGAACGACGCGGTCGAGGCGACGGGCGCGCTGCTGGACGCGCTGCGCGAAGAGCGCGAGCGGACGGTCGGCCTAGGACTGGCGGCGGGGACCCCGGGGACGGAGGACGAGTCGGTTCCGGCGCGCTGGTTCACCTTCTGCGCGGGCTTCGGTTTCGACGCGGGCGTCGTGGGGCGGGTCGAGCAGCAGCGGGAGCGCGGCAAGCGTTCGACGCACGCCCTGTATGTACGACAGCTGATGCGCCAGTTCTGGGAGGAGCCCAACCGGCGGCACGGCACGGTCACGCTGGAGCGGCCCGGAGCGGATCCGGTGACGGGTCTGGTGCTGTCCATAGTGTGCAACACCTCACCGTGGACGTATCTGGGGAATCGTCCGCTTTACGCCTCTCCGGAGGCATCGTTCGATACTGCGCTTGACGTATTGGCACTCAACCGTTTGTCAACTCCGGCCGTCGCCCGCTACGCGACACAGCTCCTGACCTCCACTCCTGAGCGGGGTCCGCACGGCAAGCATGCGGTGTCTCTGCACGATCTGACCGACTTCACCTTGCATTCGAAGGTTCCCCTCCCGTTCCAGATGGACGGTGATCACCTCGGGCTGCGCACCAGCGTTCGGTTCACAGGCGTACGCCGTGCACTGCGTGTGATTGTGTGAGTAGAAGGGCCCATAGGCCTTTCACTCGAACGTTTACACGCCGGTCCACCCTCACGATGTAGGGCTGTGACCTAGTAGACACCGACGAATCAAAAAAAACTTTCCGGAAGGGGTTGTATCCCCGTCCGAGGTTTGCGAATCTCTTCATGGCGATCGGGACAGCCCGCAGGACCCGGCACCCACACAGACCGCCAGAACCCCTCCACGAATCTCAGACTGATCACCCGCGTGAAACCGGGCGGTCGCCCTTCCCTCACGGGGGGATTCGTGAAAGCGTTCACATTCACAAGCAAAGTGCCCGCAATACAAGGAGATGGAGCAGCCATGGACTGGCGTCACAACGCCGTTTGCCGCGAGGAAGACCCGGAACTCTTCTTCCCCATCGGCAACACCGGTCCTGCGCTGCTGCAGATCGAGGAAGCCAAGGCCGTCTGCCGCCGTTGCCCCGTCATGGAGCAGTGCCTGCAGTGGGCGCTCGAGTCCGGTCAGGACTCCGGCGTCTGGGGCGGTCTCAGCGAGGACGAGCGCCGCGCCATGAAGCGCCGCGCCGCTCGCAACCGGGCGCGCAACGCCAGCGCCTGACAACGACTTTCGAGCCTCGACGCGCAGCGCGCAGTACCGAAGAAGCGCTCAGCAACGTGCTCTTGAGCCCCGGACCGAAGCATTCGGTCCGGGGCTCAGTGCTGCTGTGCGACTACGCTGCGTGCGCGGGGCCCGGAAGCCGCCGCTCACGCTGAGTCAGCGTCACGGCTGCTACTTCTGCGGGCTGGACGGCAGGTCGAGGACGACCTTGGTGCCGCGCGGCTCGGCCCGGACCATGTCGAAGGTGCCGCCCAGTTCCCCCTCCACGAGGGTCCGTACGATCTGCAGCCCGAGGTTGCCGGCCCGCTGGGGGTCGAACCCCTCGGGCAGGCCGTTGCCGTCGTCGAGAACGGTGATCAGCAGGCGCCCGTCCTTGCGGCCGGTCCCGCTGCGCAGCGCGGCCACTTCCACGGTGCCCCGCTCCCCCGGGGTGAAGGCGTGCTCCAGGGCGTTCTGCAGGATCTCGGTCAGCACCATCGACAGCGGGGTGGCGACCTCCGCGTCCAGGATCCCGAAGCGGCCGGTGCGCCGGCAGTCGACCCGGCCCGGTGAGATCTCCGAGACCATCGCGATCACGCGGTCGGCGATCTCGTCGAACTCGACCCGCTCGTCGAGGTTCTGAGAGAGCGTCTCGTGCACGATCGCGATCGAACCGACGCGGCGCACGGCCTCGTTGAGCGCCTCTCGGCCCTGGGGCGAATCCATACGGCGGGCCTGGAGCCGCAGGAGCGCGGCCACGGTCTGGAGGTTGTTCTTCACCCGGTGGTGGATCTCCCGGATGGTGGCGTCCTTGGTGATGAGTTCACGTTCGCGACGGCGCAGTTCGGTGACGTCGCGGCAGAGGACCAGGGAGCCGATCCGGGTGCCCTTGGGTTTGAGGGGGATGGCGCGCAGCTGGATGACGCCGCCGTTCCCCTCGACCTCGGTCTCGCGGGGGGCCCAGCCGCTGGCGAGTTTGACCAGTGCCTCGTCCACCGGGCCGCGGGAGGGGGCGAGTTCGGCGGTGGTGGCGCCGAGGTCCTGGCCGACCAGGTCGGAGGCGAGGCCGAGGCGGTGGTAGGCGGAGAGGGCGTTCGGGGAGGCGTAGGTGACGACGCCCTCGGCGTCGAGGCGGATCAGGCCGTCGCCGACGCGCGGCGAGGCGTCCATGTCGACCTGCTGGCCGGGGAAGGGGAAGGCGCCCGCCGCGATCATCTGTGCGAGGTCGGAGGCGGACTGGAGGTAGGTCAGCTCCAGCCGGCTCGGTGTACGCACAGTGAGCAGGTTGGTGTTGCGGGCGATCACTCCCAGTACCCGTCCCTCGCGGCGGACGGGGATCGACTCGACGCGGACCGGCACCTCCTCACGCCACTCCGGGTCGCCCTCGCGCACGATGCGGCCCTCGTCGAGCGCGGCGTCGAGCAGGGGACGGCGGCCGCGGGGCACCAGGTGTCCGACCATGTCGTCCTGGTAGGAGGTGGGGCCGGTGTTCGGGCGCATCTGGGCGACCGAGACGTACCGCGTGCCGTCGAGGGTGGGCACCCACAGGACGAGGTCGGCGAAGGACAGGTCGGAGAGCAGCTGCCACTCCGAGACCAACAGGTGGAGCCACTCCAGGTCGGTTTCTCCGAGAGCGGTGTGCTGGCGTACGAGGTCGTTCATGGAGGGCACGTTGCGAGCGTACCCCGGGTACGCACGATGACTTTCCCCACGCGGGTACTCAGGAGTATCCAGGAGGGGCACGGGCCGCGTACTGTTGGAGGAAGTGACGGGTTTCCAGCTACCGTCATTGGATGGACAGAACAGATTGGTCTAGTCCAGAATTGGCTTACAGTCTCCGCCCTCCCCGCACAGGAGGACGGAAGCGAGGTAGTCGCGCGCTCTGCCCTGACCGCGCAGGCACCTCTCACCGGCCGCCGGGAACCGCACACCTGACGGCCGTAAGTACTCCGGGCTACGGTGCCGGACGGGTTGAGGGTCCCGTCCTGCACCGTGGCCCAGAGGAATCCGCGGGGCTCTACGGCCAGGCCAGCAGGGCCCGCTCCGCCACCGCCTCCAGCTCCTCCCGGGTCGCCCCGTCGCGCGACTGCTGGGACATCCCCTGAAGCACGGCCCCGGTGTACCGGGCCAGCGCCCGCGCGTCCGTGTCCGCGGGCAGCGCGCCGGTCGCGACATCGGCGCGGATCCTGCGCTCGAAGAGCTCCAGATTGGCGTTGCGGCGCTCGCGCAGGGCCTGGGCCACCTCCTCCGAGGTGGTGTTGATCGCGGCGCTGATCACCATGCAGCCCGGCGGGTGGGCCGGGTCGGTGTAGATCTCGGCCGCCTCGCGCAGGATGCGCTCGACGGCGGCGCGGGCGGTGGGCTCCTCGGCCAGCGCCACGCCGGCGAACTCCCCGTACCGGCTGCCGTACACCACGACGACCTCGTCGAAGAGCTTGCGCTTGTCGCCGAAGGCCGCGTAGAGGCTGGGTGCGCCGATGCCGATCGAGGCGGTCAGGTCGGAGATCGAGGTCGCCTCGTAGCCGCGCTCCCAGAAGGCCGTCATCGCCTTGTCGAGGGCGGCGTCGCGGTCGAAGGAGCGGGGCCTGCCGCGCTGTCCGGTCACCATCCGAAGATTCTATAGCGGCCGCTAGGGAATCTGATACGGTCCCTTTCTGTAGCGACCGCTATCGATTTCGAAGGGGGGCGCGTCATGGGCGTGCTCGAGGGGAAGACGGCACTGGTCACGGGCGGCAGCCGGGGCATCGGCCGGGCCGTGGCGCAGCGGCTGGCGCGCGACGGGGCACTGGTCGCGGTGCACTACGGGCGCAACGCGGAGGCGGCAGAGGAGACCGTGGCCGCGATCGGGGCGGCCGGCGGACGGGCCTTCGCCATCGGGGCCGAGCTCGGGGTCCCGGGGGACGCGCAGGCCCTCTGGGCGGCGTACGAGGCCCACCCCGCGCACACCGAGGCCGTGGACATCCTCGTCAACAACGCGGGGGCGGCGGCCTTCGCGGGGATCGGGGACACCGACGAGGAGGCGTACGACCGGGCGCACGCACTGAACGCGAAGGCGCCGTTCTTCGTGATCCAGCACGGACTGGCGCGGCTGCGGGACGGCGGCCGGATCGTGAACGTGACCGGCACCCCGGACCTCGCGCTGCCGGCGATCCTGGCGACGGTCATGGCGAAGGGCGCGGTGAACGCCATGACGCGCTCGCTGGCCGCGGAGCTGGCTCCGCGGGGGATCACCGTGAACTCGGTGGGGCCGGGGATCACCGAGACGGACCTGAACGCGGCCCTGCTCGCCGATCCCGCGACCCGGGCCCACCTGGCCGCCCGCTCGGTCTTCCACCGGGTGGGCACGGCGGAGGAGGTGGCGGACGTGGTGGCCTTCCTGGCCTCGGCGGACTCCCGCTGGGTCACGGGCCAGCACCTGGACGCCACGGGCGGTCTGCAGCTGGCACTGGTCTAGAACGCGACGCGGCCCCGGGCGGGTCCGGGAGGGCCCGTCCAGGGGCGCGGCCCCGGACGGGCCCTCCGGTGGCGGACCGGTCCCCGGGAGGCCGCACGCCCGGGTCGGGATCAGCATGGAAAGTGGCGGGACCCCCGCCGGACCCGGCCCGCTCTGCTAGATTGGTCTATACCACATCACCCACTCCAGATCGGCAGGCCCCGCGTGGAAGTTGTCATCGTCCCGGACGCCAAGGCAGGCGGCGAGCTCATCGCGGAGGCCATGGCCGCCCTGGTGCGCCGCAAGCCCGACGCCCTGCTCGGCGTGGCGACCGGCTCTACCCCGCTGCCCGTCTACGAGGCCCTCACGCGCAAGGTCGGGGCGGGTGAGGCCGACGTCTCCCGGGCCCGGATATGCCAGCTCGACGAGTACGTGGGCCTGCCGGCCGGGCACCCGGAGTCCTACCGGGCCGTCGTCCTGCGCGAGGTCGTCGAGCCGCTCGGCCTGACCGAGGCCTCCTTCATGGGCCCCGACGGTGCGGCCGAGGACCTCGTCGCCGCGTGCGAGGCCTACGACCGGGCCCTGGCCGAGGCCGGCGGTGTCGACCTCCAGCTGCTGGGCATCGGCACGGACGGGCACATCGGCTTCAACGAGCCCTGCTCGTCCCTGGCCTCTCGCACCCGCATCAAGACGCTGACGGAGCAGACCCGCGTGGACAACGCGCGCTTCTTCGACGACGACCTGGAGCAGGTGCCGCACCACGTCATCACCCAGGGCATCGGCACCATCCTCGACGCCCGCCACCTGGTGCTGCTGGCCACCGGCGAGGGCAAGGCCGAGGCCGTCGCGCAGACCGTCGAGGGGCCGCTGTCCGCCCTGGTGCCGGCGTCCGCGCTGCAGCTGCACCGGCACGCCACCGTCGTCGTGGACGAGGCCGCGGCCTCGAAGCTCAAGCTGGCCGACTACTTCCGCCACGCCTACGCCAACAAGCCGGCCTGGCAGGGGCTGTAGCAGCCGTAGCACCCGGAACGGACGAAGGGCCGGGCTCGCTGGAGCCCGGCCCTTCGCCGTGGGCGGCGGAGCCGGGCACCACCCCTGTGACGGGTGCCCGGCTCCGGCGCCGCGGCGTCACACCCCTGTGACGGCTTTCGCGACGACCTCGGCGGCGGCGCGTCCGCAGACCCGCGCGGCGCCGTGCGTCGCGATGTGCAGGGCCCCGCGCGGCTCGGCGCGGGGCAGCCCCATCTCGACCACGACCGTGTCCGGCCGGGCTTCGACCAGAGCGTCCAGCACCTCGGTCATCCACGGGTGGCGGTGCGCGTCGCGGACCACCGCGACGACGGTGCGCTCCCCCGCCGCCGCCAGGACCTCCCCGGCCGTGGCGCCCTGCGGGTAGAGGCCCGAGGCGGTGCCCGGCAGCAGCTCGGCCAGTTCGGCGGCCGGGCCCCACGGGGTCTCGTCACCGACCGCGATGTTCGCGACCGGGGTCAGGGTCGCAACGTACGGGCGGCCGGCCGATGGAGCCGCCGAGCCGGTGACGACCAGGGCCCTGCGGGCGGCGGTCAGGCCGATGCCGGACGCGCGGCTCCCCTCCGGCCGCGCGCCGGGCCGGGCCGCCCGGGTCCAGGCGGCGAGCGCCCGGACCCGGGCGGCGGCGTCGGCGAGGCGCTCCTGCGGGAGCGTGCCCTCGCGGACGGCCGCGACCAGCGCGTCGCGCAGGCGCAGGACGGTGGCCTCGTCGGCGAGCCCGCCGCCGACGCAGATGGCGTCGGCGCCCGCCGCGATGGCGAGGACCGAGCCGCGCTCGATCCCGTACGTCCCGGCGATGGCGTGCATCTCCATGCCGTCGGTGACGATGAGGCCCTCGTAGCCGAGTTCCTTGCGCAGCAGGCCGGTCAGGATCTGCGGGCTGAGTGTGGCCGGGCGGGTCGGGTCGAGGGCGGGCACCAGGATGTGCGCGCTCATCACGGCCTTGGTCCCGGCCTCGATGGCGGCCCTGAACGGTACGAGTTCCCGTGCGGCGAGGGTGTCGAGGTCCACGTCGATGCGCGGCAGGGCGTGGTGGGAGTCGACGTTGGTGTCGCCGTGGCCCGGGAAGTGCTTGGTGCAGGCGGCGACGCCGGCGGCCTGGAGGCCCTCGACGTAGGCGGCGGTGTGCCGGGCGGCGAGGTGGGTGTCGGCGCCGAAGGACCGTACACCGATGACCGGGTTGTCCGGGTTGGAGTTGACGTCGGCGGAGGGGGCCCAGTTGAGGTTGACGCCGCATTCGGCGAGGCGGCGGCCCAGTTCGTGGGCGACGTCCCGGGTCAGGCCGGTGTCGTCGACGGAGCCGAGGGCCAGGTTGCCGGGGAAGGACGAGCCGCCCCGGACCTCCAGGCGGGTGACGTCGCCGCCCTCCTCGTCGATGGCGACGAGGACGTCGTCCCGCTCGGCTCGCAGCTGCGCGGTCAGCGCGGTGAGTTGCCCGGGCGAGGCGATGTTGCGGCCGAACAGGCCCACCGAGGCGAGGCCTTCGCCGATCCGGCGGAGCAGCCAGGCGGGGGCGGTGGTGCCCTCGAAGCCGGGCTGGAGGACGGCGAGTGCGTCGCGGGTCACCTCGTCGGAGGCGGTGGCGCGGTGCGCAAGGACAGTCATGACGGCGTCATCCCTTCACTGCGCCGGAGGTCATGCCGCCGACGGCCTTGCGCTGGAGGAAGATGAAGATCAGAAGGACCGGGAGCGCGAAGAGCGAGGACGCGGCCATGGTGGCGCCCCAGTCGTTGCCGAAGGCGGACATGAACTCGGTCAGCCACAGCGGCAGGGTCTGCGCGGTCTTGTCCTTGTTGAGGATCAGGACCATGGCGAACTCGTTCCAGGCGGTGATGAAGCCGAAGAGCGAGGTGGACATCAGGCCGGGGGCCAGCAGCGGGAAGATCACCTTGCGGAAGGCCTGGCCGCGGGTGCAGCCGTCGATCTGGGCGGCCTCCTCCAGGGTCACCGGGACGGCGGCGATGAAGCCGCGCAGGGTCCAGATGGTGAAGGGCAGGATCATCACGAAGTAGATCGCGGTGAGCAGCGGGAGGCTGTTCAGCATCTCGGCGTCGCGGGCGATCATGTACATCGCGATGACCATGACCTCCCAGGGGGCCATCTGGGCCATCATCACGGTGAGGACCAGGCCCTTGCGGCCCCTGAACCTCATACGGGCGATGGCGAAGCTCGCGGCGAGGGCGACGAGCAGGGCCAGCAGGACGGCGCCGACGGTGACCAGGACGCTGTTGGTGACGTACGTCCAGAAGTTCTCGACCCCGGTGGCCTTGCCGAAGTTGTCCATCGTCGGCGTGAAGACGAAGACGGGGTCCTTCGTGAGCATCTGGTCGGCCGGCTTGAGGGCCGACGAGAACATCCAGTACACGGGGAAGACGAAGACGAGGGCCAGCAGGAGGGCGCCGAGGTTCTTGGCCACGGCTCCGGGGCGCAGCGGGCGGCGGGTGCGGAGCTGTTGTGCGGGCCTCTGGGGAGCCGCGGGCTCCGGGGCGGTGGTGGTGCTCACTGCTCCTCCTCCTGCTTCAGGATCAGGCGGAAGTAGAAGGACATGACGACGACGAGGATCACGATCGTCAGGACGGAGATCGCGGCGGCGAGGCCGTAGTGGGCCTGGCTCTGGCCCTCGACGTAGGCGAAGACCGGGAGGATCTCGGAGGCGCGGTCCGGGCCGCCCTTGTTCATCGCGTAGACCTGGGTGAAGGCCTTGAACACCCAGATCACCTCAAGGAAGGTGGTGATGAGGAAG
Organism: Streptomyces yangpuensis; assembly: GCF_001005295.1. Classification (GTDB taxonomy): domain Bacteria; phylum Actinomycetota; class Actinomycetes; order Streptomycetales; family Streptomycetaceae; genus Streptomyces; species Streptomyces yangpuensis. The sequence goes on along the minus strand of NZ_LBMK01000002.1, from coordinate 653,579 downwards.
AAGGGCTTCAGGTTCGGGAAGACGATCTTCCAGAAGGTCTGCCAGCCGTTGGCGCCGTCCATGCGGGCGGCCTCGTACAGCTCGGCGCCGACCGTGGTGAGTCCGGCGTACATGTTGAGGGCGACGAAGGGGATGGAGCCCCAGACCACCAGGATCGTGATGATCACCATGGTGGAGAGGCCGGTCTCCATCCAGTTGTGCTGTTCGTAGCCGGAGAAGCCGGCGGTGCGCATGACCCAGTTCATGACGCCGAACTGCTCGTCGAACAGCCAGTGGAAGACCTGCACCGAGGCGACGATCGGCATGGCCCAGGCCATCACCAGCGCCATCGAGAGGACCAGGCGCATCTTCTTGCCGAGCTTGTTCAGCAGGATGCCGATGAGGCTTCCCAGGGCCATGATCAGCGCGACGTTGGCCAGGGTGAAGGCGAAGCTGCGGACGACGACGGTCCAGAAGGTCGAGTCGCCGAGGAGTTCGGTGTAGTTGGCGAGTCCCGCGAAGGGGTACTTCCGCTGGATGAACTCGACCTTGTTGATGTCCTGGAGGGACAGGATCACGTTCTTGATCAGCGGGTACAGCAGGAGCGTCGCGAGGGCGAGCACCGCGGGCGCGACCAGCAGGTAGGGCAGCCACCCCGTGGGGAGCGGCTTCCCGCCCCCGCGAGGCGGCGTGGGGCCGGTGCCGGTTGCTGGGGCCGGCGTCTCGGGCAGTCCGGCGGACTTCGGTGGTGCGTCCTGTGGAGCGCTGGTCACCGCTCCCTGGGAGTGCACGGTCATGGCTTGGCTTCCTCGCGGTTGACTGTGGAGTCAAATGCGCGACCGGGGGCGCGGCGGGTGTCCGGGCACCTGCCGCACTCCCCGGTGCGATCACACTGCTGGGTCGTGCGGGTACTGCGGGGCGGGACTACTTGTTGATGCGCTTCGCGATCTCCGCGTCCGCCTCGGCGCCGGCCTTGGCCGCGTCCTCACCCTTCAGGACCTTGGTCATGAACTCCTTGATGGGGTTCGGCTCGGTCTCGACGTTCGCCCAGCCCGCGGTGACCGGGGTGATCTTGCCGTTGACGCCGGCCTTGCCCATGGCCTCGGCGAAGGAGCCCGCGGCGGGGGTGAAGTTGGCGGCGGCCTGGTTCGGGAGCAGCGCGCCTTTGGTCTCGGCCGCGTACTTGGTCATCTGGTCCTTGCCGGCGGCGAGGGCCAGCCACTCCTTGGCGAGCTCCTTGTTCTTGGAGCGCTCGGCCACGGCGAGGTTCGAGCCGCCGAGGAAGACGGTGCTGGTCTTGTCGGCCGTCTTGCCCGGGATCGGGAAGTAGCCGAAGTCGGCTTCCTTGCCCGCCTCCTTCAGGGCCTTCTCGGCACCGCCGGCCTCCCAGCCGAGACCGATCCAGGAGGCGACGCCGCCCTTGGGGACGATGTCGGTGGACTGCTGCGGGTTGGCCTCGTCCTTGTCCTTGGGGGCGGTGGAGTAGGACTGGAGCTTCTTGTAGAACTCCATCGCGGCGCCGGCCTGCGGGGTGCCGAGACCGCCCTTCCACTTGGAGCCGTCCTTGACGGCGAGGTCGCCGCCCTCGTCCCAGATGAGACCGGCGAGGACGTACCAGCTCTGGCCGGGGAGGTAGATGGGCTGGGTGGCCGGGTCGGCCGCCTTCAGCTTCTCCAGGCCGGCGATCCACTCGTCGCGGGTGGTGGGCGGGGTGACGCCGGCCTTGGCGAAGGCCTTCTTGTCGTAGACGACGACGCGGTTGGCGGCGTACCAGGGGGCGGAGTAGAGCTTGCCGTCGACCTCGGCCGAGGCGAGCATGCTCTTCTGCCAGGCGTCGGCGCCGAGGGCGGCCCTGTCCTTGGTCAGGTCGGCGAGGCCGCCGGTGACCGCGTAGCCGGCGGTCTGGGTGTTGCCGAGCTCAAGGACGTCCGGAGGGTTGTTCTCGGAGAGGGCCGTGGTGACCTTCTCCTGGATGCCGGTCCACTTCTGCTCCTCGACCTTGACCGTCACACCGGGGTGCTTGGCCGAGAACTCCTTGTTGACCTCGTCGATCCAGGCCTTCGGCGCGGAGCCGTCCATGACCCAGACGGTGATCTCCTTGGGACCCGCGTCGGCCTTGGCCTTGTCGTCGTCCCCGTTGCCACACGCCGCGACACCGACCATCATGCCCGCGACACCGACCGCCGCGATGAGCTTGCGCTTCACGCCACCCTCCTCAGGGATGCCTGCCTGCACTTCCCTTGCCCGCCGCGGTGACATACGCGAAGTACTGCCGTGGGGCTGGGATCTGATCCATATTGGTGTAGACCAGTAGCTGGAGCTTGGCCTAGACCTTTAGGGGTGTCAAGGGTCTAATGAGCGGGTGCCCGGTCCGTTATCGGACCGACACCTGGGGGGAGAGAAGGCCTGTCCCCCCACTCGTGTCACCATGTGACCGCACATATCGGAGGAGCCGGTGACGGCAGCGAAACTGGAGTCGGGAAGGCGGGCGGCGATGGCCACCGAAGGGGCACTCACGGAGCCGGACGACGGGGCGGCCACCCGGACGGCGCGTGTACCCAAGTACTACCGACTCAAGCGGCACTTGCTCGACATGACCGAGACACTGCCGCCCGGCACCCCGGTACCGCCGGAACGCACGCTCGCGGCCGAATTCGACACCTCGCGCACCACGGTCCGCCAGGCCCTCCAGGAACTGGTCGTGGAGGGGCGACTGGAGCGGATCCAGGGCAAAGGCACCTTCGTCGCCAAGCCCAAGGTCTCCCAGGCCCTGCAACTGACCTCGTACACGGAGGACATGCGGGCCCAGGGCCTGGAGCCGACCTCGCAGCTCCTCGACATCGGCTACGTGACCGCCGACGACACCCTCGCCGGACTGCTGAAGATCAACACCGGTGGGCGGGTGCTGCGCATCGAGCGGCTGCGGCTGGCCAGCGGCGAGCCCATGGCCATCGAGACCACCCATCTCTCCGCCAAGAGGTTCCCCGCGCTGCGCCGTTCGCTCGCCAAGTACACCTCCCTCTACACCGCCCTCGCCGAGGTGTACGACGTCCACCTGGCCGAGGCCGAGGAGACGATCGAGACCTCGCTGGCCACCCCGCGCGAGGCCGGCCTGCTCGGCACGGACGTCGGGCTGCCGATGCTCATGCTCTCCCGGCACTCCCTGGACGCCGACGGCGAACCGGTGGAGTGGGTGCGTTCGGTGTACCGCGGCGACCGCTACAAGTTCGTCGCCAGGCTCAAGCGCCCCGCCGTCTGACACACACTCCACAGACCCGTACCCCGCCCCGCGTACCGGAATTCCGCGACCGGAATGCGGACGGGGTCTTACGTTCACCAGGCAATTCCCCGTAGATTCCGCCTGCTTACGCAGATGATCGACGAGGGGACGAGAGATCATGCCTGAACCGGAAGCAACAGGGACACAACGGGACACGGCGGGTCCGGGAACCTCATCGGGCCCGCCCTCCCCCAAGTCCATCGCCGTATGGGTGCTCGTCGGCCTCGTGGGCGCCCTCGGCTGGGGCGTGCTGGCGCTCTCGCGCGGCGAGGAGATCTCCGCGGCCTGGCTGCTCGCCGCGGCCCTGGGCTCGTACGCCATCGGCTACCGCTTCTACGCGCGCTTCATCGCGCACCGCGTACTGAAGGTCGACGCCACGCGGGCCACCCCCGCCGAACGCCTCGACAACGGTGTCGACTTCCATCCCACCGACCGCCGGGTGCTCTTCGGCCACCACTTCGCCGCCGTCGCCGGCGCGGGCCCGCTCGTCGGCCCCGTGCTCGCCGCGCAGATGGGCTACCTGCCCGGGACCATCTGGATCGTCGCGGGCGTGATCTTCGCGGGCGCCGTCCAGGACATGGTGACGCTGTTCTTCTCCACCCGCCGCGACGGCCGCTCGCTCGGCCAGATGGCGCGGGACGAGATCGGCCCCGTCGGCGGAGCCGCCGCCCTGGTCGCCGTGTTCGCCATCATGATCATCCTGCTGGCGGTGCTGGCGCTGGTCATCGTCAACGCCCTCGCCCACTCCCCGTGGGGCGTCTTCTCCATCGGCATGACCATCCCGATCGCCGTCTTCATGGGCTTCTACCTGCGCGTCCTGCGGCCGGGCCGGGTCACCGAGGTCTCCCTCATCGGCGTCGCCCTGCTGCTGCTCGCCATCGTCGCGGGCGGCTGGGTCGCCGAGTCCTCCTTCGCCGGGACCTTCACCCTGGAGAAGGAGACGCTCGTCATCTGGATGGTGGTGTACGGCTTCCTGGCGTCGGTCCTGCCGGTGTGGATGCTGCTCGCGCCCCGCGACTACCTGTCCACCTTCATGAAGATCGGCACGATCGCCCTCCTCGCGATCGGCGTGGTCATCGCGATGCCGACGCTGAAGATGCCGTCGATCACCGACTTCGCGGCCCGCGGGGACGGCCCGGTCTTCGCCGGGTCGATGTTCCCGTTCGTCTTCATCACCATCGCGTGCGGCGCGCTGTCGGGCTTCCACGCCCTGGTCTCCTCGGGCACCACCCCGAAGATGATCCAGAAGGAGACCCAGGTCCGCATGATCGGCTACGGCGCCATGCTGACCGAGTCGTTCGTCGCCGTCATGGCGATCATCGCGGCCTGCATCATCGAGCCGGGCCTCTTCTTCGCGGTCAACTCCCCTCCCGGGATCATCGGCACCACGGTCGAGTCCGCCTCGCAGGCGGTGACGAACTTCGGCTTCGCCATCTCGCCCGAGGCCCTCACCCAGGCCGCCAAGGACGTCGAGGAAGCCAGCCTGCTGTCCCGTACCGGCGGCGCGCCGACCTTCGCACTCGGAATGTCGGAGATCTTCTCCTCCGTCATCGGCGGCGCCGGGATGAAGGCCTTCTGGTACCACTTCGCGATCATGTTCGAGGCCCTCTTCATCCTGACGACGCTCGACGCGGGCACCCGCGTGGGCCGGTTCATGCTCCAGGACACCCTCGGCAACGTCCACAAGTCCTTCAAGGACGTCAGCTGGAAGCCCGGCGTGTGGTTCGCGAGCGCGATCGTGGTCGGCGCGTGGGGCTACTTCCTGTGGGTCGGCATCAAGGACCCGCTGGGCGGGATCAACCAGCTCTTCCCGCTCTTCGGCATCGCCAACCAGCTGCTCGCCGCGGTCGCGCTGGCGGTCTGCACCACGCTGCTGGTGAAGTCCGGGCGGCTGAAGTGGGCGTGGGTGACGGGCGTCCCGCTGGCCTGGGACGCCACGGTGACCCTCACCGCCAGCTACCAGAAGGTCTTCTCCGAGGACGTGAAGGTCGGCTTCTTCGCCCAGCGCGACAAGTACCAGGCGGGCATCGACGCCGACAAGGTGCTGGCCCCCGCGAAGAACATGGACGACATGCACACGATCGTCACCAACGCCACGGTCGACGGCGTGCTGTGCGCCCTGTTCGCCGTCCTGATCATCGTGGTCCTCGCGGACGCGGCCCGGACCTGCCTCAAGGCCGTCCGCGACCCGGGCTCGGCGAAGCTCTCCGAGACCCCGTGGACCGAGTCGAAGATCGTCGCCCCGGCCGGCCTGATCGCGACCGCCGAGGAGCGGGCCCAGCTCGCCGCCGCAGGGGCGGACCGCGACTCCGGCGGCGGGCAGGTCAAGGAGCCGGTGGGGTGAGCACCGTACGCAGCGTGCTGGCCAGGGCCCGGTTCTACGTACGGGAGTTCTCGGGGGAGGCCGCCTACGACCGGTACGTGGCCCACGCCCGCTCCCACGACCCGGACGCGGAGGTCCTCACCCGCCGCGCCTTCGAACGCGCCCGCACGGACGCCCGCGAGGCGGACCCCCGTGAGGGCTTCCGCTGCTGCTGACACACGCCGGAGGGGCCCCGCCGCGTCCTGCGGCGGGGCCCCTTCGGCGCTGCTCAGCGCACCCAGTCCTTGAAGACCTCGGTCTGAAGGGTGATGCCGACGGGGTCGGGCAGCGCAATGTCCGTTCCATAGGGCACGATGTGGATGCTCTCGTACCGCTGGCCGTTGGGCTGGCTGTAGACGGAGACCTCGCACTTGGCCCGGTCGATCAGCAGGTACAAGGGGATGCCGGTCTCCGCGTAGGCACGGGGCTTCTCGACGTGATCCCGCCGGACGGTGTCGGAGTCCCACGAAGTCACCTCGACGGCCATGAGGATCGGAGCGGGGTCGACCCAGTCGCCCTGTCCCGCGAACGCCTTGGAAGGGGCCAGCACCGCGTCCGGGATGGCCCTGCCCTCGCGATAAGCCTGCGCCTTGATCCCCTGCCCCCCGTGGAGCCAGAGCTCCGGCCGGTGCTGCAGGAAGATCCGCGTCAACCACTGGATGATCATCTGGTGGTCGCCGTCCGGCATGGCCTTGCTCCTGATGACTCCGTCGATGAACTCAAGTCGCGTGCCTTCTCGCTCACGAGCGGCTATGCGTGCGACAGCCTCGAAGTCCTCGGTCAGCATGTGGGGCCTGTCGGTCATCACGGTCATGCCTCGCTCACCTTCCTCGACGGTGCTGCCTCCGACGATAGCGCCGCCCGCCGGGAGGCGTCCTGCACACTCGACCGCATGGACATGGTGATCAGAACGGCGGTGCCCGCCGACCACGAGACGCTGGGCGAGATCACGGCGCGGGCCTACCTCGCCGACGGGCACCTGGACTTCAACGAGGACGACGCCTACCTGAACGTGCTGCGTGACGTGGCCGGCCGGGCCGCCCTGGCCGAGGTGCTCGTCGCCGAGCGCGGCGGGCGGGTGCTCGGCGGCGTGACCTTCGCCGCACCCGGCAGCCCGCTCGCCGACATCGCCGGCCCCGACGAGGCCGAGTTCCGGATGCTCGCGGTGGCCCACGCGGCCCGCGGCCGGGGCGTCGGCGAGGCCCTGGTGCGGGCGTGCATCGAGCGGGCGCGGGCGATCGAGGGCGTCACGGGCCTCGTGCTCTCCACCCAGCGCAGCATGGCCGGGGCCCACCGGATCTACGTACGGCTGGGCTTCGAGCGCACCCCGGAGCGGGACTGGGCGCCCATCGAGGGCCTGAAACTCCTCACGTACCGACTCAAGCTGTAGCCATGCCGACACTACATGTTGGGGGTGCCGCACAAGGGCGCCCCCACATGTATGCTCATGCCTGCTGTCGCCGCAGGGGAATCCGGTGGGAATCCGGAACTGTCCCGCAACGGTATGAAGTGTCCGGCATCCGGACGCCAAGTCCGATGACCTGCCGTCAGCGCGCCCGGATCGACCGAACCGGGTGCCGACACGTCCGGGCCTCGCGGTTGGGCCGGTGGACGCCATGCGGTGTGCCCGTTCCTGCCACGCCCGCATGCGCCCGCGCCCGCCCGCCGATGACCGGGCCGAGCGAGGGAGAGCTCCCGCCGTGACCATCGCGCCTTCCGCACCGCGCGCCGAGTCCGTTTCTGGCGACAACACCGAGGGCCCGGGGGCCACGCTGCTGCGTACCCTCACCGAACTGACGGCGGACCTCCCCGACACCGACCCCGGCCGCGTCGCCGCCGCCGCGCTCCGCGGCCGCAGCTCCGCCGCCGACGACGCCGAACTGCGGGGGCTGGCCACCGAGTCCGCCGCGGGCCTCATCTCCGAGGACCCGGCCTACTCCAAGCTCGCCGCCCGCCTGCTGACGCTGGCCGTGCGCGACGAGGCCGCGAGCCAGGGCGCCACCTCCTTCTCCGCCTCCGTCGCGGTCGGCCACCGCGAGGGCCTCATCGCCGACCGCACCGCCGAGTTCGTGCGCACGCACGCGAGCCGCCTGGACGCGCTGGTCGAGCACACCCTCGCCGAGGGCGCCGACGACCGCTTCGGCTTCTTCGGCCTGCGGACCCTGCACAGCCGCTACCTGCTGCGCCATCCCATCACCCGTCAGGTCATCGAGACCCCGCAGTACTTCATGCTGCGCGTGGCCTGCGGTCTCGCCGCGGACGAGAGCGTCCAGGCCGTCGAGGAAGTCGCCTCGCTGTACCGGCTGATGAGCCGCCTCGACTACCTGCCCTCCTCCCCCACCCTCTTCAACTCCGGCACCCGGCACCCGCAGATGTCCTCCTGCTACCTGCTGGACTCCCCGCTGGACGAGCTCGACTCGATCTACGACCGCTACCACCAGGTCGCGCGCCTGTCGAAGCACGCCGGTGGCATCGGCCTGTCGTACTCCCGCATCCGCGCCCGCGGTTCGCTGATCCGCGGCACCAACGGCCACTCCAACGGCATCGTGCCGTTCCTGAAGACCCTCGACGCCTCCGTCGCCGCCGTGAACCAGGGCGGCCGCCGCAAGGGCGCCGCCGCCGTCTACCTGGAGACCTGGCACGCGGACATCGAGGAGTTCCTGGAGCTCCGCGACAACACCGGTGAGGACCAGCGCCGCACCCACAACCTGAACCTCGCCCACTGGGTGCCGGACGAGTTCATGCGCCGCGTGAACGCCGACGCCGAGTGGTCGCTGTTCTCCCCGGCCGACGTCCCCGAGCTGGTCGACCTGTGGGGCGACGCGTTCGACGCCGCCTACCGCAAGGCCGAGGCCGACGGCCTGGCCCGCAAGACCATGCCCGCCCGCGACCTGTACGGCCGGATGATGCGCACCCTCGCGCAGACCGGCCAGGGCTGGATGACCTTCAAGGACGCCTCCAACCGCACGGCCAACCAGACCGCCGAGCCGGGCACCGTCGTCCACTCCTCGAACCTGTGCACCGAGATCATCGAGGTCACGAACGACGGCGAGACGGCCGTCTGCAACCTCGGCTCGGTCAACCTGGGCGCCTTCGTGCTCACGGAGACGGGCGAGATCGACTGGGAGCGCCTGGACGAGACCGTCCGCACGGCCGTGACCTTCCTCGACCGCGTGGTGGACATCAACTTCTACCCGACCGAGCAGGCCGGCCGCTCCAACGCCCGCTGGCGCCCGGTGGGCCTGGGCGCGATGGGCCTCCAGGACGTCTTCTTCAAGCTGAAGCTGCCCTTCGACTCCCCCGAGGCGAAGGCCCTGTCCACCAAGCTCTCCGAGCGCATCATGCTGGCCGCGTACGAGGCCTCCTGCGACCTCGCCGAGCGCAGCGGCCCGCTGCCGGCCTGGGAGCAGACGCGCACCGCGCGCGGCGTCCTGCACCCGGACCACTACGACACCGAGCTGAACTGGCCGGAGCGCTGGGACGCGCTGCGCGCCCGCGTCGCCGAGACCGGCATGCGCAACTCCCTGCTCCTCGCCATCGCCCCGACGGCCACGATCGCCTCGATCGCCGGCGTGTACGAGTGCATCGAGCCGCAGGTCTCCAACCTGTTCAAGCGCGAGACGCTGTCGGGTGAGTTCCTCCAGGTGAACGGCTACCTGGTGGAGGAGCTGAAGCAGCTCGGCGTGTGGGACGCCCAGACCCGTGAGGCGCTGCGCGACTCCTCGGGCTCGGTGCAGGGCTTCGGCTGGATCCCGGCCGAGGTGCGCGCGCTGTACCGCACGGCGTGGGAGATCCCGCAGCGCGGCCTGATCGACATGGCGGCGGCCCGTACGCCGTTCCTGGACCAGTCTCAGTCGCTGAACCTGTTCCTGGAGACGCCCACCATCGGCAAGCTCAGCTCGATGTACGCGTATGCCTGGAAGCAGGGCCTGAAGACCACGTACTACCTGCGCTCGCGCCCGGCGACGAAGATCGCCCGCGCCGCCCAGGCCACCACCGCCGCTCCGGTGGCCCTCCCGCAGGCCGTCGACGCAGAGGCGCTGGCCTGCTCCCTTGAGAACCCCGAGTCCTGCGAGGCGTGCCAGTAATGAGCTCCACCGACAAGAAGAACCTCCTGGACCCGGGCTTCGAGCTCACGCTCCGTCCGATGCGCTACCCGGACTTCTACGAGCGCTACCGGGACGCGATCAAGAACACGTGGACGGTGGAGGAGGTCGACCTCCACTCGGACGTCGCCGACCTCGCGAAGCTGACGCCCGCCGAGCAGCACATGATCGGCCGGCTGGTCGCGTTCTTCGCGACGGGCGACTCGATCGTCTCGAACAACCTGGTGCTGACGCTGTACAAGCACATCAACTCCCCGGAGGCGCGCCTGTACCTGTCGCGCCAGCTGTTCGAGGAGGCCGTGCACGTCCAGTTCTATCTGACGCTGCTCGACACCTACCTGCCCGACCCGGACGACCGCGCGGCGGCGTTCGACGCGGTGGAGGAGATCCCCTCCATCCGTGAGAAGGCGCAGTTCTGCTTCAAGTGGATGGACTCGGTCGAGAAGATCGAGCGGCTGGAGACGCAGGCCGACCGCCGCCGCTTCCTGCTGAACCTGATCTGCTTCGCCGCGTGCATCGAGGGCCTGTTCTTCTACGGTGCCTTCGCGTACGTGTACTGGTTCCGCTCGCGCGGTCTGCTGCACGGCCTGGCCACCGGCACCAACTGGGTGTTCCGTGACGAGACCATGCACATGAACTTCGCGTTCGAGGTCGTGGACACGGTCCGCAAGGAGGAGCCCGAGCTCTTCGACGACGCGCTCCAGCAGCAGGTCACCGACATGCTGAAGGAGGCCGTGGAGGCGGAGCTGCAGTTCGGCCGGGACCTGTGCGGCGACGGCCTGCCGGGCATGAACACCGAGTCGATGCGCGAGTACCTGGAGTGCGTCGCGGACCAGCGCCTGGTCCGACTCGGCTTCCCGCCGGTGTACGGCTCGCAGAACCCGTTCTCCTTCATGGAGCTCCAGGGTGTCCAGGAGCTGACGAACTTCTTCGAGCGCCGCCCGTCGGCCTACCAGGTCGCGGTCGAGGGCACGGTCGACCTGGACGAGGACTTCTAGCCTCCTCTGACCCCCTCGGAAGCCCCTCTGACGCACCGAGAGCCGGGACGCGAGCCGATCGCGTCCCGGCTCTTCGCGTTCCGGGGCGGTGCGTGCGCCGTGGGGCTCAGTGGGCGAGACGGCCCCGGCGCCAGGCGGCGGACCGGAGGCCGTGCCGGGGCCGCGGGGTGGGCGGCATGCCGCCCGCCTTCTGCCGCGGCAGCCACACGAGGCGCGTCTCGACGGCCCGCAGCTCTCGGTCGATCCGCCGATCCCGCAGAGCCCCGTACAGGCTGGGGGCGAGCAGCAGGGTGGCGACGGCGAGGACGGCGAGGTAGCTCAGGAACGTGTTCATGTATCCACTGTCGCCCCGTTCACCCCACCCGGCCACTGGCAGGACTGCCATGAAAGAACGAATTACTGCCACACTGGGTGCATGCTGACCAACGTGGCCGTGGCCCTCCTCGACGAAGTGGCCCCCTTCGAGTTCGGAATCTTCTGCGAAGTCTTCGGGATCGACCGCAGCGACCATGGACTGCCGGTGTACGACTACGCCGTGTGCGCGGCGGAGGACGGCCCGCTGACCATGGCCGGAACGGGTTTCGCCTTCGCCCCCGCCCACGGGCTGGAGCGGCTGGAGAGCGCGGACCTGATCTGCGTGCCCGCCTTCCGAAACGCCTCCGGGCGCAGCTACCCGGAGCCGCTCCTGGCCGCGCTGCGCCGCGGTGTGGAGCGCGGCGCGCGGGTGCTCAGCGTGTGCAGCGGGGCCTTCGTGCTGGGCGCGGCGGGGCTGCTGGACGGCCGGCGCTGCACCACGCACTGGATGCACGCCCCGGCCCTGGCCCGGCGTTTCCCGCGGGCGCTGGTCGACCCGGACGTGCTCTACGTCGACGAGGGCCCGGTGATCACCTCGGCCGGCACCGCCTCCGGGATCGACGCCTGCCTCCACGTGGTCCGCCAGGAGCACGGCGCCGAGGTGGCCAACGCGATAGCGCGGCGGATGGTCGTACCACCGCACCGGGACGGCGGGCAGGCGCAGTACATCCAGCGGCCGCTGCCGCGCACGTCCTGCGACACGGTGGGCGAGGTGATCGGGTGGATGGGCCGCCACCTGGCGCAGGAGATCACCGTCGAGCAGCTCGCGGAGCGGGCGCACATGTCGCCGCGCACCTTCGCCCGCCGCTTCCTGCAGGAGACCGGCACCACCCCGTACAAGTGGGTCCTGCGCCAGCGGGTCCTGCTGGCGCAGGAGTTGCTGGAGTCCACCGACGAGACGGTCGACGCGATCGCCGGCCGCTCCGGCTTCGGCAACGCGGCCGCCCTGCGCCACCACTTCCTGCGGACCCTGGGCACCACGCCGAACTCCTTCAGACGCGCGTTCCGGGGCCCGCAGGCCGCTTAGGCCGAGCCTCAGGCGTTGGGGACGGTCTCGTAGCGCGGGGTGCCCTCCGCCATCTGGCGCAGGGCGTCCTTGCGGTCCCGCTTCGAGAGCCGGTCGATGTACAGGTAGCCGTACAGGTGGTCGGTCTCGTGCTGCAGGCAGCGGGCGAAGTAGCCGGTGCCGCGGACCTTGACCGGGTTGCCCTGGGCGTCCTGGCCCTCGACCTCGGCGTAGTCCGGGCGGGCGAGCGAGGCGTACGCCGTCGGGACGGACAGGCAGCCCTCGTTGGAGTCGTCCAGCACCCGCGAGCCCGCCGGGAGCTCGACGAGCCTGGGGTTGACGACGACCCCGGTGTGGCGCACGCCGTCGTCGTCCGGGCAGTCGTAGACGAAGACCTTGGCGTCCACGCCGATCTGGTTCGCGGCCAGGCCGACGCCCTCGGCCGCCTTCTGGCTGGCGAACATGTCGTCGATCAGCCGGGCCAGCTCGTCGCCGAACTCGGTGACGTCCTTGCACTCGCGGTGCAGGACCGGGTTGCCGACGACCGTGATCGGGCGGGCGGTGCCGCGCTCCCGATGGGCCAGCTCGCGCGCCGCGCAGTCCTCGGTGTCCACGACGTACCCGTCGTTCACGACCTCGCCACCATCGACAACCTGGTTCTCCTGCTGCGCCATGTCCGCCGTACGCCTTCCGTAAGTCCCGTTCACCGGTGGTCGCCGATGGCCACCGATGTGCCCGTACAGCCTACGGCCCCGGCTCAGCAGACTTCTTCGAGATCCCGCCACTCGCGGCTGTCGGGGCTGTCGGAGACCCAGCTGTCGAGGAGGCCGCGGACCAGTCCGGCCGGTGCCGCGATGCCGCATTCGCGCTCGGGCACCCACAGGGAACCGGAGCCCGCCGTACGGTGCCCCAGCGGCCCGGGGTGTCCCGGCTCGCTGTGGTCGTGCGGATCCAGGTGCTCGCCGTCGCCCTCGTCGCTGGGCATCTCGCTCTCCGAGCAGGTCCGGCACAGCAGCCGCACCGACGAGGACCAGTCCTCGGCGGCGAAGCCCGCGTCCGAGGCGAGCTGTTCCAGCGCGTCGCGGTCCGCCTCGGTGGCCGCCTCCAGCAGCACCACCCAGGTCGGCACCGGGGACGGCGCCCACAGCTCGATCTCGTCGAACACCGGGTAGGAGGGTCCGGCGGCGGTCACCCGCTCGCCGTGCGGGACCCCGTCGTGGAGGACGACCTCGCCCCAGCGCCGCCCCGACGAGGGCAGCGGGATCGACAGGACCTCCAGCCGCGCCGGGTCCAGCCTGCGGCCCCACACCACCTCGGCCTCACCCTCGGGCGAGAGCCGCACGGCGGCGCTGCCGAGTTCCATGCCGACCGGCTCGCCGTTCCCGCCGCCGCTGCCGTTCGCGCCGTGCGGGTCCCCGGGCACCTTCAGCCCGTACGCCTGCCAGGCCCGCCGGGCCAGCGGCCAGTCCTGGAGCGCGGTGGCGGCGATCCCGACGTTCCACCAGTCGGGGGCCCCGGTCTCCCGGTCCAGCAGGGCCACGGCGCGCAGTCCGGCGGCCCTCGCCTGCTCCCAGTCGTGCCGGAACTTGTGCAGCAGGGCCAGGTTGAACCAGGACTCGGAGAGCCACGGCTCCAGGTCCGCGGCTCTGGTCAGCAGCGCCCCGGCGTCCTCGTACCGCCCGTCACCGATCAGCGTGAACGCGCGGTCGGTGGCCTGCCGCCACGAGGCGGAGGGCCGATGCCGTACCTTCCCGAAGATCCTCACGATTCCCGCCTGCCTGGGGGCACCTCCCAGCGGTGGCTGGGGGACTACGGTGCAGCCTTGCGGACACTCTTACTGGCATCCAACCATGCCCACTCGGACGGCCGCTCATTACCCATGGGTTACCCCGGTGGGACGGGCACCACTCTGCCACGTCCGCCCCTGGCCAGAACCCTCGCCAGGCATTCCACGACCTCCGGCTGATAATCGTGCCCGGTGCCCAGGCGGAGCTGTTCCAGGGCGGCCAGTGAGCCGCCCGGGTGACGGTTCGCGCCGACGAGGTCGTCGTACGCGTTGACCACGCGCACGATCCGGGCCGGCGCGGGCTGCTCCCGGTACGGGTCCGCCTGCCGCTCCACGATCACGGCGACCTCGGCGGGGACCCCGGTCTGCCGGGCCACCTCCCCGCCCAGCCCGGCGATCCGGCGGGCCTCGGCCGCGGGCAGCTCGGCGGTGGCCCCGTCCGGGACCGGGTCGACCAGGGAGAGCTGGCCGATGTCGTGCATCAGGGCGGCGTACTCCAGCACCGTGAGCTCCCGCTCCGACAGGCCCAGCTCCCGGCCGACGGCGCAGCTCAGGGCCGCCACCCGGCGGGCGTGTCCGGGCGGGGTGTAGCCGGCGATCTCGGTGGCCCGGGCCAGGGAGGTGACGGTCTGGCGGTAGGTGGTGCGGATCGCGGCGATCCGGTGGAAGGACAGCTGGGTCAGCAGCAGCGGCACGCTGAGGACGGGGACGGCCCACAGCCCCGCGGCGGCCGCGCCGAGCGCCATGACGACGCCGGTGGCACAGATCGCCGGGCCGATGCCGAGCTGGGCGCGCAGCCCGTCGCGCAGCAGCGGCCCGTACGGCCGGCCCGTGCGCGCCCCCGCGAGGGCGGCGGCGAGCACGGCGTCGCACAGGGCGACCAGGACCAGCAGGAGCAGCAGGAAGACGACGAGGTACGGCCCCTGACCCAGCCGCTGCTCCAGCCGGCCGGAGTGGTGGAGCGGCTGGAAGCAGGCGGCGGCGAAGGCGACGGTGAGCACCCGGCGGGACAGGTGGTCGAGGGCGGGGCCGCAGCCACGGGCGACGTGCGGGACGATCCCGGCGAGGGCTGCCGCGGCGACGACGGCGACGGTCTCCAGCACCCCGTGGTGGGTCGGCAGGCCCGCGTTCCGGCCGAGCAGGGCGTAGGCGAGGGCGCCGGCCGAGCCGAGCGGCGCGCCCAGGTGGTCGGGAGCGCCCGGCCGGTCCCTGCGGGCGAGCTCGCCGACGGTGACCAGGGCGCCGAAGGCCAGGGCGACGCCGGGCTCGGTCAGGCCGTTCCACAGGGTGTGGGCGAGGCCGACGGCGGCGAGCGCGGCCGCGGCCCCCCGTACCGCCCACGCGCCCGCGGCCCTCATGCGCCCGCCCCGGCACCGTCCGCGTCGCGGCCGGGCCGTTCGCCGGCGGCCGGGGCCTGGCTGCCGGGGCCGTCGGCGCCGGGAGGCGCGGCGTCCTGCGCGGGCAGGGCGCCGAGCGCCGTCCGCGCCGCCGGCCGGGCGGTGCGCGCACCCCGGGGGCGGAGCCCGCCGTCCCGGCCGGTGGCCGGCGCGGGCGCGGCCGGAGCGGGCGCGGCCGGAGCGGGCGCGGCCGGGCCCTGGCCGTTCCGGGCCGCCGGCCCCCGCACCCCGGGACCGGGTACCCCGGCGGGAGCGGGGTCGCCGATCACCTGGAGGTCGTCGTCCGAGGTGACCGCCGGATGCCAGCCGTGCCGGCCGACGGCGTCCGTCAGGGCCCGTACCATCGCCGGATCGAACTGGGCCCCCGCGCACCGCTCAAGCTCGGCGAGGGCGGTGGGCACCGGCCGGGCCCGGCTGTAGGAGCGGGTGGAGGTCATGGCGTCGAAGGCGTCGGCCACCGCCACCACCCGGGCCAGTACCGGGATCTGCTCGCCGGTCAGCCCGTACGGATAGCCGGTGCCGTCGACGCGTTCGTGGTGGTGCAGGATCGCGGACCTGGCCTCCCCCAGGAAGCCGATGCCGCGCACCATCTCGTGCCCGTACTCGGGGTGCAGTTCGATGATCCGGCGCTCCTGCGGGGTGAGCGGCCCGTCCTTGCGCAGCAGCCGGGTGGGGACGCCGATCTTGCCGACGTCGTGCAGGATGCCGGCGAAGCGGACCACTTCCAGCCGCTCCTCGGCCATCCCCAGCTCGCGGGCGATCATCGTGGAGGCCTGGCCGACCCGTTCGCTGTGGCCGCGCGTGTAGCGGTCCTTGATGCCGACGGCCTGGACGAGGGCCCGGATGGTGGCCTGATGGGCGGCGCGCTCACGGTGGTACTGGGCGAAGACCCAGCAGGAGACATACATCGGGAGCAGGACGAGCAGCGCGGCCGGGACCCCGTACGGGCTGCGCCACATGACGGCCATCATCAGTCCGGCGAGGCCGTGGACGCAGTGCGCGGCGAGGGTGAGGGGGACCAGGCCGTGCCAGGTGGTGGCGGCCGGCCTGCGTTCGGCGGCGGCCAGGATGCCCCCGTCGAGGGCGGTGATCACCAGGCAGAAGACGGCGGCCGCCGCCGTCGCGGGGAGCATCGCGCCGGGGAGGTCGGCGGGCCACCCGGGGGGCGCGGACCCGGCGGCGGGCCCCCGGCCGAGGGCGGCCGGGCCGCCGAGCAGCCCGAACACCTGCCCCGCCGCCCATGCGCCCAGGGACTGCTGGGCCCCGTGCCACACCCGGCGCACCCCGGCGGGCCGCTGGGCCACGGTGGCGGCGAGACCTCCGGGCAGCGCCACGAGCGCGGCGGCGGCGGGCGGCAGCAGGAAGACGGCGGCGAGCACCACGGGGAAGAAGGAGCCGATGCCCTCGGGGGCCCGGCGGCCCGGCAGCGGGCAGTGCCGGACGAGTTCGCAGCCGAGGTAGAGCACGGCGAGCAGGGTCACGGCCGGCCAGGGCGTAACGGAATCCGTGAGGACCGGGACGGTGCAGGCGAGTGCCGCCAGTACGACGCAGAGAACGAATCCGCGGGCGGCCGGCGGAAGACCCCACATGGCACTCTCCTCCCCTGGGCCGTGCAAGCCGGGCACCGGATCGGACCGGTACCGATTGGGGAGAATAGGTGGGGCCCCGAGCGGGGTGGGCCACAATTTCGTATTGCGCCATGCGGACGCCCCCGGATTAGCACATTCGGGTGAATGAACTGATCTTCCGGGGGCGGGTGTTCAGCAGTTCGACCGATTTCGCAGCGGTCAGCCGGACGCGGGGTTGTCGGCGGTGACGTCATGGTCGGGGACGGCCTGCCCCGACCGGATCAGCTCGATCCGGCCCATCACCTTCGACCGCAGGTCGGACGGCACGTCGTCCGACCCGCAGCAGCGCTTGACCAGCTTCTTCACGGCCTGTTCCAGGCCGTACTTCTCCAGACAGGGATTGCACTCGCCGAAGTGGGTCTCGAACTTCGTGCAGTCGCTGTCGGGCATCTCATGGTCGAGGAACTCGTACAGGTGGTCCAGGACCTCAGAGCACTCTGTCTCGTGCGGCTCTCCGCAACTCATGAGCCCGTGCCTTTCCGGTCGTTCGCCTCTCCAGCACCCGCGGGAACCAGCCCGCGCTCGCGGGCGTAGTCCTCCAGCATTCCGCGGAGCTGACGGCGGCCACGGTGCAGTCGCGACATGACCGTTCCGATGGGTGTACCCATGATGTCCGCGATCTCCTTGTACGCAAAGCCCTCTACGTCGGCAAGATAGACCGCGATGCGGAACTCTTCCGGAATGGCCTGCAGGGCTTCCTTCACGTCCGAGTCGGGCAGATGGTCGAGCGCCTGCGACTCGGCCGAGCGCAGTCCGGTCGACATGTGCGACTCGGCGCGCGCCAGCTGCCAGTCCTCGATCTCCTCCGCTGCGCTGCGCTGGGGCTCGCGCTGCTTCTTTCGGTAGGAGTTGATGAAGGTGTTGGTGAGGATGCGGTACAGCCACGCCTTCAGGTTGGTGCCTTCGCGGAACTGGTGGAAGGACGCGTATGCCTTCGCGTACGTCTCCTGGACCAGGTCCTCGGCGTCGGCCGGGTTGCGCGTCATGCGCAGCGCGGCCGAGTACATCTGGTCGAGGTAGCCGAGGGCGTCCCGTTCGAAGCGCGCGTTGCGCTCCAGGGTCGTCTCCTCCGCGTGGCCTTCGTCGGTCCCAGCGACAGGACCCACCTCCTCCGACTGCGTGGCGGCTCCGAAAGCGGATCCGCTCGAATCGGAGAATAGTCGACCTTCCCGGCCCCCCGCCGCCCGGAGCGAGCTGCGCTTGGGGGCGGGCAGCACCGTCCAGTCCAGGTCAGCGGCCTGCGGACGGTTCTGGCTGATGACCTGGGTCATGCGCTCCCTCTCCTCCGACGTTCCGTGTGTACCGACATGTGGGACAACAGAGAGGCGGGGCGGCGCATTCCCGGGAACACCACGGGTTTCCGGCTTTTCCCGGGCCGGCGGCGGGCGGCGTGGCCCGGGTCACCCGGGGAGCCGTGCGAGCCACTCCCCGACCGCCTCGGTGATCGTCCGCAGAGCCTCCTCCTGGGTGGTGGCGGCCTTCTTCGGCACCGCGAAGCCGTGATCGCCGTGGGCCACCTCGACCAGCTCGTACGGGTGCTCCCCGGCCGGCTCCGGGAACTCCTCGGGGCGGCCGAAGGGGTCCCGGCCGCCCTGGACCACGAGGGCGGGCCGGCCGGCCCCGGTGAGTTCCGCGGCGCGGGACTTCTCGGGCCGGCCCGGCGGGTGCAGCGGGAAGGCCAGGGCCAGGACCCCGGCGGCGCCCAGTTCTCCGGCGGTGCGGCAGGCCACGCGGGCGCCCGCGCTGCGTCCGCCCGCGACCACCGGCAGCCCGGGTGCCGTGAGCGCCGGCCACAGCCCGCGCCAGCCCTCGTCCAGCACCCTGGGTGCGGCGGCGACCTTCTTCCCGGCGACCCGCCAGGGCTGTTCGACGAGCGCCACTGTGATCCCGCGGGCGGGCAGGGCGGCGGCCAGCGCCTGGAGGTCGCGGGCCTCGATGCCGCCGCCCGCACCGTGGCTCACGGCGAGTACGAGCCGGCCCTTCGGGGCGGTGTGCCAGGTGATGCGGGCCTCGCCCGCCGGGGTGTCGACGCTCTCGGTACGCGTGGTCATGCCCCCATCGTGCCGTGCGGGCCGGTCGGGACACGCCTGCGAAAGCCGGTCGGGACGCGCCTCAGAAAAGAGTGCCCTCCTCCGGCGCGGCCAGCTCCGTCAGCAGCTCCGGGCCGTTGTTGCGCACGTTGCTCACGGCGGTGGACACCGGGTAGGCGCGCATCAGTCCACCGGGCGGCGGCGCGAGCAGTTCCCGCAGGGCGCCCTCGGTGTCGGTGTTCGCTGGGTCCAGCCAGGCGTCCCAGCGGTCGGGGGTGAGCATCAGCGGCATCCGGGGGTGGATCTCGGACAGCGAGCGCGGCCCTTCGGCGGGGGCCACCCCCAGCGGGCCGGTCTCCGCCTCGGTGGTGATCACCGAGCAGGTCACCCACCAGGCGAGGGGGTGCTCGTCGGGCAGGGTCCGGTCGCGCCAGAACTCGTATATGCCGGCCATGGCGAAGAGCGAGCCGTCGGAGGGGAGCACGAAGTAGGGCTGCTTGCGGGCCCGCTTCTTCTTCCCCTCCACCTCCAGCTGCCGCTCGTCGTGGGCGGTGACCCACTCGTAGTACCCGTCGGCGGGGACGATGCAGCGGCGCTGCGCGAACGCGCGGCGGAAGGACGGCTTCTCGTGCAGGGTCTCCGACCGGGCGTTGATCATGCGGGCGGCGCCGTCGGGGTTCTTGGCCCAGGAGGGCACGAGTCCCCATTTCAGGACGCGCAGCTGGCGAACCGGACGCGGGTGCGAAGCGTCCTTCACAGGACGGTCGAGGACGACGTGGACCTCCTTCGTCGGCGCCACGTTGAAGTCGGGGGCCAGGGCCTCCTCCGGCTCCCACTTCTCGATGCCGAAGGCCTCCACGAGGTCCTGCGGTCCACGACTCGCTGCATACCGTCCGCACATGGCTGCCACACTGCCATGTCCACCGCACCTCACCGCAAGGAGTCCGCCACCTCATGGACAGCAGCACGACCGCCGGCCTGTGGGACCGGCTCACGGGCATGCAGAACGCACCGGACCAGTGGCTGGTGATCGCGACCGGGCTGGTCGCGCTGGCCGCGGTGGGCCCCCGCCCGCTGTGGCGGCTCTCGCGCAACGCCATCACCATCGCGCACGAGGGCGGGCACGGCCTGCTGGCGCTGCTCACCGGCCGGCGGCTGAGCGGGATACGCCTGCACTCCGACACCAGCGGCGTCACCGTCAGCCGGGGCAAGCCGACGGGGCTGGGGATGATCCTGACCGCGGCCGGCGGGTACACCGCGCCCTCGCTGCTCGGTCTGGGCGGGGCGGCCCTGCTGTCCGCGCACCGGATCACGCTGCTCCTGTGGGCGGCCACGGCCCTGCTCCTGGTGATGCTGGTGATGATCCGGAACGCGTACGGGGCGCTGACGGTGGTGCTGACCGGCGGAACCTTCCTGCTGGTGTCGTGGCTGACCCCGGCCGAGGTGCAGGCGGGATTCGCCTACCTCGTCGTGTGGTTCCTGCTGCTCGGCGGGGTCCGGCCGGTCTTCGAGCTGGGCGCCAAGCGGCGGGGCGGAGGGGCGCCCGATTCCGACGCCGACCAGCTGGGGCGCCTCACTCACGTGCACCCCGTGGTGTGGCTGCTCTTCTTCCACGTCGTCGCGCTGTGCTCGCTGGTCGGCGGCGGCCGCTGGCTGCTCCGCCTGTGACCACCCTCTGAGACCGGACGGCGATCAAGATCCGGCCCCGGAGGAAGCCACTAAAGTGGGGGCCATGACCGAGACCCCCGCCCCTGCCCTCTGGCCCGCTCCGCTCGCCGATGGGACCGTCCACGCCACCGTCACGGTGCCGGGGTCCAAATCGGTCACCAACCGTGCCCTCGTGCTCGCCGCCCTCGCCTCCGAGCCGGGCTGGGTGCGCCGCCCGCTGCGCTCGCGCGACTCCCAGCTGATGTCGGACGCGCTGCGCGCGATGGGCGTGGGCATCGAGGAGACCGTCTCCTCCAGTTCCGCGGGCGCCGGCGCGAGCGGCGAGGCCTGGCGGATCATCCCGGCGGCCCTGCACGGACCGACGACGGTGGACGTCGGCAACGCGGGCACGGTCATGCGTTTCCTGCCGCCCGTCGCCACCCTCGCCGACGGCGACATCCGCTTCGACGGCGACCCGCGCTCCTACGAGCGTCCGCTCGGCCAGGTCATCACCGCCCTGCGCACGCTCGGCGCCCGCATCGACGACGACGGCCGCGGCGCGCTGCCCCTGACCGTCCAGGGCGGCGGGGCGCTGGAGGGCGGCACGGTCGAGATCGACGCCAGCAACTCCTCCCAGTTCGTCTCCGCGCTGCTGCTCTCCGCCCCGCGGTTCAACCAGGGCGTCGAGGTCCGGCACGTGGGCGGCAACCTGCCGTCGATGCCGCACATCCGGATGACCGTGGAGATGCTGCGCGCCGCGGGCGCCCAGGTGGACACCCCCGAGGCCGGCGGTGAGAAGGACGTGTGGCGGGTCGCCCCGGGCGCCCTGCTCGGCCGCGACATGGTCGTGGAGCCGGACCTGTCCAACGCGCAGCCCTTCCTGGCCGCGGCCCTGATCACGGGCGGCACGGTCACGGTTCCCGACTGGCCGCGCCGCACCACGCAGCCCGGTGACGCGCTGCGCCGGATCTTCACGGAGATGGGCGGCTCCTGCGAACTGACCGACGCGGGCCTGGTCTTCACCGGCAGCGGAAAGATCCACGGCATCGACGTGGACCTGAGCGAGGTCGGCGAGCTCACCCCGGGCATCGCGGCGGTGGCGGCCCTGGCCGACTCCGAGTCGGTGCTGCGGGGCGTCGCCCACCTGCGGCTGCACGAGACGGACCGGCTGGCCGCGCTGACCAAGGAGATCAACGCGCTCGGCGGTGACGTCACCGAGACCGAGGACGGCCTGCGGATCCGGCCGCGCCGGATGCACGGCGGGGTGTTCCACACGTACGAGGACCACCGGATGGCCACCGCCGGCGCGGTGATCGGCCTCGCCGTGGAGGGCGTGCAGATCGAGAACGTCGCCACGACCGCGAAGACCCTGCCGGACTTCCCGAAGATGTGGACGGACATGCTGGCCGGGGACGCGGGACCCGAAGCGGGTGCGGGAGCGTAGGGCACGTCATGCGCAGGTACGGCAAGCACACCGACGAGGACGACATCCGCCAGCGCCCGAACCCCAAGGGCAACCGGCCCCGGACGAACATCCGGCCCAAGCACGAGGACGCCTCCGAGGGCTTCGTCCTGACCGTCGACCGCGGCCGGCTGACCTGCCTGGTCGACGGCCGCACGATCACCGCGATGAAGTCCCGGGAGCTGGGCCGCAAGGCGGCGGTCGTGGGCGACCTGGTCTGGATCGTCGGTGACCTGTCCGGCAGGAAGGACACCCTGGCCCGCATCGTGCGGATCGAGGAGCGCAAGTCCGTCCTGCGGCGCACCGCGGACGACGACGACCCGTACGAGCGGGTGGTCGTCGCCAACGCCGACCAGCTGGCGATCGTCACGGCCCTGGCCGATCCGGAGCCGCGGCCCCGGATGATCGACCGCTGTCTGGTGGCGGCGTACGACGCCGGGCTGGAGCCGCTGCTGGTGCTCACCAAGTCCGACCTGACCTCCGCGGACAAGATCCTGGAGATCTACTCGACGTTCGGCCTGAACTACGTGGTCACCAACCGCGAGGAGCTGGCCGCCGGTGACGCGGCCGAGCGGGTCCGCGAGCGGCTGACCGGCCGGATCACCGCGTTCGTCGGCCACTCCGGCGTCGGGAAGACCACTCTGGTGAACTCGCTGGTCGCCGAGGGCCGCCAGCGCGCCACCGGGCACGTGAACGCGGTCACCGGCCGTGGCCGGCACACGACCACCTCCGCGCTGGCGCTGCCGCTGCCCGCGGGCGACGGCTGGGTCATCGACACCCCCGGTGTGCGCTCCTTCGGTCTGCACCACGTGGACCCGTCCCGGGTGATCCTTGCCTTCCCGGACCTGGTTCCCGGTACGGAGGAGTGTCCGCGCGCGTGCAGTCACGACGAGCAGGACTGCGCGCTCGACCAGTGGGTGCAGGACGGCCACGCGGATCCGGCGCGGCTGTATTCGCTGCGGCGGCTGCTGGAGACGCGGGAGCGGCGCGAGGGCGACTGACCGACCCGGCGGCCGTGCCGTGTTTGTCAGGGGACCTGTCGGGAAAAGTGCATAATCGCACCAAGTGACGCGATGTCACATGACGCGGGGAGGCATTCGCCATGGCGTGGCTGCTGGTCGTCGTCGCCGGACTCCTGGAGACCGGCTTCGCGGTCTGCCTCAAGCTCTCCCACGGATTCACCCGGCTCTGGCCGACGATCGCCTTCGCGTGCTTCGCGCTCGGCAGCTTCGGCCTGCTGACCCTGGCCCTCAAGAAGCTGGACGTGGGTCCGGCGTACGCGGTCTGGACGGGCATCGGCGCGGCCGGCACGGCGATCTACGGCATGGTCTTCCTCGGTGACGTGGTCTCCACCCTCAAACTCGTCTCGATCACGCTGGTCATCCTGGGGGTCGTCGGACTCCAGCTGTCCGGTTCGGCGCACTGAGCAGCCCGAGCAGCTCCCCCGCGCCCGGCTCCTCCCCCGGGGCGATCACGTAGGACAGGGCGAGCCGCACCGCCAGCTCGCACCGCTGCGGGCCCTCCCCCGGCGTGAGCGCGGCGGCGGCCCGGTCGCGCACGGCCCGGGCGAGGTCGCCGGGCCCCGGTTCGCTCCGGCTCGCGGCGGGCAGGCCCGGCCCCCAGCTGCCGGTGAGCAGGGCCCGTACGAGGGGCTGCGCGCGGGCCGCCCGTACGGTCCACTCGGCGACCGCGGCGAGCCGTTCGGGGGCCCGCAGCGGGGCGGACAGGGCCCGGTCCACCCCGTCCAGGTAGCGGTCGGCCTCGCGCCGCACCAGGGCGCGCCCCAGCCCCGCCTTGCCGCCGAACTCGTTGTAGAGGGTCTGCCGCGACACCCCGGCCGCGGCGGCCACGTCGACCATCCTCACGTCCGGCCAGGGGCGCGCCGCGAGCGCCGCCCCCGCCGCGTCCAGCAAGGACTCCCGCGCTGCCGGCATCCGCACCTCCCCGCTCGGCTGTCCGGCCAGAGTTGACGGGGCGACAGACCCTGTCAAGGGCGCGCCCGCTGTCAAGAGGGCCCTCCCGGCCGAGCTGTGGACGTCGTTGGCCGGGGTCCCGGAGTCTCGCTACTGTTCGGGCATGCCCGAATATGACGATGACCTGCGCCTCGCTCTCGAACTCGCCGACGCGGCGGACGTCGCCACGATGGAGCGGTTCCGCGCCCTGGACCTGAAGGTCGAGACGAAGCCGGACATGACCCCGGTGAGCGAGGCGGACAAGGCCGCGGAGGAGGTCGTCCGGGCGGGCATCACCGCGGCCCGGCCCGACGACGCCATCCTGGGCGAGGAGTACGGGCTCAAGGGCAGCGGCCCGCGCCGCTGGGTCGTGGACCCGATCGACGGTACGAAGAACTATGTGCGCGGGGTCCCCGTCTGGGCGACCCTGATCTCCCTGATGGCGGAGGGCGAGGACGGGGTGTTCCGCCCCGTGGTCGGCGTGGTGTCCGCACCCGCGCTGGGCCGCCGCTGGTGGGCGGCGCAGGGCTCCGGCGCGTACTCGGGCGGTGCGCTCGGCGAGACCGCCCCGATCGGCGTGTCCCGGGTGAGCGGGCTGGGCGACGCCTCGTTCGCGTACTCCTCGCTGAGCGGCTGGGAGGAGCAGGGGCGGCTGCCCGGCTTCCTGGACCTGACGCGGGCGTGCTGGCGCACCCGCGGCTACGGCGACTTCTGGCCGTACATGATGGTCGCGGAGGGCTCCCTGGACCTGTGTGCCGAGCCGGAGCTGAACCTGTGGGACATGGCCGCCGTCGCGGTGGTGGTCCAGGAGGCGGGCGGCCGCTTCACCAGCCTCGACGGCGCCGACGGCGTGCACGGCGGGAACGCCGCGGCGTCGAACGGACTGCTCCACGAGGAGATGCTCGGTCTGCTCCGCCCGCGCGCCTGACGCGCCCGGGCGCCGGGCGCGCTCCTTTGCACGCCTCCTTGCTGGCCCTCCCGGTCCGTGGGAATCTGAGAATCCCCACGCTTGTGCGCTTGTGAAACGTTTCTCTTGAGACGTTCCACCGGTCGCACCCACCCCGGCGCGGGGGCTCACCCCCAGGAGGTGGCTCTCTTCATGCTCGTCCGTGACGCAATGAGCACCGTGATCCTCACCCTCGGACCCGCACACACCCTTCGGCAGGCGGCCTGCCTGATGTCCGGCCGGCGCGTCGGCGCGGCCGTCGTCCTCGACCCCGACCACTGCGGAATCGGCATCCTGACCGAGCGCGACGTCCTCAACTCGATCGGCGCGGGCCACGACCCCGACCGGGAGTCGGTGGCCGCGCACACCACCAACAACGTCGTCTTCTGCACCCCGGACGCCACCCTGCAGGAGGCCGCGGAGGCGATGGCCCACGGCGGTTTCCGGCACCTGATCGTCCTGGAGGACGGCGGACCGGTGGGCATCGTGTCCGTGCGCGACGTCATACGCTGCTGGGTTCCGGCGCGGCGCACGGTGTCCGCGTGAAACGGCGCCGGGCCGCAGCCCTCCGAAGAGGACTGCGGCCCGGCGTCCCGCCACGGCAGGCGGTGTCCGTCAGCCGCGGAGGGCCTGGACCGCGGCGTCCAGCCGCTTGCCGAAGTCGCCGTCCGCCCGGCGGAAGTTGTCGATCGCGCGCTCGACGATGTCGTCGCGGGAGACCTTGGCGATGAAGCCGGAGAGGTTCTCGATCAGACGGGTCTTCTCGTCCTCGGAGTACAGGCGGTAGAGGTTGCCGGCCTGGACGAAGTCGTCGTCCTCGCTGTGCACGGGGGCGGCGTGGTTGCCCGTGCCGCCGGTGACCGGGACCGGCTGCCACAGCGGACGGCCGGTCTCGTGCGGGCCGCCGAAGCTGTTCGGCTCGTAGTTCTTCGCACCCTTGTGGCGGCCGTCGTAGAGGTACCCGTCACGGGAGTTGGTGCGCGCCTCGGTGGCGTGCGGACGGTTGACCGGCAGGTGGTCGGCATTGATGCCGACGCGGTAGCGGTGGGCGTCGCCGTAGCCGAAGAGACGGCCCTGGAGCATCTTGTCCGGGGACGGACCGATGCCGGGGACGAAGTGCGCCGGGGAGAAGATGGACTGCTCGACCTCGGCGAAGACGTTCTCCGGGTTGCGGTTGAGCTCCAGCTTGCCGATCTCGATCGGCGGGTAGTCCGCGTGCGGCCACACCTTGGTGAGGTCGAACGGGTTGAAGCGGTAGGTCGCCGCGTCGGCCGCCGGCATGATCTGGACCTGCACGGTCCAGGTCGGGAAGTCCCCGCGCTCGATGGCCTCACGCAGGTCGCGCTGGTGGCTGTCGGGGTCCTCACCGGCGAGGGCGTTGGCCTCGGCCTGGGTGAGGTTCTTGATGCCCTGGTCGGTCTTGAAGTGGTACTTGACCCAGAAGACCTCGCCGGCCTCGTTGTTCCACTGGAACGTGTGCGAGCCGTAGCCGTTCATGTGGCGGTAGGACGCCGGGATGCCGCGGTCGCCGAACAGCCAGGTCACCTGGTGGGTGGACTCGGGCGACAGCCCCCAGAAGTCCCAGACGTTGTCCGCCTCCTGCGAGCCGGTGTACGGGTCGCGCTTCTGAGTGTGGATGAAGTCGGGGAACTTGATGGCGTCCTTGATGAAGAACACCGGGGTGTTGTTGCCGACGAGGTCGTAGTTGCCCTCCTCGGTGTAGAACTTCAGCGCCCAGCCGCGGGGGTCGCGCACCGCGTCGGCGCTGCCCAGGTTGCCCGCGACGGTGGAGAACCGCAGGAAGGTCTCGGTCTGCTTGCCGACCTCGGAGAGGAACGTGGCGCGCGTCCACTGCGAGACGTCGCGGGTCAGCGTGAAGGTGCCGTACGCGCCGGCGCCACGGGCGTGCACCACGCGCTCCGGGATGCGCTCGCGGTTGAAGTGGGCGAGCTTCTCCAGCAGGAGCTGGTCCTGGACCAGAACGGGACCGCCGACACCGGCCGTCTCGCTGTTCTGGTTGTCGGCCACCGGCGCCCCGGCCTCCGTGGTGAGCGGTCCCTGCGTCACGTGCGCCTCCTGCGTCATTGCTGCGTGTCCTGTCCTTGGCGTTGGCCGTACTCGATCCTACAATGGACTTTGTCCAAGTCAAGCAAGCATCCAAGTCCGCACCGGTTCGGGAGTTACACCGAATCCCCTCGCTGTTAGGCTGGTGTCCATGAGTGACCTGCTGGAACGACTTCGCGGACGCGGCTGGCGCATGACGGCACAGCGGCGCGTCGTGGCCGAGGTGCTCGACGGTGACCACGTGCACCTGACGGCCGACGAGGTGCACGCGCGCGCCGTGGCAAAGCTGCCCGAGATCTCGCGCGCGACCGTCTACAACACGCTGGGCGAGCTCGTCTCCCTCGGCGAGGTCCTGGAAGTCGCCACGGACCGGCGCGCCAAGCGGTACGACCCGAACGCCCACCGGCCCCACCAGCACCTGGTGTGCGCCCGGTGCGGCGCAATCCGCGACGTCCACCCGGCCGGCAACCCGCTGGCCGACCTGCCCGACTCCGAGCGCTTCGGCTTCGTCGTGTCGGCGGTCGAGGTCACCTACCGCGGCGTCTGCCCGAACTGCGCGGGCGCCTGATCCCGGACGACCGAAAGGCCCGGCCCCTGTGGGGTCCGGGCCTTTACGCTTCCCCCGGCACTTCGCCCGTGGAAACGACTCAGGGCCCGGATCCATGGGATCCGGGCCCTGAGCCTTCAGTAGCGGGGACAGGATTTGAACCTGCGACCTCTGGGTTATGAGCCCAGCGAGCTACCGAGCTGCTCCACCCCGCGTCGGNGGGGACAGGATTTGAACCTGCGACCTCTGGGTTATGAGCCCAGCGAGCTACCGAGCTGCTCCACCCCGCGTCGGTGAACCCAACGTTACGTGAAGGCCCCCGGCAGATGCAAATCGGTTAACCCGGGGCCGGACGGCGGTCCGGGCGGGCGTCCGGGTGGGACTCCCGCCCGGCCCTCCACCCGGTTCACGCCGAGAGTTCCTCCGCCAGCGCCTCGCGCAGCCGGGCCGCACGCTCGGAGACCTCCGCCGGTCCCAGCTCCATGGCGCGCGCGCACCACTTCTGGCCCTCCGCGAGGTCCCCGTGGCGGGCCGCCAGCAGGCCGAGGCGCAGGGCGGCCCGGCCGTGGCCGGCCACCGCCGCGCGGGTCCACCACAGGGCGGCCTCCGGCTCGCTCCCCTCGCGGGCCAGCAGCAGCCCCAGGTTGAACGCGCCGTTGCGGGACCCGGCCTCGGCCGCCTCCCGGTACCAGCGGGCGGCCGCCTCCATGTCGCCGCGGGCCGCGGCCAGCATGCCGACGCGCACCTGGGCCCGGCGGTGCCCCAGCTCGGCGGCCCGCTCGTACCACTCCTCGCTCTCGGTGCGCGGGGCACCGCCGACCGGCTCGCCCAGCGCCGGCGGCTCCGGCGGCGGGGCCAGCGACTCCAGCAGCGCGGCCAGGCGGAACGCCGCCTCCGCGCTGCCGCCGCCCGCCGCGCACCGCAGGTGCCGCTCGGCGGCCCGCTCCTCGCCGTCGCGCACCAGGGCGATCCCGACCTGGAGCGCCGCGTCGGTGTGGCCGGCCGACGCGGCCCGCTCGTACCACTTCAGTGCCGTGCGGTCCTCGTCCCGGCTGGCGAAGAGGATCCCGAGGTTGAACGCGGCGTCGACACTGCCCGCCTCCGCGGCCTTCGAGAACCACGGCTCGGCGCCTGCCGCGTCGCCGACCTGGAGCAGCATGATGGCCAGCGCGTTGGCCGCCTCACGGTGTCCGGCGTAGGCGGCGCGCCGGTACCACTGCTCGGCCTGCGCGGTCCGGTCCTGTGCCGCGCACAGCAGAGCAAGGTTGTACGCCCCGTTTTGATCGCCCGCGTCCATGGCGGTGCGGTACCAGCGCTCCGCGGTCTGGGTCTCGCCGCGCGCCGCGTGCAGCGCGCCCAGGGCGTTCGCTGCGTTGCCGTCGCCGTCCTGCGCGGCCCGGTGCCACCAGGCCGCCGCGCTGTCCTCGTCGCCGGCGTCGCGCAGCAGGAAGCCGAGCGCGCACGCGGCCCGCGCCTCGCCCTGCTTGGCCGAGGTCAGGTACCAGCGCCCGGCCTCCTTGAGTTCCCCGCGCGCCTCCAGCAGGGCGCCGAGGTGCAGCGCCGCGCGCCGGTGCCCGCGCGCGGCGGCCTGCCGGTACCACTGCTCGGCCTCGGCGGGGTCACCCTTGCGCAGGTGCCT
Source organism: Streptomyces yangpuensis (assembly GCF_001005295.1). GTDB lineage: Bacteria > Actinomycetota > Actinomycetes > Streptomycetales > Streptomycetaceae > Streptomyces > Streptomyces yangpuensis. The sequence goes on along the minus strand of NZ_LBMK01000002.1, from coordinate 624,396 downwards.
CGCCAGCCGGTAGGCGGCCTCGCGGTGGCCCTGTTCGGCGGCGGCGCGGAACCACCGCTCCACACCCTTGTCCCCGCGGTGCTCCAGCAGGTCGGCCAGCCCGTACGCGCCCAGCGCATGGCCGGATTCGGCCGCCTGGCGCAGCCAGTACTCGGCGGCCGGCTCGTCGCCGCGCTCGCGGAAGTGACGGCCCAGGGCGTGCGCGGCGGGCGCGGATCCGGCCACGGCGGCGACCCGCCACCAGCCGGCGGCCTCGTCGGGATAGCCACGCTGGAGCAGCAGCACGCCCAGGTTGTTGGCGGCGGCGCGGTCCCCCTCGCCGGTGGCCCCGCGCAGGTACGGCTCGGCGCCGTCCAGGTCCCCGCGGCGCAGCAGCAGCGCACCGAGCACGCTCATGGCACCGGGGTCGCCCTTGTCGGCGGCCACCCGGTGCCGGGCTTCCAGCTCGGCGTCGCTCGCCGCGTCGGTCTCGGTGAACATCTCCTGCGCGAAATCTGCATCGGTCAGCGCGGACTGCGTGTCGGCCACCGGTACCGACTCGTTGGCCTCTTCGCCCGCTTCGGCCTGCGCCCTCACAAACCGCCCTGTCTCCAGCAGAGTTGACCTGTCCCCCATAAATCCCATCGTCGCATCACCTGCTACCCGCGTACACCTGGTATGTCGCAGTCAGTGAGGTCACTACAGCGTTTTGTCGACATGCCCACAGTGAGGTAAGTCAAACACGCTCCTGCCCCAACTCACCCGCCCCAGCTACCGCGTGTCCCGTCCGGACATGACGAAGGCCCGGATCCCATGGATCCGGGCCTTCGTCTTCAGTAGCGGGGACAGGATTTGAACCTGCGACCTCTGGGTTATGAGCCCAGCGAGCTACCGAGCTGCTCCNAGTAGCGGGGACAGGATTTGAACCTGCGACCTCTGGGTTATGAGCCCAGCGAGCTACCGAGCTGCTCCACCCCGCGTCGGTGAAACAACAGTATCACGACGCGGGACGGAGCCCTCACCCTTTGATCATCAGCCGCCCGAGGGAGGGGCCGAGGGCGGGGGCGTTGCCTTCGCCTCCGCCTCGATCGCCCGCTTCAGCGCGGCCTTGATGTCGTCCTGGGCCTTGCCGAAGGCCGTCCAGTCACCGGACTGCCTGGCCTTCTCGGCCTCCTCGATCGCCTTCTGGGCGTCGGCGAGGGCCGCCTTGACCGTCGGGTCCACGTTGGTCGGGGGCGTGACGGTGCCCTCACCCGGCGGCTGGGCCGGCGGCACCGGCGTGGTCGGGGCCTCGGCTCCGAAGACCACGTTCAGCGCCTTCTCCAGGGTGTCCTCGAAGGCCGTCTGGCCTCCGTAGGTCACCAGTACCTTGCGCAGCAGCGGGTACTTGAGGCCGGAGCTGCGGACGTAGACCGGCTCGACGTAGAGCATCCCGCCGTCGAGCGGCACCGCGAGCAGGTTGCCGTACTCGATCTCCGAGTCGCCACCGCGCAGCAGGCGGATGGATTCGGCGATCTTCGGCTCCGACTGGAACTTGCTCTGCACCTGGCCGGGGCCCTCCGGCGGCTTGCTGGTCGGCATCTTCAGGATGCGGATCTTGCCGTAGTCCGTGGTGCCCGGATCGGCGTTGACCGCCATGAAGGCGCTCAGGTTGGGCCGCTCGTTCGGCGTGAAGGTCGACGTGAGCGAGAAGACCTGGTCCTTCTCCTTCTGGTCCGGCATCTTCATCGACAGGTAGTACGGCGGAACCGCCGTGCCGGCCTTGGTCGTCGGGTCGTCCGGGACGGCCCAGGCCTCACTGCCGCTGAGGAAGGTCTGCGGGTCCGTGACGTGGTACCGGGTCAGCAGCTCGCGCTGGACCTTGAAGAGGTCCTGCGGGTAGCGGAGGTGGTCCATGAGCGGCTTGGTGATCTCGCCCTTGGGCTTGACCGTGCCCGGGAAGGCCTTCATCCAGGTCTTCAGGACCGGGTCCTGGGTGTCCCACTGGTACAGGTCGACCGAGCCGTCGTACGCGTCGACGGTGGCCTTCACCGAGTTGCGGATGTAGTTGACCTGGTTCTCCTGGGCCACCACCGCGCGCTGGCTGTTGGTGAGGGAGTCCGCGGTGCTCTGGCCCAGCGTGGTGCGCGAGGCGTACGGGTAGCCGTTGGTCGTCGTGTAGGCGTCGACGATCCACTTGATCCGGCCGTCGACGACCGCCGGGTACGGGGCCCCGTCGATCGTCAGCCACGGCGCGACGGCCTCGACGCGCTGCTTGGGCGTGCGGTTGTAGAGGATCCGCGAGCCCTCGCCGATGGCACCCGAGTAGAGGATCTGCGGCTCGCTGAAGGTCAGCGCGTAGGCGGCCCGGTTGACCGGGTTGGCGAGGTTGACGCCGGAGTCGCCCTGGTAGCTGGTCTCCTTCTCACCCTTGTCGTCGGAGTAGTCGAGCTCCTTCTGCGGACCGCCGACGATCGAGTACTGCTTCGTCTGCTCGCCGTAGTAGATGCGCTGCTCGAAGTCCGTGCCGAACATCCCCTTGGAGGGGAGGTCGGACTGGGTGAAGTCGGGAGCGCCCTGGTTTCCGACCGTGGTGCCCTTCGCGGCGACCACGCCGTAGCCGTGCGTGTACTTGAAGTGGTCGTTGATCCAGTTGTTCTTCGGGATGCCGCCGATGTTCAGCTCGCGCAGCCCGATCACCGTGTCCTGACCGCTGTACCGGTCGACGGCCAGCGTGGACGGGAAGGCGTAGTAGCCCTTGACCTGCTGCAGCTGCTGGAAGGCCGGCGAGACGATGTTCGGGTCGAGGAGGCGCAGGCTGGCCGTGGTGTCGGCGGCGGACCGCAGCTTGGTGCGGTCCTCGGTCTGCGGCACGCCCGGGTAGTCCTTGACCTCGGCCCCGGCGATCCCGTAGGCGTCGCGCGTGGCCTTGATGTTCTTCTGGACGTACGGGGATTCCTTGGCCTGCTCGTTCGGCTGGACCTGGAACTTCTGCACGATCGCCGGGTAGAGCCCGCCGATCAGGATCGCCGAGAGCACCATCAGGCCGAAGCCGATCACCGGCAGCTGCCAGGTGCGGCGCCACAGCGTCGCGAAGAACAGCACGGCGCAGATCGCGGCGATGGCCACGAGGATCGTCTTGGCCGGCAGGTAGGCGTTCGCGTCGACGTACCGCAGGCCCGTCCAGTTGTCGGAGGCCTTGAAGTCACTGGACTTCACGGCGAGCCCGTACCGGTCGAGCCAGTAGGCGACCGCCTTGAGCGTGACGAAGAGGCCGAGCAGCACCGAGAGGTGCCCGGTCGCGGCAGCGGTGGCCCGCGCGCCCGGGCTGGTCACGCGCAGTCCGCCGTACAGGTAGTGCACGACGGTCGCGGCGATCACCGACAGGACGACGGCGGCGAAGCCGAAGCCGAGCAGGAAGCGGTACCAGGGCAGGTCGAAGGTATAGAAGGACACGTCCATGTGGAACTGGGGGTCCTTCGTGCCGAAGGGCACCCCGTTCACGTGCATGAGCCAGGTCTTCCACTGACCGGCCGCCGAGGCTCCGGCGATCAGTCCGACGAGCACCGAGATGCCCAGGAGCAGCCACTTCTTGTACGGGGCGATGCTCATCCGGTAGCGGTCGAGGCTCTGCTGCTCCATCGACATCGCGCTGAGCGGCGGCCGCAGCCGGTGCGCCAGCCAGATGTTCAGCCCGACCGCACCCGTCATCAGCAGACCGAAGACGGCGAAGAGGCCGATCTTGGTCCACAGCGTGGTGGTGAAGACGGTGGAGTACTTCACGGAGCGGAACCAGAGCCAGTCCGTCCAGAAGCCCGCGAACATGATGAAAAGCATTCCCAGGACCGCGAGCACGCCCAAGGTCATGAGGAGAGTGCGAGCACGCCGGGAGGGGCGTCCGACTCTCATCCGTGGCCCGGAAGGGCCTCCGCCGCGGTCCGGCATCTGGAAAGCCAAGGTGCGCACCTCGAAAGTCGCTGAGTACTGGTAATGAACGGACCCCCGATCGTAGAGCCCATTCATGCAACTTACTGAGGCTCCGGTCAGTTCCCGGTATGGGACGGAAAGGAGGCAGGATGTTGCCCATGTCCAACGTTTCGCCTTCCCCCGGCACTCCCATGGCGGCCAGCCCGCTGACCCGCGCCTGTCTCGAGATCGACGAGTACGCGGCCGGCCTCGGCTGGGACAAGCCCGCGCGGCTGTTCGCGCTGGTCGACACCGCCCGGCTCAAGAAGCAGGAGCCGCGCCTGGCCTCCCAGCTCGGCCTCGACACGGACGACGCCGGCCAGAGCTCCCTCACCCCGATCGAGCAGGACACGGTCCCGTCCGGCACCCCGCTCGACAAGTTCCTGGGCACCATCGCCTGGCCCGACGCCGTCGTCGGGTGCGCGCTGACCGTCGAGCGCCTGATGCTGCCGCCGTCCGCGGAGGCTTCCGTACCGGAGGGGCTGTCCGACAAGCAGCTGGCGAAGTGGGTGGCGGGGCACCCGGAGCGGCAGGAGGTCCGCATCACCGTGGCGGTGCTGCGCGACGGCTCGCGCGAGTCCGCCGTACGGCTGCGCGAGAAGGACTCCTCGACGGAGGTCCTCACCGGCGGGGGCCTGGTCCCAGGTCTCGCCGAGGCCCTGGCCGCGACCTTCGTCTAGGCCGACCGGGCGGCGGCCCGGGGAGGCGGACCGGTCAGGGCTTGGCGCTGCACAGCGGCAGCCCGGCCGTGTCCCCCTTGCGGATCTTCTCCAGCGACTTCGTGGCGTCCTCGATGGTGGAGACCTTCACCAGCGTCAGCCCGTCCGGCACGTTGGAGGCGGCGGAGGCGCAGTTGTCGGCGGGCGTCAGGAAGTACTCCGCGCCGGCCTGGCGGGCCCCGATGGTCTTCATCTGGATGCCTCCGATAGGACCGACCTTGCCGGCGTCGTCGATGGTGCCGGTGCCGGCGATGAACTTCCCGCCGGTCAGGTCCTCGGGGGTCAGCTTGTCGACGATGCCGAGGGCGAACATCAGCCCGGCGCTCGGACCGCCGACGTCGGCGAGCTTGATGTCGATCGTGAACGGGAAGGTGTGGTCGCTGCCGGCCCGGATGCCGACGATGGCGCGGCCGTCGCCTTCCGCCTTGCCCGCGGTGATCGTGACCTTGGAGGTGCCGGAGGGCTCGCGGCCCGCCTTGGCGGCCGCGGCGACGTCGGCGGCGGGAATGATGGTGAACTCGACCGGTTCACCGGGCTTGTGCTTGGTGACGAGCTTCGCCACGTCCTCGGGGGCGGTGACGGGGGCGCCGTCGACGGCCTTGACCACGTCACCGGCGTGCAGCCGGCCCTCGGAGGGGCTGTCCTTGACCACGGAGGCGACGATCACCCGGGCGGTGACCGGGATGCCGAGCTGCTTGAGGGCCGCGACCTTGGCGCTCTGCTGCGACTGGCTGAACTCCTCGGCGTTCTCCTGGGTGGACTCCGCGTCGGTCTTGCCGTTCGGGTAGAGGTTCTCGTGCGGTACGACGATGTTGTCGCCGGCCAGCCAGCCGTAGACGGCCTCCACCAGGTTCATGTCGTAGTCGGCGCCCGTGACGCGGACCGTCGTCATGTTCAGGTGACCGCTGGTCGGGTACGTCTTGCGCCCCGAGATGTTGAGAACGGGCTCGCCGTGCGAGTCCCCGAGCGTGTTCACGGTCGGTCCGGGGCTCATCTCGGAGTACGGGACCTTGATGAACACCCCCGCGCAGAGCAGCGCGAACAGCACCAGGGTGGAGGCGAGCATCGTCGCGGTGCGGCGTGGCATGGATCCGACAGTACGGGACGGCCCCGGCGCGCGGCCCTCGGGGCCGCTCCGTACGGGGTCCGTGCGCGAAACTCTCAGCGGATTCTCACGGGGTGCGCGGTGCGGAGCGCGGTGGGGAAGGAGCGGGGCGGGACGCCTCGCGCCGGGTCGGGCGGCGTCGGACGCCTCAGACGGTGTCGGAGGCGGAAGTGGCCTCGGCCTTCGCCCTGACCTGATCGGCACTGCCATGACCCTGGCCGTTGCCCATGGCTTCACGGAACCGCGCGTATCCCGCGAGCTCGGATATGTCGCCCTGCGTGCGGTCACGTGCCGCCCAGCTGCCCCATATCGCCGCGCCGATCGCGGCGAACAGCGGAATCAGCAACCACGCCAGAGATGCCATGGCGTGCCTCCCTACCCCGAAGTACGTTTCGTTGGTGGCTTCAACGCTCGTGCCCATGGGGGGGTTACGCAAATCGAGGGCGTGTTGCGCGGCCGAACGGGTGTGAGGCTACCCGCCGGCCGGCACCGCCCCGCCACCGGGGTCGGCCCGTCGGACCACAGCCGTCAGCAGGCGCCGGCCCACTCCTCCGAGCCGTCGGCGAAGGCCCCCTCCCCGATGGTCCCCCTTGCGCTGTTCGGCGCCGGGGCGCCTCGCAGGCGCGCGTCAGCAGGCGCCGACCCACTCCTCCGAGCCGTCGGCGAAGGTCTGGTGCTTCCAGATGGGGACCTCGTGCTTGAGGTCGTCGATCAGCATCCGGCACGCCTCGAAGGCCTCCCCGCGGTGCGGGCAGGAGACCGCTACGACCACGGCGAGGTCACCGACGGCGAGGTCGCCCACGCGGTGCACGGCGGCCAGCGCGCGGACCGGGTACTTCGCCACGACGCGCTCGGCGACCCGGCGCATCTCGGCCTCCGCCGTCGGGTGGCAGGAGTAGCCGAGCGACTCGACGTCCGCCCCGCCGTCGTGGTTGCGCACCGTGCCGACGAAGAGCGTCGTACCGCCCGTGGCGTCGTCGCCGACGGCCCGGAAGACCTCGTCGATCGAGAGCGGCGTGTCACGGATCTCGAGCAGCCGGATCGGGTCCTGGGCGGCCTGCTCGCCGGGGTGGTCGAAGTGCGGTGCCATACCGTCCATCGTGCCCTAGCCGCCGACCCGGCGAAATAGCTGATTCGCCCGGCCCGCGGCCCCCGCCTTGGGAGCCTCCTACAGGATCAGGCGCCGCGGGATCAAATCCCGCGGCGCTTGCGGGCCAGCCGGACCGCCGCGGCCGCGCCCAGCAGGGCCACCGTCGCGCCCGCCGCACCGGCGGCCGTGGCGGCGTCCCTGCGGCCCAGCCGGCGGCCCGCGACCGTGTGGCGGCCCGCGACCTCCTGGAGCAGCTCGGCGAGGACCTCCTCGTTGGTCCAGCGGGGCCGCCAGCCCGCCGCGTGCAGGCCGCTGACGCTGACCACCCACGGGTGCATCGTGTACGCGAGGTCGCCGGCCGGGGACGGGGTCAGGCCGATCCGGTGCAGTCGGGCGGCGGCGCCCAGCGCCACCGCCGAGGGCAGCTCCATGCGGCGGATGCCGCTCAGCTCCTCGACCTCCTCCTGCTCCAGCCACCCCTCGCAGCCCACGGCCAGCTCGCCCTCGACCTTCTCCAGGGCCGCGTACTCCAGGGCGCTGACCAGATCCTCCACGTGGCAGAACTGCCAGGTGGGGCGGGATCCCGCGACCACGAGCAGGCGCGGGGACTCGAAGTAGCGGGTCAGGGCGGTGTCGGTGCCGCCGACCAGGACCGCGGGGCGGACCACGGTGACGTTGAGCCCGGGGTGGGCGCGGGGTGCCCGGCGGCCGAGGCGCTCGATCTCCAGCAGGTCCCCGACGCCGGTCGCCTCGGCGGTGGCGCGCAGCTCGGAGTCCTCCGACAGCGGGATGTCGTTGTCGGGCAGGGCCCCGTAGACCATCGCGGACGTGCAGAGCACGACCCGGTGCACGCCGGCTGCGGCGGCCGCCGTGAGGACGGTCTGGGTCCCGCGCACGTTGTACGCCGTACGGGCCGCCGGGTCCGTCTCCAGGTCGAGATCCAGGGCGAGGTGGACCACGACGTCGGCGCCGCGCAGCTTCTCGGCGATCGCGGGGTCGCGTACGTCGAGCACGTGCCACTGTGCGGCCGCGCAGTCCCCGCGCCGCTCGTCGATGGCGACGACCTGCTTGACCTCGTCGGAGGCGGCGAGGCGGCTCACGAGGGCCGCGCCGACGCCCGAGGCGGCGCCGGTCACGGCGATCACGGGGCTGGGCCGACGGGGCCCGTCCGGGTTTCGCGGCTGGCGAACGCCGGGGGCGCCGTCACCCTGCTCGGGGCGGTCGTCGTCCTGCGTCGCGCGGCTGCGCTTATCCGAAACGTGCGGATCTGGGGAACTCACCGGGCGTCTCCAGCGGTTGTCTTCAGTAGGGACGCGCCGTGACGCGTACCCACCAGGTGATGTCCATCCTGCCGCAGCCCAGGAGTCGGCGGAGCACCGAGCCCGGATGCGGGCCGCGGTGTCTACGCTGGGTGGTGTTGTCGGACCATTGCCCGTCGGTACCCGCCGGCGGCCCTACGAGCCGAGGAAACCCGTGAGCGACACCCCATTCGGATTCGGCCTTCCGCCAGAGGAGCCGGACAACGGCGACGAAGGCAAGAAGAAGGGCAACCAGGGCGGCCAGGGCGGCCCGAATCCGTTCGGGTTCCCCGGTATGGGCCTGCCCGGCGGCCTCGGCGGCCCGGGCGGCCCCGGCGGCGCGGACAATCCGTTCGCCGCGATGTTCGGTTCGATGAACCCGAACGACCTCGGCGCGGCTTTCCAGCAGCTCGGCCAGATGCTCAGCTACGAGGGCGGTCCCGTGAACTGGGACATGGCCAAGGACATCGCCCGCCAGACCGTCGCGCAGGGCACGGCGGACGGCGTGAAGGACACGAGCGTCGGCATCGCCGAGAAGTCGGCCGTCGAGGAGGCCGTGCGCCTGGCCGACCACTGGCTGGACGGCGTGACCTCGCTGCCGTCGGGTGCCACCACGGCCGTGGCGTGGAGCCGCGCCGAGTGGGTCGAGGCCACCCTCCCGGTGTGGAAGGAGCTCGTGGACCCGGTCGCCGAGCGCGTCGGCGCGGCCATGGGCGGCGTGCTGCCGGAGGAGATGCAGGCCATGGCGGGCCCGCTGCTCGGGATGATGCGCTCCATGGGCGGGGCCATGTTCGGCCAGCAGATCGGGCAGGCCGTCGGCGTCCTGGCCGGCGAGGTCGTCGGATCATCCGACATCGGGCTGCCCCTGGGTCCGGCGGGCAAGGCCGCGCTGCTCCCGCTGAACATCGAGGGCTTCGGCAAGGACCTGGGCGTGCCGTCGGACGAGGTACGGCTGTACCTGGCGCTGCGTGAGGCGGCGCACGCCCGCCTGTTCGCGCACGTGCCGTGGCTGCGTTCGCACCTGTTCGGGGCCGTCGAGGGCTACGCCCGCGGCATCAAGGTGGACACCTCGAAGTTGGAGGACGTGGTCGGGCAGCTGGACCCGTCCAACCCGGAGCAGCTGCAGGAGGCCCTGCAGGGCGGCATGTTCCAGCCGCAGGACACCCCCGAGCAGAAGGCCGCCCTGGCCCGTCTGGAGACGGCGCTCGCGCTGGTCGAGGGCTGGGTCGACGCGGTGGTGCACGAGGCCGCCAAGCCGCGGCTGACTTCTGCGGACGCGATGCGCGAGACCATGCGCCGGCGGCGCGCCTCGGGCGGCCCGGCGGAGCAGACCTTCGCGACGCTGATCGGTCTGGAGCTGCGTCCGCGCCGGCTGCGCGACGCCTCCCGCCTGTGGGCGTCGCTGACCGACGCGCGCGGCGTGGACGGCCGCGACGGGCTGTGGGAGCACCCGGACATGCTGCCGACGGCGTCCGACCTGGACGACCCGGACGGCTTCGTGCACCGCGAGCAGCTGGACTTCTCCGAGATCGACAAGATGCTCGGCGAGGCCGCCGAGAAGCGTGAGCAGCAGGGCGACGGCGAGGGCGAAGAGAAGAAGTGAACCTCCACGACGACGCGGTCCTGGTCCTGAAGGACTACGAGGACCAGGCCGAGCTGCGCGACCTCTACCTGGAGCACCTGGCCTCCCACCCGGACGGGGTCTACAAGCCCTGCACTGCGGGGCACGTCACGGGCAGCGCGCTCGTGATCGACCCGGTGGGGAAGCGGGTGCTGCTGACCCTGCACAAGAAGCTGGGCATGTGGCTGCAGATGGGCGGCCACTGCGAGCCCGGTGACACGACGATGGCGGAGGTGGCCCTGCGCGAGGCCCGCGAGGAGTCCGGCATCGAGCACGGTCTGACCCTGGTGCCCGGCGGCCCGGTGCGCCTGGACCGGCATCCCATCCCGGCGCCCTGCAACTGGCACCTGGACGTGCAGTACGCGGCGCTGGCCCCGGCCGGCGCGGTGGCGGAGGTCAGCGAGGAGTCCCTGGACGTGCGCTGGTTCCCGTACGAGGAGGTGGCCTCGGTGGCCGACACCTCGGTCGTACTGCTGCTGGAGGCGACCCTGGCGCGGCTCGACGCCACGGGCTGAGCCGGCGGGCTGAGCCGGCGGGCCGGGTCCGCCGGCCGAGCCGGGCATGACGAAGGGGCGGTCCCGTACGGGGCCGCCCCTTCGCCGTCCCGGATCAGTTCCAGGCGTTGTTCTGGTTCTGGGCGTGAGAGCCGTGCTGGCCCATGCCGAACTGCGCGGCGACACCCTGTCCGACCTGGGCGTTCTGCGGCGGCAGCGCCTCGCTGGGCTGCACCAGCGCGATGCCGGTGCCGAGGAAGCTCAGCTCCCAGCCCTCGCCGGTGTTGCCACGCCGCCGCCAGACGCCGCTGGAGTGCGTCTGGGCCTGCATCTGCACCCGCAGCGAGGTGGACCAGGCGACGATGGCGTCCGCGTCGACGTTGACGTACTTGTCGGGCGTGACGTGCATCATCAGCGGCTGCCCCGAGGTCATCAGGGCGACCTTGCCGCGGCCGGAGATGTTGAGCTGGTACTTGCCGGACCCGGAGATCCCGTACTGGCTGTCCACCGCGATGACCTCGGTGTGCAGGGTGGAGTCCAGGGCCAGGACGTAGCTGCTGTCGACGGTGAGGCCCTCCTGGTCCACGTCCACGACGTGGACGTACTGGGCCAGGTTGGCGAGGTAGACGGTGCCCTGTCCGGAGCAGCGCATGAGGTCCAGGCCCTCGCCGGTGCGGCGGCGGGCGCTGCGCTGGCTGCTGCTCTGGTACTCGCCGTCGAAGTCGATGAGCCCCTGGTAGGCGACCATCGCGCCCTTGCGGGCGAGTACGTCGTCGGAGCCCGTCAGCGAGACCCGCAGCAGCTGCGGGTTCTGGACGGTGTAGCGGTCCTGGGACTGCGCCTCGGCGTGGGCGAAAAGTGCGCTCTGCATGATGTGTCCGCTCCCCCTCAGCCCCGGACCCGGAGCCGGTCGGTGCTGTCCTCGCTGGGCTGTACGACGACGATGCCCTGGCCTGAGAAGGCCATCTGGTAGGCCTCTCCACTGCCGCGGCCGAGCATCGACGAGGCCTTGAAGCTGCGCTTGCCCTTGACCTTCAGGTTCGGCGACCAGGCGACGAGCGCGTCGGGGTCGACGTACGTCTCGTCCTCGCCGCGGCCGCAGTCGACCACGATCGGGGTGCCGCGCGAGGTCAGTGCGACCCAGCCGGTTCCCGAGACCTCGACGTTGAAGAGGCCCTGGCCGGCGAACTTCGCCAGGCCCTTGACGCGCTCGACGCCCCACTGGAGGTGCGCGTCGAAGGCGAGCAGGTTGGTGCCGTTGACGGAGAGCGAGTCGTTGTTGAGGTTGATGACGACGACGTCGGCGCCGTAGTCGGCGAGGTAGAGGAGGCCGTCGCCGGTGCACTTCATCAGGGGTGCGCCCTCGCCCGTGGCCCACTGCGAGGCCATCTGGCGGACGGCCGGCGGGTTGGGCTCGTACTGCACGAAGCCCTCGTAGGCGACCATCGAGCCGGTGCGGGCGAAGAGGTCCTGGCCGCTCTGCATGGCGACCTTGAGCATGGACCGCCCGTGGTTCTCCATGCGGGCCGTGACGGGGGTCGGGGCGAAGCCCGCGAGCTGCTGGTTCATTGCGTTCATGTCGGGCTCCCTCAGACCTCGTACGGCTGGACGACGATGAAGTTGCCGGGAGCACCGCGGAACTGGAGGTTCACGGTCTCCCCGCTGTGGCCGGGGTAGGCGTTGCGCCGCAGCCGGACCTGGCTGGAGATGATCACCTGCGAGGCGGCCGACCACGCCACGATGGCGTTGCTGTCCGCGAAGGTGGTCGGGGTGACGGGCAGCACGACCGGGACGCCGTGGGTCTTGACGATCACCGTGCCGCTGCCCTGGAACTGCATGGTGAACAGGGCGCCGCCGGGAATGCCGTGGCCCTCGATCCGGCGGACCTCGTGCTGGAGGGACTCGTCGAAGGCGAGGACGTTCTCCGCGGAGACGCAGATGGCGTCGCCCTGGAGCTCGATGGCGTGCAGGTGCGCACCGTTCTCGGCGAGGAAGACCTGGCCGCGGCCGGTGCAGCGCATCAGCTGCATCTCCTGGCCGGTGGCGTTGCCGACGATGCGGCCGGCGAAACCGGCGCCCTTGTAGCTGAAGTCGACCTTGCCCTGGTACAGGACCATGCTGCCCTGGCGGGCGAGGACGGCCTGGCCGCCCATCGCCAGGTCGACGCGCATGAGCTGCTGGTTCTGCGGGGTCCAGCGGGAGCCGGTCGGGGCCTCCTTGTACGGCTGGAGCGCCGCGGCGAGGCCGGCCGCAGGGGCGGCGGCCTGCGGGGCATAGCCGGGCTGCTGTCCCGGGACCTGTCCCGGGACCTGGCCCGGGACCTGGCCGTAGCCCGGCTGCTGGCCGTAGGGGGCGGGGGCCGGGGCGGGCGGCGGGACCTGGCCCGGG
>NZ_LBMK01000002.1:486503-611593 GCF_001005295.1 Streptomyces yangpuensis | reverse complement strand
GGGGCATGCGGGGCCGGGGCCGGGGCGGCCGCCTGCGGCGGCGGTGCGAAGCCGGGGGCGCCGGCCGCCGGAGCCTGCTGCTGCGGCTGCTCCTGCTCCTCGGCGACCTCGCCGCCGAAGTTCTTCAGCAGGGCGTCCAGCCCGCCGTCGAAGCCCTGGCCGACGGCGGCGAAGCGCCACACGTCCTTCAGGTAGAAGTCGCCGAGCATCACGGCCCGCTCGGTGCTGAACTCCGCACCGGTGAACGCGTACCGGACGACCTCTTCGCCGCCGGCCACGATCCGGATGTAGCCCGGGCCGATCTGCGACATCTGTCCGGCGCCGTCGATCGTGGCGGTGAAGGACAGCTTGTGGATGGACGCCGGGACACGGTCCAGGGTCACCCGGAAGGATTCCGTGTCACCGGACTGCGCGCCGAGCAGCTGGATGGACTCTTCCGGTGACTTCGGCTGATTGAAAAAGACGAAGTAACGGTCGTCCGAGAGCTGCTCGTTGACGTCCAGACCGAAACAGCTGATGTCGAAGGTGAGTCCGGGCCCGGAGATCTGGACGCCTACGTACAGATCGGTGCCCGCTGTGAGATCACTGACCTTGGCCTTGTGGCCGCGCTGGAATTCCCTTGCCATGCGTAACGACGTCCCCCATCCCGACTGAGCATTCGTGCCGCTCAGGCTAACGGCATCTGCCGACATCCGGCCAAGCCGGTACCAACCCGGTACACATCACGCTGTGTGACACGACGGGCGGTCCGTCCGGCCTGCGTGTGTCATTCCTCGCGGGCGGCGGGCACCTTCGGCAGGCGCTCGGCCGCGACCACGCCCTCCAGGTAGCCCCGGGCCCGCTCGGTGCGCGGGTACGCCTCCAGCAGCTCCCAGAAGCGGGGGCCGTGGCCGGGCACGAGGAGGTGGGCCAACTCGTGCAGGAGCACGTAGTCGACGACGTACTCGGGCATGCCCTGGAGGCGGTGCGAGAGCCGGATGCTGCCTTCGGCCGGGGTGCAGGAGCCCCAGCGGGTGTTCTGGTTGGTGACCCAGCGGACAGACCGGGGGCGGGCGCGGCCGTCGAAGAACTGCTCGGACAAACGCTCGGCGCGTTCGGTGAGTTCCGCGTCCCCGAGGGTGCGTCTGCTCTCCTGGGCGGCCAGCTTGTCGAGCATGACACCCACCCAGCGCCGCTCCTCCGCCTCGGACATCCGGGCAGGGATGAGGACGACCGTACGGTCACCCTCGCGGTAGGCGGATACGGTCCTGCGGCGGCGCGCGCTCCGGCGGACTTCGACGGCGCGCGGCGGTGGGTCGGCGGACACGCCACGACGTTACCCGGTGACGGCGGCGGAAGTCCCGCTCGTCCGGAGTTCGAACACGGGCGGTTCGCAGTCGGTGCCCGAAGCGGCATTCCTCTTCATCTCATATGCCGAATACCTCCTGCCTGTGGACAAATTCCTGCACGGATTCCGGCAGGGGGGCACTGTTGCCGGGGAGCGGGAAATACGGCGGCGCGGTCCGCACGGATATCGAGGGGGGTCGGACATGTTTCCGAGGGTGAAGCCGGCGCTGGCGCGGGCATGGCGGGATCTGCAGACGGTGCAGTTCGGGGTGACGCCGGCGCACGCGGTGGTGCTCGGGCCCGTGGACACGGCGACGGGCACGCTCGTCGACCGGATGGACGGGACCCGGGGGATGGAGCTGCTGCGGGCGGAGGCCACACGGATGGGACTGCCGGACGGCCTCGCCGACGCCCTGGTGCGACGGCTGGCGGGGGCCGGGCTGCTCGACGACGCGACGGCGGGCGGCCCGCGGGCGCAGGCCCTGCGCCGGCATCCGGAGACCCTGGAGCGGCTGGGCCCGGACCTGGGATCGCTCTCGCTGGTCCACCGGGAGCCCGGTGGGGACCTGCGGGGGGTCGCGGCGCGCCGGGCGATACGGGTACGGGTGCGCGGGAGCGGCCGGGTGGGCACCGTGATCGCGACGGTACTGGCGGGAGCGGGCGTGGGGCGGGTCGAGGTGCTCGACGGGGGCCGGGTGGAGCCGGCCGATGTGGCACCGGGCGGACTGAACGCGGGGAGCGTGGGCCGGATGCGGGCGGAGGCCGCGGCGGGAGCGGTCCGCTCCGCGGCCCCGGGCCCCGGCCCGCGGGCCGGGGAGGAGGAGGGGACGGAGCCCGGGCTGTCCCTGGTGGTGGTCGCGCCGCGGGACGGGCTGCACGCCTGGGCCCCGGATCCGGACACCGCCGCCGACTGGGTCGCCTCGGGCATTCCACACCTGTACGCGGGGGTGTTGGAGGGGACGGGCCTGGTCGGGCCGCTGGTGCTGCCGGGCACGACGGCGTGCGCCGGGTGCATGGAGCGCGACCGCGTGGACCGGGACCCGGCCTGGCCGAGGATGCTCGTGCAGTGGCGATCGTCCCACCGCCGCCGTGGGAGCGCCGCCTGCGACCTGGGTCTGTCCACGGCGGTGGCCGGGCTGGCCGCGGCCCACGCACTCGCCTTCCTCGACGGGCAGCTGCCGGCCTCCACGGGCTCGCGCTGGGAGGCGGCCCTGCCCACCCTGCGCTGGGAGCAGGCTCCGGTCCGCCCCCACCCCGACTGTCCCTGCGGGGCGGCCTCGGAGCCCGCGGAACTGCTCCGGGCGGGAGGACGGGCCCCGTGGAGCGGATCGGGCGGCAACCCGCCGGGAGGGCCGTGACAGGATGCTCGGGGACCGAGGGGTTTCAGCCGAACCGCCGCTTGCGGCGCAGCTGTCTGGGAATTGGAGGGGCTCATGTCTGATCTTCCCCGGAAGGCGGTCACCCGTACCGTCAAGCTGGCCGCGCTGCCGCTCGGCATCGCGGGCCGGGTCACCTGGGGGCTGGGCAAGCGGATCGGGGGCAAGTCCGCGGAGATCGTGGCGCGCGAGCTCCAGCAGCGCACCGCCGAGCAGTTGTTCCGCACGCTCGGGGAACTGAAGGGCGGTGCCATGAAGTTCGGGCAGGCCCTGTCGGTCTTCGAGTCGGCTCTGCCCGAGGAGGTCGCGGGGCCCTACCGGGCGGCGCTGACCAAGCTCCAGGAGGCGGCCCCGCCGCTGCCTGCGGCGACGGTGCACCAAGTACTGGCGGAGCGTCTGGGGGCGGACTGGCGGGACCTGTTCGAGGAGTTCGAGGACAAGCCGGCCGCGGCGGCCTCGATCGGGCAGGTGCACCGGGCGGTGTGGCACGACGGCCGGCAGGTCGCGGTGAAGGTCCAGTACCCGGGGGCCGGTGAGGCGTTGCTGTCGGATCTGAAGCAACTGGGCCGGTTCGCGGGGCTGCTGGGCCCGATGGTTCCCGGTATGGAGCTCAAGCCGCTGATCAAGGAGTTGCGCGACCGGGTGTCGGAGGAGCTCGACTACGAGCTGGAGGCCGAGGCCCAGCGGACCCATGCGGACGCCTTCGTGGACGACCCGGACGTGATCGTCCCGGACGTGGTGCACCAGGGCGACCAGGTGCTGGTGACCGAGTGGATGGACGGGACCCCGCTGTCGGAGGTCATCGCCGACGGCACCGAGGAGGAGCGCGACCGCGCCGGGCAGCTGCTGGCCCGGTTCCTCTTCTCCGGTCCCGCGCGGACGGGTCTGCTGCACGCGGATCCGCACCCGGGGAACTTCCGGCTGATACCGGGGGCGGACGGCCGGATGCGGCTGGGCGTACTGGACTTCGGCACGGTCGACCGGCTGCCCGGCGGCTGGCCGAGGCCCATCGGCCGGTCCCTGCGGATGACGCTGGACGGCGACGCCGAAGGGGTCTACGGCCACCTGTGCGCCGAGGGGGTCGTGAAGGAGTCCGTCGAGCTGGACCCGGACGCCGTGCTGGACTATCTGAAGCCGATCATCGAGCCTGCCGAGGCCGAGGAGTTCACCTTCACCCGGCCGTGGCTGCGCGGTCAGGCGGCACGGATCGCCGATCCCCGATCCCCCGCGCACCAGTTGGGCCGGCAGATCAACCTGCCGCCCTCGTACCTGCTGATCCACCGGGTGACGCTGAGCACCATCGGAGTGCTGTGCCAGCTGGGCGCGACGGTGCGACTGCGCGACGAACTGGACACCTGGCTGCCCGGGTTCGCGTCGGCCGAGTGACGGCCCGGGCCGTCACCACCGGCCGTCACCACCAGGAGGAGTCGAGCCTGCCTTCGATCGCCCGGAGGTTGGCGCGGGCGCATTCGACGCAGAAGTACTCTCTGGTCCCGTTCTCCACCGAACAGGTCCAGGTGGGCGGGGCTCCGCCGGGGGACTGGGTGCCGCAGCGCGCGCAGACGACGACGGGCTGGGCCTCGGATCCCGACGGGTCGGGCTGGGGAGTCGGCTGGTCCACCTCCAGACGGTACCTCCACCGGGGTGGGCGGGCCCGCGCAACGCACCGGGGGACCGGTCCGAACGGACCGGTCCCCCGGGAGGCTGCATCCAGTTCCTGGAGCATGACCTCTTAGTGCATGACGGCCATGGCCAGTGCGCGCCGGGCGCGCAGTGAGACGCGCTCGGCTCGCCGCTGCATGCGGCGGGCGGCGACCAGGCGGAGGGCGTGACGCTCGGCGTCGGCCTCTCGCATGCGGTCGTCCATATGGGCGCGAGCCAGGGCTTCTGGGATGAGTTGCATTTCGCGGGTCCTGTTCTGACGCGAGGTGATCGCGCCGGCGGTGATGAAGTCTGCGTGGGCGGCGCCGTGGGGCTGCTCGCTCGTGGTGTGGGCGGTCATGAGGGCCTGCTTCAGGGGGTCGTGCGTCAGGGGGCGGTCGATGGTTCCGGTGGCGGTCATGCCGAGACAACCGGGTTCTTGCGCGGACGGCCACGGGGCCGCTTGCGGGCTACGACGACACCCTGGACGAAGAGCTCGCCACCCCAGACACCCCAGGGCTCGCGGCGCTCGACCGCTCCGGCGAGGCAGGCCTCGACCAGCGGGCAGGTCCGGCAGAGGGACTTGGCGTACTCGACGTCGGCCGGGGACTCGGCGAAGAAGACCTCGGGGTCGAAGGTGCGGCAGGGAACCGGGACGCCGAGGTTCTCGATGGCGTCGTCGAGCGCGGTCAGCGCGGTGAGCGGGGTCAAGGTGTGGTCCTCCGGGACTGCGGGCGGGGAGATCGTTTGGGTCTGCGGTACGGACGGGGCGTGCGCTTCGAGTTGCACGGTGGTTTCTTCCTCGTCTTGTTCGGCTAGTCGTTCCGGCCGGTCGGCCGGGTTCGGCTGGTACCTGGTTCTGCCAGTCCCGAGGCCCCTTCTCTGTCGTCGCCCCCGGTCGGGGACAAACAGAAGGGCCGCGGATCCCGGGTGGGGTTCCGCGGCCCTGAAGGCGCCGGCCTGATCATGCGATCAGGCTGGATCACTCCAGGGTTCGAGCCCACGGAAGGCCCACATCAGGTGGTGCTGCTGCTTCGTCTGCTTCTTCAGGGATCCGGCACCGGCCGCGGCGGCGAATCCATAGGCGCCATGCGCCTGTGCTTCTGCTGCCAGTACTGCCACCGGTGCCTGGGTCGGTCGCTCATTGCGCTCGCTGACCGCGAGGGTCGCGAGAAGGGTGGCGGGACGGTCGGCGGAAATCGCGGACGCACCCGTACCCAGAGCGGAGACGGAACCGAGCAGGCAGGAAGCATCGACCGAGCGATCGGTCATTTCGGTGAAGGTCATGAAGCTGGTCACTGGTCTCGCCTCCTCTCGGCGTCTCGGGGACCCGGCCCGAGGGCCTGTCCCATGCGTATTCGGATAAGTACAGCACGGAACCAGGGCTTCGGAGAAGCCACCGTTTCCGTTGCTAAGAACCTATGGGTCTTCGCCGGGCATGTGCAAACTATTTTTCCGACGATTTTCTACGCGTCGTCAGAATCCTCGCCCCCAGGCTCCTGACCTGCACAGATGGCCAGGACATCGGCTCCGTACCGGTCGAACTTGCGAGTGCCCACCCCGGAGATCATCGAGAGCTCCCCGGCCTCGGCGGGCGAGGCCTCCGCGATCGCCGTCAAGGTCTTGTCCGTGAAGACGCAGTAGGCGGGCAGGCCCTGCCGGTCCGCCTGCGCGGCACGCCACTCCCGCAGCCGCTCGTAGAGACCCGCGTCCATGTCGGAGGGGCAGTCCTCGCAGCGCATCAGCTTCAGCTCGCCGGCCTCGGTCAGCGTCCTGCCGCAGACCCGGCACAGCGCCGGGCCGCGGCGGCGCCGGGGCCGCGTCACCCGCTCGCCCGCGGCACCGGGCCGGCTCGGGGCGGCGGAGCCCGGCCGCAGGCCGTTCAGGAAGCGGCTGGGGCGTCGGGAGGCCCTTCCCCCGGGGGCGCGGGAGAGCGCCCAGGAGAGCGTCAGGTGCAGCCGGGCCCGTGTGACACCGACGTAGAGCAGTCGCCGCTCCTCCTCGACCTGGTCGTCGGTCTTGGCGTAGGTGATCGGCAGCATGCCGTCGGTGAGGCCGACGAGGAAGACGGCGTCCCACTCCAGGCCCTTCGCCGCGTGCAGCGAGGCCAGGGTGACCCCCTGGACGGTCGGGGCGTGCTGGGCGGCCCTGCGCTCGTCCAGCTCGGCCACGAGGTCCGCCAGGGTGGCGCCGGGCCGGCTGCGGGCGAAGTCCTCGGCGAGCCGGACGAGCGCGGCCACCGATTCCCACTGGTCGCGCACGGCGCCGGAGCCGGCGGGCGGCTCGGTGGTCCAGCCGATGGAGCTGAGCACCGCCCGGACCTGGGAGCCCAGGCCGACGAGGTCCTCGAGCAGCGGGTCGTTCCCGCTGGAACGGGCCGTTCCGCGCAGCGCGAGGATGGCCTTGTGGACCTCCTGGCGCTCGAAGAACCGCTCGGCCCCGCGGAGCTGATACGGAACCCCGGCGTCGGCGAGGGCCTGCTCGTAGACCTCGGACTGGGCGTTGATGCGGAAGAGCACGGCGATCTCACCGGCGGGGACGCCCGCGGCGATCAGGTCGCTGATCCGGCGGGCGACGCCCTCGGCCTCGGCGGGCTCGTCCGCGTACTCGGCGTAGACCGGGTCGGGGCCGCCCTCGCGCTGGGAGACGAGCTCGAGGCGGTGCTCGGCGGCCCGCCCCTTGGCCTGGTTCAGCAGCCCGTTGGCGAGGTGCACCACCTGGGGGGTGGAGCGGTAGTCGCGGACCAGCTTGACCACGGTGGCCTGCGGGTAGCGCGTGCGGAAGTTCAGCAGGTGGTCGGGGGTGGCGCCGGTGAAGGAGTAGATGGTCTGGCTGGCGTCGCCGACGACGCAGAGGCTGTCGCGCTCACCGAGCCACAGGTCGAGCAGCCGCTGCTGGAGCGGGCTGACGTCCTGGTACTCGTCGACGACGAAGTGCTGGTACTGGGCGCGGATCTGCTCGGCAATGTCGTGGCGGTCCTGGAGGATGCCGACGGTCAGGAGCAGCACGTCCTCGAAGTCGATCATTCCGCGGTCGCGCTTGAGCTGCTCGTACGTCCCGTAGATCTGGGCGATCTCGGCCATGTCCCGCGGGGCCTCGCGGCCCGCCTTGAGGGCGGCCGCCGGGTAGTCGGCGGGCACCGTCTGGGTGACCTTGGCCCACTCGATCTCACCGGTGACGTCCCGCAGCTCCCCGCGGTCGAGACGGATGCGGCAGCGCGCGCCGGCCTCCGCGACGAACTGGATCTTGCGTTCCAGCAGCCGGGGCACCTCCCCGCCGACGGCGCGGGGCCAGAAGTACTGGAGCTGGCGCAGGGCGGCGGAGTGGAAGGTCCGGGCCTGGACCCCTTCCGCGCCGAGCGAGCGCAGTCGGCCGCGCATCTCGCCGGCGGCCCGGTTGGTGAAGGTGACGGCGAGCACGCTGGCCGGCATGAGCTGCCCGGTCCGGACGCCGTAGGCGATGCGGTGGGTGATCGCCCGGGTCTTGCCCGTACCGGCGCCGGCCAGCACGCACACCGGTCCGCGCAGGGTCGTCGCGACCTCGCGCTGCTCCGGGTCGAGGCCCAGGAGCACCGCGTCGGCCGGGTCTGCGGCGGCGGAGAAGGACGAGGAGTGCGTTGCTGCTGTCACTCCAACATGCTGCCAGGTCGTGTGCGCCGGGCGGGAAGTCCGTCCACAGGCGGTGCGGATTCGTCATATCGGTCACACCGGCGGTGCGGATGTGCACGGACGGGAATGGCTGTGCGGTCGCGTACGTTCGAGTCTTCGGACCACCGAGCCTTCACGAAGGAGAGCGCAGCATGCAGGACACGGGCACCGTCACGATGTACAGCACGACCTGGTGCGGCTACTGCCGTCGGCTGAAGACCCAGCTGGACCGGGAAGGCATCGCGTACAACGAGATCAACATCGAGCTCGACCCGGAGTCCGCGGCGTTCGTCGAGAAGGCCAACGGCGGGAACCAGACGGTGCCCACCGTGCTCGTGAAGTCCGCCGCCGGCAACGAGTCCGTCATGACGAACCCGAGCCTGGCCCAGGTCAAGCAGGCGCTCGCCGTCTGAGCGGGCTCCCCCGTCCGCGGAAAGGCCCCCGTCCCAAGGTTGCCGTCCCAAGGCTTCCGGGCGGGGGCCTTCCACGTCCGCGGAGTGACGAACGTTACGCCGCGGACTTCGGCAGCGGCTCGCCGTACCAGAGCTCGACCAGCCGGGCCGCGATGGAGATGCCCGACGGGGGCAGCACCTCGCCCGACTCGAACGCCGCGCGCAGATCGTCGCGGGAGAACCAGCGGGCCTCCTGGATCTCCTCGCCGTCCACGGTGATCTCGGAGCTGGTGGCGCGGGCGTTGAAGCCCAGCATCAGGCTGTACGGGAACGGCCACGGCTGGCTGGCCACGTACTCGACCCGGCCGACCCTGACGCCGGCCTCCTCCCACACCTCGCGGACGACGGACTGCTCTATCGACTCGCCCGGCTCCACGAACCCGGCGAGGGTCGAGAAGCGGCCCTCCGGCCAGTGCACCTGGCGGCCCAGCAGCGCGCGGTCGTGCTCGTCGGTGACCAGCATGATCACGGCCGGGTCGGTGCGCGGGTAGTGCTCGGCACCGCAGCCCGGGCAGCGCCGGATGTGGCCGGCGGCCGCGACCACCGTGCGCTCTCCGCAGCGGGAGCAGAAGCGGTGCATCCGCTGCCAGTTCTCCAGCGCCACGGCGTTGACCATCAGAGCGGCGTCGCGGTCGTTGAGCAGCAGTCCGGCCTCGCGCAGGCCGGCCGGGCGGGCCGACTGGTCCATGCGGCCGGGCAGGGCGTCCTTCTGCAGCGCGAAGTACCGTACGCCGTCCTCGTCGGTGCCCAGGAAGTAGCGGTGGGTCTCGGTGACCGGGGCCTCGAAGGCCGGGGTCATGACGATGCCGGTGCCGCCGTCGGGGGTGTCGTCGATCAGGACCTGGCCGCCGGAGACGACGAAGACACGGGTCGTCGGGTGGCTCCAGGCGGCGGCGAGCCATGCCTCGTCGAGGCGGTGGTGCGCGGCACGGTCGATGCCGCTGGGCGCGGTGAGCGAGAGAGGTCGCTCGGTATGGGTGCTCACTGGTACTTCCATCTCCCCCGGTGGTGGGACAGGCAGGCTCGGTACGACAGGTGTGTGCGCCGGGTCAGGCGGGTGTGCCGGGTCAGGCGGGTGTGCGGGGCGTGCGGTGGGCGGCGGCCAGGTCCCCCCAGAGGTAGGCGGCCGTTTCTACGCCCTTGAGCAGCAGGTCCAGCTCGACCTTCTCGTTCGGCGCGTGCCAGCCGTCCGACGGTACCGAGATGCCGAGGAAGAGGACGGGCGCGTCCAGGACGTCCTGGAGGTCGGCCGCGGGTCCGGAGCCGCCCTCGCGGGTGAAGCGGATCTTCTGGCCGAAGGCGCGGCCCATGGACCGTACGACGGACTGCAGGGCCGGGTGGTCCAGCGGGGTCAGGCACGGGCGGGTGGGGGCGCCGAAGGTGATGGAGTGGCGGATCCCGTCCGGGATCCGGGCGGCGACCCAGTCCCTGACGGCGGCCTCGACCTCGTACGGGTCCTGCCCGGACACCAGCCGGAACGACAGCTTCACATGGGCGGAGGCCGGGACGATGGTCTTCCCGCCGGGGCCCTGGTAGCCGCCGCCGATACCGTTGACCTCGGCCGTCGGGCGGGCCCAGACGCGCTCCAGAGTGGAGTACCCGGCCTCGCCGGCGGCCGCGTGGGACCTGGCCGTGCGCAGCCACTCGGACTCGTCGAAGGGCAGCTCGGCGATGAGCGCGCGCTCCGGGTCGGTGAGCTCGGCGATGCCGTCGTAGAAGCCGGGGACCGTGACCCGGCCGTCGGCGTCGTGCAGGGCGGCGACCAGGCGGGCGGCGGCGGTGGCCGGGTTGGGCACGGCCCCGCCGAACGCGCCGGAGTGGATGTCCTGGTCGGGACCGTGCAGGTCGATCTCGCAGTCGGCGACGCCGCGCATGCCGGTGCAGACGGTGGGGGTGGTCTCGGACCACATGCCGGTGTCGGAGACGATCACGACGTCGGCGGCGAGTTCGGCGGCGCGGGTCTCGACGAGCTCGCGGAAGTTCGGCGAGCCGGACTCCTCCTCGCCCTCGATGAGGAGCTTGAGGTGCACGGCGGGGGCGGCGGCGCCGGTGGCCGCCAGGTGGGCCCGTACGCCCAGGGTGTGGAAGAACACCTGACCCTTGTCGTCGGCGGCGCCGCGCGCGTACATGCGGCCGCCTCGGACCACCGGCTCGAACGGGTCGGTGTGCCAGCCGTCGGCCACGGCGGCGGGCTGCACGTCGTGGTGGCCGTAGACGAGGACGGTCGGGGCGTCCGGGTCCTCGCTCGGCCAGTGCGCGTGGACGGCGGGGGCGCCGCCGGTCTCCCAGACCTCGGCGACCGGGAACCCGGTCTCCTTGAGCTTCGCCGCGAGCCATTCGGCGCTGCGGCGTACGTCGTCCGCGTGCTCGGGCTGGGCCGAGACGGAGGGGATGCGCAGCCACTCGGCCAGGTCGTCGAGGAACGCGGCGCGGTGGGTGTCGATGTACGTGCGGACGACGCTGTCCGGCTGGGGGTCGCTCATGCCCCGAGCCTAGCCGTCCGCCGGGTGGTCACCGTCGGGGCCCGATCCGCCTTGGAGGATCCGCTCAAGACGGGCCCTGCCGGGGAGGTTGCGGGGGCGGATCACCCGACCGCTGCGGACGTGCAGGAAGGCGGCGGTGACCCGGTCGAGCGGGGTGTTCGTGGCCTCGGCCCAGGCCAGGCGGTAGACGGCGAGCTGGAGCGGATCGGCCTCGGTGGTCCGGCCGGTCTTCCAGTCGACGATCTCGTAGCTGTCGACGCCGTTCTCGTCGGTGGTCCGGTAGACGGCGTCGATCCGGCCGCGGATGACGCGGCCGGCGAGGGTGAGCTGGACCGGGGCCTCCATGCGGTGGGGCGGGCGGTCCGCGTACGGGCTGCGCTCGAAGGCGGCCTTGAGGTCGGCGAGGTCGGCCTCGTCGGCGATGTCCTGGCCGGCGGCGAAGCCGGTGTCGGCGCCGGGGAGGTCGGCGACGGGGTCGAGGACGTCGAGGAAGGGGAGCGGAAGCTCGTCGAAGCGGGACTCGACCCAGGCGTGGAAGCGGGTGCCCTGGCGGGCCGCGGGCTGCGGGGGCTTGGGCATGGGGCGGGCGAGGTCGCGTACGAAGCCCTGCTCGTCGGCGGCGAGCCGGAGCAGCTGGCTGGCGGAGAGGGCGGAGGGCAGCACCACGTCGCGAACGGCCGCGCGGGACCGGCGGAGCTCGCCCTCCAGGGCGTCGAGGTCCCGGTCCCAGGAGGCGATGGCCCGCGCCTCCTCAGGCGCGAGCGGCCCGCCTCCGGCGAGGTCGGCCCCCGGGAACCGCGGCTCGGCCGCAGCGTCGGCCCCGCGGACGCCGGGCTCCGCCGCCCAGGCCTCGTCGGCCCACGTGTCCTGCGGGTCGGCCGCGGAGGCGGGCGGGTGCACGCCCTGGTGCGGCTCCGCCGCCGGGTCTGCCTCGCGGGCAGCGGGGCGTGCCGGCGGGGCGGCGGGGCGTGCGTCGCGTGGCCGGGGTACGGCGCGGGGGCTCGGGCCCGTCGGCCGGTCGGCGTCGGCCCAGAGGGCGCCCGGGCCCTCGGGCCAGTGGTCGGGCCCGGGCTCGCCGGACCCGCCGGACCAGAGGGGGTCGGGGTCCGGGGGCCAGGGTTCGGTGTCGTAGGACGGGTCTTCGCAGTCCGGGGGCCAGAGGTAGGCCTCGTCCTCCTGCGGCGGCGGGGCGGCCAGGTAGGACTCGACCAGGGCGGCCGCCGCGCGGCGCAGGGTGAGGGAGTGCGGGTCGAGCGGCAGCGGCCAGGAGTGGTCGGCCGCGGACTCGCCCGCGAGGGCCGGGTTCTCGGCGGTCGGCTCGGGCTCGTCCGCCCAGGCCTCGATCTCGCCGAAGCCGGCCGCGCAGTGCTCGTAGAGGGCCTGCAGGAACTGCGACGGGCCGCGGCGCTTCTTCTGGGTCGGGCCCCACCAGTGGCCCGAGGCCAGCAGCAGGGACCGCGGGCGGGTGAAGGTCACGTAGCCGAGGCGGAGCTCCTCCACCGACTTGTGGTGCTTGAGGGCGGCCTTGAAGGACTTCAGGCCGGCCGAGGTCCAGGCCGGGTCCGCCGGCAGGGTGGCGGCGTCGCCGCGCAGCGCGTACGGGAGGACCTTCGCGTACGAGGTCCAGGCCTCCGGCGGCTTCTCCTTCGGGAAGGACCCCGCGCACAGGTCCGGCACCACCACCACGTCCCACTCCAGGCCCTTGGACTTGTGGGCGGTGAGGACCTTCACGGTGTTCTCGCCGCCGGGCAGGGCGTGGTCGAGGCCCTTCTCGTACTGGGCGGCCGTGCGCAGGAACGCCAGGAAGGCCAGCAGCGTGGCCTCCCCGTCGAGCGCGGCGAAACCGGCCGCGACGTCCATGAAGTTCGACAGGGTCTCGCGCCGGCGGGCCGCCAGCGCGTGCGGGGACGCGGACAGTTCCACCTCCAGCCCGGTGGTGGACAGCACCCGGTGCAGGACGTCCATCAGCGGGTCGGCGAGGGAACGCCGCAGGTCACGGAGCTCCTGCGCGAGGTGCGCGAAGCGGACCCTGGCCTCGGCGGAGAAGGGGAGGTCGTCCGGGGTCTGTCCGCCGCCGTCGAGGAAGGTCTCCAGGGCGTCGGCCAGGGACACGATCTCCGCCGGGTCCACGCCTTCCACGGCCGCCGCGAGCCGCTCGTCCGGGTCCGCCCCGTCCGGGGTCGCGCGGCCCACCAGGAGCCGCGCCCGGCGGCCCAGCAGGGCCAGGTCGCGCGCGCCGATCCGCCAGCGCGGGCCGATGAGGAGCCGGACGAGGGAGGCGTTGGCGCCCGGGTCCTGGAGGACCTCGCAGACGGCCACGAGGTCGGCGACCTCGGGCAGGTGCAGCAGCCCGGACAGGCCGACGACCTCCACCGGCACGTCCCGGTCCACGAGCACGGCCTGGATCTGCGCGAAGTCCCCGGCGGACCGGCACAGGACGGCGATCTCGCGCGGCTCCGTGCCCGTGCGCACCAGGTGGGCGACGGAGTCGGCGAGCCAGTCGAGTTCCTGGGCGTGGGTCTCCAGCAGGGCGACGCGGACCTGGCCCGCGCCCTCCGCCCCCGGCGCGGGGCGCAGCGCTTCCACGCCCTCGTGCATGTCCCGCAGCGGGGCGGCGAGCCCGTTGGCGAGGTCGAGGAGGCGGCCGCCGCTGCGCCGGTTCTCGCTGAGGGAGAGCCGGGTGGCGGGGGTGCCGTCGGCGTGCGGGAAGTGCTCGGGGAAGTCGTCGAGGTTGGCCACGGAGGCCCCGCGCCAGCCGTAGATCGCCTGGCAGGGGTCGCCGACGGCGGTCACGGCGTGGCCGGTGCCCGCGCCGAACAGGCCGGACAGCAGCAGGCGCTGTGCGACCGAGGTGTCCTGGTACTCGTCGAGGAGGACCACCCGGAACTCCTCGCGCAGCAGCGCGCCCACCTCGGGCCGGGTGGTGGCGAGCTGTGCGGAGAGGGCTATCTGGTCGCTGAAGTCGAAGAGGTCGCGGGAGCGTTTGGCGGCCCGGTAGCGGCCGACGAGCTCCAGCAGTTCGAGGCGGCCGCGCACGGCCTCGGGGACCTTGCGCAGGTCCTCGTTGGTGAGCCTGGTGCCGGCGAGGGTGTCCAGGAGCTCGGTGTCGTGGGCGCGCAGGGCGTCGGGGCCGACCAGGTGCTCGGAGAGTTCGGCGTCGAGCGCGAGGAGGTCTCCGACCAGGTCGGGGACGGACTTGGTGAGCGAGGGGTACGGGCCGGGGGCGTCGCGCAGCACCTTCGCGGCGAGCTGGAAGCGGGTGGCGTCGGCGAGGAGCCGGGAGCTCGGCTCCAGGCCGATGCGCAGGCCGTGGTCCTTGAGGAGCTGGCCGGCGAAGGCGTGGTACGTGGAGATGCGCGGCTCGCCGCCGGCGTCTGCGGCGTCGGCCGGGGAGGGGTCCGGGTCGGTGATGCCGGCCCGGGCCAGGGCGCCCCGTACGCGCTCGGACAGTTCTCCGGCGGCCTTGTTGGTGAAGGTGAGGCCGAGGACCTGCTCGGGGGCGACGGCGCCGGTCCCGACGAGCCAGACCACGCGGGCGGCCATGACGGTGGTCTTGCCGGATCCGGCGCCGGCGACGACGACCTGCGGGGCGGCCGGGGCGGTGACGCAGGCCATCTGTTCGGGCGTGAAGGGGATCCCGAGGAGCTCTTTGAGCTGCTCGGGATCGGTCAGTACGGACGCACGCGCGGACACGTGAAAAGGCTAGCCGCACCCACCGACAGCCCCGACCGCGGAGCGCGCGGCCGCCGGGCCGGGGCAGCCGTCTCCGGGCTCGGGCAGCCTGCGGGCTGCTCGGGCGGCTGGGCTCCGGCCTGAGGCGGCAGCTCCCGGGCCCTGCCGGCGGCCTCCGGGCTCGGGCGGCCGCCGGGCTCACTCGACCGTCTGGCGGCCCTCCGGGCGGGCGCTGCAGGAGCTGCGGAAGGAGCAGTGGTCGCAGTGGCGGCCCGCGGCGGGTGCGAACCGCTCGTCCAGGACCCGGCCCGCGGCGGTCGCGAGCAGGTCGCCGACCCACTCCCCGTCGAGCGGCTCCTGGGCCTGCACCTTGGGGACCGCGTCGCCGCCCTCGCGGATCGCGGCGCCCTGGCGGAGCTGGACGAGCTCGGCGCCGCCGGGGGTGGGGCGCAGTCCGTCGAAGACCTCGTCGACGGCGCCCTCGCGGACGGCGAGCTGGTACACGGCGAGCTGGGGGTGGCGGGCGACCTCGTCCTTGGTGGGCGCGGACTTCCCCGTCTTGAAGTCGACGACGTACGCGCGCCCCTGCGGGTCGGTCTCGACCCGGTCCATGGAGCCGCGGACGCGGACGGCGACGTCGCCGGCTTCGAGCGTGACGTCGAACTCGTGCTCGGTGGCCACGGCCGCCCGGCCCCCACGGTCGGTGGTGTGCCAGCGCAGGAAGCGTTCGAGGGCGGCCCGGGCGTTGTCCTTCTCCTGGGCCGACTTCCAGGGCGCGTCGAAGGCGAGGGCGTCCCAGACCGAGTCGAGGCGTTCCATGAGGACGGCCAGGTCGGCCGGGGTGCGGCCGGAGGCGACCTCGTCGGCGAGGACGTGGACGACGTTGCCGAAGCCCTGGGCGGCGGTGGAGGGGGCGTCGGCCTTGACCTCGCGGCCGAGGAACCACTGCAGGGAGCAGGTGTTGGCGAGCTGGTCCAGGGCGCTGCCGGAGAGGGCGACGGGCCGGTCCCGGTCGCGCAGCGGGACGCTGCTGCGGGTGGGCTCGTACAGACCCCACCAGCGCTGCGGGTGCGCGGCGGGGACCAGGGGGCGGTCCTCGTCGTCGGTGAGCGCGGCGAGGCGGGCGAGGCGGCGGGCGGCCGCGTCGCGCAGGGCGGGCGAGGCGTCCGGGTCGACGGTGGTGGCGCGCAGCTCGGCGACGAGCGCCGGGACGGCGAGGGGGCGGCGGGGCCGGCCGGTGACGTCCTTCGGGGTGACGCCGAGCTCGGTGATGAGGCGGGAGGGCTGGTCGCCGTCCTCGGCGGGGGCCTTGACGGCGGTGACGACGAGGCGGTCGCGGGCGCGGGTGGCGGCGACGTAGAAGAGGCGGCGTTCCTCGGCCAGGAGGGCCCCGGGGGTGAGGGGTTCGGCGAGGCCGTCGCGGCCGATGCGGTCGGCCTCCAGGAGGGAACCGCGGCGGCGGAGGTCGGGCCACAGGCCCTCCTGGACGCCGGCGACGACGACGAGGGACCACTCCAGGCCCTTGGAGCGGTGGGCGGTCATCAGCCGGACGGCGTCGGGGCGGGTGGTGCGGGCCGTCAACGTGTCGGCGGCGATGTCCTCCGCCTCCAGTTGTTCGAGGAAGTTGAGCGCGCCGCTGCCGCCGGTACGGTCCTCGGCGCGGGCGGCGGTGTCGAAGAGGGCGCAGACGGCGTCGAGGTCGCGGTCGGCGTTGCGGCCGGCCGGGCCGCCACGGCGGGCCTGGCGTTCGAGGCGGTCGGGCCAGGGGGTGCCGTCCCAGAGGATCCACAGGGCCTCTTCGGCGGTGCCGCCGCCCTGGAGGAGCTCGCGGGTTTTGCGCAGGAGCAGGCCGAGGCGCTGCGCGCCGCGGGCGTACGCCGGGTCGTGCGCGGTGAGGCGCTCGGGCTCGGCGAGGGCGCGGGCGAGCAGTACGTCGGAGGGTGCGGGCACCTTGACGCCTGCGGCGCGCTCCTCGTCGCGCAGGGCGCGGCCGAGCCGCCGCAGGTCGGCGGTGTCCATGCCGCCGAGGGGGGAGGTGAGCAGGGTGAGCGCCGCCTCGACGCCTCCGGCGGGGTCGCCGGACTCTCCGGTCCCGCCCCCGGCCCCCACGCCGGCCTCGGCAAAGTCCCCACCGGCCCCGCCCTCCCGCCCCGCGTCGGATTCGCCGGGGTACGCCCCCGACCTGTCGGCGGGGTCCGCGGCCTCGTCCGGCGGACGGGCCGCAGGCGGCACGGGGCCCGCTGCCGGGGCCGTGTCCGCGTGCTGCGGCGGCGGGCCGGGCTCGCCCGGGAGACCCGTCGGCCAGGTTGCCGTGAGGCGCAGGGCCGTCAGGAGGGGCGCCACCGCAGGTTCGTGGCGGAGGGGGGTGTCCGTGGCGTCCGTCTCGACCGGGACTCCCGCCGCGATCAGGGCGCGGCGCATCGCCGGCAGGGTGCGGCCGCCCGCGCGGACCAGGACGGCCATGTCCTGCCAGGGCACGCCGTCCTCCAGGTGGGCCCGGCGCAGGATGTCGGCGATGTTGTCCAGCTCGGCGCCGGCCGTCGGGTAGGTGAAGACCTCCACCCGGCCGCCCTCCCGCGTGGCCCGCAGCGCGCGGTGCGCGCGGACCACGTCCGCGGGGAGACGGGGCAGCGGCATGCGGGTGGTGAGGAGGCGGGTCGCCTCCAGGATGGCGGCGCGCGAGCGGCGGCCCACCGTCAGGGCCCTGACCTGCGCGCCCGGGAAGGCGGACGCGAAGTCCAGCACGTTGTTGATGTCGGCTCCGCGGAAGGCGTAGATCGACTGGTCCGGGTCGCCGAAGGCGACCAGCGTGCCGCCGCGCCCGGCCAGGGCCCGCAGCAGCCGCAGCTGCGAGGCGTCCGTGTCCTGGTACTCGTCCACGAAGATCGCGTCGTAGGCGGAGGCCAGCGACGGTGTGCGCTCCGCGAGGAGGACCGCGCGGTGCAGGAGTTCCGCGTAGTCCAGCGTGCCCTGTATGTCCAGGACGTCCAGGTATTCGGAGAGGAAGGCCGCCGCTGCCTTCCAGTCGGGGCGGCCGATGCGCTCCGCGAAGTCGGCGAGGGCCGTCGGGCCCAGACCCAGCTCGCGGGCGCGGGCGAGGACCGCCCGGACCTCGTCGGCGAACCCGCGCGTGGTCAGCGCGGCCCGCAGGTCGTCCGGCCAGCGGATCGAGCGGATCCGGCGCTGGCCTTCCAGCAGGGTCCGGACCATCACGTCCTGCTCGGGGCCGGACAGCAGCCGCAGCGGGTCGGCGAAGAGGTCGGTGTCCTGGTGGGCCCGGACCAGGCCGTAGCAGAAGGAGTGGAAGGTGGTGGCCTGCGGAGCGCGGGCACCGCCGAGCCGCAGGGCGGCCCGGTCGCGCAGTTCGACCGCCGCCTTGCGGCTGAAGGTGAGGATCAGGATCCGGGAGGGATCCGTACCCGCCTCCACCCGGGCGGCGACGGCCTCGACCAGCGTGGTCGTCTTCCCGGTGCCCGGTCCGGCCAGGACCAGCAATGGTCCGCCGGGGTGTTCAACCACCGCCCGCTGCGCTGCGTCCAGCACAGGGGGATCCACCCGTTCCGGCCCGGTGCGCACGAGGCGGTACGCGTCGGAGGTCCGCGTACGCCGCCGTTCGGTGCGGCCGGAAGAAGAGGTGATCACGTGAGGTGCCGGTCCTGGTGGGTCTGCGTGGTGGGGCGGTGGTGCCGTGCCGGCTCGCGCGGAAGCCGAAGAGGCAACGCTACGGCAACCGGCGCGCGCCGCGCAGTCCCCCCGGGTACCCCGGACGGGCGTTCGCACCGTCGTCCGACCGCCCGCCCCGGCGCCGCATGGCCGAAGCTGTCAGGTGTGAGCCTCGTCGCGCCCGCCGTCCGGTCCGCCGGGCCCGCCGCCCTGTCCGCCAGGTCCGCCGTCCTGTCCGCAGGACCCGTCCCAGCGTGCCCGGCGCATGTCCAGCCGCGGCTCGCCGCCGGCGGTCGGGCGCAGCGGCGTCGCCTCGGTCCGGTAGTGCTGCAGGGCCCGCGCCTCGTGCCCGGGCAGCGGCATGCCGTCCGCCCGCACCACCCGCCACCAGGGCACGGCTCCGCCGTACAGGGCCATGACGCGGCCGACCTGGCGCGGCCCGCCCTCGCCGAGCCATTCGGCGACGTCCCCGTATGTCATCACCCGGCCGGGCGGAATACTCTCGACGACCTCCAGTACGCGCTCCGCGTACGCGGGCAGCTCATCACTCATTCGGCACATGGTGCAGTACGCCGGCCCCCCGTCGGTGGAAGTTGTGGTTCCGGACCGGCGCGCACCCTGATGCCCCGAGGGCCCTTCGGTCCGTGCCACCATCTTCCGGGCGGTGACTGGTGATACGTGATCAAGAAGAGACGGATGTGACGACGAAGGAGCAGGGTGTGAGCCCTCCGGAAGGCGCGGCGGGGGACGATGGCGCGCGCCCTGACGACGGCCCCGCCTCCCGCCCGCAGGACCACCCGCAGAACCGCCCCCAGGACCCCCCGCAGGACCGCCCCCGGGACCCTCTGCCGGACCGCCCGCAGGACCGCCTCCGGGACCTCGCGCCGGGCCACGCCCCGGGACTCCCGGCCGGCCGCACCCGCGGCGCGGCCGCCGACGGCACGGAGGACACCGGGAACCCGGAGGACGCCGAGGCCCCGCACGGGCACGCCCCGACCGCCGCCGACCGGGTCGAGGTCGACGAACCGCTGCTCGCCGCCCGCGTGCACCGTCCCTCCGACCTCGTACGCCTCCTCGTCGGCATCCTCGGCATCGCCGTCCTGCTCGGCATCGCCGCCTTCGCCCACGGCACCACCGTCGGCCTGGAGGAGGACATCAGCAAGGGCACCGGCCAGGCGCCGGACCTGCTGATCAAGGTCGCCGCGCTGGTCTCCAGCATCGCGGTGCTGCTGCTCCCCGTGGCCTTCGCCATCGAACGGCTGATCAAACGCGACGGGCTGCGCATCGCCGACGGCGTGCTCGCCGCCGTCCTCGCGCACGGCGTCACCCTCGCCACCGACCTGTGGGTCTCCCAGGCCGCCCCCGACACCATCCAGGACGCCCTCACCCGTCCCGCGGGCGGCGGGACCCTCACCGATCCCGTGCACGGCTACCTCGCGCCGGTGATCGCCTACATGACCGCGGTGGGCATGACCCGCAGACCCCACTGGCGCGTCGCGCTGTGGGTGGTCCTGCTGCTCAACGCGTTCACCATGCTGGTCAACGGCTACACCACCCCCTTCTCGATCATCCTCACCGTGCTGATCGGCTGGAGCGTGGCCTACGGCACCCTGTACGCCGTCGGCTCCCCGAACGTCCGCCCCACCGGGCAGAACCTCCTCGCCGGTCTGCGCCGCGTCGGCTTCCAGCCGGTCAGCGCGATGCGCGCCGAGATGCCCGACGGCCCCGAGGCGTCCGATACCGGCGACCGCGGCCGCCGCTACCACGTCACCCTGGAGGACGGTCCTCCGCTCGACGTGACCGTCGTCGACCGCGAGCAGCAGGCCCAGGGCTTCTTCTACCGGGTCTGGCGCCGGCTCACCCTGCGCGGCATCACCACCCGCCGCAGCCTGCAGTCGCTGCGGCAGGCCCTGGAGCAGGAGGCGCTCCTCGCGTACGCGGCCATCGCGGCCGGGGCGAACGCACCGAAGCTGATCGCGACGTCCGAGCTGGGCCCGGACGCGGTGATGCTCGTCTACGAGCACCTGGGCGGCCGGACCCTGGACTCCCTGTCCGACGAGGAGATCACCGACGACCTGATCCGCAACGCGTGGGAACAGGTGCACGCCCTGCAGTCGCGGCGGATCGCGCACCGCAGGCTCACCGGGGACGCGCTGGTGGTGGATCGTTCCGGCAACGTCATCCTGACCGACCTGCGCGGCGGCGAGATCGCGGCCGGTGACCTGGTGCTCCGGATGGACGTCGCGCAGCTGCTGGCCACCCTGGGCCTGCGGATCGGGGCGGAACGCGCGGTGGCATCGGCGGTGTCGGTGCTCGGCCCCGACATCGTGGCGGACTGTCTGCCGCTGCTCCAGCCGATCGCGCTGAGCCGTTCCACCCGGGCGACGCTGCGCAAGCGGGCCCGGGAGCGGGCGGAGCGCGAGCGGGAGGCCGTACTGGAGTCCTCGCGGGCGGCGAAGGCCGCGCGCGAGGCGGGATCCACGGCCGACTCGGCCCCGACCTCGGCCGCCGCCGAACGCAAGGCCGAGAAACGGGCCCTCGACGACGCGATGGACGAGGTCCGCGAGGAGGACCTGCTGAGCCAGATCCGCCGGCAGGTGCTGCTGATCCGCCCGCAGGCGCCGGTGGAGCCGGCCCGGCTGGAGCGGATCCGGCCGCGCACCCTGGTGTCGTTCATCGCGGGCGCTTTCGGTGCGTACTTCCTGCTCACGCAGCTGGCTCATGTGGATTTCGGGACCATCATCGGCGACGCGCAGTGGGGCTGGGTCGGGGCGGCGCTCGCCTTCTCGGCGCTCAGCTACTTCGCGGCGGCGATGAGCCTGCTGGGCTTCGTGCCGGAGCGGGTGTCGTTCCTGCGGACGGTCGTCGCACAGGTGGCCGGGTCGTTCGTGAAGCTGGTGGCCCCGGCGGCGGTCGGCGGCGTCGCGCTGAACACGCGTTTCCTGCAGCGGGCGGGCGTCCGGCCGGGGCTGGCGGTCGCGAGCGTGGGCGCCTCGCAGCTGTTCGGTCTGGCTAGCCACATCCTGCTGCTGCTGTCCTTCGGCTACCTGACCGGGACCGAGAAGACCCCGGAGATGACCCCGTCCCGGGCGGTCATCGCAGGGCTGCTGACGGTGGCGGTCCTCGTGCTGGTGGTGACGGCGGTCCCGTTCATGCGGAAGTTCGTGGTCACGCGGGTGCGGGCGCTGTTCGCGGGCGTGGTGCCGCGCATGCTGGACGTGCTCCAGCGGCCGAAGAAGCTGATGACCGGCATCGGCGGGATGCTGCTGCTGACCGGCTGCTTCGTGATGTGCCTGGACGCGTCGATCAGGGCGTTCGGGGGCGGCGAGGCCATCAGCTACGCGAGCATCGCGGTGGTGTTCCTCGCGGGCAACGCGCTGGGGTCGGCGGCGCCGACGCCGGGCGGTATGGGCGCGGTGGAGACCACCCTGACGCTGGGGCTGATCGCGGCGGGGCTGGAGAAGGAGGTCGCGATCTCGGCGGTGCTGCTGTTCCGTCTGATGACGTTCTGGCTGCCGGTGCTGCCGGGGTGGATCTCGTTCAACTTCCTGACCCGCAAGGAAGCGATCTAGTGCTGTGGCCGGAAAGGTTTGCCGGGGCGCGGCGTCCGGTGCGGTGCATCGCAAGGCGGAGGGCCGCGGCTCGTACTGGTCGTACTTGCGCGGTCTGACAACGCGGCGAGGTGCCGTGCCGGGCGTCGCGACCCGGTGAACCTTGCCGGCCACAGCACTGGCCTCCGGCTCGGTCTGCGCCTCAAGCGCCGGCGGGGCTGGATGTGGCGGGGCTCGGGTCAGAAGACCGGGAGGAGCGTTGTGAGGAGGGCCGGGGAGCAGGAGATCCCGGTGGCGCCTACCACCGGGACCCCGAGGGATCGGCCGGGGAGGGCGGCCGCTCGGGCCGGGCAGGCCGTGAAGGGGGGCGCCGGCCAGGGCGAGAGGCAGACGGCCACCGCCAGGGCCGCCGCGTGGTAGGCCACCGAACCGGCCCGGCAGGTACTGGCGCAGGGCGCGCAGGGGGCAAACGCGGACGGGCTCCGGGCTACCCGAACGGGTCAGCGCGCGGGCGGGGCACGGCGGGGACGCGCAGGATGGTGACATGCCCAAATACCTCCTGCGGGTCGCCGTCGCCGTCGCTCTCCTGGCCGGTGCGGCCGGTACCAGTGGCTGTTCCGACAGCGGGGAGGAGAAGACGCCCAAGGCCGGCGGCACCGAAGGGGCGCCACCCCTGAAGTGGGGGGACTGCGAGGCTCCGACCGCCGCCGAGGGGGGCGGGCAGGCACCGCCCAAGGGGTGGCAGTGCGCCACGCTCCATGTGCCGCTCGACTACGCGGACCCCGAAGGAGAAACGATTCCTCTCGCCCTGATCAGGGCGAAGGCCAGGAAGCAGGACGAGCGCCTCGGCTCGCTCGTGTTCAACTTCGGCGGCCCCGGGGGGTCCGGGATCACCACCCTGCCCGGCGCCGCCAAGGAGTACGAGGCCCTGCGCGAGCGCTACGACCTGGTGAGCTTCGACCCGCGCGGGGTGGGGCGCAGCGCCCCCGTCCTGTGCCTGGACGACAAGCAGCTCGACGCGTACTACGCCTCGGAGTCCTCCCCCGACACCCCGGAGGCGGTGAAGGCGTACCTCGACAACACCCGCAGGTACCAGCAGGCCTGCGAGGCGAAGTCCGGGAAGGTGCTGCCGTACGTCGGCACCGAGAACGCCGCCCGCGACCTCGACCGGATCCGCCAGGCCCTCGGCGACGAGAAGCTCAACTACTTCGGGATCTCCTACGGGACCGAGCTCGGCGGCGTCTACGCCCACCTCTTCCCGGAGAAGGTCGGCCGGGCCGTCTTCGACGCCGTCGTCGACCCGACCGCGACCTCCGAGGAGGGGGCACTCGGCCAGGCCAAGGGCTTCCAGCTGGCCCTCGGCAACTTCGCGCAGGACTGTGTGGACCGCGGCGACGAGTGCCGGCTCCAGGGCAGCACCGTCAAGGAGATCGAGGACAACGTCATCAAGCTGCAGAAGCAGCTGGCCGCCAAACCCATCCCGGGGATCGGCGACCGGATGCTCACCGAGTCCTCGGCGACCAACGGCATCGCCCAGGCCCTCTACTCGCAGGAGCTGTGGCCGCTGCTGGAACAGGGGCTGGACGAGGCGGAGGGCGGCCAGGGGCAGCTGCTGATGGCGCTGTCCGACGCCCTCAACGGCCGTGACCAGAACGGCAACTACAGCAACATCGGCGCCGCCAACACGGCGATCAACTGCGTCGACTCCAAGGACCGGTACACCCTGGAGCAGACCAGGGCCAAGCTGCCGGAGTTCCGCGCCGCCTCGCCGGTCTTCGGGGACTTCCTCGGCTGGGCCATGATGGGCTGCACCGGCTGGCCGGTGCCCGGCACCTCCTCGACCCCGGACGTCTCCGCCCCGGGGGCCGACCCGATCCTGGTGATCGGCAACACCGGCGACCCGGCCACCCCCTACGAGGGCGCCCGCAAGATGGCCGAGCGGCTCGGCCCCGGCGTCGGCGTGGAGCTCACGTACAAGGGCGAGGGGCACGGGGCGTACAACAGCGGCGACCCGTGCGTGCAGGGGGCGGTGAACTCCTACCTGCTGGACGGGAAGGTGCCCGCCGCGAACACCGTCTGCACCCCGCCGCCGGACGCCACCCAGTCCCCCGCACAGCCGTCGGCCCCGGTGGAACCCCTCGGCACCTGAGGCAGCACGAAGGGGCCCTACCCGCGACGAGCGTGCGGGTAGGGCCCCTTCGTGAACGGATTCCCCGTGAACGGATCAGTCCCGTGAACGGATCAGTAGACCGGCTTCTCGGGCTCGATCTGGTGGACCCAGCCGA
The DNA here is from genome assembly GCF_001005295.1 of Streptomyces yangpuensis. Taxonomy (GTDB): domain Bacteria; phylum Actinomycetota; class Actinomycetes; order Streptomycetales; family Streptomycetaceae; genus Streptomyces; species Streptomyces yangpuensis. Next base: position 587,497 of record NZ_LBMK01000002.1, on the reverse strand, counting down.
TGACGCCGCCGCCCACGTGGACCGCGTCCGCGAAGCCCGCGGACTTCAGGACCGCGAGGACTTCCGCACTGCGGACACCCGTCTTGCAGTGCAGGACGATGCGCTTGTCCTGCGGCAGGTCCTGGAGGGCCTTGCCCATCAGGAACTCGCCCTTGGGGACCAGCTTCGCGCCCGGGATCGAGACGATCTCGTACTCGTTGACCTCGCGGACGTCGATGATCTCGATCGGCTCCTCGGTGTCGATCCACTCCTTGAGCTGCTTCGGAGTGATCGTGGAGCCGGCGGCGGCCTCCTGGGCCTCCTCCGACACGACGCCGCAGAAGGCCTCGTAGTCGATGAGTTCCTTGACGGTCGCGTTCGGACCGCAGACCGCGCAGTCGGGGTCCTTGCGGACCTTGACCTGGCGGTACTGCATCTCCAGGGCGTCGTAGATCATCAGGCGGCCGACCAGCGGCTCGCCGACACCGGTGAGGACCTTGACGGCCTCGGTGACCTGGATGGAGCCGATGGACGCGCAGAGCACGCCCAGGACGCCGCCCTCGGCGCAGCTCGGGACCATGCCCGGCGGCGGGGGCTCCGGGTAGAGGCAGCGGTAGCAGGGGCCGTGCTCGGACCAGAAGACCGAGGCCTGGCCGTCGAAGCGGTAGATCGAACCCCACACGTACGGCTTGTTCAGCAGCACGCAGGCGTCGTTGACGAGGTAGCGCGTGGCGAAGTTGTCCGTGCCGTCGACGATGAGGTCGTACTGGCTGAAGATCTCCATCACGTTCTCGGCCTCGAGCCGCTCTTCGTGAAGGACCACGTTCACGTACGGGTTGATGCCCAGCACGCTGTCGCGGGCGGACTCGGCCTTGGAGCGGCCGATGTCCGACTGGCTGTGGATGATCTGACGCTGCAGGTTCGACTCGTCGACCTCGTCGAACTCCACGATGCCCAGCGTGCCGACGCCGGCCGCGGCCAGGTACATGAGGGCGGGCGAACCGAGGCCGCCCGCGCCCACGGCCAGCACCTTGGCGTTCTTCAGGCGCTTCTGACCGTCCATCCCGACATCCGGGATGATCAGGTGGCGGGAGTACCGACGGACCTCGTCAACGGTGAGCTCAGCAGCCGGCTCGACCAGGGGTGGCAGCGACACGGGGACTCCGTAGATGGTTACGACTTAACGGTGGTTCTCTCCGTAACACTGCCACGCCCGTCTTCATTCCAAGACACCTGTTCCGATACGTGAGACGATTTCGTCCCAGTACCCGGGCATGGACGCCCACGGGTCGCGATCGCCGACGGCGCGGCGGTCGGTGAACCAGATGGTGCCGGCGCCCTGCCAGCGGGCGATCCGCATCGCCTCCTCCAGATGGGTGCGCGGCACCCCGTGGACCAGGTGGCAGAACCGCTCGGGCGGATGGTCCGCGGTCCACTCCGCCACCTGCGACCAGCGGTAGTCGGTCCAGGCCCCGGAGAAGGTGACCAGCTGGTCGGCGGCCTCCGCGTAGCCCTCGTACGGGTGCGTGCCGTGTCCCAGCACGATCCACAGGTCCTCGCCCAGGCCGCGCAGGCTGTCGACGACCCGCCGCACCGAGGCCAGGTCCGCCCGGTCGGACGGGGTCCCGGCGAGGTAGAAGCCGCCGACCCCGTACCAGTCCCGGAAGCGGTGGGCGTCGGAGACCAGCTCCCCGAAGGACCTCGATCCGTCCCGCATCGCGAGATGGCCGAGGACCGTGCCGCCGGCGCCGTGCAGCTTGGCGGCCGCTTCGGTGCAGTGCGGATCGGGCCGCCCGCCCGGGCCGTCCGCGACGTTCAGGACGGCCCAGTGCAGCGGGGTGCCGGGGCGGGTCAGCTCGGCCCATTCCACGGGGGCGAGCAGCGGGTGCGCGTAGCCGGGGATGCCCAGCCCGAGGCGGCCGGCCCCGGTGGCGGCCGCCGCGAGCGCTCCGGGAGGCGTGGTCAGATGCGGCACGCCGCCTCCATCCAGATGTCCGCGAGGGACTCCTCCAGCCCGATCCGGGGACGCCAGCCGAGCCGGTCGCGGGCGGTGCGCACGTCCGCCTGCTGCCAGGCCCCGCAGCCGTCGGGGTACGGGAACGGCTGGGGGGCTGTGGCGGCGAGCTGCTCGACGGTGGCCTCGGAGCGGGGCGACCCGATGGAGGCGAGCCCGGCCGGCCGGCCGGGGTGTCCGTGGCCGTGGCCCTGCTGGGGTCCGCCGTGCGGCACGTCCAGCTCGTGCAGGGCTCCGCCGTACCCGGCGACCCGGGCCAGGACGGCCGCCGCGTCGCGCAGCCGGACCGCGCGGCCGGTGCCGATGTTCACCACGCCCTGGGCGGCGGACAGGGATGCGGCGTGCACGGCCCGCGCCACGTCCCGTACGTCGACGAAGTCGCGCTGCACGCCGAGCCCGCTGAGCTTCAGCTCGCCGTCGCCCGCCTGCATCGCGCGCCGCATGGCCTCGGCGAGCCGGCCCAGCGGTGATCCGGCGGGGGTGCCGGGGCCGACGGGCGAGAAGATCCGCAGCACGACGGCGTCCAGCCCGGAGCCCAGCACCAGCTCGGTGGCGGCCAGTTTGCTGACGCCGTACGGTCCGCCGGGTCTCGGCACGGCGTCCTCGGCCGTGGAGGATCCGGGCTGGCTGGGTCCGTACTCCGCGGCGCAGCCGAGCTGCACGAGCCGGGCCCCGCAGCCGCTGCGGCGCAGTGACTCGCAGATCGTCGCGACGGCGACGGTGTTGTGCCGGGTGAGTTCGCGGGCCCCGCCCCGGGTGGCTCCGGCGCAGTTGATGACGACGCCCGGGTGGACGGCGTCGAGGAAGCGGGTGAGGGCTCCGGGGCTGCCGGTGGCGAGGTCGAAGCGGACGTCGGCGTCGTCGCCGCGGCCGAGCGCGGTGAGCTGGACGGCGGGGTCGGCGAGCAGCCGGTCGGCGACGTAGCGGCCGAGGTATCCGTTGGCTCCGATCAGCAACACCCTCATCGCGTGACCCCTTGGTCGGTTGGCTGGCCGGTCATGTCTGTTTCTCCTTGCGGACGGATGGACGAATGGACGGACGGGGTACGGGCAGGGCTCCTCGGCGTCGGCTCCGAAGGGCTGGCTGCGGTCCCGGGGGCGTCAGGGCCTCGCGTGCGCGGATGCGCGGGACAGGGCGAGGACGGCGTGGACGAGGAGGGCGGCCGCGGCGGCGGGGGCCGCCGCCGGGACCGGGACCAGGGCGAGGGCGAGTGCGGCGGCGACGGGTCCGCGACGGGATCCGTGCCGCAGCAGGAGCCGGGCCAGGAAGAGCAGCAGGGCGAGCGGCACGGCCGCCGTGAGGGGTGCGCCGGCGACCGCTGCCGCCGCGGCGGCGACCGCGGTGAAGCCGGCGACGGCCGTGAAGAGCAGCGGCCGGACCCGGTCGGCGAAGTCCTCCAGGGCGCGGCTCGCGTCGAGCCGGGCCCGGGCCCCGGCGGCGAAGCCGGCGGCGAGCAGGTGCCCGGGAGCGACGGCCAGTGCGAGGCCGACCGCGAGGGCGGTGCCGTACCGGTACGCCGCCCAGCCGGTGACGGCGGCGGCGAGCAGGTGCGCGAGCCAGGGGAACCTGCCCCCGGCGGCCCGCCCCGGCCACACCAGCGCGGCGACGGTGGCGGCCACGGCGGCGGGCCCGGCCCAGGTCTGGCCCGCGGCGGCCGCACCGGCGGCGAGGGCTCCGGGCAGCAGCGCGCAGCCGAAGCGGCGGTAGGCGGCCGGCCCGGCCGGGACCAGGGCCGGCGCGGCGGCGGGCGCCTCTCCGCGCGGGCTGCGGGCGTACAGCTCCTCGGCGAGGGAGAAGACGTCGCGGTGGCGGAAGCGGGCGGCGGTGCGGTCGGTGATGCCGTGGGCCTCCAGCCCGGCGGCGATCTCCAGGGGGTCCACGGCCCGCTCGCACAGCTCGCGGTGCCGGTGCAGCAGGGCCTTGACGGGATCCCCCGCGACCCGCGGTCGCGCCTGCGGTGTCGCTGCCCGCAGGCTACCGGCCCGGTCGGAGGAGTTCGGCGGTGCGGTGGGGGCGCTGTCGCCGGGGGCCCGGGCCCCGGGTGCCGGCGGAACCGCCGTGCCGGGGTCGACGGTGGTCATACGGCAGCCTCCGAGGTCGGGTCCGGTGCGGGCTTGGCCCAGGTCGGGCTGGTCCAGTGGCCGGGCACCCGCGCCTCCGGGGGCCGGGCGAAGGGGACGCCGCCGTCGGGCCGTTCGGAGCCCTTGGCCAGCAGCCGCAGGTAGATCTCCTGGAAGGCGGTGATGTTCTGCTCGACGGTGAACAGCTCCAGGGCCCGTGCCCGGGCGGCCGCACCGAGGCGCTGTGCCCGCTCGGTGTCCCCGAGCAGGGACAGGCAGGCCTCGGCGAGCGCGCGCGGGTTGCGGGGCGGGACGACGAGTCCGGTGCCGCCGATGACCTCGCGCACCGCGCCCACGTCGGTGGATACGGTGGCGCGGCCGCAGAGCATCGCCTCGGCCAGGGTGACCGGGAAGCCCTCGATCACGGACGACAGCACGACGACCCGTCCGGCGCCGTACGCCTCGGCCGCGCAGGGCGCCTCGGGTCCGCCGATCTCCTCGAAGGCGACCGGGTTCTCGCCGACGGTGACGCAGTCGGCGGCCTCGTCGGGGAACAGCTGCGCGGCAAGGGAGCGGCAGTCGGCGAGGTAGCCGGGGTCGGCGGCCGTGGTGAAGATCCGCAGCCGGGCGCGCGGCTCGGCCCTGCGGACCTCGGCGAAGGCGTGCAGCAGGGCGACGAGGTCCTTGGCGGGCTCCACCCGGCCGACCCAGACGAGCGTGTCGGGGTCCCCGCGGTCGGCGGCCTCCCCGACGGTGGCGAATCGGTCCGCCTCCATCCCCGGGTGGACGGTCCGCAGCCGGTCGCGGGTGGCGCCGCAGCGCTCCTGCCAGCGCCGGGCGTGGGCGTTGCCGGGGGTCAGGAAGTCGGCGCGGGCGTAGATCTCGGAGGCGAGCCGCAGGTGGAAGGCGCCGAGCAGGGCCCGCACGGCGGGGCGGGGCTCCTCGCCCTCCCCCGCGCCGAGGTGGGGCAGGTAGTGGGCGCGCAGCTGGACCCCGTACTCGGTGACCAGCAGCGGGACCCCGAAGAAGCGTTTGGCCAGAAGACCGGGGAGCGCCGCCACCCCGCCCGCGGCGGCGTGGCAGACATCGACCGCGCCGAGTCCCTCGCCCCGGGCGTTCTCCTCGTACCAGTCGAGGGACAGCGGCCGCAGCATGGCCTCCAGTTCGTCGACGAACCGGAGCAGGTCGGTCACCTGCGCCGCCTGTACGGAGCGGCTCGCGCCCGGGGCCCGGCAGGCGGCCTCCAGCGCCCGCACCGCGGACTCGGAGCGCAGGGCCGCGTACAGTCCGCCCTGTTCGCGGGCGAGGCCGGCGAGTCCGTACAGTCCGGTGGCGAAGGCCTCCGGCGCCGCGGCGCAGATGCCGTGGACCAGCTCCTCGAAGCAGCCGGCGAAACGCCGCCGCTCGCGCCGGGAGTAGGTCCGCCCGTCGTCGGCGGGTGCCCACAGGGCGGCCGTGCGGACCCGGGTGACGTGCTCGGGCAGCGGGACCCGGGTGCGCTCCTGCTCGGCGCTGCGGCTCAGCGCGTAGAGCTCGAACTCGTGCTGCGGGAGTCCGCGCACGAGCCGGTCGCACCACAGCCTGGCCTCGCCCGTCGCATACGGATAACCACCTTCCGTGAGCAGTCCGATCCGCACGAGTGGCACCCCCGATCTCCCGGTTCAGGCGGTCGCCGTCGGTCAGGCGACCCGCCGCTGGAGAACTCAAGCGGATCTGCCGCAGGCGCGACGGACGGTTGTCCGTCGCGCCACCGGAAGGGGTGAAGAGTCGTAACTTTCCCGTACGGTTCGCGTTCGAGCACGCTAGAAGTACAGCCTCGAAAGCTCCGCGGCAGGGGGGCCGGGCCGCCGGGCAGGGGAAGCCGGTCGGGGTGCGTCAGTTCTCCGGGAACGCCCAGGGGTTGGGCTTGCACTGGATGCCGTCGATGTTGAGGGACTTGGTCTGCTGCTGCATGACCGGGGCGAGCGCTCCGGGGGTGCGGCAGTTGACGTGGTCGTGTCCGAGCCGGTGCCCGACCTCGTGGTTGATCAGCATCTGACGGTAGGTCAGCATCTGGTCGGGGCCGTAGGTCTCGGAGCCCTGGGCCCAGCGGAAGGCGTTGATCATCACCCGCTCGGTGCTCGCCGAGTCGCAGGAGACGTTGCCGACGACGGTGTCGAGATTCGACTTGGCGCACCAGATCCCGGTGGTGCCGGGACTGGCGAGGGTGATCACGAAGTCGGCCTTGCCGCCCGGCACCCGTTCGAAGGTCCTGGTGCCGCCGTGGCCCCAGCTGCGGTCGTCGTTGAGGGTGCGGTGCACGGCCTCGGCGAAGAGCTGCGGGTCCAGGCCCAGGCCCTGCTCGACGTCGACGCGGTAGCGCACGATCTTGCCCTTGCCGGGGGCCTTGGCCACGCCGGGCACGGTGTCGAAGGTGCCGGGGCCGGCGAGTTTCGGGTCGAGGGGCAGCTGCGCGGCCATCTGCTGCTCGTAGGTCAGCTCGGGCGCGGGCGCGACGGCGGGCGGTGCGACGGGTACGGCCGCGCCGCCGTTCGGGGTCGGGCGCCCGTCGGAGCGGGAGGCGGCCGGGTCGCTGCGGTCCTTGTCGGTGGCGGCGGGCCCGCCGGCCCTGGTCTCGTCGGCGTCGCCGTCGAGGAACGTCTGGCCCCCGACGACGACCGCGAGGACTGTGGTGACCGCGGCCGCGGCCATGGCCATGCCGGTGTACGCGAGGGCCTTCTTGCCACGGCCGGACTTCTCGGCGGCGGACTCACCCTCGGCGGGCTCGGCGGGCTCGGCGGCGAATTCGGCGGGCTCGGCGGGCTCGGCGGCCACCGTCCCGGCGTCGGCCGGCCTGCGCGGGCCGGGCACCCGGCGGTGCGATCCGGTGGAGGTGAAGGCGTCGGCCTCCGGCCCCCTGTACGCGGGGACCTGCGCCGGCGGCGTCAGGGTGACCTGCGGGAAGCCCACGGCGGGCGTGCCGAAGGCCGGGGTGCCGGAGTCCAGGAGCGCGGCCTGCCCCGCCGCCCCGGCCGCGGGGGCCTCGGGGCGGGAACGCGGCACCCCGCGCCAGTCCCCGTACACGGCGCCGGAGTCGGGGCCGGAGTCGGGCCGGGCGCCCCAGGCGCCGCCCGGTTCGTACTGCTGCGGGTGGCCGTCGGCCCGCTCACCGGCGGCGGGCAGGTACTGCGACACGTATCCCTGGTGGGTGACGGTCGGCTCGGGCCACCCGGCGTACGGGGCCCCGTTGCCGAACACGTCGTCGCCGAAGGCGTCACCGCCGTGGACGTCGCCGGCGAACGCCTCGTTGCCGAACGCGTCGTACGGGTACGGGTCCTCGTAACCGGCGGGATCCGGCTGCGCCTGCGGGCGCGCTGCGGCGGGCGCCTGCGCCGGAGCGGACTCCGGGGCGGGCGCCCCGGATTTTCGACTGTGTCGTCCCACGACCCCTCAGCCCCTGCCGTCTTCGGTGTCCCGGTCCGCAGCCTCCGCGCGGGTGTCGCGCAGCAGCTCCGTGAAGGCGGCGGCCACCACCTCGGGGTACTCCATCATCGCCACGTGCCCGGCCTCCGGCAGACACAGCAGCCGCGAACCCCGGAAGGCCGCTGCCGCCCTGTGCGCCATACGGTACGAGACGAGTTGGTCCCGGCCACCGTAGACCAGCAGGGACGGGGCGAGCACCCGCTGCGCCTGCCGCCACAGTCCGTGCTGGCCGCCGAGGGTGTAGGCGTCGACGATGCCGCGCGAGGTGCGGGTCATCACGTCCCAGAAGTACGGGAGCGCCATCCGGCGCTCCATCTCCTCCACCGCGTTGCGGAACCCTTCGGGAGTCACCCGGGAGGGGTCTCCGTAACAGAGCTCCGTCACCCCCCGGGTGCGCTGTTCGGCGCTGAGGGCCTGGGTCATGCGGCTGAAGAGTGCGGCCACCCCGGGCAGGGCCAGGAGCGCCGTCGGCACGGCCGCCCGCTGCACGCGCAGCTCGGGAAGGGCCGGCGAGACGAGTGTCAGCGTGCGCACGAGGTCGGGGCGGACGGCCGCGACCCGGGTGGAGACGGCTCCGCCGAGGGAGTTGCCGAAGAGGTGCACCGGCCCGCGCCCCGCGGCGTCGAGGTGGCGGATGACGGCGCGGGCGAACGCGGTGACGGAGTAGTCGCGGTCGGCGGGCGGCGGGGACCAGCCGAAGCCGGGCAGGTCCACGGCCTCGCCGTCGACGGTGTCCGCCAGCTGCGCCATGAGGGCCGACCAGTTCTGCGAGGAGCCGCCCAGCCCGTGCACGAACAGGGCGGGCGGCAGGTCGGCGCGCTGTGGCGGGCGGACCCGGACGGCCAGTTCCAGTCCGGGCAGCACCGCGGTGCGCAGCTGCTCCCCGTCGGCCAGCCGGACCGCTCCCGCTGGGGAGGGCGGTGCGACGGTGGACCGTACGCCAGGCAGCTCGGTCGAAGACATGCGGGCAATGTTACGAGAGGATCACGTTCCACTTGTTGTGTTCGCGGTCACAGTCTCATCGCGGACATACCGCTGTACGGATCCGCATAGCGGTGCATCCGCGATCCTCCTAGGCTCGTAAGTGACACAAGGAAGCGAGGGGAGCGGCATGACTGTCGACCCTGCGGAGCCGGACACCTTCCGGGAGCGGTTTCCGGAATCCCTCGATCCTGAGGCCCCCGAGGCGGATGTGGCGGAGCAGCAGGCCGATCTCCGACCGGGCGACGACGACCCCGCCACCGGCGGAGAGGCGGGCCAGGCCGCGGACGGCGACGCCGCCGAGCAGGCGCGCGTGGTGCAGCTCGACGAGGACGACTACCGCTGACGGACTGCCGACCGACCGCTGACCAGGGCCTCCGGGCCGTCCGTACCGCGAGAAAACTCGGCTTGGACCCCCCAGAACGGGTTACCGAAAAGTACGATGGCGGCGCGGCGCAGAGCGCCTGTGTTCCGAGAGAAAGTGGGAGGCGGCGTGACAGCCATCGAGCAGACCGAGGCAGCGCGTCCGCGGGGCACGCGACTGCCGCGCCGGGCCCGGCGCAATCAGCTGCTGGGCGCGGCCCAGGAGGTCTTCGTCGCCCAGGGTTACCACGCGGCCGCGATGGACGACATCGCCGAGCGCGCCGGGGTCAGCAAGCCGGTGCTGTACCAGCACTTCCCCGGCAAGCTCGACCTGTACCTGGCCCTGCTGGACCAGCACTGCGAGGCGCTGCTGCTGGCCGTGCGCACGGCGCTCGCGTCGACGACCGACAACAAGCTGCGCGTGGCCGCCACGATGGACGCCTACTTCGCGTACGTGGAGGACGAGGGCGGCGCCTTCCGGCTGGTCTTCGAGTCCGACCTGACGAACGAGCCGGCGGTGCGCGAGCGTGTCGACCGCGTCTCGCTGCAGTGCGCGGAGGCCATCTCCGACGTCATCGCCGAGGACACCGGCCTGTCCAAGGACGAGTCGATGCTGCTGGCCGTGGGCCTGGGCGGGGTCTCGCAGGTCGTGGCCCGCTACTGGCTCTCCAGCGAGAGCCCGGTCGCCCGCGAGACGGCGGTCGGTCTGCTGACCTCGCTCGCCTGGCGCGGCATCGCCGGCTTCCCGCTGCACGGCACGGAGTCCGGCGCGGAGTCCTGAGCCCTCCCGGGGGCGCCACCTCCGGGTCCCGGGGGCGCCACCTCCGGTGTTCGCTGCCAGCGTGTCCGCTCTGCGCGGTCCGCATCCCCTCTCCGGGCTAATGTGGACCGCGTACGGCGCGGCTGATCGCGCGAACCGGATCGTCGGAGGGACAAAGCCGTGGAGGTCAAGATCGGCGTGCAGCACGCACCCCGGGAGATCGTGCTGGAGAGCGACCTGAGCGCCGAGGAGCTGGAGAGCATCGTCAGCGCCGCGCTGTCCGGCAACGAGCCGCTGCTGAGCCTCACCGACAGCAAGGGCCGCAAGGTCCTGGTGCCGTCCGACCGCCTGTCGTACGTCGACCTGGGTGAGCCGACCGCACGCAAGGTCGGTTTCGGAGCGCTCTGAGAAGCTCTGACACGTTCTTGAGAACTGTCCGAAACGGCCCGGTGGTTGATTCCACCGGGCCGTTTCTCTTTCTTCCGCTTCGGGTAGGACCGCAGTGACCCGGTTTGCCCTGACGTATGGGAGAGACCCGATGCTGCTGATGGAAGTGCTCGGCTCCGCGCTGTTGGGCCTCGCCCTGTCCGCCGCAGCCGTCCGGGCTCTCGCGCCCCGACTCCCCTCCCGGAGGGTGGTGCTGGTCAGCGGAGTGCTGGGGGCGCTGTTCGGGGCGTATCTCACCCACTTCGCGCTCGGCCCGGGGCAGTACACCCTGATGGCTTCGTTCGTCGGGGCGGTGCTGGTGTCGGCCGTGGTGCTGTCCCTGCTGCTCCGTCCGGCCCACGCGTCCCGCAGGCGCCCCCACAGGACTCCGTTTTCACTCCCGTCGCGAGGATGACCCCTGAGGGCGGGACACCATGAGCCCGCTCCCTCCCCGGTGACCACGTACGTCGGCCCCGGCGCGCACATAGCGCGCCGGGGCCGACGGCGTACGGGACCGTCCGGTCAGGCGGCGAGGCCGAGGGCAGCCATCCGCTTGGTGTGGGCCTTGGTGATCCGGGTGAACATCTCACCGACGGCCGCGAGGTCGAAGCCCGCCGCCATCCCGTCGACGCCGCCGACCAGCATGGTCGAGAGCGCATCGCGCTCGGCGACCACCCGCTGGGCCTGCGAGAGGGCCTCGCCCATCAGGCGGCGGGCCCACAGGGCGAGCCGGCCGCCGCAGCGCGGGTCGGCCTCGATCGCGGCGCGCACCTTCTCGACGGCGAAGTTGCCGTGGCCGGTGTCGTCGAGCACGCCGAGGACCAGCGCGCGGGTGTCGGTGTCCAGGTGGGAGGCGACCTCGCGGTAGAAGTCACTGGCGATGGAGTCGCCGACGTACGCCTTGACCAGACCCTCCAGCCAGTCCGACGGGGCGGTCTGGCGATGGAAGTCGTCGACGCCCTGGGCGAAGGGCTGCATGGCCGCGGTGGGCTCGGCCTCGATCTTCGCGAGGCGGTCGCGGAGCCGCTCGAAGTGGTGGAATTCGGCGGAGGCCATCGCGGCGAGCTCGGCCTTGTCGTCCAGGGTGGGCGCGAGCTTCGCGTCCTCCGCGAGGCGCTCGAAGGCCGCGAGCTCCCCGTACGCGAGCGCGCCGAGCAGGTCCACGACGGCGGCCCGGTACTGCGGCGAGGCAGAGGCGGTCGCCCAGTCCTGCGAGGCGATCCCCGTGGCCTCGGCGGGGTTGCTGTCGTCGGCGGGCGAGGCGTTTTCTACGGTCGGCATGCTCCGCACAATAGCCCGCCGAAAGGCGTCTCAAGTCACCACGTCTACTCACAGCCTGTCCACCTAAACCCACCGGCCCGGTGAATTCACCCGACACACCTGCGCGATTCCGAGGTACAGTGGTAATGCGCCTGCCGAATACTCGGCGGGCCATCCGAATGAGGATGCCCGGTCGGTGGCCCGATCGGCTCCAACCGACCGCCCTCGGTGTGGTGCGTACGCACATGCATACCGCCTCCCACGAGGGGCCCCCTCAGCGGCAGAGCGCTTGAGCGAAGGCCAGTGGTCCCGCGCAGCTTCGTACGTGGCAGTACTGCAAGCACAGCACGGTAGGACCCCCCTCGCCGCCTCGCGCCGCGTCTCACAGAAGAGGCAGCACCCTGACTACGTTCCGAGACCTCGGGATCTTTCCCGAGACGGCCGAAGCCCTTGAAGCCGTCGGCATTGTGTCCCCCTTCCCGATCCAGGAGATGACCCTCCCCGTCGCCCTTTCCGGCACGGACGTCATCGGCCAGGCCAAGACCGGAACCGGCAAGACGCTCGGTTTTGGGCTTCCGCTGCTGGAGCGGGTCGTCGTCCCCGCGGACGTCGAGGCCGGCCGGGCCACGCCCGACCAGCTGACCGACGCCCCGCAGGCCCTCGTGGTGGTTCCGACCCGCGAGCTGTGCACCCAGGTGACCAACGACCTGCTCACCGCCGGCAAGGTCCGCAACGTCCGCGTCCTGGCCATATACGGCGGCCGCGCCTACGAGCCGCAGGTCGAGGCCCTGAACAAGGGCGTCGACGTGATCGTCGGCACCCCGGGCCGCCTGCTCGACCTGGCCGGCCAGCGCAAGCTCGACCTGTCGCGCGTCCGGGCGCTCGTCCTGGACGAGGCCGACGAGATGCTCGACCTGGGCTTCCTGCCCGACGTCGAGAAGATCATGGCCTACCTGCCCGCGAAGCGTCAGACGATGCTGTTCTCGGCGACCATGCCGGGCGCGGTCATCGGCCTGGCCCGCCGGTACATGACGCAGCCGACGCACATCCGCGCCGTCTCCGAGGACGGCGAGGGCGCGACCGTCGCCAACATCACGCAGCACGTCTTCCGTGCGCACAACATGGACAAGCCGGAGCTGGTCTCCCGCATCCTGCAGGCCGAGGGCCGTGGCCTGGCCATGATCTTCTGCCGTACCAAGCGCACGGCGGCCGACATCGCCGAGCAGCTGGAGCGGCGCGGCTTCGCGTCCGGCGCCGTCCACGGCGACCTGGGCCAGGGCGCCCGCGAGCAGGCCCTGCGCGCGTTCCGCAACGGCAAGGTCGACGTGCTGGTGTGCACCGACGTCGCCGCGCGCGGCATCGACGTCGAGGGTGTGACCCACGTCATCAACTACCAGACTCCGGAGGACGAGAAGACCTTCCTGCACCGTGTGGGCCGTACCGGCCGCGCGGGCAACAAGGGCATCGCCGTCACCCTGGTCGACTGGGACGACATCCCGCGCTGGCAGCTGATCAACAAGGCGCTGGAGCTGGACTTCCACGAGCCGGTCGAGACGTACTCCACGTCGCCGCACCTGTTCGAGCAGCTGAACATCCCGGCCGGCACCAAGGGCATCCTGCCGCGCGCGGAGCGCACGCGGGCCGGCCTGAAGGCCGAGGACCTGGAGGACCTGGGCGAGACCGGCGGCCGCGGTGGCCGTGGCGGCCGCTCCGCGCAGGCCGCCGCGACGGAGGAGCGTCCGGCCCGTACCCGTACGCCGCGCCAGCGCCGCCGTACGCGGGGCGGGTCCGAGGTCGCCGCCGAGCAGGCCGTGGTCTCCCCCGTGGCCGAGGCCGAGGCCCCGCAGGCTCCGGCCGGTGACGAGCCGCGCAGGCCGCGCCGCCGCCGGACCCGGGTGGGTGCGGTGCCGGTGCAGTCCGCCCCGGCCGTGACGGCCGAGGCTCCCGTGGCCCCTGTGGCCCCTGTGGCCCCCGTGGTCGAGGCTCCCGCGGTGGCCGCTCCGGCGGCGGCCACGGTCGCCGAGGAGGCCCCGGCCAAGCCGCGGCGCGCCCGCGTCCGCAAGGCCGTGCAGAGTGCCCCGGAGCCGGACTTCCAGATGGCCCCGCTCGTCGAGCCGGCGCCCGTCCGGCCGCGGCGCCCGCGCCGGATCGTGGAGACGGCGCCCGAGCCCGACTTCCAGATGGCTCCGCCGGTCGAGCCGGTCAGGGCGCGGCGCACCCGCAAGGCCGCGGCCGCTCCGGTGACCCCGGTCGCCGAGGCCCCGGCGGCGGCCGTGGCCGAGGAGACTCCGGCCAAGCCGAAGCGCACCCGTACCCGCAAGGTCGCGGAGGCCGCTCCGGTCGCCGCGGAGGCCGTCGTGGTGGCGGAGGAGGCTCCGGCGAAGCCGAAGCGGACCCGTACCCGCAAGGCCGCGGCCGCGCCGGTCGCCGCCGAGACGGTCGCGGTGGCCGAGGAGGCCCCCGCGAAGCCGAAGCGGACCCGTACGCGCAAGGCTGCGGCCGCGCCCGAGGCGTAGGACCCGGCAGTACGCCCGACGGCCCCGTCCCCCTTCCGAGGGGGCCGGGGCCGTCGGCGTACCCGGGCCACGCCGGAAGCTACGGGCCGGTAACCTCGGGGCATGAGCAAGCCCCCGCGCCTCACGCTGCCGTCCGCCGCCCGTGCGTACCACCTGTCCACCGACCGTGGTTCCTTCGCCGTGCACGAGGCCGGCGAGCCGGTCCGCGGCACCGCCCTGCTGGTCCCCGGCTTCACGGGCAGCAAGGAGGACTTCATCGCGCTGCTGGAGCCGCTGGCCGCGGCCGGCTACCGGGTGGTCGCCGTCGACGGACGCGGCCAGTACGAGACGCCCGGCCCGCGCGAGGAGGCGGCGTACGGCCTGGAGGAACTGGCCCGCGACGTCCTCGCGCAGGCCCGCGCCCTGGGCCCGGACCGCGTGCACCTGGTCGGCCACTCACTCGGCGGGCTGGTCTCGCGCGCCGCCGTGCTGCGCGACGCCTCGCCCTTCGCCTCGCTCACCCTGCTGAGCAGCGGCCCGGCGGCGATCGCCGAGGAGCAGCAGGCGCGCACGAAGCTGCTGGTCGCCGCGCTGGAGGCGATGGGCGACGACATGCCGGGCATCTGGGCGGCGATGCGGGCGCACGACGCGCAGGACGCGACCCAGGACTCCCCCGAGCTGACGCACTTCCTGCGCGAGCGGTGGCTGGCCACCGTCCCGGAGCAGCTGATCGTCACGGGCCGGGCGCTGATCTGCGAGCCCGACCGGGTGGACGAGCTGGCCCGGGTGGCGCTGCCGAAGCTGGTGCTGTCGGGGGCCGTGGACTACGCCTGGCCGGTCCCGCTGATGGACGCGATGGCCCTGCGGCTGGACGCGCGGAGGGTGATCGTCCCGGGGACCGAGCACTCCCCGAACGCCGAGGACCCGGCGACCACGGCCGCGGCGCTGGCCTCCTTCTGGGACTCCACCACCGGTGCGTAGTTAGCCAGTGAAAAAATTTCCTTAGCGTAGGGAATGATTGCGGCTTACACTTCGTTGACCCTGTGCAAGGAGAACACTGACGAAGGGAGAAGCCCGTGCGCTTCGAGATTCTGCGCCTGGACGACGTCGACGGGACCGCCGTGGACAGCACCGTCGTGGACGCGGCCTCCGTCAACCGGATCGTGCAGCACGCCGCGTCGGTCGGCCAGCGCATCCTGATCCGACCGGCCGAGAGTGCGTCCTCCTGACGCTCCGCGCGAAACGTCCACGCCCCCGCACCGGGACCGGTGCGGGGGCGTTCGCGTACGCGGGGTCCCGGGCCGTCAGGCTCCCTGGACCACCTGAAGCACGCCGTTGATGATCTGCTGGACGGCGATCGCCGACAGCATCATGCCGGCGAGCCGGGTGACGAGGACGACGCCGCCGTCCTTGATGACCCGGATGATCACCAGCGAGTAGCGCATGGTGATCCACAGCACGGCGTGCATGGCGATGATCGCGGCCCAGACGGAGACCTGGGCGGCCGCCCCGTCGGCCTTCTGGACGGCCAGGATGACGGAGACGATCGCACCGGGCCCGGCGAGCAGCGGCATGCCGAGCGGCACCAGGGCTACATTCACGTCCTTGGTCTGCTTGGGCTCGTCGGTCTTGCCGGTGAGCAGGTCGAGCGCGATCAGCAGGAGCAGCAGACCACCGGCGATCATCAGCGCCGGGACGGAGACGTGCAGGTAGTCGAGGATCTGCTGACCGCAGAGACCGAAGACCGCGATGACGCCGAAGGCCACGCAGACGGCCTGCCAGGCCATGCGGCGCTGCACCTTGACGGGACGGCCGGAGGTCAGCGCCAGGAAGATCGGCGTGATACCGGGCGGGTCCATAATCACAAAAAGGGTGAGAAAAAGGGATCCGAAGACGGCGAAGTCGAACACAGTGATGCCTTGCAGGAGAGAGGGGTGTCGCGAAGAAGAAGTGTGGGACGGGTCGAGCGGGCCGCGAAGTGGCCGGTCAGCGCTCGCGTCCGCCGGCGCCGGGCACCGGGAAGGCCCCGGTCGCGCGGCGCGTGATCTCGCCGTAGACCTCGGGGTCGGTCGTGTACTCGCCCAGACGGCAGGTCTTGCGGCTGCCGTGGTAGTCGCTGGAGCCGGTGGTGAGCAGCCCGAGCTCCGCCGCCAGACCGCGCAGGCGCGCGCGGGTGCCGGCGTCGTGGTCCATGTGGTCCACCTCGATGCCGTCCAGGCCCGCGGCCGCCAGCTCGGCTATCGCGGACTCCGGCACGCACCGGCCGCGCTTGACCGCGGCGGGGTGCGCGAGGACGGTGACGCCGCCGGCCGCCCTGACCAGGCGTACGGCGTCGAAGGGGTCGAGCTCGTGCTTCTCGGCGTACGCGCGGCCGCCGTCGGCGAGCCAGTCCGGCGTGAAGGCGTCCGAGACGGTGGCCACGACGCCCAGCTCGACCAGGGCGGTGGCGATGTGCGGCCGCCCGACCGAACCGTCCCCCGCGATCCGCGCCACCTGCTCCCAGGTGACGTCCACGCCGAGGTCACGCAGCTTTGCGACCATGGTCCGGGCCCGCGGGACCCGGTCGTCCCGGACGAGTTCCCGCTCGCGGGCGAGCTCGGGCTCCTCGGGGTCGAAGAGGTAGGCGAGCATGTGCACGCCGGTCCCGTCGAGCCGGCAGGACAGCTCGGCGCCGGTCACCAGCGTCAGTCCGGCGGGCAGCGCCGCGAGGGCCTCCCCGTACCCGCCCACGGTGTCGTGGTCGGTCAGCGCGACCACGTCCAGCCCGGCGCCGGCGGCGTTGCGCACCAGCTCGGCGGGGGTGTCCGTACCGTCGGATGCCGTGGAGTGGGCGTGCAGGTCGATGCGCACAGCCGAACTCCATGGGTCGTACGGACGGGGGGACACCTCAGGATAACCGGGCGGAAGGTCCGCTTTCGCCGGAAGGATCTCCCTGCGGACGGCCGCGGTGATCTAGACGGGACCCAGGATGCGCGGGCTCAGCGCCCCGCAGGGCAGGAGTTCGACCTCGGCACCCCCCTCGCGCAGGTCGGTCAGGACCAGCTCGTCGTACAGCAGGAGGCCGGACTGCTGCGGCCAGACGATCGCCCACAGCCACAGGCCGCGCGCCTCGCCGGCGAAGACGGCCCGGTCGTCCGGACCGCCGCCGACGTTCCACAGCGGTGTCGGCCGGCCCGCCGCGACCACCTTGGTGTGCGGCGGCCCGTCCATGTTGATGGACCGGCCGGGGTCCACGCCGTCGATGCCCGCATACCGGGCGCCCAGGCCGACGCCCAGCTCCTCCGCGATCAGCAGCAGCTCCCCCATGCCTCCCACCGGTCCGGGACCCGAGCAGGCGACCACCGTCGCCCGGCCCCCGCTGCGGTCGTCACCGGCGGACGCCACCCCGGTGAACAGCCATCCGAGCGGCAGCGGCCACGGCATCCACACCGGCACCCGCGCCCGGTGCACGACCACGCCCAGACCCTCCACGCTCGGCGGGATCACGGGTTGCAGGGGGTGGACAGCGCCGTGCACCGCGCACTGCCAGGAGTCGGAGAAGAGTCCGGGCGCCCTGACCCGGCCACCGCACTTCGGGCAAGTTGGTTCACCCCTCATAGGTAGCCACGCTCCTCCCCGCCCGGCCGCCCGTCAAGGCATGGTCACCCGTCCGGGCTGTCAGTCCAGTGCGACGGCGCTGCGCAGAGGGTCCCGCAGGTCCGTTCCGCGCGCGAGCCAGCGCTCCTGGAGGGCGGCCGCGCCGTGGACCCGCTTCCAGGCCGCTTCGTTCGCCGTCATCGGCAGCAGCGGCAGGAACCGCACCGCCTCCATGGGCTCGTCGAGCTCCAGGTCCTCGACCAGGCCGCCCGGTTCCGCCACGAGGACGGAGCTGAACGGCGCCCCCTCCCACAGCGGCTCGCCCACGTCGAGCGAGGCCCCGGGGGCCACGACCAGCCCCTCCACCTGCGGGGAGGCTGCCAGCACCGCGAGCGGCCTGAGCAGTTTGTCGGTGTCCGCCAGCCCTGCCCGTACGGTCAGCAGCAGTTCGGCGCGCGGGCCCCGTACGGGGTCGGCGAGCACGGCGGTCGGATCGGTCATCGGGTTCGCGGACATGCCGAGGGTCGCGTACCGCACGAGGTCGCCCTCGGCGAAACGGAGTACCTCGATGCGGTCGGTGCCCAGGAAGGTGACGGCGGCGCGGGCGTCGGGTTCACCGAACGCGGTGCGCAGCCGGGCCTCGACGAGGGCCAGAATTTCTGCCATGAAACGAGCATAGAACTCGTATCAGCCGGGTAAAGGGCGGGTCTTGACCATCCGTCGGCTGATAGTGTTGACAGCTGTTCGGGGCCGCACGCAGAAGCGTTGTTTCAAGGCCCCGGAGACAGGACGTCCCCTACGGGGGACCGGCCGGAGGAGGTGGGGCTGCGGTGGACCGAAGTCGATCGTGCAGTACCAATCGCTCTTCCGCTTCTCCGGCGGGCGTTTCCCGCCCCCTGTGATCTTCTGATCAGTAGAAGAGCGACGGCAGAACGTTGTCCTCCCGTCCTGTTCCCTCCCGCCTGCCCGGGCCTGCCCGCCTGCGGTGCCGGAGGGTCTCCCACCCGTGCGGTCCGCAGCCGTGCGTGCGAAGGAGCCTGCCATGTCGATGCTGCCCTACCTGCGTGCGGCCGTCCGCCCGTCCCTGCGCAAGTCCACTCCCGTACAGCCCGGCTACGACGCGACCCGCGACCCGTCGGCGAGCAGCGCGGTGGTCGACTGCGCCGTGTACCGCGACGGCCGACGGGTGCTGGGGCCCGCGTGCCTGACGCCCCGTGAGGCGATCCGCCGGGTCCGCGAGGACGGCGGCTTCGCCTGGATCGGCCTGCACGAGCCGACGGAGGCCGAGTTCGCGGGGATCGCCGCGACCTTCGGACTGCACCCGCTGGCCGTGGAGGACGCGGTGCACGCGCACCAGCGGCCGAAGCTGGAGCGGTACGACGACACCCTCTTCACCGTCTTCAAGACGATCCACTACGTGGAGCACGCCGAACTGACCGCCACCAGCGAGGTGGTGGAGACGGGCGAGGTGATGTGTTTCACCGGCCCCGACTTCGTCATCACCGTCCGGCACGGCGGGCAGGGCTCCCTCAAGGGCCTGCGCCACCGTCTCCAGGACGACCCCGAACTGCTGTCGAAGGGCCCCTCGGCCGTTCTGCACTCCATCGCCGACCACGTCGTCGACGGCTACATCGCGGTCGCGGCGGCGATGCAGGACGACATCGACGAGGTGGAGAGCGATGTCTTCGCAGCGCCCGCCAAGGGCCGTGCGCGCGGCGGCGACGCGGGCCGGATCTACCAGCTCAAGCGCGAGGTGCTGGAGTTCAAGCGGGCGGTGTCGCCGCTGCTGCGGCCGATGGAGCTGCTGAGCGAGCGGCCGATGCGGCTGGTGGACCCGGACATCCAGAAGTACTTCCGGGACGTCGCCGACCACCTCGCGCGGGTGCACGAGCAGGTGGTGGGCTTCGACGAGCTCCTGAATTCCATCCTGCAGGCCAACCTCGCGCAGGCGACGGTCGCGCAGAACGAGGACATGCGCAAGATCACCTCCTGGGCGGCCATCATCGCCGTGCCGACGATGATCTGCGGGGTGTACGGGATGAACTTCGACCACATGCCCGAGCTCCGGTGGGAGTACGGCTACCCGATGGTGATGGGGACGATCTTCGGTGCGTGCTTCACCATCCACCGGGCGCTGCGCCGCCACGGCTGGCTGTAGGGGGCGCGGGGGCACCCCCTACCCTGTGCCCATGACTCTCAGCACGCTCGACCTGGCCCTCGTCGAGGAGGCCACCAAGAAGTCCGGCCTGATCTGGGTCCGCGGCGCCGGGGCCGACCGCGCCCTGTGGCACGCCTGGGTGGACGGCGCGGCCCACGTACTGGGCGACGGGCCCGGCGAGCAGCCGTTCCCGGGGCTGGTGGACGGCGCGGGCGCCGAGGTGACGGTGCGGAGCAAGGACAAGGGCGGCCGGCTGGTGGCCTGGACGGCGACCGTACGCGAGCTGGCGCCCCGCGGCGAGGAGTGGCAGGCGGCCGTCGCCGAGCTCAAGGGCAAGCGGCTGAACGCGCCGGACTCCGAGGAGATGACCGAGCGATGGGCGCGGGAGTGCCGGCTGCTGCGGCTGGAGCCGGAGTCGGTACGGGCCGAGCTGCCGGACGGCTCGCTGGCCGCGGCCCCGCTGGGCTCCCCGGCGACGACCCGCCGCCCGGTCCCGGCAGCCCTGCCGAAGCTCCTGCTGAAGCGGAAGAAGACCGCCCGGGGCTGACGCCCCCGCGGGCCGGCAGGGCCTACGGCTTGGTGGGGTTCGCGCCCTGGCCCGAGCCCTTCGAGGGGGCCGGGGCGGGCTCGCCACCCTCCCCCTTGGTCGTCGGCAGCTGGCTGCCGTAGTCGACCGTCTGGTCCTGCGCGGGCGGATCGAGCTGGAACGGTTTGCCCCACTCGGCGAGTTCCACCCGGCCCGCCCCGCCGGCGCGCTCCATGAGCAGCGGGTACGGGGTCCCCTCCAGGGACACCGAGAGCTTGCCGCCCTTGCCCTCGTCGGCCGTGACCTGGACGGCGCGGGTGTGCCCGACCTTGGTGTAGGAGCCCTTGGCGAGCTTGCCCTCCAGACCGAGCAGCCCGTCCAGCAGGACGTCCATGTCGGTGAAGCCGCGGAACTGCTTGTAGGAGGGGTCGCCCTCGGGCACCTTCACGTACTTGTCGCCGAGCTTGCCGGCCGAGTCGGTCTGGCCCCAGAAGGCCGCGCTGGCCTTCAGGTAGAGCTGCTCGCCCACGCGCAGCAGCTGGAAGGTGTCCTCCTTCGACTTCACCTCGCCGGAGCCGCCGTCCGACTTGAGCCGCATGTCGACGGTGAAGGCCTTGCCGCCGCTCACCAGCGTGCCGGACAGGTGCACCGAGTCGGCCTCGGTCGCGGCCGCCTTCGCCTTCGCCTCGATCTTTTCGGCGGAGAGCTTGCCGACGCCGTTCGTGCCCTCGTCCGGGTCGTCCCCGCAACCCGTACCGGTCACGGCGAGACCCGCGCACAGCACACCGATGAAGGCGGCCCGGCGCAGCCGCGCGGCGGGGAAGTAGGCGGTCACGGGCAGGTGCCTCTCGTCGTTCGTCTGCGGGCAGCAGGCAGCGTACCCGCCCGTGTGTCGCGGCCCGCGACCGCTCCCCGTGCTCCGCCGGGCCCCGGCCGGACCTCCCCACCAGGACGCTTTCGCGGGGCACGGGCTAGCCTGAGGGGCGGCACGACTCACGATGAACGCTCTAGGAGGCGCTCGGATGGTTGCAGGCGCCCCGCGGATCTTCGTCTCGCATCTGTCGGGTGTGCCCGTCTTCGATCCCAACGGCGACCAGGTCGGCCGGGTCCGCGACCTCGTCGCGATGCTCCGGGTCGGCGGCCGCCCGCCGCGGCTGCTGGGCCTGGTGGTCGAGGTGGTCAGCCGGCGCCGGATCTTCCTGCCGATGACCCGCGTCACCGGAGTCGAGTCCGGCCAGGTCATCACCACCGGCGTCATCAACATGCGGCGCTTCGAGCAGCGCCCCACCGAGCGGCTGGTCCTGGGCGAGCTGCTGGACCGGCGGGTGACGCTGGTCTCCAGCGGCGAGGAGGTCACCGTCCTGGACGTGGCCATCCAGCAGCTTCCGGCCCGCCGCGACTGGGAGATCGACCGGATCTTCGTACGCAAGGGCAAGTCGGGTGCGCTGCGCCGGCGCGGCGAGGCCCTGACGGTGGAGTGGTCGGCGGTGACGGGCTTCTCGCTGGAGGAGGACGGGCAGGGCGCCGAGAGCCTGGTCGCCACCTTCGAGCAGATGCGCCCGGCGGACGTGGCGAACGTCCTGCACCACCTGACGCCGAAGCGGCGCGCCGAGGTGGCCAACGCCCTCGACGACGACCGGCTCGCGGACGTGCTGGAGGAGCTGCCCGAGGACGAGCAGGTGGAGATCCTCGGCAAGCTGAAGGAGGAACGCGCCGCGGACGTCCTGGAGGCCATGGACCCCGACGACGCAGCCGACCTGCTCTCGGAACTGCCGGAGGACGACAAGGAGCGGCTGCTGACGCTGATGCAGCCCGACGACGCGGCCGATGTGCGCCGCCTGCTGTCCTACGAGGAGAACACCGCCGGCGGTCTGATGACCACCGAGCCGATCGTGCTGCGCCCGGACGCGACGGTCGCGGACGCGCTGGCCCGCGTGCGGCAGGCGGACCTGTCGCCGGCGCTGGCGGCGCAGGTGTACGTGTGCCGGCCGCCGGACGAGACGCCGACGGGCAAGTACCTGGGCATGGTGCATTTCCAGCGGCTGCTGCGGGACCCCCCGTTCACCCTGGTCAGCTCGATCGTGGACACCGACCTGCCGCCGCTGCGGCCCGACGCCTCGCTGCCCGCGGTCACCACGCACCTGGCGGCCTACAACATGGTGGCGGTGCCGGTGGTCGACGAGAGCGGGTCGCTGCTGGGCGCGGTGACGGTCGACGACGTACTGGACCACCTGCTGCCGGACGACTGGCGCGAGACGGACTTCCACTCGCAGGAGGCTCTGCGTGGGCACTGAGCGCGGGCGCGGCGAGCAGTCGCGCGAGCGGCGCCGTGAGCAGATCCGGGAGCGGCGCGAACAGGCGCGGCTGCACTCGGCGCGCGAGCACGGGCAGGCGGCGGAGGCGGCGGAACGTTCCGGCGAGCGGGCGGGGAAGTCCGCGCCGACCGGGGCGAGCGCGCTGACGCGCCCGCGGGTCCGGCTGGACCTGCCGCGGGCGCCGCGGCGGTCCCTGCTGCCCGAATACGACCCGGAGGCCTTCGGACGGCTCTCCGAGCGGGTGGCGCGGTTCCTGGGCACGGGCCGGTTCATCGTCTGGATGACGCTGGTCATCATCCTCTGGGTGCTGTGGAACGTCTTCGCGCCGGACAACCTGCGGTTCGACAAGTACCCGTTCATCTTCCTGACGCTGATGCTGTCGCTCCAGGCCTCCTACGCCGCTCCGCTGATCCTGCTGGCGCAGAACCGGCAGGACGACCGGGACCGCGTCACGCACGAGCAGGACCGCAAGCAGAACGAGCGCTCCATCGCCGACACCGAGTACCTGACGAGGGAGATCGCGGCCCTGCGCATGGGCCTGGGCGAGGTCGCCACGCGTGACTGGATCAGGTCGGAGTTCCAGGACCTGATCAAGGAGATGGACGAGCGGCGTCTATTCCCGGCGGAACGTGATGAAGGCGACCGCTGACGGGCTTTCCTGAGCCGTGCTACCGAGCCGTACCATCGGGGCATGGCTACCGACACAAGCTCCGCCGCCGTGCCTGAGCAGGACGCGATCCTGGACGCTCTGGCGACGGTGAACGACCCCGAGATCCACCGGCCGATCACCGAGCTCGGCATGGTCAAATCGGTGGAGATCGGCGACGGCGGCGAGGTCGCGGTCACGGTCTACCTGACCGTGTCGGGCTGCCCCATGCGCGAGACCATCACCAAGAACGTCACCGAGGCCGTCGAGAAGGTCGCCGGGGTCACCTCGGTCAGCGTGTCGCTCGACGTGATGAGCGACGAGCAGCGCAAGGACCTGGCGGCCACGCTCCGCGGCGGCACCGCCGAGCGCGAGGTGCCCTTCGCCAAGCCGGGCTCGCTGACCCGCGTGTACGCGGTCGCCTCCGGCAAGGGCGGCGTAGGCAAGTCCTCGGTCACGGTCAACCTGGCCGCGGCGATGGCGGCGGACGGCCTGAAGGTCGGCGTGGTCGACGCGGACATCTACGGCCACAGCGTGCCGCGCATGCTGGGCGTGGACGGCCGTCCCACCCAGGTCGAGAACATGATCATGCCGCCGTCCGCGAACGGCGTGAAGGTCATCTCCATCGGCATGTTCACCCCGGGCAACGCGCCCGTCGTGTGGCGCGGACCGATGCTGCACCGCGCCCTGCAGCAGTTCCTCGCCGATGTCTTCTGGGGCGACCTGGACGTGCTCCTGCTGGACCTGCCGCCGGGCACGGGTGACATCGCGATCTCCGTGGCCCAGCTCGTGCCGAACGCCGAGATCCTTGTCGTCACCACCCCGCAGCAGGCCGCGGCCGAGGTGGCCGAGCGGGCCGGCTCGATCGCCGTGCAGACCCACCAGAAGATCGTCGGCGTCGTCGAGAACATGTCGGGCCTGCCGTGCCCGCACTGCGACGAGATGGTGGACGTCTTCGGCTCGGGCGGCGGCCAGAAGGTCGCCGACGGGCTGACCAAGACGGTCGGCGCGACGGTGCCGGTGCTCGGCTCGATCCCGATCGACGTCCGGCTGCGCGAGGGCGGCGACGAGGGCAAGCCCGTCGTCCTGTCCGACCCGGACTCGCCGGCCGGTGCGGCCCTGCGCACGATCGCGGGCAAGCTGGGCGGCCGCGCACGCGGCCTGTCGGGCATGTCCCTGGGCATCACCCCGCGCAACAAGTTCTAGGTCTCCCGCCCCTGAGGGGCACACGCGAGAAGGGCACCGCCGGCCGGCGGTGCCCTTCTGCGTACCGTGCCCGTGCCCGTGCCCGCGCCCGGGGCGTCCGGCTACTCGTACGTGCCGAGGTCCGAGATGGCCGAGAAGCCGAGGCCGTAGGCGCTCATGCCGCGGCCGTAGGCGCCCAGGTGGACCCCGCTGCCGGTGGAGCCCGCGAGCACCCAGCCGAACTCGGACTCGCGGTAGTGGAAGGTCGTCGGCTCGCCGTCCACCGGCAGCGACAGCGTGGACCAGTCCTCGCCGTCGAGGTCGTCGGCAAGCTCCCACGCGGCCTCGGTCTGCTGGTCGAGCCAGTCGTTGCGCAGGGCGTGGTCCATCTGTCCGGGCCAGCTGTACGCCAGCAGCCCCGAGCCGGCCAGCCAGGCCGCCGAGGAGACCGAGGTGGCCTCCAGGACGCCCGTACCGTCGCCGCTGCGGCGCAGCGGGTTGCTCGCCACGGTGATGACCACCGCGAAGCGCTCCTTCTCGCCGGTGGCGATCTCGCCCCGGGCGGAGGGCTCGTCGCCGTGGCCGGTGGAGCCGTGCTCCACCGTGCCGTCGGCGGCGGTGCCCACCTGCATGAGCCAGCGGGGCCCGGTGAAGGCTTCGTCCAGCCCGTACCAGGGGAAATCTGCGGCCAGGAAGCCCTCGGCCGTCCGGCGGGCCGCCGGCACGGGTGCGCCGGCCTCCGGCTGCTGCGACCCGGCCGGGTCGCCGGTATGCGACCCCGTGTGCGGGCTCGTATGCGGTTCCTGCGCGGCGTCCGCGGCGGCGGGTGCCTCGGCGGTCTGCGCCCCTACCAGGCTGCTGCTCGTCGTCTCCATCTGGGCGGCCTCTCGTTCCGTGGGGTCCGGAACGGCCCTCCCCCTCGCTGCGCTGGGGGGACCCCCTCCCTCGGGCGTCCCGCGATCCGGACAGATGGAGGATAGCCATCCGACCGCGGATCCCCGGGCAGGCTGGGTCAGGTGGCGTCGGCGTCGAAGCGCACGCGCTGTTCGGCGGCCGGGGCCTCGGGCTTCTTCAGCAGGTCAGGACCGGCGGTGCCGGACGGGGCGGCGGCCGGTGCCGGGTCGTGCTCCGGACGGTTGACGGCGTCCGAGACCTCGTTCATCTCCTTGCGGAGGTCGAAGCTGCTGCGGATCTCCTTGAGGTCCTCGTTCTCCGAGAGCTGCTTGCGGATGAAGGTCTTCGGGTTCAGGTCCTCGAATTCGAAGTCCTTGAAGTCTGGACCGAGTTCGGAGCGGATGTCCTGCTTGGCGCTGTCGGAGAACGCGCGGACCTTGCGGACGAAGCCCGTGACGTCCTGGATGACCTTGGGCAGCTTGTCCGGACCGAAAACGAGAATGGCCAGCACCACGATCGTGACGAGTTCGAGTGCGCCTATGTCGTTGAACACCTTGCCGCTCCTCGGCTCTCTGTCACTTCGGGCCCCACCACACGGTACCCGGCCTTGCCCGCGGGCCCCTACACGCGGACCGGGCCGGCCGGGGTTTCATCCCCCGGCCATCCCATGATCATGAACCGTTCGCCGACCCGAGGACAACGTCCAGGGTGCGTTCCCGGCCGTCGCGCAGCACGGTGAGGGTGAGCGGATCGCCCGGGCGGTGGGCCCGGATCTTGACGATCAGCTCGTCGCCGCCGCGGACCCGCTGTCCGTCCACCTTGGTGATCACGTCACCGGGCCTGATCCCGGCGCGCGCGCCCGGTCCGCCGGCGGTCACGGACGGCTTGCCGTCCTCCCCCTTGTCCCCCACCCGGGCTCCGTCCCCGGTGTAGTCCATGTCGAGGGTGACCCCGATGACGGGGTGCGTGGCGTGGCCCGTGGCGATGAGTTCCTCGGCGACGCGCTTGCCCTGGTTGATGGGGATGGCGAAGCCCAGGCCGATGGAGCCGCCCTGCCGGGTGGGATCGTCCTTGTCGGCGCCGCGGATCGCGCTGTTGATGCCGACCACGTGCGCCCTGGCGTCCAGGAGGGGGCCGCCGGAGTTCCCGGGGTTGATGGGGGCGTCGGTCTGCAGCGCGTCGACGTAGCTGATGTCACTGCCGTCGCCCTTGTCTCCGCCCGCGGTGACCGGCCTGCCGGTGGCGCTGATGATGCCGGCGGTGACGGTGTTGGAGAGGTCGAAGGGTGCGCCGATGGCCACGACCGGGTCGCCGACCTGCACGTTCTCGGAGTTGCCCAGGCTGAGCGGCCGCAGCCCGCGCACCCCGCTGACCTTGACCACGGCCAGGTCGTAGCCGGAGTCCCGGCCGACCAGCTCGGCGGTGACGCTCTCGCCGGAGCTGAAGGTGACCGCTATCTCCTTCGCGTCGGCGACCACGTGGTTGTTGGTCAGGATGTGTCCCTGGGGGTCCAGCACGAAGCCGGTGCCCGTGCCGCTGCTCTTCGCGCCCCGCACGTGCAGGGTGACCACCCCGGGCAGTGCGGTCGCCGCGATCCCGGCCACGCTGTCGGGTGCCCGGCCCTTGTCCGCGACGGCCGCCTGCGGCAGCTCCAGCCGGGTGCCGCTCTGCCGCTCGGCGAGCACGCCCACATAGCCGCCGATCCCGCCGGCGAACAGGGCCGTGGCGGCGGCGAGGGCCGCCACCTGCCACAGCCGGAACCCGGGGCGGTCCCGGCCCCGGTCCACGACCTGGAGGGGCTGCGCACCCCACGGGTCGTAGCGGACCGCGCCGGCCGGCGGACCGGGAGCGCCGGCCGCCTGCCCGGCGGACCCGCTCCCCTCGTCCCCGTCCCCGCACTCGCCGGCCTCGGGCCGCGGGGCCGGGACCGCGTCACGCCGGCTGTCGGCCGTGCCCTCGGGCCGGCTCCACCACTGCGGAGCCGGGTCGGTCTGCTGGCTGTCGGACATGGGAACTCCCCGCGTACCTGTGCGCATGTCCGGCCGATTCAACCAGGTCCCGCATCAGCGCAGCAGGGAGACCGGACGGGCCGAGGCCGACGGGGACGGCTGCAGCGGCGCCGGCGGGCTCGCCACGGCCGTCAGGAGGGACGGTACGGCGGCGGGAGTGGGCAGCCGGTCGCGCACCGCCGCATCGGACACGGGCAGGGCGGGGCCGGGTCTGGAGGCGGGCGCCGGGGAATCACCCCGGCCGTTCGGCTCCGTGGCCTCCAGCGGCAGCGTGCCGCCCAGCGCGAGGGCCGCCAGCGACACCGCTCCCGCGGCGACGAAGGCGAACCGGCGGCGCGGACGGCCCACCTCGTGGATGCGGAAGCCCTCCTGCGGCCGGGCGGCGGCCACGGGCAGCCCGTACGCGAAGGCCCCGAAGGGGTCGGGCTCGGCGGCTCCCGGCCCCGGTGGACCCATGGGGCCGGCCGGTCCGTCGAGGCCGCCCGCAGGGAGGCCCTGGAGACGCGCCAGCAGGCCCGCGGACAGCGGTGGTGGCGCGCTCTCCACGAACATGGTCTTCAGACGGCGCTGGGCATCGGCCTCGGCCTTGCACTTGGCGCAGGTCGCCAGGTGGGCCAGGACGCGCTCGCGCGCCTCGTGCTTCAGCTCCCCGTCCACCAGGGCGGCGAGCCGGTCGCCCAGGTGCTGTTCGGCAGGAGAAGAACTGGCTGCGGTCACTCGGCTCCGCCCTCTCTCCCGGCGACCGGCGCGCCCGTCGCCACACCCGCCAGCGCGCGCTGCTCGGCCCGGGCCGCGGGGGACCGGTGCTTGAGCGCCTTGCGCAGGTGCGAACGGCCCCGGTGGATACGGCTGCGCACGGTGCCGAGCTTCACGCCCAGCGTCGCGGCGATCTCCTCGTAGGACAGGCCCTCGATGTCGCACAGCACCACGGCCGCGCGGAACTCGGGGGCGAGGGTGTCCAGCGCCTGCTGGACGTCCGCGTCGAAGTGCGTGTCGTGGAGGACCTGCTGGGGGGACGGCTCACGGCTCGGCAGCCGCTCGGCGGCGTCGTCGGCGAGCGCGTCGAAGCGGATCCGCTGCTTGCGGCGCACCATGTCCAGGAACAGGTTCGTGGTGATGCGGTGCAGCCAGCCCTCGAACGTGCCGGGCGTGTAGGTGGACAGCGAGCGGAAGACGCGGACGAAGACCTCCTGGGTCAGGTCCTCGGCGTCGTGCTGGTTGCCCGTCAGACGGTAGGCAAGGCGGTAGACCCGCGCGCTGTGCGTGCTGACGATCTCCTCCCACGAGGGAGGGGTCCACGCCTGCGATCCCGCATCTGCGGCAAAGGTCGCGGTGGTTGCGGTGTCTGCGGTGTGGAAGCGGTCAGCAGTGTAGGTCACGGATTTCGGCTCACCCGCCGACCGGAAGAGGCGTCTGAACACGCCCCGACGATCCACAGGCGCAGCCGCACCTCCCCTGTCGGCTCTGGTGGTGTCCAGTGGAGTCCCTACCATAGCCACCCCCTCTGTCAGCTCCGGATAAGGGTTTTTGCAGTATCTTTACGCAAGCCTTAGGCCCTGGGGCGGTCCCCGCCGCCGATCTGCCCGGCGCCGTCCTTCTCGTCCCGCCTCCACCCCTCACAACGCCCGGTCCCATCTGCGGGTTCCCGACGTCAACGGATACAGTCACCGTTGCGCCAACTATGGGGACAGGAGAGGGTCATTACCGGCAACCGGCAGACGAGCTGGGCGTTCGCCGACGCGTTTGTCGCCGAGGACGACGCTCTGCGATGGGCCCGCGACCGGTCCAGGGAAGCGGGCCTGCGCTCCGTCTCCCCCGGGACCGGCGCCGCGCTGCGCCTGCTGGCCGCGACCGCGGACGCCAAGGCGGTCGCCGAGATCGGCACCGGGACCGGCGTCTCCGGCATCCACCTCCTGCACGGGATGCGCCCGGACGGGGTGCTGACCACGGTCGATCCCGAGGCCGACCGGCAGGCCTTCGCCCGCCAGGCCTTCCGCGCCGCCGGGTTCGCGGGCAACCGCGCCCGCTTCATCCCCGGCCGCGCCCTCGACGTCCTGCCCCGCCTCGCCGACGGCGGGTACGACCTCGTCTTCTGCGACGGGGACCCGACCGAGTCCCTCGACTACCTCGCTGAATCGTTGCGCCTGCTGCGCCCCGGGGGGCTGGTGTGCTTCGAGGGGGTCTTCTCCGACGGCCGTACGGTCGACTCCGCGGCCCAGCCGGTGGAGGTGCTCCGCGTCCGCGAGCTGCTGCGCAGCGTCCGGGAGAGCCCGGCGCTGGAGGCCGCGCTGCTCCCCGTGGGCGACGGGCTGCTGTGCGCCGTGCGCCGCTGACCCCGTAGCGGTCCGGGGCGGGGCCGGGCGGGGCCGGGTCAGCTCAGGAGCGCGAAGGTGAGGGCCGCCGTACCGCCGAGCGCGGTGCCGGCGAGCAGCTGGGCCGGCGTGTGGGCCCGCAGCTCCAGACGGGACCAGCCGACGGCGGCGGCCACCGCGGCCGCCGGGAGCACGACCGGGCCGAAGACGAGCAGCAGGATCATCACGGTGCCACCGGCCACCGACATGTGGATGGATATCTGCCAGACCACCGTCACCAGCAGGGACGAGACCAGGCCGACGAGCATCGCCACGACGAGCGCGAAGACCGCCGCCGGGGCGCCCAGGACGCGCAGGAGGGCGACCCCGGCGAGAACGGACACCAGGCTCAGGGCCATCGGGAGGACCCGCTGGCGCCGGACCCGTATGTGCTGGTCGGTCAGTGCGCCCCGGCGCACCCCGGCGGTGATGATGCCGATCGGGACGACACCGCAGAACAGGGCGGCGAGCAGGCCCCAGCCGAGCCCCGTCCACGACCCGGTGCTGTGCCCTCCGACGACCAGCAGCAGGGCGACCACCAGGTTCGCCGGCGCCAGCACGTCGGACAGGACGCGGGCCGCCTTCTGGCGGGGGGTGCAGTCGGCGAAGGCCGGCGGCGCGGGCGGGGAGAAGGTCACGTGCGGCTCCGCCGGGATGGTGGGGACAGGGGTTCCTGGGACACGACACGGCCCTGGGACACGACACAACGCTGCCCCGGCCGCTGATCGCGGTCGGGGCAGCGCAGAGAATGCGAAAGCAGAAGGTGGAAGTGCTGTCAGCGGGTCAGCCGACGACCTTCTTCAGGGCGTCACCCAGGGCGTCCGCCTCATCGGGGGTCAGCTCGACGACAAGCCGACCGCCGCCCTCGAGCGGTACGCGCATGACGATGCCCCGCCCCTCCTTGGTGACCTCGAGCGGGCCGTCGCCCGTCCGCGGCTTCATGGCCGCCATGCTCGTTCCCCTTCCTGAAACCAGCTCATCGTCAGCCGACGGCCCCGTTCAGGCGCCTAATACCCGGCATCGAACACATTGCTTCCCAGCCATTATCCCGCATGTCAGGACCCGATGACCAACATCACCCGGGAACGCTTGCGCAACGCGCTCGGCCAAAACCACTCATTTCGGGGATCCGCCTGCGATACTTCGCCGCCGCACCCGGGGAAACGGCTCCGGGTTCGTTTGACGCACATCACATGTGCGCGTCGGGTCCGGTCCGCCATGCTGACCCTTGCACCGGCCGGTACCGGCCGGTAGCCAAGCCCGCGACGAAGGGGGACCCCCCGCCATGGCCGACAGTGTGCTCTACGAAGTGACCGACGGACTCGCGACCATCACGATCAACCGTCCCGACGCGATGAACGCGATGAACACCGAGGCCAAGGTCGCCCTGCGCGACGCGGCGCAGGCGGCGGCCGAGGACACCGCCGTACGTGCGGTCCTGCTGACCGCCGCGGGCAACCGGGCCTTCTGCGTCGGCCAGGACCTCAAGGAGCACATCGGGAATCTCGTCTCGGACCGGGAGACCGGCTCCTCGCTGACCATGAACACGGTCAAGGAGCACTACAACCCGATCGTGCGGACGCTCACCGAGATGCCGAAGCCCGTGGTGGCCGGCGTCAACGGCGTCGCGGCGGGGGCCGGCTTCGGTTTCGCCCTGGCGGCCGACTTCCGGGTCGTCGCCGACACCGCCTCCTTCAACACCTCGTTCGCCGGCGTGGCCCTGACCGCCGACTCCGGGGTCTCGTGGACCCTGCCCCGCCTGATCGGCGCCTCCCGCGCCTCCGACCTGCTGCTCTTCCCGCGTTCGATCAAGGCGCAGGAGGCGTACGAGCTCGGCATCGTCAACCGCCTGGTGCCCTCGGACTCCCTGCACGCCGAGGCCGAGGCCGTGGCCCGCGCACTGGCGGAGGGCCCGACGGTCGCCTACGCCGCCGTGAAGGAGTCCCTGGCGTACGGGGCCTCCCACACCCTCGCGGACTCCCTGGTCCGCGAGGACGTCCTGCAGACCCGTGCAGGGGCCTCCGAGGACCACGCCATCGCCGTCCAGGCCTTCCTCGCCAAGCAGCCCCCGAAGTACCTCGGCCGCTGAGCCGCGCGGCCGCGCGGCCCGGTTCAGGCCGGGTCGCGCAGCGCGCAGGCGGCCAGGTGGTCGTTGACCAGCCCGCACGCCTGCATCAGGGCGTAGGCGGTCGTCGGGCCGACGAAGCGGATGCCGGCCTTCTTGAGGGCCTTGGCGAGGGCCGTGGACTGCGCGGTGACCGCCGGGACCTCGGTGACCGTGAGCGGGGCGGGGCCGGGCTCCTCGGGGGCGTGGGACCAGATCAGGGCGTCCAGCTCGCCGGCCTCCCAGCCCGCGAGGACCTTCGCGTTGGCCAGGGTCGCCTCGATCTTGGCCCGGTTGCGGATGATCCCCTCGTCGGCCAGCAGCCGCTCCGCGTCGGCCGCGCCGAACTCCGCGACCGCGGCGATGGAGAAGTCGGAGAAGGCTTTGCGGAAGCCCTCGCGGCGGCGCAGGATCGTCAGCCAGGACAGCCCCGACTGGAAGGCCTCCAGGCACAGCCGCTCGTACAGGGCGTCGTCGCCGTGGACCGGACGGCCCCATTCGCCGTCGTGGTAGGCGATGTACTCGCCGGTGGCGCCCGTGGACAGCGCCCACGGGCAGCGCAGCAGCCCGTCGGGGCCCGCGACCGCTCCGCTCACCGGTCACCGCCCTTGCTGAGGTCGACCCGGCCGACCGGGCCGGACGCGTCCGCGGAGGCCGTCAGCTGTGCGATCCGCGCGTCCCGCTCGGCGAGCTCCGCGGCGAGCCGCTCCAGTACGTCGTCCACCTCGGCCATCCGGTAGCCGCGCGGCGCGACCGGCAGCCGCAGCGCGTCGATGTCCTCCCGCACCACGGGCCGGCTCTCCGGCAGCCCGTCCGCCACCCGGTCCGGCTCCGCCTCCGGCAGGACGGCCTCCGAGCCGCCGCCGATCACCGCGAGAGTGACCGCTGCCACGACCACGACCAGCGCGATCATCAAGAAGAAGAACACGATCAACTCCCCTGAGAGACTCCGGCCACCAGGTTAAGGTCGCAGGCGAGGCGCGAGGGCCGCCGAAGGAGGAAAGAGCAGGATGCTGCGACTGGGCAGGCGCGAGTTCGACACCCACGAGCCGGTGATCATGGCCATCGTGAACCGGACTCCGGACTCCTTCTACGACCAGGGCGCGACGTTCCGCGACGAGCCGGCGCTGGACCGGGTGGAGCAGGCGGTCGCCGAGGGCGCGGCGATCATCGACATCGGCGGGGTCAAGGCGGGCCCGGGCGAGCACGTGGACGCGGCCGAGGAGGCGCGGCGCACGGTCGGTTTCGTGGCCGAGGTCCGGCGCCGCCACCCGGACGTGGTGATCAGTGTGGACACCTGGCGGCACGAGGTCGGCGAGGCCGTGTGCGAGGCCGGGGCGGACCTGCTGAACGACGCGTGGGGCGGGGTGGACCCCCGGCTCGCCGAGGTCGCGGCGCGCCACGGCGTCGGCCTGGTCTGTACGCACGCCGGTGAGGTCGAGCCGCGCACCCGGCCGCACCGGATCGCGTACGAGGACGTGATGGAGGACATCCTGCGGGTCACGGTCGGGCTCGCCGAACGTGCGGTCTCCCTCGGTGTCCGGCGGGACGCGATCATGATCGACCCGGGTCACGACTTCGGGAAGAACACCCGCCACTCGCTGGAGGCGACCCGGCGGCTGGCGGAGATGACGGATACGGGCTGGCCGGTGCTGGTCTCCCTGTCCAACAAGGACTTCGTCGGCGAGACCCTCGACAAGCCGGTCAAGGAGCGGCTGCTGGGCACCCTCGCCACCACGGCCGTCTCGGCCTGGCTGGGCGCCCAGGTCTACCGCGTCCACGAGGTTGCCGAGACCCGGCAGATCCTGGACATGGTCCGCTCGATCCAGGGCCACCGCCCCCCGGCAGTAGCCCGCCGCGGCCTGGCCTGACGCCCCGGCGGCCGGCCCGGTCCCGCGGGCCGGCCGCGGCCGGCCCGCGGCGGTGGTGCTACTTGCCGACTTCCTTCGTCACCAGGGCGATCGCCTCGTCCACGTCGTCGGTGACGTGGAAGAGGTAGAGGTCCTTCTCCGAGGCCTTGCCCTGGGCGATCACCGTGCCCCGCAGCCAGTCGACCAGGCCGCTCCAGTACTCCGTGCCGAACAGCACGATGGGGAAGCGGGTGATCTTCTGGGTCTGGACCAGGGTCAGCGCCTCGAACAGCTCGTCCAGCGTGCCGAGGCCGCCGGGCAGCACGACGAAGCCCTGGCTGTACTTCACGAACATCGTCTTGCGGACGAAGAAGTACCGGAAGTTCAGGCCGAGATCGACGTGCTGGTTGAGCCCCTGCTCGAAGGGAAGCTCGATGCCGAGGCCGACCGAGATCCCGTCCGCCTCGCGGGCGCCCTTGTTGGCCGCCTCCATCGCTCCCGGACCGCCGCCGGTGATCACCGCGAACCCGGCGTCGACGAGCGCGCCGCCGATCCGCACGCCCGCCTCGTACTCGGGCGAGCCCTCCGGGGTGCGGGCCGAGCCGAACACGCTGATCGCGGGCGGCAGCTCGGCCAGCGTGCCGAAGCCCTCGATGAACTCCGACTGGATGCGCAGGACCCGCCAGGGATCGGTGTGCACCCACTCGGAGGGCCCGGCGGAGTCCAGCAGCCGCTGGTCCGTCGTACTGCCGGCCTGCACCTGGCTGCGCCGCCTCAGCACCGGCCCGAGCTGCTGCTCCTCGGGCCGACGACGAGCGTTGCCTTCGGGGTTGCCCATGATGTGCTCCCTCCTGCTGATCGTTGGATCAGGGTAGGCGCACGAAGGTGACGGGAAGCGGAATTCAGGAGGTCAGCCAGGCGCGGAGTCGTTCCTCGCAGTGCAGGATCGCCTTCGTCTCCACGCGCTCGTCCACCTTGTGGGCCAGCAGGGCGTCGCCCGGACCGTAGTTCACCGCCGGGACGCCGAGCGCGCTGAAGCGGGAGACGTCCGTCCAGCCGAACTTCGGCATGGCGCGGCCGCCGACCGCCTCCATGAACGCGGCCGCGGCCGGGTGGGAGAGGCCGGGGAGGGCGCCGCCGGAGAAGTCGTCGATCACGAACTCGTCGACACCGCAGTCCGCGAAGACCTCCCGGACATGGCCGATCGCGTCGTCCATGCTGCGGTCCGGGGCGAAGCGGAAGTTGACCGTCACAGTGCAGGCGTCGGGGATGACGTTGTTGGCGACGCCGCCCTCGATACGGACCGCGTTGAGGCCCTCGTGGTACTCCAGGCCGTCGATGACGGGCTTGCGGGCCTCGTACGCCGCGAGCCGGGCCAGGATCGGGCTCGCCGCGTGGATGGCGTTGGAGCCCATCCAGCTGCGGGCGGAGTGGGCGCGCTCGCCGGACGTGCGCAGCAGCACCCGCAGGGTGCCCTGGCAGCCGCCCTCGACCTCGGCGTTCGAGGGCTCCAGCAGGACCGCGAAATCGCCCGTGAGCCAGTCGGGGTGGGCCTCGGCGACCTTGCCGAGACCGTTGAGGTCGGCGGCGACCTCCTCCTGGTCGTAGAAGACGAAGGTGAGGTCGCGGTTCGGCTCGGGCACGGTCGCGGCGATGCGCAGCTGCACGGCGACGCCGGACTTCATGTCGGTGGTGCCGCAGCCCCACAGGACGCCGTTCTCGTCGAGGCGCGACGGGACGTTGCCGGCGATCGGCACGGTGTCGAGGTGGCCGGCCAGTACGACGCGCTCGGCGCGGCCGAGGTGCGTGCGGGCGACGACGTTGTTGCCGAAGCGGTCCACGGTCAGGTGGGGCAGGCCGCGCAACGCTTCTTCCACGAGGTCGGCGAGTACCTTCTCGTCGCCGCTCACGGAAGGGATGTCGACGAGCCGGGCGGTCAGCTCGGCGGCGTCCAGGGTGAGGTTCAGCTCGGATTCGGACATGGAACTGACCCTAACGCCCCGGGGTGTGGCGAAGCGTCCCTCGTCCGCCCGGTGGACGCGCCATATGCCTCAAGTACGGTGGGCCGCGTGTCCGAGATCCGTGAACCCCGTCCTCGCCGCCGCAGGCTGCTGCGTGTGGTCGTCGGCCTGCTCGTTCTCCTTTCGGTGATCGGGTACTTCGCCGTGCAGCGCGCCTCGGTCGGCGGTGGCGCGCCCTTCTGTGTCGCCAGTGCGGACGCGTCCGGTCGTGACGGCAGCTCCGACAAGTACGAGATGTCCCCGGAGCAGGCGGCGAACGCGGCGACGATAGCCGCCGTCGGCATCGCCAAGGGGCTGCCCGACCGGGCCGTCACCATCGCCCTGGCGACCGCCATGCAGGAGTCCGCCCTGCGCAACCTCGACCACGGCGACCGCGACTCGCTGGGCCTCTTCCAGCAGCGGCCGTCGATGGGCTGGGGCACGCCGGAGCAGATCACGGACCCGGTCTATTCGGCCGCGATCTTCTACGACCATCTCGTCGACGTGCCCGGGTACTCGCGGCTGCCGCTGACGGTGGCCGCGCAGAAGGTGCAGCGCAGCGGTTACCCGCAGGCCTACGCCAAGCACGAGCCGGACGCGACCGTGCTGACCGCGGCCTTCGCCGGCGGCGGCGTCCTGGACTGCGGCGGGCCGGCGCCCACGGAACCCGGCGACCCGGAGAAGGTGCGGGAGGGCCTGGTACGGATCTTCGGCAAGGACGGGATGCACACCTTCGGGCCGGAGGGCGGCCAGGGCGGTCAGGCGGGCCGCAACGGCGGCGGTGGCCGGGTGGTCCAGGAGCCCGAGGTCGCGATGGTGGAGAAGAAGGAGGCGGGCGAGGCCGCGACGCGCCGCAGCCGGGCGATGGCCCACTGGGCGGTGGCCAACTCGCGCGAGCTGGGGATCGCCAGGGTGTCCTACGACCTGCGCGGCTGGGTCGCGGGCAAGGACCGGGGCCGGTGGCAGGACAAGGGCGGCGCGGGCGCGAAGAACGGCGACGCCGATCCCTACGGCGCGGCCCCCGGCGAGGTCCGGATCTTCCTGGCCCGCTGATCCGTGCGGACGCCGTGCGGACGCCGGGCGGAGCCCGCACGGGGCGCGCGGAGGCGTTCGGGAGCACCCCGGGGGCACCCGGCCGCGCGTACGAGTGATCACTCCTGCGGGGGTGATCACCATCGTGCCCGCCGGGCCCGGGAACGCACGGAACCCCTGGTCGGCGCGATCCGGTGCGCTTGTCGCGGAAGCCGATTAAACGATGCGTTACCGATCCTTTACCCGGCGGTGCCGCAACTCCACCCGCCCCGCGAGCGGTTAGGCAGGCCGTACTCAGCCGCTACCGCTTAGGAGCATCATGTCCCTCCCCCTGACCCGTCGGATCGCCCGTGCCGCGCTGCTCGTCGCAGCCGGGGCAGCTCCCGTGGTCGGTGCGGCCGGCGCAGCCAACGCCGCCGGTCTGGAGTCCGTGCCGCAGCTGGGCGCACTCACCGCCACGGACGCCCCCGAGGCGACCGCCGAGACGGCCACGGGAACGGCCGCCGACGCCCTCGGCAACGCGGGTGCCGCCACCAAGTCCCTGCCGGCGCCCGCGTCCGACCTGGCCGGCCAGGCGGGCGGCCTGCTCGGCGGCCTGCCCACGACCCAGGAGCTGCCGGTCTCCTCGCTGCCCCTGGGCGGTGGCCTGCCCGGCGGCCTGCCGCTGGGCGGCTGACGCCCGGAGAACGCCGAGGGGGCCGGGAGTGGCAGACACTCCCGGCCCCCTCGGGCATGTCACCGGTCAGCCGAGGCGCTTGACCGCGGCCTCCACGCGCTCGTCGGTGGCGGTGAAGGCGACGCGCACGAAGCGCGCGCCCGCCTCGCCGTAGAAGTCGCCGGGCGCCACCAGGATGCCCAGGTCCGCGAGGTGGGCCACGGTGTCCCAGCAGGGCTCGTCCCGGGTCACCCACAGGTACAGGCTCGCCTCGCTGTGCTCGACGCGGAAGCCGTGGGCCTCCAGGGCCGTCCGGAGCGCCGCACGGCGGGCCGCGTAGCGCCCGCGCTGCTCGGCCACGTGCAGGTCGTCGCCGAGCGCCGCCACGGTGGCCGCCTGGACCGGGGCGGGGGTCATCATGCCGCCGTGCTTGCGGATCTCCAGCAGCTCCCCGAGCACGTCCGCGTCGCCCGCGACGAAGGCCGCCCGGTAGCCCGCCAGGTTGGAGCGCTTGGAGAGGGAGTGGACCGCCACGATCCCCTCGTAGGAGCCGCCGCACACGTCGTCGTGGAGGACGGAGACGGGCTCGGCCTCCCAGCCCAGCTCCAGGTAGCACTCGTCGCTGAAGAGCAGGATCCCGTGCTCCCGCGCCCAGGCCACGATCCGGACCAGTTCGTCCTTGTCGAGGACCTTGCCGGTCGGGTTCGACGGGGAGTTGAGCCACAGCAGCCGCACACCGGCCGGGTCGAGCTCGGTGGGGTCGTCGTAGACCACCGCCTCGGCGCCGCACAGCCGCGCGCCGACCTCGTACGTCGGGTAGGCGAGCCGGGGGTAGGCGACCTTGTCGCCGGCGCCGAGACCGAGCTGGGTCGGCAGCCAGGCCACCAGTTCCTTGGAGCCGACGACCGGCAGGACGTTGCGGTGCCCGGCGGCGCTCGCGCCGAGCCGGCCGCGCAGCCAGCCCGTGATGGCGTCGCGCAGCTCCTTCGTGCCCCACACCGTCGGGTAGCCCGGGGAGTCGGCCGCGTCGATCAGGGCCTGCCGGACCAGCTGCGGAACCGGGTCCACGGGCGTGCCGACGGACAGGTCGACGATGCCGTCCGGGTGGGCCGCCGCCGTCTTCTTGTACGGCTCCAGCTTGTCCCAGGGGAAGGCGGGAAGACGGTCGGATACTGCGGCCACGGTGGTCTCTGCTCTCTGTGCGTACGGGTGGGACGGGTCGGAAAACACCGCGGTCCCGTGCGGCGGGAAGGCCGTACGGGACCGGGGGTCGCTTCTGCCGTGAAGGTCAGTGCTCGCCGTTGATACCGGCGGGCAGCCCCGCGACGAAGGGGTGGTCGCGCTCGATCAGGCCCAGCTTGGAGGCACCACCGGGCGAGCCGAGCTCGTCGAAGAACTCGACGTTCGCCTTGTAGTAGTCCTTCCACTCCTCCGGAGTGTCGTCCTCGTAGAAGATGGCCTCGACCGGGCAGACCGGCTCACACGCACCACAGTCGACGCACTCGTCCGGGTGGATGTACAGGGACCGCTGGCCCTCGTAGATGCAGTCGACGGGGCACTCTTCGATGCATGCCTTGTCCTTGACGTCGACACAAGGCTCCGCGATGACGTAGGTCACGCTCTCGTTCCTCCTCGGTAGGGCTTTCCATATCGCGCGGGAGCGCGGCGTCGTCGATGCCCGCACCTAGTATCTCCGTTCCCGGGCACGATCCGAACAGGAGGGGCGGACAGAGCTGTGGAAATCACTGCCGGAGGACTGCTGGAGGTCCGAATCACCCCGGCTGACGTGGGTAAACGTGTCTCTGTACGACGGGTGGAGACCGGACTGAGCGGATCACCCGAGTTCACGGACACGGTCGGAGTTCTCACATCCTGGGACCAGGGTGTGCTGCTGATCACAAAGAAGAACGGCCAGTCCGTCCGGATCACGCAATCGTCGCTGGTGGCGGGCAAGGTCGTGCCCGCGGCGCCGGCCCGCCGGCGGGGTCCGGCGGCCTCCTTCGAGGAGCTGTCGAGGGTCTGCGCGCGGTCCTGGCAGCCGCTGGAGAGCGAGCCGCTGGGCGGGTGGACGCTGCGCGCGGCAGCGGGGTTCACACGGCGGGCCAACTCCGTACTACCGGCCGGCGACCCGGGGATACCGCTGGACGATGCACTCGCCCGAGTGACCTCCTGGTACGCGGAACGAGGACTTCCGGCCTATGTGCAGGCCGCCACGGGAGCCGCCGGAACGCAGGAGCTGCTCTGCGCGGAGCTGGAGCGCCGCGGCTGGGCGTCCGAGGCGTCGGCGGAGGTACGGATCGGGGCGCTGGCCCCGGTGGGCGACGTGGACGCGCCCGCGAGCGGGTCCGTGACGCTGACCCGTGTCCCGGACGAGGAGTGGCTCGGGCGCTACGGGAGGGTCTCCGACCCGGACGTGGCCCGGCGGGTCCTGGTGGAGGGGCCGTCGGTCTGGTTCGCCTCACTGCCCGGCGGGCGGGCGATCGGACGGTGCGTGGTGGACGGCCGGTGGGCCGGCTTCGCGGCGGTGACGGTCGATCCGGAGCACCGGCGGGAGGGGCTCGCGACGGCCGTGATGGCCGCCCTGGCGCGGCGGGCGCTGGAGGAGGGCGCCTCGGCGGCGTGGCTGCAGGTGGAGACGGACAACGCGGGGGCGCTGGCGCTGTACGACGGGCTGGGCTTCGCGGCGCACCACTCCTACCACCACTTCCGGGCGGCCCGGTGAGCACGCCGGCCCGGCGGGAGCAGTTCGCGGAGCAGGCCCGGTCGGAGCGGCCGGACCTGGCGCTGATGTGCCTGCTGCTGGCGGCGGAGGCGGACCCGGAGCTGGACGAACAGGCCATGGACCGGGCGCAGATCGAGCTGGACCGGCTGGCCGGGATGTTGCCGTACGGCCTGCGGGGCGGCCGGGCGTGGGCCACGGCGGTGACGGAACTGCTGGGCGGGCGCCTGGGGTTCCACGGCACCCCGGCGGACTACGAGCGGCTGTCGTCCTCGCTGCTGCACGAGGTGCTGCGGCGCCGGCGTGGCCTGCCGATCCTGCTGTCGGTGGTGTGGCTGGAGGTCGCCCGGCGGGCGGGCGCGCCGGTGTACGGGCTGGGGCTGCCGGGGCACTTCGTGGTGGGCTTCGGCGACCCCGAGGAGGGCGTGGTCGTGGACCCGTTCGCCGGGGGCGCCTCGCTGGGCGCGGGGCCGGCGGAGCTGGCGGCGGGGCCCCGTACGCCCGCCAGGACGCTGGACATCGTGCTGCGGATCCTGACCAACATCCGGGCGTGGGCCTCGACCCGTCCGGAGCACTCGGGCGTGGCCCTGTGGGCGCTGGAGCTGTCGCTGCTGCTGCCGTCGCATCCGGCGTCGCTGCGGTACGAGAGGGCGCGGCTGCTGGTGGAGCGGGGCTCCTTCCGGGAGGGGGCGGCCGAGCTGGACGCGTACGCCGATGTGGTCGCCGCGGTGGACGACGACGCGGCGGCCCGCATCCGGGCCGAGGCGGTCTCGGCGCGCGCCCTGCTGAACTGACGCCTCGTGCGCCTGCCGCTCCCGCTGGGGGTGCGGGGCCGGGGGTGCGGGGGCCACGCCGGGGGCTCGGGGGTGCGGGGTCACGCCGGGACCGGGCGCACGCCGGGGTGTCTCCTCGGGCGCCGAACGGTACTCGGGGCCGGAACGGGCGCGGTGGTGCGTTCGGCGCCCTGCGGGGATCATCCCGGCATCCACCCGGCCCCGACGTGACCGGGCGTGGTGCGCTCGCCGGCGCGGGCTTCGGGGCGATCCCCGCAGGGCGCCGGACGCACCGCTGCCGTGCGTTCCGGCCCCGGGCTCCGTTCCGCGGCCGGGGAGACGCCCCGGCAGGGCGCCGGACGCACCGCCGGAACAGGCCGTCCGGCGGGCATGACGAGGCCCCCGCCCGGGGGGGCCTCGTCGTGCCGGATGTCAGCTGGGGTTGGTGTCGATGACCACGGTTCGCTCGGCCGGGGTCTTGCCGCGCAGGGCCTTGCCGAGCGCGCCGGCGACGTCCTGCGGGGTGACCGCCGTCTTGGCACCGGTGCCTCGGGTGATCAGGACGCCGTCGAAGGTGTTCCCGTAGGTCGACTTGAGCGCCTCCAGGTCGAACTTCTCCGTGAGGCGGCCGTCCACGGCCTGCATGCTGAGGATCTTGGGCAGTGACAGCTTGCCGAACGCGATGGACTTGGCGCCCGCCTTGACGGTGGCGTTGGCGGACATCGCGGGCTCGGCGAACTCCTTCATCGCGCGGTCCAGTTCGGCCTGGCCCACGACCGGTTCCCTGGTGGCGGTCGGCAGCTGCACGACGGCCGCCTTGCCGGTGCCGACCTGGTCGCGGAAGGCCTTGGTGACGAGGTCGACCGAGCCGTCCACGTCCAGGCCGGTGCCCGCCTTGCCGGGGACGGCGACGGCCTTGCCGCCCTCGAAGGTGATCGTGCCCTCGGTGACGGAGCCCGCGGTGCCCGCGAGTTCCTGCAGCGCGACCCGGAGCTTCTCCTCGTCGACGGGCATCACGGCGTCGGCGACCCGCTCGTTGCCGAGGAGCGAGCCGATGACCGTGATGGGGTTGTAGTCGCTGCCGGCCGCGTTGCGGACCGTGGTCTGGGCGTCCAGGGTCAGGCCGGCCTTGTCGGGCTTCAGCTCGACCGGCTTGCCGCCGACGCTCAGCTGGATCGGGGCCGCGGCGCGGGTGCCGAAGGCCGTCTGCAGCTTCGCGGCGGCCTCGTCGCGGCTGCCGCTGATGTCGACGCCGAGGACGGTGGTGCCCTTGGGGACGTCGGAGTGGTTCAGGAGCAGCCCGGCGCCGTAGGCCACGCCGACGAGTGCCACGATGCCGCCGCCGACGAGGACCAGCTTCGAGCGGCCCTTCTTGGCGGGCTTGGCGGCGGGCTTGGCGGCGGCCTTCTTGTCCGCGGGCGGCGTGGGCCGGGGCGCGGCCGGCGCGGGCGCCGGCACCGGGGTGGGCAGCGGGCCGTCCAGGTCGGGACCGGGCCAGCCCGCGGCCGCCGGACCGCCCGCGGCGGGGCCGGAGCCGAAGCCGGGGCCACCGGTGGGGCCGGCGGGAGCGTCGGCGTGGCTGTCGTAGACGGGGAACGCCTCGGTGGACGGGCCGCCGTCGCCGTGGTCGGTGCCGTATGCCGGGAAGCCCTGGGTCGCTCCGACGCCGGGGCCGCCGGGCATC
The DNA here is from genome assembly GCF_001005295.1 of Streptomyces yangpuensis. Classification (GTDB taxonomy): domain Bacteria; phylum Actinomycetota; class Actinomycetes; order Streptomycetales; family Streptomycetaceae; genus Streptomyces; species Streptomyces yangpuensis. The sequence goes on along the minus strand of NZ_LBMK01000002.1, from coordinate 545,220 downwards.
GGGGCCGCCGGGGCGGGCGCCTGCGGCTGGGCGTAGCCCGTGCCGTAGTCGGCGACGGGCGGCGGCGGGGTGGTGCGCGGCGGCGCGTACGCGGCGTCCTGCACCGGCGGGGCGTACCCGGCGTCCGGCGCGGGCGGGGCCTGGACGTGCGGCGGGTACGCGGCGCCGGGCGCGGGAGGCGTCGGCGTCGCGCCGGGCACCCGCTTGGCGAGCGGCGGCGCCGGGGCGGCCGCCGGCATCTGCGCGGCGGCGGGCGCCGCGGGCGCGGGCGCGGCGGCGGGCGGCTTGCGCGGCGCGAACCAGTTGTTGGCGGCCGGCTCCTCGGCCTGCGGCGGGGCCGGGTCCGGCTCCGGCGCGGCCTCGACACGGGTCGGCCGGGGCCCCGGACGCTGCGCGAGCGGGGGCCTGTCCTGCTGCCCGGGTCCCTGCCCCGGCTCCGGCGGGGTCTGCGCCCCGGTGCCGGACGTGCCGGAGTTGGTGCCCATCGACTTGCGCACGACCACCGGCGGGATCGGCCGCGAGCCCGGAATGTTGATCCGGATCCGGGTCGTCAGGGTGGTCTCGGTCTTGGGCCCGTCGGATTCAGGCGTGGACGGATTCGAGGTCACAGGGTTCTCCTCCGGGGCGGTCGCCGCGCCAGGCCCGGGTGGCACAGTCGTGGACGGGTACTGGCCGGTTCCGTACGGCGGTGTACCCGAGGGGTAGGCGGCTCCACCGGACCCCTTGGGCCCGGAGGACGAACTGTCGGTTTCACGACTCAAGGCAGGTTCTCCCGGTTGGCTCCGCCGCCCGTCATACCGTGCGCGGGCAGCTCGGCGGCCCGTCCACCATACTGGCCGCCGCCCGCACGCAACTGACTGCCGGGGATCAGGGGTTCCTCAGAGAGCCCGCCGAACCGCCCCGGAGCGCCGTACGCGACCCCGTCCGCGCACCTCGGCCGGACTCCCTACGAGGTCCGACACCACGTCACTTGACGGACCGTGCGGCCGAAACCGGCCGATCCGCCGGAAGGGTGACCGTGGCACACATCACAGCCAGCACCGCCCCACCCAAAAGGTAGGCGTACATGCCGATTCCGGACGAACTGAGCAGGAAGTCCCCCTCGGGGCGCGGGACGCCGAGCATCACGTAGGAAAGGAACCAGCCGAGGACCCCGCCGCCCACCCCGAGGCCGGTCCCGAGGGCGATCCGGCCGCCGAGGAACAGCCCGAAGAGGGCCAGCAGTGCGAGCAGCAGCCCGCCGGGGAACCACAGGTCCACGACCAGCCAGCCGGCCAGGCCGGTCAGGGCGCCCAGCACCAGCAGGCCCAGGCAGCCGGCGATCCGGCCCGCCGTCAGGGCGCCGGTCACGCCTCCACCCCCGCGAAGAGGTCGTGTTCACGCTCGCCCGCCGCCGCGCCCGGCCGGCCCTCGGCCAGTTCGTAGTACTCGCGCGCGAACAGCGGCTGCGCCAGGTCGTTGGAGAGCGCGAAGAAGGGCCCGTCCACGGCGATCTGGGTGGCGTGGGCCCGCATGGCGGCCGTCTTGGCCGCCACCAGGGCCTCGTCGGCGTCGATCTCGGCGGTGATCCGCTCGTCGTCGACGACGCCGGGGACGTCACGCGGCGAGGCCATTCCGGGGAAGGGCACCTCGGTCCGGGCGGCGCCCAGCCGGGCGAAACCCTCCTCGACCACCGAGAGCGGCACGCGGTTCCAGTAGATCTTGCCGATCGTGTGGGGGTCGCCGAGGTCGCGCCGGTAGGCGGTCTCCGCGGCCAGTTCGGCCGCGCGCATGGCGACCCGGTGGGCCTGGATGTGGTCCGGGTGGCCGTAGCCGCCGTCGGGGTCGTAGGTGACGAGCACCTGCGGGCGCAGCTCGCGGATCACCTCCACGAGGTACGCGGCGGCCTCGTCCACGTCGGCGGACCAGAAGGCCTCCGGGCGGCGGTTCTGCGGGGCGCCCATCATCCCGGAGTCCCGGAAGCGGCCGGGGCCGCCGAGGAACCGGTGGTCGTGGACGCCCAGTTCGGCCATGGCGGCGGCGAGTTCGCCGATCCGGTGCGGGCCGAGGGTGTCGTCGCGGTCGGCCGTCAGGTGGGCGAGTGCGGGCGGAATGACCTCGCCCTCCTCACCCAGGGTGCAGGTCACCAGCGCGACGTGGGCACCCTGGGCCGCGTACTTGGCCATGGTGACGCCGTTGTTGATCGACTCGTCGTCGGGGTGCGCGTGCACGAAGAGCAGACGACGGGCGGGAAGACCGTTCATGGGCCTAGCGTAGGGGGTGCCCCGCGCCGGTCCCGGCCTGCCCGCCCCGCCCCGCCCGGCGGGCCCCGGCGAACGACCGCCGGGGCGCGGCCCAGAGGGTGTCCGACCTAGAACTTGATGCCGCTGATCATGCTGGCCACGTTCGAGGTGAGCTGGCTGAGCGTCGGGGCGATGGTGGAACTCGCCAGGTAGAAGCCGAGGAGCACACAGACCACCGCGTGTCCCGCTTTCAGGCCCGCACGGCGGACCAGCAGGAAAACGATGATCGCCAGCAGCACCACGGCAGAGATCGAGAGTGCCACGGCGTTTCACCTCCACGTCGAGCGGACATCGGTACGCGTATTCGTGCTCGGCGAGAGTCATACCCACCGTGCGCTACGGATCATAACTATCCGTGCCAGCGCATCGATCGAAATCCGGCAGCACAAGGGGCGCATGCCGCGCACGGTCGGGGTCACACGCGGGCCGGCCGGGGGGCGTTTGCGCCCCCCGGCCGGCTGTCGGCACCCGCACGGCCGCACAGCACCCAGGCTGCCTGCCCCAGATCTCGGGGCAGAAACGGTCAAGTTGCCCGCAGGTAAACCGAGTTGGGATTCGATGCCCGCCCTTGCAGCCGGACCGCCGCGGGTGGCCGGAAATCATCGGTCCCCGTGGGGATCGTCTCAGTCCGTGTCCTTCCCGACGGGCCGCCCGCCCTCCTGCGGCGGCATGTGCGGGACCACCCGCTTCTCCGCCGCGAAGTGACACGCCGAGGGATGCGCCGCCGGGCCGGAGGTGAAGACCTCCGGGACCGCGAGCAGCGGGACCTCCGTCGTGCAGCGCTCCTGGGCCTTCCAGCAGCGGGTGCGGAAGCGGCAGCCCGACGGCGGGTTGGCCGGGGACGGGACGTCGCCGGAGAGGATGATCCGCTCACGGTGGGCGCGCGCCTGCGGGTCGGGGACCGGCACGGCCGAAAGCAACGCCTGCGTGTACGGATGGGTGGGGTGCTCGTAGATCTCGGCGTCGGTGCCGATCTCGACGATCCGGCCGAGGTACATGACGCCGACCCGGTCGGAGATGTGCCGCACGATCGAGAGGTCGTGCGCGATGAAGACGTAGGACAGGCCGAACTCGTCCTGCAGCTTCTCCAGCAGGTTGACGACCTGCGCCTGGACGGAGACGTCCAGGGCGGAGACCGGCTCGTCGGCGACGATGATCTCGGGCTGGAGGGCCAGGCCGCGGGCGATGCCGATGCGCTGGCGCTGGCCGCCGGAGAACTGGTGCGGGTAGCGGTTGATGTACAGGCCCAAGTCCGGGACGACGTCCAGGAGCTCCTGGACCTTGCGGCGCCGGTCGCCCTTCGGAGCCACCTCGGGGTGGATCTCGTACGGCTCGCCGATGATGTCGCCGACCGTCATGCGCGGGTTCAGCGAGGTGTACGGGTCCTGGAACACCATCTGGATGTTGCGGCGCACTGCCTTCAGCGCGCGCCCCGACAGCCGGCTGATGTCCTCGCCCTTGTACGTGATCGAGCCTGCGGTCGGCCGTTCCAGGCTGACCAGCATCCTGGCCACGGTGGACTTGCCGCAGCCGGACTCGCCGACGATGCCCAGCGTCTCGCCGGCGCGCAGACCGAAGGAGACCCCGTCGACGGCCTTGACCGCCCCGACCTGCTTCCTGAACAGGACGCCCTGGGTCAGCGGGTAGTACTTGACCAGGTCCTTCACTTCGAGAAGGGACTCAGCCATGCAGGCACTCCTTCCAGAAGTGGCAGGCGCTGGCCCGCGCCACGGGCGACTCGGTCACCGGGTACAGCGGCGGGACGTCGCTGCGGCAGAGCTCCTGCGCCATCGGGCAGCGCGGGTTGAAGGCGCAGCCGGGCGGGATGCGGAGCAGGTTGGGCGGCAGGCCCTTGATCGCGTACAGCTCCTGGCCCTTCTGGTCCAGGCGCGGGATCGAGTCGAGCAGGCCGCGCGTGTACGGGTGCGCGGGCGCCTTGTAGATCTCGTGGACGGGGGCCGCCTCGACGATCCGGCCCGCGTACATGACCGCGATCTTGTCCGCGACGTCGGCGACCACGCCGAGGTCGTGGGTGATCAGGATGAGGCCCATGTTGAGCTCCCGCTGGAGCTCGGCCAGCAGGTCCATCACCTGCGCCTGGACGGTGACGTCCAGGGCCGTCGTCGGCTCGTCCGCGATGATCAGCGAGGGTTCCAGGGCCAGCGCCATGGCGATCATGATGCGCTGGCGCATACCGCCGGAGAACTGGTGCGGGTAGTCCCCCACCCGCTGCTTCGCCGCCGGGATCCGCACCCGGTCCATCAGCTCGACGGCCTTGGCCCGGGCGTCCTTGCGGGACATCCCGCGGTGGACCTCGTACATCTCACCGAGCTGTTTGCCGACGGTCAGCACCGGGTTCAGGGCGGACAGGGCGTCCTGGAAGATCATCGCCATCTCGGCGCCGCGGATCCTGCGCCGCTCCTCCTCCTTCATCCTCAGCAGGTCACGGCCTTTGAAGAGGATCTCGCCGCCGGCGATCCGGCCCGGCGGCACGTCCAGGATCCCCATCACGGCCTGGGCGGTCACGGACTTGCCGGAGCCGGACTCGCCGAGCACGGCGAGGGTCTCGCCCTCCTCCACCGAGTAGTCGACCCCGTTGACCGCCTTCGCGACACCGTCGCGCGTCGTGAATTCCACGTGCAGGTCGCGGACTTCGAGCAGCATGTACGGGGCTCCTCAGCGCAGCTTGGGGTCGAGGGCGTCGCGCACCGCGTCGCCGAGCATGATGAAGGCGAGCACGGTGATGCTCAGCGCGCCGGCCGGCCAGAGCAGCATGTGCGGGGCGTTGCGGATCTGCGAGGCCGCGTTGGAGATGTCGATGCCCCAGGAGACGGTGGGCGGGCGCAGGCCGACGCCGAGGAAGGACAGGGTCGCTTCCAGGGCGATGTACGTGCCGAGCGCGATCGTGGCGACGACGATGACGGGCGCGACGGCGTTGGGCGCCACGTGCCGCAGCAGCATCCGGGCGTTGCCGGCGCCCAGGGCCCGGGCGGCCTGGACGTAGTCGTTCTGTTTGGCGGTGATCACCGAGCCGCGGGCGATGCGGGCGATCTGCGGCCAGCCCAGGAGCACGATGAACCCGACCACGGGCCAGACGGTGGTGCTGGTGACGACGGACAGGAAGACCAGGCCGCCGAGGACGACCGGGATGCCGAAGAAGATGTCGGCGACCCGGGAGAGCAGGGAGTCGCCCCAGCCGCCGAAGAATCCGGCGAGGCCGCCGAGGGCGGAGCCGAGCAGGGCCGCGCCGAGGGTGGCGCAGACGCCGACGGTGATGGAGGCGCGGGCTCCGTAGACGGTGCGGGTGTAGACGTCGCAGCCCTGGGTGTCGTAGCCGAAGGGGTGGCCGGGGGCGGAGCCCTGCTGGGACTTGGAGAGGTCGCACTGCAGGGGGTCGCCGCTCGCGATGAGCTGCGGCCAGATCGCGATGAGGACGAGGAAGAGGATCAGGGCCGCGGAGACGATGAAGACGGGATTGCGGCGCAGCTGGTGCCAGGCGTCGGACCACAGGGAGCGGGCCCGCTCCCGGGGGCCGGAGGCGCCCGGTCCGGCGGTCTTCTCGATGCCCTCGACGCTCTCGGCCTCGTCCAGTGCCAGATCCATGGGTCCCCCTTGGCCCGTGGGTGAGACCGCCTCCTTCGGGCGGGGGCCGACCGGGTCGTAGCCGGCGGGTTCGGGGCGCTCGGGATCAGGCATAACGGATCCTCGGGTCCAGGACCGCGTAGAGCAGGTCGACGAGCAGGTTCGCCAGCAGGAAGACGATGACGAGGATGGTCACGAAGCCGACGACCGTGGGCGAGTTGTTGCGCAGGATGCCCTGGTAGAGCTGGTAGCCGACGCCGTGGATGTTGAAGATCCGCTCGGTGACGATGGCGCCGCCCATCAGGGCGCCGATGTCGGTCCCGATGAAGGTGACCACCGGGATCAGGGAGTTGCGCAGCAGGTGGCGGGTGACGACCCGGCTGCGCGGCAGGCCCTTGGCGGTGGCGGTGCGGACGTAGTCGGCCTTGACGTTCTCGGCGATGGAGGTGCGGGACAGGCGCGTGACGTAGGCGAGGGAGACCAGCGCGAGGACGATGCCGGGCAGGATCAGCTCGTTCAGCGGGGCGTCCGGGGAGACGGTGGGCCGTACCCAGCCCCATTGGACGCCGAAGAGGTACTGCAGGAGGTAGCCCGTCACGAAGGTGGGCACCGAGATGACCACGAGGGTCATCACCAGCACCGTGGTGTCGACGGTCCGGCCGCGGCGCAGGCCGCTGATCACGCCGAGGGTGATGCCGATGACGATCTCGAAGAAGATCGCGACCAGCGTCAGGCGCAGGGTGACGGGAAAGGCGGCGGCCATCAGTTCGGTGACGGACTGTCCGTTGAAGGCGGTGCCGAAGTCGCCCCGGAAGATCGCGCCCATGTAGTGGAGGTACTGCTTCCACAGGGGCTGGTCGAGGTAGAGGTCCTTGCGGATACGGGCGGCGGTGGCGGGGTCGGGGGCCTTGTCGCCGAAGAGGGCCGCGACCGGGTCACCGAGCGCGTACACCATGAAGAAGATCAGGAACGTGCTGCCGATGAACACCGGGATCATCTGGAGCAGCCGCCGGATCACATAACGTCCCATGGAATGCTCCATGCTGTGGGCGGGCGCGGCGGGCGGCCCCCCGCGGGCCGGGGGGCCGCCCCTCGGGGGGCCGGGATCCGGGTGGGGGTCAGATCACCTTGATCTGGTCGTAGACGGGGACGCTGAACTGGTTGAGGGCCACGTCCTCCAGGCGCTCGGAGTAGCCGGCGCTGCCGTTCTGGTACCAGAGCGGGATGGACGGCATCTGCTCGGCGAGGATCTTCTCCGACTCCTGGAAACTGGCGATCGCCTTGGCCGCGTCGCTCTCCCGGTTCGCCTGGTCGACGAGGTCGTCGAACTGCTTGTTGCTGAACTTCCCGTAGTTGGAGGAGGCGCCGGTGTAGTAGAGCGGCTGCAGGAAGTTCTGGATCAGCGGGTAGTCGGCCTGCCAGCCGGAGCGGAAGGGGCCGGTCAGCTTGTAACTGCTCTGCTGGTTGCGGAAGTCGGCGAACGTGCCGACCGGGTTGACCGTGCAGACCGGTCCCTCCCCCAGCGCGTTGTTGATGCTGTTGCAGACGGCGTCCATCCAGTCGCGGTGCGAGCCGGTGTCCACGTTGGAGGTCAGCGTGACCTTGCCGCCCGGCAGACCGCCGCCCTCCTGGATCAGCTTCTTCGCCTCGGCCGGGTCGTAGACGCAGGCGTCGCCGCAGACCGTGGATGAGAAGCCGCCCTTCTCCCCGAGCGCCGGCGAGGTCCAGTCCTTGGCGGGCGTCCGGGTCTCCCGAAAAATCTGCTTAGTAATCTCGTCACGGTTGATGGCCCGCGAGATGCCCTGGCGGACCTTCTCCATGCCCGGCTTGCTCCACTGCGGGTCGTACAGCGGGAAGGTGAGGGTCTGGATGATCAGGGCCGGCTGGTTGATGTACCGGTCGCCGAGGTCGTTCTTGACGTTCTTCAGCTGCTGCGCCGGGACGTCGTCGACGAGGTCGAGGTTGCCGGAGATCAGGTCGGTGTAGGCGGTGTTGTTGTCGGTGTAGACCTTCAGGTCCACACCGCCGTTCTGCGCCTTGTCCGCACCGGGGTACGCGTCCCACTTGCGCAGCTTCATCCCGGTGCCCTTGCTGTACGAGTCCACCGTGTACGGGCCGTTGCCGACGGGCTTGTCCAGCCAGCCGCTGTGGTCGGTGAAGAAGGACTTCGGGAGCGGGGAGAAGGCCTGGTAGCCGAGGGTCTCCGGCCAGGTGGAGAACTTGTCCTTGAGGGCGACGGTGAAGGTCTTGGGATCCTTGACCACCAGTCCGGACATCGTCTTCGCCCTGGGATCCCCCGACGCCGGGTGCACGTCGTCGTAGCCGACGATGTCGGAGAAGAACGGCGAGTTGTTCTGCTTGTTGCGCACGTCCGCGCCGTAGTTCCAGGCGTCCACGAAGGACTGCGCGGTGACCGGCTCGTCGTTGCTGAACTTCCAGCCGTCCTTCAGCGTGATGGTGAAGTTCTGGCTGTCCGTCGTCTGGATGGACTCGGCGAGCATGTTCGTGGCCTCGCCGGTCTTGGGGTCGTAGCGCTTGAGGCCTCGGAAGAGCATGTCGAGGACCTTGCCGCCCTGCACCTCGTTGGTGTTGGCGGGCTCCAGCGGGTTCTGCGGGTCGCCCCACGAGGAGCTGATGATGCCCGCCTCGCCGCCTCCGCCGCTGTCGCTCCCGCCGCCGCAGGCCGTCGCCGCGAGGGCGACGGCCACCGCACATGCGGCCCACTGGGCGTGGGTGGCTCCGCGCATGGAGTGCCTCCTATGGCTCCCAAGACTGACTTAGGGGCCAATGTCACCCTATGAGGGGTGCGGCACACGCCTTGTTGGACCGATTGCACCCGCGCGTTGCGCCCCTGTCACCCCTGGGGGTGCAAAGCCAGCTCCCACGCGTCGACGCCGTAGTGCCGGGTCATGCCGTGCGCCTCGTAGAGCGCGAGTGCGCCGGTCGCGTTGAGGGTGTCGACCCCCAGGCCGATGGTGTCCCGGCCGCGCGCCGCGTAGGTGGCGAAGCCGTGGCGCAGCAGGAAGCCGCCGACGCCCCGGCCGCGCGCCTCCTTGCGTACGCCTATGTGGCTGACCCAGGCCATGCTCGTCCGGTCGTCCCGGGTGAGCAGTACGGCCACGTCGCCCTCGCCCGGCAGGCTCGCGATCCACACCAGCGACCAGTCGAGCGACCGGCCCTCGATGTGGTCGAGCCATGTCTCGTACGGGCGGTCCACATGGCCGAAGTGGGCGGCGAAGGTCTCCTCGACCAGGGCGTGGGCCCGGTGGCGGTCGGCCTCGTCGTCGCCGCAGTGGCGCAGGGCGAGTCCGGCGGGCGCCGCGGGCGCGGGGTCGGCGGCCGCGGACAGGGGGCGTGTCATGACCTGGTAGCGGCGGACGGTGCGGTAGCCGCGGCCCGCGAGGAGGCCGAGGTCGATGGTGGGTTTCACGTTGAGCTGGATCTTGAGGGTGCCGGTCCCGCCGGTGATCTCGCGGGCGCGGGCCTCCATCCGCTCCAGCAGCAGCGTCGCGGCCTCGTCGTGGCCGGGCAGGACGTAGTGGTCCCCGTCGACGCGGCCGGGTCCGGAGTCCGCCCAGACCATGGCGTAGGCCAGGAGCCGGCCGTCCTCGAAGGCGAGCCAGGAGTCGGTGGCCAGGTCCACGTCGGGTGCGTTGAGGTCGGACTCGACGGTGCCGAGGTCGGTTTCGGGCCGGCCTATCTCGATCACGTCGACGGCGTTGAGGAGGGCGCAGATGTCGGCCGCGTCCCCCGGGCCGGCGGGTCGTACGGTGATGGTCATTGCGTCACTCTCGGGCCCGCACTCCCGGGGTCGCAACCGGTTTCCGCGAGGCCGGGGCGCACCTGACCGGGTACGGCGAACGGCCGGTCCCCGGCGCTGTAGGGCGCCGGGGACCGGCCGTTCGGGCAGAGCGCGTACGTCAGACGGCCAGGATGGCCTTCTCCTCCGCGAAGTGGCACGCGGAGTCGTGCGCGGCCAGGGTGTCCTGGCCCTTGAAGCGCTCCGGAACCGCCAGCAGCGGCTCCTCGGTGGAGCACTTGTCCTGGGCCTTCCAGCAGCGGGTGCGGAAGCGGCAGCCCGACGGCGGGTTGGCCGGGGACGGGACGTCACCGGTGAGGATGATGCGCTCGCGGGACTCTCGGACCTCGGGGTCCGGGACCGGGACCGCCGACAGCAGCGCCTGGGTGTAGGGGTGCGTCGGGTGGTCGTAGATCTGGGCGTCGGTGCCGATCTCGGCCATCTTGCCGAGGTACATGACGCCGACCCGGTCGGAGATGTGCCGCACGATCGAGAGGTCGTGCGCGATGAAGATGTAGGACAGGTTGAACTCGTCCTGCAGCTTCTCCATCAGGTTGATGACCTGGGCCTGCACCGACACGTCGAGCGCGGAGACCGGCTCGTCGCAGATGATGATCTCCGGGTTGAGCGCGAGGCCGCGGGCGATGCCGATGCGCTGGCGCTGGCCGCCGGAGAACTGGTGCGGGTAGCGGTTGATGTACAGGCCCAAGTCCGGGACGACGTCCAGGAGCTCCTGGACCTTGCGGCGCCGGTCGCCCTTCGGAGCCACCTCGGGGTGGATCTCGAAGGTCTCCCCGATGATGTCGCCGACCGTCATACGCGGGTTCAGTGAGGTGTACGGGTCCTGGAACACCATCTGGATGTTGCGGCGGACGGCCTTCAGCGCACGCCCGGACAGCTTGGTGATGTCCTGGCCCTTGTAGAAGACCTCGCCGGCGGTGGCCCGCTCGAGGTTCATCAGGAGCTTGGCGACCGTGGACTTGCCACAGCCGGACTCACCGACGATGCCGAGGGTCTCGCCCTGGTACAGGTCGAAGGAGACCCCGTCGACGGCCTTGACCGCACCGACCTGCTTCTTGAACAGGATTCCCTGGGTCAGCGGGAAGTGCTTGACCAGGTTGCGGACCTGGAGGATCGGCTCGCGCTCGGTGGTCGTCTTGCTGAGCTCAGCCATGGATCTGGTCCTTCCAGAAGTGGCACGCGCTGCCGCGGCCGGGCAGTTCGGTGCCGTCCTGCTCGGTGACCGGGTGCAGGACCGGGATCTCCGTACGGCAGATGTCCTGCACCTTGGGGCACCGGGGGCTGAAGGCACAGCCCGTCGGGATGCGGAGCAGGTTGGGCGGCAGGCCCTTGATCGCGTAGAGCTCCTGGCCCTTCTGGTCCAGGCGCGGGATCGAGTCCAGCAGGCCCCGGGTGTACGGGTGCGAGGGGCGCTTGTAGATCTCGTGGACCGGAGCGGTCTCGACGATCCGGCCCGCGTACATGACCGCGATCTTGTCCGCGACGTCGGCGACCACGCCGAGGTCGTGGGTGATCAGGATCAGACCCATGTTCATCTCGCGCTGGAGCTCCGCGAGCAGGTCCATGACCTGGGCCTGGACGGTCACGTCGAGAGCCGTGGTGGGCTCGTCGGCGATGATCAGGTCCGGCTCCAGGGCCAGCGCCATGGCGATCATGATGCGCTGGCGCATACCGCCGGAGAACTGGTGCGGGTAGTCGCCCACGCGCGCCTTGGCGGCGGGGATCTTCACGCGGTCCATGAGCTCGATGGCCTTGGCCTTCGAGTCCTTCTTGGACATGCCGCGGTGGACGCGGAACATCTCGCCGAGCTGGTCGCCCACCGAGTAGACCGGGTTCAGGGAGGACAGCGCGTCCTGGAAGATCATCGCCATCTTGTCGCCGCGGAGCTTGCGGCGCTCCTCGTCGGACATCTTGAGGATGTCCCGGCCGTGGAAGCGCACCTCGCCGCCCGCGATGCGGCCGGGCGGGCTGTCGAGGATGCCCATGATCGCCTGCGCGGTGACCGACTTGCCGGAGCCGGACTCGCCGAGCACGGCGAGGGTCTCGCCGGCGCTGACGCTGTAGCTCACGCCGTTGACGGCCTTGGCGACCCCGTCACGGGTCTTGAACTCGACCTGGAGGTTGTCCACCTCCAGCAGCGGCACGGCGGTCCCGCCGCCCGTCTCCGCAACGCTGAGAATCTCCGACGTCGTCACGCCGCCACCTTCGTCCTGCTTGCTGATGTTGTCTCGGAGCATCGGGCGGCCCTACCGCAGCTTCGGGTCGAGCGCGTCGCGCAGGCCGTCGCCGACGAAGGCGAAGCCGAGCACGGTGACGACCACGAAGGCGCTGGGGTACAGCCACAGGTAGTCGTGGACGCCGATGAAGGCCTGACCGGCCGCCAGCATGTTGCCCCACTCCGGGACGTCGACCGGGACACCGGCGCCGAGGAAGGAGAGGGCCGCGACGCCGATGATCGTGGTGCCGACGTTGAACGTCGCGTAGACCAGGACGGGCGTCAGCGAGTTGGGCAGGATGTGCGTGCGGACGATCCGGCCGCCGCTGGCGCCGAGCGCCTTGGCCGCGTGGACGTAGTCCATCTCGCGCACCGACAGGATCGAGCTGCGCAGCAGTCGCGACACGGTCGCCCACGAGAAGACCGCGAGCGAGATGATCACCGGGGTGATGCCGCGGCCGGTGACCAGGATGATGACGACGGCACCGATCATCAGCGGGAACGCGAGGAAGACGTCCGCGATGCGCATGACGAGGGTGTCGGCGAAGCCGGCGAAGTAACCGGCGATGGCGCCGAGGGCGACACCGATCAGCACGGCGAAGAAGATCGAGGCGAGGCCGACGAACATGGCCACGCGGGTACCGGCGATGAGGCGCGAGAACATGTCGCGGCCCAGGGCGTCGGTGCCCATCCAGTGCGCGGCGTTGGGCGACGCGAGGGTGTTCTCCAGGTCCTGCGCACCCGGATCGTACGGCGTGAACATGTTGCCGAAGACCGCGGTGATGAACAGCAGGGTGATGATCACGAGACCGACGACGGCCAGCTTGTTCTGGACGAAGCGGTGGCGGATCTCGCCCCACTGGGTGAGCTGCTTGGGGGTTGCTTCGGGGGCGGCCGAGGTGGCCGGCACGGGGCTCTCGTCCCCGATCGCCGGGCTCTTGACGAGCTCAGACATGAGGAAATCCTCCTTGGGGGCGGTCAGCTGAGGCGGATACGCGGGTCGAGGGCCGCGTACAGCAGGTCCACGATGAGGCTGAGGACGACGAAGATGGCGACGCTGTAGGTCACTACACCGATCACGATCGGGTTGTTCTGCTGCTGGATCGCCTGAACCAGTGCCAGACCGACACCGTCCCAGTTGAAGATCGCCTCGGTGATGAGCGCGCCACCGAGAAGTGCGCCGAACGAGATGCCCAGGTAGGTGACGACCGGGATGGACGAGTTGCGGAGCACGTGCTTGAAGAGCACGCGACGGCGCGGAAGTCCCTTGGCCACGGCGGTCTTCACGTAGTCCGCGCGCAGCACCTCAAGCATCGTGCCGCGGGTGAGGCGGGCGACGAACGCGATGTCGGTGATGGCGAGGGTGACCGCCGGCAGGATCATTCCTTCAAGCTTGTCTCCGCCGAGTTGCGGGAACCACTGGAGCTCCACCGCGAACCACTTCATGAGCAGCATGCCGATCACGAAGGTCGGGAATCCGACCATCATGGTCGTGAAGAATGTCGTGGCCATGTCCAAGATGCTGTATCTGTACAGGGCGGCGATGATGCCGACGCCCATACCGAACACCGTGACGAGAGCGATGGCCAGCAGGGCCAGCTTCGCGGTGTTCGCCAGCTTGGGGCCGAGGATCTCGGACACCTCGCGGCGCTGGATGAAGTCCTCGCCGAGGTCTCCGGTCGCGACCTTCGACACGTAGTTCACATACTGCTCGGGCAGCGACTTGTCGAGCCCGTACCGCGCCTTGAGCTCCGCGACCACCGCTGGGTCACGAGCCTTGTCGCTGCCTGCGATCGAGCCCACGGGGTCACCGGGGAGAACGAAAAGACAAGCGAACAGAACCATGGTCGCGCCGATGAGGACTATGACCATCTGCCCGAGGCGACGGGCGACGTACCTTCCCATGTTTGTGCCTCTCTACCTGGCCGCTTCTGGGAGCAGCGGCCTCCGGCCCGACGAAAGGGGCCGGCTCTCGGCCGGCGGGGATTGCCCGCGGATGTGAGGGGTGCCGAAGTAAAAACGGCCTGCCGAGCGGGGCCGCGGCCCACCGGTCACCCGGGGGCCGCGGCACGTTCGCTCCTGACGGATATACCGTCCGAACCGATTACTTCTTGAGCGAGATCTTCTCGAGGATCGGGTCCTCGTTGAAGTTGATGTCGTCCAGACCGTTGAACTTGTCGGTCGCCATCAGGCGGAACTGGGAACGGTTGAAGGTCGGGATGAGGGCCATGTCCTCCATGGCCATCTTCTCGGCCTGCTTGTACATCGCGGTACGCGCGGCCTCGTCCTTCGTGGCGCGGGCCGTGTCGACCAGCTTGTCGAACTCGGGGTTGTTGTAACGGGCGCGGTTGTCACCGACCACGTTGCCCTCGGCGTCCTTGTTCATCGAGGCCGAGTGCAGCAGCGGGAAGAGGAAGTTCTCCGGGGTCGGGTAGTCCGCACCCCACGCGAAGCGGTAGACACCGTTGGCGGTGGCACCCTGCTGCTCCTTGAGCAGACCCGGGAAGTCCTTGCCGTCCAGCTTGACCTTCAGGCCGAGGACGTCCTCGAGCTGACGCGCGATGGCCTGGACCCACTCTTCGTGGCCCGCACCGGTGTTGAAGGAGAACTTGATCTCGGTGCCCGGCTTCAGGCCCGCCTTCTCGGCGTGCTCCTTGGCCTTGGCGACGTCCTGCTTGACGCAGGAACCGCACAGGTCCTTCTGGTACGCCTTCGGGAACGCCGGCGGCACGATGGTCGTCGACGGGGTCTGGAAGCCCTGGAAGACACCCTTGGCGATGGCCTGACGGTCGATCGCGTAGGAGATCGCCAGACGGGCGTCCTTGCTGTTGGTCGGACCGTTGTCACCGATCGGCAGAACGAAGTTCATGCCGTTGGTGTCCTTGGCGAACCACTTGTTCTGCGGCTTGAACTTCGCCTCGGCCGTCTTCAGCATCGGCGTCGGGATGTGCGCGTAGTCGAAGGTGCCGGCCTGGAAGCCGTCGTACTCGAGCTGGTGCGCGGTCTTGTCGTTGAGGAGGGTGATCTGGACCTTGTCCAGCTTCGCCTTCGTCAGGCCGTAGTCGTCGTTGCGGACGAGGTTGATGGCCTTGTTGTGCTCCCAGCTGCCGTCCATCTTGAACGGACCGTTGCCGACGGGGGCCTCGCCGAACGCCTTGTCCTCTTCGCCGACCTTGGCGACCTTCGGGACCGGGCTGTAGGCGGTGTGCGCCGTCTTCAGCACGAACTCGCAGTCGGCCTTGGTCAGGTCGACCTTGATGGTGTGCGGGTCCGGGGTGGTGACACCGGCGAAGGTCTTGGCGGAGCCGTCCTGCAGCTGCTCGTAGCCCTTGATGCCGGCGAGGTGGTACGCCACGTCGGACGCGGCGGCCTTGTGCGCGGCACGCGCCCAGCCGCGGGCGAACGCCTCGGCGTCGACGACCTCACCGTTGGAGAACTTGGTGTCCGGCTTGACCTTGAAGGTCCAGGAGGTGCAACCCTCGTCCGAGCTGGCCGACTCGGCCAGCGCGGGCTCGGCCAGGCCGTCCGGCGTGTTCGAGTACAGGCCGGTGAACAGGGCGTTCGCCACCAGGGTGCCCGTGGACTCGTGGGAGCGCCCCGGGTCGATGGTGTCCGGCTCCGTGCTGCCCAGGCGGAACGTACCGCCGCCGGCAGCGTTGCCCTTGTCCTTGCTGTCACCGTCACCGCCGCCACAGGCGGTAGCGGCCAGGGCGACGACAACCGCGCCCACGACCCACTTGGCGCTCTTGGCACCGCGCATGGGTTTCCTCCTCATGAGTCCACTGATCGACTTGAGGGGCACGAAAACCTCGCCGACACCCCTGACGGCGAGTGATTTCCTGCCCGTAGTGTGCTCGTGAGTCGGCGCGATCCCCACATCGCGTGACCCATTGACCCGAGCTCAATGGAGCCATCCTCGGGGACTGCTAGTCCGTAAACCACACTTAAGTGGTCTCGTTTTCACAACATCGATCCGCGGCAGAAACCCGAAATCCGGACAAACGGATAGGAGACAGACACGTGCGAAACGGACGGTTAGCTCATCATCCGGAGTGTCACGGTCGGTATCCGGACACCTGAACGCAAAAATCCGCTTGACAGATGCGAACAGCCCCTTCCCGCACGGAGTCCGTGACGGAAAGGGGCTGCTGTTCCACCGCACCCATGCGGCCCGGCCGGGCCGCCGCGGCCGCCGCCCGGGCGAACCCGGGGCGACGGCCCCAACGCGGTTACTACTTGGCGGACTTGGCGCGCGACGCGGTGCGCGAGCGCTCCTTCTGGTCCAGGACGACCTTGCGGATACGGACGGCCTCCGGGGTCACCTCGACGCACTCGTCGTCGCGGCAGAACTCCAGGGACTGCTCCAGGGAGAGCTTGCGCGGCGGGACGATCGCCTCGAACGAGTCGGCCGACGAGGACCGCATGTTCGTGAGCTTCTTCTCCTTGGTGATGTTCACGTCCATGTCGTCGGCGCGCGAGTTCTCGCCGACGATCATGCCCTCGTACACCTCGGTGCCGGGGTCGGTGAACAGGACACCGCGCTCCTGCAGGTTGGTCATCGCGAACGCGGTGACCGCACCGGCTCGGTCGGCGACCAGGGAGCCGTTGTTACGGGTGACCAGCTGGCCGAACCACGGCTCGTGGCCCTCGTGGATGGAGTGGCCGATGCCGGTGCCGCGGGTCTGCGTCAGGAACTCCGTACGGAAGCCGATGAGGCCACGGGACGGAACCACGAACTCCATGCGGACCCAGCCGGAGCCGTGGTTCGACATGTTGTCCATGCGGCCCTTGCGGACACCCATGAGCTGCGTGACGGCGCCCATGTGCTCCTCGGGCACGTCGATCGTCATGCGCTCGACCGGCTCGTGCACCTTGCCGTCGATCTCGCGGGTGACGACCTGGGGCTTGCCGATGGTCAGCTCGAAGCCCTCGCGGCGCATCTGCTCGACGAGGATCGCCAGCGCGAGCTCACCGCGGCCCTGGACCTCCCAGGCGTCCGGGCGCTCGGTGTCGAGCACGCGCAGCGAGACGTTACCGATCAGCTCGCGGTCCAGGCGGTCCTTGACCTGACGGGCGGTGACCTTGCGGTCCTTGACCGCGGCCTTGGCGTCCGCGCCCTTGCCGGAGCCGCCGCGGCCGACCATCGGAGAGGTGTTGGTGCCGATGACCATGGAGATGGCCGGCTCGTCCACCGTGATGAGCGGCAGGGCGATCGGGTTCTCCGGGTCGGCCAGGGTCTCACCGATCATGATCTCGGGGATACCGGCGACCGCGCAGATGTCACCGGGGCCGGCGACCTCGGCCGGCTTGCGGGTGAGCGCCTCGGTCATCATCAGCTCGGTGATGCGGACGTTCGAGATCGAGCCGTCACGCTTGATCCACGCGACGGTCTGGCCCTTGCGCAGCTCGCCCTGCTCGACGCGCAGCAGCGCGATACGGCCGAGGAAGTTGTCGGCGTCCAGGTTGGTGACGTGCGCCTGGAGGGGGGCCTCCTCGTCGTACACCGGGGCCGGGACGTGCTCCAGGATGGTGGAGAAGAACGGCTCCAGGTTCTCGCTGTCGGCGGGGACGGTGCCGTCCTCCGGCTTGGTCAGCGAGGCGATGCCGTCACGGCCGCAGGCGTAGACGATCGGGAACTCGATCTGGTCCTCGTCGGCGTCCAGGTCCAGGAAGAGGTCGTAGGTCTCGTTGACGACCTCGTCGATCCGGGAGTCCGGGCGGTCCGTCTTGTTGATGCAGAGAATGACCGGCTTCCGCTGCTGGAGCGCCTTGCGGAGCACGAAGCGGGTCTGGGGCAGCGGACCCTCGGAGGCGTCCACCAGCAGAACGACGGCGTCGACCATCGACAGACCGCGCTCGACCTCACCACCGAAGTCGGCGTGGCCGGGGGTGTCGATGATGTTGATCGTGATCGGGGCCCCGCCGTCCTTGGGGTGATACTTCACCGCCGTGTTCTTGGCGAGGATCGTGATGCCCTTCTCACGCTCCAGGTCGTTCGAGTCCATCATGCGGTCGTCGAGCTGCTGGTGGGCGGCGAAGGCACCGGCCTGCTTGAGCATGGCATCGACGATGGTCGTCTTGCCATGGTCGACGTGGGCGACGATGGCGACGTTACGGATGTCGTGGCGCGTGGGCACTTCGGCGCTTCTCCCGGGATCGTGGATGGCGTCACGTACGGCCTGGCACGCGCGCCTCGACCGGGCGAAAACCTGCCACGGCCTTACCCCATGGTACGTCGAATGGCGGGAACCGCCTGCCGGGGGGTCTGTCAAGAGGCCGGAGGAATGATCGCGGCCGGGCGCGTGGTGGGGTGCCCGGGCCGCCGTTCCTGCGGGAAATCATGCGGGTCAACGGGTATCCACGACCTTGCCCGCCGGACTTCCGGCGGGCAAGGGACTTGAGTCACATCTGAGCTTGTGACCCGCGGGTCAACCTGACAGGCACCGCTTTGTCACCACATCTTCGCCACGGCTACTTCTTCTTGCTGTCCTTGGCGGTCGGCGCCTTCTTCCAGCCGATGTCCTGGTAGCGGGGTGCCCCGAGACCGAAGGCGCCGGCATTGACCAGGCCGGGCTTGACGGCCACCAGCTCGGGGCGCTGGAAGAGCGGGATCGATCCGGCCGCGGCCCAGATCCGGGCGTCGGCCTTGCGCACCAGCTCACGGGAGTGCGCCTCGTCGAGCTCGCCGAGCGCCTGGTCGAACAGCTGGTCGATGTGGTCCGTACCGACCCGCGTGTAGTTCTGCTCGACGAGGAGCGAGCCGTCCGCCGCCGGCTCCGGCTTGGCGAAGATCGGCCGGGCGTCGGTGGCGGGGAAGGCCGTCGCCGGCCACGAGTACAGCGCCAGGTCGTACTGGCCCGAGGCGATGTGGTCCTTGAAGAAGCTGTCGTCGGCCACCTTGGTCGTCTCGGTGTTCACCCCGAGCTTGCGCAGCATCCGGGAGATCCGCTCGCCGACGGCGCGCAGGGACTCCGAGCCGGGTCCGGCCGGGAGGACGAACCGCAGGGTGAGCGCCTTGCCGTCCTTGGCGAGCATGTTCCCCGAGGTACGGATGACCGGCTTGGCCGGGGCCGGGGCCGGGGAGCCCTGGGCGGGGTCGGCTCCGTCGCCGTCGCGGGCCGCGCTGCGCTTGGCGTCGTCGACGGGGCGGACCCTGGCCGCCTGGGCCAGCAGGGAGGCCTGCTGCTGGGCCCCGAACGGGGCGGGCGCCAGCACCGGGGAGACCCCCCTCTCGTCGCCCGCCGAGGAGGCGGCGGTGCCGGCGGCCGCGCCCGCGGCTTCGGCGCCGGCCGTGCCCGGGTTCTCGCCGTTGGCCCCGTCGTCCTGGCCCACGATGTAGAGGCCGTCGTTCCCGGTGCCCGGGCCCGCGGGCGTCTTGCCGTCGTCCTGCGGCGCGCTCTCCGGTCCGGCCTTGGCGCCGGCCGGTTCGCTGAGCCTGCCGCCCCGGCGCCAGCCGGCGTCGGCGAGCAGGGCCTGGGCCGCCTTGGTGTCCTGGCCGCCGAGGGCGCCGCTGTTGTCGGCGTACGCCTGCTGCCCGGCCAGGGCCACATGGCTGCCGACCGGCTTCGCCGGCAGGCCGAGCGGTCTCAGTACGAGGTCGGCCAGTGCCTGGCGGTCCAGGGCGCGGGCCACCGCCCGGCGCACCCGCTCGTCCGCCAGCGGGCCGGACGCCCCGTTCATCGCCAGCTGCGTGTAGGCCGGCTCCAGGGACTTGCGGACCGTGAAGCCCCGCAGGGCCTTCTGCTCGTCCGCGTACCGCTTCACCGATTCGGTGTGCTTGGTGCGGTTCTCCTTCTCCTGCGCCGCCTTCTCCTCGTCCGTGCCGTAGGCGGTCGCCCAGGACAGCGTGGCCTGCGCCGGGGTCAGCGCGGCGCCCGGGCCGTGCGCCGGGGCTCCGCCCGCGCCCGTACCGACCGCACTGCCCGCGCCGCCCGGGCCGGGGGCGCCCTTTCCGGTGGTGCCCTTGCCGGCGGCGTCCCGGCGGGCCAGTGCGATGCGGTCCGCCGCGGACCGGTCGATCTCCGCCAGGTCCAGCTTCCCGGCGGCCAGCGCCGCGGGCCGCTCGGCTCGCGCAACCGCCGTCAGGACCAGCGTGTCCAGCTTGGCCGGCTGCCCCCACCAGCGCGGATTGCGGTTCAGGGCGGCGGTGCCGGTCTTCTTGTCGATCGCCCCGAGGCCGAAGGGCCCGGCGGTGACCTTCAGGGCGCCGCGGGCCCCCTCGTTGAAGGCGTCCGGGGTGCCGGTGACCTGCTTGGGGTACAGCGGGGAGAACAGCGAGCGCCAGTCCGCGTACGGCTTGCCGAAGGTGACCCTGACCTCCAGGTCGGTCTTGCCCTTCTCGATCTTCTCGATGCGCTCGTAGCCGGCGTTGCGCGCCGTCCAGTAGGCCGAGTCCTTGCCGTTCAGGGCCCGCCACTGGGCCACGAAGTCGGGGGCGCCGATCTCCCGCCCGTCGCTCCACACGGCCTGCTGGTTCAGCTTGTACAGGACGACCTGCTTCGGCTCCCGCTCGATGACCTCGGCCTTCTCCAGGTAGTCCGGATTGGCCACCGGCCGTCCCTTGGCGTCCAGCACGAACAGATGCGGCAGCACGGCCCCCGCGATCCTGTTGGTGGCGGCGTCCGCGTCGGCCTGGAAGGCGTTGAGGGTGTCCGGGAGGGCGTCCACCGCCCACCGCAGCACACCCCCGTCCGCGACCTTGTCTCGTTTGGTCGTCGCGATGTCCTGCCCGGCGGCGGCCGGGCCGCCCTCGTCGTCACCCGCGCCGCAGCCCGTGAGCAGCGGCAGTGCGAGGACTCCCGAGGTCAGGAGCGCCAAGGACCTGCGCCTTCTCTGGGACATGGGTGGTACCTCCGGGGCGGGGCGTGGGGGAAGCATGATCACGTTCGGCGGTATATGGGCTGATCACACCGGTTGCCGGAATCCACTGAAATCGACACCGCTCCGCACCCTCCGCAGCCGCCTCTCGCCACGCCGCGAACCCCACCCGTGCGGACCAATCCCGCTTGCGCGGCAAGAGGGCGATCCACCGGGAGAGGGACGAGAATGGGGGCAGGGAGGGGCGCACAGTTCGCGCCTGCGCGCCCGCAATCGCTGCACGTCCCTTCACAACCGGGGACGCGAAGCGCGACACTCGCAGGCGCACATGAGCGTTGCCACCGCACCCTGGCGGAAATGAGGGCAAATCATGTCCCTGAACGACGATCTGACCGCTGTACGACGCAACCTGGACGAGCTGACGCGGAAGGTCGAGCGGCTGGAGCAGCAGGCCGCGGCCTCGCGCCGGCAGCCCGCGTCGGCGGCGCCGGACCAGTCCCGGATGGTTCCCGTCCCGGACACCCCCTACGACAGCGCGCTGTGGACGGACTCCGACGACGAGGGCCTGGGCGCCCGCGACCGCCGCGCGCCCTGACACCGCACCCGCGCGTCCCGCACGCCGTCCGCGTCCCGCACGCCGTCCGGGTCCCGCACGCCGTCCATCGCGCACCCCCGTCCGGCCCGGCCGCCCCGCGGCCGGGCCCCGCGGGAGCGCCCCCTCACCACTCCTACCGGAGTCCTCTTTGGCCACAGGCACGGAACGACCCCAGCAGCGGCCCGGCGGCGTCCACGACGCGTCGCGGGCCGCGATCACGGCCCGGCACCTGCGGACCGACCGGTGGTGGCTGGCCCCCGCCGGCACCGCGGCCGGGCTGCTCGCCTTCATCGTCTACTCGACCTGGCGCGCCTTCGCGAACGCCGGCTACTACGCGGCCCCCTATGTCTCCCCCTTCTACTCCCCGTGCCTGGCGGAGAACTGCGTGGAGATGCGCGGCGGCCCCAACTGGGACCTCTTCGGCAGCTGGTGGGGTCTGTCCCCCGCCCTGCTGATCCTGGTCTTCCCGCTCGGCTTCCGGCTGACCTGCTACTACTACCGCAAGGCCTACTACCGGGGCTTCTGGGCCTCGCCGCCCGCCTGCGCCGTCGCCGAACCGCACGCGAAGTACACCGGCGAGACCCGCTTCCCGCTCATCCTCCAGAACGCCCACCGGTACTTCTTCTACGCGGCCGTCCCCGTCGCGGGCATCCTCACCTACGACACCGTGCTGACCTTCCGGGACGAGCACTACGCGTGGGGCCACATGGGCCTGGGAACCCTGCTGTTCCTGGTCAACATCACCCTGATCTGGGCCTACACGCTGTCCTGCCACTCCTGCCGGCACATCATGGGCGGCCGCCTCAGGCACTTCTCCGAGCACCCGGTGCGCTACCGCCTCTGGGGCTGGATCAGCCGTCTCAACTCCCGCCACATGCAACTGGCCTGGGCCTCCCTGATCAGCGTCGCCCTGTGCGACTTCTACGTGTACCTGCTGGCCAGCGGCGCCTTCACCGACCCGAGGATCTTTTGAGATGGCTCAAGTGGAACGGCAGCAGTGGGACGTGGTCGTCGTCGGCGCCGGCGGGGCGGGACTGCGGGCGGCGATCGAGGCGCGTGAACGGGGCGCCCGTACGGCCGTGATCTGCAAGTCCCTGTTCGGCAAGGCCCATACGGTGATGGCCGAGGGCGGGATCGCCGCCTCCATGGGCAACGTCAACGAGGGCGACAACTGGCAGGTGCACTTCCGCGACACCATGCGCGGAGGAAAGTTCCTCAATCAGTGGCGGATGGCGGAGCTCCACGCCAAGGAGGCCCCGGACCGGGTCTGGGAGCTGGAGACCTGGGGCGCGCTCTTCGACCGCACCCCCGACGGGAAGATCTCCCAGCGCAACTTCGGCGGACACGAGTACCCCCGCCTCGCGCACGTCGGCGACCGCACCGGCCTGGAACTGATCCGCACCCTGCAGCAGAAGATCGTCGCCCTCCAGCAGGAGGACTTCAAGGAGCACGGGGACTACGAGGCCCGGCTCAGGGTCTTCCAGGAGTGCACGGTCACCCGGGTGCTGAAGGACGGACCGGACGTCTCGGGGGCCTTCTGCTACGAACGCGAGTCCGGCCGCTTCTTCGTGCTGGAGGCCCCGGCCGTGGTCCTGGCCACGGGTGGCATCGGCAAGTCCTTCAAGACCACCTCCAACTCCTGGGAGTACACCGGCGACGGCCACGCGCTGGCCCTCCTCGCGGGTGCGCCCCTGCTCAACATGGAGTTCGTGCAGTTCCACCCGACCGGCATGGTCTGGCCGCCGTCGGTGAAGGGGATCCTCGTCACCGAGTCCGTGCGCGGCGACGGCGGGGTGCTGCGCAACTCCGAGGGCAGGCGGTTCATGTTCGACTACGTCCCCGACGTCTTCAAGGAGAAGTACGCAGAGTCGGAGGAGGAGGGCGACCGCTGGTACGAGGACCCCGACCACAACCGGCGCCCGCCCGAGCTGCTGCCCCGCGACGAGGTGGCGCGGGCCATCAACGCCGAGGTGAAGGCCGGCCGCGGCTCCCCGCACGGCGGGGTCTTCCTCGACGTGTCCACCCGGATGCCCGCCGAGCGGATCAGGCGGCGGCTGCCGTCCATGTACCACCAGTTCAAGGAGCTGGCGGACGTGGACATCACCGCGGAACCGATGGAGGTCGGCCCGACCTGCCACTACGTGATGGGCGGGATCGCGGTCGACTCCGAGACCGCGGCCACCGTCGGGGTGCCCGGACTGTTCGCGGCGGGCGAGGTCGCCGGCGGGATGCACGGCTCGAACCGGCTCGGCGGGAACTCCCTGTCCGACCTGCTGGTCTTCGGCCGGCGGGCCGGGCTGCACGCCGCCCAGTACGCGGCCGCGCCCTCGGGGCGCCCGGCCGTCTCCCAGGCCGAGATCGACACGGCGGCCGCGGAGGCGCTGGCCCCGTTCCACGCCGCCGACGGCGCGGAGAACCCGTACACCCTGCACCAGGAGCTCCAGACGACCATGAACGACCTCGTCGGCATCATCCGCCGGGAGGGCGAGATGGCCGAGGCCCTGGAGCGGCTCGCGACCCTGCGTGTACGGGCCTCCCGGGCCGGCGTCGAGGGCCACCGGCAGTTCAACCCGGGCTGGCACCTCGCCCTGGACCTGCGCAACATGCTGCTGGTCAGCGAGTGCGTGGCCCGCGCGGCCCTGGAGCGCACCGAGAGCCGGGGCGGGCACACCCGCGAGGACTGCCCGGCGATGGAGCGGACCTGGCGCCCGGTGAACCTGCTGTGCCGGCCGGTGGACCCCGTACCGGCGGACCCGGCGGCCGACCGGATCGAGCTGATCCGGACCCGCACCGACCCCATCCGCCCCGACCTGCTCGCGCTGTTCGACAAGGAAGAGCTGGTCAAGTACCTCGCCGAAGAGGAGCTTCACGAATGAGCACGTACGACGCGAGCTTCCGGATCTGGCGGGGCGACGCGGAAGGCGGGGCACTCGGGGACTTCACCGTCGAGGTGCACGACGGCGAGGTGGTCCTGGACATCGTCCACCGGCTCCAGGCCACCCAGGCCCCGGACCTGGCGGTGCGCTGGAACTGCAAGGCGGGCAAGTGCGGCTCGTGCAGCGCGGAGGTCAACGGCCGGCCGCGGCTGATGTGCATGACGCGCATGTCCACCTTCGAGCGGACCGAGACGATCACGATCACGCCGCTGCGCGCCTTCCCCGTCGTCCGGGACCTGGTCACTGACGTGTCCTTCAACTACCGCAAGGCGCGGGAGGTGCCGGCTTTCGTGCCGCCGGAGGGGGTGGCCCCGGGCGCGTACCGGATGCAGCAGATCGACGTGGAGCGCTCGCAGGAGTTCCGCAGGTGCATCGAGTGCTTCCTGTGCCAGGACACCTGCCACGTGGTGCGTGACCACGAGGAGAACAAGCCGGCCTTCGCCGGTCCGCGCTTCCTGATGCGGGTGGCGGAGCTGGACATGCACCCCCTGGACGCGGCCTCGGAGGCGGGTCTGGACCGCAAGCGGGCCGCGCAGGAGGAGCACGGGCTCGGCTACTGCAACATCACCAAGTGCTGTACGGAGGTCTGCCCCGAGGGCATCAGGATCACCGACAACGCGCTGATCCCGCTGAAGGAGCGGGCGGTGGACCGCAAGTACGACCCGCTGGTGTGGCTGGGCAGCCGGATCGGCCGCCGGAAGGGCTGAGGAGCGGCGGCCGGGGTCCTCCCGCGGAGGGCCCCGGCTCCCGGTCCGCGTCCTCCGGCTCCCGGCCGGGCCGGCGGCCGGGCCGTGCTCCGGGTGCGGGCACGGGGAAGCACTCATACCCTCCCAAATGTGATGCCGCCGAGGAGCAGGACGCAGAGGCGCACCGCCGCCGTGATGTCCGTACGGGCCGGGCTCGCGCTCGCCGCGGCGCTGCTGGCGTTCGGGGGGACGGTCGTGGCCGGGGCCCCGGCGGCGCGGGCCGAGGATCCCGTCGCCCTGTCACAGCAGGGGCAGATCACGGATCTCGTCGGTGCGCTGGGCGACCGGAAGCCAGCCGTCACCGCCGCCCTCGACGAGCTGTACGCCGACCGGAGGATCCAGCTCTTCGTGGTGTACGTGCAGGACTTCTCCGGGCGCTCGGCCCAGAGCTGGGCGGACGCCACCGCGCAGCGCAACGGCCTCGGGCAGGAGGACGTCCTGCTGGCCGTGGCCACCGGGGCCCGTCAGTACGCCTATTCGGCCGATGTCGATTCCGGTTTCACCGAGCGGCAGCTGGCGGAGGTGGCGCGGACCGCGATCGAGCCGCCCCTGCGGCAGAACGACTGGGCGGGTGCGGCGATCGGCGCGGCGAACGGCTACAACGCGGTCCTCGGCGGGCAGCCGGTGCCGGCGCCGGCCATCACCCCCGGCCCGGCGGACCCCGGCGGCGGAAGCGGCGGGAGCGGCGCCGGGGACTATGTGCTCCCGGTGGTCGCGGTCGGCGCGGCCGGGGCGCTCGGCGTGTACGCGTACTCCCGGCGCCGGCGCCGGGACGAGGCGGCCGGCGGCCGGGGCACGACGACCGGGCCGGGCTGGCCCGAGGGGGCGCCGGACCGCCTGCCGCTGCCGGAGCTGGACGGCCGGGCGAAGTCCCTGCTGGTGGAGACCGACGACGCGGTCCGCACCAGCACCGAGGAACTCGGTTTCGCCACCGCGCAGTTCGGTGAGGAGGCGGCGGCTCCCTTCACCGCGTCGGTGGAGTACGCCAAGGGCGAGCTGACGCACGCCTTCCGGCTGCGCCAGCAGCTCGACGACGCCTACCCGGAGGACGACGCGACCCGGCGGCGGATGCTGGACGAGATCGTCGCCCGCTGCACGGAGGCGAGCCGGCGGCTGGACGCGCAGGCGGCGGACTTCGACCGGCTGCGGGACCTGGAGAAGAACGCCCCGCAGGCGCTGGCGGCCGTGGAGCAGCGCTACCTGGATCTGACCGGGCGCACCACCACCGCCGAGGCGACCCTGACCGCGCTGACCCGGCGGTACGCGGATTCCGCTTCCGCGCCGGTCTCCTCCGGCCCCGAACAGGCCAAGGACCGGCTGCTGTTCGCGGCGACCAACCTGGGGCTGGCCCATGCGGCCGTCGACGCCGGGGAGAACGGTACGGCGGCCGTGCACGTACGGTCCGCCGAGGGTGCGGTGAACCAGGCGGCGACCCTGATGGACGCGGTGGAGCGGCGGGCGCAGGAGCTGGCGGAGGCGGCCGGGAAGCTGCCGGGCGCGCTGACCGAGACGGAGACCGACCTCGCGGACGCCCGCGGGCTGCTGACCGGTACGGCGGAGGGCACCTCCACGGCGGACCTGCGCGGGCGCATCGGCCGGGCGGAGGCCGTACTGGCCGACGTACGGCGGGAGGAGACGGCCGGCCGCTACGACCCGATCGACGCCCTGCGCCGGGTGGAGGAGGCCGACGCGGCCCTGGACGAGGCACTGGCCGGGGCCCGGGAGCGGGAGTCGGGGCGGCAGCGGGCCGCGGCCCTGCTGGACCGGGCCATGCTGGCGGCGCGCAGTGAGATCGGTGCGGCGACGGACTACGTCACCACGGCCCGGGGCGCGGTGGGCAGCCGGGCGCGGACGCGACTGGCGGAGGCGGGCCGGCATCTGGAGCGGGCGGCGGCGCTGGCGGCGGGCGACCCGTCGGAGGCGCTGGCGGAGGCCCAGCAGGCGGACGCGCTCGCGCGGCAGGCGCAGCAGCTGGCGGAGCAGGACGTGCGGGGGTACCGGGACCCGTACGAGGGCCGGGGCGGCGGCCAGGGCGGCGCCGTGCTGGGCGGGATCATCCTCGGCGAGATCCTGCGGGGCGGCCGGGGGGGCGGCTTCGGCGGGGGGGGGGGGGGGGTCGGCGGGTTCGGGGGNGGGGGGGGGGGTTGGGGGGGGGGGGGGGGGGGGTTCGGCGGTTTCGGGGGCGGCGGTGGCAGCGGCCCGGGCTCCTTCGGGGGCGGCGGCACCCGGGGCCGCATGGGCGGTGGCGGCCGCTTCTGAACGCCCGCGGCGCGGGTCCCGTACCGGACACAAGTCCATCCCTGATCAGGAGAGAACCGTCATGAGCAAGCAGACCATCCTCGGCCGGGTCACCCAGCTCGCCAAGGCCAACATCAACGCGCTGCTGGACCAGGCGGAGGACCCGCAGAAGATGCTGGACCAGCTGATCCGGGACTACAGCAACAACATCTCGGAGGCGGACCAGGCGGTCGCGACGACGATCGGCAATCTGCGGCTGCTGGAGGCGGACCACAAGGAGGACGTGGACGCGGCCGCCGAGTGGGGTTCCAAGGCCCTGGCGGCGAGCCGGAAGGCGGACGGGCTGAGGACGTCGGGGGCGACGGCGGAGGCCGACCGGTTCGACAACCTGGCGAAGGTGGCGCTGGGCCGGCAGCTGCAGTCGGAGAGGGAGGCGAAGACGGCCGAGCCGACGATCGCCGCGCAGACGGCGGTCGTCGACAGGCTGAAGTCGGGCCTGGACGCGATGAGGAACAAGCTGACGGAGCTCCAGGCGAAGCGGGACGAGCTGGTGGCGCGGGCGCGGACCGCCGAGGCGCAGAACACCATGCTGGACGCGGTGAAGAACATCGACGTCATGGACCCGACGAGCGATCTCCACCGCTTCGAGGAGAAGGTGCGGCGCGAGGAGGCGATGGCGCTCGGCAAGCAGGAGCTGGCCGCGTCCTCGCTGGACGCGCAGTTCGAGTCCTTGGAGGACCTCGGCAGGGCCTCGGAGATCGAGGCCCGTCTGGCCGCCCTGAAGAGCGGCGGTTAGGGCGGGCCGCGGGGGTGGAGCCCCGCGGCCCGGAGCGGTCAGCCGTACATGTTGAGGAGCTGCTCCGCGGAGAGTTCCGTGACGGCCTCCTCCGATCCGCCCGGCAGGGGCAGTTCGAACCACACGGTCTTGCCCCGGTGGGTGCGCCGGGTGCCCCACCCGGCGGAGAGCAGGCCCACCAGCTGCAGGCCCCGGCCGCCCTCGTCGGTGTCGCGGGCGCGCCGGCGCCGCGGCTGGACCAGGTTCGCGTCCCACACCTCGCACACGAGCGTCCGGTCCAGCAGCAGCCTGAGCCGGATCTCGCCCTCGCCGTAGCGCAGGGCGTTGGTGACGAGTTCGCTGACCAGGAGCTCGGTGGTGTCCAGCAGGCCCTCCAGGCCCCACGCCGGCAGCTTGGCCCGGGCCAGTTCCCGCGCCCGGCCCACCGAGCGGGCCTCGCGCGGCAGCTGCCAGTCGCCGACGGCGTCCACGGGCAGCCCCTGCACCCGGGCCATCAGCAGGGCGATGTCGTCCTCGCCGTGCCGGGTGTCCAGGGTGTTCAGCACGTGGTCGCAGACGTCCTCCAGGGGGCGGACCGGGTCCGCGAGCGCCGCGCGCAGGCCGCGCAGGCCCTCCTCCAGGGGATGGTCCCGGGATTCCACGAGCCCGTCGGTGTACAGGGCGAGCAGGGCGCCTTCGGGGAGCTCGACCTCGACCTCCTCGAACGGCTCGCCGCCGACTCCGAGCGGCAGCCCGGGCGGTACCTCCAGCAGCAGGGCGGGCATGGGTTCCCGGTCCTCGCCGGGCCCGGCGTGGTTCGGCGACACCAGCACCGGGGGCATGTGGCCCGCGTTGGCGATGGTGCAGCGCCGCGTGACCGGGTCGTAGACCGCGTACACGCAGGTGGCGAGGTACACCTCCGAGCGGTCCGCGTCCCGTGAGTGCAGGGCGGCCCGGGAGGCCTGCTGGGAGCCGCCGGGGGCGCCGAGTCCGCGCGCGATCTCGTCGAGTGCGGTCAGCACCTCCGCCGGTTCGAGGTCCAGCAGGGCCAGGGTCCTTACGGCGGTGCGCAGTTCGCCCATGGCGACGGCGGCGCGCAGGCCGCGGCCCATGACGTCGCCGACGACCAGTGCGGTGCGGTGGCCGGGGAGTTCGATGACGTCGAACCAGTCGCCGCCGACCTCGGTCGCCGCGTTGCCGGGCAGGTACCGGCAGGCGATGTCCAGGCCGGCCGCCTCGGGATCGCCGGGGGGCAGCAGGCTGCGTTGCAGGATGAGCGCCCGTTCGTGCTCGCGCCGGTACAGCCGGGCGTTGTCGATGCAGACGGCGGCCCGGGCTGCCAGTTCCACGGCCACCGCCCGGTCCCGTTCGCCGAAGGGCTCGCTGCCCTTGGTACGGGAGAACTGCGCGAGTCCGACCACGGTGTCGTGGGCGACCATCGGCACGACCAGGGTGGACTGCACGAGGTCCTCAGGCCCGCCGCCCTCGATCAGTCGCGGCCGTGCCGTGCGCAGCGCGAGCGCGCCCGGTGAGGCCGCCGGGTAGCGGTGGATGTCGCCCACGGCGACCAGGGCGCCGGGGCCGGACAGCGGTGCGTCCGAGACGGCGGAGGCGAAGGCCACCCGGCGCAGCGGGGCGGAGGGGGTACGGGCCGGGCCCTGGCCGGGCAGGCTGGGGACGCCGGGGCCCTGCGGCCGTGCCGGCCGGTCGTCGTCGCCGATGAGCAGCCCCTGGTAGAGGTCCACGGCGGCGAGGTCGCAGAAGCCGGGGACGGTGACGTCGAGGAGCTCCCGGGCGGTGGTCTCCAGGTCGAGGGAGTTCCCGATGCGGTGCCCGGCCTCGTTGAGCAGGGCGAGATTGCGCCGTACCCCCGCGGCTTCGCGGGCGGCGAGGTGGCGGCGGGTGACGTCGGTGCCGATGCCGGCGACCCCGATGGGGCGGCCGCTGCCGCCGTGCACGCGGTAGAGGTTGATGGACCAGTGGCGGTTCTCCCGGCTGCGCGGGGTGGATCCGGTGATGCGCAGGTCGGTGACCGCGTCGCCGGTGTCGAGCACCCGGCGCAGGGCGTCCGCCATCCGGTCGGCCTCGTGCGCGGGCAGGTAGTCGTGCACGGTGCGGCCGCGGTGCGTCTCGGCGGTGCCGCCGAAGACGGTGGCGAAGCGGCGGTTGGCCCGCTGCACGGTGAGGTCGGTGCCGAACAGCAGGAAGCCGAAGGGAGATTGGCCGAATATGGCCTGTGAGGCGGCAAGGTCGGATTCGATGCGGCGCAGCGCGCGTACGTCGACGACGACGCAGAGGGCGGCCCGTTGCGCGGTTTCGGTCTGGGTGGGCATCACATAGATCTCGGCCACGCCGTGCGCACCGTTCCCGCCCGGGATCCGGAAGGGGATCAGGCCGGTCCACTCCTTGCCGTCGAGGATCTCGGCGACCTTGCGGTGGGCGTCGGGCCGCAACTCCGGGGGCATGAAGGCGTCGACCGGGTCGCGCCCCACGGTCTGGGCGGCCGTCAGTCCGAAGAGCTCCTCGGCGCGCAGGCTCCATTGGTCGATGTACCCGTCGGGTCCGATCGAGAAGGATGCGACCTTTATGTAGTCATATATCGAGCCAGGCGGACTGCTGTGCCACAGGGCGTCGTGCCATGTCTCCCGAGGCACGTCGGACTGATGTGCCTGCGCAGGTATTTCGCTCACGCGACCGTCCCCTCCAGCTCACCGCAACCGGACCGGCCATGACGGAAGTATTCAGCACCACGACCCCGGACGGCACGGCGTTCACGATCACAGCACGGTCTCGATGATTTCGAGCCATGTCGCGCGATCTCCCCCGGCCCCCTTCCGACCACCGCCGGAAGGCGCCGCGGGGGTTCTCCCGCCACCGCTCCCCTTGTTACTCACCAGGAAGAGCCAACTCGAACCACACAGTCTTCCCTGTTTTCCCGTGACGCGTTCCCCATCGTTGCGAGGAGACGGCGACGAGGTGCAGGCCACGACCCCCCTCGTCCTCCGAGTCCGCCACCCTCTCACGGGGCGGATCCGGAAGCGGATCGGAGATCTCCACCAGCAGTGCGGGGCCTCCGGCGAGGGCTTCCGCGGTGCCGTCCGCGGCCGGATTGCGCCGTACCAGGCGGACGCCGATGGGGCCGGAGGCATAGCGCAGGGAATTGGTCACGAGCTCGCTGACCAGCAGGACGGTGACGTCACCGACGGCTTCGAGACCCCAGTCGTGCAGGGTTCCGCGCACGGCGTGGCGAGCGGTGCGGACGGCGCCGGGCTCGGCGGGGAAGGCCCACTCGGCGCACTCACCGTCTGTGTCGATCACGCCGATCACTTCCCGGGCCAACAGTGACCCCAGTCCGGTTCGTCGGGGACGAAAGAGGGACGAGATAGGGATTAATAGCGACATACCCGATATTCGGGGCGTCGTACCACTCGATCCCGAACCCACCGGCGCACTGTGGCGCAGACGGCCTAGAAGACGGACGTCACACGCCCCCACGGGCGGCCGGCCGGCCCTGGGGCCCGTCCGCGCGCAGCCGGCGCCCGGCCTCGGCGACCGCGGGCCGGTCCTGGTCGAGCCAGTCCACCGACTCCAGCTCCTCCGGCCCCAGCCAGCGCAGTTCGTCGTGGTCCTCCAGCGGTGCCGGCACCCCGGAGACCAGCCGGGCCGTCCACACGTGCAGGACCAGCCCGGGCCTCAGCGGCCACTCCCCCGGGATCCGCTCCAGCGGCTCGGTCTCCACGCCGAGCTCCTCGCGCAGTTCGCGCACCAGCGCCTCGGGTACGGATTCGCCCGGCTCGGCCTTGCCCCCCGGCAGCTCCCAGCGTCCGGCGAGCTCCGGCGGCGCGCTGCGGCGGGCGGCCAGCAGGCGCCCCTCATGGCAAAGGGCTCCGCCCACGACCACTCGTTCAGTCATGGGCGGAGCCTATGCCAGCGCCGCGAAGCGCCGCTGAGCTCAGTTCATCGTGGCGGTCTGGCCGATCCGCTCGACCCAGTAGAGCTGCTTGTGTCCTCGGTCGTCGAGACTGTCGGCGACCTTCTGGGCCTCGGCCCGGGTGGCGTACCGGCCCACCCGGTAGCGGTTGCCGTTGTCGTCCTGACGTATGACCAGCCACGGGAGCAGGGCACCGCTGTCGTTCATCGCGTTTCACCCTCCGCCGACGTATCTGCCCGGGAAACCGCATTGCGCATATGCCCGACCTTACGCCCGACCTTTACAGAGCGGATACGGTTTTTCACGAAGAGATACCTGGCAGGCGTACGCATCCGGCCACGCGTACGAGTGCGCCGCGCGCGCCGGTCCGCAGCGGGCGCACGCACAGGGCAGGGGAGCGCGACCGCGCACTCACCACTCCCTACGAGCGGGTATACCCGCAGGTAGCTTCGGGGGAACGGGCTGTCGGGCTGGTCCAGGGCGCGGGAGCATGGCGGTTCCGGCCGCCGTGGTCGCGCCCGCCGGCGGCGGGTGCGACCGCCCGGCACCCCGCGGAATGCGCCCTTCGGGGCAGCCGGGACGATCAGCATCGCGCCGAAACCCGCCGTCGTGACGAGGCGCGGGCCCGGGGCTCGCAGGGACGGCAGGGACGGCGGGGTCTAGCGCACCGGGAGGTGGTACGAGAGGCGGTAACGGTCGGCCGGGACGACCACGTCGGCCGTCTCCACCGCGCGGCCGGAGGCGTAGTAGGTGCGGCCGATCACCAGCACCACGTGCCCCGGGACCCCGCCGAGCAGGAGGATCTCCTCCGCCAGCCCGGGCCGCGCGCCGACCTCCTCCACCATGTTGTCGACGACGACGTCGATCGCGGCCATCCGGTCCACGACCCCGGAGCCGCCCAGCGGGCCCTCCTCGGGCAGCATCACCGGGGTGCGCCCGGTCACGGCGAGGGGCTCCCAGGAGGTCGAGAGCATCATCACCTCACCCGCGTCGCGGAAGACGTACCGCGTCCGCATCACCCGCTCGCCCGGCTCGATGCCGAGCCGCTTCGCGATCTCCGCGGGCGCGCCCGCCTGTTCGCTGCTCGACTCCCACGTCCCCCGCGCGCCGGAGTCGGCCTGCTCCTGCCGGAACGGCGTCGAGGTGCCGCCCGTGCGGTAGCCGGAGCGGGCCACCCGCCGCGGCACCGGCTGCTCGCGCACATACGTACCGGACCCGGACCGGCCCTCGACCAGCCCCTCCGCCATGAGGACCTTGCGCGCCTCCAGGGCCACGGTGTCGGAGACCCCGTACTCCTCGCGGATGCGGGCCTGGGACGGGAGCCGGGCGTGCGGGGGCAGAGAACCGTCGACGATCTGCCGTCGAAGATCCCCGGCCACGCGTAGATAGGCCGGCTGCTCACCGAAAGTCACTGGCCACTCCCATCAGGTTGACAGACAGCTACACCCTGGCAACCGACGGTTGAAGACCGCAAGCAAGGGCCAGAGTTTCACCCGAAGTGATGAAGCCAGGTCACTCAAACCCGTTACCGCGCGTTACCCCGGCGGCGTCCCTCCGCCCTCGCACCGGCGTCACGCCGCCCCGGACGAGGGCTCCCCGCCGGACCCGTCCTCCGGCTCATCCGCCTCCTCCGAGCTGCTCTGGTTGTCCTCCAGCCACTGCGGAACCTCCGTCGACAGCCCGTACGCGCCGCGCAGCGCCCGCTCCGTCTCCAGGGACATCGCGGCGACGGCCCGGTCCCACCACCGGTCGAACTCGGCCCCCGTCCGCGCCTGGGAGGCACGCTGCCAGGCCGCGCGGGCCATCTCGATCTCCTTGAGCTGCGCGGGCAGGGCCGTCTCCAGCCCGGGCCGGGTCGCGTCCTGCTGGAGGACCTTCGCCTCCTCGCCGAGCGCCGCGTGCATCTCGCGCGCCCACGCCTGGTGCTTCTGCAGCGCGTCCGCCGCGTCCTCCTCGGGAGGCCGGCTCATGACGAACTCGACGCCGTTGGCCGCCCGCAGGAAGGCCGCCTGCTCCGGCTTCAGCATCGCGGCGTCCCGGCGGAGGCTGCCGCGCCACTCCTCCTCCGTCGTGCCGATCACGCAGAGCAGCAGCCGGTCCCCCTGCAGCCAGGACTGGCGCGAGGGCGCGTAGTAGAACATCTCCGCGAACTCGGGCAGGGCCCAGGTGTCCATCGCGTACTCGTCCTGCGCCTTCCAGCAGGCGTCCTCCGACGCCCGGTCGGCCGTCTCCGAATCGGGGTCGTCCACGGTGCCCGCCGTCTTCGCCGCGGTCACCTCGCCGTGGTGCACCTGCGCGCAGTCGACCGCGTACATCAGGGGCCGCTCGTCGAACAGGTCGCCGCCGGGGACGTTGAAGCAGTCGCCCGCCTTCAGGTCGTCGATGTCCCTGAGCTCGCCCTCGACCTCGGTGTACTCGGCCGGGGCCGGGAACCGGCTGCCGACCCCCTCCACGAAGCGGCCGACCGCGAAGACCATCACGCCGGTCATCACGACGGACACCACGAGTCCCGTGATCGCCAGGACCTTGCCCCGGTCCCCCTTCTTCGCGATCTGCACGAGGGCCGCGATACCGAAGGCGACGCCGAGCGGCGGGAAGCACAGCAGGCCGGAGAGGAGCGAGGCGAGGGCGAAGCCGTTGAGCGCCGGCGGCTGCGGCCCCTGGTCGAGCGGTGGCGCCCATCCCCACCCCGGCTGCGGTGACGGCGGGGGCCAGGAGTGGCCCGGTCCGGGAGGAGGACTCGGCGGGATGCTCAAGGGGTCGGACTCCATCGCAGGTGGCAGTGGCATCGCGGGGCACCAGGAGGCACCACGGGGGGGGCGCGAACGGATGCGCGAATAGTACGCAGCGGGGGCGACCGTCACTCGGTCGCCCCCGCTGTCATCTCATGGCCCGGTCATCGCCGGCGGCCCGTTCCTCAGAACTGGAGCGCCCAGGAGTCGAGCTTCCCGGTGTCGCCGTTGGCGTTGTCGTGGACCCGGAGCTTCCACGTGCCGTTCGGCGCCGCCTCGGAGGAGGCGTTCACGGTGAAGGTCCTGACGATGTTGTCGGCGCTACCGCCGGAGCGGTTGTGCAGGTTGTAGACGCTGCCGTCGGGCGCGATCAGGTCGACCCTCAGGTCACCGATGTAGGTGTGCTTGATGTCGACCGGGACCTTCAGCGTCGTCGGGGCGTTGCCGACGACGCCGCTGACGGCGATCGGGGACTCGACGGTCGCCTGGTCGTTGATCGCGTGGTCGGTCGTGTTCTCGAAGCGCTTGCCCGGCGGGACGGGGCCCAGGGCGGTGACGTGCAGCAGGCGGTTCGGCGAGCCGGTGCCGGGGTTCGTGACCAGGTTCGCGGTGGAGGAGCCGATCAGGGCCGTAGCCACCTGGGCCGGGGTGCTGGCCGGGTTCTGCGAGAGGTACACGGCGGCCGCGCCCGCGACGTGCGGCGTGGCCATCGAGGTGCCGTTGATGGTGTTCATCGCGTAGTCGCCCGTGTTCCACGCGGAGGTGATGGCGGAGCCGGGGGCGAAGATGTCCAGGGCGGGGCCGTAGTTGGAGTAGCTCGCCCGGGCGTCGGAGCCGGTGGTGGCGCCGACGGTGATGGCCTCGGCGACGCGGGCCGGGGACTTGGTGGAGGCGCTCTCCGACTCGTTCCCCGCGGCCACGGCGTAGGTGATGCCGGAGGCTATGGAGTTGCGGACGGCCGTGTCGAGCGCGGTGTCCGCGCCGCCGCCGAGCGACATGTTGGCGACGGCCGGCTTGACGGCGTTGCGGGTCACCCAGTCGATGCCGCGCTGCTGGACCCGCGTCGTGCCGGAGCCGTTGTTGTCGAGGACGCGGACGCCGACGATCTTGGCCTTCTTGGCCACGCCGTACGAGTCACCCGCGACCGTGCCGGCGACGTGCGTGCCGTGGCCGTGGCCGTCCTGGGCGGTGTTGTCGTTGTCGATGGCGTCGTAGCCGTAGGTGGCACGGCCGCCGAAGTCCTCGT
Source organism: Streptomyces yangpuensis (assembly GCF_001005295.1). Lineage (GTDB taxonomy): Bacteria > Actinomycetota > Actinomycetes > Streptomycetales > Streptomycetaceae > Streptomyces > Streptomyces yangpuensis. The sequence continues at coordinate 509,305 of NZ_LBMK01000002.1, read as the reverse complement.
GCGTGATGCGGACACCGGTGTCGATGACGTACGCGGTGACGCCCTCGCCGGCCTTGTCCGGGTAGGTGTAGCTCTGGTTCAGCGGCAGCGTCCGCTGGTCGACGCGGTCCAGGCCCCAGGACGGCGGGGACGGCTGGACGGCGCTGACGGTGAAGGTGCGGTTCTGCACGACCGACTGGACCGCCGGGTCGGCGGCGAGCTTCTCGGCCTGCGTCTGCGACAGCTCCACGGAGTAGCCGTTGAGAGCCGCGCTGTAGGTCCGGTCGATCTTCGCGCCGTACTTCTTCGCGACGAGCTTGCCGCTCACCGTGGTCGAACGGGGCGCGGTGTCCTTCAGGGTCACGATGTAGCTGTTGGGCACGGACCCCGGGGCCCCGGCGTTCTGGACCACGCCCCGCGCACCGCTGCCGGCGGCCGAGGCGGGCAGCGCGACGGCCGCGCCCAGCGCGAGGGCCACGACCGCGGTCGCGCTGATGCCGGTGATCTTCCGGCGCGTATGACGCATCACTGGCACGTGACGGTCCTCCTCCTAGGTGGTGCACTGCGGGGGGACGCAGCGGGGCCTCGTGGCACACGTGGCCATGACCATGCGTACGGCCTGCCGGGCGGTCGCCCCCGAAAGGCCGACCCGCCCCAGGCGAGACCTCAGGAGGACGGACGAACGCGTAACATCCTTGCCATACACCGGCCATGACCGAGCAAAGGCGCTCTGCACATGACGCACGCACCCCCCGGTTACGTCTGCTCCGAGGACGGTACACGCGCCGACGTCCGGACCGCTCCCTGGGGGTGCCCTCTGTGCGGCGGACCCTGGGACCTCGATTTCACGCCGGACCCGGACGCGGAGCTCGACCCGTCCGCCGGACCGAATTCACTGTGGCGGTACGGGCCGGTACTGCCGCTGCCGGGGGCGTTCTCCCTCTCCCTGGCGGAGGGTCACACTCCGCTGATCCCGCTGGGGGAACGGATCCACGCCAAGCTCGACTTCCTGATGCCGACGCTGTCCTTCAAGGACCGGGGCGCCGTGATGCTCGTGGAACTCGCCCGGCGGCTGGCGCCGCAGCGCGTCGTGGCGGACAGCAGCGGCAACGCGGGCACGTCGGTGGCGGCGTACTGCGCACGGGCCGGGCTCGACTGCGAAATCTTCGTACCGGAAGGGACGTCGGAGAAGAAAACCGAACAGATGCGGGCGCACGGGGCGGTCGTCCGCGTGATCCCGGGCGGCCGCGAGGCCGCGGCCCTGGCCGCCCGCAAGGAGGCGGACGCCCCCGGCGTCTTCTACGCCAGCCACGTGTTCAACCCGTACTTCCTGCACGGGACCAAGACCTACGTGTACGAGGTATGGGAGGAGATGGGCCGACGGCTCCCCGAGGCGCTGGTGGTGCCGGTGGGCAACGGCACCCTGCTGCTCGGCGCCGCGCTGGCGACGCAGGAACTGGCCCGACGCGGCGTCAGGCCGCCGGCCCTGATCGCGGTCCAGTCGGAGGCGGTGGCCCCGCTGGCGGAGGCGTTCGCGGCGGGCGCGGAGGATGCCGCGCCGGTGGAGCAGCGGCCCACCCTGGCCGAGGGGATCGCGATCCCGGCGCCACCGCGCGCCCGCCAGATCCTGGCCGCGGTCCGCGCGTCCGGCGGCACCTTCGTGACGGTCCCGGACGCCCGGCTGCGCGAGGCCCAGCGGGACCTGGCCCGGCGCGGCCTGTTCGTGGAACCGACGGCCGCCGCCTGCTGGGCCGCGGTGGGCCCCTCCTCCCCGACCGACCCCTTGCAGGGCCGCACAGCGGTCATCCCCCTCTGCGGCGCAGGCGCGAAAGCCGGCCTGGCCTCCTGACCCCACCCGTCATCCGTCCCCGCTCCCCCGACCCCGATGCACACCCCAGCCCCACCGCACCCTCCAGCCCCGCCGGCGCTTGACCCTCGGCGTCCGCCGCGTCAGCCTCGGCTCCTGGGTGGCCGAAGCCGCGTACGCCGTGGTCCGCCGCGCCGCCGAGGGGCGGATCGCCGACGGGACCTACGGCGCGCTCGCGCACGCGCTCCCGTACGGCGAGCTGAACAACCTGCTCAAGGGCTGAGACATCCAGATGCCTGCATGGGCCAACGACCATAGGATCCGGGCATGAGCACCTCAAAGCCGGACTCGCCTCCGCCCGCGACACCTGCCCCGGACCCGGCCACGGACCCGGCCCCGGTGGACGGCGGGCCCACGGCCACCGCACCCGGCAGGATCACCGGCGCGGTGTGGACCGCGCTGGCCCTGGTCTACGTCGTGTGGGGGTCGACCTACCTCGGCATCCGCATCGTCGTCGAGACGATGCCGCCCTTCCTCTCCGCCGGAGCCCGCTTCATCACCGCCGGCCTGCTGCTGGCCGCCGTGGTCGCCTGGCGTCACGGCACGGCGGCGCTCCGGGCCACCCGGGCGCAGGTCGGCTCGGCGGTCCTGGTCGGGCTGCTGCTGGTGCTCGGCGGCAACGGCCTGGTCGTGCTCGCCGAGACCTCCATACCGTCCAGCCTGGCCGCACTGCTGGTGGCGGCGGTGCCCATGTGGGTGGTGGTGCTGCGCGCGGCCACCGGGGACCGGCCCCCGGGCCGCACCCTGGCCGGGGTGCTCGTCGGTCTCGCGGGTCTCGCGGTACTGACCAGCCCCGGGCTGAGCGGCACCGTACGGCTGTCGGGGGTGCTGCTGGTGGTGGCCGCGTCGATGCTGTGGTCGCTGGGCTCCTTCTCCGCATCGAAGCTGTCCCTGCCCGGCAACCCGTTCACGGGCAGCGCCTACCAGATGCTCGCGGGCGGCGTCGCGGGCGTGCTCGTCGGCCTGATGCGCGGCGAGCACCGCGGTCTGGACCCGACTGCCTTCTCCACCGCCTCCTGGCTGGCCCTGGGCTATCTGGTCCTCTTCGGCTCGCTCGTCGGCTTCACCGCGTACGTATGGCTCCTCCAGGCCGCACCGCTGTCGCTGGTGGCCACGTACGCCTACGTCAACCCCGTCGTCGCCGTCGCACTCGGCGCGCTGATCCTCGACGAGGCCCTGACCTGGCCGATCATGGTCGGCGGTGCGATCGTCGTGGCGGCGGTCGTCGTGATCGTCAGCACGGAACGGCGCAAGAAGTAGCGGCGGCGCAGGAAGAAGTGGCGGCGGCGCAGGCGCTCAGTCGCGCGCGGCCCGCTCGTACAGCGCCTTCGCCCGCTCGTCGAACAGCGCGGCCGTGGAGTCCACATCGGTGTCCCCGCCGCTCAGCACCCCGATGAGGTGCCCGGCGGGGTCCGCCCCGCCCCGGTCGGCGATCCAGGGGCTGCCGCTGGTGCCCGTCCAGAAGCCCGCGCAGCTCATGTAGAGCATGTCGGGGTCCTCATCGTCGTGGCGGGTCTGCGTCGTACAGGACACGGGCCTGTTCTCCGGGTTGTGCTCGGACTCCGGGTAGCCGACGACGGTGACGTCCCGTTCGTAGCCGGAGGTCCATTCCGGCCGCGGCGCCTCGGCGCGGCCGCCGACGGCTTCCTGCACGCTGCGCCCGTCCTCGTCCGGCTCGATGGTGAGGAAGGCGAAGTCGGCCGTGTCCTCGCCCCACTTGGTCCAGCGCTCGTCGACGTGGATCGCCTTGACCTTCCACACCCCCAGGGGCTGGGTGCCGTCGCCCTCGCCGGAGAAGGCCGGGGCGAAGGAGAGCTCACCGATGGCCAGGCCGTCGTGGGCCACCTCGCCCGGCTGCCCGTCCTCGCCGGCGGGGGCGACGCAGTGCGCGGCGGTGGCGACGACATTGCCCTTCGGGCTGTCGACGACGCTCGCGGTGCACCAGTGCTCGCCGCCCGCCATGAGTACGCCGACCGTGGGGAAGGGAAGCACCGGACGCTCGCCGGGCGCCTTCATGAAGGCCACGGCGCACACCGCCGCGATGCCCGCGGCGGCGGCCGCCGATGTTCCCTTCACCACCGTGCTCATCGCACGCCGGGGTCGGGTGTCGGTCCCTTCATCACCTTGCTGATCCACTCCAGGGAGCCCTCCCTCATGCCGCGCACATACGACTTTCCGTTGTGCTCACCATCCTGGATCACCTGGAGGGAAGTGTGCACGGGGCCCTTGCCGTACTCCTTCATGAACTTCTCGGCCTGCTCGCGGCCGGTCTCCTTGGTCCCGATCTGGAAGTTGATGTAGACCTCGGGGCCGCCCGCGTCGATCAGCTTCGCGGCGAGCTTCTCGGGGTTGTTCGCGTCCATGGCCTGCGTGTTCCCGTTCCACAGCGGGGAGTCGGGGACGATGTCGGTCCCGCTGGCGATGGCCGCCTTGAACCGGTCGGGGTACTTCAGGAGCTGCTTGAAGCCGTTGAATCCGCCGGCCGACGAGCCCATGAAGGCCCACCCGTCGCGGGAGGTGAAGGTGCGGAAATTGGCCTTCGCGAAATCGGGGACGTCATCGGCCATCCAGGTGCCCATCTTGGGCTGGCCGGGGATGTCGGAGCCGTCGAAGTGGTGCTTCGTGTCCGCGTTGGTCACCGGCATGATCAGGATGAAGGGCAGGCTTTTGCCTGACCTGGCCCCGTCGGCGACGGCCTGCTGGAGGCCGAGGCCGGGGCCCGTGCCCCAGTAGTTCGTGGGGTAGCCGCGGCCGCCCGGCAGGGAGATCAGGACCGGGAAGCCGCTCTTGGCGTACTTCGGGTCGTCGTACTCCTTCGGTACCCACACCCACACGTCACCCGTGAAGCCGGACTTCTTGCCGGTGAGGGTGGCCTTGCCGATCTGGGTGCCGTCGGGGAGCCGGCTGGTGCGGACGAACGAAGCCGCCGGCCCCGTCGGCATGAGCACCTCCGGCAGGGCCTCGGAGGCGGTGGCCGTCTTCTCCTGCACCTGGACCTTGCCGAAGGAGACCGGATCCCCTATGTCCGAGAAGAGGCCGAACTTGTACGCTGCTCCGCCCCCGGCGAGGGCGAGCGCCAGACCGCCGCTGATCAGAAGCAGGCGCCGGCGGGTGGGGCGGCGGCGGCCCGTGGTCATGGGGCTGCCATCGCCTTGCTGGTCATGCTGCACGCTTGTTGTCCCGTTCCTTCTCCGGCGCTCACCTCGGAGCGCGGGCCGGACCGCTCGGTCCCCCTTACACCCCTTACAGAGGTATGAACGACGGCCCGGGTTGCCTGAGACGGGGGTGACGTGGCGAGCACCACGCGCGGGGGCGGGGGTGGACGCGGGGCGGGGCCGCGGGGGTGGGGGCCCGCCCGCGCGTGCCCCCGTACCTGCCGCCCGGCTCAGCCCGCTTCCGGCTTCGGTGCCTTCAGGACCTTGCTGACCCACTCCAGGGAGCCTTCCTTCATGCCCCGGACGTAGTGCCAGCCGTTGTGCTCACCGTTCTGGATGTCGCGGATGGTCGTCTTGACCGGCCCCTTGCCGTACTGCTGCTGGAACTTCGTCATCCGCTCCTTCCCGGACTCCTTGGTGCCGATCTGGAAGTTGATGTAGACCTCGGGACCCTTGCTGTCGATCAGCTTCTGGGCGAGCTTCTCGGGGTTGTTCGCGTCCATCTCCGCCTGGTGGCCCTTCCACAGCGGGGAGTCGGGGACGATCTCGCCACCGCTGGCGATGACGGCCTTGAACTTGTCCGGGTGCTGGAGGACCGTCTTCATGCCGACGAACGCGCCCGACGAGGAGCCCATGAAGGCCCAGCCGTCACGGGACTTGTACGTACGGAAGTTGGCCTTGGCGAAGGCCGGGACGTCCTCGGCGATCCAGGTGCCCATCTTGGCCTGGCCGGGGATGTCGGAGCCGTCGTAGTAGTACTTGGCGTCCGGGTTGAGCACCGGCATGATCACGATGTACGGGAGGCTGGTGCCCGCCTTGACGCCCTCGTTGATGGCCTTCTGCAGGCCGAGGCTGGTGTCGGCCCAGTAGTTGTTCGGGAAGCCGTTGCCGCCCGGGAGCGCGATGAGGACCGGGAAGCCGCTCTTGGCGTACTTCGGGTCGTCGTACTGCTTGGGGGCCCACACCCACACGTCGCCCTCGAAGCCCGACTTCGCGCCCGCGACGCGGGTCTTGGCGATGATCGTGCCGTCGTCGAGCTTGGCGGTCTGCTTGAAGTCCGACCTCGGACCGGTCGGCATGAGCACGTCCGGGTCGCCGGAGGGCTTGGCCTCGGCCGACGGCGCACCCGCGTCCGGCTTGCCCTCGGCCGGCGGCGGGTTCTTGCCGAAGGTCACGGCCTCGCCGTTGCCCGAGAACCAGTCGAGCTTCCATGCGGCGAACCCGCCGCCACCGAGGAGCAGCGCGAGGGCGACCACGGCGCTGATCCATATTCGACGCCGGGACCGCTTGGGCTGCGGGGGCTCGACGTCGTGCGGGTGCCCGGCCGGGGCGGGCGGGTAGCCGTACGGCGCCTCGTACGACTGGTGCTGCGGGTGCTGCGGGTGCTCCGCGTGCTGCGGCTGCTGCGGGTGCCGGTACTGCTGGTGGCCGCCCTGCCCCTGGGGCGGGTGGTCCTGGTACGACTGCTGGTCATCAGGCCGCGGGCGCTGCGGGTACTGGTGCACGAACTTCGCTCCGAACGGTCTTGACTGCCCCCGAGGGCAGAACGGCTTGTCTCCCCTAAGTCCTGATGAGCAAACCACCCGCACAGTTCCAAATTCGAGCAAAAAACATACGGCGATGCGCGCACGGGCGCGACCTCACCGCTGGGCGTCGAGCACCTCCGCGCACCGCCCGAGCAGCTCGATGAGCAACTCCCTTTCCTCCTCGGTGAATGCGGCGGCGAGTGCCCGTTCCACCCGCACCGCGCCCGCGTCCGCGAGTTCCATGACCGCGCGCCCCTCGTCGGTGAGCCGGGTCTCCAGCACGTTGCGGTGCCACTCGTGCGGGGTCCGCTCGATGAGCCCGCGCTCCTGGAGGTTCTTCAGGACGGTGTTCATGGTCGGCGGTGTCACCCCGCACAGGCGCGCGAGCGCGGCGGCCGAGATGCCGGGCTTCTCGGCCAGCCAGAGCAGCGCGGCGTACTGCGGAACCGTTACGGCGGCCGGTTTGCAGGCCGCGTTCTTCGCCGCGAGAAGTGCCTGCTCGGCGCGCTTCACATGCGAGCCGATGCGCTCCTCGGGGGCCATGGAGGTCATGACGGCATCCTATGACCCTTGCCATACATTAGAGCTCTAACATAGATTCGCCCTCACTTGATGGGTAGAGGACGTCCAATGGGGGATGCGATGACACGGCAGACGACGCAGGCGGAAATGAAGACGAAGGCGCCGAGGAAGCAGAAGGCCGCGAGGTCGGTCCTGGTCGCGGCGGTGGCCGGGGTGCTCGCCCTCGGGGCGGCGGGGCCGGCTCCGGCGGCGGCCCGGGCCGCGGGCCCGTCGGGCGAGCCCCGGATATCCACCGCCTTCTCGCTGCCGGGGGCGAAGGTCTACCCGGAGGGCATCGCCGCGGATCCGCGCACGCACACGGTCTACGTCGGCTCGTACGCGGACGGCACGGTCTACCGGGCCCGGCCCGGCCGGTCCGAGGCCGAGGTGTTCCTGCCCTCGGGTACCGACGGCCGCCGGACGGCCAACGGCCTGCGGGTCGACACCCGCGGCAGGCTGTGGGTCACCGACTCGACCAAGGGCGTGGCCGTCTACGACACCGTGACCGGGACCCGGCTCGCCCACTTCGAAGTGGCCTCGGGGGCCTCCGCACGCTTCGTGAACGACCTGACCGTCACCCCGGACGGCACCGCGTACCTGACGGACAGCGTCCGCGGTGTGATCTACCGCGTGACCCCGCGGCAACTGGCCGCCGGCAGCGGTGTCCTGACCGAGGCCTACGACCTCACCCCGGCCCTGCGTCCCCGCCCGGCCGGGGGTTTCAGCCTCAACGGCATCACCTCCGACCGCACGGGCCGCTATCTCCTCACCGTGGACATGCCGACCGGCGACCTCTTCCGCGTGGACCTGCGTACGGGGGCCGTCCGCCGGGTCGCGCTCACCGGCGGTGACATGAAGGCCGCCGACGGCCTCGACCTGGCCCCGGACGGGACCCTGCGCGTGGCGCACAACACCACCAACACGCTGACCCGCTGGCAGCTCGGCGCGGACGGCACCCGCGCCCGGCTGACCCGTACGGTCACGGACCCGTCCCTGCAGATCCCCACGACCCTGGCACGCGTCCCGGGACGCACCCTGGTGGTCCGCTCGCAGTTCGACAAGGGTGGCCCGATGAACCCCGGCTCGGGCACCCCGACCACCTTCACGGTGGCCTCGGTACGCGGCCTCTGACGGCCCGGGACCCTACCCCCGCCCCCGCCGTCAGGCCTGGACGGCGGGGGCTGCGTTCCTACGGGCCCGTACGTCGGCGAAGGCGTACGGCAGTCCCGGCAGCAGCAGGAGAGGCGCCACCCACAACGGCGCCGTGAACACCGGAGCCTCACCGGCCAGACGGCCGGTCAGGAGGGCTACAGGCAGGGCGGCACAGAGGCCGATCGCCCAGCTCCGGAGCATGCCCAGGCTGCCCCGCCGCAGCTCCCAGACGACCGTGGCCACGCCGAGGACGACCCAGAAGGCGATCTTGCCGGGGGTCAAGGCCGTCTCGGTGGTCCACCGGCTCAGGCACGCCAGCAGCAGGAGACAGCCGAGCACAAAGCTGCCCAGGCAGGCCATGCGCAGCAGTCGGCGCGGGAGCGGCGCCCGCGCCCGGGCCCAGGCCGCGGCGAAGGTGCGTACGTCGTGGCCGACGACGTCCTGCCCGGTGCGGCCCGCGGCCTCCGCGTCCTCCAGGTGCGCGGAGAGCTCGTCGAGCATCTCCCGCATGGACGCGTCGTCGATCCCGCGGTACTCCCAGTTGCTGCGGCAGGCGGCGAGTATCTGCGCGTTCGTCATGGCATGGTCTCCCCCGTGGATGGCGTGGTGGCGGTGAGGATCCGGCCGACCGGCCCGGCGAAGGCATGCCAGTCGGCGCGGCCGCGGCCGAGTTCGGCCTGGCCCGCCTCGGTCAGCCGGTAGTACTTGCGCGGGGCGCCGCCGGTCGGGGACGGGGCGCGGTACGAGGAGATGAGCCCCGCCCGCTCCATCCTGGTGAGCAGCGGATAGATGCTGCCGTCGCTGACGAGCTCCAGCCCGCCGGCGGCGAGCGCCTCGGCGAACTCGAAGCCGTACCTGGGCCGTTCGGCGATCAGGGACAGCAGGCAGAGGTCGAGCACTCCGCGCAGGAGCTGACTGCGCCGTTGGTCACCGGTCGTCTGCCGCCCCTTTGTCATGCGGTACAAGATAGTGGCCAACTATCTTGTACCGCAAGACAACGAGGGAGGAGGCGGCGGACGGCCGCCTACCTGGACGCGGCGGCCCGACGGGTGGCGGAACGCATCACCAGGGCCATCACCACTTCGAACACTCCGAGCAGCACGAGCCACAGCCCGAGCAGCCGGGTCAGGGCGACCGCGGAGTCCACCGGGAAGCAGAGCACGACGATTCCGGCGACGGTGCCGAGCGCGCCCAGGCCGAAGAGCAGCCCGCGGTGGAGGAGGAGGCGGTCGGCGATGGCGACGTAGGCCGTGAGCAGCCCTGTGATCAGCCAGAACACCCCGACGATCAGGGACAGCGCGCCGATCGTCTGCATGGGATGGCGCAGCACGAGGACGCCGGCCAGGAAGGCCAGGATCGCGATCAGCACGCTCGCCAGCCTGCTGCCGCCGACGTCGTTGCTGTGCGAGAAGGCCCCGACGAAGCGGAACCCGCCCGCCACGAGCAACTGCAGCCCGATGAGCACGGCCAGGACGTGCAGCGTCTCGTCGGGCCAGACGAGCACGAGGATGCCGGGGATCAGGGTCGCGAGGGCGACGCCGAGCGCCCAGTGCCACGAACTCCCGAGCCGGTTGAGCGTGTCTTCGGGGTCATGCTGCGCGCGCTGCGGTGCCGCGTCGGGATGTACGGACATCACACCTCCCGGACTCACCTGGAGTACCTTTACACCTATTTTATGCCGATACATCCAAACCCGCGGCCCCGGCCGGCGCCGCGGCCACCCGGCCTCAGGCCCTGCGGCCTCAGGCCCTGGGCGGCCGCCGTGTCACTTGAGGTACGCGATGACCGCGAGCACCCTCCGGTTGTCCGCATCCGACGGGGGCAGGTCGAGCTTGGTGAAGATGTTCGACGTGTGCTTGATGACCGCGCGTTCGGTGATCACCAGTTCCTGGGCGATCGCGGCGTTCGAGCGGCCCTCGGCCATCAGGCCGAGCACCTCGCGCTCGCGTGGGGTGAGGCGGGAGAGGGGGCCGTCGCGGTGGAGCTCCTTGGCGAAGAGCTTGGCGACGACGTCGGGGTCCATGGCCGTGCCGCCGGACGCGACACGGCGGACCGCGTCCACGAAGCCGTCGGGGTCGAAGACCCGGTCCTTGAGCAGGTAGCCGATGCCCCCGCTGCCGTCGGCGAGGAGTTCGCGGGCGTAGAGCTGCTCCACGTACTGGGAGAGGACCAGGACCGGCAGGCCGGGGACCTGGCGCCGGGCCTCGAGGGCGGCCCGCAGTCCCTCGTCGGTGAACGTCGGCGGGAGCCGGACGTCGACGACGGCGACGTCCGGCTTGTGGTCGAGGAGGGCCTGGAGCAGTCCGGGCCCGTTGTCCACGGCGGCGACCACCTCGAAGTCGTACGACTCCAGCAGGCGGACCAGACCGTCCCGCAGCAGGAACAGGTCTTCGGCTAGGACAACGCGCACGGCAGCTCCATGGTGAGGGTGGTCGGTCCGCCCGGCTTGCTGTTGATCGCGAGGAGCCCGTCGAAGGCGGCCAGGCGGCGCTCGATGCCGCGCAGTCCGGTGCCGCGCGAGGGGTCCGCGCCGCCCTGGCCGTCGTCGACGACCTGGCTGCGCAGCGCGCCGCCCTCGTGCCAGAGGTCGATGCTCACGGTCGTCGGCGAGGCGTGCTTGGCGGCGTTGGTGAGGGCTTCGGCGACCGCGAAGTACATCGCGGACTCGACGGGCGCCTCCAGCCGGCCGGTCAGGTCGGCGTTGACGGTGACGTCGAGCGGGCTGTCCAGGGCCAGGGCGCGCACCGCGTCCGCGAGGCCCCGGTCGGCGAGCACCGGCGGGTGGATGCCGCGGACGAGGTCGCGCAGCTCGGTCAGCGCGGCGGCGGAGGCCTTGCGGGTGTCGGCCAGGATGGCGCGTACGGCCTCCGGGTCCTTGGCGAGCAGCTGCTCGGCGACGCCGAGGTTCATCCCGAGGGCCACCAGACGGGCCTGCGCGCCGTCGTGCAGGTCCCGCTCGATGCGGCGCAGTTCGGCCGCGGAGGTGTTGACGGCGTCACTGCGGCTGTCGGTGAGGCGGCGGACGCGCTCGGCGGTGCGGGTCGGGGTGAGCAGCGTACGGGCCAGGGAGGCATGGGCGCGCAGCAGCGCGGGGCCGGCGGCGAGACCGGCGAGCAGGGTCACGAGGCCGAGGGCGGCGGCGTACCAGGCGGAGGTCAGGTCGCTGATCTCGACCCACAGGTAGTAGTTCTCGCCGGCGTCGGCGATGGGCCGGTAGATCGCCGGCATCAGCATGCCGCCGAGTCCGCCGACGACGAGGACGAGCGGCGACAGCGCGAGCACCACCCCCACCACCGGGTTGACCAGCATCCACGCCAGGTCCCGCCAGGTCGCCGGGTCGGTCAGCACCCAGTGCGTGCGCTGCCACTGTCCCTTGAGACCCGGCTCGGCGGCGGGCGCCGGAAGGTACGGCTCCTCGACCGTGCGGCCCGACCACCGTGCCGCGTTCCTGCGGGAGTTGTTCACCACGGCCCGTACGGCGACGGCGAGCGCCGGGACGAGCAGGACGCCCAGGCCGATGCCGATCAGGGAGACCGCCGTCACGAAGAGGCAGAACAGGACGAGTTCCCCGATGGCGAGGAAGAGAACGGGCAGCCCTCTGCCGAGGGAGCGGAAGCCGGTACGTACATCCAGGTTGTTCACGATCGTCCCATTCCCCTCTGCGCACGGCTCGCTGCCGTGGTGATGTCCCTAGTCTTCTTGGCTCGGGCCCGGCACACACGGGACGTGTGTGCCGTGTGCGGTGGTGTACCCAGGTCCCCCATCGGACGCCACCGAGGTGTCTGTTTCGGCGCTGTCGTGGCGACTTGACTGTATACATGACGATGCGACTGCGACTGCGGCTCCTGCTCCTTCCGCTGTGTGTCCTGCTGCTCCTGGCGGGTGGCACCAGCGCTGCCTCCGCGGGGCCGGCACACCGGACGGGGGCCCGCTCCGCGGCCGGGCCGTCCGAACTGCCCGGGCTTTCGGGGGCGGTCGACGCCCTCGTGCGGCGGCAGCTCACCGACTACCGCATCCCCGGCGCCTCCGTGGTGGTCGTCGAGAACGGCGAGCCGGTCCTCACCCAGGGGTACGGCGTCGCGGACGCCGCCTCGGGGACACCGGTGGATCCCCGGCGCACCGGCTTCTTCATGGCCTCCGACGCCAAGCTGTTCACGGCGATCGCGGTCCTTCAGCAGGTCGAGCGGGGGCGTCTCGACCTGGGATCCGACGTCAACCGCTACCTCTCCTCCTTCAAGGTGAAGGACACGTATCCGGGGCATCCGGTGACCGTACGCGATCTCCTCACGCACACGGCGGGTTTCGACAACAACATCATCGGGCGGGCCGCCACCCGGCCCGAGGACGTGCGCCCGCTCGGCGAGAGCCTCGCCGACCACCAGCCGCGCCGGGTGCGCCCGCCGGGCGAGGTCGCGAGCTACGACAACTACGGTGTGGCGCTCGCCGGTCACCTCGTCGAGACGGTGACGGGCACCCCCTTCGCCGCGTACGTGGACCAGTCGATCCTGCGGCCCCTCGGCATGGACCGTACGAGCTTCGCGCAGCCGCACACCCCCGTCATCGAGGCGGACCTCGCCCGCGGCCACCGCCCGGACGGTGGCCACCAGCGCGTCCAGGACGGCCAGTACGGCGACTGGTCCCCGACCGGCGCCGGCGCCGTCACCACGGCGGCGGACATGGGGAAGCTGCTGCGCGCCCTGCTCGGCGGCGGCGGTCCGGTCCTGGGCGAACGCTCCGACTCCGCTCTGCTGGCACGGCAGTTCGGCAATGACGACCGGCTGCCCGGCCTCGGTTACATCCTCGAGGAGCGCGTCCGCGGCGGACAGCGGATGCTGGTCAAGGACGGCGACCTGCCCGGCTTCCACGGCAATCTGGCGCTGCTGCCCGAACGGAACGCCGCGGTGTACGTCGTCTACAACGGCGACGGCGAGAACGGGCGCGCCATCTACGCGGGGCAGGAGCTGGCCGACCTCGTCGCCGACCACTTCGGTGGGCCCGCCGCCGTGCGGAGCTCCACGTCGCTCGCCGATGTCGGGCAGTACGAGGGCGACTACCGCTCCACGCGCACCAGTTCCTCGGAGCTGACCCGGGTCAGCGCGCTGACCGGTTCGGTGCGGGTGAGCGCGGGTGAAGGGGCGACGCTGACCACCACGGGGCTGTCGCGCGACCCGGACGTGACCGAGCGTCACTGGGTGCAGCTGAGCCCGGGGCTCTTCCAGGAGGAGGGCGGCGAGGACCGGATCGCCTTCCGTGACGGTCGCCTCTCCGTCGCCTCCGAGGTCTCCGTCGCGTACGAGCGGCTGCCCTGGTACCTCTCCCCCACGCTGCACCAGCGGGTGCTGCTCGGCTCGCTCGCGTTCCTCGCCCTGACGGTACTCGCGCTGCCGGTGCTCGCCCTGCTGCGCCGACGCTCGCCGGGTGCGCCGGCCGGGGCGCGCGCCGCCAAGCTGCTGCTGTGGACGTCCGGCGCGCTGATCACCGCGGCGACGGTCTGCTTCCTGCTGCTGTCCGCCGACCCCAATGCCCTCAACCGCACGATCATCGTGGGTGACTCGCCGCTCCTGACCGCGGTACCGGCCCTGACCGGCATCGCGCTCGCGACCACGGGCGCCATGGTCGTGTGCGCGTTCCTTTCCTGGCGGCGGCGCTGGTGGCACCTGTCCGGCCGGCTCCACTACTCGTGCAGCACGCTGGCGGCACTGATCTTCCTCGGTGTGTGCGCCTCGTACCGGCTGGTGGGTTAGGCCGTCCCTTTCGGATCCTGCCGGGGCCGGCAGGATCCGAAGGAGTCGGCCCGGGGGGCGGCTGCCCCACGGCGTAGGGGTCACGATCGTTCCTTCGTCGGACGTGGGGCGGCCCGGGCAGGAGCTCCTGCCCGGGCCGCGTGTGCAGAGGGGGCCGGTGACTACCAGCGGGTGGTCTCGCCGAAGAAGTCCGCGATCTCCACGGCCTCGCCCGAGGCGCGCGCCGCGCGGAAGACGTGCAGGCCGACCGCCAGGTCGAGGACGCCCAGGCCGAACGGTGAGAAGATCACCGGCTTGTCGCCACCGGTGGTCACCTCGCCCTTGATGAGCTGGGCGAGCGTGCCGGTGACGAAGTGCCGGTCGCCGTACTTCTGCTCCGCGAGGTGCGGCGAGGTGTTGGCCTTCATGCAGTGCTCGACGTCGTCGAGGATGTTGTAGGCGCCCTCGATCAGCTCCGGGCCGATGTCCCGCAGCGAGATGTTGAGGACGGTCTGACCGGGTGCGAAGGCCTCCGGGTCGAGGATGTACGGCTCGGCGGCGGTCGTCGCGAGGACCACCACGTCGGCGCCGGCGAGGGCTGCGGCGAGGTCGTGCTCCGTGCCGGCCGGGTAGCCGAGGACGTCTCCGGCGTGGGCGGCGAGCGCGGAGCCGTACTCCTCGCTCTTGTCGTGCACCGTGACCGAACCGAACTGCCAGTCACGGGACTTGAAGAACTCCAGGATGTTGCGCGCGATGATGCCCGCACCGACGACCGTCAGCTTTCCCGCGGTGCGCCCGCCGGTCAGCTGCTCCGCGGCGAGCACCGCCGAGGCGGCCGTACGGGCGGCGCTGATCTGCGAGGCCTCCAGGCATGCGAAGGGGTAACCGGTCTCGTGGTCGTTGAGCAGCAGGGCCGCCGACGCACGCGGGATGCCGCGCTCGATGTTCGCCGGGAAGCTGCTGATCCACTTGATCCCGGAGATGTCGGCGCCGGCGCCCAGGTGCGCGGGCAGCGCGATGATGCGGGCGTCGGGCTTCTCGGGGAAGCGGAGGAAGTAGCTGTCGGGGTTCACCGAGTCGCCCGCCTCGTGGGCGAGGTAGGTGTCGCGGACGACGTCGACGATGTCCTGCCGGGAGGCCGAGATGATCTCCCGTGCGGTCTTGCCGCCGATGACGCTGAACTCGTACATGGAGAAGGTTCCTTGGAGTCGTGAGCGGATACGGGGGTGAGGGCCTCCGGCCGCTCAGCGGCCCGCGAGGGTGTGCTCGGCGGGCTCGGGCCGCCGGTGCCCGGCGGGTGCGGCGTGCTGCCGTGCCGGAGCCGGCTCTTCCTCGCCGTGCGAGAGCTCGGGCAGCCACTTGAGCCAGGAGGGCAGCCACCAGTTGGACCGGCCGAGCAGCACCATCACGGAGGGCAGCAGGACGGCGCGTACGAGCGTGGCGTCGAGCAGGACCGCGATGGCCAGACCCACGCCCAGCTGCTTGAAGTCCTGCATGGACAGCGTGCCGAAGACCGCGAAGACGGCCACCATGATCAGGCCGGCGCTGGTGACGACCCCGGCGGTGGAGCGGACGCCGTGGGCGACGGCCGCCCGGTTGCCGACGCCCTGGTCGTAGGCCTCACGGATCCGGGAGACCACGAAGACGTGGTAGTCCATGGACAGGCCGAACAGGACGACGAAGACGAACAGCGGCATCCAGGACTCGATCGCGCCGACGGCCGTCGTGCCGACCAGCTCGTCGCCCCAGCCCTTCTGGAAGACCGCGGTCATCACACCGTAAGCGGCGGCCACCGACAGGAGGTTGAGGACGATCGAGGTGATCGCGATGACCGGGGAACGGAAGCAGAGCAGCATCAGCAGGAAGCTGATGCCCATCACGAAGGCGAAGACGGGCAGGATCGACGACTTGAGCTGGTCGTTGTAGTCGGTCGAGAACGCGAGGTCGCCACCGACCGGCGCCTGGTTGGACCCGTCCTTCTCCAGGGTGGCCGGGATGATCACGTCGCGCAGTTGCTCCAGGGCACGGACCGAGGTCGCGTTGCGGCCGTCACCGGCGAGAGGGGCGTTGATGACCGCGATGTTCTCGTCCTTGTGGACGGTCACCTCGATGGGGTTCATGACATGGCCGGAGGCGAGTGCCCGCTCCTTGAAGGCGGTGATGGCGCCGGTGGCCTCGGCCGAGGTGACGTTCCCGGTCTTGAAGACGATCTGGGCCGGTGCCGGGGCGCCGGGGAAGGCCTTCTCGATCCGCCGGGCGGTCTGCGCGGTGACGTTGTCGGCGGGCAGCAGCTGGTCAAAGCCCAGCTTCTCGGTCTTCATGGACAGCGCGGGCGCGGCGAGAGCGAGCAGGAACGCGATACCGAGGGCGGCGGACAGGGCGGGCGCCTTCAGGACGGCGCCGAGCAGCCGGCCCGGCTTCTCGCCCACGCTGCGTACACGCGTCGTGCGGCGCAGGCCCGGGATCCGGCCGGCGTCGATCTTGTCGCCGAGCATCGCCATCACGGCGGGCAGCACCGTCATGGAGCCGAGTACCGCGATCAGGACGACCTCGATCGTGGCGATGGCGAACCCCTCGAAGACCGTGAGGCCGGAGAGGAACATGCCGGCCATGGCGACGGCCACGGTCAGACCGGAGATCAGCACCGAGCGGCCGGAGGTCGCGGCGGCGATCCGCAGCGCGCTCTCCTTGTCACGGCCGGCGGCGCGCTCCTCGCGCTCGCGGCGGAGGTAGAAGAGGCAGTAGTCGACGCCGACGGCGAGGCCCATCAGGAGCAGCACCGAGTTGGTCATCGCGTCGACCGGGACCAGCTGGCTGGAGAGCGCGAGCAGGCCCATGGCGGCGACGCACGCGGTGATCGCGAGGACCAGCGGCAGGACGGCGGACAGGAGCGCGCCGAACACGACGAGCAGGATGCCGAGCGCGACGGGCACGGCGGTGAACTCGGCGCGGGTGAAGTCCTCGCCGAGCGAGTCGTTGATGCCCTTGAGTCCGCTGGCGGCGCCGTACTGGCCGAACGTGACGTCCGTGTGGGCCTCGTCCGCCTTGGCCAGCGCGTCGACGACGGGCTGGATGCGGTCGGCGGCCGTGTCCGGGTCGCCCTTCACCGCAAACTGGACCAGCGCGTCGTGCTTGTCCTCGGAGAACGCGCCGGTCTCGTACGGGTCGCCGATGTTCTGGGCGAGGCCGGTGCCGTCCACGGCCGCGATCGCGGCGGCGACGGCCTTCTTGAACTCGGGGTCCTCGGCGGCCAGTCGATCGCTGTGGACGAGGATCATCTCGGGCGCCGGGGTCTTGATGCCGGCGTCGACGAGGATGCGGGCGGCGCGGCCCGACTCCCCCGTGCCGTAGTCGGCCTCGGTCAGGCTCTTCTGCCCCGTCAGACCTCCGAGGACTGTGAGCGCGATGACAGCGAAGAGCCATCCGAAAAGTGCGGTCTTGCGGTGCCGGGCGCTCCAGGCTCCCAGTGAAGCCGCCAGATTTCGTTGCCTTGCCATTACCTCTCCCAGTGGGACGTCTGCGGTGAGCGTTGCTGAGCGACGTCTCTCACTGTAGATATTCGGCGCCGGCGAACTCCCTTCCGGACATGTCAGCTCAATGCGGCTGCAGCATCCTGCCAGCACGCAGGCAATGCGACGTCGGCAGCATGCTGCCGCGGCAGTCTGTGGCCACCGGGAACGACGCGATCCGGCCAGGTCGCCGGTTAGGTTCCTTCTCGTCGGGAGGTACGGGTGAGAAGGACCGCGATGCAGGAACCACGCAACCCGCAGCATGCCTGCTCACCGGACAACTCCCCAATCCGGAACCAGCCAAACAATTCGCCAAATTACCTGGGACATGAAAGGGGGAATTCCGTGAACACCGCGATCGAGGCCGCCGGCCTGACGAAACAGTACGGCAGCCACCGCGCCTTGGACGGCGTGGACCTGTCGGTCGAAGCGGGCACGGTGCTCGGTCTGCTCGGGCCCAACGGCGCGGGCAAGACCACCACGGTCCGCATGCTCGCCACCCTGCTCGAACCCGATGCCGGCACGGCTCGCGTCGCGGGCTTCGACATCGTGCGGCAGCGGCGCGAAGTGCGCCGCCGGATCGGTCTCGCCGGGCAGTACGCCGCCGTCGACGAGCTCCTCACCGGCCGCGAGAACCTCATCCTGCTCGGCAGGCTGCTGCGGCTCGGCCGCAGGGGCGCAGCGGTTCGCGCCGCCGAACTTCTCGCACAGTTCGAGCTGGAGGCCGCTGCGGACAAGCCCGCCAAGGAGTACTCGGGCGGCATGCGGCGCCGCCTCGATCTCGCCGCGAGCCTGATCTCCTCGCCCGAGGTGCTGTTCCTCGACGAGCCCACCACCGGACTCGACCCGGCCAGCCGGGCCACGCTGTGGCGGATGGTGCAGGACCAGGTCGACCAGGGCGTCACGGTCCTGCTGACCACCCAGTACCTGGAGGAGGCCGACTTCCTCGCGGACCGGATCCTGGTCGTCGACCGGGGCCGGGTGATCGCCGAGGGCACGTCCGACGAGCTCAAGCGCAAGGTCGGGGGCGAGCGCCTGGAGGTTGCCGTCGCCGACGCGGCCGCGCTCGCGCAGGCCGCCTCCGTACTGGCGCCGCTCGCAGTGGGCCCGCCGCAGCTGGACGAGCGGCAGCGCACCCTCCACGTACAGCTGCCGGACGGCATGGGCGCGCTGGCGTCCGCCGCGACCGCCCTCGAATACGCGGGCGTCACCGTCGAGGAGTTCGCCCTGCGGCGGCCCTCTCTCGACGACGTGTTCTTCCATCTGACCGGCGAGCTGACGGGCGCGCCGGCCTCGCACCCCGGCGCAGCGAAAGCGGAGGCGTCCCTATGAGCTCGGTGCTTGCCCACGGCGGTGACGTCGCGGCCCTCACCGGCCGGCATCTGCGCCATCTGCGGCGCACCCCGGAGAAGATCATCGGTGTGGCGCTGACGCCCGTCGCGATGGTCGTGATTCTGGGCTATCTCTTCGCGACCGTCGTCGAGGTGAAGAACACCGGCGGCAGCTACCGCGAATACATCATGGCCGGGGTGTTCGCGCAGATCGGACTCTCCTGCATCGGCATCACCGCGATCGGTGTGGCCGGCGACCTGGAGAAGGGGCTGATCGACCGGTTCCGCTCGCTGCCGATGGGCCGGGCCACCGTCCTCGTCAGCCATACGCTCGCCGATCTCGCCGCCGCGGCCCTGAGCATCGTGCTCGTGGCCGCCACCGGGCTCGCCGTCGGCTGGCGTGTGCACGGGTCGTTCGCCGAGAACGCGGCCGGCTTCCTGCTGCTGCTCGCCTTCGCCTACGCCATGCTCTGGGTCGGTGCGCTCCTCGGCATGCTGATGCGCAACCTGGAGGCGATCAGCGGCGTGGCCGCCCTGCTCCTGGTCCTGTTCTCCTTCCTCTCCAGCTCGTTCATGCCGCTGACCGGGCTTCCCGGCTGGCTGCAGGTCCTCGCCGAGTGGAATCCGGTCAGTGCGGTATCGGAGGCCTGCCGGCAATTGTGGGGAAACACCGGAGTCGCCGCATCCGGAAGTTTCCCGGTGGAACATCCGGTGATTGTCTCGCTGGCCAGCATCGGGCTGCTCATCGCCATTCTCATACCTCTGAGCCTGCGTGTGTACCGCACATCGGCCACGCGATAGCCTTGTCTTGATGGGGGGATCATGCCGGTTATCTCGGCACCGCACGAATTCAACACCGAGGATCTCTACGTAGATCTCCGGGAGATGTACGGATATCCGCTGCACCTCAAATGCGAAGGGTTCAATTTCGCCGGTTCCATCAAGCTCAAAGCTGCGGCGAGCATGATCGAGGCGGCCGAGCGCAGCGGTCGGCTCACCAAGGGCTCGACGCTGGTGGAGTCCTCGTCCGGCAATCTCGGGGTCGCGCTCAGCGTGATCGCCGCGGCCAAGGGCTACCACTTCATCTGCGTGGTCGACTCGCGGACCAACCTCGCGACCCGCAAGCTCATCGAGTCGCTCGGCAGTGAGGTGCACACCGTCACGGAGCCCGCCGCGGAAGGCGGGTTCCTGGCGGCGCGGCTCGAGTACGTGCGGGCGCTGCTCGCCCGCAGCCCGCGGGTCGTGTGGCTGAACCAGCACGCCAACCCGGACAACTGGCGGGCGCACTACCGCACCACGGCCCCGCAGATCGAGAAGCAGTTCCCCGACCTGGAGCTGCTGTTCATCGGCGCCGGCACCACGGGCACCCTGATGGGCTGCGCCCGCTATTTCAAGGAGCTGCCGCGGCCGGTGACGGTCGTCGCGGTCGACAGCGTCGGCTCCGTCACCTTCGGCGGCCCGGAGGGTCCGCGCATGATCCCCGGACTCGGCACGGGGGTACGGCCCGCGCTGCTCGACACCTCGTACGTCGACGACGTCGTGCACGTCCCCGAGGCCGACACCGTGCGCGCCTGCAACACCCTGGCGCGCGGGGGATTCCTCTTCGGCGGCTCCACCGGGACGGTGGTGAGCGGTGCGCTGCGCTGGCTCGCCGAGCACCGTCCGAGCCAGAACGTCACGGCGGTCGCCATCGCCCCGGACCTGGGCGAGCGCTACATCGACACCGTCTACCAGCCGAGCTGGGTGCGTGACGTGTACGGCATCGAATCGTCCGAACTTCCCACTGGAGCAGTGCAGTCATGATCCCCGCACCCCCCGCCCGGCAGCTGCCGCTCTCCGCCGCTCAGCGCGAGATGTGGTACGGGCAGCAGGCCGACCCGGGCAACCCCGTCTTCACCATGGGCGACTTCCTCGAACTGCGCGGCCCCCTGGACACCGCCCGGTTCACGGCCGCGTGGCAGGGGGTGCTGCGGGAGGCCGGCACCCTTCGTGCCCTGTTCACCGAGCTCGACGGCGAGCCGCGCCAGGAGCTCGCCGCCGTCGGGGACTTCCCCGTAGAGACGCTCGACCTGTCGCGGGAGCCGCAGCCGCGGGACGCCGCAGAGGCGTTCATGCGCCAGGACCTGCTCACGCCGCCGGACCTGACCGCGGGCACACTGCGTTCGGTACTCCTGCGGCTCGGCCCGGACCACCTGCTGTTCTACATCCGGGTCAACCACATCCTGGTCGACGGGTTCAGCCGCGTCCTCATCTACAACCGGCTCGCCGCGCTGTACGCGGATCCGGACGCCGAGGGCGCCTTCCCCGATCCGCGCACGCTCACCGACGACGAGGACGCGTACGCCGCGACCGCCAAGTACGCCAGGGAGCAGGAGTTCTGGCGGGGCCGCTTCGAGGAGCAGCCCGAGCCGGTGAGCCTCTCGCCGCGCCCCGGCGGGCCTGCCCGCAGTTCGCTGCGGTGCGAGGCCGTGCTGCCCGCGGCCGCGGTCGAGCGGCTGCGGGCGCTGGCCTGGGACTCCCGCATCACCTGGCAGACGCTGCTGATCGCCGCGACCGGCGCGTACGTCCAGCGGGCGGCCGGTGTGGACCGCGCCCTGCTCACCCTCGCGGTGCCGGCCCGTGCCACGGCGGCCGCCCGCGCCGTTCCGGGGATGCGCGCCAACTTCGTGCCGCATCCCGTACGGGTGCTGCCGGGCCGTACGGTCGCGGACTTCCTGCGCGACAGTGCGGGCGAGCTGCGCGCCACACTGCGCCACCAGAACTACCGGGGCGACCGGATCCGTCGCGACCTCGGCTTCACCGGGGACGCGGGACGCTCGCTCGGGCCGACCGTCAACGTCCTCGAATCGGGCTTCGACTACACGTTCGGCGAGTGCGCCGGACTCCTGCACAATCTGTCGACCGGCCCGGTCGAGGACATGCAGATCATCTATCTCGACTCGGCCGAGGACGGCTACGCGGTGCGCCTCGACGCGAACCCCTCGCGCTATACGCAGCAGGAGCTCGAACTCCACCAGCGCCGCCTGTTCGGCTGGCTGGGGACGCTGGCCGAGGCGGGGCCGGACGCGGTCGTCGACCAGCTCGGCATCCTGCTGCCGGAGGAGTCGGCCGCGCTGCGCGCGGGGTGGAACGCCACCGCGATCGACGAGACATACGCCGGGGTCGTGGAGCGTGTACGGGCACTGGCTGTCGAGGAGCCCGAGAAGACTGCGGTGCGCGATCCGCAGGGTTGTGTCTCCTACGGTGAGCTGGTCGGTCTCGCTTCGGCTCTGAGCCGTCGTCTGGCCGCGGCCNGCGGTGCGCGATCCGCAGGGTTGTGTCTCCTACGGTGAGCTGGTCGGTCTCGCTTCGGCTCTGAGCCGTCGTCTGGCCGCGGCCGGAGTGCGTCCCGGATCGCGGGTGGCGATGCTGTGCGAGCCCGGGATCCCCTTCGTCACCGGCATCCTCGGCGTCCTGGGCGCCGGAGCGGCCTGGGTCCCCCTCGACCTGCGGGCCCCCACGGCCCGCACCGCCGCACTCCTCGACGACTCCCGGCCCGACGTCCTCTACACCGGACCCGGACTGCAGGAGACGGCCGCCGAACTGCTGGCCGCCACATCGAGCACACCGGCCGTGGTCACCTGGGACGGCACCTGCGACACCGAACTCTCCCCGCCCGTGGGCGGCGGTGACGACCTCGCCTACATCATCTTCACCTCCGGCTCCACCGGCCGCCCCAAGGGCGCCATGGTCCACCGCGCCGGCATGGTCAACCACCTCCTCGCCAAGATCGACGACCTCGGCCTGACCTCGGACGACGTCGTCGTCCACAACGCCCCCGTCACCTTCGACATCTCCGTCTGGCAGATGCTCTCCCCCCTCGTCACCGGCGGACGCCTCCTCGTCGTCGACCGCGACACCGCCGCCGACCCCCAGGAACTCTTCGGCCGGATCACCACCGACAACGTCACCATCCTCGAAGTCGTCCCCTCCCTCCTCCGCGCCGCCATCGACTCCTGG
>NZ_LBMK01000002.1:476544-486276 GCF_001005295.1 Streptomyces yangpuensis | reverse complement strand
CGACGCCGCCACCGCCGTCCACCACGGACGCCTCATCGCCTACCTCATCGGCACCACCGACAACCCCAGAACCGCACTCGCCGCGACCCTGCCCGGCTACATGGTCCCCAGCACCTTCCTCACCCTCGACGCACTCCCCCTCACCCCCAACGGAAAAGTCGACCGCAAGGCCCTCCCCACACCCGACCCCTCGGCCGCCGTCTCCGGGCAGCTCCCCGGGCGCAATCCGCGCGAGCAAGCACTCTGCGAGATCTTCGCGGAGGTGCTCGGGCTGCCCTCCGTCGGCATCGACGACAGCTTCTTCGACCTCGGGGGCCACTCGCTGCTCGCCACCAAGGTCGCCTCCCGGATCCGGGCCCGGCTGGGCGCCGAGGTCACCATCCGTACGCTCTTCCAGGCGCCGACGGTCGCCGAACTCGCCGCCCGTCTGGACGAGGCCGGCGCCCCCGTGCGGCCCGCGCTGGCCCAGGCCACCGAGCGCCCCGCCGAGCTGCCGCTCTCCCCCGCACAGCAGCGGCTGTGGTTCCTGAACCAGCTGGAGAACGGTTCGGCGACCTATCACCTGCCGTTCGCCGTGCGCCTGACCGGCGCCCTGGACGTCGCCGCACTGGGCGCGGCGCTGAGCGATGTCGTGGCCCGCCACGAGAGCCTGCGCACCGTCTTCCCCGACGACAGCGGCCGGCCGCGGCAGCGGATCATCCCTCCGGCCGAGGCGCACCTGGCCCTGCCCGTCACCGGGACCACCCCCGACGCGCTGCCCGGGGTCCTGGCCGCCTCGGCCGCCCGCGGCTTCGAGCTGGCCACCGGGCTCCCGCTGCGCACGGAGCTGTTCCGGCTGTCCGACGACGAGCACGTCCTGCTCCTCGTCCTGCACCACATCGCCTCCGACGGCTGGTCCGTCGCCCCGCTGGCCCGCGAGCTCGCCGAGGCCTACGCGCTGCGACGGGAGGGCTCGGCTCCCGACTGGGCGCCGCTGCCCGTCCAGTACGCGGACTACACGCTGTGGCAGCGCGAACTCCTCGACGCCGTGGCGGACGAGCAGCTCACCTACTGGAACACGGCACTGGCCGGCATCCCGGAGGAACTGGAGCTGCCGGCCGACCGTCCACGGCCCACCGTGCCCAGTCACCGCGGCGGCACGGTCGGGTTCCGTGTCGACGGGGCCCTGCACGCGGCGGTCACCGCGCTGGCGCGTACCCAGGGTGCGAGCACCTTCATGGTGCTGCAGGCCGCGCTCGCCACGCTCCTGTCGAGTCTCGGCGCGGGCGAGGACATCCCGCTCGGAACGCCCGTCGCGGGACGTACCGACCCGGCGCTGGACGAGCTCGTCGGCTTCTTCGTCAACACCCTGGTGCTGCGCACCGACCTGTCCGGCGACCCGACCTTCCGGGAGCTGCTGGACCGCGTACGCGCCACGGACCTGGCCGCCTACGCCCACCAGGACCTGCCCTTCGAGGCCCTGGTCGACGCGCTCGCACCCAGCCGGTCGCTGTCCCGGCAGCCGCTGTTCCAGACCATGCTGGTGCTGCAGAACAACGCCTCCGCCGACCTCGTCCTGCCCGGCCTGCGCGTCGAGACCGTCCCGGTCCGCAGCGGCACCGCCAAGCTGGACCTGGCCTTCGAGCTGACGGAGCGGCACGGGCCCGACGGGGCGCCGGACGGGATCGACGCGGTCCTGGAGTACAGCAGCGACCTGTTCGACGAGGCGACGGCACGCTCGATCGCGGATCGGTTCGCCCATCTCATCGGCGTGCTGACCGGTGACCCCGACGTCCCGCTCGGCCGTGTCGACGCCCTGCTGCCGGCCGAGCGGGAGCGCGTGCTCGGCGACTGGGCGGGCCCCGTGCAGGACGTCACGGTGGCTCCGGTGCACGAGCTGTACGCGGCCAGGGCTGCCGCGCAGCCCGGGCACCCGGCCCTGGAGTTCGGCGAGCGGGTCCTGTCGTTCGCCGAACTGGACGCCCGCGCGAACCGGCTGGCCCATGAGCTGGCCGCCCGCGGCACCGGGCCCGGCGACCTGGTGGCGCTGCTGCTGCCGCGCTCGCCGGAGATGGTCGTCGCGCTGCTCGCCGTCCTCAAGGCGGGGGCCGCCTACCTGCCGATCGACGCCGCCTATCCGCAGGACCGCATCGCGTACATGCTCGATGACGCCCGGCCCGCGCTCGCCCTGACGATGGGCGTCGAATCCGCGGGCCTGGGTACCTCGGACGTGAGCCGGCTGCTGCTCGACGACCCGGACGTACGCGCCGCGGTCGCGGCCCGGCCCGCCCGCGCGCCGGCGGACACCGACCGGACGCGGCCGCTGACCGTACGCGACCCCGCGTACGTCATCTACACCTCCGGCTCCACCGGGCGCCCCAAGGGCGTCGTCGTGGAGCACCGCACGGTCGCCGTGATGGTGGCCGACCAGGGCCCGCGCATGGGCATCGGACCCGGCACGCGCTGGCTGCAGTTCGCCTCGTACAGCTTCGACGCCGCGACCTGGGAGCTCGCCATCGGGCTGCTCTCGGGC
The DNA here is from genome assembly GCF_001005295.1 of Streptomyces yangpuensis. Classification (GTDB taxonomy): domain Bacteria; phylum Actinomycetota; class Actinomycetes; order Streptomycetales; family Streptomycetaceae; genus Streptomyces; species Streptomyces yangpuensis. Next base: position 483,764 of record NZ_LBMK01000002.1, on the reverse strand, counting down.
GCGACGATGATCCTTTCGACGGCCGAGGAGCGCGGCCCGGGCGCGCCGCTGGCCGAGCTCGTGGAGCGCACCGGCACCACCATGGTCTGCCTGCCGCCGACGGTCCTGTCCGCGTGGCCGGCCGACCGGCCGATGCCCGGGGGCGTGCAGCTGGTCGTGGCGGGCGAGGCCTGTCCGCCGGAGCTGGTGGAGCGGTTCTCCCGCGGGCGCGTGATGCGCAACGCGTACGGGCCGACCGAGGCCACCGTGTGCGCGAGCATCAGCGAACCGCTGTCCGGTGCCGTCAAGCCTCCCATCGGGTTCCCGCTGCACAACACGCGGCTGTACGTCCTGGACGCGCGGCTTCGGCCGGTGGCTCCTGGAGTGACCGGCGAGCTGTACATCGGCGGCGACCAGCTGGCCCGCGGCTATCTGCGGCGGCCGGAGCTGACCGCGAACCGTTTCGTCGCCGACCCGTACGCCACCACGCCGGGCGGCCGGATGTACCGCTCGGGCGACCTGGTGCGCTGGAACGCCGACGGCAGCCTCGACTACGTGGGGCGCGTCGACGACCAGGTGAAGCTGCGCGGCTTCCGCATCGAGCCGGGTGAGATCGAAGGCGTCCTGCTCGCGCGGGACGACATCGCGCGGGCCGCGGTGATCGTCCGCGAGGACCGGCCCGGCGACAAGCGTCTCGTCGCGTACGTCGTCGCCTCGGGTGCTCCCGTGGACGTCAGGGAGATCCGCGCGCGCCTCGCCGCCGAACTGCCCGAGCACATGGTGCCGAGCGCCGTCGTCGTCCTCGACGTACTGCCGCTCACCGGCAACGGCAAGCTGGACCGCCGGGCCCTGCCCGCGCCGGACTACACGCCGGCCGCCGCGGGCCGGGCCCCCGCGAACGAGCGGGAGGCGGCACTGTGCCGGGCGTTCGCGGAGGTGCTCGGGCTGGAGTCGGCGGGCGCCGACGCGAGCTTCTTCGACCTCGGCGGCGACAGCATCAGCTCGATCCAGCTGGTCGGCAAGGCGCGGGAAGCGGGTCTCGCGATCACCGCGCAGGACGTGTTCGTGCACCGCACTCCTCAGGGCCTCGCGCTCGCCGCCCAGACCGCCGGGCGCACCGCGACGGTGGGCGTCGGGGACGGCACCGGCCCGGTGCCGGCCACGCCGATCACCGCCTGGTTCGACGCGATCCCCGGGCCGACCGACGGCTTCCACCAGGCTGCCGTGGTCCGGACGCCTGCGGGGGCCTCGTACGAGCGGATCGCGGCCGCGCTGCAGACGCTGCTCGACCATCACGACGTCCTGCGCCGACGCGGCGACGTCATCCGGGAAGCCGGGGCGGTACGGGCCGAGGACGTGTTGCGCAGGGTCGCGGCCGACTCCGGCGACCTGGCTTCCCTCGTCCGCGGGGAAGCCGCCGCCGCCCGGCGGGAACTGGCGCCCGCCCAGGGCGACGTGCTGCGGGCGGTGTGGCTCGATGCCGGTACCGGGCGGCCCGGCAGGCTGCTGCTCACCCTGCATCACCTGGTGGTGGACGGCGTCTCCTGGCGCATCCTGCTGCCCGATCTGGCCCAGGCCTACGAGCACCCGGACCGGCCCCTCGCGCCGGTCGGCACCTCCTTCCGGCAGTGGGCGCTCCTGCTGCACGACGAGGCCGTACGGGAGGAACGCCGGGCCGAACTGCCCCTGTGGCAGGAGATGGCGGACGGCGGCGACCCGCCGCTCGGCGCACGGCCGCTCGACCCCGGACAGGACACCGCGGCCACCGCTCACCGGCTGCGGCTCGAACTGCCCGCCGCGTACACGGCCGCACTGCTCACCACCGTGCCGGCCGCCTTCCACGCCGAGATCAACGACGTGCTGCTGGCCGCGCTCGCGCTCAGCGTCGCCGACTGGCGACGCGGGCGCGGTGAGCCGCAGGACGTGCTCGTCGACCTCGAAGGGCACGGGCGCGTGCCCGTCGTCCCGGGCGTCGATCTGGCCCGCACGGTGGGCTGGTTCACCAGCACGCACCCGGTACGGCTCGATGTGGGCCTGTGCGACTGGGACGAGGTGTGGGCGGGCGGGCCCGCGCTCGGCCAGGCGCTCAAGGAGGTCAAGGAGCAGCTGCGCCGGGTGCCGGACCACGGCATCGGCCACGGTCTGCTGAGCCGGCTCGACGCCGGCTCGGCGGCCCTGCTCGGCGCGTACGCGGCTCCGCAGCTCGGGTTCAACTACCTGGGGCGGATGGCGCTTTCGGAGCCGGGCGACTGGCAGATCGCGCCCGAGTCCCTGGACGTCGCGGCCGGCACGGACCCGGAGATGCCGCTGCCGCACGCGCTGGGCGTCAACGCGCGTACTGAGGACCTCCCCGACGGCCCCCGCCTGGTCGCCGAGTGGGCTTGGGCTGGCCGCACGGTCGCCGACGCCGACGCCGAGGCGATCGCGCACGGCTGGTTCAGGGCGCTGAAGGCGCTGGCCGGGCATGCCGCACGGCCCGAATCCGGTGGCTTCACGCCCTCGGACCTGGGGCTCGTCGAGGGACTCGACCAGGACGAGATCGACGAGTTCGAGAACGAATTCGCACACGAGTGGGGGAACGAAGGATGAGCACGACCGCACCTGGTAAGGCACCGAAGGGGCCACGGCCGGCGGGCGGCCTGAGCGACGTACTGCCGCTGACGCCACTGCAGGAGGGCCTGCTCTTCCACGCCGTGTACGACCGGCAGGAACTCGACGTGTACGCGGTGCAGCTCGTCCTCGACCTCGAAGGACCCCTGGACCGCGGCGCGCTCAAGGCCGCCGCGGCCGGCGTCCTGGCCCGGCACCCGAATCTGCGGGCGGGCTTCCGCTACCGCAAGAACGGGCAGCCGGTCCAGCTGATACCGCGCGAGGTTCCCGTTCCCTGGCGGGAGGTGCGGGAGGCGGGCGACCTGGAGGCGCTGACCGACCGGGACCGCACCGAGCCGTTCGACGTGGGCCGGCCGCCACTGATCCGCTTCACCCTGATCACCACGGGCACGGACCGCCACCGGCTCCTCGTCACCTGCCACCACATCCTGCTCGACGGCTGGTCGATGCCGCTGCTGCTCTCGGAGCTCTTCACCGCTTACACCGCCGGCGGCGACGCCTCCGTGCTGCCCGCCGTCACCTCGTACAAGAGCTACCTGTCCTGGCTGAACGGCCAGGACGAGCAGGCCGCTGCGGCGGCCTACCGGGAGCTGCTCGCCGGCCTGGAGGAGCCCACCCGGCTCGCACCGGCGCCGCCCGGCCGTGCACCGGTACTGCCCGAGCAGCACGTCGCCCGCCTCGACACCGCGTCGACGGCGCGCCTGACCGAGTGGGCACGTGCGCGGGGCGTCACCCTGTCCAGCGTGCTGCAGGGTGTCTGGGCCGTCGTCCTCGGGGCCCTGACGGGCCGGGACGACCTGGTGTTCGGCACCACGACGTCGGGGCGTCCGCCGGAGCTGCCGGGCGTCGAGTCGATGGTCGGCCTGTTCATCAACACGCTTCCTGTACGTCTGCGCACGCCCGCCGCGCGCACCCTCGCGGAGGTGGTGGAGTCGGCCCAGGAGCAGCACACCGCGCTGCTGCCGCACCAGCATCTGGGCCTCTCGCGCATCCAGCAGGACGCGGGGCACGGTGAGCTGTTCGACACCGTCGTGATCTTCGAGAACTATCCGCTGGACCCGGACGCCCTGCGCACGGCCGTACCCGGCCTCACGGTCACGGGCATCAAGGGGCGCGACGCCACCCACTATCCGGTGTCGCTGCTCGTGCTGCCCGGTGCCGAGCTGACGCTGCGGCTCGACCACGCGCCCGACCTCGTCACCGCCGGGGAGGCCGCGGCACTGTCCGGGCGGGTGCTGCGGCTCCTCGCGACGCTCCCCGACACGGCCGACCTGCCGCTCTCCCAGCTGGAGCTGCTCGGTGCGCAGGAGCGGGCGACGCTGCTCGTCTCGTACAACGACACCGCCCGCTGCTACCCGCGCCACGCCCTGCGCGAGCAGCTGGCGGCGCGCGCCACCGCCACCCCGGACGCGCCCGCGCTGCGCTGCGGGGCCGAGCGGCTGAGCTACGCGGATCTGCACGCCCGCGCCGACCGGCTCGCCCACGAGCTGGTGGCGCGGGGCGCGGGACCGGGGGCACTGGTGGCGCTCGCGCTGCCGCGTTCGACGGACCTGATCGTCGCGACGCTCGCCGTCGTCAAGGCGGGCGCCGGCTATCTGCCGCTCGACCCCGACTACCCGGCCGACCGCATCGGCTACATGCTCGACGACGCGGCGCCCGCCCTCGTGCTCACCACGACCGGCGTCGCGGTCGCGCTGCCCGCCGTCACCGAGCGCGCCCACCTGACCCTGGACACGGCGGCTGCGCTGCTCGCGGAGGCGCCCACCGGGCCGGTGGGCACCGCGGACCCGGATCCGCTGGAGACCGCCTACACGATCTACACCTCCGGCTCGACGGGCCGGCCCAAGGGCGTGGTCGTCCCCCAGGGTGCCCTGATCAACCTCGTGCACGACATGGCCGAGCGGTTCCGTATCGGGGGCGGGGACCGCTTCCTGTCGGTCACCACCTTCGGCTTCGACATCTCCAATCTGGAGATCTTCGTTCCGCTGGTCACCGGCGCCGAACTGGTCCTCGCCGAGCGCGACACCGTACGCGACCCGTCCGCGCTCGCCGCTCTGATCACCGGCAGCGACGCCACCGTCATGCAGGCCACCCCGACCCTGTGGCACGCTCTGGTCACGGAGCACCCGGAGAGCCTCGCCGCGCTGCGCGTCCTGATCGGCGGCGAGGCCGTCGGCGAACCGCTCGCCGACGCGCTGCGCGCCGCGTCCCGTGAGGTCACCAACGTCTACGGGCCCACCGAGACGACCATCTGGTCCACCGCGGCCACCCTGGACGGCGAACGCGGGGGTGTGCCGCCGATCGGCCGGCCCATCGCCAACACCCGGGTGTACGTCCTCGACGACGCGCTGCGGACCGCTCCGGCGGGTGCCGTCGGCGAGCTCTACATCGCCGGTGACGGTGTGGCGCGCGGCTACCACGGGCGGCCCGCGCTCACCGCGACCCGTTTCGTGCCGGACCCGTTCGGTCCGCGGGGCAGCCGGATGTACCGGACCGGGGACGTCGTGCGCTGGGGCGCCGACGGTCAGATCGAGTACATCGGACGGGCCGACCACCAGGTCAAGATCCGTGGTTTCCGGATCGAGCTCGGCGAGATCGAGTCGGCGCTCGCGGCCCACCCCGAGGTGTCACAGGCGACGGTCGTGGCGCGCGAGGACCTGCCGGGCGGTACGCAGCTGGTGGCCTACACCGTCGGTACGGCCGCTCCGGGGGCACTGCGCGCGCACCTGGCCGAGAGCCTGCCCGCGCACATGGTGCCCGCCCTGTACGTGGCGATGGACGCGCTGCCGCTCACGGCGAACGGCAAGATCGACCGCAAGCTGCTGCCCGCGCCCGCCCAGGGTGCGCGCACCGCGGCCCGTGCGCCGCGCACGCCTCAGGAGCAGCTGCTGTGCCAGGTGTTCGGCGAGGTGCTCGGGCTGCCCGCGCCCGTGGGTCCGGACGACAGCTTCTTCGAACTCGGCGGCCACTCGCTGCTCGCCACCCGGCTCACCGGCCGGATCAGGACGGCGCTCGGCGCCGATCTGCCGGTCCGCGCGGTCTTCGACGCACCGACCCCGGCCGCCCTCGCGGCCCGCGTCGCGGACGCCGGGGAGGCCCGGCCCGCTCCGGCGCCGGCCGTGCGCCCGGACGCGCTTCCCCTCTCCCCCGCCCAGCAGCGGCTCTGGTTCCTCGCGCAGCTGGAGGCGGGCAGTCCCGCGTACAACATCCCGGTCGCCGTCCGCCTGAGGGGAGCCCTGGACGTGGCCGCCCTGCGTGCGGCGGTGCGGGACGTCGTCGTACGCCATGAGGCGCTGCGCACCCGCTACCCGGACACGGACGGGCGCGCCCGTCAGGAGATCGTGGACGCCGAGGCGGTGCGGGTGGACCTGCCGGTCTCCGCGCAGGGTGAGGACGCGGTGCGGGCGGCGGCGCGGCGCGGCTTCGACCTGGCGTCCGAACTGCCGTTGCGGGCGGAGCTGTTCCGGCTCTCGGACGAGGAGCACGTGCTGCTGGTCGTGGTGCACCACATCGCTGCCGACGGCTGGTCGGTGGGCCCGCTGGGCGGCGATCTCGCGCAGGCCTACGAGGCGCGCCGTGCGGGCGGGGCCCCGGTGTGGACGCCACTGCCGGTGCAGTACGCGGACTACACCCTGTGGCAGCGCGAGCTGCTCACGGCCGTGTCGGACGAGCAGCTCGCCTACTGGCGCGAGGCGCTGAACGGCCTTCCCGACGAGCTGGAGCTGCCGGCCGACCGGCCGCGGCCCGCAGCCCCCACGCACCAGGGCGGGCAGGTCGGCTTCCGTATCGACGCCGCCCTGCACACGGCGGTCGGCGACCTGGCCCGGGCGCAGGGCGTGAGCACCTTCATGGTGCTCCAGGCGGCGCTCGCCGCCCTGCTGTCCAAGCTGGGCGCGGGCGAGGACATCCCGCTCGGAACGCCCGTCGCGGGACGCACGGACCCGGCGCTGGACGAGCTCGTCGGCCTGTTCGTCAACACCCTGGTGTTGCGCACCGACCTGTCCGGCGACCCGACCTTCCGGGAGCTGCTGGACCGCGTACGCGCCACGGACCTGGCCGCCTACGCCCACCAGGACCTGCCCTTCGAGGCCCTGGTCGACGCGCTCGCACCCAGCCGGTCGCTGTCCCGGCACCCGCTGTTCCAGACCATGCTCACGCTGCACAACACGCCGGATTCCGCGGTGCGGCTGGCGGGCCTGGAGTCGGAGCCGCTGCTGATCGGCACCGGGACCGCCAAGGCCGACCTGGCCTTCGAGCTCTTCGAACGGCGTACGGAGGAAGGGGCCGCCGACGGGATCGACGCGGTCCTGGAGTACAGCACCGATCTGTTCGACGAGGCGACCGCGCGGTCCTTCACCGAGCGGCTCACGCATCTGCTCGGCGCCCTCGTGGCGATGCCCGACCGGCCGGTGCGCGAGACCGGGGTGCTGCTGCCGGCCGAGGCCGCGGCGGTGCGTGCGGGCTGGGCTGCGACGGCGGTCGAGGAGGCGTACTGCGGGGTCGTGGAGCGGGTGCGGCTGCACGCCTCCGAGCAGCCGGACAGGCTGGCGGTGCGCGATCCGCAGGGTTGTGTCTCCTACGGTGAGCTGGTCGGTCTCGCTTCGGCTCTGAGCCGTCGTCTGGCCGCGGCC
>NZ_LBMK01000002.1:454770-475482 GCF_001005295.1 Streptomyces yangpuensis | reverse complement strand
CGACGCCGCCACCGCCGTCCACCACGGACGCCTCATCGCCTACCTCATCGGCACCACCGACAACCCCAGAACCGCACTCGCCGCCACCCTGCCCGAGTACATGCTGCCCAGCGCGTTCCTCACCCTGGACGCACTCCCCCTCACCCCCAACGGAAAAGTCGACCGCAAGGCCCTCCCCACGCCGGATCCGCAGACCCTCGCGACCGGTCCGGCGCGGCAGCCCCGTACCGACACCGAGCGCGCACTGTGCGCGGTGTTCGCGGACGTGCTCGGGCTGCCCTCCATCGGCATCGACGACAGCTTCTTCGACCTCGGCGGCGACAGCATCCGTTCCATCGAGGTGGTCGCCGGCGCCCGGCGGGCCGGACTGCGGGTCACGGCGGCCGATGTGTTCACCTACAAGTCGGTGGCCGCGCTGGCCGCCGCCGTCGGCGAGGCGGAGCCGGTCGAGATCGTCGGCACCGACGACGGCGTGGGCGAACTGGCGCCCACACCGGTCATGCTGCGGCTGCTCGAAGAGGGCGGCCCGGTCGACGCCTTCAACCAGTCCGTCGTCCTCACCACCCCCGCCGGCCTTGACCTGGAGCGGCTGATCGGAGCCCTCCAGCGGATCGTCGACCACCACGACGCCCTGCGGCTGCGGCTGACCGGACAGGGCGCGGGCGACTGCCGGCTCGTGATCGGCGAGCCCGGTACGGTCCGGGTCGCGCCCCTGGTGACCCGCATCGACGCCGGTCATCGCGCCTACGCGGACGAGACGCTGCTGCGGCGGGCCGTCGCCGCCCAGTCGGAGGCCGCCCGCAACCGGCTCGCCCCGCGCGACGGGGTCACGCTGCAGGCCGTGTGGATCGACCGCGGGGACAGCCGCCCCGGCCGGCTGGTCCTGATGCTGCACCACCTGGTGGTGGACGGCGTCTCCTGGCGCATCCTGCTGCCCGACCTGCTCAGCGCGTACGAGCGTCCCGGAACGGCACTCGACCCGGTCGGCACCTCGCTGCGTCACTGGTCGCAGCTGCTGCGCGGGCAGGCCGCGGAGCGCGGCGGAGAACTGCCCCACTGGAAGCAGCTGCTCTCCCGCGAGGAGCAGCCGGTCGGGGCGCGTGCGCTGGATCCGGCCCGGGACACCTACGCCACGGCCCGGACGCTGCGCGTGACCCTGCCGGCCGAGCACACCGGCCCGCTGCTGGAGCGCGGCCCCGCCGCCTTCCAGGCCGAGGTCAACGACGTGCTGCTCGCCGGCCTCGATCTCGCGGTCGCCGAATGGCGCGGCCGGAGCCTGCTCGTCGAGGTCGAGACCCACGGCCGCGAACAACTGCACGCGGGCGTCGACCTCTCCCGTACGGCCGGCTGGTTCACCAGCACCCACCCGGTGCTGCTGAGGGCCGCCGCACTCGATGCCGAGCAGTCGGTCAAGGAGATGCGCGAGCAGCTGGCGGCGCTGCCCGACCACGGCCTCGGCCACGGCATCCTGCGTCATCTCGGCGACGGGCCCGCTCCGCTGCCGGCGGTGAACCCGCAGCTCGGATTCAACTACCTGGGCCGTTTCGCGGCGGTGGAGTCGTACGACGGCGGGTGGGCGGCCGCGCCCGAGTCGCGGGAGGCGTTCGCGGCCACGTCCGGCGGCATGCCCATCGCCCATGCCATCGAGGTGGACGCCCTGGTCGAGGACGGCCCCGACGGGCCCGTCCTGGTCGCCAACTGGACATGGGCGGGACAGCTGTTGGAGCCGGACGACGCGGAGGCGCTGGCCGAGGGCTGGTTCCGCGCGCTGCGCACTCTGGCCGGGCGGGCCGGTGAACTCGCCGCGGGCGGCCCCTCCGGGGCCGGTGAGCGGCGGCCCTCGCTGCTCACCGAGGCCTTCGAGACCGTGCTGCCCATCCGGCCCGACGGCACCCGCGCACCGCTGTTCTTCCTGCACGGCGGCGTGGGTCTCAGCTGGCCCTATCTCGGGCTCGCCGAACACCTGGCCAACGAATTCCCCGTGTATGGATTCCAGGCGTCCGGAATCGTTTCGGAAGTGCCGCTTCCGTCATCGATCGCGGAAATGGCGGAGGAATACGTACGCAGAATTCTGGAAATTCAGCCGGTCGGGCCCTACTATGTTCTCGGCTGGTCCTTCGGCGGACTTCTCGCCCATGCGGCGGCCACCCGCCTCGAAGGTCTCGGACACCGCGTCGCGCTCCTCGCGAACCTCGACAGCTACCCGGTCCCCGAGCCGGACGGCATCCCGGACGACCGGGCACTGCTCGCGAAGATCCTTGAGTACTGCGGGTACGACGCGGCCGCGTTCGCCGGCGGCGAGCCCACGCTCTCCGAGGTCCTGTCCGTGTTCCGGCGGGACGCCAACCCGCTGGCCGGCCTCAGCGAGGAGCAGCTGGCCCGGCTGCTGCGGATCGTGCGCAACCACGCGGTCCTCAGTGCGGAGTTCACGCCGGACCGCTTCAGCGGGGACGTGCTCTTCGTGGCAGCCGCGCAGGGCACGGACGAGCGGTCCCCGACGGTCGCGGAATGGGAGCCGTACATCGGCGGCCGCATCTCCCACCACAGCGTCGCCTCCGACCACGACGGAATGATGCGGCCCGAACCGCAGCGGACGATCGGCCGAATCATCGCCGCGCACCTCGAATCACTGCGGTGAACGCGCGCGGGACGCGCTCGTACGGAATTCCGGCGAGCGCTCCCGGCGAATCCCCACGCCTCCCCACGGATCCCCCACACATCCCCCCACGACTTTCCCTGTATACACCCGGAGAAAGAGAAGCCATGAAGAACAACCCGTTCGACGACGAGAACGGCACCTTCCTGGTGCTGGCCAACGACGAGGGGCAGCACTGCATCTGGCCCGAGTTCGCCGCCGTCCCGGCCGGCTGGACCACCGTCCTTCCGGCCGGCCCCCGCGAGGCCGCGCTCGGCCACATCGAACGCACCTGGACCGACATGCGCCCCACGTCCCTGATCCGCACCGCGGCCTGAACACCAGGCCATCCAGATCCGAGAGGCAGCTGCCATGAACGTGAACACTCCCGTGGACGTCCCGGCCGTACGGGCCATCATCACCGACATCCTGGAGCTCGACGACGACGAGCTCACCGGCACCAGCCTGTTCATCGAGGACCACGGCGCGGACTCGCTGGGCGCCATCGAGATCCTCTCCCGCATCGAGAAGGAGCTCGGTGTGGTCATCCCGCAGGACGCCCTGGTCAAGCTGGTCCACCTGGACGCCGTCCTCGACGTGCTCGCCACCGCCGAGCGGCGTACGCCGTGAGCGCGGCCGGGATTCCGGCCGGCCCCGTCGCGGGGCCGCGCCGGGTCGTCCTCACCGGCTGCGGCGTGCTGTCCAGCATCGGCAACGGGGTCGCGGAGTTCACCACTGCCCTGCGGGCCGGCCGGGTCGGCACCGGGGACATCACCGTCTTCGACACCACCGGCTTCCCCAGCCGCCGCGGCCACCAGGTGCACGGCTTCGACGCCGCCACCGCACTGCACCGGGTGCGGCCCGAACACAGCGGCCGCGCCACGCAGTTCGCCGCCGCGGCCGCCCGGATGGCGCTCGACGACGCCGGCCTCGACGAGGCCTGGCTGCGCGAGCGGCGCGGCACCGTCGTCGTCGGCACCACCGACGGCGAGGTCGGCGAGCTCGACCTGCTCACCCGGTCGGCGCTCGCCATCGGGCTCGGCGCCTTCACCGGCGCGGCCCTGAGCAGGACCGCCACGGGCAGTCTCGCGCTCGGTGTCGTACGCGAACTCGGCCTGTCCGACGTGGAGTCCTCCACGATCGCCACCGCCTGCGCCGCCGGCAACTACGCGATCGGCGCAGGTTTCGACGCGGTCCGCAGCGGCCGCTCCGCATGGGCGCTCGTCGGCGGCGCGGACGCGCTGAACCGCAAGACCTTCGCGGGCTTCGCCCGGCTCGGCCTGGTCGCACCCGACGAGTGCCGTCCGTTCGACGCCGACCGCGTGGGCCTGCTCACCGGCGAGGGCGCGGGACTGCTGCTGCTCGAATCCGAGGAGTCGGCGCTCGCCCGCGGCGCGCACATCTACGCGGAGGTGCTCGGCTACGGCCTCAACTGCGACGCCTCGCACCCCACCACACCCGAGGAGAACAGCGTCGCCCGCTGTATCCGCCTGGCCCTGGAGAGCGCGTCCGTCAAACCGGACGAGGTCGACCTGATCTCCGCGCACGGCACCGGCACCCGAACCAACGACACCACCGAGATCGCGGCCATCCGCCAGGTGTACGGGGACGAGGTGCCCCGCACCGTCGGCGTCAAGGGGATGATCGGCCACACCATGGGAGCGGCCAGCGCCCTGGGCGCCATCGCCTCGGCGCTCGCCATCCGGCACGGGTTCATCCCGCCGACGGCCAACCACCGCAGCACCGACCCGGACTGCCCCGTCGACGTCGTCCCCAACGCCTCGGTGCCCGCCGACGTGCGCATCGTGCAGAACAACGGGCTGGCGTTCGGCGGCAACAACGCCGTCGTCCTGCTCGGCCGCCATGAAAGCCACCGAGGGGAGTCCGTCCGATGAGTACCGCGGTCATCACCGCATGGTCGGCCGTGTCGCCGTACGGCACGGGCCGTGCCCCGCTCGCCGCAGGGCTGCGCACCCGCACCGCGCCGCCCGAGTCCGCCGGGCCCGAGGAGTGGACGGCGCAGCCGGCCGCGACCGCCCGTGTCGTGCCCGGGTTCGAGGTCCGCGAGGCACTGGGGAAGGCCGGTACCCGGGGCATGGACCGGCTGACCGGGCTCGCCGCGGTGACCGTACGGGAGGTGCTGTCCGGGGAGCCCCCGGCCGGCGAGGACGGTGATCTCGGCACCGGGATCGTGCTCGGCACGGCCTCCGGCAGCATCCAGGGGTTCATGGAGTTCACCAAGGCCTCCCTCGAAGGGGAGCGTCCCATCGACGTGATGCCGTCGAGGATCCCCAACATGGCGATGAACAGGGCCGCCTCGGCCGGTGCGATACGCCATGCGCTCAAGGGCCCCAACACCACCGTCGCGGCCGGCCGGCTCTCCGGCCTCGTCGCCCTCGACCAGGCGTGCCGGCTGCTCGCCGACGGGCGTGCCGAGCGGATGCTGGCCGGGTCGGCCGAGGAGTTCTCGGCGACCCGCGCCCACCTCACGCGGGCGGCGCACGGCGACGGCGTGGTGCTGGGCGAGGGCTGCGTGATGGTCCTCCTGGAACACGGCGACACCGCGACCGGTGAACCGCTGGCCGAGGTGCTCGCGGTCCATCACCGGGTCGCGCCGCCGGGCGAGTTCACCGCGGCGCTCACGGCGGCCGTGCGCGCCGCGCTCGCGGAGGCGGGCGTCCCGTCCGGGACGGTCTGGGCGGCCGTGCCCGGAGAGGCCCCCGGCCCGGCGGGCGAGCAGGAGCGCCGGGTGCACGAGGAACTGTTCCCCGCGGATGTCCGCGCTCGCGCGGCGTCCGTCGCGCTGCTCGGCGAGACGGCCGCGGCCACCGGCGCGTACCAGCTCGCGGCGCTGCTGTCCGAGCCGGGTGAGCCGGGCCGCATCGCGCTCGTCACCGCCACGGATCCGGACGGTCCCGTGGGGTGCGCCGTACTGCGGCTGCTGACGGAAGGAGAGTCCGCGTGAGCGGCCAGGAGAACGCGGACTCCAGGCCCGTCGCCCTCATCAGCGGCGGCTCCCGCGGGATCGGCCGGGCTGTCGCCCTGCGCCTCGCACAGAACGGACACGACGTCTCCTTCTGCTTCCGCGGCGACGAGCAGGCCGCCGCGAACCTGGAGAAGGAGCTGGCCGGTCTCGGCGCCCGCGCACTGGCGCGGCGGGTCGACGTCACCGACGCGCAGTCCGTACGGGACTGGGTGGAGGCCACCGAGCAGGACTTGGGCCCGGTCTCGGTCGCCGTCACGTCGGCCGGCATCACCCGGGACAAGCCCCTGCTGCTGATGTCCGACAGCGACTGGCACGAGGTCGTGGACACCAACCTGGACGGCGTGTACCACGTCTGCCGGTCCGTGGTCTTCCCGATGATGAAACGCCGGGGCGGCAGCATCGTGACCGTCGCCTCGGTGTCCGGTCTGTACGGCAACGCGGGCCAGACCAACTACGCCGCCTCCAAGGCCGGGATCATCGCGTTCTCGCGTTCCCTCGCGAAGGAGGTGGGCCGGCGCGGGATCCGCGTCAACGCGGTGGCTCCGGGCCTGATCGACACCGACATGTCGGCGGTGCTCGACGACGAGGTCAGGAAGCAGGTCACCGAGCGCACGGCCCTGGGCCGGACCGGGCTCGCGGCGGAGGTCGCCGAGGCCGTGGCCTTCCTGGCCTCGGCGCGGGCCTCGTACGTCACCGGCGCCGTGCTGCCCGTGGACGGCGGGCTGTGACGGCCGGTGCCGCGCAGGCCGTACCGGCGCTGCGGCCCGGTGCGTGCCAGCTGTGGTGGGCGTCGGCCGGTGACGCCCACCCTCGGCTGGGCGGGCTCCTCGACAAGGGTGAGCGGGCCCGCGCCGACCGGCTGCGACGGCCGGCCGACCGGGCGCTCCACCTCACCGCGCACGCGCTCGCCCGGACCGTGGCCGCCGCTCAACTGGGCATACCGGCCGAGTCGTTGCCGCTGACCGCCGTGTGCAAGCGCTGCGGCGGCCCGCACGGGAAACCCCAGCCGCCGCTGCCGGTCAGGCTCTCCTGGTCGCACTCCGGCGAGCGGGTGGTGGTCGCCCTCTCCCTCGGCACCGAGATCGGTGTGGACGTGGAGCGGATCGCGCCGTTCGCGCCGGAGACCGCGGAAAGGGTTCTCTGCGCACCGGAGCGCACCGTCCTCGCGGCGCTGCCCGCGGTGCGGCGCCCCGAGGGCTTCGTGCGCTACTGGACGCGCAAGGAGGCCCTGCTCAAGGCGACCGGTGACGGGCTCGCCGTGGCCCCGGAGCTCCTGCACCTCACGCCGCCCGACGCCCCGCCCCGGCTGCTGTCCTGGTCGGGGCCCGACCGCCCCCGGCTGCCCCTGCACCTGTACGACCTGGACGCGGGTACCGGTTACCTGGCCGCTCTCGCCGCCTCCGGTGCCCCGGTGCGCCCGACACAGCACGACGGGTCCGCCCTGCTGGCCGCGGTCGGCGCGCCGACGGCCGTACCCGGAACACCAGGCCACCCCACCCTTCCCGTCGCTGAAAGGCCCCTCGCCTCATGAGTCAGTACGTCGCCCTCATCGCCGACGCGCTCAGCGCGCAGGCCACGGAGGTCCTCACACGGGACGCCGCCACCGAGGTGCGGCACGTCGACGGCACCGACCGGCCGGCGCTGCTCGCCGCCCTCGCCGAGGCCGATGCCGTCCTGGTGCGCTCCGCCACCCGTATCGATGCCGAGGCCCTCGCCGCGGCGCCACGGCTCAAGGTCGTCGCCCGGGCCGGGGTCGGCCTCGACAACGTGGACGTGCCCGCGGCCACCGCCGCCGGGGTCCTCGTCGCCAACGCCCCCGCGTCCAATGTCGTCAGCGCCGCCGAGCACGCCATCACGCTGCTCCTGTCCCTCGCCCGCCACGTCCCGCAGGCGCACGCCGCGCTCAAGGACGGCCGCTGGGCGCGCGGCGCCTACACGGGTGTGGAGCTGGCGGGCAAGACGCTCGGCGTCCTCGGCCTCGGCCGGATCGGCTCGCTGGTGGCGCGCCGGCTCGCCGCGTTCGACATGGAGGTGATCGCGTACGACCCGTACGCGCAGGAGGCACACGCCCGCGGCCTCGGCGTGCGCCTGACCGGCCTCGACGAGGTCCTGGCCCGGTCCCAGTTCCTCACGGTCCATCTGCCGCTGGACGAGCGGACCTCCGGACTGATCGGCTTCGACGCCTTCCGGCGTGTCCGCCCCGACCTGCGCCTCGTGAACGCGGCGCGCGGCGGCATCGTCGACGAGCAGGAGCTGTACGCGGCACTCAAGGAGGGCCGGATCGCGGGCGCCGCCCTGGACGTGTACGCGCAGGAGCCCTGCACGGACTCCCCGCTGTTCGAGCTGGAGAACGTGATCGCGACACCTCACCTGGGCGCGAGCACTCCCGAGGCGCAGGAGCGGGCCGGCACCCAGGCCGCCGAGTCCGTGCTGCTCGCGCTCACGGGGATGCCCGTACCCGATGCGGTCAACGCGCCGCGCGAGACCCCCGCGCACGCGCGGTGAGGCCGGGGAGCGGCGTGGCGCGCAGGGCGGGGTCAGTCGTTCCCGGGTTCTTCGCCGGTCTCCGCGCCGGGCCCGAGCCAGCCGCGCTCCATCGCCAGCGCCCCCGCCTGGTAGCGGCTGCGTGCACCGAGACGGGCCATCAGGTCGGCGGTGATCCGGCGGCCCGTACGCACCGATACGCCGAGCTTGCGGGCGACGACATCATCGGTGTGCCCCTCGAAGAGCAGATCGAGAACGGCCCGCTCCTGCCCGGTGAGCCCGTCCGGCTGCGCCGTCGCCGCCCTGCTCCCGCCGAGCGGCTGCGCCTGCTCCCAGGTCTGCTGGAAGAGCGAGACCAGGGCGGTGACGACACCGGCACCCCGCAGGATCAGCACCCCGCGGGCGGCCGCCTCGGGGTCGATGGGCACGATGGCGGCACGGCGATCGAAGATGATCATCCGCGGCGGCAGCTGGGGCAGCACGCGCACCTCGCCGCCGATGTCGTGCAGCCAGCGTGCGTAGCCGAGCGTCGCGGGGTCGTTGCGCACCGAGTCCAGGTAGATGTAGCGCACCTGCACACCGCGCTCGACTGCGGCCTGGTCGAGGGGCCGGGCGGCCTCGAGGGACGCCTCCGTCTGGGCGCCACCCGGCGCGAACACCTCGACGCTGCTCTCCGCCCCGTGCGCCAGCCGCTCGATCTGGGAGTTGATGGCGTCGAGTCCGGTGTACCGGCGGACCTCGTCGGTCTGCGCCTCCTGGTCCTCACCGTACTCGCTGAGCACCTGAGTGATGGCCAGCCGGGTGGCGGCGACGGCCTGCTGGCGCTGGGCCAGCTCCTGCTCCTGACGCTGCAGGAGGCCGGCGAGCCCGAACTCGGGGTTGACCAGGCGGACCTTGCCCAGCTCCTCGCAGGAGTTCCGTACGAGCGTGAGTTCGGCGAGTGCGTCCAGGGTGGCCTTGGCGCGGTCGACGGGCCAGCCGAGCCCTTCCGCGATTTCCACGACACCGGCCCTGGGCCGCTTCAGCAGAATGCGGTATACGGCCTCTGCATCCGCATCAAGACCCAGTTGTCCCATTTAGCAACTCCCCCCAGAGTCCCCCATCGACCGCACAAAACCGCAGCCCAGTCCCCTTGACTATCTCAGACCCGTTCGATCGCGAGCAACGTTACTCGGTGGTATACGAGCTGGTTCACAGCAAATTCGCGGAGGCGCGACCCATGTTTATCGTAACGGCCACCGTGCCCGCCGGAGCGCTTCCCGGCGAGCCCGCACTCGACGTTCACATTCGGCAACTCGCCCTCCCAGAGGATCATTTGGAACACGTCCACATATTCCGCGCGCCCGACGGCGGCGCGCGCCTGACGTTCTTCCTCGGCCATCCCGACAGCAAGGGCACCGAGGCGGCGGCGGTCCGCCTCATGGCCCGCGCACTGCCGGCGACGGCCGGCACGGAACTCGGCTGGGCCCCGGCCACCTCGCTCCTCAGCACCCTGGAAGAGCTCGGGGCAGGCGCCCGGAGCCGCCCTCATGTCAGGGAGTTGCCATCACAGGACCCTGACAATCGGTAGTGCTGACGGGACGCGCGGTGAGTGTGAGACTCGATCTGTCCGAGAACGGGCTCCACACCGAAGTGAAAATTCCAGGGGGAACACAGAATGCGCGCCACCGTCCACCACCGCGGCCAGGGCAACCACACCATCGTCAAGCCCGCCGCCCTCAGGGTCGCCACCGTCGCCCTGGCCCTCTTCGCCGCGACCGTGCCGGCGTCGGCGGCCATGGCCTCGGAAGCCTCCCCGGGCCCGGGCAGCACCACCGCGGCGACGGCGAGGACCATCGCGGAGACGGCGAAGGAGAACCCCTCGGCGGTCGCGGACCTGCTGAGGCCCCTCGGCCACACCTGGGGCAACTGATCATGGCGCACGCCGAACCGACCGCACTCGCGGACGTCGCCGCGATGCGCGCCGGCCTCAACGTCGTGGACGCCGAGATCCGCGCCCTGCTGGAGCGCCGCCGCGCGCTCTCGCGTGAAGTCCAGCGCGCCCGCCTGTCCAGCGGCGGGACCCGCACCGACCTCGCCCGCGAGATGCACGTCATCGCCCCGTACACGGAGGCGTACGGCCGGCAGGGAACGGCCATCGCGATGGCCGTGCTGGAGATCTGCCGCGGCGCGAGCGTCCCTGCCCCGTAGCCGTACGGGTTCCTCACCCAGCAGTACCGAACAGGAGGGCCGGGTCTCCCGGCCCTCCTCCCACGAGAGGGCTCAGCCGTGCCCGGTTCACCCGTCGACCTCCCGCCCAGGCTTCCCCTCACCGAGGGCCAGGCCGGAATCTGGTACGGCCAGCGGCTGGACGATTCCCGGCTCGCCTACTCCTACGCCGAATTCCTCGACATCCGGGGTCCGTTGATCCCCGAGCTGCTCCAGGAAGCGGTCCGCCGGGTCGTCATCGAGGCGGAAGCGCTGCGCGCCTCCTTCGGCGAGGACGCGGAGGGCCCGTGGCAACGGGTGGAGCCCCGGCCGGATCCCCACGTGCCGCTCGTCGACTTCACCGGCCGGGCGGAGCCGTGGGAAGCGGCGCACGACTGGATGCGCACGCGCATCGGCTCCCCGCTCGACCCCGCCGCGGGAGACGTCCAGCGCCAGGCGGTTCTTCGCCTGGCGCCGGAGAGACACCTGTGGTTCTGGCAGTTGCACCACATCGTCTGCGACGGCGTGGGCTCACAGCTCCTCGTCCACCGTGCCGCGGAGGTCTACGGTGCGCTGACCGCCGGCCGGACACCGTCCGCCACGCCCTTCGGACGCCTGGCCTCCCTCGTCGAGGAGGACCGCCGCTACCGCGCCTCGACCGGCTTCCAGGACGACCGTCGTTACTGGCGCGGCGAGTTCGCGGACATCGAGCACGTGCCGGGCTTCACCGACGCGTCCATGGCTCCGACGGGCGTCGCACTCAGGGAAACCTGGTGCGCGGACACCGAACTCAGAAACCTTCTCGACGACTTCGCCGGCACCCACGGCGTGAAGTGGTCGCACGCGGTGATCGCCGCGTTCGCCGCGTACGTCAGCCGGATCACGGGTTCACCCGACGCCGTGCTGGGGCTTCCGGTGTCGAACCGCCGCACGGACGCGGCGGCGAGGACTCCGGGCATGGTCTCCAACATCATCCCGCTGCGCGTGCGCGGCGCTCACTCGGGCAGCTTCCTCGCACTGCTGGAGCGCGTCTCCCGGAAGCTGGACGAGACGCGCGCTCACCGGCGGTACCGGTTCGAGGACATCCGGCGCGGCCTGCGCACGCTGCGGGGAAGCGCCCGCGTCTTCGGCCCCACGGCGAACGTCCTGTCGCTCGACGCGGAGCCGTCGTTCGGCGGGTGCTCCGCACAGCACCGCAACCTCGCACCGGGCCCGATCGAGGACTTCATGCTGGGCGTGTACGCGACGCCCCGGCGCCTGACGTTCACGATCGACGCCAACCCGGGCCTCTACACCGCCGGGGAGCTCGGCGATCACCGGGCGCGGTTCGAGGCGTTCCTGCGGCAGGTTCTCGCACGGGCCGGCCGTCCGCTCGGTGAGATCGACGTGCTCAGCGACGAGGAGCGGCGCGCGTTCCTGGAGGTGCGCCCGCGGCAGCGCACGGACGAGGGGTTCGGCACCCTCGTGGACGCCTTCGAGGCGCAGGCGGGCCGGACGCCGGACGTGGTCGCCGTGACGTGCGGGACGTCGGCCCTGTCGTACGGAGAGCTGAACGCGCGGGCCAACCGACTGGCGCGGCTGCTCGTGCGGCACGGCTGCGGGCCGGAGCGTCTGGTGGCGCTCTGCCTGCCGCCGTCCGTCGATCTCGTGGTGGCGCTCCTGGCGGTCCTCAAATCAGGCGCCGCGTACCTTCCCGTCGACCCGGAGTACCCGCCGGACCGGATCGATTCCCTGCTCGCGGACGCGGAGCCATGCCTGCTGCTCGGCACGGAGCGCGGGACGCCACGGCCGCCCGACCCGGACCTGGTCACCGTGGAGATCGACGGCACGGACACCCGGGCGCACCTGGCCGCTCTCCCCCAGGACGATCTGCGCCCCGAGGAACGCACCTGCCCCCTCACACGGGACAACGCCGCCTACGTCATCTACACCTCGGGTTCCACGGGGCGTCCCAAGGGCGTGGTCGTCCCGCACAGGAACGTGCTCGGCCTCTTCTCGGCGGCCCGGGAACTGTTCGACTTCCGTGCGGGCGACGTATGGGCCATGGCCCACTCCTTCTCCTTCGACTTCTCCGTCTGGGAGCTGTGGGGACCCCTGCTGCACGGCGGACGGCTCGTCCTGGTCCCCCCGGCCACGCGCCGCGCGCCGGACCGATTCCTCCGGCTCCTGGTGGAGGAAGGCGTCACCGTGCTGAACCAGACGCCTTCGGCGTTCCAGCAGCTGCTGGAGGCGTACCGGGACGATCCGCGGCTCGGCCGGAAGCTGGGCCTGCGCCACATCGTCTTCGGCGGTGAGGCCCTCGACGTCCGGCGGCTCGAAGAGTGGCACGCCCTGCACCCCGGCGACGCCCCGGCGCTGGTCAACATGTACGGGATCACGGAGGCCACGGTCCACGCGAGCCATCTCGCACTCGACGGGTCCCCTCCCGCCGCCGGGGGCGGGAGTCCGATCGGACGGAGCCTGCCGGGCCTCGCGCTCTACGTCCTCGACGCGGAACTGCGGCCCGTCCCGCCCGGTGTGACGGGTGAGATCTACGTGGCCGGCGAGCAGACGGCCCGCGGGTACCTGAACCGGCCGGCCCTCACCGCCGTACGCTTCGTCCCCGACCCGTTCGGCCCGCCCGGCTCCGTCATGTACCGGTCCGGAGACCTGGCCCGCCGGACCGCCCGGGGTCTCCTCCGGTACGAGGGCCGCGCGGACGACCAGGTGAAGATCCGCGGGCACAGGATCGAACCGGGGGAGGTCGAGGCCGAGCTGCGGGCCGCCCCGGGCGTCGAGAGCTGCTGTGCCGTCGTACGCCAGGACGCGGTCGGCGACAGCGTCCTGGCCGCGTACGTCGTGCCCTCGGATCCGTCGGGCCTCGATACGGCCGGCCTGCGCCGTCGCCTCGCGCGCCGGCTGCCCGCCCACATGGTGCCGGCCACCGTGACGGCGATCGACCGGATCCCCCTCACTCCCCACGGAAAGCTCGACCGGCGCGCCCTGCCGGATCCGGTGACGGCCCCCGGTCCGGACGCCACGGCCGCGTCGACCCCCGCCGAACAGGAGGTCGTCGACGCCTTCCGGCACGCCCTCGGGGTGGGCGGGGTCTCCCCCGGGGACGACTTCTTCGACCTGGGCGGAGACTCCTTCAAAGCGGTGCGTCTGGCGCGCCGCCTCGGCCGGGGCACCGAGGTCCTCGACGTGTTCCAGTACCCCACGCCGGAGAGCCTGGCCCTCCGTATCCGGGAGATCCGCGAGACGCACGAGACGCACGAGACGCGTGGGACGCACGGGACCCGCGACATCCCCGGCGGCGAGGCCACCGCCGGACGGCGGCGCATCCTGCGGCGCCTGGCCGCCGGCGCGGAGGGCCCACAGGGCGCGGACGTCACGCTGGTCTGCATCCCCTACGGAGGCGGCACCGCGGCGGCCTACCACCGCCTTGCCACCGAGCTGGCACCCGGGATCGAGACCTGGAGCGCCGCACTGCCCGGACACGACCCGACCCGGCCTCAGGAACCCCTGCTGTCCCTGGACGAGACCGCCGGCCTGATCGCCGCGGAGATCAGCGGCTCCCTCGGCGGCCCCTTCGCCCTGTACGGCCACTGCGCCGGTTCGGCTCTCGCGCTGGCGGTCGCGCAGCGACTGGAGCGGCAGGGGCGGGAGCCGGCCGCCCTGTACATCGGTGCGGCCCTGCCCGCCGCAGCGCCCGCGCGCGAACTGGAGCACGCCCGGGCCTGGTCCGCAGACGCCCTGTACGCGTACATGAAGTCCCTCGGCGGATTCGACGGGGCGCTGGAGGAATCCGACCTGCAGACCGTCCTGAAGGTGATCCGGCACGACATGACGCAAGGCCTGCATTTCCAGCTCGCAGCGGAGAAGGACCGTCACCCGCCCCTGGCCACCCCGCTCGTTCTGGTCATCGGTGATGCCGACAGCGCCACGCAGGGTTACGAGCAGGCACACCTGAACTGGAAGCGCTACGCGACCCACGTCGAGCTGGCCGAGATCCGCGGGGGCGGGCACTATTTCGTCGCCCATCAGCCCCGCGCACTCGCCTCGATCATCGCCGGACGCATCGGCGTGTCCGGACGTGCCGGCACCGCGGATGAGGAGGACCGATGCCACCCGCCACGGTAGCCCTGATCACCGGCGGCACCTCAGGACTCGGGCTCGCCGTCGCCGAGCGGCTCATGGCCTCCGGCGTCCTTCCGGTCGTCTTCGGCCGGAGCGGGGAACGCGGCCGGTCCGCGCTGAGGACCCTGGGCGGCTCGGCGGTGTTCGTGCGCGGCGACGTGGCAAGCGAGTCGGAGGTGGCCGCAGCCGTGGACGCCGCGACGCGGTGCGGCTCCCTCCGCATCGTCGTGAACTGTGCCGGCGTGCCCCACGCGGCAAGGGTGGTCGGCCGGTCGGGACCGCACTCCCTGGGGCGGTTCACGGAGGTCGTCACGGCCAACCTCGTGGGCACCTTCAACGTCGTACGCCTGGCCGCCGAGCGCATGGCCGCGAACCCGCCGGTGGAACAGGAGCGCGGCGTCATCATCAACACGGCCTCCCTGGCGGCCTTCGACGGGCAGGTCGGACAGGCGGCCTACGCGGCATCCAAGGGCGGGATCGTCTCCATGACGCTCCCCCTGGCCCGCGAGCTGGCCACTTCGCTGATCCGGGTCGTCACCGTCGCACCGGGGTTCTTCACGACACCTGCGGTCGCCGCGGTGCCCCCGGAGGCCCGCGGAGCCTTGGACCGCGATCTCGTCCATCCACAGCGGTGGGGAAATCCCGCCGAGTTCGCCGGGCTCGTCGCCCACATCATCGAAAACCAGATGATCAACGGAGAGACGATCCGCCTCGACGGCGCGGTGCGCATGTCTCCCGGCCTACGGCGTCCTGGCTCGTGAAACCGCAGAATCCGATACGGGGGAAGTGAAGCCATCATGAACGGGTCTGTCGGCATACGCTCCATAGGCGTGTGCGTTCCCGAGAACGAGGTCACCAACGCACAGCTCGTCGAGCGCTTCGACACCAGCGACGCCTGGATGCGCGAGCGGCTCGGTATCGTCAGCCGCCGCGTGGCCGGGCCCGACGAGTTCACCTCGGACCTCGCCCTCGGCGCGTTCGAGGACGCGTGCAAGCGGGCCGGTGTGGAACCGGGCAGCATCGATCTCCTGATCTGCTGCACCTCCACCCCCGATCACATGATCCCGGCCGTGGCCGCGATGATCCTGCGCAAGGCGCAGATCCACGGCGTTCCCGGATTCGACGTGAACGCGGGCGGCTGCGCCGGCGGCCTCTTCGCCCTGGACGTCGGTCACAAGTACATGCTGTCGGGACAGTACGGCCGCGTGGCCGTCGTCGTCGCCGACACCGTGGCCCAGCTGAACGACCCGGACGACCGGACACAGCACGCGATCTTCGGGGACGGCGCCGCGTGCTACCTCCTGGAGCGCTGCTCGGACAGTCCGGGGATCGGCCGGACGCTCCTGGGGACGGACCCGGACCGCTACTACACGGCTCTCATCGAACGCCTGCCCGGCGAAGGGCAGTTGAACCGATTCAGCGGAGCGAACGTGACGCGCATGGACGGCAGAGGGGTCAAGGACTTCGCCCTCTCCGTCGTTCCCGGCCTCGTGGACAAGGTGATCGAATCGGCGGACGTCACCCTTGACGACGTCAAACTGATCGTCACCCATCAGGCGAACCCCACCCTCGTCAGGCAGTTGATCGAGCTTCTCGGCCAACCGGGCGACAAGGCCGTCATCGTGGCCGACAGACTGGGCAACACCAGCGGCTCCAGCGTGGTGATCGCGCTCGCCGAAGCCGAGCGAACGGGCAGGCTCAGCCCCGGCGATGCCGTTCTCCTGCTCGGCTTCGGCGCCGGAATGAGCTACGGAGGAACCGTCGTCCACTGGTGCGGCAGCGAGAACTTCCCGCAGCGGGAGTGGTGAGCGCCCCCTCATGTTCGCCGCCTATGCCGCCGAGATCGGACTGCGTCGGCCCCTGCAGGGACTGCGGGTGGGGGAACGCCCCGCTCCGCGGGCCCGTCCGGGATGGAGCCGCGTCAGCGTCAGGGCCGCCTCCCTCAACCACCACGACGTGTGGTCACTGCGCGGAGTCGGGCTCTCCCCGGAGCGGCTCCCCATGATCCTCGGTACGGACGCCGCAGGCGTCGACGAGGACGGCAACGAGGTCGTCCTGCACCCGGTGGTCGGACTGACCGGCCACGGGCTCGCCCCCGGGGAATCCCGCTCGATCCTCACCGAGAAGTACCAGGGCACCTTCGCCGAGCAGGTGCTCGTACCCACGGCGAACCTCGTGCCCAAGCCGCCGGCCCTCTCCTTCGCGCAGGCCGCCTGCCTGCCGACGGCCTGGCTGACCGCGTACCGCATGCTCTTCACCAAGGCCGGCGTGCGCCCTGGCGGCTCGGTCCTCGTCCAGGGAGCCGGGGGCGGAGTGGCCACCGCCGCGATCGTGCTCGGCACGGCGGCCGGACTGCGCGTCTTCGCCACCAGCCGGGACGGAGGCAAGCGCGAGCGGGCGGTGCGGCTCGGCGCCGTCGCGGCGCTGGGCCCGGGCGAACGACTGCCGCAGCGCGTGGACGCGGTGATCGAGACCGTCGGCGCCGCCACCTGGTCCCACTCGGTGCAGTCGCTGCGACGGGGCGGCACGCTGGTCGTCTCGGGCGCCACGAGCGGGGACCGGCCCACGCGGGCGGAGCTCACCCGCATCTTCTGCCGGGAACTCACCGTCGTCGGTTCGACCATCGCGACCAAGGAGGAACTCACAGCCCTGCTGTCCTTCTGCGTCACCACCGGCGTACGCCCGACCATCGACAGAACCCTGCCCCTCGAACGCGCCCACGAGGGCTTCGCCCGCATGGAATCCGGCGAGCACTTCGGCAAGATCGTCTTCACCCTCTGAGCCGCTGCGGGAGCCAAGGGGCGCGAGCCCCCGGGTGTCACGGCGCCGGGGGCGGACTCTCCCGGGACGGCGGGGCCGCGGGGCCGCGCGCGTCGCCGCCCTCCTCGGCGAGCAGGCCCGAGCCGGCGAGCAAGTAGCCCAGCTGCGCACGGCTGTTGCTGCCGAACCGCTCCGCCACCTTGCGGATGTGGGACACGACCGTACGGCGGCTCAGACCGATCCGGCGGGCGATGCGCTCGTCGGTCTCGCCCTCCACCATGGCCCGCAGGATCGTCCGCTGGAGGTCGTCGAGGAACGGGCGGTCCTCCTGGCGGGACGCCGACGGCTCCACCGGTTCGGCCCGCGCCCAGGAGCGTTCGAACATCGCCCTGAGGTACCGCACCAGGTCCGGGTGTTTGGCGATCATCATCGCGTGCCCCCCGTCCTCCCCGGCCTGGAGGAACGCCACGTCCCGGTCGCAGACGAGCAGCTGGTCGGGCGTCTCCGCCAGGGTGCGGACCTCTGCGCCGTGGCCGAGGAGCCGTTCGATGTGGGCCAGCGTCGGTTTGTGGCTCCGCGCCGAGTGCTGGTAGAGCGTGCGCTGACGCACGCCCCGCTCCAGCAGCGGCAGGCTCAGCCCGAGGCCCCGGTGCAGCAGCCGGACCGGCAGGCCGCCGCCCGGCTGGGAGACGAGCAGCTCCTCGGCGCAGGTCTTCACGGCGGCCTGGAGCGCGTGGTGAATGGCGCGTTCGCCGTAGATGACGGTGAGGGTCTCCTCGCCCCGGCTCCTGGCATCGGAGTAGACCGCGTCGTAGGACGCCATGGCCGCGCGGATGCGTGCCGCCTCTCGTCGCAGCCGGGACATCTCCTCCTCCACCGGCCGGAGGGCCGCCTCGGCGGCGACCGGCGGCGGAACCGCGTACGCCGGGCCGCCCTCCTGTCCCGACGTTATGAGCAGGTGAAGTTTTCGCAGGCAATCGGGTACGTCATCAATGAAGTTGTCCTTTTCAACTACCGCTTGCCGGTACAGCTCCCTGGCCCAATCGCAGGGCGCCGGTGGATTGGCTTCGCCGCAATGGGTGGCCGCCTCGCACTTTTGATGCCGCTTCACAGAAGTGAAATGTAACATCAGGCAACTGCCCTCGATGGCCTTGCACATGGCGGTCGGGTAAGGATGGAGAACGAGGATCGCCGTGCGGGGGGACGGGGTCGTCTTGCCATACCCTCGCCCGATCTGTGCACCGATTCACGTTCACGTCGCAGGGCAGGTGGCTCCATGCACACATCTCTTTTCGGCCACACCTGGCGCCGTGTTGACGTACCGGTCGCCGGATCGCTCTGACAGCGGAGCGCACCCGCGGGTGGCCGCTGCAACCGGCTGCCGATCTTCGACAGATGGCGCGCCGGGGGCGCTTCCCCGGCGTGCGGCTCGTATGCGGTTCGCCGCTGAAATCTGAACAACGGGGGAGCGAAGTGGGCGATATCGTCCGACTTCAGGTAGGAACAAATGTGGACATACCGGTATCGGTTTCCGTGCAGCCGGGCATGTCCGTCATCTCACTGCTGGCAGACACATTCGGGATGCCCCAGGGTGTGCCGGTGAACCTGCGCAGGTCGCTCAGGGCGGTGAGCCCGGGCTACCTGTCCGACGCGGCGGGAACCCTGACTTCGACGGGTTCCTTCCACATCCCGTCCCTGCTCTGGATGCGCGGGGATGCGGACGGCGAAAGTATTCGCCACGAGACACAGCGAATTGCCGAAACGGCGCCGGAGGCGCTACTGGCCGACATCGGCGGAATGTACGACGGAAAGGTGCCACTTATATGGCGCAAAGTCATCGACAGTCCCTCCACATTCCTCCTCGCGTACGCCGCCATGGCCCGCGCGGCGTGGGAACAGCTGTCCGGAACCTGGCAGCGGAGTAAACCACTCCTCGAAAGGGAGATCGGGCGCATCGGCGTGGCATCCGTCACCGGAGCCATGGCATCCGTTCTGGCCGATCTCAGCCCCAGGATCTCCTTCGCGGACGGGAACCTCGTCCTCCCCGCCAATACGCCGTTGGCCGCGCCCGTCGTACTCCGGCGCCTGACGCTCACGCCCCTCGTCTCGGGCACCCGCGCCTGCGTCGCCCGTGTCGACGCGGACGGCCACGCCCACATCGGATACCCGCTGGCCGGCCTGGCCAGGCTGCTCCGAAGGACCGACGGCGAGGAGCGCGCCCCGTCCGACCCGCTGGCCCTGACGCTCGGTGAACTGCGGGCCGTCATCCTGCGCAAGGGCACCCAGTCCGTGTCCATGGGGACGCTCGCCGACCTGCTGCACTGCACCGCCGGCACGGTGACCTACCACTGCCGGCAGCTGGAGCAGGCCGGGCTGCTCTGCCGCGAGCGGCAGGGACGCGAGGTGCGGATCTGCCGCACCCTGCGCGGAGACGCACTGGTGGACGCCCTGTCATGACACCTCACCTTGCCACCCGCCTGGTCGTCCTCGTCTCCGGCGGCGGTACGAACCTGCAAGCCCTCCTCGACGCCTCGGCCCGCGACCCGGAGGAGTTCGGCGCGACCGTCGTCGCCGTCGGCGCCGACCGGCCCGGTGTCGCCGGCTTGGAGCGTGCCGAACGGGCCGGGGTGCCGACCTTCGTCTGCCAGGTGCGGGACCACACCTCCCGGGAGGTGTGGGACGCCGCGCTCGCCGACCACGTCGCCGCGTACGAGCCCGACCTCGTCGTCTCGGCCGGCTTTATGAAGATCCTCGGAAAGGAGTTCCTGACCCGGTTCGGCGGCCGGGTCGTCAACACCCATCCCGCCCTGCTGCCGAGCTTCCCGGGCGCCCACGGAGTGCGCGACGCACTCGCGTACGGCGTCAAGGTCACCGGCTGCACGGTCCACTTCGTGGACGAGGGCGTCGACACCGGCCCCGTCATCGCCCAGGGCGTGGTCGACGTCCGGGACGAGGACGACGAGGCCCTCCTGCACGAGCGGATCAAGGAAGTCGAACGCACCCTGCTGGTCGACGTCGTCGGGCGCCTCGCCCGGCACGGACACCGCCTGGCAGGACGCAGGGTCCTCATTCCCTGAGCGGTGCCCGGGCTGTGACCGTCTCCCCACCGTGGGAGACGGTCACAGCCCACTTTCAGTTCACGAGACCCGGGATGGTGGTTTCGTGTGCGGTGCGCAGGTCGTTCAGGGGGATGGTGAACTGGTTCCGGATGTCGATGGTGTGGCCGTCGACAACGCCGATGCGGGTGGCGGGCAGGCCGCGCGCGCCGCACATGTCGGTGAAGCGGAGCTCCTCGCCGCGGGGGACGGCGACGACGGCGCGGCCGGCTGATTCGGAGAAGAGGAAGGTGAAGGCGTCGAGGGTGTCGGGGACGATGAGGCGGGCGCCGGTGTTGCCGCGCAGGCAGGACTCGGTGATGGCCTGGATCAGTCCGCCGTCGGACAGGTCGTGTGCGGCATCGATCATGCCGTCGCGGGAGGCGGAGATCAGGATCTCGGCCAGCAGCTTCTCGCGGCCCAGGTCCACCTTGGGCGGCATGCCG
>NZ_LBMK01000002.1:126930-453310 GCF_001005295.1 Streptomyces yangpuensis | reverse complement strand
CTCGGCGCCGGTCGGGCGGCGGCCGAGGATCTCCCGGATCCGGGCGTACTCGTCCTCCTTGAGGCCGAGCTCCTTCCAGGGCTGCTCGCTGTCGGGCGTCTCGCTCGCGTGCTTGACGGTATCGAGAGTCATCAGGCGTTGACCAGCTTCTTGAGAATCGACGTGAAGAAACCCTGGCCGTCCGTCTTCCCCGTACCGACCAGCGGTTCGACCGCGTGCTCGGGGTGCGGCATCAGACCGACGACATTGCCCGCGGCGTTGGTGATGCCCGCGATGTCCCGCAGCGAGCCGTTGGGGTTGACGTCCAGGTAGCGAAACGCCACCCGGCCCTCCGCCTCCAGCTCATCCAGCGTCCGCTCGTCGGCCACGTACCGGCCGTCCATGTTCTTGAGCGGGACCTCGATCTCCTGCCCCCGGGCGTAGTCCGAGGTCCAGGCGGTCTGCGCGTTCTCCACCCGCAGCTTCTGGTCACGGCAGACGAAGTGCAGATGGTTGTTGCGCAGCATCGCCCCCGGCAGCAGGTGCGACTCGGTCAGCACCTGGAAACCGTTGCAGATCCCCAGGACCGGCATCCCGGACCGCGCCTGCGCGATGACCGTCTCCATCACCGGCGAGAACCTGGAGATCGCGCCGGCCCGCAGATAGTCCCCGTAGGAGAAGCCACCCGGCAGCACGACAGCGTCGACCTGCTTCAGGTCCTTGTCCCGGTGCCACAGCGACACCGGCTCCGCGCCCGCCAGCCGGACCGCACGCAGAGCGTCCCGGTCGTCCAGCGTCCCCGGAAAGGTCACGACCCCGATCCGAGCGGTCACGACTCGACCCTCACGGTGAAGTCCTCGATGACGGTGTTGGCGAGGAACGACTCGGCCATCTCATGGATACGGGCAAGGGCGGCGTCATCCACCGGCCCCTCCACATCCAGCTCGAAGCGCTTCCCCTGACGGACGTCGGCGATGCCCTCGAAGCCCAGACGGGGCAGTGCGCGCTGCACCGCCTGGCCCTGGGGGTCGAGGATCTCCGGCTTGAGCATGACGTCGACCACGACGCGTGCCACTGGCACTCCTAACGCGAGAGTTCTTCAGCAGGTTCAATCGGAAGAGGAAAAGTGATGCAATTCACTCTTCGCGGAAGCCTGGAGGTAGCCATTAGGCGGAGGCCGGCGCCGGGAAGTCAAGCTTCTGCCGGTCATTCGCCCCTCGCTTCAAAGTCCTTGAAAGTCACTGGAGTCGGGCCGGAGCCGTGCGGCACGCTTCATGCATCCGACGTCGCACGGTGTGCGTGGCGTAGGTCATGAAATCAACGGGGGAATTGACGCACATGGCAGAACCACAGAACGATTCGCGTCCGGTCGCAGTGATCGGAGCAGGACCTTCCGGTCTGGCTTCACTGAAAAGCCTCACCGATCTCGGCATTTCCTGCGTGGCCTACGAGTCCCACTCCGGTGTCGGTGGCATCTGGGACATCGGCAACGCACGAAGCTCGGTGTACCAGAACACGCACACCATCACGTCCCGGGAGGTGACCGGGTACGCGGACCTCCCGATGGACCGGGCGCTCCCGGCGTATCCGCGCCACGATCAGGTGCTCGGGTACCTCCGCCAGTACGCGGAGCGGTTCGACCTGCTGAAGCTGATCCGGTTCAACTCCGACGTCACCGGCGTCGAGCGGCTCACCGACGGCTGGCGGGTCACTACCGGCGACGGCGAGGAGCACGAGCACAGCGCGCTGATCATCGCCAACGGGCACAACTGGCACCCCTATCTCCCCGCCTTCTCCGGGAAGTTCGACGGGGAACTCCTGCACAGCCGCGACTACACCAACGCGGCGGCGCTCACCGGCAAGCGCGTGCTGGTCGTCGGCGCCGGCAACTCCGGTTGCGACATCGCCGTCGAGGCCGCCGGGGTCGCGGACCATGTCGCCATCAGCATGCGTCGCGGCTACCACTTCTTCCCCAAGTTCATCTTCGGGAAGCCTGCGGACCAGGTCTCCGAGTCGAGCCAGCACCTGCGCCTGCCTCCCCCGGTGGCGCGCGCGGTGTACCGCACCATGCTCAAGCTGAGCATCGGGCGCCCGGAGCAGTTCGGGCTGCCGAAGCCCGACCACGAGCCGCTGGAATCGCCGCCGATCGTCAACTCGCTGCTGCCGTACTACTGCGCGCACGGCAGGGTGAAGGTCCGCAAGGCGCCCGTGCGTTTCGACGGGAAGTTCGTCGAATTCTCCGACGGGACCTCGGAGGAATACGACACCGTCATTCTCGCCACCGGTTTCCGGATTCACATTCCGTTCGTCGGCGAGGAACACCTCGACTGGGTCAAGGAGCGTCCGGACTTCTACCTCCTGGCCTTCTCGCCGCGCTACGACGACCTGTTCATCGCCGGTATGACCGACGGTACGGGAGGTCATTTCCCCACGGTGGAACTCCAGTCGCGCGTGATCGCCGGATATCTGGCGGCACGGAGGCGGGACCCCGAGGCGGCCCGCCGGTTCGACGAGCTGAAGCGCAGCCGGAGCGTGGACATCACCGGCGGCATCAACTTCCTCGACTCCCGGCGCAACCTCACCCAGTTCGAACTCACCACGTATCTGCGCATCCTGCGCGACCACCTGGCGGTGCTGGGTGGCCAGGACACCACGTACGCACGGCGGCCCTCGCTCCTCCAGCAGGCGGCCGGGCTCCTCCAGGGAGGTCGCAAGTGAACACCGTCGGTGCGGCGCTGCTGAGCGACGTGCAGAAGGAGGTCCTCGACGAGGTCCTCGTGGGCGTCCCCTACAACAGCGCCTCCCAGTTCCACGAGTACTTCGGCACCAAGGCCGCCCCGCCGCGCTTCGGTCTGTCCTGCGCCTGGCAGTCCTTCACGGCCGGACGCATGGTCATGGAGCGCTCCGGCATCACCACCGAGTACCTGATCGACGGCCGCCATGTGGCCGCCGTCTACCGCACGCCGGACGGCCTGGTCATCCTCGACCCCTACCTGCTGCACGGCGAACCGCTGCGGCTCGACCGGGGCGCGGCCGTCGACGGCAGCGTACGGACGACGGTCGACGCCTACCCCTTCCGTGTGAAGGCGGACGGCACCCCCGCGCCGAGCCGGGTGCGGGCCACCTGGAACCTGGCCGACGACTCCATCCGCCTCGACTACCTGCGGTACAGCCCGAGCCGCGGCCACAACACGGCCTCCCGGTCCTTCCTGCTGCGCCCCGAGTCCCGGCTCGACACGGTGCCGCCGGCGGCCGACTTCGTACGGCGGCTGCTGGTCCACCCTGAGCAGCACAGCGTCTCCATCCGGGTCCTGCACCCGGTCACCCGCGGGATGGCCGAGTTGATCCTCCCGCTGGCGGGACGCCCCGCGGGCGTCGCCGAGGACAGCGGCCTGATGCTGACGAAGGACAACCAGGGTGCCGTCGCCACCCACGGCGACGCCCGCTTCCAGCGCGACCTGGAGGTCGTCGCGGACGCCGTCGCGGCCTCCACCGACGACGTGGTCGCCTTCCTGCTGGAGGCGGCGGCCATCCACCGCGCCGCCGCCCCCGCCGGGCTCGACCTGGCCCCGTACTCCCTGGAGGACGAGTGAGCGCCCTCGAAGCGCCGGGCGCGCCCCCGCCGACCCGTTCCTACTTCCTCGCGGGCACCATGCAGGGCGCCCGCACCGGATCGGACCTCGTCGACCAGACCTACCGCGAGCGGCTGACCGCGGCCCTGCTGGCCCGCCGGCCCGGAGCCGTCGTCAACGACCCGGGCGTGGTGATGGCCGAGTGGCTGGCCGCCCACCCCGGCGCCCGCCCCGCACACGCGGCGCTCGCGGACCGCGCGGTGCTGCACCACGACCGGCTCGCCCCCGAACTGCGCGAGCTGACCGGGCTGTTCCACCGGCTCACCGAGCTGGCCGCCGCCAGCGACGTGTGCGTGGCGTGGCTGCCGGGCCACGAGGCCAGCATGGGCACCGCGGCCGAGATGCTGTCGGCCCACCGCGCCGGGCGCACGGTCGTCTCGATCACCGACATGCGCCAGAACCTGGCGGTGCTCTCCTGCTCGACGGTCATCCTGCCGGATCTGGACGCCTTCACCGACTGGCTCGACGCGGGCGGGGACACGTCGTGAACGGCGACCATATGGACGCGGACAAGCCCAGGGAAGCCTGCGGTGTCGCGGGCGTCTGGGGCCCCGCGGGCCACCACGCCGCCGTGGTACGGGAGATGCTCGTCGCGCTCCAGCACCGCGGGCAGGAGAGCGCGGGCATCGCCGTCGGCATCGGGGACGCCCTGGTCGCCCGGCACGGCGCCGGGACCGTCGCGGAGGCCCTGCCGGACCTGGAGGGGCTGCCCCTCGGCCCGGTGGCGGTCGGCCACGTCCGGTACGCCACCCACGGCACGCGCGACGCGCTGGCCGGGGCGCAGCCGGTCGTGCTCGACCGGCCGCCGCTGGCCCTCGCCCACAACGGCACGCTCGTCGACCCGCACACCGCGCCGGGGGCGGACGCCGTCGGCCTGGGCCAGTGGTTCACCGACAGCGAGCTGCTGACCCGCCTGCTGCTGGCCGCCCGCGTGGAGAAGGGCCTCGACACCGTGGCCGCGCTCCACGCGGTGCTCCCCGGGCTGAAGGGCGCCTACGCCCTGGTGGTGTCCGACGGGCACCGGCTGTACGGCGTCCGCGACCCGCACGGCTTCCGGCCGCTCGCGGTGGGCCGGCGGGGCGACACCTGGCTGCTGGCCTCGGAGACCGCCGCGATCACCGCCGTCGGCGGCGACGTGGTGCGGGAACTGGAGCCCGGCGAGGTGCTGTCGATCGGCCCGCAGGGCACGGCGAGCAGCCGGCTCGAGGTGCCCGACGCCAAGACCGCCGCCTGCCTCTTCGAGTACGTGTACTTCGCCCGCGCCGACTCCCACCTGTCCGGGCGCAGCGTCTACCAGGCGCGCTTCCGGGCCGGCCAGGCGCTCGCGGACCACGCTCCGGTGGACGGCTCGCCGCGGCCGGTGGTCGTGGCCACCCCGGAGACCGCGCGCGTCGCGGCCGACGGGTACGCCGAGCGCGCCGGACTGACCGTCGTCCAGGGGCTGTTGCGGCCCGGCCAGGGCGGGCGCAGCTTCATCGCCCGCGACCAGGAGGCCCGCCACCACGCCGTACGGCGCAAGCTCAGCCCCGTCCCGGCGGCGGTCGCCGGCCGCCGGGTGGTCCTGGTGGACGACTCGCTGGTCCGCGGCACCACCATGCGCACCGTGGCGCGGATGCTCCGCGACGCCGGGGCGCTGGAGGTCCACCTGCGCGTCGCCTCACCGCCGTACCGCTGGCCCTGCTTCTACGGCATCGACACCGGGCGCCCCGAGGAGCTGCTCGCCGCCCGGCTGTCGATGACGGAGCTGGCCGGGCAACTGGACTGCGACAGCGTGGCGTTCCTTTCGCTGGACCGGTTGCTCGAAGCCGCCGGGGGCGACCGCTCCGGCTACTGCACCGCCTGCCTGACCGGCCGCTACCCGACCGCCACCCCCGCCGGGGCCTTCCCCGCACCGGCCTGCGCCACCGGGCCGGCAGCCGCCGCGCCGGGCGCCGGCACCACCACCGCCCTTGCATCCCAAGGCACCGCCGAATGAGGAGAACCCCAGCAGTGAACACGCCCACCGAGGCGACCGCCACCCGCGCGCCGGCCGAGGCGCACACCGGCCGGGATGCCCGCACCATCGTCGAAGCCCTCATCGCCCGCACCCAGGGCCCGGACGCCGACCGCGCCCTGGTCACCGCCCTGGACGCGGCCGGCGAGGTGATCGAGACCCTGACCCCCGTCGAACTCGACCGGCACGCCCGCGCACTCGCCGCCGCGCTGCGCCGGACCGGCCGCCCCGGCGACCGGGTGATCGTCCCCGCCCTGCCGGGGCTCGACTTCCACATCGGCTTCCTGGGCTGCCTGTACGCCGGCATGATCGCCGTACCGGTGCCCGCCTTCCGCGCCGCGGCCCGGACCGGCACCACCTCCCGCGCCGAGCGGCTCTCCGCGATCTGCGGCGACTGCACGCCGTGCGCGGTGCTCGTCTCCACCCAGCAGGACGCCGAGGACGCCGGCGACGATCTGGCGCCCGGCGTGGAGTGGGTCGCCGTGCGCCGCCCGGAGGGCGAGCCGGGTGACACCGCCGCCCTGCCCGACCCGCTGGCGCTCGACCCGGCGGCCACCGCGCTCCTCCAGTACACCTCCGGATCCACCGGCGACCCGCGCGGTGTCGTCGTCGGCCACGGCAACCTGGTGGCGAACCAGGCCGCCATGCGCGACCGCTGCGAGGTGGAGCCCACCACCACCATCGTCAGCTGGCTGCCGTTCTTCCACGACATGGGCCTGTGCACGGCGGTCGTCCTGCCGCTGGTGTCCGGTGCCACCACCGTCACCATGGAACCGGCCACCTTCGTGCGCGACCCCCGGGTGTGGCTGCGCGCCATCTCCGCCGAGGAGGACGTCTTCACCGCCGCGCCCGACTTCGCGTACGACATCTGCGTCAACCGGATACCGGCGCAGGAGCGCGCCGCGATCGATCTGTCGACCTGGCGGGTCGCCGTCAACGGCTCCGAGCCCGTGCGCGCCGCCACCCAGCGCCGGTTCGCCGAGGCGTTCCGGCCGAGCTTCTTCCGCGAGGAGGTCTTCTCGCCCGGCTTCGGCCTCGCCGAGTGCACTCTCGCGGTGAGCCTGACGCCCTCGCTGGTCCCGACCGTCGTGGGCCTCTACGACCGCGAGGCGCTGGCCGAGGGCAAGGCGGTGGTGACCACCGTCGCGGACGAGGGCATCGAGCTCGTCGGCTGCGGGACGGTGGTGGACGACGTGCGCGTCGCCATCGTGGACCCGCAGACGCACCGGCCGCTGGCCGACCGGGTCGTCGGCGAGATCTGGGTGGACTCCCCGGGCAACTGCGGCGGCTACTGGCGCCGCGAGGAGGAGTCGGCGGACATCTTCGCCGCCCGCCTCGCCGGTACGGACGGTGAAGAGTCCGGCCGGACCTACGTACGCACCGGCGACCTCGGGTTCCTCGACGGCGGCGAGCTGTTCATCACCGGCCGGATCAAGGACGTACTGATCATCGGCGGCGAGAACTACTTCCCGCAGGACGCCGAGGCCGTCGCGCTGGACGCGCACCCCGCCTTCGCCCAGCAGCGGGCCGCCGCCTGGCCGTTGAGCGAGGACGACAAGGGCGTGGCGGTGGTCGTGGAGACCATCGAGCGCGACCCGGAGGTTCTGGCCGTCGCCGTACGGGCGGCCGGTATCGCCGTGGCGAAGGTCCTGCCCACCGCGGTCAGCGTCTACGCCGTGCCACGCAACAAGGTGCCCCGCACCACCAGTGGCAAGATCCGCCGGCGGGCGTGCGCCGAGCAGGTGACGTCCGGCCGCCTCCAGCCCCTGGCCCAGTGGTCCAGCCGGCGCACGGGCGGTGCCGCGTGAGCGCCGTCCAGAGCACCGCGCAGGGGGCTTTCACCCGGGAGGCCGTGGCCGAGCGGCTGAAGCAACTGCTGGGCGAACTGCTGGAGATGGAGCCCTCGGACCTCGACGAGGAGGTGCCGCTGAGCGCCTTCGGTATCGACTCCATGACCAGCTCCGTCCTCGTCGCCGGCGTGGAGAAGTGGTGCGGCGCACAGTTGGAGAGCGCCGGCGCACTGGGCAGCCTCACCCTGACCGAAGTGGCAGACGAGGTCGTGGCCCTGCTGCGACCGCTTCCCGAAAGGAATTGACACCATGGCACTCGACGCATTCGGGTTCCTCTTCACCGGACGCGGGCTCGACCCGGACCGCGACCGCACGGTGATCGAGCGGGACGGGTTCCGTGCCGTGATCGTCGGTATGGCCGACCCGGCGCAGGGGCCCGAGGTCGCGGCCGCGCTGGTGGACGAGGGCATTCAGCTCATCGAGCTGTGCGGTGGCTTCGGGCCGGTGTGGACGGCCAAGGTCATCGAGGCCACCAAGTCCCGGATCCCGGTCGGTTCGGTCGGGTACGGACCGGAGTCCATCGACGGCATGGCCGCGCTCTTCCCGCCGCAGACCGGCTGAACCCGGCCGCACACCCACCCCGGGGCGGCGCCCGCGCGGCACGTCCCGGGGCCGGGCACCCGCACCGGCCCCTGGGGCCCGTCCACGCGCCCCCGTACCGCCCGGGCCGCCCGTGCCGCCCGCGCCGCCCGGCCGCACCGCCGCCGCGCCCGTCCGCACCCCACCGCACCCGGGCCGCCGCGCCCGGCCCACCCGGCCTCCACCGGCCGCCCGCTCCGGCCGTGCCGTCCGACCTCCCCGTACCGCCAGGCCGCCCCGGACCCGGGGGCCCGATCTCCTGCCGGACCTCCTCCACGCGACCTTCCCCCGGGCCCCGGAGGAGGCCCGGCAGGCCCTTCGCCGTGTCCGCCGCACCGCGCAACGACGAGATGGATCACCATGAACCGCGCCGAATTCCACGAACTGCGCGTGCTGGCAGCCAGCCGTCCCGCACTGCCCCTGCTGCTGCACGCCGGCCGAATGGCCCGCCCCCTCAAGCACATCCCGCGCATCGGCTGGGTGACCGCCGACGCGGCGACGGCGCGGTCCGTCCTCACCGACCCCGAGCACTTCACCGTCCTGGACCGCGGCGGCGTCGGCCGGCTGTGGGCCCAGCTCCTCGGCGACTGGGTCGACGACCTCTTCGACGGCGAAGGACACCGTGCCCTGCGCACCGCCACCCGCGACCTCTTCGGCGAGACGACCGCCCGCGCCCTGGTGGACCGCGTCATCGGAGCCAGGCTCGCCGAGACCCGCATCCACCTCGCCTCCGGCCGCCCCGTCGACGTCGCCGCCCTGGGCCGCACGCTCGTCGGCCGCATCGTCACCGAGCTGCTGCGGGTCCCCGTGTCCGGCACCGACGACGCCGCATACGAGAAGGTCTTCGCCACCGCCCGTGAACTCGCAGCCATCTCCCTGGAGGCCGCCGGCGGTGCCGGCCTCACCGACGAGACCGTCGCCCGGGGCCGCCGCGTCGTCGCCCGCCTCACCGGACACGTCGAGAACGAATGGCGCACAGGCTCCACCGAGCACCTCGTCGGCCGCTGCCGCGAAGCCGGCCTGGACGCCCACCAGACCGCTGGGATGGCCGCCCTCGTCGGGGTCGCCGCGACCGAGACGGCGGCCAGCGCCATCACCCGCACCGTCGCCCTGCTGCACGACACCGGCGACCAGCACCGCCTGCTCGCCTCACCCGAACTCGTCCCCGACGCAGTCCGCGAAGGACTGCGCGTGACGGCCCCCGCTCCCGTCATCGGCAGAACCGTACGCGGCGACGTCCGCCTCGCCGGCCGCACGCTCCGGGCCGGAGAACGCATCACCCTGCTCAACTACACCGCCAACAGCCTCACCGGAGGCTTCCGGCTCGGCCGGCCACCGGAGCCGGCCAACCGGGAGCTGTGGTTCGGCGCCGGACGGCACCGCTGCCTCGGCTCCGCGATCGCCCAGGCGGAGATCGGCCGGACGCTGGAGACTCTGGCCGGCGTCGGCCGTCCCTGGCGGATCGTCGAGCGACGCTACAGCCGCCGCGTGGTCATCCCCACGTACGAGCGGCTCACCGTGACACTCGTCTGACGGGAGACCAGTCCATGCCCGCACCCCACGCCCGGCTCGCCGGAGTCGCCGTACACCTGCCGGAGACCCTGCGCACCGCGGCCGACACCGAGAGCCTCGTCGCCGCCGCCTCCACCGGCTTCCGCCCGCCGCCCGGCCTCGTCACCCGGCTGACCGGCGTACGGCAGACCCATGTCATGCCCGACGACTGGCAGGCGTCCGACGTCGCCGCCGCCGCCGCGCGCAAGCTGCTCGCCGACACCGGCACCGACCCAGGCGACATCGACCTGCTCCTGTTCGCCGCGGCCAGCCAGGACATGATCGAGCCCGCCACCTCGCACATGACCGCCGACCGCCTCGGCCTGCGCTGCCCCGCCTTCGACGTCAAGAACGCCTGCAACAGTGTGCTCAACGCGCTGGAGACCGCGCACGCGCTCATCGCCCAGGGCCGCTACCGCCGTATCCTCATCGCCTGCGGCGAGTCCCCCTCCCGGGCGGTGCGCTGGTCGGTGCCCGACCTGCGCACCTACCTCACCTCGATACCGGGCTACACCCTGTCCGACGCGGGCGCCGCCCTCCTCGTCGAGGCGTCCGCCGAACCGGGCATCATCGGCTGCGGGTTCGCCGCCGACTCCGCCTCCTGGAACGTCGGCACCCTGCCCTCCGGGGGCTCCGCCCACCCGCGCGGCGAGGAGCACACCTACTTCCGCCTCGACGGCGTGGGCCTGCGCCGCGCCTTCGAACGGCTCGGCTCCCAGGTTCTCGACGACACCCTGGAGCGGCTCGGTCTCGGCTGGCACGACATGGCCGCCGTCTGCGTCCACCAGGTGTCCGAGCCGTACCTCGAACAGCTCGCCGACCGGTTCGGCCTGCCCCTCGACAAGATCCCCGTCACCATCACCGAGCACGGCAACGCCGCCTCGGCGAGCCTGCCCCTCCAGCTGCTGCGGGCGCGCGAGAGCGGCCGGGCCGCCCCCGGCGACCTGGTCGCCCTGGTGGGTCTCGCCGGCGGCATCAGCATGGGAATGAGCGTGATCCGGCTGTGAATCTCTGGGTGGTGGTCCCCGCGTACAACGAGGCCCACGGCATCACGGCGACGCTCCGCGCGCTCGCGTCCCAGACCGACGGGGACTTCTCCCTCGTCGTCGTGGACAACAACTCCACGGACGGCACCGCCGATGTCGTCCGGTCCTTCCCGTTCCCCGGCGACGTGCACGTCGTCCACGAAACCCGGAAAGGCACCGGCGCCGCGGCCGACACCGGCATGCGGTACGCCATCGCCCGCGGCGCCACGCACCTCGCCCGCACCGACGCCGACTGCCTTCCGGCGCCCGACTGGACCGCCCGCATCCGCGTCGCCTTCGGCACCGGACTGCAGCTGATCGCAGGGCAGTTGAGGCCCCGCACCGACGAGTCGCCGCTGCCCCCGCTGCGCCGCACCGCGCTCGTCGCCGCCACCGAGGTCGCCGCCCTGTTCGGCCGGTTCCGGCCCGGGAACCGAGGCGCCGGCTACCTCGGCCCGTACATCATGGCCCCCGGCTGCAACATGGCGATCACCGCCCGGCTATACGTCCGCGCCGGAGGCTTCCCCCGCACCGCCATCGAGGAGGTCCACGAGGACCGGGCCCTGGTCAACGCGGTACGGCTGCTGACGACGGCGTACGGCCTGCGCAGGGACGTACGGGTCCGGGGCTCCGCCCGCCGGGTGCGCGAATGGGGCCTGCGCCGGACCCTGGGCTGGTACGCGGACCACCGCTACCGCCCCGAGGTGGTGGACATCCGATGACCACGCTCGCCACCGTCCCCGACGCCGGCTGGCAGCGGTGGGAGCACCGGGTGCAGACCTCCGCCCACCCGGTCGCCTACCGCCTGCTCCGCTCCATCGCGGCCCGCGGCCCGGTGGTGCGCGTCCCGCGCGTCGGCGTCGTCGTCAGCGACGCGGCCCTCGCACGCGACGTCCTCTGCGACACCACGCACTTCACCAAGACCGGGCCCGGCTCCCCGTCCGACCTGTGGACCCCGGTCCTCGGGCCCGCCGTGCTGCTCAACATGGAGGGGGCCGACCACACCGCGCTGCGCCGCCGCCTCTCGGGCCTCTTCACCCCCGGGTATGTCACCGGGCTCTGCGACCGGGTGCTGGCCCAGCAGCTCGCCGGCCTCACCCGGCGGCTCGCGGCGGGCGAGGAGGCCGACCTCGTCGCCGTCGCCAAGTCCTGCGCGGGCGCCGCCATCTGCGAGATCACCGGCATGCCGGCCGAGCCGGACCGGTTCGCCGCCGCCCACGCGGACGCCTCGGAGGTCACCAAGGCGGTACGGCTCTGGCGGCACTCCCTGCCCCCGCGGCAGATCCGGCACGCCCGCGAGGTGCTGGGGCGCCTCACCGCCTCCGCCGTGGACGCCTACCGGCGCGGGGGCGACGACACCCTGCCCGGCCGGCTGCGCGGCCTCGGCCTCACCGAGGAGGAGGCGCGCGGCGCGGTCGGCGCGTTCCTGCTCACCGGCACCGAGACCCTGGTGTCCTTCATCCCCCGGCTCATCGCGATCTGCCACGACACCGGCCTCCTCGACCGGCTCCGCGACGGCACGGCCGACACCGCCGCCGTGATCGAGGAGGCCCTCCGGGTCACCGTCCCCTCGCCTGTGATGCTCCGCAGCGTCGCGCGGGCCACCGAGGTCGGCAAAGTGCCCGTGGCCCCCGGCGACCGGGTCGTCGTCGCGACCCTGCTGTGCGCCGCCGCGTACGGCGGGTTCGACCCCGGCCGGCCCCACCCGCCGGAGCTGCGCCGGCTGTGGTTCGGCGCCGGACCCCACTTCTGCATCGGCATGCCGCTGGCCATGGCGCAGATCCGCGCGGTACTGGACGCGGTCCTCGCCGCCGGGCCGGTCGTGGTCGCCGGCCGCCGCACCGCCCGCCGGGTGCTGATCCCCGGATACGCCCGGCTCACCCTGACCCGACGGAGCGCGCCGTGACCGACACCCCGCACGCCACCAACCCCGGCACCACCGATGTGCTCACCGCGCTGATGGACACCGCCCGCCGGCGCGGCGACGCCCCGGCGCTCACCGGCCCCGGCGGGCCCACGCTCAGCCACCGTCGGCTCGCCGACGCCGTGCTGGCCACCAAGCACGGGCTGCGCGCGGCGGGCATGGTACCGGGCGAGCGGGTGCTGTTCTCCGTACGCCCCGGTCCCGATGGCGTCGTCCTCGCCCTGGGCATCATCGCGGCGGGCGCCACCGTCGTCTTCATCGACCCGGGCGCCGGGCCCGGACTGTTCGCCGCCCGCAAGGAGCTGGCCGCCCCCCGCTGGGCCGCCGCCGAGTCACTGCTGTACGCCGCCGCCCGGTACGGCCGCCCGCTGGCCCGGCGCCGGGGACTGCTGCTGCCGGACTATCACCGGCTCGGCCTGCGCCACATCCACGCCGGGCGCAGGCTGCCCGGCGTGCCCGCCGGAGCGCTCTCCGCGCGGCGGCTCGCCGCCGGACCGGCCGGGGCCTTCCGGCCGCGACCCGCGCCCGGCCAGGAGGCGCTGGTCGTCTTCACCTCGGGCACCACCAGCGCCCCCAAGGCCGTGGTGCACACCCGCGGTTCTCTCGGCGCCGGCCTGGCTGGCTGCGGACACGCCCTGCGGATGGGCGACGGCGACACCGTGCACACCGACCAGCTGATGCTGGGCATCCCCGCCCTCATCACCGGCGCCCACTGGACCATGCCCCCGTACGGCTTCGCGCCCGCCGCCGACCCCGTGCGGTACGCCGCCGGGCTGCACGGCGCCACCCACACCTTCTGCGTACCGGCCGACCTGCCCGCCGTCCTCGACGCCGTCGAGCGGGGCGAGGCGACCGTGCCCACGACCCTCCGGTACCTGGTCCTCGGCGGCGCCCCGGTCCTTCCCGGGCTGCTCCGCCGCGCCGCCCGCACCCTGCCGGGCGTCACCGTCCTCGCCGTGTACGGGATGACCGAGATCCTGCCCGTCGCCGTCGCCACCG
This sequence comes from Streptomyces yangpuensis, assembly GCF_001005295.1. Taxonomy (GTDB): domain Bacteria; phylum Actinomycetota; class Actinomycetes; order Streptomycetales; family Streptomycetaceae; genus Streptomyces; species Streptomyces yangpuensis. The sequence continues at coordinate 439,778 of NZ_LBMK01000002.1, read as the reverse complement.
GTGCGGAGAAGCTCGCCCACGACGGCCCCGGTGACCTGCTCGGCACCCCGCTGCCCTCGGTGACCGTCCGCACCGCCCCGGACGGCGAACTGCTGGTGTCCGGGCCGAACCTGTGCCGCGGCTACCTCGGCCGTCCCCCCATGGACGAGCACGCCACCGGCGACCTCGCCCGGCTGGAGGACGGCCGGCTGGTCCTGCACGGCCGCAAGAAGGACATGCTCATCCGGGGCCGCACCAACATCTACCCCGGCCTGTACGAACCCGCCATCACCGCCCTGCCCGGGGTGGCCGAGGCGGTCATCGTCGGTGTCCCCGACGACTACGGCGACGAACGCGTCGTCCTCGTCCTCGTCCCCGAACGGCCGGGCACCGCAGCGGAGTCGCTCGCCGACCGGGTCCGCAGCCGGCTCCCCGCGCTGCTCGACGCCGCCGTGCTCCCCGACGACGTGGTGGTCCTGGACCGCGTCCCGGTCGCCGGCCGCTCCCGCAAACCGGACCGCGACGCGCTCCGCGACCGGCTGCGCCGCGGCGCCGCCCGGGGGACGGAGCCGGTGCGATGAGGATCGCCGTCACCGGCGCACGTGGCTTCGTCGGCGGCGCGGTCTGCCGCGCGGCGGCCGAGCGCGGCTGGACCGTCCACGCCCTCACCCGCGCCGACTGGGACCTCGCCGCCGGCCGGTGGGCCGGCGCCCCCCGGGTCGACGCGGTGGTGCACGCGGCGGCTGCCGTGAGCGACTGGGGCGCCCCCGGCCCGGTGTGGAGGGCCAACCTCGCCGGCACCCGGCACGTCGCCGCGTCCTTCCCCGGCACCCGGCTGGTCCACATCTCCACCGCGAGCGTGTACGACCCCTTCCGTCCGACCGTCCACGCCGACGAGTCCGAGGCCCCCGTCCGCCGCTACCTCACCCCGTACGCCGCGTCCAAAGCCGCCGCCGAACGCGCCCTCGACGGGCGCCCCGACACCGTGGTGCTGCGCCCGCACGCCGTGTACGGCCCGGGCGACCGGACCCTGCTGCCCCGGGTGCTCGGCGCCGTGCGCGGCGGCTCCCTGTTCCTGCCCGGCGACGGCACGGCCGCACAGTCCCTCACGCACATCGGCAACCTCACCGCCGCCGCTCTGCGTGCCTGCGACCCCGCCGCCCCGCCCGGCACCTACAACGTCGCGGACGCCGAGCCGGTACCCGTGGGGGAGGCGCTGCGCGAGCTGCTGGCCGCGCGCGGCATCCGGGTACGCCTGCGATGCCTGCCCGTCCGGGCCGCGGACGCCGCCGCCGTGGCAGCCGAGACCGCGTGGCGGCTCGCCCGGCGGCCCCGCCCGCCGCGGCTCACCCGCTACGCGATCAGCCACCTCGCGGTGGAACGCACCCTCGCCCTGGGCGCCGCGCGCCGGGACCTCGGCTTCGACCCGGCGCCCACCTCCTTCGACGGCGCCGGCGCGTGGTGACCCGCCGTCCCGCACTTCTCCGAAAGGCATGACCGTGACCTCTGACACCGGTGCGAGCTACGCGGCCGCGGGCGTCGACATCGAAGCGGGCGACCGGGCCGTCGAACTGATGAAGGAGTGGGTGAGGAAGGCCGACCGCCCCGAAGTCCTGGGCGGTCTGGGTGGGTTCGCCGGGCTCTTCGACGCCTCCGCCCTGAAGCGTTACGAGCGTCCGCTGCTGGCGTCGGCGACCGACGGGGTGGGGACGAAGGTCGACATCGCCCGCCGGATGGGGGTGTACGACACCATCGGCCATGACCTGGTGGCGATGGTGATGGACGACATCGTGGTGTGCGGCGCGGAGCCGCTGTTCATGACCGACTACATCTGTGTCGGCAAGGTCCACCCGGAGCGGGTCGCGGCGATCGTCAAGGGCATCGCGGAGGGCTGTGTGCTGGCCGGCTGCGCGCTGGTGGGCGGGGAGACGGCCGAGCACCCGGGGCTGCTGGGGCCGGACGACTTCGATGTCGCCGGTGCGGGCACGGGTGTGGTGGAGGCGGACCGGCTGCTGGGCGCCGATCGCATCCGTACGGGGGACGCGGTGATCGCGATGGCGGCCTCCGGTCTTCACTCCAACGGGTACTCGCTGGTGCGGCACGTGCTGCTGGAGCGGGCGGGGATGCGTCTGGAGCAGCGGGTGGAGGAGTTCGGGCGGACGCTGGGCGAGGAGCTGCTGGAGCCGACGAAGATCTACTCGCCGGACTGCCTGGCGCTGACGCGGACGGCCGAGGTGCACGCGTTCAGCCACATCACCGGTGGCGGTCTGGCGGCGAACCTGGCCCGGGTGGTCCCGGACGGGCTGCACGCGCGGGTGGACCGTTCGACGTGGGCGCCCGGTGCGGTGTTCGACCTGGTCGGCAAGGCCGGGCAGGTGGAGCGACCGGAGCTGGAGAAGACCCTGAACATGGGGGTCGGCATGATCGCGGTGGTGCCGGCCGGATCGGTCGGCGCCGCGCTGACCACGCTGGCGGACCGGGGCGTCGAGGCCTGGGTCGCGGGCGAGATCACCGAGCGCGGCGACCACACCACCGGAGCGGCCCTCACCGGCGCCCACCCGGCCTGACGCGACTGGCCGCCGGGCAGGACCCGAATGCCGCACGAATCCAGCACGGTGCAAACCAAGAGGTCCGGCTCCGAAGAGCCGGACCCCGTCTCCTGCATGTCTGCCAGATCACCGATGTGCTGCCACGTGGCGAAGCTGCGCCTCAACCAGGGCGCTCGCCTGCGCCACCCTCCCCGCAACCGGCAACCATCTCGTCGCAGGCAGCCGAACTCGCCTTCTGTCGGCGCAAGATCTCTTCACGCCCTGCCTGCTCGACAGCGTCCATGACGCGAGCCCAGTCGGAGCCCCAACCCCGCGTCAGCGGCTTTTGCGGTAGCTGGCAAAACGTGAGAATCAGGCGCCCAGGAGCACCTCACCTGAGGTGGCCACAGCCGCTACCGTGAATATCCAGCACCCATCCGGCACGGTGACGACAAAGGGGTCGGACTCGAAAGAGTCCGACCCCTTCTGACGTGCACGCTTGACTCAATGCCTAACGCACAGCAAGCGCATGACTACGCATTGCAGCGGAACGTCGAGTGCAGTGCTGCGACCTGCGGAAACGCTGTTCGGGAGCAGCCCCTCCCAGCACCATCTCAGCACGGGAGGCACCTACCAGCACCGCCCGCATTGCATGAGAGCTCAGTAGTGATACCGAGCCGCGAGGATGACGATCTCCCTGTCCGTCACCAGGTAGACGAGGCGATGCTCGTCATCGATCCGCCGCGACCACACCCCAGGCAGGTGGTACTTCAGCGGCTCCGGCTTGCCGATCCCCGCGAAGGGGTCACGCCTGACGTCCTCGATGAGCTTGTTGATCCGGGCGAGCATCTTGCGGTCGTTCTTGAGCCAGGACGTGTAGTCCTCCCAGCCCTGATCCTCAAAGACAAGCCTCACGCGGCATCCGCACCTGCGTCCGCTGCGTCCGGATCGATCAGCTCGCGCTCCGACACGTTGATGTGGGCCAGGGCGTTCTCGTACGCCTTGAGCAACCGCCGGGCATTCGCCGGAGACCGCAGCAGGTACGAGCCCTCACGCAGCGCCGCATAGTCCTCGGCCGAGACGAGCACGGCGTTGCCGTGCTTCGAGACGATCTCGATGGCCTCGTGATTCTCATTGACCTTCTTGATCAGCGGAAAGAGTTCCTTGCGGGCTTCGCTCGCGGTTATGGACATGACCTGACCCCATCTCCCCATCCCTCAAGTGGTACCTAATAACGTACCACTCTCGGCGCCCTCCGGCCGGGTCGAACGGCTGACGGATAGTCAGATATCCCGGCACCATCCCAGCACGGAAAACCACAAGGGGCCGACTCCCGACGGAGCCGACCCCTTCTGACCTGCACGTTTGCCACGTCAGCGACGTGGTGCTAATTCACCAGCTCAGACGTTGAAGCGGAACTCCACCACGTCGCCGTCCTGCATGACGTAGTCCTTGCCCTCCATGCGGGCCTTGCCCTTGGCGCGGGCCTCTGCGACCGAGCCGCAGTCGACCAGGTCCGCGAAGGAGATGACCTCGGCCTTGATGAAGCCGCGCTGGAAGTCGGTGTGGATCACGCCGGCCGCCTCGGGGGCCGTCGCGCCCTGCTTGATGGTCCAGGCGCGGGTTTCCTTCGGGCCGGCCGTCAGGTAGGTCTGCAGGCCCAGCGTGGCGAAGCCGACGCGGCCGAGGGTGGCGAGGCCGGGCTCGTCCTGGCCCACCGACTGCAGGAGCTCCAGGGCCTCCTCGTCGTCCAGCTCGGAGAGGTCCTGCTCCAGCTTGGCGTTGAGGAAGATCGCCTCGGCCGGGGCGACCAGCGCCGACTGCTCCGCCTTGAAGGCGTCGTCGGTCAGCTCGTCCTCGTCGACGTTGAAGACGTAGAGGAAGGGCTTCGTGGTGAGCAGGTGGAGCTCGTGCAGGAGGTCGCCCTGCTCCGTGCCCTTCGTGATGCCCTTCGAGAAGAGGGTGTCGCCGGCTTCGAGGATCTTCTTGGCCTCGACGACGGCCGCGAGGACCGCGACCTTGTCCTTCTGGAGACGGGACTCCTTCGTCAGGCGCGGCTCGGCCTTCTCGATGGACTGGAGGTCGGCGAGGATCAGCTCGGTGTTGATCGTCTCGATGTCGTCCTTGGGTGAGACCTTGCCGTCGACATGGACGACGTTCTCGTCCTTGAAGGCGCGGATGACCTGGCAGATGGCGTCCGACTCGCGGATGTTCGCGAGGAACTTGTTGCCCAGGCCCTCACCCTCCGAGGCGCCGCGCACGATGCCCGCGATGTCGACGAAATCGACGGTCGCCGGGAGGATCCGCTGGGAGCCGAAGATGCCCGCGAGGACGGCCAGGCGGGCGTCGGGGACGCCGACGACGCCGACGTTCGGCTCGATGGTGGCGAACGGGTAGTTGGCCGCCAGCACGTCGTTCTTGGTCAGGGCGTTGAACAGGGTCGACTTGCCGACATTCGGCAGGCCGACGATTCCGATCGTGAGCGACACGTTGGCGACTTCCCGTAGCTGGAGGGGGCGGCGGCCCGGGAGTGGGCCACCGGACAGTTTACTTTCCGATGAGTGGCGGTCGATGTACGCGTGTCCGGGCCCGGATCCGGCCGCCCTCCCGCCTAGTTTGGTGGGGTGGAGCAACACAGGACGCGACCGGCCCCTCACCCGCAGCGACCCCCGGCCCAGCGCCGGGGCCCGCGGCCCACGGGCGTGCCCGCCCAGGGCGGCGGCGCCCCCCGGCCCGTGCCCGTACGCCGCGTGCGCATGCCCCGCCCCCGGCTGACGGGCCTCGGCGGCGGGCTCTTCGCCTGCACCTCCATGGTGCTCGTCGCCGGGATCTGCGCGCTGCTGTTCGATTCCTCGCTCTTCGTCTACGGGCTGCTCTTCCCGCCCGTCGCGGCCGCCACCGCGCTCTGGGTGCGGCCCGCCGACCTGATCACCGCGCCGATCGGCGTCCCCATCGCCTTCGCCGCCGGAGTGTGGCCCATCTCGGGCGGCTCCGGCGGCTTCGGCGGCCAGCTGATGGGGCTGGTCTCGGCGCTGTCCCTGCATGCCGGCTGGCTGTACGCGGGGACGCTCGTGGCCGCCCTCATCGCGCTGGTGCGCAAGGCAGTGCTCATCGGCCGGCGGCGCCTCCCCCGTCGCGTCGCCTGAGTACGCCGTCGCCTGAGTGCGCGGGGCGCCTTCCCGGCCTTCTCGCCTTCCGGCCTCTTCGCCTGCCTACCTCTTCGCCGCCATCGCGGCTCCGACGATGCCCGCGTTGTTCTGCAGCGCCGCCGGGACGATCTCGGCCCGCACGCCCTCGATCAGCGGCAGGAACTTCTCCGGCTTGCGGCTGACGCCGCCGCCGATGATGAACAGGTCCGGGGAGAACAGCATCTCCACGTGCTGCATGTACTTGCTCAGCCGGTGCGCCCAGCGCTCCCAGGTGAGCTCCCCGTCCTCCTTGGCCTTCACCGATGCCCGCGTCTCCGCGTCGTGCCCCTTCAGCTCCAGATGGCCCAGCTCCGTGTTCGGGACGAGCCGTCCGTCCGTGAAGAGCGCGCTCCCGATGCCGGTCCCCAGCGTGAGCAGGAGGACCGTGCCGCCGCGCCCGCGTCCGGCCCCGTGCGTCATCTCCGCGACGCCCGCCGCGTCCGCGTCGTTCAGGACGGTGACCGGCTGCTGCCCGCCGAGCTCGCGCGCGAGCAGCTTCGCCGTGTCCACTCCGATCCAGGCCTTGTCCATGTTGGCCGCCGTGCGGGTGACCCCGCCCGTGACCACGCCGGGGAAGGTCACCCCGACCGGGCCGTCCCAGCCGAAGTGGCGCACCACCTCGACGACACAGCCGGCCACCCCGTCGGGGGTGGCCGGCTGCGGTGTCAGTACTTTGTGGCGCTCCTGTGCCAGGTCGCCGCGCTCCAGGTCCACGGGAGCGCCCTTGATCCCGGATCCGCCGATGTCCACGCCGAAGATCTGCATGGACATACCGTACGAAAGGAGTTACTTGTCGGCGACCAGTTCCGCGGCCTCGGCGCGCAGGTCGCGGCGGAGTTCCTTGGGCAGGGAGAAGGTGATGTGCTCCTCGGCCGTCTTGACGATCTCCACGTCGGCGTAGCCGCGCGCGGCCAGCCACTCCAGGACCTCCTCGACCAGGACCTCCGGCACCGAGGCGCCCGAGGTGAGGCCGACGGTGGTGACGCCCTCCAGCCAGGCCTCGTCGATCTCGCTCGCGAAGTCGACGAGGTACGCGGCCTTGGCGCCGGCGTCCTTGGCGACCTCGACCAGCCGGATCGAGTTCGAGGAGTTCTTCGAGCCGACGACGATCACCAGGTCGGAGTCGGCGCCCATCACCTTGACGGCGGCCTGCCGGTTCGAGGTGGCGTAGCAGATGTCGTCGCTCGGCGGCGAGACGAGCAGGGGGAACTTGGTCTTCAGGGCGTCGACGGTCTCCATGGTCTCGTCGACCGACAGCGTGGTCTGCGAGAGCCAGACGACCTTCGACTCGTCGCGGACGGTGACCTTGTCCACGTCGTGCGGGCCGTCGACGATGGTGATGTGGTCCGGGGCCTCGCCGGAGGTGCCGATGACCTCCTCGTGGCCCTCGTGGCCGATGAGGAGGATGTCGAAGTCCTCGTTGGCGTACCGGATGGCTTCCTTGTGCACCTTGGTGACCAGCGGGCACGTCGCGTCGATCGTCGCGAGCTTGCCGCGCGCGGCCTCCTCGTGGACGACGGGGGCCACGCCGTGCGCGGAGAACATCACGATGTTGCCCTCGGGCACCTCCTCCGTCCGCTCGACGAAGATGGCGCCCTTCCGCTCCAGCGTCTGGACGACGTACTTGTTGTGCACGATCTCGTGCCGGACGTACACCGGCGCCCCGTACTGCTCAAGGGCTTTCTCGACGGCGATCACGGCTCGGTCCACGCCCGCGCAGTAGCCGCGGGGCGCGGCGAGCAGGACACGGCGGGAAGCGGGAGCAGGGGCGGGAGCAGTCATGTGCTCCATCGTACGGGGGTCTCCAGCAGGCCGAACGTCGCCCGTTCGGCAGAGACTGACCGGGAGGCTTCGCACGCACGCCCCACCCATCACCCGGAGGACTGATGGCGTCCGCCACGGATTCCGGCAGGGCCCCGGCGTCAGGGTCGTCCGCCGCGCTGCGGCGGAGTCTCGGCTTCCGGGACCTGGTCGTCTACGGGCTGCTGTTCATCGCCCCGATGGCGCCGGTCGGGGTCTTCGGAGCGCTCGACGCCGCGTCGCACGGTGCCGTGGCGCTCGTCTACCTCGTCGCGACGGTCGCGATGGCCTTCACGGCGTTCTCCTACGCGCAGATGGTGCGGGTCGCCCCGCAGGCCGGGTCGGTCTTCACCTACGCCCGCAAGGGCCTGGGCGAGGAGGTTGCGACACTGTGCGGGAGCCTGACGGGGTGTCGGTGGGGCCCGATAGCCTGCGCACATGGGTCTGAATACGTCGGCCGAGGCGCCGTTGCCGGTGGGCCAGGTTTCCCGGCTCATCGGGGGCTGGATCGAGCGGCTCGGCCAGGTGTGGGTGGAGGGGCAGATCACGCAGCTCTCGCGGCGGCCGGGGGCGGGGGTGGTCTTCCTGACGCTGCGCGACCCCTCGCACGACATCTCGGTGAGCGTGACCTGCTTCCGCCAGGTCTACGACGAGGTCGCGGACGTCGTCTCCGAGGGCGCGCGGGTCGTCCTGCTGGCCAAGCCCGAGTGGTACGCCCCGCGCGGGCAGCTGTCCCTGCGGGCGACGGAGATACGGCCGGTCGGTATCGGCGAGCTGCTGGCCCGGCTGGAGCGGCTCAAGAGGTCGCTGGCGGCCGAGGGGCTCTTCGCGCTGGAGCGCAAGAAGCCGCTGCCCTTCCTGCCGCAGCTGGTCGGGCTGGTGGTCGGGCGGGCGTCGGCGGCCGAGCGCGACGTCCTGGAGAACGCCCGGCGCCGCTGGCCGGCGGTCCGCTTCGAGGTGCGCAACGTCGCCGTGCAGGGCGTGCACGCCGTGCCGCAGGTGGTCCGGGCGGTCAAGGAGCTCGACGCCATGGACGAGGTCGACGTGATCATCGTGGCGCGTGGCGGCGGCAGCGTCGAGGACCTGCTGCCCTTCTCCGACGAGGAGGTCGTACGGGCCGTCGCCGCGGCCCGAACCCCGGTGGTGTCGGCGATCGGCCACGAGCCGGACTCACCGCTGCTGGACCTGGTCGCGGACCTGCGGGCCTCCACGCCCACGGACGCGGCGAAGAAGGTGGTCCCGGACGTCGGCGAGGAGCTGGAGCGGGTACGTCAGCTGCAGGGCCGGGGGCTGCGCGCGGTGAGCTCCCTGCTCGACCGGGAGGAGCGGGGGCTCGCGCACGCCCTGGCCCGGCCGGTCTTCGTCCATCCGCAGCGCATGGTGGAGCTGCGGGAGGACGAGCTGGACGCGCTGCTGGCGCGCAGCAGGCGCACGCTGGGGCACCTGCTGGACCGGGCCGACTCGGAACTCGCCCACACGCTGGCCCGGGTGGTGGCGCTGTCGCCGGCGGCGACGCTGGAGCGCGGGTACGCCGTACTGCAGCGGGCCGACGGCCACGTCGTGCGCTCGCCGCAGGAGGTGTCGGCGGGGGAGGTACTGCGCGCGCGGGTGGCGGAGGGAACGTTCTCCGTCGAGGTCTCCCCGACCGACGCGCCGGAGGTGCCGGACACCGCAGAGGCGGCCGACGCGGCCGGGACTTCGCAGTAGCGCCATACGGCCGCAATCACGTGGTCGCACAACACACACAGGATGGACGAGGGAATGGCAGAGGCCGATACGGCGCTGGGGTACGAGCAGGCCCGCGACGAGCTCATCGAGGTGGTCCGCAAGCTGGAGGCCGGGGGGACCTCGCTGGAGGAGTCCCTCGCGCTCTGGGAGCGCGGCGAGGAGCTGGCGAAGGTGTGCCGGCACTGGCTGGAGGGGGCGCGGGCCCGGCTGGACTCGGCGCTGGCGGCGCGCGAGGCCGCCGAGGAGGAGTGATCCCGAGTGATCCCGGTCACGACCACCCCGATTTAGTTGAAATTTCATCTATCTCGGCCGTAGAGTCATGGACATCGCTTCACCTCTGTTCGGAAGAAGGCTTTCCTGATGTCTCTCGTACTCGACTCCGCCGCGCAGGACCTGCTGTTCCGCGAGGCCCGCACCGCCAACTCGTTCTCCGACGAGCCGGTGACCGAGGAGCAGGTCCAGGCGATCTACGACCTGGTGAAGTTCGGCCCGACCGCCTTCAACCAGACCCCCCTGCGCATCACCCTGGTCCGCTCCCCCGAGGCCCGCGAGCGCCTCGTGAAGCACATGGCCCCGGGCAACGACGCCAAGACCGCGACCGCCCCGCTGGTCGCGATCCTCGCGGCGGACAACGAGTTCCACGAGGAGCTCCCGCAGCTGCTGCCGCACTTCCCGCAGGCCAAGGACGCGTTCTTCTCCGAGCGCCCGGTCCGCGAGCAGTCCGCGCTGCTGAACTCCGCGCTGCAGGCCGCGTACTTCATCATCGGCATCCGCGCCGCCGGTCTGGCCGCGGGCCCGATGACCGGCGCCGACTTCGCCGGCATCCAGAAGGAGTTCCTGGACGCCGACCACACGCCGATCATGGTCATCAACATCGGCAAGCCGGCCGCCGAGGGTGCCTGGTTCGACCGCTCCCCGCGCCTGGCCTTCGACGAGGTCATCACCACCGTCTGATCGCCTCCGCAGCTGCGCGAGGCTCGCGAGGCACGCGAGGCACGCCATAAGGGCCGTGGCCCCCGGTGATCCGGGTGCCACGGCCCTTCTGGCGTACGCGGCCCGGCGGGTGACCGTGGGCCGTACCGGCGGATCCTGGGCGGCGGCGGGCGTGGGACGGGCCCGGCCGGCGGGATCGCTGCCACCCTCGTGGTCCATGGACGTCAGCACCTTCTACGCCCTGTTCTCCGCCACCTGCTTCACGCTGGTCGGCCTGTGGTGGAACGTCGTCCAGAGCCACCACGACTGGATGCGCGAACCGGCCCTGCGGCGCGTCGTGGGCGGCATCTACCTGTCGTTCCTGCTGCCCGCCCTGATGGGCCTCTTCGCCCAGATCGGCGGCACCCAGCAGCCGCAGGTCTGGCGGGCGGCCTTCATCGTCCTCGCGGCGGTCGGCTGCGTCTGCACGCTGCGGCTGCTGGCCCGGGCGCGCGGCGACCGCTTCCTGATCTGGCAGCAGGCCGCGGCCGGGCTCCTCTACGCCCTGATCGCGGTGGTCGGCGCCTTTCCGGAGCTCGCCGAGCCCCTGGGGCTGCGGCCCATCCAGGCCGAGGCGCTGATGCTGATCGGCCTGATCGTGCTGGGGCACTCCCTGGTCTGGCGGTTCATGGCCGGCGAGGGCCGGGCCGCCGAGGACAGCCCTTAGCTCAGGCCTGTCGTGACAAGGGCTCGCCCGGCCCGCGGCGCTGACCGGCGCCACTTCGGCGGCAGAAGACCAGTGCTGTGACCGGAAAGGTTCACCGGGTCACAGCACTAGCGGCCCTGCTTGAACTCCAGCGCCGCCGCCAGCTTGCCGAGCTGCTCGAAGGAGGCCGTGCCGGTCACCACCGTGACGTAGCCCTGCTCCTTCCGCACGAGGGCGTCGTACTTCTCGCCCTCCCAGCGCTCCCAGGACATGTCGCCGACCTGCTGCGTCTGGCCGGAGGCCGTGGCGCTCCGGGTGACCCGCTCCAGGTACTTGACGGAGGTGTCGGTGGACTGCTCCACCGCTGCGTACTGCTGCTCCGGGTCGAGGAAGCCCAGGTGCCAGGCGTCGTCCTTCTTGCGCTCGTACGTCACCGAGGTCGCCCGCCACTGCTCCGGGAGGCCCACAGGGGCGGCCACCGGGTACGGGGCCGCGCGCCGGGCCGTGATGGTCTCCACCCGGTAGTCGACCGTACGCGTGGGATCGGCCTTGTCGTCATGCGGGACGAAGAGGTAGATCCCGGCGACGACGACACCGATCACCGCCAGCGACCGGACCATGTCCCAGATCGTCTGCTTGCCTTTCATACCTGCCACGGCACCATCGTCCCGTATCGCCGGGGGGCGATCACCGCCGGGGTCGCGCGGGCGCGCCGCGCGGCGCACCCTTGAGTCGCCCGCCCCGCGCCCTGCCGGGCTCCCCGCCCGGTCGGCGCACGCCACGCAAGGCGTCCGCTCAGGACAATCGAATGACCGATATTCCGCTCATACGTGACCCGCCCTGCTCAATATGTCGACGTACCGATAGAGTTCCAGCACCCTCACTTCCCGGCCGTCGCCGTACAGAAAGGTGCGCTCCGATGACCGAGCACAACCTGCCGCCCCAGCTCGAAGTCTCCCCGGAGGCCCCCGACCGCAACCTCGCGCTCGAACTCGTACGGGTCACCGAGGCGGCCGCCATGGCCGCCGGCCGGTGGGTCGGCCGCGGCGACAAGATCGGCGCGGACGGCGCCGCGGTCAACGCGATGAGGACCCTGATCTCCACCGTCTCGATGAACGGCGTCGTCGTCATCGGCGAGGGCGAGAAGGACGAAGCCCCGATGCTCTTCAACGGAGAGCAGGTCGGCGACGGCACGGGTGCCGAGGTCGACATCGCCGTCGACCCGATCGACGGCACCACCCTGAACGCCAAGGGCATGCCGAACGCCATCGCCGTCCTGGCGGCCGCCGACCGCGGCACGATGTTCGACCCGTCCGCCGTGTTCTACATGGACAAGCTGGTCACCGGCCCCGAGGCCGCCGACTTCGTCGACATCAACGCCCCGGTCTCGGTCAACATCCGCCGGGTCGCCAAGGCCAAGGGCATGCACCCCGAGGACGTCACGGTCGTCATCCTGGACCGCCCCCGCCACGAGGGCATCGTCCGGGAGATCCGCGAGACCGGCGCGCGCATCAAGTTCATCTCCGACGGCGATGTCGCCGGCTCCATCATGGCCGCCCGCGAGGGCACCGGCGTGGACCTGCTCCTGGGCATCGGCGGCACCCCCGAGGGCATCATCTCGGCCTGCGCCATCAAGTGCCTGGGCGGCGTGATCCAGGGCAAGCTGTGGCCCAAGGACGACGCCGAGCGCCAGAAGGCCATCGACGCCGGCCACGACCTGGACCGGGTGCTCACCACCACCGACCTGGTCTCGGGTGACAACGTCTTCTTCGTCGCCACCGGCATCACCGACGGCGAGCTGCTGCGCGGCGTCCACTACCGCTCCCAGACCGCGACGACGTCCTCGCTGGTCATGCGCTCCAAGTCCGGCACCATCCGGAAGATCGACTCCACGCACCGCCTGTCGAAGCTGCGCGCCTACAGCGCGATCGACTTCGACCGCGCCCAGTAGGAGGCGGGGGCACCACGCGAGAGGGGCGGTCACCCTGTGCGGGGGTGACCGCCCCTCTCGCGTGTCCGCGTACGAGGCGTGGGGGACGCACGAGGCACCCGCGAGGTCCGTACGTACGTACATACGCACGCACCCGGGACGCGGACCACGGCCGACGGCCGCAACGGCGCCGACGGCGGGGCTGTGGCGGTGGCGGGCTCAGCCCGCCGCGGCTATCGACCCCGCCCCGGGGGCCTGGCGCAGCTCGGCGGACCTGCGGCGCATCCGCGCCAGCACCACCCGGCGCTCGGCCGCGGTGAGCCCGCCCCAGACCCCGTACGGCTCGGGCTGGAGCAGCGCGTGCTCACGGCAGGCGACCATCACCGGGCAGCGGGCACAGACGCGCTTGGCGGCCTCCTCGCGGGAGAGCCGGGCGGCCGTCGGCTCCTTGGACGGCGCGAAGAACAGCCCCGCCTCGTCCCGGCGGCACACCGCCTCCGCGTGCCATGGGCCGTCCTCCGCCGCCCTGGCCGGCACCCGCGGCTCCGGCACGGCCGACGGGCGCGCCCCAGGACCCTGAAGGCTCTTCACGGCGGCTACCTGCAGGGACTGATGCGGCGGATGCGGCACGGTCTACTCCTGACGACGTATACGTGAGCGAGAGACGACGCACCTGTCCCTACCCGCTGTACGCCCCCCTATGCACTGTGTGCCACGGGGCGCCCGGGGTTCGTCCGAAACGAGACCCTCCGCATCCGGATACGGCGCACCACCGCCCGGACCGGCCACCGGGCCGGCCCTCGCGTCAGCCGTCGAGGTTCTTGCGCAGCTTGCGCGCCAGATCGACCAGGCGGGCACCCATCTTCGGCCGCGCCTCGATGTTGCCGAGGAGGGAGAAGCCGCGGACGATCACCACGGGCGCCTGCGGGTCGGTCTCCCCGCGGCTCTCCCCGCGCACGTCGAAATTGCCGAGGACCCCGCTGCCGTAGCCGCGCAGGGTGACGTTCTCCGGGACCAGGATCTCCACGTTGCCGAGGACGGAGGTCACGTTGATCTCGGTGACCTGCTGCTCGAAGACCGCCTGGGTGAGGTCGATGGTGATGTCGCCCATGACCGAGACCGCGCGGGTGTGCGCGCCCGGCCGCCAGCGGCCCTTGCGGCTGGAGCTGCTGCACACGGCGACGATGTTCTCGGCGGCCGGGCCGGCCGCGGCCCCGGCGTACGAGGATGCGGATGCGGATGCGGATGGAGACGCGGCATGGACACCGCCGGGCGCGGGCAGATCCCGTACGAGTACTTCCAGCTCGCCGACCGTCTTGACGGCGTACAGCGTGTCGAGGCGCTCGGAGTGCTCCTCGGCGGTCAGCCTGCCCTCGGCGAGGGCATCGCCGAGGATCTGGGCGATCCGGTCCCGGTCGGCGTCGGAGGCGCGCAGCCCGGCGGGGGCAGGGGCCGGAGCGGGCGCGGGGGCGGCGGGGTGCTTTTCCAGGTCCACGACGCCAGCATAGCGAGACACGATAGATCGCGATACTACCGAGCGACCCTGACCCGACCCGGACCCGACCCCGAGCGGACCCCGAGCAGTCTCCGACCGGACCCCCACCGGCCCCGAGTGAGCCTTACCTCACAAACACACGCCGGGCGGGAGGTTCTACGCTGGTGGACTGCGCTGCCAATTTGGTCGTCAGTGCTGTCTGCCGAGTGAGGAATGGCCCCAATGCCGGAGTTCGCGTACACCGACCTGCTGCCCCTGGGCGAGGACACCACCCCCTACCGGCTGGTGACCGCCGAGGGCGTGTCCACCTTCGAGGCGGACGGCCGTACGTTCCTCAAGGTCGAGCCGGAGGCGCTGCGCAAGCTCGCCGAAGAGGCCATCCACGACATCCAGCACTTCCTGCGCCCCGCGCACCTCGCGCAGCTGCGCCGCATCATCGACGACCCCGAGGCCTCCTCGAACGACAAGTTCGTCGCGCTGGACCTCCTGAAGAACGCCAACATCGCGGCGGCCGGCGTGCTGCCGATGTGCCAGGACACGGGCACGGCGATCGTCATGGGCAAGCGCGGCCAGAACGTCCTCACCGAGGGCGGCGACGAGGCGGCCCTCTCGCGCGGCATCTACGACGCCTACACCCGCCTGAACCTGCGCTACTCGCAGATGGCGCCCCTCACCATGTGGGAGGAGAAGAACACCGGCTCGAACCTGCCCGCGCAGATCGAGCTGTACGCGACCGACGGCGGCGCGTACAAGTTCCTCTTCATGGCCAAGGGCGGCGGCTCCGCCAACAAGTCCTTCCTCTACCAGGAGACCAAGGCGGTCCTCAACGAGGCCTCCATGATGAAGTTCCTGGAGGAGAAGATCCGCTCGCTCGGCACCGCTGCCTGCCCGCCGTACCACCTGGCGATCGTGGTCGGCGGCACCTCCGCCGAGCACGCGCTGAAGACCGCGAAGTACGCCTCCGCGCACTACCTGGACGAGCTGCCGCGCGAGGGCTCCCCGCTGGGCCACGGCTTCCGCGACGAGGCCCTGGAGCAGCAGGTCTTCGAGCTCACCCAGAAGATCGGCATCGGCGCGCAGTTCGGCGGCAAGTACTTCTGCCACGACGTCCGCGTCGTGCGCCTGCCCCGCCACGGCGCCTCGCTGCCCGTCGCGATCGCCGTCTCCTGCTCGGCAGACCGCCAGGCCACCGCGAAGATCACCGCCGAGGGCGTCTTCCTGGAGCAGCTGGAGCGCGACCCGGCCCGCTTCCTGCCCGACACCACGGACGAGCACCTCTCCGCGTCCTCGGACGTCGTCTCCATCGACCTGAACCAGCCGATGGACGACATCCTCGCGACCCTGACCAAGCACCCGGTCAAGACCCGCCTGTCGCTGACCGGCCCGCTGGTCGTGGCGCGCGACATCGCGCACGCCAAGATCAAGGAACTGCTGGACTCGGGCGCGGACATGCCGCAGTACCTGAAGGACCACCCGGTCTACTACGCCGGCCCCGCGAAGACCCCCGAGGGCTACGCCTCGGGCTCCTTCGGCCCGACCACGGCCGGCCGCATGGACTCCTACGTCGAGCAGTTCCAGGCGGCGGGCGGCTCCAAGGTCATGCTGGCCAAGGGCAACCGCTCCCAGCAGGTGACGGACGCGTGCGCCGCGCACGGCGGCTTCTACCTGGGCTCGATCGGCGGCCCCGCGGCGCGCCTGGCCCAGGACTGCATCAAGAAGGTCGAGGTCCTGGAGTACGAGGAGCTCGGCATGGAAGCCGTCTGGAAGATCGAGGTCGAGGACTTCCCGGCCTTCATCGTCGTCGACGACAAGGGCAACGACTTCTTCACCTCGCGTGAACCCGAGCAGCCGACGTTCACCAGCATCCCCGTCCGGGGTCCCGGTCTGGCGTAGCCGGCACTCCCCCCGCCCCCGGAGAGCCCCTGGCGCCCACGCCGGGGGCTCTCGGCGTGCCTGCCGCCTCCGCGTCCGCAGCGGGCCCAAGGGCCGCGCGCCGAGCGCCCAGCGCGATCGGCACCCCGCCGGGTCCGCCGACCGGCAGGTGGACGGCGCCCTCCCGGGCGAGGATGCGCTCCCGGATCCACGGCGGGGGTATGCCCCGGCCCTGCTCGCACGCCTGGACCAGGTAGCGCGGGCAGTACTCGTAGGCCTCCCAGCGCAGCGCGCCGTCCCGGATGGACTGCCACTCCTCCCGGACGCACTCCTCGCAGGGCTCGCAGTGCGTGACCCCGTACATCTGCTGTTCCGCCATCCGGCAGGATGCGGTACCGGGGCGTCCCGCGCATGCGGATAACGTCGGGGGCATGACGCACACGCCGCTCCGTACCGACCGCGCCGTCAGGGTCGTCGCCCATCGCGGAGCCTCCCACGAGCACCCCGAGCACACCCTCGCCGCCTACCGGCAGGCCATCGCGGACGGTGCCGACGCCCTCGAATGCGACGTACGGCTCACCGCCGACCACAAGCTGGTCTGTGTGCACGACCGGCGCGTGGAGCGGACCTCGGACGGGCGCGGGGTGGTGTCGGAGATGACGTACGAGGAGCTGTGCGCCCTCGACTTCGGCCGCTGGAAGGGCGCGGAGCACCGCGGGGCGCAGGTGCTGCTCTTCGAGGACCTGCTGAAGGAGGCGCTGGCCGCCGACCGGCCCGTCGGGCTGGCCGTGGAGACCAAGCACCCCACGCGTGCGGGCGGCCGGCTGGAGGCCGAGCTGGTGCGGGTGCTGAAGGAGCACGGGCTGGCGGACGGCCGGGCGGGGCTGGTCGAGGTGATGAGTTTCTCGCGCAACGCCCTGATCAGGCTGAACCGGCTCGCGCCGGGCCTGCCGGCGGTCTACCTGATCGAGCGGCGGCTGCGGCCGGTCCGGCCGCCGTTCGCGGGGCATGCCGGCCCGGGCATCGATCTGGTGCGCCGGGACCCGGGGCTGGTGGGGCGGCTGAAGGCGAAGGGGCTGGCGGTGCGGGTGTGGACGGTGGACGAGCCGGCGGACGTGGAGCTGTGCGTACGGCTCGGCGTGGACACCCTGATCACCAACCGGCCGCGCGAGGTGCGGGAGTACCTGCGCTCGCTGTGACCCGGCACCGGCATGGCTACGGGAACACCCGGCCGGGGTGCGCCGGCCGGGCGTGGGGGGATCGGGTGGGGGCGGGGCGGTCAGTGCGGAGCGCCGGTCATGCGAAGCGCTGGTTCGCGGTTCCGTTGCAGGGCTGGAGGCGCAGCGGCTCATGGGCGGCGGCCACGGTCAGGCACATGCCCGGGGCGGCGGCGGGCCGCAGGGTGGCGCCGTCGCGGAGGAACTGCTGGTTGGCTCCGCCGTGGCAGTTCCAGATGATCAGGCCGGTGCCGGAGCCGTAGTTCGCGCCGGGGGCGTCGAGGCAGCGGTCCTGGGTCAGCTCGATGTGGACGGACTTGCGGGCGGTGTCGTACCACCAGCCCTGGTTGCGGCCGCCGTGGCAGTCCCAGCCCACGGTCTTCGTCCCGTTGGCGCTGGAGCCGCCGAAGGAGTCGAGGCAGTTGCCGGTGGCCTCGTTCCGGAGGGGTGCGAACTTGTCGTCCCAGGCCCCGGCCTGGAGGACGGGCCTGCCGGTGCTCGCGGGGTCGGCGCAGGAGGCCTCGCGCAGGCCCGAGTCGTAGAGCTGGGTCAGGCAGGACGCGAAGGCGCCGTGTCCGCGGTAGTTGGGGTGGAAGGACTGGCGGGCGGTGTTCTCGTCCCAGGGGAAGTGGTCCCCGAGGTCCAGGTAGAGGCCGCGGGCCCAGGTGTCCTCCATGCACACCTCGTGGCCGTGGAAGAGGCGGGAGTTGTCGAGGTAGATCGCGCCGGAGGCCAGGGCCGCCGCGCGCATGCCCTTCTCGAAGGCGGGCACCGCGTGGTTGCGGCCCCAGGTGGCGTCCGAGTCGTAGCCGGCGCAGCCGCCGGGCAGCTTCCCGGGGAAGTTCGGGTTGTCGTAGAAGTCGGGGCCGATGGGGCTGGGGTAGCCCATCACGACGAGTTTGTAGTCGGCGTCGGCGTAGCCGGCGTCGCGCATGACCGTCCTGAGGTCGGCGACCGTGGCTTCCACCTTGGGCCGCAGGCCGTCGACGCGAGCCTGCCAGCCGGGTGCGTACGTGGGCTCGCAGGCGCCCCGGCTGAGCACCCAGCGGGTCACGCAGTCGGTCATGACCGGGCCGAACTGCAGGTCGTCGTTGGCGCCGGCGACCAGCAGGACCATCTTGATCCTGGTGTTGCGGGCCTTGATGGCGAGGCTGTCGCTCTGCACCAGCTCGTCGGCGTACTGCTTGCTGCCGCCGATCCTGATGTTGCCGGTGTAGCCGCCGGAGCAGGCGACGTTGAAGGTCAGGTCGGCCGGGATGCCAGTGCGGTGGATCGCCGCGTCGGGCGAGCGGTGGCACTGGTTGGCGGGAGTGTTGGTCGCCGGGTCGTAGGTGCCGACGCCCTCGCCGGATATCTCGCTGTCGCCCAGCGAGATCAGGCCGGTCCTGCGGTCGGCCTGTGGTCGCACGGCCGGGTCGCCGTAGATCGTGACGGCTTCGGCTGCGCGGATCGCCTCCAGCTCGGGCGGGAGGGGCTTGACGACCCCGGTGGTGGTGGCCGCCTGGGCCATGGGGGTGACGGCGGTGACGCCCCCCAGGGCGGCCGCGAACGCCGCGACGGCGGCGAAGGTAGATCTGAGCGTGGATCTCGTGCGGGAACGTGCCATGGACGCCTCCCCGGATATCGGTGTTACTCACGGTATTTACTGGTCAGTAGGGGAGTTGGGAACACTTCCGACAAGAGAATTGCTCACCTTTTCGAGGAGGCAGCAGACATGACAGACGATCAGCAGGCCGGAGAGTTCCGGACGGAGCGCGACTCCATGGGCGACGTACGGGTGCCCCTGCACGCCAAGTGGCGGGCGCAGACCCAGCGCGCCGTGGAGAACTTCCCCGTCTCCGGACAGCGCCTGGAGCGGGCCCACATCGAGGCCCTCGCCCGGATCAAGGCCGCGGCGGCGCTCGTGAACGCCCGCCTCGGCGTGGTGGACCAGGACGTGGCCGACGCGATCCGGTCCGCGGCCGCCGAGGTCGCGGAGGGCCGCTGGGACGACCACTTCCCCGTGGACGTCTTCCAGACCGGCTCCGGGACCTCGTCCAACATGAACACCAACGAGGTGATCGCCACGCTGGCCACCGAGCGCCTCGGCCGGGACGTGCACCCCAACGACCACGTCAACGCTTCGCAGAGCTCGAACGACGTCTTCCCGTCGTCCATCCACATCGCCGCCACCGCCGCCGTCACGAACGACCTGGTCCCGGCCCTGGAGCGGCTCGCCGCCGCGCTGGAGCGCAAGGCGGCCGAGTTCGGGCACGTGGTCAAGGCCGGCCGGACCCACCTGATGGACGCCACCCCGGTCACCCTCGGCCAGGAGTTCGGCGGCTACGCGGCCCAGATCCGCTACGGCGTCGAACGGCTGCGCTCGTCCCTGCCCCGGCTCGCCGAACTCCCCCTGGGCGGCACCGCGGTGGGCACCGGCATCAACACCCCGCCCGGCTTCTCCGCCGCCGTGATCGCCGAGGTCGCGGTCGCGACCGGACTGCCGCTGACCGAGGCCCGCGACCACTTCGAGGCCCAGGGGGCGCGGGACGCGCTGGTGGAGACCTCGGGCATGCTCCGTACGGTCGCCGTCTCGCTCACCAAGATCTGCAACGACCTGCGCTGGATGGCCTCGGGCCCGCGGACCGGATTGGCCGAAATCAGCCTCCCGGACCTCCAGCCCGGTTCCTCGATCATGCCCGGGAAGGTCAATCCGGTGGTCCCGGAGGCCGTCCTGATGGTCGCCGCACAGGTCATGGGGAACGACGCCACCGTCGCGGTGGCGGGGGCCTCCGGCAACTTCGAGCTCAACGTGATGCTCCCGGTGATGGCCAGGAACCTCCTCGAATCGATCCGGCTGCTGGCCGCCGCGAGCCGCCTGCTGGCCGACCGCACGGTCGACGGGATCAGCGCCGACGAGGCCCGGGCCAGGGAGTACGCCGAGTCCTCGCCCTCCGTGGTCACCCCGCTCAACCGCTACATCGGCTACGAGGAGGCCGCGAAGGTGGCCAAACGGTCCCTCGCCGAGCGCCGGACGATCAGGGAGATCGTGCTGGAGTCCGGCTACGTGGAACGCGGCGCCCTCACCCTGGAACAGCTCGACGAGGCCCTGGACGTCCTGCGCATGACGCGTCCCTGACCGGCCGTCCGCACCCCCCGGGCGGGGGCCGGATCCGGTCGTTCACCGTCCCCGAACCGCTCGGTGACCTGCACCGCAGCGGGCGTACGGGCCCCCGCCCTAAGATCTGCGCATGACAGGTACCTTCGAGTCCGGGGGCGGCCGGACGCCGGGCACGCCGACCGGCCCCGCACGTGGCACGCGCTGGGCACCCGGGGACCGGATCCTCTGGCGCTACCGCGACCACGCCCCGGGACCGACGGGCGCGGTGCACATCTGCCGCCCGGTGACCGTGGTGCAGGACACCGACGAGCTGCTCGCCGTCTGGATGGCCCCCGGCACCGAATGCGTCAAACCGGTCCTCGCCGACGGCACGTCCGTCCACGAGGAACCGCTCGCCACCCGCTACACCGCGCCGCGCACCACCGTGCGCTCGCGCTGGTTCGGCGGCGGTGTCCTGAAACTGGCCCGCCCCGGGGACCCCTGGTCGGTCTGGCTGTTCTGGGGACCGGGCTGGCAGTTCAAGAACTGGTACGTGAACCTGGAGGAGCCGCGGTCCAGATGGGCCGGAGGAGTGGATTCCGTGGACCACTTCCTGGACATCGCCGTCTACCCCGACCGCAGCTGGAAGTGGCTGGACGAGGACGAGTTCGCCCAGGCCCAGCGCTCCGGCCTGATGGGCCGTGAGCAGGCGCTGCGGGTACGGGAAGCCGGCCGCGCGGCGGTCGCGGCGATCGAGGAGTGGGCCGCCCCGTTCTCGGCCGGCTGGGAGGACTGGCGGCCGGATCCGGCCTGGCGGATTCCGGCCCTGCCCGACGACTGGGACCGCACCCCGGCGCATATGACCTCATGAGACCCTTGATGCGCCCCCGGGGTTCAAACGTAGGATCGTCCTCCGCGAGGTCACGCGCTCAAGGCGGTGCGGTCGGGCCGCACACCGGCAAGTGTCTTTCCGTGCACGGGATCTGACCGGAGGTCGACACACGACGAGAGGCGACGACGGGGCGGGGGTCCGCCCGGGGCGCTCCCGGCCGTGGGGCCGGGGGAGAAGTTCGAGCGAGGTACCTCTGGGCGATGGTGCCCGGGCCGCTGAGCGGGTATACCGCGACTGACCGAGTTGAGTGCAGCGCACATCGAGCGCAAACGGACGGAATTCCACGCGTGACGGAGTACCCCACCTCCCAGGAGGGCCCGCAGCCCGTCGCCTCCGGCGGAGGTACGGACGAGGCCGGCCACGGCAAGGCGCCCATCGCCGCCACCGAGGCCGTACGCACGCATGCCCCGGGCGCCGGTGCCGGCCCCGCGGCCGAGCCGGGCGCGGCGGCCGCCGCGGCGGCTTCCGACGTGCGGGCCGCGCGCTCGGCGGCGGGCCCTGCCGCGGGGCTGCCCCGGCCGCGCGGAGCGGCGTCGGCGGAGGTCCCCGCCGGTGCGGGCTCCGGCCCGGGCCAGAACCACGACAACGCCCGTCCCCGGGACACCGCGGACGCCCCCGAGGCCCACGAGGCCGCCGCGCGCGCCACAGGGGCCGGACCGGCCCCGGCGGGCGCCGGGAGCGGCGCCGCGGGCCTCCAGGGGGCCGGCGGGCCCGGATCACCGGCAGGGGGCACCCCGGACGCGACCGCGGCGCGCCGCGAGGGGGACCGGCTGCGTTTCGTCGGCGCCGCCACCCGGCGGATCGCCCGCGGCATCGACCTCGACGAGATCGTCCTCGGCCTGTGCCGGGCGACCGTCCCGACCTTCTCCGACGCCATCCTCGTCTACCTGCGCGACCCGCTCCCGGTCGGCGACGAACGGCCCGTCGGCCCGGTCGTTTTAAGGTTGCGCCGCACCGACCGGCTGCGGCCGATCGACGACCTCACCGACATCAGCAGCACCATCGGCGCGGGGATGGAGCTCGCCGGGGCCGCGGGGGCCACCGGCGAGCTCGACTTCAGCCAGCTGCCGCTGGTCGGCCCGCAGGGTGACCTGCCCGCGGCGGAGCTGTGCGAGATCCGGCCCGGTGGCGCGCTCGCCGAGGTGCTGCGCGGCGTACGGCCCGTCTTCGGGTCCTCCGCCGCCGCCCGCACGGCGCTGCCCGAGCTGCTCGGGCTGGACCATCCGCTGCCGCGCGGCAACCGGGCGGTCCTCGCGCCCCTGCGCGGCCGCCGCCGGGTGATCGGCGCCGCGGTCTTCCTGCGCAGCCCCGAACGTCCGGCCTTCGAGCAGAACGACCTGCTGGTCGCCGCGCAGCTGGCCACCCACACCGCGCTCGGCATCGACAAGGCGGTCCTCTACGGCCGCGAGGCGTACATCGCCGACGAGCTGCAGCGCACCATGCTGCCCGACAGCCTGCCGCAGCCCACCGGGGTGCGGCTGGCCCACCGTTACCTGCCCGCGGCCGAGACGGCCCGGGTCGGCGGCGACTGGTACGACGCCATACCGCTGCCCGGCAGCCGGGTGGCGCTCGTCGTCGGCGACGTCATGGGCCACTCCATGACGTCGGCCGCGATCATGGGCCAGCTCCGCACGACCGCCCAGACCCTCGCGCAGCTGGACCTGCCGCCCGCCGAGGTGCTGCACCACCTGGACGAGCAGGCGCAGCGCCTGGGCACGGACCGCATGGCCACCTGCATGTATGCCGTCTACGATCCGGTCGCGCACCGGATCACCATCGCCAACGCGGGCCATCCGCCGCCGGTGCTGCTGCACCTGGGCGGCCGGGCCGAGGTGCTGCGCGTACCGCCCGGCGCCCCCATCGGCGTCGGCGGCGTGGACTTCGAGGCAGTGGAGCTGGACGCGCCCGCCGGGGCCACGCTGCTGCTCTACACGGACGGCCTGGTCGAGTCGCGGCTGCGGGACGTGTGGACCGGCATCGAGCAGCTGCGCGAGCGCCTGGCCACCACCGCCCAGCTGACCGGCCTGGACCACCCGCCGCCGCTGGAGGCCCTCTGCGACGACGTCCTGGACATGCTGGGCCCGGGCGACCGGGACGACGACATCGCGCTGCTCGCGGCCCGGTTCGACGGGATCGCGCCCAGTGACGTCGCGTACTGGTTCCTGGACCCGGAGGAGACCGCTCCGGGCCGGGCCCGGCGGTTCGCCCGCCGCGCCCTGACCCGGTGGGGCCTGGAGGAGCTGAGCGACTCGCTGGAGCTGCTGGTGAGCGAGGTGGTCACCAATGCCGTGCGGTACGCGGAGCGGCCCGTGACGCTGCGCCTGCTGCGCACGGACGTGCTGCGCTGCGAGGTCGGCGACGACTCCCCGCAGCTGCCGCGCCAGCGCCGGGCGCGGGACACCGACGAGGGTGGCCGCGGCCTGTTCCTGGTCAACCGGCTGGCCCGCCGCTGGGGCGCGACCCGGCTCAGCAGCGGAAAGGTCGTCTGGTTCGAGCTGCCGCTGCCGCTGCCGGCCGCGGGCGAACGCCGCTGACCGTACACGGGTGAACGAAAGAGCGCCGCCCCGCAGCCTGCTCGGCTGCGGGGCGGCGCTGTGTCAGTTGCCGGTGCCCTGGTGTTCACCCAGGACCGGCGGGTCCGGCGGCTTGGGGCCGCCTGTCTTGGTGGGTGTGGCCGTCGGGGACGTCGTCCCGCTGGGCGTCGGTCCCGTCTTGGTCGCCGTGGGAGTCGGAGACGTCTGCGTCGGGGACTGCGTCGGGCTGGTGGTGACGGTCGTCGGGCTGCTGGACGGGCTCGTCGAGGCGCTCGGCGAGGTGCTGCGGGACGGCGTCTGCACGGCGCCCATGTCGGCCTCGGTCAGCTGGAACTTGCCGGTGCTGCCGCCCTTGAGGGCGGCGAGGGTGTACGCCCTCCAGATCGAGGCGGGGAAGCTGGAGCCGCCCGCGCGTCCCAGGCCGGCGGTGCCGGTCAGGGTCACCTGGCTGTGGCTGTTGGGGTCCTCGCCGAACATGGCGACGACCGTGACCAGTTCCGGCGTGTAGCCGGTGAACCAGGCCGCCACGTTGGACTCGGTGGTGCCGGTCTTGCCGCCCGCCTCGTAGGCGCTGCTGCGGACCTTGTTGCCGGAACCGCCCTCGTCCTCCACGACGCCCTGGAGCACCTTGGTGACGGTGTCGGCGGTCTTGCGGCTGATGGCCTGGCTGCCCACCGCCTCCTGGGGGGTGAACTCGCGGTCCTTGTGCTCGGCCTTCTTGATGATGGTCGGCGTGACCTTCTTGCCGTGGTTGTCGAAGGTGGCGTAGACGCCGGCCATTTCGACGGTGTTCGCGCTCATGGTGCCCAGGGCCATGGCCGGCTTGTCCTCGGGCCAGCCCTCGCGGTCCTCCATGCCCAGTTCCAGGGCCGTCTTCTTCACGTTCGGCGGCTTGACGTCCACGATCATCTGCGCGTAGACGGAGTTCACCGAGAAGTTGGTCGCTTCCTGGACCGTCATCATCGGGGTGCCGTAGTTGGTGTTGTCCTGGTTCTGCGGGTTGAACGGGATCTTGCTGCCGACGACCGGGCGCTTGCTCGTGCCGTCGTAGAGGGCGTTCGGGGTGATCGGCTTGCCGTCCTGGGTGTTGGAACCGTTCTCCAGGGCGGAGGCGAGCACGATCGGCTTGAAGGTCGAGCCCGGCTGGTAGTCGGTGCGCAGGGCGTTGCTCGCGGACTTCTCCTCCAGGCCCACGCCGCCGTACATGGCGACGATGGCGCCGGTCTTCGGATCCACCGAGGTGGCGCCGGCCTGGACGCTCTGGTCCTGCGGGCGGTTCTTGGTGTCCTTGCGGTCGAGCTTGGACTCCAGCTCGTCGTGGACCGCCTTCTCCAGCGCGCTCTGCTTGGTCTTGTCGACGTTGAGCGTGATGTTCCAGCCGCCCGCCGTGATCATGGCGTCGGTGATGTTCTGCTTGTTCAGCTCGTCGTTGGCGGCCTGGACCAGGTAGCCCTTCTGCCCGTCCATGCCCGGGCGGGGCTTGGGCTTGATGGGCGGCTGGAGCGTCATGGTCTTGCGCTTCTCCGGGTCCAGCTTGCCCATCTCGACCATGTTGTCGAGGACGGCGTTGAACCGGATGTTGACCAGCTTGGTGCCGTTCGGGCCGGCGGTCGCGAGGTCGTACTGGCTGGGTGCCTGGATGACGGCGGCGAGGTAGGCGCCCTGTTCCAGCGTCAGCTTGTCCGCGTCGACGCCGTAGAAGGCCTGGGCCGCCGCCTGGATGCCGTAGGCGTTGCGGCCGTAGAAGTTGGTGTTCAGGTACCCGGCGAGGATGTCGTCCTTCTCCATGCGCTCGTCGACCTTGAGAGCGATCACCAGCTCCCTGAGCTTGCGGACCGCCGACTGGTCCTGCGTCAGGTAGTAGTTCTTGACGTACTGCTGGGTGATCGTGGAGCCGCCGGCCGTTCCCTTTCCGCGGACCGTGTTGAACAGGCCTCGGGCCACGCCCATCACGTCGATGCCGCGGTCCTGGTAGAAGGACTTGTTCTCGATGGCGATGAAGGCGGTGCGGACATCGACCGGGATCTTGTCGAGGGTGACGTTCTCGCGGTTCATCTTGCCGGTGTTGGCCATGATCGAGCCGTCGGACCACCGGTAGGTGTTGCTCTGGAGCGTCGCCTGCTTGTTCGGGTCGGTGGGTTCGTCCACCGAGTAGTAGAGGACGACCGCCGCAGCCATGAGCAGCAGGCTGACTCCCAGGAACGTGCCCAGGATCGTCTTCCAGTTGAAGAAGCGGCGTATGCCCGTGCGCTTCCCGGCGCCCCCGCCTTCCTTGGCGCCCTTCGCGCGTCCGCTCGGCGCCCGCCGCGCACCGCGCTGCTGCTGCGCCTTACGCGCTTCTGCTCGGCCCATCGCTCCCGCTCCGCTCGATAAACCCCCCGACGTCAACTCAGAAAGCTAACACCGCAGGCTGTGACAAAGTTTGGCCAATCCGGACTAATTCCGGTCATTTCGGACGTGAGAATCAGCACCCACATCACAGGAACCGACGCTCAGATAAGCGGATGGGTTGCCATTGCGCAAAAAAGTGATATCACTTTGCTAAGCGGCCCGACCGGCCGTGCGCAGAGAAACGGGGCGAACCATGACGAATCACATAGTCAATCCTGACGGAGTACGGGAGTTCACCGCGCGCAGCGTCGGCGGCGGACTCGCGCTGCTGCTCGGACTGGGCGGCCTGCTCGCGGGTGCGGGTCTGGTCGTGGCCGGCGCGGTGGCGTCGGCCACCGGGGTCAAGGTGGCCCTGATCGCGACCGGCGTGCTCCTGGGTCTCGCCTCCGTGATCGCGATGAGCGGACTCAACACGGTGGCCCCGGGCGAGGCCCGGGTCGTCCAGCTCTTCGGCCGCTACCGCGGCACCATCCGCACCGACGGACTGCGCTGGGTCAATCCGCTGACCTCCCGCGAGAAGATCTCCACCCGGGTGCGCAACCACGAGACGGCCGTGCTGAAGGTCAACGACGCCTACGGCAACCCGATCGAGCTGGCGGCGGTCGTGGTGTGGCGGGTCGAGGACACCGCACGGGCCGTCTTCGAGGTGGAGGACTTCACCGAGTTCGTCGAGACGCAGACGGAGGCCGCGGTCCGGCACATCGCGATCGAGTACCCGTACGACGCCCACGAGGAGGGCGGCCTGTCGCTGCGCGGGAACGCCGAGGAGATCACCGAGAAGCTCGCGGCCGAACTGCACGCCCGGGTGGAGGCCGCCGGTGTGCAGATCATCGAGTCGCGGTTCACGCATCTCGCGTACGCTCCTGAGATCGCCTCCGCGATGCTCCAGCGCCAGCAGGCGGGCGCCGTCGTGGCGGCCCGCAAGCAGATCGTGGAGGGCGCGGTGGGCATGGTCGAGCTCGCCCTGACCCGGCTGGCGGAGGAGGAGATCGTGGACCTCGACTCGGAACGCAAGGCGGCCATGGTCTCGAACCTGATGGTCGTCCTGTGCGGCGACCGCGCCGCACAGCCGGTGCTCAACACGGGCACCCTCTACCAGTGACCCCCTCCGGCGAGGAGAAGCCCGCGGGCCGGCAGGCGCGCAAGCAGGTGCTCCTGCGACTCGACCCGCAGGTGTACGACGCGCTGGCCCGCTGGGCGGGCGAGGAGCTGCGCAGCGCCAACGCGCAGATCGAGTTCCTGCTCCGCCGGGCCCTCGCCGAGGCCGGCCGGCTCCCCTCCGCCCCGGGCCCCATCCCCCGCCGGGGCCGGCCGCCGAAGCCCACGAACTGACCTCGTCCGATGCCGCTCCCGTGCCGTGCACGGGAGCGGCTTTCGCGTTTCCGCAGGCCGGACCTCTATACACTCAACGTATACACACGATGTATAGTCGGCGCCATGTCCATCGGTCACACCCTCCTGGGCCTCCTTGAGGCCGGCCCGCGCCACGGCTACGACCTGAAGCGGGCCTTCGACGAGAAGTTCGGCCACGACCGCCCCCTCGCCTACGGGCAGGTCTACTCGACCATGTCCCGGCTGCTGAAGAACGGCCTCGTCGAGGTCGACGGCATCGAGAGCGGCGGCGGCCCCGACCGCAAGCGGTACGCCATCACCGACGCCGGCATCACCGACGTCGAGACCTGGCTCTCCCAGCCCGAGAAGCCGGACCCGTACCTCCACTCGACCCTCTACACGAAGGTCGTCCTCGCGCTGCTCACCGGCCGTCGCGCCGACGAACTGCTGGACACCCAGCGGGCCGAGCACCTGCGCCTCATGCGCGTGCTGACGACCCGCAAGCGCAAGGGCGACCTCGCCGACCAGCTGGTCTGCGACCACGCCCTGTTCCACCTCGAAGCGGACCTGCGGTGGCTGGAGCTCACCGCCGCCCGCCTCGGCCGGCTCGCCGAGGAGGTGCGCCGATGACGGCCGCCCCGGCCGGCTCCCTGCTCGCCGCCACCGGCCTGCGCAAGGCGTACGGGAGCACCGACGCCCTCGACGGCGCCGAGTTCTCCATCCACGCCGGCGAGGTCGTCGCCGTCATGGGACCCTCCGGCTCCGGCAAGTCCACGCTGCTGCACTGCCTCGCCGGGATCGTCCCGCCCGACTCCGGCTCCATCGTCTACGCCGGCCGCGAGCTCACCTCCATGAACGACGGCGAGCGCAGCGAGCTGCGCCGCACCGAGTTCGGCTTCGTCTTCCAGTTCGGCCAGCTCGTACCGGAACTGACCTGCGTGGAGAACGTCGCCCTCCCCCTGCGCCTGACCGGCGTCAAACGCAAGGAGGCCGAGCGCACCGCCCTGCACTGGATGGAGCAGCTCCAGGTGGAGGACCTCGGCGCCAAGCGGCCCGGGGAGATATCCGGCGGCCAGGGGCAGCGCGTGGCCGTCGCCCGCGCCCTCGTCACCGGCCCCCGGGTGATCTTCGCCGACGAGCCCACCGGGGCCCTCGACTCCCTCAACGGCGAACTCGTCATGCAGCTGCTCACGGAGGCCGCCCGGTCCGCGAACGCCGCCGTCGTGCTGGTCACGCACGAGACGCGCGTGGCCGCGTACTCCGACCGCGAGATCGTCGTGCGCGACGGCAGGTCACGCGACATGGAGCGGATCGTATGAGCCGGCCGCGGGTATGGACCCGGGACCTCGGCATGGGCACCCGCTTCGCCTTCGGCGGCGGCCGCGAGGGGTGGATCCGCACCCTGCTCACCGGGGTCGGCGTCGGTCTCGGCGTCGCACTGCTGCTGATCAGCACCGCCATCCCCGGAGCCCTCACCGCCCGGTACGAGCGGGGTGACGCACGGTCGACGATGCACTCCGACACGGCCGACGCCCCCGGGCCCGACACCCTCCTGTACGCCAGGATCGGGCAGACGTACCAGCGCAAGGACATCGAGGGGCACGTCCTGCGGGCGGAGGGCCCCCACGCCCCGCTGCCGCCGGGCCTGAAGAAGATCCCGGGCCCGGGCGAGCTGGCCCTCTCCCCCGCCCTGGACCGGCTGCTGAAGTCCTCCGAGGGCGCCCTGCTGCGCGAACGGCTCGACGGGCCGGTCAGCGAGATCGTCGGGGACCAGGGCCTGGTCGGCCCCGGCGAACTGCTCTTCTACCTGGGCAGCGACACCCTCACCAAGAACGGCCCCGATGACCACCGCGTCGAGCGCATCACGAGCTTCGGCTACGAGACGGACCGCGACACCCTCGACCCCGTCCTCATGCTGATGGTCGTCCTGACGTTCGTCGCCCTGCTGATGCCCGTCGCCGTGTTCATCGCGACCGCCGTCCGCTTCGGCGGGGAGCGGCGCGACCGCAGGCTCGCCGCGCTGCGGCTGGTCGGCGCGGACAGCCGGATGGTGCGCCGCATCGCGGCCGGCGAGGCGCTGGCCGGCTCCGTGGTCGGACTGGTCCTGGGCACCGGGTTCTTCGCCGTCGGCCGCTCCCTGGTCGGCAGCGTCAGCCTCCGGCAGCGCAGCGTCTTCCCCGCCGACCTCGACCCCGCGCCCTGGCTGGCCGCCCTGGTAGCCGTCGCGGTGCCCGCGGCGGCGGTGGCCGTGACCCTGTTCGCGCTGCGCGGCGTGGTCATCGAGCCGCTCGGCGTCGTCCGTACGGCCAAGCCCTCCCGGCGCCGCATCTGGTGGCGGCTGCTGCTCCCGCTCGTCGGCATCGGACTGCTCCTGCCCATGGGCGGCCGCGGCAACAACCACGGCAGGTTCAACCAGTGGCAGGTCAGCGGTGGCGTGGCGCTCCTGCTGATCGGGATCACGGTGCTGCTGCCCTGGCTGCTGGAGCGTTTCGTGGGGAAGACGGCCGGCGGCCCGGTCTCCTGGCAGCTGGCGGTCCGCCGGCTCCAGGTCGACAGCGGCGGCGCCGCCCGGCTCGTCAACGGCATCGCCGTGGCCGTCGCCGGTGCCATCGCCCTCCAGATGCTCTTCGCGGGCGTCGAGGGCGACTACACCGAGTCGACCGGCCAGGACCCCTCCAGGGCCGCCGTCGCCGTCCTGGCCAACCGCGCGTCGGACGCCCGGGTCGACGACCTCGCACGGCGGATCGCTTCCGTACAGGGCGTCACCCGCGCGGTCGCCCTGACCTCCACGCAGGCCGCCCACGGGATGCCCGCGGAGGAGGACACCATCCAGGTGACCGTCGGCACCTGCGCCGCGCTCGGGGAGGTCGCCACGCTCGACTCCTGCAAGGAGGGCGACGCCTTCGTCCTGACCGGCCCCTCCTCCACGGGGATCTACGGGGGCACGGCGAAGCCCGGCGAGGAGCTGTTCGTCGGCAACGTGCGGCGCTACGCGTCCGAGCCGGACGACCGGCCCGGTCCGGTGAAGTGGCAGGTCCCGGCGGGCGCCCGTACGGTCCCCGCCCGGGAGGACCCCTCCGGGGCCCTGCGCACCGGCCTGCTGGTGACCCCGTCGGTCGCACCGAAGGAGCTGGGCGACTTCCCGGACGCGAAGGTCTTCGTGCAGGTCGACGAGTCCGGTCCGGACGCCCTGGACCGGGCGCGCAACGCCGTCTTCGAGGCGGACCCGCTCGTCACGGCGATGACGCTGCGGCACAGCACCCAGGCCGCCGGCTTCTCCTCGATCCGCACGGGGCTGTTCTTCGGCGCCGCCGCCGTACTGGTCCTGATCGGCGGGAGCCTGTTCGTCTCCCAGCTGGAGCAGCTGCGCGAGCGGCGGAAGCTGCTGTCCTCGCTCGTCGCCTTCGGTACCAAGCGCTCCACTCTGAGCCTGTCGGTGCTCTGGCAGACGGCCGTGCCGATCGTGCTGGGCCTGGTGCTGGCGGCCGCGGTGGGCACCTCCCTCGGAGCCGTCCTGATGTCGATGGCCGCCCAGCCGGTCCGGATCGACTGGCCCTCGGTGCTCGGGATGACCGGGGTCGGCGCGGGCGTGGTGGCCGCCGTGACCCTGCTCAGCCTGCCGCCGCTGCTGCGGATGATGCGCCCTGACGGCCTGCGTACGGAGTGACACCCGTACGCCCCTGAACCCGTACGCCCGCTCCCCGCGGCCCGGCCACACCCCCTAGTCGGTGGGCCAGACCGGGAGCGGGCGTACGGCTTCGCGCAGGGCTGCGGCGATCGCGGCGAACTCCTCCTGGCGGGCGGTCCCCGTGCGCATGGCCAGGGCGATCCGCCGGGAGGGCGCGGGCTCGGCGAAGCAGCCGGTGGACAGGTACTCGTTGCGGGCGGTCTCCAGCCGCAGCGCGGTCCGCGGCAACAGCGTCACCCCCATTCCCCCGGCGACCAGTTGTACGAGCGTGGACAGTCCGGCGGCGGTCGTGGTGACATCGGCCCCGGTGGTCCGCCCGGCCTCCCGGCAGATGTCCAGGGCCTGGTCCCGCAGGCAGTGCCCCTCGTCCAGCAACAGCAGCTGCAGGTCGCGCAGTTCGTCGAGCGGGATGTCCCGGCGTCCGGCCAGCGGGTGGTCGCGCGGGGCGAGCAGGACGAAGTCCTCGTCGAAGAGGGGCAGTTCGCTCACGCCGGGTACGCCGAGCGGCACCGCCAGCAGGAGCAGGTCCAGGCGGCCGGCGGCCAGCCCCTCCAGCAGCGAGCCGGTCTGCTCCTCGTGCACCTGCAGGTCCACCCGCGGGTAGCGCCGGTGGAACAGCCCGAGCACCGTCGGCAGCAGGTAGGGCGCCACGGTGGGGATCACCCCGAGTCGCAGGACCCCGGTGAAGGGGGCCCGTACCGCCTCCGCCTCCTCCAGCAGCCCGCCGACGGCGTCGAGCACCACCTGCGCCCGGACGGCGATCCGCTCGCCCGCCGGGGAGAGCAGCACCTTGCGGGTGGTGCGCTCCAGCAGCTGCACGCCGAGGGCCTCCTCCAGCGCGGAGACGGCGCCGGAGAGCGCCGGCTGGCTCATCCCGATGGCCGCGGCGGCGTCACGGAAGTGCAGGTGCTCGGCGACCGCCGCGAAGGCGCGCAACTGAGCGAGGGTGGGTTGCTTCGCTCCCCTATTACCGACAGCCACTGATAGGTACCTCCGATCACCCATAACAAGACTAGCTATTTCCATAATCAATGCAGGCTGTGCCAGCATGTGAGACACGTCCAACCCCCTCGGAAAGCCCCCCAAAAGGGGTCATTTCCCATTGATCAAGGAGAGCGCGTGCTCACTGTTGGTGACAAGTTCCCCGCCTTCGACCTGACCGCCTGTGTCTCGCTCGAGGCCGGTTCCGAGTTCGCGCAGATCGACCACAAGACCTACGAGGGCAAGTGGAAGGTCGTCTTCGCGTGGCCGCTCGACTTCACCTTCGTGTGCCCGACCGAGATCGCCGCCTTCGGCAAGCTGAACGACGAGTTCGCCGACCGTGACGCGCAGGTCCTCGGCTTCTCCCTGGACTCCGAGTACGTGCACCACGCCTGGCGCAAGGACCACGCCGACCTGCGTGACCTGCCCTTCCCGATGATGTCGGACATCAAGCGCGAGCTCTCCGCCGAGCTGGGCATCCTCGGCGAGGACGGCCTGCCGATGCGCGCCGTCTTCATCGTCGACCCGAACAACGAGATCCAGTTCTCGATGGTGACCGCCGGTTCCGTGGGCCGTAACCCCAAGGAGGTCCTGCGGGTCCTCGACGCCCTGCAGACCGACGAGCTGTGCCCCTGCAACTGGAACAAGGGCGACGCCACGATCGACGCCGGCGCGCTGCTGGCCGGTGAGTGACGGATGTCCCTCGACTCCCTGAAGGCGTCCGTCCCGGACTTCGCCAAGGACCTGAAGCTGAACCTCGGTTCGGTCATAGGCAACAGCGACCTCCCGCAGCAGCAGCTGTGGGGCACGGTCCTGTCCTGCGCGATAGCCGCCCGCTCCCCGCGCGTCCTGCGTGAGCTGGAGCCGGAGGCGAAGGCGAACCTCTCGCCCGAGGCGTACACCGCCGCCAAGTCCGCCGCCGCGGTCATGGCGATGAACAACGTCTTCTACCGCACGCGGCACCTGCTCTCCGACCCGGAGTACGGCACCCTGCGCGCGGGCCTGCGGATGAACATCATCGGCAACCCTGGCGTGGAGAAGATCGACTTCGAGCTGTGGTCCCTCGCGGTCTCCGCGATCAACGGCTGCGGCCAGTGCCTGGACTCGCACGAGCAGGTCCTGCGCAAGGCCGGCGTCGACCGCGAGACGATCCAGGAGGCCTTCAAGATTGCCTCGGTGATCCAGGCCGTCGCGGTCACCCTCGACGCCGAGGCCGCCATCGCCGGCGAGTAACGGCATCCCGTACGACGCAGGGGCCCGCGACCGGAAACGGTCGCGGGCCCCTGCTGCACTGTCAGTCCTTGCGCAGTGCGGCCATCAGCGCCCGCACGTCCTCGACGGCCGCCGCCGTCAGAGCGTCCGGGTCGGGCCGTGCCGGCGGGGTCGCTCCCGCGTCGGTCTCCTCGTCGCGCGAACCGAAGACCGCCAGCTCGACGGTGAACACCGCGCCGCCGTCACGGACGCGCAGCTGGAGGCCGTCACCGGTCTCGGGCACGCGGACCAGTGCCTGCTCCCCCAGGCCGGGCACCTCCTCCCAGGGGACGTCCGTCTCGAAGAGCCGCTCGTAGAACGAACCCAGTGCGAACTCGGGCGCCGGATCGCTCTTCTTGTGCAGCTCGACCAGGAACAGGGCGGAGAACCCGTCCGACCCGCCCGAGCCGCCGCCGTCGTAGCTGCACGACGCCCAGTCCATGGCCGGATGCCGGCCGGTCCTGTTCGGGCTGGAGTCCGCGAAGCCGCCCATCGCCCGCCCGAGGGCCGGTGCCTCGAACTGCTTGCACAGGTTGTCCGTGACCGCGTACCGGACCTCCGGTTCCGTCGGCCGCAGCCGGTCGGCGAAGGCGTACAGCCCGACCGCCCACAGCGCGGACGTGACCACGACGGCCGTCGCGACCCACCACCACACCCGGTCCGCCCGCCGCGCGGGCACGGCGCCGTCCCGGGCATCGTCCTGGGCGACCTCCGGCGGGCGCGCCGACTCCCATGCCCCGTCGAGCTCGGGCTCGCTGATCATCCCGCCCCCTGCTCCTTCAATGCCGTCATCAGCGCGCGGGCGTCCTCAACCATCGCCGCCTGCATCACGGCGGTGTCAGTCGGCGCGTTCTGTACCGTGCCGGTGCCGTAGGCCTCGATCGTGAACACCGCCCCGCCGTCCAGCACCCTGAGTTGGACGACCCCGTCCCCGGGGGTCGTGAAGAACACCGCGCGCTCACCGAGACCCTGCACCGCCTCGGTGCTCCCCGCACCGAGCGCGGCGACGAGCCCGAGCGACGGTACGTCGAACTCAGGCGCGGGATCGGTCTTCCTGTGCAGATCGACCTGCGCCCGCACGGTGAGGCTGGACACGCTCTCGCCGTTCCGCAGCTCGCAGACGGCCCCGCGCACGGCCGGGTGGTCGTGCTCCTTGTTCACCGGCCGGTAGCGGTGCAGGTCTCCAGCGATCTGGCCCAGCGCACGGGCCCGGAAGTCCTCGCAGAGGTTCTCCGCGGCCCGGTACGAGAGCTCCGGCGCGGCGAGCCGGTCCCCCAAGGCGTACAGCCCGCCCGCCCACACCGCCGAGGCGATCGCGGCCCCGCTCAGCGCCCACAGCCACGGCCGCCGTGCCCCCGGGCCGTCCGCCTCCGCTCCGTGCGGTGCGAGCCGCTCCGCCGGCCCTTCCGCACGGTCGGTCTGCCACCCGCCGTCGAGCTCCGGATCGCTGATCATCCCTGTCCCCCCGTTCACCATTGCTTCCCGGGCGCCACCAGCCGCGCCCGCACGCCTTCGATCATGGCAGCCCGGACCGCCCCGACGTCCGGCTCCGGTGGCCGCGATCCGGCCGGACATGGCCCGGCGGGTCCTACGGCCGGGGGTACTCCTCGTCGTCGGGTGCCACGCCCAGCGCCGTCGAGCCGTGCGGCGCCGGGCCGACCATCCCCGCCCCGAGGTGGTGCTGGTCGCGCGAGTACGCCTTCAGGTAACCCACCACCGTGTTGGTGACGGCCACCAGCGGAACGGCGACGACCGCCCCGCCGATGCCCGCGATCATCCCGCCGGCGGCCACCGCGAGCACCACCGCGAGCGGGTGGACCCGTACGGCCCGGCCGAGGATGAAGGGCTGGAGCACATGGCCCTCGATCTGCTGCACCGCCAGGACCACCAGCAGCGCCATCAGGGCGGTGAACACCCCCTGGGTCACGAGCGCCACGACGACGGCGAGAGCGCCCGAGATGACCGCACCGACCAGCGGGATGAAGGCGAACAGGAAGATGAAGACGGCCAGCGGCACCGCCATCGGCACGTCCAGGAAGTACAGCCCGAGGCCGATGAAGACGGCGTCGATGAGGGCGACGATGACCGTGCCGCGGACGTACGCGGTCAGCGTGCGCCAGGCGCGCGGACCGGCGCCGGCGACCCCGGCGCGGGCGGCGGCCGGGACCAGACCGAGCGCCCAGTTCCAGATGCGCTTGCCGTCGTAGAGCAGGAAGAGCGTCGAGAACATCGCGAGCAGCATGCCGGTGAGGATCTCGACGAGGACCGTCACGCCCTGGAGACCGGCGGTGGTGATCTGCTCGGTGTTGGTGCCGATGGTCTCGCTGAGGTTCTTCGCGATGTCGTTGATCTGCTTCTCGGTCACGTGGAACGGACTGTCCAGCGCCCAGAGTTTGAGTTCGTTGATGCCGTCGCGGACCCGGTCGGAGAGGTCGTCGAGGTTCTCCATGACCTGCCAGACCACGAACCAGCCGACGAGCCCGATGACGACGAAGCCGAGGACCGCGGTGACGGCGGTGGCGAGGCCGCGCGGCATGCCGAGCCTGCGCAGCCGGACGACGAAGGGCTGGAGCATCGCGGTGACGAGCATGGCGGCCGCGAACGCGAGGACGACCAGGCGGACTTCGCTGATCACCTTCATCAGCACCCAGAGCATCCCGGCGAGCAGCAGCAGCCTCCAGCTGGCCTCGGCCGCGACGCGCATCCCCCACGGGACCACGCTCGCCGGGTCGGGCCGCTCCGGGCGCCGGTAGCGCTCCGCCGCGACCGGGGCGGCCGTGGCGACCGTGTGCGTCTGCGCATGGGCGCCGGCCCGCTCGGGAGCCTTCGGAGCCGCCGCGTCCGGCCGCGGCCGCTCGGGCAGATCGCCGCCGCTCTCGACCTCGGCGCGCCGCTCGTTGAGCCGCGCCTCCATCGCGGTCAGCCTGCTGCCCAGCCGGCCGAGCCAGCCTTCCCTCTTCGCCATGTCACTTCCTTCCCCCGCCCCCCGTCTACGGGCACACCCCGATGACCGTACACGCGAGGAGCCCCGCACCGTACGACGGTGCGGGGCTACCCGGGGTCGAGCTGTGCCGCCGCGGTGCGGCGGAGGCCGTCAGTACCAGCCGTTGGCCTGGTGGAAGGTCCACGCGGCGCACGGGCTGCCGTAGCGGTCCTCCATGTAGTTCAGGCCCCACTTGATCTGCGTGGCGGGGTTGGTGCGCCAGTCCGCGCCGGCCGAGGCCATCTTCGAACCGGGGAGCGCCTGGACCAGACCGTACGCCCCGGAGGACTTGTTCACGGCCAGGTAGTTCCAGGTGGATTCCTGGTTGATGATGTTCGAGAAGCACTGGAACTGACCGGCCGGAACCATCTGCTGGGCGATGGCCTTGACCTGAGCGACCGTGTAGGAGCTCTGGACGGCGAAGTCACCGGCGTCGCGGGCGGCGGAGCGGCTGGCGACTTCCTTCGCCTCGCGTTCCTTCTTCGCCTTCTCGTCGGCAGCCTTCTGCGCCTCGGCCTTCTTGGACTTGGCGTCCTCGGCGGCCTGGAGGCGGGCGGCCTCCTCGGCGGAGCGCTTGGCGTCGGCATCGGCGGCGTGCGCGATGGTGTCGGCCTGCTGCGTCAGGGACGCGCTCTGGACCTCCGCCTGGTCGCCGGCGGGGATGTCTGCGAGGAGGGTCGCCCCGGACGCGGTCGTCTCGAGATCGTTCGTGGGGTCGCCGGTGGCAACGCCCACGACTGCGCCGACGGTGGTGACCGCGGTGGCCGAAGCCACTGCGAACCCCCGGACCGAGATCCGGCTCACACGGTGTCCTTCCAGCAGCGTCCGCAGTGACCGCGCGGAGCAAGAGTGCCCTCGACTCTGGCCTCCGTGGTGCGACGGTCACTGGAGGCACGGGCCCGTGGGCAACTCCCCTGCGGGGGCTGCCGCGTGAAACTGCGGGCGGCATACGGCCATCGGCTGTGGAGTTGTGGTGCTGCGCGTACCTCACGGGAGATACAGGTGTGCCGTATGCGGGGCCTGACGGAAACCAGACTCTGCCGGACCTCGACACCGCAAGGCAATTCTCCGTTGCGTGGGAAAGGTCACACCTGGCATGTCGCCGTCTCTATCGACAAAGGGCTGTGCAGCACGACGCCGCCCGGCTAGGCTCTGTGGCCTTTGCCGGGCGGCGCCAACTCGCCTTCCCGTTATGGGGTTTTTGACCGGTTCCGCGGCCGGCCGGGCCGGGTCACCGGCCCCACCCGGATCAGAGGGTCTCCAGCATCTCGGTGACCAGGGCGGCGATCGGGGACCGCTCGGATCGCGTCAGCGTGATGTGCGCGAAGAGCGGATGCCCCTTCAGCTTCTCGACCACGGCGACCACTCCGTCGTACCGGCCGACCCGCAGGTTGTCCCGCTGGGCCACGTCGTGGGTCAGAACGACCCGCGAATTGGCCCCGATCCGGGACAGAACGGTCAGCAGGACGTTCCGCTCCAGCGACTGCGCCTCGTCCACGATCACGAAGGCGTCATGGAGCGAGCGGCCCCGGATGTGCGTGAGCGGCAGGACCTCCAGCATCCCGCGGTTCAGCACCTCCTCGATGACCTCACGGCCGGCGACCGACGAGAGCGTGTCGAAGACCGCCTGCGCCCAGGGGCTCATCTTCTCGGAGGCGTCACCCGGCAGGTAGCCGAGGTCCTGGCCGCCGACGGCGTACAGCGGCCGGAAGACCATCACCTTCTGGTGCTGCCTGCGTTCCAGGACCGCCTCCAGGCCGGCGCAGAGCGCCAGCGCGGACTTGCCCGTGCCGGCCCGGCCGCCCATCGAGATGATCCCGATCTCGGGGTCGAGGAGGAGATCCAGCGCGATGCGCTGCTCGGCGCTGCGCCCGTGCAGCCCGAAGGCGTCGCGGTCGCCCCGTACGAGCCTGACGTTGCCGTCGGCGGTGACCCGGCCCAGGGCCTTGCCCCGCTCGGACTGCAGGACCAGCCCCGTGTGCACGGGCAGTTCCGCCGCTTCCGGTACGTAGAGCCGCTCCTCCGAGTAGAGGAGGTCGACCTGCTCCCCGGAGAGGCCGATCTCGCTCATGCCGGTCCAGCCGCCGTCGGTGATCGCGAGCTCGGCGCGGTACTCCTCCGCGATCAGCCCCACGGAGGAGGCCTTGATGCGCAGGGGGAGGTCCTTCGAGACGACGGTGACGTCGTAGCCCTCGGCCTGGAGATTGCGTGCGACCGCGAGGATCCGGGAGTCGTTGTCCCCCAGCCGGAAGCCGGCGGGCAGGACGCCGGGGTCTGAGTGGTTGAGTTCGACGCGCAGGGTGCCGCCCAGATCGCCCAGCGGGATGGGTGCGTCCAGGCGACCGTTGCGAACCCGGAAGTCGTCGAGCAGGCGCAGGGCCTGGCGCGCGAAGTAGCCGAGTTCGGGATGGTGCCTCTTCGCCTCCAGCTCGGTGATCACCACGATCGGGAGCACGACCTCGTGCTCGTCGAAGCGGGAGATCGCGTTGGGGTCTGCCAGCAGGACGCTGGTGTCGAGGACGTAGGTCCGCCTGTCGGGCAGGCGGCGCTTTGTGCTGGTCACCACGGAAGGACGTACCCCCTCGGAAGAGGTCGGGCCATGAAGACCGGACCGGTCATCGGCACCCATGCCAGGGCCGATTTCCGGCCCTCCACTGCGTCCGTGCGAACCGCACGTGCGTCCTGGTGCAAAGGGCCTCCCGGGCGGACGACCCCATGCCGTCCGCTGAGACTCGACACCCGTGGATCGGGCATCGACCTGAAAGGGATATTCCCCGATCAGGCCAGGCCATGCCATGGCATATGACGGACGCTCGGTGAATCCCTGGTGAAGGCTTCGAGGGGAGGGAAGGACGGGACCGAGGGGGAACCGGATGGCCGGAACCCGAAGGGGGTGTCCTGGGAGCCGGGCCGGCCTCGCCGGCCCGGCTCCCAGGACACCCCCTACCCGCCGTCAGGTGCCGTAGCGCCGGTGGCGGGCGGCGTAGTCGCGCAGGGCCCGCAGGAAGTCGACCTTGCGGAAGGCCGGCCAGAAGACCTCGCAGAAGTAGTACTCGGAGTGCGCGCTCTGCCACAGCATGAACCCGGACAGCCGCTGCTCGCCGCTGGTGCGGATCACGAGGTCGGGGTCGGGCTGGCCGCGCGTGTAGAGGTGCTCGGCGATGTGGTCGATGTCGAGGATCTCGGCGAGCTCCTCGAAGGAGGTGCCCTTGCGCGCATGTTCCAGCAGCAGTGAACGCACCGCGTCGGCGATCTCCTGGCGGCCGCCGTAGCCGACGGCGACGTTGACGAGTATCCCGTCGACGTCGTGGGTGGCCTGCTCGGCCTCCTTGAGGACCGTCTGCGTCCCGGCGGGCAGGATGTCCAGGTTGCCTACGTGGTGGACGCGCCAGCGGCCGTCCGCGGCGAGGCCCCGCACGGTGTTCTCGATGATGTTGAGCAGCGGGCGGAGTTCGACCTCGGGCCGGTCCAGGTTGTCCGTGGAGAGCATCCACAGGGTGACGACCTCGACGTCCGTCTCCGTGCACCAGCCGAGCATCTCGGAGATCTTGTCGGCTCCGGCCTGGTGGCCCTGCTCCGTCGTACCACCGGACGCCTTCGCCCAGCGACGGTTCCCGTCCAGGATGACGCCGATGTGCTTGGGCGACGCGTCATGGTCGAGGCGGCCTTCCACCCGGCGTGCATAAAGCCTGTACACCAGGTCGCGCAGCTTCACGATCTTCCAGCCCCTCCGTGCGATGCCCCCGTGCGAATTGCGGTCCCCCCGAGTGCGCCACATTACTGCGCGGCGGGATGGGGTACCCAACTCGGTCTGTCACAACTCCGTGATAGGGAGGACAACGTGACTGATACCAATCCCTATCGGGCAGAGCCCTCGCGCTACGGCTCCATGGAGTACCGGCGCACCGGCCACAGCGGCCTCAAGCTCCCCGCCATCTCCCTCGGCCTCTGGCACAACTTCGGTGACGACCGGTCCCTGGAGTCCCAGCGGGCGATCCTGCGCCGCGCCTTCGATCTCGGCGTCACCCACTTCGACCTCGCGAACAACTACGGACCGCCGCCCGGATCGGCCGAGCTGAACTTCGGCAAGATCTTTGCGCAGGACTTCGCGTCCTACCGCGACGAGCTGATCCTGTCGACCAAGGCCGGCTACCTGATGCACCCCGGGCCGTACGGCGAGTGGGGCAGCCGCAAGTACCTGCTCAGCTCGCTCGACGCCTCGCTGAAGCGGATGGGTGTGGACTACGTCGACATCTTCTACTCGCACCGCTTCGACCCCCAGACCCCGCTGGAGGAGACCATGGGCGCCCTCGCGTCCGCGGTCCAGCAGGGCAAGGCGCTCTACGTCGGCGTCTCCTCGTACACGGCCGAGCAGACGGCGGAGGCCGTGCGGATCCTGCGCGGCATGGGCGTGCGTCCGCTCATCCACCAGCCCTCCTACTCCATGATCAACCGCTGGACGGAGGAGGACGGCCTGCTGGACGCCCTGGAGGACGCCGGCATGGGGTGCATCTCCTTCGCGCCGCTCGCGCAGGGCCTGCTGACCGACAAGTACCTCAAGGGGATCCCGGCCGACTCGCGCGCCGCCCAGGGCAAGTCGCTGAGCCCCGACCTGCTCTCGGACGACGTGCTGCGCCGGCTGGCCGGACTGAACGAGATCGCCTCCCGCCGCGGCCAGTCCCTCGCCCAGCTCGCGCTCACCTGGGTGCTGCGCGACGAGCGGATGACCTCGGCCCTCATCGGTGCGTCGAGCGTGCGGCAGCTGGAGCAGAACGTGGCCGCTCTGGCCGGTGCACCGCTGTCCGAGGAGGAGCTGAAGGAGATCGACTCCTTCGCGGTGTCCACCCCCGGCACCAACATCTGGGCCCAGCGCGGCTGACCTGCGTTTTTGCCTCAACGCCCTTGCGGGGGACGGGTGAACGAAAAACGGGCCGGTCCGTGGGGGGGATACGGACCGGCCCGAGGGGGGGGGTTCCACCATAACCCTTCGTAAAGCATGCTGCGTGCATCGGCGCGCCATGATTACGCTCCGAAACCACCCAGCAGCACTCCGGTGAGTGCTCCGGCCGCCATGAAGGGGCCGAAGGCGAAGCCCTGGTCACGGGTGGCGGAGCCGCGCAGGAGCAGGGTCAGGCCGTAGAGCGAGCCGTAGAGGAGGCCCAGGAAGGCCCCCGCGGCCCATACCCCCCACCCGTACCACCCAAGAGCGACCCCCAGCGAGAGCGCCAGCTTGACGTCGCCGAGGCCCATGCCGGCGGGGTTGATCAGATGGAGCACCAGGTACGCCGCCCCGAGCGCGCCGCCGCCGAGCAGGGCGAGCCGCCAGGACCCGGCCGCGCCGGGCAGCAGGGCGGAGATCCCGAGCAGGGCGGCCGCCCCGGCCGCGAGCGGCAGGGTCAGTACGTCGGGCAGCCGGTGCACGGCCCGGTCGACCAGGGCGAGCAGGACGAGGAGCGGGGCCAGTCCCGCGTACGCCGCCGCCTCGGGCCGCACCCCGACGGCGGCCGCGACCAGGGCGCAGACCGCCGCGGTGAGGACGGCCGGGAGCACGGCGCGCGGCCCGTACGCGTGCGCCGCCCCGGAGCCCGCCGGCCCGGAGCCCGCCGGCCCGGACGGGCGGCAGCGGGCCGGGCCGAGCCAGCCGCGCAGCGGGTGCCCCTGCGGGCAGTGCTCCCGCCACGGCTCCCCCGGCTCCACGGACAGCCGGTAGGCCGCGCGCGGCAGCAGCAGCCCGGCGGCCACGCCGTACCCGGCGGCGACAACGATCACGAACACACCCATGGGGGCGAAGGTAGACACCCCTTAAGGTGACCGCCATGGCGCACTGGTACGACGGTCCCGCCGCGTTGCGGGTCGGCACGGACCCGACGCGGATCCCGCTGGAGGTCGCCGCCTCCTACCGGGCGAGGACACGGGGGCTGCTCGGCCGGGACGGGATCGACGGGGCGATGCTGCTGACCCCCGCGGCGAGCGTGCACACCTTCCGGATGCGGTTCGCGATCGACGTGGCGTACCTGGACCGGAACCTGCGGGTGCTCGACGTGGTCACCATGGCCCCGGGCCGGCTCGGGCTCCCCCGGCTGCGCGCCCGGCACGTCCTGGAGGCGGCGGCCGGCGCGATGTCCGGCTGGGGCCTGACGGCCGGGACCACGCTGGCAGTGGACACCCCTTAGGCGCTGTCGTCGAAGTAGCGCCGGGCAGGCCCGCGGTGTCCGGTGCTGCGCCTCGCACGGCGGAGGGGCGCCCGTGCACTGGACGCACTCGGGCGCCCCGACAACGCGTCGAGGTGCGGTGCCGGACACCGCGGGCCAGGCGGGACTTCGACGACCGGGCCTAGGTGGAGCCCGGCGCCGGCAGTAGGTTGGGGCGGTTGAGCTGGGGCAGCAGGGGAGCGGCATGACGGAGAACGCGCGGATCAAGGCGCTGGAGCAGATCATGCCGGCGACGCACGGCGCCGACGAGGACATCGACTGGCGCGCGGCCGAGGCGGTGTGGGGGACCCGGTTCCCGGCGGACTTCATCGCGTTCATGGGCCGGTTCGGCGCCGGCTCGATCAACGGGGAGGCCAGCATCCTGCTGCCGCTGCCCAAGCCCGGACTCCAGTGGGATCCGGCCGGGATGGCCGAGGAGACGGACAACGCCCGGCAGGTGTGGGAGGCGGAGGGCGGCCGTTCGGCCTTCGACGTGGACCCGGAGTCGATCATCGCCTGGGGTGTCACCGGCGGCTCGGACATCCTGTGCTGGCTGACCTCCGACCCCGATCCGGACCGCTGGCCGGTCCTGGTGTGCGGCCGGCACACCGCGGACTCCTTCGCCGTCTACCCGTACGGCATGGCCGAGTTCCTCTACCGGCTGTGCTCCGACGAGTTCGACGTGAGCCCGGTCGGCATCACGTTCTGGGACGGCGGCCACCTGAGCTTCGTGCACTGGCACAAGGCGCAGCGGCGCTGGCAGGAGGGCCGCAACCCGGAGACGGGTGAGCCCGACCCGTACGCG
Organism: Streptomyces yangpuensis; assembly: GCF_001005295.1. Lineage (GTDB taxonomy): Bacteria > Actinomycetota > Actinomycetes > Streptomycetales > Streptomycetaceae > Streptomyces > Streptomyces yangpuensis. The sequence continues at coordinate 396,296 of NZ_LBMK01000002.1, read as the reverse complement.
GGCGAATTCGCCGACTGACCCCGGCGGCCCCCGCCACCACACCGAAAAGCCCGTTTCCCGGCCGGAAACGGGCTTTTCGGCATGTCTACGCGCGTCCAGTTCACCGGCCGCATATCGGAAAACACCATTACGAAAAGCGCCGCTTGGAGCATTGACCACAAGTAAGACCCCCATGGAAACAACCACCCCTCCCTCGGGAGAGAATTCCGGCCAACGGGCCATCGAGGGATCACCCTGCCCGGAGCAACCCATAAGTAATAACGAGCCACAAAAGAAATTCAGGGGAATACACCCGTGCGACGGAGAATTTTCGGCACGACCGCGACCGCGTCCGTGCTCGGCCTGCTGATACCACTGGCCGGATGCGGCGGTTCCGGAGACGGCGCAGGTGGCGAGGGTACGCTGCAGCTGGTGGCCGCCGAATACGGCGACAGCCCGGCCACCAGTTCCAAGCCGTTCTGGGACAAGGTGACGGCTGATTTCACCGAGGAGAACCCGGGAATCAAGGTCGAGGTAAAGCTCCTGCCGTGGGCCGACATCGACCGCGAAGTTTCCCGCATGGTCAAGGCCGGCAAGGCGCCCGACATCGCGCTCATGGGCTCTTACTCGGACTTCGCCGCCCGGGGCGAGCTCTATCCCGCGGACGAACTCCTCTCGGTCACCGCCGAGGCGAATTTCCTCCAGCCGCTGGCCGACGCCGGCTCGGTGGGCAGCACCCTCTACGGCCTGCCCTTCGTGGCGAGCAGCCGCCTGCTCTTCTACAACGAGGCGCTGTTCGCCAAGGCCGGCATCAAGGAGGCCCCCAGGACCTGGTCCGATCTGAAGGCCGCCGCCAAGGCGCTCAAGGACAAGGGCGTGAAGTACCCGTACGCGCTGCCGCTCGGGCCGGAGGAGGCGCACGCCGAGGCGCTGATCTGGGAGCTGAGCAACGGCGGCGGCTACGCCGACAGCAGCGGCAACTACAGCCTGGCCTCCGACCGGAACGTCAAGACCTGGGAATGGGTCAAGGAGAACATGGTCGCGACCGGGTACACGGGCGCCACGGCCCCCTCCCAGCTGAACCGGGCCGACGCCTTCGCCGCCTTCACGCGCGGCGAGGTCGGCATGCTCAACGGCTACCCCTCGCTCGCCCACGAGGCGCGCGCCAAGGGCATCAACGTCGTCACCACCACCATGCCCGTGTCGGACGACCTCGGCACCGGGGAGACCCCGCCGACCGTCGGCGTGGCCGACTGGATGATGGCCTTCAAGCAGAACGGCAGGGGCGCGGAGATCGGCAAGTTCCTGGACTTCGTCTACCAGGACAGGAACCTGGCGGACTTCGCGGGCCGCTACCACCTGCTGCCGTCCACCGTGACGGCCTCGCGCACCCCGGCGGGCGGCGGGCTCGACAAGAACGACCAGCAGTTCCTGAACGCGCTGCGCGGCGCCCAGCTCTACCCGGTCAACGACCCGTCCTGGGTGACGGTCAGCGACACCATCAAGCGCAACATCGGACGCGCCGTGGAGCCGACCGGCAACCCCAAGGGCGTCCTGGAGGACATCGCCGCGCAGGCCGCCGAGGCCTCCAAGAAGCAGTCAACTTGACCCGGCCCTGAAGGACCGGGCTTGGAGGTAGCGCCCAACTGGCTGCTGGGTGGACTCCTCCGTCCAGACACCCCTATGGGGTGGCAGGGACGCGTGACTCACGCCCCGCGGTCCACACGGTCTCGCCCTTGCGGCCGATGTTGTGGGACGCGTTGTCGTCCGCGTGCATGAGGGCCCCGCAGGACCGGCAGGCGAACGTCGCTTGTGACTGGCGGTTGCCCCGGTCGATGTGACCGCACTCGGAGCACTGTCGGCTGGTGTACGCCGGATCGACGTACACCAGCGGCACCCCGGCCCGCCTGGCCTTGTACTCGATGCACTGGCCAAGCTGCTGGAAGCTCCACGAATGCAGAGAGGTCCGCTGGTCCTTGCGGAGCCGTACCCGGCTACGGATGCCCGTGAGGTCTTCCAGAGCGATACCGGAGCCGGTGCGTTCAGCGGTGGTGACGATGTGCTTGGAGATGATGTGGTTGACGTTGGTGGCATGCCGGGCTTCCTTGCGCGAGCGCTTCTTCAGGAGGCGCTTGGCAGACTTGGTGCCCTTGGACTGGAGCTTCTTCCGTAGCGCGAGCTGCCGCTCGCGGTGCCGGTTCAGACCGCGCCCGGCAGCCCGGTAGCCGGTGGAGGTAGTGGCGATGTTCACGATCCCGAGATCGACGCCGACGAACCCGGCCGGGTTCTCGTTGACCGGCTTCTCAGGCACGTCGCAGACGGAGAGCAGGTAGAACACGCCGTCCCGTTCGATCAGGTCGGATTCGCCCTTGCGGTGCTCGCGAAGCATCTTGAGCGCGTCCGGTGAGCACGCGAAGCGGACGTTCTTCAGCCGTCCGGCCACCGTCCAGATCGACACCGTTCCGGCGTNGCATCTTGAGCGCGTCCGGTGAGCACGCGAAGCGGACGTTCTTCAGCCGTCCGGCCACCGTCCAGATCGACACCGTTCCGGCGTCGTACTGCCAGGACAGGCACCGGTCGTCGTACGGCTGCGCGGCCCCGGGCCGGAACGTGACCGGCCTTGACTCCGCTTTGACCCTGCGCTTCGACCCCGGTCTGCCGAGGTTCCCGGCGCGGATGTTCGCCTTCAGCGTGGTGTAGGCGTCACGCGTCTTCTTGATCACATGCTGGGCGGCCTGCGCCCCCAGCCCGCGCGCCTTCAACTCGGCGTAGGTGTGCCTGCGCAGCTCGTACTCACGTGGAACACCGCGCTCGAACGCCACACCGGATACCCAGCACGCGGCCTCATTGACCGTACGCAGAGTCGCCGACAGCGCAGCGGCCTGGCCGGCCTCCGGCATCAGCTTCACCTGCGTCACGATCTTCACACCCGTGATCGTAGCATTGATCTATGTCACCACGATGGGAACCAAACCCCAACATCCGCAGGGGTCGTACGGTCGTATACACCCTCCATGCACATTTGGTCTTCACACCCAAGTACCGGCGCGGTCCCTTCACGGACGAGATCCTCGGGCGCTGCGAAGAGATCATGCGCACCGTGTGCGCCGACTTCGAGACCGAACTGGTCGAGTTCAATGGCGAGACCGATCACGTGCACCTCCTGGTGCACTACCCGCCGAAGGTCGCCCTGTCCCGGCTGGTCGGCTCCCTCAAGGGCGTCTCCGCCCGCAGGCTCCGCCAGGAGTTCCCTGAGCACATCCGCAAGTACCTGTGGGGCGATCACTTCTGGTCGCCGTCCTACTTCGCCGCGTCTTGCGGTGGTGCTCCGCTCAGCATCATCAAGGAGTACATCGAGAACCAGAAACGCCCTGGCTGAGGTCAACAGTGCGGACCCATGCTCCAGTGCGGGTCAGAGCAGTCCAGGGAAGCGCTTCCTCGCGGGCGTGAACGCCCGGGGTTCCGCGCCAGATCATGCTGAANTGCTCCAGTGCGGGTCAGAGCAGTCCAGGGAAGCGCTTCCTCGCGGGCGTGAACGCCCGGGGTTCCGCGCCAGATCATGCTGAACTGCCCAGCGGGAGATGGCGCATGCGTTTTCGTTCCTCCGACTCGACGGGTACATGACGAACAGGTCGGTGAGTCCAGATCGCGGGATGCGGTGGCCGCACGCGGGATTCGACTTCCGGCCGTCCTGTGCGGAATCGTTCATCTGAGCCGCCGTGCGCCATCTCCCGCTCCCTCATGACCGGCTGGTGTTCGGAAACGATAAAGAGCCAGCCTAGAACGCCCGAGTGGGGTGCGCGCCACCCCTCTCCCCCGTTCTGCCGCGCACCTGCGGCCGAATCAGGTCGATCGGTCGTCACCCCTCGGGGACCGCGGGCGACCACCTCCCGGCGCACATTGATCGTTCTCCTCTCCCGGGGCGGGCCGGGAGTGTTCAAACCGTCTGGACGGGTGAAGCCCGCCGACTGCCGCCAAGAGCGTAGATGTCCTGATATGCGCTACGAGGTGCACCGGCAGGGCTAGAACGGGTCCCCCACGGCACCGACCGGCCCGCCCGGTCGGCGATTTCGAGAGGACGGCTTCGTGAGCCACTCGCAGGACGACAACCCGATCACCCCGGTCACCGCGGCCCAGCTGAACCGGATCTCCGGGCAGGGCATCTACACCTCGGCCACGTCCGTGGACCCGGACGCCGTCAACGTCGCCGAGGCGCTGATCGCCACGCTGGACGGGACGGCCGAGACCCCGCTGCTCACCCCCGAACTCCAGCAGCTGACGGAACAGGTGCGGGCGAAGGCGACCTTCGGCTTCCCCCGCATCACCGCCCATGACGGCGTGCGGCTCTCCGCCCACACCATCAAGCTCAACACCACCGAGCCCCGCCCGCTGGTGATCGTGCCGTCGGGCTGGACGCCGTTCGGCTGGATCATCTTCGAGTACGCCTATCTCCAGCTGGCGCTCCGCGGCTACCACGTCCTGGCCTACACTCCCCGCGGCATCGGCCTCACCTTCCCCGCCCCCGGCGGCTCCTTCATCGACGCGCCCTGGACCTCCGGCGGCACGATCGACGTGGCCGGCCCCTCGGACTGGGCCGACGGCTCCACCGTCATCGACTACGCCCAGCAGTACTTCGAGCCGAGCAGGATCGCCTTCCTCGGCGAGTCCTACGGGTCGGGCATCAGCCAGCTGGTCGCGGCGCACGACCCGGCGGCCCGAGTGGACGCGGTCGTGGCCCTGAGCACGTGGGGCGACCTGGCCGACAGCCTCTACCAGAACGACACCCGGCACCTGAAGGCCGTACAGGCCCTGATCGACTTCACCGGCGGCCCCATCGAGCGGAAGTTCGACCCGGCCACCCGGCAGATCCTCGAGGACTTCCTGGCCGGCCGGAACCTCGACGCTGTCGTGGCGTGGGGCAAGGAGCACTCGCCGGCGTCGTACGTCGACGAGACCAACGCCCGCGGCGTCCCCACCTTCATCTCCAACACCTGGCACGAAACGCTGTTCCCGGCCAACCAGGCCATCGCGCACTTCGAGCGGCTGACCGTGCCCAAGCGGCTCAACCTCTGGATCGGAGACCACGCCGCGCCCGAGGGCGCCGGGCTCACCATCCCGTTCAGCGGGCCGAACCTGCCCGTCGAGGAGGCGTTCGCCTGGCTCGACCACCACCTGCTCGGGGCCGACAACGGCGTTCCCGGCTGGAAGCCGGTGAGCAGCCAGATCATGTTCACGTACAAGACCGAGCCCGACCCCGGGACCGGCCAGAACGTCATCACCGAACCGGCCGTCCGCGAAACGGCGCAGTCCTGGGCGGACGTCACCACCTCCACCGAGACCTGGTATCTCACCGCCTCCTCCACGGACCGCCGTGACGGCGGCCTCGGCACCGCGCCGGAAACGGGCTGGAAGCGGGAGTTCACGGCCGGGCAGGTCACGGCCGCCACCGCGGTGGACGCCCTCATCACGACGGGCCAGGCGGAGTGGAAGGGCAACCCGAAGCCCTATCCCACGGGCACCTTCGACCGCCGGCACCTCGCCGTGTGGACCAGCGGCCCGCTGCAGACCGGCCGCCGCATCCGCGGTGTCCCCGGGCTCACCCTGACCGTCCGCAGCTCCGCCCCGGCCGCGACCCTCGTGGCGTACCTGTTCGACGTCGCCCCCGACGACACCGCCCGCATCATCACGCACGAGCCCTTCACCCTGCGGGAGCTCTCCCCCGACGAGGACCGCAGGGCCACCTGGCAGCTCCAGGCCGCCGGCTACGACCTCGCCCCGAACCACCGGCTCATGCTCGTGGTGAACAGCCAGGACCAGCTCTACTCGGACGCGGGCGACGGCGTCGCCGCCGCCATCACGTTCACGGCCGCCGAGGACACCTCCGCCCGCCTGGTCCTGCCCCTGGCGTAGTCCCCCGAAGGACGGGGGTTCATGATCCCGCCGCGGCGGAAAGGGCTTGGCTCCACCGCGGCGGGCTGTCTAGGATCGTGATCACGGCATCGCGTGCCGGTCACCGGCCGGGTGAGGCATGGAGGTGCCCGTGATGTGCCTTCCGGAGGCATTCACCCATGTCCGTACAGCTGAACCACACGATCGTCCACTCCCGTGACAACCGGGAGTCCGCCGAGTTCCTGGCGCACGTCCTCGGTCTCGAGGTCGGGGCCGAGTGGGGGCCGTTCATCCCCGTCGACACCGCCAACGGCGTCACCCTGGACTTCGCCACCGTTCCGGCCGAGAAGATCACCCCGCAGCACTACGCCTTCCTCCTCTCCGAGGAGGAGTTCGACGTGGCGTTCGAGAGGATCCGCTCGGCCGGGGTCCCGTACTTCGCCGACCCGCACGGCAGGTTCCCGGGCGAGATCAACCACAACGACGGGGGCCGCGGCGTCTACTTCACGGACCCCGCCGGGCACGGGATGGAGATCATCACGCGCCCGTACGGTTACCAGGAGCCCGCGGTGACGGGCAGGTAGACGACGTTGGGCGAGCCCGTGTCGGGATGGACCTCGACACGGGCCCGCACCCCGTACACCTCCGCCAGCAGTTCCTCGGTGAGGACCTCCCGCGGTGGCCCGGAGGCCGCGACGCGGCCGCCCGCGAGCACGTACAGCCGGTCGCAGAAGGCGGCGGCGAGGTTGAGGTCGTGCAGGACCAGCAGGCTGGTGGCGGGCAGCGCCCGGACCAGGCCCAGGACCTCCAGCTGGTAGCGGATGTCCAGGTGGTTGGTCGGTTCGTCGAGGGCGAGCAGGCCGGGGTCCTGGACGAGGGCCCGGGCCACCAGGACGCGCTGGCGTTCGCCCCCGGACAGCTCGTCGAAGCGGCGGGCCGTGAAGGGGGCGGCGCCCACGGTCTCCAGGGCGTCCGCGATGCGCCGTGCGTCGGCCGGGCCGTCCTGCTCCCAGAAGCGCTTGTGCGGGCTGCGCCCCATGGCGACGGCCTCGCGCACGGTCAGCCCGAAGGTGCCGCTCGCGTCCTGCGGGACCACCGCCACGCGCCGCGCGCGTTCCTTGACGGTGAGCGCGTCCGCGTCCGCGCCGTCCAGCAGCACCCGGCCGGCGCTCGCCCGCAGGGTGCCGTAGACGCAGCGCAGCAGGGTGGTCTTGCCGCTGCCGTTGGGGCCGACCACGCCCACCGTCTCCCCGGGGCGGGCGGTGAGGTCGATTCCGTGCAGGAGCGTGTGCCCGTCGGTCTCGTAGCGCACGCCCTCGACGGCGAGCTCCACCGGCCGGGCCGGACCGTCCCTCTCCGTCATCCGGTCACCCCTTCGGTCCGGCCGGCACGGCGCAGCATCCAGAGGAAGAACGGCCCGCCGACGAGTGCGGTGACCACCCCCACCGGTATCTCCTCCGGGGCGGCGGCCGTACGGGCGATCAGGTCGGCCAGGAGCAGGAACACCGCCCCGCCCAGTGCGGCGACCGGCAGCAGCGCCCGGTGTCCGGCGCCGACGACCATCCGGGCGGCGTGCGGAACCATCAGCCCGACGAAGCCGATCGCCCCGCTGCAGGCGACGAGCACACCGATGACGAGGGAGGTCAGGACGAACACGGCGGCGCGGAAGCGTCCGGTGTCCAGTCCCAGGGTGTGTGCGCCCTCCTCCCCGGCGAGGAGCAGGTCGAGCGGCCGGGCGAGGGTGAGCAGCAGTGCGCCGCCGACGAGCAGTGCGACGGTGGGCAGCGCCAGTTCGTCCATGCGCGCCCCGCCGAGGCCGCCGAGGGTCCAGAAAAGGACGGAGCGGAGCTGGTCGGGGTGCGCGGCGAGCACGAGGACGAGGCTGGTGAGGGCGGACAGGATGTACTGGACGGCCACGCCGGCCAGGATCAGCCGGCCGGTGGTCATGGTCCCGCCGCGCCGGGCCATCGCGTAGACGGCGACGAGCGCGGCGAGGGAGCCCGCGAAGGCGGCCAGCGGCACGCCCATGCCGAAGCCGGCCGCGGCCGAGCCGAAGACGATGACGAGGACGGCTCCGGCGGAGGCCCCGGAGGAGGCTCCGAGGAGGAACGGGTCGGCGAGCTGGTTGCGGACGAGGGCCTGGAGCACGGTGCCCGCCACGGCGAGCCCGGCTCCGACGACGGCGCCGAGGAGGATCCTCGGCATCCGCACGTCCCAGACGATGGTGGCGAAGGCTCCGGTGGGCCGGTTCCCCGACAGGCCGGCGATGACGATGTCGACGACGCGGCCGGGGGCGATCCGTACGGGGCCCAGTGCGAGGCCCGCGATCGCGGAGACGGCGAGCGCGGCGGTGAGGACGGCGAGGACCGCGCCCGTGCGCAGCCTCACGCGGGGTTCGGGTGGAGCTGGCCGCCCAGCGCTTCCACCGCGTCCGCCACGCGGACGCCGAGAACGGCCGAGGAGAGCGGCAGGACGACGAACCGCCGGTTCTTGACGGCGGGGACCTCGGCGAGCGCGGGGTCGTTCAGCAGGCGCTGCTTCTTGGCTTCGACGGTGGTGCCGCCGTAGTCGTAGATGAGGACGACCTCGGGCCTCCGCTCGATGACCTTCTCCCAGGCGACGTCGCCGAAGGTGTCGTCGAGGTCGGCGAAGACGTTGGTGCCACCGGCGAGGGAGATGATCTCGTTGCCCACGCCGTTGCCTCCGGAGGTGGAGGCGGTGGCCTCGCCGGAGTCGTAGGCGAAGACGGTCGGGCGGGGCCGGTCCTTGACGCGGGCGGCGACGGCGTCGATGCGGCGCTGCTCGTCCTCGACGAGCTTCGCACCGCGGTCGGGTACCCCGAAGGTCCGGGCGACCTCGGTGATCTCGGTCTTGAGCTGGTCGAGGCCGACCTTCCCCTCGGTGCAGTACTCCACGTTCAGGCGGGAGTTGATGCCGGATTGCGCGAGGCCCGCGCGGTCGCGGCCCTGTGCCTTGTCGAAGGCGCTGGCGTAGCCGCCGTAGACGAAGTCCGGGTCGGCGCCGAGCAGGATCTCCTTGGAGGGGTACTCCTCGGCCAGCACCCTGATCTTGTCGTAGGCCGGCTTGTAGGCGGGCAGTACGGCGTCGTCGAGGTAGGCGGTGCCGACGACCCGGTCGCCCAGGCCGAGGGCGAGCATGAGCTCGGTGGCGTGCTGGTTCATGGTGACCGCCCGCCGGGGCGGGGCCTGATAGGTGCTGCTCACACCGCAGTTGGTGACGGTGTACGGGAAGCCGGGCGCGGGGGCGGCGTCTGGCGCGGCCGTGTCCTGCCCGGTGCCGGGTGAACCGGCGCAGGCGGTCAGGGATATCAGGAGCGCGACGGGGGTGAACGCGCGCAGGGCGGCGCGGGTACGCGACATGGCAGGGCCTCTCCGGGGGATCCGCGTCCCCTGGTCGACGTGAAGGAGCAGAGGCGGTGCGTCAGTGTCTGACTCCCGGCCCCCGCGCGGGGCGACCGGTCACAGTGGCGGGACCGCACCGGAATCGCACCGGTTTCCTGTCCTGCACCGCCTGGTTGTACGCCCCAGTCTGCCAGAACCCCCATGTGGGGCGGGGTGGGGGCCGGTTACGGCCGCGGCCCTGCCCGCGGGCGTGCGGGCGGGCGGGCGGCGGCAGGCGGGCGGGCGGGCGGCGAAGACACCAGCGGCCCGGGCGGGACCATGTCCCTCACCCGGGCCGTGTGACGAGCTGTCGCGCCGTGGCAGGGGCGGCAGGATTCGAACCTGCGGCCTACGGTTTTGGAGACCGTTGCTCTGACCAGCTGAGCTACACCCCTTCGGTGGGACCAACCATGGCACGGCCGGGCAGGGTGATCCAGTGAATTACCGGCGCGCCGCGCCGACGGGATCAGCGGCAGAGTTCCGTGATCATGTCGTCGAAGTCGGGGAACTCCGCGGCCGCCCGCTCGACCACGGCGGCGGCCGTGCTCCGCGCGTCCGGTGCGAACCGGACCGCGACGGCCGTCAGGGCCTCGTCCGGGCACGAGGTCCGGTCGGCCCCGTACGGCGCGGCCGCCTCGTACGGGCCGCAGCCGTCGGCCAGCAGCCACAGGAAGTCGCCGAGATCGCGCGCCACGACGCCCGTCTCCCCCTCGGACCCGAGGAAGACCACGGGCTGTTCGGCCGCCGGACGGCCGGGGCGCACCAGCCAGAACGCCGCGTACCCGCCGGATCCGTCCTGGCCGAAGACGCGGAAGGCGCCGCCGTCGAGATCGTTGTTCCCGGTCCACGCCCTGAACCAGTCGTCGGTGTCCTCGGCGGACAGGAAGGCCTCGAAGGGTTCGAAGTCGACCCCGTGGCCGTCCGCGTAGTCGAAGGGGACCGCCATCGCGGCAGCGAGCGCGGCGGGGAACTGTCGGTCGTCGGTGAGCGTCACTCGCACACACTAGCGGGGCCAGGTCCGGCGGTTCCCACCCCGCGGTGGCGGGGACCCGGGCCAGGGGCCGAGCGCGCGTCCGCGCACCTTGGCCCGTTCGCGCGTCCTCGTGCTCCGTCCGGGCTGTCCGCCCGCCCGTACGGATCATGCCGGGAAGCCGGGGGTGGCCGCGCATGGCCGGCTGGGCTCGGCCGGTCGCGGTGCCTGACGGCCGTCGGCAACAAGGTCCTCCGGAACACGGCCACCGCGAAGGGCGGCACAGCGCAGGGCGGCGGCCTCTACCACGCCGGAGGGCCCGCGGGGCTGGGCACCACCACGCTGGAAGGGAACACCATCACGCACAACCGGGCGGGCGACGGGGGCGGCATCTTCAAGGCATCCGGTGTCCTGACCCTGGGCGGCGACGTCATTCGCGACAACCGGCCGAACAACTGCAGCCCGGCCGGCGCGGTCCCCGGCTGCACCGGCTGACCGTCACCCGAAGGCAGGCCGGCCCCGGGCCGTACGGCCCTTGGGCCGCGCGGTCCCAGGGCGCTCGGGTCCCAGGGCGCTCGGGCGCTCGGGGGCCCAGGGGCTCGGGGGCCCAGGGGCTCGGGGGCCCAGGGGCTCGGGGGCCGGCCGAGTTCCGGCCCGGCCCCTTGACCCAGATGGTCCAGACCAATAGTTTCCGGCATGCACCGCCGCACGCGCTCACGCCCACTCCTCGCATCCTCGAAGGAAGCCCATGCGCCGCAGCATGCTCGGCAGACTGGCCGTAGCCGCCTGTTCCCTCTCCCTGCTGACCGCCTTCGCCCCGGCCACCGCCGTCGGCGCGGACAGCGCGGACAGCGGCGCCGGCCGCTCGTACAAGAAGATCGGCTACTTCACCCAATGGGGCGTCTACGGCCGGGACTTCCAGGTCCAGGACCTGGAGGCGAACGGCTCCGCCGGCAAGCTCACCCACATCAACTACGCCTTCGGCAACGTCAGCGCCGAGGGCACGTGCTTCACCGGGAACATCCCCGGCGAGGCCGACGCCTGGGCCGACTACGCCCGCCCGCTCGATGCCGCGAACTCCGTCGACGGGGTCGCCGACACCTGGGACCAGCCCCTCGCCGGCAACTTCAACCAGCTGAAGGAGCTCAAGGCCAAACACCCCGGCCTCAAGGTGCTGATCTCGCTGGGCGGCTGGAGCTGGTCCACCCACTTCTCCGACGCCGCGCTCACCCCCGCCTCCCGCAAGGCCTTCGTCGCCTCCTGCATCGACCTGTACATCAAGGGCAACCTCCCCCAGGACGGCACCCGCGGCGGCGCCGGAGCCGCCGCCGGTGTCTTCGACGGCATCGACCTCGACTGGGAGTGGCCCGGCTCGGCGGGTGACACGGACACCCCGTACCGGCCCGAGGACAAGCGCAACTTCACCGAGCTCGTGAAGGAGTTCCGTACCCAGCTCGACGCGTACGCCCGCACCCAGAAGCGGGGCACGAAGTACGAGCTGACCGCCTTTGTCCCGACGGCGCCCGCCAAGATCGACGCGGGCTTCGACGTCCGCCGCATCATGCGCGACCTGGACTTCGTCAACCTCCAGGGCTACGACTTCCACGTCTCCGGCGAGCCGAGGACCGCGCAGCAGTCCGCCCTGTACGCCCGCGGCGACTTCAGCGTCCACGGCACCGTGGAGGCCTGGAAGCGGCGCGGCGCGCCCGCCCACAAGCTCGTGATGGGCATGCCGTTCTACGGGCAGGGCTGGACCGGCGTCACCGGCGGCGGGGACGGCCTGGGGCAGCCCGCCACCGGCCCGGCCCCGGCCACCTGGGCCGCCGGGTACGAGGACTACAAGGCCCTGCAGAAGCTGGCCGACTCCGGCGCGTACCAGGTCCACCGCGACCGGCGCGGCGGGCACGCCTGGCTCTTCGACGGCACCACCCTGTGGACGTACGACGACCCGCAGGTGCTGCGCGCCAAGACCGGCTACGTCCGTGAACACGGCCTGGGCGGCGCGATGTTCTGGTCGCTCGACGCGGACACCGCCGACGGCGAGCTGGTGACGGCCGTCGACCGGGGCCTGCGCGGCCGCTGACCGGCGCCGCCGGGCCGTGGAAATCCGTCCGGCCCGGCGGCGTCCCTCCCCGTACGCTCCCCCGCATGACGACGAAGACGAGCGAGACGACGGTACGGGCGGTCAATCACCTCACCACGCGCTGGGCCTCGCGGGCCGCTTCCGGCGCCGAGGGCACGGTGTTCACCGCGGCCGGGGTCTGGCCGCTGCTCGCCCTGCTCGCGGACGGCGCGGGCGGACCGGCCCGCGAGGAGTTGACTCAGGCTCTGGGCATACCCGCCGAGGACGCGGCCGGGGCCGCTCGGGAGCTGCTGGCCGCACTGGCCGACGTACGGGGGCTGAGCGCGGCGACCGGCCTGTGGACCAAGGCCGACCTGCGGCTCAAGGACGGCTGGTCGGCGAAGCTCCCGCCCGGCACCCGGGGGACGCTGACCTGGGACCTGGAGCGGGACACCAAGGCCCTGGACGGCTGGGCGTCGGACCGGACGGGGGGCCTGATCGAACGCATGCCGGTCACCCTGCAGCCGGACACCCGCCTCGTCCTCGCCTCGGCGCTCGCACTGACACTGAAGTGGGAGGAACCATTCAGGGAGTTCCCGGGCCGGGTGTCCGACGGCCCCTGGGCGGGCCGCGGCGTGCGGCAGCTCTCACGCACCACGTCCTCGCTGGACCCGGTCCGGGTCGCCGCGGGGCCCGCCGGGCCGGTCACCGTCCTGGAGGTCACCGGCGCGGCGGACACCGACCTGGACGTGCACCTGCTCCTCGGCGGCCCGGCGGCGCCCGCCGCCGACGTACTGGCGACCGGTATCGCCGCCGCCTCCGGTACCGGCCCGCTGGTGGGCGGCGACGCCCTCGCGGACGGGGCGCCGGGCCCCGGGCTGACGATCGGGGCGGTGCAGTCCTTCAGCCCGCAGCCGCAGCTGTCCGTGTCCACGGTGGTCTTCTCGCTGTCGGCGGAGCACGACCTGCTGGAGGACGCGGCACTGTTCGGGCTCCTGACCGCGACCGACCACGGCTACGGCCACTTCCCGGGCATCAGCACCGAGCCGCTGGCCATCGGCTCCGCACGGCAGTCGGCCATGGCCCGCTTCCACGCCGCGGGGTTCGAGGCGGCGGCCGTCACCGCCATCGCCGCCCGGCCCGGCGGTGCCGCGCGGCAGCCGAGCCACCGGGCCCGGCGGGCCGAACTCCGCTTCGACCGGCCGTTCGGGTTCCTGGCCGTGCACCGCGCCTCCGGGCTGGTCCTCGCCGCGGGCTGGGTCACCGATCCGGAGGCCGCGGCGCAGGGTCGGCCCGGAGCGGCCGGCCTGCTCGCTCCGCCGTCCTTCCCCGGTGCGCGGCCGCCGGCGCCGCCGTCTCGCTGAAGGCCGGGACCCGCCCGGTGCCGCCGCGGCCGGACACCGACAGGGAGGCGGCGGCGGTCGCGTGGGCCACGGCGTCCTCAAGGCTGTCGCCGAGGACGATCCGGGCTGTGGCGGTGCCCGTGAAGCAGTCGCCCGCGCCCGTCGTGTCGACGGGCGCGGGGTTCACCGGCAGCGGGTGGTACTCCGCCCGCGCGCTGGCGCCCCTGCTGTGACGCCCCATTGACCCCGATGGCGGCCTCGGAAGGACCTCAAGGAAAATTCTTCCGATTAACTGTTATCGAGGCCCCCCTGCACGGTCTCCCAGGTATCGGGCATCATCGACCGCCGGTACGGACAGGGACATTCACATGACTACTCAGCACACCGCAGCGCTGGTGGCAGCGGCTCGCACGGGCGATCCCCGCGCACAGGACGAGCTCGTCGGCGCCCACCTCCCGCTCGTCTACAACATCGTCGGGCGGGCCCTGGGCGGCTCCTGCGACGTGGACGACGTGGTGCAGGACACGATGCTGCGGGCCCTGGACGGGCTGGGCGGACTGCGCGCGGACGAGTCGTTCCGGTCCTGGCTGGTGGCCATCGCGATGAACCGGGTGCGGGCGCACTGGCAGGCCCGGCAGAGCGGTTTCGGCGAGAGCACCCTGGAGTCTGCCTGGGATGTGGCCGACCCGGGCGCGGACTTCGTCGACCTGACCGTCGTACGCCTCAACCTGGCCGGGCAGCGGCGTGAGACGGCCCGGGCGACGCGCTGGCTGGAGCCCGAGGACCGGGCGCTGCTGTCCCTGTGGTGGCTGGAGTGCGCCGGTGAGCTGAACCGGGCGGAGGTGGCCTCGGCGCTGGAGCTGTCCCCCCAGCACACGGCGGTCCGGGTGCAGCGGATGAAGGCGCAGCTGGAGTCGGCGCGGGTGGTGGAGCGCGCCCTGGACTCCCAGCCGGCGTGCGAGGAGCTGCGGGGCGTGCTGCCGGGCTGGGACGGGCAGCCGTCGGCGCTGTGGCGCAAGCGAATAGCCCGTCACGCGCGGGAGTGCGTACGGTGTTCCGGCCTGTGGAGCGGGCTGGTTCCGGCGGAGGGGCTGCTGGCCGGTCTGGCCCTCGTCCCGGTCTCGGCGGCGCTGCTGGCGGGCATGCGGACGGCCGGGACGGCCGGCTTCGCCCCGGTGGCCTACGCCGACGGCGCGGCCTACGCGGACGGCGCAGCCTTCACGGACGGCGCCGCGGATACGAACGGCGCGAACGGCGGGTCGGGGGCCCACGGCGGGTTGGGCGGCGCCGATACCGGGTTCGACGACGCCGCGACCCACCTCACTCCGGTGGCGAGCACGGGCACGGGCGGCCGGGGCGCACTGCGCAGGCGCCGGCAGAGCCGCCGCCGGGTGGTCGGCGGCGCGGTGGTCGCCGCGTGTGTCGCGGGCGGCGGCCTCGTGTACCTGGGCGGCCTGCCCGGTTCGGGCGACGCCAGGGAGGACACGGGTGCGACCGCGGCGCCGCTGGCCGCGCTCTCGGCGACGGAGTCCGCCGGGGTCCCCTCGCCGTCGGCCTCCGCCTCGCCCTCCGCGTCCCCCTCTCCGTCCGCCTCGGCCTCGGCGAGCCCGTCGGCCAGCCCGAGCCCCACGCAGAGCCGGAGCACCTCGCCGAGCCCGCGCCCCTCCGCGCCCAAGCCCGCGCCCGCGCCGCCGGGCATCGCCGGCCAGGTGGTGGCACTGGTCAACACCGAGCGGGCGGCGGCCGGCTGCGGCCCCCTCAAGGAGGACTCGCAGCTGCGGGCGGCCGCGCAGGGGCACTCCGACGACATGGCCGCGCGGAGCTTCTTCGACCACACCAACCCCGACGGCAAGGACCCCGGGGAGCGCACGACGGCGTCGGGCTACCGCTGGTCGACGTACGGCGAGAACATCGCGAGGGGCCAGCAGACGGCGCAGTCGGTCATGGACTCCTGGATGAAGAGCCCGGGCCACCGGGCCAACATCCTCAACTGCTCCTTCAAGGACATCGGTGTCGGTATCCACCAGGGCGCGGGCGGCCCGTGGTGGACGCAGAACTTCGGCGCCAAGTAGGAAGCGTCCGCCGGCCGGCCGGGACCGTTCCCCGGCCGCCTCAGCCACGGGCGAGTGCGCGCAGCCCATCGACGCGGCCGGGGTGGCTCGGGGTCCCGGCTCCGCCTTCGCCTTCGCGTCGGACACCCGCATGTTCGCCGTGACCAGCCGGTGGACCTCGGCGACCGTCCTGACGTGCGCGCCGAAGCCCATCGGGGTGTCGTCGACGATGTGGTACGCCTGAGCTGCGACGTGGCCGGCCGGGTCGGGGGTGTCACGGCCGCCTCCCCTGGACGGCCCAGGCGCGGGCGGTGAGGTGGACCGACCCGTCGGGGCCGGTGGGCAAGGTCGTGGCGAGCCGGGTGTGCAGCCGGTCGCGGGCGGCGGCGTCGAGAGCGGCGACGTAGCCGGGTGCCGGTCCCTGGCCGGAGAGGAAGGGCTCCCAGAAGTCCTCGAACCCGCTGAAGACGGTGGGCACCTCGATGGCGGCGACCGTCACGTCGACCAGCCCCGCACCGCTCCAGAGCGAGCGCAGCGGGCCGGGCCGGCACAGCGCGAACCGCCGGCCCTCGTCCAGCTCGGCGGCCACCGGGTCGAGGGCGGCCGCCGCGTCCCAGAAGCGGCGCAGGAAGGTCATGCCGTCGGCGTAGTCCCACACGTAGGCCGCGACGAGGCCGCCCGGCCGGACCACCCGTGCGGCCTCGGCCGCCGCCCGTGGCGGGTCGAGGAAATTGAGGGACAGCCCGCTGACGACCGCATCGAACGCCGCGTCGCGCAGCGGCAGGGCCGACGCGTCGGCCACGGCGAAGAGGGCCGGCCCGGGCGCGGCGGCCCGGGCCGCGCGCAGGAAGCCCGGGGAGCGGTCCAGTCCCAGCACGGCCTCCGGCCGGCATCGGGCGGCGACGGCCGCGGTCAGCGCCCCGGTGCCGCAGCCGATGTCCAGCCAGCGCAGGCCGGCCGGGCCGCCGAGCCGGGCCGCGAACACCTCGGCGACCCGGCGGCTCCACCGGCCCATGTACCGCTCGTAGGCGTCACCCTGCGCCCACACGTCGGCCGGGCCGCCTGTGTCCATCCGGTGGCGGTCAGTGGTGGAAGCCGGAGCGGGGGGCGGCGGCCGGGGCGGGCGGGGGTGAGGCCGTCAGGTGTTCTACGGCGCGGCGCAGGTCCTCGACGAGCAGGGCGATCTGGTCGCGGGTCACCCCGTGGCGGACCAGGACGCGCTGGATGACGGTGTCGTCGCGGTCGGCGGGCAGCGGGTACGAGGGCACCTGCCAGCCGCGCATCCGCAGCCGGTCGGAGAGGTCGTAGAGGGTGAAGGGGGAGGCGTCCGGGTCGGTCAGCGTGTAGGAGACGGCGGGCAGGGCGCCCTTGCCGTCGTAGAGGAGGGTGAAGGGGCCCATGTCGGCGATCTGCCGTGCCAGGTACTGGGCGGTGTCGGCGCAGGCCTGCTGCACCCGGGTGTAGCCGCCCCGGCCGAGGCGCAGGAACAGGTAGTACTGGGCGATGATCTCACCGCCGGGGCGGGAGAAGTTGAGGGCGAAGGTCGGCATGTCGCCGCCCAGGTAGTCCACCTTGAAGACGAGGTCGCCGGGGAGCATGTCGGCGGAGCGCCAGATGATCCAGCCGACCCCGAGGGGCGCGAGTCCGTACTTGTGGCCGGAGGTGTTGACGGAGGCGACGCGCGGCAGCCGGAAGTCCCACACCACGTCGGGGTGGAGGAAGGGCGCGACGAAGCCGCCGCTCGCGCCGTCGACGTGGATGGGGATGTCCCAGCCGTGCTCGGCCTGGATCCGGTCGAGTTCGGCGGCGAGTTCGGCGACGGGCTCGTAGTCGCAGGTGTAGGTGACGCCGAGGATGGCGACGACGCCGATGGTGTTCTCGTCGACGTACTGGGCGAGCTGGTGCGGCTGCAGGCCGGTGGCGCCGGGCTCCAGCGGGACCTGGCGCAGCTCGACGTCGAAGTAGCGGGCGAACTTGTCCCAGCAGATCTGGACCGGCCCGCAGACCAGGTTCGGGCGGTCGGTGGGGAGCCCCGCGGCGCGGCGGCGTTCGCGCCAGCGCCATTTGAGGGCGAGGCCGCCGAGCATGGCGGCTTCGCTGGAGCCGGTGGTGGAGCATCCGGTCGCGGTGGTGCCGGCGGGGGCGTTCCACAGGTCGGCCAGGATGTTGACGCACCGGGACTCGATCTCGGCGGTCTGCGGGTACTCGTCCTTGTCGATCATGTTCTTGTCGAGACAGACGTTCATCAGGCGGTGCACACCCTCGTCCGACCAGGTGGTGCAGAACGTCGCGAGGTTCTGGGCGGCGTTGCCGTCGAGCAGGAGCTCGTTGCGGAGGAGCTCGTAGACGACCTCGGTGGGTGAGTGGTCCTCCGGGATCCGGTACTTGGGGAGGATCTGGCCGCTCAACGTGGACGCGAACACGTCCGTATCGGCGTCCTGGCGGGATACGTCCTTCGTCTCATGCAGAGCCATAGCGGGACTATAAGTGATGAGATGTCTCATTTATCGACAGAATGGACATCGGCGCGGAGTGCGGCCTTCAGGCCGCCCGGCGGAGCCGCCGGTCCCCGCCGGCCGCCGCGGCCCGACCACAGGAGGGCGGCCGCCAGGAGGGCGCCCCCTCCCAGCAGCCAGGGCAGCGGGCCCGGCGGGAGAAGGCCCGCGATCGCACCGGTGAGAGCCGCCGACAGCTGCAGGGCAAGGGACTGCACGGACAGGGCCGTGGCCCGCCCCGATCCTTCGACACGGCGGTGCAGCAGCTCGCCCTCGTTCGGGCCCGCCGCACCGAGGCCGAGGTAGACCACCCCGAAGCCGGCGGCCGCGAGAACTGCCGGGCCCGCCCCGGTGGACGCCGCCGTGGCGGCCAGCAGGAACAGTCCGCCCGCCCCGGCGCAGAGGCTCACCAGGACCGCACGCTCCCCGCCACCGGCCCACGCGGCGGTGCGCGGGGCGAGATGGCTGCCGACGGCGGAACATGCGAATCCGGCACAGGCGAGCAGCGCGAAGAGCACCGCGCCCGACTCCGGAGCGCCTGTCAGGGCCGCCGTACGGCCCGGGGTGAGCAGTTCGACCACGGACAGCGCGCTGCCGGCACCCGCCGCGCCCAGGAGGACCCGCCGGACCAGCGGGTCGCGTCCGCCGAGGCGCAGCCCGCCCGACACGGTGGCCGGGATGCCGCGGAGCACACCGCGCAGGGTGGCCGCCGGCCGGGCCGGCTCGGTCAGGGCGGCCAGGACGTGAAGGACGAAGGCGACCGTGACCGCCGCGCCCAGCAGCAGCGGCACGGAAAGGGGCAGCACCAGCCCGGAGGTCGCCGCGCTCAGCCGGACGCCGGGGTCCGGCCCGAGTCCGAGCAGCCAGGGCAGGGCGCCGCCCAGCAGGGTGCCGCTCGCGAGCGCGGCGGACTTCGCGGAGGAGCCGCGGGCCAGGCCGGTGCGCAGTTCGGCGCCGGGACCGGCCGAGGCCTGGACGGTGTCGACGTACCAGGCCTCGGCCGGTCCGCTGGACAGGGCGCGGCCCGCGCCCATGAGCGCCATACCGAGTCCGAGCTGCCAGGGGGCAGTGCCCAGGGCCACCAGGGTGAGGGCGGCCAGATTCGCGGCGCCGGCGGCCGCCAGGACGCCGCGGCGACCGAGGGCGTCGGACAGTCCTCCGGTGGGCAGTTCCAGCGCGACGACGGTGAGGGAGTGGACGGCGAAACAGCCGGCGATGGCCGCCAGCGTCAGGCCGCGCTCGGTGAGCAGCAGGATCAGGGGGGCGATCGTCAGCCCCAGCGGCAGCCAGAACAGGACGCAGACCGTGACGTAGCGTCGGAGTGCGGTGGTCTGGTCCGGCATCGCGCTCACGAGGCGGCTCCGTCCGGGCCGGGCCCGGCGGCTCGGGCACCCCCGGCGGCTCCGGAGCCCCCGTCCCCCATGTCCCCGGCGACTCCGTCCGGGGCGGCCCCGGTCTCGCGCGGCGCCAGCGGCAGGCCGGCGGTGAGGAGTACGACCTGCACCGCGCGCGGGTCGCCCGCGTCACGCGCGGCCAGTTCCCGCAGGCGCCCGCCGAAGGATTCCCACAGTTCGGTGAGTGACTCGGGGGTCAGCCGGGGCATCCGGTCGCTGATCCCGGAGGGCTCCACCCATTCCCGGCCGAGCCGGCCGTCGGCGAGGTCGGCCTCGTGCCGGACGAGCGACTCCTCCAGGTGCTGGATCTGCACCCGGCGGGAGAGGGTGACGTAGGCGCGGCTGCCCGGCGTGGCCTCCATGGCCCGGTTGCTCCAGGAGGTCACGGCATGCACCGCCCGCCAGCGGCGCTCCCGCCCGTCACGGTGCTCGGCCTCGGCGACGAACGCGTACTTCGCCAGAACCCGCAGGTGGTAGCTGGTGGAGGCGGACGACTCCCCCGTCCTGACCGCCAGTTCGCTGGCGGTGGCGGGGCCGTCCTGCCGGAGCATCCCGAGCAGCCGGATGCGCAAGGGGTGCGTGAGGGCCTTGAGCGCCGCCGCGTCCTGTTCGGGATCGAGAACGCGCTTGTGATCTTCGCTGGGCATGAGGGGGAGGATAGGGCGGCCCGCACACACTCCAAAAGTATCTTTGCAGAAGTTTATTGGGAGAGTTCGCACGATGCGCCCTGGGCACTGTGCAGTGCGCATCGCGCGACGGCTGCCGGGCCGTCAGGTGCGGGCACGGAGGTACGCATCCAGCCCGGCCGCGCCTGTGAGCAGTGCGCGGCCGCGGGAGGACAGCCGGTCACGCCAGGTGTGCAGGGCTGCCTCCAGAGGTTCCAGTCCGCCGGCGGCGCGGACCTCCGTGAGCAGCGGGGCGATCTGCTCCAGCAGGTAGCCGCCCCGCCTGAGTTGACGGGTCAGACGGGCGTCCCGTACGGCCGCCTCGTCGTAGACGCGGTAGCCGGTCGCCGGGTCGCGGCGCGGGCGGACGAGTCCGGCCCGTTCCCACACCCGCAGCGTCGCGGGCCGGATCCCGAGCCGGTCCGCGAGGGTACCGATGAACAGGTCGCCGGGGGCGGACGCGAAGGCGGGCAGCGGCCGGGCGGGCGCCAGGTCGCGCAGGGCGTCCTCGACGGCCCGGAGGGTCCGCCGGTCCTCCAGCAGCTGCGCGTGACTCTCGTCGATGAGGCGGAATGCCTCCTCGGCCGAGCCCTCGTTCACCGCCCGCATGATCGACGTCGCCGTCCGGTGGCCGTGTCCGGGCACGAGGGCGAGGAAGGCGTCCAGGGCCTGCGCGTGGAGCGGGGTGTAGGTGCGGTGGCCGTGGGGCGTGCGGCCGGCGGGCGGCAGGATGCCCGCCTCCTCGTAGTTCCGGACGGCCTGGGTGGACAGGCCGTGCCCGCGCGCCAGGTCGACCGGCCTCAGCCGCTCACGGGTTTTAAGGTTTCGCCCCATCGAGCCCACGATATCGCGCCAGAGTTTCAACCGGGGTTTCAACGATAGCGTTGAAGGCATGGCTACCGACATCAAGAACGCCGTCCATGCCGTCGAGGCCGCCGCCGTCATGGGCCTGCTCCCGGCCCGGCCACGGGTGCTCGCGCTGGGCGAGCCCACCCACGGCGAGGACGCGCTGCTCGACGTGCGCAACGAACTCTTCCGGCAGCTCGTCGAGGAGGAGGGCTACCGGACGATCGCGATCGAGAGCGACTGTCTGACCGGGCTGCTCGTCGACGCCTACGTCACCTCCGGCACCGGCAGCCTCGACGAGGTCATGGAGCGCGGGTTCAGCCACGGCCTGGGCGCGTCCGAGGCCAACCGCGAACTCGTGCGCTGGATGCGGGCGTACAACGCCGGCCGGCCCGCGGCCGACCGGCTCCGCTTCGCCGGCATCGACGGCCCGCTGGAGATGACCGCGGCGGCGAGCCCCCGCGAGGCCCTGACCTCGCTCCACGGATACCTCGCCCGCCACGTCGACGCCGACCTGCTCCCCTGCACCGCGCCCGCCCTCGACGCCCTGCTCGGCGCCGACGACCGGTGGACCGAACCGGCCGCGATGACCGACCCGTCCGCCTCGACGGGCCGGTCCGCCGAGGCCCGGGAACTGCGGCTGCTCGCCGACGACCTCGTGGCGCTGCTCGACGCGCAGACGCCGCACCTGGGCACGGCGCCCTCCCGGGAGGAGTGGGAGCGGGCCCGCCTGTGCGGGCGCACCGCCACCGGCCTGCTGCGCTATCACTTCTGGATGGCCGACACCTCCCCCGGCCGCCTGACGCGGCTGACCGGCCTGCGCGACCTGATGATGGCCGACAACCTCCTCGCCCTCGCCGAGCGCGGCCCCACCCTGGTCCACGCCCACAACAGCCATCTCCAGCGGGAGAAGAGCTCGATGCGCATGGGCGGCCTGCCGCTGGAGTGGTGGGGCGCGGGGTCGATCGTGAGCGCCCGTCTGGGCGAGGAGTACGCCTTCTTCGCGACGGCCCTCGGCACGATCCGGCACCGGGGAGTGGACGCCCCGCAGCCGGGCACGCTGGAAGGGGTGCTGTACGCGCTCCCGGACGACCTGTGCGTCGTCGACTCCCGCGGTCTCGGCGCCGCGCTCACCGGCACGCTCGCCGCCCCCCGCGCGTCGGCCTGGTTCGGCTACTTCCCGTTCGAACCGGCCCACTTGGCGGCGACCGACGGGCTCGTGTTCATCAAGGACATCCCGCAGGGTGGGTCCGCGTCCATCCGGCCATCGAGCTGACGCTCTGCTTCCGGCCAACTCTATAGCGTGACACCATTCATACAGCCCCCGCCTGCCAGAAGAAATTACTGTGCAGTAGACTCATTGCCGCAGATCTTCCCGTCCGGACCTCAGGAGCCGGTCAGGACGGGAAGATCATCCAACTTGTTCTACCGGCAACTTATCCGCTGATGTCCGGATACCGGCCAAGCCCCTGCCGGGCGCTGATACCTCTTCGGCCATGAACAAGATCACTCGCCGTCAGGCTCTGGGGACAACTGCCGGTGCACTCACCGTCCTCGGCCTGACCGGCGCAGCAACGAGCATCGCCACGAGCGCCGCCGCGACCCCCGCCGCGCCCACACCCCCGGGCACGGTCGACGAGGTGTACCAGGGCCGTCGCATCCAGATCACCTCGGGCGGAGGAGGCCACCACGGTGGCCACCACTCACCCGGTCAACCCACTGTCCGCATAGACGGCAGAGAACTCCACATCATGCGGAACGCCGACGGCAGCTGGATCAGCGTGATCAACCACTACGAGACCTTCACCGAGCCCAAGCTGCTCGCCCGTGCCGCCGTCCGCGACCTCCAGGGCGCTCCCCTCGTCCCCTTCGGAGGTGTGGCATGACCGTCCGCAAGAACCAGGCCACGCTGACCGCCGACGAGAAGCGCGCCTTCACCTCGGCCCTGCTGGAGCTCAAGCGCAACGGCAGCTACGACCGCTTCGTCACCACCCACAACGGCTTCATCATGAGCGACACCGACTCGGGCGACCGCGTCGGCCATCGCTCCCCCTCCTTCCTGCCGTGGCACCGCCGCTTCCTGCTGGAGTTCGAGGAGGCACTGCAGAAGGTCGACGCGAGTGTCGCGCTCCCCTACTGGGACTGGACCGTCGACCGCACCACCCGCGCCTCCCTCTGGGCCCCCGATTTCCTCGGCGGCAGCGGGCGGGCCCGGGACGGGCAGGTCATCGACGGCCCCTTCGCCTACTCCACCGGCCGCTGGAACATCGACGTGCGCGTGGACGGGCGCCCGTACCTGCGGCGCGCCCTCGGGGCGGGCGTCGCGCAGCTGCCGACCCGCGCCGAGGTGGACTCCGTACTGGCCATGCCGGTCTACGACATGGCCCCCTGGAACAGCTCCTCGGGCGGCTTCCGCAACCACCTGGAGGGCTGGCGCGGGGCCAACCTGCACAACCGGGTGCACGTGTGGGTCGGCGGGCAGATGTCCACCGGCGTCTCCCCCAACGACCCGGTGTTCTGGATGCACCACGCCTTCATCGACAAGCTGTGGGCGGACTGGCAGGCCAAGCACCCTCAGTCCACGTACCTGCCGGCCGCCGGCACGACGAACGTGGTGGACCTGAACGACACCATGCGGCCGTGGAACGACGTGACCCCGGCGGACATGCTCGACCACCGCAAGTTCTACACCTTCGACACCGAACCGGTGGCCGCGGCGGCCAGCCAGCGGTAGTGCAGTTCGGGGCGGCCGACCTGGCCGTACCGAGGGGTCCGGTCCGCGCGGCCGGTGTCCACCAGGTGCTCCAGGTAACGGCGGGCGGTGATCCGGGAGATCCCGGCCGCCTCGGCCGCCCCCGCCGCGGTGAGCCCCTCGGGCGCGGCCCGCAGCAGGGCGGCGACCCGGTCCAGGGTCGGCGCGCTCAGCCCCTTGGGAAGCTCGGCCGGGCGGGGCGCGCGCAGGGCTGCCATCGCCCGGTCCACGTCGTCCTGGCCGGCCGCCTCACCCGCCGCCTGGCGGAACTCGGCGTAGCGCAGCAGCCGTTCGCGCAGGGTCGGGAAGGCGAAGGGTTTCAGGACGTACTGGACCACCCCGAGCGAGACGCTCTCACGGACCACGGCCAGGTCCCGGGCGGAGGTCACCACGATCACGTCGACCGGATGCCCTGCGGCCCGCAGTCCGCGCGCGAAGCGCAGGCCGTGCCCGTCGGGCAGGCCGAGGTCGAGCAGCAGCAGGTCGACCCGGGTGCGCTCCAGCACCCGGGTGGCCTCGGCCAGCGAGTGGACGGCGCCGACGGCGGTGAAGCCGGGCACCCGGTCCACGTAGAGCGCGTGCGCGTCGGCGGCGACCTGGTCGTCCTCGACCACGAGCACGCGCACCTCGGCGCCGCTCATCGCACGTCCCCCGCGGCCGGGGCCCACTGCGCCGCGCGCTTTGGCGCCGTGGGGAGCCGTACGGTGAACTCCGCGCCGCCTCCCGGTCCCTGCGAGGCGACCACCGCGCCGCCGTAGCGCTGTGCGACCTGGCGGACGAGTGCGAGGCCCAGGCCGCGGCCCTCCCCCTTGCCGGACCAGCCCCGGCGGAACACGTCCACCCCCGCGGGCAGTCCGGGGCCGTTGTCCGCGACCCGCAGCAGCAGACCCTCGCGCTCGGGCCGCAGGGTGACCGCGATCCGAGCGCCCGGCACGGCCGTCACCGCGTCGACGGCGTTGTCTATGAGGTTGCCGAGCACGGTCACGAGGTCGCGGGCCGGCGGCAGTCCGGCCAGGTCCGCGAGGCTGCGGCTGTCGGCGGTGACGACGAGCTCGATGCCCCGCTCGTGCGCCTGGGCGGCCTTGCCCAGCAGCAGTGCGACCAGTACCGGCTCACCCACGGCGGTGACCACCTCGTCGGTGAGGGCCTGGGCCAGTTCCAGCTCGGCGGTGGCGAACTCCACCGCCTCCTGGGCGCGGCCGAGCTCGATGAGGGAGACCACGGTGTGCAGCCGGTTGGCCGCTTCGTGGGCCTGGGAGCGCAGCGCCTGCGTGAAGCCCCGCTCGTGGTCCAGCTCACCGGTCAGTGCCTGCAGTTCCGTGTGGTCGCGCAGGGTGACCACGGTGCCGCGGCGGCCGCCGCCGGCGACCGGCGCGCTGTTGACCACCAGCACCCGGTCCGCCGTCAGGTGCACCTCGTCCACCCGGGGCCGGTCGGCCAGCAGTACGCCGGTGAGCGGGGCCGGCAGGCCGAGGTCGGCCGCCGCGGTGCCGGTGACGTCCGCCGGCAGGCCCAGCAGCTCACGGCCCGCGTCGTTGACCAGGGTGATCCGGCGCTGCCCGTCGAGCATGAGCAGGCCCTCACGGACGCCGTGCAGGGCCGCCTGGTGGTAGTCGTACATCGCGCTGAGCTCGGCCGCGTTCATGCCGTGAGTGTGGCGGCGCAGCCGCGCGTTGACGACGTACGTGCCCACGCCGCCGAGGGCGAGCGCGCCGCCCGCGACCCAGACGAGGGCCGAGAGCTGCGCGCCCAGCCGGTCGCTGATGGCGCGGACGGTGATCCCCGCGCTCACCAGGCCCACGATCCGGCCGCCGTCCTCCAGCGGGGTGACCACGCGGATGGAGGGGCCGAGGGTGCCGGTGTAGGTCTCGCTGAAGGTTTCGCCGCGCAGGGCCGCGGCGGTGTTGCCCATGAAGGGCTCGCCGATCCGGCGGGGGTCGGGATGGGTCCAGCGCCTGCCGTCCGGCGCCATGATCGTCACGAAGTCGACGCCGGAGTCCACGCGGACTTTCTGCGCGTAGGGCTGGAGCTCGGCCGACGGGTCGCTCCCGCGCGCCGCTCCCCGTACGGCCTCGCGCACGGAGGGCGAGTCCGCGACGGCCCGCGCCACCGCCCCGGCCTGGCGCCGGGCGGCCTCCTCGGCCTGGCCCCGGGCGGTGGCGTAGGCGAAGACGGCGCAGCCGGCGACGACCACGGCCACCAGCAGGACCTGCATGGCGAAGAGCTGGCCGGCGAGGCTGCGCGGCGGACGAGGGAAGCGGAACATGGCGCTCAGTGTGCACCGGGTCGTGAACTCAATGAACGCAAGGGTGACCGGGGTCACAGCCCTGGGTGATGGTCTCCCCGGACGACTTCACCACCAGGAGGCATCGTGGCCGCCAAGCGCGACAGAACGCACTATCTCTACATCGCGGTGATCGCCGCGGTGCTGCTCGGCATCGGGGTCGGGTTCGCCGCGCCCGGCGTGGCCGTGGAGCTCAAACCGCTGGGCACGGGTTTCGTGAACCTCATCAAGATGATGATCTCACCCGTGATCTTCTGCACGATCGTGCTGGGCATCGGCTCCGTGCGCAAGGCCGCCAAGGTGGGCGCCGTGGGCGGACTGGCCCTCGGCTATTTCATGGTCATGTCCACGGTGGCGCTGGCCATCGGTCTGCTGGTCGGCAACCTGCTGGAGCCCGGCAGCGGGCTGCAGCTGACCGAGGCGGCGCGCAGCGCGGGCGAGGCGCAGGCCAAGGCGGGCGGGGCCGAGAGCACCACGGAGTTCCTGCTGGGGATCATCCCGACCACCATGGTCTCCGCCTTCACCGGCGGTGAGGTGCTCCAGACGCTGTTGGTGGCCCTGCTGTGCGGGTTCGCGCTCCAGGCCATGGGCGCGGCGGGCGAACCGGTCCTGCGGGGTATCGGACACGTGCAGAAGCTGGTGTTCCGGGTGCTCGCGATGATCATGTGGGCGGCTCCCGTGGGTGCCTTCGGAGCGATCGCGGCGGTGGTCGGGGCGACCGGCATCGACGCGCTGAAGTCCCTCGCCGTCATCATGATCGGCTTCTACACCACCTGCCTGCTCTTCGTCTTCCTGGTGCTGGGCACCCTGCTGCGCGTCTGCACGGGCGTCAGCATCTTCGCCCTGCTGCGCTACCTGGGCCGGGAGTTCCTGCTGATCCTCTCGACCTCCTCGTCGGAGTCGGCGCTGCCGCGGCTGATCGCGAAGATGGAGCACCTGGGCGTCTCGCGGCCGGTCACCGGCATCACGGTGCCGACCGGGTACTCCTTCAACCTGGACGGGACCGCGATCTACCTGACGATGGCTTCGCTGTTCGTGGCCGAGGCGATGGGCACGCCGCTGGCCCTGGGTGAGCAGATCTCGCTGCTGCTGTTCATGGTCATCGCCTCGAAGGGCGCGGCCGGGGTGACCGGCGCGGGCCTTGCCACCCTCGCGGGCGGCCTCCAGTCGCACCGGCCGGAACTGGTCGACGGCGTCGGCCTGATCGTGGGCATCGACCGGTTCATGAGCGAGGCCCGGGCCCTGACGAACTTCGCGGGCAACGCGGTCGCCACGGTGCTCATCGGGACGTGGACGAAGGAGTTCGACCGCGACCGGGCCGCGGAAGTCCTCGCGGGACGTGTCCCGTTCGACGAGAAGACGCTGGTCGACGACGGACACGGGACGGAACCGGTCGAAGCGGACACGACGGCCGCGACCACCGCTGCGGCCCCGGCCGCGGACCCGACGGCCGTGCCGGTCCCGGCGCACAACCCCAAGGACGGCGTGCCGGTCTAGCCGGTCCGCCCCGTACGGGCCGACCGGGCAGGGCTCGCCCCCACGGTGCCCAGCCCGGCCGGCCCGCCGCATTCTGCGCACTTGCACCCATAGTCGGTATTCAGCCACCGATAAACGAACCCCCGTGCTGTAAAAGGTACTTCCGTAACCGGCCGCGTGCATGACATCTTGCGTCCACCACTTGTTTCGTACGACCCGGCCTGACCACCGGGTCTTCGGAGGACGCATTGATACCCCACATATCCAGCCGACCTCGACGTACCCTCGTGCTGGCCGCCACGCTCGGCGCGGCACTCGCCTTCGGGGCCCCCGCCGCGCTCGCCGGCACCGCCCCGGTCTCTCCCTCCGGTTCCGCCGCCTCCTCTCCCGCGGCGGCGCCGCAGGCCGCGGCCCCGTCCTCCCAGAGTGCGACCTGGGTTGCCGGCACCCGTGCCTACCTCGTGATCACCGCCCCCGGTGACACCACGGCGGTCCGCAACGCGGTCACCGCCAACGGGGGAACGGTGTTCCAGTACTACGACGCGATCGGCGTCATCACCGCCCACTCCGCGTCCGCCTCCTTCGCCGCCACCATGCGGGGCGTCAGCGGGGTCCAGCAGGTCGGCGCCACCCGCACCTCGGACGTGCCGGCGGACGCCTACAACCCGGCGCTGCCCGCCAACCCGGCGCAGTCCACGACGCCTTCGGGCGAGCCGGTCCGCGCCGACATGACCCAGATCAAGGCGGACCAGGCCTGGGCGGTCACCACCGGCTCCGCGTCCGTCAAGGTCGGCATCCTGGACACCGGTGTGGACGACCAGCACCAGGACCTGGCCCCGAACTTCAACGCCGCGGACTCCGCGTCCTGCGCGTACGGCAAGCCGGACACCCGTACGGGCGCCTGGCGCGACATCGGCACCCACGGCACGCACGTGGCCGGCACGGTCGCCGCCGCCAAGAACGGCAAGGGCGTCATCGGCGTGGCCCCCGGCGTGAAGATCTCCTCGGTGCGCATCGCCGAGCCGAACTCCTCGCTGTTCTTCGCCGAGAACACCATCTGCGGCTTCATGTGGGCCGGTGACCACGGCTTCAAGGTCACCAACAACAGCTACTACACGGACCCGTGGCAGTTCAACTGCCCGGACAACGCCGACCAGGCCGCGATCATCGAGGGCGTCAAGCGCGCCCAGGAGTACGCGGAGGGCAAGGGCTCGCTGCAGGTCGCTGCGGCCGGCAACTCCAACCTCGACCTGGCGAACAAGACGACCGACACCGAGAGCCCGAACGACTCGACGCCGGTCACCCGCACCATCACCAACGCCTGCCTGGACATCCCGACCGAGCTCCCGGGCGTGGTCACGGTCTCGGCGATGGGCACCACCGCGAAGGCCTCGTACTCCAACTACGGCCTGAACGTCGTCGACATCACGGCCCCCGGCGGCGACAGCACCGGCATCTACAGCACCCTGCCGGGCGGCAAGTACGGCTCCATGAGCGGCACCTCGATGGCCTCGCCGCACGTCGCCGGTGTGGCGGCGCTGCTGGTCAGCACCAACCCGGGCATCACCCCGGCGCAGCTGCGCGACAAGCTGGCCACCCAGGCCAACGACATCGCCTGCCCGTCGGACAGCCGCTGCAAGGGCACCACGGCGAAGAACGGCTTCTTCGGCGAGGGCCAGGTCGACGCCCTCAAGGCGGTCGGCAGCACCCCGCCGCCCGGCAGGTTCTTCGAGAACACCGCGGACGTCGCCATCGGTGACAACACCACCGTGGAGAGCCCCCTCGCCGTCAGCGGCGTGACCGGCAACGCNCAAGGTCGGCGTGAACATCGTCCACACCTACATCGGTGACCTCAAGGTCGACCTGATCGCCCCGGACGGCTCCGTCTACACGGTGCACAACCGCTCCGGCGGCAGCACCGACAACATCAACCAGGTCTACACCGTCAACGCCTCCTCCGAGGTCGCGGGCGGCACCTGGAAGCTCCGGGTCAACGACAACGCCGGCGGCGACACCGGCAGGATCGACTCCTGGAACCTCACCTTCTGAGGTCCCAGGACCCGGTAGGACGAGACACTCCCTAGCGCTGCAGGACGTCGGCGAGCCAGTCGAAGACGACGTCGCAGTGCTGCTGCGGGGCCATCGGGGAGCAGTGCAACTGCGCCCCGGTGGCCTTCGTCAGTTTCACGTACTCCCGCCGCGTGCGGAGCAGTTCGTACATCTGCCGCGGCTGCCCCGGATAGAACTGCTCGAAGTCGTAGTCCAGGACCAGCGTCGGGGCCTTGATCCGCCCGACCACCTTGGTGATGTCGAGGCCGATGGCGACCTGGGCCGGTGTCCAGAGGTCCGTGAGGACCTTGCCCTCGCGCGCCTGGCGCAGCGCCTGCCGGTCGAAGATCTCGAAACGCTTCTTGACGGTGAACGCCAGTTGCGGGGTCAGTTCCGGAACGACCTCCTCGTTCCACACCCGGTTGGTCTCCGCCTTGTCGGGCGTGACGATGGCGCGGAGCTCCTCGTCGAAGCCCAGCCAGGGGCTGAGGCAGCCCGGCATGGCCGCGACGGCGGCGAGCCGGTGCTCGAAGGCGGCCGCGCGCGGAGCGAGGTTGCCGCCCATACTCAGGCCGGTGAGGGCGATCCGGTCGCCGTCGACGTCCTCCCGGCGCAGCAGCCAGTCGACGATCGGACGGACCACCGTCTCCCAGCGGGTGGTGAAGGGGATCTCCTCCACGAACAGCAACTGCCCCTGGCCGGGACCGTCGTAAACAAGGGCGTTCCAGCCCCGGTCGAGGGCTGCGGACACCCCGTAGGTCCACATGTCGACGTTCTGCCCGTCACTGCCGTTGGTGAGGATGACGGTGGGGCGCCGCTCGGCGGGACCGTCCGGGCGGAAGAACCAGAGCGGGAGACGGGTCCTGCCCCACGGGACGGTCGCCGTGACGGCGGCGGGCGTGCAGAGGCGGGCGAAGGTGTCCCAGGCGTCGCGTCCCGCGCGGTAGACCGCCTCCTCGTCGGCCGGCCGGTCGGTCCCGAGCACGTAGAACAGCGCCTGGGCGTAGTACTGGGCCGCGCGCAGCGAGCGGAAGCGGCGGGTCTGCGAGGGCGTCCCGCGGCCGTCCCGCCCGGCCGCCGGGGGCGCGGCGAGCCGGTCGCCCCAGGACCGGAAGGTGTCGGTGTAGGTCTGCTCGGAGAGACCGGCCGCGTTGATCGTGTTGACCGCCGTCAGCACCTCGCCGACCTCGGAGGCACGCATGCCGGCGGCGCCGAGC
This sequence comes from Streptomyces yangpuensis, assembly GCF_001005295.1. Taxonomy (GTDB): domain Bacteria; phylum Actinomycetota; class Actinomycetes; order Streptomycetales; family Streptomycetaceae; genus Streptomyces; species Streptomyces yangpuensis. The sequence continues at coordinate 365,423 of NZ_LBMK01000002.1, read as the reverse complement.
GCGAGCAGCCCCGCGAAGTTGAATCCGGGATCGTCGAAGAGCCGCATCGCGCCCGGTGCCGGATCCGAGGCCGTCGCGGACGGCACAGGCGGTGCGGACGACGCGGACGGCGTGGACGGCGTGGGGGTGGCCGCCGCGGTGCGGGCGGTGCTCCCGACGGCGAGTGCCCCGGCTCCCGCGGCCAGCCCGGTCAGGGCGGCACGTCGGCTGAGGGAGGCGGGCCGGTGCGGTGTGCTTGCGGTCATGCGGGGGACGCTACGGCGCACTCCCGCGTGCGGCGCTGCGCCGCGCCCTCCCCTGCTCCGAACGGGCCGCGCAGCCCGACGCGCGGCCCAACGCGCGGCCCGCTCAGCCCCGCCGCGTGCGCAGCACGCAGTCGCCGCACAGGCCGCCGCCGGGGACCCGGTAGTACAGGCAGCAGCTGCGCCGTACGAAGGCCACGCCGAGCCCCTCCTCGTGGAGGAACGTGCCGGTGCCCGCGAGCGCGCCGCCCTCGGCCAGCAGGGCGCGTACCGTCTCGACCGCCGCGCCGCCCGGGACCCGGTCGATCAGCACCCGCAGCGCGCCGACCAGGCCGGACGCGGCGTTCCCCCGCAGGACCGTCGGGGAGACCCCGTACCGCCGCCGCAGGCCCGCCTCCAGCACGGCCAGGTTGCCCAGGACCGACTCCCCGAGCCCGTCGACGGGGAGGGCCGCAGGCTCGGGCAGCCAGAGCTGGAGGGAGCCCTCCTCCGGCAGCCGCCACCACACCCGGCCGGCGGCCAGGTCCGGCACCCGCCCGGCCAGGGCCGCGCACCCCAGCCCGACCGACCACAGCCGGGAGGCGATCCCGAACTGCGCGGTCGAGGCGGCCACCCTGCCGGGTCCGCTGCCGATCCGGCGGCCCACCTCGGCCACGTACGGTCCGAGCTGCTCGCCGTACAGCGCGGTGAGGGGCCGGAAGCCCGGCCCGGGCGGCTCCGGCCCGTACGGGACCGCGAAGAAGGGCCCCACGGCGGCCAGTCGCCGCAGTACGTCGTCCATACCCGGAATGATCTCAGGCTCGCCTGGGCGTGCTCACGTCAGCGTTTCCGGGGCGTCCGGAGCAGGGGTCGCACCGTGAGGATCCCCACGCCCGTGGACACATCACCGACGGCCATGCGTTCGAAGCCCGGACCGGCGGGCAGGGCCGCGGGGCTCCCGTGCGGCCGACAGGCGGGAGGCTGCTCGGCCGCGCCGCGGATCTCACCGCATCATCGCAGGTCAGGGGCGATCACGCGGCGTCCGGGGCCCGTGCGGGCGGCCGTCCGGGGGGCCTGCGCGGGGCAGGGGAAGGGATGTCCGGAGATCAGGATTACGGGCGCTCCGCCGCGGGGACCCAAGTCGGCGAAAACCGGCGTCACACCATTGCCAAATTGGGGCTTCAAGGAAGGACTTCAAGGGGCTACATTGAGCCACTCGCGTTCACCTGACAGCCGGTCGCCTTTCACTCGTGTTTTGCACGGGGGGCGACGTCATGGACGCAGACTGTGCAACCACCCCACCGCCCAGAAGGACCGAAGGCTCCGTGCCCGTACCCGTACACCTCGCGGGCCGCACCGTGCGGCTCGAGCCCCTCGCACCCCACCACACCGAGGCCCTGGCCGTGGCCGGTGCCGAGGATCGTACGACTTACGCCTTCACCCCCGTACCCCACGGGGTGCAGGCGTCACACGAGTACATCGACCGTGCCCTCGCCGATCAGGCTGCGGGTCGATCGCTCCCGTTCGCCATCGTCAGAGCCACTGACGGGCGGGTGGTCGGTTCGACCAGGTTCCTGGAACTCGACTACTGGCAGGGGCCGCTGGTGTGGCCCGCCGTGCCCGGCGTCCCGTTCGGCGATCCGGCTACGGCGATCCCCGATGCCGCCGAGATCGGCAATACCTGGCTGTCCCCGACCGCCCAGGGCACCGGCATCAACACCGAGGCGAAGCTGCTCATGCTCCGCCACGCCTTCGAGACCTGGGGTGTCCGGCGCATCTCGCTGCGCGCCGACGCGCGCAACGGCCGGTCCCGGGCAGCGATGGAACGTCTCGGCTTCACCTGCGAGGGGGTCCGCCGGGCCCATTCTCGGGGGCTGGACGGCGCCGTCCGCAGCACCGCCTTCTACTCGATCCTCGACGAGGAGTGGCCGGCCGTACGGTCGATCATCGAGCTGAGGCTTTCGGCGGGGGCGCAGCGCAAGCGCCGCCGCAAGACCCTGATCCCGGCCTAGCCAGGGAGTCGGAAGAACGGAAAAACGGTCCTGCCCCGGCCCTCGTCCCGGCCCCCTCATCCGAGGAAGGCCTGGGCGAGGGCCGAGTGCATCAGCCGGACGGGGCACCGCTCCCGTCGGCATGTGCGATGACCAGGCGCGCAGGGCCGGGCAATGGGCTGCCCCAGGAAACCCCAAGAGAAGGAAAAGTGCGGAACCCTGACGTACTTACGTTCATCTTCCGAACGGAAGAACCGAGTCGTCGGACCACCCGCCCCCGTGGGGGCAGCACCAGCCGGAGAGTCACCGCACATGTCGTACGCACCCGAGGGGCAGCAGCACCAGCCTTACAGGCCGGAGGGGCACACCCCGCAGCCGCCCTACGGCGACCAGTACGGCCGGCCGTACGAGCAGCCGCAGGGACACTGGGAGCAGGAACAGCCCGAGCGGCCGCGCCGCAGGGGCCGCCGCTGGCTGATCGCCGGCGTGTCCGTCCTCGCGCTCGCGGGCATAGCCGCCGGCGTCATGACCTACTACGAGATACCCCCGTTCACCGACAAGGGCTCCTCGGTGTCCTTCGGGCAGGACGGTGGCGGCAAGGGCTCCGGCCAGGGCGGTTCGGGGACCGCCCAGCCGGCGAACTCCAGGATGCTGATGCCGACGGGGCCGGCCGCCGAGTTCAAGAACTCGATGACGCTGCCCGACGGCACGCACGTGGCCGTGACCACCCTGGACGGCAAGAAGTCCGGCTTCAAGGGCAAGGTCTGGGTCTGGGCCCCCAAGGAGTACAACGACCCGAAGTTCGCCAAGAGCGGCTTCCCGGTCATGATCGCCCTGCCGGGCGGCGCGGGCTACCCGAGCAACTACTGGATGGGCACCGACCTCGGCCTCCAGACCAGCATCAGCAAGTGGTACGCGGAGGGGAAGAGCAAGCCCTTCCTGCTGGCCATGCCGGTGCTCAACCCCGGACCGGACGACAAGGGCGTCTACTGGGACGGCTCCGACATCCCCGGCCAGCCGAAGATGGGCACCTGGCTGACCGAGGACGTCCCGGACCTGATGAAGGCGAACTTCCGCACGGTGAAGTCCCGTGACGGCTGGGCGTTCATGGGCTCCTCCACCGGTGGGTTCGCCGGGATGAAGGCCGTGCTGAAGCACCCGGACAAGTTCAAGGCCGTGATCGCCTCCGGCCCGGACATCGTCCCGGACTCCTCCCTGTGGAAGGGCCACGACAAGGAGAAGGCCGAGAACAACCCGGAGCTGCTGGCCAAGCAGCTGATCGACACCAAGGGCCCGGACGTCTACATCGCCTTCCAGGTCGGCGACAACGAGAGCAACAAGAAGACCCTGCCCGACGTGCAGAAGTTCGTCGCCACCTTCGGCAACAAAGGGCCCGTGCACACCAGCCTGCGGGTGATCCCGGGCGGCCAGCACAACGCCAAGACCTACGTCCCGAACATGGGCGAGGGCCCGGTCCAGTACATCAGCAAGGTCATGGAAGGACCGGTCGAGTAGCCGCCGGCGCCTCCGTCCGCTCGCGCTCCGGCCCGCCGAACACCTTCGGCGGGCCGTCGCCGTTCCAGGGCGCCCAGCCCGGGGAGCCCGTCGTCGCGAACCGCACCCATGCCGCGTGCATCTCGTCGGCCAGCGCCTGGGGGGCGGCCGGCCCGGCCAGCGAGGCGGCCTCGGGCACGGACAGCGTGTCGAAGACGAAGCCGAGCTCCAGGGCGTGGCAGGCGCCGAGCCCCGGGACGCCCGAGCACCAGGCGAACTCGTACAGGAAGCTCGGCGCCGTCCGCCGTGCCGCCGCGAGCCTGCGCAGCGGGTCGCGCAGCAGCCGGTCGGTGAAGAGCTGCCCGGCGAGCTCGGCCGGACCGGCCCCGGGCAGGGCGTCGCGCAGCTCCTGGACGGCGGCCCGGTCCTTGCCGGTGCGCGCGCGGGCCAGCGCCACGGCGAGCGGCCCCATCCGGTCCAGGAGCCGCATCCCGCCGGTCGGGGCGAGCCAGAGGCGGTACTCCTCGGTGGTCCATCCGAACAGCAGCGGGATCTTGTCGGAGGCCGCGTCCGTCTCGGCGGTCAGGGCGTCGAGCGGGTCGACGGGCAGCGTGTCCGGGTCGACGACCAGGCCGAAGGCGGGGCCGCCGAGGAGGGGGCCCGATCGGCGCAGGACGGCCGCCTGGGCGGCCAGCAGGTCGGGCAGGGAGGCGGCGGTGAAGGCACCCGCGGTGGCCTCGACCTTCAGCAGCGAGGCCATCCGCCGGACGATGGCGCGCACCCTGGGGCGCGGCAGGGCCTCGGGGGCTCCGCTCTGCAGCACCGCACGGTGGAAGAGTCCGGCCGCGCGCGGGGCGGCCAGGAGGGCGCCGATACCGATGGCCCCGGCGGATTCGCCGAAGAGGGTGACGCGGGCGGGGTCTCCGCCGAAGGCCCCGACGTTGTCGCGGACCCATTCGAGGGCGGCGATCTGGTCCAGCATGCCACGGTTGGCCGGTGCGTCGGGAAACAGCCCGTACCCGAGGACGCCGAGGCGGAAGTTGAAGGAGACCAGCACCACGCCGTCGCGGGCGAAGGCGGCGCCGTCGTAGACGGGCACGGCCGAGGAGCCGCGGGTGTGCGCCCCGCCATGGATCCACACCATGACCGGCAGCCCGGCTCCGGGGGTCGGGTCCGGGGTCCACACGTTCACGTTCAGACAGCCGTCGCCGGGGATCACCGGGTCGGTCAGCAGGGCCGCGAACGCGGGCGGGTAGGGCACCTTCGGCGCGGTCGGGCCGAAGGCCACGGCCTCCCGCACGCCGTCCCAGGCGGCCGGTGGCGCGGGCGGCGCGAACCGGAGGGCGCCGACGGGCGGGGCCGCGTACGGGATGCCCAGGAAGACGGAGATCCCGTCGGCCCGGGTACGGCCCTCGACCACGCCGGCCCCGGTCCTGGCCCGCGGCCCGTCTCCCCCGCCGGCGACGCCCTCAGTGCTCATCCCGTCCTCCTGCCGCTGGTGCCGGTCCCGCACACTCGCACAGCCGTCCAACGGGTGACAAGACGTGACCGGGCCGGGGACCGGCCCGGTTGGACGGGCATGCGAATCCTGCGTATCCACCACACTCTGCCCGTCCTGCTGCTGGCGGGCATCTCGTGCGTCGCCGGTCCGGCCCACGCCGCGGGGCCGGATTTCCAGTACGTCGGCCAGGACGACCGGGTCCACGGGCTCACCGCGCCGCGGGGCTGCGTGGCCGCGGAGGGCGGCGGCGGCCGGGCGGTCACCAACGCGACCCGGGGGACGGCGGTCCTGCACCAGGGCCCCGGCTGCACGGGCCGGGTCGTCGGGACGCTGCGGGCCGGGGAGGTCACTCAGGTGCGGCCCTCCTTCGCCTCCGTCGATTTTCCCGTCACCAGGTAGGCGCACGGGCCGTGACCCCTTGGCCCTCTCCGCGTTGTATGCCATGTCAAATGCCACAGATTCTGTGGCGCCCCACATCTCACGAGGAGATCTTGATGTCGCGTATCGCGAAGGCATTCGCCATCACCGCTGTCACCGGTAGCGCCGTGGTCGCCGGTGCGGGCCTGGCTGTCGCCGATGCCGGAGCGCACGGTGCGGCGGTCGGCTCCCCCGGTGTCCTGTCGGGCAACCTGCTCCAGGTTCCGGTGCACGTCCCGGTCAACGTCTGCGGCAACACCGTGAACGTCATCGGTCTGCTGAACCCGGCGTTCGGCAACACCTGCGTCAACGCCTCGGGCGGCGGCGCCGACCACCACACCGAGGGTGGCGACTACGGTCACTGATCACCTGCTCGGCCGAAGGGCCCCCGCCGTGCGGCGGGGGCCCTTCCCCTGTGTCCTTCCCCTGTGCGCCCTTCCCCTGTGCGCGGCTGCCGGCACCCGCGCGGGCGGGCAGGCGGGGAGGACGGTTCATTCGTAGCGGTACTGGCCCTGGTGGCCGAGAACCTCGCGCGGGGTGACGTTCCACGGCGGCATCGGCTCGTCGAGGGCGATCACCCGGCCGCGCTGGAGGTCGCCGAGGGGCAGGGGCGCCGCCGGCAGGTAGCCGGAGCGGGGGTGCTTGCGCTGCCAGCGGTCCCAGATCAGGTCCACGAAGGCGTGATGCAGCCAGAACGCCGGATCGTTGGGCGCCGTACCGCCGGTCATGTGGCCGCCGATCCACTGGTGGACCTTGTTGTGGTTGCGCCAGCGTTCGCTCCTGGGGGCCGCCCAGCCCTCCAGCTTGTTACGGAAGCCGCCCGCCGTGGCCGTGGAGTCCCAGGGCGAGACGTCGTAGACGGGATCGTCGATCGCCCACTGCAGTTCGGCCGGTGTGGGCAGGGCGATCGGGTTCTGCGGCCGGCCCAGGTTGCGGGTGAGGAACGCGGACTCCGTGATGCCCACGGTCACCGTCCAGTCGCCCCTGTCGTATGCGAACGGCCCGGTCATCACCTTGCGGTCGGTGGCGCGGCCGGTGCCGCCGAGGAAGTCGTCCGCCCAGAGCGAGGAAACCGGGCTGGTGTCGGTGGTCCAGTCCCAGTACGGGACGGACACGCTCGGGTCGATCTGCCGCAACTGCTTCTCGAACTCGAGCAGATAGAGCCGGTGCCAGGGGAAGAAGGACGGCGACATGTGCCCGACGCGCAGCTTGCGGTCGCGGTCGGGCACGAAGTACTTGTCGTGGGTGCGCACCAGGGCGTCGTAGGCACCGCTGCGCTTCAGCTCCAGTACCGCAGCGGTGAACCGCTTCTTCTGGGCGCTGGTGAGGTTCTTCTGGTTCTGCCGGACGTGCAAAGCGGGGGTCCTCCCATTCCCGTGTCTCTGTCAGCCGCCGTGGTGCGGGGCCGCGAACGCCAGCTGTGCCGTGCCCAGTTCGTCGACGGCGGCCCGGGCCAGTTCCAGTGGGGTCGGATAGGACTGGAAGTGGTTGATCCCGCTCAGGTAACTGCCGTCGGCCCGGCGCATGACGTGCAGCGGACGGCCGTCGATACGGACCCCGGCGACGTCCACGGCGATGTGCCGGCCGCGGTAGGTCTCCTCCTCGGCGAGCGGCGCCGGGGTGAGGGTCTGCCGCGGGCGGCGGGCCCGCAGTACGGGGGCCAGGGCCGCACCCGTACCGGCCAGCACGGCCGCGGTGAACGCCGTGCGCAGGAGCGCGCGTCGGGTCAGGGGTGCGGCGGCGGTTGCTGCGGACATGCGGTCTCCCTCGCTCGGTCTCCGGCGGCTACGGGTCTAACGCCGCGCGGCGTGCGAGGTCACCCGCCGGTGCCCGGGAGCCGCTTGTAGAAGTAGGTGGTCGGGTGCAGCCGGCCGGCCGGGTCGGTGGCGTAGTCCGGGATGGTGCCCGCTTCCGTCCAGCCCGCGGAGCGGTAGACGTGCTCGGCGCCGCTGCCGGTCTCGGTGTCCAGGAACAGCAGCAGCACTCCGGCGCGGGCGGCCTCGCTCTCGGCGTGCGCGAGGAGGGCGCGGGCGGTGCCGCGGCCCCGGCAGCCCGGGTGGACCATGAGCTTGCGCAGCTCGGCGCGGTGGCGGCCGTTGGGCTTGGACTCCCGGTACCAGCTGACGGTGCCGTCGAGGGGGCCGTCGGCGCCGGTACGGGAGACCCACAGGGCGAGGGACCCGTCCTCGACGGCGGGCAGCAGGGACTCCCACCAGGCGGCGGCGTCCGTGTGGCGGAGGCCGGCCAGGAAGCCGAGCGAGGAGCCGTCGGCGACCACGGCGTGCAGGAGGGCGGCGAGTTCGTGGCGATGGGCGCGCAGTCCGGCGGCGGACAGCCGGGTGATCACGGTGGTCATGCGGCGAGCATAGGGATCAGCCGGGGACCCGCAGGAGACGGGGCAGGTGCGGGTGCGGGTGCGGGTGCGGGTGCGGAGGCTCGCGGCCGGCCGCAGGGCGAGGCAGGGCCGGCGGGTCGGCGGTGGCGGCCGTGTCCGGCGTACCGGCTCCACGCAGGCCGAGGCAGGCGGGGCCGGCGAGCGCGCCCGACACCCCGAGCCCTCCTCGCGCAGCAGCAGGGGCGGGAACTCACCGCAGAGGACGGCGAGGATGCGGGCGGGACGTGCGCCTCGGCAGCCGCGCGGGCGCCGATGACGGTGATCCCGGGGCGAGCAGCAGCCGGTCGCACCGGCTGCCGCGACCGCGTCGGCCGTCCGGCCATGGCACTCCGGCCGGACGTACGAGGCGAGGCCGGGCGGGCAGGGCGGTCGATACCGCCGCTCCGGGGCGCCGTTGCGGACCGGCGTCCACCCCGCCGGACCACCGACGCCCGGGCCGGCGGTCCCTGCCCACGGCCGCCCCACGGCCGCCCACGGCCGGACCGGCCGAGCGGGCCGCCGCGGCCGCCGCGGCCACCGTGGCCGCGGCGAGCCGGACGACGCGCCGCGGGCCCGGCCTGATCGGCACGGCACCCCTACGGCGCCGGGAGTTCCGCGAAGTCGGCCACCAGGCCTCGGTGGTGGCCCGCTGTGCCGAGTGCGAGGGAGTCGGCCTTGGCCCGCTTGAGGTAGAGGTGGGCCGGGTGCTCCCACGTCATGCCGATGCCTCCGTGGAGCTGGACACACTCCTCGGCCGCGCGGACGGCCACACCCGAGCAGTAGGCCTGGGCGACGGCGACCGTCAGGGGTGCGTCGGGGGCGCCGACGGCGAGGGCGTCGGCCGCGGCCCTGGCCGCCGCGCGGGCGGAGGCGACGTCGAGCCAGAGCCGCGCCAGCCGGTGCTTGAGGGCCTGGAAGGAGCCGACGGGCCGGTTGAACTGGTAGCGGCCCCTGACGTGTCCGACGGTCTCGGTCAGGCACCACTCGGCGAGCCCGACCTGCTCGGACGCGAGCAGGCCCGCCGCGCAGAGCAGTGCTCCGGCGACGGCCGCCCGGGCCGTGGCGGGGTCCGCCAGGCGGGTGCCTGGTGTCGCCTCCAGGGTGACGGTGGCGAGCGGCCGGGTCAGGTCCAGCGGGACCAGCGGTGTCACGCCGGCCTGCGCGGCCGGGACCGCGTAGAGCCCGGTGTCGGCCAGGACGAGCAGGACGTCGGCGGCCACCGCGTCCGCCACGGCGGTGACCGTGCCGGTCAGGATCCCTCCGCCGGCGTCCCGTACGGGGGCCGGCAGGCGGGCACCGGGGGCGAGGGTCAGCGGCACGGCCGGGGCGCACACCGTGCTCCCCGACGCCAGCTCCGCCAGCAGCGGGGCCGCTTCGGCGGTGTCGCAGCCGAGCAGGATCTCCGTGGCGAGCACGGCGCTCGTGAGGTACGGGACGGGCGCCACGGCGCGGCCCAGCTCCTCCAGCACCACGGCCGCCTCACGGTGGCCCGCGCCCAGTCCGCCGAGCTTCTCGGGCACGAGGAGCCCCGCCGTGCCGATCTCGACGGCGAGGGTGTGCCACAGGGCCGGATCGTGCGGGCGGCCGCTCTCGGCGCGGGCGAGGATCCCCTTGGCGTCGCACCGGTCGGCGAGGAGCGAGCGTACGGCGGCGCGCAGTTCCTCCTCGGCCTCGGAGTAGAGAAGGTCGGCCGGGGCCGCCGGCGCTGTCGGTGGCGTCGGTGCCGTCATCGGGAGAGGTCCTTCCATGCGAGGTCCTTGTCGTCGCGCGGCTCGGGGGGCAGGCCGAGGACGCGTTCGGCGACGATGTTGAGGAGGATTTCGCTCGTGCCGCCCTCGATGCTGTTGCCCTTGGCACGCAGGTAGCGGTAGCCGGCGTCGCGGCCGGTGAAGTCGACCAGTTCCGGACGGCGCATGGTCCAGTCCTCGTACAGGAGGCCTTCCTCACCGAGGAGTTCGACCTCCAGTCCGCTGATCTCCTGGTTGAGCCGGGCGAAGGCCAGCTTCATGCCCGAGCCCTCGGGGCCGGGCTGGCCGGCGGCGAGCTGCTGGCGCAGCCGTTCCCCGGTGAGGCGGGCGACCTCGGCCTCGACCCACAGTTCCAGCAGCCGCTGGTGGAGGGCGTGGGTGCGCAGTCCGGGGCGCTCGCGCCAGGCCGCGGCGACGGGTGCGATCATGCCGCCCTCGCGCGGGATGCGCATGCCGCCGATCGAGACGCGTTCGTTCATCAGGGTGGTACGGGCGACCGCCCAGCCCTCGCCGACGGCGCCCAGGCGGTGGGTGTCGGGGATGCGGACGCCGGTGAGGAAGACCTCGTTGAACTCGGCCTCGCCGGTGATCTGGCGCAGCGGCCGTACCTCGACGCCGGGGTCGTGCATGTCGCAGAGGAAGTAGGTGATGCCCTGGTGCTTGGGCCGTGCCGGGTCGGTGCGGGCGACGAGGATGCCCCAGCGGGCGTTGTGGGCGCTGGAGGTCCACACCTTCTGGCCGTCGACGGTCCACTCGCCCGTGTCCTCGTCGAGGACGGCGCGGGTGGCGAGCGCGGCCAGGTCGGATCCCGCGCCGGGCTCGCTGAAGAGCTGGCACCAGACCTCCTCGCCCACCCACAGGGGCCGCAGGAAGCGCCGCTTCTGTTCCTCGGTGCCGTACGCGAGGATCGTGGGCGCGGCCATGCCGAGGCCGATGCCGATCCGGCGCGGGTCGTTGTCGGGGGCGCCGGCGGCCTCCAGCTCGGCGTCGACGACGGCCTGCAGGGAGCGGGGCGCGCCGAGTCCGCCGAGGCCCTCGGGGTAGTGCACCCAGGCGAGTCCGGCGTCGAAGCGGGCGCGGAGGAACTCGGTGCGGCCGGTCGCGGCGGGCGGGTGGGCGGCGAGCAGTTCCCGGGTGCGGGCGCGCAGCGCCTCGGCGGTGGTGGGGGTGCCGGGGGTGGCTCCGGTGGTCATCGGGCGGCTCCGTCCAGGCCCGGTAGGACGACCAGGCGGCCGGTGGTGGTGCCGTCGGCGAGGCGCTGCACGGCGTCGGCGGCGGCCGTGAGCGGGACGCGTTCGCTGACCAGCGGGGTGACGGCGCCTTCGGCGGCGAGCCGGGTGAGTTCGGTGTGGCAGGCGAGGACGGCGGCGGGATCCTTGGCCGCGTACAGGCCCCAGTGCAGGCCGAGCACGGAGTAGTTCTTCACGAGGGCGTGGTTGAGGGCGGGTGCGGGGACGGTGCCGCTCGCGAAGCCGACGACGACGATCCGGCCCTCGAAGGCGACGCATTTCGCGGAGGCTGTATAGGCGTCCCCGCCGACCGGGTCGTAGACGACGTCGGCGCCGCGTCCGCCGGTGAACTCCTTGACGCGGGGGGCGATCTCCTCCGCGGTGCGGTCGATCACCAGGTCGCAGCCGAGTTCCTCGGCGGTGCGGGCCTTGTCCTTGCCCCCGACGACGCCGATGACGGTGGCTCCGGCGGCCTTGCCCAGCTGGACGGCGGCGCTGCCGACCCCGCCGGCGGCGGCGTGCACGAGGAGGGTCTCGCCGGCCCGGAGGCCGGCGCGGCGGTGCAGGCCGAACCAGCCGGTCTGGTAGCCGATGTGGAGGGCCGCCGCCTCGGCGTCGTCGAGGGTGTCCGGGGCCGGCAGCAGGGCGCGGGCGGGTGCGGTGACGTACTCGGCGAAGCCGCCGTGCGGCAGGCTCGGGTTGGCGATGACCCGGCGGCCGTCCTCGGTCTCGCCGCAGATCTCGACGCCGGGGGTGAAGGGCAGCGGCGGTGTGATCTGGTACTGCCCGCGGACGAGCAGCGCGTCTGGGAAGTTGACGTTCGCGGCGAGCACCCTGAGTTTCACCTCGCCCTCGCCGGGGACCGGTTCGGGAACCTCTTCGAGGCGCATGGCCTCGCGGGGTTCTCCGGGGGTATGTACTCGCCATGCCTGCATCCGGGGCCTCCAGCCGCCGTCGAGGAATCACGCTCCGGGCGCATACTAAGCGGTCGCTTGCTCTTCTGTGAACCGCCGGCGGGCGCGTGTGCCGCCCGGCTCGCAACAACACGCGCCATTTCAGGCCACATTCGCCACACCATCAGGCAAGATGTGGCGTGCACGTGTCATGACTCAACGGGGAACAGCACCTGTCCAGGGGGGACCACCACATGAGAAGAAGCATGTCCGCGGCCGGAGCCGCCGTCGTTCTGGCGGGCCTGATCAGCGCGGCCGGGCCGGCCGTGGCGGCCGGTGCGGCGACCGGCGCGAAGTGCACGCCGAAGATCCAGGTGCTCGGCTCGGTCGGGGACGAGTCGTACACGCGCGACACGCAGCGCAGCCAGGGCGTCTTCGACTTCGGCTCGGGCGATCTCGCCGTCGGCGTCTCGGGTCACAAGCCCGTCTACTGGACCGGCACCACCGTCCACCGGGTCCCGCTGACCGACCCGAACCAGACGGGTCAGGTGCTCGCCGTCAACGCGCACGGTCTGATGGTGGGCGTCCTCCGCGGCTTCGGCGGCACCTCCCTGTTCACCTACCAGGCGGGTGCGGCGGCGATCACCCCGCTGCCGGACAGCTACGGCTCGGACCTCGAGGCCGACATCAACGACGCCGGGTACGTGGTCTCCCGTACCAACAGCGGGCCCGGGGCCGTCTGGAAGGACGGCCTGAAGGTCCGCGACCTGCCCGTCCCGGCCGCTGCGGGCCCGGGCACCCGGATCACGATGGTCACCGGCATCAACAACCGGGGCGACATCATCGGCATGGCCACGCAGGACCACGAGGTCCCCGAGACCGGTGAGCACCTGGAGAACACCTACCCGGTGCTGTGGCCGGGGGACGGCACCGCCGCCCGGCTGCTGGCGCCGTCGGGGAACGACAGCTACGTCCAGGACCTCGACGAGAGCGGCCGGATCGTCGGCTACGACTGGGCCGGGCCGTGGCACGAGTACCGCACGTGGGTCTGGGAGCCCCCGCTCACCGGCCCCGGCACCACGCCCGGGGGCCTGAGCTCGCACCCGTACGCCACGTTCGAGGCGATCAGCCCCACCACGAACGTCAGCGTCGGCACGGCCAAGTTCCACCCGGACGAGATGGCCCTGCCGGACCAGGCGCTGCTGCGGGCCGGTTCCGGCCCGGTCAAGGCCCTGCCGCGGCTGGCCGCCGGGCAGGCGAGCATGGCCGACGCGGTCTCGGACGCCGACCGGGTGGGCGGGGCGGCGGTCAACGCCAAGGGCAAGCTCAAGCCGGTGATCTGGACCTGCGCGACCCAGCAGGCGTACAACCCGGGCAGTTAGTCCGGGGCCCGCGAGGATGGTGATCTGAGCGTCCGCACGCTATCGATGGGCGCATGGAGAACCCTCTGCGCGGCCTTCCCGCGCCGCCGCCGCTCGGTGCCGCCGCACTGCCCCCCGGTACGTACGCGGGGCAGGTGGTCCTCGTGACCGGCGGCGGCACCGGGCTGGGCAAGGCCGTGGCCACCGAGTTCGCGCGGCTCGGCGCCGACCTGCTGATCGCGGGCCGGCGCCCCGAGCGGCTCAAGGCGGCGCGGGACGAGCTGGCGGCGGTACCGGGCGCGGGCCGGGTGGCCGCCGCCGTCTGCGACATCAGGGACCCGGAGCGGGTCGCAGAGGTCTTCGACGCGGCGCAGGCGGCCCTCGGGCTGCCGGACGTACTGGTCAACAACGCGGCCGCCAACTTCCCCTCCCCGGCGGAGGACCTGACGCCGAACGCCTGGCGGGCGGTGGTCGACATCACCCTGACCGGTACGTGGTTCATGACCCGCGAGTTCGGCCGCCGCCACCTCGCCGCGGGCACGCCCGGGTCGATCGTCAGCATGGGCGCGTCGTACGCCTGGACGGGCGGGCCGGGCTTCGCCCACAGCGCCGCCGCGAAGGCCGGAGTCAAGAACCTCGTCGAGACCCTCGCGGTGGAGTGGGGCCCGTACGGCATCCAGATCAACGGGCTGGTCCCGGGCCTGTTCCCGCACGTCGACATGACCGCGGACATCCGCGGCGGCCTGGATCGGGCCGCGCCCGGCGTCCAGGACGCCCGCCAGCCGGCGCTACGGGTGGGAGTGCCGCGCGAACTGGGCTGGGCGGCGACCTTCCTGGCCTCCCCGTACGCCCGGTTCGTCACCGGCCACACCCTGGTCGTCGACGGGGCCAACTGGCAGCGCCGTACGGTGGTCGGCCCCGAGGTGGTCCCGGTACGGGAACAGCTGGGGCGCGGCCCCTTCACCGCCGGGCCGGGCGGCACGTAGGGGTGTCCTGCCCGGCCGGCCCGGTCCGGGGGTCAGCCTCCGGTGAAGCGGGGCGGGCGGCGCTCCGCCTTCGCGGTGTAGCCCTCGCGGGCGTCGTCCGAGGCGAGGGTGAGGGCCGCGGTCATCGCCACCCGGTCGAGGGCCGCGGGGAGGGCGGCGTCGGCGTAGGCGTCGATCGCGCGTTTGACGCCCTGGACCGCGAGGGGGGCGTTGGCGGCGATCTCCGCCGTCAGGGCGCGCGCGACGTCCTCCATCTCGTCCGGCTCGACCACGAGTTGGACCAGGTTGAGCCGCTCGGCGGTCGCCGCGTCGATCCGGCGGCCCGTCAGGGCCAGGAACTTCGCCCAGCCCGCGCCCGCCTCGCGGGCGATGCGCAGGTCGCCGCCCGCGTCCACGGCCACGCCCAGCCGGGCCTCGGGCAGGGCGAAAACGGCGTCCCGTGCGGCCACCCGGACGTCGGCCATCAGCGCCAGTTCGAAGCCGAAGCCCAGGCAGTACCCCTGGACCGCGGCCACCACCGGCTGGGGCAGCCGGGCCAGGACCGCGAAGCGCTCGTGGATCCAGCGGATGCCCTCGTAGTAGTTGCGGGTGCGTTCGGCGGCGGTGCCGCCGGTGATGGCGCCGCCCGGGGCGGTCACGTCGATGCCCGCGCAGAAGGCCCGGCCCTCGGCCCGCAGCAGCACGGCTCGTACCGCGGGGTCGAAGCGGATCCGGTCCACGAGCAGGCCGAGCTGGCGGCTGGACTCCCAGCTCCAGCCGTTGAGCTTGTCCGGGCGGCAGAGGGTGAGGACCGCGACGCCGTCCGCGACCTCCAGGCGGATCCGCTCCTCGCCCTCCGCGATCTCCGTGGAGATGGTGTCGATCACCTTGTCCCGCACCCCCGGTCCGACGGCCGGCCACAAACTGACGAATCGTCAGACTAGGGGTGGGGGGTCGGCGGGGGAAGAGGGCCGGCAGGAGAAGAGGTCAGCGCGGGAAGACCTCGAACGCGACCGCCGGACGGCCCCCGAACCGCGGCGCCACCCGCTCGGCGTTGCCGGTGAGGAAGGTACGGACGTACTCCTCGGGATCCTGGTCCGTCAGTGCCGCGATGTAGGCCTTGTGCTCCAGCAGGGACAGCACCGAACGCTCCAGGCCGGGACCGGCGTCGGCCGCGTGCGTGGGCGTGCTGGTACCGGCCACCGCCACCCAGCGGACCCCGTCCCACGGCTCCAGGCCCTGCTCGGAGATGAGCTCCGGGAAGATCCACCGGTTGCCGGCGTCGCCGGCGGCGTCCAGGGTGGCCCGGCCGACGGCCTTGTGGTCGGGGGTGTTCCAGTAGCCACCGCCCAGGTCCCCGCCCCACGTGTCCCGGTGGTTGAGGGTGATGACCAGCTCGGGCCGGTGCCGGCGGATCGCCGCCGCGATGTCCCGGCGCAGGCCGAGACCGTATTCGACGACCCCGTCGCGGTGGTCGAGGAACTCCACCGCGGACACCCCGACCACGGCGGCGCTCGCGCGCTGCTCGGCCTCGCGCAGCGCGGCGCAGGCGTCGGGGGTGACGGAGTCGATGCCCGCCTCACCTCGGGTGGCCAGGAGGTAGACCACCTCCCGGCCGCCGTCCGTCCAGTCCGCGACGGCCGCCGCGCACCCGTACTCCAGATCGTCCGGGTGGGCCACGACGGCGAGGGCGCGCCGCCAGTCGGTGGGCATGGGCTCCAAGGAGGCCTGCTGATCACGTTGTCCGGTCATGCGTCGCACAATAGGCGAACAGTCCGTCACGGACAGGCGGCAGCGCCTCGTGGACTCCGGCGGAGGCCACCGCCCCCGGCTCCGGGCCGGACCCGCCGAACGCGGGTGCCGGCCCGGCCGGTTGCCATGTGGTCAGCCGATGGGGCGCGGGGTCGAGTCGAACCCGGAGGCCGTCGCGCGGAACCAGACGGCCTTGCCGTCGGCGCCGACGGCGGCCAGGTCGGCGCGACCGTCGCGGTCGAGGTCGCCCGCCGAGACCAGCGTCGGGTACGCGGCCCGGCCGAGGCCGGAGCCGATCTTCACGCGCTCTGCCGTGGCCCAGCCCGTGGGATCGAACCGGCCGGCGGCGTCCTTGGCCCCCCGCACGGCGAAGAGGTCGCCCGAGGCGTCGTCGCGCACCCACAGGTCGGTGGCGCCGTCACCGTCGGTGTCGCCCGGGACGAGGACCGAGACGGCGTCCCAGCCGCCGTCGCCGACGAGGACCGGGGCGCCGTTCATGTCGAGGTAGCCGGAGCGGCTGCCCGCGTAGGCCCAGAGCTTGGCGCCCTGCTTGACCAGCAGGTCGGGCTCGCCGTCGCCGCCCAGGTCGCCCGCGTCGACGACGTCCTGGGCGTCGGACCAGTGGTCGTTGCCCTGCACCGGGTCGCTCTCAAGGACGCTCAGGACCGTGCGGTCGTGCGGACGGACGCTGCCGAGGCCGTTGTTGGTGTAGACGCGGAGCTGCCTGGCTCCCAGTCCCGGGACGGTCTCCAGCACCAGAAGGTCGTTGTAGCCGTCCTCGCCCCAGTCGCCGCCGGCGGCGATCCGGCTGCCGGGGGCGAAGGACGCGCCGCCGTCGACCGGCGCGGCGAAGGTGCCGTCGGCCCGGCCGGCCGAGAAGCGGAGCCTGCCGTCGGCGTCCAGGGTCCACAGGTCGCGCAGGCCGTCGCCGTTCAGGTCGCCGGCCGCGTCGCGGACCCCGCCGTTGCCGAGGGCCCAGAAGTGGTACACGGTCTGGTCCGAGCGCCGCCCGGCCCGGTCGACGCTGTACGCGTAGAGCATGTTGGGGCCGGACAGCGTGGGCGTGATCACGACGGCCGCGCCCGGCGCCACGGTGACCTCCCGCGGCTCGGACACCGACCAGTACACGATCTTCTCGACGTTCTCGGCACCGCCGGTGCCGAAGGTGAACGTGCCCGGCGTACGGGCCTTCCCGGTCCCGGCGGGAACCCCGTTCGAGGCGTCGGGGAACTCCGGGGAGCTGATCACCGGCGGTGCGGGGCGGCCGATGGTGGTCTCCAGCTTCGCGCTCGCCGGGGCGAAGCGCTTCCAGGCCGAGGCGTCGGACTCGTCGGAGGCGAACAGACCGACGGTGACGGAGGTCCGGGACGCGGCCGCCGCCTCCTTCACCAGCGCGGTGGCGTCGAACTCGAGGTCGCCCGCCGCGCAGCCCTCGCTGCCCTTGGCGTCGGTCACCGTCGCCAGCCGGACGCCCTTGGCCGGCTGGAGCTTCCACGTGGTCTGCGCCGAGACGGCGCCCACGCTCCACAGCTCCACCGGACGGCCCGTGCAGGACGCGGACCCGGTGTTGGTGATCCGGAAGGTCGCCCTGGAGACGGTGGCGCCCTGGAGCGCGGTGGTGTCCAGGGTCAGGTAGGCGCGGGAGAGGCCCTGGCTGCCGCCCTCGTTGCCGACGCGGAGGTCGTCGGCGGAGTTCCAGTAGGACCGGTTCGGATTCTTCTTGGACACGCGGGTCCAGGCCTGTGCGCCGACGGGGTTCTCCCCCGTCCCCGCGGCGCTGACGGCCGGTGCGGCGACGGCGGCCGGTGCCGCTCCTGCCGCCACGCCGGTCACGGCCAGTCCGCCGGCCAGGGCCAGCGAGACGGCGCTCGGCATCCTTCTCGACATGCACGCTCCACACATGGGTCGGTTCTCGGGGTCGAGAGCCACCCTAACCATGTGATCAACTTCTGCGAGAACGATTATTCGATGCCTTCATCACCCGGTGACCTGCGAGGACGTCAGGCCTCGTCACGTACGAGGGCCAGCAGGCGGTCCAGGACGCGGGGGCCGCCCGCGCGCAGGCCGTCGTGCTCGAACTCGTCCGTCACCCAGGTGCGCAGGCCGCGGATGGCGCGGGCCGTGCGCAGGGAGTCCTCCACGTCCACGTACATGTCGTCGTGGTAGACCGCGGCCGCCACCGGCACTTCGTTGGCCGCGAGCCGCTCCGGGTCGTAGAGCGGCTGCCATCCGGTACGGGCGGCCAGGAGGTCGGCGGTCTCGCGCAGCGGAGCGAGGGCCGGGTCGGTGGTGAAGTGCCAGGGGTGGATGGTCTCGCCGGTGAAGAGCAGGGGCTCGTCACCCGCGAGGGCCTTGCGGGCGTCGAAGCGGGCGTGTTCCGCGCGGACGCGGTCGGCCGCCCATGCGGTGGACGCGGCCGGGTCCTGGGCGTAGATCGCCTCGTGGACCAGCGCGTACAGGGGGTGTCCGGCGAAGGAGAGGAGGGCGCGGGCGCCCTCCAGGAAGGCGTCGGAGAGGGCCGGTCCGCCGGAGGTCGGTACGAAGGCGTCCTCCAGCAGGTAGTGGAGCTGGTGGCTGCCGTCGCCGCCGCCGAGGAGGATGCCGAGGGACTGGAAGGCCTCGACCGTCAGGACATGCCCGCCGGGGAGTTCGGCCGGCTGCTCCGCGAGGTGGGCGGCGATCCGGCGGGCCCGCTCGACGTCCATGGGGTAACGGGCGTAGTGGGCCAGGTTCTTGCGCTCGATGCGGGGGTAGGCGGCCCGGTACACCTCGTCCGCGGTGGCGGTCAGCGCCGGGAGGCCGCCGGTGATCAGGGCGGCGGTGAGTCCCTCGGGGGCGCTGGAGAGGTACCGGACCGTGCAGAAGCCGCCGAAGCTCTGGCCGAGCACGGTCCAGGGCGCGCCGCCGGTCAGCCCGGGCCGGATCGCCTCCGCGTCGCGCACGATGGAGTCGGCGCGGAAGTGGGCGAGGTACGCGGCCTGCTGGGCGGGGGTGCCGCGCAGGGGCAGCGTCTGCCGGTTCGCCGGGGTGGACCGGCCGGTGCCGCGCTGGTCCAGCAGGAGTACCCGGTAGTCCTGCAGGGCGCGCTCCAGCCAGGCCTGCCGGCCGACGAAGCGGCGGGCGCCGAAGCCGGGGCCGCCCTCCAGGTACAGCAGCCAGGGCAGGGTCTCCGGGTCCTTGCCGGTGGCGACGACCTCGCGGCCGTACAGCTCGATCCGCTCGCCGTCCGGGTGCGCGTGGTCCAGGGGGACGGAGAACCGGTGGTCGGTGAGGACCGTGCCGGGCTGACGGTAGCTGTGGACGACGGTCACGTAACGGCCCCCAGGGGTGCGAGGTGCGGAAGGCCCGCGCCGCGGCCGGGTGAGGCGCGGGCGGACGCGGCGATCCGCCCGAGTCTAAGAGGTGCACCGGGGGCCCGGGCTGCCGGGGCGTTCCGGCGCCCGGGGTGCTCCGGCCGCCGGGTTGCTCCGGCCCCGGGGTGCTCCGGCTCGCGGGGCGTTCCGGCTGCCGGGGCGCTCTGGTCGCCGGGGCGCTCCGGCGGGCCGGGCCCGACGGGCCTTCCGGACAGCCGTCTCCCGTCCATCGATCCGGGCGGGGCGTCCGCCCAGGTTCGATGCCGAATCCACTAGTCCACTAAGACCGTGTCCTATGTGGTGAGGCGGATGAGTCTTGCGGGCGGCGATCCGTCCGCACACGGTGCGGCGTCGCACGCCTCTCACTCGATTGCGGGGACCGGCTGGCCCAACAGGCCGAGTCGCGGAGCGGCATGCTCCCGACGCCTAGATTGTGTGCAACGGTGCGATTGCGGACAAGATCCCGAAAGGAGATCACGCTGGACGGCCCTGAGCCGGATGCCCCGGACGAAGTCCCTGCCACCGAGTCACCGGAAGCCCCCGAGCCGCACAACGGTTCTGGTTCACTGCCGTGGGGGTTGGGTCTGCTGGCAATGGCAGCCACGTTGCTCTCGGCGAGCCTCGGTCCGATGCTGCAACTGTTCGGCATTAAGTCTGGCCCTGTTGCCGCGGCTCTCCTGCTCTTGGCGGTCCTGATCGGCGGGATCGTCGCCGTCAGGAAGGCATTTGCGGACCGGCCCAACATGTCCCGCCGCGCGCGCTGGTTGTCGGTCGCCGTCCTGGGAGGGTTCCTCGTGGCCTGCACCACTCTGGTGATCGTCTTCCAGCCGCATCCGCCACCGCCGGAGCTGCTCCGCTTGCCCGGGGCCCAGGACGTGGCCGTGGTCGGTTTCGAGGGCGTTGGCGCCGGCCAGGACCAACGGGTGCTCGACGACGTGTCGGAGGTCTTCACGACGGACCTGATGAAAGATCAGCTGCCCGAGGGAAGCAGGGCATACGACTACGCCAGGGTGACCTCGCCTCCCCTGGAGGTGCTCGGGAAGGCGGGGCAGGATCAACAGGAGCTGGACGACTGGACGAACGGCTTCGTTGAACGGACGAACGCCGGGATCGTCATCGGCGGCCTCGTGACCACCGACTCTGCCGGACAGACCGGACTTCGGCCGGCTGTCTACGTGCGGGCGGCACAGGTGGACGATGCACCCGAACTCGCCGGGTGGTACCTCAGCGGCCAGATCCGACTCGATCAGGACTGGAGCTCCGACACAGGCCGGAGACACGTGATCACCGAGTTGGTGCGCCGGACGCGCGGATTGGCCGATTTCACCCACGCTCTCGACCTCTGGCGGAACGGCAAGGTCAACGACGCGAAGCAGGTGCTGGACCAGCTACTGCCATCGGGCGCGGTCGCCGTTCGACAGGACGGCGCCGAGTTCGTCACGCCCGATCTGGTCCGGCTCTTTCACGGGCACGCCCTCGAGCAGGTTGCCATCGGCCTCCCCGCGGCTCAACGGAAGCCGTACCTCGAGGCGGCTCTCGCCGACTACCAGGCCATCGACCCGAACGGCCGGATCGGGCTGCGGGCCCGCCTCAGCTTGGCCGGCGCGCAGTACCAGCTGGCGCTGGGCCCGTCACCGAGCTGCCGCCCGGGGACGGTGGATACCAAGGCACTGAGTGCCTCGTCGACCGAGCTGAGGAGGCTCTCGGTCGAGGGGCTCTTCTCCGATGTCGGTCGGCTGCGGGCGTCCGTGAACCTGGCCCAGGTGGAGCAGTGCAGGGTGACAGCGCAGATCGTTCCCGATGACGGGATCATCGACCAGGCCCTGCAACGGGTCCGCTCCGCCAAGGGGGGCCGCGCAGTCAAGGACCTTCAGGCGCTGGCTGCCTCCGTCGCAGCGGTGCATGCCTTCGAGCGCGGAGATTCGGTCGCTGCCATCTCCTACATCAAGGAAGCGATCAGAGGGGAACGAGGGTTCGCCCGGCGAGGGCTCTGGCAGGCGCTCGCAGCCTCTTGGGAGTTTCAGCGCGGCGACACGACATCAGGCTGCCGCGACATGCAGGACTCACTCGACCAGCTCGGCAACGCCCAGGGCAAGGGCGCGATCACGTCGCAGCGGTACGAGGAAATCGAGAACTCTCTCCAGCAAGAGGCCAAAGCCGCAGGGGCCCGGTGCCCCCGGGTTTCGCCGGGTGGCTGACCCCCGAAAGGACCGTGGTGCGAGTGACACCAAGAGTACTGATCTTGAGCATCGTCATGCTGGGCTGTGCCGTCGCAGGGTGCAGCAGCCCTCCGTCGGAGTCCGTCTCCCCGAGCCCGACCACCGGGGCGGCGTCGCCCTCCCCGAGCCGTACCACGCAGACGGCAACCCCCTCCTCCAGCACGACTACCGACTCTGCCACGGACGTCCTCCTGGCCCAGCAAATCACCCTCCTCGCGGCCGGCGACGGGGCCGCCCCGGACTGCACCGCGGACCTGGGCAGGATCTCCGGCCTCAGCGGCTCGCCCGCGGTCTGGGTCGGAAACATCCGCGGACTCGACCGGGTCACCACCCCCGACGAGGTGGCCCTGTGTCTGAGCGGCTTCTCACCTGACGAACCGGTCAAGGTGGTCGTCACGGCCGGCGGTCGGCAGTACGCGAGCACGGCCCAGCCCACCGCCTCCGAGCTCACATATGCGCACTTCGAGCCGTCAGAGTCGCTCTTCACCGGGCAGGTACTTGCCGTGCACCCCCAAGGCGATGGAGTGCTGCAGAGCGAGAAGTGGTGGTTCGTGCCGCCCGGCGCGGCCCGCGAGGATCTCGCGGCTGCGGGGACGCTCACGATCCAGGCGACCCAGGGCTCGCTGACGGCCCAACACAGTCACTCGGTGGAGCTCCCAGGCAATCCCGATCGCTTGGTCGTGGACAACGGCAGTCACCGGATCCTCATCTATGGGTTCCCGCCCGGAGCGCGGATCCCGGTCGGGCTCTACAAGACCGACTCCACAACCCAATCCGAAAGCCGTGCCTCACTCGTCCGGCAGATTGGCACGGTGGTGATGCCTCGCTCAAGAACCGTCGTCTTCACCGTTCCCGACGCCGTCGTCAAAGAGACCGGTAACCAGGGCTCCTACTGCGTCACCGTGCCGATGCCGGAGCAGTACAACTGCCCTCAGCCTTAGGGGGTGTTCTATGTAGTCAGTCGGATGAGACGTTTGTAGCAGCAGAGGGCGGCTGCGAGGCCGAGGAAGGCCAGGTAGTTGCGGGGGTGGCGTTGGTAGCGGTGGTTGAGGCGGCGGTAGCCGGTCAGCCAGGACATCGTCCGCTCGATCACCCACCGCCGACGCCCTAATCGCTCGCTCGACTCGATGCCTTTGCGGGCGATCCGGACGCCGATACGTTTGCCGCGCACCCATTTCCGCAGGTGGGGGATGTCGTAGGCCTTGTCGGCGTGCAGGCGTTGGGGTTTGAAGTGGCGGCCGCGGTGGGGGTCGTGTCTCGTTTGGTGACCGAGCACCATGGGCTTCAGGGCTTCGCTGTCATGGGTGTTGCCCGCGCTGACGCCGACGACGAGGGGCAGTCCTGCCGCGTCCGACAGGACGTGCATCTCGTCAGGCACGCCCCGATACCAGCACGTAGATGATCGCCGCGAACAGCGTCTCGTCAGGCGTGTCCTGTGTCCCGCCACCCTGCGGACGCACCTTCGATGGCGGGATCAACGGCTCCGCAATCTCCCACAACCCGTCCGGAACAATCCAACTCCACGTACCCCGCCCTATACGGGGCCCAACGACGCCTCACCACATAGGACACGGTCTAAGGAGGCAGGCATGCGCGATCCGGGCAGGGACAGCGCCGACGCGTTACACCCCGCAGACCCCGAACGGCCCCGCCGCATCACCCGCAAGGCCGTGCTGCGCGCGGCCCTCGCGGCCACCGCGGCGGTACCCGTCGCCCTCATCGGCGGCCCGGCCCTGGCCCGTACCTTCACCCCGGACGCCGGGCCCGTACCGCTGACCCCGGCGTGCGACGACGGCGACCACCCCACCCCGGAGCAGACCGAGGGCCCCTACTTCAAGCCCGCCTCGCCCGAGCGCACCAGCCTGCTGGAGCCCGGTATGCCCGGCACGCGGCTGACAGTGACGGGCTACGTCTTCGGCCGGGCCTGCCTGCCGGTCACGGGCGCCCTGCTGGACTTCTGGCAGGCCGACGCGAACGGCGCCTACGACAACGTCCGATACCGGCTGCGGGGCCACCAGTACACCGATTCGCGCGGCTCCTTCGCGCTCACCACGATCGTCCCGGGGCTCTACCCCGGCCGCACCCGGCACATCCACGTCAAGGTGCAGGCCCCGGGCCGTCCGGTGCTGACGACACAGCTGTACTTCCCGAACGAGCCGCGCAACCACACCGACGCGATCTTCGACGCCCGGCTGCTGATGGCCGTGCGGGACGGCGGTGGCGGGCGCGAGGCGGCCTTCGACTTCGTCCTGGATCTTCCCCAGGATCCCGGCCCGGGTCCCACGCCGACCGGCACGCCGCCGTCGGGCGGCGCCTGGACGGCAGGGACCGCGTACCGGGCGGGCGAGCGGGTCGTGTACGGCGGCCGCGGCTACGTCTGCCTCCAGCCGCACACGGCGCAGCGGGGCTGGGAGCTTCCGTCCGTACCGGCGCTGTGGCGGGCGGCCTGACCCCTGGGGCCGCACGGGCCCCGGACCGGGCGGATCGAACCGGACCGGACCGGGGCCTGCGGGACTGCGGGACTGCGGGCCTTCGGGGCTGGGTCAGAACTCGACGACCGAGCGGAGTACCTCGCCGCGCTCCATCCGGGCGAAGGCCTCCTCGACGCCGTCGAGAGGGATGGTCTCCGAGACGAAGGCGTCCAGGTCGAGCCGGCCCTGCAGATAGAGGTCGATCAGCAGGGGGAAGTCCCGCTCGGGCAGGCAGTCGCCGTACCAGGACGACTTCAGGGCGCCGCCGCGGCCGAAGACGTCCAGGAGGGGCAGTTCGAGCTTCATCTCCGGGGTGGGAACGCCGACCAGGACCACCGTCCCGGCGAGGTCGCGTGCGTAGAAGGCCTGCTGGTAGGTCTCCGGGCGGCCCACGGCGTCGATGACGACGTCGGCACCGTTGCCGCCGGTGAGGCCCTGGATCGCCTTGACGACGTCATCCGTGCGGCCGTTGACGGTGTGCGTGGCGCCGAGGCCGCGCGCCCATTCCAGCTTCCGGTCGTCCAGGTCCACCGCGATGACCTTCGAGGCGCCCGCGAGCCTGGCACCGGCCACGGCCGCGTTGCCTACTCCTCCACAGCCGATGACGGCGACGGAGTCGCCCCGCCCGACATTGCCGGTGTTCAGGGCCGCGCCGAGGCCGGCCATCACCCCGCAGCCGAGGAGTCCCGCGGCGGCGGGAGCCGCGGCCGGGTCCACCTTGGTGCACTGACCGGCCGCGACCAGGGTCTTCTCGGCGAAGGCGCCGATACCGAGGGCCGGGGAGAGCGGAGTGCCGTCCTCCAGGGTCATGGGCTGGGTGGCGTTGTGCGTGGCGAAGCAGTACCAGGGGCGTCCGCGCTTGCAGGCCCGGCAGTTCCCGCACACCGCTCGCCAGTTGAGGACCACGAAGTCGCCCGGGGCCACGGAGGTGACGTCCGGGCCGACGGACTCG
Organism: Streptomyces yangpuensis; assembly: GCF_001005295.1. GTDB lineage: Bacteria > Actinomycetota > Actinomycetes > Streptomycetales > Streptomycetaceae > Streptomyces > Streptomyces yangpuensis. Next base: position 340,482 of record NZ_LBMK01000002.1, on the reverse strand, counting down.
ACGATTCCGGCGGCCTCGTGTCCGAGCAGGAAGGGGAACTCGTCGTTGATCCCGCCTTCGCGGTAGTGCAGGTCGGTGTGGCAGACCCCGCAGGCCTGCACCCGGACGAGGGCCTCGCCCGGTCCCGGGTCGGGCACGAGGATCGTCGTCGTCTCCACCGGCGCGCCCTTGCTCCGGGCGATGACCCCTCGTACGCGATGTGTCACGTCGTACCCCGTTCTGTTCGATCGGCCTGGATCAACGAACGTACACGGACGGCGCCCGGTAAGGGAGTTGTGTCACGCTTCGGCGCGCGACCCGGCCAGATCCGGCGGTACCGCGGCGCGAAGTGCCGCGCCGAAGGCGGCCACGGCCGGATGGGCCCCGGCCCCGCTGCGGAAGGCCAGGCCGGTGCGCCGCTGCATCACGAGCCGGGTGAGGTGCACGGCGGGGTCGGCGGGCTCCGCGGCGCCGAGCTGGGGCACGACGGCCACGCCCTGGCCCGCCGCGACCAGCGCGAGCACGGCGGCGAAGTCGTCCATCAGGTGGCGCACCCGGGGTGTGAAGCCGGCGGCCTGGCAGGCCCGGACCGTCATGGTGTGGCAGAGGGTGCCGGGCGTGGCGGTGATCCACGGCGATGCGGCGTGCGCGCGCAGGGCCGCGCCCTGGCCGGGTGGCGGGCAGACCTCCGCGCCGGGCGCCCCGGACATTCCCGGCACCTCGGACGTTGCGGATACCCCGGGCGTTCCGGCCGCGGCGGACGCTCCCTGCGCGGGCTCGGCCAGGTACATCGCCTCGCCGTACAGCGGCTCGGTGGTCAGTCCGGGCTCGCGCTCGGCGGGTACGAAGTCGTACGCGTGGACGAGCGCGACGTCGAGGTCCCCGGCCCGCAGGGCGTGGGCGACCGCCGCCGGGTCGGTCTCGTGGACCATCGGCTCCAGCCCCGGGTGGCGCCGGGCCAGGGCCACCAGGGCGGCCGGAACGATCGTACGGGTGGCGGTCGGGAAGGCGCCGATCCGCAGGGCCCCGGAAAGACCTCCGCGGGCCTCGGCGAGGTCCGCGTCGGCCTGCTCCAGCCGCTCCAGTACTGCCTCCGCGTGGCGGACCAGGTTCTCCCCGGCCGGGGTGAGCCGGACCCGCCGCCCGGTGCGCTCCAGCAGGGGCAGGCCGGCCTCCCGCTCCAGCACGCCGAGCTGCTGGGACACCGCCGAAGGACTGAAGGAGAGAGCTTCGGCCACGGCGGCGATCGTGCCGCGGCGGGCGAGTTCACGCAGCAGGCGCAGGCGCCGTACATCGAGCATCGGCTCAGCTTACGGGTCGGGTAAGAAACGTGAACTGGATTCGGCGCTCGGGGTGCGTGAGGCTCGCGGTCATGGCACAGGACACGGCACAGGACGTGGCACACCCCACGACGCACCCCACGTCACGCCGCACGACACAGGACACGACGGGGAACATCACGGAGGACCCCGCGGGGACCCCCCGGCTGCACGGGATCCACGTACCGCTCGTCACCCCCTACGCGCGCACGGGGGAGATCGCCGCCGGGGACCTGGAGGCGCTCGCCCACGAGGTGCTCGACGCGGGCGCCAGCGGGATCGTCGCCCTCGGCACCACCGGAGAGGCTGCCTGCCTCGACGAGGCGGAGCTCGACCTCGTCACCGACGTGTGCGCCCGGGTCTGCCGGGAGCGGGGCGCCGCGCTGACCGTCGGAGCGGGGGCGGCCGGTACCCGGGCCGCGGAGGCCTCGCTGGCCCGGCTGGCGCGGTGGCCGCAGGTGGATGCGGCGCTGGTCACCGTTCCGTCGTTCGTACGGCCCGCGGCGGCGGGCGTGGCGGCACACTTCGAGCGGCTGGCCGGGGTGAGCCCGGTACCGCTGATCGTCTATCACGTCCCCCACCGCACGGGGCAGCCGCTGGACGCTGCCGCGCTGCGGGCCCTCGGTTCGCTGTCCGGGGTCGTGGGGGTGAAGTACTCCTCCGGCGGGCTCGACCAGGACGCGGTGGAGCTGCTCGGCGACCTGCCGGCCGGCTTCCACGTGCTGACCGGGGACGACGTGTACCTGTCCCCGATGCTGGCGCTGGGCGCGTCGGGCGGGATCCTGGCGTCGGCGCATCTGGCGACGGAGCGGTTCGCCGAGCTGGCGGCGGCCTGGCGCACGGGGGACGTGGTGCGTGCCCGGGCGCTGGGGCACGCGCTGGCCGGACTGGCGGCGGCGGTTTTCGCCGAGCCCAATCCGGCCGTCGTGAAGGGCGTCCTCCACGCCCAGGGGCGGATCCCGACCCCTGATGTGCGCCTCCCGCTGCTGCCGGCCTCGAAGGCGGCGGTGGCGGCCGTACTGGAACGGCTGGCGGCGCTCCGCGAGGCCTTCCCGGCGTAGGGGACCGTACGGGGAGGAAATGCACGCCGGAAAGAGTCCTGGATGGGCGATTTGACCTCTACGTGCGAGTCGCCCGAATGAGCCCACCAGGTACCGGACTTGCCCCTATTGACCCCCGAGCCCCCGCCCCGTGACGTCAGTCACGCGGAACGCCTCAACATCATTTCCCGCACCAGGCCGATTCCCTTTTCCCTGAAAGGGAATCGGCCTTTTCACCGAGATGTCCACAAGGTCATTTCCGGGGCGGATTGCGGGATGTCGATCTATCGGTGGAATTCGGGGCTTGTTCCCGCCCGGCGGGCTCACCTACGGTCACCTCACTCCAGATGGCCAGGCGGCCGAAAACGGCCCCGCCATCCGGGTCTCCGTCCCCCCACGTGAGGAATTCCGCCATGCCTGCAAAGGGTAAGCACCGTCGGCCGAAGCAGAACCCGATCACCCGCAAGCTGGCCCTCGCCGGCACAGGTGGCGCGGCTCTCACGCTCCCGCTGATCAGCGCCACCACCGCAGGCGCGGCCGGGACGAGCGCACCGGCCGCGGTGACCGCCGTCACCGCGGCCACCGCCGCCGTCAACGTGGCGACGGCCCCTCCCACCACGTATTCCGTGGTCGTGGGCGACACCCTTTCGGAGATCGCCGCGGACCACTCCGTCCGTGGCGGATGGAAGCAGCTCTACGAGGCGAACCGTGCCGTGGTCGGCGCCAACCCCTCGGTCATCCGGCCCGGCATCAAACTGAACATCGGCACCCAGGTGAAGGCCGCCACGGCCGCCAAGCCCGCCGTGAAGGCCGCCGCCAAGTCGGCCGCCTCGTACGCGAACAATCTCGACGGGTGGATCCGCGAGTCCCTGGACGTGATGGCCAAGCACGGTATTCCCGGCACCTACAACGGAATTCACCGCAACGTGATGCGGGAGTCCTCGGGCAACCCCAGGGCGATCAACCTCTGGGACATCAACGCCCGCAACGGCATCCCTTCCAAGGGCCTGCTCCAGGTCATCGACCCGACCTTCAAGGCCTATCACGTACCCGGCACTTCGACGGACTCCTACGACCCGGTGGCCAACATCACCGCGGCCTGCAACTACGCGGCCGCCCGCTACGGGTCGATCGACAACGTCAACGGCGCGTACTAGTCGGGCGCCGGGAGGCCGCGGCGCGGAGGAGGATCCGCAGGGGCGCCGCGAGACCGTACCCGACGTCCCGGCGCAGGGCGCCGGCCCCGGCCCGCTCGACGGCCGTCAGCTGGTGGGCCATGAGGTCCGCCATGGTGGCGATGACGGGGCGCAGGCCCGGCTCGGCGAGGTCGAGGATGCCGTCGGTGGCGTCGAGTGCGGCGCGGGCCCGCCGGCTCTCGGCCGCGAGGAGGGCGCGCACGGCAGGGGTGTCGCGCGCCTGTTCCAGGTCGGCCCGGATCACGGAGTGCTCGTCCAGGCGGGCGAGCGGGATGCAGAGCCGGCCGTCGGCGAGGTCGCCGTGGAGGTCGGCGAGGAAGTCGACGCGCTGGGCCGCGTCGACGAACCGCCGCCAGCCGGCGGCCTGTTCGGGATCCGGGCCGCCCTGGTACTGCAGTCCGGTGAAGACCAGCACCCCGGGCCAGGCGTACGCGTCGAGGTAGGCCTGGAAGCCGGCCTCGTCGGCGAAGCCGTCGAAGCCGGCCTCCGCCGTGGCGGCGCCCGCGAGGAACCGGGTCACCCAGTGCTCGGGCAGGCCCCGGGAGTCCACGGCGTGGGCGAAGGCCCGCAACACCGGGTCGGGGCTGTCCTTCGACTTCAGGGCGGTCCCGACACGCTCGGTCAACGCGGCGAGGCCCGCGGCCCGTTGCCGCGGGGTGCCGGTCTCGGCCACGTCGTCGACCAGGTTCATGAAGGCCAGGCCGGCGGCGAGGTACGGCACGAGGGGCGGCGCGGCCAGCAGCCGCAGCGCGAGGTACGGCGCGGGTTCACGACGGAGCACCCGGCGGGCGGCGTGGGTGTAGTCCTGGCGCAGCCGGGTGCCGGATATCCCGGCCGTCGTGAGGGTGGTGCGCCAGCTGGGCATGGTGGTCGTGCTCCTCGAGGTACGCGTGGACGGGGTCCGGTGCGCGGCCGGTGCGCGGCCGGTGCGGGCCCGGGATCAGGTGGCGGTGACCTTCCTCAGGCTCCCGTCGGTCTTCCACAGGACGTAGCCGCCGCGGCCGTACTCGTCGCTGAGGTAGGTGCGGATCGAGGGGACCTGGTCCATCATCCAGGGGTCGACGATGACGTGGCGCGAGGTCGGCTTCTCGACCTTCAGGTCCTTCTTGGACTGATCCAGCATGCCGGGCAGCGCGTCCCAGTTGACCGTGGCCATGTCGATCAGCGGCTCCCCCTCCTCGACCGTGCCGTCCGGTCCCGTGCGCGAGGCGGCGCCGTCCCGGTACTGCCAGGAGTCGACGGTCTCGGCGCCGGCGGCGGTGGGGATGGAGGCGAGGATGTAGCCGTCGTAGAGCGTCATGTCGACGAAGGTGGTCGTCCCCGTCTCCTTCTTGAACGCCTCCAGGGCGGTGCGGACGTTCTCCGGCGTCATCATGCTGCCCTTGGGCGCGTCCGCCTTCTGCGCGCTCGCCCTGGGGGCCGGGGCCGAGGAGGCCGTCCGCCCGGGCGGGGCGGCCGAGGAGGTGGTGTCGCCGCCCTTCGCCTTGTCGTCGCCGGCGTTCCCGTCGGGCAGCAGCTGGACGATGCCGAACACACCGGCCGCCAGGACCGCGGTGAGCGCGGCGCCGATGAGGACGGGGCGCCGGCGCGGGGCGGACCCCACCGGGACGGGCCGGGTGGGCGCCGCGTACGGGGAGGCGCCGGAGCCGTACGGCGGCGGGGTGTTCGGGGTGCTGTTCGGCGCGTACGGACCGAACTGGCCGTACGGGCCGGGCACGGACGGGGAGGCCACGGCCTGGCCGGCCACGGACGCGGCGGCGACCGCCGGCGGGGTGACCGGCGCGGGACCGGACGAGCCGGGGCCCGAACCGTGGCCGGCGCCGGAACCGAGAGCGGCGCTCGCCTCCCGGAGCAGCTGTTCCAGCTGTGCGCCGTCGGGGCGTACGGCCGGGTCCCGCACCAGGAGCCGTTCCAGTACGGGCCCCAGCGGGCCGGAGCGCACCGGAACGGGGATCGGCTCGTCGAGCACGGCGACGACCGTGGCCAGGCTGGTGGCCCGGCGCAGCGGGCTGACCCCCTCCGCGGCCACGTACAGGAGCATGCCCAGCGACCACAGGTCGGAGGCGGCCAGCCCCTCCTCCCCGCGGACCCGCTCGGGCGCGATGTACTCGGGCGAGCCGATCAGCACGCCGGTCGCGGTGAGCCCGGTGGAGTCGTGCAGGGCGGCGATGCCGAAGTCGGTGAGCACCGCCGAGCCGTCCGGGCGCAGCAGCACGTTGGCCGGCTTCACGTCGCGGTGCAGGACTCCCTCGGCGTGGGCGGCGCGCAGCGCGGACAGGACGTCGAGGCCGAGCCGCACCGCTTCCGCGGGCGGCATCGGGCCCGACTCCAGCCGGTCGTGCAGGGATCCGCCCTTGACCATCTCCATGACGATCCAGGGGTGGCCCTCCGCGCCGTCCGCCGGTTCGACGATGTGGTGGATGGTCACGACGTGGGGGTGGGCGAGGCGGGCGAGCGCGCGGGCCTCGCGGACGGCGCGCTCGCGCATCTGATCGGCCAGCCCGGGCTGGGCGGCGGCGGTCGCCGGGTCGGGCGGGCGCACCTCCTTGAGCGCGACCTCTCGGTGCAGGGCGATGTCGCGCGCCCGCCAAACGGTACCCATGCCGCCGCTGCCCAGGGGCGCAACCAGTTCGAAGCGCCCGTCGATCAGCTGTCTGCCGGCCTCACTCGTGTCCATGGCGGAATCGTAGGGGGCGCCGGTGTCAGCAGCGGCGGCGGTCCACCGTCACGGTGCCCTGGACGGTGTCCACGGTGCGGTCGTAGCACCCGCCGGGCGCTTGTGCCCCGTACAACCGGTGGCGGGCGGAGGTGGTGGCGACCGCGTGGCGCTGGTCGCGCGGGACGTTCGCGGTGTTGGTGGCGTCGCCCGTGTACCGGTCGTCGAGCCGGGAGACGTCGACGGTCCGGCCGCCACGCAGGGTGACGGTGTCCGCGCGGTCGCCCAGGGACAGGACGGTGCGCAGGCGGTCGCCGGCGCCGAGGATGGTCTCGCCGTCCATCGTGTAGGTGCGGTCGGTCCGGATGGTTGTCGGGCCGTGCGTCACGCTCTCCCGGTCGGTCCAGGTCGCGTTCAGCGCGTCGTGGTTCTCGCCCTCGGTCCAGCGGTGGGCGGATGTGAGGTGCACGGAGCGGGTGACGGTGGTGGCCACGCGGCCGCGGGAGGTGTTGAGGTACCCGGCGACGGTCAGCCGGTGGTCGCCCCCGGTGTCCACCCGGTGCTGTTCGCCGGGGCCGGCGGGCGTCCAGCGTGAGTGACCCGTCGGGGCGTTCTCCTCGTGCCGGGTCAGGGCGCCGGTGACGACCTGCCGGGCCTCGTCCTGCCACAGCAGCAGGTTCGTGGGGGTGCTCCAGCCGCTCCGGCCGGCCGGCAGCCCGGCGACGGTCACCTCGATGCGGTGCGGGCGGCCGTCGTTGAGGAGGGCGGCGAAGGGTGTGAGGTCGTATCGGAGCGGCTGGACGTCGAAGGCTCGCGGGCCGGGCGTGACATACCAGAGGAAGGGGTTGGACCAGCCACCGGTCCAGACGGTGGGGAAGGGCGCGGCGATGCCGGCGAGCCGGCCGTCGACCGAGATGCGGACCTCACGGTGCGGACCGCCGTCCGCCGGGCAGGAGTACGGGGCTCCGGAGGGGGTGGTCAGGTACCAGTACTCCTCGCAGCCGCCGCCGGAGCCGGTGGCGTACACCTCGGCCACCAGCCGTTCGGTGTTGCGGGGGGTGGTGATCGTGGAGGCGGTGAGGGGCAGGACGCGGTCGGGGGTGTCGGGCGCGGGGGTGCGGGGATCGGCGGCGTAGAAGGTGAGGGTCACCGTGACGTCGAGGACGCCCGTGTAGGTGTCGTCGACGACGTTGCCGATGAGCATCTCGACGGGCTGCGGGCGGGCGAGGGTGTCGCGGTACCGGGTGACGTCCTTCTCGACGGACCAGGTGATGCCGTCGGGTGAGGGCTGGGGCGTGGAGGTGCGCAGGATCTCCACGCCGCCCAGGGAGAGGTGGCCGAGGCGGTCGTACTGGCGGCCCTTGACCTTGCCTTCGAGGCGGAGCACCACCGCGGCCCAGTCGGCCGCGCCGCAGCCGGCGGGGGGCGTGTAGGTGCCGCGGTAGGGGGTGAAGTCGCGGAACTGTGCCTTGGCGAGCGTCACCTGGCAGGAGCGGGTCGCGGGCCGCGCGACGGGTGGCGCGGCGGTGAGGGGGTCGTGCCAGTCGGTGCCGAACTCGGCGGGCGGCGGCGGGTCGGCGCGGGGCAGGCCGTGCGCGGGTCCTGCGGCGGCCAGGGCTCCGGCGGCCAGTGCGAGCGCGCCGAGCAGGCCCGTGATCCTGTGTCGTCTCATGGACCGGCAGTGAAACCCGCGGCGCCTGGTGGCGGCCAGGGCGGGTAGGCCGGACCTGGCCGGTTCCGGCCGGTTCCGGCCGTCGGCCGCGGCAGTACGCCGGGGCCGTCGTCAGCCGCGCAGGACGACCACGCCGTCGTCGTCCGCGTGGACGGTGTCCCCGGCCCGGAAGGTGACCCCGCCGATGGTGACGGGCTCGTCCACGGCGCCGGCGCCGGTCTTGCCGCTCTTGCGGGGGACCGTGCCCAGGGCCTTCACCCCGAGGTCGAGGCCGCCGAGGGCGACGCTGTCGCGGACCGAGCCGTTGATGATCAGGCCCGCCCAGCCGTTGCGTTCGGCCGCGCCGGCGATGAGGTCGCCGACCAGCGCGGTGCGCGGCGAGCCGCCGCCGTCCACGACGAGGACCGCGCCCTCGCCCGGCGTGTGCAGGAGCTCGCGGAGCAGGGCGTTGTCCTCGTGGCAGCGGACGGTCCGCACGGGGCCGGCGAAGAGCCTGCGGCCGCCGAACTGCCGGAAGTCGGTGGTGCAGATGTCGAGGGCTTCGCCGTGCTCGTCGTACAGGTCGGCGGTGGGGACGGGGGTGATGCTCATCGCGGTACCGGTTCCTCGCTGTTCGTTTCTCGTACGTCGCGCCGTGCGGCCAGGGTAGTGGGCCCGGCTGCGGGGGCGGCGGGGGCGGGGCGGCGGGCCGGACAACGGCCGGATCCCGGCGGGCCGGTGCCGCGCGGAAGCCGTGGCGGTGACGGTGGCGGTGGCGGTGGCGGTGGCGGTGGCGGTGGCGGTGGAACGTTTCCGTACGGCGTCACGTGCTCCCCGGCTCAGACGGGCACCCGGCCACTGGGCACGGCCAGTTCGGCGGCGGCCGGTACGCGGGCCGGCGCGGCGCCCGTCGGCGCGGCCGGCGCCCGGGTCAGCAGGACCACGCCGCGCGCCGCCACGAACGCTCCGGCTCCCGCCAGCACCAGCCCCGCCGGCCCGCCCTGGAGGCGTTCGCCGAGCAGGACCGCGCCGATGGCGGCCGCGGCGAGGGGGTTGGCCAGGTTGACCACCGCGAGCGGGGCGCCGAGCCCGCCGCCCCGGTAGGCGCGCTGCGACAGGAACATCCCGCCGACCGCGAACACCACGACGAGCAGGGCCACGGCGACGACCCGGACGCTGAGCAGGGATCCTCCGCGGCCGCCCGCGACGGCCACGGTCTGGGTCAGCGCGGAGGCCACCGCGGACGCCAGTCCGGAGGCCGTGGCGTGCCGCAGCCCCGAGCCCGGGTCCCGGACCGCGGTCAGGAAGAGGATCACCGCGGTGGTCGCCCCGGAGACGGCGAGCGCCTCGGTCAGCGTGAGGCTGTCGTCGGGGGCGGGCCCGGAGGCCGGGAGCAGCAGGAGGCCGAGTCCGGCGACGGTGGCGAGGGTGCCGCGCCATTCGGTGGCCGCCACGCGCCGCCCGGCCCGGCGCGCCCCCATCGGGACGGCGGCCACCAGGGTGAGCGCGCCGAGCGGCTGCACCAGAGTGAGAGGCCCGTAGCGCAGGGCCGCCGCGTGCAGCAGGGCCGCGGCCGCGTTCAGCCCCGCCGACCACCACCAGACGCCGGTGCCCAGCAGCGCCTTGGCGCTGCGCGCGACGCCGGCGCGGGCGAGCCGTTCCTGGGCGACGGCGCCGGCCGCGTAGGCCACGGCCGAGGCGAGGCAGAGGCCGACGGCCAGGACGGTGTCGTTCATTTCCCGGCTCCCACGGCCGCGGCGGCGCTCTTCGGGCGCGGGAATGCGGGTACGGCGCCCTCCGCGCTCTCCCCGCTTTTCGCGCCGCCATCGGCGTCCGCGCCCGGGTCCCTGCCCGTGTCCGTCCCGTCCCGGTCGCTCGCGACGCGCGGCCGCGGGACCAGCAGCAGGGCGCTCCCGAGCAGGGCGGCGGCGACGATCGCGTCGAGCCAGTAGTGGTTGGCGGTGCCGACTATCACCAGCAGGGTCACCACCGGGTGGAGCAGCCACAGCAGCCGCCACCGTGAGACCTTGGCGCCGCGGGTCGCGACGATCATGCCGACGGCGAGCATGAGCGCCCAGCCGAAGTGCAGGGAGGGCATCGCGGCGAACTGGTTGGCCAGGGTGTCGGTGTCCGGCGCGGCCCGGTACACGGTGGGCCCGTAGACCTGTCCGGTGTCGACGAGCCGGGCGACGGGCAGCATCCGCGGGGGCGCGAGGGGATAGGCGAGGTGCAGGACGAGCGCGGCTGCGGTGAGCACCGCGAGCACCCGGCGGGTCCACAGGTAGTGGGCGGGGCGGCGGATGTAGAGCCAGATCAGGAAGAGTGCGGTGGCCGGGAAGTGGACGACCGCGTAGTAGGTGTTCGCGGTGGTCACGAGCGCGTCCCCGTGCAGCAGCAGCCGCTGGACCGCGCCCTCGCCGGGCAGGTGCAGGGCGCGCTCGGCGTCCCAGATCCGGTCCGCGTTGCGGAAGGCCTCTCCGGTGCGGTCGGTCGAGAGCAGCCGGCCCGCCTTGTAGACGGCGAAGAAGCCCACGACGAGCAGCAGCTCGCGTATGAGGCGTCGGCGAGCGGCTCTCGGCCCGCCCGCCGGCCCGGCAGGCGTGGTGTGGGAGGTCATCCCCCGGTCTCTCTTCCTGTTGCGCGCACAGCGACACGCCAGTGTATCGATACATTGGCGTATCGATACGCTCGTGTACCGATACGGTCGCGTTCCCGTACACTTCGAAGCGGAACCCCGTACCCGAGGCGCCCCCCGAGGAGAGCCGCACCCCATGACGTCGACGCCGACCCCCGCGCGCCGCTCCAAGATCACCCCGGAGCGGGAGCAGGAGTTCTACGACGCCGTCCTGGAGCAGCTCCGTGAGCACGGCTACGAGGCCCTGACCATGGAGGGCATCGCCGCCCGGGCCAGCTGCGGGAAGTCCACGCTCTACCGGCAGTGGCGGACCAAGCCCCAGCTGGTCGCCGCCGCGCTGCGCTCAGGCCGGCGGGGCACCCTGGCCGCGGTGGACACCGGGAGCCTGGCGGGCGACCTGCGCGAGGCGGCCCGGATCGCGGCCGGCACCTCCGGCCGGGACACCCGGCTGACGCAGGCCCTCGGACACGCCGTACTGAGCGACGAGGCACTCCAGTCCGCCCTGCGCGAGGCACTGGTCGAACCCGAACTGGCCGCCTTCGACGCAATGGTCGGGCGGGCCGTGGCACGCGGCGAGATCGCCGCGGACCATCCCGCCGTGGAGTTCCTGCCGGCCCAGCTGATGGGCGTGCTCCGCATCCGGCCCGTACTGGAGGGGCGGTACGCGGACGCCGGCTACCTGATCCGGTTCGTGGAGGCGGTCATGCTCCCGTCCCTGGGTCTCGCACCCGACCGTCCCGCCGGCCCGGCACCCGACCGCCCCGCCCGTCCGGCGGCAGGCCGGACCCCCTGAACCGGCGGCCCGTCGTCCCGGTGACCTGACGGCGGCCCGCCCGCGCTGCCTCGTGGGGACGGCGGCAGCGCGCCACCCGGACCGGGCGGCGGCCACTCACCCGAGTGACCGCCGCCCGCTCTGAGCGGCCCCGCGGCGAAGTCCGCCGCATTCAGCGGACCCCGCCCATGGCCCGGGTGAACTCCTCCGGGTCCGCGTCGAAGCCCTCCAGCCGCAGGTGGAACGACCAGGCGCCCGAGGCGTCCCTGGTGAACTCGGCGACGGTGGCAGCGCTGGCGCCGGACACGCCCGCGAAGTCGCCCTGGGCGAGGTCGGTGTACCCCTCCCGGATCCGGAACCCGGTGCCCGCGACATCGGCGAAGGTCTTCGTGCCCTCCGCGCCCCGGCCCGTTCCCGCGCCGGAGTCCTGGATGACCACGCCGATCACCACACGGCCCTTGTCCGCCGCCATCCGGTGCAGTTCGACCGTCATCACCTCGTCGAAGCCGAAGCCCTGACCGGTGTGACTGTCCCGGTTGAGGGTGATGGTCCCGTCCGGCGAGCGGCTGCCGAAGTGGACGAGCTGGACGGGAGCGCCGTGCGGATCGGCGGCCGCGTACACCGCGGCGACGATGTCGAGGTCGTTCGCGGGGGTGCCGGCCGGGCTGGGGTCCCACCGCAGCGCGACCTCCACCTTGGCCAGTCCCTTGCGTACACCGGTCACCGAACTCCCCCTTCGTCTGCGGGTATTGCCCGCCCATGATCCCATGGACGCCCCCTCCCGGCCCGAACGACCGTACGTTCCCGGCCAGTCGGGCCGATCCGGTCGCGTCGGCGCCTCGCGTCGGCTACCAGTCCCCGTCCTGTACGGGCCTGCCCGGCCTCGGGGCGTTCCCGAGCGGCTTGACCTGGCCGGGAGCGGGCTCCACCCACGGGTCGTGGTCGTCACCGAGCCACTCCCCCACCGGCTTGACCCCGCTGAGGGCGTCGGTCGGGGCCAGATCGGTGGCCGACTCGTCGTAGTAGTCGAACCAGGGCAGCCCCGCCTTGGTGTAGGCGGCCCGGTCCACCGGCGAGGGCGGAGCCTCCTCCCCGGTGATATGGCGCCATGCGGGCGGCGGCACCAGGTGTACGAAGACCCGGGCGGCGGGCTCGTCGGCCCAGTCGGAGAGCGGGCGCTCGTCCCGGTAGACCTCCTGGCGCATGCTGCCGCCGACGCCGAGCCCCATCGCGGGGGCCGCGGGCGGACCCGACCTGCTGCCCGGTCGGGCCGAGCGGGGCGCCGCCGCGGGCGCGGGCGGAGCCATCATCGGCGCCGGGACCGGGCCGCCGAAGGCCCCGCCCATGGGGGCCTGCACGGGCGGGCCCCCGTAGAGCCCAGTGCCGCCGGCCGGCGCCGGGGGCGGCGTCAGGCGCGCCCGTTCGGCGCGGTGCCACTGCGCCAGCGCCTCGCGGCCCAGCTCGAACGCCTGGAGTTGCACGCCGCCGGTGGTCTCCTCCCCCGTGACCTGCCCCTCGACCGTGGCACCGAGCCCCAGGGGCACGGCGACGAACTGGCGCACCGTCCCGTCCCCGGAATTGATCCCGTCCAGCCAGGGCTGCCGGGGCAGCACCACGTAGTTCTGCGGGCTGCGCGCCAGGCGACCGCTCCAGCGCTCGCCGGAGACGGCGCACACCTTGCCGACGCCGACCTGGAGCGCGGCGGGCGTCCGGGTCCCGCCGAAGCTCAGCCACATCGCCTCGCGCAGGTACACGGGCAGCATCACGCCGCCCTTCGCCAGCCACTCCGGGGGAACCGTGTCCGGGTGGTCCTCGACCCTGCGCAGGGGGAATTCCCCCAGCCCGGGCGGCAGGGCGTGCGTTCCGGATTCGGGCAGACGCAGGGTCCGTATGAATCGGATCTGCACCCCTTCTCCCAAAAGCAGCGCATTTCCGTCCACCCGTACTGAACCTGTTCCCACACCCGCCCCTTTCTGCTGGTCAGACCCGGTTTCACCGAAGAAATTACGGTCGTGCCGGATCGTTATCCTCAAGTTTCGCTCAAATGTAGTGACGCTAAGGGCGCCCTCTTCCTAGCTTCCTCGTACACATGTCTCGACGTGTCGTACGTTCCCGCGGTTCCACACGCCCGGCGATCCCGGTGACGCGTCCCGCGTTCCCCCAGGAAAGAGTGCAAGCATGAAGGTTCCCCAGGCCGGCGCGGTCGCCGCAGTGATCGCCCTCGCCCTGACCGCCACCGGGTGCGGCGGTGGAGAAGAGGACCAGGGGACCCTTCCCATCGGTATCAAGTTCGACCAGCCGGGTATCGGCATGCGGGAGACCGGCGGCGTCTTCTCCGGTTTCGACGTGGATGTCGCCACCTACGTGGCCAAGGAGCTCGGCTACAAGCCGGAGCAGATCGAGTTCAAGCAGGTCCTCAGCAACGACCGCGAACTGCTGCTGCAGTACAACGAGGTCGAATTCGTCGTCGCGAGCTACTCGATCAACGAGAAGCGCAAGGAGAAGGTCGACTTCGCCGGCCCGTATTTCGTGGCCCACCAGGACCTGCTGACCCGTGCCGACGACACCTCCATCACCAAGGCCGAGGACCTCAACTCCAAGACGATGTGCTCGGTCTCGGGTTCCACGTCCGCCGAGAACCTCAAGAAGAACCTCGCGCCCAAGGCGGCCCTGCTCGAACTCGCCGGGTACTCGGACTGCGTCGTCGCCCTTCAGGAGGGCCGCGTCGACGCCATGACCACGGACAACGCGATCCTGGCCGGGTACGCCGCCCGCAAGGGGAACGAGGGCAAGTTCAAGCTGACCGGCCAGAGCCTCAGCAACGAGAACTACGGCATCGGCGTCAAGAAGGGCGAGAAGGAACTCCAGCGCAAGATCAACGACGCGCTGAAGAAGATGGTCCAGGACGGGTCCTGGGAAGCGGCCGTGAAGAAGAACTTCGGCCCGAACTACAAGTACGACCCGGCGCCGGCGATCACCACCGGCTGACGCACGCGGAACGGGTGGCCGTGACCCTGGGGCAAGGGTCACGGCCGCCCGCGCGTTCCCGCCCGGCCAAGGACCCGGGGCGCGCCGGTCAGACCACGGGGGCCTTGCCGCGCAGCACGGTCAGGAACTCCCGCATCCAGCGCGAGTGGTCGGGCCACGCCCTGGCCGAGACCAGGGTGCCGTCGACCACCGTCTCGGAGTCCTCGAACTCGGCGCCCGCGGCCTTCATGTCCAGCTCCAGCGCCGGGTACGCGGTCACCTTGCGCCCGGCCAGGCTCCCGGCCGCGGCGGTGATCAGCGGGCCGTGGCAGATCTGCGCGATCGGCTTGTCCGCTTCGGCGAAGGCGGCCAGGATCCGCCGCACCTCGGGGTCGTTGCGCAGGTACTCGGGCGCCCGGCCGCCGGGGACGACGAGGGCCGCGTAGTCCTCCGTGACCACGTCCGTGAAGGCCAGATCGGCCGGCCAGGTGTAGCCGGGCTTCTCGGTGTAGGTGTCGAACCCCTCCTCGAAGTCGTGGACCACGAACCGCAGCTTCTTCACCTGCGGCGCCGCGATGTGGACCTCGTACCCCTCCTCGCGCAGACGCTGGTACGGATACAGCACCTCCAGCGATTCGGCCGCGTCGCCGGTCACGATGAGGATCTTCACTGCCATGGGCTGCTCCAGACAAGGCCGTTCACGGTCGGGGCGGCCCCTCGGGGGCCATCGCTACCCTGCCCGCGGTCATCGGGTCGCACACCCTGGCTTCCACGTCCCCGACACATGTTTTTTGCCTGATGGGCACATGACAATGCCATCCTCGTGCCGCCACCTGATCCCCCGCCGATTCCCCGGGCGGGGACGGTGCGTACGGAGAGGTACCCCCCACCCGATGAGAATCTCGCGCCTGACCCCCTGGGCGGCCGGACTCGCCGCCGTCTCCCTGTTCGCCGTGCCGGCGGCCGCGTCCGCCGCCCGGCAGGACACGGCGGCGCCCCGGACCCCCGCAGCCGCCCCGGCCGCGGCCGCCTCGTACGACGCGTACTACGCGCCCGCCGAGGGCAAGACCGGGGCCGCGCTGAAGACGGCCCTGCACGACATCATCAAGTCGCAGTCCAAGGTGTCCTACGACGGCGTCTGGAACGCCCTGAAGGTGACCGACCAGGACCCCGCGAACCCGAACAACGTCATCCTCGTCTACTCCGGCCGCTCGCAGTCCAAGGCGACGAACGGCGGCGGGGCCAACGACTGGAACCGCGAGCACGTCTGGGCCAAGAGCCACGGCGACTTCGGTACCGCCACCGGCCCGGGCACCGACCTGCACCACCTGCGGCCCGAGGACGTCACCGTCAACAGCACCCGCGGCAACAAGGACTTCGACCTGGGCGGCAGCCCCGTCTCCGAGGCACCGGGCAGCCGGACCGACGCCGACTCCTTCGAGCCGCGGGACGCGGTCAAGGGCGACGTCGCGCGCATGCTGCTCTACATGGCCGTCCGCTACGACGGCGGCGACGGCTTCGCGGACCTGGAGATGAACGACAGGGTCAACAACGGCTCGGCCCCGCTGTTCGGCAGGATCAGCCTGCTGAAGCAGTGGAACCGGATGGACCCGCCGGACGCCTTCGAGCAGCGCCGCAACCAGGTCATATTCGACACGTACCAGCACAACCGCAACCCGTTCATCGACCACCCGGAGTGGGTCGACGCCATCTGGTGACGCCGGACGGCGGCCGGCAGGGCCCAGGCGGCCTCCGGGGGTTGACGCGCGTCAGGCCGGGTATTTCGCAGGCCACAGGCTGCGGTCCGCGCCCGGCGGCGGCAGCCCGCGGAGGTGTCCCGTGATGGACGGAGCCGGCCTTTCCGATCGCGAGCAGCGCGTCCTCTCCGCGATCGAGGCAGAACTGAGGACCGACCGCGCCCTCGACCGCATGCTGCGGTCGGGGCGCCGGCGCCGCCGCGCCGCCTGGGCCGGGGTGTGGGGCGTGGTGACGGTGGCGCTGTTCACCGCGGCGTCGGCCACCGTCTCCGAGCCCCTGCTCTGGGGCTGCGCAGCCGCCTTGACCCTGACGGTGGCCACGGCGCTGCCGCAGGCCGTCCGGTGGGCCGCCGGCCGCGGACGGCCCGGGCGCCACCGGGAGGGCTGAGCGCAGGAGCGCGGAGGGCGGGGCGGCAGCTCGGTACCGGGAGCTCAGAGCCGTCCGGCCAGGGCCTGGAAGTCGGCCCAGGACATCTGGGGCGTCCGCGCGTCCCAGACCTTCTGCGAGAGCGCGGCCAGCGGCATCCGGATGCCGGCCGCCACCTGGTCCTGGGTCTGTGCGCCGGACAGGTCGGCCCAGACGGCGAGGCGGCCGCCGAGGATCTGGCCGTCGTAGGAGGCGGGCACGGGGGTGGTGCCGCGCAGGACCAGCGGGGTCCACTGCTCGTAGATCCGCCGGCCGGTGGGGTAGGTGAACTGGTTCGGCTCGCCGAGCACGTAGTACAGGTACTCGTCGTTGAGGTTCACGAGCCTGCGGCCCTCGCGCAGGTACTCCAGCGGCGGACGGGCGCCTATCTCCTTGCCGGTCCAGTACTCGACCTGGATGTCCTTGGCCGCGTCGGTCACCCCGCCGGCGAAGAAGCCGTCGTTCCACGCCTTGAGCGCCTTCCCCGAGGGGCGGACCACGTCGGCCCGGTCGTTCAGCCAGCCGGTGGCCAGGTCCTGCACGCGCGCGGAGGGTCCGTAGCGCTCCTGGGCGGCCCGGGCGAGCTGGGGGAAGGAGGCCTGCGGGTCGCGGACGACCAGTGCCTGGTACTCGTCGGCGCCGAGGTGCCAGGCCCCGCCGGGGAAGAGCGGCCGGTACTCGCGCAGCAGGTCGTCGATCAGCTTGGCCGAGGCCGGCTTGGATATGTCCACCGCGCCCTTGACGGCCCTGCCGTTCACGTCCCGCAGTTGCAGGTCGGGGTGGGCGCGCAGCACCGCGCCGAGGTGCCCGGGCGAGTCGATCTCCGGGACCACGGTGATGTGCAGCCGGGAGGCGAGCGCCGTGATGTCGCGTACCTGCGCCTTGGTGAGGTGCGGTGTGGAGACGATCTCGGGGTGGCTGTCGGACTGGATCCGGAAGGCCTGGTCGTCGGAGAAGTGCAGGCCGAGCTGGTTGAGCTTGAGGTCGGCCATCTCGCGCAGCCGGTTCTTGATCCAGTCGGGTGTGAAGTGCTTGCGCGCTATGTCGAGGTTGAGGCCGCGCTGGGGTTTGGCCGGGGCGTCGCGCACGGTGCCCTCGGGGGCCGAGCCGGAGGAGCGTACGGCCTGTTTGAGGGTGCGGGTGCCGTAGAAGACGCCGGCCTCGTCGGAGCCGTTGATGCGGACGCGGCCGTCCTTGACGGTGAGGGTGTACGACTCGGACGTGCCCGTGCCTTCCACCGAGAGCTCCACGTCGCCCGCGCGGGGGGCCGCAGCCTCGCCGTACTGGAGGCCCAGTTCCCCGGCAAGGAGCCGGGCCTCGTCGGAGAGGGCGGCGGTGTCGTCCTGGGCGACGACCACCCGTGCCTGGGGGGCGGGCTTCCAGCCGGGGCCGCGGGCCGGTTCGTGTTCCCGTACGGCCGGGATGGTGCGCGGGGCGGTGGACAGGGCGTAGCTGGGAGACGGGGCCGGCGGGGTGGGGGCCGCCGGCGCCGGGGCGGTGGTCGGACCGGAGGCGGCCGGGGTCGTGGGGGCGGGGGCGCGCACCTCGTCGGAGGCGGCCGTGCAGCCGGGGAGGGCAAGGGTGACCAGCGCGGCGACACCTGCCGTCGCGATGGTGTGGACCCTCCTGTGCCGCTTCGGTTTCCGCATCATGTGCCCGTGTCCCCCGTACCCAACGTGGCACGGGGGACACGGGCCCGCGACCCGGCGGGGCTCAGACCAGGGCGTCGCGGGCGGCGGTGGCGAACGCGTGGTCCTGCTCGGGGGCGCCGCCGCCGACGCCCACGGCGCCGATGAGGCGGCCGTCGCGGTGGACGGGCAGGCCGCCCGCGATGAACAGCAGGGGGCGGTCGAGGGCCGTGGGCAGCGTGTGGAAGGGGCCCTCGGGCCGGACCGCGTCGGCCAGGTCGGCGGTGGGCGCGTTCAGCTGCAGGGCCGTGTAGGCCTTGCGGGTGCTGGTCTCGCCGGAGATGAGCACGGCCCGGTCGTCACGGCGGAAGGCCAGCAGGTGGCCGCCGGCGTCGAGGACGGTGACGCTGACGGTGGCTCCGGCCGCCTCGGCGGCGGACGTGGCGACGGCGACGAGGAGCTCGGCGTCCTCGGTGGTCAGGGGAACGACTGCGGTGCGGATGGCGGTGGACATACGGGTTTCTCCTTGCGGGGGGGGGTGTACGGGGAGGAGAGGTCAGTGGTGGGCGGGTGCGGCAGCGGTCGTCGCACGGGCCTCGGCGGCGGCGACCACCCGGCCGGCGGGGGCGGCGCGTCCGGCCGTACGGCGTTCCAGGGCGCCGGAGACGAGGGCCAGCACCAGGGCCGAGGCGGCGAGCGCGGCGCCCACCCAGTTGGGGGCGGTCCAGCCGAGGCCGGCGGCGATCACGAGGCCGCCGAGCCAGGCGGCGAGGGCGTTGCCGAGGTTGAAGGCGCCGATGTTGACGGCGGAGGCCAGGGTGGGCGCCCCGGCGGCCTGGTCGAGGACGCGCTTCTGGAGCGGGGGCACGGTCGCGAAGCCGAGGGCGCCGATCAGGACGACGGTGACGGCGGCGCCGGCCTTGCTGTGGGCGGTGAGGGTGAAGACGGCGAGGGTGACCGCGAGGGCCGCCAGGGACACGTAGAGCATGGGCATCAGGGCGCGGTCGGCGTAGCGGCCGCCGATGAGGTTGCCGGCGACCATGCCGAGGCCGAAGAGGACGAGCAGCCAGGTGACGGAGGAGTCCGCGAATCCGGCGACGTCGGTCATCATCGGCGTGATGTAGGTGATCGCCGCGAAGACGCCGCCGAAGCCGAGGACGGTCATGGCCATCGCGAGCAGTACCTGGACGTTGCGGAAGGCGGCGAGTTCGCGGCGGATGCGCACGCCGCCCGCGGGCCTGGGCAGCTCGGGGACGAGGCGGGCGATGCCGAGCAGGCCGGCGACGCCGAGCGCGGCGACGATCAGGAAGGTGACGCGCCAGCCGAGGGTCTGTCCGACGAGGGTGCCGAGGGGGACGCCGACGACGTTGGCCACGGTCAGGCCGGTGAACATCATGGCGATGGCGCCGGCCTTCTTCTCGGGGGCGACGAGCTCGGCGGCGACGACCGCGCCGATGCCGAAGAAGGCGCCGTGGGCGAGCGAGGCGACGACGCGGCCCGCGAGCATGACGCCGAAGGCGGGGGCGAGCGCGGAGAGCACGTTGCCGGCGATGAAGAGGCCCATGAGCAGCATCAGCATGCGCTTGCGGGGGATGCGGGTGCCGAGCACGGTCATGAGGGGCGCGCCGAGGACGACGCCGAGGGCGTAGCCGGTGACCAGGAAGCCGGCGGTGGGGATCGAGACGCCGTAGTCGGCGGCGACCTCGGGGAGCAGGCCCATGATCACGAATTCGGTGGTGCCGATCCCGAAGGCCCCGACGGCGAGGGCGAGAAGTGCGAGAGGCATGGGGAGGGTGCCCTTCAGGGAGGTGGTGGTGCGGGGGGCTGCGGCCCGAGCTCATCGATGCTGCCGCCGCTTACGTGCGTCCACATTAATTGCAGACGCGGGATATTTGCAAGCGCGGGCTATTGCGGAGGTGGCATATCCTGGTGGTCACACGCCCGCACGGCATGCTGCGACGCTTCGATGGAGGAGCCCATGACGGCCACGGACAGCGCGCTCACCGCCCTCTCCCAGGGCTGGTGTGCCCTCTCGCTCCTGCACGGCCGGATCGAGGCCCACATCGAACGGGCCCTGCAGGCCGGGCACGGCCTCAGCGTGCGCGAGTACTCACTGCTCGACGTCCTGAGCCGGCAGCACGACGGGCCGGGCGGGCACCTGCGGATGCACCAGGTCGCCGACTCGGTGGTGCTCAGCCAGAGCGCGACGACCCGGCTGGTCAGCAGACTGGAGGACCGCGGCCTGCTCAACCGCTACATCTGCGACACCGACCGGCGCGGCATCTACACCGACGTGAGCGAGTCCGGCCTGGCCCTGCTGGCCGCCGCCCGCCCCACCAACGACGCCGCCCTGCGCGAGGCCCTCGACGAGGCCGCGGGCAATCCGGAACTGGCCCCCCTGGTCGTGGCCGTGGAGAACCTGCGCAAGTCCTGAGCCCCCGGGACCCGTCGTGCGGACCGGTCGGAGCCGGTCCGCACGACGGCGTCCGTTACCGGCCGGTGGGCGGCGGGGACGACGTGACCGCCGCGCCCGGGGTGCCGGACGAGCTGCGTGACGGCGTCGCCGATCCCGGCCGCGAGGGGGAGGCCTGCGCCGACGGGCTCGCCGACCGGTCGGGCGCCCGGAACCCGGACGGGCTCGACGACGGATCCACGCTCGGGGTCGGGCTCGGCCGCCCCGGCGAGGGCGACGGCGGTGAGCCGGTGGCCGGGCCCGGGGCCGTGACCTGCGGCGGAGTGGCGGGCAGCTGGGGACCGGGCTCCGCTTCCGCGGCGAACAGCAGGTATCCGATCCCGGCGGCCGCAGCCGCCACCAGACCCGCGAGGGGCAGCGCGAACCGCCGCAGCCTCTGCATCGGCCGCCGTCCGGCCCGTGCTCCCGGCGGGCTCGCCGGGCGCAGCCGGCGCACGTCGATGCTGTCGGCCCGCGCGTCGAGCGCCCGGCGCAGCCTGCGCTCCACGGGGCGCTCGCCCGGGTGTTCACCCAGGCGGTCACCGAGGCGTTCGCCGTCGGGCGTCATATCCGTCCCTCCAGATTCCGTTCCAGCGCGTCCAGGCCGCGGCTCGCGTTGGACTTCACCGCTCCCCTGCTGATCCCCAGGGTGGCCGCGATCTCCGCCTCGCCGAGGTCGGCCCAGTAGCGCAGTACGAGGACCTGCCGGCGGCGGGGTGTCAGCCGTGCGAGCGCGGCGAGCACCTCACGGTGCGCCTCGTCCAGGACCACGTGGTCCTCGGCGGACGGCATGTCGACAGCGGGCGGTGGGGTCCAGGCCCGCATGGTGCGTCTGCGGCGCAGGACGGAGCGCGCGGTGTTGACGACCGAGGTGCGCAGGTAGCCGAGGGCGTTGTCGACCTCGGTGATCCGCTCCCCGTGGCGCCGGTACAGGGCGGTGAAGGCGTCCTGGACCACGTCCTCGGCGGTGGCCAGGTCGTCGACGAGCAGCACCGCCAGCCGGACCATGCCCAGCCGGTGCGCGTGGTACAGCTCGGTGACGGTGGGCGGCTTCGGGTCGTCGCCGCCCGGGTGGCCGGGGGCGTGCGGGGTCCCGTACGAGGAGGCGTACGCAGGACCGTACGGCCGCGGCGCCACCCGCGGGGCGGGGGAACGCTCGCGGCGCAGCAGCGACCACAGGCCCCGCCACGCCCGGACGGGACCGGGCGTGAGGGGGCCGACGGGTGAGGCGAGGTGGAGCACGGGGTTCCTCAGCTGTTCGCGCGGCGCCGCACGGCGTAGAGGGCTCCGGCGCCGGCGAGGATCAGAGCGGTGGCCCCCGCCCCCATCGCGACGGTCGTCGCCGAGGAGCCAGTATGCGCGAGCTCGGCCGCTTCGCCCGCGGCGGGTGCCACGGCGGGCGACGAGGGCGACGCGCTGGGCGCGGTACCGCCGCCCGCGCTGCTCGGGGAGGCGCTGGGGGCGGCGCTGGGCGACGCGCTGTTCGCGTCCTTGCCGGTCGGCGGGGTGCTGACCGAGGCGGAGGGCCGGGGGCCGCCCTGGCCGGGGGAGGCGCTCGCCGGGACGCTGACCGACGGGGAGGGGGCGGCCGAGCCGCCGCCCGCGGCCTGGGCCGGGCCGGCCAGGGCGACAGCCGCCCCGGCGGCGGCAGCGGCGACGGCCGTGCGGCGGACGGCCAGGGGGACACGCTTCAACTTCTTCACGGTGGTTCTCCACGGTCTGGTCGGGGTGCGGGACTGCGCCCCTTCACCCCCGCACGACGCGCGACCCCGCGGGAGGTTGCCGCGGTTCCCGAAGAATTTTCCGCCTGCCGGATCTTTGTCCGCGGACAACCGGTGTTGTCCGCCTTCTCCGCCCGGGCCGGCCTGCGGCTCCCGTTCGCCCCCGGTCCGGACAATGGCTCCCCCGGACAGGGTGGTGACCGCCTCAGGAGGCCCAGCCTCCGCCGCCCGGCCGGCGCTCGACCGGTCCCGGGCGTTCGAAATCCACTCATCGGGAGACACGTTGACCGGCATGAACAGCATGAAGACCGGCGGTCGCCTCGTCGGCCGCGCACTGGCGACACTCGCCCTCGGACTGTCCGCGGTCGCGATCGCGGCCGCCCCGGCACCGGCCGCCCCCGCACCGGCCGCAGCCGGCGGCGACAGCAGCGCTCTGGGGTGCACGCCCTGGCGGGAGTGGCGCGGCGAGGGCGGCGGCAGCGGCGAGATCTGTGACGGCGCGCGGGCCACCGGGAACATCTACGACGCGAAGGCCGACGGCCGGTGCCCGTTCATCAAGTTCTACTACGCGAAGGGCGGCCACAAGTCCAGCCCGAGTGTCGGCCCGGCCGGCACCACCCTGCGGATCGACGTCTCGGCGGACCCCGGCAAGTACTTCAACGGGGACGCGTCGGTGGAGTGGCGCAGCTGCTGATCTCCGGCGCCGGCGGGGCAGGGGGTGTCGTGCCCCCTCCCCCGCCGGCGCGCACCGGTCAGGGCCTGCGGCGGGCGTAGCAGAACAGGTGTTCCTCGGGGCCCGCCAGGTCGTCGGCGGGCCGGAACGTCGCGGTGTGGTGGTGCAGTACCTCCAGGCCCCGGTCGGCGAGCCGGGCCAGGTGGTCCTCCGTGGAGAGGCTGCTGACCGTGACCGCGTGCCCCATCCACTCGATGTCCAGGCCCCGGATGTCCCCGGGCACCGTGGCCATCACGAAGTACCCGCCGGGTGCCGTCCACGAGGCCATCCGGTCGAGGGCCGCGGCGACCTCCGGCTGGTCCATGACCAGCAGCGGGAAGAAGGAGCACACGGCGTCGAAACCGCCGGGCGGGGGCGTGTAGGTGCGCACGTCGGCCTGTTCGAAGCGGGCGCCCGGGACCCGGGCGCGGGCCAGGGCGACCATGGCCGCCGAGACATCGATGCCGGTCACGTCGCAGCCGGCCCGGACCAGGGTCTCGGCGGTGGGCCGTCCGGTGCCGCTGCCCACGTCCAGGACGCGGGCTCCGGCGGGCAGCCGGGCGGTGAGCCAGTCGAGGGCCTCGATCTGGCCCGGCACCTTGCCGAACGCCTCCTCGTAGCGCTCCCCCAGTGCGTCGAACACCTCTGCCGCTGACTTGCGTCGGCTCATCGGGCCTCCCCCGTCGTCGTCGGAGGAACCACCGTACAAGCGCGGTCAGCCGGAGGCGGGGACGAGGACGACGGCCGTCCCGTAGGCGCACACCTCGGTCCCGACGTCGGCGGCGTCGGTGACGTCGAACCGCATCATCAGCACGGCGTTCGCGCCGCGTGCCTTCGCCTGCTCGACGAGCCGGTCCATGGCCTGGTTGCGGGTCTGGACCAGGGTCTTGGTGAGGCCCTTCAGCTCGCCGCCGATCATCGACTTGAGTCCGGCGCCGATCTGGCTTCCCAGATGGCGGGAGCGCACGGTGAGGCCGAAGACCTCGCCGATCACCCGCTCGACGCGGTAGCCGGGGACGTCGTTGGTCGTCACGACGAGGACGCCGCTCTCGTGCGCGCCCGCTCCACCGCCGTAGTCATCGATACCCATGGCACCCACTCTTGCCCCGCCCGCCCCCCACCGCATCCGGGAACCCCGCATCCGGCTCATCCGGCCGGCCTGCCGCCGCGCGGGGCGGGCTGCGCTCCGGTGGACAGATTGGTCATATCGGGCTAACCGCCGGTGGGGCACCGGGGTTGTGGGGTGCAGCCTCGTCATAGTCGTCCGTGGCAACCGCCCGTTGCCATTCCGCGCCGCGTGCCGCGGCCGGTCGGACGTCTTCACAGAGGAGTCGGCTCATGCTGATGCCCACCAGAACCATCCTCGCTCTCGCCACCGGAAGCCTGGTTCTCGGTCTGGTCGGGGTGGGCGCCGCCGTCGCGGACGAGGGCCCGCGGGAGATCATCGTCGGCGAGGTGCCCGCGTCCGCGCAGCCCGGCCAGTACCCGTACGACAAGTACGCCACCGGCAAGGTCGTCTCCAAGGGCCCGCTGAAGGTCCGCAGCAAGCCGACCACCGAGTCCCGTGCCATCGGCCACGTACAGCCGAACAGCAAGGTCGAGATCGAGTGCAAGAAGTACGGCCAGAAGGTCGACGGGAACCGTGTCTGGTACCGCCTGCACGAGGACCGCGAGGACTGGGAGAACGGTTCCGGCCGCGAGGAGCGTGAGGACCGCCAGGACCGCCAGGACCCCAACCGCGCGAAGGCATACGAGAAGGAGCGCTGGGTCTCCGCCCGCTACGTCAAGAACCTCTCCGAGGTGAAGTACTGCCGCTGACCCCCGGTCCGTCCACCGGGCGTACGGTACGCGGTCCCACGCACCGCGCACCGTGCGCCCGGACGCGTTCCCGCAGTTCGCGGTCGGCCGTGACCACGACCACGGAGCAGCCGGCCGCGGCCCGGGCCGCGGCCAGCTCCACGATCAGGTCGTCACCGCTGCCGGGCGCCGCCTCGACCCGTACGCCGGGCACGGAGGCGACACCCCGGGCGGCGCCTTCGACGACCAGGATGATCTCCTCGTCGTCCTCCCGGCCGGCCTCCTGGGATCCCTCCCGGGAGGCCAGCCGGTCGCGGAGCCGTTCGGCCGCGCCGCGCCGGTCGCGCCACCAGCCGTCCGGCACCGACCCGACGACATTCGCGGCGTCGACGATCAGGACGTTGCTCACACGGGCACTCTAGTGCTGTGACCGGAAAGGTTTGCCGGGTCGCGGTGTCCGGTGCGGTGCATCGCAAGGCGGAGGGCCACGTCTCGTACTGGACGTACTTGCGTGGTCCGACAACGCGGCGAGGTGCCGTGCCGAGCGCCGTGCCCCGGTGAACCTTTCCGGTCACAGCACTAGAAGTCGCCGTAGTTGACCTGCCAGGTGGGCAGGCCCATGCGGCGCCAGATCGCGACGACCCGGTCCCTGTCGTCGAGCGACACCCGCACCGCGTAGCGGTGGCGCACATGCGCGTCGAACAGCTCGGCCTTGACCACGTCGTCGCGGCGCGTGTCACCCGCCGCGCGCATCCACAGCTCGTCGTACGGCACCCGGTGCCGGCGCAGCCATGCCTCGGTCTGCGGCCGGTACTCCTCGCTGCGGCCCGACAGCAGCACGATCGTGTCGCCGTCCGCGCGCCGGAAGACGTCCAGGGCGTGCCGTACGGGCTCGTTGAGCAGGTCGAGCTCGCACCGCGTGAAGTCGTACGGACCCCGGTCGCCGGTCAGGGCGAGCGTGCCGTCGATGTCGCACATCACCGCCGCCGGCAGCGCCGGGTCGGGCACGTAGGCCGTGACAGGCGGTGCGGCCACCGCACCGGAGCCGTTCATCCACTCCGACGTCAGCCGCCAGCCGCCCTTGCGGACGTTGCGGTGCTTCTCGGCCAGGATCCGGATGATCTCCTCGCCGACCTGGCGGTCGCGGGCGGCGTCCCGGCGCAGGCACTCCTCCAGCGGGACGTCGGTGAAGTCGTGCACGACGAAGGTCGCGAGGCCGCCGACCGCCGCCTTGAGCCGCTTCGGGATGTTCTTGGTCAGGTGCGTGTTGTCGACGACCACGTCGAAACCGTCGTCGACGGCCGCGCGGACGGCCGCGTCCTGGACGGCCAGCACGGTCTGCTCGTGGGCGAAGCTGCGGCCCCGCTCCGGGTCCGGCAGGTCGAGCATGGCCCGCAGGTCGTCGAGGTTGACGCGCCGCATGCGGCCGCCGGCCTCGGCCTGGAGGGCGCGCGCGGCCGTCGTCTTGCCCGATGCGGGCAGACCCGTCATGACGTGGACGACGGGCAGCCGGGCCTCCCGCTCCGCGGGGCGCTCGGGCCGGTCGGCCGTCGGCGCCGGGATCCGCGGCGCCGCCTCCGGCGCGCGGGTGGGCGCCGCGGCAGGCGTCGTCCGTTCCCGCGCGGGCGCGGGCGGCGCGGTCCGGTTCTCCTCGGTCACGGTCCCGTTCTCCTCGTCGGCGATGTACGGGTCGGCGGCCTCCGGCCGCACCTGGCGCCAGGTCGTGAGCTCGGTCGACCGGCCGTCGAGCCGCATGAACATCGCGGGCCGGACGGTGCGGTCGGGCAGCTGCGCGACCGCCCGGGCGAAGGCTCCCCGGTCGTCGGTCAGGTGCGTGAGGCCCGCGTAGGCCTCGTCGATCGCGCGCTCGTGGCGGGCCGCCGCCTCCTCCAGGCCGGCGATGACCTCGCGCACCCAGTGGTCGAACTCGTCGGGCACCTGCTCCAGCAGGGCGTCCAGCGGCTTTCCGCCGGACGCCTCGATGTCGGCGACGGTGCAGTTCAGGCCCTGCGCGAGCTGCTTGGCGGGCAGGCCGGCGAAGCGCTGGACGCCGTGACCGCGCCAGATGTCCCGCGCGGTCACACCGGTGAGGACCTTGTGGAGCCGTACGTATTCGGACAGCTTGGCCTTGGCGCGCACGCCCGAGGCGAAGCGCAGGACGAAGCCCTCGGCGTCCATGCCGCTCGCGGCGGAACCGCCGGGCAGGGTGTTGGACTCGGCCAGCGCGAGCAGTTCACCGAGGGGCATGGCGGGCCACACCGTGACGACGGAACCGATGCCCTCCCAGTGGGGCGCGGCCTCGGCGAGCGGGACCTCGGTGCCGTCCGGGCCGAAGGCCGCGAGGAGCACGAGGTCGCGCCGGTCGCCGTAGTCGACGACGATGCGGTTCTGCGGGTACAGGATCTCCGCGAGGTAGGTGGTGCCCGGGTGCAGGGCCGAGGTGTCCGCGCCGTCGAGCCGGCGCTGTGCCCAGAGGGCCTGGGCGCTGATGAACGAGCCCTTGGAGGCGACCCGCCAGCGGCCCGCGTAGTGGAAGACGATCGCGAGGCTGCCGTCGACCTTGTCGTAGACCTCGAACGGCTCGTCGGGGAGGGCCGGGGCGTACGGCTGTCCCGACTCGTGCTCGCCGACGTTGAAGAACTTCGGCAGCGGCAGGGCGACGATCGCGCCGGTCTCGTCGTCGGCGACGAGTCCGCGGCAGCGCGTGGTGACCTGGTTCCAGACGCGCTCGTACTGGGCCGTCCGAGTGTAGGTGTAGATGGACAGCGGCAGCTCTGGGTGCGACTTGCGGGTCACGTACCCGGCGTCGATCGAGTCCGCCAGCGCCTGTGCGGGCAGCAGGTCATGCAGAGTCAGGGTCTCCTGGCTCATGGGGTCCTCCCGGTTTGAGATGGCTCATTCTCGCCTGCGGGAGGGCGTGCTCGGTAGTCAATTCCTCCTGGTCGGGGCACCTCCCAGGCGGTTGATGTCCGCGGGCCGCAGGATGTGGCCGGGGACCTCGGTGCCGGGAGTGGCGACGGCGATCATGGCGCGGCCGAAGGCCTCGGAGGTGATGACGAGGTCCGGGGCGAACCGCCGCAGCAGCGGAACCAGCGGTGCGGTGACGGCGTAGAGGACGCGGTAGAGCCGGGTCCTGGAGGGGACGCCGCGCACCGGCTGGACGATGCCGGGACGGAACATGTAGGCGCGGAAGGGGAGTTCCAGCAGGTCGTTCTCGGTCCGCCCCTTGACGCGGGCCCACATGGAGCGGCCCCGTCCGGTGCTGTCCGTGCCCTCCCCGGAGACGTACACGAAGGTCATGCCGGGGTTTGCGGCGGCGAGCGGCCGGGCCACCGCGAGGGTCAGGTCGTGGGTGACGCGCCGGTAGTCCTCCTCCGTCATGCCGACGGAGGAGACGCCCAGGCAGAAGAAGCAGGCGTCGTACGCGGCCGGGTCGACCCCGGCGGCGGCCAGGTCGGAGGGGTCGTCCTGCACCCGCTCGCGCAGTTTGGGGTGGGTGACGCCGAGCGGTGACCGGCCGATGGCCAGGACGCCGGTGACCGAGTCGTCGCGCAGGCACTCACGCAGGACGGCCCGGCCGAGCATCCCGGTCGCGCCGAAGAGGATGACGTTCACCCGTGGAAGCGTAGAGCGTGCCGGGGGCCAGCGCGCGGGGGCGGCGGGCTCGATAAGGCCGGCGCGCGGGGGCGGCGGGCTCGATAAGGCCGGCGCGCGGGGGCGGCGGGCTCGATAAGGCCGGCGCGCGGGGGCGGCGGGCTCGATAAGGCCGGCGCGCGGGGGCGGCGGGCTCGGTGGGGCCCGCCGGGGCTCGGCGGCGCTCAGTGGGAGACGCAGAGCTCGTTTCCCTGGGGGTCGGCGAGGGTGGTCCACGTGCTGGGTCCCTGGCGGCCCTCGTGGAGGTGTTTCGCGCCCTTGGCGACGAGGCGTTCGACCAGTTCCTTCGGGTCGTCGTCACCGGTGCGTACGTCGAGGTGCACCCGGTTCTTGACGGTCTTGGCCTCGGGAACGAGCTGGAAGAGGATGCGGGGAGCGCCTTCCAGGCCGTCGGGGTGGCGGATCGCCGCGCCCGCCTTCCAGACGAGGGTGCCGCGGTGGGTGGTGGTGTCGTCGTCGGTCGCGTGCCCGGCGGCGATCAGGCCGCGGATGAACTGCTCGTCGCTGGGTTCCACTTCCCAGCCGAGGGCGTCGGCCCACCAGTCGGCGAGCGGGTGCGGGTCGGGCGAGTCGATGGTCACCTGGAACGTGTACGCCATGCCGGGACCCTACTGACCGGGCCCCGGCCCCGCCACAGGAAGGGCGCCGTCACCGCGGCGGGCTCTCCCGGCGGGCCGGGGGCCGGGCGGCCACGAGGGAGGTGGCCAGTACGGCGACGGTGAACAGCCAGGCGGCCACGGCGATCCAGAGCAGGATCTCCCCCAGCGGCACCAGCCAGGCGATGCCGGCCGGGCCCGCGACGGAGAGGCAGGCGGTGGCCGTCATGCCGAGGGGGAAGACGGTGGCCCAGCGCCGGATGTCGTAACGCGGCCGGGGGTGGCGCAGTTCGGCGGTGAGGAGGACGGCGTACCAGGCGAGGGACAGGGCGAGTGTGACGAGTGTGACGGTACGCAGGGCCATGTGCGCCGAACCCGGCCATACGGGTGACGCCGTGAGCTTGGAGCCGGCCAGGGCGGAGATGGAGAGGGCCCCGCCGGCCACCCAGTGGTCGCCCGCACCGCCGACCACCTCGCGCAGGTCGAACCTGAAGAACGCGGCGACGTACAGCAGCAGGCCGAGGCAGAAGGCGGCCAGCGCCGCCCGGTCCAGCCAGGCCGGCCCGCCGGCGGCGGCGAGGACCGCCGCGAGGACGGCGAGCCCCTGTGTGGCCACGCAGCCGAGGAAGGCGCCTCCGGGCATACGCCTGCGCCAGTGCGCGAGGACGTTGAACAGCAGGCCCGGCCAGAGCAGCGCCGCCAGCGCGAGCAGGGCGGCGGCCGTGGTCTGCAGGCCGAGCAGGGAGAGGCGGGTGCCGATGACGGTGGTGGCGGCGACGGCCGTCAGGGCGGCCGGGGTGTCGGCCTCGGCATGGAACCGCCCGCGGTCGCCCACCAGCCGGGCCGTGAAGTCGAAGGCGAGGACGAGCCACAGGGCGACGGCGATGACCAGGGCGATCAGCGACGACGTCTCATGTCCCGTCATGTGCAGCGCGACGGAGATGATGCCCGTGGCCATGACGGGGGCTCCCGCCGCCGGCGGGAGCCCGGCCCACCAGCCGGCGCCGGGGAGGATGCTCACCTCTCCAGCGGACCCCACGGGCCGGCGGACCGCCAGCGGGCCGGTCCGACCGGGCAGCACCTCCGTCTTCGCGGGCGGTTGGCCGGAACTCGCGCTTGTCACGCCTGTTAGGTCTACCTAACCTTTGGCTCGCTCGGACTCGATCACGTTCACTCGCCTTCGCTCATGTCCGGCACCACTTCGGGACCCGTCCCCCACCGAAGGAGCCTCCCCCCATGAACGCACGCCTCGACCACGCCCAGCCCTACGCCGTCGGCCTGTTCCGCATCGTCACGGGGCTGCTCTTCGCCTCGCACGGGGCGGCGTCCCTCTTCGGCGTCCTCGGTGGCGCCCCCGGCGGCGGCACCGTCGCGGCCGGCACCTGGCCCGGCTGGTACGCGGCCGCCATCCAGCTGGTGGCCGGCGGCCTGGTCCTCCTGGGTCTGGGCACCCGGGCGGCCGCCTTCCTCGCCTCCGGTTCCATGGCGTACGCGTACTTCACGGTGCATCAGCCCGATGCGCTCTGGCCGCTGCAGAACGGCGGCGAGGCCTCGGCGATGTTCTGCTGGGCCTTCCTGCTGCTGGTGTTCACCGGGCCCGGCGCGCTGGCGCTGGACTCACTGTTCGCCTCGCGTACTTCGGCCTCCCCCGGGCGCCGGGACGACACCCGCCCGGAGACCGTGGCCGCCTGAGGAAGCGATCCTTCGCCGGGTGGGCGGTCACAGCACTAGCCTGGGCCGATGGACGACATCGACGGGGTGGAGATCGTCGGCTTCCCGGACGCCGCGGCGTTCGAGAGCTGGCTCGCGGAGCACCACACACGCCAGGAGGGGGTGTGGATCAGGCTCGCGAAGAAGAGGTCCGGCATCCCGTCGGTCACCGCTGACGAGCTCGTCGACATCGGGCTCTGCTACGGCTGGATCTCCGGGCAGCGGCGCTCCCTCGACGAGCTGCACTACCTGCAGAAGTACGTGCCCCGGCGGTCCCGGAGCCTGTGGTCGCAGGTGAACGTGGACAAGGTCGCGGAGCTGACCGCCGCCGGCCGGATGCGCGAGCCCGGGCTCGCGGAGGTCCGCCGGGCGCAGGCCGACGGCCGCTG
This sequence comes from Streptomyces yangpuensis, assembly GCF_001005295.1. Taxonomy (GTDB): domain Bacteria; phylum Actinomycetota; class Actinomycetes; order Streptomycetales; family Streptomycetaceae; genus Streptomyces; species Streptomyces yangpuensis. The sequence goes on along the minus strand of NZ_LBMK01000002.1, from coordinate 309,445 downwards.
GGTCGGCGCCTACGCCTCGCAGCGGACCGCGGGGGTGCCGGAGGACCTCGCGGCGGCGCTCGCGGCGCGCCCCGAGGCCGGCGCGGCCTTCGAGGCGCTGGACCGGACCGGCCGCTACCTGGTGGCCCTGCCGCTGCTCCAGGCGCTCACGCCCGAGACCAGGCGGGCCCGGCTGGAGCGGGCCGTACGACTGCTGGCGGGCGACTCCCCGCAATGATCCGGGCGCGGAACCGCCGATCCGCGCTGACCGGTCCGACCCGGGAGAAGGCATCGGGCCCGGCCTCCCCCCGCGGGGGGAGGCCGGGCCCGAGGGGAATCCGGACCGCGGCGGGTCAGGACTCCTGGTTGCGCGCCTTCTCGGCCCGCTCCGCGTTCCGCTCCTTGATCCGCACCGCTTCCTTGCGGACGTCGGCCTGGGTGGCCCGCTCCCGCTGGAGCCACTCGGGGGACTCCTGCTTCAGCGCTTCGATCTGTTCGGTGGTGAGGGGCTCCGTGACCCCGCCGCGCGCGAGGCCGGCGATGGAGACGCCCAGCTTGGCGGCGACCACCGGGCGGGGGTGGGGACCGTTGCGGCGCAGCTCCTGGAGCCACTGGGGCGGGTCGGCCTGGAGCGCACTCAATTCACTGCGCGAGACGACACCCTCCTGGAACTCTGCGGGGGTGGCCTCGAGGTACACGCCCAGCTTCTTCGCCGCGGTCGCGGGCTTCATCGTCTGGGTGTTCTGGTGCGACGTCATGAGGTCAAGGGTATCGAGCGTGTGCACGGGTTCCGACCACGCCCGGTAACCTTGCGGGGTGACAGGCTCGGAAGTACCCCAAGCGTTCCGGCTCGCTTATGTCCCCGGCGTGACCCCAGCCAAGTGGGTGCGGATCTGGAACGAGCGGCTGCCCGACGTCCCGCTGACCCTCGCGCAGGTCTCGTCCGCCGAGGTGTTCGGCGTCCTGCGCGCCGGTGACGCCGACGCGGGATTCGTCCGGCTCCCGGTCGACCGTACCGACCTCAGCGCGATCCCCCTCTACACCGAGACCACGGTCGTCGTCGTCCCCAAGGACCACGTCGTGGCGGCCGCGGAGGAGATCACCACCGAGGACCTCGCCGACGAGGTCGTGTGGCAGCCCCTCGACGACACCCTCGGCTGGGAGAAGCTGCCGGGACAGCCCGCGATCGAGCGGCCCGCCACGACGGCGGACGCGATCGAGCTGGTGGCGGCGGGCGTGGGCGTACTCGTCGTGCCCCAGTCCCTGGCCCGTCTGCACCACCGCAGGGACCTCACCTACCGGACGGTCACGGACGCGCCCACGTCGCGGGTCGCGCTGTCGTGGCCGCAGGCGGAGCCGACGCCCGATCTGGTGGAGGAGTTCATCGGGATCGTCCGCGGCCGGACGGTGAACAGCACGCGGGGCCGGCAGCCCACCCCCGCGCAGCCGAAGGCGAAGCGGGGGCGCCCCGAGGCGGGCGCCGGCAAGGGCGGAGCCGCCGGTGCGCGTCGCGGGGCCGGGACCGGTGGCGGGGCCGGTGGCGGGGCCGGAAAGTCCGCCTCCGGGAAGTCCGGGGGGAAGAACCAGCGCGGCGGCTCCGGCGGAGCCAAGGGCGCCGGCGGCGCCAGGAGCGGCAAGCCCCGCCGACGCCCGTAGCCCCGCGAAGCGGAGCTACCCGGCCGGCGGGCCCGGACGCCACGAGGGCGGAGGCGGGGGCGACTCGTCGGCACGTGGTGCCGGGCTGAACCGTCACGGGACCGGACGGTCCGCCGACGGCCTGGCCTCGGGGATCCCGGTCGTCTCCCGGTGTATGCAGGAGGGATGGATCTCCGGCCGCCCCTCACGCGTCCCCACCGGTCCCGGCAGGCGAGCCACGCGCAGCTGGTTGCCCCGTTCGTGCTCATCGCCGTCGTGACGGTGGTCGACGTCCTGGCCCCGCCCGAGGTGCACCTGGGGCCGTTCCTGGCCGCCGCACCGGCCATGACAGCCTCGTTCGCGGGACCCCGGATGACGGCCTTCGTAGGTCTGGTGGCCGTACTGGCCCAGGTGGTGGTCTCCGTGACGCGCACCAGCCTGACCGACCTGAACCACACCTTCCAGATCATCGCGCTCATCATGATCTCGGTCTTCGTGACCTTCTTCGCCCACCTGCGGGAAGTGCACGAGAAGGAAATGGTGCAGCTGCGCACAGTGGCGGAGACCGCCCAGCAGGTGGTCCTGCGGCCGCTGCGCGACCGGATCGGCCCGCTGGGCGTCGCCTCGGTGTACCTGGCCGCGGCGGCGGAGGCCCAGATCGGCGGCGACCTGTACGCGGCCGCCCGTACGGGCACGGGGACGCGGCTGATCATCGGCGACGTCCGCGGGAAGGGCCTGGAGGCGGTCGGGGACGCCGCGCTGGTCCTCGGCGCCTTCCGGGCCTCCGCCCACCAGGAGACCGAGCTGACCGGCCTGGTGGACTATCTGGAAGCGGCGGTCTCCGCGGACCTGGACGGCGGGGACCAGGGCGAGAGCTTCGTGACCGCGGCCGTGCTGGAGATCCCCGACGACGAGCCGGTGCTGCGCCTGGTCAGCTGCGGGCATCCGCCGCCGCTGGTGCTGCGCGGCGCCGGCGGGGCCGTGGTCCTCGACGTGGCCCGGCCCGCGCCGCCGCTGGGCCTGGCCGGGCTGGTGACGTCGACGGTCACCGCCCAGACCTTCCCCTTCGGGCCGGGAGACGTCCTGCTCCTGTACACGGACGGCGTTCTGGAGGCGCGCGACCGGGCGGGCACCTTCTACCCCCTCGCGGAACGGGTCGCCGCGTGGGGCGGCATGCCCCCGCAGGCGCTGCTGGACCACCTGTGCGGGGACCTGCTCGCGCATGCGGCCGGGAACACCCTGGACGACGACGCCGCGATGGTCGCGGTCAGGCGGCCCGCGCCGCGCTGATCCGCTCCCGGCCGTGGCCGGCCGTGCGGGGTTTGCCAGAATCGGATCATGCTGACCCTCGGGACGATCGTCATGGGCGCCGCGGACGTGCGGCGGGCCGCGGAATTCTGGTCCGGGGCGCTGGGCTACGTACCCCGCGACGGCGAGGTGGACGAGGGCTGGACGGTCCTGGTCCCGGCCGACGGCGGCGGGCCCGGGCTGGCACTCGGGCGCAGCACCACGCCGGTTCAGGAGCGCCCCCGAGTCCACCTCGACCTGTACGCGGCGGACGCGGCCGAGCAGGCGGCGGAGGTGGCGCGACTGGTGGCGCTGGGGGCCCGGCGCGTGGACTGGGACTCCTACCCGGAGGACCCGGACTTCGTGGTCCTGGCGGACCCGGAGGGCAACCGCTTCTGCGTGATCGACGCCACCCACGGCTGACACCCCTGGCCCCGCCCCTGCGACCCAGCACCCCCAGCACCCCTTCCCCAGGCTCCTGTTGCCCCTCGGCAGGCCCGACAGGGCCTACCGGGGTTCCAGGGCGGCCTGGCGGCAGGCGCCGGCGGCGGCGCCGCCGGGGACTCCGGCTTCGGTGAGGCCGTCCACGCAGCCCTGGAAGTCCCCGACCACACCGCGACCGCAGGCCGCCGTGACGGCGTCGGTGGTTTCCGTTCCGGCCTGGGCGGCCATCTGCGTGCAGGCGGGGATGTCCGCCGTGGTGGCCGGGGCCGCGGCGACGATGCCGCCGAGCGTCAGGATCAGGCCGGTGAGCACCCCGGCGGTTCGGATGGGCCTTTGCATGGAACACACCTCGCCCGCGGTCGGTTTCCCCCCTCCACCGTACGACCGGCACCACCGGCCCACACCGCGAGCGGCGGGCCGCCGCTACCTGATCCCCCGCTTTCCCCTTCCTTAAGCGGAACCTAAGACTCACCAGGGGTGCACCGAAACGAACGAATGTCCGTTTCGGGGCGGCTAGCGTGCTGCCGCAACCCCAACTCCCCAGTAACACAGAGGCAGGCACGCACATGGGCAGCACAGTCGGTCACCGGCGCAGGACGAGTCGTACGGCGAGGGTCACGGGCGCGATCGTGGCGGCGGCGGTGATCGGCGGTGCGGCCTTCGCCCTCACCGGGACCGCCCACGCCGGTTCCGTCGGGGCCGTCTATACGAAGTCCAGCTCCTGGAGCGGTGGTTACACCGGGCAGTACGTCATCACCAACAGCTCAGGCCAGGCCCAGTCCGGCTGGACCCTGGAGTTCGACCTGCCGGCCGACACGAAGATCGACTCGCTCTGGAACGGCACCCACACCGTCGCGGACCGGCGCGTCACCGTGAAACCCGCAAGCTGGAACGGGCAGTTGGCGGCCGGTGCCTCCGTCACCGTCGGCTTCGTCGCGAGCGGCTCCGGCGCTCCGGGCGACCCCACGGGCTGCCGGATCAACGGGGTGAAGTGCTCCGTCGACCAGGGCGCGACGGCCCAGCCGAGCGGGCGCCCCACCGCCCGTCCCACCGCCACCGCCGCCCCGACCACGGCTCCGACCGCGGCACCCACCTCCGCCGCGCCGACCCGGACCGCGTCCCCCTCCCCCACGGCGACCGCCCCCGCCCCGGTCGGTGGTGGCGCGCGCTTCGCCCCGTACGTGGACACCTCCCTGTACCCCGCGTACGACCTGCTCGACACCGCGGCACAGACCGGGGTGAAGGAGTTCCATCTCGCCTTCATCACCTCCGGCGGCGGCTGCGCACCGTTGTGGGGCGGCGTCACCGATCTGGCGAGCGACAGGGTCGCCTCCCAGATCGGTGCGCTGCGCGCCAAGGGCGGTGACGTCCGGGTGTCCTTCGGCGGTGCCGCCGGGCACGAACTGGCCCTGAACTGCGCCACCGTGGACGAACTGGCCGCCGCCTACGGCAAGGTCGTCGACCACTACAAGCTCACCAAGGTGGACTTCGACATCGAGGGCGCGGCGCTGCCGGACACCGCCGCCAACGCACGCCGTTCGCAGGCCATCGCCAAGCTGCAGAAGTCCCACCCGGGTCTGGACGTGGCCTTCACGCTGCCCGTGATGCCCGAGGGCCTCACCCAGCCGGGCGTGGCGCTGCTGGCCGACGCCAAGAAGAACGGCGTGCGCGTCGACGCCGTCAACATCATGGCGATGGACTACGGCCCGGCGTACAGCGGGGACATGGGGCAGTACGCGATCCAGGCCGCGACGGCCACCCAGGCCCAGATCAAGGGGGTGCTCGGGCTCTCCGACGCGGCGGCGTGGAAAGCTGTGGCCGTCACACCGATGATCGGCGTCAACGACGTGACCAGCGAGATCTTCACCGTGGCGGACGCGACGCAGCTGGTGGAGTTCGCGGCGTCGAAGGGCATCGGCAGGCTGGCCATGTGGTCCTCGACGCGCGACAAGCAGTGCGCGGCCGGAGCGGTCAACCACGCGGACGCCACCTGCAGTTCGATCCTCCAGCAGCCGCTCGCCTTCACCAGGGCGTTCGCCGCCCTCAAGTAGCGCACGCCCTGGCCGGCTTCGGCCGGATCAGGCCAGGATGCCCGCGCGGGTGGCGATGTCCAGTGCCACGTCGATGCGCGGTGCGGGGCGGCCCCCGGCGGTGCCGGGGGCGTTCAGCAGGGCCGTCACGGCGTCGGCGTCGGCCCTGCCCTCCCGTACGAGCGCCGCGAACCGGTCGACGAGTTCGGCGAGGGCCCGCTCCTGCACGTGGGGGACGTCGAAGGAGGAGGCCGTGAGCCCGAGGAACTCCTCGTGCGAGCCGGCCCATGGTGCGGCTCCCTCCAGCCCGTCCTCGCGCACCTCCTCCGGGTAGGGGATGCGGTGCCAGGCGTCGTCCTCCCACCAGTAGACGAAGCCGAAGAGATTGCCGTCGGCGTCGTCCCGCAGGAGTTCCCAGGGCAGCCAGTCGGGCCCGCCCGCCAGGAAGTCGATCTGCTCGCCGCCGATATGGGTGTGGCTGCCGTCGGGGTCCTGGCCGCAGAACACCGCACGGCCCCCGTCGAACACGCTCAGGCGCCACCAGCCACCGGCGCCGGTGCTGTGGCACCACAGGCCGTCCTCGTCGAGGGCGAACTCGGTGCCGGTGGAGCAGGCGGCGTCGACCATGGCCATGATGGCGGCTCTGGCCCACAACCGCTCGGGGTGGTCGAGGTCTTCGGGCCGGCTCGGGGTGTGCATCGTGTGATCTCCTTCCGGGTGCCCGGCAAGCCTCGCACGCGGGGAGAGGCGCGGCGGGACGGGGGTCCGCGGCGGGCCGCTCGGCCGACGCGCCCCGCCGAGTCCGATCACGCGGGGAGGGTGGCGACGGGTGAACTGGCCGCGGTCGCGGCCCGCTACGAGCTGCGCGACCAGCAGGTACGCACCCTGTCCTGCCCCGGGCCGGCCGTACGGCCGGGGCCCGTCCCGGCCGGGGGTCCGGCCGGGACGGGCGCTGCACTACGACCTTCAGGTGTTGATGCAGGTGTTGCCGGCGGCCGGGTTGAGCGCGCCGATCAGGTTGATGCTGTTTCCGCACACGTTGATCGGAATGTGGATCGGGATCTGGACGACGTTGCCCGAGAGGACGCCCGGCGAGCCGACCGCGTAGCCCTCCGCGACGGAGTCCGCCGAGGCCGAGGACGCACCGCCGATGACCGCCAGGCCCATCACCAGGGCGAGGCCCGCACTCTTCCAAACACGCGACACGTGGAATCTCCTTGTCGTGCAGGACGGTGCCGGAGCACCGCACGGCCCCGAGGGGGGCCGCCCCTCCTTCTTCGGCAGCCGACCACCGCCGACCGAAGTCCGGACGGCCCCGTTCCCTCGAAGAGGTGTCCCCCGCACCCTCCGTTTGGAGGTATCCGAGCCCGCCGCCCCTCCCGGACCGACCGACCGGGAAGTCGACGTGGTGACGATCGGTGCGGGGCCGGCGAATCCGGCACGCTCAGTGGCCGTCGAGGCGACCTCGCCACTCTCCGCAACCCCACCGGCAAGGGGCCCCGATGGAGCGGAAGTTGGTGATCACGCCCGGCCGGCCCGCCAACGGCGACCGGTACCCGAGCCACCTGGCGGACCCGCCCCTCGACGCGGAACCGCATCGTGACGGCCCTGCGGAGACTGGGAGTTGCTCCGGAGGATCTGCGCACCCGCTCCGTCGAGCGGATCGAACAGGCCCTGCCCGGCGCCTGCATCCAGCGGCGAACCCCGCCTGCGGAAGGTGCTGTTGCCGTACACACAGCGCACGGGCGAGTCCCGCACGGACGCGTACATACTGCGGTGACCGGATCGCCTCCGGCCGGTCCTGCTCTCCGACACCGGAATCGCCTTCGCCGCGGTGGCGGGGTCCGGCGGCCGGCGGTCGGCGGGGGCCCGGGGTGATACGCAGGCCGCCGCGCTCCCGGACGCGCCGGTCGGTGACTCATTGTCACCAGTGCTGTAGTTTCGGTCACACAGCGCTGTCATGTCGCGCCGTGCGCCTTCCCCTCCGTACCGATCACGAGGAGATGCCGGTGATCGAACGACTCTGGCTCCAGCCACCCCTCGCCTTCGCCCGTCTGGGCCCCTCCCCCGTACCCTGCGACAACTACCGCTACGGACCGAGCGACCTCACACCGCGCGGCACGGGCCGGACCACCGTCCTGCCGGACCTGACGCTGGACCTCGACGAGGACGGCAACCTCAGCGAGCGCCCGTCGGAGCGGGTGCAGTTCAAGGACGACGTCGGCTGGCGGCCGGTGTGCCCCTACTTCGAGGTGCACGGCGCATGGACCATCGACGGGGAGTCCGGCACGGGCCCGGTGACCGAGGAGGTGCTGACGCGCTCCGGGCTGCGTCCGCAGGACGTCCGGTGGGAGGTCTCCGTCGCGAACCTCAAGGCGCACCACATCACCCGGCAGGACGGCGACCGGGTCGAGGCCCTGGTCTCAGTGAGCGGCGACGACCACCGGCGGCACGTCCTCGAAGGGCGGTCGCCGCAGGACGCCGAGCGGCCCCTCGTCCCGGCCGGGGAGGTCCTGCCGCTCGGCTCCGTACAGCTCCCCGCGCCCAATGCCGAGCTGCCCGAGCTGCGGCTGCGGTTCACCCCGGCAGTGGGCGCCGTCTACGGCCCCCGGGGTCTCGACCCCGCCAGTGGCTACGAGCCTCCGGCGGAGCGGCTGATCCTCAACCCCGACGCCGCCTGGTGCGGCTTCCGGGTCGGCAGCGCCGACTTCCGGACGACCCCCGGGCTGCTCTTCGCCGGGGCCGAGAACGGATGGCGCAGCGTCGGCCTCGTGGACGACGTCTGCGACGGCACCGTGACCGTGTCGCTCCCGGCCGCCGGGCTGACGGCCACTGCACGGATCGTGGCCGCCCCGCCCCGTTTCTCCCCGGACCGCCGGCCCTTCGTGTCCCTGGCCGACGGGCTGGCCGACCGCGTCCAGCGTGCGGACGTGCACCGGCCCGACTACATGGAGGACGAGAAGCAGACCGCCCAGGAGGTGCGCGACCTGTTCGAGCGGGTCCTGGAAACGATGGGCGCGGTCAACGTGGACGTCCAGAACGAGCGGTCGGCCGCGGAGAACGCGAGCCTGGCCGGCTATCTGGACCTGGCGCCGGCCGACGCCCGCGCCATGACCTTCGAACCCCCCGAGCCGCTGCTGGGTCTGCTGCTCGGGCTGACCGAGCGGGGCCGGCGCCGCCATCGCCGGTTCGTGGCACTGGAGGTGCTGGAGGACATGATCCGGGAACAGCCCGATCTGATCCGCAGACAGGTCCGCGCCCCCGCCCGGTCGGGCGGCGAGGGCGGCATGACCCTGGACTCCCCGCGGTTCTACAACCGGCAGATGCCCAGCAACATGCGCGGCTCCGACGCCTATCCGATGCACCTGACACGCCGGCAGTACGACCTTCTGGTGCGCTGGGCGGAGAAGCTGCGCGAGGACACGGAGCCGCAGTCGTGACCGTACTGCTCCAGATCGGCCGGCAGCCCCCGGATCCCCCACCGCAGGGCCTCCCCGCACCAGCCCCCGCGCCGCCATCCGGGCCGCCCCCGGCCTCCGCGGAGGCCAAGGTCTTCCGCAGCGCCCACGGCGCCCACCTGTTCGTGGCGGACGGAAGCCGCGTGTACGACCTGCCCGAGCCGCTCGCGGACCGGCTGGAACGGTGGACGGCCGCACCGGACGCCGCGCTGCCGGACCTCGCCCGGGACCTGGGCCTTCCCTTGTGGTCGCGGCCCCGGATCGACGGCACACCCGCCGAGCCTCCCCCGCTGGCCTCGCTCTCCCTCAACGTGATGCAGGCGTGCAACCTGAGCTGCGGGCACTGCTACGCCGACGAAGGGCGCTTCGGCGGATCCGCCCGCTCCATGCCGCGGCACACCGCGTACGCGGCGGTCGACCGGCTGCTGGCGCAGGCGGCTCCCGGGGCGGACGTGGTGGTCGGTTTCATGGGCGGCGAGCCGCTCCTCGCCCGCGACCTGGTGCACGACGTGGTCCGGTACGCGACGCGGGCCGCCGCCGAGGCGGGAAATCCGGTGCGGTTCTCCCTCACCACCAATCTCACCACCGTGCGGCCGCAGGACGCCCGGCTGTTCGCCGCGCACCCGTTCACCGTGACCGTCAGCCTCGACGGCGACCGGGCCGGGCACGACGCGCTGCGCCGCGCACCGGGCGGCGCCAGCGCGTACGACCAACTGCGCGCCGGCCTGGGCGTACTGGCCCGGCACGGCCGCCCGCGCCACCTGTCCGCCCGAGTCAGCGTCACCCCGCGGACCGGACGGCTGGTCGATGTGCTGGAGCACGGCATCGGTCTCGGCTTCGACGAGGTCGGCTTCGCCGCCGTGGTCAGCGCCCCCGACCCGGCGTACGAGATCACCGCGCGGGCCTTCGACGGCTTCCTGGACCAGATGGTGGAGTGCGGGGAGCGCGCGCTGCGCGAGCTGTCGGCCGGCCGGGACTACCCCTTCGGGAACTTCCTGACCGCCATGCGGGAACTGCACCGGGGCACCCACCGGCCGTACCCGTGCGGCGCCGGCGCCGGCTATCTCAGCGCCTCGGCCGAGGGCGGCCTGTACGCCTGCCACCGGCTCGTCGACGATCCGGCCTTCGCGATGGGCTCGGTCGCCGAAGGACCGGACGGGGAGGCCCGGCGGCGCCATCTGGCGACCGGGCACGTCGACCGGGCGGAGCCGTGCCGCTCCTGCTGGGCCCGGTACCTGTGCGGGGGCGGCTGCTACCACGAGGTGAGCCGGCGCGGCCGCCCCGGCTGCGACTACATCCGCGGCTGGCTGGCCTTCTGCCTGCGGGCCTACGTCGAACTGTCACAGGCCGCGCCCGAGTTCTTCCGGCTGCCCCCCGAGCCCGTCGCCACCACCGCCGGGGCCACCGGCCTCGTCTGAAGGAGCCGTCCATGCCCGACCTCCCGCCCCCCGCGGGGAAGTTGTTCCCCCGCAACCTCACCGCCCGCGCGGACTACCAGGTACGCGGCAATCCGTCCGGCAGCCGGCCGGAGAGCGGCGTCGACAACTGCTTCCCGGGTCTGGAATTCGACCAGCGCAACCTGGACACCGCGTTCTTCCCCGGCCTGCGGGTCGACTTCCACCGCTCCGAAGGCGCCCGGGTCCTGTCCGCGGCCGTCGGCCCCCCGTACCCGGACGGCCTGGTCGACGCCGACGTGAGCGACGACCTCCGTCCGCTGTACGTACGGGCCCTGTGCGGGCGCACCACCGTGGACCAGACCGAGGAACGGGCCGTCACCGTGGACTGCACCGGCATGGACGGCCTGGACGTGTGGCGGCGCGTCCACGACCTGCTGCCGGGGCGGATCGCGGTACTGGTCGGGCCGCTGCCCGACCGCAACTACCCCGGCCCGCCCCTCGACGAGGTGCGCGAACTCAACGACTCGCGGCTGGGCAGCCGGGGCTACGTGCGGCGCGGCGCGAACGACGAGGTGGAGGTCGCCCTGCTCGTGGCGGACAGGGCCCGCTACCTGGACGAGGACGGGGTGATCGAGCCCTCGGCCTACCGGCCCGGTGAGCTGACCCGCAGCCTGTGCGCACCGTGGCAGTACGACTTCCGCGACTGCGGCTGCTACTACTGGGCGGCCTCCAAGCCGGACGTGACCAGCAACGCGGACGGGTCCGTCCCGGAGGTCAACTTCCTGCGCAGGGACCGCAGCGAGCCGCCCGCCCCCGACAAGTCGAGCGACATCGGGTCGCAGCGGACGGACCTGGAGCTGACCTACGGGGACCTCGTCCGTGACTGGAACGTCCTCCCCGTCGTCCTCGACGACCGCGAACAGCCCGAGCCGGACGTGGGGGGACACGCGCCTGCTCCGAGACCGGCCCGTGCCGGCCGAAGCGGTGACTCCGACGGGATGACGCCCGGTCAGGTCGCCGACAGGCTGACGGAACTGGCCGGTGTGGAGCACGCGCTGTGCGTCGAGTACCTGTACGCGCACTATTCGCTGAACGCTCCGATGCGGCTGCCGGCCAGCGCCGACGAGCTCACCCGCCGCGCCCACGCCGCAGGTCAGGAGGTGTTCTCGGTCGCCGTGGACGAGATGCGGCACCTGCGGTGGGTCAACGAGGCCCTCGACATGCTGGGCCGGCGGCCGGTCCTGGACCGTGCGAGGGAGATCAAGCGCGAGACGGTGCACCTGTTCGGCCTGGAGCCCCTCACGCTCCAGCGGCTGCAGTGGTTCGTCGACGTGGAGGCCCCCAGCCAGAGCTCCAGCGCCGACCCGGACGATCCGAGCACGGTCGACGGCATGTACGTCGAACTGCACGCGGCCCTGGTCAAGCACGGGGACCGGTTCCACGACGCCGACCGGCTCACCCACCTGATCAAGCTGATCATCGACGAGGGCAACGACCACTGGAACCGGTTCCGCGCCGTCCAGCGCCACTTGGCGGGCCTCACCGAGGAGCAGTTCCTGCGTCCGCTGGCCACCGCGACCACGGACGAGACGGACCTGGAGCTGCTCAACCGCAGCGACGAGGACTACGCGCTGCTGATGGGGACGCTGCGGGGATCCTTCGCACGCCGCGACACGGCGGGCGGTGAGCTGATGCGGCGCAGCCGTCTCGTGATGCAGAACATGCACGAGACCAACCACGAGCTCGCGGCGCGCGGGGTGGGGCCCCGGTTCACCCTGCCGCCCATGCTCCGGCCGCAGCCGGTCTCGCTCGCGAGCACCGACGTCCCGTGGACCGACGGGCAGTTCGTACGGGAGGCGTCGGCGGCCGCGGCGCGGGCGCGGGAGGCGATCGGGGTGCTCGGGAACCGGTCGGTCCGGGAGATGGCCATCCGCCACCAGACCGACACCGAATCGCTGATCGCCCTCCTCGCCCGGCTCGACGGGGGCGCGCCGCAGCGCACCACCACCCCGTCCGCCCTGCCCGGTGGCGGCGGGTGACCCTCGTCGAGATCGCCGGCTCCGGGCTCGCCGAACTCACCTGCGCACGGCTGCTCGCCGACCGGGGGCACCGGGTCCGGCTGGCTCCGCCCCAGCCGCCCCGGCCGCCCGCGCAGCCCACGGGGGCGGCCGGGGCGGGGGCCGGAGCACGGCCCCTCCTGCTGACGGGGCCCACGCTGGAGCTGGTGGCTCAGCTCTGGGGCGACGGACTGCTCGACGGCGGCTGGCCGCTCACCCACCGCCATGCGCGGTGGGGCGCGGAGCCGTCACCGGCCCGGTTCCCGCAGCCCGCACGGGCGGTGGACGGTGCGGTGCTGGCCGCCCGGATGCGGGAGCGGCTGGGCGCCGGGGACCTTTCCGGGGAACCGGCCGCGTGGACGGTGACGGCCACCCCGGGCGAGCAGGCCGCGCACGAACAGAGCGGGCGCCGACGGCTGCTGGCCGGAACCGCTCCCGTGCGGCGCCCGCGCGACCAGGACACGGCCCGGCTGGACTGCACCGGGCTGGGCTGGCTGCACCTGACGCCGCTCGGCCGGGACGCGTGCCTCGTACAGGCGATGGTGCCCGGGCCGGCCGCGGATCCGGCCGGGCTGCTCGCACGGCTGCTGGCCGAGTCCGCCCTCGGGACCCGGCTGCGCCGACCGCCCCGTACCGCGGTGGCCCTGGCCGCGGCGCCCCGGGTCCATCTCGCCCCGGCGGTACCGCCCGTGGCGGGCCGCGGCGGCCTGCTGGTCGTCGGAGCGGGCGCCCTGCGGCAGGACCCGATCAGCGGCACGGGCACCGCGCAGGCCCTGCGTACGGCGATCCTGGCGGCGGCGGTGATCGACGCGGCCGCGGCCGGCACGTCCGCGCGTGCGCTGTGCGCCCACTACGCGAACCGCCTGCGCGCGGCCTTCCACGACCATCTGGCCACCTGTCTGCGGCTGTACCCGACGGCCTTCGGGTCCGGGGCCTGGCGGGACGAGATCGACGCGATGCGCCGCGCCCTGCGGGGCGGCGCGGCGGGTACGCTTCCGGGTCGGCCGGACCGTGCCGTCCCCGAGCCCGCACAGGAGCCACCACCCTGATGATCTCCCTCCGCGACGTACGCGACAGCGACCTGCCCGCCTTCTGGGAGCAGCTCTCCGACCCGGTGGCGCGGCACGTGGCCGCGGTCACCCGGGACTACCACTACGACCGGGTGCGCTTCGAGAGCCACTGGGCGAAGGTCCGCTCGAACCCCGACGTCCTGGTGCGCACGGTGCTGGCCGATGACGAAGTGGCGGGGCACGCCGCGGTGTACGGGCCGCCGGACGAGCGGGAGGTCACGTACTGGATCGGCCGGGAGCACTGGGGCCGCGGCATCGCCACGGCGGCGCTCGCGGCGCTGGTCGGCCTGGAGGGCACCCGTCCGCTGTACGCCCACGCGGCGGCCGACAACGCCGGGTCGATCCGGGTGCTGGAGAAGTGCGGCTTCGTCGTCACCGGGCACGGGCGGGGCTTCGCGCGGGCCCGGGACGGCGAGATCGACGAGGTGCGCCTCACCCTGGCCTGAGCACAGGCCGGGGGCCGTGCGCGGCGGCACCCGGTCCGGGTGGCCCGGACCGGGTGCCGCTGTGCCGCCGCCCGGTCACGCGGGCTTCTGCGACCAGCTCGTGCACAAGGACCAGATGATGAACACGTCGATCGCGATGATGATGATCGACCACCAGGGCTGATAGGGCAGCCACAGGAAGTTCACGATGATGCTGAGGCTGGCGAGGGCGATGCCCGCGCCCCTGGCCACGTTCGAGCCGAGGAACAGGCCCACTCCGGTCAGGACGACGATGAGTCCGACGATGAGGTGGATCCAGCCCCAGGCCGTCAGGTCGAATTCGAAGACGTAGCTGCCGAGGCGGGCGTACACGTCGTCCTCGGCGATGGCCGCGATGCCCTGGAAGATCGCGAGGCATCCGGTCACGACGAGGAGCACAGCGGCGAAGAACGTGCCGACCGCCCCTCCTGTTCCGTCGCCACCGCTGGACAGCGGTGTGGTGCCCGGCGCGGGGCCGGTATTCCAAGTTCCCCCGGTCGGTGTCGACTGGCCCATCGAACTCACCTCACAGTTGGCGGTACCGCGCCGGGCACACTTCGCAGTGTCGTCCGGCCGACGGCTTCTCGTGATCACCCGAAGCGGGTGGTCCTCCCTTCCGGGTCGGGGACGGGTGCGGCGTCAGGCGGGTATCTGGCGCATTTCGAGCACCCGCAGGCCCAGGGACTGGAAGCGCGTGAGGAGCCCGTACAGGTGTGCCTCGTCCGCCACGATGCCGAGGAGGAGCGTCTGCTCCCGGACCGGGATCCGGTCGAGCTCGGGGAAGTTCGCGGCGAGTGTGTCCGGCACGACGCCCGAGATGCGGAACTCGTAGCGCATGAGAGCACTCACTTCTCTCCGAAGGAAGACTTCAGGTGCCTTGCGCTGCCATCGTCGGTCCGGGTCCCGGCGTCCCGCATCGCCCGCCACGGGCGAGAGGGCCACGCGTCGGATCAGAGCAGACCGAGGTCCTGGGCCCGGTGGACGGCGTCGCTGCGCCGGGTGACGCCGAGCTTGCGGTAGATGCTCTTCAGGTGGGTCTTGACCGTGTTGGCCGACACATACAGCTCGGCCGCGATCTCCTCGGTCGAGAACATCCGGGCGGCCTGGCGCAGTACGTCGGTCTCCCGCGCGCTGAGCGCCTCCACGGGCGGCGGCCCCTCGGCCGGGCTGCCGGTCCGGCTGCCGGCCTGCCCCTCGGCCGGGCTGCCGGTCCGGCTGCCGGGCTGACGGCCGGCCGGGCTGCCGAGGGCCGGTACCGGCCGGATGGCCTCCCGCAGGGTCCGGCGCACCCAGGGCCCGCCCTCGGCGAACGGCCGGCGCACTTCCTCCGGCCGGGCGAGCTCCACGGCCTCGGCCAGCCTCCGGTGCGCCTCCGCGGTGTCGCCGTCGGCCGCGGCGATCCGGGCCCTGAGCAGGCACGCGCCGACCCTGACCGGCAGCGTGAGGCCGTCGTCCGCGGGCAGGGCCGCCAGCTCCCGAGCGGCGGGCTCGGCACGACCGGCCGCCATGAGGGCGCGGGCCCGGGCGAGCGCATGCTCGGGCCGCCCGGACGGCGCGGTGTCCAGCGCCCGCAGGGCCGCGGCGGCGTCACCGCGGGCCAGGTGCGCGGCCGATGCGGCCACGGCCAGCTCGTCCGTCGCCCACGCCCCGGCCGGCGCCGCCCCCGGCGGCCACGGCCGGGCGAGGACGGCGAGCGCGGCCTCGCCGTCGCCGTCGGCGGCCGCGATCCGGGCGCCGATGACGGCAGCCGCCACCGCGACGGCGGGTTCGGGGCGGGGCCCGGCGGCCGCGGTCGCGGTCGCCAGGTCCAGGTGGGAGCGGGCGGCCGGCAGGTCGTCCTGCTCCAGGGCGACGCCCGCCAGGACGACGTGGCCGGTACCGGACCGGCGCTCGGGCGGGAGGGCCGACTGCTCGGCGACGGCGAGGCACGCCCGGGCGTGTGCGGCGGCCTGCCGCAGCCGGCCGCGCATCAGTTCCGTGAGGGCCAGCGAGCCGAGGGCGTCGCACAGCGGCGGGTACAGCGGCGCGAGCTCCGTTCCCGATATCGTGTCCGGCGCGGGTCCCGGCTCCGTTCCCGGCCGCGTTCCGGGTTCTCCGCAGGCCTCGACCGCGGCCGTGAGAGCGCTGTGCGCGCCGTCGAGCCGTCCGGCGCCGAGCCGTACCGCGCCGAGGCCCGCCAGGACCAGGGCCCGGATCTCCGGGTGCGCGGCGACCAGCGGGGCCGGCAGCTCGCCGAGTACACGCTCGGCCTCGGCGGCCGCCCGCTCGGTGGCCGCCGGGTCGCCGGTCGCACGGCCGGCGAGCACCCCGAGGAAGGCCCGGCTGAGCCGGGCGGCCGCGCCGGATCCGGGACCCAGGTGACAGTCCGCGCGCCGCACCGCGTCCTCGTATCCGGGGAGGTCCTGTACGACGAGCCGGGCGGCCGCGCCGACCAGTGCGGGGGCCGCCCCCTCCGCCTCGGCCGGCAGCGGGGCGAACGCCCGGTTGAGCTGCTCCGCCTCCAGGCCGGTGAACAGCCGGCCGATCGCCAGGGCGTCGACGAGCTGCCCGGCGGCGAACGGCCAGTCACCGGCGGCCGCCCCCTGGAACACGGCTTCGGTGAGCCGGTCGGTGCCGGCGAGCCAGCGTGCCGCCCGCCCGTGCAACTGCTGTTCGAGGCCCGGGTGACGCTGACGCAGGTGGGCGCGCAGCACCTCGGCGAACAGCGGGTGCAGCCGGTACCAGGCCGATGCGTCGACCTGTTCCAGGAACGCGTTGTCGCGGGCCAGGCCGGCGAGCGTGCGGGCGGCGTCGTCGCGGCCGGTCAGCGCGTCCGCGAGGTCGGGGTGGACGCGGTCCGTCACACAGACGCGCAGCAGCAGGTCCTGGGTGTCCGGCGGCTGCGCGTCGAGGACCTCCCCCAGCAGGTAGTCGGCGATCGTGGTGCGGTCGGCCGCGAACTGGCGGACGAAGGCCTCCGGGTCGGGGCTGCGCTGCATCGCGAGGGCGCACAGCCGCACCCCCGCGGCCCATCCCTCCGTGCGCTGCACGAGGAGCCGGATGCCGTCCTGTGAGAGGTCCAGCCGGTGCTCGCCCAGCAGGGCCTCGGCGTCCGCGTGGGTGAACCGGAGGTCGGCGTGCCGGATCTCCGCGATCTCCCCGGCGGCGCGGTAGCGGTGGAGCGGGAGCAGGGAGTCCGTCCGGCTGGTGAGCACGATGCGCAGCCCTCCGGCGGCGTGCCGCAGGACGAAGTCCAGCCCTTCGGTCATGGCGGGCGGCTGGGCCGTGTCGAACTGGTCGAGGACGAGGACCACGGGCTGAGCGGACTCGGCCAGCCCCGCCGCCAGACGCACCAGGAAGGACTGGGTCACCCCCTCGGCGCGGGTCGGCCTGCCCACGGCGGCGGGTATCTCGACGCCGCCGCGGTGCAGGGCCTCCAGGACGTACGCCCAGAAGACGCCGGGGGCGTCGTCGGGTTCGACGGTCAGCCACACGGGGGGCCGCGGAGCGCGACGGCCGGCCGCGGCCCAGTGGGCGGTGAGCACCGTCTTGCCGGAGCCGGCCGGACCGTTGATCAGGGTGAGCGGGCCCCGTACCCCGGCCGTCAGGCGTCTGAGCAGCTCGGGCCGGTGGACGAGGGTCTTCGGCACGGCCGGTGCGGTGAAGCGGGCCGTGAGCATCGGATCGCTCTGCGGTCGGGCCACAGCCTCCACTCAAGCCGCGATCGGTCGTGATCACCACTCGGGTCGCCCGGTCCGGGTGAGGTGCGGGCCGATTGCCGGGGTGGTGGCGGGCTCATCGCGGGGTGGCGGGGGGCTCGCTGCGGGGCGGCGGCGGGTCGTCGGGGGTGCGCAGGTGGTGGGCCAGCAGGGACTCGTGGGCCAGTACGTAGCCCAGGGCGACGCCCATGGTGACGACGACGAAGAACATGATCAGCCAGGACAGGACGACGAAGACCAGTCCAAGGCCGCCGAACTGCTCCAGGCTGTGATTCAGGGCGCGGGGCATGTAGAACCTGGAACCCCAGCTGATCAGGCTCGCCCCCACCGCGATCAGTACCGCGCCGGGCAGCAGCGGCAGCCACGCCACCCGGCCGCCGAGCAGGAGGTGCTGGGTCCACCACCACAGCAGGATGCCGCTGATCAGCGAGACGACCGCGCCGAGCACGGGGCCGGCCCCGAACGCCTGCTGGATGGGCCCCTGGAACAACAGGGCCGTCAGCCAGACGAGCAGCCAGACTACCCAGCGCCAGGCCGCGAGCCGGGCGCCCGCCTTCGGCAGGTGCCACGCGCGCTCGCAGGTCCGCTGGAGTGCGCGGCTGCAGGCGGTGGCGGACAGCAGCGTGACCACGACACCCACGGCCCCGGTACTCGCGATGGTCGTCGTGTCCTCGCCGCTGTTGTGCACCACGGCGCGGATCTGGTCCAGGGCCGGGCCGGTGAAGCCCAGGGTCCCGCTGACGGTGGCCACGAGCTGTTTGCGCATCCAGTCGGGCGCGAGGGCCCCGATGACGAAGATGGCGGGGATTGCGCCGAGGAAGGCCTGCGCGGCCAGCCGGGTCGCGCAGTCCAGCAGGTTGACGCGGGCGAACTGTTCGAGGATCCGGCCCAGGAACGGCGTGTACTTGCGCATCCATGCCGGCACGGTGAATCGGGGCGGCTTGTCACGCGGTTCCGACACGGTGACGGCTCCTTCCGCGGACGGCGCCTGTCGGCTGCGGTTGCCCTCCATGAGAAGGATGGGTCAGCGCCGGACGTCCGGCACCTCGACAGGGCCGCCCGCACGGAAAAAAGAGCGCGGTCGCGGGGGCTCCACGCCTACCATCCAGGCCGAGCCCCCTGAGAGAAGGACCGATGGAGATCATCTTCCGGAAGCTCCCGGACAACCGGCACGACCTCGAGGTCCGCGACCGGCGGGGACCGGACGTACGGCTGATGTCCCAGGCGACGGGCCCGACCATGCCCCACGATCTCGTGCACGCGGCGGTCGAGAGCGCGCTCTCGGTCACCGACGGGTTCTGGGGAGCCATGGCACGGGGCGCCACCTTCGAGGGCTTCGAGACGGCGGCCCCGACCCGCCACCGCCGGTCGGGGATGAAGGTCCTGCGACGCGGCGGTGACGCGGTGCTGCGGGCCGAGCTCTCCGTCAACTGGGCCTACCGTGTCTGGTCCGGCCTGCGCACGGAGGGCAGGGGGGTGGGCCGGAGCCCGCTGGACGACCGTCAGATCGCCCTGGCCTGCGCGGCGCTCGACCGTGCCGCCGAGCGCTGGTCGGGGGTGGCGGAGGGCGGAACCCTCACCTGGCGCTGGTGAGGACCGGGCCGCGGCCGGCCGGCGTTCCCACCCGGCCCCTGCCCCGCACCCACCGCTCCCCCGCCCGGCCGACGTCCCGCTACGGGGCCCGGTGTGCGGCTTGCAGGAGGGCGATCTCCTCCTCCACCGCGGCGAGTTCCTCCTGCCGTCCCATGTGGTCCAGCTGTACCCGGTAGGCGATCAGCATGTGGATGAGCAGCGGCTCCCTTCCGGCTTCCAGGGAGTTCATGCGGCGCGCTGCGGCGACCGCTTCGGCCCGCAGCGCGAGGGCTACCTCGGGCCGGTCGGCGAACTCGTGCATGCCGTATGTGCACAGGGCGTGGGCCAGCAGGGGCAGATACGCCAGCGGGCTCACCTGGGCGAGCACGCGGTAGGCGGCGACCTCCTCCCGGGCCGTCGGGTGTACGTGGTAGAGGGCCACTCGTGCTCGGAGTATCGCGTCGTGACTGATGTGCGCCGTGTGAGTCATGACGATGATTCTGAAAGCCGCACAGGGGCTCGAACAATGACAAACAGCTGTGCCCTTGGTCCTACGAAAACCCGCTCTGACCTGTCATGATGGATACGTCTTCACCCCTGCGCCCACCCGGTGCCCCCTCGGCGGTCGAGTCAGCCGGCGAGGAAGGACAGCCGGACCTGACGGCGGGGGTTGTCCCGGTTGGTGTCCACGAGGGTGACGGACTGCCAGGTTCCGAGCTCCAGCGTCCCGTCGATCACCGGCAGCGTCGCGTGCGGCGGGACGATCGCGGGCAGGACGTGGTCGCGTCCGTGGCCCGGGGAGCCGTGCCGGTGCCGCCACCGGTCGTCGGCCGGCAGCAGGGACTTCAGGGCGGTGAGCAGATCGTCGTCACTGCCCGCTCCCGTCTCGATGACGGCGAGCCCGGCGGTCGCGTGCGGCGTGAAGATGTTCAGCAGTCCGCTCCGGCCGCGCGCCACCTCCCGGAGGAAGGCGGCGCAGGCGGAGGTGAGGTCGTGGACGGTCTCCCGGTCGCCGGTCGTCACGTCGATGGTGCGCGATACGAAGGTGTCGGCCATGGCGCCATCCTCCCGCCGCGCCGCTGCGCGGCGGCGCAACCGGGCCGGTGCCGGCGGCAGCAAGCAGGCAGCAGGCCAGGACACTTATGAGATCACGGGGCGGCCCGGATGACGGAGGATGCGCGGGCTCCGGGCATGCCGGTGGCGAAGCTGAGGGCCCTGAAGGAGCGGCTCGTCGCACTCGTCGTGGCCGCCGGGGCGCGGTGGGCGGCGGCCGGGGCACTGGAGGCGGTGCGCACCGCCGGCCGGGGCGGGACGCCGGGGAGCGGGCCGCGCTCGCCGAGCTGTTGCAGGTCGCCGCACAGATCACCTTCGACGCCGAACAGCAGCCGTTCTCGCGGCAGTTGCACCTGCGGGCGCTGGAACTGGCCTCCGGTGAACGTGAGTTGGGACCGGCGGAGGTGGAACCGATCGTCCTCGCGGTGCTGTCGATGCAGGAGGAACACCTGGGCCGGCCGGCGAGTTCGCTGCGCATCGCCGGGTCCGTACCGGCCCGCGCGGACCTTCCGGGCCGGGTGGCGGCGATCTTCCCTGTGCGCGCGGGGCGGGCCCTGGCCCGTCTGGTTCAGGGCCCGCGGGCCGACGGGCCCTGCGCACCGCCGGTGAACTCCTCGCGGCGGGTCGTGAAGATCATGCGGCCGAACCTACGCGGCGGGGACGCGGGGTGCGTTCTGTGGGTGTGGGAAGGCAACTGCAGCGGGCATACCTTTCATACTTCCCCCCACCGCTCGCACAACCTTCGGTTGAAAGGATGATCGGTGATCTCTCAAAGCATTCATCAGTCCTCTACAGGGCATGGACCGGTCCTCCGTGGTGAGCCGGCGGTGGAGTGGGCGATGGGCATGGTGATGACCCTGGCACCCTGCGGGGCCCGTGAGGCACGGCTCGTGCTGGCGGCCGCCGCCGAGCTCGTCCACGTCCAGGTGGCGGACTTCGCGGCCGCGGTGGTCGCGGGCGCGCACGGGGAACCCGTACCCGCCCGGTGGGAGCGGGCGCTGCGCCGGGCGGTGGAGGCCCTGCGGAGCCCCCTGCCGGGGACGGAGGGCGGGCGGGGGGTCGGCCTGCTGCCCAGCCGGGCCCGGACCGAGGACGCCCTGGCCCTGTTCCGGGCGTCCCGGGAGCGGCTCGCCGCCGCCCCGGGCGACGCGACGGCCCGCAGCGCCATGGACGACGCCGCCTACACCCTGTGCGTACTCATGGGCCGGTCGACCGTCCACGAAGCCGTGGCGGCCGCCGAACGGCACCTGGCAGGACCCGACTGACCGTCCCCGCCCGGCCCGCTTCCTCAGGTGTCCTCTTCGAGTGCGGAGGCGAAGCCGATGCACTCGACGTCGATCTGGTCGGCGAGCTCCGTCAGCACTCCGGACAGGTCGCGGGCGGTCTGCAGGTCTCCGCGCAGCTCGCCGGATTCGGCCGAACGCTCCCAGTCCGCGGCGAGGCGGCGCAGGAGGGTGGTCACGTGGCCGGCGGGGATCAGCATCACGCCGTCGACGGCGGGGATCAGCGGTATCGACACGTGGATCATGGCAGCCCTCCCGGAGAACCCTTGTCCGCGGCGGCTACCCGGTCGGCGGCGGGCCAATCACCCGGCCGCGGCCCGGAGCGGTCGTGTGCGGGGGCGGGCACCGGGTAGGCGCCGGGCGTACCGGAACGTCCGCACACCGCCCCGGGAGTGATCATGCCTCGCGGTTCCAGCCCCAAGCGTGAACGCCAGTACGAGCACATCAAGGAGAGCGCCGAGGAGCGCGGCGAGAGCCCGGAGAGGGCGAAGGAGATCGCCGCGCGGACGGTGAACAAGGAACGGGCCAGGGCCGGTGAGTCCGAGACGGCGAGCAGGACGTCGCTGGAGGACATCTCCTCCGGCCGGCGCGGCGGACTGCGCTCGCACAAGGGAGCCGGGGGCCCGACCTACGACCAGCTCTACGAGGAGGCCAAGCGGAAGAACATCCACGGCCGTTCCTCGATGGACAAGGCCGAGCTCAAGCGGAAGCTGGGCCACTGACGACGAAGGAGGATGCGATGACACGGCACGGACAGGTCCACGGCCGGCGGCCGACCACCCCGTCGCGGGCCCCGGGCGAGAGCGGGGACCAGGAGGCCCGCCGGGAGGCGGACCGGGCCGTCCTGCGGGACGCGGGCGGCGGGAACGAGGACGGCGCGGGCGCGCACACCGCGAAGCGGCAGCGGCCGGGCACGGGACGGGAGGAGCAGGTCCGACCGCACTCCCCGCAGGGCGGGCGTCCCGAGCCGGAGAGCGGCGACGGCTGAACCACTGCCGCACCGTCCGGCCGTCCGACCCTGGTCCGCCGGACACCCCCTAGGCCGGTCGGCTCAGGCGACGGATGATCGGGCCGTTCCCGGGGTAACCGCACGGCGTGATCACATTCGGCGTCGAAGAGGAATACCTGCTGGTGGACCCGGTGACGGTGCTGCCGGTCCCCGGGGCCGAGTACGTCCGCAGGGCGGCCGGCCTGGGTCCGCTCGCGGAGGACGACGAGGTCCAGGACGAGCTGCTGCAGGCCCAGGTCGAGGTCGCCACGCCGGTCTGCACGGAGCTGGAGGAGGTGGGCGGGCACCTCCTCCGGCTGCGGCACGCGGTCGCCTCCGCCGCCGAGGAGCACGGCTGCCGGGTCGCCATGGCCGCGGCCGCACCGCTCAGGAACGCCTCGGCGGTACCGGTCACCCGCAAGCCGCGGTATCTGAGGATGGAGGGCCAGGCCCGGCAGCTGGTGGACGAGCAGCTGATCAACGGCATGCACGTGCACGTGGGGGTGCCCGATCCGGAGACCGGCGTCGCGGTGCTCAACCGCATCCGGGTCTGGCTGCCGACACTGCTGGCCATGTCGGCGAACTCTCCTCTGTGGGACGGCAAGGACACCGGCTTCGCGAGCTGGCGCACGATCGTCTTCGGCCGCTGGCCGGTGAGCGGCCCGCCCCCGTACTTCGACGGCCTCGCCGACTACGAGCAGCGGATCGACGCCCTGGTGGCGTCGGGGGTGATCGCCGACCGGGGCCAGCTGTACTGGCAGGCACGGCTCTCCGAGCGGTTCCCGACCGTGGAGATCCGCTGCCTGGACGTGCAGCTGCGGGCCGACGACGCGGTGATGCTGGCCGGTCTGGTACGTGCGCTGGTCGCGGTCGCGCTCGCCGAGGAGAAGGCCGGAGCCGCACCGGTCCGGTGCCGGCCGGAGCTGCTGCAGGCCGCCAACTGGCACGCGGCCCGGCACGGCCTGAACTCCACGCTGGTCGATCCCGACGGCCGCTGCCGCAGCAGCGGTGACGTGCTGTCCCTGCTGCTGGCCCACGTCACTCCGGCCCTGGTGGAGTCCGGCGACGAACGCGAGGTGTCCTCGCTCGTCCACCGGCTGCTGCAGGAGGGAACGCCGGCCGACCGGCAGCGGCGGGCCCTGCGGGAGGGCGGTATGCCGGCCCTGCGGAGCCTGATCGTGGGCGACTCCCCGTCCGGCTGAACCAGGGGCCCGGCGCGGGGTCGGGGCAGGGTCCAGATCCGCGTCGTGATCGCGTAGACGACGACGGCCCGCAGCACGGCGTTGCCGGAGACGAAGAGCCCGGCGCCGGCGAAGGCGCCCGTGCCGAATCCGGTGCGGTCGGTGTCCGACCGCACCAGGCGGATGCGCGAGGGGGCGTGCCCAGCTGGGTGGCGGCGGTCTGGATGTGCGCCGTCGGTGTTCCCTCGCCGAACTCGGCCGTACCGACGGCCACTTCGAGACGAAGTCGTTGCCGGGGGTGACGTGGGCCTGGCAGATGTGATGGCCGGGGCGCGGTCTCGTGCGGGGAGGGGGGGCGACCCCGACCGGTCCGCCGGGTCCGGGAGCCGCCCGTCGGCGGTACGGGCCAGGGCGCGCTCCACCAGGTCGACGGGGGTGCCGGGATCAAGAACACCGCCGGACCGGGCCGATGCCGAGGCGGGCGGACGGCGCCGTGCGATGCTGGTACGCATGACCCTGGAAGACCTGGTGAGGCTGCGCCGTGCCCGGGACGTGATCGACCGCGACTACGCGGAGCCCCTGGACGTGCCGGCGCTCGCGAAGGTCGCTCTGATGTCGCCGGGGCATTTCTCCCGCAGCTTCCGCGCCGCCTTCGGGGAGACCCCGTACAGCTATCTGATGACCCGCCGCGTCGAGCGCGCGAAGGCGCTGCTGCGGCGCGGCGACATGAGCGTGACGGAGGTCTGCTTCGCCGTGGGAAGCACGTCGCTGGGGTCCTTCAGCTCGCGCTTCACCGAGCTGGTCGGCGAGAGCCCCAGCGCGTACCGGGCCCGCGCGCACGAGGCGGGCGAGGCGATCCCGGCGTGCGTCGCCAAGTACATGACGCGACCGGTGAGGGGCGGTGGACCGGACAAGGGCGGTGAACCGGTCAGAGAACCGGTCAGGGAACCGGTCAGGAATGGAGAAGCGAAATCGGCGGGCGCCTCGTAGCGTCGGAGCCATGAACATCAACCTCTCGCAGTGCTTCATCGCAGTCGACGACCACGACAAGGCGATCGCGTTCTACCGCGACGTCCTCGGCCTGGAGGTGCGCAACGACGTCGGGTTCGAGGGGATGCGCTGGGTGACCGTGGGCTCGCCCTCGCAGGACGTCGAGATCGTCCTCGAACCGCCGCTCGCCGACCCCGGCGCGCCCGCCGCGGACCGGCAGGCGATGGCCGAGCTGCTGGCCAAGGGCATGCTGCGGGGCGTGATCTTCTCCACGGACGACGTCGACGCCACCTTCGAACGCATCCGGGCGGCGGGCGGCGAGGTCATGCAGGAGCCGATCGACCAGCCGTACGGTGTCCGCGACTGTGCCTTCCGCGACCCGGCGGGCAACATGCTCCGCTTCAACCAGCCCCGCAGGCAGTAGCGCCGCCCCGCCCACCACGGCCGCGGTCACCTTCGCGTCACCCGGCGTGAACGCGACCGCGGCCCGCCCCCACGGATGGAGAAACGCCCAGCATGGCCACGAGGAAGAACACGCAGCCGCCCGCCCCGCACGCTGCCGACAGTCACGATCTGATCCGCGTGCACGGCGCCCGCGTGAACAACCTCAAGGACGTGAGCATCGAGATCCCCAAGCGCCGGCTGACGGTGTTCACCGGGGTCTCCGGCTCGGGCAAGAGCTCGCTGGTCTTCGACACGATCGCCGCGGAGTCGCAGCGGCTGATCAACGAGACCTACAGCGCCTTCGTGCAGGGTTTCATGCCGACGCTGGCGCGGCCCGAGGTCGACGTGCTGGACGGGCTGACCACCGCGATCATCGTCGACCAGCAGCGGATGGGCGGCGACCCCCGCTCCACGGTGGGCACCGCGACCGACGCCAACGCGATGCTGCGCATCCTGTTCAGCCGCCTCGGCAAGCCCTACATCGGCTCGCCCAAGGCGTTCTCCTTCAACGTCGCCTCCATCAGCGGCGCGGGGGCGGTCACGGTGGAGCGCGGCGGCCAGACGGTGAAGGAGCGCCGCTCCTTCAGCATCACCGGCGGCATGTGCCCCCGCTGCGAGGGCCGCGGCTCGGTCACCGATCTCGACCTCACCCAGCTCTACGACGACTCCAAGTCGCTGAACGAAGGCGCCCTGACCGTCCCCGGCTACAAGCCGGGCGGCTGGAGCTACCGGCTCTACAGCGAGTCCGGGCTCTACGACGCCGACAAGCCGATCCGCAAGTACACCAAGCGGGAGCTGCACGACTTCCTCCACCGCGAGCCGGTCCGGATGAAGATCGCGGGCATCAACATGACGTACGAGGGCCTGATCCCCCGGATCCAGAAGTCGATGCTCGCCAAGGACCGGGAGTCGATGCAGCCGCACATCCGGGAGTTCGTGGACCGGGCGGTCACCTTCACGACCTGCCCCGACTGCGACGGCACCCGGCTCACCGAGGCGGCCCGCTCATCGAAGATCAAGAAGGTGAGCATCGCCGACGCGTGCGCGATGCAGATCAGCGACCTCGCCGCATGGGTCGACTCCCTCGACGAGCCCTCGGTGGCGCCGCTGCTCGCCACGCTCCACCACACCCTCGCGTCGTTCGTCGAGATCGGGCTCGGCTACCTCTCCCTCGACCGTCCCGCGGGTACCCTCTCCGGCGGCGAGGCGCAGCGCGTCAAGATGATCCGCCACCTCGGTTCCTCGCTCACCGACACCACCTACGTCTTCGACGAGCCCACCACCGGCCTGCACCCGCACGACATCCAGCGGATGAACGGCCTGCTGCTGCGGCTGCGCGACAAGGGCAACACGGTGCTCGTCGTGGAGCACAAGCCGGAGACGATCGCGATCGCCGACCACGTCGTCGACCTCGGCCCCGGCGCCGGCACGGCGGGCGGCACCGTCTGCTTCGAGGGCAGTGTGGAGGGGCTGCGCAAGGGCGGCACCATCACCGGCCGGCACTTCGACGACCGGGCGGCCCTGAAGGAGACGGTGAGGACGCCCACCGGCACCCTCCCGATCCGCGGCGCCACCACGCACAACCTGCGCGGCGTCGACGTCGACATCCCGCTGGGTGTCCTCACCGTCATCACCGGGGTCGCGGGCTCCGGGAAGAGTTCACTGATCCACGGTTCGATCCCGGCCGGCGAGGGCGTCGTGTCGATCGACCAGGGTGCGATCCGCGGTTCCCGGCGCAGCAACCCGGCGACGTACACCGGTCTGCTCGACCCGATCCGCAAGGCCTTCGCGAAGGCCCACGGGGTCAAGCCGGCGCTGTTCAGCGCCAACTCCGAGGGTGCCTGCCCCACCTGCAACGGCGCGGGAGTGGTGTACACCGACCTGGCGATGATGGCGGGTGTCGCGACCACCTGCGAGGACTGCGAAGGCAAGCGGTTCCAGGCGTCGGTGCTGGACTACCACCTGGGGGGCCGCGACATCAGCGAGGTGCTCGCGATGCCGGTGACCGAGGCCCTGGAGTTCTTCGGTTCCGGTGAGGCGGCCACGCCCGCCGCGCACCGCATCCTGGACCGGCTCGCCGATGTGGGGCTGGGCTACGTCAGCCTCGGGCAGCCGCTCACCACGCTGTCCGGCGGCGAGCGGCAGCGGCTGAAGCTGGCCACGCACATGTCCGACAAGGGCGGCGTCTACGTCCTCGACGAGCCGACCACCGGACTCCACCTCGCCGACGTCGAACAGCTGCTCGGGCTGCTCGACCGGCTCGTCGACTCGGGCAAGTCGGTCATCGTCATCGAGCACCACCAGGCGGTCATGGCGCACGCCGACTGGATCGTCGACCTCGGCCCCGGCGCCGGCCACGACGGCGGCCTGATCGTCTTCGAGGGCACTCCCGCCGACCTCGTCGCCGACCGGTCCACCCTGACCGGGGAGCACCTCGCGGCCTACGTGGGCGCCTGACCGCCTCCGCGGAAACCGTGCGAGCCGCGGAGGGCGCGGAGGCCGCGTCCGATCAGGTCGCGCACGGCGCGTACGCGGGGCGGTCGGGGCGCCGCGCGGAAGGCTTGACGGGTGACGCATCGCCGATCCCCCCGCCGTTCCCTCGTGGCGGCGGCCTGCACCCTGGCCCTCGCCTCCGCGGTGTCCGCGCCGCTCGGCTGTACGCCGGGGCCGGCGCCGGTCGGCGAGACCGTGCGTACGGACGCCGGTCCGGTCCGCGGTGTGCGGTCGGGCCCGCACCTGGTCTTCCGGGGCATCCCGTACGCGGGCGCCCCCGCGGGGCGGCACCGGTGGGCGCCGCCCCGTCCCGTAACCCCGTGGCAGGGAGTGCGGGACGCGACCGCGACGGGGCCGCTGTGTCCGCAGGTGCCCTCGCCGTACGCGCGGATCTCCAGTACGGAGGAGGACTGCCTGGTCCTGAACGTGACGACGCCGCCGGTGGCGGACCGGCGGCGGGCCGCACCCGTACTGGTCTGGATCCACGGCGACGGAGCCGTGGGCGGCGGCTCCTTCTTCGACGGGCGCCGGCTGGCCGCGCGCGGCCTGGTGGTCGTCACCGTCAACTACCGGCTCGGCGTCTTCGGCGGCCTGGCCCTGCCGGGGCTGGAGGGCTCCGGCACCTTCGGCCTGCAGGACCAGCGGGCCGCCCTGGAGTGGGTACGGAGGAACGCGCGGGCCTTCGGCGGCGATCCGGGCAACGTCACCGTCGCCGGTGTGTCCTTCGGGGCGTCGGCCGTCGCCGGGCACCTGACCTCGCCCGCCTCGGCGGGTCTGTTCCACCGCGCCGTCATGGCCAGCGGTGAGGGGATGATGGACATGCCGGCCGGTGCGATGGGGCCGGGCGTGCCGGGATATCCGTGGTACGTCTGGCGGACCGGACGGGAGATGGAGGACATCACCCGGGCGATGACCGCCTCCCTGGGCTGTGGCGACGACCGGCCGGAGCGCACCCTCGTCTGCCTGCGCGCCCTGCCCGTCCGCAGGATCCTCGACGTGCCGTACATCATGAACGCCTTCCAGGCATTCGGGTACGGCAACACCACGCTGCCCGAGCTGCCGCCCGCGGCTCTGCGGGCCGGACGATTCCACCGGGTGCCCGTCCTGTCCGGTGCCACCCGCGACGAGCACCGCACCTTCGTGGGGATGACGTACGACGCGGCCGGCCGGCCCTTCACCGCGGCGGACTACGACCGTGCGCTGCGCACCGCGTTCGGCGCGGCGGCCGCGGCGCGGGTGCGGGCCGCGTACCCGCCGGGCGCCTTCGCGTCCCCCGCTCTGGCGTGGGCAGCGGTGGTCACCGACCGGATGTGGGCGCGCGGCACCCAGGCCCAGCACGACGCGCTCGCACCGCATGTGCCCGTGTACGCCTACGAGTTCGCCGACCGCGACGCGCCGATGTTCCTCCCGCTGCCGGGTGGCTTCGACTTCGGGGCCTTCCATGCCGGTGACGTCCCGTACCTGTTCGAGGACGCGGCGGCGCAGCCGCGGTTCACTCAGGCGCAACGCGGCCTGTCGGCCGTGATGACCGGTTACTGGGCGGCGTTCGCCCGTACCGGGGCGCCGCGGGGAGCCGGCCTGCCCGGCTGGCTCCCCCACCGTACGGACCGGCCGTACACGCAGTCGCTGGCGCCGGGGCGGACCGGTCCTGTCGACTACCGCCGGGAGCACCGCCTCGGTTTCTGGGACGGCCTGTCCTGACGCCCGGGCACCCGGGCTCCCCCGGCTGCGGCGCCGGCACGCATTCCCGCCAACTCTGCATATTCACACACGAGTTGTAACCGCTCTGACTATGTTCTACGGGGCATACCGGTTCGCCCCAGGAGGTCAGATTGCAGTCCAGGCGCTCCCGCGCGCTCACCCGCCTGTTACGCCGCTCCCACCTGCTCATAGCCTTCGCCCTCGGTTCCGTGCTGATCGGCCTGACGCCGTGGCTCGGGGTCACGAGCACCGCGGCGGCCGGCCGCACCCCGGGACCGCGGGCCGCGCCCGTGCCCACCGACCAGCAGGCGGCGGTGCAGTCGCCGCACCACGGCGTCGCACCGGCGAACGCCATGGAGCCGGCGGCTCCCGTCCTGGACCGGGCCGGCTGGACGGCGACGGCCAGCGACGAGGAGACCACCAGCGAGAACGGCCGCGCCGCCAACGTCCTCGACGGTGACGCCAACACCATCTGGCACAGCAAGTGGACCGCCACCGCGGCTCCCCTGCCGCACAACATCACCATCGACATGCACCGCACGGCGGTCGTCTCCGCGCTCGTCTACCGCCCGCGGGCGGGCGGGGCCAACGGCCGTGTCGGCGAGTACGCCATCAGCATCAGCGCGGACGGGCAGAACTGGGGAACCCCCGTCGCCACCGGAACCCTCGCGGACGACGCCACCGCCAAGACCCTCGGCTTCGCCCCGACGGGCGCCCGGTTCGTCCGGCTGACGGCGATCACCGAGGCCGGCAACCGCGGGCCGTGGACCTCCGCCGCCGAGATCGACCTGCTGGGCGACCCCGGCACCCCCGCCGCCACCGTCGACCTGTCCCGGTCCGGCTGGACGGCGACGGCGAGCGACGAGGAGACCACCGGCGAGAACGGCCGCGCCGCCAATGTCCTGGACGGCAACGCCAACACCATCTGGCACAGCAAGTGGAGCGGCACCCCGGCTCCCCTGCCGCACAGCATCACCATCGACATGCACCGCTCAGCGGTCGTCTCCGCGCTCGTCTACCATCCCCGCGGTGACGGTCCCAACGGGCGCGCGGGCGCATACACCGTCGCGACCAGCACCGACGGCATCTCCTTCGGCTCTTCGGTGGCGTCCGGCACCTGGCGGGACGACGACACCGTCAAGACGGCCACCTTCACCCGCGCCGAGCACACCCGGTACATACGCCTGACGGTGACCAGTGAGGCCGGCGGCCGCGGACCGTGGACCTCGGCGGGCGAGATACGCCTGAGCGGGCCGGCCAGCCCCGCCGTGCACGGGTCCTGGGGCCGGATCATCGGCTTCCCGCTGGTGCCCGTGGCCACCGCCGCCCTGCCCGGGGACAAGCTGCTCGCCTGGTCCGCGTACGCCGTCGACCGCTTCGGCGGCAGCAACGGTTACACCCAGACGGCGATCCTGGACCTGAAGACGGGCAAGGTCACCCAGCGCCGCATCGACAACACCGGCCACGACATGTTCTGCCCCGGCATAGCCATGCTGGCGGACGGCCGGGTCCTGGTCACCGGCGGCAGCAACGCGGAGAAGGCCAGCATCTACGACCCTGCCACCGACTCCTGGTCCGCGACCACCAGTATGAACATCGCCCGCGGCTACCAGGCCATGACGCTGCTCTCCACCGGTGAGGCCTTCGTCCTCGGCGGGTCCTGGAGCGGCAACGCGAGCACCGACAAGGCCGGTGAGGTCTGGTCGCCGGACACCCGTACATGGCGCTCGCTGCCGGGTGTTCCCGCGTCCAAGGCGCTGACCGCCGATCCGGCGGGCCCCTACCGCGCCGACAACCACATGTGGCTGCACGCCACTTCGGGCGGCAAGGTCCTGCAGCTGGGGCCGAGCAAGCAGATGAACTGGATCTCGACCAGCGGCCAGGGCTCCGTCACGCCCGCCGGCACCCGCGCCGACAGCCAGGACGCCATGACCGGCAACGCCGTCCCGTACGACATCGGCAAGCTGGTCACGCTGGGCGGCTCCCCGGCCTACCAGGACTCCCCCGCCACGCAGCGGGCGTACACCGTCGGCATCTCGGGCAGCCAGGTCCAGGCGGCGCGCACCGGGGACATGGAGCACCCCCGCGCGTTCAGCAACAGCGTCGTCCTGCCGGACGGCAAGGTGGCCGTCTTCGGCGGCCAGGCCTATCCGGTGCCGTTCAGCGACGCCACCTCGGTCCTGACGCCCGAACTGTGGGACCCGGCGACCGGCAGGTTCACCCCGCTCGCCTCCATGGCCGTCCCGCGCAACTACCACAGCGTGGCCAACCTGCTGCCGGACGGCCGGGTCTTCTCCGGTGGCGGCGGCCTGTGCGGCGACTGCGCGACCAACCATCCCGACGGGGCCGTCTTCACACCGCCCTACCTGCTGAGCGCGGACGGTACGCCCAAACCGCGGCCCGCGATCACCGGGGGCGTGCCCCCGAGGGCGGCTCCGGGTGCGCAGCTGACGGTGAGCACCGACAAGTCGGTGGCGTCGTTCGTCCTGATGCGGGCCGCGGCCGCGACCCACTCCACCGACAACGACCAGCGGCGGGTGCCGCTCGTGTCCGCGCCCGCGGGAACGGGTGCGTACACCGTGTCGATCCCCTCCGACACCGGTGTGGTACTGCCGGGGACGTACATGCTCTTCGCCCTCGACGCCCAGGGGGTGCCGAGCATCGGGCAGTTCGTGACCGTTTCCTGACGCGCAAGCACCCCCGCCCGGCCCGTGCGGGCCGGGCGGGGCACCCTGACGCAGGCCCCGGGATGTGACCCGTACCGGCCTTCCGCCCATCCGCCGTGGCCGGATCACGGCGGATGGCACGGGTGTTCGGGCGACTCGGCTGCCCGCGCGATCGTCCGCGGGTACGGTTCCGGCATGGACGTTCCCGCACCGAACCCGACCGACGACACGGCGCTGCCGGCAGTGGTCAAGGACACCGCACGTCAACACCTGGTGAAGCTGGGGGCGTCGGGGCTGTCCCTGGACGCCGTGGCCCGCGACTGCGGACTGGCCGTCACCGCAGTGGAGGCCGCCGACTTCGACCATGCCGTCGCCGTGGCGGCCGAGACCGCCGGGATCGTGGTCCCGCTGGGCGAGGACGACCACTGACGTGACTGCCATCCGTACCCTCTGCTTCGCCATAGCGGCGTTCTCCTCGTACGCCGCGCTCCTCTACCGCCTCTCCCAGGCCCGGCGCAGCTGGCGGGACAGCGCCTACCGCGCGC
This sequence comes from Streptomyces yangpuensis, assembly GCF_001005295.1. GTDB lineage: Bacteria > Actinomycetota > Actinomycetes > Streptomycetales > Streptomycetaceae > Streptomyces > Streptomyces yangpuensis. The sequence continues at coordinate 277,010 of NZ_LBMK01000002.1, read as the reverse complement.
TGATCGCCACCCTCCTACTGCAGTGCCTGACCTTCACCATGGGTGCCGTCGCCATGGGCGGGGGCAGCCTCTTCGGCATCGGCAACCTGGCCGTCCTGATCATGCACCTCGCCGCCGTCGCCTTCTGCGTGGCGGCGCAGATCATCCTGCTGCGGTGGGCGGCCACGGACGAGGCGGCGGCCCGCGGCACCCGGTACTGGCTGATCACCGGCATCGTCCTCGACGTGCTGCTGACGGTCCTGTTCTTCCTGGCGGACGGCCCCGGCCGGCCGATGTCCGACTTCGACGGCACCAGCAGACCGCTGCTGCTCACCTACCTCCTGGTCTTCATCGTGTCCCAGGCGGTGCCGTGCGTGACGATCTACCGTCAGTGCGGCCCGTACGCCCGGATGACCGACAACGCCTCGCTGCGGCAGGCGTTGCGGATGCTGTCGGTCGCCGCGGTCGTGCTGTTCCTCTACTGCACGGCCCGTACGGTCAACATCCTGACCGCGGCGGCCGGGGTGGACATCGGCGTCTGGAAGCTCGCCTCGAACATCTTCAGCGCCTCGGGGATCGTGATCCTCTCCCTCAGCCTGATCAACTCCCTCTGGGGGCCGCCGGTTTCCCGGCTGGCGGAATGGGCCCGCAGCTACCGTTCCTACCGGGCGCTGCACCCACTGTGGCGGGATCTGTACGAGGCATCGCCCGACATCGCGCTGGAGCCGCCGGGGGCCTCGGTCTCCGACCTCAACTACCGTCTGCACCGCCGGGTGGTCGAAATCCGCGACGGTTGGCGGGACTTGAGGCCCTACATCGACCGCGACACGCACACGTCCGACGGTCCCGGCGGGGCGGCGGGCAGCGGGGCGGCCGGTGACGCGGGGGCGGAGGCGCGGCAGGCGTTCGCCGAAGCGGCGCAGATCAGGCAGGCCCTGCGGGCGAAGCGGGCCGGGAGCGTCCCCGACCACAGCAAGGACGCGGGGGATTTCGACGACCGCGACACGGACAACTTCATGGCGGAAGTCGCATGGCTCACCCAGGTTGCCGCCGCCTACAGTAAGCTCGGTAAGGCGAGTTGAGAGCTCCCGCCCGGTTTGCATCCCCCGTCAAACCGGGCGGGCACCTCCCGTTCCCCCGTGTTTCCTCGGGCCGGACGGGTGGCTTCCGCCCGGACTGGCCCGGCCCATCCCCCGAGGGCCGGGCCAGTCCGATGCCCCCAGCAACCCGACCCCGTTTCCCCCGTGAGTCGCGTTAGCTGACAGCTATCGGCGAGACCCAACGTTGGCGGAGTCCAGGCCAATTGTCAACTGACAGCTATTCTGGGAAAGTGACGTATAGCCAAGGGCTATACCGGGGAGGTGACGGGAGGAAGGTTCACCATGACGGAGACCGACACCGAGGGCGATGACCGGCCCCTGCTCGCAGTACGCCTCGACGACCTGTTCAGGACGGTCCGCCCCAAGGGCCGGCACTGGACCAACGCCGAGGTCGCGGAGGAACTGAAGCGGGTCAATCCCGAACTCAAGGTCGGCGGCGTGTACTTGTCGCAGCTGCGCACCGGCAAGCGGTCCAATCCCTCACCCGACCTCCTCGCCGCCCTCGCCCGCTTCTTCGGCGTGTCGGTCGCGTACTTCTTCGACGACAAGGTCGCCGAGTCGGTCCTCGGCGAACTCGCCGCCATCGAGGCCCTGCGACAGTCGGGGGTCCGCGCCATCGCCATGCGGGCGGCCGGGATGAAGAAGGAGAACCTCCAGGCCATCACGGCCATCATGGACCAGTACCGGCAGTTGCAGGGCCTTCCGCCGGTCGACGACTCCTCCGGCCCCGAATGAGAGGCGCCAGGAAGGAGCGGTCGGCGGACCAGGACCGCCGCAGCCGGCTCAAGAAGCTCCGGAAGGCCGGCGCCGAGCGGATCGCCGCACTCGACCTGCCGAAGGCGACCGATGTGGCCGAACTGTGCCGCCACCTCGGCGAAGCGCGGGGCCGCCCCATCATCCTGGTCCCGCTGCAGATGCCCTCGTCGCATCCGTGCGGCATGTGGGTCGCCGCGCGCGACGAGGACCTGATCTTCTACGACGCCAACACCACCAGCGCGCATCAGGAGCACATCATCTTGCATGAGCTGGGCCACATCATCTGCTGCCATCGCGGGGCCGGCGGGCTCGACGAGACGGCCGCCCGCCTGCTCTTCCCCAACCTCGACCCCGAACTCGTGCGCGACATGCTCCTGCGCGCCGCCTACGACGACGTGCAGGAACAGGAGGCGGAGATCATCGCCTACCTGCTCTCCCAGCGGATGGGCGGCGCCGCCGAGGGGCGGGACGGCGCGGGCCCGCCCGGGGAGACGGGAGCGGCCGGCGATCCCGGGACGAGCGCGATGCTCAGCCGTATCGAACGCACCCTGTTCTGAGATGACCCGCTCAGGTCCCGGCGGCCGCCGACACCTCCTCGGCCACGACGGCCACCGCCCGGCGGATGTCGTCCTCGCGGTGTTCGGAGGTGAGGAAGAACCGCAGCCGGGACAGGCCCTCCTCCACCGCGGGGTGGAAGATCGGATCGGCGACGATCCCACGGGTGAACAGGCGGTCCGCGACGCGCAGGGTGCGCGCCGAATCGCCGAGGACGACCGGCACGATGGGTGTGCCGACGCTGGAGCCGGTCGCCAGACCGGCCGTGGCGGCGAGGCCGAGGAACAGCCGGGCGTTGCGCCTGAGCGCGCGGACACGGTGCGGTTCCGCGACGATCAGCTCGGCCGCGGCCAGCGCGGCGGCCGCGTTGGCCGGGGTCAGACCCACGCTGTAGACGAAGCCCGGGAGGGTGTGCCGCAGCCAGCGCACCATGCGGACCGAGCCTGCGAGGTAACCCCCGCAGCTGGCGAAGGATTTGGAGAGAGTGCCCATCCACAGGTCGACGTCGGACCGGTCGACGCCGAAGAACTCGCCTACGCCCCGGCCGTGTTCGCCCACGGTCCCGATGCTGTGCGCCTCGTCGACCATCAGCAGGGCACCGTACCGCTTCTTCAGTTCGATCACGGCGGGCAGGCCGACCAGGTCGCCGTCCATGCTGTAGGCACCCTCGACGACGATCAGGACCCGGCGGAAGCGCGACCGGTTGAGCCGCAGCAGGCGTTCCAGTTCGTCGGCGTCGTTGTGGGCGAACGGCCGTCGCGCCGCCCCGGACAGGGCGCAGCCCTGGATGATGCTGTCGTGGGCCAGGGCGTCGTGCAGGACGAGGTCGCCCGGGCCGACGAGGTGCCCAATCGCCGTGACGTTGGTGGCATGGCCGCCGACCAGCGTGAGACAGTCCCCGACGCCGAGGAAGTCCGCCAGGGTCCGTTCCAGACGGATCGTCAGTTCACGCTCGCCCGAGAGGGCGCGGCTCGCGGAGACCGAGGTCCCGTACCGCTCCACGGCTTCGTGCACGGCTTCGTTGACCGCGGGATGGCCGGAGATCCCGAGGTAGTTGTAGCTGCCGAAGGACAGGTACGACCGGTCGCCGATCACCGTGGTGTCGCGGACGGTGCCCTCGTGGACGCGGAAGTACGGGAAAGCGGCATCGCCGGCCGTGACCGCGCCCAGGCGTTGCTCGAAGAGGGCCACCTCCGGGAAGTCGTCGATCCTCGCCGCGTCGGCGCTCCATGCGGCCGGCTGCGCCTCGGGGGACGCCGCCCGGCCCGGGGCCGCCGGCCGGGCACGGCCCGGATCGAGCAGCGCCATCAGCCCGCCTACGGTGAGTTCGGGTGTGAACAGGTCCTCGGAGCGGAAGCCGGGGGCGTGCTTGGCCAGGTTGACCGCCAGCTCCTGGAGCATGAGGGAGTCGAAGCCGAGCCCCGCCACCAGCTTCATGTCCTCGTCGAGGTCCGCTCGGGGGAACACCCCGGTCCGCGACACCTCGTCGAGCACGATGGACGCGGCGTCCGCACCGGGCGCGACGGATCCGGCGGACACGGCCTGCTCGGCGGGCTCGGTGGGCTCGGCGGTCACGGCCGGCTCTTCGGGCCCGGAGGGTGGGACGGACGGGACGGGCTCGGCCGGCCGCGCCGCCTCGCGGGCGGCTTCGTCCACGACCCAGTGGCGGCGTGGGGCGAGCGGGCTCGGCGGCAGGGTGCACGGGGGTATGCGTCCCGCGGCGGAGAGCGCGGCCGGCGTCGGCGCGGGCTCTCCGCCGTCTCCGGCCTCCAGCGCCGAGGACGCCGCGGCCAGCCGGGCGGCGGCGTCGGCGGGGTCCCGCGCCACCAGGGCGAGGCGCTCCGTCAGGGGAGCCCGGCGGGCCAGGGTGTCCGCCACGGCGGCCAGCGTCGGCCCGTCCTCGGTGATGGCCCGCGCCACGTCCCGGGCGTACCGGGCCAGGCCGGCCCGGTCGCGCGCGGTGAGCACCAGTTCGTACGGTCCGTCGGCGGGGGCCGGGAGAACGGGCGGCCCGGTGCACTCCTCCACGACCACATGGACCCCGGTGCCGCCGAAGCCGAAGGCGCTCACCCCCGCCCGGCGGGGCGTGCCGCTCGCGGGCCACGGAACGGGGGCCGTCGCGACGGTCAGCCGTGCGGCGTCGAGGGCGGCGGTGTCGGCGAGGCCGAATTCCGGCTGGGGCGGGATCACCCCGCGCTGGACGGCCAGGACCGTCTTGACGAGTCCGGCCAGCCCGGCCGAGTTGAGGGAGTGCCCGACGACCGCCTTGACGGCGCCGAGGTGGGCGGGGGCGGCGTCCGCACCGCGCAGTTCGCCCAGGACCGCGAGTTCTACGGGGTCACCGACGGTGGTCCCGGTGCCGTGCGCCTCCAGATAGTCCACCGCGCCCGGGGGCAGGCCCGCGTCGCGGTAGGCCCGGCGCAGGGCCCTGAGCTGGCCGCCCGCGCGGGGGTGCATGCCGCCCTGCACGGTCCCGTCGTTGGCCGTGCCCACGCCCCGGATCACCGCGTACACCCGGTCGCCGGCCGCCCGGGCGTCGGCCAGCGGCCGCAGCACCAGGACCCCGGCGCCCTCACCCAGGACGAAGCCGTCGGCCTCCGCGCCGAAGGGCAGGCACCGGCCGCTGCGCGAGATGGCTCCTATGCGGCACAGGCCCACCAGCAGGTCCGGGGCGAGCACGAGCTGGGCGCCACCGGCGATCGCGATGCGGGAGCGTCCGGCGCGCAGCGCGTGGACCGCGTTGGCGACGGCCATCAGCCCGCCGGAGCACGCGGAGTCCAGCGCGTAGCTCTCGCCGTGCAGATCGAAGACCGAACTGACCGTGTTCGGGCCCATGTTGAGCAGGAGTCCGGCCACGGAGGTGCCGTGCAGCCCCTGGACGGCACGTACGGCCTCCTGGTGGCCGGGGTCGGTCACCCGGGCGCCGAACTCGCCGCCGGCCAGCTGGCGCATCCGTATCCGCAGGGTGCTGAGCTCGCGGTAGCCGCTCTCGGTGAGGGCCGTGATCACCGAGGTCTCCTCGCGGTCGAAGCCGTCGGCCTCCCAGCCCGCGTCCTGGATCGCCTCGCGGGTCAGGTCGATCAGCAGCCGGTGCTGGGGGTCCATCGCGGCGGCCCGGCGCGGCGGTATGCCGTAGTGCGCGGCGTCGAAGCGGTCGACGTCGGGCAGCAGCGCCATGGTGTCGGTGTACGTCGACGACGTGTCGCGGAAGTCGCCGCTGAGGAGGGCGGCGCTGCGCCAGCGCGTGTCCGGGACGGTGGAGAACTGGGCCTGCGGGGCCGTCAGGAGCCGCCAGTACTCGTTGAGGTCGCGGGCTCCCGGAAACCGGCAGGCCATGCCCACGATCGCGATGGCCTCGCGCCCCTCGCCGGGGGTCGACGTCCCTGTCCCCGTACCTGCCTCGTCCCTGTCCCTGTCCCTGTCCCTGTCGGAGGTCATCGGGAGGTGCCCGGTCGCGTGCGCCACCAGTCGACGGTGGCCTTGATCTGTTCGTCGACGGGCGTGGCGCGGACCGTGAAGGCCGCCTCGTAGGCGCTCGAATCGACCACGAAGGGACGGTCGAACTGGTAGCGGATCTCCTTCAGTTCGCGCATCAGCGGGAACAGGAGTCCCGCGAGGCCCAGGACGGCCGACGGGACCCTGCGGACCACCGCCGGCCCGGTTCCCGCCTCCGCCGCGATTCTGTCGGCCATCTCCCTTACGGAGCAGGCAGGTTGGGTGGGGACGTGCCAGGGGCGGCCCCAGGCGCGCTCCTCGCCCGCGACCTCGGCCATGGCGGCGGCCACATCAGGGAGATAGGTCCAGCTGTGCGGGGCGTCCGGGTCGCCCAGCGCGGAGACCGGCCTGCCGCGCAGCAGCGCGGGCACGACCCGGGCCGCCAGATGGCCGCCGTCGGTGACGCCGGGGCCGAAGAAGTCGGACGCCCGCACCTCGACCGCCCGGACCCGGCCCTGCTCGTGCAGTGCCCGCGCCTGTTCCCACCCGGCGGCCCGGACACGGCCCTTGGGGCCGGTCGCCGCGAGCGGCAGCTCCTCGGTCAGGGGTCCGTCCACCGGCCCGTAGCCGTACAGATTGCCCAGCATGACCAGTACGGCCCCGGTGGCCTCGGCCGCGGCGCAGGCCGAGGCGACGAGCGGCGGCCATGCGCGGACCCAGCGGTGGTAGGGCGGTGCGGCGCAGTGGTGGATCGCCGCCGCGCCGCGTGCGGCGGCGGTCAGGCGCTCCGGGTCCGCCGCGTCCAGTGCGAGGTGCTCGATCCCCGGTTCCGGGCTTCCGCCCGACCTGGTGACGACCCGTACGGAATGTCCCTGCACGGCCAGCAACCGGGCGGTGGCGGCGCCGGCCGGCCCAAAACCCAAAACGACATGAAGACTCACGCGCGCACAGTAGCGCGAGACCGGATCGGCCCCTTGCGCGGTTGGCCGGTACCGGACCGTCCCTCACCGGGTCGGGTGCCATGATCTCCAAGGCACTCGCGGCCGACGGCGCCGACGAGCGGTCCTGACGCACGGCAACATGTTTGGCCAAGACTCGTGCCTCGGTGTGTGTCGGGACCAGGCTCCTCCACGACCGCTACCCACCCACGCGTCGGGCCGGGCCCGTGGTCACGGGCCCGGCCTGCTCGTGGCCGCGGCGTCAGACGCGGTCGGCCGCGATCAGGACGTATTGGAAGGAGCCGTCCTTGTAGGAGTTGATGAACGCCTCCTCGATGCCCGTGACCAGGGAGGACGTCGCGCGCAGCTCCCAGTAGGGCAGCGTCTGCGGGGTCAGGTCGATGACGGCCTGCGGCACGAGACGGTTGTCGGCCATGGCCCGCATGTACTCGCGGCGGGAGTGGATGTTGCACTCGAAGTGCGCGTTGATCTGCGAGACCCACTTCGAGGGCTGGCCGTAACGCGGGTTCCAGCAGCCGGTGATGGTCACGTACCGGCCACCGACCGCGAGGACGCGGGAGTGCTCGGCGAAGAGGTCGTGCAGGTCGACGTACATGCTCGACTCGTTGTTCCAGGAGGCGGCGGCCTGCCCGGTCTCGAACGGCGTGCTGAGCATGTTGCAGACGCGGGCGCGGACGGAGTCGTCGATGCCGAGTTCACGGGCGCGCTGGTTCGCGAAGTCGGCCTGCTTGGCCGACAGGGTCACGCCCTCCACCTTGCACCCGAACCGCTGGTGGGCCATGACCATCGAACCGCCGCGGCCGCAGCCGGCGTCCACGAGGGTGTCGTCCCGTCCGATGGAGCCGAGGTGGTTCAGCAGGACGTCCGCCTGTGCGGACTCCAGGCGGTGGAGCTCGGCGATCAGCTTCTTCTCGTATGCGCTGTCCTCGGTGTCCCCGAGGGCCTCGTGGTCGATGTCACCGATGCCGTAGTGATGGTGGTACAGGCCGTCGACATCGCCGAGGCGCAGGTTCACCGGCCGGGCCTCGTGGTCCCAGTAACGGGCGATGTCCCCCTGGTAGGGCGTCGCCGGGGAGGGGATGAAGGCGGAAGCGGCGGAAGTGGGGGCGGTAACGGTGAGATCGGTGCTGGTCACGAATATATCCATCCTTACCAGAAGTCGGGCAGGCTGTAGCGGTATGTGTTGGTCCGGTGCCAGTAGTGGTTGCCGTCGACCCAGACGGCGACGCCCCGGAGGAAGCGGACGACGCGTGGATCGGGGCAGGACACGGCCAGTTCGGCGGCCGCCGCCTCGAAGGCGTGCATGAGGTCGTTGTGGACCTCGACCGCCTTCAGGTAGGCCTCCTTGTCGGAGAGGCCTTCCCGTGCGGCGATGACCACCGGCAGGTTCAGGTGCAGGCCGGGGCTTTCCAGTTCCTTGGTGTACGAGTAAAGGTCGTTGGAGATGGTGGTGGCGTTGCCCGCGAGCGCGATGACCCGCTGCATGGCGGGCAGGGCGTGCAGATCGGCCGGCAGTTCGTAACCGCCCACGGTGTCGGTGATGGTGGGGCAGGGGCGGAAGTTGTTGAACTGACGCATCGCCAGGTACTCGGACACCTCCGGGACGTACTTCGTCTCGGCCCAGGCGGCCTCGGCGAGGTACCCCATGTGCAGCCGGGCCATGTCGTGCCGGTACCGGTCGGCCTGCGACGGGGTCGCCGCCTGCGTGAAGTACTCCATGGCCGAGCGGTAGGAGCGCCGCGGCGCGTCCGAGAGAAGCGACTGCGCCCACGTCGGCTGGTACTCCGCGGTCGTGTGGACCGGGTCCAGCGCGGTGTGCGCCAGCAGAAGCCTTCCTCCTAGGCCTACCGGCGAACCTCCGTGGTCCTCGCAGTAGCAGTCGTCGACCACGTTCTCGGCGACCATCAGCCTGGTGGCGATCATGAGGTGGTCGACGGTGGGCGCGTCCGGGTGGCAGGCGACCATGTAGCGGCCCACGGAGAAGCCGTCGAACTGGTCCTCCCACTCCGGCGGGTACGCCTCCACCTCGTCCACCGCCCAGCGCTTGATCCGGCGGCTGACCTCCGCAACGCGGGCGGGGTCGGGCTCCGGGACGGGGTGGTGGTAGAGGCCCGGAATCGGCCGGCCCTCCGCCGGGGGCGGGGGCGCGGGCAACTCGGGCGCGGGTGGCGCTGTGGGCGGTACCACGGGCGGTACCACGGGGGGTGCCTGGCGGGGGGTGAAGAACAGTCCCGCCGTACCCACACCGCTGGGGCCGCGGATGATCCGCTCCAGGGCGGGGTTCGGCACCGGGCTCGGCGCCGCCGTGGCCGCGTCCTCGACCGGTACGGGCGCTGCCACGGGTACGGCATCGGGAACGGACGCGGGAGCGGGAGCGGGAACTGGAGAGGGAGGGGAGACGGGGTGGAGTGGCCGGGCCGCCGGTCCGAAGGGCAGCGCCGGCCCCGTCGGCAGCGCGGGCTTGCCCGCGGGGACGGCCTCGGCGCCGCGGCCGCGGGCCCCGAAGCGGGCCGCGGCGGCAGGCAGGCTCGACTGCGCGGGGGAAGGCCCGGAAACGGGCATCCGTGGCTCCTAGGTGATGAGGGTGGGCTGTCCCGGACCGGACCCTCCCGGGCACGATCGGCCTGTCCGGGCTGATCCGGGAGGATCCGGGAGGATCCGGGCTGATGGCGGCCGGGCCGTCAGTCGCGCCGGCGGCCGATCTGGACGTTCTCCATCACACCGAGCGCGTCGGGCACCAGGATCGCGGCGGAGTAGTAGGTGGTGACGAGGTACGAGATGATCGCCTGCTCGCTGATGCCCATGAAGCGCACGGACAGGCCGGGCTCGTACTCCTCCGGCAGCCCCGTCTGGTGCAGGCCGATGACGCCCTGGTTGTCCTCGCCCGTACGCATGGCGAGGATGGAGCTGGTGTTCTCCTTGCTGATGGGGATCTTGCTGCAGGGCAGGATCGGCACCCCGCGCCAGGCCGGCACCTGCTGGCCGCCGAGGTCGACGTGGTCCGGGTAGAGCCCGCGGGCGTTGAACTCGCGCCCGATCGCGGCGATCGTCTTGGGGTGGGCGAAGAAAAACTTGGTGCCGCGACGGCGGCAGAGCAGTTCGTCCATGTCGTCCGGGGTGGGCGGCCCCGAGTGGGTCTGGATGCGCTGCTTGAAGTCGGCGTTGTGGAGCAGGCCGAACTCCCGGTTGTTGATGAGCTCGTACTCCTGGCGCTCGCGCAGCGCCTCGATGGTGAGCCGGAGTTGCTCCTCGGTCTGGTTGTGCGGCCCGTTGTAGAGGTCGGCGACGCGCGTGTGGACCCGCAGCACGGTCTGGGCGATGGAGAGTTCGTACTCGCGCGGCTTGAGTTCGTAGTCGACGAAGGTGCCGGGGAGGGCGGCCTCACCGGTGTGGCCGGCGGACATGGCGATCTCGGCCTCGCCGTGCTTGTTCTGCCGCTGGTGCGGCAGGGAGCCGAACCGCTCGACATGGGCCCGGAGGTCCGGCGTCGCGTCGAGCACGGCAGCGAAGTCGGCACGGGAGAGGGTGAGCAGGGTGCCGGAGGTCTCGGCGGTGGCCGTGTAGTCGGCGGTCGCGTCGGCGTCGAGCAGCGCGTTCTCGCCGAAGCGGTCGCCGTCGGCCAGTACCGCGACGGCGACTTCGTCACCGTACTTGCCGACGGAGGTCTGACTGATGCGGCCGTGGGCGATCAGGTGGATGCCCTGGGCGGGGGTGCCGCGCTCCACCAGCACCTCGCCGGCGCGGAAGTCGCGTTGCACGCACCGGTCGGCGAGCGTGACCAGCACCTGCTCGTCCTCGAAGCCCCGCAGTAGGGCGAGTTCGCCGAGTTCGCGCGGGATCACCCGGACGGTGGCGCCGTCCTGCACGAACTCGATGCGGCCGTCACCGACGGTGTAGGTCAGGCGGCGGTTGACCCGGTAGGTGCCGCCCTTGGTCTCCACCCAGGGGAGCGTCTTCAGCAGCCACCGGGAGGTGATCTCCTGCATCTGCGGGGCGGACTTGGTCGTGGTGGCAAGGTTGCGGGCGGCCGCCGTGCCCAGACTGGTCTGCCGGGTCGGCTCCAGCTGCGCCTCTGGGCTGGTGTCCACGGTCATCGCGCAGGCCTCTCCTTCGTGCGGGCGGTGATCAGCGCATGCGTGTGCACGTCACCAGTGAAAGAAGAAAAATAGGGTGAATACCCGGGCAATCCCTCTAGATCCGGAAGAACACTAACCGCCCCCGATTCGGGCCACCCACCAGAAGAGGCAGGGATTACCTCGATTCGGTGATCTCGAGCGTCGCCGTGTTTGATCATTGCGCCGACGGTTTCGGACACGGACCCCATGCGCTTTTCGCCAGCACGGTGACGGATCGTCAATTCAATTGCTGCCGGAGCCGGTTCCTGCCGACGCCAGACCGATGCGCGGCGGCAGCGGAAACCCCCCGGAAGGGGGGACGGCCACCTCAGGTGGCAGGCCCGGGCGCCGTGTGCCCACGGGTGGCGCCCTGCGCAGCATCGCAGCGACCTCCTCCGTACGCCCCACGTCGGGGAGCAGCCGGGCCGAGCCCCCGGCCGCAGCGGCCACGGGCCCGCGGGACTCAGCACTTCCGCGAGCCGGCAGGCGGCGACCGGCAGGGCTACGGCGTTGAACGGGCGGGCAACGCCCCGAGCCACCGCGGACCGCCGCAGCGTTCGCACGGACGGACCGGCCGGGCTCGGCCGAGCAGCAGCGCGGGCCATCCCTCGTCGCGCCCCAGGCCGCTCACCCAGCCGTGCCGCCGGACCGGGCGCGTCGGAGCTGGCTCCACCACGACCACGGCCGCGGTCCCGGTCGGCGCGACCCGTGGTGACGCCCCGCGGGCCGACCCCGGCGCCCCGGGGCGGCGTCCCGGGTCTCAGGCGGCCGGGCGCCGGGGTGCCGTGATGCGGCGGACGGACTCCACCACGGCTGACCGGTGGGCGGCGAGTCGCTCGGCGGGCCAGCCGGAGCCCGCGGCTCCCACGGCCGGGCCGCCCACCGCCCCGAACCACGCCTGCGACACCCCGATGATCAGCGTCAGTACGTCCGCGGGGGCGATGTCCGCGTCGATCCGGCCCGCTTCCTGCGCCCGCCGCACGGCGGCGATCTTGCCCTCGTAGGACTCGGCCTCCGCGCCGGTGGACCCGGGGCGCTCCAGCTGCTTCCACAGCACCAGGCGCATCAGCTCGGGCCGCTCGACGAGGTGGTCGAAGATCGCGCCCGCGTAGCCGGGCAGATCGTCGGCGTCGAAGGGGACGGACTCCGAGCCCGTCTCCAGGGCCCGCTGGAGCACGGCGTCGAAGAGCTGCTCCTTGTTGCCGTAGTAGACGTAGATGAGCCGCTTGTTCGCCTGCGCGGTCTCGGCGATGCGGTCGACCCGCGCACCGGCGATGCCGTACGTCGCGAACTCGGAGAAGGCCGCGTCGAGCAGGCGTGCCTTGGTCGCGCTGGAGTCCCGTGCCATGGCCCGCAGCCTAGCAAGTAACTATCCGGTTATTGACAACGACGGCCCATGCGTCGCAGACTTTAGCTAACCAGTTAGTTACTTTCTTTCGAGGAGCACACCATGGAGATGCGCGCACTGGGCCGTCAGGGCCTCGAGGTCGGGGCGGAGGGCCTCGGGCTGATGGGCATGAGCGCCCACTACGGCGCCACCGACGAGACCGAGTCGCTCGCCACGATCGGCCGCGCCCTGGAGCTCGGCGTCACCCTGCTCGACACCGCTGAGGGCTACGGCCCCTTCCGTAACGAGCAGCTGCTGGGCAAGGCCCTGGCCGGGCGTCGCGAGGCGGCCGTGGTGGCCACGAAGACCGGGATCGAGTTCACGGACGCGGGCGCCTTCCTCGGCCACAACGGGACCCCGGAGTACATCCGCCGGTCGGCCGACCGCTCGCTGCGCCACCTGGGCACCGACCACATCGACCTCTACTACCTGCACCGTGTCGACCCGAACGTGCCGATCGAGGAGAGCGTCGGCGCCCTGGCCGGACTGGTCGAGGCCGGCAAGGTCCGCCACATCGGGCTGTGCGAGGTCTCCCCCGCCACCATCGCCCGCGCCCACGCCGTGCACCCGCTGGCCGCCGTACAGACCGAGTACAGCCTCTTCGAGCGCGGCATCGAGCACGACGGCGTCCTTGACACCCTCCGCGAGCTGGGGATCGGGCTCGTCGCCTACTCCCCGCTCGGCCGGGGGTTCCTCTCGGGCGCCATCACCAGCCCCGACGACTTCGCGGCGGACGACTTCCGCCGCACCGACCCGCGGTTCCAGGGGGAGAACTTCCACCGGAACCTGGCCGTCGTGGACCAGGTCCGCCGGCTCGCCGCCGAGAAGGGCGTGACGCCCTCGCAGCTCGCCCTGGCCTGGACGCTGCAGCAGGGCGCGGTGCCCATCCCGGGCACCAAGCGCCGCCGCTACCTGGAGGAGAACGTCGCCGCCACCACCGTCACGGTCACCCCGGCCGAACTGGCCGCGATCGACGCCGTGGCCCCGCACGGCGTGGCGTCGGGCGACCGCTACGCCCCCGAGCTGATGGCCTCCCTGAACGGCTGACCGGGCGGAGGGCGGTGCCGACGGGCTCACGGCATGACGTGCTCGACCTGGGTGTGTCCAGGAGCCCCGAGATGCCGCACGGCGGACGATCCGGACGCCGGCTTCGGTCCGCTGACAACGCCGCCCACTGGCACCTGTACGCGGTTTCGCGGCCTCGGCCGCGAAGGCGGTGAGGAAGGCGTCGTGGATCCGGTGGTGGACGAGGAACCGGCTGGACGCGGGTGCAGTCCGCCCCCACCCTGGCCGTGGACCCGACGTTCCCCGACGTCAGACGGGGCCGGGCCGTCGGCACCGGTGGTGACGCAGGTCAGCCGAGCGGATCCGCCGGGGCGGGGGTGAGGGCTGCGGCGGCCGCGAAGAGGCGGGCGCAGCGTCGGGTCATGGCTTCCGGGGACTCGTCCGGGTGCTTGACCCACCAGCGGACGAGGGTGGCGACCAGGTCCCGCCAGACGTACCGAAGCGCGTCCGCGTCCAGCGGGTCGGCGGACCCGGTCGCGCGCAGCAGGTCGGCGGTCCCGCCGGCCGCGAGGTCGTCGATGGCGGACCAGTACTCCGCGGCGCGGCGGGCGGCCGCGCCGTCGGCCGGGAGGGAGGTGTCGTAGAGCACGAACCACGCCTCCCGCTGCCCCTCCAGGGCGGTGAAGATGCTCTCGAGCACCCGCAGGGGCGTGTGCGCGGTGGTGCCGTTCCGGCCCATCGCGGTGCGGACGGTGTCGAGCAGGCGGTCCCCGACGGGCACCAGGCAGGCGAGGTACAGGTCCTCCTTGGTGCCGAAGTACTGGTGCAGCAGGGTCTTGGTGACGCCGACGCGTTCGGCGATGGCGGGGAGGGAGGCGGCCGCGTAGCCACGGGTGCCGAACTCCTGCGTGGCGGCCGCCAGGATCTGCTGCCGGCGGTGCTGCCGCGGGACTCCCTTGGTGCCGGCCTTCGAGCGTGGGGTTGCCATGGACGGATATTATCAGTAAGTAATTTACCGCAAGGTAAGTTCCGTCCCGTGACTTCTGGAGCGGCCCCGTGCCCGGTACGACGCCACAGCCGACCCCTGCCCCGCGCACCCGGTCCTGGTGGGGGTGGGGGTGGGCGGACGCGCACCCCGACGACGCCGAGTGCGCGGCGATGGGCTCCCTGATACCGGGCACCCTCCCCCACCCCCTGCCCGTACCGCGCGTCCGTGACCTCGGCATCGAGCGCCCGGCCGTCGAGCCCCCGGCGAGCCTGGCGCACCTGGTCGCCACCGGGCCGGGGGACCGCGCCGCCCACGCCATGGGCAAGGCGTACCGCGACGTCGTGCGCGCCCTGCGCGGACGCCCCGGCCGCATCCCCGACCTGGTAGCCCGCCCGACGGACGAGCGGGAGGTGGCCGACCTGCTGGACTGGGCCGGCGAGCGGCAGGTGGCGGTCGTCCCGTACGGCGGCGGCTCCTCCGTCTCGGGCGGTGTGGAGTACCGCGGCGACGCCCACCGCGCCGTACTGTCCCTCGACCTGACCGCCATGGGCCGCGTCCTGGAGGTCGACACCGCCGGCCGGGCCGCACGCATCCAGGCCGGCACCCTCGGTCCGAGCCTGGAGGACCAGCTGCGGCCCCACGGGCTGACGCTGAGGCACTTCCCGCAGAGCTTCGAGTTCTCCACGCTGGGCGGCTGGCTCGCCACGCGGGCCGGCGGGCACTACGCCACCGGTCGCACGCACATCGACGACTTCGTCCAGTCCCTGCGCGTGGTCACCCCGGCCGGCACCAGTGCCTCGTGGCGACTGCCCGCCTCCGGCGCGGGCCCCTCCCCCGACCGGCTGTTCCTCGGCTCCGAGGGAGCCCTCGGCGTCATCACCGAGGCCTGGGTGCGGCTGCAGCCGCGCCCGTCCCACAAGGCGTCCGCCTCCCTCGCCTTCACCGACTTCCAGGCGGCACTGGACGCGGTGCGCGCCCTCGCGCAGTCGGACCTCTCCCCCGCCAACTGCCGGCTGCTCGACGCCGGCGAGGCCGCACTGGCGGGCGCCTCCCACGACGGCTCCGCCGTGCTCGTCCTGGGGTTCGAGTCCGCGGACGGACCGGTGGACGCCCGGCTCGCACAGGCCGTCGGCCTGGCCCGGTCACACGGCGGCCGCAGCGGAGCCTCCGGGGAGGCGGGCGGCGGGGCGACGGGCGGCGCGGGCGCCGACGCGGCCGTGAGCGCGTGGCGCTCGGCCTTCCTGCGGATGCCGTACCTGCGCGACGGTCTGGCCCGGATGGGGGCCGTCGCGGAGACCTTCGAGACCGCGGCCACCTGGGACCGGATCCCCGGCCTGATCGCAGCGGTCCGCAGGGAGGTCGGGGAGGCCGCACTCAAGGGCTCCGGCCACCCGGCGACCGTCAACTGCCGTCTCACTCACGTCTATCCCGACGGCGCGGCGCCGTACTTCACCGTCCTCGCCGCGGGCCGGCCGGGCGACGAGGTGGCCTTCTGGGACGACCTCAAGGCCGTGGCGAGCGACGTCCTGCACCGCCACCGGGCCACGATCACCCACCACCACGCCGTCGGCCGGGACCACCGCCCGGGCTACGAGCGCCAGCGCCCCGACCCCTTCGCCCTCGCGCTGCGCGCCGCGAAGGACGCCCTCGACCCGCGGGGCATCCTCAACCCGGGTGTGCTGATCGGCTGAGCCGCCGACGCCGGCGCGGGCGGACCCGGCGGGCGGGCGGGCCGGAAAGATGACCGGGGCGTGCGGCGTACGGTACGAAGGGCCTGTGAAGGAACAGATCCAGCCCTCGACCGTTCGCGTGTTCATAGCGCTCGCCCCGCCCGACGACGCCAAGGAGGAGCTCGCGCGGGCGCTGCGGCCCGCCTACGCGGCGTACCCGGGCATGCGCTGGAACCGCATCGAGGACTGGCACATCACCCTGGCGTTCCTCGGCGAGCTCCCGGTCGGGACCGTCCCGCTCCTGCGGCCGCCGCTCGCGGACCTGGCGGCGGCCCGCCGGCCCCTGGAACTGGCACTGCGCGGCGGCGGGCACTTCGACGAGCGGGTGCTGTGGAGCGGTGTCGACGGGGACCTCGAAGGCCTGCACCTGCTGGCCTCCGAGGTGCGCGCGGTGGTCAAGGAGTGCGGCGTTCCCTTCGAGGACCGGCCGCTGCGCCCCCACCTCACCCTGGCCCGGACCCGCCGAAACGATCCCGCGTGCGTGGTGGAGGCCGCCGCCGGGCTCGCCGCGTTCTCCGGCCGCCGGTGGCCGACGGCGCGCCTGCACCTGGTCGGCAGCAACATCGGCCGCGGTCCCGGTCCGATCCACTACCGCGACATCGAGGCCTGGAGCTTCCGCCACGGGCCGTCCGTCGACGGTCACACAACATGATCTACTTGTCGGCGTAGATCCGACGACGAGAAGCCGAGGCCATGACCTCCCACTGCTGCGAGGCGATGGACCGCAAGGTGAACGCGGTCTGCGACCAGCACGAGGACCCGTTCGCCTGCCCGGACGCGCTGATCCGGTTCAGCGCCAAGTTCCAGGAGTACGGGCTGATCATCCATGACGGCGGGACAGCGAGCATCGGGATCGCCTACTGTCCCTGGTGCGGACAGGGCCTGCCCGAGTCCCAGCGGGACCGGTGGTTCGACGAACTGGAACGCCGCGGGATCGATCCGTGGGAGGACGAGGTTCCCGAAGCGTTCGAGGACGACCGCTGGCTCGCATCCCCGCCCCAGGGCTGACGCACCGGCATCCGGCCCACGAACCCGGCACCGCCCTCAGCCGTGCGGCCCGCGGCCCGCGGCGCGTGGTCAGCCGCCTGTCCGCCGACGCGATCGCCGCTCTCCACCTCTACACCTGCGAGTCCGCGTTCTACCGGGAGATCAACGCCGTGCTCCGGTCCCCGGACCGCGCCCGGCTCGTCCCGTACATCCCCTACCTGCGCCTGCTGTTCTCGGCCGTTTCCGGGCTCCCCGCCCGTACGGAGCCCCTGTGGCGCGGGGTCTCCCTGGACCTGCGCGCGCAGTATCCGCTCGGCCGGACGGTGACCTGGTGGGGTGTGTCCTCGTGCACGTCGAAGCTCGGCGTGGCGCGCGCGTTCCTCGGCGGGCGCGGGAAGCGGACGCTCTTCGAGGTGACCCCCGTCCGCGCGGTGGGCATCCGCAGCTTCTCCGCCTTCACCGACGAGGAGGAGTACATCCTCCCGCCCGGTACGCAGCTCAAGGTCACGGAGGTGAAGGCGGAGCGCGGCGGCCTGTGCACCGTCAGGCTCACCGAACTGCAGGAGCAGACGCTCGTGTCCTGAACGGACGGGGAGTGCCGGGGGATTGCCCTACGCCCCGCGGGGCAATCCCCCGCGAGGGTGACACCACCCGCTTCGAGCGAGTTTCAGGGCTGCCGGTCCAGGTCCCCAGGGGGTGGGCCCGGCGGCCAGAACATCCGTTCTCCGACTGCCCCCGCGCCGACCGTGACGGGCCGCGCCCCGAGCCGTTCTTGGAGCCGGCCCTCCCCTGCACCTGTGAGGTTCACGTGCCGCCCACCCGTTCCCACATCCGCCACGCTGTCGCCGCCCACCTCGAACGCCGTCCCGCCGGACGCGAGGCACTCGAGGACCTGCTGACCGCCCTCGACGCCGGAGCCGATCCCGCCGATCCCGCGGGCTCCGCTGATCCCTCCTGCCCCGCCGAGGCCGCCGGCCCGGCGGCCCTGGCCGGGCACATCACCTGCAGCGCGGTCGTGGTCGACCGGCACCGACGCGTCCTGTACGTCCGCGACCGGCCCGGCGGCAGCCTCCTCCTGCCGGGCGGGCGCGTCGGGCCGGACGACCGTACGCTCCTCGCCGCGGCGCTGCGCGCGGTCCACGAGCAGGCGGGGATCCCGCCGGCCGCCCTCTGCCGCACCGCCGCGTACCTGGACGTGCCCGTCGACATCGCCGTCGATACGGCGGAGGCGGGGCCGACCGGGGGTGAACCGGCTTGCCGGCACTACGACTTCCGTATGGTCTTCCACCTGGCCGAGGAGACCGGCGATGTGGCACCGCGTCCCGAAGGGGTACCGGGAGCCGAGTGGCTCCCCTTCGACGAGGTCGGCCCGCCCGCCCTGCGGGCCGGACTGCTGGAGTCCGGGCTCGACGGCCGGGCCGAGCCGGTGAACGCCTCGGCACTGATCCACGACGGCGCGGGCCGCTACCTGCTCCACCTGCGCGACCACATCCCGGACATCTGGGAGCCGGGTGCCTGGGCCCTCCTCGGTGGCGGCCGTGAGCCGCAGGACACCTCCCTGGAGGACACCGTCCGCCGGGAGCTGCGGGAGGAGGCCGGACTACAACCGTCCGCCCTGGAGCCGTTCGCGGTGGAACACGCCACCGGAACCGACGGCACCACCGTCCCCGTGCAGATCTTCGCCGCCCGCTGGAACGGCGATCCCGGCGCCCTCACCCTGACCGAAGGGGTCATGCTCGCCTGGCACGGCCTGCGGACCTTGCCCCGCCTGCGGTTGAGCCCCTCGACCCTCGCCCTGATCCGCCGGCACGCCGCGGAGCACGGCCCGGGGCACGGCCAGGAGTACACCGCGGAGCCCGTCCCGGAGCCGGTCCGCGCCGGGTCCGGGAGCGCGCCGGTCCCGCACGTCGTGGGCGTCCACCTCTACCTGGAACGCAACGGCGAGGTCCTGCTCGGGCTACGGCACCCGGACTCCGCCTACGCGGGCTCCACCCACCACTTCCTCGCCGGTCACTGCGAACAGGAGTCCGCCGTCAGCTGTCTGGTCAGGGAGGCGCAGGAGGAGGCCGGGCTCGTCATCGACCCGGCCGACGTCGACCTCGTCCACCTCGTGCATGTCAGGGACCGGCCGGGTGCCCCGCCGCGCATGCAACTGGTCTTCCGGGCCCGGCGCTGGCACGGGGAGCCCCGGCTGCGGGAGCCCGACCGGTGCGTGTCGTGGAACTGGTGGCCCCTCGACGCCCTGCCCGAACCGATCGTCCCCTACGCCCGCGCCGCGCTCGAAGGCATTCGCGCCGGACGCCCCTACACCGAACTCGGCTGGAACGACCGCGGGAGCGCCCGATGACCGCCCCGCGCAGGCACACGCTTCCGCTCGACGTGCACCTCCTGCTGCGCCGCGACGGCGGGCGCGGTCCCGAGGTCCTGCTGTCGCGGCGGTCCGGGCCGGTGTACGCGACCGGCATGTGGCACCTGCCGTCCGGTCATCTGGAGGCCGGTGAGGACTTCGTCGAGGCCGTGGTCCGGGAGGCGCACGAGGAGACCGGGGTCGTCATCGACCCCGCGGACGTCCGGGCGGCGGTCACCGTGCACCACCGTCCCCCGACGGGCTCGTCGTCCCGCCTCGGCGTCTTCTTCGAGGTGCGCAGCTGGTCGGGCCCACCCAGGATCATGGAGCCGGACCGCTGCGACGGCATGGGCTGGTACGGGCTGGACGCCCTGCCCGCGCCGATGGTCGCGTACTGCCGGGCCGGGCTGGACGCCTACCGGGCCGGGCTCCCGGCGGCCGTCCACTTCCAGCGGCCGGGCGACCCCGTGGAGCACCGGGACGGCCAACCGGGTTCCGGCCGCACCGAGTTCCTCGCCGGCCCGGCGACCGGCGCACGAGGGGGCCGGTAGCGTGGCCGGCATGGCCGTGGGAAGCGAAGAGACCCGGCTCGTCGTCGTCCGGGGCAACTCGGCGTCCGGCAAGTCATCGGTGGCGGCGGGGATCCGCGACCGGTTCGGCCGCGGCCTGGCCGTGGTCGGCCAGGACAACCTCAGACGTACCGTGCTGAGGGAGCGTGACGTTCCCGGCGGTGCCAACATCGGGCTGATCGACACGGTCGCCCGGTACGCGCTGGACGCCGGCTACCACGTGGTGGTCGAAGGCATCCTGTACGCCGACCGGTACGGCGACATGCTCGCCGGCCTGCTCGGAGACCATCGCGGCGTCTCGCGCTGCTACTACCTCGACGTCCCGGTCGAGGAGACGCTGACCCGCCATGCCTCGAAGGCGGAGCCCGACTATCTGGCCCAGGTGACCGAGCTGCACCTGCGCGACTGGTACCGCGAGCGCGACCTCCTCCCCGGCTGCGCCGAGACCGTCATCGGGGCCGACAGCACCCTCGCCGGGACGATCGACCTCATCCTGCGCGACACGGGCCTCGCAGGGCTGCCGCCCCGGGTCGACTGACCACCCGACACCACCCGACACCACCCGACACCACCGGCGACACCCGGCAGCACCCGGCAGCACCCGGCAGCAAGAAACGGATGAAAGAGGCATAAGGCCGCCCAACTGTGGTAGACGCCCTGCATACCGGTTCGACAGGAACCAGGAGGTAGTCATGATCATTCTGGGCGTCATCCTGCTGATCATCGGCTTCGTCACAGGAATCTCGATCCTCTGGACGATCGGCCTGATCCTCGTCATCATCGGCCTGGTGCTCTGGGTACTGGGCGCGGTCGGGCACGCCGTGGGAGGCCGCAAGCACTACTACTGACGCCAGGCACCCTCTTGCCACTCAGGGACGGAAGCGCAGTGGATGGTCCTCCGGGACCTCCACCACAGCGATCCGTACACCGTCGGGGTCGGCGATCCACATCTCGACCAGCCCCCACGGTTCACGCAGCGGAGACCTCAGCACTTCGGCGCCGCGGCTGTGCAGCTCCTCGTACGCCGCCTGCACATCGGCGACCTGGAGCCACAGCCGCAGGCCCGGCGCGGGCGGCGCCTCGGCCCGTCCCGACACCTCGAGGAAGCCGCCCCCCAGGAAGTACACCGTGCCGCGGTCCGGCCCCGTGCCGAACTCGCGGTACACGGCGAGGCCGAGGGTCTCGCCGTAGAACGCGCGTGAGCGCTCGGGGTCCGTCGGTCGCAGCAGGATCCTGCTGCCCAGTACGTGCACCATGTACCCCACCTTCGCGCACCGCACCCCCTTCGTCACCCGGGCCGCTCCGCTTCGTCACCCGGGCCGCTCCGCCCCGCGGCTCCTGCGGGTCCAGGCCCGCAGCCGGCCGCGTACCCCGTCGGTGCGCCGGCTGCGGGTGTGCCGGTCGAGTTCCTCCAGCAGGCGCTGCGAGCGCTTCTCCACGCCCAGCTCGTCGAGGACCCGGTCGATCTCGGCGAGCAGCGCGCCACGCAACTGCCAGTGCTCGGGGTCCTCCCGGGCGGCGGCCAGCAGCAGCTCCGCGAGCCGGTCCCGATGGGCCCGGGCCACCGCGAGCTCACCGGACAGCCGGGCTTCGGCCTCCTCCGCGTTGGCGCTCACCTGGGCGGTGATCAGCTGGGCGAAGCTCTCCACGGCGATCGCGGTGTGCCGCAGCACCTCGCGCAGCGCCGCGCCGGTGGCGGGCTCGAAGAGCGGGACGTCGGGGCGGACCTTGGCCAGGTCGGTCAGGGTCCGGCAGGCCACGCGGAGCACCACCGCGCAGATCTCCAGGGTGTCCAGACCGGTGCGCAGCACCAGCCGGAAGATCAGGCCCTCCTTGACCCGCGGATTGAGCCGGAGGCTGTCCTCGGCCTGCCGCAGGGCGGTGTCGACCTGTGCGATGTCGTTGTCGAGGCGGCGCGCCTCGTGCAGCCGGGCGGCGGCCTGTTCGACCTTGCCCGGGCCCTGGGGTTCCTCGCCGAGGTGATCGAGCAGCCGGCTCATGCGCAGGGCGAGGTCGGTGATCGCGGCGCCCGCCGGGCCGATCCAGAGGGGTGGCGCCAGCAGGAGGTTGACCAGCAGTCCGACCACCGCGCCGATGAGGGTCTCCAGCACCCGGTCCCAGGCGGTGTCCGCCACCTGGGTGACGCCGAGGACGAGCATCGCGCTGATCGCGACCTCGGGGACGAACTCGTCCACGCGCACGAGATGGCCCACCACGAGAGAGGCCAGGATCAGCAGGCCCAGGCTCCACCAGGTGAGACCGACCAGCGCGCTGAACCCGATGGCGATCAGGACGCCGACGACCACCGAATTGACCCGGCGGATGCTGGTGGTCAACGTGGAGTAGAGCGTGACCTGGACGACGAGCAGGGCTGTCAGCGGGGCGGTCAGCGGGTTGGGCTCGCTGCTCAGGCGGAGCGCGACGACGTAGCTGATGACGGCCGCGGCGGTGGAGCGCAGGGCCTGGACGGCGACCGGCTCGCGGTGGCGCCGTACGACACGGGTGGCGATGCTGCTGATCGTTTCCGGCATGACTGCGCATCTTCCCAGGCCGTGCGCGATGACACGTGCCACAGTGGTCAAGGCCGCTCGTGTCGCGATCGTGTCACGAGTGACCGGTGGGGTAGGTGGGGGGAGTCCGAAGTCAGCGTCGATCGGATCTGCGAGGGAGCGACAGCCATGAAGGGTACGGAGGACAAGCGGCAGCGGCCGGCCGGAGGCCGTGAGGAGCACGCGCAGGAACACCCCGGGCCGGACCCCGTACACCCCGAGGCCAGCAAGCCGGTCGCCGGCAAGACCCCGGAGGAGCTGCGGATGCGGCAGGAGCGGAAGATGTCCCACCGCGACGACGAGGACGCCGACTGACGGCTTCCGTCCCACGGGCGGGCCGGTTCTCCTACGGGCGGGTCGGTTCACCCACGTAGGGGTCAGTGCTCCCAGGGGCCTTCGTCGTAGGTGCCGGCCTCGACCTCCAGGGCGAGTTCCTGGAGGACCTCGATCGAGGAGATGTCCGTGCGCCCTGCGTCATGGGCGATCGCGAGACTGGTGAACGCCAGGCTGAATCCCGAGACCATCGTGTGCAGGGCCGGTCCCAGGGCCTCGGCCACCAGCGTCGCCACCTCCTGCGGCGACGCGTCGGCCGGCACGCTGATCGAGGGCAGCATCTCGTTCAGGAGCTGTGTGGCCACCCCGGCCGTCCCGCCCGGGCCCTGGGTGTCCTCCCCGGCCTCGGCGGCCCGGCGGATGTCCTGGGCCTCGGTGAGGATGCCGATCACTCGCCTGAGTACGTCTGCGCGTTCCATCTCTCGCAGCGTAGTCCGCGTAGTCCGCCCGCGGCCGGGTGCGGGTGCGCGCCTCCGGGACCCACCGCACCATGAGCCTGTACCCGTACGCGCACCAGCCGGAAGGGAGGTGCCCATGTCCCCGGACTCCGCGCCGCACACGACCGGGAGTCGACTGCTGCTGGTTCGGCACGCCAAGGCGGTACCGAAGGGCGACCCCGCCGAGGACTTCGAGCGTGGCCTGGGCGAGCGCGGCAGAGCCGACGCACCCCGTACGGGCCGCTGGCTGGCGGAGCGCGGCTACAAGCCGGACCTGGCGCTGTGCTCGCCCTCGCGCAGGACGCGCCAGACCTGGCAACTGATGGTCCCCGCCCTGGCGGACCCGCCGGACGCCGTCTACGACGACAGGCTCTACAACGCGGCGCCGAACACGCTGGTCACCGTACTGACCGAGCGCGGGTCGGGGCTCGGCTGTCTGGCGCTGGTCGGCCACAACACGGGCATCCACGAGCTGGCGACCGCGCTGTGCGGCAGCGGCCCGGCGGAGTTGCTGGAACAGCTGAAGGACGGCTTCCCGACCTCCGGCGTCGTGGTGGTGGACCTCGCGGGCGGCTGGGAGGACCTGACCCCCGGCAAGGGGCAGCTGACCGCCCTGTGGTCACCGGCTCACTGAGGTCACCGGCTCACTGAGGTCACCGGCTCATCGACCCGAGCCCGCAGGCGGACCGGGCATGGGGACCCAGGCATGTAAACCCGCCCCGTGCACCATCTGTGCACGAAATTGGTGCGCTTCCGCGCGGGTTTGATGCAACGATGGTGCATCATCTCGCCCTCAGGAAGGACCGCACCATGGATCAGCTCCCCCCTCACCCCGACACCGAGCGGTACTCCGTGACCCTGTGCCCGCCCGCGGTCACGATCGTCTCGGAGCTGACGGCCGCATCCGGCGTGAGCAAGTCCGACGTGATCAACCGGGCCGTGCTCCTGCTCGGTTTCATCGAGCGCGAACGCGCCAAGGGCAACGACCTGATGA
Source organism: Streptomyces yangpuensis (assembly GCF_001005295.1). GTDB lineage: Bacteria > Actinomycetota > Actinomycetes > Streptomycetales > Streptomycetaceae > Streptomyces > Streptomyces yangpuensis. Next base: position 252,785 of record NZ_LBMK01000002.1, on the reverse strand, counting down.
TCCGGGACACCGCCGGCGCCCTGGAGCGCATCCACATCATCTGACCGATCTGACCGATCATCCGACCGACCGCCGGGACGCCCGAGGAGGGGGCGCCGGCGGCTCAGACGTCCAGGTCCTCGGCGGGCGGCAGCTCGTCGACGACGTGGACCGCGGCCTCCTCGGCCGATGCCGCGCCACCGTCGATCCCGACGTCACGGGCGAGTACGGAGATGTGGCGCTGCGGGGCGGAGTCGTCCACCACGGCCAGGCGGCCCGCGCGGTCCGATCCGGCCAGCAGGGCGTCGCCGGCCTCGTCGGAGACCTCGTCCTCGTCGGACACCTCGGGCTGCTCCCGGGCCAGGCGCTGTTCCAGCGTCTCGCCGGTGCGCGCCTCGGCGGCGGTCGTGCCCCTGTCGTCCACCGCGAGCGGGCGGTCGAGGGGCACGTAGGCGGTGTCGAGCGTGTCGTCGAGGCCTGGCTCGTCGAGGGTGTTCTCCAGGTCGGGTTGGGCCTCGGCGGACTCGTCGCTCTCCTGCGGCTGGTAGACGTCGTCGCCGTAGGCTTCGTCGGCGCTGCTCATCGGGTTCTCCGATCGGTCGGGTCGGCGTGCCGCCGGCGGGGGCGCACCGGTCCCCGGTGCGCTCAGCCGGGCACGGAGGCGTCCAGCGGGAAGGAGCTGCTCGAACCGGTGAGTTCGAGCAGTCTCAGCAACTGGTGGCTGGGCGCGGCCAGGTGCAGGACGTGTCCGGTCCGGACAGCCCGCCGCCGGGCGTCCAGCAGTGTGTTGAGGCCCGCGGAATCGCAGAAGGACGAATTCCGCAGGTCGACGATGATGTCGGCGCCCTCGGGGGCCTGCGAGAGGGCTGCGGCGAGTGTCTCCCGCAGTTCGCCCGCGTGGTCCAGGTCCATGTCACCGCTCACCGGCACCACGTAGGGATCGGGGTGGCCGACGCCGGCGGCGGCTTCCGGACCGGGCGCGTCCTCGGCAGCCATGACGTACCTCCTCGTACATGGGGCACCTGCCCGGCGCGGTATCTCTCAACCGTCCTTGCGTCCATGGGACCGCGGAGCGGCGCCGCGCGCATACTGGGCGCATGGCGAGCCCGACGACCGCCGTCCGGCGGATCCGGCGGCAGGCCGGCGAGGCGGTCTTCCTGCGCGTCGCCGGCCCCGACGGAGCCCGCAACCGGGAGCGGATCCACTCGACTCCCGGACCGCGCTGGTTCGCGCCGGACCGGCCGGTCAGGCGGGTGCACGGGGACGCGTCGATGTTCGTCGGCGGTCTCGCCGCCCTGCTGCTCCAGTCGCTGCACCCCGTCGCGATGGCCGCGGTGGCGGCGCACTCCGGCTACCGCGGCGACCCGTGGGGCCGCCTGCACCGGACCAGCACCTTCCTGGCGGTCACCACCTTCGGTACGAGCGCCGACGCCGAGGCGGCCGTGGCCCGTGTCCGGGCGGTGCACGCCCGGGTCCGGGGCCGGACGGCCGACGGCGTGCCGTACCGGGCCGACGACCCGGAGCTGCTGGGCTGGGTGCACGTCGCCGAGGCGGACTGTTTCCTGCGGGCCCACCAGCGGTACGGCAGGCAACCGCTGGATCCGGCAGGCTGCGACGCGTACCTCGCCGACACGGCGCGGGTGGCCCGGGCGCTGGGCGCGGACCGGCCGCCGCGGGACGTGCGGGAGCTGGCGGTGCGGATGGCCGGGTACCGGCCCGCCCTGCGGCCGACGGACGCCTCCCGGGACACGGCCCGTTTCCTGCTCACCGATCCGCCGCTGCCTGGGGCCGCCCGGCTGCCGTACGCGCTGCTCGCGGCGGCGGCCGTGGACCTGCTGCCGGGCTGGGCGAGGACGGCGGTCACGGCCGGTTCGGGGGCCGCGGCCGAGCGGATGCCGGGCGTGGCCGCCCGCGCGGGCGGCCACGCCGTGACCCGGGCGATCCGCTGGGCGCTGCCGCCCGCTCCTGGGCGCGCGGGTCAGGACCCCGCGGGTCAGGACTCCTCGTCCGGGTAGCCCCACTCGATCTCCGCCCTGGCGGCGGTGGTCACGTCGGCGACGGTCGTCGCGAAGAGCGATTCAAAGTACGGCTGCCACCGGTGGAAGCCCGAGATGGAGAGCGGGAAGCGGCTCCTGCCCAGGACGCGGCACGTGCCGTCGGCGTCGGCGTCGACCGTGATGCGGACGTAGCCGTCCATGGACTCCTCGCGCATCAGTTCCTCGAGAGCGCCGACGATCTCCCGGGCCTGCGGCTCGTCGGCGACGCCGGTGACGGTGAAAGCAAGATCGATGTTGACTGACATGGTGGGAGACTAGGTGCTGTGACCGGAAAGGTTTGCCGGGTCGCGGTGTCCGGTGCGGTGCATCGCAAGGCGGAGGGCCACGTCTCGTACTGGACGTNGCTGTGACCGGAAAGGTTTGCCGGGTCGCGGTGTCCGGTGCGGTGCATCGCAAGGCGGAGGGCCACGTCTCGTACTGGACGTACGTGCGTGGTCCGACAACGCGGCGAGGTGCCGTGCCGGGCGCCGTGACCCGGTGAACCTTTCCGGTCACAGCACTAGGGGATGTCTTTGCCCCGTCCCGACCGGAGAAGTGAACGCCCGATGATGCTCCAGGAAGGCCAGCGGGTCACGCTGGCGGCAGACCTCCGGCTGGCCGGGACGGTGTGCACGGCCCAGGACGGCCCGGCGGGCGAGGACACCGTCGTCGGTTCGCTGTCCCTCGCGTCGGGCACCGCCGGCACCGTGGAGCGGGTGGACGCTCCACGGGAGCGGGAGCAGAGCCACGAGGTGCGCGAGTACGTACGACTCAAGGCGCTCCTGGACGACTTCGGTCACCAGATGCCCCCGGCGAGCAGGCGGCAGCTGGAGGAGCAGGTGGCTTCTCTCGAACCCGCGTGGACGGCCCATCGCGAGCACGGCCCGCGCGTGACGGTCCGCGTCCGCCTCGACAACGGCTTCGTCCTCGACGACGCGCGCGCGGACGCGTTCACCCCCGCCTGACCCTCGGGGGGCCCGCCGGGAGGTCCCACCCGGAAGTGACGGGACCGGTGAACGGATCCGGCTGTCCGGGCCCCTGGAACCGGTTCGGCGGACGCCGCGGCGGTCCGCGACCACGTCCGGTGGAGCAGGCTCACGGTCGGCCCGTCCCCGGACCCGCATCCCCGGCCGGGTCCCCCTCGGTCTGCACGGCTGACCGCTGCCCGCCGGGGGCCCGGGCTTGCTTCCAGTGACGTTTCTGTGGTGAACCGGCTACGCCGTGGGGGTGAGTAAAGGCTTCATCCGCGAAAGTTCCGCTCTTCACCAAGGAAGGATCTGTTTTAGGTAAAGAGCCCTGGTGGCGCGGCTCTCTGCCCTTCCTGTACCGATGCGCTCCTCGGAGGAACCGAACGATGACTTACGGGAACAAGCTGCGGGAACAGATCGCCGAGCCGGGCACCACGCCGCTCATCGGGGTGTACGACATGTACTCGGCCTCGGTGGCGGCCGCGCACTACGACGGGATGTTCGTCTCCGGATTCGGGTTCGCCGCCTCCTACTACGGGCTGCCCGACATCGGATTCATCGCCTGGCCCGACATGGTGGCCTTCGTCCAGCGACTGCGCGGCGCCTTCCCCCGTCACCACCTGCTCGTCGACATCGACGACGGCTACGTCGACCCCGAAGTGGCCTGCCACGTCGTGGAGGGCCTGGAACGGATGGGTGCCTCCGGCGTGATCCTGGAGGACCAGAAGCGCCCGCGGCGCTGCGGTCACGCCGACGGCAAGCAGGTGCTGCCGCTGACGGAGTACCTGGAGAAGCTGGAGATGGTGCTGGCGACCCGCAAGGACCTGGTCGTCGTGGCCCGGACCGACGCGACGGAGGAGGCCGACATCATCCACCGCGCGCAGGCCCTGGCGGCGACCGACGCGGACGTCGTCCTGGTCGACGGGGTCCGCAGTGTGGAGTGGATCGAGCGGATCCGCGAGGCCGTCGGCAGCAAGCCGCTGCTGTTCAACCAGATCGCCGGCGGCAAGTCACCGCGGCTCTCGCTCACCGAGCTGACCGACCTCGGTGTCGACCTGGCCATCTACAGCACCCCGTGCCTGTTCGCCGCGCACAAGGCGATGGACACCGCCCTCGCCGAACTGCGGCTCGCCGACGGGCGGCTGCCCGCGGCCGACGGGGGCGCGGAGGTCGGGGTCGGCGAGTCCACGAGGCTGCTGACCAAGAACATCTCGCGCCACCACCCCGTACCGGTGGCGCGTGAGAGCGTGAAGGTGTGACCGGCGCGCGCATCCGGGCCGCGGCCGCGCTCGCGGTGGCTCTCATCGGTGGCGGCGCGGCGCCGGCCGCCGCGAGCGGCAGCCTGATCACCGTCATCGACAATTCGCACTCCGACTCCGTCGTCGAGGTCGACCGCACGGCCAACCTCCAGAGCGGGAGCGGGACGGCGGGCAGTGACCACGACGGCAGCGCCGTCGAGGTGCTCGCCACCCTCGTCGACGCGGTACGCCCCGGCGACGGGAACGGCTGAGGACCGGACGAGGAGGCGACAGAAACGTACCGGCCGGCCCGCTCAGGCGGGGCCGGCCGGTACGTGCGTGGTGGTGGTGTCCGGCCGGCCTCAGTCCTCGCCGGTCAGGCCGAGTTCCCCGGCGACGTCGCCGAGGTCGTCGGTCAGGTCGTCCGAGAGTTCGCCGACGGGGCCGTCGGCCGGTGCCGACGCCAGGGTGGTCGCGGCCGGGCCGGCGGTGGGCACCGCGGCGTGGGCGGCGGTGGCGGCCGTGAGGGCAGAGCCCGCGAGGGCCAGGGCGAGGGCGGCGGTTCGTACGTTCTGTCGCATGCCCTGGGAACGATCTTGTCCGGCGGGAGTCACCCCGTATGACCTGGGTGGGTGCGGCCGGTGGTGACATGCACCCCCCGAACCACATGCACCCTCGAACCGGCCGTGCCACGCTGGTTGCAGCACTCGGGGAAGGCAGCCGCGACGAACGGAGCGCGCTGTGAACGGTTGGTACCCCACCGCCCCGCTGCGCCGCGGCCTGGCCGCCACCTGCGCCGCGCTGCTGTTCGTGGCGCTGGCCTCCGGTACGGCCACCGGCGCGGCCCCGGCCCCGACGCCCGCTCCGCCGCCCTCCGCCACTCCCACGCCCTCCCCCGCCGGCGGGCTCGACCCGCGCATCACGGAGATCATGCGCAAGCCGGAGTACCGCAACGCCCAGTGGGGTCTGCTGCAGACCGGACCGGACGGCGGGCGCGTGGTGCACAGCATGTTCCCCGAGCAGTTCTTCATCCCCGGGTCGACCGCCAAGCTGGTCAGCGTCTCGGGTCCGTGGCACACCCTCGGCTCCGAACACCGCTTCGTGACCCCGGTCTACGCGGTCGGTGAGCGCAGGGGCGCCACCCTGACCGGCGACCTCGACCTCGTCGCGCAGGGCGACCTCACCATGGGCGGCAGGACCCGCCCCGACGGCACGGTCGCGTACACGGACCTCGACCACACCTACGCCAACGACTTCACGGGGGCGACCCTGACCCCGGAGAACCCCCTCGCCGGGATCGACGAGCTCGCCCGCCAGGTCCGCGCCTCCGGCATCACCCGCGTGGACGGGGAAGTGATCGTGGACAGCCGGCTGTTCGCCCCCGATCCCGTCCTCGACCCGACCCCCACGCCGCTGATCATCAACGACAACCTGATCGACCTGATGACCACCCCCGGGGACCGCGCGGGCACCGCCGCCCGGCTGGACTGGCGGCCGAAGGTCGCCCCGTACCAGGTCTCTTCCACGGTGCGGACGGTCGCGGCCGGCGGGCCGACCGACATCACGGTGACGGCCACCGACGGCGGCACCCGCATCCGGCTGTCGGGCACGATCGCGGCGGACGCCGAGCCCCTGCTGCGTACCTCCCCCGTCACCGACCCCGCCGCCTTCGGGCGCACCGCTCTGATCGAGGCACTGGAACGGGCCGGGGTCCGGGTCACCGCGGACCCGACGGGCCCCAATCCGGTCGGCCGGCTGCCCCGCGACTACGACGGCCGGCCGCGGGTGGCCGCATACACCTCGCCTCCCTACGCCCAGTACGCGAAGCTGATCCTCAAGGTCAGCCACAATCTGGGCGCCAACCTGGGCATCTGCCTGATGGCCGTCTCGACCGGCAGCCGCCAGTGCGAGGACGGCTTCCCGGTGCTCGCCGACTTCCTGGACGAGGCGGGCGTCGAGCGCGGACAGCTCCAGCTGATGGACGGCCGGGGCGGCAACCCCGCCGACCGGGCCACGCCCGAGGTGCTGGTGCAGATGCTGGCGTACTGGCAGCGCGCCCCCGACGCGAAGCTCTTCCGCGAGTCCCTGCCCGTCCTCGGCGTCGACGGGCTGCTGGCGGAGAACTGCCGTGACTGCCCGGCCCGCGGAAAGGTGTTCGCCAAGACCGGGGCGGCGGTCGGCGGGGACTCGCTCAACGACCGGCTGGCCGTCGGAGCGATCACCATCGCCGGGTACCTGGACCGGGGCGACGGCCGTTTCGACACCTTCTACGCGGGGGTCAACGGCGCCTCCACCCCTGGCCCGAACACCCAGGACGTCGTGGCCATCGCCAACGACCTCGCCATGATCGCCGCCTACCTCCAGGAGGCCCCGCCGTCACCCTGACGATCCGTCACCGGGCCCGTGCGGCCCGGTCCTGGCGGTGATCAGGTAGTAGTCCAGGATCCGCTGCTCCCAGGCGGCCATGAAGTTCCGCGGCCAGGTGCCGGGCGCCCAGAGGCGGGCGAGCCAGCGGTCCCAGCCGGGCCAGACCTGCGGACCGATCGAATCCGCCCGCACGTCGGCGAAGCCCGCGTCGGCCAGGGCGTCCGCCAGCCGGGAGACGGGCCGGGCGATGTCGAGTCCGCTGGCGAACGTCTCCAACAGCTCCGCGAGCCGCTCCTCGGGCGCGGGCGCGCCGTCGACGGTGAAGAAGCCGGCGACAGCCACCCGGCCGCCCGGGCGCAGGACCCGCGCCGCCTCGCGGGCGAACGCCGGCAGGTCCGGGAAGTGCTGGACGGCCTCGACGCTGTAGAGGCAGTCGAACTCCGCGTCGCCCAGCGGCAGGCTCTCGGCCGCCCCGAGCAGGAAGCGCAGCTGCTGCGGCCGGGCGGCGAGGAGCGGGGAGTTCGCTTCGCGGGCCCGCCGGAGCTGCTGGGGGTGGATGTCCACCCCGGTGATGCTTGCGGGTCCGTACTCGTCGAGGGCCAGGGCGCATCCGAGGCCGAGGCCGCAGCCGACCTCCACGGCCCGGCCGCCGTCGGGGGCGACGGCGTCGAGCACGTGCCGGTAGAGGTCCTGCTCGCTGCGGATCCGGTCGTCCTGCGACAGCGGCCCGTCGAGGTCGACGCGGTGCCAGTAGCCGAAGTTGATGAACCCTCCGGCGAACACCGGCACGGCGGCGAGATCGGCCGGTCCGTACGTCTCCCACACCTGGGGCCGTACGAACGGAGCAGGCTGTCCCGCGGGTTCTTCCGCGGGGGGTTCCACAGGGTTCGCCGCGGGGGTTTCCACAGGGTCTTCCGGCACCACGCCACCACCTCCTCGGGACGGGGGCGTTGCGCCCCTGGGCCATCAGTGTGGTCGGTGAAACCCCGTCACGACAGAGGGCACGCCCGGCCCTCGGCGGTCCCGCCCCGCGGGCTGCGGCGTCCTAGGCTGACCGTATGGATCACACCGCCGGCACACCCGCCGATGTGGCGGCGGGCGCCGCGGCCCGGCTGAAGGAGCGGCTCTACGCCACGATCACCATGATCTCCGTGGTGATCGGCCTGGTCGCGTCGGAGCACGCCACCGCCGCCGGGGCCGCGGCCACGGTGCTGACCGCCGCCGTCGGACTGTGGCTGGCGTCCCTCGTCTCCGACCAGGTGGCCCACCGGGTGGTCCACGGACGGCTCGCCACCGGAGCCGAGCTGCGGCACATGCTGTGGATCGGCAGTCCGCTGCTGCTGTCCGCCATCGGCCCGCTGATCCTCATCGCCTCGTCCGCCCTGGGGGTGATGGACCTGCGCACGGCCCTGTACGCATCGGCCGGTGTGAGTGTCGCCGGCCTCTTCGGGTGGGGCTGGTACGGCAGCGTCCGCATGGGCAGCGGTGTGGCCGTCGCCCTGCTCGCGGGCGCGCTCGACGCGGCGATCGGCCTGGCCGTGGCCCTGGTGAAGGCCGCGGCGGGCCACTGAGCGGGCATGGCGAACCGTTCGCCGCATACCGAAGCGATGGGGCATCCTGGACGTATGAACGAGCTGCATCCCGGGCCTCCCGCGAGCACCCCGGCCCCGGCGGACCCCACGGGCCCCATGGACGTCCCGGGCCCTATGGACGCCCCGGCCCCCGCGGCCCGTCTGGCGGCCTTCGCCGCCGCTCTGGCCGACGAGACGCGGGCCGCGATCTGCATGACGCTCCTGGAGGGGCGCGCCTGGACCGCCGGCGAGCTGGCCCGGATCACCGGCGTGGCGCCCTCCACCGTCTCCGGCCACCTGACCCGGCTGCTCGATGCCGGGATCTGCGTGACCGAGCGCCAGGGCCGCCACAGCTACGTGCGCGTCGCCGACGCGGCGACCGCCCGCCTGCTCGACGAGCTCGCCGCCCACGCGGTCCCGGACCGGGATGCCCCGCACGCCGTACCGGTGGTCGGCGCACCGGATCCGCTGGCCCGGGCCCGTACCTGCTACGACCACTTCGCCGGCCGGCTGGGCATGGCGGTGACCGACGCGATGGAGCGGCGCGGCCTGCTGCGTACGGACGGCGTGTTCGAACTGACGGAGGCGGGCCGGCTCTGGTGCGCCGAGGCCGGTATCGGCCTCGACGGCGGGGGGCGCAGGCGGGCGGCGGCGAGCTCCTGCCTGGACTGGACCGAGCGGCGCCGCCATCTGGGCGGCCTGGCCGGGGCGCGGCTGTGCGCTCGGTCGCTGGAGGAGGGATGGGTGGTGCGCCCGCCGGGCGGCGGGCGCGCGCTGGAGGTCACGGCGGCGGGCGAGCGGGCCTTCGGGGATCTGCTGGGCCTCAGCGCGCAGGCCTGGGCCTGAGGCGTCCGCGTCGCGGTTCGCTCAGGGCTGTCTCTCCACGCCGGAGCCCGGAACAACATTTCGGTCGACGCCGAAATGTTGCGACCGTAGAGTGGCGGCATGACCCTCCGCTCGAATCCGATCCCGCCCGGCCTGCTCACGGTCGGCGCCGTCACCTTCACGGTGTTCGCCTGGGCCTCCGCCTTCGTCTCCATCCGCAGCGCGGGCGCCGCGTACTCCCCGGGCGCGCTGGCCCTGGGCCGTCTGCTGGCCGCCTCGCTGGTGCTGGGTGTCCTGCTTCTGGTCCGCCGGCAGGGCCTGCCGCCCCGTGAGGCCTGGCGGGGGATCCTGGTCTCCGGTGTCGTGTGGTTCTGCGGCTACACGGTCGCGCTGAACTGGGGTGAGCGGCTGGTCGACGCCGGCACGGCCGCCCTGCTCGTGAACACCGGGCCCATCCTCATGGCGTTGCTCGCGGCCCGCCTGCTGGGCGAGGCGCTCCCGCCGCGCCTGCTGGCGGGTATGGCCGTCTCCTTCGCCGGCGCGGTGGTCGTGGGCCTGTCGATGTCGTCCGGGGACGGCGGCTCGACCTCGCTCCTCGGCGTCGCCCTCTGTCTGCTCGCGGCGGTGGCCTACGCGACCGGTGTCATCGCGCAGAAGCCCGCCCTCTCCTACGCAACGCCCCTCCAGATCACGGCGTACAGCTGCATGACGGGCGCCGTGGTCTGCCTGCCCTTCACCGGCCGGCTGCTCGACGAACTGCCCCGGGCGCCGCTGTCGGCGACCTTGAACATGGTCTACCTGGGCGTGGTCCCCACCGCCCTGGCCTTCACCACGTGGACGTACGCGCTGGCGCGGATGCCCGCCGGCCGGCTCGGTGCGACAACGTACGCGGTCCCGGCCATCGTCGTCCTGCTGAGCTGGGCCCTGCTGGCCGAGGTACCGGGCTGGCTGACGCTCCTCGGCGGGGTGCTGTGCCTGGCCGGCGTGGCGGTCTCCCGGTACGCGCCGCCCGCCCCTCGAAACCCGCGGACTCCCGTGGACGGCACTCCCCCCGCTCACGCGAAAGGCACCCGCACATGAGGATCCTCACGGTCGGCGCGTCCGCGAGCAGCGCCTGACCGCCGCGGGACGACCTTGACGGCGCACGCCCCCGGGCCGCCCGCCGCGCCTCACCCGGATGCCCCGTGCAGTGGGCATCCGGGCCGCCGGGCCGTTGACTGGGAGACCCGGAACACCCTTGGAGGCGTGGTGGCGAAGGTCGCGTGGATGCGTGGTGCGGCAGGTGCGGTGCTGTCGGCGGTGGCGCTCGGCGCCGCGGCCTGCTCGGGCGGCGACGGCAACCCGTCCGGGGCCGTCTCCAGCGCCGCTTCGGCGGTGAGGTCGGCCGGCGAGGCCGTCTCGTCGGCCGCCTCCGAGGCCGCGAAGGCCGCCGAGTCCGCGGCCGCCGTCGCGAAGGACAAGCTCGCCGACGTCAAGAACGGCGTCGACGCCAAGGACCAGGTGACTCTGGGCACCGTGACCACCGCCACCGACGGGTACACGACGGTTCCCGTGACCGTACGGAACACCGACGACGCCACCAAGTCCTTCGCGGTGCAGGTCGAGTTCAAGGACGAGAGCGGCAGCCTCGTCGACACCGTGGTGGTGACGGTCTCCGACGTCGCAGGAAAGGGCACCGGGCAGGGTACGGCCCGCAGCACACACAAGCTGTCCGGCACCGTGACGGCGCAGACCGGGACGGCCCTGCGCTACTGAACCGCCGCGGGCGCCGGCCGGCCGTCCGTGTCCGGAGGGGGGACGGGGCGGCGGGCCGCGCGCTACCCTCCCGCCATGGTTGACATGGACATGAAACAAGCGGGGCCGGTCCGCGGCCGTCCGCGCCGTGCGCCTCGAAGCGGACACACCCTCCGCACCCTGGTGTGCCTGCTCCTGCTGGCGCTGCTGGGGACCGCGACCACCGCCTCCGCCACCGCCGCCCGCCCACCCGCAGCCGCGCCGTCCGGCACGCCCGCCGGCACACCGTCCGCCGCGGCAGACGCCGCGGCGGACGCCCGCTGGGGCGACCGGCGCCTGGACGAGGTCTCCTTCCTGACCACCCACAACGCCTTCACCAACTACCAGGACTCACGCTGGAGTTCGGTGAGCCAGTCCGAATCGGTGCGCGCCCAGCTAGAGGGCGGCGTCCGAGGCCTGAGCCTGGACACCCATTGGTACGAGCGCAGCACCTGGCTGTGCGTCATCAGCTTCGGCAGCGACTGCTACCCCAGCGACGTGTACCTGTGCCACGGCGACTGCAAGACCTTCGCCGGTGCCACGTACGCCCTGCCGCGCCAGTCCTTCCACGGCACGATGCAGACCGTGGTGGACTTCCTCGCCGCCCACCCCCAGGAGGTCGTGACGGTCTTCCTGGAGGACTACGTGAGCGCCGAGCAGCTGCGGCAGTCCCTCGGCCGGGTCCGGGGGCTGTCCGACATGGTCTTCCGGCCCGACGAGTGGGGTGTACGGCAGAACGGATGGCCGAAGGTCGCCGACCTCGTGACCTCCGGCAAGCGGCTGCTGATCTTCTCCGACCGGTCCGACCGCGAGAACCTGGGCGTCATGTACGACAGGTCCTGGACGGTGAGCAACTTCTGGAGCCTCGGGGACCTGGGCAACGACCTGACGTGCGTCAGCCGCTGGTCGGACGTGCCCCTGGACCGGCAGGAGCCCGGTTTCCGGCGCCTGTTCACCATGAGCCACCACCGCAACGTGCCCACCGTGATGACGGCGGCCCTGGACAACGGCGCGAAGCTGCGCAACCGCATCGCCGAGCAGTGCCGGCCCGCGGCCGGGGGCCGCGACCCGAACTTCGTCTCGGTCGACTTCCACCGCCTGTCCGACAGCAGCGGCCACTCCCCCGCGTCGATCGTCGCCGAGCTCAACACGCGGCGTCAGGCCCTGCCGTAGAGCGGACCTCGCGCACTGGTGACGAGGGAGCAGCGCAGCCGCCCGGACCCCGGTCGTCATCGCGGCGCGCGGATCCGGGGCCGGAGGCAACCTCGTGGGGGCGCGTCGCGTCCTTCCTGGCAGGACCCGCCGGCCCGGACGGCGCGTGCACCGCGGAGAGGACATGTGATGAGTGAGAAGGCCCGGCGGCTGTTCGACGCCCTCGACCTCGACCAGGACGGCACCCTGACCCGCGCCGAGGTCATCGGCGCCCTGCGCTCGAAGGGACCGACCCTCGCCGCGCAGGGGGCGATTCCCTTCTGGGGCGTGGGGGACGCCGAGGACTCCTCGGCGCTGTTCGACGCGGCGGACCAGAACGGAGACCGGGTGCTGAGCTTCGAGGAGTTCGCGGCCGTGGTCGACCGCCGTTTCGGCTGGTAGCGGCCGCACCGTCCGGGCGGGCGGCCGCGGCGCCCCGGGTGCGGCGCCCGTCGGGCGGCGGGAGAATGACATGGGCGACGGGGCGCCCATGCGGGCGGTTACGGCCCCGGCCGGCCCGCGGCACGGTCAACCCGCACGGGGCGGACGAGTCAGGTGATCGCTCATGTGCCGGTGGCTGGCGTATTCGGGAACCCCCGTGCTGCTCGACACCATCCTGTACAGACCCGCCCACTCACTGATCGACCAGAGCCTCCACTCGAAGCTGGGCGTGGAGACGACCAACGGCGACGGCTTCGGCATCGGCTGGTATCCGGACGGCGCCAGCGGCGACGGCACGCCCGCCCTGATGAAGGACGTGGGGCCCGCCTGGAACAACCGCAACCTGCGGGAGCTCGCGGACCATGTCACCTCCCCCGTCTTCTTCGCCCACATCCGGGCGTCGACGGGCACGGCCGTGCAGCAGACGAACTGTCACCCGTTCCGGCACGGCCGCTGGATGTGGATGCACAACGGGGCCATCTCCGGCTTCCACGCGATGCGCAGGGACCTCGCGCTCCTCGTCGACCCCGCGCTGTTCGGGGAGATCGAGGGCACGACGGACTCCGAGGTCATGTTCTATCTGGCGCTCACCTTCGGTCTGGAGGAGGACCCGCCGGCCGCGGTCGCCCGGATGGTGGGCGTGGTGGAGCGGGTCGGCCACGAGCACGGCGTGGAGTTCCCCATGCAGATGACGGTGGCCGTCACCGACGGGACCGGCGTGTGGGCCTTCCGCTACTCCAGCCAGGGCACCTCCCGGTCGCTGTTCTACAGCAGCCGGGTGGACTCGCTGCGCAGGCTGCACCCCGACATCCGATTCCTCCAGGAGGTGTCCGACGAGACCCGCCTGGTGGTGTCCGAGCCGCTCGGGGACCTGCCGGGCGCGTGGAACGAGGTGCCGGAGAGCAGCTACGGCGTGGTACGGGCGGGCGCGGACGGGCTGTACCCGTTCACCCCGCTGGCGGCCTGACGTCCGTACGGGCCTCCGCGCGGGCCTCCGCCCGGGGCGGGGGCACGGCGGCGGCCGTGGCGACACGCGGCAGGGCGTACGGGTGCTTCTCGGCCAGCCAGGCCACCAGTTGCTCGCGGACCTCGCAACGGGCGGTCCACAGCAGGTCCGGGTCCTTGGCGGTGACGATCGCCCGTACCACGATGGTGGTGGGCGTGGCCTCGGTGACGGCCAGGTCCCAGCCCCGGCCGTCCCAGGCCTCGCAGCCGTCGAGGATCTCCTTCAGCTTCTCGCGCATGAGGGCGACGGGGGCCGTGTGGTCGCAGTGGACGAACACCGTGCCGGTCATCTGGATGCCGCCGCGCGACCAGTTCTCGAAGGGCCGCGAGGTGAAGTACGAGACGGGCATGGTGATCCGGCGCTCGTCCCAGGTGCGCACGGCGACCAGGGTGAGGGTCACCTCCTCGACCACGCCCCACTCCCCGTCGACGACGACGGTGTCGCCGATGCGCACCATGTCGCCGAAGGCGATCTGGAAGCCGGCGAAGACATTGCCGAGGGTGGACTGGGCCGCCACACCCGCGACGATGCCGATGATGCCCGCCGAGGCCAGTACGGACGTGCCGACTGCCCGGAAGGCGGGGAAGGTGAGGAGCATCGCGGCCGCCGCGACCACCGCGACGACGGCGGTGACGATCCTCCTGATGAGCGTCACCTGGGTACGGACGCGGCGCACGCGTGAGGGGTCGCGCGTGCCCAGCGCGTAGCGGGCGTAGGAGGATTCGACCACGGCGGAGGCGACGCCGACGACGCACCAGGCGCCCGCCCCGATCAGTACGAGCGTCAGGGTTTGGCCCACGGCGGCCTCGTGGTCGCGCAGCGGCTGCCAGGCGATCTGGCGGTACGCCCCGCGCAGCATCGCGGTGAACAGCAGCACGCGCAGCGACGGTCCGCAGCGCCGCAGCATGTTCCACAGCGGTGTCTCGGGATGACGGGCGTCGGCCCGCCGCAGCAGCAGGTCGGTGAGGCGGCCCACGACGAGGGTGAGCACGGCGGAGCCGCCCAGGACGGCCAGCAGTCGGACGAAACTGTTCATGACTCCCCGGTGTCAGGTCTCGGGAACGGGTCGGGGCGGCCGGGCGCACGGCGGCGCCCGGCTCCCAGAGGTCCTCGGACCGCGGGTCAGTCGTGCAGCAGCTCCTCGCGCAGGTTCTCCAGCGTGCGGGCGAGCAGGCGCGAGACGTGCATCTGGGAGAGCCCGACCTCCTCGCCGATCTCCGCCTGGGTCATCTCCTGGCCGAAGCGGAGCTGAAGGATGCGGGTGCTGCGCTCGTCCAGGCCGGCGAGCAGCGGTGCGAGGGCCTGCCGGTCCTCGACGGCCGCCAGGGCGGGGTCGAGGCCGCCGACGGTCTCGGCCAGGGAGCGTGCGGGCTGTCCGTTCGCGGGGGTGGTGCCGCTGCCGCCGGCGTCGGCCTGGGGCGCGTCGAGGGACTGGGAGGAGTAGCCGTTGGCGGCGACCAGGCCCTCGCGGACCTCGTCCTCGGTGAGGCCGAGGTGGGTGGCGAGTTCCGCCGGAGTGGGGGCGTGGTCGGTCTCGGAGGTCAGCTCCTCCGTCGCCCTCGCCAGCAGCAGACGCTGCTCCTGGAGCCGGCGCGGGACACGCACGGCCCAGGTGGTGTCCCGGAAGTGGCGCTTGATCTCACCTGTGATGTAGGGCACGGCCAGTGTGGTGAACTGGGTGTTGCGCTCGGGGTCGTACCGGTCGATGGCCTTGATCAGGCCGATGATGCCGACCTGGACGATGTCCTCGTTCTCGGGGCCGCCGGGCCGGTCGCGGAACGGGCGGGCGACGAAGTTCACGAGTGAGATGTTCATCTCGATCAGCGTGCCGCGCACGTACTGGTACTCACGGGTGCCCTCTTCGAGGCTCCGCAGCCGTTCGAAGAACACCCTGGTCAGCTGCCGGGCATCGCAGGTGGAGAGTTCCCGCGGGAAGGGCACCTCGGGGAGCCCGCCGAGTGCGGGGGCCGCTGCGGCGCCACCGGTGGGGGTGGTGGCCGTCGTGGGGGGCGTCGTCGAGGTCGTGGCCTCGGTCGTGGCCGTGATGGTCATCGTCTTCGCTCCTTGGGCACAGGGGCTTGCGGCGCGTTGCGCGACTGCTCGGTCGCTTGCTCGGTCGTTCGGTCGGGGCGGAAGTCCCCTTCCGCTCCCCTGCACCCTGCCGGGCCCCCCGGACAGACGTCAAGTTATACCGGAAATACTTTTCTGGATTTGCTTTTCGCGAGTCGTCACTCAAGAATGTCGGAGTGGAGAACGAGCACACGGGGTCCCGCCGGAACCACTGGACCTTCCTGACGAACCACGCCCGGGTCCTGGTCGCCATCGCGCGCGACCCGGGGGCCCGGCTGCGCGACATCGCCGCGGACTGCGACCTCACCGAACGCACCGTGCAGGGGATCGTCACGGACCTCCAGACGGACGGATACCTCACACGGACCCGGGACGGCCGACGCAACCGCTACGCCATCGCGCCCGGGGCGCGCTTCCGCCACCCGGCGGAGGCCGGCCGTGAGATCGCCGGCCTCCTGGCCTACCTCTCGGGACCACTGGCCACGCCGACGCCGCCGCCCGCCGCCGAGTCCGCGGACGGCATCCCCGACGACGGGGCCCTGCCGCTGCCGTGACGCCGCCGCTCAGCGGTCGGCGAGCAGGCGGTCGAAGAATTCCCAGTCCAGGTGCTCCGCCTCGGCGCCGGCCGGAACCAGCGCCCACGTCTCCTCCAGCCACCGTGTGAGGCCCGCCCGGTCCAGCACGAAGAGGGCGTACGGCTCCTCCGCCCCCAGCCGCAGCACCACCTGGCCCGCGCGGCCGGGTCCGTCGGCCGGGCGGACCCGTACCTCTCCGGTTCCGGCCAGGGTGCGCAGGCCCCTGGCCAGGAGGTCCCGGCCGATCACCCAGGTCACCGTGTCCGCGCCGACCGGGTGGAACGTGACCTCGACGCCCAGCGGGGTGCGGGGCGACCAGTGGAACGTGGCCCGGAGCGGGAACCGCAGCCGGGTCCGCACCTGGTGGATACGGGTCGTCCAGGTCAGGCTCTGCTCCGTCGGGCTCTGCGTCGGGTGCTGCTGCGTCGTGTGCTGCTCGGGGGCGCGGGGCCGGTGGTCCATGACGACTCGTCTCTGCGGGGAGGGGCGGCGGGCGGTTCGGGGCCGGGATCTCGCCGTCCGGCCGGGGCGGCACCGACGGCGCCGGGTGCCATGGCTCGCGTCTGCTCGCTCGTCCGCGTCCGAAACAGCGGATCCGGACACACGTCCGGCCGGGGCCACGGCCAGGTCTGCCGCCATCAGGGGGAACGGCGGACGTGTCGGCCCGGAAGTCCCCGGCTCCGCGCGGATAGTCGTACCGGGCGCTCTCGGCCGGCCACGGTCCGTCGTGGCATGCCCGTACCGAAGTCGTCGGAGAACGGGACCGGGATGAAGAAGTCCGTAGTGATGTGCGCGCTGGTGACCGGCCTGGTGCTCGGCCCGACGGGCGGCGCCGGCTGGGCCGCACCGCAGCAGGGGGCCGCGCCGGCCGCCGCGGCGTCGCGGGTCGCGTACCCGGTGGGCGAGGTGGTCTCGGACGCGCCCCTCCACGTGCGCCAGAAGCCCACGGTGTACTCCGGCGTCGTCAGGACGCTCCGCCCGGGCCAGCGCGTGCTCCTCAACTGCCAGGCGCGCGGCGGGTGGGTGGACGGCAACCCCGTCTGGTACCGCCTCCAGAACGCCAAGGGATGGGTCTCGGCGCGCTACGTCCACAACCACAAGCCGGTCCGCGCCTGTTGACGGCACTCGTGACGGCCGGCTGACGGTCCCGCCGCCCGCCGGGCCGGGTCTCACGGCGGCGGCCGGCCGGCCTCCCTGCCGTCCACGTACGCCGCCACCACCTCGACGTCCCCGATGCGGGAGACGTCGACGCGGCGCGGGTCGTCTGATCGCCGCGTAGTCGTCGCCGAAGTAGCTCAGGAAGTGGGGCTGGACGACCGCGCTGAGCCCCAGCCGCGGACCTCGTGGGCGACGGGATGGTCCGGGTCCATGGTGAGGAAACGGGCGTTGGCCAGCCGGGTGCAGAGCATCGTGCGGGGTCCCCGGAGATGGCCGGCCGGTGCCGCCGGATGCGTACCGGATCGGATCGGCGCGGATGTGCGCGGTGTGCGCTGGAGGGACTGTCAGGCTTCCATCGACCGGGCGAGGGAACGGGGGCGCAGATCGGTCCAGTTGGCCTCGACGAAATCCAGGCAGGCCTCCCGGCTGGTCTCGCCGAGGGCGATCGTCCAGCCGCCGGGCACGTCGACGAAGGACGGCCAGAGCGAGTGCTGGCCCTCGTCGTTCACCAGGACGAGGAAGCGGCCCTCGGCGTCGTCGAAGGGGTTGGTGGTCACGGTTGTTGCCTCCCCGGAACGTCACGATTAGGTTAGGCTCGCCTCATCGCAACGAGCTTAGTTCCTCCCCTTGCCGCTCACAAGGAGACCCGCATGCGTCTGACCGAGGACGCCTTCGCCGCGTACGGACTGCCCGGCGCACCGGGTTCCGAAGCGTTCTGGGCGGCGGCCGGAGCACCCGTGTCCGTCCCCTCGGGGGACGGCGGCTGGACGACCCTGTTCCTGTGGCGCGGCTCGCCGGCCGGCATCGGCTTCGAGAGCTGGTCGGAGCCGGTGACGCTGGACCGGTGGGGCGACACGGACTGCTGGTACGCGCAGGTGCGCATGCCCGCGCGGCTGCGGGTCACGTACCGGTTCCTGGTGGACGGCGGGGAGTTCGCCGACCCGTTCAACCCGGTCGGTGCGGGCGGGGACCGGTCCATCGCCGCGACCCCGGACGCGCCGGCCCAGCCGTACTGGCCCGTCCTCGGCGCCGGCGCCGGCCAGGTGCTGCCTCTGCCCCGCACCCGGATCCGCTGGACGAGTGAACGGCTCGGGGGACGGCGCACCGTACGCGTCCACCCGGCGGGCGGCGGCGGACCGGTGGTCCTGCTGCTCGACGGGGACGACTGGCTGTACCTGCACCCGGCCATGACGGCGTTCGACGCGGCCGTCGAGGCCGGGGACATGCCGCCCGTCACCCTTGTCTTCCTGCCGACCAGGGACCGGGAGGCCGAGTTCGGGTGCCGGCCCGGGCTGTGGGAGGCGGTACGGGACGAACTCCTGCCGCTGGTGGCGGAGACGGGCCTGCCCGCGGACCGGGACGGGCTGGTGGTCGCCGGGCAGAGCCTCGGCGGCCTGAGCGCGGTGTACGCGGCGCTGGAGTTCCCGGACCTGGTGTCACGGGTCGCCTGCCAGTCCCCGTCGTTCTGGTGGGCGCCGGGCGCCCCCGGCCTCCCGGATCCGCTCGGCGGCCCGCTCGGCGGCTCCGTCGCGGCGCGGCTGCGCGAGCGCGTCGACCTGTCGGGGCTGCGGGTCGCCTTCGACGTGGGGGAACACGAGACCCGGATGCTGCCCCACTGCGTCCTGGTCGAGTCCCTGGTCGCCCGGGCCGGCGCGACCGTACGCGTCTCGCGCTCCCCGTCGGCCCACGACCGCGCGGGCTGGCGCCACGCCCTCCTCAGGGACGTCGCCTGGGCCCTGGGGTAGCGCCGGCCACCCGCCGCCCCCGAGTGACGTCCATGCAGACGTCGCGCCCTGAAACCCGCTAGGCGATCTGCTGATGATCACCGAGGATTCGGCCGTACACGATCTCCGACCAAGATCAAGGATTCGTCATGCCATCGTCCCGGGCCAGCCGTCGTACCCTGCTCGCGGGCCTCGTGGCCGCCGCCGCGGGTGCGCCGCTGTTGAACACCCTCTCCGCCACCCCGGCGCACGCCGCCGACGCCGCCGACACCCTCACCAACAGCAGGCTCTACGCCGACCCCGCGAACGTGGAGGGCGTGGACTACGCCCGCCGCTTCAAGCGCCACGAGATGTTCGATCCCCAGCGGGCGACGACCCCGGGGCCGCGGCTGAGCACGGTCATGGCCATCCACGGGGGCGGGATCGAACCGGGCACCTCCGAACTGTGCCTGGCCATCGCCGGTTTCCGGCCCGACACGCTCGAACCCGTCGCTGCGGGCGCCCCGCTCCACGACTACTGGATGTTCGAGGGTCTGCGGGCCCCGGGCGCGGTGCCGGGCAACGGCGACCTGCACGTCACCTCGACGCTCAACGACGACCCGGTGGCCCGTTCGATGGCCGCGGGCAGCACCAACGTCCTCAGCCTGCACGGCTGCACAGCCACCCAGGCCGGTCTGCCGGCCGGGGCCAAGGGCGTCGTCGTCGGCGGTGCCAACGGCCGCCTGCGCGCCCTCCTCGCCGACCGGCTGGGCAAGGCGGGCTTCCTCATCGCGACGGGGGACCCCGAGCACCTCAACGGCGACCTGCCCGACAACATCTGCAACCGCACCCTGACCGGGGAGGGCGGCGGCCAGCTGGAGATCACCTACGACCTCCGCAAGAGCCTGTTCGCCGACTTCGGCGGCGCCCCGAACGCGACCAGCCCCACCAGGCGCGCCCAGAGCACCAACACCGACTTCTGGAAGTTCACCGACGCGTGCCGGTCCGCGCTGGCCCAGATGGAGTCCGAGCAGCTCGCCCGCAGGAGCCTCTTCGACCGCGGCGCCGGGGTCTGACCCGTCCGCTCACCTCGCCACCGCCAGGCAGTAGTCCTGGTCGGTGGCGAGCAGGTTGCGGTGGGTGTCCTCGGCGGTGATCACGCCGTCGTCCAGGACGAGCACCCGGTCGGCGGCGTCCAGGAGGGCCGGGCTGCTCGTGATCACGAGGGTGGTCCGGCCCCGGCGCAGCCGGGCGATGTTGCGGGCGATGAGCTGTTCGGTCACGGCGTCGACGGCAGTCGTCGGGTCGTGCAGGACGAGGACGTCGCTGTCGGCCGCCAGGGCCCTGGCCAGGGAGAGCCGTTGGCGCTGGCCGCCGGACAGGTTGGCGCCGCGGTCGCGGACCGCGTAGTCGAGCCCCTCGTGGTGGAGGGCGACGACATCGGTCAGCATGGACGCCTCGACGGCCTCGGGGACCGTCCGGCTGCTGCCCGACGGGTCGATGTTGGTACGGAGCGTGCCCGCGAAGATCTCCGCGTCGTACGGGTTGACCAGCATGTGCTCGCGGACCGCCTCCACCGACAGGTCGGCGATCTCCTGCCCGCCCACACGTACGGCTCCCTCGTACGAGTGGGGCGGGACCCTGACGGCCAGGACGGCGGCGAGGTCGGCGGCGGCCCGCGGCTGGTAGGCGGCAATCGCCGTGAAACCGCCCGCCGGGACCTGGAACTTCAGGCCGCGCAGGGCGCCGTGGCGGACACCGTCGATCTCCAGGTCGCCGCCGGCGCCCGGCCGCCGCGGCCCCGGGACGCAGACCGGGGGCGCGGTCAGCACCAGCGCCATCCGCTCGGCCGACGCCCGCGCCATCATCACGTACTTGGGCATGTCCGAGAACATCTTCAGCGGTTCCATGATGAACTGCGCCAGCCCCACGGCCATGACGAGCTCGCCGACGCTGATGCGGCCGTCGAAGGCGAGCCAGCCGGCCGTCAGGGTCACGGCGACGGCCAGGGCCGCGTTGAGGGCGGCGGCCGTGCCCGCGTACGCGCCGTTCACCCCGGCCACGGTGACCGCCTGACGCTTCGCCTCGGTGCTGACCTTCCGGTAGGAGCCGAAGGCCGCGTGGTTGCCGCCGAAGCCGTGCAGCGGGCGCAGCCCGGTGATCAGGTCGGCGACCTTCGCGCCCGCGCGGGCCACCCGGGCCTGCTGTTCACGCGTACTGGAGCCGATCCGCCGGGACATCACCGACAGGACCGACAGGATCGCGACGGTGCCGACGATCACCAGCAGGCCGAGTCTGAGGTCCGCGAGCCCGAGCGCCACGGCGGCCACCAGCACCGCGACCAGCGAGCTGATCAGCAGCGGCACGACCTCGATGATGTCGGCCGTCTGGTCGGCGTCCTCGGTGGCGATGGTCAGCACCTCGCCCGACTTGAGGCCGGCGTCCCGGGCCACGGGCTGGAGTCCGCAGTCCGCGACGCGCACCCGCCAGCGGTGCGCCTCGGTCGTGTTGGCCTTCTGCAGGATGCGCATGCCGAAGCGCCACGACAGCGACACCGTCGTGATGATCACGGCGAGCGCGCCGATCGACAGGATGAGGGCGCCGGGGCCGCGGTCCTGCATCGTGTGCTCGACGATCAGGCCGAGCGCGATGGGGAAGGCCGTCTCGCCGGCCTGGTAGAGGCCCATGAGGACGGTGCCCCAGGCCATGGCGCCGATGTTGCGGCGCAGCGCGATGCGCAGGATCTCGGACCCCGAACGGGCCCGCTGCGTGTCAGGAGTTGTCATCGAGGTGGCGGGCAATCGCTTCCGGGGTTCGCAGGGTGAACAGATCGCGGATCGTGATCACTGGACCGTACTCCCGGCGGAGCAGCCCGATCAGCCGCACCGCCAGCATGGAGTGTCCGCCGAGGGACACGAAGTCGCTCACCGCGCTCACCTCGTCGTCGTCCAGGTCCAGGGCCTCCGCGAAGAATTCGCAGACGACGGTCTCCGTCTCCGTCTCCGGGCCGCGCTCCCCCGCCGTGGTCAGCGCGCCCAGCGGCCGGGCCTCGGGCAGTGCCCTGGTGTCGGCCTTCCCGTTCACCGTCAGCGGGATGGCGTCGACCCGGGCGTAGTGGGTCGGGCGCAGGAAGTCCGGCAGTGCGGAGCCCACTTCGGCGGCGACCGTCGCCAGGTCCCCGCCCTCGTCCAGGACGAGGTAGGCCGCCAGCCGGTACGCGCCGTCCACCTGCGGATCGGGCTGGGCGACCGCGGCGACGAACCGGACCCGCGGGTGCGCGGCGAACGCGGCCTCGACCTCGCCCGGTTCGACGCGGTGTCCACGGATCTTGACCTGCTGGTCGGTGCGGCCCAGGTACGTCAGGTTGCCGTCGGGCCGCCGCGCCACCAGGTCTCCGGTGCGGTACATGCGTTCGCCGGGCTCGCCGAACGGGCAGGCCACGAACCGGTGCGCGGTCTGCGCGGCCTGGCCGAGGTAGCCGCGGGCGATCCCGATGCCGGCCACGTACAGCTCGCCGGGGACCCCGTCCGGCAGGGGGCGCAGCCACGGGTCCAGAACGTGGACGTCGGTGTTGTCGATGGCGACGCCCACCACGGGGTCCTCGCACTCGAAGGTGCCGACGCCGAGGGTGTTGATGGTGTATTCGGTGGGGCCGTACAGGTTGTATCCGGCCGTCCCCTCGGTCTCGGCGAGCCGCTGCCACAGGGCGGGCGTGACGGCCTCGCCGCCCAGCAGGACGAGGGCGGGCCGCCGGTCCGGGTCGTCGAGCAGGCCTTCGGCCACCAGTTGCTGGGCGTAGGTCGGGGTCACGTTGATGACGTCGATCCCGTGCCGGAGGCAGTACGCGACGAGCCGGGGGGCGTCGCGGCGCAGTTCCTCGTCGCAGATGTGCACCTCGTGGCCGTCCGCGAGCCACAGCAGTTCCTCCCACGACATGTCGAAGGCGAACGACACGGTGTGGGCGATCCGGAAGACCCGGTGGCCGTGGTCCGCGAGGACCGGCTCGAAAATCCGGCGCTGGTGGTTGATCAGCATGTTGGTCAGGCCCGCGTACTCGGTGACCACACCCTTGGGCCTGCCGGTCGATCCGGAGGTGTAGATCGTGTAGGCGGGGTGCCG
This sequence comes from Streptomyces yangpuensis, assembly GCF_001005295.1. Lineage (GTDB taxonomy): Bacteria > Actinomycetota > Actinomycetes > Streptomycetales > Streptomycetaceae > Streptomyces > Streptomyces yangpuensis. The sequence goes on along the minus strand of NZ_LBMK01000002.1, from coordinate 229,765 downwards.
CAGGCGGTGCGGGTCGTCGGGGGCGAAGGTGGTGAAGGGCCCGGCCGCGGGGAGGGGCCGGTCCAGCTCGATCAGGTCGCCGGGTGGCACGTCCAGCCGGGGTGACACGGCGCTGACGGTGAGGACGGCCTCGGGTCGGGCGTCCGCGACGATCGCGGTGATCCGCTCGTCGGGGTGGTCCAGCTCCAGCGGCACGTACGCGGCGCCCGTGCGCAGGACGGCGAACAGCGCCACGATCGAGTCGAGGGAGCGGGGCACGGCGATGCCCACCGTGGTCTCGGGGCCGATGCCGCGCCCGGCGAGGACGCCCGCGACGGCGCGGCTGCGGTCCCGGAGTTCGGCGAAGGTCATGGTGTGTCCGTGGGCGACGAGTGCGGTCCGCCCGGGGTCGCGGCTGGCCGCGAGGTCGAACCGGTCGACGACGGTGTCCGTTCCGATGTCGGTGCGCCCGGCGGTCTCGGGCCGTGGCCCGAGGGCGCCAAGTGCGCCCACCGGTCCCGTGGCCCGGGCCAGGTCGTCGAGGAGGCGCAGGTAGTCGTCCAGGAGGCGCCGGGCCGCCGGGGTGTCGTGGTCGCGGTACTCGAGTTTGACGGTGAGCCGGTCGCCGGGGGCGACCACCCAGGTGTACGGGTAGTGCGTGGAGTCGTCGGCGCGTACGGCGGTGATGCCGTGGCGGGTGTTCATCTCGGCGAAGGCGTCCAGGTCCAGGAAGTTCTGGAGGACGAACAGGTTGTCGAAGAGGGTGTCGTGTCCGCCGGCCCGCTGGATCTCGCCGAGCCCGATGTGCTCGTGCTCCATCGCCTCGGCCCGGGCGGCCTGCACGGCCGACAGGTACTCACGGACGGTGTCGCCCGGCCGGGCCCGGGTCCACTGGGGGACGGTGTTGAGCAGGACGCCCACGATGCCGGCCAGGCCTTCGCCCTCGCGGCCGGAGACGGTCACGCCGAAGACGGCGTCGCCGCGGCCGGTCCGGGCGCCCAGCAGGAGTCCGAAGGCGCCGGTCAGTAAGGAGTTCAGGGTGACGCCGTGGGTGCGGGCGGCGTCCCGCAGGAGCTGCGACCGCTCGGGGTCGAGCGTGTGCACGAGGGTACGGGGCAGGCCGTCTGCGAGGGCCGGGGACGGTCCGGCGAGCAGGGTGGGGCCGGGCAGGCCGGTCAGGTGCCGCGCCCAGAACCGTTCCGCCTCGGCGGGGTCCTTGGCGGCGAGCGCCCGGGCATGGTCCTCGAAGCTCGGGGAGGCCGGGGCCGGGACCGTCAGGGTGCCCGCGAGAGCCGCCTCGTAGGCGTCGAACAGGTCGCGCAGGACGATCTCCCGGGACCAGCCGTCCCACAGCAGCAGGTGGTAGCTGAGCAGCAGGCCGTCACGGCCGTCGGGCCGGCGCACCACGGTCAGCCGGATCAGCGGCGGCCGGCCCGTGTCGAATCCGGTGTCGCGGTCCCGGGCCAGCAGGTCGTCGACCTCGGCGTCGGTGGTGAGGCCGACCGTGCGGACGTCGACGCGGCGGCCGGCCGCGAGGACCTGCACGGCGTTGCCGTCGTCGCCGGTGGCGAAGCCGGCGCCGACCGCCGGGTGGCGGGCGATCACCCAGGCCATGGCCTCGGCCAGGGCGCCGGTGTCCAGGCGCCGGTCGAAGGTGAACCAGCTCTGTGCGACGTAGTGGCCGGCCGGTCCGGCCAGCTGGGCCTGGAAGTACAGGCCGCGCTGGAGCGGGGTGACCGGTGCGGTGCGCGCGGCGGTGGTGGAGGCTTCCGCGATGTGCCGCAGTGCGTCGCACCAGTGCCCGGTGATCTCCTCGGGGACGCCGTCGGCGAGGGTGAAGACGGCGTGCAGGCGGCCGGTGGCCGCGTCCGTCCAGGCGTTGACCTCGACGGCGTAGGGGCTGTGGCCGCCCTGGTCGCCGCCGGTGATGTGCAGGGCGCGCGACTCGTCGCCCCGGCCGAGGTAGTTGAACAGCACCTGCGGGTGGGCGTCCAGCAGCGGGGCCGTCTGCGGGTCGAGGTAGCGCAGCCGGCCGTAGGCGAGGTGGGCGCGCTCGTCGGGGCGGCGTCGGGCGACCTCACGGGCCGCCGCGACGGGGTCGGTGTGGGGGGTGAGCCGGACGGGCGCGATGGAGGTGAACCAGCCGACGGTACGGGTGTAGTCGTGGTGGGGCAGCACCGGTTCGCGGCCGTGCCGCTCCAGGTCGACCGCGAGGTCGGTAGGCGTGGGCTGGACGCGGGTCAGCGCGGTGCGCAGCGCGCCGCACAGCAGCTCGGTGGGTCCGGCGCCGAGTGCGGCGGGCGCGGTGCGGGTGACAAGGTCGCTGACGTCGGGCGGGAGCACGACGGTGACGTCGTGCGGCGCCCGGACCCGGGCCAGCAGCGGGGGCGCCTGGAGCGTGGCGATCCAGTGGCCGAGGCCGCCGTCGGCCGGGTGGGCCGGGGGATCGGCCAGGGCCCGCGCGTACTCGGCGTAGGGGGTGGTCTGCGGCGCCGGGGGCGTTCCGCGCAGGGCCGCGTCCAGGTCGTCGAGGAGGATCAGCCAGGACACCGTGTCGACGGCGAGGTGGTGCACGGCGACCACGAGGGTGCGGCTCGTCTCCAGCCACGTGAACGCGATGACGTCCCCCGCCTCGGGATCGAGCCGTCCGGCGGCCTCGTCGGCCGCGGCCGCCGGGTCGGTCGTGTCCGCGCGGACGACGCTCACCGCGCGGGCGGGTTCGGTACGCAGGGCCCATACGCCGTGCTCGGTGCGCAGCCGCAGCCGCAGGGCCGGGTGCGCGGCCACGACGGCGTTCGCGGCACGCTCGACGTCGGCGAACGCGGTGCCCTCGGCGGCGGTCACGGCCCGGGCCTGGGCGAACCGGGCGAGGGAGCCGCCCAGCAGGCGTTGCCGCAGGATGATCGGGGTCGGTGCCAGCGGGCCGTCCTGCGGGGCGGCCGGCCCGGCGGGGGCGGCAGTGGCGTCGGCGGGCGCGGACACCCCGGTCGGCGGGGCGCTGGTCGCCAGCTGTCCGGCGAGCGCGCGCGGTGTCCTGAGCAGGAACACGTCCCGCGGGGTGATCGCGAGACCGAGGGCCCTGGCCCGGTTGACGACGGTGATGGCGAGGATGCTGTCGCCGCCGGCCCGGAAGAAGTCGCAGTCGGCGTCCACGGCGGTGCCGGGCAGGGACTGCGTGAAGATGCCGACCAGTGCCGTCAGCGCGCTGTCGAGCGCCCCGCCGGGCACGGCGGCCGCACCGTCCACGTCGTCCTCCGGGCCGGTCCCGCCCGCCGCCCGGGCGCGGTCGGCGAGGGTCTGCCGGTCCAGCTTGCCGTTGACCGTCAGGGGCAGGACGTCGACCGGCAGCACCCGTGCGGGCACCATGTGCGCGGGCAGTTTCGCCGCCAGAGCGGCGGTGAAGTCGCCCGGTGTGCGTCCCACGAGGTGTGCGACGAGGTGGTCGCCGCTGTCCGCCGCGGTGACGGCCACGTCGACGACGCCGTCGATTTCCCTGATCGCGGCCTCCACCTCGCCGGGCTCGATGCGGAAGCCCTTGAGCTGTAGCTGGTCGTCGGCGCGGCCGGTGAACTCCAGCTCGCCGTCGAGCGTGCGGCGGGCGAGGTCGCCGGTGTGGTACATGCGGGAGCCGTCGGCGGCGAACGGGTCGGCCACGAAGCGGCCTGCGGTCAGCCCGGGCCGGCCCAGGTAGCCGAGGGAGACCTGGTCGCCGGCGACGTAGATGGCGCCCACCCGGCCCGGCGGCACCGGCCGGAGCCGGTCGTCGAGCAGGTGGGTGACCAGGCCGGGGAGGGGGCCGCCGATCGGGCTGATGTCGCCGCCGGGGCGGAAGTCCTCGTCGGTCAGGACCCGGTGGGTGACGTGGACGGTGGTCTCGGTGATGCCGTACATGTTGACGAGCTCGGGCGAGGCGGTGCCGTGCCGTTCGACCCAGCCGCGCAGCCGCCCGAGGTCCAGTGCCTCGCCCCCGAAGATGATCCGGCGCAGTGCGGGGAGCGGCTCGGCGGCGTGCCGGTCGGCCTCGATGAACCGGTAGAAGGCGGAGGGGGTCTGGTTGAGCACGGTGACCGCGCGTTCGCGTACCAGCCGGTGGAAGTCGACCGGGGACCGGGTCAGCGCGTAGTCGGGCACCAGCAGCTCGCCGCCGTGGACGAGGGCGCCCCACAGTTCCCAGACCGCGAAGTCGAAGGAGTACGAGTGGAACTGCACCCACACGTCGCGCGGGCCGAAGGCCATGCCGGGGCGGGTGCCGGCGAGCAGGGTCACGACACTGGAGTGCGGGACCACGACCCCCTTGGGCCGGCCGGTCGAGCCGGAGGTGTAGATGACGTACGCGGGGTCGTGCGGCGCGGCGGCGGGAGCGGCGGGACCTCCGGTGTCCTGCGGCGGCGGTTCCTCCCCCGGTACGAGGACGCGGGCGGGGACGCCCGCCCGGGCCAGCAGCCGCGCGAAGCGGTCCCGGTGCTCCGGGGCGACGAGGACGACCTGCGGAGCGGCGTCGGTGAGGAGGTACTCCAGCCGCCCGTCCGGGTAGTCGAGGTCCAGCGGTACGTAGGCCCCGCCGGCGGTGACGACGGCCACGAGCGCGACGACCTGTTCCAGGGAACGCGGTACGGCGACGGCGACGCGCGCTCCCGGTCCGGCACCGGCGGCGAGCAGGGTGGCGGCCAGTTCGTCGCGTGCCGCGGCCAGTTCGCCGTAGGTCAGCGAGCGGGTCGCGCCGTCGAGGGCGCACTGGGTGACGGCGGTGGCGGCCGGGTCGCGGCGCGCGGCGGCGTCGAAGAGGGCACCCAGGGTGGCCGCCGAGGCCGGGGTGATCGGGGCGATCGGCGCGGTCCGCTCCGGGTGCCGGGCCGCGGCGGGCCGCGCTTCGGCGAGCAGGTCGTCGACCAGGGCGTCCGGCCGGGTGAGGAGGCCGGTGAGGGTACGGGTGAAGGCGGACAGGATCGCGCGGGCTCCGCTCTCCCGCAGGAGCGCGCCGTCGTGGATCAGGTTGAAGCGGGGCCGTCCGTCAGGGGCGCGTTCCACCACGAGGGTCAGGGGATAGTGCGGGGCCCCCTCGTTCACGATGCCGGTGACGGACAGGGTGTGGGCGGGGTCGCGCAGGGCCGCGATATCCGTCGCGACGTCGAAGACCACCAGGGTGTCGAACAGCGGGCCGGCGCCGGCCCGGCGGCCGATGCGGGCCAGCGACACGTGCTGGTGCGCCAGCACGGCGCTCTGGTGCTCGCGGACCGAGGCGAGCAGATCCCGGGCAGTGGTGGTGGCGGTCCATCGGGCACGGACGGGGATGGTGTTGATGAACAGGCCGACCATGTCCCCGATGCCGGGCACGTCCGCGTCGCGCCCGGACACGGTGGAGCCGAAGACGACGTCCCGGCCGTGCAGGAGGCCGCCGAGGGCCACCGCCCAGGCGCTGTGCACGGCGACGCTCAGGGGCACCCCGGCCGAGCGGGCGGTTTCGTCGAGGTCTCCGTCCGGCTCCGAGGCCGCGTCGGCGAACCGGTCGGAGGGGGTGTGTCCCTCGGCGACCAGGGAGGGTCCGGGGAGGCCGGCGAGCTGTTCGGACCACACGCGGTCGCTTTCGTCCTGGTCCCGCCCGGCGAGCCGGCGCACGTGGTCGGTGAAGCCGCCGACCGGGTGGACTGTGCCCGGCGCGTGGTATTCGGCGAGCAGGGCGCGGAGCATCGGCGGCACCGACCAGCCGTCGGCGATGATGTGGTGCACGGTCTGCACCAGGATGTTCCGGCCCGCTCCCGCCCGGATGAGCGTGTACCGCATGAGGGGGCCGGTGGCCAGGTCGAATCCGGCGCGGCGGTCCCGTCCGGCGTGGTCGCGGATCTCCTCGTCGCTGATGCCGGGCCGGTCCAGGACGGTGAAGGGGGCCTGTACGCCGCTCTCCAGTACGGAGACGACGCGGCCGTCGGCGAGCGGCGTGAAACGGGCGGCGAGGTTGGGGTGGAGGGCGAGCAGGCGGGTGGCCGCGGCGGCGAGCCGGGCGGTGTCGGCCTCTCCCTCCAGGGTGAGCAGCTGCTGCTCGACGTAGTGGCCCGAGGAGTCGTCGTCGAAGACGGAGTGGAAGTACAGGCCCTCCTGGAGCGGGGTCAACGGCAGGACGTCGCGCAGGGCGGGGCCGTCGAGTTCGTCGACGTCGGCCTGGGTGAGGGTGACCAGGGGGAAGTCGCCGGGGGTGTGGCCTCCGCCGTCGAGGGCGGCGATCGCGGTCAGGGTCTGCTGGTAGTACGCGCCGATGGTCGCGACGTCCTCGTCGGTGAACAGCCCGTCGGGCCAGGAGAGGGTGGTGAGCAGTTCGTAGGCACCGGTGGGGCCGGGCTCTGCGATGGCGTTGAACTCCAGGGCGCGCGGCAGGCGCATTCCGGGGTCGCGCCGCTCCCCCAACTGGCCCGTGGGCCCGGCCGGTTCCCAGTCGCCGGACGCTCCGGCGGTGAAGCGGCCGAGGTAGTTGAAGAGGACCTGGGGTGCGGGTGTGCCGAACCGGGCGCCGGCCAGGTGGCGCAGGACGCCGTAGGAGAGGCCGCCCCGCGGGACGCGGGCGAGGTCCTCCTTGACGGCCTTGAGGGCGGCCGCCAGGTAGTCGGGAGCGGTGAGGTCGGCGGCCGCGCCGGGGTCCACGGTGACGGGGAACAGGGTGGTGAACCAGCCGACGGTCCGGGAGAGTTCCGGTTCGAAGCCGGCGCCGTCCGCGACGAAGCGTGCTTCGCGTCCGTGACCCTCCAGTTCGATGTGGGCGAAGGTCTGGTCCTGGCCGAGGTCGCGGCGCCACCGGGCGAGGGTGACGGCGAGTGCGGTCAGCAGCACGTCGTTGACGCCCGCGTGGAACCGGGCGGGAACGTCACCGAGCAGGGCGGCGGTGACGTCGGGGCCGACCGGGACGGTCAGGGTCCGTTCGCGTGCGACGGTGTCGTCCGCGCCGAGGGCGCGCCGGCCCAGGGGTGCGTCCGTCCCCGGCAGGGCGCGGCGGAAGTGGGCGCGGTCGTCGTCGAACGCGGCCTGTTCCAGCAGTTGGGTCCATCGGCGGAACGAGGTCCCCACCGCCGGCAGCCGGACCGGGACGCCGGTGGAGTACTGCCGCCAGGCGGTGGCGAGGTCCTCCGTCAGGATCCGCCAGGACACGCCGTCGATCACCACGTGGTGGGCGACGAGGACGAGCCGGCGGGCCTCGCGGCGCCAGACGGCGCGCAGCATGACGCCGCCCACCGGGTCCAGGGCGGCGGTGGCGAGCGCGACGCATTCGTCGAGCGGCCGGTCGCTCTCCTGCCATCCGGCGGCGGTACGGTCCGCCGGTGCCGGGACCTCGAATCCCCAGTGGTCGCCGCGCACGAGCCGGGCGCGCAGCATGTCGTGCCGTTCGACGACGGCGGAAAGGATCGTGTCGAGGGCGACGGCAGTCAGGTCTGCGGGGGTGTTCAGCTCCACGGCCTGTACGAAGCCGTCGACGGCGTCGGTGGTCGCGCCGAGCCAGCGCACGATGGGGGATCCCGTGACGGGCCCGGTCGCCACGTCGTCGTGGTCCTCGGCGGCGGTGCCGACGGGACTCGCCACCGCGGCCAGCGCCCCGAGCCCGCTGTGGGTGAAGATCTGCCGGGGGGTGACGTGCAGGCCGGCCTTGCGCAGTGCGCCGAGCAGGGAGATGGCGAGCAGGCTGTCGCCGCCGAGCCGGAAGAAGTCCTGGTCGACACCGGCCCGGTCCAGCCGCAGGAGCGTCGCGACCGCCGCGCACACCAGGCGCTCGTTCTCGGTGACGGGCGGGGCGAACGGGCCGGTGCCGGACGCGGGCTCCGGCAGCGCGGCGCGGTCGAGCTTGCCGTTGGCGGTGAGCGGGAACTCCTTCAGGACGACGATGTGGGCGGGCACCATGTACGCGACCATGTGCGCGGCGGCCCAGTCCCGGACCTCCTCGGCCCGCAGGTCCGCGGCTGGGGCGGTCGCGGTGGCGGTGGCGGTGGCGGTGGCGGTGGCGGTGGGGATCACGTAGCCCACCAGGTAGGTGCCGCCGGCGGAGTTCTTCTTCGCGACGACGCAGGTGTGCCGTACACGCGGGTGTTCGGCGAGGCCGGCCTCGACGTCCTCGATCTCCAGCCGCATGCCGCGGATCTTGATCTGGTTGTCCGCGCGGCCGAGGAAGTCCAGTGATCCGTCCGGGGCGTACCGGGCCAGGTCGCCGGTCCGGTACAGGCGCGAGCCGTCCCCGGCGAAGGGGTCGGCGACGAACCGGGAGGCCGTCAGGCCGGGGGCGCCGGCGTAGCCGCGGCCCAGGAGGAAGCCGCCCACGTAGAGTTCGCCGCCGACGCCGACCGGGACCGGGCGCAGCTCGTCGTCGAGGACGTAGAGCCGGGTGTTGGGATTGGCGCGGCCGATCGAGGTGGACAGACGTTCCGCGGCGCCCCGGTAGATGACGTGGGAGACACCGATCGTCGTCTCGGCCGGGCCGTAGCCGTGGTACATGGGTATGTCGAGCCGGGTGCGGAACCGTTCGTACAGTTCGGGGGTGAGCACTTCGCCGCCGCACCACACGTGCCGCAGGCTGTCCAGCCGTCCGGAGTCGCCCGCGATCTCCAGCAGGACGTCCAGCATCGACGACACCAGGTAGGTGAAGGTGACGCGCTGCTCGGCGATCACGCCGAGGAGGTGGTGGGGGTCGCGTTCGCCGCCGGGCCGCAGGACGACCAGCCTGCCGCCGGACACCAGCGGCAGGAAGATCTCGTTGACGGAGATGTCGAAGGAGAGCGGCGCCTTGAACAGTGAGGCGTCGTCGGGGCCGAAGCCCAGGATCTCGTCGACCTGCCACAGCAGGCGCTCGCTGATCGCCTCGTGACGGATCATCGCGCCCTTGGGGCGGCCGGTGGAGCCGGAGGTGAAGATCACGTAGGCGAGGGCGTCGCCGGGGGTGGTGATGCCGGTGGGCCCGCCGGGGTGGGAGCCGTGGCGCCATGCGCCGAGGTCGACGGCCACGGCGGGCGGTTCGCCCGGGGGGTGCTCGCCCGAGCCGTTGAGCTGGAGCACGACGCCCGCGTCCTCGATGACGACGGCCCTGCGTGCGGCGGGCCACTGCGGGTCGAGCGGGACGAATGCGGCGCCGGCCCGGAGTACGCCGAGCAGGGCGACCACCATGTCGGCGGAGCGGTCCAGTGAGATGCCGACGACCTGTTCGGCGGTGATCCCGCGGTCGAGGAGGTGGTGGGCCAGCTGGCCCGATAATTCCGCGACCCGGCCGTAGGTCAGGGTGCGGTGCTCGTCGACGACGGCGACGGCGTCGGGGCGGGTGCGCGCCTGGGCGAGGAACATCTCCACGATGGTGGGGCGGACCCGGTCGGCGCCGGTGTCGTTCCATTCGGCCAGGGTCTCGATGCGCGCCGCCACGCTGGAGGGGGCGATGGTGCCGAGAGGCCGGTCGGGGAAGTCGGCCAGGTCGTCGAGGGCGAGCTGCGCCTCGGCCGGCGGGACGCCTTCCGGGAGGGTGATGCTGCGGGCGTCCGCGCCGACGTCCCAGCCGGCCGCACCGCCGCCGCCGTTGTCGGCCCATCCGAGGACGTCGGCGAAGAGGGTGCCGGGGGTGAGTTCCATGCCGTCGGGGCTGCGGCCGGTCGCCCAGTACGCCAGGGCGACCGAGCACGCCGAGGCGATGGTCCGGTCGCCGTAGTCGCCCGTTCGCCGGCGTACCCCGGCCAGGCGCGTGGGAGAAAGCCGCAGGAGACGAGCGGTCGGTTCCGTCATCGAAGACTCAACGCCCCTTCAGTGTCCGCAGGTTGTCCCACCCGGTTGCGGGGTGGGGCTAGCTTCCCTCGCGCCAGGCGCGCCACAGTCGCGCGTACCGGCCGCCCAGGGCCACCAACTCCTCGTGCGTGCCGTGCTCCACGACGCGGCCCGCGTCGAGGACGGCGATCCGGTCCGCCGCCATGGCCTGGGTCAGCCGGTGCGCGACGAACAGGGTGGTGCGGCCGGCGCACGCGGCGAGCACAGCCCGTTCGAGTTCGGCCGCGCCCTCGCTGCCCGCCTCGGCCGTGGACTCGTCGAGCACCACCACGGGTGAGCGGGCCAGTACGAGCCGGGCGAGGGCGATCTGGGCGACCTTGGTGACGTCCAGGCGTTCGCCGCCCTCCCCGACCGTGGTCTTCAGGCCGTCGGGCAGGGCGTCCACCCAGCCGTCGGCGCCGACCGTGCGCAGGGCGTCGGTCAGCTCGGCGTCGGTGGCCTGCGGTGCGGCCAGCCGCAGGTCGTCGGCGAGCGGGCCGGAGAACACGTGCGTCTCCTGGGTCAGGATGCTGACCAGGGCCCGGGCCCCGGCCTCGTCGAGACCGGCGAGGTCGGCCGGTCCGATGCGGACCGATCCGGCCTGCGGGGTCCCGATGCCCGCGATCAGCGCGGCCAGGGTCGACTTGCCGGCGCCGGTCGCGCCGACCAGGGCGAGGGAGCCGCCGGCCGGGATGGTCAGGTCGACGTCCCTCAGGACGGGCTGCTCGGTGCCGGGGTAGCTGAAGGTCAGGCCTTTGACGGTCACCGGGTACGGCGCCCCGGCCGCCGGCGTGACGCCCGGGGTGCCGACGAGCCGGTCCTGGGCGTCCTCGCCGAGGACCCCGACGAGCCGGGTCAGGCTCGCGCCCGACTTCTGCGCCTCGTCGAAGGTGAACATGATGGAGCCCAGCGGGGTGAAGAGCCGGTGGAAGAGCAGCGGGGCCGCGGAGACCTCGCCGAGGGTGGCGGCGTCGGCCTCCAGCAGGGCGTACCCGACGAGGATGATGAGGACCAGTCCGATGAACTCGGCCCGGTTCTCCCGGCCGACGAAGCGGCCGAAGAGGCGGAACACGTCGATGCCGAGTTCGCGGACCCGCCACGACTCCGTGGTGACCTTCTCCCGGACGGCGCCCTCCAGACGGTAGGCGCGGACCGTGTCGATCCCGTTGAGTCCGCTGATCAGCGCCTGCGCGCGGTCGGCCTGGACGGCTCGCTGCTGCTTGTAGAGGGGGGCGGAGCGGGGCAGGTACCAGCGCAGGGCGAGGGCGTACGCGGGCAGTGCGCCGGCTCCGGCCAGGCCGAGCCGCCAGTCGAGGCCGAACATGCCGAGGGTGGCGATGACGACGAGCACGCCCGCCGAGAACACGGTGGGGACGGCGGTACGGATGCCCCTGGACAGCACGGCGACGTCGTCGCCGACGCGGGAGAGCACGTCTCCCCGGCCGACCTGTTCGATCCGGGCGCTCGGCATGCCCAGGACCGCCCGGACGGCGCCTTCCCGCAGCCGGGCGAGGAGGTCGGCGCCGAGCCGGCCGACCAGGTAGGTGGACAGGGCGGTGGCCGCCGCGCCGAGGAGCGCGGCGGCCGCCATCAGCACGCCCGTGGTGACCAGGATGGAGCGCGGTCCGCCCGCGACCACCCCGTCGACGACCCGGCCGAGCAGGAGCAGCGGGAGCACCTGGAGGGCGGCCCCGGCCACCGTCGTCAAGGCGGTGGCGGCCGTCAGCCAGGGCACCTCGCGGCAGTGCGCGGCGACCCAGCGGGCGGCCTCGCGTCCGGTGGTGGTCCGCAGGGTGGCCGGGGCGACGAGCGTGTCCGTGGTGCTCACACTCAGCCGGCCGACTTGACGAGTTCGTCGATCGCGTACGGCAGGGAGAGCAGGGTGCCCTGGGACATGGCCGCGCCGACGGCCGGGCCCTCGCTGTCCAGGAGGTAGGAGACCTTGCCGTTCTTGACCGCGTCGAGGTTGGTGAACAGCTCGAACTTCTTCAGTGCCTCCTGGTCCGCCTTGTCGGCGATGACGAAGATGCGGTCGACGTCGACGAGGTCCATGCGCTCGGGGGAGAGCGTGGTGTAGAACTTGCCGTCGGCGATCTTGTCGATCTCCGTCTGGCCCTTGTAGCCGATGCCCGTCACCAGCCGGCCGCGTACGTCGGTGGTGGTGAAGGGGGCCACGGAGTCCTTGTACCAGGACAGTGCGACGGCGGTCCGGTCGGCGAACTCGGGGTGTGCCTTCCTGGCCGCGTCGAGCTTGTCCTGGATGCCCTTGACCAGTTCGGTGCCCTTGCTCTCCTGGCCGAGGGCCTTGGCGATGTGGACCGCGTTGTCCTGCCAGGGGGCGCTGAACGGCTCCTTCTCGGCCTTGGTCCGGCCCACCGTCGGAGCGATCTTGGAGAGCTTGTCGTAGGCGGCCTGGTCGATCTCGGAGTAGACCGCGACGATCAGGTCCGGGCGCAGGGCGGCGATCTTCTCGAAGTTCGGGCCGGCGTCACCGTTGTTCATGACGACCTCGGGGCGGGTGTCGCCCCATTTTTCCTTCGTCCAGGGCCACTGGGTGTTGATGTCGGGGCTCGTGCCGGGCGGGTTGGGGTACTGGTCGACCATGCCCACCGGCTTGACGCCGAGGGCGAGGATCGCCTGTTCGTCGGTGTAGCCGACGGAGACGACCCGCTGGGGGGCCTTGGTGATCTTCGTGGATCCGAACGCGTGCTCCACGGCGACCGGGAAGGTGCCGGCCGCCGCGGCCGGGGCGTCACCACCCTTCTTCTCGGCCGGGTCCGCCGGGTCGGAACCGCATCCGGCCAGGAGGCCGACCCCGAGCGCCGCGGCGGACACCGCCACCGCGGACCGCGCCCAGGGGTTCGTGACTGACGTTCGATGGAGAAGCATCCGCAATCCCTTGCTTTCGTGCTGTCCATTGCGCCCCCGGCCGAGGGCAGCCACACAGTAGCGCCCCCAAGTGAGGCTAGCCTAGCCTTACTTGAACCGTATCTTTGTCCAACTGATCCGGCCTCACATGAGCGCGGCCGATCGGCACGATGAGCGGCCTGTCCCCCACCGGGTCGTCGATCACCTTGGCACGCAGCCCGAAGGCCTCGTGCAGCAACTCGGCCGTGATCACGTCCCGCGGGTGCCCCTGCGCGAGGATGGATCCCGCCTTCATCACGATGAGGTTGTCGCTGTAACGGGTGGCCAGATTGAGGTCGTGCAGCACGAGGACCACGGTGCATCCGGACTCGTGGAGGTCGTCCACCAGGTCGAGCACGTCGATGGCGTGCGCCAGGTCCAGGTACGTGGTCGGCTCGTCCAGCAGCAGCAGGTCGGTGCCCTGGGCCAGCGTCATGGAGATCCACACGCGCTGCCGCTGGCCTCCCGACAGGGCGTCGACCGGACGGTCCGCCAGGTCGGACACCCCGGTCATGGCCAGCGCGCGTTCCACGACGGCGGCGTCGTCCGACGACCACTGCCGCAGCCAGCTCTGGTGCGGATGCCGGCCCCTGGCCACCAGGTCGGCCACCGTGAGCCCCTCCGGGGCCACCGGGGCCTGCGGCAGCAGACCGAGCTTCCTCGCCACGTCCCGGGTCCTGAGCCCGGCGATGTCCTCGCCGTCCAGCACGACGGTCCCCCTGGTCGGCTTGAGCAGCCGCGACAGGGTCCGCAGCAGCGTCGACTTCCCGCAGCCGTTGGATCCGATGATCGTGGTGATCACCCGGGGCGGGACGACCACGTCCAGGTCGTCGATGACGACCCGGCCCCCGTACCCGACCGTGACCCCTCTGGCGGCCAGCCGTGCGGTGTCCCCGCCCCCGGCCGCACTCCCGGCGACGTACTCAACGGCCACGCTTCCCCCTCGGTCCGTGCCTGCCCGAACATGTGTCGATCAACGAAGATTGGCCCGCACCAGGAGGTAGACCAGGAAGGGACCGCCGATCGCGGCGGTGACGACGCCGACCGGCAGGGTCATCGGCAGCGCCGTACGGGCGACCAGGTCCGCACCGATCAGCAGCAGGGCCCCGGTCAGGCCCGAGGCGACCAGCGGCGGCGTCGGACACCTCGCCAGACGCATCGCGACCTGCGGTGCCACCAGCGCGACGAAGGAGACCGGTCCGGCCGCGCTCACCGCGACGCCGGCCAGCAGCACGGCGCACAGCAGCAGGACGGCGCGCACCACCGTGTAGCGGACCCCCAGGCCCGCGGCCACGTCGTCTCCGAGGTGCAGCGGCTTGAACTGGAAGGCGACGCCCGCGACGACCGCCGCCAGGGCGAGCGTGCACCACAGCGCCACCCGCACGTCGTCCCACGAGCGGTTGTCCAGCGAGCCGACGAGCCAGGCCTGTGCCCGGGCCACGTCCCTGATGTCGGCCGTCACCAGCAGCCAGGTCGTGATCGCCTCCATCACCGCGCTCACGGACAGGCCGATGAGGATGAGCCGGAAGCCGTCGATCCCGCGCCGCCACGCCAGGAGGTACACGAGGAGCCCCGTACCGAGACCACCCGCAAGGGCTGCCCCCGACAGGCCCACGGAGTTGACGACCGCCGTGGCGGTCCCGCCCGACACGGTCACCAGGAACACCGCGACCGCACCGGCGCCCCAGGTGATCCCGAGAATGTCCGGGCTGGCCAGCGGGTTGCGCGCGATGGACTGGGTGATCGCCCCGGACATGCCCAGCGCGATGCCGACGACGCACCCGGCCAGGGCGCGCGGCATACGCAGGTCCATGATCACGAACTCGTCCACCTGCTCGCCCCGGCCCAGGATCGTGGCGATCACCTGGGGCAGGCCGATCGGGAAGTCCCCGACGCCGATGGACAGGCAGAAGAGGAGGAACGTCGCCGCCGCCAGCAGGAGGGTGACGCAGACGAGCCAGGGCCGCCAGACGAACGACACCCGGCCGAGCCGCACGCCCGGGGCCACCGAAGGCTTCACCTGTGTCCCGGTCATGCGCTCTTGAACTTTCCGCGCCACACCAGCACCGCGAAGAAGGGGGCGCCCAGGAGGGCCACGACGACACCCGCGTCCAGCTCGCCCGGCCGGACCAGCAGCCGCCCGGCGATGTCGCAGAGCAGCAGGACGATGGCGCCGAGGAGACCCGCGTACGGCACGAGCCAGCGGTAGTCCGGCCCGGTCAGGTAGCGGGCCACGTGGGCGACCATGAGCCCGAGGAACGCGATGGAGCCGCACGCCGCCGTCGCGGCCCCCGCCAGCAGGGTGACGGCGATGATGCCGACGGTCCGGTTCAGTGCGATGTTGACCCCCAGGCCCCTGGCCACGTCGTCGCCGAGGTTGAGCAGGTTGACGGCGGGCAGCGTGGTCAGTGCCAGGACCAGCCCGGCCGCGACGAAGGCGGTCACCGGCCAGATGACGCCGAAGCCTACGCCGGCCACCGAGCCCGCGTTCCAGAAGCGCAGTGCGTTCAGCGACGCCTTGTCGGACAGGGCGACCGCCGTGGTCATGGCCGCGAGGAACACGGTGACCCCTTGTCCCGCCAGGGCCAGCGTCAACGGGTTGCCGGCGCCCCGGCCGATGCTCGCCAGCCCGAACACGACGACGCCGGCGACCGCCGCCCCGGCGAAGGCGAACCAGACGTACTGGAACGGGTTCGCGAAGCCGAAGACGGCGATCACCGAGACCACGGCGAACGAGGCCCCCGCGTTGACGCCGAGCAGGCCGGTGTCGGCGATCGGGTTGCGCGTGTAGCCCTGGATCAGCGCCCCGCCGACCCCCAGTGCCACTCCGGCGACGGTGGCGAGCACCGTACGGGGGATCCGTACGGTCTGGACGATGAGCCGGATCTCGGTGAGCCGGTGGTCGGCGCCGCCGGGCCCGGCGGTCAGCCCGTACCAGACCTCGGACGGAGTCAGCCCGCGCGCACCGACACCCAACGACACCACCATCGCGGCCAGGAGGACCGACACGAGGGCGAGCGAACCGGCCACCCGCCTTTTCCGCGCCCTCGTCGTGCCCGTGGGCACGGGGCGTTCGAGTGCAAGCGTGCCCATGTCGCCGTACGTCATCCCTTCGTCAGCGGGCGGCGGTGCTGCCGGTGCCCCCGGCGACCGTGCGGACCTCGTCGGCACCGGATGTGAGGCCCCGCCCGAGGAGCGAGTCGAGGATCTCGCCCACCCTGACGGCCGTGTTGGACAGCAGGGAGGAGGTGATGCCGTGCGTGTGCTCCGTACCGCCCTGTACGTAGATGCCGCAGCGCAGTGCGGCATCGGTCGCGATCCGGTAGTCGCGCTCGACCCGGACGCGGCCCGCATCGTCGCGCAGGCAGCGTTCGGCGACGTCGCCGAGCAGGTCGAGGGGGTCGGCGGGACGGTATCCGGTCGCGAAGACCACGACGTCCGCGTCGAGAGGGGTCTCCTCACCGGTGACGAGGGACTGCACGGTCGTGTGGACGCCCGCCGGGGTCTCCCGGACGTCGGTCAGCCGGGAGACGTTGAGGAAGCGGAGGCGCTCGGTGCCCAGGACCTTCTCCTGGTACATCTGCCGGTAGAGGTCGTCGATCAGGTCGATGTCGACCACGGAGTAGTTGGTGTTGCCGTGGTAGTCCATGAGCCGGCGCTTGACGTCCTCCGGAGCCGCGAAGAACTCACCCACGGCCTGCGGGTCGAAGATGCGGTTGGCGAAACCGCTGTCGTCGGCGGGGCTGTAGCCGTAACGGGAGAAGACGGCACAGACCTCGGCCCCGGGGAAGCGGCGGTGGAGGTAGGCGACGTTCTCGGCGGCGCTCTGCCCGGCGCCGACCACGATGAAGCGGGAAGGGGCGGGGGCGGCGGCGTCCAGGCCGTCGACCTTCGTCAGCAGGTCGCAGTTGTGCCAGACGCGGTCGGTGCGTTCCACACCGTCGGGCATGAAGGGGCGCAGGCCCGTTCCTATGACGACGTTGCGGGCCCGGTGGAGTGCGAGTCCCTCCCCGGACCGGACCGTGATGTCGAGGTGCTCCATCACTCCGCCCCGGGTCACGGGGGTGATCCCGACGACCTCGTGCCCGTAGGACACCATGGCGTCGACCTTGTCCGCGGCCCACTCGAAGTAGTCGTGGAACTCCACGCGGAGCGGGAAGAGGTTCTTGTGGTTGATGAAGTCGACCAGCCGTCCTTTGCTCTTGAGGTAGCAGAGGAAGCTGTAGTCGCTCGCCGGGTTCCGCAGCGTCACCAGGTCCTTGAGGAAGCTCACCTGCATGGTCGCGTCGTCGATGAGCATGCCGCGGTGCCAGCCGAAGCGGGGCTGCTGTTCGAAGAAGCGGGCGCTGATCGCTTCCTGTCCGCCGACGCGTAAGTTGTGCTCGCTGACCGCGATGGCCATGGCCACGTTGGACGGCCCGAAGCCGATTCCGATGAGGTCGTGGACCACCGGGCCTTCGCCAGGACGAACCTGTGCCATGTCACTCCCATCCTGCGAGGGCGGCCTTCCCGCCGTGGGGACGGGCGGCCGTCGGTCGGGGGGCCGGCCGGCGTGGAACGAGGGCATGCCGACGGAGCCACGACCGTGAGACTTAGGCAAGGCTAAGCTGATCCGGACGGTGCTGTCGATAGGCCAACCATGCGGTCACCCTTCCGAGTGATCCTCAACTCCCTTGCAGATAAGGGCCATTGCAGGCTTAGGCAAGCCTTGCTTTACTCGACATGACCAACCCCCTGCGCCGAGGAGGAACCCCATGCGGGTCGTCATGTTCGGTTACCAGACCTGGGGGCACCGCACCCTGCAAGCCCTCCTGGACTCCGAGCACGACGTGGTACTGGTCGTGACGCACCCCAGGAGCGAGCACGTCTACGAGAAGATCTGGAGCGACTCCGTCGCCGATCTCGCCGAGGCGCACGGGGTCCCGGTACTGCTCCGCAACCGCCCCGACGACGACGAGCTGTTCGCACGCCTGAAGGAGGCGGACCCGGACATCATCGTGGCCAACAACTGGCGGACCTGGCTGCCCCCGCGCGTTTTCAGCCTCCCGCGCCACGGCACCCTGAACGTGCACGACTCGCTGCTGCCGAAGTACGCCGGCTTCTCGCCCCTGATCTGGGCGCTGATCAACGGCGAGACCGAGGTGGGCGTCACCGCCCACCTGATGAACGACGAGCTCGACGCGGGGGACATAGTGCGGCAGGAGGCCGTACCGGTGGGGCCGAAGGACACCGCCACCGACCTCTTCCACCGCACCGTCGGCCTCATCGCACCGGTCACCGTCGGCGCGCTGGACCTCATAGCCTCCGGGCGACGGGAGTTCGTCCGCCAGGACCGGTCGCAGGCGAGCTTCTTCCACAAGCGCTCCGTCGAGGACAGCCGCATCGACTGGACCTGGTCCGCGCAGGAGCTGGACCGCCTGGTGCGCGCCCAGTCCGAGCCGTACCCGAGTGCGTTCACCTTCCACCGCGGCAGGCGGATCGAGGTCCTGGCCGCCTTCGTGTCGCAGGGCCGGTACGGCGGCACGCCTGGCCGCGTCTTCTACCGCGAGGGCGACGGCGTGGTCATCGTGGCGGGCGCCGATGCCCGCTCCGGCCGCAACCACGGTCTGGCCATCACCCGGGTGCGGACCGAGGACGGCCGCGAACTGCCCGCGACCGAGTACTTCACCTCCATGGGCGGCTACCTGACCGCCCGCCCCTGACGCGCCCCCGAAGCGCCACGGCCGGGGTGCGCCGGACGGACCGACCACCCGGAAACGGGCCCGGGATCCGCGGGAACCGGACGGGGATCGCATCCGACCACCTGCGCGGAACGGGCGGGGCGGTGGCTCCGTGAGCGAATCCTCGGATCAGGGAATGTCGATGGCCGAAGAACAGCAGTCCGCAGTCCAGGCGCCCGCGACCAGGGGGCGGTGGGGCCCTCCTCCGGCGCTGACCGGCTTCGTGGTACTGCTCCTCGCCATGTTCGGCCTCGCGTACGGGGTGGGGGCGGCGGCCGGTCCGGTGGCGCCCGGCATGCGGAGCACCGTCGGCGACGCGGGTTCCGCCGAGCCGGGCGGCCGCGGGGACATGGGCGGCATGACCGGTGGCATGAACGGCATGACCGGCGGCATGAGCGGCGGTGGGCGATGACACCGGAGAGCGGCACGGTCGCCGGGGCGACCACCGACCTCGTCGTCCGGGGCATGACCTGCGCGGCCTGTGTGAACCGGGTGGAGAAGCGGCTGTCCCGCATCGACGGGGTGACGGCCTCGGTCAACCTGGCCACCGGCCGGGCCCGCGTCCACCACCCGGCGGAGGTCACCCCAGGCGAACTTCTGGCGGCGGTCGAACGGGCCGGATACGAGACGGAGCTGGTGCCGCCGCCCGCCTCGCGGACCGCCCCGGCGGCCGCCACCGGCCCCGGTCCGTCCGGTACCCCCGGCGCTCCGACCGGCCCGGACGACCCCCGGGGACCCGAAGACCGCGACGACCCGGCCGGTCCGACCCGTGCCGAGGCCCGCCAGGACCGCGAACGCCTGCTGATCACCACGCTCCTCTGCCTGCCCGTCCTCGTCCTGTCGATGGTGCCCGCCCTGCAGTTCCGCAACTGGCAGTGGCTGTGCCTCGTCCTGGCCGCCCCCGTGGTCGTCTGGAGCGCCTGGCCGTTCCACGTACGGGCGGCCCGCGGGCTGCGGCACTCGGCGGCCACCATGGACACCCTCGTCTCGATCGGCGTCATGGCGTCCTTCGCCTGGTCCCTGTACGCGCTGTTCCTCGGCGGCGCGGGTGATCCCGGCATGCGGATGCCGTTCAGCCTGCTCCCGCAGGCCGGAACGGAGGTCGCGCACATCTACCTGGAGGCGGCCGTCGCCGTTCCCCTCTTCGTGCTGACCGGCCGCCATCTGGAGGCACGCGCCCGGCGCGGCACGGGTGCGGCCCTGCGCTCCCTCGCCGGCCTGGCCGCCAAGGACGTGACCGTGCGCGAAGACGGCAGGGAACGCCTCCTGCCCATAGCGGAACTCGTACCGGGGCAGGGTTTCGTCGTCCGGCCCGGGGAGCGGGTCGCCACCGACGGCGTCGTGGTCTCGGGCAACTCGGCCCTGGACCTGTCGCTGATCACCGGGGAGAGCGACCCCGTCGAGGTCGGCCCCGGCCGGGCGGTGGTGGGCGGCGCCGTCAACATGGGCGGGCTGCTCCTCGTGCAGGCCACGGCGGTCGGCGCCGACACCCGGCTGGCCCGGATCACGCACCTGGTCACCGAGGCCCAGGCGGGCAAGGCGCGGGCCCAGCGCCTCGCCGACCGGGTGGCGGGCGTATTCGTCCCGGCCGTGCTGTCCCTGGCCGTCACCGTGCTCGGCTTCTGGCTCGGCGCCGGAGCCGACCCCCAGGCAGCCGTGACCGCGGCGGTGGCGATCCTCGTCGTGGCCTGCCCGTGCGCCCTGGGCCTGGCCACGCCCACCGCGCTCATGGCCGCCACCGGCCGCGGTGCCCGTCTCGGGATCCTGGTCAAAGGGCCGCAGGCGCTGGAGGCCCTGCGGCACGTCGATGTGATCGTCCTGGACAAGACGGGTACCCTCACCACCGGCCACATGTCCGTCGTACGGGTCACGGAGACGGCCGGAGGGATCGGCCGGGACGCGGCCGTCCGGCTGGCCGGGGCGGTGGAGCAGGGCTCCGAGCACCCGCTGGGCCGGGCGGTCCTCTCGTACGCGCAGCGCGCCGCCGCGGGCCCGCTGCCGGGGGTCGTCGGCTTCCTGGCCGCGCCTGGCAGCGGCGTGACGGGAATCGTGGAGGGCCGGCGGGTGGAGGTGCGCACTCCGGGCGAGGGCCTGCCCGCCTCGCTGGCGCAGGCGCTGGCCGGGGCGGAGGCCGCCGCGCTCACCCCGGTCCTGGTCCGGGTGGACGGCTTCGACGAGGCGCTCATCGCGCTGGGCGACGTCCTGCGGCCCGGCAGCTACCGGGCGGTGGACCGGCTGCGGCGCCTCGGCGTGGAACCGGTCCTGGCGACCGGCGACCGGGAGGCGACCGCGCGGGCCGTCGCCCGCGAGCTGGGCATTACGCAGGTCCACGCCCACTGCACGCCGGAGGGCAAGGCGGCGCTGGTACGGGAGCTGCGCAGCGGGGGCCGCCGGGTGGCCGTGATCGGGGACGGGGTCAACGACGCCGCGGCCCTGGCGGAGGCCGATCTCGGGATCGCGATGGGCAGCGGTACGGACGTGGCCATCGGCGCCGCCGACGTGACCCTCGTACGGGGCGACATCGAGGCGGTCGCCGACGCGGTCCGCCTCGCGCGCCGGACCCTGGCGACGATCCGGCTCAATTTGGTCTGGGCGTTCGGCTACAACGCGGTGACCGTCCCGCTGGCGGCCGTGGGACTGCTGGGACCCATGCTCGCCGCCGCCGCGATGTCCGCGAGCTCGCTGCTCGTGGTGGCCAACAGCCTGCGCCTGCGCACCTGGCATCCCACGCCGAAACGCCTCGCCGCCCCCGTCCGGAAGGGCTCCCGTCGATGAGTGACCTCCTGCGGACGGTGGACCGTGCGGTGCGCAGGGCCGTGTACCGGGCGGTGTACCGGGCCGTGACGGCGGCGGAAGGCCGCATGCCCGGCCGTCGGAGCCTGCGCGACGGGCTGCTCGGCGCGCTGATCCCCGTGCTGGTTCCTGTGATGGCCTGTCTGACGATGCTGGTGGGGCTGACGGCCTGGACGAAGGCGGGTGCCGCGGGCAGCCCCGCGCGGATCGACGTCGGCGTGGGCCGGGTCCTGGTCCCGCAGGCCGGGAAGGAGCACACGGCCGCCTTCTTCCGGATCGCCAACACCGGTGACTCCGACGACCAGTTGCTGTCGGTCACCTCACCGGCCGCCGACGGGATCGTGCTGAACCGCCACGAGCGCGGCGGAGAGGCGGGCGACGCGGTGCGGACACGGGCGGTCCCGTCGGCGAACATCCCGGCGGGCGACTTCCTCGTGATGACACCGGCCACCCTGGACCTGAGGATCCGGGTGAAGGCCCGCCACCGGGTGGGCGATGCCATCCCGTTCGTCCTGCACTTCCGGCGCAGCGGGGCGGTGGACGCCGTGGCGTTCGTGGTACGGCCGGTCGGCTGAGGCCGTGGCGCGCGGGCCGTCAGGACAGAGCGGCGGGGCGGGCTTAGCGTGGCAGGTGGGAAGTCGGCCACCGCCGGCGAACGGCAGATGTCACGGCAGGAGGGCCGGCCATGGGTACGGTGCACGGGGACGCGGAAGCCTACGAGGTGGTCTTCGCCGCGGTGGACGGCGTCGGGGAGGACGTCGTCCGGATGACCCGCACCAGCGGGGCAGGACCCGGCGGGCATCCCGTGTACGAGGACGCCACCGGTATCGTCCGGGCCGAGATCAGCAGCGGCGGCGAGGTGCGGGTGCTGGCGACGAGCGGGGGCCAGCAGCCGGCCCGCGTCCTGCGGGCCCGAGCCGTGCCCTGACGCGGGCCCTGACGCGGGGCCCCGACGCGGGACGCGGAGCCCCCGGGGGAACCCTCGGGCGGGTCCGCAGAGCCCCACCGCCTGCCCCGCAGGGCTGCCGACGCTAATGCGCGGCAAAGCCCTCGCGCGGGACACGGACGTGGATCGTCTTGCCTCCCGCCGCGTGGTGGCGGATGCCCACGTCGGTTCCCAGCCGGTTGACCAGGTGCCATCCCCAGCCGCCCTCGCCGCGCCGGTCGGGACGTCTCGGTTGCGGATCCTCGTCGCTGGTGTCGGTAACCTCGATGTCGATGCCCTCCCGCTCGAGACGGACCTCCAGCAGGCAGCCGCCGCTCGTATGGCGGACGGCGTTGGTGACGAGCTCACTGATCAGCAGGAGCGCCGTGTCCAGCGCGAGGGGCGGGAGGTACCCGCCGTCGCTCTCGGCCGCCATGACGAGGTGCGTGCGGGCCGCGCGCCGGGCCTGTGCCGCGGCCCTCCGGCCTTGCAGGTCGAGGTGCAGTATCAGTTGGAGAGGCATGAACCCGCTCTCCCGGACTCATAGAGAAACGTCGCATTCCAGGACATGTCCGGAGTTGCGCTTCCGGTGTGCGCCTGCCCTGTCCGTTCCCGCTTCACTCGTCCGGCCGTCCAGGCGTCCCGAAGGCTGCCCCTTGCCGCCCCGACGGCCACGGACCGCGCCCACCCCTGTACACCGGGTCACTCCGCCGGGGTGGATCCGGAGCGGTTCAGGGGCGGGCCAGCCGGGTCAGGGCCGCGGCGGTCAGGGCGCGGACGGCGGACGGCAGGGCGGTGCGCGCGTCCGGGGCGAAGTCCGGGGCGTGGTTGGCGGGGAGGGCGGCCAGTTTCTGCGCCGCCGTCGCACCCGGCGCACGGGCCCAGGCGGCCGGGCCGACCGTGCCCACCATCCAGTATCCGAGCCGGATGCCCCGCTCGCCGTGCACCTCCGCGCCCGCGTCACCGAAGAGGGCGAAGTCCTCCGTCGCGAGCGAGGGCGGCCACATCGCCACCCGCTCCGCCCCGAACTCGGCCGTGTGCGCATCCCGTACGGCGGCCGTCAGACCGGGATCCGGGTGCGTGACCGGAGACTGCGACAGCCGGACGACCTCCGGATCCCGGGGGCAGGCCGCGGCGGCGCACTCGGCGCGCACGATCCGCTCCACGGCCGCGGCGGCCCGGGCCAGCGAGGCCTCGCTCACCGCCCGCACGGTCAGGGCCAGTTCGGCGCGGTCCGGGATGACGTTCGCCCGCTCCCCCGCCCGGAAGGAGCCGACGGTCACCGCCACCTGGTCCGCCGGGGCGGCCTCCCGCGCGACCACCGTCTGCAGCCTGGTCACCACGTGTGCCGCGGCCACCACCGGGTCCACCGCGAGGTGCGGGGCGCCCGCGTGCCCGCCCCGGCCGTGCACCACCACCCGGAGGGTGACGCTGCCCGCCGTCATGGGCCCGTACCCGTGCGCGACCATCCCCGCCGGCAGCGGCGCCGCGTGCTGGGCCAGGACGTCGTCGGGCCGGCCGCACCGCCGGTAGAGGCCGTCGGCCAGCATCGCCCTGGCCCCTTCCAGCGTCTCCTCGGCGGGCTGCCCGGCCACCACGAGGGTGCCGCGCCAGGCCTGCGGTGTCCGTGCGAGCAGTGCGGCGGTGCCCGCCGCCGCGGCCAGGTGCAGATCGTGCCCGCAGGCGTGCGCCGCTTCCCCGTCGGCCGCGTACGGCAGCCCGGTCGTCTCCCGTACCGGCAGGGCGTCGAGTTCGGCCCGCAGCAGGACCGTCGGCCCGTCCCCGTTGCGCAGCACGCCCGCCACACCGTGCCCGCCGATGCCGCGCGTGGTGGCGTACCCCGCCGACTCCAGCCGTCCGGCGAAGCGGTCCGCCGTGCGCCGTTCCGCTCCCGACAGCTCCGGGTCACGGTGCAGTTCCAGGTAGAAGGCCGTCAGGTCGCGCAGGTGCCCGTCGAGCCGGGCGAGCGGTACGGGGGTGTGGCCGGTCATGGGGCCATGATCGGGCCAGGGGTCCGGAGCGGGCACGGCAGGGCGCTGACACCCGGTGTCAGCGGAGTGTCAGCAGTGCGACGGGTCCGTTGACTGCGGCACCGGATCTGATGGGTGCAGGCACCGGGCAACACCCGGTGCGGTCCCCTCACCAGAAGGAGTCACCATGGACAAGTCGCCCCTCGCCTCGCTCGCGGACGAGATCCTGGAGCTGGAGTCCGAGACCTTCGAGATCTCCGACTACTCGGACGCCAGCGAGGTCGTGCTCGCCGGTTCCACGAGCTGCAGCTCCACCTCGACCTGCTCCTCCACCACCAGCACCACCTCCTGCTCCGCCTGACCCGTCGGGCCGCGGACACACGGATGCCCCGGTCCCCGTGCTTGCGGGGACCGGGGCATCCGGCCGTCGGGCACGTGCTACGGGAACGGGTGCGGGACCCGGCGGATGTCGGCGTGGGTGAGGTCGGCGGTCCGCAGTCCCGCCCGCCGGGGCGCGGTGCGCAGGCGCGGCAGGTACGGGGCCCGCTGCCGGGACCAGCCGAAGTCGATCGGCAGCAGGCCCGGCACCACCGCGCAGACCGTGTGCAGGCCGATCCGCCGCTGTTCCGGGGTGGTCTGGTCGACGACGATGACGTCGTGTCCGGCACCCGTCAACTCCCGCACCACGCAGAGCAGATCGTCGCGGAGGTCGCCGGTGCGGGGCCGTCCGTGGTCCGTCCAGGACCGGTAGACCTCGTCCATCGCGCGGACCGCGACCGGTTCCCGGTAGGGCCGTACGTGCTCCGCCATCGCCGGCAGCCCGTAGAGCTGGGCGTGGTCCTTCAGGTGCAGCACCCTGGTGAAGTCGGCCGCCATCGCCTCCAGTTCGCCGCGTCGTTCCTCGACCTGGCGCGGCAGGTGCGGGATGTAGGTGAGCACTTCCGACAGCGCCGCCTCCACCGCCGTCGCCGGGTCGAGGGCGGCGCCGGCGCCGAAGGAGAACAGTCCGGGGCCGCCGTCGCGCCGTACCGCGAGCCCGGTGACGACCGGGACCGCCAGGTCGACGCGGTTGTCGAAGGCGTGCACGTCGTAGCCCTGGAGCGCCGCCCGGTCGGCCATCGTGCGCACCGCGGTCCCCGGCATGCTCGCCAGGTCGATCTCGGTCAGCGGCAGGCCGCCGTACCAGGCGAGCAGGAACGCGTCCCGCTCGACGAGTTCGAGCAGGGCGCCGAGCAGCGCCTCCTCCGGGCAGCTGCCGATGGCGCAGCCGTTGGAGCACTCGAAGACGAAGTTGTCGGCGGCGACACCGGCGCTGTAATGCACCAGCCGGGCCGGGACCAGGACGGCACGGTCGTCGCGCAGCGAGTGCCCGTACACCCACGGGATCGGCCGCCCGGGGTCGAAGGGGGACACGAGCGGGTCGTCGTGGTAGGTCTCCGGCGCGTAGAACCCGCACTCGGCCGGGTCGAGCGCCCGCTCGCCCAGTTCCGCGTAGGAGGCGGTGAGCAGGGTGTTCCCGGTGCGGCGGTGGGTGCCGGCGTACCGTTCCAGCCCTTCCAGGTGGGCGAGGTCGCGGCTGGCTGCGAAGCTGTTGGCCTGCCCGCTCCAGGTGACGTCCGTCAGGCCCGCGTACCCGCGCATGAAGACGCTCCCCGCGACCGGGGCGGTGGTCGGCGAGGTGACGTTCAGCCAGGTCCCGCCGCCGAGCACCCCGGTCACCGGGTTGGCCAGCGCCGTGTACGGCATCGGGTACGAGGAGGCGGCGCGCAGCCGCTGTGCGTCGCCGGGACCGGGCTTGGGCCGGGACACCGGGGTGAAGGGCCGCGGCGTGTCGGTACCCCGTGGGCCGCAGTCCGGGCACAGCGGGTCGGCCAGCAGCGGGTACGTCCGGATCCGCAGCGTGGCCAGGTCCAGCCGGGACACCTGGGGCAGGGTGCGGTCGGCCGCGGCTCCGGCGGGTGCGGTGACCCGGCCGCCGTGGACGGCCTCGTGCAGCGCGTACACCGCGTCGTGCGCGTACGGGGACAGCCGCGGCCACTCGGGGCCGGTGGGCGTGCCGGGCCCGCTGCCGGTCTCCAGGGCGTCGCGTTCGCTGCGGCTGCGCAGCCGCTGGCGGCGCATGGCCAGGCACTGGCCGCACGCCGGTGCGCTGCCGTCGCCGCCCCACGGGCCGACCAGCACCTCCCGGGCGGTGAGGTGGACGGTGGCCCGCGGCCGGACCGCGGCGAACGGGTCGGCGGTGCGCGGTCCCAGGGCGTCGTGCACGCCCAGGGTGACCACGACGGCGCCGAGCGGTTCCAGTGCTGCCGCGAGGTTCCGCCGGGCGGATTCCAGGGGCGTCCCGTCCGGTGCGGGCGGACGGGACGGGGGCGTGGTCATGTCCGGTTGCTCCAGCGGAAGGTCCTCAGCCCGATCGCGCCGAAGAGCAGGGCGAAGCCGAGGAGTACCCCGCAGCCGGTGCCGATGCCGGCGAGGGTCCCGGTGCCGGTGAGCGCGCCGGTGGCGGCGTCGTTGAGGTAGCGCAGCGGCAGGACGAGGGAGACCGACCGCAGCCACGACGGCATCATGTCGAGCGGCAGGAACGAGCCGGACAGGAAGGCCATCGGGACCATCAGGCAGTTGGCGATGGCGGCGACGGCCTCCGGGGTGTTGGCGTAGGTGCCGACGATCACGCCTATGGCGAGGAAGGCGGTGATGCCGAGCACCAGGGCGGGCAGTACCAGCGGCCAGCGTCCGTCGAGGGTCAGCCCGAAACCGGGGAGCATGGCCACCGCGACGAACACGGCCGCCTGTGCCATGCCGACGACCAGGGCCAGGACGTACCGCGAGGCGAGCACGGTCGTCAGCGGGGTCGGGGTCAGCCGGATCAGGCGGAGCAGGTCGTCGCGCCGCCACTGCATCAGGGTGAAGGCGATGCCGAAGACGGCCGCGTTGGCGACGCCCCAGGACATCACCCCGGGCGCGATGTAGGAGATGTAGGGGCGGCCGGTCTCCTCGACGTCCTGCCCGCTGAAGATCAGGCCGAAGACGACCAGGAAGAGCAGCGGGAAGGCGAAGGTGAAGAAGAGGGTGGCCTTGTCCCGGACCTGCGCCCGGTAGCCGGCGGCGGTCAGGGCCGTGTATGCGCTCATGCCTGGTACTCCGTCTGCGGGTGGGGGCCGGTCCGGGGGCCGGGGTGTGCGGCGCCGGTGAGTTCGAGGTAGACGTCCTCCAGCGTGGCCGTGCGGGTCATCACCCCGTCCAGTCCGGTGAGGGCGTCGACGGCCTGGAGAACCTTGCCGGGTGTCGCGGTCTCCAGGACGAGCGAGCCGCCCTGCAGGACGGCCCGGTCCACGCCGGGGAGCGCCGCGGCCTCCTCGACGGCGAGCCGGCCGGCGGGCAGCAGCAGGCGCGAGGGGGCGCCGGCCGCCGTGACCAGCCGGTGGGGCGAGTCGAGCGCGGCGATCCGGCCGCCGACGAGGATGGCGACCCGGTCGCACAACGCCTCGGCCTCGTCGAGGTGGTGGGTGGTGTAGACGATGGTGCGGCCCTGGTCCTTGAGGGCGCGCAGCACTTCCCACAGGTCGCGCCGGGCCTGCGGGTCCAGGGCGGCCGTCGGCTCGTCCAGGAAGATCAGCTCCGGTTCGTGGACGAGTGCGGAGGCGATGGCCAGGCGCTGGCGCTGGCCGCCGGAGAGGTTCTCCACCATGACGTCGCGCTGTCCGGTGAGCCCGACGCTCTCCAGGGTGCGGTCCGCGGCTGCCGGGTCGCGGCGGTAGAGGCCGGCGACGGTGGCGAGATGCTCGCGGGCGCTCTGGCGTACGAAGAAGGCCGAGGCCTGGGTCTGTACGCCCATCCGGGGCAGCAGCGCGGTGTTGCGGGGCCAGGGGCTCTGGCCGAGGACGGTGACCGTGCCGTCGTCGGCCTGGCGCAGGCCCTCCATGATCTCGATGAGGGTGGTCTTGCCGGCTCCGTTGGGGCCGAGGAGCCCGAAGAACTCACCGCGGCGCACGTCGAGGGAGACCCCGTCCACCGCCCGGCGGTCGCCGTAGCGTTTGCGGACGTCCCGGACGGCGATGGCCGGGGAGTCGGGCGGCTGGGTGCTGTCTGTCGTCATGGGTCGTGCGTCCCTCTGTGTCTGTCGTACGGGATGTTCGGGGTGTCGTGGTTCGGGGTGTCGTGGGTTCAGGTGGTGGCGGCGTACCAGACCGCTCCGGTGAGGCCGGCCGCCAGCAGCAGGACCAGCGCGGTGGAGCCGACGGCGTAGCCGAGGTAGAGCCTTCTGGCACGCGGCGGGTACGCGGCGGCGGCGGCCCGGTCGCGCATCCGCAGTCGGAGGTACCCCGAACTGGCGGGAGCCAGCCGGGTGACGCGCAGGCCGTGGCCGAGCATGGTGTAGCCGTCCAGCGGGGGCAGCGGGATCAGGTTGACGAGCGCCTGGGCGCTGCCGATGAGCAGCAGTGCGGAGAGGGTCCGCCGGGTGGGGTCCTCGCCCGCGGGCAGCGCCGCCCACCAGAGCCAGAACGGCAGCAGGAACAGCAGGTTGGCGAAGGCTCCGGCGGCGGCGACCGCCAGCTGGTGCCGGCGCCTTTGCAGGAAGCGGTAGTTGTCGACGGTGCAGTACATGATGGCGACGGGCAGCCGCCAGCGCAGTCCGATCTCGCCGACGGTCCCGCCGACGTGGCGGGCGGCGATGCCGTGCGCGAACTCGTGCAGGGCCGTGCTCAGCCACATGAGGGTGGCCACGGCCAGCAGCGGCGCCGGATGGCGCAGCAACCAGCCGCAGGCAGCGGCGAGTTCACCCAGGGACCGGGCGAGCACGGCCTCCATGGCGAGGCAGCCGAGCAGCAGGACGCCGAGCACCGCCGGGTGCAGGAGCGGGCGCAGCGCGCGGTGCAGCCGGGCCGTCGTGGCGTCGGCGTCCGCGACCAGGCGCAGCGTGCCGCGCAGGAGGGTGCCCCGGAGCGGCTTGCCGGACGTCCCGGCGGCCGGGACGGGCTCCGGGGTCTGGCCCGGGTCCGGGTCCGGGGCCGGACCGCCGGCGAGCAGCCGTCGGCTGCCGAGGAGGGCCAGCAGCTGCTGCCAGTTACCCTCGCCGAGCCGTCGCCCGAAGACGCGTCCGTACTCGCTGCCGATCTCCGCCAGGCTCCGGGAGCCGTCCAGCCGGGAGACGAGGAAGTGCTCCTTGGGGCCGATCTCGAACGAGGCCCCGGAGACCGGGTCCTTGACCAGGTGCACGGTCGCGGGCCCGTCCAGGAGCGGCGGGGAGAGCAGGACCTCGGGCCGCAGCGCGGGCCGGTGGTCCCCGAGCCCGGTCATGTGGCGGCCGCCGTTCCCCCGGCCGGGACCCCGTCCTCGCGCAGCACCCGCCCCAGCAGGTGTGCCAGGTAGGCCTCGTCCCGGATGGTGACGTGCAGCCGGTTGTTGGTCATGTGCATGTACGGGGAGAGCAGCAGCGGCAGGGCCTCGGCGGGGTCAGTCACCCGTTCGTCGCGGGTGCCGTCCCAGGACCGGAAGACGAGCTCCCCGGCGACGGCGAGGGCCTCGGCCCGCTCACGCAGCTCGTGGCAGTGTTCCGCCCACCCGGTGAGGAAGGCCGGGAGCCGGCCGGTCTCCCCCGAGGCGAGCGCGGCACGTACGGCGGTGAAGCGGCGGCCCAGCCCGGGCGCGGTCTGCCCGTACGTCCGGTCGTACTCCTCGGATCCGATGAACCCGGTGCCGGGGAAGGCCCGGTGCCAGAACTCGTAGTAGCGGTCGAGGTATCCGGCGAGTTCCTCCCGGTCGGGCAGGAAGACGCCTGCCATGACCATCATCAGCTGGGCGGAGGTGCCCAGCAGTACGGTGCGCAGGTGCAGGTTCATGCGGTGCAGGGCGTCGATGACCAGATCGCTGGAGCGGGCGAAGTGCCATTCGGCGAGTTCGACGCCGGCGGGGCCGCCGTACTTGCCGTATTCGGGTTCGTACGGCTCTCGGGAGTACGCGTTGTTCGGCCGCAGGTTCATCCGGCCGTCGGGCCCGGTGAAGGCGGCCCGGTCGCCCTCCGGGAACTCGATGTCGAAGAGGGCGTTGTAGAACTCGTTGAGGAATCCGGAGTCGACCTCGTAGAGGGCCGGCCGGGCCCTCAGGAAGGCGGCCACGGCCTCCTCGGAGCGGCGCCGCACCTCGGCCTCCGCCTCCGGCGTGGCGGGGCGCAGCCGGAGCCGGACGTGCGGCCCCTCCAGCCAGTAGTTGATGAAGAAGTGGCCGGCGAGCAGGCCGTCGGCGGTGAGTCCGGCGATCAGCGGCCGGACGCACTGCACCAGCAGGGGCTGCGGGTTGGCGGCGTAGAAGATGTGCAGGGCCTGCCAGGCGCCGCGGGTGTCGGGGCGGGCGCCGGTGGTGGACGGGGTCATCTCGGACATCGCGTGCCGCCTTCCTGGTCTGCTGCGTCTCGGGGGGTGGTGAAGGTCTCGACGGCCAGTTCGGCCACGTGCGCGCCGCGCGCCGAGTGGACGTGCAGGCCCGCGGAGTCGGGGAGCATCTCGCGGAAGACGACCCGGTGGGCCGGGTCGCGCAGCAGCGTCTCGAAGGCCGCGAGTGACAGCAGGCTCGCGAAGTCGACGTGACTCGGTTTGGCCCCGGCGGCGGACGGTCCGGCCGACACGGTCGCGAACACCTGCTCCGGCAGGCCGTGGGCGTGGCGCCAGCGCTGCCAGTCGAGGAAGTGCCGGGCCTCCTGGGCCCCTTGGACGGGCAGGTCACCGGCGGTGGTGGTCCAGCTGCGACGGCTCAGCACGACGTCGCCGTGGACCACCCGGGGCCGGGTGGTCACGTTGTCGCGCGCGGCGCCCTGCGGTACGCCCGCCCACACGTCGAGCGGTGACATCGACGACGGGGACAGCAGCAGGAGCGTGCGCGGGATCGCGGGCAGGGCGAGCGGCACCAGGTAGCCGAGGTAGACGGGGACCACCTCGCGGCCCAGCCGGCGCGAGCGCAGCACCACGCGTCCGGTGGCCGGCACATGTTCGGCGTACAGGTCGTCCAGGTGCAGCCGGCGCTCCGGCGGGAGGGTGCCGCTCTCGCCCGGGCAGACGATCTCGTACTCGGTCAGCCGTCCGTGCAGGTTGAGGTTGGTGGTGACGGGGCCGCCGGTGACCTCGGCGAGGACCGCCCCGGGCGGGGTGACGGAGTGCGCGGTGGCGCGCAGGGCGTCGGAGAGGTCCGCGCCCGTCCCGTCGTAGACGTGGGTGAAGCGGCTGAAGGGGAAGGACAGTCCGCCGTAGGAGCGGTTCAGCACGGTCAGCGGGGTGCCGTCGGCGGGATCGCTGCCGAATTGCAGGTGGTGGCAGCGCGGCGCGAACCCCGGGGTGATCGCTGCGAGTTCGTCCGTGACCGCCGCGAGGTCCGCTTCGCCGAGGCGCAGGACGGCCGTCGCGTCGCGGCCGTGCTCGTCCTCGTGCGCCGCCCAGGCCTGTCGCATCCGGCCGATGAAGGTGCGGCGCGCCGCGTCCAGGGCGCGGATGCCCGGCAGGCCCAGCCAGTTCTCCTCCGGAACGTACGCGCCGTGCTCGTCGAAGGGTCTGCGCCGTGCGGTGAACGACAGGTACTGGTCGAAGAAGTCCTCGTGGAAGTCGTGCACCAGGCCCAGGAGGTCCTCGCACCGGCCCCCCGCCCCGTAGCGGGCGGTGAAGAAGCCCTCGAAGGTGATCCGCTGGGCCAGCGTGAGGTCGAAGGCGGGCAGGATCCGCTCGACCGACCGCAGTGCGGTCCAGTCGCGCGTCGGGCAGGGCAGCTCGCGGCCGGCGCTGACGTCCTCGTAGAGCAGGGTCTGCGGCAGGGCCGCGTCCGGTGCTCCGAGTTCCTCCTGGGCGCGGTGCAGGCCGCTGCGCAGCACCCGCAGCAGACCGGCCCGTTCCGCGTGCCCGGCGGCCGGATAGCCGGCCAGGGCGGCGGCGGGCGCTTCGAGCAGGGCGGCGAGCCGGTCGGCCCAGGGCCGCTCCAGCGAGGTCAGTGCCTGCCGGAAGGAGCACAGCGGGTCGTCGTCGTGCACGTGGGTGTCGAGGAGGGGTACGCGGACCAGGCCGAGCTGGAGGAGGGCACGGACGTACGCCTCGCACTCCGCGGGGCCGGCGGCGTGCTCGGCGGCGAGCCAGTCCGTCAGTTCCCGGTGGCGCAGTCCGGGACGCTCGGCGAACAGGCCGAGGAGCCGCTCCAGGGTGCCGCTGCGGCGCAGGAAGAACAGCCGGTCCTCGACCGCGTCGAAGGTGACGGCGGCCGCGTCGTCGCCGGCCGTGACCGACCTGCGCACGTAGCGGATCCGGTCGTCCTCGTGGCCCCAGCCGGAGGCCGGGCGCAGCGGCAGGTCCCGGCGGCGCTCCGGGTCGGCCAGGATCAGCTCGGCGAGCCGGGCGAGGACCACGACGTTGAGCCGGACGTGGCTGCTCCACGTGTCGGCCACCCGGATCCCGTCCGGCGCGTCCCGGCCCGCGGTGTCCGTGAAGCGGCCGGTGGCGACGGCGGTGAGGGTGCTGAACGGGCTCGTCTTGCACGCCGTGCGGTACACGTACGACAGGACGGACCGCTCGGCCTTGCGGGCCCGCCCGGTCGGTACGCCCTCGGCGCGGGCGTATGCGTCGAGCTGCCCTTCGAGCACCGGCGAGGCCAGCAGCAGGCCGCGGCGCAGCCGCTCGTCGGCGACCAGGGCGCGCAGGGCGGTCCGGTTGCGGGCGAGGTCGGCGGTGAGCAGCGGCGGCCCCTCGGCCAGCAGTTTGTCCAGCAGGCGGCGCCGGTGCAGCCAGCCGGCCAGGTGCTCGGCGGCGGCCTCGTCCACGGCGGCGACGGCTTCGACGGCGGTCTCGGTCGAGGCGTCCGGCCTGG
Organism: Streptomyces yangpuensis; assembly: GCF_001005295.1. Taxonomy (GTDB): domain Bacteria; phylum Actinomycetota; class Actinomycetes; order Streptomycetales; family Streptomycetaceae; genus Streptomyces; species Streptomyces yangpuensis. Next base: position 196,883 of record NZ_LBMK01000002.1, on the reverse strand, counting down.
CCGGGAGCCGGTCGTTGTGGATCTGGCGGCGCAGCCGGAGCAGTGCGCGGCGCTGGGCGGTGCCCGGGCCGTCCGGCGCCGGGTCGGTGGCCGCGACGGCCGCGTGGAGCACCTCGCCCAGCCGTTCGGCGCCCTGGCGCAGGCCGGTCTCGGCGGCCAGGACGTCCTCGGCCCAGCGGCGGGTGCCGTCGGCGCGCAGCGCCTCGACGTCGGACAGGGCCAGTCCGGCGACGCGCAGCATGAACCGGTCGCCCGCGTGCCAGTCGGTGGTGTTCATTCGTCCCGCCCCCCTTCAGGCGATCTCGTGGCGGAAGTCGGCCGGGTGCGGACGCTCGTGGCCCGCGAGCATGATCAGCAGGGGTGCCTCGTCGGTGCCGGTCAGTCCCAGCTCCTCGATGTAGGAGATGTTGTCGAAGCCGAGGGCCACCCCGGCGCCGAGGCCGTGGGCCGCAGCCGTGGTGTAGAAGGTCTGTGCGACGGCTCCGACGGCGCCGCCCACGAGCCGGTAGCCGCGGTCGCCGACGCCGTCCAGCACGGCGGTGGTGCGGACCGTCGGGACGAGCACCGCGCCGGCCTGCTCCAGGTTGTAGTTGGAGAGGAAGTAACTGCGCTGCAGGAAGGGGCCGGGCGGTCCCGGCCGGACCAGGCGCAGGGTGTGCACGGCCCGGTCGTAGGCGTACGTGCCGGGGGCGATGCCCTCGACGTGGTTGACGAAGGCGTACAGCGAGGTGAGGGCGGGACCGCCGGGACGTTCGGCCTCCGTTCCGTACCGGGTGGCCGCGCAGTCGGCCAGCAGGGCGGCGAGCTGTCCGGCCGCGACCGGGCGGGAGGCGTCGAAGCGGCCGAAGCTGCTGCGGCGTTCGCGCAGGGCACGGGTGACGGTGACCGGCGGCGCGGGGGGAACGGGCAGGGGCAGCGGATCCGCGCCGCGGGGCGGGAGGGCGGCCGCCGCGTCCAGCGCTCCCGGCGCCGGGCGGTCGGCGGCCCGGCCCGTGGTGGCCGTGTGGATGCGGCGCAGCGTCTCGAACTCGATGACGCGGCGGGAGCGTTCGCGGTCCCGGTGGCGTGTGGTGGCGCCCGTCGCTCCGGCGTGCCCGGGCTCCGGCGCGCCCTGCCAGGCCAGGGGGACGACGGCGAAGACGCCCTCCTCCTCGGGCGGCACGCCCAGCAGCCGGGCCAGGTGTTCCTCGTCGAACCACAGCACCGGGTCGATGCGCAGACCGTACTGCGCCGCCCACAGCCGCCAGGTCTGCACGAGCGCTCCGACGTCCATGCTGACGGCGTGGAAGGAGAAGCTGTTGTACTTGAAGGCGTTCTGCCAGTACTTGACGCTGAGGACGAGGTACTGGGTGGCCTGTCCGGCGGCGCCGGCCCCCGGGCCGAGGGCCTCCCGGACGTCGCCCGTGACGTCGCCCGTCAGCAGCCGGCGCAGCCCGTGCCGGTGCGGCGCGTAGTGGTAGAGGCCGGGTGTCAGCGGTCCGCCCGGGCCGGCCGCCCAGTGGACGGCCACCGGGTAGAGGCCACCGCCGGAGGCGGTGCCGCGCGACCAGTTGGCGTGGGTGTAGTGCGGCAGGGCGGCCAGGTCGGTGTTGGCCTGGACCGCGAGCCGTCGGCCGGTCAGCCCGTACGAGTCCCCGAGCATCCCGGCCAGCAGCGGCAGGGTGAATCCGGGCACGGGCCGCGGCGGGGTGGCCGGCGCGGGCAGCGCGGGCAGCGCGGGCAGCGGGAGCGTCTCGGCGTCCGGGTGGAACTTGGCCTTGCGGGGGCGGTCGGCCCAGTCGGGGACGAAGTCGGCGGGCTCCATCGGCACCCGGCCGCGGTGCATGATCTCGTGGGCGTAGACATGGGCGTGGCCCATGGGTCCTCCGTAAGTTCGGGGCGGACGCCGGCGGTGGCCGGTCAGGGGAAGGGGTGGGGTGCCGGGTTGAGATCGCCGGGCTCCAGGGGCCGTTCGCGCAGACCGGCGGCGAACAGGCCGGTCCGCATCCGTGGCATGCCGAGGGCCCGCTGCCGGGACCACCCGAAGTCGATGGGGAGCAGGCCGGGGACGAGCACGCTCACCGTGTGCAGTCCCAGAGCCCGCTGCTCGGGCATCGTCTGGTCGACGACCACGACGTCGAACCCCTCGGCCGTGACCGCCGACACGCACCGTTCCAGGTCGGTGCGCACGTCGTCGGAGGCGGGCGAGCCCCAGGCGTCGGGCCACTCCAGCTCGGCGACGGTCCGCCGGCGCTCACGGTCGGTTCCGGTTCCGGTGCCTGTCCCGGTGCCGGTCCCGGTTGCGGTGCCGGTGCGGGGGCCGCGCAGCAGGAAGTCCGCGTGCACGCCCATCTCCGGGATCCCGTAGACGAGCGGATGGTCGTGCAGTGCCGTGACCAGGTCGAAGTCGGCCGCCATCGCGCGCAGCCGGGTCTCGTCGCGCTCGGTGCGCCCGGGCAGGTTGACGGCGTCCGTGGCGATCTCGCACAGCGCCGAGGCCAGGGCGGCCTCGGGGTCGAGGCCGGCGCCGGCACCGAAGCACATCCGGCCGGGGCCGCCGTCGAAGCGTTCGGCGACCGCCGTGACGACGGGGATCGGGAAGGTGATCCGGGTGTCGAAGAACCGGGCCCGGTAGCCGTACATCGCCAGCCGGTCGACCATCGCGCGGGTGGCCGGCCGGGAGCTGCTCGCCGGGTCGATCTCCGGCAGCGGCTGCCGCCCGTACCAGGTGAGCAGGAACGCGTCGCGTTCGACGACCTCCATCAGCCCGAAGTAGGCGGCCTCGGCCGGACTTCCGCCGGAGGCGCAGCCGTTGGAGCTCTCCTGCACGAACCGGTTCTCCAGGCCCGGGGCGTGATAGTACGTCAGGATCTCCGGGACCAGGCGGGGTACCCGGTCGCGCAGCGACCATCCCCACACCCAGGCGATCTCCCGGTCCGGGGCGAAGGGCCGCACGCGCGGGTTCGCCCGGTGGAAGGCCTCGCTGTACAGGCCGACGTCCCGCGGGTCGACCGCGTCGGCGCCGAACCGCTCCAGGGAGCCGGTGACACTCGTGGTCCGGGACCGGGCCCGCATCCCCGCGTAGCGCTCCAGCCCCTCCAGGACCCCCACGTGCGCGCTGCGGGCGAAGGAGTCGGTGTGACCGCCCCAGAACGTCTCGCGCAGGTACTCGCCCGAGCGCATGGAGAAGCAGCCGATGGTCGCCGAGGTGGACGTGGAGGAGACGTCCTGGACGAGGGAGGGCCCCAGCGCCCCGCACAGCGGGTTCGCGAAGGCCGCCACGTCGATCCCGTACGACTCGACGGGCCGGGTACGGAACACCCCGGGCCGGTGTTTCGGCGCCGGAGCCGGATCGGGCACCGCCGCTGCGGCGGTGTCCTCGCCCGGGGTGGCGCAGAGCGGGCACTCCGGATCCGGGACCAGCGGGTACCGGCGTACCCGGCCGGTCCGCAGGTCCAGCAGCCGGACGTCGGGGAAGACGCCGGGCGCCGGGGCGCCGGGGCGGGGAGCCCGGGCGGCCGTGATCAGCGCGGCCAGCGCCCGGGCGGCGAAGGGGTGGGCGTACGGCCACTCGCCCGCGGCCCGGGTGCCGCCGCCGAGTTCGAGGGCGTCCCGGAGCGCCACGGACCGTACCGCCTGCCAGCGGCGCTCCAGGCAGCGGGCGCAGCCGCCGGGCGGTCCGACGACCGCCTGGTGGCCGTACAGGTGCACGGGCACGGCCGTCGCCCCGTCGGCGCCCTCCGGGGCGGGCCGGGTGAAGGCGTCGCCGAGTCCGAGGGGTGCCGGCGTGATGCGGGGGCCGCCGAGTTCGGCGAGGGCGCGGTCGAGCTGCGCGGTGAAGCGGGCCGCCGCGTCCGGGCCGAGCGCGTCGGCGAGGCCGGGGCCGTCGGCCGTCAGCGGATCAGTGGTCATCGCCCGGCTCCTGGGCGGTGGTCAGCAGCACCCTGGCGGTGTGGAGTCCGGCCGAGGCCAGGTCCGGGGTTCCGGTGGGGACCAGGTAGGCGTCGCGGCCCGCGGCGCGCAGCCGGTCCAGCACCTGGGGCCAGTCGGCGGCGTCCTGGCCCGGTCCGGTGGACGCGCCGTCCGGCGAGGTCGTGAGCGTGCGGGCGTCGAGGTCGGCGAGCAGTGGATCCCCGGTGTCGGCCGGTCCGCCGGGTGCGGCCTCGTCCTGCTCGTACTGCACGGCGCCCAGCAGGTCCCGCAGCGCTGTCACGGTGGCCGTCCGGCGGTCCAGGCCGGCGCCCACGGCCCAGCGCTCGCCGGCCCGGGCGAGCAGCACCGGTACGCCGGAGCGGGCGGCCTCGCCGAGGTCGAGGAGCTCGACGTCCGGCACGAGCCGCTGCGCCGACCGTACGAGGAAGACGAGTTCGGCGTCGGCGGTGCCGGCCGCGTCGGCCGTTTCAGCGGCGTCGGCGGTGCCGTCGACGGCGTGCGTCAGCGGTACGGGCGTGGCAGCGGCCCCGCGGACCGCCCGCAGCAGGGCGTCGTGGGCCAGGGCGGACAGCAGACCGGCGGCGGCCGCGTCGGCGGGCGAGGGGCCGGCACCGGCTCCGGCGCGGGTGCGTTCGAAGAGCCGGTCGGGGTTGTGCGGGCCGAAGGGCCGGACGGCGCCCGCCGGCACGCGGGCGGGCTCCTTCGTGACCAGGGAGACGGCCCGCTGCCAGGCGGCGGCCGTGCCGGGCAGACCGGAGGCGACGGTCAGCGAGCCTTCCGCGACCGCGGGCCCGCCCCCGTCCGCGCCCTCGTCGCGGGTGGTGACGCCGTACGCGGGGACGACGTGCTCGGCGTAGACGAGGGCCGCGGCGTCCAGGGCGCGCATCCGGGCCCCGGCGACGTGGTGGACGTCGAAGGCCGCGACGGACCGGGAGCGCGCGTGGCCGGTGCCGAGGTCGACCACGCTCAGTTTGAGGGGGATCTGGGTCAGCGGCTCGTCGGCGTAGCGCGTGAAGACGCCGGTGTACGGGCGGACGAGCGCCTCGGAGCGCCGGTTCAGCTCCTCCACCAGGGCGTCCGCCTCGCGAGCGGTCTCCAGGGTGGGCAGGGCGGGCGCGGCGGTGGTGGCGGCTTCGGTGAGGTCCACGGGGGCGACGGGCCGGCTCGCCGTCCCGGTGTCCGGGGCGCAGAACGGGCAGCGCGGGTGGGCGAGGAGCGGCTCCGCCGTGACGTCCAGCGAGGCCATGTCCTGCACGACGACCTGGCCGGCGGTCTCGGCGGGCAGGGCTCCGGAGGTGGTGCGGAAGACCTCGTAGCCCAGCAGGTTGCCGATCATCGCGGCCAGCGGCCCGCCGGGCTCCGGGCCGGCGGCGGCGGGTCCGCCCGGCAGGGCCAGGGTGCTCCACAGTTCGGCCGCGGCAGCGCCGTCGCGGCCGGGGGCCGCGCCGAGCCGCAGCGCGGCGCAGGCCCAGCAGCCGGGGGTGTTGGCCGTCATGAGCGGGCCGATCACCGCGTCGGAGCCGTACGACCAGGCCGGCAGCAGGGTGCGGCCGGCCGGGACGCCGGCGCGCAGCAGCGGCAGCAGGCGGGCGGGCGCGGTACGGCCGCCGGTGACGACCACGAGGTCGTAGTCGGACAGGTCCATCCAGGCGGGCTCCCGGCCGGCGGCCACCGGCAGGGTGCGGAGCTCGGCCGGGCAGCCGTCGGCGACGGCCTCGGCCACCTCGGCGTCGAGCGCGGGCGTTCCGGGCGCGGGCATGCCGGGCGCGGCCCTGCCGCTCTCAGGAGTGACGGGCGCGGGCGCTGCGAGGGCGGGCGTCACGCCGACGACCGCGCAGCCGTTGCGTATCAGGCTCGACGCGCACCAGCGGGCGACGTCGTCGTCGCCGAGCACGGCCACGCGGGTCTCCCGGAAGCGCAGGAAGCGGGCTTCGGCGTCGTCGGCGTAGTGGTCGGCGTAGGCGATCTGGGGGGCGTACCGGCGGGCCACGTCGGGGGCGGCCGCGGCCTGCGCGTCCGCCGGTCCGGCGGGGGTGGTGACGGGTCGCGCGAAGTCCCTGTCGTACAGGGTCCGGACGAGTTCGCCGACCATCGCCCGCTGTGCTTCGCCGAGGCCCCGGCACAGGTCGTCGACCGAGTGCTCACCGGTGAGGTGGGGGACGATCAGCGTCGCGAAGCGGTACGCGGACTTGGCGGTGAGGCGGAAGCCGCCGTCCGCGTTGTGGAACAGCACGCCGTCGGGCGTCTCGGTGAACAGCACGTCCCGGCGGATCCGGGGACGGGTCGCGGCAACGGCTTGGTAGCTGGCGTGAGCCATGGGAACACCCCTGGGTGCGGTCTGGGCGGGATCGGGGGAAGCCTGGAGCGGGGAGAGAGCGCGGCACGGGGACCGAGCGGGACGGAGCGCGGCACGGGAGACGGCCGAGGCGGACGAACGGCTCGCGCGGCCGTGGCACGGGGCCGGGGCCCGGGCCGGAGGGGTCAGCGCGGTGCGGCCGCCGCCGTGGTCTCGTGCGTGCGGACGCGCCGACGCGCGTAGCTGCGGAGCAGCTCGTGCATGCGGTACGGGCCGGGCGGCCCGTCCTCCAACAGCCCTGCTTCCACGAGCTGTTCGAGCACGGACTCGTCCTCCCCGGCCGTCGGGTCCCCGGCCCCGGCGCGGGCCCCCAGCCGGAGGAACGCCTCCCGCAGACCGGGGGCGAGTGCGTCGAGGGCCCGCCCCAGCACCTGGGGTACGGAGAGTCCGGCGTCCTCCGCGAGCGCCAGCCGCGCCGTGGGATCCTCGGCGAGCCAGGCCGCGCAGGCCGCGACCGACAGGCCGGGCCGGGTCAGCAGCCGTCCCGCGGCGATCCGCAGGGCGAGCGGGAAGTGCCCGCACACGGCGGCCAGTTCACGGGTCGCGGCGGGTTCGGCCGCGACCCGTTCGGCGCCGACGAGTCCCGCCAGCAGTGCGTACGCCTCGGCGGACCGGAGCACGTCGAGTCGGTGCACGGCGCCGCCGTGCGTGGCGACGACGGCGGCCAGCTGGCGCCTGCTGGTCACGAGGACGGCGGCGTCCTCGGCGGCGGACAGCAACGGCAGCACCTGCCAGGCGCCGGCCGCGCCGTCCAGGACGACCAGCCTGCGTCCGGCCGCGGGCTCCGGCATGAGCCGCGCCGCCTCCTCGACGGCGACGGGGGTGCCGTCCGGCCGGGCCAGCCGGAGGGTGAACACGCCGCCGGGGAAGGACTCCTGCACCTCGTGGGCGGTCTGGCGGGCGAGTGCGGACTTGCCGATGCCCGGCGCTCCCGAGACGACGACCAGGCGGGGTCCGTCGGGGGCGGTGAGCCGGGCGGCCATGGCCCTGCGGTCGCTCTCGCGTCCGGTGAAGGCGGGGACGGGCGGTGCCGCCCGGGGCGGCCGGGCCGGGGCGGACGCGCCGGAGGGCAGCGCGGGAACCGCGGTCGCGCCTGCGGTACGCGCGGGTTCCGGCGGGGCGGGCGCCAGCTCCTCCGCGCGCAGGATGGCGAGTTCCAGGCGGCGCAGCCCCGGTCCCGGGTCGATGCCGAGTTCGTCCCGGAGCCGGTCGCGGACCGTGCGGTACTCGGCGAGCGCCTCGGCCTGCCGTCCGGTGCGGTAGAGCGCCTCGACGAGCTGTTCGGTGAACCGTTCGCGCACCGGGTGCCGACGGGCGCTCTCGTACAGGTCGACGAGGACCTGATGGCAGTTGCCGGCGGCGAGTTCGAGGTCGCAGACCCGTTCCAGCACCCGCAGCCGTTCCTGTTCGAGGGCGGGCACCGCGTCATCCTGGAGCAGACGCGAGGCGACGTTGGCGAGGGGCTGGCCCTGCCAGAGGGAGAGCGCCTCGCGCAGCCTGTAGAGCTCCTCCCCCGGGCCCGCCGCCGCACCGGCGCGGGCCGCGAGTGTACGGAACTGCACGAGATCGAGGGTGTCGGTGTCGCAGTGCATCCGGTATCCGCCGGGGACGGCCTCGATGGTGGTCGCGGATATGCCGTACTTGGCGAACAGCCGGCGCAGCCGGAGGACGCACGTCTGCAGTGCGGCCCGGGCCGTGGCAGGCGGTTCTTCGTCCCATACGGCGCGTAGCAGGTAGGCGGTTGACACCACCGTGTTCGGGTGCAGCAGAAGTGCGGCGAGAAGGCTGGTCGGCTTGGACGGTTTGAGAACGACGGTTTCGGGTCCGTGCGCAATGCTCAAGGGCCCCAAAAGCTGGAACCGGATGGTTGATCCCCCGTGTCGGGACACGCATTCCCCCAATGGGGAGCGTGGCGGGGGCGGTGGTCTGCCGGTTCTTCGGGGTCGTCACACGCCGGAAATAGTCCGGACCAATCCCGAAGTTGCCGTCCGCCCCCCGTTGGGCGGTGAATAACGGGAACACTACATAACCGATCTTGCGGAAGTCGAGCCGACGGATGGTCATTTCCTTCCCGCCGGCCTTTTCTCCCTTCTCCGTAACCTGGGCGCTTCGCGGAGTTACCGCCGGTTCGTCAAAACCGTCAAGCCGTAAACGAATTACCGGGGCGGCGCCATCCAAGCACGATGCCGTGATCGAATTAAGGTGTATATCGCGCCACTGATATGGCCGATCCTCACCCTTGCGGCGGACCCGTGCCCCGGGTTTTTCGGAAAGCACCGGTGCGGCGGTGCGCTCGTGGGCAAATCGCCGGGCGCGGACGGGCAACCGGGCCGGTCGGCGCGGACCTACGGTGACCGGACAGCAGGCCGCGGGAACACCGCGGCGGCCGCTTCCGCTTCTCCTTCCGCCTTTCCCGAGAGGACATCCCTCGTGTTCGACGTCTCCCAGGTCCATGCCGCCCCGAGCGCGGACCTGCTCACGCCCGCCAACTCGGTCATGCTCTTCATCGACCACCAGCCCCAGATGTTCTTCGGCACGGGAAGCGGGGACCGGGCCGCGATCATCAACAGCACGGTGGGCCTCGCGAAGGCGGCCCGCGCGTTCGACGTGCCGGCCGTACTGACCACCGTCGCCGCGGAATCCTTCTCCGGGCCTCTGCTCCCGCAGCTGGGCGCCGTGTTCCCGGGCCGGCAGGCCGTGGACCGCACCAGCATGAACGCCTGGGAGGACGAGGCGCTGGTCGAGGCGGTCCGGGCCACCGGCCGCAGGAAGATCGTCCTCTCCGGCCTGTGGACCGAGGTCTGCCTGGTGCTGCCCGCGCTCTCCGCGCTCGCCCAGGGATACGAGGTGTACGTGGTCACCGACGCCTCGGGCGGTGTGACCCCGGCCGCCCACGAGCACGCCATCCAGCGGATGACCGCCGCCGGCGCGGTCCCCGTCACCTGGCTGCAGGTTCTCCTCGAACTCCAGCGCGACTGGGCCCGTACGGAGTCCTACGGCGCCGTCATGGAGATCGTCAAGGAGCACGCGGGCGCCTACGGCCTGGGTGTCGTCTACGCGCAGGCCGTCATCGGCGCGCACGCGGCCGGATGACGTCCCTGGACACCGGCCTGCTCCTGCTGCGGCTGCTGCCGGCCTGCTGATCGCCGGCCATGGCGTCCAGAAGGTCAGCTCGCACCTCGGAGGACGCGGACTCGGCGGCGGTGCGAGGGAGTTCCGCGCCGACGGGTTCCGCGGCGGGACCCTCACCGCTCCCGCGGCGGGCGCCGGCCAGATCGGGTCCGGAGCGCTGCTCGCCGCCGGCCTGCTGACCCCGCTCGCCGCGACAGGCGCCGTCGGGGTCATGACCGTGGCCGTCACCGTGAAATGGCACAACGGCCTGTGGGCGCAGAACGACGGCTACGAGTACCCGCTCGTCCTGATCGGCACCGCCGCCGCCCTGGCCGCCACCGGTCCGGGGCCTGGTCCCTCGACCGGGTGCTCGGACTGACGCCGTACCCGCTGTGGTGCGTACAGGCCTGGCTGACCGACTTCCGCGGGGACCTCCCCCGCATCGACGTCCCCACGCTGATCATCCACGGCGACGCCGACCGCACCCTGCCGATCGACTCCACCGCGATCCCGCTGGCGCGCAGCATCGCCGGAGCCCGGCTGGTGACCGTCCCCGGCGGCTCGCACGGCCTGCTGTGGACCCACGCCGACGAGGTCAACTCGGCCCTGCTCGCCTTCCTCGGCTGAGCGGGTCCCGCTCCGGCGCGCCGGTGGCCGTCTCCCGACCGGGAGCGGCCGCCGGCGTGATCCTGGGCACCGTACCCGCCGGCCGCCCGTCACTTTCCCGCTTCCTCGCTTCCTCGCTTCCCCGCTTCCCCGCTTCCCCGAAGGAGTTCCACCATGTCCAGCCGCCCCGTCCTGGAGCCCGCCGCCCAGGCCTTCGCGGACGCCACCGCCAAGCCGCCGTTCCTCTACGAGATCCCCGTCGCCGACGGCCGCAAGGCCGTGGACGACGTCCAGAGCGGCGACGGCGTCGTCCTCCCGCCCGTGGAGGAGGAATGGCTCGCCGTGCCCTGTGGCCCCACCGGCGAGGTCCGCATCCGCGTCGTCCGCCCGGCCGGCTCCACCGGCCCGCTGCCCGTGATCCTCTACATCCACGGCGCCGGCTGGGTCTTCGGCAATGCCCACACCCACGACCGGCTGGTGCGCGAACTCGCCGTCGGCGCCGGGGCGGCCGTGGTCTTCCCCGAGTACGACCTCTCCCCCGAGGCCCGCTACCCGGTGGCCATCGAGCAGAACTACGCCGTCGCCCGGTGGATCACCACCGAGGGCGGCCGGCACGGACTCGACGGCGGCCGCCTCGCCGTCGCCGGCGACTCGGTGGGCGGCAACATGAGCGCCGCCCTCACCCTGATGGCCAAGGAGCGCGGCGACGTCCGCCTCGTCCAGCAGGTCCTCTTCTACCCGGTGACCGACGCCTCCTTCGACAGCGAGTCCTACCTGCAGTTCGCCGAGGGCTACTTCCTGCGCCGCGACGCCATGCGCTGGTTCTGGGACCAGTACACGACCGACCCGGCGCAGCGCACGGAGATCACCGCGTCCCCGCTGCGGGCCGGCACCGAGCAGCTCACCGGGCTGCCCCCGGCCCTGGTGATCACGGCCGAGGCGGACGTCCTGCGCGACGAGGGCGAGGCGTACGCCGCGAAGCTGCGGGCCGCCGGGGTACCCGTCACCGCGCTGCGCGCGCTGGGCACCATCCACGACTTCGTCATGCTGAACGCCCTGCGCGAGACCGCGGCCGCGACGCTCGCCATCGGACTCGCCGTCGACACCCTGCGCGAGGCCCTGGCATGAGCGGCGCACCCGGCATGCCCGTGGCCGGCATACGCCCGGCCCCGCAGCGGCCCGACGGCTCCACGGCCGACCTCGTCCTGCGCAACGCGAAGGTCTTCACGGGGGGACCCGGCCCGTCCCCGGGCCCGTGCCCTCGCCGTCAAGGACGGCCGGATCCTGGCCCTCTGCTGCGACGAGCGCGAGCTCGCCGGGCTCGTCGGCCCGCCACCCTGGTCGTCGACGCGCTCGGCCGCCGGGTCGTCCCCGGGGCGGACCTGGCCGCCATCGAGGCGGCCGTGCCCGTCGGCGCGGCGTGCAGCTGCGCGATGTCGGGCGGCAGGCGGGCGTGCGCCGCACCCTGTGAGCCGACCGGCACCGCCTCTCCTCCGTCAGGCCGCGTCCGGGTCCGGTCCGTTCCGGGTCCGGGCGTCGGCCTGCCACTGCCTGGGTGACATCCCGTAGGCGGTGCGGAAGGCCCGGCTGAAATGGGAGGGGCTGACGAAACCCCAGCGCTGGGCCACCGCCGAGACGGGCACGGTGGCGCCAGGGGGACGGGACAGCTCGCGCCGGCACCGCTCCAGCCGTTCCCGGTGGATCCAGCGGCCCACCGTGGTCCCGTCGGAGCGGAACAGCTTGTGCAGGTAGCGCACGGAGACGTGGTGCGCCGCCGCGATCCGCTGCGGCGAGAGCCCGGGGTCGCCGAGGTGGCACAGGACGTACTCCTTGACGCGGGCCAGCATGCCGCGGGCCGCCTCCGGCGCCTGCGGGTCCAGCAGTCCCCGGCGTTCACGGACCAGCACGGCCAGCAGGTCGGCCGTGGTGAGGGCGAGCTGGTGGCCCGTGTACGGGTCGAAGTCCCCGGCCTGCTCGGCCAGCCGGGCCAGATATCCGGCGACCAGCCCCGACGTGCCGGAACTGCCGCTGAACAGGGTTCCGGTGACGGCCCTCAGGTCGTCCTCGGAGACTCCCAGCCCCTGCTTCGGCACCCGGAACGCGGTGAAGCGGAAGTCGTCCGGCTGTTCCCTGCGGTAGGGCCGCCCGGCGTCCGAGCAGGTGAAGGTGCCCGGTCGTACCAGGGCCTGCCGGCCGTCCTGGGTGAGCCGGGCGGTACCCCGCTGGTGGAGGGTGACGGTCAGGTACTCCGCACCGCCCTGCGCGATCCGGCGCTCGCTGCGCGACACCGTCTGCGGGCCGGCCTCGACCACGGAGATCTGCAGCGGTCCGAGCCGCCGGCTGGCGATCGTCCCCGCCGAGGGCTCGCGTTCGTGCAGGACGACGTCGAGCGGGATGAAAGTGCCGGACACCAGGGTGTGCCAGTACTCCGCCCGATCGGTGGGCGACAGCGGCGAGGTGGACACGACGTCGGGCATGGGGGGCTCCGGGTGCGGTGCGGTCGTTGCTGTTCCCCACTCTCGGACCGGGCGGCACCGCTGCCATCCGTCACATGACTTGCGCGGTGGCCGGACGCCTCAGTCGCCCGGCTCCCGTATGCCTCAGTCGCCCGGCTCCCGTTCGACGATGTCGCGCAGCTGACCGCGCGAGGTCACCCCCAGGGCCGGGAAGGCCTGGTAGAGGTGCGTGCCCACGGTCCGGGGCGAGAGGAAGAGCCGCTCGCCGATCTCCCGGTTGGTCAGGCCCTGCGCTGCCAGCCTGACGATCCGCTGCCGCTGCGGTGTCAGGGACCGCAGAGCGCTGGGGCGGGCCGGCTCGACGACCACGCCGGCCGCCCGCAGCTCGGCCTCGGCCCGCTCGCCCCAGGGCGCGGCGCCCAGCCCTTCGAAGATCTCGCGCGCCTTGGTGAGGGCCGCACGGGCCTCGGCGATCTGCCGCTGCCGGCGCAGCCACTCGCCGTACTCCAGCCAGATCTGACCGCGTTCGAACGGCCACCGCTGTCCGGCCGGTTCCTCCAGCGCCTCGCGGAAGCACGCGTCGGCTTGGGCCGGTCCGGCCAGCAGGGCCTCGGCCCGCAGCAGGATCTGCCGCAGCCGCGGCGAGGCCCCGCCGCCGACCGCGGCCCCGACCCGTTCCAGGACACGGTGGGCGTCGTCGGCCCGGCCGGTGAGCACGGCCGCGGCCGCGAGGTCCGCGACGGCGTAGCAGGACAAGTGGTAGTGGGCGGGCTCCCCCGATCCGTCGAAGAGCGCCCGCAGGTGGTGGTGGGCGGTGACGTGGTCGCCGAGGGCCGTGGCGGCGAAGGCGGCGGCCCTGCGGGCGCGGACCGTGGTGGCCAGCGCGCAGGCCGGTTCGGTGACGGCCAGCACCGCGGCCGCGTGCCGCCGGGCGGCCCCGGTCTCCCCGGTCAGGGCGCACAGGGTCGCAAGGACGGCGAGCGCGCGTACGGTTCCGAGGTTGCGCTGCCCGGCGAGGGCCCGGTCCGCGAGCCGTTCGACGCCGAGGCGGGCGTCGGCCCACCGGCCGCCGTCGAGGTTGGCCAGGGCCAGGTCGGCGGCGGTGGTTCCGGCGTGGAAGTCCGCCGCGTCCTCCCACTGCGGGTTCACCACGTCGCCCAGCAGGCTCACCGCGGTCTCGGTCTCGTCGAGCAGCATGCACAGGACCCCGAGGGTGTGCTTCTGAGTGGGGATCAGGCCGGGGGCCGTGGTGACGGCAGGCAGCCGGCCGCGCACCTCCTCGCCGTACAGGAAGGGGTCGGTGACGCCGATGTCCCAGAGGTGGAAGGGGTGCGTGTCCATCCCCTCGGCGCCGGAGCGGGCGGCCAGCATCGGCCGGACCCGCTCGCGCTGGGCGGGGATGCCCGAGTGGTGGACGATGCCTGTCGCGATGGTGGAGACCCCGCCGTCGATCTGCGCCGCCCCGGGCAGCTCGTCCGGTACGACCAGGCAGAACGCCCGCTCCATCCGCAGCATCAGCATCTCGACGAGCCCGCTGAAGGCCGATATCCAGCGCAGCGCGTCCGGGTCCGTGTCGAGCCGCGAGGCCCGTGCGGCGAGCTCCTCGGCCCTGGCGATGTCGCCCGCGACGACGGCCGCGTACGCCGCGGTCGCCTGCAGGCGCGCCCGTTCGGTCGGGGCCGGGTGCAGTTCCGCGGCCCGCTCCAGCCCGGCCAGCGCCTCGGCGACGGCGCCCCGGCCGAGCGCCCGCACGGCCGCGGCCTCCAGGGCGAGGGCGACCGGCTCCTCGGGGGTCACGGTGGCGGCCGACAGCTGCCAGGCGCGGCGGTCGGGGTCACCGGCGAGGGCGTCCGCGAGGGCCAGGTGGGCGCGGCGCCGCTCGGTGAAGGGGGCGGAGCCGTAGACCGCCGAACGGATCAGGGGGTGGCAGAAGTCGATGCGGTCGGCGTGCAGCCGTACCAGCCCGGCCCGTTCGGCCGGCAGCCACACCTCGGTGCCGGATCCGGCCGGCAGTGCGGCCAGTACGTCGGCCAGGCCCGCGCCGTCGGCGGCGGCCGCGACCATCAGGGCCTCGCGCGTCGCCGCGGGCAGCTCGTCCACCCGGGCGGCGAAGGTCCGCTCCAGCAGGTCGGTGACGGGCACGGGCACAGGTCCCGCGGCGGGCAGCCGGCCGTCCCGGGCCACGGAACGGGCCAGTTCCACCAGGGCGAGGGGGTTGCCGGCAGCGGTGGCGAGCACGTGGCTCCGGGTCGGGCCGACGGGCGGATCCGGCTGGGTGCCGAGCAGTTCCTCCGCCTCGGCGGGGGCGAGCGGGGACACCACGACCTGCGGGACGGAGGGGTCGAGCCAGTCGGGGCGGTGGGAGCCGCGGACCGCGACGAGCAGCGCGATCGACTCGCCGGCGAGGCGCCGGGCGAGGAACCCGAGCACCTGGCGGCTTCCGTGGTCGAGCCACTGGGCGTCGTCCACGGCGAGCAGCAGCCGGCCGGTGGAGGCGACCTGCGAGGTGAGGGTCAGGACGGCCAGGCTCATCATCATGAGGTCGGGCGGCGCGGGGTCGTCGCCGAGCCCGAAGGCGGCGAGCAGCGCGGTGCGTTGGCGGACCGGCAGGGCGTCCGCCCCGTCCAGTACGGGGTGCAGCAGCTGGTGCAGGCCGGCGAAGGCGAGTTCGGTCTCGGCGGCGTTGCCACGGACTCGCAGCACCCGGGTCCCGGCGTGCCGGGCCTCGTCGACCGTGGTGTCCAGCAGCAGGGTCTTGCCGACCCCGGGCTCTCCGAGCAGCAGGACGGACGCTGCCGTCGTACGCGGTGAGAGCGCTTCGGCGATGGCCGCCCGTTCTTCCTGACGACCGATCAACTCTGAGCTCCTGGAACGTTCCGCGCACGGTGGGGCCGTCCGCGGACAAGGAGGCGGACGGCACCGCCGGAGCATAAACCGGAGTGCGCGGTTCGACGAATTCGACGGAGCCGACGGAAAGGGAGCGCTCTCACCGCAGATCCTGCCGTGGCCGCCAACACGGTCGGGCAGAGGGGGCGACCGGGGAGCGCACGCCGAACCACTGCTCGGCGCCGAACTCCTCGAACCGCTCCACCTCCGTGAAGCCGAGCTTCGCCGCGAGGCGCATGGAACGGTCGTTGGCGCTCCGGGTGCACAGGACCACGGGCTCGCCGGGGCACACCGCGGTGAACCAGTCGAGGGCCGCCGCGCACGCCTCTGCCGCGTAGCCGCGGCCCCAGACGTGCGGGAGGAAGGTGTAGCTCAGTTCGGTCTCCCCGGCGTCTGGACGGACGTGCCCCGGCCTGCTCGTGTCGCGCGGGTCGAGCGTGATCATGCCGATCATCGTCCCGTCGAGCTCGATCACGAAGAATCCCGGGCGCCGCCCGGGCACCTCGGGCATCGCGCGGTCCAGCTCGTCACGCGGGCGGGGGCCACCGAGGTACGTGCGTACCTCCGGCGAGGCGAACAGCTCGATGAACGCCGGGCGGTCCCGGGCGTCGGATTCGCGGAGCACGAGCCGCTCGGTCCGTAGGGCAGTCGGCCAGGCGACGTGTTCGAGGGCGCTCATGGCGGGCAACGTATCGCACGCCCGTGCGGGGCGTCGCGGTCCGCAGCCCCGCGCTCACGGTGGGCACGCGCCGGCACTCACTCACGGTCCGGCCGCGCCGAGGCACAGGTGGTTACGCGCCGGAGCCGGTCAGTCCGGCCAGGTGCCGGTGAGGCGCCTGACGGCCACGGCACCGCCGCGGTCGATGGCCGCCTTGACCAGGGCGAAGACGGCGCCCTGCAGCGTCGCGGCGATGAGGATCTCGCGCCACGACCGGTCCTCGTCGGTGGCGTTCGGTGCGTCACCCTCGTGGCCGAGCCGCATCCACAGCTGTTTGAACGCGATGCCGGCCAGCGCGCCTCCGAGGGCGCCGAGGGCCATCCCCACGGGCTTGTACGCGACGGTCGAGGCCTTCATCGGTTCCTCCCGGGCGGTTCCATGCTCTGTTCCGCGTCCTGTTCCGCGTTCTGTTCCGCGTTCTGTTCCGCCCTTGCGCCTGCCCGGTCCGGCGCCGGGCTAACACACAGGGGGGCACCGTTGGCCGGGCGTGGCGCCGGGGGCAGACGCGGAGGGGGCCGGCAGTGCGTGCCCGGACTGCCGATGCCCGGGACCCCGCCCGGGCCCCGCCCCGGCTCAGTCCCCGGCGTCCGCCAGTTGCCGCTCCGCCGTCTCCAGCAGCATCTCCAGGGCGACCGGGTAGGCGCTGTGGGGCATCCGGGATGCCAGCAGCCCCGCGGTGGCCGCGATGTTCGGGTAGTCGTCGGCCGGCAGGCGGGCGTACGTCGACTCCCAGCGCTCCTCGTCGGACGCGCGTGCCTCGTCCGTCAGGGCGAGGGGGCCCGCGTCGAGGGCCGCGAAGGCCAGGCTCTGGTCGATGTAGGCGTGGTAGATCCGCACCGCGTCCTCGTCGCCGAACCCGGCACCGCGCAGGATGCCCAGGATCGCCTCGTCGGCCGCGATCTCCCGCGGGCGGCCGGTGACCCGGCTCGTGGTCAGCAGGGCGGCCTGCGGGTGGGCGAGGTAGGCGCCGTGGATGCGCAAGCCCAGGGCGCGCAGGTCGTCGCGCCACCGTCCGGTGGGGGCCCAGCCGGCGAGCGCCCGGCCGATCAGCTCCTCGCCCATGGCGAGGGTGAGCCCGTCCATGCCCTCGAAGTACCGGTAGAGGGTGCTGGGGTCCGCGCCCAGGGCCGCGCCGAGGCGCCGGGCGGACAGGCCCGCGCTGCCGTGCTCGCGCACCATCCGCAGCGCCGTCTCGACGATCAGCTTCTCGGAGAGCACCGTCCCCTGCCGCGTCGGCCGGCGCCGCCTGCGGGCCTCCTCCGGGACCACGGCCTTCGCCATCTCCGCCCTCCTCCGTGACGCGCCGGTCTTATGCCAACACCATTGACCTTAACTCGGGACGCCCGGTTCCATCAGCCCTCTGAGGCGGACGCCTCACCGGGAAAGGACCGAGCCATGCGTGTTCTGCTTGTGGGTGCCGGCGGTGTCGGGAGCGCGATCACCAAGATCGCGGCCCGCCGTGGCTTCTTCGACCACTTCGTCGTCGCCGACTACGACCTGGCCCGCGCGGAGGCCGCCGTCGCGGTCCTGGGCGCCGGCGAGCAACGGTTCAGCGCGTGCCGTGTCGACGCCTCCGACGAGGCGGCGGTGACGGAGCTGCTCACCGAACGCGGCTGCGACGTACTGATGAACGCCACCGACCCACGCTTCGTGATGCCCCTGTTCGACGCCGCGCTGGCGGCGGGCAGCCACTACGTCGACATGGCGATGTCCCTCTCCCGCCCGCACCCGGACGACCCGCACGGCGAGTGCGGGGTGAAGCTCGGCGACGAGCAGTTCGAACGGGCCGCGGAGTGGGAGAAGTCGGACCGCATGGCGCTGGTCGGCATGGGTGTCGAGCCCGGGCTGTCGGACGTCTTCGCCCGTTACGCAGCCGACGAGCTCTTCGACGACATCGAGGAGATCGGCATCCGCGACGGAGCGAACCTGACCGTCGAGGGCTACGACTTCGCCCCGTCCTTCAACATCTGGACGACGATCGAGGAGTGCCTGAACCCACCGGTGGTGTACGAGAGCGAGCGCGGCTGGTTCACCACCGAGCCGTTCAGCGAGCCGGAGGTCTTCGACTTCCCCGAGGGCATCGGGCCGGTCGAGTGCGTCAACGTGGAGCACGAGGAGGTCCTTCTCGTGCCGCGCTGGGTCGGGGCCCGCCGGGTCACCTTCAAGTACGGCCTCGGCGACGACTTCATCGGCAAGCTCAAGGCGCTGCACGCGCTGGGCCTGGACTCCACCGTCCGGGTCCCGGTCCGCGGCGAGGACGGCGCCGAGGTCCGCGTCTCGCCGCGCGACGTGGTCGCCGCCTGCCTGCCCGACCCGGCGACGCTCGGGGACCGTATGACGGGGAAGACCTGCGCCGGCACCTGGGTCAAGGGCACCAGGGACGGCCTGCCGCGCGAGGTGTACCTCTACCACGTGGTCGACAACCAGTGGTCCATGCGTGAGTACGGCTCGCAGGCTGTCGTCTGGCAGACCGCCGTCAACCCGGTGGTGGCTCTCGAACTGCTCGCGACCGGCGTGTGGTCCGGGTCCGGTGTCCTGGGCCCCGAGGCCCTGCCGCCGCTCCCGTTCCTCGACCTGCTGACGGCGTACGGCTCCCCCTGGGCGGTGCGCGAGCAGGGCCCCACCCACGCCTCGGCCCCGGCCCCGGCCCCGGCTCCGGCTCCGGCTCCGGCTCCGGCCCACTGACCGGAGCACGGGACGCAACCGGATTGATCTTCTTCGGCGTCTTTGCCGCCACGTGACCGTCAAAGGGAGAGGAGAGGCGACGTGGAGCAGACCCGTCGTGCATTACTGACTCTGGGAGCGGGAGTGGCGCTGACCGCGGCGCTGCCGGCGGGCGCGGCCCGTGCGGCGACGCCCGGTGCGGAGGGCGGGGGCGGGGCCGTCCGGCAGCTGCGCGCGCTGGAGCGCGAGTACGGCGCACGGGTGGGGGCGTACGCGCGGGACACGGGCACGGGCCGGACGGTGCGGTACCGCGCCGACGAGCTGTTCCCCATGTGCTCGGTGTTCAAGACACCGGCCGCGGCGGCCGTGCTGCGGGACCTGGACCGTGACGGCGAGTTCCTCGCCCGGCGGATCCACTACTCGCAAGGCGACGTCACCTCCGCGGGCGGCGGCCTGGTGACCGAACGGCCCGAGAACATCGCCGGCGGACTGACGGTGGCCGAGCTGTGCTCGGCGGCCATCGCCCAGAGCGACAACTGCGCCGCGAACCTGCTGCTGCGCGAGCTGGGCGGGCCCACGGCGATCACCCGGTTCTGCCGCTCCCTCGGGGACCGCACGACACGGCTCGACCGCTGGGAGCCGGAGCTGAACTCGGCCGAGCCGTCGCGGGTGACCGACACGACCAGCCCCCGGGCCATCGCCCGTACCTACGGGCGGCTCGTGCTCGGCGACGCGCTCGCCCCGCGGCACCGGGAGCTCCTGACGCGCTGGCTGGTGTCCAGCACGACGAGCGTCGACCGGTTCCGTGCCGGCCTGCCCCGCGACTGGGTGATCGGGGACAAGACGGGCGCCGGGTCGTACGGGACCAACAACAACGTGGGCATCGCCTGGCCTCCGGGCCGGCCGCCCCTGGAGCTCGCCGTGCTGACCACCATGGCGGAGCCCGCCGCGCCGCGCCGGAACGCCCTGGTGGCGAAGGCCGCCGCCGCTCTGGCGGCAGCCCTTTCCTGAGGCTCCCGCGCCGGTGGCCACCCTCGCGGGTCACTCCAGCACGGTGGCGGCCACCGAGAGGTCCGCCACCAGACCCGCGAAGGCGGCCTCGCGGTCGTCGGCCCGCAACACCGCCGGGGGGTGGACCGTCGCCGTCCCGCGGCCGGGACCGCGGGGCGGCAGTCCCCTTCTGCCCGGCGCCCTCCTCCTCGAACCGGAGGTGGAGGTGTGCCGGACCGCGCGGCGGGCAGGCGCACGGCATGACCGTGCACGTCGGCACGTCCGGCTGGCAGTACCGCGACTGGGCGGGCGTCCTGTATCCGCCGGGCCGGCCGCAGCGCCTGTGGCTGGAGGAGTATGCCGCTCATTTCCGCACCGTGGAGAGCAACGCCGCCTTCTACCGGCTGCCGTCACCCGGAACGTTCGCCCAGTGGCGCGCCCGCACTCCGTCCGGTTTTGTCATGGCCGTCAAGGCCAGCCGCTTCCTGACGCACGTCAAACGCCTGCGCGAACCCGCCGAGCCGGTGGACCGGCTCATGGCGCACGCCGCCGCCCTCGGCGACCGGCTCGGACCGGTCCTGCTGCAGCTCCCGCCCACGCTGCGGGCCGACCCGGACGCACTCGACGCGTGTCTGGCCTGCTTTCCCGCCGGTACGCGCGTCGCGGTCGAACCCCGGCACGAGTCCTGGTGGACGGAGGAGGTGCGCTCGGTCCTGACCGGCCGCGGCGCGGCCCTGTGCTGGGCCGATCGCGGGTCCCGGCCCGTGACACCGCTGTGGCGCACCGCGGACTGGGGGTACGTACGGTTCCACGAGGGCCGTGCCCACCCGGCGCCCCGGTACGGCAGGACGGCCCTGCGCAGCTGGGCGGCCCGGATCGCGGACACCTGGCCGGCGAGCGCGGACGTCTTCGCGTACTTCAACAACGACCCGGGCGGGGCGGCCGTGACCGACGCCCGGACGTTCGTCCGGCTGGCGCCGTCCCCGGCGCGGGAGCACGCCCACGCATGACATCAACCAGCCTTCACAGCAAGGATCTTGACGGTACCGTGCTGCTCCGGCGGGCTGACGTGGTGCCTGTGAAGTGCCACGATGGTCCGTGCTTCAACAGTGTGCCGTTCGGGACGCCACGAGAGCGGCGCAGCGCGTCCCGGAGGGCGGCCCTACCCCACGAAAGGGCGGACACCCCATGTGCGTTACACCCTTCGTACGGACTTTATGCGGCGGACCCGGTGCGGCCGCAGACGACCCGGTGCGGCTCTACTACAGCCGCAAGACACAGGAGATACTGCACAAGTACGGTCCTGGCCCACGCGTCCATTTCCACGTGGGGCTGTACCCGGACGGTCCACCTGAGACAACCGTCCCCCAGAACCTGCTGAAACAGGGCCTGTTCGCCGCTCAGGAGCGGATAGTCGACCACGCGGCCCGCACCTGGGGCGCGTACGAAGCGCCTCCCCGGCGCCTGCTCGACATCGGCTGCGGGCTCGGTGGTACGTCGCTCTACTGGGCCCAGGAGCACGGGACTTCGGTCACCGGCCTCACCGTCACACCCGAACACCTGCCCATCGTAAGGCACTTCGCCCTGCACAGCGGCGTCGCGGACCGTGTGAGACCCGTACTGGCGGACGTGCACGACCTGGACGAGACGCACGCGTACGACGCCGTCTACGCCAATGAGAGCAGCGGCTACACCGACCGGGCCCGCCTGTTCGAGGTCGTCGCCAGGGCCCTGGTGCCCGGCGGATGGTTCGGGATCCAGGAACACTTCGTGGGCGCCTCCGAATGGCGGGAGTTCATGGACGGCTACTACAGAACCCGGCTGGGCCGGCGCGGGGAGTACCTGGCCGCTGCCGAGGCGGCCGGCTTCGAGCTGGTGCAGGACGAGGACGTGACGGACGCGGTGGCGGAGTTCTGGATGCAGTCGATGGCGTGGAACACCGCCGAACTCGACCGGCTCGGAGCTGGCTCCGGCGCCGGGGCCGGAGCCTGGACGCACGACCGCCTCGAACAGTCGACGATCGCGCACAGCAAGTTCTTCCGGCTCTGGCGCGAACACGCGGTGGAGACAAGGCTGTTGCGCTTCCGGATCGGTGGTGGCCGATGACCGCACCGCCACGGCCCTCGCGCCTCGGTCCGGGCCTGCCGCCCTTCTACTGCCCCCTGCCGCGCGACCTCGTCCATCCCCGGGCGAAGGAGGTCGAGGCCCGGGCCGTCGAGTGGGTGGACGCCTTCGGCCTGTACCCGGATCCGGTCGAGCGGGCCTGGGGGCTCGCCACCCACAGCGCCGACTTCTCCTGCCGGATCGTCCCCGACGGGGACGTGGAGGCCGTGCTGCTGTTCACCGAGTGGAACTACTGGGCCAACGCCGTCGACGACTGGCAGGACTCCGGTTCCGACGACGCGGACACGGCGGCCGTCGTCGACCACGGGGTGCGGCTGCTGCGGACCGTCGAGGACCCCGCGGTGTCCGTACTGCCCGACGGGCCCATGACCCGGGCCCTGCTGGACCTGGTGGGCCGTACGCACGCCATGCTCACCCCCTACGAGCTGCGCAGGTTCGTCGAGGGGACCAGGGACTGGCTGCTCGGGGCGGCCTGGCGGGCCGCCCGCGCCGAGGCGGGCTCCATGCCGGGGCTGAACGACTTCGTCGCCATGGGGCCGCTGGCGAACGGCACCCGCTTCTCGCTGACCTGGTCGGACGTCGCCCGCGGGGACCGGCTGCCGGCGGACGTCCTGTGCTCCCCCGCGCTGACGGCCCTGACGGACGCGGCCGGTTTCGTCGTCAGCGCGGACAACGACCTGTTCTCCTACGACAAGGACGACCATCTGGAGCCGCGCGAGGTGAACCTCGTCAACGTTCTCGCCCACCAGGAGGGCTGCTCCCCTGCCGAGGCGGTACCGCTCGCCGTGGCCCTGCGTGACCGGGTGATGGTCCTCTTCACCGGGCTGCGGGCCCGGCTGGCGGACGAGGCGTGCCACGGGGACGGCGCACTGCACCGTCACCTCGCGGCGCTGGGCCACTACGTGGCCGGCTCCATCGCCTGGCAGGCCGGTGCGCCCCGGTACGCCAGTCCGCGCAACCGCTACGAACTGCCCGTGCCCGAGGCCCGGTTCGCGCTCCGGTACGCAGAGCACCCGAGCACCGCCGGGGCCGAGGCCCCGGTGCCACCGGCCCTGGCGTCCTGGTGGCGGCAGCTCCACGGCTGAGCGGTACGCCGAGGTCCCCGGCCGCACCGGCCGGGGACCTCGGGCGTGTGGCACCGGTCGGCCCGTCGGGCCGGGTCAGCGGCGGCCGAGCAGCCGGCGCCACCAGCTGACACCACGGCGCCTGCGGCCGCCGCCGGGCACCGGCGGCGCGGGGGGCGCCGCCGGCTGCGGCGGGATCACCGGGTGGACGGGGTGCCCGGCCGGCTGCTCCACCGGGAGCTGCGGGGCCGGGGCCGGGGGCGCCGTGGAGCGCGGGGCGAACCGTACCGGCAGCGACAGCAGGTGACGGGACATGAGGGTGCCCCGCCACTGGAGCTCGGTCACGTCGACCGCCAGCTGGAGGTCGGGCAGCCGGTCCAGCAGGACCTCGATGCCGGTGTCCGCGATGGCTCGCCCGATGTCCTGGCCCGGGCATTCGTGCGGACCGCTGCTGAAGGCCAGGTGGGAGCGGTTGCCGTGGAGGGAGGCGGCCGGATCGGGCCGGATCTGGGGGTCGGCGTTGCCCGCGGCCAGACCGAGCAGGATCATGTCCCCGGCCTTGATCTGCCGGCCTCCGAGCACGGTGTCGCCGGTGGCCCAGCGGCCGATGATCGTGTTGATCGGCGGGTCGTCCCAGAGGACCTGCTCCAGTGCGTCGGGCAGGGTCATGTGGCCTCCGGAGAGGCTTGCCCGGAAGCGCGGGTCGGTCAGGACGGTGCGCAGCGTGTTGGCGATCAGGTTGGCGGTGGTCTCGTAGGCCGCGATGAGCACGACGCGCAGGTGCATGAGCACTTCGGTGTCGGTCAGGTCCGCGGGGTGCTCGATCAGCCAGGAGGCGAGGTCGCGGGCGGGTTTGGCCTTGCGCTCGACGACCAGGTTCTCCAGCGTGGTGGTGACGTAGCGGTCGCTCTGGAGGGCCGTCTCCGTCCCCTGGAGCATGTCGCGTGCCGCGTTGACCAGCAACGGGCCGTGCTCGTCGGGCGCGCCGATGAGCTGGGTCATGACCAGCATGGGGAGCTGGTCGGAGAAGGCGGGCACCAGGTCCGCGTACCCCTCGGCGGCGATCTGGTCGACGAGGTGGTTGGCGAAGCGGGTGACGTAGCGGCGGATGCCGCGCTTGTCGAAGCGTTCCAGGGACTCCACGACGGCGGAGCGCAGTCGCTCGTGGACGGGGCCGTCGGTGAAGTTGCAGACCGGTACCCAGGAGACCATGGGGCCGAGCGGGGTGTCGGCCGGCACCCGGCCCTCTCTCATGTCGCGCCAGCCCCGCGGATCGCGGGCGAACCGCGAGGTCGTGCGCGCGACGTCCAGGTTCTCCCGGTGGCCGAGGACCAGCCACGCCGGGAGGTCCCCGCTGACGAGCACCGGGGCCACCGGGCCGTGCTCGGCCCGCAGCTTCTCGTACAGGGCGAACGGGTCCGCCTGGGCCTCCGCTCCGTGCAGGCGGTACAGGCCGCCCGTGGTCGCCGCCATGTGGGCGGGGCACTCGGGCGGCGGGGGGGGGGTGGTGCTCACATTGCCTCCTGGGTGGCTGCCTGGGAGTGCAGGTAGCGCATGAGGGTCAGCAGGACGTCGCGGGACGATTCCCGCCTTCTGGCGTCGCAGGCGAGGATGGGGACGGCGGGCGGCAGGTCGAGGGCCTCGCGCAGTTCCTCCAGCGGATGCTCGGGGGCGCCGGGGAAGGAGTTGACGGCCACCACGAAGGGGACGCCGCGCTCCTCCAGCCGGCCGATGACGTCGAAGCTGATCTCCAGCCGACGGGTGTCGAGGAGTACGACGGCGCCGAGCGCGCCCTCGAAGAGCCCGCGCCACAGGAACCAGAAGCGTTCCTGGCCGGGTGTTCCGAACAGGTACAGCACGAGTTCGTCGTTGATGCTGATGCGGCCGAAGTCCATGGCCACGGTGGTGGTGATCTTGCGGGCGACGCCCCAGGTGTCGTCGACGCCGACTCCTGCCCGGGTCATCGTCTCCTCGGTCGTCAGCGGCTTGATCTCGCTGACGGCGCCGACCAGCGTCGTCTTGCCCACGCCGAAGCCGCCGACGATGACGACCTTCACGGCCGCCGCGGCCGAGTGCGGCAGGACGTCCGCCTCGCACGGCCCGGCGGGCGGGTCAGAGCTTCTGAAGTCCATCGATCACTGCCTCGATCAGAGCAAGGTCGGGTAGCTTCGCGGTGGGAATGGGCGGACGGACGTGCACGCGCTGAGCGGCCATCAGGTCGCCGACCAGCACGGTGACCACGCTCACGGGCAGGCCGGCGTACGCGGCGATCTCGGCCACCGACAGCGGTGACTGGCACATCCGCAGGATGGAGGCCTGCTCGGGCTGCATCTCGGGCCGGGGAGGCCCCTTGGCCACCACCAGGGTCACGAGGTCCAGCTGGACGGAGGTGGAGGGTCCACTGCGTCCGCCGGTGATGACGTAGAGCCGTTCCGGACTGCCGTCCTCCCAGCTTGAGGGCGGCTCTTTCACGCGGGCTGCCCGTCATGCCGGGGCGGGCTGCTCAGGTGGTCCCCCATTCGGGTCACCAGGTTGCGCATCTGCGCGCCCATCAGGCCCGCGTCGACGCCCTCGTCGGCCAGGACCGCGAGGTAGGAGCCGTCTCCGGCTGCCATGAGATAGAAGAACCCGCCGTCCATCTCGATCACGACCAGCCGCATTCTGCCCTCGGAGCTGGGCAGTTCGGCGGCCACCGCTCCGGCCAGGCTCTGCAGGCCCGCGCAGGCGGCCGCCAGGCGGTCGGCGGTGTCCGTCTCGGCGCCGTGCTGCGCCACGCAGAGCCCGTCCGCGGACAGCACGATCACGTGCCGCGTCTGCGGCACGCCGACGGCCAGGTCCTTGAGCATCCAGTCCATGCTGCTTCGCTGAGTCATCACTGTTTACGCCCCTTTGGTCGCTGAACCCGACGCGTCCTGGGCGCCCGGCGCGTCCTTGCCGGGCTCACCCGACAGGCCGCTGTGGAACGCCTCCAGCCACATTCCTGGGCCGTTGTCGTCCGCCGGCTGCGGCCTCGCGGCCGGCCGGACCTCGGTGGTGGTGAGACGGTCCTTCCGGCGCCGCTGCGGCAGGCCGGTCGCCGTACGTTCGGTGGTCGCCCCGTCGGCGACGGGCATCGGCCCGGGCGCCGGAGCCGGCGCGGGCCGGGGCACGGACACGCCGGCCGGCATCGCGTCGACGGGGTGTTCGCGCGGTGTGGCGGACACCGCTCTGGGCCCGGAGGAGGAGCCGATGCCGTGGGCGAGGCCGGTCGCCGCGGACGCGGTGGTGATCAGGTGCTGCGGCACGATGACCACGGCGCGGACACCGCCGTACGCGGAGGAGCGCAGGGACACCTGGAACCCGTACGCCTGGGCCAGCCGGCCGACGACCGCCAGGCCCAGCCGCGGTGTCTCGCCGAGGTCGTTGAGGTCGATGCCGGACTGGGCCTGCGCGAGCATCCTCTCGGCGCGTGCGCGGGCCTCCTCGCTCATGCTCAGGCCGCCGTCCTCGATCTCCACGGCGATGCCCGACTGCACCTCGACGGCGGTGAGGTGGACCCGGGTGTGCGGCGGGGAGTAGCGGGTGGCGTTGTCGAGCAGTTCCGCGAGGGTGTGGATCAGCGGTTCCACGACCGGGCCGACGACGGCGACCTCGGAGACCGAGTGGAGTTCCACCCGCTGGTAGTCGATGATCCGCGACATCGCGCCGCGCATGACGCTGTAGAGGGTGACGGCCCTGCTCCACTGGCGGCCGGGGCGGGAACCGCCGAGGACCGAGATGGAGTCGGCGAGCCTGCCGATGAGGGCGGTGCCGTGGTCCAGGCGCAGGAGGTCGCCGAACACGTCCGGGTTGCGGCCGTGCCGGTCCTCCATCTCACGCATCTCGTGCGCCTGCTGGTGGACGATCGCCTGCACGCGGCGGGCGACGTTGACGAAGGCGCGCTGTGCCGAGTCGCGCAGGCTCTCCTCGTTGTCGACGGCGTCGACAGCGTGGGCCAGTACGCCCTGCAGCGCGGTTCGGAAGCGGGGGGTGAGGGCGTCGTCGCTGCCCCAGCGGTTGCCCGGTCCGGCGCGGCCGCCCAGGGAGGTGAGCACCTCCTCGGCCGGCTCGCCGCGGCGCAGCCGGTCGATGGCCTCGGGGAGCACCACGGCGGACAGCCGGGTCGCCTCGGTCTCCTGGCGGGCCAGGGTGTGCTGGAGCGCGGCGATCCGGGCGGTGCGGTCGGCGAGCGCCCGGCCGCGCCGCAGGGCTTCGACGAACACGGCGGCGGCGCACAGGGCGCCCGCGGCGATCAGGACGGTGCCGACCGGCTCGGAGGAGGAAACAAGCGCCCCGACCAGGCAGACGGCGGCCAGGGAGGCGATCGCGGGCAGCGCCCGGCCTGCTCCCGCCTCCGGGCGGGCCGTTTCGGGTGGAATGTCTCTTTGCTCCATCGGCGTCCTCGAATTATCGGAAAAAGGTGACCTTCTGACCGGTCGGCGGGAGCATAACTACGCCCAACTGCCCGCACGTGCACTTTCGTTGGAGTTCATCGGACCGGAGGAACCGTTATGCGCCATCGATGGCGACGAATTCCGGCCCCGGCGGTGGACGGCGCTCGGCGGGCGGCGGCGTAAGGGGAGGTCGACGGCCCGCGGGGCCCCCGGCGGCACGGGCGCGCACCCCCGCGCCACCTCCGGCAGCGGCCGTACCGCCCGGTCGCGAAGTGGCGCCCCGGAGGGAAATGCGCTACGCCCTGTCGCCGAAGTAGCGCCGGCAGGCCCGCGGTGTCCGCTGCCGCGCCGCGCAAGGCGGAGGGGCGCCCGCGTACTGGGCGTACTCGGGCGCCCGGGCAACGCGGCGAGGTGCGGCACCGGGAGCCGCGGGCCAGGCGGGCTTCGACGACAGGACCCAGGGGCGTCCGGCCTGATCGGCGAGACACCCCCTACGGGTGCGGCGGCACCGGAGGTGCCACCACTTCGCGTGGTCAGGCGCCCGGGCGCGCCGCGTCACCGCGAGGGGCGGCGAGGCCGGTGAGCAGGACGTCGAGGGCGAGGTCGGTCGCCTCGGCCAGCGGGGTGTCCTCCAGCAGGGAGCCGACGGCGAGGGCCGCGAGGCCGTGCACGGTGGAGAAGGCGACCTGGGCGAGGCGGTCCGGCTCGCCCGCCCGTACGACTCCCTCCTGCTGGGCCAGGGCGATCAGCCCGGCGGCGATCCGCAGGCTCTGGTGGCCGAGTTCGCGCAGTTCGGTGCTGGAGTCGTCGGCGTGCTTGACCGTGAACATCAGGCTGAGCAGCGGGGCGTTCGCCACGGCGAACTCGATGTAGGCCCGCCCCATGCCGGCGAGCCGGGCGGTGACGGGGCCGGGTTCCTCGACGGCGGCCCGCAGGCCCTCGTTGAGGCGGGTGAAGCCGCCCACGGCGAGCGCGTCGAGCAGCGCCTGCCGGTCGCGGAAATGGCGGCCCGGCGCCGCGTGACTGACGCCGAGGTCCCGCGCGAGGGCACGGAGGGACAGGCTGTCCGCCCCCGTCGTGGCCAGGACGGCTTCCGCGCGCGCCAGCAGGGCCTCTCGGAGGTTGCCGTGGTGGTAGGGCGAATCGGCGTCGGCCAAGGCGGCCTCCCCTCGCTCGATGTTGTCATTGACAACAATGTTTGCTCTGTCTACATTTGAATTATCGTCCATCTCGGCCGGAACACCGGAACGGAGCGCCGACCATGTCTATGGCATACCGCGGAACCACAGCCCTGATCACCGGGGCGAGCGCCGGACTCGGCGTCGAGTTCGCCCGGCAGTGGGCGGAGCGCGGAGCCGACGTCGTCCTCGTCGCCCGCCGCATCGAGCGGCTGGAGGAGGTGGCGGCCGACCTCCGGCGCCGCTACGGAGGGCAGGCCCACGCGGTCGCCGCCGACCTCGCCCGGCCGGGTGCCGCGGCCGCGCTGCACGCGGAGCTCGACGGACTCGGGCTCACCGTGCACACCCTGATCAACAACGCCGGATTCGGCAGCCACGGCCCCTTCGCGGACCAGGACCCCACCCGGATCAGCGAGATGATCCAGCTCAACGTGACGGCGCTGACGGAGCTGACCAGGCAGTTCCTGCCGGACCTGACGGCCGGCGGCCGGGGCGCCCTCGTCACCGTCGCCAGCTCCGCCGCCTACCAGCCGACCCCGGCGATGGCGGTCTACGGGGCCACCAAGGCCTTCGTCCTGAACTTCACCGAGGCCGTCGCGTACGAGACGCGCGCCTCCTCGTTGAAGGTGCTCGCCGTCTCGCCCGGCCCGGTCCGTACGGAGTTCTTCGACGTCGTCGGCAGCCGGGACGCCGCCGTCGGGCGGATGGCCACCCCGGAGCAGGTCGTCACGGCGACCCGGCGGGCGCTGGAGCGCGACAGGACACCCCCCAGCATCGTCGTCGGCCTCGGCAACCGGCTCTCGGCCACGGCCTCCACGCTGGCCCCCCGCCGCCTGGCCCTGACGGTCGCGGGGCGGGCCCTCAAGGCGTGACGTGCCGGCCCGGGCGCGCCGCTCACCGGCCGCCCCCGAGGCGTCCGACGCGTCCGGCTCGTCCGGGCGGGCCGGCTGCCGCACACTGGTGTCCGGGTCCCCGACGGCGGGGCGCCCGGATCCGGCGGCCGCGGGGAGGCCCGGCATGGTCATCAGTCACCACCTCGCCGACGGCACGCTGCACGTGAGGATCCTGCACGAACTGCACGTCACCGACCGGGCCGCGGCCGCCCTGCAGATCGAATCCCTCGTCCATGCGCACCGCCCCGCACAGGTCACCGTCGAGCTGCCGAGCCGTTCCCCCTCCCCCATGACCTTCAGCGCGCTGGCCCGGGCCCGGCGGATGTGTCAGAGCCTCGGCATTCCTCTCACGGCGACCGGGCCCGGCGAAGAGGTCCCCCTGCCCCTCTTCGGCCAGGAGGCCGGCGTGGCCCGCCCCCGGCCGCTGGAACACGGCGCACGCCACGACCACTGACCGCTGACAGCCGGCCGCTTTCCGCCGTCATCCACCGCCTTGTACACGCTTGGTACGCGCCGTGCGGGCGCGCTCCGTTCCCGATCGCACACACGTGCGCGACCTGCGTTAGTCTCTGCGGGCGCGGAAACGGAACGCAGACGTAGACGGGGGAGCCGTGTCCTATTCGGAGCGCTGGGAGGAACTGTTCGGACCGGCCGACGACGGCCCCGCGATGAGGCTCGCCTCGACAGCCCCCGACCCCGGGACGGGCGGGGGCGGGGGCGGGACCGGCAACCTCCAGCACACCAAGGGTCCTTGGACCAGCGCCTCCCGTACCGCCGGCGACCTGCGCACCACCACGGAGACGAGCCGGGCGGCGCTGGGCCCCGGCCACGAGGGCGTCAAGGCGGGAGCCGCCGGCCTCAGCTCCGTCGCAGCGCTGGGGAGCGTCCTGACCTCCTGGGAGGAGCGCCTGCAGTCGGTGCGGGACGAGTGCGAGCAGCTCAAGGGCACCCTGCTGAAGGTCGCCAAGGAGATGGGCGAGACGGATGCCGCGGTCGACGCGTCCTTCAAGGGCGTCGACGGCGGATCCAAGGCGGACGAGAAGCGATGACCGGAACCCTCACCTGGAAGCAGCTGCGTGACCTCAAGACCTCCGAGTTCACGGAGGCGGGCGACACGTGGCACGAGGTCTCGGACCGCGCGGACTCCGACCGCGTACGGGTCGACCGCGCGATGTCCGCGAAGCTCCGTGAGACCCAGCAGAGCGAGTCGGCGGAGGCGGCCCTCGGCAGACTCCAGCGTCTCAGCCGCAACTTCCAGTACCTGCACAGCGAGTGCGGGCTGGTCCGTACGGCGCTCAACGGGCTCGCGAGCGATCTCGCCGAGCCGCAGAACCAGTTGAAGCAGGCCCTCGCGGACGCCGCTGCCCTGAACTTCACCGTCCACGACGACGGGTCCGTCAGCTACCCCGCCGCCGAGGTCGAGGACCTGACCGGCGCGAAGAAGGAGGCGCCGGGCAGCAAGGTCCAGGGCAGCTCCCGCCTCCCGCTGGAACCGCCGGGCCTCGGCCAGCCGGGCCAGTCGCCCCTGTATCCCGGCTACTCGGGCTTCAAGCCGCTGAACCCGAACGCGGCGAAGGCGCAGGACGTGGCCGACCGTATCGCCCGGGCCGTGCGGTCCGCGGGCGAGATCGACGCCCGGTACGCCAAGACCCTCACCGGCCTGAAGGCGGAGAAGGGCCTCGACGTCACCGCGGCCACGCTGAAGGACGTCGCCCGGGACACCTCCGACGTCCGCTCCACCGCCGGCATGTACCTCGGCGAGAACGTCCCGGAGGACAAGAGCCCCGCCGAGCGCAAGAAGTGGTGGGACGGCCTGACCGACGAACAGCGCCAGGAGTACCTGGAGATCGCACCGGACCTGGTCGGCAGTCTGGACGGCATCCCGGCGGTGGCCCGCGACGAGGCGAACCGCAACTACCTGCCGGTCCTCATCGACGACCTGGGGCGCCGGGGCGGCGACGACGCGGAGACGAAGCTCAACGCCCTCCGGATGATCCAGGACAAGCTGGGTGAACCGAGCCGCCCGCCCATGTTCCTCCTGGGCATCGGGGACGAGGGCAACGGGCGCGCGATCGTCGCGTACGGCAACCCCGACACCTCCAAGAACGTCTCCGCGTACGTCCCCGGTCTCTCGACCAGGCTGAACGACGAGTTCGTCACGGACACGATGAAGCGGGCCCAGGACACGGCCAAGGGCGCCCAGCGCGTGGACCCGTCCAGCGCCTCGATCATCTGGCTGGGCTACGACGCCCCGCAGAACGTGGACGTGATGTCGCGGGGCGACGCGCAGCGGGGCGCCCCGGCGTACAACCAGTTCATGGCGGGCCTCTCGGCGACGAACCAGAACGCGGACCCGCATGTCACGGCGATCGGGCACTCCTACGGCTCGCTCACCGTGGGCACGGCGGCGAAGCAGTCCGGCGGGATCCCCGGCGTCGACGACGTGATCCTGCTCGGCAGCCCCGGCGTGGACGCGCAGAAGGCGACCGAGCTCGGAGTCGGCAAGGAGCACGTGTTCGTCGGCGCCGCCGACAACGACCCGGTCACGCACCTGCCCTCGAAGGACGAGGCGGCGCTCGGCTGGCTGACCGGTGGCCCGCTGGGGGTCGCGGTCGGACGTGACCTCTTCGACATCGACAACGACGACGTGTACTTCGGCAAGGACCCGGCGAGCAAGGCCTTCGGCGCACAGCGCTTCCTGGTCGACGACGGGCCGAGGATGGTCATGGACGGCGGGGGGTTCGACGCCCACTCCCAGTACTTCACCCCGGAGAAGGACCAGGTGTCGGCGGACAACATCGCCAACATCGTCGCCGGCCACCCTGAGAACATCGTGAGGGAGAAGCATCGATGAAGCGCATCACGCGGACCATTCGCCTGGCCGGTGCGATGGCCGTGGCCGGCGCACTGCTCGCCGGGTGCGGGCCGACCGGCGGCACCAAGGACGAACGAGGGACTGTGGCAGGCATGGACATGCAGGGAGCGGCGGAGCGCGCCGACGCGATGCTCTACGCGACGGTCGCGGCGATCAAGCCGGAGATCGAGTGGGTCCACGACACCACGACCACCGGCAGCTGCGACGTGACGCGCTACTGGACGGTGATGACGATCGTCTCCCCGCAGCGCCGCGGCAACTTCCTCGGTGTGGTCGAGGGGTTCTGGAAAGCGAGCGGCTACCGGATCAAGACGGTGAATCCGAGCAAGGACATGCCGGCGATCTACGCCACGTCCCCGGACGGCTTCGGCATCAGCGTGCTCTTCGGCCACCAGGGCCAGGCCTTCTTCGAGGTCACCAGCCCCTGCGTGAAGAACTCGAAGGTGGCCGCGCCGACGAAGGTGGCGAACGGCGCCACGTACGAGGGCGAGACCGCCGTCCCCACCCCCAACGTCCGCTCCGACTTCTGGTCCGCCGAGACCCCGGTGCCGGGCACCACGCCCTCGCCCTGACCGTCGCCGGAACGGGACGGGACGGGATGGGATGGGGCGTAACGGAACGGGACGGACGCGGCTCCGGCCGCGCCCGTCCTGCTGTTCTCGGTTGAACGGTTCTCGACGTCGTCGGGTCAGAAGGCGTACCTGATCCGCAGCCAGGGCGCGTGGGCGGCGACGAGCTCGCGCATCCTCGCGACGGCCCCGGCCTTCACGTCGCGGCGGTAGCGGACGTTCCAACTGCCGTTCTCCGAGCGCTTCGGCTGCTGGAGATCCGGCCGCCACAGGACGTCCTCCGCACGCGGGTGCCAGCCCAGATTGAGCTCGTGCAGGTCCTGGTTGTGCGTCAGCATGATCACCTCGGCTGCCGCCTGCTGCTTCACCCGAACTGGCAGTACGTCGTCCATGTGCCGCAGCAGAAGGGACCAGTCGCCCTCCCAGCCCGGGCGCAGGACGACCGGCGAGAGGTTGAAGTGCACCTCGTATCCCGCGTCCAGGAAGTCCGCGGCCGCGGCGATACGGCTCGCCACCGGGCTGGTGCGGATGTCGAGCAGCCTGGAGTCGCCCTGCGGCATCAGTGAGAACCGCACGCGGGTACGGCCGCGGGGGCGGAGCAGGAGCAGGTCGGGGTTGACGAACTTGGTGGCGAAGGACGCCTTTGCGGTGGGCCACTTCGCGAAGGCGTCCACCAGGTCGGCCACGTTGTCACTGATCAGGGCGTCGACGGAGCAGTCGCTGTTCTCGCCGATGTCGTAGACCCAGGCGGCCGGATCGCACTGGTTGGGCTCGGGCTTGGGGCCGAGGCGGGCGATGTGCCGGGAGAGGTGGGCGATCGTGCGCTCGATGTTGGTGAAGACGGTGACCGGGTTGGCGTATCCCTTGCGGCGCGGGACGTAGCAGTAGGCGCAGGCCATGGCACAGCCGTTGGCGGGACCCGGGGCGATCCAGTCCGCGGAGCGGCCGTTGGGCCGGGTGGTGAGCGTCTTCTTCTCCCCCAGCACCAGGGTCTCGGTCTTGATCCGGACCCAGCGGTCGACGTTCCCCTCGTTGCCGTGGAGGTCCGGGATCCGCCAGTGCGAGTCGACGGGGACGACCTCGGCGTCGGGGTACCGGGCGAGGACCTGCCGGCCGCGCGGGGAGGCCGCGGCCGCGGGCTCGGCGAAGACCGTCCGTACGGACAGCATCCGGCGCGCGTCCGGGGTGTCCCGGAACATCGGGCCGGCGCCCTCGTGCGCCCGGGGCGCCCGCCCGGTGTCGATGTCCTCCAGACCGAACAGGGCGTCCGCGCCGTCGCCCGGTCGGCCCCTGGGCGGCTGGGCTCGCATGGTGGTCTCCTGCGGATCTCGACTCCGGGCCCGGGGGCCGCGGTCCCACGGCGGTGAGCCCGCGGGAGATGGACCATCCACTGTAGGCGAGCGGCCGACGGCCCCGCCGGTCGCAAAGAACGTGTCCGGGAGGTGCGCGAGGTGTACGGCTGCCCGAGGCTGGGACGGGGCCGTGCCGCCGGACGGCAGCCGGCCTGGCCCGAAGGGAGGGCCATGGACGGCAAGCACGGCAAGCACGGCAAGGACCGCAAGGGCGGCAAGGGCGGCGACGACCTGAGCCGGGGGGACGAGGTCTCGTGGAAGAGCCACGGCCACACGGTGGAGGGCAGGGTGAAGACCGTCACGGTGGGCGGGGCGCGGTGTCGCGGTCGGAGGCGGGCCAGACGTACGGCAGGTCGTCCGCGACCTCGGGGAAGTGCGGACGGTAGAAGTCAGGGTCCTTGCGCACCAGGGCGGACTGGTGGCTGCGGTGGAAGTCGGCGGCGCCGAGCCACGGCGGGAGGTCGCCGTCGGCCGCCAGCTGCGGCTGCGTCCTCGGCTCGCCGCCGGGCAGCCATGCCCGGAAGTCCTGGACCAGGGTGACGGCGCAGGTGTCGGCGCGTCCCCCGGCCGTCCAGTTCCGGCAGACGTCCAGTCCGTACCGTACGAGGGCCTCCTCGTAGCCCGCCCACATGCGTACGGCCGGATGCCTGCGCCAGCCGTAGTCCGGGACGATCAGCCCGCGCAGCACCTGGAGGGCCTCGACCCGCTGTTTGCCGAGCCGCCGGACGTCGAGCACCGCGGCCGAGTCCTGGAACGACGGGAAGGGGAGGAACGTCTGCACCTGGCCTCCTCGTCGTCCCGTCGCCTCCACGGGTCACCTCTCGCCGACGACCCGGACGCTCCTGACCTCGGTGTCGACCGCGTCCGGTACCACCATGCCCGCGTCGGCCCCGGAGCGCAGGTACCGCAGGACGTCACCGGTGAGTCGCTCCCCCGGCAGCGCCGCCGGGATGCCCGGGCCGAAGAAGGCGTGAGGCGGCGGCGCCGCCTGCTCCGGCCGGACGCGTCGGCCGGTCCGTGGCGTGCGCCTGCCCCTTGGCGGCCGGCGGAAACCGGCGGCGGCCGGCAGGTCCTCGTGGATGGGTTCGAGGTGGCGGATGTGTGCGTCCGGGGCCGAGTGGAGCACGCACGGTTGCTCGTCGCCGCGGGCCCGTCTCCCCGCCGGTCGGGGCAGGTCAGGGTGGGTGGGGGCAGGGGCGTCGGCCTAGCATGGTAGGCATCGCACGTGCGGGTGCAGCCTGGTGGACCCCGGCAGGAGAGGAAGCGGGTTGAATCGATTCGCCCGGCTCGCCACGCGTCTTCTGGCGGCCCCGCTGGGGCTCGTGTGGCTGAGGCCGGCAGGTGAGACCGCGGGGGCGGTGTCGGAGTGCTGGCCGATCGGGACGAGCCCCGATCCGGCCGTACTGGCCTGCTGTCGGCGGGTCGCGGAGGAGGGACGGCCCCGGTTCCTGCGGCATGCCGAGGACGAGGGCGGGGCCTTCGCCTTCGCCGGGGTACCCCTGGTGGGCGGTTCCGGCGAGTCGCTGGGGGTCCTCGCGGTCACGGACCACGACCTCCGGGTGTGGGGCGAGGACGACCTGCAGGACCTGTCGGACCTCGCGGCGGCGTGCAGTGCGCAGATGCGGATGCGGAAGCGCTCCGCGACGGTCCGCCAGGCGCGCGAGGCCGCGGAGGACGCGGCGCAGGCGGCCGAGGATGCGGCCCAGGCTGCGGAGGACGCGGCGCAGGCGGCGGAGGGCGAGGCGATCCGGGTGCACGCGCTGCTCAACCGCTCCGAACTGCTCCTGCGGGCAGCCGAGGACCTCGCCGACACCAGCGGCCTGGACGACGTCCGCCAGCGGGTCGGGGACCTGGTCAGCGGGGACCTCAAGCCGGCCTGCATCGACCTGGTCCTGGTGCGGCAGGGAATGCTCCACCCCGTCGTGAGTCCCGTCAACGGCGGCCCGCCCTGGAGCGGGGTCACCGAGCCCTTCGCCCTCGCATCGGACTGGCCGGTCGCGCGGGCGGTGCGCGAGAACCGGATGATCGTGGTCGACGGACCGACGGAGGAGGGCGGGGGCGGGGCCGATGCCGTGGCCGGCCCCCCGGCCACGCCGGCGTTCGCCTCCCTCGACCTCGTCACCGCCACCTGTCTGCCCCTGCGCGGTACGCACGGCATCCTCGGGGCCCTGGTCCTGGGGTGGGACGCCGCGTACGGCATCGGCGTGGACGAGCGTGCGGTGCTGACCACGCTGGCCGGCTACACCGCCCAGGCCGTCGAGCGGGCCCTCCACCTCGACGAGCGCATCACCGTCGCCCGCCGGCTTCAGCTGGCCATGCTCACCGACCTCCCCGACGTACCCGGTCTGGAGCTGGCCGCCCTGTACCGGCCGGCCGCCCAGGACGACATGGTCGGCGGTGTCTGGTACGACGCCTACCCCCTGCCGAAGGCACCGGGCGCAGCCGTCGGCACGCCCGGCACGGGCGCGCTCGCACTCACCGTCGGGGACATCACCGGACACGACGTGCGGGCCGCGGCCCTCATGGGCCAGGTACGCAGCATGCTGCGCCAGGCCGACCAGGACCATCTGGGCGAGGGTCCGGAGCGCGCCCTCGGCGCGCTCGAACGGGCCTGCCGCCGACTGGACCTCCCGGCCAGCGGCACCGCCGTGCACGCCCACCTCACTCCGGAGGCCGACGGCCACTGGCACCTGCGGTGGACCAACGCGGGCCATCCGGCTCCCCTCCTGGTCACCGCCGACGGCACCGTGGAGAGCCTCGACCGGCACGACGTACTGCTGCACCACTCACTGCCGCCGGGGCCCCGTACCACCGACAGCCGTTTCCTGCCGCCGGGCAGCACCCTGCTGCTGTACACGGACGGGCTGGTGGAGGAGCGGGGTGAGGACATCGAGGACAACGTCGACCGGCTTGCCCGCCGGCTCGCCGCCGCTCCCCCGGATGCTCCGTTGGACGTGTTGCTGCGGGCTCTCCTGGACGCCGTCGGTCCGCAGGATGCCCAGGACGACGCGGTCCTGTTCGCGGTGCGCGTGGCCACCCGCTGACCCTCGGCGGAGCGGGGCCGCGGTGAGCGGGAGCAGTGCGGCCGCGGCGAGCAGGGCGACGAGAGCGGCGTAGAGATGGGCGGCGACGCGCAGGCCGTACAGCTGCGTGAGGACGCCCCGCGCCTACGGCTCGCAGGCTCATCGCCACGTACGAGAGCACGTGGTACGCGGCCAGGGTCGTGCTCCGGTCCGGCTGCGGGACCGGGGCCAGCACCATGCTCAGCGAGCCCCGCGTGACCGCGCCGAAGGCGGCACCGGCCGGCAGGGCCGCGGCGAACACCGCGGGCAGGCTGACCAGGTGCAGGCCGGTCAGGGACAGCGCCACGGCCGATGGTGCCGCAGGCCTCGTGAAGCAAGAACTTTGCTTTAAGCTGCCGGCATGAGCCGCAAACCGATGGTCCGCCCAGGCGGCCGCAGCGCCCGCGTCCAGGAGGCGGTCCACACCGCGGTACGCGAACTCCAGGAGGAGGTCGGCCGGTCGGAGCTGACGGTGCCGCTGGTCGCGACCCGCGCGGGCGTCACGCCGTCGACCATCTACCGGCGCTGGGGCGACCTGCAGGAGCTTCTGTCGGACGTCGCCGTGGAGCACCTGCGGCCGGACACGCCGCCGCCGAGCCACGGGCACCTGTCGGCGGACCTGCGCGGCTGGGCCGAGCAGTTCATCGAGGAGATGTCCTCCCCGGTCGGCCGCACCTACATCCGCGACGCCCTGCTCGGCCATCCGGACGGCGACAACGCGGCGCGCTGCTCGGCGTACGCGGCGGAGCAGATCGAGGTCATGCTCGCCCGGGCGGCGAAGCGCGGCGAGGACGCGCCCGACGTCGAAGCGGTCCTCGACCGGGTCGTGGCACCCATGATGTACCGGATCCTCTTCCGCCCCGGCGACCTCACCGCGGACTACGCGCACCTGCTCGTACGGGAGTTGCTGGACGGCCCCACGACCCGCTGACCGCCGATCCCCGGCTGGGGCGGGGGCCGGGCCGATTCACACTCCGGCGGACACGGGGGCCGCATCCCGGCCGGGAACGGGTTCGAGCCGGTAGGCGTCGCCGTCGGCGACCACGCGGCCGGCGGTCGGCGGGGGGAAGTGGGTGCCGAGCAGGAGCGCGTCCGTACCGGCGAGCGAGGCGAGCAGCGCACGGCGGGTCGCCTCGGCGCGCTCGGGGTCGATGTCGACGCAGCTGCCGATCTCCGGATGCGCCAGCTGTACGGGGTGGTGGATGCAGTCCCCGGTGATCAGGGCCGCGGCACCGCCACTGGTCACCCGTACGGCGATGTGGCCGGGCGTGTGCCCCGGGGCCGGCACCAGTTCCAGACCGGCGGCCACGGCCACGCCCCCGGCCGGCACGTCCACCACGTCGAGCAGCCCCGCCTCCTCGACCGGGTGCACCGAGTCGCGGAACATGGCCGCGCGCGCCTCGTCCATGGCGTAGGCGGCCCAGAAGTCGTACTCCGCCTTCGACGTGAGGTAGCGGGCGTTGGGGAAGGTGGGGACCCAACTGCCTTCGATCGCGCGCGTGTTCCAGCCGACGTGGTCGGTGTGCAGGTGGGTCAGCAGCACCAGGTCGACCGCTTCCGGCGGGAATCCCGCGCGGGCGAGGCGGTCGAGGTAGTCGGTGCGCAGGTCGTGCCACGCCGGGTTGACGCGCGTCTTGCCGTTGCCGATGCCGGTGTCGACGACGACGCGCAGCCCGTCCACGACCATCGCGAAGCTGTGGCTGTCCAGCCGCAGGACGCCGTCCCGGTCCGCGAAGTCGGGCCGCAGCCAGCCCTGTTCGGAGACGACATCGGCGGTGGCGGCCGGCAGCAGCCACGGGCCGGTGGGCGGCGGCAGGGGGATCTCGTCGATGCGCCGGACGACGACGGAACCGACCGCCCAGGAGGGGGCGACGGCGGACGGTGCTGTGGGCACGGGGAAGCCTTCCTTCTGCTGCGGAGGGCAAGCGGCCCACCTAAACGCGATTGATTTGCTTTTAGGTACGCTAGGACCCACCGGCGGCTAACGCAACCTGTTAGCTTTTAGTGGCGGAGGGTCGGCGCCGACCGCCGCGCCCCTCCTCCCCTCCGCTCCCCTCCCCCCTCCTCTTCTCCCCCTCTCCCTCAGCCCGTTCAGGAAGGACACCCATGTCCACCGACGACCTCACCCCCTCCGAGGCGGCCCGCTGGGCCGCACGCTCCGGTCTCCCCCTGGCGCCGGAGCGCCAGGGGGCGGTGGCAGCAACCGCCGATCACATCCACTCCGTCGTATCCGTCCTGCGGGAACTGGACTTCGGGGACACACCGCCGTCCGCCGCGTACCGCGCGGGAGGGGAACAGCACGATGCAGCCGTATGAACTGACCCTGGCCGACGCCGCCGAGGCGATACGGACCGGCCGCCTGTCGCCGGTCGAGCTGGTGGACTCGGTACTGGAGCGCATCGAGCAGGTGCAGCCGCGCCTGGGGGCCTACGTCTCGGTGACGGCGGACCGTGCGCGGCACGCGGCGCGGCGCGCGGCGGACGAGATCGCCGCCGCCGGGGCCAGGGGCCCCCTCCACGGGATTCCGGCCGCCCTGAAGGATCTGATCGACGTGGCCGGCACGGCCACCTCGGCGAGCTCGCGGGTACGCGAGGGGCACCGGGCGCCGGGCGACAGCACAGTCGCCGCGCGGCTCTCCGCGGCCGGGGCGGTTTTCGTCGGCAAGACCCACACGCACGAGTTCGCCTACGGTCTGACCACCCCTCAGACCGCCAACGCCTGGGACCGCGGCCGGGTCGCCGGCGGCTCCAGCGGTGGTTCGGCCGTGGCCGTGGCCGCGCGGGCGGCCACGTTCGCACTGGGCACCGACACCGGCGGGTCGATCCGGGTGCCCGCCGCGCTCAACGGCGTGGTCGGCCTGAAGCCCACGTACGGACTGGTCCCCCGGCACGGCGTGACCTCGCTGTCCTGGTCGCTCGACCACGTCGGGCCCATCACCCGGACCGTGGAGGACGCCGCTCTGGTCCTGGGGGCGCTGGCCGGCCATGACCCGCGCGACCCGGCTTCCGTGGCCGCGCCACCGGCCGACCACCGGCCGGGCCCCGGCACGGACCTGACGGGCCTCCGGGTGGGCGTGCCGGGGAACTACTACTTCGACCACGTGGACCCCGACGTCGAGGCCTCGGTGCGGCGGGCGATCGCCCGGCTGGCGGAGCTCGGTGCGCGGCTGGTCGACGTCGAGATCCCGATGACGCGCTACATCCGGCCGACCCACTGGGGGCTGATGGTGCCGGAGGCGTCGGCCTACCACGAGCGGACGCTGCGCGCCGTGCCCGAGCTGTACTCGGCGGACGT
Organism: Streptomyces yangpuensis; assembly: GCF_001005295.1. GTDB lineage: Bacteria > Actinomycetota > Actinomycetes > Streptomycetales > Streptomycetaceae > Streptomyces > Streptomyces yangpuensis. The sequence goes on along the minus strand of NZ_LBMK01000002.1, from coordinate 156,361 downwards.
ACGCGTCCTGCTGGAGGCGGGCGAGCTGATGACCGCCGGGGACCACCTGCGCGCGCAGCGCGCCCGCACGCTCCTGCGGCAGGCGTGGCTGGACATGATGGACACGGTCGACGTGATCGCCGCGCCCACCGTGCCCATCACGGCGGTGGCCGCCGGTCAGACCGCCGTGACCTGGCACGACGGCACGGTGGAGAGCGTCTCCGACGCCTACGTCCGGCTGTCGGCCCCGGCCAATGTCACCGGGGTCCCGGCACTGACCGTTCCCGTCGGCCTGGACCCGCAGGGCCTGCCGATCGGCATGCAGCTCATGGGGAGGCCGTTCGGCGAGGCCGCGGTGCTGCGTGCGGGCCACGCGTACGAACGGACCGGCACCGCCGGCGGCCTGACACCCGCAGCGTAGGCCATGCCCGTATCAGGCGAGCTCGACGGTGACGATGCCATCCACCACGAAGGCGGCGGCCGAGAGCACGATCAGGCCGAGCCGGACGGCCGAGAGCCACAGGGCGAGGGCGCGCGAACGCCCGGTCCCGGCCCGCGAGAGGAGGAACGCCGTCGCGCCGAGTGACGCGCCCAGCGCGAGCGCGGCCAGGAAGAAGCCCAGGGCCCTGGGGGACGTGGGCCCGGTGGCGGGACCGTAGTCCTCGGTGATCCCGGGCAGCAGCAACCCCACGGCACACAGCACGAGGGCCGTCAGAACCGTGCCGAGGAAGTCGAAGCCAAGGGCCACGGCCCAGCCGACGGGCAGCCGCCGGGAGTCGCGCGGCGTCCGCGCCGGACGGCGCCCTGAGCGATGTCGTCCTGCACCGGCTGACCGTGTGACCCCGGCGGATCCCACCCCGCCTGTCACTGCGCATCGTTGCGGATGCCGCCCCGGCCCGTGCTCCCAGGGCCCTCGGCGGACCCGCCCGGCTTCGGACGGGCGTGGTGCACGGAGTCCAGCAGGGCCAGGTCGGCCGGTGAGAGCCGCAGGGCGCCGGCGGCCACGTTGGCGGCGAGGTGCGCCGGGTCGCCCGTGCCCGGGATCGCCAGGACGTGCGGTCCCCGCTGCAGCGTCCAGGCCAGCCGGACCTGCGCCGCGCTCGCCCCGTGCGCCCGGGCGACCTCCAGCACCTCGGCGCTGTCGTCGCCGCCGGCCCCGGCCTGGCGTCCGGTGCCGGCGATCGAGTAGAACGGCACGAACGCGACGCCTTGCTCGCCACACGTCCGCAGGAACTCGTCCTGCTCGGGCTGTACGCCGATCCCGTACATGTTCTGCACGCACACCACCGGTGCGATGGCCCTGGCCTCGGCCAGGTGGTGGGGGCGGACGTTCGACAGGCCCAGGTGGCGGATGAGGCCGGCTTCCCGGAGCTCCGCCAGCGCGCCGAAACGTTCGGCGATCGAATCGGTGCCGACGATCCGCAGGTTCACCACGTCGAGGTGGTCGCGGCCCAGCTGACGGAGGTTCTCCTCCACCTGGCCGCGCAGTTGTCCGGGCCGGGCGTGGGGCAGCCATTCACCCGAGAGGTCGCGGCCGGGCCCGACCTTGGTGGCGATCACCAGGTCCTCGGGGTACGGGGCCAGGGCGCGGTTGATCAGCTCGTTGGCGGAGCGCAGCGGGGAGAAGTAGAACGCCGCGGTGTCGATGTGGTTCACGCCGAGGTCCACGGCGCGGCGCAGTACGTCGATCGCCCGGCCGCGGTCGCGCGGGACGGCATCGCCGATGAGGGCCTCGCCGCTCTGGGGCAGCCGCATCGCGCCGAAACCGATCCGGTTGACCGTGCGGTCGCCGAGCTTCCAGGTGCCTGCCGCTGTGTTCGTCTGTGAGGTCATGCACGGGATGATCGGTGCCGGGTAGGCTGCCGGCCCAGCGATTAAGGCATGCGTGAATCCTCGGGGCGGGCAGGCAGGCGGGAGTGGGCGGTCGATGCGGGCGGAACTGGCGTTCTCGGTGGGCGATCTGGCGCGGATGCGCTTCGTGGTCTCGCCGATGTGGGAGGTCGGGCCCAGCATGCGTCTGCTCCGGTCGGGTCGCGAACACCCCGTGCACCGGGCCTGGACGGCGCAGGTGCGGCCGCGGCTGGCGGCCACCGGTCTCGACCGCGGGCTGCTCGCCGCACTGGTGCCGCCCTCGGGGTACGTTCCCGACTTCCTCAATCCCGCGCCCGCCGGGCCCTCCCCCACGCTGGAGGAGGAGCTCGCCGCGATCCGGGCCACGCCCGCCGACCGGGTCCGCGGGGAGCTCGACCGGCTGCGTGCCGAGCAGGGGCGCCCCGGCCCGGTGCTCCGCGGCCTGTACGACGACGTGCCACGCCATCTGGAGCGGCTGGTGGAGGAGATCCGGGCCTACTGGGAGGTGGCTCTGGCCCCCTACTGGGTGCGGATCAGGGCGGTGCTCGACGCCGACGTCTTCCACCGGGCGCGGCAGGTCGCCGAGCACGGCGCGGGCCACCTCTTCAACGAGCTCCACGCCTCGGTGAGCTGGGACGACAGCGCCCTGCAGCTGTCCGACCGGAGCAGACCGCTGTCGCGGAGGGCGGCCGGCACCGGTCTGCTGCTGATTCCCTCGGTGTTCACCGGGCCGGTGCCGTTCACCCGCGTGGCACCACCTGATCCGCCGGGTCTGGCCTATCCGGCCCGCGGTATCGGTGCGCTGTGGGAGCCCCGGCCGGCCGCCTCGGGCGGCGCCCTGGCCGCCGTACTCGGCCGCTCGCGGTCCCTGCTGCTGGCCGAGCTGCATTCCCCGGCCGCCACGACCGAACTCGCCCGCCGTACGGGGCTGTCGGCGGCCGGGGTGTCCCAGTGCCTCACGGCGCTGCGCGACGCGGGGCTGGTCAGTGCGCACCGGGCCGGGCGCTTCGTGCTGTACGCCCGTACGTCCGTGGCCGAGGCGCTCCTCGACGCCGCCGACGCCGCCGCCACGGGTGACGGGTGAGGGGTGATGCGTGAGGGGTGACGGGTGACGGGTGGCGGGCGCCATGGGGGTCTCCCACGAATACCGGCCGGTCGAGGTGGCCGGCTTTCATGGAATCAACCGAACCGTGCTTGACCTATGAAGGCGCGGCAACGTAACTTCGACCGCACCCGCTCGTGATCTGCTGGAAGGAGGCGAAATCCGGATGTCGACCGTCTCCGCGCTGATTCGCCTCGCACACCAGATCGCCTGGGCTCCGGGTCGTGTAGCACACGGCTGCTGAGCAGCCCCTTCGTCGGCGTGCCCGTCTGCGGCCCCGGCACCTTCTCTCATCTATGTCACCGCTTACGGCACGTCGTCGCGTGCCGATGCGTCGCGCTGCGGTATTCCGTATGCCGGGCTGCGACCACCGGAAGAGAAAGCTCCTGAACATGGCGACTTGGACAGTCCGACCGACCGTGCGCCGAAACGGGGACGTGCCGTGGTAGCGGCGCGGATCACGGTCAACGGGAAAGAAACACCGATTTCACCGGCGGCACCCCACACCACGGTGCTCGATTTCCTCCGCGAGCGGGGCCTGACCGGGACCAAGGAGGGCTGCGCCGAGGGGGAATGCGGCGCCTGTTCGGTCCTGGTGGCGCGTCCCGGGGTGAAGAAGCCCACCGACTGGGTGGCCGTCAACGCCTGCCTGGTGCCGGTCGCAGCGCTCGACGGCCAGGAGGTCGTCACCTCCGAGGGCCTCGCCACCGCCGACGCATCCGGTGCGCCGGCCGTGCTGCACCCCGTACAGGAGGAGATGGCCGCCCGCGGCGGCTCCCAATGCGGTTACTGCACACCGGGGTTCATCTGCAGCATGGCTTCCGAGTACTACCGTCCCGACCGGTGCGCGCACAGCGACCGGGCCGAACCGGCCGACGGGGCAGGCCAGGACGGCGACTCGGAGCACGGTCCGAACGGCTTCGACCTGCACGCGCTGAGCGGGAACCTGTGCCGCTGCACCGGCTACCGTCCGATCCGCGACGCCGCGTTCGCCGTCGGCATGCCCGCCGAGGACGATCCCCTGGCGCGCCGCCGGGAGCAGTCCCCGCCCGAGCCGGTCGCCACCGCATACGTCCGGGACGAGGGTGCGTTCCTGCGGCCGGGCACCCTGGCCGACGCGGTCCGGCTGCTGCGGGAGCGGCCCGGTGCGACGGTCGTCGCCGGGAGCACCGACTGGGGCGTCGAGGTCAACATCCGCTCCAGCCGGGCGGATTGTGTGATCGCCGTCGACCGACTGACGGAACTGCGGGAGCTGCACGTCGGATCCGAGCGCATCGAGATCGGAGCGGCGCTGACCCTCACGGAGATCGAACGGCGCCTCGACGGTGAAGTCCCGCTGCTGGCCGAGCTGTTCCCGCAGTTCGCCTCCCGGCTGATCCGCAACAGCGCCACCCTCGGCGGCAACCTGGGCACCGGCTCCCCCATCGGCGACAGTCCGCCCGTACTGCTCGCGCTGGAGGCGTCCTTGGTGCTCACCGGCGCCGACGGCGAGCGCGAGGTCCCCCTCGGCGACTACTTCACCGGCTACCGGCAGAGCGTGCGCCGCCCCGGCGAGCTGATCCGCGCGGTGCGCATTCCCCGGCCGCTGGCGCCCGTGACGGCCTTCCACAAGATCGCCAAGCGGCGCTTCGACGACATCTCCAGCGTCGCGGTCGCCTTCGCCCTCGACATCGAGGACGGGACCGTCCGCACGGCGCGCATCGGCCTGGGCGGCGTGGCCGCGACCCCGGTCCGCGCCCTGGCCACCGAGGCCGCCCTGGAAGGCGGGCCCTGGACGGCGGAGAGCGTCGAGGCCGCCGCGCGGGTGCTCAGCACCGAGGGCACGCCGCTGGACGATCACCGCGCGAGCGCCCAGTACCGCTCCGCGATGCTCGGGCAGAGCCTGCTGAAGCTGTACGCGCGAACCACCGAGGCGGTGTCGTCATGAGCCATCTGTCCCAGCGTCCCGAGAAGCCCGTGGTCGGGCTTCCGCTGCCGCACGAGAGCGCCGGCCTGCACGTCACCGGCGCCGCCCTCTACACCGACGACCTGGTCCACCGCACCAAGGACGTGCTGCACGCGTACCCGGTCCAGGTCATGAAGGCCCACGGCACGATCACCGCGCTGCGCACCGGGCCCGCACTCGCCGTGCCCGGTGTGGTCCGCGTACTGACGGGTGCCGATGTGCCCGGCGTCAACGACGCCGGGATGAAGCACGACGAACCGCTGTTCCCCGACACCGTCATGTTCCACGGGCACGCCGTCGCCTGGGTGCTCGGCGAGACCCTGGAGGCGGCCCGGCTGGGTGCGGCGGCCGTCGAGGTGGAGCTGGACGAGAAGCCCTCCGTGATCACGCTGCGGGAGGCGATGGCGGCCGGGAGCTTCCACGGCGCCCGGCCGGTGATGGTGACCGGCGACGTCGACGCCGGCTTGGAGGACTCCGCCCACGTGTTCACCGGCGAGTTCCACTTCTCCGACCAGGAGCACTTCTATCTCGAGACGCACGCGGCGCTGGCCCACGTCGACGAGAACGGGCAGATGTTCGTCCAGAGCAGCACCCAGCACCCCTCGGAGACGCAGGAGATCGTCGCGCACGTGCTCGGTCTGCACAGCCACGAGGTGACCGTGCAGTGCCTGCGGATGGGCGGCGGCTTCGGCGGCAAGGAGATGCAGCCCCACGGGTTCGCGGCCGTCGCCGCGCTCGGCGCCAGGCTGACCGGCCGGCCCGTCCGGGTCCGGCTCAACCGGACCCAGGACCTGACCATGTCCGGCAAGCGCCACGGCTTCCACGCGGCGTGGCGGATCGGCTTCGACGCCGAGGGCCGCATCCAGGCCCTGGAGGCCACGCTGACCGCTGACGGCGGCTGGAGCCTGGACCTGTCCGAGCCCGTCGTGGCGCGCGCCCTGTGCCACATCGACAACACGTACTGGATTCCCAACGCGCGGGTCACCGGCCGTATCGCCAGGACCAACAAGGTCTCCAACACCGCTTTCCGCGGCTTCGGCGGACCGCAGGGCATGCTGGTGATCGAGGACATCATGGGCCGGTGCGCGCCCCTGCTCGGACTGGATCCCATGGAGCTGCGCGAACGCAACTTCTACCGGCAGGGCCACTCGACTCCCTACGGTCAGCGGGTCCTGCACCCCGAACGGATCTCCGCCGTCTGGCGCCAGGTCCAGGACGACGCCGGCCTCGCCGACCGCAGGGCCGCGATCGCGGCCTTCAACGCCACGCACCCGCACACCAAGCGGGCACTCGCGGTCACCGGCATCAAGTTCGGGATCTCCTTCAACCTCACCGCGTTCAACCAGGCCGGCGCGCTGGTGCTGGTCTACAAGGACGGCTCGGTCCTGATCAACCACGGCGGGACCGAGATGGGGCAGGGCCTGCACACCAAGATGCTGCAGGTGGCGGCGACCACGCTGGGCATTCCGCTGCACAAGGTACGGCTGGCGCCCACCCGCACGGACAAGGTGCCCAACACCTCCGCCACCGCCGCCAGCGCCGGGGCGGACCTCAACGGCGCGGCGGTGAAGAACGCCTGCGAGCAGATCCGCGAGCGGCTGCTCCAGGTCGCCGGCACCCGGCTGGGGGCGAACGCCTCGGACGTGCGCATCGTCGACGGCGTCGCGCGCGTCCTCGGCAGCGAGGAGGTGCTGGCCTGGGACGAGCTGGTGCGCACCGCGTACTTCCAGCGGGTCCAGCTGTCGGCGGCCGGTTTCTACCGGACCGAGGGGCTGCACTGGGACGCGAAGGTGTTCCAGGGCTCGCCGTTCAAGTACTTCTCCTACGGCGCCGCGGCGGCCGAGGTGGAGGTGGACGGGTTCACCGGGGCGTACCGGATCCGGCGGGTGGACATCGTGCACGATGTCGGCGACAGCCTCTCCCCCATGATCGACATCGGTCAGGTCGAGGGCGGTTTCGTGCAGGGCGCGGGCTGGCTGACCCTGGAGGACCTGCGGTGGGACGCCGGCGACGGGCCGCACCGCGGCCGGCTGCTGACCCAGGCGGCGAGCACGTACAAGCTGCCGAGCTTCTCGGAGATGCCCGAGGAGTTCAATGTCCGGCTGCTGGAGAACGCCACGGAGGAGGGCGCGGTCTACGGGTCCAAGGCGGTGGGTGAGCCTCCGCTGATGCTGGCCTTCTCGGTACGGGAGGCGCTGAGGCAGGCCGCGGCGGCCTTCGGACCAGAGGGGGTCTGCGTGGAACTGGCCTCCCCGGCCACGCCCGAGGCGGTGTACTGGGCGGTCGAGTCGGCGCGCAGCGGCGGCGCGGCGCATGGCGAACAGCCCCGCGGCGAGCAGGCGGACGGCGCCGGGGCGAGCGCGCTGAGCCATGCCTGAGATGAGCTGGGTGGCCGCGGTCGCGCGGTTGCGGGCACGCCGGGAACCCGGCGTGCTCGTGACCGTCGCTGCCGTGCGCGGCCACGCGCCCCGCCGGGCCGGTGCCAAGCTCGTCGTGGGACGGACCGAGGCCTGGGGGTCGATCGGCGGCGGCAACATCGAGGCCGTCGCCGTCGACCGGGCCCGCGAGCTGACCGGCGCGGCCGATCCGGAGCCGGAGCTCATGGAGTTCGCCCTCAACGACAAGGTCACCGGCCGCCACGGCGTGCAGTGCTGCGGCGGAGCCGTCACCGTACTGCTCGAACCGCTGCCGGTGGTCCAGGCCGTGGCGGTCTTCGGCGTCGGGCACGTGGGGCTGGAGCTGGCACGCATCCTGGCGCGCCACGAACTGGACCTGCACCTGATCGACAGCCGCCCGGACATGCTCACGGACGAGCGACTGGGCGTGCTCGCGGACGCGGTGGCGCACGTCCGGGTGCATCACACCCCGCTGCTGCCGGAGGAGGTCCTCGCGGAGCTGCCGTCCGGCGCCCACGTCCTGATCATGACGCATGACCATGCCGAGGACGCGGCGTTGTGCGACGCCGCGTTGCGCACGGCCGGTCTGGGCTCGATCGGTCTGATCGGCTCGTCGGCGAAGTGGGCGCGGTTCCGGCAGCGCCTGGCCACCGAGGGCGGCCATGACACCGCCGCCATCGACCGGATCAGGACGCCGATCGGGATCCCGGGTATCGCCGGGAAGGAGCCCGCCACGATCGCGGTGAGCGTGGCGGCCGACCTGCTCCGCAGGTTCGAACAGGATCCCGCCGGCCCGCACCGGGACGCCGGGCGGAGCGGGGCCGCCGACGGCGCGGACTGATCGGCTCCGGGAGGCCGTCGTACACGACACCGGGACGGTGCCCGGATCTTCGTGGGTTCCGCCAGTTCGGGCGGCCGCCCGGCCCCGTGGAGACTTCCAGGCAGTGGCCGCGGCCGCACCCCGGGGACGGGGGACGCCGCGGCCGGAGCATGCCGCGACGGGGAGGACGTCACAATGAGCGCGCAGCAGCAGTACGACGAAATCGGTGAGGCCTACGAGGGGTTCAAGGCCCTGCCCCTCGAACAGTACGTGGTGGTACCCAGCTTCCTGGCCCTGGTCGGGGACGTGAGCGGCAGGTCGGTTCTCGACCTGGCGTCCGGAACCGGTTTCTACAGCAGGGAGTTCAGGCGGCGGGGTGCGGCGGAGGTGCTGGGCATCGACATCTCCGGTGAAATGATCGCCGTGGCACAGCAGTTGGAGGAGAGCGATCCGCTGGGTGTGCGCTACGAGGTCGGCGACGTGGCCGATCTGCGGCCCATCGAGCAGCCCTTCGACGTGGCCCTGGCGGTCCAGCTGCTCAACTACGCGGAGGACATCGCCACCACGGAGCGGATGTGCCGGGCACTGCACCGCAGTCTGAAGCCCGGCGGTGAGCTCTTCCTGCTCAACCAGTCGCCCGACTTCCGCTTCGACGGGCCCACGCCGGAAAGGTACGGCTTCCGCAGCGAACTCACCGGCGCGCAGGGCGAGACCGGGCCGCAGGTGCGGACCACGGCGCTGCTCGACCCGCCGGTGTCGTTCACCGCCAACCTCCCGCGCCGCGAGGTGTACGAGAGGTGCCTGGGGGCCGCCGGGTTCCGCGAGTTGACCTGGGTGCCGCTGACGGTGTCGGAGGCCGGCGAGCGCGAGTTCGACGCGGACTTCTGGTCGGACTTCCACGCCAACCCGCCGCTCGAGATGCTGCGCTGCCGCGCCTGAGCGCACCCGCACGCCGCGCCTGACGGCATCACCCGCCGCGTCGGCGGCCCGCCTCCGGGCCGTCGGCGCGGACTCATGCCAGGAAGCACCGGGCGAACGGAGCCGGCCGGCGGCGAGCAGGAAGCCGAACGCGAGGCACGCCATGGCCCAGGTCCGCATGCCCGCGTGGTCGCGGGGTCGCGACCCGCCCGCAGCCAGTGCTCCGGGGCCCGGTAGCGTCCGTTCCATGACCGCTTTCGACGACCTCGTCCGCCTCTGCCCGCCGCCGCACGCCGATCCGCCGCGGACGGTGGACTGGGCGCGGGCCGAGGAAACCCTCGGCACGGCGCTGCCCGCCGACTACAAACGGCTCGTCGAGGCGTACGGCGACGGCGTCTTCGACGAAACGGTCTGGCTGCTGGTCCCCGGCTCCGCCTACGCCTCGTGCGACCTGTACGCGGAGAAGGCGGAGCGGGAGGAGATCCTGGCCGATCTGTGGGGCATGGGCGAGGAGAGGCCTGCGGCCCTGCTGGAGGAGGGCGCCCGGATCCTGCCCTGGGCGCACGAGGAGGGCACGGGCGCCTTCCTGTACTGGCTGGCACGGCCCGGGCAGCACCCGGACGAGTGGACCGTGCTCTACAACGAGGGGCGCGGGCCGTTGTGGGAGCACCATGACACGCAGTGCGTGGCCTTCCTGCTGGCGGTGCTCACGGGTACGGCGGAGACGGCGTACTTCGGTCACCTCCACGAGGTGCTGCGGCCGGTGGAGCACCGCTTCGAGACGGCGGACGAGACCCTCGGAGCAGCCCGGCGCGAGGCAGTGTGACGGGTCAGTCGTAGCGCTCGACGAGGGCCTCGACGTACTCCTCCAGCCTGTGGGTCAGGACATCGGGGGTGAGGTCGACACGGCCCAGCTCCCGCCAGGGGACGGCGACCTTCTCCGCGTCCGGGGCGAAGGCCAGTGCGTCGAGCAGCCGCCAGTAGAGATGGGCACGGCCATCGGCCAGGGTTCCTCCCGCCGCCGTGTAGCGGTCGGCGAAGCGCAGGCCCGCGGGTACTCCGTGGAGCAGGGCGAGGCCCGTCGAGCAGTGGGCCACGTCCAGGTCGGCCGGGCCCCAGGAGGTCTCCACCCAGTCGACGACACCGCTGATGCGGAGATCACCGCCGGTGCCCGTGAAGAGGACGTTGCCGGGATGGAAGTCCCGGTGCAGGAAGCAGCCCCGATGGGCCGGGGGGTCCCGGCGGATGACGTCGATCGCCCGCTGCCAGAGCTCGGGCCGCGCGGTGGTGGCGGGCGGGGTCACCCGCTCGGGAGAGGTCCAGGGCTGGTAGGGGCGGGGCCGTTGCGGCGGCGTCACGGGCAGCCGATGGATGTTCACCAGTTGTCCGGCGAGCAGTTCGGCGCGGTCGGCGGCCTCCCGGTCCTCAACGTCCCGGTCGTCACCGTCCCGGTCGTCGGCGTCCCGGTCGTCGGCGTCCCGGTCACCCAGCCGCACGGTCCCCGGCAGCAGGGACATCAGCAGGGAGGGGTGGTCGCAGTGCTCCGCGGTCGCGTCCACCGCCACGAGCGAGGCAGCGGGTACGTCCGTGTCGCCGAGCAGGCGCAGGACGGCGGCCTCGCGGGTCAGCAGGCCCTCGGCGTGCCGGACGTAGAAGGGCTTGACGAAGGACCGCAGGACCAGTGAGCGCGGGCCGCCCGGGCCACTGACGTCCAGGCGGCGCATGTGTGAGGTCCAGCCGCCGCGCAGCCGTACGACCCGGTCGATGCGCTCCGCCCCGCCCAGTTCCTTCTCCACCCAGGAGCGCGTGGCACTCCACTCCTGGCCGTCCGGTTCCCCGCCCATGCCGTTCGTCCCCTCGCCCATGGCGACAGGTTATCCACCGGCGGGCGCCTGTCGCCGGCGGCGCCACGGACGGCCCCGGATCCGTCAACAGGAGGGCCGGGGAACGCCGTTCGTCAGCCGTTCGTGCAACACGGGGCCGCCGAGGGTCACCAGCAGGAACAGGAACCCGGCGGTGATCAGAGCCGGTTCGGAGAACCACAGTCCGGCGGCCCAGTCCACCAGCAGCGCCACGGCCACCAGCAGTACCTTCGCCGCGACCAGCCCGAGGAACAGCCCCCGGTCCAGCGGGGCCCGGCCGGTGCGGGCGAGGCGGGGGGCGATGAGGCGTCCGGCCACGCTGACGCAGAGCACGATCACGAGTACGCGCAGTGCATGCTCCCACGCCGGTATGTCCGCGCCGAAGGCCCATACGGCGCCCACGACCGCGCCCGCTGCGGCATATACGCACAGGACAGACATGACGCACCTTTCCCTCACCAAAGGACAAAACAACTTGCACTCCGAGTGTTATCTCTTCTGGAGCAGCCGTCAAGCCCCGCCCGGCGTCAGCGACGCGTATGGGCTCGGCCGGTCGCCGTCAGGGCCCCGTTACGGAGCGGCTCCGGGCGGCCGGAACGGGGATAGCTTCCTTGCCGTGCCCCGGACCGCCTCCCCGCATCCGGGGCCTCAGCCGCCACTCGTGGTTCCCCAGGGAGGGCCCATGTGTCTGTTCCGGTACGCCGACGATCCCGAGCCCGAGCCCGAGGAACGGGACCCGGCCGGACCCCTCTACGTGCCCGTCCGGCCGGGTACGCCGCAGGTGGTGCTGCGGATGTTCCACACCCCCCTGGGTGAGCGCACCGCCGTCGGATTCACCCGCCCCGACCTGCTGGCGGCCACCCTCGGGGCCGGGCATCCGTGGATCCGGCTGTCCGAGTCCGCGCTCCGCGCACTGGCCGCGCCGCTCGGCGGGTGCCGGCTGACGATCGACCCCACCCTGACCGCTCCCGCCGTCATCCCGGCGCCGGAGCAGGCGCGGACGCGGTCCGGCGACGTAGCGGCCCGCGCACTCTGAGAGGGGATCTTGATGACCGTTTCCCTGCTCGCCGAGGTCACCGCCGGCGCGGAGGACCTGACCCTGTGGCCCGCGTCCACGCGACGGCTCCCGCACGGCGGCCTGGCCGTCGGCGGGGTGTCGCTGGCGGAGGTGGCGGACCGGTTCGAGACACCGGTCTACGTCCTGGACGAAGGAGAGGTGCGCGGCCGCTGCCGGGCCTACCGGGAGGCCTTCCCCGATGCCGAGGTGCTGTACGCCGCCAAGGCGTTCCTGTCACGGGCCATGGTCCGCTGGGTACGGGAGGAAGGTCTCGGCCTGGACACCTGCTCCGCCGGAGAACTGGAGCTGGCGGTCACCGCGGGGTTCCCGCCCGAGCGCATCGTGCTGCACGGCAACGCCAAGTCGCCCCGCGACCTGGAGGCCGCGCTGCGGCTCGGTGCCGGGCGGATCGTCATCGACGGCCTTTCGGAGATCGCCCGGATCGCGGCCGCCGTCGGCTCCGAGGGGCACCAGAAGGTCATGGCGCGGGTGGTGCCGGGCGTGTCGGCCGGGGGGCACGACAAGATCCGTACCGGCACGGACGACCAGAAGTTCGGCCTGTCCCTCACCGACGGGGGCGCGCAGCACGCCGTGTCCCGGATCCTGGGCCAGCCGCAGCTCGAACTGACCGGTCTGCACTGCCACATCGGCTCCCAGATCACCGAGGTGAAGCCGTATCTGGTGGCCCTGCGCCGCATGGTCGGCCTGATGGCCCGCATCCGCGACGCGCACGGAGTCGTCCTGCCCGAGCTCGACATGGGCGGCGGACACGGTATCGCCTACCGGCCGGGCGAACCCGCGCTCGATCCGGCCTCGCTGGCCCGGCGGCTGCGCGCGGAACTCGTCGCGGGATGCGCCGCCGCCCGGCTGCCCGTCCCGCGGCTCCTCGTCGAACCCGGGCGGGCGGTGGTCGGGCCCGCCGGCGTCGCCCTGTACCGCGTCCTGGCCGTCAAGCAGACGGGCGAGAGGGTGTTCGTCGCCGTCGACGGCGGCATGAGCGACAATCCGAGGCCCGCGCTGTACGGGGTGCGCTACGCGCCCCGCCTGGTCGGCCGTGCCCCGACGGCCGGACCCCGTACGACCACGGTGGTCGGCCGGCACTGCGAGGCGGGCGACATCCTCGCGGCCGGCGTGGAACTGCCGGGTGACATCCGCCCCGGCGACCTGCTCGCCGTACCGGTGGCCGGCGCCTACCAGCTGTCGATGGCCTCCGGCTACAACCTCGTGGGCCGCCCCGCGGTCGTCGCGGTCCACGAGGGATCGGCCAGGCTGCTGCTCCGCCGCGAGACCCTGGACGACTTCCGCAGCCGGGACATCGGCGGCTGACTCCTGGGCGCGGGCCCCCGGGAGGTGTCCGGCCACAGCACTAGGTTCTGTCGTCAAAGTAGCGCCGGTCAGGCCCGCGGGGTCCGGTGCCATGGGGTCTCCCCAGGCCCGCAGGGCCGAGGGGAAGCCTCGCAAGGCGGAGGGGCGCCCGAGTACTGGACGCACTTGGGCGCCCCGACAACGCGGCGAGGTGCGGTGCCGGGCGCCGCGGGCCAGGCGGGACTTTGACGACAGGGCCTAGCGGGCGGCGAGCCGTTCCAGCAGGGCGATGCTCCGTGCCAGCAAGTCCCGCTCCTCGTCGCTCAGTTCGGCGGCGATGGCCTGGGCGAGCCAGCCGGCCCGGCGGCCGCGCTCGGCTTCGAGCGCGGTCCGGCCCGCGTCCGACAGCTCGACCAGCGACTTGCGGCCGTCCGTGGGGTGCGCCCGGCGCGTGACCAGGCCCTGTTCCAGGAGCAGGCCCACCGCCCGGGCCATGGACTGGGGGCGTACACGCTGGTCGGCGGCGAGGTCGCTGGTGGTCATGGGGCCGTTGCGGTCGAGGGCGCCGAGCACGGCGGCCTGACCCAGCGGGATGCGGTCCTCGTCCTTGACGCGCCGGATGAGCCTGCCCGTCGCGATGCGCAGTTCGGCGGCGATGGCGGCGGCGTCGGAGGAGGGCATAGGGCACTTTACCCCGTTGGTCAGCAAAGCTGTGCACCTGAGCTGTACAGCAATACTGCGCAGCACAGCTGTACAGCTGAACTGCACAGCATTGCTGTATGGTTTTGCGTTGTCGGGGCCGGCGCCAGTGCTGTCGCAGCCGGGGTCCCGGCACACGACCACGGGAGGACCCACCATGTCCGCACAGGCCGCCATGTCCGCACAGGGCGCCATGTCCGCACAGGCCGCCGCTTGCGTCGACGCCCGCATCGAGACCGTCACCGCCCGCCGGATCATCGACAGCCGGGGCAACCCCACCGTCGAGGTCGACGTCGTGCTGACGGACGGCTCCCTGGGGCGCGCGGCCGTTCCCTCCGGCGCCTCCACGGGCGCCCGGGAGGCCGTGGAGCTGCGCGATGGGGACCCCACACGCTGGCACGGCAAGGGCGTCGACCGCGCGGTCGCCCACGTCAACGGGGAGATCGCCGCGGCCGTGCGCGGCCGGGACGCCGCGGACCAGGCGGGCCTCGACGCCGCGCTGATCGCGCTCGACGGCACCGCCACGAAGTCCCGGCTCGGCGCCAACGCGATCCTCGGTGTCTCGCTCGCCGCCGCCAAGGCCGCGGCGGCGGCCCACCACCTGCCCCTCTACCGCCACCTCGGCGGCCCCGACGCCCACCTCCTGCCGCTGCCGATGATGAACATCGTCAACGGCGGCGCACACGCCGACAATCCGCTGGACTTCCAGGAGTTCATGATCGCCCCGCTGGGCGCGGACACCTTCGCCGAGGCCGTCCGCATGGGCAGCGAGGTCTTCCACACACTGCGCCGCGACCTGCTGGCCGCCGGACACTCCACGGGCGTCGGTGACGAGGGCGGCTTCGCACCCGCGCTGCGCACCGCCGAGGAGGCGCTCGACTTCGTGATGGCCGCGATCGAGCGCACCGGCTACCGCCCCGGCACGGACATCGGCCTGGTCATGGACCCGGCTTCGTCGGAGTTCTTCCGCGACGGGATGTACGACTACGCCGGCGAGGGGGTGCGGCGCACTCCCTCCGAGCACGCCGATCACCTGGCCCGGCTGATCGAGGCCTACCCGGTCGTCTCGATCGAGGATCCGATGGCGGAGAACGACTGGGACGGCTGGCGCGAGCTGACCGCCCGCGTCGGCGACCGCTGCCAGCTCACCGGCGACGACGTGTTCTGCACGGACGAGGCACTGCTGCGCGAGGGCATCCGTACCGGCGTCGGCAACTCGGTGCTGGTCAAGGTCAACCAGATCGGGACCCTGACCGAGGCGCTGGCCACCGTGGCCACGGCACACCGGGCGGGCTGGACGGCCGTCATGTCGCACCGCTCGGGCGAGACGGAGGACACCACCATCGCGGATCTGGCGGTGGCGACCGGCTGCGGCCAGATCAAGACCGGCTCGCTCTCGCGCTCCGACCGCACGGCGAAGTACAACCAGCTGATCCGCATCGAGGAGGAACTGGGCGACGCGGCGCGCTTCGCCGGCCGCTCCGCACTGCGCCGGGCGTGACCGGCGCCGGCCCTCAGGGCCGGTAAACGATCTCGATCCCCATCGCGGCGATGATCCCCCAGACGCCGAGGCCGAGCAGCCACATCGCTTCGAGGGCGGCGCCGGTGGCGATGACCGCCAGGCCGGCGACCCCCAGGGCGCGTACGGTCCGGCGGATGCCGCGGTCGGGAAGCCAGTCGCTGGTCACCTGACGAGAATCCCGCCGGATCCCCTCGATGACGAGGGTCCGGCGGAATTCCTGTCGGCGTCTTGACACGGGTGCGTGAGCCGGCGCGCGAGCCGGCCGGTGCCTGAGCCGGCCGCGGCGATGCGGTGCCAGGGCGCTGACCGGGAGCCGGCCGCCGGGGGCGGTCAGCTCCCGCCCGCGGCCTCCTCGGCCTCCTCGGCCTTGTCGGCTATGTCCTCCAGGACGGCCTTCGGGTCGCCGCCCGGCTCCACGGCGCGGCCGATGTTGCGCTTGATCGCGTCACTGACCGCCAGCCACGAGGGGTCGCTCACCGGATAGAGCCGGGCCGTCCGCAGCGCGTTCAGGAAGTCCTCGTCGGTCCGGCTGAGGCCGCCGCCGGCCGGGGTCCGCGCGGCGGAGGCGGTGGCCGGCAGCAGGTGGTAGCGGCCCGCGAAGTCCGACAGGTTCCTGTCCTGGTAGACGAACTCCAGGAACCTGCCGATCTCCTCGCGCTTGCCGTTCTGCCTGAAGGCCACCATCCAGTCGGCGACGCCCACGGTCGGCGGGCTCTCCTCGCTGCCCAGCGAGTCCGAGACCGGCATGGCCACGGTGCCGACGCCGATGCCCTTCGCCGCCGCCTCGTGGGCGAGCGACGGGTAACCGTTGAGCATGCCGACCTCACCGCGCAGGAAGGCGGCGAAGGCGTCGGCCCGGTTCGTCCCGGACGGCGGAACGGGCCCGACGAGGCCGGGGGTGACCAGGTTGTCCCTGACCCACTGCCAGGTCTTGACGTTCTGGTCGGAGGCCAGGCTGTAGTTGCCGCTGCTGTCGGCGTAGCCGCCGCCGTTGCTCAGCTCCCAGATCAGCGCCTCGGCGTGTGCCTCCTCCGGTCCGAGCGGCAGCGCGTACGGGTACTTCACGCCCTTGTCCTTGAGGGCCTTGGCGGCGGCCTTCAGATCGGACCAGGTCCTGGGGGCCTCCTTGACGCCGGCCTTGGCGAACAGCGCCTCGTTGTAGAAGAGCAGGCGGCTGCTCGCCACGAAGGGCAGGCCGTACAGGCGGCTGTCGAAGGTGCCCGCCTCGGCGAGCGGCTGGAGGAAGTTCGCCTCGGCGCCGACGGAGAGGAGCTCTTCCGCGGAGTACAGCTTGCCCTGCGCGGCGAAGTCCGAGTACGAGCCCATGAGCGCCACGTCGGGTGCCTCGCCCTTGCCGGCCATGCGGGAGACCTCGCGGTCGATGTCGGCCCACGGCAGCAGCCGGACCTCGATCTTGATGCCGGGATTGGCCTCGGTGAAGGCGCCCGTCACCTTGTCCCAGTACGCCTTGGAACTGGTGGCCGGGGTGTCGCCGTACTCGGCGGCCACCAGCCGGAGCGTGCCGCCGTCACCCCCACCGCCGTCCGCGGCGCCGCATCCGGAGAGTTGCGGCAGGAGGCCGAGTACGACCGCGGTGGCGGCCGGCCCGAAGATCTTTCGTCGCACGAGCGTATTCCCCTGGTGTCGCTTGGGTGGCGCCGCGCACGGCGCACCCAGCCAGGGGTGCCCTGCGGCCCGGTGGCCGGAATCATCCCCCGGGATGGGAGGGATTGATTCCGCTCCGGGAGCAGGTGTGGCCGATGATCCAGTCGCAGTCCGGGCCCCTTGTGGCATCCGACGAGGATCCGAACGGTCCCACGCGCGTAGAACGGACGGCCGCTCCACCGCCCGGCTCCCGGCGCCCGGCTCCCACCCCGGTGCGGGCCCGTTCGGCGGGATGGCGAAACGCCCCGTCAGCCCACGTTCGAGTGAGCCAGGAGCACTCAGGCGGAGTCGGCGCGGAGCCGGGGCAAGCCGGCCCGAGGATGCCCGCATGCGACTTTCCCCGACCCTCCCCCGCCGCGTCCTCCTGCCCCTCGTGGCCGCCGTCGCCCTGCTGACCACGGGCGGGACCACCGCCGTCACCGCCGCTGAGGCCTGCGGTTCGATCATCACCGCACCGCTGGCCCCGCCCGTCCCGGCGAACGACCCCTGCCCCAGCACCGATCCGGTCGTGTGCCGTATCCGCGTCCTGCCCATGGACGAGAAGGTCGAGGCGCAGCGCACCCGGATCCGTTACCACGACCTGCTGGAAGCCATGCACCGCACCGAGGCCGACATGCGCGAAGCCGGCGCCTCCGACGAGGAGATCGCCCGGGAGTTCGTCGACATGCGCAATCAGGCCAAGGAGATCACGCGCGCGGGCATGACCCCCGAGGAGGTCCGGATCCTGGAGGAACGCAACACGGCCAAGTACGGCAACCCCCTCGGGCCGACCGCCGACCAGCTGTACGTGAAGTACGGCTCCTGGCAGAAGGTCACCGACGCTTCCATGCGCACCAGCTACGCCGTGGACCGCGAGCTCGCCCTGGAATACCGCCCCTGCCCCGTCTAGGACTTGTCCGGTCGACCATGTGGCTGCTTCACAGCCGGGGGCGTACGCCGCTGGTGGGGATGTTCCGAGGGCGGAACGCAGGCAACCGGGCCGGACTTGCTCCGCGTCCGATGCGGCCGGTGGGTTCCCCGAGGGACCCCAGGAGCAGGCGCGACGTTAACGGCGATCTGGGCTAATTGGCGGACATCAGCCCGTTTTCCTGGCGCTGGGGGTTGTCCGAGGAGGAGGCTGGGGCCGCAGCAAGGAGGCGTTGATCCATGCGTATCTCGCCCATCGTTTCGAAGAGATGCGTCGTGCCGTCCGGGGAGAGCGTTGGTGCGTCCGATGCCGCCGAGAGGATGCAGCACGCCGCTGAGGTGCGTGCCGGAGCCGACAGCAGGCCCCGGTGCCACACATCTGTGCGGTGACGGGAACGCGACGAAGTGGGAAGCGCCGCCTTGGACCGGCAAGTAGAAAGAGAGAAGACACATGGCAGTCGTGACGCCGTTCTCCACCAAGGTCACCGCCGGCGACAGCGAGGCCGAATCCGTCGTCAACGCCATCGGCCAGCAGAAGCACGTCATCACCGACAGCGAGCGGGACGGGTTCAACTGGCCCTGGGGCAGCATCACGGACGCGTGCACCAAGTACATGGGACGGCGCCCCAATGGCGCCTGGATCAAGAGCCCGACCGACCACGACCTGTACAACCGCTACGGGTGGCAGCAGACCACCACGATCCTGAAGGCCACCAAGGCCGAGATTCTCGGGATCAGCAGCAAGCCGACGACCGTGAAGACCGCGACGTTCCGTAACGACTCCAGCGTAGGCGGCAAATTCCACGTCAAGATCACCGAGGAGGTGTCCAACACGGTCAGCAACACCTGGTCCTCGACCAACAGCTTCTCGCTGGAACAGTCGATCTCCTACGAGATCGGCTTCCTGGGCACCGGCGCCGGCGGCGAGACCACGATGAGCTACACACACACCTGGGGCCAGTCGAAGACCGAGAGCCAGACGATCACTCTGGGCTCGGAAACCGGAGTGGAGGTCTGGCTCGACCCCGGTCAGGCGGTGAAGGCCACACTGGTCGCCACCCGCGGCACCATGGAGGTCAAGGTCACCTACGCGGCCACGGTCGAGGGCCGGGTCGCCATGAATTACAACCCCCGGCACAACGGACACCACTTCTGGAACGCCGGCATCAACACCATCCTCCAGGCCGGGGGCCTGAACCGGAGCAAGACCTTCACCGAGACCCTCGAAATCGGCTACTACTCCGATGCCCAGGTCGTGCTGGAGGACGTCAGGACCGGCGAGGCGCTGGTCACCATCCCGGTCGACGGTGGCCCTGCCGTCACCCCGGGCGAGGCCCTCTCCTTCGACCTTTCCCCGCAGGCACGAGAGGCCGAGGCCGCCGAAGTAGCGGAAGCGGGCGCCCCTGCTGAACCCGAGCACGCGATCGCGTAACAAGGGAGCGTCCTGCGGGCGAGTGATGACGGCTGTCCGGGGTGGTCGGGTGATCGACCGGACAGGTCCTAGTGCTGTGGCCGGAAAGGTTTGCCGGGGCGCGGCGTCCGGTGCGGTGCATCGCAAGGCGGAGGGCCGCGGCTCGTACTGGACGTACTTGCGCGGTCTGACAACGCGGCGAGGTGCCGTGCCCGGCGTCGCGACCCGGCGAACCTATGCGGTCACAGCACTAGGTTCTGTCTCTTTGGTCAACGTCGGGTCCAGATGAGGATGCCCGCGAGGTGGAGTGCGGCCTGGTAGGCGATGGCGAGTTCGTCCGTCCGTGTGGCCAGGCCGCGCCACTGCTTGAGCCGGTTGATGCACCGCTCGACCGTGATCCGCTGTTTGTAGGCCTCGCGGTCGAAGCCTGGCGGGCGGCCCCCTCGACGTCCCCGCCGCAGGCGGTGGCCGACCTGGTCGGATGGCTGCGGGATGACCGCCGGATTCCGCGCCGCCATAGGTTGCTGCGCAGACGCGGAATCAAGGCACCATCCCCGAGCGCGTCGGCCGGCTCGCGGGCCGACGCCGGCGCCGCGAACGGCCCTGCGGCCT
This sequence comes from Streptomyces yangpuensis, assembly GCF_001005295.1. Lineage (GTDB taxonomy): Bacteria > Actinomycetota > Actinomycetes > Streptomycetales > Streptomycetaceae > Streptomyces > Streptomyces yangpuensis. The sequence goes on along the minus strand of NZ_LBMK01000002.1, from coordinate 136,311 downwards.
CGGCAGGGCCGCCTATCGACGCCGCAACGTCGTCGGACGCTGCTTCCACTGCCTCAAGCAGTGGCGGGGTATCACCGCCCGCTACGGCAAGCTGCCGACCGGTACCTCGCGGCTATCACCCCGGCCAGCACCCTCATCTGGCTCCAGGCGTGATCGACGAGGGAATGCCTAGTACCGGAAGCTGTAGTACGCGGTCCAGTTGTAGGTGGCGGCCCCGGGGCCGATCAGAGCCCTGGAGCCGGAACATCCGAACTCGGTGTACACGGTGAGCCATTCCCCTGTGTTGTTGTGGGGCTTGAGGGCGACCGTGTTGCCACCGAAGTTGCTGCACACGCCGCTCGGCGGGTTCTTCCAGGTCCACTGAGTGCCCTGGTCTCCCTGCCAGGTCAGAGTGCCGGTGGCGGCTTGGGCGTTGGTGGACAAGCCGACAACCAGCATGGCCGAGGCCGCCACGGGCGCGGTGACCGAGCAGGCCTTTTTGACCCACTTCTTGAACGTCATAAGAGTCCTCAGTTCGCACGGTTCCCCAACTGGGGATCGGCGGCAAGAAGATCACAGAGCTCCAGTTCGCAGGGGTCGCTTCGCCGATACGACCACCCAATCGGCCCAATAGGCGCCGGCATTGGCTACGACTCCGACCCCAGTCGGCGGCGCCAGCCTGGCACCGGGGCCCGTCGCGCTGGAACCCGAGCAGGGTGTTCACCCACACGCGATCACGGCCAACGGCTGGCCCCACCCGCCGCAAGCCAGGTGGTCTTGCTGGTCAGCCCGCTGCTGGCGCAGCCGATCAAGCAGTGGCGCGGCCTGGTCGCACGGACGGACGAACTCGGCATCGCCTACCAGGCCGCACTCCACCTCGCGGGCATCCTCATCTGGACCCGACGTTGACCAAAGAGACAGAACCTAGGCTGTGCTGCCCCCCGGGGCGGGGCCCCGGGCCGGCGGCCTGCGGGCGGAAACGGTGGCGGTTCTCGTGGAGGAAGGCGTCGAGGGTCCGGGGCGGTCGGCCGAGGATGCAGGCGACCGTGTCGGTGGGGATTTCGGGCCGGGCGACGGCGAGTTGCTGGATCGCCGCCACATGGTCGGCGAGCCAGGCAGGCATATGGGCCCGGTGGACGAGGTGTTCGCGGAACTCCTCCGGGCTGAGACTCACGTAGCGGACCCGATGTCCCGTCACCACGCTGAGCCGCTCGGCGAGTTCGGGGTGGGAGACGGCTTCCGGACCCGTGAGGGCGTAGGGGCCGGTTGCGATGCCGGGCCGGGTGAGCGCAGCAGCGGCGACGTCGCCGATGTCCCTGCAGTCGACGTAGTTGCAGGGGGCGTCGCCCATCGCGCCGAGGATCACGCCCCGGGCGATTCCCGGGGCCGACCGCAGCAGGTTCTGCATGAACGCGTAGGGGCGCAGGACGGTGTGACTCACCCCGAGCGTGCGCAGGTGCTGCTCCACGGCATGGTGTCCGCGGGAGACGGCGACCGGGGAGTCGGGTTCGGCGGCGGGCGCGGAGATCTTGACGATGTGTGCGATCCCGGACCGGGCCGCGATGTCGAGGGCGCGGGTTTCGAGTTCGACCTGCGCGGGGCCGTTGGCCATGGCGAGGAAGAGCCGGCTCGCGCCCTCGAAGGCGGTGCGCAGCGAGCCGGCGTCCGCGGCATCCGCGTACCGGACCTCCGGTCGCGGGCCCTGCGTGCCGGTGAGGCCGGGTATCGGGTCGTGCGGGGTACGGGTCAGCGCGCGGACGGGTGCACCGAGCGCGAGGAGGCTGTGGAGCACGGCGTTGCCCGTCGCTCCGGTCGCTCCCATGACGGCGATCATCCGGTTTCCTCGTTTCCTGGTTCCTGGTTTCTGGTTTCTGGTTTCTGGTTTCTGGTTCCTGGTGGTTCCGGGCGGCGGCACTCCGCCGCCCGGGGGTCGGTCACCTGCGGGGCGTCGCGAGGGTGCTCCGCCAGCGCAGGGTGACGATCGTGGCGGCGAGAGCCGCGGAGACGGGCAGGTAGATCCGCAGGCGCTCCAGCCGGGGGCTGACGGCCCCGGCCGTCAGGGCGGGGGCGGCGTAGGCGGTCAGCACCTCACGCCACAGGGCGAAGGGCCGGGGCGTCGCCCGGCTGCGGCCGGTTCTGTCCTGCGTTGCGGTCATGACGACCCTTTCTCATTCGGGTGGGGCAAGTGGGCGGGACCGGGCCGGACGTTCCGGCCCCGATGATTAGGCAGCTAACTATTGGGGGAAGAAAAAGGCCCTGCCCGAAAGGACGGGGCCGGACGAGCCGGACGGGCAGGCCTGACGGAGCAGGCCCGACGGAGCGGGCCGGACGGCGGATCGGGCGGCGGATCAGTCGTCGGCCAGAGCCTCGCTGCCACGCACCACGCGGGCGAGCAGGTCGAGAAACACCGTGCGCTCCGCCACGGAGAGCCCGCCCACCATCGCCTCCAGCCGCCCGAAATGCTCGGGCGCCATGTCACGCAGGCGCTGCGCCCCCCGCGCCGTCAGGATGGCGACGGTACCCCTGCCGTCCTCCGCCGACGGCCGCCTGGCGACGAGCCCTTCCCTCTCCAGACCGTCCAGCAGGCCGGTGACCGTGGCCCTGGAGACGTCGAGGTCGGCGGCGAGCCGGGAGGGGGACTTCTCGCCGCCGTGGTCCTCGAGATCGGCGAGCAGGCGGTAGCGACCCGTCGACAGGCCGAACCTGGCGAAGTGCACCTCGGCCGCCCGGCCGACCCTCGCGCCCGCCGAGATCAGCCGCACGGCGACCAGCACCGCCTGCGGATCGGCGTCCAGGCCGTAGTGCTCGACCTGCCGCCTGGCCTGATCCAGGGTGGGCGCCTCGCCGTTGGTCACGCTCTTCATCATGAAACAAATATGGCAGCTAACTATCTCCGTGTCCAGGTGCCTCCGGGTGTCCGTCCCGGTGATGGTGTACGGCGGTCGGGTGGAACCGCCGTACGCGGCGTAGCGCGTGCGGCGAGCCGTCACGGCCCCGCCGGCGTGGTGGCCGGAAGCTGTGGCCCGTCACGAGGAGTGACCGAAGACAGGGCGAGCAGCGGCAGAGGGGTCTGGATGTCGACGTTCACATGGGGTGCGCGCAGGGACCGGACACGACTCGCGCGAGGCGGCCGCCGGCGCCGCGCGGACCGGATCGGCACTGCGGTGGCCCTTGGCCTGGCGCTCGTCGTGGCCCTGCCCGGGGCCGCGCTGGCCGCCCCGGGCGACCTGGACCCCTCGTTCGGCGGCGACGGGGTGGTGACCACCGACCTCGGTGCCGCGGAGGCCGCCGCCGACACGGTGGTGCAGCCCGACGGCAAGGTCGTCGCCGTCGGCAGCGACGCGACGGACTTCTTCGGCAATTTCGCGGCGGTCCGCTACAACCCGGACGGCAGCCTCGACACCACCTTCGGCGACGGCGGGACGGTGTCCACCGACATCGCCGGCGGCTCCGACAGCGCCGAGGGCGTGGCCCTCCAGGCCGACGGCAAGATCGTCGTCGTCGGCGTCAGCGAGAACCTCGAAGGCGGCGTCGCCTGGTTCACGGTGGTCCGGTACAACCCCGACGGCAGCCTCGACACCACCTTCGACGGCGACGGCAAGGCGGTCACCGACCTCGGCGGCGGTGGCGCCGACCAGGGCTCCGACGTTGCGGTGCAGGCCGACGGCAAGATCGTCGCCGCCGGCGGTGTCGGCGGGATGTTCGCCCTGGCCCGGTACAACGCCGCCGACGGCAGCCTCGACACCACCTTCGACGGCGACGGCAAGGTGTTCACCAACTTCGGGGGCCTCCAGGAGGGCAGCACGGCGTACGGGCTAGCGCTCCAGCCCGACGGCAGGATCGTCGCCGCCGGCGACACCACCGAGGGCCTCGTACGCGACTTCGCGCTGGCCCGCTACAACCCAGACGGAAGCCCCGACACGACCTTCAGCAGCGACGGCCGGACGACCACCGACTTCGGCTCCATGGACACCGCCCAGGACGTGGTGGTGCAGTCCGACGGCAGGATCGTCGCCGTCGGCGGCTCCAGCCCTGGTCTCTTCGCCCTGGCCCGCTATCACGCCGACGGCACCCCCGACACGGGCTTCAGCGGCGACGGCCGGGTGACCACCGACCTCGGCGGCCCCCAGGGCGGCGGCTCCGCGTACGACGTGGTCCAGCAGTCCGACGGCAGGCTCGTCGCCGCCGGCGGCGGGAACGGCGACTTCGCGCTGGCCCGGTACACCACCGACGGCAGCCCGGACACGGGCTTCGGCGGCGACGGCGCCGTCAGCACCGACCTCGGGGGCGCCGACCTGGCCCGCTCGGTGGCGCTGCTGCCCGACGGCAGGCTCGTCGCCGCGGGCGGCGGCGGGGCCGGCGAGGACTTCGCGCTCGCCCGGTACGAGGGCGGCGGGACCACTCCCCCGCCCCCGGCCGGCGTCGACCTGGCCGTCACCCTGTCCGGCCCCGCCACGGTCAGCATCGGCGACCAGGCGACCTACACGGTCACGGTACGCAACACCTCCACCACCCCCGCGACGGCCGTCACGCTGGCCGACACCCTGACCGGAGCCGGCGGTACCCTCCTGTCGGCCACGCCCAGCCAGGGCAGCTGCACCACCACCGCGACCGGGGCGAACTGCACCTTGGGGACCCTCGCCGCGGGTGCCTCCGCCACCGTGAGCGTGGTGGCCGAGCCCCGGAGCACCGGCACCCTCTCCGACACCGCCACGGCGGACGCGGCGGAGACCGACCCCGTGCCCGGCAACGACCGGGCCACCGCCAACACCGCCGTGAACAACGCCCGCGGCTGCACGATCATCGGCACCAGCGGCGCGGACACCCTGAACGGCGGCTTCTTCACGGACGTGGTCTGCGGACTCGGCGGCAGCGACACGATCCGGCCCGGCTACGGCAACGACACCGTCCACGGCGGAGCGGGCAACGACACCGTAGACGGCGGATACGGCGACGACACCCTGAACGGCGACGCCGGGAACGACACCCTCCTGGGCAACTACGGAAACGACCGGCTGGGCACCGTCGACTCCGTCGCCGGCAACGACACAGCGAACGGCGGCCTCGGCACCGACACCTGCACCACCGACCCGGGGGATGCCCGGATCAGCTGCCCCTAGTGCTGTGACCGGAAAGGTTTGCCGGGCCGCGGTGTCCGGTGCGGTGCATCGCAAGGCGGAGGGCCACGTCTCGTACTGGACGTACTTGCGTGGTCCGACAACGCGGCGAGGTGCCGTGCCGGGCGCCGTGACCCGGTGAACCTTTCCGGTCACAGCACTAGGCTGGCGGCCCGCCGGTCACGCGGCCCTCCTGCCTGCGGGGTGTCCGCGGGACACTGGGACTGATGCCCGGAGCGGCACCGGACGGCGCAACGCCTCTGGCTGCCGTTGCGGACATCGACCAGCATGAGGACAGCGGGACCGGCGGACGAGATGGGCACGCATGCGCGCCACCGAGAGCAACCAGGACTACCCCTTCGCTGTCACCAACACGGCCGCAGCCCTGCTGGACGGCGCCGGGACGGTCGTCGCCTGGACCCGGGCGGCCGAAACCCTCCTGGAGCGCCGGTCGGCGGAGGTGTGCGGCCGCCCCGCACGCGACCTGCTCACGGACCCGGACAGCTGGGAAGCGGTGCTGGCGCAGGGCGCCGGGCAGGGGGACCGGGCGGGCTGGGAGGGCCGCGCCTCACTGCGGCACGGCTCGGGGCGCGCGCTGGAGATCGGCTTCCGCGTCATCCCGCTGACCGACGGCGCGCACGGGAACGCGGCCCGGTTCCTGGTGCTCGGCGCGGCCCTGGAACTGGTCGCCCGGTGGCGGCAGGACAACGCCTTCACCCACGAACTGTTCCTGCAGGGCCGGGTGGGCCTGGCCGTCTTCGACAGGGACCTGCGGCTGCTGCGGACGAACTCGCACCTGCTGCCGTACACCGGGGTGCCCGTCGAACTGTACGGGCGGCGGCTGGCCGACTTCCTGTGGGCCGAGGACGCACGGATCATCGACGACCGGCTGCGGGACGTCGTCCACACCGGGATCCCCCTGGTCGGCCTGAACACGACCGTGCGCACCCTCGACGACCCGAGAGCCGGCCGGATCGTGACCGTCCAGGCGTTCCGGCTCCAGGAACCCGAGGGCCACCCGATGGGGGTGGCGGCCGTGTTCACCGACGTCACCGACCACGAACGGGCGCGCGGACGCCTGGACCTGCTGTACCGCGCGACCGGAGCGCTGGGCGGTTCCCTGTCCGTCCTGCGCACCGTGGAGGACCTGGTGAAGGTCCTGGCGCCCGCGTTCGGCGACTGCGCCGCGGTCGACCTCGCGGAGACCGTGCTGACCGGCGGTGAACCGCCCGCCGAGGGACAGCTCGCCCTGCCCCTGATCCGGATGGCCGTCGCCGGAGCGGAATCGGAGGCGCTGCGCACCGGGACGGCCCGGTTCGCGGCGCCCCTCGCCACCCCCGGACCGGACGGGCCCGAAGGGCGGGAATGCAAAGGGGAGCTGATCACCGGCCTCGGGGACCGGCCCGCGGGCTCCGGGGGCTCCGGGGGCTCCGGGGACGACGCGGCCCCCGAATGGGCGACGGCCGTGCCGGGCGCGCACTCGGCGATGACGGCCCCGCTGTGCGCCCGGGGCATCAGGTTCGGCCGGCTCACGCTCTGGCGCACGGGCGACGCCGCCCCGCCGGAGGAGGACGACCTCGCGCTGCTGGAGGAGATCGCCGCCCGTGCCGCCGTCGCCGTGGACAACGCCCGGCGCTACACCAAGGAACGCCGCACCGCCGTGGGCCTGCAGCGCAGCCTCCTGCCGCCCGCCACCTCGGAGAAGCCCGCAGTGGAGGCGGCCGGTCTCTACCTGCCCGCCGACGCGGACAGCGGAGTGGGCGGCGACTGGTTCGACGTGATCCCGCTGTCGTCGGCCCGTGTCGCCCTCGTCGTCGGGGACGTCGCCGGCCACGGACTGCACGCCACGGCCATGATGGGACGCCTGCGCAGCGCCGTTCGGGCGATGGCGGACCTGGAACTGGAGCCCGAGGAACTGCTCGCGCACGTGGACGACATGGTCGTGCAGTTCGCCTCCGAGGCCGAGAGCGACGACCCCGACGACACAGACGCGGGCATTCCGCTGCCCGGCGGCCCGGCCGGCGCCACCTGCCTGTACGCCGTGTACGACCCGGTCACCCGAACCTGCGCCATGGCCAGCGCCGGCCACCCGCCCCCGGCCGTGGTCAGCCCGGACGGAACCGTGGAGTACGTCGAGCTGAGCCCCGGCCCGCCCCTGGGGGTCGGCGGCTGGCCCTTCGAGCCGGTCGAGCGCGAGCTGGCGCCGGGGAGCGTCCTCGCCCTGTACACCGACGGCCTGATCGAACGCGGGGAGGGGGACATCGACCACGGCATGCGCGACCTCGCGGACCGGCTGCTGCGCTCGGACGTACTCGGCCGGCCGCTGCGCCAGGCCCGGCACGACATCGTGGAAGGGCTGCCGCCGGGCAGGCTGAGGGACGACGTCACCCTGCTGCTGGCCCGCACCCGGGTGGTGGAGGCCACGTCCATCGCGACGTGGCTGCTCGATGCGGACCCGGCGGTCGTCGCCGACGCCCGCCATCTCGTCCTCGCGCAGCTGACCGCCTGGGACCTCGACGAACTCTCCTTCAGCACGGAACTCATCGTCAGCGAGCTGGTCACCAACGCCATCCGGTACGCAGGCGGCCCCGTCCGGCTCCGCCTGATCCGGGCGGACACCCTGACGTGCGAGATCTCCGACTCCAGCAACACCCAGCCCCGGATGCGCCGTGCGCGCAACTCCGAGGAAGGCGGCCGGGGCCTGTACATCGTCGCCCAGCTCTCGCACCGCTGGGGCAGCCGATACACCATGGGAGGCAAGACCGTGTGGTCCGAACAGACCCTGCCGCACGCCTGACGGCGCCGGCCGACGCCCCGGAACCACGGGAGGTGGTGGCCATGAACAGCACTCCTCGGGTCGATCCCTCGAACGCCGAGCAGGCGGCTGCCTGGGACGGGCAGGAGGGTACGTACTGGGCGGAGCACGCCGACCGGTTCGACCGCGCGGTACGCGCCTATCTCCCGCATTTCCTGGCCGCGGCCGACGTGTCCGCCTCCGACCGGGTGCTCGACATCGGCTGCGGCACCGGCGAGACCACCCGAGCGGCGGCGCGGCGGGCGAGCGGCGGCCTGGCGGTGGGCGTGGACCTGTCCGCGGCGATGCTGCGGGAGGCACGGCGGCGGGCGGCGGCCGAGGGCCTGCCCAACGCCGAGTTCGTGCAGGCGGACGCCCAGAACCACGCCTTTCCCGCGGCGTCGTTCGACGTGGCCGTGAGCCGGACGGGGACGATGTTCTTCGCCGACCCGGTGGCCGCGTTCCGCAACATCGGTGGTGCGCTGCGCCCCGGCGGCCGCCTCGTACAGCTGGTGTGGCAGGCGGCGGCGGAGAACGAGTGGTTCCTCGCGTTCACCGGGGCCCTGGCCGCGGGACGTCCGATGACCGGGCCCCCGCCAGGCGTTCCCGGGCCGTTCTCGCTGGCCGAGCCGGACCGGGTGCGGAGCGTACTGGGCGCCGCCGGCTTCGCCGACGTCGTGCTGGAGCCGCACGAAGAGGCGATGTGGTTCGGTGCGGCCGCGGCCGACGCGGAGCGGTTCACACTGGGCCTGCTCGGCTGGCTGCTCGACGGTCTCGACGAGGAGGGCCGGCGTCGTGCCGTCGACGATCTGAGGGCCACCCTCACCGCCCACGAGACGGGTGACGGCGTGTGCTACGCCTCCGCGACCTGGATCGTCCGGGCGACCCGCCCCTGACCCCGCGGAGCATTAAGACGGGATCAACTGAGCCTTAAAGGATCCGTGCGGCCCGGTCGTCCCGGCGGCGCTCCCGAGGGCCGGCGCGGGCGCCGCGCGTGTCGGTCCGCCCCGGCAGCAGGGGCGGCGACCTGCGCCTTCGGGCGGCTTCCGGCCGCCCAGGGCCCGCCCGGCGGGCCGTGCGGAGCAGCCGGATCCCCGGCGCCCGCCGGATTTGTAACACGGCGACAAGAACTGAATCCGCTGGTGACGACGGGCGTATTCAGGAAACGGGGAGGCATTGACCATCTGATCGAGGAGTGTTCATGTCCCGTAAGCGGACGATGAGTTCTACGAAGAAGCTCGTGCTCTCTGTCACCACAGGAGCCCTGGTGGCCGGCGGGGTGATCGTCACGATGGCGACGGGCAACGCCGCCGCCCCCGACGTGGTGTGTCAGGGGTCGACGGTGACGCTGTCGGGTGAGGCCGGACCGCCGGCGGCGACCAGCGGCACCTTCCCCGTCGGCACCAGGCTCAAGGTCACCAACCTCGACAACAACCAGGCCACCACCGTCACCGTCAACGGCCCCTCCGGCAGCTGCGTCCTCCTCAACAA
>NZ_LBMK01000002.1:0-126664 GCF_001005295.1 Streptomyces yangpuensis | reverse complement strand
CTGCGTCCTCCTCAACAACGCCGCCTTCGACAAGGTCCGCGAACCCGGCAAGAACCTCATCCGCCGCGCCCGCATCGAACGCGTGAACTGACCTGTGGCGCAGGCCCGTTGCCGGGCCGCCGGCGCCATGGCGGGGAAAGGGGCGAGCCCTCCCCGCCATGGCGCCGACCCGTGCGAAAGGCCCCCGCGGGCCCCTGGCGGGACGCTAGCCTGGGCGGGCCGGACGCTCGAAGCAGGGGGATGCCGATGGCGGGCCTCGGGACGGGAGCACAGGGCGGCAGACAGCGCCGACTGTGCCTGATCGTGGACGTGGAGAAGTACAGCGGGCGCAGCCATCGGGCCCAGATGCGGGTGCAGGACGGCGTCGCCCAGGCCCTGGACTACGCCTGCGAGCGCGGCGGGGTACGCCGGCAGGAGTGCGCCCTCCAGGACCGCGGTGACGGTCAGCTGCTCCTGCTGCCCGCCGGGGTGGACGAGGCGAAGGCCGTACCCGGACTGGTGCGGGGGCTGCGGGACATGCTGCCCGTCCTCAACGCCCGGGCGGCGGACGACGAGCAGATCCGGCTGCGGGCCGCACTCGCCCAGGGATCGGTGGAGCGGGCACCGCTGGGCTTCGTCGCCTGGTCGGTGGAGCTGGCGTCGCGGCTGCTGGACTCCGCGGAACTGCGTACCGCGCTCGCGGAGTCGGCGGACAGCGACATGGCGCTGATCGTGTCGGCCGACCTGTACTCGGACACCTTCGCGACCGGCGCGGGCGGTCTGACCGGATCCGCGTTCCGTCCGGTGCGGGTGGACATCCCGGAGAAGCGGTTCTCGTCCGACGCGTGGATCAGCGTGCTGCCCCGTGGGCGTACGGCTCCCCTCGGGGTGACCGTACCCCCGCTTGGCAGCCGCCCGGCGCGGCGCGGCCGCGGGGTACTCGCGGGCGGCGCCGCCCTCGGCGTGTCCGGGGCGTACGTCCTGGTGCGGGCACAGCACCAGCCGGATACCGGGGACCACTCCACGGACCCGCACGGCCACGGCGGCCACGACCTGCATGAACTGCACGACCAGCACGAGACCCACGAGGCACACGTCGACCGGACCGGTGGGGAGCTCGCGGACACGGACCACGACGGCCACGCGGGCGAACAGCCCTGGGACGACGGGTACCTCACCGAGCACGAGGTGATCGAGGCGGCCGACGGGACCGGCTACACCTCGGTATCGCACTACGTGCACGGCGAGAACGGCCACGAGCCCGACCCGCACCCCGCGCCGCACTGGGACGACGACCACGGCCAGGACCGGTGGTGAGCACAGGGAATCAGCAGGCAGGCATCAGGGGGCGGCGGCCCTGAAGTAGAGCTCCTCGCACAGCTCCCGGGCCGTGCGGGCATGGCGTCGCAGGACCCGCGACGGCTCCGATTCCAGCTGACGCCACCGGGCCGCCGCCTCGGCCGCCGTACGGGCCGCACGGGTGACGTCCGATGTCGTCGTACCGGCGGACGGTTCCGGCAGGCCGAGGCAGGCGGATGTCGTGGCGCCGGTGGCCAGGCGGAGCAGGGACGCGGTGTCCGGCTCGGACAGGCGCAGGCGTCCGGCTGCGAAGTCGGCGAGTGCCGGGGCCAGTTCGGTCTGTCTCAGCAGGGGATGGCGGCGCAGTGCCGCGGCGCCCGCCCGTAGGTCGTCGAGGGCGCGGCGGGCCGCCGGGGCCAGGGCGTCGTCGGCGAGCGCGGTGCGCGCGGCCTCGTCGATCAGGCCGAGGGCGGCCGCGGCCCGCAGCCGGTCGGCGGCAGCGACGAAGCGCTGCCGGATCTCGTCCAGGAGCGCGTCGACGCCCGAGGCCGTCCGCAGCGCCGTCAGCAGTGCCCGGGCGCCGGGGTCGGCCAGGGTGCGCACGGCGTCCACGGCGGCGCCGGTGCCGTAGCAGCCCAGGAGGTCCAGCACCCGGGCCCGGCCGGTCGCGTCGAGGGGGCCGTCCGGCCAGTCCAGGAACTCCTGGGAGGAGTACAGGGCCCGGCCCAGGTCGTCACGCGGCGCGGTCGCGAGCCGCCGCAGCAGGGCGGCGTCGGCCTCGGTGAACTCCTCGCCGAGCGCCGTCTGGGCCAGCAGTCCCGCCACGGGCACGACACCGGACAGCAGGCCGGTGAGCCGGGTGGTGTAGGTGGCGGCGACCCGGCGGGCCCGGGGCCAGGGGTCGCCGGTCCCGTCGCCGAGTTCGTCGATGCGGCTGAGGACGCCGACCACGTTCAGGGCGGTCATCCGGTCGTGGGCCTGGCGGCGCAGCGACTCCAGAGCCTCCGCGTCCCCGGCGCCGGGGTGCGGCATGACATACAGCAGGGCGTCGGCGGCGCCGAGGGCGCGCAGCGCGACGCCGTCGAGTCCGCTGAGGGTGTCCATGCCGGGGGTGTCCACCAGCGTCCACGGGCGGCGTGGGTCCTGGCCGCCCGCGGTCTCGACGACGATCTCCTCGATCTCCTCGCGCGTCGAACCGAGCAGGGTCGTGTCACGGGGGACACCGCCGCCGGGACGGCCGGGCACGTGGTAGCGACGGCCGTCGGTGCGGCGCACCTCCAGGCGGTTCTGCACGCCGCCGCGGAACCAGGCGACCAGCGTGGTGCATTCGGTGGCTCCGGTGGCGGCCAGCCGGCGGCCGAGCAGGGCGTTGACGAGCGTCGACTTCCCCGCGTTCATCCGGCCGCCCACGGCGATGCGCAGGCCGGGCTCGGCGAGGCGCTGCCGTACGGCGGCCAGTGCGGAGGCGACGGGCCCGCCGGGCGGCAGGTGCGGGACGGCGGCGCGGCACAGGGCGTCGGCGCGCCCGCACAGCTCACCCACCGGTTCCGCCGCGGAGGCGGAACCGGTGGGGCCAGTGGGACCGACGGGGCTGGTGGGGCTGGTGGGGCTGGTGGGGCTGGTGGGGCTGGTGGGGCTGGTGGGGCTGGTGGGGCCGACGATCATACGGGCTCCGGTTCCGGCTCGGGCTCGGCCTCGGGCTTCGGCCCCGGTACGGCCGCTGCGGCGGCCGCGGCCGCCGCCGGGTGACCGATGGCGGAGGCGAGATCACGGCCCCTTGCGATCAGCTCGCCCAGGACCGCCGAGCGGCGCCGGGCGGTCTCACGATCCTTGGCGAGCTGTTCCCGGCCGGCCGCGAGATTGCGCTGGAGTTCCTCCAGTTCACCCTCCAGGAGCGCGCGCTGGGCGGAGACCTGGTCGGTGATGCGGGCGGCGATGCGTTCGCTGACGTCGTCGACGGTGCGGGTGATCTCCGGGGGGATCTCGGTGGTGAGTTCGGCGACCAGGCGGTGCGCGTACCGCATGGCGTCGCCGCGTACCCGGCCGAGGTCGGTACGGCGCTTGCGGCGGTTGGACAGCAGCGCGATCATGCCGAATCCGGCGGCGAGCGGCAGCAGGACCCCGCCGGTGGCCAGCGCCGTCACGGTGGCCGCGAGACCGCCCGCGCCCCAGGCCGGCATGACCCGCTCGACGAGGGCGAGGGCGCCGCGGTTGTCGTGGCCGGTGCTCACCAGGGTGGGAAGCGCGTCCAGCCGTTCGGGGCGGGCGAGGGCGAGTTCGGCGACGGCGGGACCGGCGTCCAGCCGGCACTGGTGCTCCATGAGGGCGACGAGCCGGGCCACCCCTTCCCGGGTGGCGTTGTCCAGGTCCAGCCAGACGGCCTCGACACCGGCCTCCAGGTCCCGGGGCAGTTCGGTGGCGAGGTCGGGGCCGGAGGACGCGGCGATCTTCTCCTCGGCGAGCTGGCGCAGGTCGTTGACGTTGCGCTGGAAGCCGACGCGGAGCCTGCGTTCCAGCTCGCGCGAGGCCTGGCGGAGGTTGCCGCGCCAGGTGGCGTCGGAGCGCTGGAGGGCGCGCAGGGCGTCCCGGTGGCCGCGTACCTCGTCCTGCAGGGTGGGGTCCTGGGCGAGGGAGCGCAGCCGGCGTTCCTGTACGGCGGCGAGCGGGGCGAGTACGGACAGGGTGACGTGCAGGGCGTTGGCGAGGCGCAGCGCGGCGGCCTCCTCGGCGATCCGGCCGGACAGCGCCTCGGTCAGCGGACCGAAGCCGCTGGCCTCCAGGCGGCGCACGGCGGTCTCCCGGTCGCCGGCGGCGGCCGCCGCGTCCGCGTCGTCCTTGGCGCGGCTGCTGACGGGGAACCAGGGAGCGGCGGCGTAGCGGGGGGCGTGCTCGGCGAGCAGGGCGCGGTTGCGCTCCAGTACGGCGGGCCACTCACGGTACTTGTCGGTCTGGGTCAGGACGAAGACCACCTCGGCGATGCGTTCGGTGGCCTGCTCCAGGAAGCGCAGTTCGGAGGCGGTCAGTTCGCTGGACCCGTTGACGACGAAGACGAGGGCGTCGGCCTGGGAGAGGGTGGCCATGGTGATCCGGGCGTGGCCGGCGACGAGCCCGCCGACGCCGGGGGTGTCCACGAGGGTCAGCCCGGAGGCGAGCAGGGGGGCGGGGACGCCCACCTCGACGTGGTGCACGTCGTCGCGGCGGGCGGTCTGCGTGACGGGGTCGACGGCGGCGTACTCGGCGATGTCGGCCGGGTCGACGGTGACCGGGGCGGAGCCGCTGGTCAGGTGGGCGACGGCGGTGGGCCGGTCCGCGTGCCGGACGACGAGGTGGACGCCGGTGGCGACGTCGACCTCGACGGGCAGCAGGCCGCGGTGCCCGACCAGGGCGTTGATCAGGGAGCTCTTGCCGCGCTTCTTCTCGCCGACGACGACGAGGGAGGCGGCGCCGGAACGGATACGGGCGGCCTCGGCGCGGACGGTGGCGGCCGCCTCCGGGGAGAGGGGCGGGCCGTCCGGCCCCTCGGAGCGGGCGGCGCGGTCGAGGAGCACGGCGGCGTCGGCGACGAGGCGCAGTACCTCCGCGGCGCGGGGGTGGGTGTGGCGGATGTCGGTCATGCGGTGCCTCCTGGGTCGCTGCGGTGCGGGTGGCCGGGGCCGGCCGGCCCATCGGCGTCGGGGGTGAGCGCCCCCCAGGCCCCGGGCCCGGGTGCCCGGGCGCTGCCGGAACCCGCCCCCTCGTCCTCGACGTCGCCCTGGTCGCGGCCCGAGCCCGCGCCGTCACGGCCCGCACCGGGCACGGCTGCAGCGCCGCCACCCTCGGCGGCGGTACCGGGCCGAACGAACCCGCCGGGGGCGGAGGCCGGTCGGGGCTCGGCGGGCCTCCCGTCCTCGGCCGACGAGGCGGTACCCGGCCGGGCGAAGCCACCCGAGCCAGCAGCTGACGGCCCGCCAGGCTCAGACGTGACGCCTCGGCCCTCGGCGGCCGTGCCCGGGCGGGCGGCGCCGCCAGAGGCGGCGGGGTTTGCGGGCTCGGTCGACGAGGTCGTGCCCGGGGTGCCGAAGGCGCCGAAATAGCCGTCGAACGAGGCCTCTTCGGCGTCGACCTCGCGGGGGCGGCCGAGGAGGCTCCGGGCGGGCGGCTCCGGCTCGTACGCCGCGCCGCCCGTCAGGTGCGCGGGGCGGTGCGGGGTGCCGCCCCGCTTCGCGGGCCGGGGGCGCCCGGCCGGTGGCGCGGTGTCGGAGCGGTCCCCGTCGATCACGTGGCGCAGGGCTTCGGCCATCCACCCCAGGAAGCCCTTCCCCTCCTTCTCCCGGGAGTGGCGCGCCGGCTTCTGCACCCGCTCCCCCGCCCGCTCCCCCGCCGGCTTCGGGGCCGGCTCGGGGGCGCGGGCCGGGGCCTGCGGGGCCGGGCGCGGCGCCCGGCGGTACTCGGTGACGTCCGCGCAGCAGGCGTGCGTGAGTCCCGGCTCGCGGGCGTCGCGCGACTGCTGCCAGCCCGTGGTCAGGACGCAGTCCGCCGTCGGTCCGGCGGCGAGCGCGGCGTCCCACAGGCCGGGGGCCTGCGCCGCCGGCAGCAGGTGGACGTCCGCGGCGTGGGCCGCCGGCCAGCGCGCCGCCGCCGCGGGGTCGGCCGGCCGTCCGCGGTCCGGCCAGGGGGCCGGTTCCGCGGTGCTCGCAAGTGTCACCGCGTCCGGTTCCCGGGCGGCCTCCCAGACCGGGGCGGCCCAGGCCCGGTAGGTGTCGCCTGCCCATTGCGGGAAGGACGCCTCCAGTTCGTCGAGGCCGGGCAGGTCGTGCGCGGCCGACGGGTCCGGGTGGTGCCAGCCGACGAACCCGTACAGCGGCCTGCCGTGCTCGTCGTACGCCATCGCCGGCCCCAGCAGCGGCATCCGGCAGGCGGCGCCGACCAGGACCCCGCGCCCACCCCGGTACAGGACGAAACGCGGCCCGGCGTCGAGCCGTGCGCCGCCGGCGACCACCGCGAGGACCGTGCGTCCGAGCGTTCCCCCTGACGTCTCCCCTTCGGGAAGCGCCCGCCACCAGCGGTCGATCCGGTACGTCCGGCCGTAGACGACGGCCGACCAGCCGCCGTGTCCTCGCGTGTGCTCCCCGGACATCGCCGTCAGCCGCCGATCTGGAGCTTGCCGGAACGGTAGATGGGCATGTTCCGCAACTCCTCCACCAGTTGCTCGGCCCGGACGCGGGCTGCGTTGACCCGTGCCTGCGCCTCGCCGTGCTGTTCCCGGACCGCGGCGATCTCGGCGTCCCTCCGGCTGATCTCGTTCCTCTTGAGGAAGTTCTTGATCACGCCGCCGCTGCGCAACCCGTCCAGCTCCTGCGCCTGTTCGTCGAGCTGCCGCTCGACGGCACGCACAAGCTCCTCGCCGTGGCGGACGATGCCCTCGTCGAGGTAGTGCAACAGGGCGAAGATCATGGGATGGTGCAGGTTCTGCGGGTCGACGAGAGCGGGGTCGACCGTGACGGACGCGGGGTCGCCGAAGCTGCCGAGCTGCACCGGGCAGAGCATCGCCGTGACGCCTTCGGAGTCGATGACCTTGACCAACTTCGACAGGTTGCGCGCGGTTTTCTCCAGCGCCTCGGGGGTGGGCAGTCCGGAGATCTTCCCGATCAGGTCGGCCTTGGTGACGAGCACGACGATCGAGGGCGAGGGCTCGCCCCGCTGCCTGCGCCGGTCGCAGAGGTTGGAGATGGCCCGGGAGAAGCGGGCGATCCGCATGGGGTCGGCGGCGGGGTTGAGGTGGGCCGGGGTGTCGTCGGCGACCCAGCGGCCCACGTGCTGCCCGTCCAGGACGAGGAAGATGCTGTCGGAGCGGTCCAGTCGCTCGGTCAGGGCGGGGATGTCGGCGGGGGCGCCGTCTCCGCCGCGTTCGGTGGCCGCCCCGCCGCGGAAGTCCTGGCAGTCGAAGTCGACCAGCGAGGTCACGCCGTGCCGGAGGACGAACTCGTAGCCGATCGGCTCCTCGTTGTTCGGCGCGGGCAGACTGCCGTCCGCGCACAGGTTCTCCCAGGCCTCGGCGAGGTCGAGGTCGGTGTCCGGGTCGGTGGCGTACATGAAGTAGCCGCGCAGGCCCATCGACAGGGTGGCGTACATGCCGAGCAGGTACGTGGTCTTGCCGGAGCCGGTGGCGCCCAGCATCGTCATGGTGATCCGGTGGTCGCTCATGGGCGGAGTTCTCCCGTTTCGGTGGCGCGGGGCGGGCACGGGTGCGGAGGGCGGCTCGGAATCAGAACCACAGGACGTCCTGCAGGAGGCCTTCCAGTCGTTCGGCCGGTTCGAAGAGAGGTTCCAGCAGCTGGTACTCGGCCTGTGCGGCACGCTCGTGGCGGGCCCTGATCTCGGCCCAGGAGTCCTCCTCCTTCCACCAGCTGGAGATCCGGTCCCAGGGGGTGTCGTTGGCGGCGGCGCGCCGGGCGGACGCGAGGGACTCCTCGATGGAGGTGTGCAGGGCCAGGCCCCGTCCGACGATGCCGTGGTGCAGGCTCCACAGCACCGGCACGGCGACGTTGACCGGTTCGGGGCCGCAGGCCACCAGCGCCAGCGCGCCGCGCAGGTGCTGGGTCCTGGCCACTCCTTCGATGAGGCCGTCGAAGGGCTCCACGAGCCGTTCCAGCAGGCCCGACCGGTCCAGGTCGAGCAGGTCGCTCTTGGTGAACGCGATGACGAGCGGCGTGAGCTGGTCGCCCCGGGCCTCCAGGGCCCGCTGGACCAGGACGGTCATCCGCCGCATGTGGCGGTGGGACCCGCCGTCGGTCAGGAGCCGGTGGGCGTCGACGAATACGACGATGCCCTGGGCCTGGACGAGGTCCTGCTGGAGCTGGCCGGCCTGTTCGCTGTCGGCCTGACGTTCCGTCAGGGCCCCGCCGCGGTAGTCGCGCCAGCGGAAGGGCAGGACATCACGGCCCTGGTACTGGAGGATGAAGTCGAAGACCTGGCGCCTGCTGCTCATGTTGGGGTAGCGGCCGCGCAGCACGGCCTCGGCGGCGGAGGTCAGCGCGCCGTGGACGAGCACGTCGTCGGTGCGCAGGCTGAAGCCCTGGATGCCGTCGCGCATCGCGGCGTACATGAGGGAGACGTAGGTGGTCTTGCCTGCCGCGCTGTGGCCCAGCATGACGATGTCCATCGGGCTCCTCGGCGTCGTGGATCGTGCGGTCGTGGGTCGTGGGTCGTGGGTCGTGGGGAGAAGTGATGTCGGCGGATGTTTCGGATGTCAGGAATGCGGGGGCGGGGTGAAGCCGAAGCCCAGGTCGCCGTCCGGGTTCAGATAGCGCCGGACGCGCCCGCCCGGGGCCGCGCCGCCGGACGCGAACGCCGGCCCCGCGGCCCGCGCCGTCGAGGGCTGCGGTGCGGAGGGCTGCGGTGCCGGCGGCAGGACCGCCAGGGCGCCGAGGACGACCGCCGACTTGGGGTCGGCGGTCAGCAGCGGCAGCCGGCCGGTCCGCTCGGCGATCAGGTCGGACACCCGGGGGGTGCGGCTGGCGCCGCCGGTCAGGACGATCTCGTGGATGTCCCCGTCGCCGAGCCCGGCGTCGGCGACGGTGGCCGCCAGCAGCTCGTAGCTGCGGGCGAGGAGGGGTTCCGCGGCGGCACGGTACTCGTGGGCGCGGATCAGGAAGGGCCGCGGGTAGCCGGGTACGGCGATGTCCACCGAGCCGGTCTGCGAGAGCGCTTCGCGCGCCACCGTCAGCTCCCGCCCGAGCGCGGCCCGCTGGGCCGCCGCGGGCGGCCCGGGGTCCTCCCAGAGGTCGTGCCAGGGGCTGGGGTCGCGGTCCGCGGCCCGTTCGCCGAGCAGGTCGCGCAGGCACTCGTCGAGGTCCTCGCCGCCGAGGTAGGGGTCGCCGCCGATGGCGACGGTGTCGAAACCGTGGGCGGTACGGCGCAGCACCGCGGTGTCGAAGGTGCCGCCGCCGAGGTCGTAGACGGCGACGGCGCCCCCCTCGGGCACGGCGTGGACCTGGCCGTGGTGCAGGGCGGCCGCCACCGGTTCGGGCAGGAAGCCTGGGTCGGTGATGCCCGCCCGGTCGGCGGCGTCGGCGAGCCTGCCGAGTTCGGCGGTGCCCCAGCGGGCGGGGTGGGTGAGGACGGTACGGACGGGCGCGCGGCCGTCGTGGGTGGCGCGGGCCTCGGCGTACACGCGGCGCAGGACCGCGGCGGCCAGTTCCGCGGCCGGCACGGACCGGCCGCCGAGCAGCACCGCCGACTGCCGGGCCAGGGCCCGCTTGGGGGCACGTTCGGCCTGTTCGGGATGGTGCGCGGCGCGCTGCTGGGCGGCCCGGCCGGTGAGGAGGACGCCGCTGTCGTCGAGGCAGACCAGGGCCGGCAGGCAGCGGCTGTTCTCGATTTCCAGGGAGCGGGGAGCGACGCCCCCGCCGGCGGCCTCGTCCCCGAACGTGGCCGCCGTGGTGAAACAGGTGCCGAAGTCGACGGCGAGCGACCACTCACGCTCCCCTCGCCCCGCGTGGGCGGTGCCCCTGCCGTTGGCCACAGCTCCCCCTGGGTGACGTCGTCCCGCTCCCTGGCCCGGCACACCCCGCACCGGGAGCCCCATCGTGCTCCGGCAGCGGCGTCGAGATCCGGTCAGGTGAGGTAATGCGGGCACCCGCCGGGAATCCTCCGGGCCGGGCGGTCCGGAAGCCGCCGGGCCAGGAAAAGTGACTGGTGAGTAGGCGAGTTGGGGCGGGCAGCGGTCCGTGGTGCGGATGGGGAATGTCTCGCTCCACCGGCTCGCTGCATTGCCTTCTCCGGTCTGTCCATCTGATCCCCGGACAACTTCTGTGTGCGCTAGGTTCCTCGCACTGGCACCGCCCCGTGCACGAGCGGGCGTGAAAGCCGAGGGGGCTCCCATGCGCATGCACACACCATCCAGCTCCAGGAACCACACGACCGCGGTGAGTCGTTGGCCCCAGGGCACACTCATGGCCAATCTGGCGGCCGACGACCGGGAGACGCTGATCGGCCTGGGCAGGGTCGTCACGTACGGCGTCGGGGAGACCCTCATACGGGAAGGAGGCCCCGAGACCACGGCCCTGCTGATCACCGCGGGCTGCGTGAAGGTCTTCGGCGGCGCCGAGGACGGCGCCACCGTGCTGCTGGCCCTGCGGGTGCACGGCGAGATCGTCGGTGAGATCTCCGCGCTGGACGGCCAGCCGCGGTCGGCCACCGTGGTCGCCGTCCGGCCCACCGCCACCCGGGTCCTGACCTCCGCCGCCTTCCGCTCCTTCTTACGCGAGAGCCCGACCGCGGCGGAGGTCGTACAGCGGTCGGTGGCGGGCAAGCTGCGGGGTGCCACGCGTCACCGCATCAACTCCAGCAGCGGTACGGCGACGGTCCGTCTCGCCCGTACCCTCGACAACCTGGTCCGCAGCTATGCGCGCTCGGTCCCCGAGGGGCTGCGGATCGACGTACCGCTGAGCCACGCGGACCTCGCCGCCCTCGCCGGGATCTCCGACGCCAGCGTGCAGCGCGCACTGCGCAGCCTGCGCGCCGCCGGCGCCGTGGCCACCAAGTACCGGGGCGTGATCGTCCGCGACCCCGGCATCCTGCGGGCCATCGCCGGGCAGAGCGGCTGGCCGGCCTCCGACGAGAACCTGCTCCCGGGGATCCCCACCCCGCGCGGCCCGCGGCCGCCCCGGCCCAAGCAGCCGCCGTTGCGGCCGCGTCCGCCCCGTGCCGAACCGGTCACCGGCCCCTACAGCGCGCCCCTTGCCGCACACGGCCCGGCGCCCGCTCCGGCGGCGCCGCCGGACGAGGACGGCCCGCTGTCCGAGACGGGCTGAATCCGCCGCACCGGCCGGCACCGGCGCGTACCCGTCCGTACCGCGTACCCGTCCGTACCGCGTACCCGTCCGTACCGGTCCGGGCCGTGTCCGAAAAGGCGTCACCTGACCAATTCTCATGAGGCTCCTCCGGCGACAGTGGGCACGACGGCCAACGCGCTTGGGGAGTTGGTGTGGTGACACAACGCAGATTCGGACGCGCTCCCTGGCGCTCCCGGGAGCAGCAGGAACCGGCGCGACCGTCCGTCGTGCCGGGCCCGACCCACCGCAATCCACAGGCACTCGCCGCGGAGCTGCGGGAACTGGCCGCCCACCCGCGGGCCGGCTCCCACGGGGCCGCGCTGCGGGAGCTGGCGGACTCAGTGGCGCGCGGCTCCGGCCTGGAGGTCTGGGCGGGCGGCGGCCTGGTCGCGGCGTACGGCGGGCCCGACGCCCTGGCGCCGGGGCCGGACGAGGACGCCGCACGGGGCCGCAGGCTGGGCGCCCTGCCCACCGTCCTGGTCTTCGTACCGCTGCTGATCACCTGGTTCGGGCTGGGTGCCGCCGCCTGGGCGTACCAGCGGATGCGGGATTCGGGCAGCACGGCCCAGGGGTCGTTCCTGACGCTGTGGCAGCAGGGCTTCGACGGACGGCTGTGGCCGGTGCTGCGCTTCGACATGATGGCGCTGTGGACGGTCCTGGCCCTGTCCGCGCTGGCCACGGCCACCCTGATGCGGCACCGCTGGGAGGAGCGGGACGAGAGCGAACGCCGACTGCTGTCCCAGCGGCTGTCCGGGGCGCTCGTGCAGACCCAGGCACTGGCGGCCGGCGCCGCCGCGGCCTCTCCCGGACGGTTCACGGCCGAGCTCCAGGGCGCGGCCGAGCGGCTGCGCGCCCTGCTGGGCCAGGCCGCCACCGTCCAGCAGTGCGCCCGGGACCTGATCGTCCAGGCGGACGGCGCGGCCGGTCGCAGCGTCGCCGCCACGGCCGCGCTCGCCTCCGCGGCGGACGCGCTGCGCTCGGGCACGCAGCAGATGCGCGCGTCGGCGCAGACCGCCTCGGCGGCGGCGGAGCAGGTGGCGGCCGGGAGCCGGCTGCTGGCGGAGAGCGTCGACTCGGCCGTCACCACCCTGCGTACGTCGGTCACGGAGTCCTTCGTGACCGCCGGGCGGGACGCGGCGCGGCTCATCGGCGCGGCCGGTGAGTCCGTCGCGTCCCGGTTCGACACGGTCGCGGCGGCGGCCGACGAACGCGGATCCGCCGCGGCCGGGCACGCGGCGGAGTCGATGGACCGGGTGGGCCGGGAGGTCCGCGACGCGCTGACGGCGGCCCGCGGGTCCTTCGCCGAGTCGACGCAGCTCCTGGGCTCGGCCGTGAACGGCCTGGACCGTTCGCTGACCACGCTCCCCTCCTCGCTGGAGTCCTCCGCGTCCGAGGGGGCCGAGCGGATCGGCATGGCCTACGAGCTCGCGGTCGCCGCCCTCTCCGCCTCCCTGCGGCAGGAGGTCCGTGCCGTGTCAGCGGAACTGGGCGACCGGATCGAGGAGTTGCGGGAGGCAGTGGCGGACCGGCAGAGCACGGAGCAGGACCTGCGGGCCGGGCGCGCCCTCTACGAGACCCAACTGGGCGCTGCGGTCGCGGAGTTCCACGACACGGTGCGCGCACTGACCAAGGCGCTGCGGGAGTCGGGCCCCGCGGTGGCCGACGGCGCGCGGCACCGGGCCGCCCGGCCCGCGGAGGGCACCGGGGACGGCGGGGACGGCGGCCCGCGAGACGCTGCGGACGCCCCCGGCCGGAACCTGCAGACCCCCACGGGCGCCGCACCGGACGCACCCGGCGCCGCGGCCCACCGCCGGCACCGCGGCGACCCGTCGGCCCCCGACCAGCACCCCAGCCGCCAGGACCACAGCGACCCGCCCGCCCCCGGCCGGGGCCCTGCCGGCCCCCCGGCCGCCGGCCGCGGCGCGCACGGCGACGCGGGTACCGGGGGCGACCGGGAGGAGGTGCGGTGAGCCGGGACTCCGGACGCCCGGCCGGCACCTACCTCGCCGGGTGGCTGTTCGCGGACCTGCTGCTGGTGATCGTGCTCGTGGTGCTCGGCAGCGAGATGCCGGTGGCCGCCCCGGACCCGCACCCGACGCCGACACCCACGGCCACGGCCGATCCGTCGCGGAGCCCCTCCCCCACCCCCTCGGACACCTCCCGGCCCGGCGGGCTCGACCCGGTCACCGTCTCGGTCGGCATCCGCCTCGACCCCGACGCCCTGATCGCGGGCAGCCCCTCCGAGACCGCCGAGCTCGCCCGGCAGGTCAACGAGGAGATCAAGCGCTACGCGGGCCGCACCGCGGCCTTCGTGATGGTGTTCGGCACCGTCCGCTCCGGCGGCTCCGTCGACAACGGGCGCAGCGACGCGTACGCCACCGCGGTGGCACGACAACTTCCCCAGGCCGCCCCGCGGTTCTTCCCCCCGTACTCGGAGAAGATCATCCGCGGCTACCACGACAGCGGTGCGGGCATCGCCTCCGGCACCGCGCGGATCGAGCTCTTCTTCCTGCTGCCCTGACCGGACGCCCCTTCAGCGGCCGACAGTTGGGCGGCCCGACAGCCTCGACGGAGTGTGGATCGCTGTGACCTCCACGACGAACAACCTGAGCCTCGCCGACCTCCGGCTCTTCGCCCAGCAGACCCTGACGATGCTCAGCGAGCAGGACGTCCCCGACACACCCGAGGCGCACGCGTCACGGGACCGCGTCCAGGCCCTGGCCGGCGAACTCGCCTCCCGGCTCGACGCGCCGGTCACCATCGGTGTGGTCGGGGAGTACTCGGTCGGCAAGTCCCTCCTCCTCGGCACCCTGCTCGGCCGCCCCGACCTGCTGCCGGTCGAGGCCGCCCCCAGCACGGGCAACATCACGGTGCTGGAGCTGACGCGCGGCGCACCGGGCAGTCGGACGACCGTCTCCTCGACCACCGACATCACCTTCCTCGACGAGGACCGGCTCGCCGCCTGCGTGGGCGCCATCCTCGGCGAGCTCGTCGCCACCGTGGACGCCAAGCACCCGCAGCTCGGCGCGCGCGAGATGCTCGGCGGCTACAACCCGGTCACCGACCCGCGCGGCTGGGCGCCCTTCGAGGCCTGGTACCCGCGGCTGTGGCCGTCGGGCACCGGTCCGGTCGCCTTCGAGACGATCTCGGCGGCACACCGCGATGCCGTCACCGAGCTGTGCCGGATCCGGGACGCCGCGCTCGGCCAGCAGGACCTGCTGGGCAAGCCCATCGGCGTGGCGACGGAGTCGATCCGCGCGGCCCTCGTGCTGGAGGCGGCCCGGCGCACCCCGCCGACGGCTCCCAAGCGCAACGTACAGCCCTTCGACATGGCACAGCTGAAGCAGGAGAAGACCGCGCCGGACGCGCTGCGGCGGGCCTTCCCGCTGATCGAGCGGGTGACGCAAGCGGTCACGCTGTCCCCGGACCACTGGGACATCGGCGGGCTGACCGCCGAGGAGCACACCGTCCGGCTGCTGGACTTCCCCGGCATCGGGGCGGCGGGGTCCTACGGGCGGGACACCTTCCTCAGCCGCCGCGAGCTCGTGAACGTCCACACGATCCTGCTGGTGCTCAGCGCCTCGCGGGCGGAGTCCAAGGGCGCCTCGGCGTTCTGGGACATGCTCACCGAGGACGGGCGGCAGCCGCAGGCGCTGGCCAGCGCCGCGCTGGTCGCCGCCAACGCCTTCGACCTGGCCAAGCCCCCGGCCCTCAGCCAGTACCCGGAAGGGCCGCTGCCGCTGGAGAAACTGCTGCCCCACGCCGCCGAGGTCAACGGGATCCACGTCTACGGCAACAAGTTCGTGGCGCAGCGCGAGGACGGCATCGTCGCGGTGTCCTCGGTCAACGCCATCCGCACGCACAAGCTGTCCTACACCCGGACCTCCCCCGAGACCCACGACCGGATCCGGGCGGCGCTGAACGACCTGGATCCGCCGGGGACCCGGCGGTGGGAGCCGATCGCGGCCCGGCTGGCGGCGGCCGACCCGGGCAACGCGTGGACGCCTCGGCTGCGCGCGTACGACGACGACGGCGGCATCACGCGACTGCGCACCCTGATCGTGCAGCACGTACGACGCCACGGGGTCGCCCAGAAGCTGGAGCGGGCGCAGAGCTCCCACCACAAGCTCACCCGCGAACTCGCCGTGCTGCGCGGCCACGTACGGCGCGCGGGCGGCGGCCGCACCGAGGAGTACCGGGAACTGTCGCAGAAGCTGACGGAGTTCCGCAGGCTGCTCGACCGCATGCTGCCGGCCCTGCACGCGCTGCGCGCCGACGGCCTGCCGGGCGGACCGGACGGCGGACCCGACATGCAGGAGGCGGGCGGCCGGCCGCCGCGGCGCGGCGAGACCGCGGAGGCGGTGCGCGACGAGGTGTTCGACTGGCGGGAGTGGCAGGAGCTGCTGGGGCGGGCCGAGCGGGACCGGCACCACCTGGTGCCCCGCAGCGAGCCGCCGTCCAGCCAGGGCATCCGGATCGGCCTGCGCCCGGGACGCGCGGCGGCGGCCGCGCGCACCGCGGCGGGCTCCGGTGGCGGCGGCGACGGCGCCTCGGCGGACTCCACCGAGGCCTTCCTGGACAAGTTCCGTTCGCTGATCGAGCGCCGTACGGACGAGGGCCGCGACCAGCTCCGTGCCTGGTTCGAGAACTGGGTGGCGTACTGGCGCGAGGAGTTCGGGCCGCTGCGTGCCTGGATGGAGGACGAGGCCACCGACGCCGTGCTCACCGAGTTGTTCACGCGGCTGCGCGGCAGCGCGCAGAAGGCCGACCATCAGCTGAACCACCTGTGGACGGCGCTGGATCCGGTCACGGCGACGGAGCGGGTCACCGAGCTGCTGTCCGCGCCCGGGCCCAGCGCCGAGGAGCAGGAGGCCCGGTTCCCGGCCCGGTCCCCGCACGCCCTGCCGTGGCACCACCGGATGCCGCTGCTCGACCCGCAGTCCGAGGAACGCGAGCGGCATCCGCGGTCGGTGGTGCAGCTGCGCCAGAACACGGCGGACGCGGCCGCCCGGCTGGTCACCGAGTACCTGGGGCGCGCCCTCGCCCGGATCGAGAAGGACCTCGTCGCCCTGTACACGAAGGCGAACGAGTACCTGCCCACGGAGACGGAGGTACGGCCACCGCGCCCTTCCTTCCCGTCCGCCTCCGCGGCCCACGACGGCGCGGAGGACTCCGAGCCCGATCAGCCCATCGACGTCCTCATCCGAGCCTGGAGCACCGACTGACATGAGCGCCGCACTGAACATCTCCTTCTGTGCCCCGCACACCGGCGCCGCCTCCGGCGTGGTCGCGCTGGGGCGCAAGCACTTCCGTCTGTACGCGGGCCCGGACGGCATCCCACTGCCCGAGGTGGTCCTGGAACAGGACGAGGAGGTCGGCGGCCCCGCGGTCGTCACCGTCCACCTGCCCGCCCGGATCGAGGTACGGGCCGAGAGCGGGAGTCTGATCCCCGCCCAGCTGGCCTATGCGCTCCAGGCCTGCTGGGTGCCGCAGGAGTTCGCCCCGATCACCGTGGACGGGCCGCGGACCCTGTCGTCCGAGGCTCTGCTGCCGACATCCCTGGTGCATCCCGAAACGGGGCCGGCGGTCACCCCGGACGGCGAGCCCCTGCGGCTGGACGTCTACTGGAGCGTGGACTACGCCGGCTCTCAGGGTGCCGAGACGGCGCACGGGGCGGTCATGCTGGAGTTCGCCCCGCCCGGCGAACGGCCCGGCCCGGTCCCGCAGGCGCAGGAGGAGGACGACCACCTCCAGCTGCGCGACCTGGCGGGCACCAGCCATCAGCACGAGTTCGTCGTCGTGGACTTCGGTACGACCGCGTCGACGGCGACCCTGCACGACGAGAAGAAGGTCAAGCAGCGGCTGGTGGACCGGGCGCAGTCGGCCTCCCTGTCCGCGATGCTGGCGGACCTGCTGGGGCCGCCCGCCGACGCGCCGCCCGCCTGGCGCGAGGAGGTGAAGGCGCTGCTCGCCGGTACCGTCACGCTGCCGCGCGAGGAGGACACCGGGACGACGGGGAGCACGGTACTGGCACGGGTGGCGGAGCCCGCGGCCGCCGACGCGCTGATGCTGCGCGTGGAGAGCATCCGCCAGCAGGCCGGACCGGAGCTGCGGCGGTGGCTCAACCGGCGGCTGCACGCCGGCTACGCGACGGTGATCGGCACCCCGCCGCTGGAACGGCACGGGATCCAGCCGGTCGAGTACCCGGACGGCACCGGCCGGCGCACCCACGCCCCGGCCAGCGCGATGCTGGAGGTGGAGTATCCCGGCGCGGTGGTGCCCGAGGACCCGAAGGCGCGGCGCTTCGAGCTGTGCGGAGACGACACCCACGGCCTGACGGGCATCAAGCGGGCCGCTCTGCAGCTCAAGCCCGAGCCGGTGGCGGGCAGCGACCTGTCCGCCGACCACCTCGCGCAGCACATGTACCTGCTGCTGGTGGAGGGCGCCGAGGAGGCCACGTACAATGGGATGCTGGGCACGGTCAGCCGGGTGCCCACCGTCGTGGTGACGTATCCGACCACGATCCTGCCCGAGGTCAAGGAGCGGCTGAAGGTGCTGGTCAGCCGTGCTCTGGGCGGCCCGATGACCGTCATGGACTACGACGAGGGCCTGGCCGCCGGGCTGTACTTCCTGATGCGGGACCTGACCGACGACCTCAACGCGGGGCTGGAGGCCCTGCGGGCGCGGTGCCGCCGGGTCGGGGACGCTCCGCCGACCTGGCACCGCATCATGCTGGTGATCGACATCGGCGGCGGCACCACCGATATCGCGCTGCTGCGGCTGACGCTGGTCGACCAGACCCCCGAGCTGACCGAGGAGCAGGAGTTCGTCGCGGGCCGCAGCTACCGGCTGGAGCCCGAACTGCTCGGTTCGACGGGCCACGAACGGCTGGGCGGGGACCTGCTGACGCTCCAGGTGCTGTACTGGATCAAGGCCCGGCTCGTGGACGCACTGCGCTCCCCCGGCCGGGAGGACGGCGACCCGCAGGACGGGGCCGATCCGGCGGTGGGCGCCGGTCCGCGGGTGGAGCGGCGCGCGCTCGCCGAGGCCGTCGCCGAACAGGCCGCGGACCAGCTGGACACCATCGTCTCCGACGACATCCGGCAGATCCTGTCCGACTGCCTGCCCACGGACTGGGCGGGGGTCGGCGACCCGGCCGAACGGGAGGCCCGCTACACCCGCTTCCGGCTGCTGTGGCGGCTCGCCGAGCGCAAGAAGCGGGAACTGGGCGAGGCGGGAGCCGTGGAAGCCGTCCTCAAGCACGAGGACGTCGACGCGATCCTGCGAGCCGCGCCGCACACCCTGGGCACGGTGAGCGGTCCCCTCACCCTCGACGCGGGCGAGTTCCGCAAACTGATGCGGCCCGTGCTGCGGCGGGCGGCGAAACTGGGCGCGGATCTGGTGCGCGGCTCGTTCCGGCGGATCCACGAGGAGAACACGCAGCGCGCGGAGCAGGGGCTGGACCCGCTGCCGGAGCCGGTGCTCGACCAGGTGGTACTGTCGGGACGCACCAGCGCCCTGGAACAGCTCCAGGAGCAGGTCGTCTCGGCGCTGCGCCAGGACGAGTCGGACGGCAGGACGGGGCTGGGCTGGCACGAGGCCACGGAACTGTCCGTCGAGCGGGAGTTCGCCAAGCAGGCCACCTCCCTCGGCGCCGCGTGGGCGCACTCGATCCGCAACCGGTCCGGGCAGATCGACCGCACGCGCGACACGGGCGGACGCACCGGCGGTTCCATCCGGATGAGCGATCTGGACATCAGGCTCCAGGGCCTCTTCTCCAGTCTGCCCTGCCACTTCGGGCCGGTCGGGCAGATGGGGCGGGTCAATCCGCTGCTGTGGGCGGGCGATCCGTTCATCGAGCTGGACTCCTCGGGCCGGCTTGGCGTGCGGACCGGATGGAACCCGCTGAGCCGCGTCGTCGAGCTGCACCGCGACATCGGATCCGGCGATTCCATCCAGTGGGGCGTCTTCGATCTCGCGCTCACGGCGAGGGCGGAGAACTTCACTCCGCTCGAATCGGTGTGGCGCCCGCCGAGCGGCCGCGGCCGCGGGGTCAACTACCAGATCGAGATGGACCACCGGCTGGTCGCGTCGATCCTGCTGTGCAACGGCCCGGCCCATCTGCTGGTGGGCGGGCTGGGGCTGGAACTCGACGGACTCGTGCCCGGCCTGTCCTTCGACCCCGACCTGCCGGGGTGCTCGGTGCCCGGCCGGATCTGCGTCGCGACGGGCGTGGACCGCAACGGCGTACGGCAGTTGACCGAGGTGTTCCCGGCGACGGAGCCGGCCGGCCCCACCGGCCGCGACGGCCTGCAACCGGCGGCCGCCGGCTATCTGCCGGAATCCTTCCACGAGACCGCCGACGCCGACGAACTCGCACTGCCGGGCCGGGTCGCGGCGATCCCTGTCCCGCCGCTGGAGGCCAACCACACCTACACGTACGAGTTCTACCTGGAGCGGGACGACGGCGACCCGGTGTTCCTGGGCCGGCTGAGCGCCGCGCAGCAGGGCCGGCACCACGCCACCCTCGACGCCCGGGGCCGGCTGCGGGTGCACCGCGGCGTGGTGCCGTACGTGCCCGCCGAGACGCTGCGCGAGGTGCAGCGGTATCCCGGGCGGGTGCTGGGGCGGCGGATGGATCCGCCGGTCGGCGACTTCAACCACCACTGGGACCCGAACAGCGGGAGGCACTGATGAGCGGCACGGACGATGGCGTACGGGCCGACGCGCTCACCGTGTGCCTGGGCGAGTTCGCGGAGGCGGCGGCCGAGGTGCTCGGCACCCCGTCGGAGTGCCGTGAGGTGGTGCTCGACGCGCTGAGCCGGTGCTGGGACGAGCTGCGATGGGTGGGCCGCCACCTCGAGCCGTACGCGAACGACCCGGCGGAGGTCTACGACCGCTTCGACTCGGCGAGGGCCTCGCTGGAGCGCGGCCTGTGGGCGGCGGGTGCTGGGGCGGCGCCGGGGGAGCCCGCGGACCGGGACCACGGGGACCGGAACCTCGGGGACCGGGACCGCAGCGCACAGGACCACGACGAGCAGGACCACGGCGAAGTGGACCGCAGCGGCCAGGAGCACGCCAGGCCGGAGCCGGCCCCGCTCGGGGCGGACGCCTCGGGAGACGGGCCCGCATCCGCAACGCAGTCGCCGCCCGACGACGGTCAGGTCGCCCCGGCACAGGTGGCGCCCGACGGCGACGCCGCGGACGGGACCGGCACGGACGCGACCGGTGAGGACCGAACCGGCACGGCGGCCGACGCGTCGGGGCCGGACCACCCGGCGGGCTCCTCCGCGACGGGCCGGACCGGCGACGAGCCGTCACCCTCCAAGGACGGCGGCCCCGATGCCGGGGCTGGGGCCGATGCCGGGGCCGGGGCCGAGCCCGCCCCCGACCCGCTGGCCGGCTTCGCCGACGCCCTCGGCGCTCTCGAAAGGAAGCTCCTCGCCGAGCAGATCCGCTTCCTGCCCCCCACAACGCAGTCCGCCGCCGTCCGCCCTGCGGCCACCGCCGCCGAACGCATCGCGGCCACCTGGCAGCGCGTGCACATGGCCCTGCTCCGGCTGCCCACCCACCCCTGCGACGAATGGCGCGCACAGGCTCGCGAAGTCGCCGCGGCCGCCGGGCTCCCCGTCCCCGCCGAGGAAGCGTCGGATCCGAACGTGATCGTTCCCGGGCTGCCGCAGGGCCTCTACGTCGCCCAGCGGGTACGGCTCGCCCTTCCCGCTCCGCGGATGGCCGCCAGATCCGTCCCCTGGGAGATCCACGAGAGGCTCGGCATCTCGCCCGAGGCCGTGATGGAGCTGCCAGCCGCGGATCCTCGGCTGGCGTGGGCCGTACGGGCCGATCAGGCGCTCCGCCTGGTGGACCTGGACCCCGAACTCCAGGTGGCCGTGTTCCCCGAATCCAGGCCGGCCGGCCTGGATTCGCAGATGGTACGGATGAGCTACCAGCAGCGCCTGCACAGCACACTGGAGGGCGCGGCCTCGGCCGTGGCGGGCGAGGGCGAGTGGTCGGCCGACAGCCGACTCGGGGCGGCCCACTCGCTCGACATGGTTCTCGGCGGGCTGATGCACAAGCGACCCGCCGCCCCGGACAGCTGGTGGGCGCGGTGGCGCGACGGCGTCTCCGAGATCCTCGATCCGCTGGCGGACAGCGCCGGATACGAACGCGTGCGCATTCCCCTGGCCAAGTGGCAGCGGTCGCACGTCGATGCCTACGCCGGCAAGACCATCCCCGGTGTCGGCGCGATCGAGGAGCCGCTGGTGCAGTGGGTGGTGTGGACGCCGCTGCGGCCCAGGGACAAGGCCGCCCCGAACGAGCACCGGGGCCGGGTCGTCATCCGTCCTCCGAAGGGCTACCGATGACACACGACCCCGTGAACACCGACGGGGCGGCGCGCTCCGGCACGACCCACCGGGCCCGGCGGGTCGGCGAGCTGCTCGGCGCGTCCGCGACGGGCCGTGCCAACGGGCTCTCGCCGCAGCTCGTGGCCGACCTCGCGGACGCCTGCGACGGCACCGGCAGGACGCCCGTCACGGTGCGCGTGGCCGTGCTGCGCGCGCACATCGGTCCGGGTTCCGCCCAGCGCCTGGTACCGCTGCTGACCGGGGTCCGCCCGCCGGGACCGCCCGCCGCGCAGGACGTCGTACCGCTCACCTACGTGCACGAACCCGCCGACCTGCCGCAGCTGCGGCTCACCGGGGCGCAGGTGCGTGCGCTGAACCGGCTGGCCGGGACGCTGGCCGCGACGGAGCACCTGGGCCTGGCGGCGCTGGCCCGGGACGGCACGGCCGCCTGGCTGCGCGTACGGGCAGCGCAGCGGCGGCGGGCGTTCTTCCGGCCCCGGTACGCGGGCCAGGAAGAGGTGGAGCGGGCCTGGCGGCGGATCCAGGACGTCACCGCGGCGGGCCTGGGAACGGCTCCCGGTGCGGTCGGTGCGGTGCTGGACGTCCCGGTGCGCCACCCGTTCCTCTTCCACGGTGATCCGCTGCCCTGGCCGGCCGCGGGCGGCGGCGCCGACGGCCGCGGGCGCATCGAGGTGACCGACCTGCCGGTGCCGCCGGGCGGCGGGCCGTCGGCGCACCTGGTGGAGGTGCTGGACGCCGCGCACCTGGTACTGGCCGCCGCCCCGGCCACGGCACTGGCGGGCGGGGAGCCGCTGCCCGCCGCCTTCCGCAGCCTGCTGGAGCGGACCCGTCCGGGCGGGGACCGGGCCGAGGTGGTGCTCGTCGCGACGACCGCCGGGCGGCGCGGCCCCGGCGCGACGGCCGCGCTGGGCGGCTGGCTGCGCGGCCGGACTCCGGTGACGGTCGGGCCCGCGGCGCGGGACCTGCCCGTGTACGCCGTCGCGGTGGTGGAGGCCGAACAGGCGCTGCGGATCCTGCGCCGCCCGCAGGGCCGGCCCGCTGCGGCGGTGGAACAGGCCCGGGCGGACTGGGAGATGTCCGGGATGCCGGAGTTGTGCGACGGGGTGCTGGGACCCGCGCTGGACCGGGTGGCCCGGACCGGAGGGGAGCTGACGCTGCGGCGCTTCCGTGCGGCGCTGCACGGCGTGCGGCTCGACCACCGCCGTCCGGCCGGCGCGCGGCGGGCCCCCGCCGGGGAGGACGACGCCGAGCGGCTGTGGGAGGAGCTGGAGGCCTTCGCCGCGGGGCCGCTGGCGGAGCGGGCGGTACGACGCTTCGCAGCACCCGGCGTACGGACCTCCTCCGCCGCCCCGCCCAGCCCCACCGCCTCCGATGCCGATGCCGATGCCGATGCCGATGTCCAGGATCCGTCCGACTCCCGGGGAGCTTCTTCGCCATGACCACCACGACCTGGCTGATCGTCCTCCTGGTGCTGTCCGTCGTCGCGAACGTCGCGCTCACGGCTCAGCTGACCGCCCGGCGGCGCAGGCCCCAGCCCCTGCTCCCGGCCACCGTGGTGACCGAGTCACCGCACACCCTGCGCGAACTGGAGGACACGCGCCAGGAACTGGAGCAGGCCCGCCGGGCCGCGGACCACGCGGCGGGGCTGATACAGGGCCGCGATCTCGAACTCGGCCGGGTCCGCGGGCTGCTCGAGCAGACCCGGGCCCAGGCGGCCGACGCGGCCGACGCCGCGGAGGAGACCCTCGCGCTGCGCAAGGAACGGGAGGGGCTCCGCGCGCGGCTGCGCGAGCTGGAGGAGGAGCTGCGGCGGCGTTCACGCGAACGCGACGACGCCCAGACCCAGGCCCTGGCCCGGATCCACGAGCTGGAGCGGCGCCTGGCGGACGCCGAGGCCCGCGTCGACGGCCCGCTGGGACCCGAGCCGGTCTCCCCGGCGATCCCCCGGCAGTTGCCGGTCGGCCGCGACACGACCACCGACAGCAGCGTGGACGGCGCCGACCTCGGGCCGGTGGTGGTACGGGCCGCGTCGGCGCGCGGCGACCGCGCCCGGCACGACGGCGAGCACCGGCGTGACGCGGTGCTGCTGCGCTTCGCCGAGGAGATCCCCGCGCCGACGCTGCTCAGCGTGGTGGCGGCGGGCGCCCCGCGCGGCCGGTGGTCGCAGTCGGCGGCCGACCGGGCCTGCCGGAGCCTGTCCACGCAGGTCGGCCGCTACGGCGAGGGCCTGGGGCGCGAGCTGTACGGACCCGACGGCGACGATGGCGCCCTCGGCGCCCTGCTGCGTACGGCGCTGCAGGGCGTCGCGCACTCGATGCGGCTGGTGACCCGGGGCGAGGGCCCGGACGGCGAGGCCGACGACGCCGCGATCGAGGTGTCGCTGACCGCGCTGCTGACCCGGCTGGGCGACGGCCGGGAACGCGAGCACCTGGCCTTCGGCGTCGGCGACGGCGCGCTGCTGCGGCTGCGGGACGGTGAGTGGAGCGTGGTGTTCACACCGGGGGAATCGGCCCTCGACCGCGCCCTGCGGTTGCCCGCGTACGCGGCGCGGGTCGGCTGGGCACGGCTGACCACGCTGCCCGGCGACGTGCTCGCGGTGTGCAGTCCGCCGATGGCGGAGCTGCTGCTGCGCGAGGACGCCGGCCCGTGGTTCGCGGCCCGGTGGGCGGGCCGGCAGCCGTATCTGACCTCGTTCCTGTCCGAGGTGAACGTCCCGGTCCGGTCCACGGGCGGCGACCGTTCCGTGGTCTGCCTGTGGGACTTCGGTGACGCCCGGGAGGCCAGGTCGGCGGTGCACTGAGACCCGTCGGGGGCCTCTTCGGTCCGCTCCCCCGCCCGCCGGGTTCCGGCGGGCGGGCCCGGGCTGTCGGCGGGTGCCGATAGGCTTCGTGGATGGCCCTTCCGGACACTTCCCCCGATACCTCCGACGCTCTGCAGGTCCTGCACCGTGTGTTCGGATACAGCTCCTTCCGCGGTGAGCAGCAGGAGATCATCGAGCAGGTGATCAGCGGCGGCGACGCCCTCGTGCTGATGCCGACCGGCGGCGGCAAGTCGCTCTGCTACCAGATCCCGGCGCTGGTCAGGGAGGGCACCGGTGTCGTGATCTCGCCGCTGATCGCCCTGATGCAGGACCAGGTGAACGCGCTCAACGCGCTCGGGGTGCGGGCCGGATTCCTCAACTCGACGCAGGACCCCTACGAGCGGCAGGCCGTCGAGCAGGCCTTCCTCGCCGACGAGCTGGACCTGCTGTACCTGGCTCCCGAGCGGCTGCGCACCGAGAGCGCCCAGCGGCTGCTCGACCGGGGCAAGGTGTCGGTCTTCGCGATCGACGAGGCGCACTGCGTCGCCCAGTGGGGTCACGACTTCCGGCCCGACTACCTGGCGCTGTCCATGCTGCACGAGCGCTGGCCGAAGGTGCCGCGGATCGCGCTGACGGCGACGGCCACCGAGGCCACCCATGCCGAGATCGTGGCGCGGCTCGGTCTGGAGGACGCCCGGCACTTCGTCGCCAGCTTCGACCGGCCGAACATCCAGTACCGCATCGTCCCGAAG
The DNA here is from genome assembly GCF_001005295.1 of Streptomyces yangpuensis. GTDB lineage: Bacteria > Actinomycetota > Actinomycetes > Streptomycetales > Streptomycetaceae > Streptomyces > Streptomyces yangpuensis. The sequence goes on along the minus strand of NZ_LBMK01000002.1, from coordinate 101,652 downwards.
AACAACCCGCTGGGGCAGCTGCTGGAGCTGATCCGCACCGAGCACGCCGGGGACGCGGGCGTCGTCTACTGCCTCTCCCGGGCCTCGGTGGAGAAGACCGCGGCCTCCCTGGTGGAGCAGGGCATCGACGCCGTGGCCTACCACGCCGGGATGGACGCCCGGGCCCGCGCGGCGAACCAGGCGCGCTTCCTGCGGGAGGAGGGGGTCGTGGTGGTGGCCACCATCGCGTTCGGCATGGGCATCGACAAGCCGGACGTGCGTTTCGTGGCGCACCTGGACCTGCCGAAGTCGGTCGAGGGCTACTACCAGGAGACCGGCCGCGCCGGCCGCGACGGCGAGCCCGCCACGGCCTGGCTGGCGTACGGCCTGCAGGACGTGGTCCAGCAGCGCAAGCTGATCGAGGGTTCGGAGGGCGACGAGGCGCACCGCCGTTCCCTGAGCATGCACCTGGACGCCATGCTGGCGCTGTGCGAGACGGTCGAGTGCCGGCGGGTGCGACTGCTGGCGTACTTCGGTCAGACGGGCACGCCCTGCGGCAACTGCGACACGTGCCTGACGCCGGGCGAGTCCTGGGACGGGACGGTCGCCGCGCAGAAGCTGCTGTCCACCGTGTGGCGGCTGGCGAAGGAGCGGCGGCAGAAGTTCGGCGCGGGCCAGATCATCGACATCCTCCAGGGCAAGAAGACGGCCAAGGTCATCCAGTTCGACCATGACGCGCTCTCGGTGTTCGGTGTCGGGGCCGACCTGGGCACGGCGGAGTGGCGGGGCGTCGTGCGCCAGCTGCTGGCGCAGCGGCTGCTGGCGGTGGAGGGCGAGTACGGGACGCTGGTGCTGACGGACGACAGCGGTGAGGTGCTGGGGGGCCGCCGCAAGGTCCCGATGCGGAAGGAGAAGGCGCCCGCGGCCGCCTCCCGCAAGGAGTCCGGGGCGCGCTCGGGGAAGGGTGCCCGTGTGCCGGTCGACCTGCCGGCAGCGGCCGAGCCGGTCTTCCTGGCGCTGCGCGCCTGGCGGGCCGAGACGGCGAAGGAGCAGGGCGTGCCGGCGTATGTCGTGTTCCACGACGCGACGCTGCGGGAGATCGCGACGCGTGTGCCCGCCACGGTGGAGGAGCTGGGCGGTATCGGCGGCGTCGGCGAGGCGAAGCTCGCCAAGTACGCGGAGGGCGTGCTGGCCACTCTGGCGGAGTGCGGTGCCGCCGTGCCCGCCCCCGCCGCCGCGCCCCCGGCCGAGACCGTCGCGCCGGGCGCCCCCGCCCCGGCCGCTTCCCGTCCGGCCCGGTCCGCGCCGCCGGAGCTCGACGAGCCGCCCTTCGACCTGGACGAGATGGCCCCGCCTCCCTGGGACGAAGACTGGCAGTGACCCGCAGGGTCCGCCCGAGGGGCCGGGTCGTCGACCGACGACCCGGCCCTTCGCCGTATGCGCACCGGGTGTGGCGGGCCCGTCACCGCACGCGCCTCCGGGAAACCTGTGCGGTCACCAGGCCGGACGGCGAAGAGTGCGACGGCTTCCTGGCGGTGCATGCCGGTTCCGGTCGCTCGTCCACCGTACGACCGCCGCCGCCCGCTCACGAGCCGCCGCCGGTGGCGTCGGGAGCGGGGTATGTATGCATGTATGTTCGGCAGGTACGGAGGAGCGGCGGTCATCGGCGATGTCGCACGGGTACCAGCAGGGGGCGTCAATGAGGTATGACCTGTCCGACCGTCTGGTGATCGGGATCGCCTCCAGCGCTCTGTTCGACCTGGCCGACTGCGACGCGGTGTTCCGGGAGCAGGGGGAGGACGCCTACCGGGCCCATCAGGAGGCCCATGTGAACGACGTCCTGGCCAAGGGTGTGGCCTTCCCCTTCGTCCGTCGCCTGCTGTCGCTGAACGACCTCGCGGAGCCGTCGGACCCGCTGGTCGAGGTGATCGTGCTGTCGCGCAACGACCCGGACAGCGGGCTGCGCGTGATGCGTTCGGTCGCCGCACACGGTCTGCCCATCAGCCGGGCCGTCTTCCGGCAGGGCCGGTCGGCACACCGCTTCATGCGCGCCCTGAACATGTCCTTGTTCCTGTCGGCCGACGGGGCCGACGTCCGTGAAGCGGTGGCGGACGGGCTGCCCGCAGGGCACGTCCTGCAGACGGCACGCGTCGACGACGAGGACGACCAGGAACTCCGCATCGCCTTCGATTTCGACGGCGTGCTGGCGAGCGACTCCTCCGAGCGGGTCTTCCGGGACGCCGGCATCGACGGCTTCCGCGCACACGAGGTCCTCAACGCGACCACCCCGCACGACCCGGGACCTTTGAGCGAGTTCCTCGCGGGGATCAACCGCATCCAGTGCCGGGAGGAGGACAGGCGCCGCGAGGACCCCGCGTACCGGCTGCGGCTGCGGGTCTCCCTGGTCACCGCCCGGGACGCGCCCGCGCACGAACGTGCCGTGCGCAGCCTCAAGCGGTGGGGGCTGCGGGTCAACGACGCGTTCTTCCTCGGCGGGATCGACAAGTCCGCCGTGATGAGCGTCCTGGATCCGCACATCTTCTTCGACGACCAGGTCTCGCACCTGAACGGAACGGCGCCGGCCACGCCCAGCGTCCACGTACCGTTCGGGGTGGTCAACACGCCCCCGCCGGACGACGCGCCCTCACCCGCCGCGTCCGCCTCCGGGTGAGGACGGCTGCCGGGATCATCCCTCGCGCAGCGTCGAGGCGCGCGTCCGCAGGGTCCACTCGTGCCGGCGGACCGTGTCGGCCGGGGTGCGGCCGGCGAGGATGTCGCACAGGAGGTCCACGCAGGCCCGGCCGTATCCGGCGGGGCACAGGTCGACGGCGGTGACGGGCGGGCTGCTGCTGCGGGTGGCGGCGCTGTCGACGCAGGAAGCGACGAGGAAGTCCTCTCCGGCAGTGCGCCCCAGGACGGCGGCCGCGCGCAGGACACCCGGCGCCGCGCCGTCGGGGGCGCAGATGACGGCGTCGGTCGCGGGGTCGGCCGCCAGCAGTGCCAGGGTGGCCCGCTCGGCCTCGTCGGCCGTGGCGGCGAAGGGGACCGGGTGGATCGCCACCGGGGTGCCGTGCTCCGCACCCCAGCTCCCGGCGGTCGCGTGCAGGGCCGCGGCCCAGGCCGAGGTGTCGGCGGGGGCCAGCAGGGCGGGCCGGCGGGCGCCGCGGGCCCGTACGTGGTCGAGGAGCGCGGTCAGCGAGGCGGAGTTGTCGCAGACGACGGCGCCGGTCGGGGCGGGTGCGGGGCCGAGGTAGCGCTCGCCGGTCACGACGGGGACGCCCGCGTCGAGCAGGGCGGGCACCGCGGGGTCGCCGACCTCCGGGTCGATGACGAGGAGGCCGTCGACCCGTGAGGCGAACCGGCCGGGGCCGCCGGCCGAGGCGGCGAGCAGGACCACGTCGAGGCCCTCTTCCTGGGCTCGGGCGACGGCGCCGAAGGCCAGGTTCATGTAGTAGTCGAGCCGGGTCGCGGTCTGGGGCAGGTACAGCCCGACGGCGCCGGTAGTGGCGCGGCGCAGTCGGCGCGCCGCGCTGTTGGGCCGGTAGCCCAGGCGTTCGGCGACCTCGTGAACCCGGTCCCGGGTGGCTTCCGCGACCCGCCCGGAGCCCTGCAGGGCGTCGGAGACGGTGCTCTTGGAGACCCCCGCGGCGCGGGCGACTGCCGGAACGTTCCGGCACGACCGAACGCGACTCTTCGCCGCGTGCCCTCCCATGCCCGTCTGGATCTCCCATGCGCCTGATCACCGCGTACGACCCGCCCGCCTCACCGTCCCGCACCCGGCCCGCCGAACGGTCCGCCCTGCGCGTGGCCGCCGTCCAGCAGCGCTGGCACCGCGACCCCGCCGAGCACCGCGCCGCCCTCCTGGAGGGCATCGCCCTGGCCGCGGCCGAGGGCGCGCGCGTGGTGTGCCTGCAGGAACTGACCCTGTCGCCGTACTTCGCCGTGGTACCCAAGGCCGACCACCCGCAGCCCGCCGAGCCGGAGGACCTGCTGACCGGCCCGACCTTCGCCTTCGCCGCCGAGGCCGCCCGCGCCCACGGCCTGTACGTGCACGCCTCCCTGCACGAGGCGGCACCGGCCCCGGACGGCACCGACGACGGGCTGGGCTACGACACGGCCGTACTGGTCGCCCCGGACGGCACGCTCGCCCTGCGCACCCGCAAGACGCACATCCCGGTGACCGAGGGCTACTACGAGGACCGCTGGTTCCGCCCGGGCCCGGCCGGCGACGACGCCTTCCCCGTGGTGACGGTGGACGAGGCCCGTTTCGGCCTGCCGACCTGCTGGGACCAGTGGTTCCCGGAGCTGGCCCGCGCCTACTCCCTGGCCGGCGCCGACGTCCTGGTCTACCCCACGGCCATCGGCTCGGAGCCGGGCCATCCGGGATTCGGCACCCAGCCGATCTGGCAGCGGGTGATCACCGGCAACGCCGCCGCCAACGCCACGTTCATGGTCGTCCCCAACCGCATCGGCTCCGAGAACGGCCTGACCTTCTACGGCAGCTCCTTCATCGCCGATCCGTACGGGCGCGTCCTGGCGCAGGCCCCCCGGGACGAGGCCGCCGTCCTGGTGGCCGACCTCGACCTCGACGCCCGCCGCGACTGGTTGGAGCTCTTTCCCTTCCTGGCCACCCGCCGCCCCGACGCCTACGCGCCGCTGACCGCCACCACCTGAGGGGCTCTGCCAGGACCCCGCACGGCCTCGCCGCCCGGCCGCACCTCAGGTCGGGCCTTTTCGCCCCGCAGATTCTGACTAAAATTTCAGTCAGATCGGATGCGTGCCCGATGCATCCCCGATGCATCCCCGACCCGAAGGCAGAACGCCCGTGACCTCGTACGCCCTCCTCACCTCCTACGACTCGCCGCTCGGCTCGCCGGGCCGCACCCAGCCCGGCGAACGCGAACCGCTGCGGGTCGGGCTCGTCCAGATGCGCTGGTACGCCGACCCCGCCGAGCACGACGACCGGCTGCGCGAGGGAGTCGCCCTGGCCGCCGCGCGGGGTGCGAAGGCGGTCTGCCTGCCCGAGCTGACGCGCAGCCCGTACTTCTGCAACACCGACGACCCGATGGCCGACGGCGCCGCCCGCTGGCTGGAGGACGTGGAAGGCGGCCCCACGGTCGCCCTCGCCGCCGAACTGGCCACCGGCCTGGGCATCGCGGGGCACGCGTCGCTGTACGAGCGCGCCGGTGACGGCGGGCTCGGCTACAACACCGCCGTGTGCGTGGACGCAGACGGCCGGCTCATCGCCCGGACCCGCAAGAACCACATCCCGGCGTTCCCCGGCTACCGCGAGGACCTGTGCTTCCGCCCCGGCGACAGCGGGTTCCCCGTCGTCGCCCACGCCGGCGCCCGCTTCGGCTTCCCCACCTGCTGGGACGAGTGGTTCCCGGAGCTGGCGCGCGCCTACTCCCTCGCCGGCGCGGAGGTCCTGGTGCACCCCACCGCCATCGGGTCCGAGGTGAAGCTGCCGGACTTCGACACCCGGCCCATGTGGGAACACGCCATCAGCGCCAACGGCCTCGCCAACGCCCTCTTCATGATCGTGCCCAACCGCGTCGGCACCGAGGGCCGTTCCACCTTCTACGGCTCCTCGTTCATCTCCGACCCCTACGGCCGCGTGATGCTCCGCGCCCCCCGCGACACCTCCGCCGTCCTCGTCGCCGACCTCGATCTCGACCAGCGCCGCGACTGGCTCGACTTCGGCCTCATGCGCACCCGCCGCCCGGAGATCTACGGGGCCCTCACCGAACGCCCCCGCCCGCGCGGTTAGCCGACCGGTCGGCCGGTGGGGCAGGTGGGCCGGTGGGGCAGGTGGGCCGGTGGGCCGGTCGGCGTCAGGCGACGCGGGCTGCCGGGCGGGCGAGCGGGGTCAGGGCGGCGTACTCCAGCGGTGCGGACGGGTCGATCGACACGTCCAAGGGCGCCGGTTCGGCACCGGACCGCACCAGGAGGTCGCCGACCGCGGCGATCATCGCGCCGTTGTCGGTGCACAGCGTCATCGGCGGGACGCGCAGCTCGATCCCGGCGGAGGCGCACCGCTTCTCCGCCAGGGCGCGGACGCGGGAGTTCGCGGCCACTCCCCCGACCACGATCAGCGTCCTCACGTCGTGGGCGCGGCAGGCCGCGAGGGCCTTGCGGGTGAGTACGTCGGCCACCGCCTCCTGGAGGGCGGCCGCCCCGTCGGCGACGGGGACCTCCTCGCCACGCTGGAGGTGCCGTTCGGCCCAGCGGGCCGCGGCCGTCTTGAGGCCCGAGAAGGAGAACGCGTACGGGTCGTCGCCCGGGCGGGTCAGCGGGCGCGGGAACGCCACGGCCTTCGGGTCGCCGTCCCGGGCGGCCCGGTCGATGGCGGGGCCGCCCGGGTACGGCAGGCCCAGGATCCGGGCGGCCTTGTCGAAGCACTCCCCCGCCGCGTCGTCGAGGGTGTCGCCGAGGTGGACGATCGGCTCGCGCACGAGGTCCCGTACGAGCAGCAGCGAGGTGTGCCCGCCGGAGACGATCAGCACCACGCACGGCCGGGGAAGCGGGCCGTGTTCGAGGGTGTCGGCGGCGACGTGACCGGCCAGATGGTGGACGCCGTACAGCGGCACCCCGGCCGCGTAAGCCAGGGACTTCGCGCCGGCCAGCCCCACCTGGAGGGCCCCGGAGAGTCCGGGGCCGGTGGTGACCGCGATCGCGTCGATCTGCCCGATCCGCAGCCCGGCCCGGTCGAGGGCCTGCTCGACCACCGGGTTGAAGGCGTGCAGGTGGGCTCGGGCGGCGATCTCCGGCACCACCCCGCCGAAGCGGGCGTGTTCGTCCATGCTCGACGCCACCACGTGGGCGAGGAGTCTGCCGTCCCGCACGATGCCCGCCCCGGTCTCGTCGCACGACGACTCGATCCCCAGCACCACCGGTCCGCTCACGGCACCCACTCCTTCTGCACGTCTGCGCTCTTGCGCTGTTTCAGCAGCTGCAATATATGTGCAATAGGTGAGGCGTCCGTGGGCCGAGGGCCTCCTCGGGACGCATCAGGTCATGAGCGAGCGGCCCGTGGGCGCCAGGCGCAGGGTCACGGGGGCCGATCTCCCTTCCCGTTCGATGCCGGGCAGGACCTCGTCCCGCGCGACGGGGTGGGCGCGCAGCGCGGTCAGGTGCCGCTGGTGGGCGTTCTCGTCGGGGTGGGAGGTGAGGACCACCGCCACGTTCTCCCCGGTGCGGACCGGGAGCCGGGGGAAGGTGTTGGGCGCCGTCTCGGTGGCGAACGCGGCGAGCGGCTCGGCTCCCGTGCAGCGCAGCAGCGGCAGGAGACCGTCCCTGACCAGGGTGATCCCCTCGTCCCGGCCGGGCGGGAAGGACCACAGGGTCGCGGAGACGAACCGTTCGGGAGCCGGTGTGCCGGGACGCGGACGCGGCCTCGCAGGCGGCGCGGCGCGAAAGGAGCCGTCGTGCGTCAGGGGGCGCAGCAGGAGGACGTCGTCGGAGTCGCTCATGGTGGCGTTGGCCTGCGGGCCGTGCCGCTTCCAGACGGGACCGCCGTAGAAGTCGGTCAGCGCCTCGTGCCGCGCCGCCATGTCGGAGAAGCCGCGCAGCCAGACGAAGCGGTCCGGGTCGTCGAGGTCGCGGAACTGGCCGAGGACGGCCATACCGGTTTCCTCCTGGGACTCGACCAGTTCCCGGTCGAAGAGTTCGATGAGGTCGTCGCGCCGGCCGGGGCGCAGCGTGTACTGGCGGAGCTCGATCACGGCGGGCTCGCGGGCGGGGTCGGTGGGTACGGATGGCACGGCAGGCTCCTCTTTGGGTCCGTTGCACGGGTGCTGACCGACGGTAGGTCTCGGTCGTGCCAGGGGGTGTCAGGGTTTCCGGGGAGAATGGGCGCATGTCCGCCGGCCGTCTGCTGTCCGTCCTGCTGTTGCTGCAATCGCGGGGCCGTATGTCCGCGCGGGCGATCGCCGAGGAGCTCGGTGTGTCGGTGCGTACGGCCTACCGCGACGTGGAGCGGCTGCAGGCAGCCGGCGTACCGGTCTGTGCGGAGCCGGGCCGTGGTGGCGGCTACCGGTTGCTCGACGGCTATCGCACCCGTCTGACCGGGATGAGCGAGGGCGAGGCGCGGGCTCTGCTCTTCGCCGGGCTGCCGGGGGCCGCCGCCGACCTGGGGCTGGCGGAGGAGGTTGCGGCGGTGCGGCTGAAGCTGCTGGCGGCGCTGCCGGCCGGGCCGCGGGAGGAGGCGGCGCGGACCGCCGCGGTGTTCCACGTGGATGCTCCGGGCTGGTACCGGGAGCCCGAACGGACCCCGCATCTGCCGCTGTTCGTCGAGGCGACGCTCGCGCAACGCGTCGTGGAGGTGTGCTACCGCCGATGGCGTGCGCCGCAGGAGGTGTCCCGCCGTCTTCGCCCCTACGGTCTGGTTCTCAAATCCGGTGTCTGGTACGTCGTGGCCGCCACGGAGAGCGGGACGGCGACCTACCGGGTCTCGCAGGTCCTCGAAGCGGTGCTGAGCGACGAACGCTTCGACCGCCCGCGGGACTTCGAGCTGGGCGCCTACTGGACCTCCTACCTCGCGGACTTTTGGGCACGCCGCTACACGGGCACGGCCACCATCCGTCTGTCCCCGCAGGGGCGCCGTCGACTGCCCGACAACGTGGCACCGGAGGTGGTGCGGTCGGTCGACGCCACCGCGACGGCCGTCGGCGCGGACGGGTGGGTGGAGGCCGTCGTCCCGACCGAGAGCACCGCGCACGCCTGCGGTGAACTGCTGCGGCTCGGCGCGGACGTGGAGGTGCTCGCGCCGGCGGAACTGCGCCGGGCCATGGCCGACACGGTGAGCGTCCTCGCCCGGTCCTACGGCGTCGCCGGTCAAGGGACAGCCGGCGGTCAAGGGACAGGAGCACATTCATCCGGACGGGAACTTCGGTGACGGGCCGGCACCGGGTGCGGTTACCGTGGACCGTGGGTGGGGGTCGCACCAGTCGGAGACATCTGCCCTGCCGGGGGACGGCCCCGAACCGTGCCCCCCTCACGTGGCCCCGGCACCTGGCCGGGGCTGCGGAAGGTTGCGGCACCGACCGCGCGGCCGGGTCGTCGGCGGGAAGATCGAACCGCCCCTGTTCCCGCTCTCGCGTTCCATCCGCTCGGCGAGGATCCGTACCCGGTCCCCGTCGAGGTGGTCGGGGGCACCGCGGGACGACGGGATGAGACGTAAGGGTTTCGTCATCCGGCCGGAGTGGGCACCACGGCCCCCCACCGCGTTGAATTGCGGTGAACGGGCCGGTGAGCGGCCGGGGAGGAAGTGGGTACGACGATGGGTACGGCAGTGACGGTGACGAAGCGGCGCGGTCGGGTATGGGCCGGAGCGCTGATCGCGGCGGTGGTGGTGCTGGGCATCGGCTCGTACTGGTTCCAGCCGTGGAAGCTGTGGCGGAACGAGACCGTCAGCGAGGCGCTGCCGGGCGCGGCCGCTCCGCAGCAGCCCTCCGGAGCCGCATCCGGAGCGGTATCCGGAGCGGCACCCGAGGCCCCGGCCGCAGGCCCGCAGACCCTCGCCCAGGGCACGCTGATCAGCCATGAGCACACCACGACGGGCAAGGCGAAGCTGATCCGCCTCGCCGACGGATCGCACACCCTGCGCCTGGAGGGCCTCGACACCAGCAACGGTCCGGACCTGCGCGTCTGGCTGACCGATGCCCCGGTGAAGGAGGGTGTCGCCGGTTGGCGCGTCTTCGACGACGGCAAGTACGTCAGCCTGGGCAAGCTCAAGGGCAACAAGGGCGACCAGAATTACGAGATCCCGGCCGACGTGAACCTGGCGGACTACAGCAGCGTCACCATCTGGTGCGACCGCTTCGACGTCTCCTTCGGTGCGGCGACCCTGACGTAGGGCAGCGGCACGGCTGTCACGAAACGGTCATCATCCGGTCTCATTCCGACACTAATGGTCGGTAAGCATTCCGCTGGAGAACGTCAGTCCAGCAAGGGACCCTCCGATGCTCCGTTCCCGACGCGCCGCAGCCAGGGCGCCGCGCGCGTGACCCATCGCAAACCGAAGCCGAAACCACGGGTCGTGACGCGCCGCAACGCGATGGTCTGTGCCAGCAGCGGACTCATCGCCACCGCCTTCGGCGTCGTCGCCGACGTCGGCGGGCGCCCCGGCCCCGACCCCGGCCCGATGGAGGCCGGGGACGAGGGCGGGGCGGGGCCGCCGCCACCTGTGGAGGCGGCTTCCGTACCCGCTCAGCCATGGATGCCGGAGGCGACCCTCCGGCCCCTGTCGGTGAACTTCACTCCGGGCGGGCTCCGGGAGGTGCGGGGTCTGGTCCTGCACGTGCAGGAAGGTGAGAACTCGCTCCACGACCGCTTCAGCGACCCGGCGGTGAGGTCCTCCGCGCACTTCTGGGTCTCGCAGTCCGGCGAGATCGAGCAGTACGTCTCCGCGCACGACCGGGCCTGGGCCCAGGGCACCGGCAACCCGTCGTGGCTCTCGGTGGAGACCTCGGGCTTCGCGAGCCGGCCGCTGACCGCGCAACAGGTGGACGCCGTGGCACGGATCTACGCCTGGGGCATGGCCCAGCACGGCTGGCCCCTGGCCCCCGCCCCCACCCCGCTGGGCCGGGGCCTGGGCATCCACAGCATGGGCGGCCGAGCCTGGGGCGGCCACGCCTGCCCCGGCCCCCTCCGCTCCGCCCAGACTGGAGAGATCCTCACCGCGGTCCGCGGAAGACACCCCCGCTAGCCGCGGCCGGACGAGTCACTGGATCAGGCCGGCGTGCGGATGTTCCGGGGACTCCGGGCAGGCGTAGAGCTGCAGGTGGTTGCCACCTGAAATCTGCACCCCCGGGCGAGTTCTCCCCGCCGGATCCGGCGACCGCGGCGATATCCCGGTCCACGTACGGGACCCGGCTGCGCCGGCGGGAATGCCATTCCTTCGAGGCGATGGTGAGCAACGGGGCCATGCCGGCACCGCAGACGGCGCAGCTCCGGACGACGGGATCGGTCGGTCCCCACGGGGTCCAGCCACTGGCCTTCCAGCCGCGAGCCAGGGGCAGTTCGTTCCTGTACAACGCGGCTCCGGTCTCCTGCCCGCCGTTCCACTCCACCAACTGCTGCTGAAACTCCGCGTCCAGCTGCAGGAAATGTGGGAATTCGATCACCTGGACCCGGATCGCCGCCGGCTCGCCGAGGAAGTCCTCCGAAGAGCGCGTATGCGCGCCCGCCAGTGACACCACCCCCGGCCGGCGGGCGGGTCAGTCGGCGCGGCGTCTGCCCCGCCCGCGGCGCGGGTACGGCAGGAGGCGCGGCGGGCGTTTGGCGGCCACGTCCTCGACCCAGCCGAAGGTCAGCACCAGCAGTGCGAGCAGCGGGATCGCCACCAGCAGCGTGAACCACTGGCTGGCCAGCAGCCACTGGAAGTTCGCGTAGACGAAGGGGACGCTCCAGAGCGGATCGATCAGCGGGATGGCGGCGACCAGGGCGACCTGGTGCCACAGGTAGAAGCTGACGGCGCGCGCGTTGAGCAGGCTGATCAGGCCGTTCCAGCGTTCCAGCGGCCTGGGCCACCGGTCCCAGGACGGGCTGACGTGGAGCAGCATGGCGACGAAGCCGAAGGACCAGAGGGCCTGGGCGATCGGCCAGGACTCGATGTCGGTCGCCACGGTCGGGTCGACCGGCCGGGTCTGCATGTACCAGAGGCCGGCGACCATGATCAGCGGCGCGACGGACGGCAGCACGTACTGCGGGATCTTCCTGAGCAGCCCCTCCCGGTGGGCCATGCCGAGGATCCAGCACGCGCCGAAGGTGGCGAAGTCGTTGGCGTTCTCCCAGACCCGGCCGTAGACGAACTCCTGGTCGACGAAGAACACGTTCATGACGATCACCATCGCCAGGGGCGCGAACAGCGTCATCACCGGGAAGCGTCGCAGTGCCCGCAGCAGCAGCGGCGAGAACAGGACGTACCAGAGGTAGGCCCGGAGGTACCAGAGCGGGACGATGATCTGCGCCGCCCAGGTGGTTTCCACGAGTCCGAAGTCGGACAATTCGTCCGCGTACGGCGGGGTGCTCAGCGGCAGGACCCAGAAGGCAAGCTTGGACCACCACCAGGTGGGGTGGCCGTCGGACTGGGGGCCCCAGCCGGCGGCTATCTGGAGGGCGATCATGGCGGCGCCGAACAGCCACATCGGCGGCAGGAGCCGGCGCAGTCGGCCGCGGATCACGCCGAAGGCGGGCCGGCTGAGCGAACGCGCCATCAGCGAGCCGGCCAGGGCGAACATCACGCCCATCGACGGGAAGACGAGGGGCAGCCAGAACCAGCCGAAGTTGTGGTAGAGCACCACGCGGCCCAGTGCCAGCGCGCGCAGCAGGTCGAAGTAGCGGTCCCTGCCGCCCTTGCTCCGGGCCTCCGCGGCCTCCGGATCCCGCTCCGGTTCCGGCTCCGGATCCCGCTCCCACCCCGGATCCGGGATCGGATCCGGAACCGGCTGCGGCTCACGCTCCGGCCGGGCCCGCAGTGCGGCGGGGACCCTCAACTGCATGGTGTCCCGGGGATCCCGAAGGTCCCGGACGTCCCGGGCGTCCCGGGCGTCTCGGGCATCCCGAGCGTCCCGGGCGTCCCGGGCTTCTCGGGCGTCCCGGGTGTCCCGGGTGTCCCGGGCACCGAAAGCGTCCCAGGTGCCCCGGTCCCGCCCGAGGTCGATGGGTGCGGTCACGGTCAGGCCTCCACCGGAACAGCGACCTCGCCGGTGCGCCGGAGCTTCTGCCAGCGCAGCCGGCCACCGGTCATCGCCGTGATCGCGGACTGCAACAGGACGATGTACATGAGCTGGCGGTAGACCAGTTGCTGGATCGGCAGGCTGATCAGGTGCCAGGGCTTCTCGCGGTCGAGCCGGAAGGCGTACCACGACAGCACGGCCTGGAGCAGGATGAAGCCGCCCCAGCTGGTGAGGGTGATCGGGGCGTCCCCGAACAGCACGCCGTACAGCAGGAACATGTCGACCAGCGGCGCGAGCAGCGGGGCGACCACGCCGAAGAGCACGATGAGCGGCAGCCCGAGCCGGCCGAAGCGTCCCGCCGGGCCGCGGGAGGTCACGGCGCGGCGGTGCTTCCACATCGCCTGCATGCTGCCGTAGCTCCAGCGGTACCGCTGGGACCACAGCTGCTGAAGGCTGGCGGGGGCCTCGGTCCAGGCGCGGGCGTACTCGGCGTAGACGATCCGCCAGCCGTCGCAGAGCACCGCGATGGTGATGTCGGTGTCCTCGGCGAGGGTGTCGTCGCTCATACCGCCGACCCGCCGCAGGGCCTCCTTGCGGAAGGCGCCGACCGCGCCGGGGATGGTCGGTATGACGCCGAGCATGTCGTACATCCGGCGGTCCAGGTTGTGGCCGAGGACGTACTCGATGTGCTGCCAGGCGCCGATCAGGCTGTCGCGGTTGCCGACCTTGGCGTTGCCCGCGACCGCGCCGATCGTCGGGTCCCCGAAGGGCTGGACCAGCTCGCGCACGGTGGACGGCTCGAAGACGGTGTCGCCGTCCATCATCACGATGATGTCGTGCGAGGCGGCCGCGATTCCGGTGTTGAGCGCGCTGGACTTGCCGCCGTTGACCTGGCGGATCAACCGCACGAACGGCAGGTTCATCTCCTCGACGATGTCCGCGGTGCCGTCCGTGGAGCCGTCGTCGATGACGATCACCTCGATCGGATGGTCGCTCACGGCCAGGGAGTGCAGGGTGTTGGCTATGCACTCGCGTTCGTTGTAGGCGGGGACCAGTACGGTGACCCGCTCGGTGACGGGCGCACCCCAGGCGTCCCGCCGTTTGGAGCGGCGGGCGTGGATCGGTGCGAGGACGAGCATCAGGGCGAAGCGGCCGAAGTTGAGGATGCCGACCAGGGCCAGCAGTCCGACGAGCACCGGCAGGGTGTGTACGGCGGCCTGGGTGGCCCAGATGAATCCCTTGCCCGCCCACAACTGGAATCCGTCCACCGGGACGGTCGCGCTGGAGGCGCCGAGGGCGTCGGAGATCGTGGTGAAGCGATACCCCTCGGCCTGCAGCTTGTCGATGATCTGGACGAGCGCGGCAAGGGTCTGGGTACGGTCACCACCGGCGTCGTGCAGCAGGATCAGCGCGCCCGCGCCGGGCTTGGCCGGCATCGCCGCCTTGACGATCGCGTCCACGCCGGGGCGCTTCCAGTCGTCGGTGTCGCGGTCGATGAACGCGGTGAGGTAGCCGCGCGCGCCGACGTACTTGATCACCGGGTAGTTCCAGTCGTCCATCGCCGTGGCATCGGAGGAGTACGGCGGACGGAACAGCGCGGAGTGGACGCCCGCGACGCCGGCCAGCGCGAGCTGTGTCTGTGCCAGCTCCCAGCTGATCCGGGCGTGGGACTGGTACACCAGGTCGGGGTGGGTGAAGGTGTGCACGCCGAGCTCGTGGCCGCCCGCGACGATCTGGCGGATGAGGTCCGGGTTGCGGGTGGTCATCGCACCGGTGACGAAGAAGTCGGCCTTGACGTTGCGGGCGGCGAGCACCTCGAGGATCTTCGGCGTCCACTCCGGCGAGGGACCGTCGTCGAAACTCAGCACCGCGGTCCGGTCGGGGATGTGGTAGCTGACGGGGTTCTCGTTCTTCGCTCCGCGCGCGTCGATGACCGGGCCGCCCTTGAGCAGGTGGTTCGGCACGGTCGTCTTGTCGACCGAGATCGCGATCCGGGAGTCGTGGAACGCCTCGTTCGTGGCGAGGCCGCGCAGGACGAGGAGGGCAAGCAGGCAGGCCAGCAGGGAGAGCGGCATGAAGAAGCGCAGCGGTGGCGCGGCCAGTCGGCGCGGCCTCAGCAAGGACTGCCGGCGGCGCTGGTGGCGGGACAATGACGCTCCTGGTGATGGTGTTGCCGGTGCGGGTGCTGGTGCTGGTGCTGTTGCGACTGATCGGGGCTGCGCCGCCGGTTGACGGCGGCGCGGGTGATCAGGGCTGTTCGGCCGGCTGGCCCGAGGGCTTCGGCCCGCGCGGCGCGGTGGCGCCGGGCTTCGAGGTCGCCCCGGTCTTCGACGTGGTGGCCCCGGTCTTCGACGTGGTGGCCGCGTTCTTCGAGGTGGCGGCCGGGTTCTTCGGCTGCGGTGTCGCGGACCGTGCGACCGTCCGGGGTGCGGACGAGGCGGTCGACGCGGACGACGGGCCGGGCGACAGCGACGGTGCGGGGGGGTGCGACGGGACGGGCGTCCGGGCGGGCTGCGCGGGTATCCCCATCGCCGGGGCGTCCGCCTGCACACCGATCAGGCTGCTGGCCATCGCGACCGCCAGGATCGCGCCGACGACGGAAACCGGCCAGCCGAAGCCGCGCAGCAGACGGCCGCGCAGACCCGACTGGTCGACGAACACGGGTGCGGCGGCAGGCACCTCGAAGTCCGGCCCGGACATATCGAACCCGGTCGGGTACACCGATCCACGCTGGCTGGAATTAGCTGTAGGGCGCACCTTGCGAGGCCTTTCATTGCAGGGTACGTAGACCGGGACCGCTGGATCGCAGGGCGAACGCTAGTGCACCGAGCCGAAGCAACTTGACCTCGATGCACTTATTTGACCCGATCTATCCATGGGTCGTAATCGGATCGAAACGCCAATTGGTCATACCGACCGGTAGACCGACCCCTAGGGTCGCCGAGCGCAGGAGGGTGCAGCTTTCAGCCAAGCGTTTCACCGGAACCTCGAACTCCGGATGGCACGAGGGGCCACCACGGCGGTCGCTCCGGCCCCCGCGCGGAGCCTTAGGATGACGCCCTCATCGGATCAGCTGCTGATCCCCACGCAAGAGGGCGTGTCCGAATACCGCCTCTACGCCCCCAAGGAGCCCGTGTGAGCCGCCAGCCCCGCCGCACCTCTCGTCGCCGCGCATGGACCGCGCTCACCCTGCCCGCCCTCCTGTGCGTCCTCGCGGCGTGTTCCGGCGGCCCCGCCGCCGATGGCGCCGCGCCCCGCGGCAGCGCCTCGCCGACGCCGTCCGGACCGCCGGGAACCCTGTTCGACGATTTCCAGTACAACGGCGCCGACGACCCCGCGCTCGCCACCCAGGGCTGGGAGATCCGTACGGGCGGGGGCGGTCCGGGGATCAAGGACAGCTGGTCCGCCGCCGGCGCCACCTTCCCCGCCGACGCGACCGCCCAGGGCGGCAGGGTCCTGCAGCTGCGCTCCTCCACCGACGGCACCAAGCAGGGCACCCAGCAGGTCGAGTTCCAGGGCACCGGCAAGAACCTCTTCACGGGCACGTACGCCGCCCGGGTCCACTTCAGCGACAAGCCCACGAGCGGCCGCAACGGCGACCACGTCGTGCAGACCTTCTTCCCGATCTCGCCCTCCGACGCCTCGGACAAGTACAGCGAACTCGACTTCGAGTACCTGCCCAACGGCGGCTGGGGCTCGACCGGGCCGCGGCTCGACAACGTCAGCTGGTACAAGGCCGACCCGCCGGACCGGGTCAACAACACCCTCAAGCAGCGCCTCGGGGGCTGGCACACCCTGATGATCACGGCCATGGACGGCAAGGTCACGTACTCCCTGGACGGCAAGGAGATATTCACCAGCTCCGGCAAGTACGTCCCGCGCGAGAAGATGGACATCCACTTCAGCAACTGGTTCATCGACCTCCCCTTCGCCGGCGGCGCGCGCACCTGGGAGATGAAGGTCAACTGGGTCTACCACAAGGCCGACGAGGCCGTGTCCCCGGCGGACGTCCAGAAGACGGTGGACGGCTTCTACAACGCCGGCACCCACCGCATCAACACCATCCCCAAGGCCTGACCCGGGCCTGCGCCACGGGCACGACCGGGCATCGCGCGGGCATCGATCGGGCGCCGCTGCGGAAAGCTGCTCCACAATTGACAGTTGGAGCCTGTCGGCGGTGAAGCCGGGTGATGATGACCGGACATGGCCGGAGCCCGTGCAAGGACGCGTCCATGTCCGCGGCCCGGGCGGCAGGGCGGACGGTGGCTGCGGGCTGCCGTGTTCACCCTGCTCAGTTCGGTACTGGCCGTCGCGGGCCATCATCTGGCGGCTGAGGGACCGGTTGCCTGGCAACGGGTGCCGGGCGGGGCGGCGGCCGCCTTCGCCCTGTCGTGGCTCGTCACGCGGACGTCCCGGCCGCGGCCCCGGCCTCGGTGGCACGTGGTCGCGGGGACCGGCGCGGCCCAACTCGTGCTGCACCGGGCCCTGTCCGTACGGCATCCCGCGTTCGACGCGCATGCCGAGGCCCACGGCCCGGGGCGGCAGATCGTACGGGCCACCGCACACCACGGTACGTGGACGATGGCGGCGGCCCATGGCGTGGCCACCTGCGCGATGGCGCTGCTCATGCACCGGGCGGATCAGGTGCTCAGCCGGCTGCCGGCGACGGTGGGCCGGTGGATCCAGCGGACCGTCACGGCCGCCGCCGCGGGCTTCGGCGCCCTCCACCGGCCGTGGGCAGGGCCGTTGCCGCGGACCGCGCCCGTGCCGTGCGGCGGTCCGGCCGCACGGCAGGCGGTCACCACGACGCTCTGTCACTCGGTGGTGCGGCGGGGGCCTCCGGCCGCGTACGCAGGAGACGGTCCCCCGATCCCCTCGTACCGAGAGGTTGCTCTTCCTCATGACCGGAACACCCAGCCTTCACTCTCACCGTCACCATCCCCGGCCCCGTCCGCGTCCGCGCGGACTGGGGCCGGCCGCCCTCGGCGCCCTGGTGGTCCTCGGCCTGAGCGCCGGTCCGGCCGCCGCGCACGCTGGGGTCACCGCCTCCGACGCGCGCGCCCTCGCCGAGAACGTCACGCTCTCCTTCACGTCCGAGGCTGAGTCGGACTCCGCGGGGATCGCGGAGCTGCGGGTCGTGCTCCCGAAGGGCATCGCCCCGGACGCCGTGACGCTGAAGGACGCCCCCGAGGGGTGGAAGCTGACGGCCACCCCGGACGGCTACAGCATCGGTGGCACGGCCCTGGCCACCGGTACCGATGCCGAGTACAGCATCACCGTGCGCCAGTTGCCCGACGAGAAGTCCCTGGTGTTCAAGACCCTTGAGACGTACGGCGACGGCAAGGTCTCCCGCTGGATCGAGGTTCCCACGGGCGGCGAGAAAGTCGACAACCCGGCGCCCGTACTCGAACTGAAGGCGGCGGCCCCCGGGGCCAAGCCGATCGCCCCGCCCCCCTCGGCGACGCCGACGCCTTCAACGACGCCTGCGACGACGCCGGGCACGGTCCCGTCCGAACAGCCGTCGGCGGCGGACCCGACCGCTCTCGCCGCGGCCCCGAACGCGGAGACGGCGGACGCAGAGACGGCGGACGCCGAGACGGCGGGCAGCGGTACGGGAGCGGCCCTCGGTGTGGTCGCGGCCGTCCTGGTGGTGGCGGCCGTCGGCGCCTTCTGGTGGCTGCGCCGCAGTCAGAGCCGGGACCAGGCCTGACCGTCTGACCGCCTGTCCTCAGCAGCGGGGCAGGGCGGGGCGGGTGCAATGTACAGGGAGAACGCCCGAACCGGGCCTCCCGGTCCCGGGCTTTAGCCGAAGTTGCGCACCCGCCCCGGTGCCCCGTCCGGCAGCACTATCGTCCACATCCCGTCGTCGGTCCCCGCCCTGCCGGAGCCGAGTCCCGGGTGGCGAGGGCCGCCCGCTCACGACCGCCACCCCGGAGCCCGCCCGTCATGCACACAGGATCACCAGCATCACCCGGATCACCGCCGTCCAGGAGGCCGCTGACCGTCCTGGTACTGGTCGCCGCCGTACTGGCCCTGCTGTTCGGCGGGGCCGCCCCCGCCCTCGCGCACACCGCGCTCAGCGGCTCCGATCCCGCCGACGGCAGCGTCCTGCAGACACCGCCCCGCCAGGTCACGCTCACCTTCACCGAGTCCATCAGCTTCCCCGACGAGGCACTGAGGGTGCTGTCACCGGCGAACGAACGCGTCAACCCCCGCCCGGCGCAGCACGCCGACGGCAAGGCGAACACGGCCCGCGTGGAGCTGTCCGGCGAACTGCCCGAGGGCACCTACACGGTGGCCTGGCGGGTCATCTCCGCCGACGGCCACCCGATCTCCGGCGCGTTCACCTTCTCGATCGGCAAGCCCTCCGAGACCGCCGCCACGGTGACCGCCGACTCGCCGGACGACACGGCGGCCGGCCGCCTCTACGGCTTCTTCCGTTACCTCTCCTACAGCGGTCTCGCCCTCCTCGTGGGAGCGGCCGCGTTCATCCTCCTGTGCTGGCCGGCGGCGGTCGCGCTGCGCCCGGTACGGCGGCTGCTCGTCGCCGGGTGGGCCACCCTGGCGGTGGCCACCGTGGCCCTGCTCCTGCTCCGCGGCCCGTACGAGGCGGCGGGCTCGCTGGCATCGGCGTTCGACCCGGCCCGGCTGGCCCGGACCGCCACCGGGAAGCCCGGAATCGCGTTCCTCGTCCGGCTCGCCCTGCTGCTCGTGGCCGCCGCCGTGATGCGCCGGCACCCGGCCGTGCGGCCCTTCCGCGAGGGCGAGGGATCCCCACCGACGGACTTCGGCATCCGGTTCCGGCTGGCCGGGACGGCGCTCGCCCTGGGCCTGGCCCTCACCTGGGCCACCGCCGAACACGCCTCCGCCGGGTTGCAGGTGCCGCTGGCCATGCCTGTGGCCGCGCTTCATCTGGTGGCCATGGGCGTCTGGTTGGGCGGCCTGATCACCCTGGTGATCGCCCTGCGGGACCGGGGGCCGGGCGGCCTCGCGCTCCCGGCGTCCGCGGTGGGCCGCTTCGCGACGCTGGCCTTCCGCGCGGTCGCCGTACTGGTCGGCACCGGGCTGTACCAGTCCTGGCGGCAGGTCGGTTCGTGGGAGGCGCTGACCGGTACCTCGTACGGCAGGACCCTCGTCGTGAAGGTCGCCGCCGTGGTCCTCGTGCTGTACGTGGCGTCGTACTCCCGCCGGGCGGCGCTCCGCCTCCTCCGGGAGCCCGTACCCGCCGACGAGGCGCAGCGGAGGCCCGAGCCCGAAGTGGTGCGCGTGGCGCAGTTGGTCGGCGCGTCCGGCCCCCGGAAGGTGACGGGCGGCAGCGGCGGCCCCGATACCGCCGCGGAAGGACGGACGGACGGCGCCGACGGCCATGGCGACGGTGACGGAGATAGCGATGGCGATGGCGACAGCGCCGGGCTCTCGCCCGCAGCGGAGTCCGAGCGGTACCGGCGCGGCCTGCGCCGTACCGTCGCGGCCGAAGCCGTACTCGGTGTGGTGGTTCTGGCGATCACGACCCTGCTGACCGGTACCCAGCCCAGCCGCGCCGCGGTCTCCGAGTCCGCCTCGGCCGCCGTCGGGCAGGAGCCGCAGGCCAAGGTGGTCACCGTACCGTTCGACATGGGGACGGCCAATCGCCGCGGCCAGGTCCAGATCACCCTGACTCCCGGCCGCGTCGGTGAGAACACGGTGGAGGCGGTGGTGTTCAGCGAGGACGGCGGCCTCGCGACCGTCCCCGAGCTTCGCCTCACGCTCACCCAGCGGGAGTCGGGCATCGGCCCCCTCGACGCCAAGCTGAAGAACCAGAAGGGGTATTGGGCCACCTACGACCTTCGGCTGCCGATGGCCGGCGAGTGGAATCTCGACATCGTGGTGCGCACGACCGAGATCGACCAGGTCACCGTGCACGGGACCGTACGCATCACGTAGCCGCCGCGGCTGCCCGGCCGCTCGGGCGCCCCGGCCCGCGGAAACCGTTGGCGGCACCGGCCGGGCGGGTGACAGGGTGCGGTGCATGACGCCGCAGTACCAGATCCGCGCCGACTACGATGCCCGCACCATCGTGGTCTACCAGGCGTATGCGGACGTGATCGCCGATGCCGCGCTGTGCGCGGGACGTTTCGTCCCGCCGTTCTCGTTCCAGCGGATGACGTGGATCAAGCCCTCCTTCCTGTGGCTGATGCATCGCAGCAACTGGGCGCGCAAGCCGGGGCAGGAGCGTGTCCTCGCCGTGCGGATGACGCGAGAGGGCTGGGAAGAGGCTCTTGCCCGGTCCGTACGGACGACCGCGGACCCGAGGGCGGTGGCCCAGGCCGCCGTGCACCTCCAGTGGGATCCCGAGCGCTCGGTGCGCGGTGCGGCCCTGAACCACTACAGCATCCAGGTCGGCATCGGCCGCCACCTGATCCGCACGTTCGCCGAGGACTGGGTCGTCGGTATCACGGACCTCACCCCGCAGGTCCGCAAGGCCGCGGCGCTCGTCCGCAGCGGACGCACCGCCCAGGCCCAGCGCCTCCTGCCCACGGAGCGCGTCTACCCCACCCCCGGCAGCCTGGGAGCGCACCTCTCCCCGACGCGGTGAGCCGGGCGGGCGGGGCGGGGTGAGTTCGTGCGCCGTCCGGTTCCGCGCGCACGCTCGACTCAGCCCAGGGCGCGGTCGAGGTTGAAGGCGGCGCTGATCAGCGAGAGGTGGGTGAACGCCTGCGGGAAGTTGCCGAGTTGCTCCCCGCTGCGGCCGATCTCCTCCGCGTAGAGGCCTACGTGATTGGCGTAGGTGAGCATCTTCTCGAAGGCCAGCCGGGCTTCTTCCAGGCGTCCGGCGCGGGTGAGCGCCTCGACGTACCAGAAGGAGCAGATCGAGAACGTGCCCTCGGAGCCGCGCAGACCGTCCGGGCTCGCCCCGGGGTCGTAGCGGTAGACCAGCGAGTCGGAGACCAGTTCGGTGGTCAGCGCGTCGAGGGTCGAGAGCCACTTGGGGTCGGTGGGTGCGATGAACTTGGCCATCGGCATCATCAGTACGGAGGCGTCGAGCACGTCGTCGCCCAGTCCCTGGACGAACGCTCCGCGCTCGGCCGACCAGCCTTCCCGCATGATCTTCCGGTAGATCGCGTCCCGGTTCCGCTGCCAGCGCGGCAGATCGGCGGGCAGGCCGCGCCGGTTGGCCATCCGGATGGCCCGTTCGATAGCCACCCAGCACATCAGGCGTGAGTAGACGAAGTCCTTCCGGCCTCCCCTGGTCTCCCAGACGCCCTCGTCGGGCTGGTCCCAGTTGTCGCAGAGCCAGTCCACCACGACGCCGACCTCGTCCCAGTGGTCGCTGCTGATGGGCCGCCCCCACTTGTCGTACAGGTAGACGGAGTCGATCAGCGCTCCGTAGATGTCCAGTTGGAGCTGGCCGGTGGCGGCGTTGCCGACCCGCACCGGAGCGGATCCGAGGTATCCCTCCAGGTGGGAGAGCTCGACCTCGGGCAGGTCACGGCGCCCGTCGATGCCGTACATGATCTGTAGGGGGCCGGCGGGGCCGGCGCCCGGTGCGATGCACCGTTCGGACAGGAAGCCCATGAACGCCTCGGCCTCCGAGGTGAAGCCGAGCCGGAGCATGGCGTAGACGCAGAAGGCGGCGTCGCGGACCCACACGTAGCGGTAGTCCCAGTTGCGTTCACCGCCGACCCGCTCGGGAAGGCTCGTCGTCGGTGCGGCGACGATCGCACCGGTCGGCACGTAGGTGAGCAGCTTCAGGGTCAGGGCGGAACGGTTCACCATCTCCCGCCACCGGCCGCGGTACCGGGAGCGGCTCAGCCAGCGCGACCAGAACCGGACGGTCGCCTCGAACTGCTCCTGCGCCTCGGCACGCGGACAGGCCTGCGGGTGCACGCCGTCACCGATCTGGTCGAGGGCGAACACCACGGACTCGCCTTCGAGGAGTTTGAAGTGCGACCACACGTCCGTTCCGTCGGTTTCGAGCGGCGCGGTGGAGGTCAGCGCCAGGGAGATCGACTGGCACGTGAAGACGGCCTCGTGGGCCTGCGCGTGCACGGTGTGCGCTTCGGTGCCGTAGCCGAAACGGGGAGCGACCCTCGCTCGGAACGGAAGGGTGCCGCGTACGCAGACCACCCGCCGGATCAGCCGGTGCCGGGCCGCTTCGCGCGACTCGTCCGCGACCGGCATGAAGTCCTGGATCTCCGCGACCCCGTCGGCCGCGTAGAACCGGGTGATCAGCACGTTGGTGTCGGGGAAGTAGAACTGGCGTGTCCGCGCCGGCACCTCGGCGGCAAGCTCCCACGATCCACCCCGGTCGGCGTCGAGGATCGACGCGAACACGCTCGGGGCGTCGAAGCGCGGACAGCAGTACCAGTCGATCGTGCCGTTCGTGCCCACGAGCGCGGCGGTCCGGAGATCGCCGATCAGGCCGTGCTCGGAGATCGGCAGATAGCGCGAGCCGTCCGCGTCGCCGCCGAATCCGTTGCCGAATCCGTTCCCGAATGCGTTCTCGGATCCGTTCGCGAAGTCCATACCGGCCTCCCTGCCGCCCCTACCGTCTGGCCGCGGGTGGACGCGGGTAGCTGCGGGGAGCGAGAAAACGTCGCTTTTCATGGTAAATCGCCCCCGGATGTCCGCGCAGCGGGCACCGCTGGGGGCGGCTCGCGCGGGCCGGCCGGAGGACACCTCCGACGGAAAACCCGTACCCCGGTACAGGTGGCACGCCCTGACCCGGTCCCTGACCCCGGACCCAGCCCGGCATCCCGACCTCCCGGCATCTACGAATTGCAGAAATCTGCAATTTCATAGATGCTGATACTGCTGTGACCGTGGGGCAGTCGCGGGCACAGCGCCAGGCATGAGCGCCCCGCTCGGGGCGGTGAGAAGGGTGCGAGACAGTGCCGGTTCCCGACCGGGCAGAGCGAACTGAGCGAACCGAGCGAACTCCCGGAACCGCGCGAGTCGCGAGGGCGGCCTCGTGACCGTGACCGCTTTCCTGGCGTCCGCGCTCGGGCGGGTGCGCTCCGTGCTCCCGGCCCGGGCGGACTTCACGGCGATGGGCCGCAGCCCGCGCCAGGACCTCCTGGCCGGACTGACCGTGGCGATCGTCGCCCTCCCCCTCGCGCTCGGCTTCGGCGTCTCCTCCGGGCTCGGCGCCGAGGCGGGACTCGCCACCGCCGTGGTCGCCGGAGCGCTCGCCGCGCTGCTGGGCGGGTCGAACCTCCAGGTGTCCGGCCCGACCGGTGCCATGACCGTGGTCCTGGTGCCGATCGTCGCCCGGTACGGGCCCGGCGGCGTCCTGACCGTAGGCGTGATGGCCGGCGTGATCCTGATCGGTCTCGCCCTGCTGCGGGCCGGCCGGTCCATGCGGTACGTACCGGCGCCGGTGGTGGAGGGGTTCACCCTCGGGATCGCCTGCGTGATCGGCCTCCAGCAGATTCCCAACGCACTCGGGGTCGACAAGCCCGAGGGCGAGAAAGTCGTAGTGGTGGCGTGGCGGGCGCTGCTGGACAGCGTGGCGTCCCCGAACTGGACCGCGATCGCAATCTCGGCGGGCGTCGCGGCAGCGATGCTGGCGGGCGCCCGGTGGAAGCCGACGATCCCGTTCTCGATCGTCGCGGTGATCGCGGCCACCGTGCTCACCCAGGTCTTCCACCTCGACGCGGCGGCCCCGATCGGCGACCTGCCGTCCGGGCTGCCGGCCCCCTCCCTGGCCTTCCTCGACGCCTCCGCCCTCGGCTCACTGCTCGCCCCGGCGGTCGCGGTCGCGGCACTCGCCGCGCTGGAGTCCCTGCTGTCGGCGACGGTCGCGGACGGGATGACGGTGGGGCAGCAGCACGACCCGGACAAGGAACTGTTCGGGCAGGGCATCGCCAACCTGGCCGCCCCGCTGTTCGGCGGTGTTCCCGCCACCGCCGCCATCGCGCGCACCGCTGTCAACGTCCGTACCGGTGCCTCGTCCCGTCTCGCCGCACTCACCCATGCCGCCGTGCTCGCGGTGGTCGTGTTCGCCGCGGCGCCCCTGGTCTCGACGATCCCCCTCGCGGCGCTGGCCGGCGTACTGCTGGCGACGGCGATCCGCATGGTGGAGGTCGGCTCCCTGCGCGCGATGGCGAAGGCGACCCGCTCCGACGCGGCCGTCCTCGTCCTCACCGCCGCGGCCACCCTGGCCCTCGACCTCGTCTACGCGGTGATCATCGGTCTGGTCGTCGCGGGCGCCCTCGCCCTGAAGGCGGTGGCGGGTCAGGCCCGTATGGAACAGGTCGACTTCCGGCCGGACCTGCCCGGCGAGCACAGCGACGAGGAGCACGCCCTGCTGGCCGAGCACATCGTCGCGTACCGCATCGACGGACCCCTCTTCTTCGCCGGTGCCCATCGCTTCCTCCTCGAACTCTCCGAGGTCTGTGACGTCAGGGTGGTCATCCTGCGCATGTCGAGGGTGACGACCCTCGACGCCACCGGCGCGCTGGTCCTCAAGGACGCGGTGGAGAAGCTGAACCGGCGCGGCATCGCCGTCCTCGCCTCCGGCATCAGGCCCGGCCAGCGGCAGGCCCTCGACGCGGTCGGGGCTCTGGAGCTGCTGCGCCCGGAGGGCCGTGAGTACGCGACCACTCCGGAGGCGATCGCCGGCGCCCGCAAACACCTGGAGCGGGCGGGCCTGCTCCCGCCCCCCGCACATCGACCGCACCGTATCCGGAAGGCCGCACGATGACCGTCTCCGCCGAACGCCGCATGATCGAGGTTTCCGGCACCGAGGCCCTGTGGCTCCTCGAAGGCTCCGCACAGGGCCGGCTCGTCTTCGTCCAGCGGGACCTGGCCGTCGTCCGGCCCGCCGTCCACGTGATGGAGTACGGACGCCTCGTCGTGCGTGCCCCTGTACAAGCCGCGGCCGTTCCCGGCCGGGCGCTGCTGACCTACCAGGTGGACGAGATTCTCGGTACGGCCGGGACGGGCTGGACGGTCAGCGCCCATGGCCCGGCGGACGTCGTCTCGGACCCGGACGAGGCCGCCCACTACCGGCGCACCCTTCCCGGATGGGCCCACGGCCCGCACGACACCCTGCTGCGCCTGCACGTGCATCAGGTGTCAGGATTCCGCCTGGCGCGCACCACGACGGGTGCGGGCCGTTAGCGAAACGAGCCGTCAGGGGTGCGGGACGGGAGGGGGCCGGGGCGGTGAGTGTGCGGGGCCGGGCCGGTAGGGGGCGGGCCGAGGCGGTGCCCGGACGGCCCGTGTCGGCGGGCCGAACGTCACACGGGGCGGCCTGCGCGTCCCGCGAGTTGCAGGGATCTGCAATTGTTGAGGTCACAGGTGTGAGGAGGGGCGAACGGAAGCCCCTACGAAGGAGCGGTTCCGGGTGGACGAGATGGACAGACACGGCAAGGCCACGCAGGCGAGCACGCCGCTGTACCAGCTGAAGTCGGAGTTCTTCAAGACGCTGGGGCACCCGGTCCGCATCCGCGTGCTGGAACTCCTGTCCGTACGCGAACACGCGGTCGCCGAGATGCTGCCGGAGGTCGGGGTGGAGGCCGCGAGCCTCTCCCAGCAGTTGGCCGTCCTGCGCCGGGCCAACCTGGTAGTCACCCGCCGGGAGGGCTCGAACGTGTACTACTCGCTCATCGACTCGCAGATCGCCGAACTGCTGAGGGTCGCCCGCGGCATCCTTTCCGGCGTCCTGGAGGGCCAGGCCGAACTCCTGGCAGACCTCCGCGCGAGCCGCCCCACCCAGTAGACGGTGTGCTCACCGCCGAGGGCGATGGCCGGCGTCGCGCTGCCGGCGGCGAGGCTGACTCCGGCAAGGAGGGCGGTGATGACCGGCAGGGTGCGGCCCGGTCACTTCTGCGCGTGCTGGCCCAGGTAGAACAGCAGCCAGACGAACCCGGCGAACACGTGCGTGCCGAAGATGTAGAAGAAGGCGCGCAGCGCGACGCCCTTCTCCTTCCACCTCTCCTGGTTCGACTCGTCCGACTGGTTGGACGGGGAGGGATTCGACTCAGATTTTACAAATTGCATAATCCTGCAAGTGTATCGGATGCCGGATGCGGCCGCGAGCGGCCAGCTGCCCGAGCGGGTGGCCACGCACTGGGCGAGAGCAGGTGGGGCGTCGAGCGGACCTTCGCCTGGCTCCACCCGTTCAGACGCCTGCGGACCCGGTACGCGATAGGAGCCGACCTCCACCACGGACCGGTCCAACTCGCCTGCAGCATCAGGCGCTTGAGACGACTCCGAACCTCATTCCGAAATGATCGGTCAGTACGGAAGGTAGTAGCTGAGTACGTCGGCCGTGAGGCGGGGGAACAGCGTCCGGAACAGTTCCTCGTCCGCCGCGTAGACGTCCGGGCGGAACCGGGTCAGGCCCTCGAATCCGTGCGGGCCGAACAGCAGGGGGGCCAGGTGGTCGGGGGCCACCCCTGCACCTCCCACAACCCCGGGCGACTGCATCACGCCGCCGGTGACGACCTCACCGAGCCCGTCGGCGAGAACCGGGATCCGGTGGTGGGCGCCGAAGGTGGAGATGACGATGTCCCGGCCGGTCCGGTCGATCCCGGCCGCGGTCAGACGCTGCCGGAGCAGCGGACGCAGCCGGTCGAGCAGCACCGCGACGTCCGGGATGCGGATGTAGTACTGCTCCGCGCTCCGCCGCGGTTCGTGGTCGAGGAACTCCTGCCAGGCGTTACCGGTCACGGTGCCGGCTCGATGGACGACCTGCAGCCCCTTCCCCGCTGCCAGGACGCCGACTGCGCTCAGCAGTTCCCGCGCCGCCGACTCGTCGCGTGCCGCGGCCTCGGCCAGGAGCATCTCCTCACCGGGAGGTGTGGTGCGCGCCGTCGCGATGACCGTGCCGGCCTGCTCGAGAACCACGAGGTTGCTCGACTCGTGGTCCAGGAGCCAGCGCCAGCACGCCGCCGAGTGCGGCATGGTCACGTCGAACCCGCTCTGGGCCGAGGCCTGCAGGGCGGCCATGGCCGGGATGTCGGAGGGCCGGGCGGCCCGCAGCGTGGAGTTTCCGTCACCGGGCAGCGGCAGCGGCAGGGCGTTCACGTTCAGCGCCTGCGGTATGTCGATGGCGTACTCGTAGCCGAACAGCCGGTAGAAGTAGGGGATTCCGATCATCGCCTGAACAACGTGGCCACGGGCGGCGGAACGGTCGTGGGCCCAGTGCATCAACGCCCTGACGAGGCCGCGTCCCTCGTACGCGGCCTCGGTGGCGACCAGTTCCACCTGGCCGGCGGGCAGGCGGACTCCCCCGATGCACACCTCCTCGTCGAGGAGTGTCGCGGTGGACACCACCCGGTCGCCGTCGACGACCACGGCGCAGGCGGACAGGCCCGCGTCGGGGTCGGTGACGGCCAGCCGGTGGTCGACGGCGTCGTCCGGCTCCCCCCGCGCAGACAGGAGTGCGCCGATCTGGTCGAGATCCGCGGGCCTCGCCTGACGCAGGACAAGGCCGCCGGCCAAGGAGACAACCGCCGAATCGTTTTTGATCATGGTCACGGGCAGACAGTGGCAGTACTCCGCCGTCCCGTCCAACCGGTTTTCCGCGACTCGTCGTTCACGCCGACGGCGCAGGAGGTTCCTGGGCGAGAATCCGGGCCGCGGCGAACTCCTCGTGCCAGGCCTCGTCGGCCACCTCCGGGTAACCGTACGCGTCCTCGCCGACCGGGACCCGCAGCGGAAGTGGGCCCCTCGGCCCCGACGACTCCCAGGACCCCCGCGGCGAAGTCCTCGGGGCGACCGGTCTCCGGGTTGTCCGCCAGGCCACCCAGGCGGTACCCGCCCTCGCGATCGTGGCCCTCACCGCGTTCCTCGGGTCCCTGCTGCGCTCGGCGTCGACCGCGGCCACCGGGGCGCTGGAGCCGAAGGTGCAGCGGGTCGCCACGGAGCAGTACCTGGGGCTGGTGCACCGTACGGAGCTCTCGGCGATCGAGGACGACGAGTTCCACCGGCTGCTGGACGCGGCCCGGTACGGCGCGGACTCCGCCCGACGCATGATCCGCTACTGCACCAACACCCTGAACGCGGCGGTGTCCCTGATCGCCGCAGCCGGCGTGCTGACCTTCCTCTACCTCCTGGCCGGTCCATCCCGCTTCGGTCAGCTCCCGTACGAGCGCCTGGCGCAAGCGCGCCGCGGCACGCGGCTCGCCGCATGCTCACCCACCGTTACCCGTCATCACCAAAGATACCCCCAGGGGTATTAGTGCTACGCTCGAGACATACCCCCGGGGGTAATTCTCACGAGTAGGAGCGACAGCGTGTTCTTCATCGACACCCTTGATCTGGAAGGGCTCGGCAACCGCAGCTACCTGGCAGGCGGCGCCCGCACGGCCGTGGCGGTGGATCCGCCGCGCGACATCGACCAGGTACTCGCCGCTGCCGCCCGGCGCGGGGTGCGGATCTCGCACGTCGTGGAGACCCACGTCCACAACGACTACGTCTCCGGCGGCCAGGACCTGGCACGCCTCACCGGCGCGGCCCACCACGTACCCGCCGCGGCCCGGGTGTCCTTCGCCCGCACCCCTGTCCGGGACGGCGACACCTTCACCGTGGACGAGGGGATCACGCTGCGGGCCCTGGCCACTCCCGGCCACACCCCCCACCACACCTCCTACGTGCTGGAGGAGGAGGGGGCGGCCGTTGCCGTGTTCACCGGGGGTTCCCTGCTGATCGGAACGGTGGGACGGCCGGACCTGGTCGAGCCCCGCCTGACCGAGGAACTGGCCCGCGCCCAGCACGCCTCCGCGCACCGGCTGGCCGCCGAACTGCCGGACGACACCGAGGTCCTGCCCACCCACGGGTTCGGCAGCTTCTGCTCCTCCGCCCAGGCCGACGGGGACGCCACCACCATCGGCAAGGAGAAGTCGGGCAACGACGCCCTCGTCCAGGACGTCGACGCCTTCGTCGCCGCCCTGCTGGCCGGGCTCGACGACGTGCCCGCCTACTACGCCCACATGGGCCCGACGAACGCCGCGGGGCCGGCTCCGGTCGACCTCACCGCACCTCCTGTGGCGGACGCCGCCGACATCGCCGCCCGCCTGGCCGCCGGGGAGTGGGTGGTCGATCTGCGCAACCGCATCGCGTTCGCCCAGGGGCACGTGGCAGGTTCGTTCAACTTCGAGGCCGACGGGAAGTTGGCGACATACCTGGCGTGGCTGATCCCCTGGGGCAAGCCCGTCACGCTCCTCGCGGAGTCCCCCGAGCAACTGGCGAAGGCCCAGCGGGAACTCGCCCGGGTCGGGATCGACCGCCCCGCCGCCGCTGCCACCGGTGATCCCGCCGAATGGATCGCCGCACACGCAGAGCTGCGCAGTTTTCCGCGGGCCACGTTCGCCGACCTCGCGGCCCCGGACCCCGGCGGCCACCGGATCGTGCTGGACGTACGACGGGACTCCGAACGCGCGGACGGCTGGATCGAGGACTCGGTGCACATCCCGGTCCACGAGCTCCACCGACGCCAGGGCGAACTCCCGGCCGGGGTCGTGTGGGTCCACTGCGCGGGCGGAATGCGCGCCGGGATCGCCGCCTCCCTGCTCGACGCCGCCGGACGTGACGTCGTGGCCGTCGACGACTCCTTCGACGCAGCCCGCAGCGCGGGGCTCCCCGTCGTCGCCGGACCCGGGTCACAGAGCTGACGACCGTCCGACGCACCACCCCGTCCCTCCGCCCCGGCCCTCCGCCCCATCCCATCCCCACCTTCCGATCCCCCGCCCCATCCCTCCGCCCCGATCCTGACGAGAGAAGGACCCGACCGTGTTCCTCTTCCGACGCGGCCCCGCCCGTGTGACCCCGGCCGATGCCCACCTGCGTACCCGTGACGAGGGCGCCGTCCTGCTCGACGTACGCGAGCCCGCGGAATGGGCCGCCGGCCACGCACCCGGCGCCGTACACGCACCGCTCTCCGCCCTGCTGACCGGAGCCGCCCTGCCCCCGGCGGCCCAGGGGCGGCCGCTGATGGTGATCTGCCGCTCCGGGCACCGGTCCCAGCGGGCCGCGAAACTCCTGACCGGACGGGGAGCGACGGCCGTCGACGTCAAGGGCGGCATGAACGCCTGGGCCGCAGCGGGACTGCCCGTCGTCGACGACCGCGGGAACAGCGGCTCGACAGCGTGAACACGCTCGTCCTCGCCCTGATCGCGGGAGCCGTCGTCGGTCTGGCACTCGGCGCGCTCGGGGGCGGCGGCAGCGTGCTCACGGTCCCGGCACTGATCTATCTGCTCGACTTCACCCCGGCCGCGGCCACCACCGCGTCGCTGATCATCGTCACCGTCACGTCCGCCACCTCCCTCTACTCCCATGCGGCATCTGGCCACGTCCGCTGGAGAACGGGCCTGCTCTTCGCAGCCGCCGGCCTCCCAGCTGCCCTGGCAGCGGCCGCCCTGGCCGCACGACTGTCCGGACAGCTGCTCACCGTCGCCTTTGCGGTCGTCGCCGGACTCGCCGCCGTGCGCATGCTCACGTCACGCGCGTACGAGGACGGGTCCCGCCCGGTGCGCCCCGTACGGGCTGCCGGAGCCGGCGCGGGCCTGGGCGCGGTCACCGGGTTCCTGGGCGTCGGCGGCGGATTCCTCGCCGTCCCCGCCCTCGTAGGAGTGCTGGGCCTGAGGATGCGGGCGGCCATCGGGACGAGTCTGCTCGTCATCACCCTCAACTCGCTCGCCGCGCTCACCGTCCGTGCCGGCGGCGCCACGCCCCTGGACTGGGCGGTCGTCGCGCCCTTCACCGGGGCGGCGGTCCTCGGCGCCTGGGACGGAAAGCGCCTGTCCGCCGCCGTCACCGGCCCGGCCCTGCAACGGATCTTCGCCGTCGTGCTGCTGTGCGTCGCTGCCTTCATGCTCGCCGACACGATCCACTGACACCATCCGCTGACACGACCACTGGCAGCGGCGGGTCCTCGGATCGCCGCCGCCCGGTGTCCGGCACCCGGGGTCCGCCCGGGGAACCACCGACACCACCGACACCCCCGACGCCCCCGGCCTCCGCTACATCCCCGACACCCCCACCAGGAGACAGTCCGCCATGACCACCCCCCACGCCCTCAGCCCCGCACAGGCCCTCCCCCGCCTGCGCGACCTCATCGTCCTCGACGTCCGCACTCCCGGCGAATACGCCACCGGTCACCTGCCCGGCGCGCTGAACATCCCGCTCGATCATCTCTCCCGCGCCCTCCCCGCCATCCGCCACGCCGCCGACCACGGCGACATCCTGGTCGTCTGCGCGTCCGGAGCACGCTCCGGCGCCGCCCGTACGACGCTCGCCGAGCACGGCGTCGACACCGCCACCCTCACCGGGGGCACCGGCGCCTGGGCCGCCGCGGGACACGACCTCCACCGCCCCGAGCAGACCTCGGGCCGCACGTGGACCATGGAACGCCAGGTCCGCCTGACCGCCGGCGCGCTCGTCCTCGCGGGCCTCGGGCTCGGCCGGTTCCACCCCGCCTTCCGGCTGGTCTCCGCCGGCGTCGCCGGCGGCCTGGCCTTCTCCGCCCTCACCGACACCTGCGCAATGGCCGCCCTGCTCGCCAGGCTTCCCCACAACCGTCCACGGCCCGGCGACTTCGATGCCGCCCTCGCGGCCCTCCTCGATCAGCAGCGCCGGAGGTGAATACCCCCTGGGGTACCATGGGGATGGACAGCACACCCAGCAGGAGGTACCCGGTGAAGGTCGACGACGACGCGGTCAGCTCGGTCCTCAACCGGCTGCGCCGCGCCCAGGGGCAGCTCGCCGGCGTCATCGCGATGATCGAGGCCGGCCGGGACTGCAAGGACGTCGTCACCCAGCTCGCAGCCGTCTCCAAGGCACTCGACCGCGCCGGATTCAAGATCGTCGCCAGCGGCATGCGCCAGTGCATGAACAACGCCGACGAGACCCAGGCGCCCATGACCGAGGAAGAACTCGAAAAGCTCTTCCTCGCCCTCGCCTGACGCGTTTCCTTCTCCCGACACCCATCGAGCGCCAGGAGCGCGCGCACGGGCAGGGCCCTGTGGGTCACGGCGAAGGTCCGATCGGCCCCGTGGCGGGAGGTGTGCACGAGTTGTCGAGCCGACCGGATCCGCGACATGCGCGGGCCGGTCCCGTGCAGCCAGGGCCGTTCGGGCCCGGGTGGGGACCACAGGGCCCATGCGCGGGGCATACCGGCACGCCGAGACTGGAGGCGGACTCGCATCGGAGGTCGTCGATGAGCACCCCGTCACCCACCCGTTTCGCCATGGCACTGCCCGCGGACTGCCGCACCCGCCTGATGGAGATGGCCCAGGAGGTCAACTTCGACGAAGGAACGCGCCTGTTCCGCGAGGGCGGCCACGCCGACAGGTTCTGGATCGTCCGGTCCGGGACCGTCACTCTGGACGTCCATGTGCCCGGCCGTCGCGCGGCGGTCGTCGAAAGCCTCGGTCCCGGCGAACTCGTCGGCTGTTCCTGGCTGTTCAAGCCGTACGCCTGGCGGCTGGGCGCGGAGGCGATGACTCCTGTGCGCGCGTACGAGTTCGACGCCGGGAGCGTCCGGATGCTGATGGATTCCGATCCCGTCTTCGGTTCCGCCGTCGGACACTGGGTCGGGCAGGTCCTCGCCCACCGGCTGCAGGCCACCCGGACCCGACTGCTCGACCTGTACGCGCCGTACGGCAGCGGCAGCTTCCTGTGACATCACCCGCACCACACCGCACGTACGTCCCAGCGCACGTACGTCACCGGTCCCGTATGTCACCGGTCACGTCACTCACCAGTCGTGGGCCACGCGACGGCCGGTGACCCGGGCGGGGGCGAGCCGCATCCACTGATCGCGGTCCCCGCCGGCCCAGGGGCCGGAACGGGCGGTAGCGTTCAGATGCCGGAGTGCCTCCGGGTCGGTGACCCCTTCCAGGGTGCCGACGGCCAGGACGCTCCAGCCGCTCGCGGTCACGTCGTCGATGTGGTCGATCTCGAATGCGGCTTCTGTCCCCGCCGACCTCCCGACGACGGACACCGCGGAGGTGCGGAAGGCGATGCCGGTTCCCGCCATCAGGTAGTTGACGGGCAGCACCACCGGCCCTTCGGCAGTGACGACCGCGATGCGGCCCACCCCATGGGTGCCCAGCAGGTCCCGGCACTCGGACTCGCCCAGCGGCACCAGGGCGGCGCCCCGACGGGCCGTGGAACGGCCGGGAACCCGCCCGGCGCTCGCGCCGGTCAGGTCGTCCACCCTGACGCCGAGGACGTCGGCGAGCCGCACCAGGGTGCCGATGGAGGGCGAGGCCGCATGCTCCTCCAGGTAGGCGATGTAGTTGCCGTCGGCACCGCACCTGCGGCCCAGCTCGGCGCGGCTCAGACCGAGAGCCTCACGACGGGCTGCCAGGCGACGGCCCAGGTCGGTCCGCCGGGACGTCCCCGCGGGCGTCTCGGGCTGGATGGGCGGGGTCCTCTTCATCGTGATCACTGCTCCTGAGCGGGCACGGACGGCTTGCCCCGCCGAGCTCGACGACCGTGCCGGCGGTGTGGTGGCCGAGTACGCCCTCTCCTGAGGACGGCGGGGCGGCCCGGCGCGGCCTTCCTTCCTTCCTTCCTTCCTTCCTTCTGCGCTGCGACGGCAGCAGTCCCAGCCTGTCTCCGCGTCCCTCCGCCGCGCTTGGGCCGTCCGGGCCCCTCACGGGTACCGGTCGGACCCTTCCCGGCGCCCCGTCCGGTGCGGGCACCGGCAAGAACCGTGCGCGGGTCAGGTCAGTGGCCGTCGGGGGCGGCAGGATCGCGCGCAAGCGCGCAGCTCAGGCTCGGCGTGCCGAATCCCAGGAGTGCCAGAGGGCCGCGTAGGCGCCGGCGGCGGACAGGAGTTCTTCGTGGCTGCCCAGTTCGACGATCCGGCCCGCGTCCATGACCGCGATGCGGTCCGCGTCGCGGACCGAGTCCAGGCGGTGCACGATCGAGATGACCGTGCGGCCCTCGATCAGGGCGGCCAGCGAGCGCTCGACCCGGCGTGAGGCGGTGGAGTCCAGCAGCGCGGTGGCCTCGTCGAGGACCAGTGCGTGCGGGTCCGACAGCAGCAGCCGGGCGAGGGCCAGTTGCTGGGCGTGCGAGGGGGACACCAGGGCCGCGCCGTGGCCGATCTCGCTGTCCAGGCCGTCGGGCAGGGAGCGTACCCAGTCGGCGAGCAGGACGGTGTCCAGCGCCTCCCACAGCCTCGGGTCCGCCGCGCCTCCCCGGTCCTCGGCCTCCTCCTCTTCGGCGGCGCCGACGGCCAGCAGCAGGTTGTCCCGTACCGTGCCGGTGAACACGTGCTGTTCCTGGGTGACCAGTACGATCTCCCGCCGCAGCCGGTCCACCGGCAGGCCGGCCACGTCGGCGCCGCCGATGCGTACGGTCCCCCGGGTGGCGTGGTGCACGCCGGCGAGGAGTTTGCCGAGGGTGGACTTGCCCGCGCCTGAGGCGCCGACGACCACCAGCCGCTCGCCCGCCGCGATGTCCAGGTCGACGCCAGTCAGTACCTCGCGGCTCGGCCCGTAGCCGAAGTGAACCCCGTCGAGGCGGATGGCGTGCCCGTCGGAGGGCGGCGGCGTGCCCGGCTCCTCGCGGGGCAGGCGTTCGACGCCGAGGATGCGGCGGAGCGCGGCGTTGCCGATCTGGAGTTCGTCGGTCCAGGTCAGCAGGTCGTTCAGGGGCTCGCCGAGGGCCTGTACGTAGAGCACGACCGCGGTCAGCTCGGCCAGTCCCACCTCGCCGCGCTGGTAGGCGAGTCCGCCGATGAGGAGGGTGAGCGCCATCGGGACCATCGTGGCCAGGTCCAGGCTGGGGAACCAGATGGTCTGGAGCCAGGTGGTGCGCTGTCGGGTGCGCACCACCCGGTCCACGGCCGCTCCGTGGCGGCCAAGCTGGCGCGGGCCCAGCCCCAGGGCCTCGACGGTGGCGGCGCCGCGCGTCGTCTCGTGGGTGACGGCCAGGACGTCGGCCTCCTCGGCGAGCAGGCGCTCGTACGCGCGGGTGGCGCGGGGCCGGTACCACCAGGTGGAGAGGACGGCGAAGGGTATGCCGGCCAGCAGCCCGAGGGCGAGCAGCGGCGAGGTGAGCAGGATGGCCGCGAAGGTGAAGACCAGGGTGACGGCGGCCAGCGCGATGCGCGGGACAGCCTGCCGGATGCTCTCGTTCAGCCGGTCGGCGTCGGTGGTGGCGCGGCTGAGCAGGTCGCCCGTCCCGACGGCCTCGACCTCGGAGAGGGGCAGCCGCAGCACCCTGCTGACGAAGTTCTCGCGGGTGCGGGCGAGGACGCGTTCGCCGAGCAGGGTGGCCTGGGTGCGGGCGGCGCGGGCGAGGAGGGCGTGGCCGACGAGGATGGCGACGAAGGCGAGGGAGAGCACGTCCACGCGGCCGGTGGTGGTGCCGTCCTTGACCGATTCGACGAGGTGGCCGAGGAGCCGGGGGCCGACGAGGCTCGCGGCGAGGGCCGCGGCGAACAGGCCGAAGGTCAGGGCCAGTCGGGGGGCCTCGCCGCGCAGGAAGACGGCGGTCCAGGCGCGGACCTCGGCCCGCCCGGCGAGCGGCAGCCGGCCGGCCCCGGGGGCTTCGGCGGGTGCCGGGTCCGGGGCGGCCACGTCGGCGCCGCGGGCCGGGGCGGTGGCCCGGGTGGGGGTGGTGGTCATGAGGGAACTCCTGCGGAGCGGTCGGTGGCGCCGGCGGCGGGCTCCGCGTCGAGGCGGACCACGTGGTCGGCGGCGGCCCGCCACAGCGGGCTGTCCGTGAGGACCACCGTGGTCCGGCCGGCGCGCAGGGCGGCGACCCGTTCGACGATGCGGGCTTCGGTGTGGGCGTCGACCGAGGCGGTGGGGTCCTCCAGGATCAGCAGGTCCGGGGCGGCGAGCAGGGCGCGGGCGAGGACCAGCCGCTGGCGCTGTCCCCCGGACAGGGTGCGCCCCCCCTCGTCCAGCCAGGCGTCGAGGCCGCCGTGCAGGGCCTCGACGACGTCGGTGGCGTCGGCGGCGGACAGGGCCCGGTCCAGGGCCTCGGGCGGGCGGGCGGAGCCGCCGGTCAGCTCCTCGCGGACGGTGCCGCTGAAGAGGATGTCGGCGGGTCCGGAGCGCAGCAGTCGCGCGGACAGCTCGTCCGGGTCGGCCCGGTCCAGGGGGACGCCGCCGATCCGGACGGCGCAGGGGCCGCCGTCGGGGTGGGCGCCGGGGCGGCTGAGCCGGTCGGCGAGGCCGCCGACGCGGTCGGCGGGTGCGGTGATCACGGTGAGGCGGCCGGCGGCGGCCTGTACGCCGGTGCCGGCGTCGGCCAGGGCGAGGGCGCCGGCCGGCAGCGGGGCGGGATCCTCGGGGCGGACGGTCTCGGGGGTCAGCCGCAGCAGGGTGCAGACGCGGCCGGCGGCGACCTTGGCCAGGCTCAGGGTCTCCGCGGCTTCGGTGGCCGTGCTGACGGGCAGGGTGAGGAAGGCGGAGGCTCCGTAGAAGGCGACGAGTTCACCGGCGGTGATGGTGCCGTTCAGGGCGAGCCGGGCGCCGAGCCAGACGATGCCGACGGTGACCAGCCCGGGCAGGAAGACTCCGGCGGCCTGGAGCCAGGCCTCCATCCGGCCGGCGGATTCGCCGGCCCGGCGGACCTGCTGGCTGGTGCGGCGGAAGCGCTCGGCGAAGCGGGCCTCGCCGCCGATGCCGCGCAGGATGCGCAGGCCCGCCACGATGTCGCCGGCCTGGGAGGTGGCGATGCCCATCTGCTCGCGCTGGGCCTCGTCGCGTTCCTGGAGGGGGCGCAGCAGGGGGCCGATGCCGAGGACGGCGGCGGGGACGCCGATGAGCACGGCGAGCCCGAGCACGGGCGAGGGGAGGGTGAGGGTGACGGCGACCAGGACGGCGGCGACAACGGCGCCGATGGTGCGGCCGACGACCTCGAAGGCGTTGCCGATGCTCTCCACGTCGGCGGAGGCGGAAGCGGCCACGTCGCCCGAGCGGGCCTTGCCGCGCAGGGTGGCGCCGAGCCGCACGACCTGGCGTACGAGGACACGGTGGGTGACGGACAGGGCGTGGGCCTCGGCGCCGACGGCAGCCTGGATGAGGCCGGCGCCGGCGACGGCCTGGAGGACGCCGAGGCCCAGGGCGACCAGCGACCACAGGTAGAGGCCGGTCTGGCCGGTGGCCGCCCCGGCCTCGTCGATGGCCCGGCCGAGGACCAGCGGGATCAGTGCCAGGGGGACCATCCACAGCACGCCGAGCAGGGCGGCGAGCAGGAGCGGCCGGGGGCGGATCCGGGCCAGCCACCACAGGTAGGCCCAAGGGCCTCCGGCCTCCGCCTCGGGGACGGTGGCGGGGGCGACGGAGGCGTCGAAGAGTCGGTTGCTCACAGGTACCGGTCCCGGGTGCGCGCGCGGTCGACCTTTCCGGTGCGGGTGTGCACCAGTTCGGGCACGGCGATGATCCGGTCGGGGACGAGGGGGCCGGGGACGGCGGCCCGGAGCCGTTCGCGCAGGGCCGTGTCGGTGGCCTCGGCCGCTTCGGGCGCGAGGGTCACGAAGGCGAGCAGGACGGTGTGTTCGCCCTTGTCGTGCGCCGCGGCGGCGACGGCCGTCACCTCCGGGAGCCGGCCCACGGCCCCTTCGACGTCGAGCAGGTCCACGCGGTGGCCGCGGATCTTGACCTGGTGGTCGATGCGGCCGTGGAAGACGAGCGAGCCCTCCGCGTCCTCGGTGACGAGGTCGCCGGTGCGGTACCAGCGCTCGGTGCCGCCGCCGTGGTCGGCCTCGACGAAGCGGGCGGCGGTCCGGTCGGGGGCGTCGAGGTAACCGGTGCTCAACTGGGGTCCGGCCACGAGGAGTTCCCCGGGGCCATCCGGCGCGTCGGGCCGGGCCAGCACGGTCTGCCGTACGGAGGGCAGCGGGCGGCCGATGGGCACCCCGTCCGGGAATGCCGCGGCCGCACCCGGGCCGGCGAGGACGGCGCTGTGGGTGACCAGCGCGGTTTCGGTGGATCCGTAGGTGTTGAGCAGGACGACGTGGTCGGCGCCGAGCCGCCGCCAGCGCTCCAGCATGTCGGGCCGGACGGCCTCACCGCCGATCACGACGGTCTCGACGGAGCCGGGCAGCGGGCGTCCGGTGTCGAGCAGATGGCCGGTGTAGAGGTGCCAGTAGTCGACGGGCAGGTTGACGAGGGTGACCTCGTGATCGGTCAGGACCCGGTCGAGGTCGGCCTCGCTGTCCTCGTCGAGGACGACGAGTCCGCCGGCCAGCAGGGTCGGCAGGATCTCCTCCAGGCTGGTGTCGCCGTCCGCCCGGTGGAAGTTGAGGGCTACGGTGCCGGGCCCGACCCCGTAGTGCCGGCCCAGGTGCGGCAGGACGGCATGCAGTGCGCCGTGCGGGACCACGGCCGCCTTGGGGGCGCCGGTGGAGCCGGAGGTGAACAGGACGTAGGCCGGGTCCTCCGGCCGGACCGGCTCGCCCGTCT
Organism: Streptomyces yangpuensis; assembly: GCF_001005295.1. Classification (GTDB taxonomy): domain Bacteria; phylum Actinomycetota; class Actinomycetes; order Streptomycetales; family Streptomycetaceae; genus Streptomyces; species Streptomyces yangpuensis. The sequence goes on along the minus strand of NZ_LBMK01000002.1, from coordinate 62,630 downwards.
CGGGCAGGGGGGCTTTGGAACGGCCCCAGTTGGGCCGCAGGACGCGGTCGACGGCGGGCAGCCGGCCGGTCTCGGCGGTGGCGACGAGCTCCCGGCAGCCGAGGGCGCGCAGGGCCGCCTGGGTGTGGTCGAGCGGCTCGTCGGCGAGGGGGACGTAGCCCCGGCCGGCGGCCAGGACGCCGAGGATGGCCGCGATGTCGCGGACGCTGTGGTGCGTCTGGACGGCCACCACCGGGCGGCCGGCCGCCGGGCCGCGGGTGGACACGAGGTCGGCGACGGCCCCTGCCCAGCGGGCCAGCTGGCCGTATCCGACGGTCACGCCGTTGTCGACCACGGCGGGCCGGTCCGGTTCCGAGCGGGCGATGGCGAAGAAGGGGTCCAGCATGCTGGGCAGGGTCATGGCAGGTCTCTTCCGGTCCGTCCGTGCGGCGGTCAGCGGGTGGGGGCCCCGGCGCCCGGCGCGCCGGGGCCGTCCAGGGCGTCCAGGAGGGTGACGAGGGCATGCCGGTGGCGGGCGGCGAGCGTGCGTACGGTCGCCTCCTCGTGCAGAGCGGTGGAGTACCACCACTCGACGCGCAGGGTTCCGTCCTCCGTGGTGGCGATGACCTCGACGGCGTGCGGGCGGGTCCAGTGCGGGGCGGTGATGTCGCCGACCGGTTCCGGGGCCACGTCCGGCAGGAGGGTGCCCAGGGGCAGGGTGTCCGCGTCGTCGCCCTCGAAGTCGTAGGAGACGTCGCTGGGCGGGGCGGCGCGCAGGACGGCCGCGATCCGCGGCCGGCCGTGCCGGGTGAGCGCGCCGTGGCCCACGCCGCCGCCGGGCAGGGCGGCGAGATGGCCCACGGTCGTGGCCAGGCGTTCGGCCGGGGTGGCGGCGGCCAGGTCCAGGCGGACGGGGACGGTGGTGGTGAACCAGCCGGTGGTGCGGGCCAGATGGGTGTCCCCGACACTCTCCTCGCGGCCGTGGCGCAGTACGTCCACGCGGACCGCGGGCACGCCGAGCCGTTCGGCCAGGGCCTCGCCCAGGGCGTGCAGGACGAGGTCGCCGGCATGGGCGCGGTGGGCGCGGGCCGCCGTGTGGAGGCGGGCGGTGAGCTCGGCGGGGAACTCCTCGCGGTGGGTGGCCGCGGTGGCGGCGGTGTTCACGGCCCGCGGGTCGGCCACGGGGTGGTCCGGAGGCAGGGCGGCGGGGGTGCGGGCCACCTCGGTCCACCACTCGGCCTGCTCCTCCGCCTCGGGGGTGCGGGCGTGGGCCGCGAGGGCCTGCGCCCACTCCGGGTAGGAGGTGCCCTCGGCGGGCCATACGTCGTGGCGGCCCTCCTCCAGGGCGGTGTACACCTCCTCCAGGTCGGCGAGCAGGACGGACCAGGACACCATGTCGATCGCGATCTGGTGGACGACGATCAGCAGCCGGCCTGCCCGGGCGGGGCCGGCGTCGAAGCGGACGAAGCGGGCCACGCGGCCCCGCTGCGGGTCCAGGGAGCGCTGTTCGACGGCGCAGCGCAGGGCGACCGCGGCCGAGAGGTCGGCGTCGGCCAGCTCGGAGACGTCGACGGTGTCGAGCGCCGCTCCGAGGGCGGCGCCGGGCGGGCCGTCGGTGTCCAGGGCGGCGGTCTGCTGCCGGGGGCGGCGGGCCGGGCGGTCCTCGACGGCCAGCCGGAGCGAGGCGTGGCCGGCGACGAGCCGGCGGACGGCCTCGGCGAACAGGCCGGGGTCGATGCCCGGTCTGGTGGTGAAGAGCAGGGCCTGGTTCCACTGGCCGCGCTCGCCGGCCTGTTCCTCCCACGCCTGCTCCTGGGAGGGGGTGAGGACGACCGGCCCGTGGGCGGTGCCGGGCGGGGCGGCCTCGGCCCCGCCGCGCAGGGCGGCCCGCCCGGCGACGAGCGCGGCGAGAGCGGCGGTGGTCAGCCCGGGGGCGAACATCTCGCGCAGCTGCACCCGTACGCCGAAGGACGCCTCGATGCGGCGGGCGGTGCGGATCAGGTCGAGGGAGTCCACGCCGAGGTCGACCAGCGGGCCGGTGAGGTCGGCGTCGGGGTCGAGCACCGCCTCGGCGAGCCAGCCCGCGAGCCGGGCGTGGATCTCCTCCTGGGGCGGGGCGTCGGGGGCGCTGGTCTCGGGGGACTCGGGGGCCGCGGCCTCGGGGGCGTCGGCCTCGGGAGCGCTCTCCTGCTGTACCGGGGCGGTCACGCGCCGGCCTCCCCGGGGAACCCGGCGGGGCGGCGTATCAGGAACGGGCCGAGGGCGAGGGCGTCGAGGGGCAGCCGGTGGAAGGTGGCGAGGGCGTCGCGCGGGCTGCACACGACCGGTTCGTCACGGCCGTTGAAGGAGGTGTTCATGATGACGGGGGTCCCGGTGTGTCCGCCGACCGCGCCGATGAGGCGGTGGTAGAGCGGATCGACCGCGGCCGAGACGGTCTGCGGCCGGGTGGTGCGGTCGCTGTGGACGACGGCGGGCATGGCCGCGGCGCCGGCCTCGGTGACGGGCGTGGTGACGATCATGTAGGGCAGCGGGGTGGCGGTGCCGATCAGGGCCTCGGCGGCCTCCTCCTGCATGCTCGGCGCGAACGGCCGCCACGCCTCACGGTCCTTGATGCGCACGTTGACCCGGTCGCGGGTGGACTCCGGGTCGGGTACGGCGACCAGGCTGCGGTGTCCCAGCGCGCGCGGGCCGCCCTCGGCGCGGCCCTGGAACCAGCCCGAGACCCCGCCCGCGGCCAGTACGCCGGCGGTGGCGGCGGCGATGTCGGCGGGCTCGGTGTAGGGGGTGCCGGAGGCGTCCAGGATCCGGCGGATCTCGTCGGGGGACCACTGCGGGCCCCAGGCCACCGAGCCGTCCATGGGCCGGATGCGGTCGCCCTCCCGGGCGGCGACCCAGACCGCGGCGCCGAGCGAGACGCCCTGGTCGCCGGCGAGGGGCTGCACGAAGAGGTCCTGGACCTCGGGCATGCGCATGATCTTGCCGTTGAGGGTGGCGTTGAAGCCGACGCCGCCGGCGATCAGCAGCGTGGTCTCGCCGGTCTCCCGGAGCAGGCCGCGGACCAGGCCCATGACGGCGCGCTCCAGCGCGGCCTGCGCGGTGGCGGCGAGGTCGCGGTACTCGAAGGGGTCCCGGTCGGTGACCTTGCCGTAGCGGCCGGTGCGGGAGTCGAAACGGCGCACCCCGCGGTTGGGCGCCTCGGGGAGGGTCTTCTCCAGGTGCTCCATCCAGTACCGGATGGTGGCCGTCTCCTCGTCCGTGGTGCCCGTGGAGCGCAGGTCGGGCGGGACGACGCCGATGGTGAAGTCCTCGTCGGTGAAGCCGAAGGCGCCGCCGAAGCTCAGGTCGCCGGGGGTGCCGTAGGAGGCCAGGCCCATCATCTTGCCCGCGGCGTCGGCGCCGAGGCCGGCGTACTCGCAGACTGCGGCGTAGAAGTAGCCCAGCGACCAGCCGGGGGTGTGCGCGCGCAGTGTCTTGATCTCGCCGTCGATTCCCACGGCGAGGGTGGTGCTCTCGTTCTCGCCCTGGCCGTCGAGGACGAGGATCGCGCCCCGGTCGCGCCCGGAGAGGTGGTAAGCGCTGGCGGCATGCGCGATGTGGTGGTTGACGAAGGTCAGCCGGGGATCGCGGGCCCGCGGGAACAGTGCCTTGGGCAGCAGGTGTTCGAGGGCGTCCGCGTCGCTGTCGAACCAGTCCAGGCCGCGGTCCGCGAAGAGGGTGGGCAGGTCCCAGCCGTGGGCGACCACGTCGATGTCGTCCAGGGTGAGACCGCCCTCCGCCAGGCAGTAGGCGGCGGCGTGGAGGGGCGCTTCCCCGTAGGCGTGCTTGTTGCGGGTGAAGCGTTCCTCCTCGGCGAGGGCGATGACCTCACCGTCCACGACGAGGCAGGCCGCACCGTCGTGGCTGGCGCCGGGCCAGCCGTTGACTCCGAGCACACGCATGTTCAGTCCCCAAAGGTCGGTCGGCATCCGCCGGATCCGCCTCGGGCCCATGGGGCGCTCGGCGTCCGGTCACGCCAACGGATCTTGTCGGTCCGCCGGGTTGTACACGACCTGGGAGTTTGTGCGGAGATCCGCGGCGAATATCGCGGATGCCGCCTTCAGCACCGCGTTGGCGTGCCGCAGCTGCTCGACCTCGTTGCGCAGCCGCCGCAGTTCGGCCCGCTCGTCGGCGGTCAGCGCGTCCTGGGCGGGACGGCGCGCGGCGGCCACGGGCGGGGCGACGGCGCGGGCCGCGGCGCCCGGCCCGGTCCGCCGGGCCGGGGCGACGGAGGCGCCTGTTCCGGGGCGGCGGCCGGCGGCCGGCGGCTGGGTGGGGACCAGGCCGTTGCCGGTCGGCTGGCCCCGGGCGGGGACATCGTGTCCCTCCAGGGCCGTGCTGAGGCGGTACCAGCGGCGGGTCCACGCTTCCGGATCGCCCTCGCAGGCGGCAACGTAGGCGAGCGTCACCTTCAAGGAGGGCTTGTGCAGTCCGCGGGCCGCCTCCGCGAGGGTGGCCACGGAGTAGTGGGCTCGTTTCGCCATGGTCCGGTAGGAGGGGTTCCCGGCCTGCTTGCGCAGAGCGCGCAATGCGTGGGCGAACTCCTCCAGCGGTCCGGCTGTGGGGTCTAACAACCGCTCTGGCCTGGGCATGCCTCTCCCCTGAATGATCGACGGTGTTGTCGAGTGAAGCGTCGGCTCCCCCGTGCCGTACAACCCGGTCAACGGCGTACGGCTCCGACGCGAGAACCGGTCCGATGCTCGGGACGCGACCGGAAACCGTCGCACCGGATCTCTCGGACATTGGTACATGCCACTGACATATCCATCAATCGGCAATCGACGCTTCCGGCCACGCGGAGGGCGGTTCGGCCGAATGAGACTCCTCGGATCAACACCGTCTCGACGCCCGTCCAGAAGCGTTCCCCCGACGTTCCTCTTCCCGCCCCGGAACGTTGTCCCGCACAAGTGCGCGACCGTTCGTTGCCCGCACAACCATCCGCCTTCGGCGGTCTTTTGTACAGGGGCACTCGGGCAGAGTGCCCCGTACAACCGGCTCTCGTGTACAACGCCGGAGCTCTGCAAGATCGGTTGCTGTCAGGCGATACGGCCGAAACCGACGGGAATGGGTGGCGGGTTGGTGGACACAGCACGCAGCCAGACGGAATCAGCAGCGCTCGAAGGCGTCTACGAGTACCGGAAGAGCCCACTGGTGGAACCGGACTGGAGGCGCTTCCCCGGATGGCGTGAAGTCACCGGTGCGGAATGGGCGGATCCGCAGTGGCAGCGCGCCCACTGCGTCAAGGACGCGAAAGGACTGCGCGCGGTCGTCGGCGATCTGCTCGACGAGGCGTTCTACGAGGACTGGGAACAGGACAGGCTGCACCGCGCCACCATGTCGGTGCTCCTGCCGCCCCAGATGCTCAACACCATCGCCCCGGAGGCCGCCGCGGCCCGCCCGGGCGAGCTGACCAAGGCTTTCTACGACGACCCTGTACGCCGCTACATGCTGCCGGTGTTCTCCGACCGGCACCCGCAGTGGCCCTCGCACCCGATGGCCAGCCGGGACTCACTGCACGAGCAGGACATGTGGGTGGTGGAGGGGCTGACCCACCGCTACCCCACCAAGGTGCTGGCCGAACTGCTGTCGACCTGCCCGCAGTACTGCGGGCACTGCACCCGCATGGACCTGGTGGGCAACTCCACGCCCCAGGTCACCAAGAACAAGCTCCAGCTCAAGCCCGTCGACCGGGCCGACCGGATCCTGGAGCACCTGCGCGCCTCCCCCGGCATCCGGGACGTGGTGGTGTCGGGCGGCGACCTGGCCAACCTGCCCTGGCCTCGGCTGGAGCGCTTCGTGGACGGGCTGCTGGACATCGAGTCGATCCGCGACATCCGGCTCGCCAGCAAGGGGCTGATCGGACTGCCCCAGCACTGGAACTCCGCGCCGGTGCTCCAGGGCGTCGAGCGCATCGCCCGCAAGGCCCGCTCCCGCGGGGTGCGCGTCGCGCTGCACACGCACGCCAACGCCGCGCAGCAGGTGACGGCCGGGGTGGCGCGGGCCTCCTGGGCCCTCCTGGGTGCCGGTCTGCACGACGTACGCAACCAGGGCGTGCTGATGCGCGGGATCAACGACAACGCGCACGACCTGCTCGACCTCTGTTTCGCGCTAATCGATCACGCCGGCATCACTCCGTACTACTTCTACATGTGCGACATGATCCCGAACGCCGAGCACTGGCGTGTACCGCTGCACCGCGCCCAGCTGATCCAGCATCAGATTCTGGGCTACCTGCCGGGATTCTCCACCCCGCGCATCGTCTGCGACGTACCGATGGCCGGCAAACGGTGGGTGGACCAGGCCGACTCCTACGACCGCGAGCTCGGGGTGTCGCACTGGAGCAAGAGCTTCCTCACACCGCTGGAGGCGGCGGACCCGGACGCCCACAGCGGCTCCTACCAGTACTACGACCCCATCGACACGCTCCCGCTCTCCGGGCAGCGCTGGTGGCGGGAAGCCCGTCAGGGGTAGAGAAGGGACAGTTGCACAGCATGAGCAGTCTCCGTCCACGGCGTGAAGACCCTCCGGTGCTGGAGGAGTGGTACCGCCGGCACCTCGGCCCGGACATCCACGACATCAGCTCCAGCGGCGTCCACCCGTACACCTTCGCCGAGATACGCGACCTGTGCCGCATCCCGGTGGCCGATCTCGACGAGATCGTCATGGACGACAGCGTCTCCCAGGGCGGGGCCGGCATCCGCCAGGCCGTCGCCGACCGCTATGCCGGCGGCGACGCCGACCGGGTCCTGATCACGCACGGGTCCAGCGAGGCCGTTGCGCTGACGCTGAGCGCCCTGCTGCACCCGGGCGACCGGGTCGTCGTACAGGAGGGCATCTACCACTCGCTGGGCCACTACCCGCGGGCGGCCGGCTGCGACGTCGTCGAACTGCCGGCGCGGGCCGTGCGCGACGGCGGGATCGACCCCGAGGTGCTGGACGAGCTGATCACCCCGGACACCGCCGCGGTGATCGTCAACTTCCCGCACAACCCCAGCGGCGTCACGCTGTCCCAGCCGGGCCTCAAGGCGCTGACCGAGCGCACCGCGGCCACCGGCGCCGTGCTCGTGTGGGACGCCGCCACCGCCGAGATCGCGCACCGCTGGGAGGTGCTGCCGGACCCCGGCGCCGAGGGCGGCGACACGGTGTCCTACGGCACCTTCTCGAAGACCTTCGGCCTGCCCGGCCTGCGGGTGGGCTGGGCCATCGCGCCGAAGGAGCTGATCACCGCCACCTTCCCGCTGCGCGACCGGACCACCCTCTTCCTCTCCCCCCTGGTCGAGCTGGTCGCCGAGCGGGCCATGCGGCACGCCGACGAGCTCATCGGCCGCCGGGCGGCCGAGGCCCGGCGCAACCTCGCGCACCTGACGGAGTGGATGGCCGAGCACGAGGAGCTGGTCCGCTGGACCCCACCGGAGGGCGGCGTGTGCGCCCTGCCCGTCTTCCGCGAGCTGGAGGAGGCGGCGGCCGGACCGGAGGCGGTGGAACGGTTCTGTCTGGAACTGCTCGCCCGCCACCGCACCCTGCTGGTGCCCGGCACCGCCTTCGGCGCGCCGCACGCCGCCCGGCTCGGCTTCGGCGGCCCGGAGGAGGGCTTCCGGGCCGGTCTCGAAGGGCTGTCGGAGTTCCTGCTGGCGCGGAAGGCCGGACGGTGACCGCCGTGACCGGGCCTGACGTGAACGGGCCTGACGTGACCGGGGCAGACCTGAACGGGCCTGGTGCGACCGGGCCCGACACAACCGGGCCTGACGTGACCGAACCCGCCGTGACCGAACCCGACGTGACCGGGCCCGACGTGCTCGACCTGTGGGAGCACTCGGTCCGCGAGCACACCGGCGGGCCCGCGCTCGTGACCCCGCACCGGGTGCTGACCTACCGGGACGCGGACCGGCTCACCGACGCCTGGGCCGCCTTCCTCGCGGAGCGCGGCGCGGGCCCCGGGGAGCTGGTGGGCCTCGCCTTCGGCGACCCCGCCCGTACGGTGCTCGGCATGCTGGCGGCGCTCAAGGCCGGCGCCGGGTTCACCGTCCTGGACGACCGGCTGCCGCCCGCCGCCCGTACGGCGCTGGTGGCCCGCACAGCCGCCGCGGTGTGGCTGGGCGACGGGGCGCACGCGCCCGAGGGGGCCTGCGTACCGCACGGCCCCGCCGAGGACGCGGACGTCACGGAACCGGCCCGTCCGGTGCGCCGGGCCGACGGGTCCGATGTGGCGTACGTGCTGTTCACCTCCGGCTCCACCGGCCGGCCCAAGGGCACGGTCATCGAGCGGGACGCGCTGCGCCGCTTCGCGGCCGCGGTCGCGAGCCGGCTGGAACTGACCGCGCACGACCGCTGGCTCCAGGTGGCGTCGCTGGGCTTCGACGTGCTGATCGAGGAGGTCTTCCCCGCGTTCGCCGCGGGAGCGGCCGTGGTGTGCCGCGAGGACACCCGGGCGCTGGACGCCGAGGAACTGCACATCGCCCTGGCCCGGACCCGGGCCACCGTGGTCGAACTGTCCACCCAGTACTGGCTGGAGTACGCCCGCTGGCTGGACGGGAGCGGCACGGCCACGCCGGAGACCCTGCGCACCGTGGTGGTGGGCGGCGAGCGGATGGACCCGGTCCCCTACCGGCGCTGGCAGGCCCGGCAGCCCGCGGTCCTTGCCCACGTCTACGGGCTGACCGAATGCACCGTCAGCTCCACCTTCTACACCGGGCTGCTGCCCTCCGACGCCGAGGAGGTGCCGCTCGGCACCGCCCTGCAGGACGTGGAGATCAGCATCCGGCAGGACGGCCGCCCGGTCCCGGACGGCGGGACCGGGGAGATCCACATCGGCGGCCCGCTGCTGGCCCGCGGCTTCCTCGACGACGAGGAGGCCACCGCCCGCCGCTTCGTGCCCGACCCGTACGCGAGCACCCCGGGCGGCCGTGTGTACCGCACGGGGGACCTGGGCCGGATCGACGCGGACGGGCAGCTGGTCTTCCTCGGCCGGGTCGACGACCAGGTCAAGATCCGCGGACACCGGCTGGAGCCCGCCCGGGTGGAGCGCGCTCTGTGCGAGGGCGGCGTCGGCCAGGCCGTGGTCTTCCCCGACCCCGAGACCGGCACCGTCCTGTGGGCGTTCACCGTGCCGGCCGACCCCGCGGCGGCGCCCCTGCCCGGCGAGGCCGTCCGGCTCACGGGCGCCGACCGGGACGCCCTGGTGGCCCCGCTGGAGGCACAGCTGCCCGACTGGGCGGTGCCGCGGGTGCTGTACCGGGTGTCCGTCCTGCCGAAGAACCCGCACGGCAAGGTCGACAAGCGGCGGCTGGCCACCTGGGCGGCTGCGGCCTCCGCCGCCTCCGGGGCGCCGGCCACGGCAGCGGCACCGGTCGCGGCAGCGGCACCGGTCCCGGAAGCCGCGGGCACCGGGCAGGAGCCGCTGGGCACCGTGCTGGCCCTCTTCCGCGAGGTCCTTGACGCCCCCGCCCTCGGCCCCGACGACAACTTCTTCGACCACGGCGGCCAGTCCCTGCTGGCCCTGCGCCTGCTCGCGCGACTGCGCGAGTCCCGGCCCGACGCAGCCGGACTGCGCGCGAGCGCGCTCTTCACGGCCCCGACGCCACGACTGTTCGCCGACGTGCTCGCCGGCCGCGCGGTCGCCCGCCCCTGACCACCGCGTTCCCGGGGCGGGGCCGCATCCGGCCCCGCCCCGCACACCCGCACCACCCGAGGGCCCGCGGCCCGGCTCCGGCCGGCCGCGAGCAGCACCCCTTCCCCGACCACTCAGCGAGAGTTGGCATGTCGAACCTCACCGACCAGTCCACGCCCGGTTACACCCTGACCGCCGACGAGGCGTCCGCCACAGCGGAGCTCGCCCTCGAACTGGCGGCCTCCTATCCCTCCTTCGGCGACCCCCAGCTGCTGCACGACCTGCCGCGCCTCGCGGCCCGGCTGCCCGAAGGCGTGCAGGGCTTCCTGCGCGAGTTCAAACTCGGCGACCGCCACGGCCACACCGTGATCCGCGGGCACGATTTCGACCAGCGGCGCATCGGCCCCACACCCGACCACTGGCGCGGCCGCGGCCGGCCCGGACCGGAGTTCCCCGAAGAGCTGCTGCTGATGCTGTACTCGGCGCTGCTCGGCGAGCCCTTCGGCTGGGCCACGCAGCAGGACGGGCACCTCGTGCACGACATCTTCCCGATCCGCCAGCACGAGAACGACCAGCTCGGCATGGGCAGCAAGGAACTGCTGACCTGGCACACCGAGGACGCCTTCCACCCCTACCGCAGCGACTACCTGATCCTCGGCGCGCTGCGCAATCCCGACCACGTACCCACGACGGTCGGCGAGCTGGATCTGTCCTCCCTGTCGGCCGAGGACATCGACATCCTCTTCGAGCCGCGCTTCTACATCGCGCCCGACGAGTCGCACCTGCCGAAGAACAACACGATCGCCTCCGAGGAGGAGGCGGCCCGGTTCGCCACCATCCAGCGGATGATCGACGAGCGGCCGCTGGGCGCGCTGCTCTACGGCTCGCGCCTGGACCCGTACATGCGCCTGGACCCGTACTTCACCTCCGTACCGGAGGACGACACCGAGGCGCGGCGGGCCTACGACGCACTGTTCAAGGTGGTCGACGCCGGGATGCGGGAGGTCGTCGCGGACCAGGGCGACGTGCTCTTCATCGACAACCACCGGGCCGTGCACGGCCGGCTGCCCTTCCAGGCCCGCTACGACGGCACCGACCGCTGGCTGAAGCGGGTCTGCGTGACGACGGACCTGCGCCGCTCCCGCGAGATGCGGGCCACGGCCGCCACCCGGCTCCTGGGCTGACACGCGGTGGCCCTCACCCTCACCGACCTGTCCCGTGACCCGTGGCTGCTGCCCGAGGTCGACGCCCTGATCGGTGCCAACATGCCCGCGTTCATGAGCTGGGAGTCCCCCGGCAACTGGCGCTGGCACGGCATGTACGACCGCTACGCCGAGCACCAGCTGTGCCTGGTGGACGGCGCCGGGCGCCTGGTCGCGGCCGCCAACGGCCTGCCGGTCCACTGGGACGGCACGACCTCGTCGCTGCCGTCCGGCAGCGACGAGGTCCTGGTGCGGGGCGTCGACCAGGCCCCGCCTGACTGCCCGGACGCCGTATGCATGCTGTCGGTGTCCGTGGACCCCGCGCACCGGGCGGCCGGCCACGCCGAACGGCTGCTCACCGAGGTCCGGCGGCGGGCCGCCCGGCACGCCCCGCGCGGGGTGATCATCCCGGTCCGGCCCACCCGCAAGCCGCTCTACCCGCTGATCCCGATCGACGAGTACGCAGCCTGGCGGCGGCCCGACGGGCGCTGCTTCGACCCCTGGCTGCGCACCCACCTGGAGCTGGGGGCCCGCCAACTCGGTATCGCCCGCGCCTCCCTGGTGATCCGTCAGCCGGTTGTCCGCTGGGCGGAGTTCCTGGGGCACCCGCTGCCCGGCCCGGGCGAGCACCTCCTGCCCGGGGCCCTCGTACCGCTGCGGGTCGCCGCGGACGACCACGGCACCTATACGGAACCCAACGTGTGGGTGCACCACCCCGCCGGCCCCGCCGCACCCTGACCGGCTCCGGGCCGCGCGCCCGGCCGCCTCACCCCACCCCCGATCTTCGACCACCCTGGAGAGAACCATGCCTCCCGTACGCCTCGCCATCGTCGGGTGCGGCGCCGCCGCCCGCGGCTGCCACCTGCCCGCCCTGCCCGCGCTCAAGGGCGACGTACAGCTGACCGCGCTCATCGACCGCGACCCGCGCCAGGCCGAGGACGCCCTCGCCCTCTACCGGGAGCTCGGCGGCACCGACGCCGACCGGGTGGTGCTCGCCACCGACCCGGCCGAGGCCGCCGACGCCTTCGACGCGGCGGTGGTCGTGGCGCCGCACACCCTGCACGCGCCGATCGTCCAGGCGCTGCTGGCGGCCGGCAAACACGTCCTGCTGGAGAAGCCGATGACCACCTCGGTGGAGGACGCGAAGGCGCTGGCCGCCACCGCCGCCGCCGAGGGCGCCCCGGTGCTCGCGATGGCCCATCCGCGCCGGCTCTTCCCGGCCTACGCCTGGGTCAAGCGGCTCATCGACGGCGGCGAGCTCGGTGACGTGGTGCGGGTCGACTGGTCGGAGGGCCACCCCTACGCCCACGAGCCGGTCTCCTGGTCGATGTTCGACCGGCGCCTGGCAGGCGGCGGCGTGCTCACCGACACCGCCTCGCACGTCTTCGACACCCTGCTGTGGTGGCTCGGCCCCGAGGTGGAGGTGGTCCGCTACGAGGACAACTCCCTCGGCGGGGTGGAGACCGACTCCTCCGCCCACCTGCGCTTCGGCACCACCGACGTGCACTGCGAGTTCAGCCGACTGCGCGACCTCGGCATCAGCTGCAAGGTCACCGGCACCCGGGCGACCGTGACCATCGGCACCGACTTCCCGGCCGGCGAGTGCACGCTGATCACCGCGGACGGGGTGGAACTGCACCGTGGCGACGTGGACGCCGTCGCCCCCGCGCAGGGCGAGTGGGAACTGCTCTTCACCGAGCAGCTGGGCAACTTCGCGGCCGCCGTGCGCGGCTCCGCCGCCGTCCACTCCTCCCCGCAGGACGGCGTTCGCGTCGTCGAGCTGATCCAGGAGTGCTACGGCGGCCCCGGCCACCAGCGGGCCGCGCAGCCGTGGACCGTACGGGACGGTGAGGCGCCGGCAGGCCCCGTACTGGCCGGGCGCACCGTGGCGGTGACCGGCGCGAGCGGGTTCATCGGCGGCCGGATCGTCGAGCGGCTGGTCCTCGGCACCGAGGCCAGGGTCCGGCCTGTGGTGCGCGGCTTCGGCCGGGCGGCGCGGCTGTCGGTCCTGCCGCAGGACCGGCTGGAGTTCCGCCAGGGCGATCTGCTGGACCCCGACACGCTGCGCGCGGCCTTCGAGGGCTGCGACACCGTGGTGCACTGCGCGTTCGGCAGCGCCGGTGACGAGGCCGGCCGCTGGGCCGCCTCCGTCGAGGGCACCGCGCATGTCCTGGCCGCGGCCCGCGCCGCGGGCGTACGCCGTGTGGTGCACCTGAGCACCGTCGACGTCTACGACCCGGCCGTGACCGGCGCCCTCACCGAGGACTCCCCCGCGCGGCCGGCCGACCCCGCCGACCGCGAGTACGAGCAGCAGAAGCTGGCCGCCGAGCAGCTGGTGCTGGAGGCGCACGGCGGCGTCCTGGAGACGGTCGTGCTCCAGCCGGGCGTGGTGTACGGCCCGTGGGGCGGCCAGTGGACCACCGCCCAGCTCCGCCGTCCGGCGGGCGACTTCGCTCAGCTGCCGGCGGGCGGCGAGGGCGGCGTGTGCAACGCCGTGTACGTGGACGACCTGGCCGACGCGGTGCTCCTGGCCGCGGACACCGGGGCCGCCGCGGGCGAGCGGTTCCTCGTGGGCCACCCCGAGGAGCTGGGCTGGGGCACCTTCTTCGACGGGATCCGCGCGCTGCGCGGCCCGCTGGACACCGCGGGCGAGGCGGCCGGGGAGCCGGTCGCCGACTGGGAGCTGGAGCTGTACCGGGCGACGGCCCGCGCCGGCTACGACAAGGCCCGCCGGATCCTGGGTCACACGGCACGCGTGCCGTTCGCCGAGGGTGCCGCGCTGACCGGCCAGTGGGCCCGCTGGGCCGGGGAAGCGCCGGAGGCGGGCGCGTGACGGGCATCACCGACGTCCTGGTGGTGGCGCCGCATCCCGACGACGACGTCATCGGCTGCGGTGGCTCCATCGCCAAGCACGTGCGCGACGGGGCCCGGGTGACGGTGGTCATCGTCATCGGCCGCGAGCGCAGCGCCCTCGACGACGCGGTCAGCGACGCCGAGTTCGCCGCGGAGACGGAGAACGCCGCGAAGACGCTGGGTGTGCACCGCTGCGTGCGCTTCGAGGAGCCGTCGCGGGACTTCGCCCTCTCCCGGCGGGTGCACCTGGACCTGGTCCGGGTCATGCGCGAGGTGCGGCCTCAGGTGGTGTACCTGCCGCACGACAACGACGACGACGTCGAGCACCGGATGGTGCACCAGCTGACCACCGAGGCGCTGTGGATGGCGCAGTCGGAGTTCTTCCAGGAGACGGGCGGCCGGGCGATGCCCGCTCCGCAACTGGTGCTCGGCTACGAGGTCTGGGCGCCGATGGCGCGCTTCCAGTACGCCGAGGACATCGACGGGCAGATCGAGACCAAGGTCGAGGCAATGCGGGCGTACGTATCCCAGCTGCGGCACGCCGCGTGGGACGAGGGCATCCGCGGTCTGGCCCGCTACCGGGGCGCGGTCTCGGCCGGTTCCGGGCACGCGGAGGTGTTCCAGGTGCTGAGCCTGGGGGCCCCGCCCGCCGGACTCCGGGCCGGTGGCGGCCATGACTGACCGGCTGCTGGTCTGCGGGCTCGGCTCGGGCATGGACCGGTCCCTGACCGAGCTGCGCTCGCCCCGGCGGGAACTCGTGGTGGTCACCGACCACCCGACCGACCGGGCGCGGGCGGCCGCCGACGTGCTGATCGTGTCCGATCCGAACGACGCCGTGGCGGTCCTGACGGAGTTGTCGGCGGCCGGGATCGACCGGATCGACGGGGTGTTCTCGCTGGGCGCGGACAACCCGCCGGTGATCAGCACCCTCGCGCGGCGCTTCGGCTGCCCGGGGCTGCCGCTGGAGACGGCCCTGGACTGCACGCTCAAGGACCGGCGGCTGCGGATCCTGCGCGCCGCCGGGCTGGACCTGCCCCGGTTCGCCACCGCCGAGAGCGTCGGCGAGGCGGTGCGGGCGGTCGCGGACATCGGCCTGCCGGCGGTCCTCAAGCCCAGTGACCAGACCGGGTCGCTGGGCGTGCTGAAGGTGGAGACCGCCGGGCAGGTGCGGGGGCTGGCGGAGGAGGCGCTGCGGCTCAGCCCCGGCGGGCGGATCGTGGTGGAGGAGTTCCTGGAGGGGACCGAGCACACCCTCGCGGCCTTCATGGTCGACGGCGAGCTGCACCGCTTCGGTTTCGCCGACCGGGAGTACGGGCGCAAGGAGGAGTTCGCCCCGCACTTCTTCGAGGGCGGGGACACCCTTCCCAGCCGGCTGACGGCGGAGCAGATCGATGAGGTGACCGACGTGGTGCGGCGGGGCGCGCAGGCGCTGCGCCTGGACCCGGCGGTGATCAACACCGACATCCTGCGCACGCACGACGGCCGGGTGATCCTGCTGGAGATCACCTGCCGGCTGACGGGCGCCCGGATCGCCACCGAGGTGATGCGGCTGGCGACGGGTGTGGACCCGCTGCCCAATGTGGTGCGGCTGGCGCTGGGCCGGCCCCTGGAGCGGGCGGAGCTGGTCCCTCGGCACAGCCGGGCGGCGGTCCAGCGGTTCCTGCCGGCGGACGGCGGCGTGGTCGAGTGGGTCGGCGACCCGCGGGACGTCGCCCGCCGGGTGGGGGTGCACGACGTGTTCTGGGGCCTCGACCTGCATCCGGGCGCCGTGGTGCCGTCCTACCGCGGCGGCGCCGACGTACTGGCCGGGGTGATCGCCCACGCACCCGAAGCCGGGGAGGCCGAGGCCATCGCGGAACGCGCCCTGAACGCCCTGCCCCTGCGGTTCAAGGACGGGTCCCCGTGACCGCCGCACGCGTACGACGGGCCCAGCGTAGGCACACGAGTTCGACGAGGGAGAACTGAGATGGCCACCGACCTGGTGGACGAGGCGTCGGTCGACAAGGGCATCGCCCGGACCAGTGTGATCATCGCTCTGCGCGACGATCTGCGGATCGCGGACTGCATCGCGTCGATCGACGAGGACGTCGAGATCGTCCTCGCGCTCAACGGGCCGAGCGACGCCGTCCTGAAACTGATCGCGGAGCACCCCCGCCCGCTGACCGTCACCGAGATCGAGGACGTCGGCAACCTGGGCGCCGCCTACAACGCGGGCGCCGCCGTCACCGACCGGCAGTACCTGCTGCTGATGGACTCCGACTGCACCTTCGCCCCGGGCGTGGTCCGCGCCATGGTCCGCGCGGTGCTCACCGACCCGGTGGTCAAGGGGCAGGTGGTGTACGGGGAGTCGGACGGGACACTGAGCAAACTCACCGCCCGGGTACGGGAGTTCGACGAGGGTGACTACGTCAGCGCGCTGTCCCCGCCGCTGATCTACAACCGGGACATCGTCGACCACATCGGCGGCTACCACTTCGACGAGCTGATCCACTGGTGCGAGGACCGGGAGTTCGACTTCCGGCTCCAGCTGGCGGGCATCCCCGTGGTGTACCTGCCGGAGGCACGGATCTTCCACGACGCCCAGCACGGCTTCGGCAACATGCGCAGCTACTTCCGCTACGGCGTGGGTGAGGGCATCGCCCAGGAGACCGGCGTGTTCACCACACCGGCGGTGCCGGTGGTGTGGCGGCTGTTCGAGGCGTCGCGGACGCTGGTGCACTGCGCCCGGGACAAGGGGGTGGGCGCGGCGGCCTACTACGCGCTGCTGAAGGCCGCCTTCCACGTCGGCACCGCCCACCACCTGCTCAACGACCCCTACCGGGTGCGCGACCGCTACCCCGCCTCGGCGAAGCGCGCCCGCATGGTGCGGTCGATCCCGCAGCACAGCACCAAGCTGAGCAGTGCCCAGTTGCGACGGCTGCGACGGGCCCACTGGGAGGCGGGCCGGCGGATCGAGAAGGTGGCCGACCTGTCGGTCTTCCACCCGGATGCCGCCGGCCCTGCCGGTCCGTCAGCTGCCGGGCAGGCACGGCAGCAGCAGGCGTGACGGGTGGTCGCCGCCGTGATGGACGGTGTGGTGGGCGAGGACCCGCGGGTGAACGTCGAAGCGTGGCGCGTTGCTCGCCGCGATCTCCAGACGGATCCGGTGGCCCGCGCGGAACACGTGACCGACCGGGCCCAGCGCGACGGTGACCTCGGCCGGCTCCCCGGGGGCGGATGCCGTGTCCGCCCCCGGCGCCAGTCGGCGCACGCTGTCGCACAGCAACTCGGCCCGGCCGTCGGGGTGCACGTCGACGAGCTTGCCGGTCACGTCGGCGCCCGCCGCGTCCGGGGTCACGTACACGGTCAGGAGGGTGTCGCCGACGACGGTCAGCGGTGCGGTCAGCGGCTCGCCCGTGAAGCACAGCACGTCGGGGCGCTCCTCCACGCCGCGCTGGTCCAGCGGACCGCAGTCACCTCCGGTGAACTGGCCGGGGAGGGCGGTGGCACCGCCGGTGGTGGGCACGGGGTCGGCCGGGTCGTGACGGATCCGGTCGGCGCCGGAGGCCACCGGGGCGGGGCCGGAGGTCAGGGCACGGCCGTCGAGGTGCAGGACGAGGTCCCGGGTTCCGGGGACGGGCCAGTCGGGGAAGACGCGCCACTCGTCGGCGCCGGTGACGAACAGCCGTACCGGGTCGGTTTCCGGGGCATCGCTGCGCTGTCGCAGATGCCGGTCGAAATGGTCCAGATGGAGTCCGGTGACATCGATGCTGCGTTCATCGGCTGCCAGCCCGTAACGCCGCTGCGGGAATATCCCGCCGGTGACGCAATGGGACCACGGACCGACCACCAGCTGCGACGGCGTTCCACAGTCCCGAATTCCCCGGTAATTCTCCAGGGCACCGGCGAGGAAAATGTCGTACCAGCCGGTGAGGTGAAGTACCGGGACGTCGATCGCCGCATAGGACTCGCGCGGGGCGGCGCGCCGCCAGTACGGGTCCCCGGCCGGGTGCTCGCGCCACTGCCGGTAGTACGGGGCCGGCCGGTCCAGCAGCTCCGCGGCCGCCTCCGGGTCCCGGTAGAGCTCGTCGATCCGGTCGACGGCACGGGCCACCTCGGCCAGCTCGGCCCCGGTCAGCCCCGCCCCCTCCAGCAGCAGGTCGTAGAGCACCCAGTACAGGACGAAGCCCAGCTGGAAGGCGCCGCCCTGCCGGGTCCAGCCCTCGTCGAAGCCCGATCCGGCCACGTGCGGGGCGATCGCGCCCAGGCCGGGCGGGCGTTCGGCCGCGGTGAGCAGTGCGGCCATCGCCTCGTACGAGCGGCCGAACAGCCCGGCCGAGCCGTCGCACCAGGGCTGCTCCACCGCCCAGGCGACGGTGTCCGCGCCGTCCGCCGCCTCGTGCCAGTACGGCTCGAAGATGCCGCCGGAGCCGAACCGGCCGCGCACGTCCTGCACCAGCAGCGCGTACCCGGAGCGGACCAGCCGCAGTCCGTCGACGGAGGCGCCGCCCGGGCTGCCCGATTTCCCGTAAGGGGTGCGGCGTACGAGGACGGGAACGGGGCCGCCGGTATCCGGGCGATACAGGTCGGCATTCAATAAGGCGCCGTCGCGCATGGGTATTTTCAGATCGTGTTCCACAACAATTCGCACCCGCCCATATTCCACCAGGACGAGGGAAATGACAATGCAGGCCAGGGCCAGAGGAATCCATTTCCTGGAACCGTTCTTCGAAACCGCGCGTACGGATCCGGGGCGCCCGGCCGTCGTCGACAACGGGCTCGTCATCGGCTACGGCACTCTCGCCGCCTGGGTGCTGGAGGTGGCGGGCGCCGTCGCACCGCGCACGGACGCGCCCCAGCCGCCGGTCGGGGTGGTCGTGCACCACTCGGCCCGTGACGTCGCGGCCCTGCTGGGCGTCCTCGCGGCGGGGCGGGCCTACGTACCGCTGGAGGCCGGCCATCCCGCGGCCGTGCTGGAGTCCGTACTGGACCGGCTGGAGGTCCGGGAGGCCGTGGCCACCGCGGACACCGGCTGGCAGCCGGCCGTGGAGCGGGTGGTCCGCCCCCGCTGGGCGGCTTCCCCTCCGGTGCGGGTGCCGGTGCCCCCGGCGCTCCCCGGCAGCGGGGTCCGGCCCGAGGATCCGGCGTACGTCCTGTTCACCTCCGGCTCCACCGGCCGGCCCAAGGGGGTCGTGGTACCGCACCGGGCGCCGGCGGCCGTGGTGCCGCCGCTGCGCGAGCTGTACGGGATCGGCCCGGGCTCCACCGTGCTGCACTTCCACGGCGCCGGCGGGGACACCAGCCTGGAGGAGATCCTGCCCACCCTGACCGGCGGCGCCACGCTCGTCGTCGACGACGCGGCGCGCGAGGCGTTCGCCCAGGTGGCCGAGGAACAGGAGATCTCCGTCGCGGTGCTGCCGACCGGTTTCTGGCACAGCCTCACCGGCGACCTGCTGCACCAGGGCGCCGCACTGCCGTCCTGCCTGCGGACCGTGGTCATCGGCGGGGAGGCCGTGCGCGCCGACATGCTGGACCGCTGGCGGAAGCTGGGCGCCGAGGGGGTACGGCTGCTCAACACCTACGGGTCCACCGAGACGGCCCTGGTGACCCACGCGGTGCAGCTGGCCGGGCCGGACGCGCCCGGACTGCCGGACACCGGAGGCGATCTGCCCATCGGGCTGCCCCTGCCGCATGTCGGCCAGCGCATCGACGACACGGGCGAGCTGTACGTGTCCGGGCCCGGGCTGGCCCTCGGCTACCACGCCGCGCCGGATGCCACGGCGGCCCGGTTCGGTGAGGAGGGCGGGACCCGCTGGTACCGCACCGGGGACCTGGTCTCCGAGGCGCCCGGCGGGGCCCTGGTGTTCCGCGGCCGCTCCGACCACCAGGTCAAGATCCGCGGACACCGGGTGGACCTGGTCCATGTGGAGGCCCTGGTCGGCAGCTGCGACGGGGTGCGCGAGGTGGCGGCCGCCCGGGTGGAGGGGGCCGAACACAGCACGCTGGCCGCCTTCTTCGTACCGCTGCCGGGCCGCGACCCGCGGGAGGTCGCGGCGGACGTGCGTACCCGGCTGGCCGGTACGGCGGCCCCGCACCTGGTGCCGAGCCTGCTGGTGCCGCTCACGGAGCTGGCCCGCACCCACACCGGCAAGGTGGACCGCGAGGCCACCCGGGACCGGTACCTGGCGACGGCGGAGGCGGCCCGATGACCGCCGCGACCCGCGCCGGGGCGTCCTGCGGGGCCGGCCCGGACTCCCTCGCCTCCCTCGCCGCGCTCGCCGCGCATGCCTCCCGCCGGCTGGGCCTCGCCCTCGATCCGGCCACGGCCCGCGCCGACGACACCGGCTGGGACTTCCGGGTCGTCCACATCCGGGCCGCCGACGGCTCCTGGTGGATCCTGCGCCGGCCCCGCCGGCCCGAAGCCGCGGAGCAACTGGCCTTCGAGGGAGCCGTACTGGCCGCCGTACGGGACCGGACGCCCGTACCGGTGCCCGACTGGCGGCTGCACGACCCGGACCTGGTCGCCTACCCCCGGCTGCCCGGCGAGGCGGCGGGCACGGAGGATCCCGGCACCCTGGTGTACGGCTGGTCCATCGACCCGCTGGCCCACCCCGGCCAGTACCTGGAGCCGCTGGCCCGGGCCCTGGTCGCGGTGCACACGACCCCGCTGGACGACTCCCCCGCCCTGGCGGCCCGGGGGCGGGCGGACGCCGGGGCCGTACGCACCAGGATCGCGGACCGGCTCGACCGGGCCCGGGCCGAACTCCCGCTGCCGCAGGCCGGGGTGCGCCGCTGGCGGGCCTGGCTGGACGAGGACCGGCTGTGGCCCGGCCGGCTGACCCTCGTCCACGGCGACGTCCACCCCGGGCACACCCTGGTGGACCGCCCGCGCTCCGGCCCACCGGTGCTGTCGGGGCTGCTGGACTGGGCCAATGCCGATGTGGGCGATCCCGCGGCCGACTTCGTCGACATGCTGTACGCGGGCGGCCCCGCCGTCCTGGACCGCCTCCTGGACGCCTACCGGGCGGCGGGCGGCGAGGTCCGCGAGGGCATGCGCGCCCACATCCTGGCCCGGGCCTCCTTCCTGTGGGTCCACGTGGCGCTGCGCGGCCTGGACACGGGCCGCCGCGCCTGGGTGGAGACGGCACTGCGCAGGATGGCGCCATGAGCGGCCCCCGCAACACGGCGCGCACAACGGGCCGGACACCGGGCGGCACGCCGTACACCGTCCAGGGCACGGGCCCCCACCCGGTGGTCCTGATAGCAGGCGCAGGCGGCACAGGCCGCATATGGGAACACCACCAGGTCCCGGCCCTGACGGCGGCGGGCTACCGGGTGATCACTTTCGACCACGGGCCGGAGGCAGCAGGGCCGGGGACGACCGGTCCGGCGGCCGCCGGGCAGACGGCCGGACCGGAGGACGCCGGACGGGAAACGGCCGGACCGGAGGACGCCGGACGGAAGGCCGCCGGCGCAGAGACGGCCGGACGGGCGGCCTACGGGGCGGAAGCCGCAGGCCCTGGGGCGCTGGCCGCCCGGACCGTCGAGTTGCTGGCCGCCCTCGACCTGCCGCCCTGCCCGCTGGTCGGGCACTCGCTGGGCGCCCTCGCCGTGCAGGAGCTGCTGCTGACCGACGCGCACCGGGTGAGTGGGGCGCTGCTGGCGGCGACCCGCGGCCGGTCCGACGTGCTGGCCGAGGCCCTGGCCCGCGCGGAGACCGCGGCAGCGTACGCGGGCACCCGGCCGCCACCCGCGTACGAGGCGTTCGTCCGCCTCGTCCTGAACCTCTCCCCCCGCACCCTGGCCGACGAGGGCGCGGCCGCAGAATGGCTCGACTTGTTCGAACTCGCCGCGCTGACCGGCGAGTCGGCGGCGGCGGACCGCCCGCTCCCGCCGCTCGGCCACCGGCTGGCCGACTTCGGCCGGATCCCCGTCCCCGTCCTGGTGGTCGGCTTCGCCGACGACGTCCTGGCACCCGCCCCGCTGGGCCGCGAGGTCGCCGCCGCGATCCCCGGTGCCCGCTACGCGGAGCTGGCCGACGCCGGCCACCTCGGGTTCCTGGAACGGCCCGACGCCTTCAACGGCCTCCTGCTGGACTTCCTGGCTACCCTGGCCCCGACCGACCCCGGAGTGTCCCATGCCCCTTGAGCCCCACACCCCCGTCACCTCAGAGGTCGAGGTCGAGGTCGTCCACGTCGGCCAGGAGCCGCCGGACTCCTGGGCCGCGGCCGTGTACCTGTGCGGCCCGACCCCCGTCGACCCCGCCGAACCGTCGTGGCGGCCGGGCGCCGTCGACGCACTGCGGTCCGCGTGGTCCGGTGCCGGACGGCTGGTGGTGTTCCTGCCCGAACCGGTCCCCGGCGGTGACTATCCCGCGTACGGGGACCAGATCGCATGGGAGGAGGACGCCATGCGCCGGTCCGACGTGATCCTCTTCTGGATCCCCCGCGACATGGCCACGCTGCCGGGCCTGGTGTCCAACATCAAGTGGGGCTCCTGGTGCGACTCGGGCCGCGCCGTGCTCGGTGCGCCGCCGGAGGCCGAACGCATGGCCTACCTGCTCCACTTCGCGGACGCCCTGGGGGTGCCGGTGGAGCGTACGCCGACGGGTGCGGCCGAGGCTGCGCTGCGCGCGGTCGGGCCGGGCCACACGCGCAGCGGTGGCGAGCGGGCGGTACCGCTGACGGTGTGGCGGACCGGGCCCTTCCGGACCTGGTACGCCACACGCCGCGAGGCCGGGGACCGGCTGCTGGACGCGCGCGTAGAGTGGTACGCACCGACGGCCGGGCCGGACGGGGCCGCCGACTGGCTGCTGACCGTCACCGTCGCGCCCGCCGACGGCTCCGGCCCCGCCGTGCGCCGCCTGCTGGCTGCTCAGGGGCAGGGCATGCTCATGTAGAGCGCCTGCTCGCCCTCGGATTCGGTGCCCAGGTACAGGGCGGTGTCCAGGCCGCAGAGGGAGAAACCCATCCGCCGGTAGGCATGGATGGCCGGGGCGTTGACGTTGGTCACTTCCAGCCAGACGTGCCCGGCGCCCCGTTCGCGGGCGAAGTCCAGCGCGTGTCCCATCAACGCGCGGCCGATGCCCCGGCCCCGGTGGCCGGCGGCGACCTCGATGTCCTCGATGGTCAGCCGCCGGTTCCACGGGGAGTAGGAGACGGCGGCGAAGCCGACGATCCCCCGGGCGGGGCCGACGGCCACGAAGGTGCGGCTGTCGTCGCCCTCGCCGTCCGCCTCCGCGTCGTCCCCCTCGTCGCCGCCATCGTCCTCGGGAAACACCTTGACCAGTGGCGGGTCCACCGGAACCTCGCGGAGGGCGAACCCGTCGCCGGTCACGGCCACTTCGAAAACCGTGCTGGTACTGAAGGACCCGTCGATGGCCTCGATGGCCTCGGTGTCCTCGGGGCGTGCGATGCGGTATTCGTACGTCGTGTCATTGATCGTGGTCATGGCAGGACACTAGGGCCGGGCTGCCCCGGTAAGGGCGCCTTTCAGCCGCCCCCGCCGGGCTGCTCAGCCCTCGCGGCCGCCGACGCACGCAGCGGGTCCCGCCCGCCTCCTGTACGGCTGCCTTTCGTCATGGCTGCGTCCCCGGCACCGGCCGGGCCGCCCACGTCAGCCGCCTCACGCTCGTGGGCCGCACGGGTAGCTTTCGGCCCCGTTGGGCCGATGCGGCTCGGCGCGGCGAACGCATCGTCGTGCGTACCGGCCGAGTATGAGGCGACCACCCACACCTCGCCGCAGCACGCCACAGTCCGGAGTGAAGTCATATGATCCGCTTTTCCATCCTCCTGCCGGCCGCCGTCGTCATGACAGGGGCGCTCGCGGCCCCCGCGAACGCCACGGCGGCCGACCCGAGGCCGATCACCTCCCCCTACGTCCAGGCCGCGGCGGACGTCTCCGGCTCCGGGGCGTTGCTGCGGGCGAAGAATGTCGACTGGGTGCGACACGTCAACACCGGCCGGTACTGCGTGAACGTCAGCGAGCAGGTGAATCTCGCGTTCAGCGTGGTCCACGTGGAGCTGCCCAATTCCAACCGTCGCAGCTTCAGCACCACGCCCAACGCCGTCTGCGGCCCCGACGCGGTCACCGTCTACACGTACGACCTGCGCGGCAGCTACGTGGACAACCCCTTCACGGTCACCGTTTTCTGACCTGTGCCGGACGGACCCGGCCGGCCGGGCGCCTCGAAGGCCCGGTCCGGGCGTCGTAGCGGTCGCCCAGGGAGTGGCTGGTTCCGCAGCACAGGCGAGCAGGAGGGGGTCTCCGGTCACCAGGTGGCCGGCGCCATCCCCCGCCAGTGCCGGTACAGCGCTGAGGCGCCGCTTCCGGAAGGGCCTGCCTCCGGGCGCCGAGGCCCGCGACCGGGCCGAACCGGTCGCGGACGGCGTCGGCCGCCCGGCAAGCGGTTCGCCGTCGGCTACGGGTCGTGGGGTGCGTGGGGTGCGTGGCGTTCCTTCTTCGCGTACGTCCCCGTGCGCGCGGCGGCGATCCGGACCTCGGTCCGGCCGACGCGCACGCCTGGCCGGACAACGGGTGCCGGACCCGTCCACTCCGGCGCGTAGCCTCCTGGCCGCCATGCCCCCGAGGCGTCGCGGGGGTATGGCGGCCTCGGGCGGGGGCAGGGGCAGGGGCTGCATATGACCACAGAATCCGTTCCGGCCGGGCGTATCGCTGATCCGTGGGGGCGCCGCACCCCGTACGGGCGCGGAGGTTCCTGGCCCGCTCGCGTGGACCAGTACCTCGCCGGGGGCTGCGGCGCCGATGACATCGACCGATGGGTCCAGACGGCCTCGAATCTTCATTCGAACGGCGATGCCATGGAGCTGGCGGTGCGGGACGGCCGGCTCGTCGGTGTCCGGGGGATGGCCCGCGACAGGGTCAACCGCGGCCGCCTCGACCCCAAGGACCTGTACGGCTGGCAGGCCGTCGGCTCGCCCGACCGCCTGACCAGCCCGCTGATCCTGGAGAACGGCACCCAACGCGAAGCCGACTGGGACACCGCCATGGCTCTCGTCACGGAGCGCACGCGCGCACTCTCTTCCCGGCCGAAGCCGCCACCGCCGCGGCGACCGACGTGCCCGCGGAGCAGATCCGTACTGCGGCCCGCCTGCTCGGCCAGGCCGGCCGGCTGCTGTCCACGGTGCTGCAGGGCTTCTACGGAGATGCGCGCCCCGATCTCGACATCTTCCTCGACTTCGCCCGCCGCATGGACCTCCGCGACGCATCGGACGCACCGCTGCTGCCCTGGCACAGCCCCGAGGAAGTCTTCGAGGCGTGGAAGGAGTGCAGTCGCGGGCGCCCGTGCGACTACAGCGGCCTCACCTACGCCCTGCTGCGCGACCGCGGCGGCATCCAATGGCCCTGCACCACCGAACACCCCGACGGCACCGAGCGCCTCTACACCCGGGGCGACTTCCGCAGCCGCGCCGAGGACTGCGAGACCTACGGCCGCGACCTCCTCACAGGAAGCTCCCTCGACGAGGAGGCGTACCGGTCCCTGAACCCGGACGGCAAGGAGCTCCTGCGCACCGCCCCGTACGTCCCGCCGCCCGAACAGCCGGGCGCCGACTATCCGCTGTGGCTGATCACCGGCCGCACCCTGTACCAGTTCCACACCCGTACGCGCACCGGCCGCGTGCCCGAACTGCATTCCGCCGCGCCGGACATGTGGATCGAGATGTCCGAATCCGACGCGGCGGCGGCCGGCATCGGGGAAGGCGACCTCGCCGAGGTGGGCACCCGGCGCGGCACCGTCAGGGCCCGGGTCCGGGTCACCGGCATCCGCCAGGGCGTCGTCTTCCTGCCGTTCCACTACGGCTACTGGGACGCCCCCGACGGGATCGGCCACCACCGGGCCGCCAACGAGCTCACGCCCACTTCCTGGGATCCGGCCTCCAAGCAGCCCCTGTTCAAAACGGGCGCGGCCCGCATCACCCCGGTGTCCCGCGCCTCGGACCGCGCCCCGGCCCCCACCACCGCGGCCTCGCGGCCCGGGCCCGGCCCGGACGCGAAGGACAACAGCACTACCCCGACGGGACCCTCATGAGCGCACCCGTGTCACCCACCACAACGGTGCCCCGCCCCGCTCGGTGCCCCCCTGCCCGTCGAATTCCTGGGTCTTACCGCAGGGGCGTTCGTCGTCTCCGCGGTCCAGCTCGGCTGGACCCCGCCCCATGGCGGAGGTCACGGTGGGCCGTTCTCGCCGTTTCCGCCGCAGGCCCTTTCAGACTGCAGGCGGGAACCTGTCCCAGGCCCGGTGCTCGGCCAGGGCTGCGGCAACGGCCTCCACGACGGCCGTGGCGTCCTCCTCCAGGGCGATGCCCGGGTCGCCAGGGGTGATGCCGGCGGTCTCGAGGAGCTGGTCGGCGCCGTTCCAGCCGCCGATGGCCTTGCCGTGCCGGTACGCCTCGGTGACGAGCAGGAGCACGCGCGGGTCGACGGCTCGCGGGGGCCGGGCGGTGCCGGCCTTGGCGTCGCGGGCACCGTACGCGTCCGCGCCTGCCTGAGGCACGCCGGCGAGCAGGACGGCGTCGAATTCGGTGGAGCGGGCGGTGGCGTAGGTCCGCTGGACGGCGATCGGATCGCCGCCGGGGTCGAGTGTGCCGCCGGTCGGGGCGATGACGAGGGGCACCATGCCTGTGTCGAGGATGGCTTGCCGGGCGATCCGTACGCCGCCCAGGTCGGCCTCGGCGTCGGTGACGATGCCGATGACGCGGCCATCGGTCGGCCAGGTACCGCCCAGCTGGGAAAGGGCCGGGCTGGGGTCGGGCCCGGCGAGCGGCTCGGTGGCCGCGGGGGCCGGCAGACCGAGCCCGGTGGCGACCTGTTCGCACAGCTGCGGGTCGATGTTCGCGAGGACCTGGAGGGTGCGTTCCTTGACGGCCTGCTCGTAGCACTTGTTCAGTTCGAAGGTGTATGCGGCGATGATGTGCTCGCGTTCGGGCGGGGTCATGCTGAGCCAGAACAGCCGCGGTTGGGTGAAGTGGTCCGAGAACGAGGCGGGCGCCCCACGGACCTTGCTCGCTGCCGGGAGCTGCACCGGCGATTCGATGAAGGCCCCCGTGTCGGCTCCGGCGAAGAAGGGGCAGCCGCCGTCGAGGCTGTTGGGGTGATAGGGGGCGACCCCGGTGTGGACGGCGGTCTGGTGCATGCCGTCGCGGAGCATGTCGTTGACGGGGGCGTGCGGCCGGTTGATCGGGATCTGGCCGAAGTTGGGGCCCCCGAGCCGGCTGATCTGTGTGTCGAGGTACGAGAAGAGGCGGCCGGCGAGCAGTGGGTCGTCGGTGACGTCGATGCCGGGGACCAGGTGGCCGGGGTGGAAGGCGACTTGCTCGGTCTCGGCGAAGTAGTTCTTGGTGTTCGCGTTCAGGGTCATCAGCCCGATGGGCCGGACCGGCGCGAGCTCCTCCGGGACGATCTTCGTCGGGTCGAGGAGGTCGATGCCTTCGAAGGTCTGCTCCGGGGTGTCGGGGAAGACCTGGATGCCGAGCTCCCACTGCGGGTACGCGCCGGATTCGATGGCGTCGAAGAGGTCCCGGCGGTGGAAGTCGGGGTCCATCCCGTTGATCAGCTGCGCTTCCTCCCAGACCAGGGAGTGCACGCCGAGCTTCGGCTTCCAGTGGAACTTCACCAGCACGCTCTCGTCGGCCGCGTTGATCAGGCGGAACGTATGGACGCCGAAGCCCTCCATCATCCGGAAGGACCGCGGGATACCGCGGTCGGACATGTTCCACAGGGTGTGGTGCGTGGCTTCGGTGTGGAGCGAGACGAAGTCCCAGAAGGTGTCGTGCGCGCTCTGTGCCTGCGGGATCTCCCGGTCGGGGTGCGGCTTGCCGGCGTGGATGATGTCGGGGAACTTGACGGCGTCCTGGATGAAGAAGACCGGGATGTTGTTGCCGACCAGGTCGAAGGTGCCTTCCTCCGTGTAGAACTTCGTCGCGAAGCCGCGGGTGTCGCGCACCGTGTCGGCCGAGCCGCGTGAGCCGAGGACGGTGGAGAACCTGACGAACACGGGTGTCTCCACGTCCTTCGCCAGGAAGGCGGCACGCGTGACTTCGCCTGCGGTCCCGTAGCCCTGGAAGACCCCGTGCGCGGCGGCGCCGCGCGCGTGCACCACTCGTTCCGGGATCCGCTCGTGGTCGAAATGCGTGATCTTCTCGCGCAGATGGTGGTCCTGGAGAAGGACCGGCCCCCGCGGTCCGGCCTTCAGCGAGTGATCGGTGTCGTAGAGCCGGGCCCCTTGGGCGGTGGTGAGGTACGCGCCGCTCTGCGCCATGCGTGCCTGTTCCGCCCCGGTGGCCTGCCCGGTGGGGCTCACGGTCTCCGGCCCTTCCTGGTCCGCTTTGGGCGGGAGAGGCTCTGCGGGCTGTGCCGGCTCGGCCACGGCCGGGGACACCGGCCCCGGCTTGCCCGGCAGACCGTCCTCGTCCGGCTCCGAGGCGGCAGCGCTGTGCTTCGTCGTCATCGTGTGTCTCCAAGGAATGGGCTGCTGAACGCTTGAGCCATGACCGGGATACACCCGCTCCCAAACTGCGGCCAGGTGCTTCTCACCCGCCTCAGCCGCCTTCCGGGCATCTGCCCCGACACCAGAGCGGCGATGCGTGCCAGAGCGGCGGTGCGTGCCCACCGCCCTCCCCGTACACGTACCCCAAGAACTCCCGGCACGCCTTCCGCGGCGCCTGCTGAGCCCACGCCGTCAGGATCTGCCCCTCGTCGAGACGGCCATCGGTACCCGTGCCGGACAGGTGGTGGCGGGCGGCGATGAGGGCGGCCCCGGAAAGGCGACCCGGCTACGCCACACGCCGGCCAGCACCCGCGCACCACCGGCCCGCCTACTGCCTTCCGTCGGGGTGTCCCGTCGGAATGCAGCCGTTGGCCGGCGGGTCTGCGTCCACGGGGAACAGGGGCAGGGCGCCGGTCATCTCCAGGAGGCGCTGGAGCTGGTGGTTGGGGGCTGCCAGGCGGATGACGGTGTCGGTCTCCTGAGCGGCCCGTCGCTCGGTGAGGAGTGCGTTGAGTGCCGAGGAGTCGCAGAAGGTGAGGCGGCTGCAGTCGACCACCACGGGCTTGGCCGACGAGGCGTGGACGAGAGCTTCGGCGAGGGCGAGCCGGAGGGAGGGTGCCGTCTCGATGTCGATCTCTCCGACGGGCCGGACCGCGACCATGTGGTCCAAGTCGTCCACGGCGATGTCGTTGCCGCCTGTCTCCCGGGGAGGGTGTTCGGCCATGGTGGATCACTCCTTGAGTCGACGGGCGTGGTCCCGACGCCGGTCGAGGGTTCGGGGTGCGGATCACATGCTGCGCCGGTCGTGGGTGTCCTGGCGGAGCTGGTCGGCGTGTCGGGTCAGTACGTCGATGCGTTCGGCGAGCTCGGCATCCTCCGGCCGCAGATAGGGCCGGGTGTCGGCCAGCGGGCGCACCAGGCGGGAAACGTCGTTGTCGGCGAGAGCCAGGTTCAGGTCGCCGACGGCGGAATCGGCGCCGGCGGGGAGACCCGTGAGGGCGGTGACCTGGCCTGCGAGCCGACGCAGGTCGGCCGCGTTGTCACGGGCCCAGCCCTTCACGGTGCGGTCGGCGGCGCGGGTGTCGCGGGTGGCCTGGACACGCTGCTCGCCGGTACTTCCGGCAGCGCCGGGGCGTAGGCGCAGGTAGCGGCGTTCGGCGGCCTGGCGACTGGCCACCCCGAGGGGTCCGGCGAGGTCGGCCCAGCTCGCGCCCTGGCCCCGGGCGGTTTCGATCAGCCCGCTCTCCCAGCCGGCGAGCTGCTCACGGACCTCGCGCAGCATCAGCAGCGCGGCCAGAGCCGATTCCGGACCCGGGTCCGGTGCGTGCGCCGCTTTGCCCGTCGGTGCTCCCGCGGGAGGCTGTTGCGCATCCCTCACGGCCTGGGCAATGGCCTCCAGCGCCGCGGCGGCGGCAAGGAAGGGGATCTGTGCGCGGGGTTGGGCGGCCTCGTTCATGACACTCTCTCCGTCATATGTCGTCCACTCGACGACTCCTTGCTTGTCATCGCTTCGATGACATGTTACAACGGAAGCACGTTGAAGCGCATTGGCAGTTCCTGCCTGAACCGACTGGAGGTGTTTCGCGATGTTGATGCGCACCGACCCGTTCCGCGAGATGGACCGGATCGTCCAGCAGCTGTCGGGTGCGTCCGGGACCTGGTCGAAGCCGTCCGTGATGCCGATGGACGCCTACCGCCAGGGCGACACGTACGTGATCGCCTTCGACCTCCCCGGAGTCAGCACCGAGGCGATCGACATCGACGTCGAGCGCAACATGCTCACGGTGAAGGCCGAGCGCCGCCCCGCGGGGAAGGCCGACGGCGTGCAGATGGAGCTCTCCGAGCGGCCCCTGGGCGTCTTCTCCCGCCAGGTCATGCTGGCCGACACCCTCGACACCGAGCACATCGAGGCCGACTACGACGCGGGTGTCCTGACCCTGCGGATCCCGATCGCCGAGCGCGCCAAGCCGCGGAAGATCGCCATCGGCGGCGAGTCCGGCCGCAAGCAGATCTCCGGCTGACCAGGCCGGCACCGGCGGCGGAGGACGGGGAACCGATCCCCCTCCGGCACCCCGCCCTCCGCGCCCCATTCCCCTTTCACCCCTCCCATGGAGGTGACGTGAGATGTCGATGCGCCGGGAAGCGTTCCTGGACCATGTCCAGGAACGCGGCGAGTACCGAACCCGGGAGGAAGCCGAACGCGCAGCCCGCGTCGTCCTGGCCCTGCTGGGCGCACACCTGGTCGGCACCGTGCGGGCCGAGCTCGCCGCCCGGCTCCCCGAGACCTACGCCCTGATCCTCCTCAATCCGCTGCAGGCCGCGGAGCCGCTCTCTCCCGAACGCTTCGTCCGCGCCACCGCGGCTTGGATCGAAGGCGCCACCGAGAAGACGGCCCTGTGGGACATCGGAGCGGTCCTCTCCACCGTGGCCGCAGCCGCCGGAGACGTCCTGATCCGCGAAGCGCTGCTCCAGCTCCCGCCCGGCTACGACCTCCTCTTCGGCCACCCCCAGCCCACCTGACCGCAGGCACCGGCCAGAACGTACCTTCGACGAGAAAGGCAACCGCAGCACCATGTACGCCCAGCCTCAACCGAACCCGTCCCTCGCGGCCATGACGTTCGACCAGATGCTGGAACGAGTGCGCTACGAAGGCGCCTACCCCACCCGCGCACGCGCAGAAGAAGCCGTCCGCACGGTCCTCGCCGCCCTCGGCCGCCAGCTCGTCGGAGACGAACGCGTCGACCTCGCCCAGGCCCTGCCCGTCGAGGCCGCCCTCACCTTCACCGGACAGGTCCCCGACACCGAACAGCTCACCGGATGGGGCTTCGTCAAAGATGTTGCCGCCCGCGCCGGCACGACCCCGGCCGTCGCCCGCTGGGACACCGGCGCCGTACTCGCCGTCGTCACCCGCCTCGCCGGCCCCGACCTCCTCGCCCGCATCCTTCGCCAACTCCCCGGCGGGTACGCGCTCCTCTTCGGCCAGGCAGAACTGCGCCAGCCCCAGCCGGCTGCCTGAACCAGGCCAGCCGGGGAGGGAGCGGCCCAGAGCTCATCCCATGCCGGGGATGAGGGAGACCAGCAGGTCGATGAGCTTGATCCCGACGAACGGCAGCACGAGCCCGCCCAGACCGTAGACGCCGAGGTTGCGGCGCAGCAGGTCGTGGGCGGAGGCGGGCTTGTAGCGGACGCCGCGCAGGGCGAGCGGGATGAGGGCGACGATGATCAGCGCGTTGAAGATGATCGCCGAGGTGATCGCGGACCGGGGGCTGCTCAGGCCCATGATGTTGAGGGCTTCGAGGCCTGGATAGGCCGTCGCGAACATCGCGGGGATGATCGCGAAGTACTTCGCGACGTCGTTGGTGATGGAGAAGGTGGTCAGGGCTCCGCGGGTGATGAGGAGCTGCTTGCCGATCTCGACGATGTCGATGAGCTTGGTGGGGTTGGAGTCGAGGTCGACCATGTTCCCGGCTTCCTTGGCCGCCGAGGTGCCCGTGTTCATGGCGACGCCGACATCGGCCTGGGCCAGGGCCGGGGCGTCGTTGGTGCCGTCACCGGTCATCGCGACGAGCTTGCCGCCGGCCTGCTCCCGCTTGATGAGGGCCATCTTGTCCTCGGGGGTGGCTTCCGCCAGGTACTCGTCGACCCCGGCCTCGGCGGCGATGGCGCGGGCCGTCAGTTCGTTGTCCCCGGTCACCATGACCGTACGGATCCCCATGCTGCGCAGCTCCTCGAACCGCTCCCGGATCCCTTCCTTGACGACGTCCTTGAGGTGGATGATGCCGAGCACTCTCGGCCCGTCCCAGTCGTGGACCGCCACCAGCAGGGGTGTGCCCCCGGACTCCGACACGGTGGCCGACCAGGTCACCGCCTCCGCCGGGACGGTGCCGCCGCGCATCGCCACCCAGTCACAGACCTGAACCGTCGCACCCTTGCGGATGGCGCAGCCGGCGCCGCCCGACCAGCTCAGGTTGACACCGCTCATCCGGGTCTTGGCGCTGAACTCGGTGAACCGCGGATTGCTGAGGTCCGCCGCGTCGGCCGGCGGCAGTCCGTACCGCTGGGCGAGTGCCACGACGGAGCGGCCTTCGGGCGTCTCGTCGGCGAGCGAGGACAGCTGGGCGGCGTCCGCCAGCTTGATGTGGTCCACGCCGGGCAGGGGGATGAAGGCCGCGGCCTCGCGGTTGCCGAGGGTGATGGTGCCGGTCTTGTCGAGCAGCAGGGTGTTCACGTCTCCGGCGGCCTCGACGGCGCGTCCGCTCATGGCGATGACGTTGCGCTGGACGAGCCTGTCCATGCCCGCGATACCGATGGCGGACAGCAGGGCGCCGATGGTGGTGGGGATGAGGGTGACGAGGAGGGCGACCAGGACGGTCGTGGACTGTGCGGCGTGCGCGTAGGCGGCCATCGGCTGGATGGAGACGACCACGAGGACGAAGCTGACGGTCAGGGCGGCCAGCAGGATGTTCAGGGCGATCTCGTTCGGCGTCTTCTGCCGGGTGGCGCCTTCGACCAGGGCGATCATCCGGTCGATGAAGCTGTGCCCCGGGCGCGAGGTGACGCGTATGACGATCGAGTCGGACAGCACGGTCGTGCCGCCGGTGACGCCGGAACGGTCACCGCCCGACTCCCGCAGGACGGGAGCCGATTCGCCGGTGACGGCCGACTCGTCCACCATCGCGGCGCCGTCGACGATGTCGCCGTCGGCCGGGATCAGCTCGCCGGCCTCGACGATCACGAAGTCGAAGGGCTGGAGCTCGGCCGGTGTGACCACCTCCGTCTCGGCTCGATGCAGGTTCGCCCCGTACGTCCAGTGGTTCAGCCGCACCGCGACCGTGTCCGTACGCGCCTTGCGCAGCGACTCGGCCTGGGCGCGGCCCCGGCCTTCGGCGACGGCCTCGGCGAGGTTGGCGAACAGGACCGTCAGCCAGAGCCAGACGCTGATCACCCAGGTGAAGACGGACGGGTGGATGAGCGCCGAGAGTGTGGTCAGCACGGATCCGACGGCGACGACGAACAGCACCGGCTTCTTGACCAGTTCGCGAGGATGGAGCTTGCCGACGGCCTCCCGTGCGGAGGAGGCGAGGAGCTCGGGGTCCACCACGTTCAGCTGGCCGGACCGTTTCCGGGAGGGCCGGTTGATCGGGGTTCGCGGAGGTGTCCCGAGACCCGGAGGAACGTGCTGCGCGGCGGCGGGAGGC
The DNA here is from genome assembly GCF_001005295.1 of Streptomyces yangpuensis. Taxonomy (GTDB): domain Bacteria; phylum Actinomycetota; class Actinomycetes; order Streptomycetales; family Streptomycetaceae; genus Streptomyces; species Streptomyces yangpuensis. The sequence goes on along the minus strand of NZ_LBMK01000002.1, from coordinate 29,270 downwards.
ATGAAGCGACCTTCTGGATGGGTTCGAGGTGGCAGCCCTGGGCAGCTCGTGGCCAGAGCGCGGGAGGGTCTCACCGCCGGGGACCACCTCCATGGACCCCCTCGGCCGTCATGTGGGTGATTTCGCGGCCCCCGGCAGCGCGACAGGCAGGAAACTACTGCCCGTTCCAGCCGTACTGCCCCTGTCGGCTCCGGAATTGGCGCCCCTTTGACGGCGGCCGCACGGGACGCGTCAAACCGCCGTCAGAGACGCGTCAACGCGTGTCGCCCATGACGCGGAAACGGAGCCGGCAGATCACGGCGTCGGTGTCGCGGCGGACCGCGGCCGGACGGCGAGACCGAGCTGCGGGTCGTCGGCGGCGGACACTACTACGGCCGCTTCCTGCCGGCCCCGCCTGGCCCGCTGCCTCCGGAGCAGGATCGTCCGGTGGCCGTCGCGTCGGCCGCTCAGGCCGGCTCCGCGCCCGACACGGCAGGCCTGTACCACCAGGTCTGACCGGGCCTTCCCCAGCTCTTCCCGTAAGGGTGGCGTCAAGAGTTTCCGTCGGCCCGTATGGACCCCGTCAAGGCGTCTTAACGCCGGGATGAAGACACGGTTATCTCGACATCGGCCATCTGGCCGATTCATTTCTTCCCTCTTCATCCAGGAGCTCACGGTGGCCGATCTGGCCTTCGTCGTCACCACAATCGCGGTCTTCGCGCTGGTGGCTCTCATCGCCCGAGGGGTGACCAAGCTGTGAACGCCGAAAACATCGTCGGCCTCGTCGTGGCCATCGCCCTGCTCGGATACCTCGTCCTCGCCCTTGTCAAGCCGGAGAGGTTCTAGCCACCGATGAGTCCCGTTCTCGCTGGTGTGCTCCAGCTCCTCGCACTGATCGCCGCACTCGCGCTGGCCTACCGCCCGCTCGGCGACTACATGGCCCGCGTCTACTCCTCCGAGAAGCACTACAAGCCGGAGAAGTGGATCTACAAGGCCATCGGCGCCAATCCCACCGCCGAGATGCGCTGGCCCGCCTACCTGCGCGGTGTCCTCGCCTTCTCCGCGGTGAGCGTCCTGTTCCTGTACGGCCTCCAGCGCGCCCAGGGCGTCCTGCCCGGCTCGCTCGGCTTCCAGGCCATCGACCCCGACCAGGCCTTCAACACCGCCGCGTCGTTCGTCGCCAACACCAACTGGCAGTCGTACTACGGCGAGCAGGCCATGGGCCACGTCGTGCAGACCGGCGGCCTGGCGGTGCAGAACTTCGTCTCCGCCGCGGTCGGCATGGCCGTCGCCGTGGCCCTCGTACGGGGCTTCGCCCGCTCGCGGACCGGTGAGCTGGGCAACTTCTGGGCCGACCTGGTGCGGGGTGTCTTCCGCATCCTGCTGCCGATCTCCGTGATCGGCGCGATCATCCTCGTGGCCTGCGGCGCGATCCAGAACTTCGCCGGCATCCACGAGGTCGGGCAGTTCATGGGCGGCACCCAGCAGTGGAACGGCGGCGCCGTCGCCTCCCAGGAAGTCATCAAGGAACTCGGAACAAACGGCGGCGGGTACTTCAACGCCAACTCCGCCCACCCCTTCGAGAACCCCAACCCGTTCTCCAACCTCTTCGAGATCTTCCTCATCCTCGTCATCCCGTTCTCGCTGACCCGCACCTTCGGCCGCATGGTCGGTAGCCTGCGCCAGGGCTACGCGATCCTCGCGACGATGGCGGTCATCTGGGTCGGATTCGTCGCCCTGATGATGTGGACCGAGTTCGCCGGCAACGGCCCCGCCTTCGAGACCGCGGGCGGCGCGATGGAGGGCAAGGAGACCCGGTTCGGCATCGGCGCCTCGGCCATCTTCTCCGTGTCCACCACCCTGACCTCGACCGGCGCTGTCAACTCCTTCCACTCCTCCTTCACCGGCTTCGGTGGCGGCATCCAGCTGCTGGGCATGCAGCTCGGCGAGATCGCGCCCGGCGGTGTCGGCTCCGGCCTCTACGGCATGCTGATCATGGCGATCATCGCGGTGTTCATCGCCGGCCTGATGGTCGGCCGCACCCCCGAGTACCTCGGCAAGAAGATCGGCACCCGCGAGATCAAGCTCGCGGCCTGCTACATCCTCATCACCCCGGCGCTGGTGCTGTGCTTCACGGCTGCGGCGATGGCCCTGCCCACGCCCGTCAACTCGATGACGAATGCCGGTGCGCACGGGTTCTCCGAGGTCCTTTACGCCTACACCTCGGGCGCCAACAACAACGGTTCGGCCTTCGCGGGTCTGAACGCCGACACGCAGTGGTTCAACTCGACCATCGGCATCGCGATGCTGCTGGGCCGGTTCCTGCCCATGGTGTTCGTCCTGGCCCTGGCGGGCTCGCTCGCCGAGCAGAAGCCCGTCCCCGAGACCGCCGGCACCCTGCGCACCGACAAGCCCCTCTACACGGGCCTGCTCGTCGGAACCATCCTGATCGTCACCGGTCTGACCTACTTCCCCGCCCTCGCGCTGGGACCGCTCGCCGAAGGGCTCGCGTCATGAGCACCGCCACACCCACCAGGGCTCCGCACCAGGACGTGCCCACCGGCCACAAGCCGGACGGCGGCCGCGTGGGCGGCGGCCTCTTCGACCCCAGGCAACTGCTGAAGTCCTTCCCCGACGCGGTCCGCAAGCTCGACCCCCGCATCATGATCAAGTCCCCGGTCATGTTCGTCGTCCTCATCGGCTCGGTGGTCACGACCGTCCTCGCGTGTCTGGACCCGACGGACTGGTTCGGCTGGGCCATCACCGCCTGGCTCTGGCTGACCACGATCTTCGCCAACCTGGCCGAGGCCGTGGCCGAGGGCCGCGGCAAGGCGCAGGCCGACACCCTGCGCAAGGCCAAGACCGACTCCGTCGCCCGCCGCCTGACCAAGGACGGCAGGGGCGAGGAGCAGGTCCCGGGCACCGAGCTGAAGATCGGTGACCTGGTGGTCTGCGAGGCGGGGGACGTCATCCCCGGCGACGGCGACGTCGTCGAGGGCGTCGCCTCCGTGGACGAGTCGGCCATCACCGGCGAGTCGGCTCCCGTCATCCGGGAGTCGGGCGGCGACCGGTCCGCGGTCACCGGCGGTACGAAGGTGCTCTCCGACCGGATCGTCATCAAGATCACGACGAAGCCGGGCGAGACCTTCATCGACCGGATGATCGCGCTGGTCGAGGGTGCCGCGCGGCAGAAGACGCCCAACGAGATCGCGCTGAACATCCTCCTCGCGTCCCTCACCATCGTCTTCCTGCTCGCCGTGGTCACGCTCCAGCCCTTCGCGATCTACGCGGGCGCCGAGCAGTCCATGATCGTGCTGACCGCGCTGCTGGTCTGCCTGATCCCCACCACCATCGGCGCGCTGCTCTCCGCGATCGGCATTGCGGGCATGGACCGTCTGGTCCAGCGCAACGTCCTGGCCATGTCGGGCCGCGCCGTCGAGGCCGCCGGCGACGTCTCGACGCTGCTGCTCGACAAGACCGGCACCATCACCCTCGGCAACCGCCAGGCGTCGGAGTTCGTGCCGGTCAAGGGCACGACCGAGGCGGAGGTCGCGGACGCCGCCCAGCTTTCGTCGCTCGCGGACGAGACCCCCGAGGGCCGTTCCATCGTGGTCCTCGCCAAGGAGAGGTACGGGCTGCGCGAACGCCACCAGGGCGAGCTCGCGCACGCCGAGTGGATCGCCTTCACCGCCCAGACCCGTATGTCCGGTGTTGACGTGGATGGCAAGCAGACCCGCAAGGGCGCGGCCGGTTCGATCATCGCGTGGGTCAAGGAGCAGGGCGGCGAGGTCTCCGAGGACGCCGACCTCCTCGCCAACCGCATCTCCGAGGCCGGCGGCACGCCACTCCTGGTCGCCGTCAAGGACGAGAAGGGCGCCCGGGTCCTGGGTGTCATCCACCTCAAGGACGTCGTCAAGGAGGGCATGCGGGAGCGGTTCGAGGAGCTGCGCCGCATGGGCATCAAGACGGTCATGATCACGGGTGACAACCCGCTGACGGCCAAAGCGATCGCCGAGGAGGCGGGTGTCGACGACTTCCTCGCCGAGGCCACGCCCGAGGACAAGATGGCCCTGATCAAGCGGGAGCAGGCCGGCGGCAAGCTCGTCGCGATGACCGGTGACGGCACCAACGACGCGCCCGCCCTGGCCCAGGCCGACGTCGGGGTCGCCATGAACACCGGGACGTCGGCCGCCAAGGAGGCCGGGAACATGGTGGACCTGGACTCCAACCCCACCAAGCTCATCGAGATCGTCGAGATCGGCAAGCAGCTCCTCATCACCCGCGGAGCCCTGACCACCTTCTCCATCGCCAACGACGTCGCGAAGTACTTCGCGATCATCCCGGCCATGTTCGCCGTGGTCTACCCGGGCCTCGACAAGCTCAACATCATGGGGCTCGCGTCCCCTGAATCGGCGATCCTCTCGGCCGTCATCTTCAACGCGCTGATCATCATCGCGCTCGTCCCCCTCGCCCTCAAGGGCGTCCAGTACCGGCCGACCAGCGCCGACAAGATGCTCCGCCGGAACCTCGGGCTGTACGGCGTGGGCGGTCTGATCGCCCCGTTCATCGGCATCAAGCTCATCGACCTGCTCATCACCCTCCTCCCCGGAATCGGCTGAGACGACCATGAACAACTCCGTACGCAACACCGCACGGTTGATCGGGGCGGGCCTGCGGGCCCTGCTCGTCCTGACCGTGATCTGCGGGGTCATCTACCCGCTCGCCGTCACCGGCATCGCCCAGGCTCTGTTCAACGACAAGGCCAACGGCTCCGAGATCAAGGACCAGAGCGGCACCGTCGTCGGCTCCTCCCTCATCGGGCAGACCTACAACCTGCCCAAGCAGGCTGCTTCTGATTCGACGGCGGGCGACGACCCGGAGGAGGCCGCGAAGCCGGACCTGAGGTGGTTCCAGCCCCGCCCCTCGGGCGGCCTGGGCACCAACAGCGTCAACACCCAGTACTCGCTGATCCTCTCCGGCGCCACCAACCGCTCCGCCGACAACGGAGCCGTGAACGGCCAGTGCACCAAGGACGCCGAGGAGGGCACCCTCTGCGCCCAGGTCGTCGCCGCCAAGGAAGCCGTCATCGCGGACAACTCCACCCCCTCCCACACGGTCAAGCCGGAGGACGTGCCGGCTGACGCCGTCACCTCCTCGGGCTCCGGCCTCGACCCGCACATCTCCCCCGCCTACGCCGAGCTCCAGATCCACCGGGTCGCCGAGCAGAACAAGCTCGACGTCAAGCAGGTCGAGAAGCTCGTCGCCGACCACACCACCGGCCGGATCCTCGGCTTCATGGGCGAGCCGCGGGTCAACGTCCTCGAACTCAACATCGCGCTCAAGGCACTGACCAACGGCTGATGTTCCCCATCGCACGGACCGGGAGCCGGCAGGGCGCGGGATGCTCGCGCCATGCCGGCTCCTGACCGTCTTGTTCTCATCGAAGGAAAGGCTGCACACCCATGACCCGGGTGCTGGTGGTGGAGGACGATCCCCAGCTCGTCCGTGCGCTCAAGATCAATCTGCAGGCACGCAAATTCGAGGTCGAAGAGGCTCCGGACGGCGGCTCGGCCCTGCGGCTCGCGGCCGCGCGCAAGCCGGACGTCATCGTGCTCGACCTCGGGCTCCCCGACATGGACGGCGTCGACGTGATCAAGAGCGTGCGCGGCTGGAGCCGCGTGCCCATCCTGGTGCTGTCCGCACGCCACACCTCGGAAGACAAGATCCGAGCCCTGGACGCCGGCGCAGACGACTACGTGACGAAACCGTTCAGCATGGACGAACTCCTCGCCCGGCTGCGCGCGGCCGCCCGGAGACAGGAGCCGGCCGACGCCTCGCGGGCCGACGAGGTTTCGATCGTCACCACCGACGAGTTCACCGTCGACCTGGTCGCGAAGAAGGTGTACCGGGGCGAACGCACGGTACGGCTGACCCCGACCGAGTGGCACCTGCTGGAAATCCTCATCGCCCACCCCGGCCGGCTGATCACCCAGAGCAGGCTGCTGCTGGAAGTCTGGGGCCCCACTTACAGCGAGAACACCAATTACCTGCGCGTGTACCTGGCCCAGCTCCGGCGCAAACTGGAGCCGGACCCTTCGCACCCCCGATACCTGATCACCGAACCGGGCATGGGCTACCGCTTCGAACCCTGATCATCCGCCCAACCGTCGACAGAGAAGAAGAGTCTGAACATGGGTCGCGGCAAGCTCCGCATCTACCTCGGCGCGGCACCGGGCGTCGGCAAGACGTACGCGATGCTCTCCGAGGCGCACCGCCGGGTCGAGCGGGGCACCGACTGCGTCGTCGGCTTCGTCGAGCACCACAGCCGGCCACGGACCGAGGTGATGCTGCACGGCCTCGAGCTCATCGAGCGGCGTGAGCTGGAGTACCGCGGCTCCACGTTCACCGAGATGGACGTCGACGCGATCCTCGCCCGCCGCCCCGCCGTCGTGCTGGTGGACGAGCTCGCACACACCAACGTTCCCGGCTCGCGCAACGCCAAGCGCTGGCAGGACGTGGAGGAGCTCCTCCAGGCCGGCATCGACGTCATCTCCACCGTGAACATCCAGCACCTCGAATCGCTGGGCGACGTGGTCGAGACGATCACAGGCGTACGGCAGCGCGAGACCGTCCCCGACGAGGTGGCCCGGCGGGCGGACCAGATCGAACTGGTGGACATGTCCCCGCAGGCGCTGCGGCGGCGCATGGCCCACGGCAACGTCTACAAGCCCGACAAGGTCGACGCGGCCCTCTCGAACTACTTCCGGCCCGGGAACCTGACCGCGCTGCGGGAGCTGGCGCTGCTGTGGGTGGCCGACCGGGTCGACGAGTACCTCCAGGAGTACCGGGGCGAGCACAACATCCGCTCCACCTGGCAGGCCCGCGAACGCATCGTCGTCGGCATCACCGGGGGCCCCGAGGGCCGTACGCTCATCCGGCGGGCCGCCCGCCTGGCGGAGAAGGGCGCCGGCGGAGAGGTCCTCGCCGTGTACATCGCCGCCAGCGACGGGCTGTCCTCTGCCTCGCCCAAGGAGCTCGCCGTCCAACGCACCCTGGTCGAAGGTCTCGGCGGCACCTTCCACCACGTCATAGGCGACGACGTCTCCGACGCCCTGCTGGAGTTCGCCCGCGGCTGCAACGCCACCCAGATCGTGCTCGGCGTGAGCCGCCGCCGCTCCTGGCAGTCGGTTTTCAGCCCCGGCGTCAGCGCCACCGTCGCCCGCGAATCGGGCCCGGACCTCGACGTCCACATCGTCACCCACGACGAGGCCGCCAAGGGCCGCGGCCTGCCCGTCGCGCGCGGCGCGCGCCTTGGACGGTCCCGCCGCATCTGGGGCTGGCTGGCCGGCATCGGCGGCCCCGTGCTGCTCACCGTCCTGCTGAACCAGCTGGTCCCCGGCCTCGGCCTGGCCAACGACATGCTGCTCTTCCTCACGTGCACGGTGGCGGCGGCACTCCTCGGCGGGCTGCTCCCCGCGCTCGCCTCGGCGGCGTTCGGGTCCCTGCTGCTGAACTACTACTTCACACCGCCGCTGCACCAGTTCACGATCTCCGACCCGAAGAACATCGTCGCCATCGCGATCTTCATCGGCGTGGCAGTGTCCGTGGCCTCCGTGGTCGACCTCGCCGCGCGGCGCACCCACCAGGCCGCCCGCCTGCGCGCCGAGTCGGAGATCCTCTCCTTCCTCGCCGGCAGCGTCCTGCGCGGCGAGGACTCCCTCGACGCCCTCCTGGAACGCCTCCGCGAGACCTTCGCCATGCAGTCGGTGGCCCTCCTGGAGCGCACCAGCGAAGTCGACCCCTGGACCACGGCGGCATCCGTCGGCACAGGCACCGTCGTCCGCCCCGAGGACGCGGACGTGGACCTGCCCATCGGCGACACCATGACCCTCACCCTGACCGGCCGGGTCCTGCCCGCCGAGGACCGCCGTGTCCTCGGCGCCTTCGCCGCCCAGGCAGCCGTCGTACTCGACCGCCAGCGCCTCGTCGACGAAGCGGAGAAGTCGCGCGAGCTCGCCGAGGCCAACCGCATCCGCACGGCCCTGCTGGCCTCGGTCAGCCACGACCTGCGCACCCCGCTCGCCGGTATCAAGGCCTCGGTCACCTCCCTGCGCTCCGACGACGTCGAATGGTCCGAGGACGACAAGGCCGAACTGCTCGAAGGCATCGAGGACGGCGCCGACCGCCTCGCCGCCCTGATCGGCAACCTCCTCGACATGTCCCGCCTCAACACCGGCACCGTCGTCCCCCTGATCCGGGAAACCGACCTCGACGAGGTCGTCCCGATGGCCCTGCGCGGCGTACCGGAGGACAGCGTCGAACTCGACATCCCCGAGACGCTGCCGATGGTCGCCGTCGACCGGGGCCTATTGGAGCGGGCCGTCGCCAACATCGTCGAGAACGCCGTCAAGTACAGCCCCCACCGACAGCCCGTCAACGTGTCTGCGAGCGCCCTGGGCAGCCGCGTCGAGCTCCGGGTCGTCGACCGGGGCCCCGGTGTCCCGGACGAGGCCAAGGACCGCATATTCGAACCCTTCCAGCGCCACGGCGACGCCCCGCGCGGCGCCGGCGTCGGCCTCGGCCTCGCCGTCGCACGCGGCTTCACCGAAGCCATCAAGGGCACCCTCACGGCCGAGGACACTCCGGGCGGCGGCCTCACGATGGTCCTCACCCTCCCCGTAGCGGGTGACGGACCTCCGCTGTCCCCGGAGCTCCCGGCGTCCGCGGTCACCTGACACCGGGGCAACCCCCTGGAACACGAGAGCCGTCCGGCCCGGTATCCCCACACCGGAAGGCCGGACGGCTCATGTGTTGTGCGACGGGTGACCGACACGCGGTCGCATCGGTCCGTACCCCCACGGTGGGACCATGCGCGGCTGCGGAGGTGTTCAGGTCACCGCCCGCCGGCCGCGTGCCGCCGGTCCGTCGTCCGGCTCCGTCGCCACTTCAGTCTGCGCCCGGCCGAAGGCCCCGGCGCCACTCCTTGACGGGTTCCTTCCGCGCGGAAGTCGATCTTTTACGCCGCCCTGATGGAGGGGCATCAGAAGGCCGTCAAGGAGCCGCCGGGCGCTTGCCCCGACGTCGGCGATGCGCTGGGATTGCGCCATGAACAGCGGTCCGCGCTACGACGATCGGCCACCGAATCCGGTGCTGCCGACGGCGCCCGCTGCCTGCCCGGCCCTCTGACGTCGGCCGCGCGCCCTCCGCGTACCTGCCGCCGGGGGACCACGCCACGTGCCCGCGTCAGCACGGCCGGGACGCGCAGGACGGGTGTGCGCCCGCGTTCCGCTGGACGGCGGCCGAGGGCAGCGGGAACCACGCCAGCCGGGCTTCCCGGCACACCGCCTTCACCCTGTCGATGGAGCGGCCGTCAATACACCGTCAAAGTCCCGGCCAACCGCGTCAGGAAGCCGTATGCGCCGTTTCGTTCAGCGTTTCCTTGATGTTCGCTGGTGAGGTTGAGGACGCACGGAGGAGTCGGTGTACGGGTGAGCACGGAGACTGTCGTAGGCATCGTCGTCGCGGTCAGCCTGGTCGGGTATCTGATCCTGGCGTTGTTCTTCCCCGAAAGGTTCTGATCGTGACGACCATGCACGAGGCCGGTCCGGCAGCCGGAGCGCGTCCGCACGGAAGGCCACCGGCGCCGCCCTGGTCTCCGCCGCCACCGGCGTCAACCCGAACGACCCCACGGCCCGGCCGGTGATGCCGTCCCCTCGCCACAGAGTCGGCTCGCAGCCCCGTCGCCCCCGTCATCGCCGCACTGCTCGCGGCTGGACGCCGCCCCGTGGGCCGCGCCGATCACCTATGACGGAAGTCTTACGCCCGCGCGTGGGAGACGGCTCCGACAGCCGGTACTGCGTAGCGTCCGGGGCATGCGCGTACTCGTCACCGGAGGGGCCGGGTTCATCGGCTCCCACATCGTCACCGCCCTCATGGACAGCGGGCACGACCCCGTCGTGCTCGACGCCCTGCTGCCGGCCGCCCACCCTGACACACCCGCCTTGCCGGACGCGGAGTTCGTCCGGGCCGACGTGCGGGACGCCGACGCGGTCCGGGACGCACTGCAGGGCATGGACGCGGTGTGCCACCAGGCTGCGATGGTCGGCCTCGGAAAGGACTTCGCCGATGCCCCCGAGTACGTCGGCTGCAACGACCTCGGCACGGCCGTCCTGCTGGCGGAGATGGCGTCCGCCGGCATCCGGCAGCTCGTGCTCGCCGGGTCGATGGTGGTGTACGGGGAGGGCCGCTACACCTGCGAACGGCACGGGACGGTACGGCCCGGGCCGCGGCTGGCCGAGGATCTGGAGGCGGGCCGTTTCGAGCCCCGGTGCCCCGACTGCGGGGCTGGGCTCGCTCCGGGTCTGGTCGGCGAGGACGCGCCGACGGATCCACGGAACGTCTACGCGACGACGAAGCTGGCCCAGGAGCACCTGGCGGCCGCCTGGGCCCGCTGCGTGGAGGGCCGTGCGGTCGCGCTGCGCTACCACAACGTGTACGGGCCGGGGATGCCGCGCGACACCCCGTACGCCGGGGTGGCCTCGTTCTTCCGGTCCGCCCTGGCCAGGGGCGAGGCCCCCCGGGTCTTCGAGGACGGCGCGCAGCGGCGGGACTTCGTCCACGTGAGGGACGTGGCCTCGGCGAACGTCGTGGCCCTGGAGGCCCTCAGGGGGACGGCTGCCGGGATGCTGACCGCCTACAACACCGGCAGCGGACAGCCGCGGACCGTCGGCGAGATGGCGTCGGCCCTGGCCTCCGCGTACGGCGGGCCCGCGCCGGTGGTGACCGGCGAGTTCCGGTTGGGGGATGTACGGCACATCACCGCCGACTCCGCCCGACTGCGCGACGGACTGGGCTGGCGTCCGGAAGTCGGCTTCGAAGACGGCATGGCCGAGTTCGCCCGAGCCGGTCAACGGGCCTCGGCGGGCGCCGTCGGCTGAGGCCCCACGGAGAGGCGCGGGGCGGTATGGACGGCACGGCGCGCAGGCGGCGGTTCCGCCGGCCCGGCCTTCCTGGATTACACGGGGGCGGGGAGGGTGAGTTCGAAGCGGCAGCCGCCGGGCACGTTGTGGACGTCGGCGTGTCCGGAATGGGCTTCGACGATGCCGCGTACGATCGCCAGACCCAGCCCCGCGCCCGAGGGAGGCGTACGGGCCCGCGATCCCCGCCATCCGGTGTCGAAGACACGCGGCAGGTCCTCCTCCGGGATCCCGCCGCACGCGTCGGTGACCGACAGCACCACCGCGTCCGCACGGCGTTCGGCGGCGATCGCGACCGTGCCCTCGGCCGGGGTGTGGCGAATGGCGTTGACCAGCAGGTTCGACAGGACCCGGGTCATCTCCTTGCCGTCGACCTCCACCGGCAGCGGATCCACCGCCCCGCCCGCCAGCCGTACGCCGTGCTGCCTGGCCAGAGCGTCCGCGCCCGCCAGGGCGTCGCCGACCAGGTCGTGGAGGGAGATCCGGGCCGTGCTGAGCGAGAGGGCGCCGGCATGGATGCGGGAGAGCTCGAACAGGTCCGTCACCATGGAGTTGAGGCGCTCGACCTCGGCGCGCATCTGCTGGTGGTAGCGGGCCGGATCGGCCACCACACCGTCCTCCAGCGCCTCCGACATCGCACGCAGCCCCGCCAGCGGAGTCCGCAGATCGTGCGAGATCCACGCGACGAGCTCGCGCCGGGAGGTCTCCAGGGCCCGTTCGCGTTCACGCGAGGCCGCCAGTCGTTCGCCGGTGAGCGCCAGTTCACGGCTCAGCGCCGCGAATTCGGCAGGGGCCGGTGCGGCGGGTGGCGTGAAGGCCCCCTGCTCGCCGAAGTCGCGGGCCGCCGAGACGAGTTCCCGGCAGCGTGACACGACCTGGCGTCCCAGCAGCAACGCCGTACCCAGGGAGACGGCAGCGGCCATCGCGACGACGGTGGTCACCACGGAGAGGTCGTGGGAGGACAGGAACATCGCCCAAGCCACCGCGAGCGTACCGGCGAGCATCGCGGACACCGCGACCGTCGCGACGACCGCGAGGGAGACGGCGACGCTCCGCCGGCGCAGCATCCGCAGCGCGACAGCACCGAGCAGTCCCGCCGCCCCCGCGCCGAGGAGGGCGTACAGGGCGATCAGCAACAGGTCACGCATGGCCGCCCTCCACGCGGGCGCCGCCCGGCGCGCCGCCGGGCGGACGGGGGACCGTCTCAAGGCGGTATCCGGCGCCCCAGACCGTCCGGATCAATTGCGGGTCGGCCGGATCCTGCTCGATCTTGCTCCGCAGTCGGCGGACGTGAACGGTCACGGTGGAAAGGTCGCCGTATTCCCAGCCCCAGACCTCGCGCATCAACCGTTCCCGGTCACAGACCTGCCCCGGGTGCCGCAGGAAGTACACCAGGAGGTCGAACTCCCTGAGGGTCAGGGCCAGCTCCGATCCGTCCCGGGTCGCACGGCGGGCAGCGGGGTCCACGGAAAGACCGGCAACCACGAGCAACGGTTCGTCGACCGGGGTCGTCGAGGACCTCCGGCGCAGCACCGACCGGACGCGCAGGACCAGTTCGCGCGGGCTGAAGGGTTTGGTCACGTAGTCGTCCGCGCCGACCTCCAGGCCCAGGATCCGGTCCTCCTCGTCCCCGCGCGCGGTGAGCATGACCACGGGGAGGGTGTGCGCCCAGGTTCCGCTCGCACGCAGCCGGCGGCACACCTCCAGGCCGTCCATGCCCGGCAGCATCAGATCGAGGACGACCAGGTCCGGCCGGTGCCGGGCGGCGGCCTCCAGCGCGGACGGCCCGTCAACGGCACGGTGCACCGTGAATCCGGCCCGCTCCAGGTAGCCCGCCACCACCTCCGAGACGGTCGGATCGTCGTCCACCACCAGAACGCGGCCCGCGACGCCGCCGGGGACGGGGCCCAGGCCGGAGGAGCCGGGACCGGTTTCATTGCTCATTGCCATGCCCCCAGGGTGGCACCGTGCCGTTCCGTGCGGACCGGCGGGCGCCGCGGTACGGCGCGGTGTCCGCGTTTCGTAAGGTCTCAAGACGCCCTTCCCGGCCTTCCGGTTCCTACGGTGTGGAGGGTGACTCCTTCTGCTCGTCCGCCCCGCGCGGACCTCGTACTTCCCTGCCTCGACGAGGCCGAGGCGCTGCCCTGGGTGTTGGCGCGGGTGCCGTCCGGGTGGCGGGCCATCGTCGTCGACAACGGCTCCACCGACGGCTCGGCCGACATCGCGCGCTCCCTCGGTGCGACGGTCGTGCACGAGGTCCGCCGCGGTTTCGGCGCCGCCTGCCACGCCGGGCTGCTCGCCGCCCGCGCCGAGTTCGTCTGCTTCTGCGACTGCGACGCCTCCATGGATCCCGCTCTGCTCGCGCCCATGGCAGAGCGGGTCGCGACCGGCGGGGCCGACCTGCTGCTCGGCCGCCGCCGTCCCCAGGCCCGCGGCGCCTGGCCCGCCCACGCCCGGGCCGGCAACATCGCCCTTGCCCGGATGCTGCGCCGGCGTACCGGGCTGCGGCTGCACGACCTCGGCCCGATGCGGGTCGCGCGCCGCGAGGCGCTGCTCGGTCTGGAGCTGACCGACCGGCGCAGCGGCTACCCGCTCCAGATGGTGGTACGGGCCGCCGACGCGGGCTGGCGGGTGGCCGAGACGGACGTCCCCTACCTGCCCCGCGCCGGGAAGTCCAAGGTCACCGGAACCTGGCGCGGCACCTGGAACGCCGTGCGCGACATGCGCCGGGTCCTGGCCGAACCACCGGTCGCCCGGCCCGCACGAACCGAGGGGATCTCCGCATGAGCACCCTGCTCGTCATCGCCAAGGCCCCCGTCCCGGGCCGGGTGAAAACCCGCCTGACCACCCGGTTCACCCCGCAGCAGGCCGCGGACCTGGCACGCGCCGCACTGGAGGACACCCTCGCGGCGGTCCTGGCGACCCCGGCCCGGCGGCGCGTCCTGGTACTGGACGGACAGCCGGGGCCATGGATCCCGGCCGGCATCGAGGTCGTCGCGCAGTGCGCGGGGGGCCTGGACGTCCGGCTGGCCGCTGCCTTCGCCCTGGCAGAAGGTCCGGCCCTGCTGATCGGCATGGACACCCCTCAGGTCACCCCCGGCCTCCTCACCCCCGGCCTCGACTTCGCCGAGGCCGACGCGTGGTTCGGCCCCGCCGACGACGGCGGGTTCTGGGCCCTCGGCCTGGCCGAACCCGACCCGGCCCTGCTGATCGGCGTCCCTATGTCCGTGGCCCACACCGGTGAGGTCCAGCGGCAACGGCTGACGGGCGCGGGGCTCGGCCTGCGCGACCTGCCCGAGCTGTGCGACGTGGACACCCCCGCCGATGCGCGGCGGGTCGCCGCGGCCGCACCGTGGACCCGCTTCGCCGCCCTGCACTCCGGCCTGTGCGCGGTGAGCCGATGACCGCGCAGCTCACCGAGCCCGCCCCGCAGGCCTGGCAGGCCGACCCGTACGCCGATGCCCTGCGCGCCGGACAGGGCCCGCTCTACCTGCGGCGTCACGACGGCTGGCTGCTTCCCCTCGAAGTCGAGCGGTGGTGCGCAGAGCCCGACGCGGCCGACGAGACCGTGCTGAACCGATGTACCGGCCCCGTCCTCGACATCGGCTGCGGGCCGGGCCGCCTGGTCGCCGCCCTCGCCGGACGGGGGCAGGCCGCTCTCGGGGTGGACGTCACCCCCGAGGCCGTAGCCCGTACCGTCCGGGCCGGCGGCAGCGCGCTGTGCCGGTCCGTCTTCGACCCGCTTCCCCGCGAGGGCGGTTGGGGGACGGTCCTGCTCATCGACGGCAACATCGGTATCGGCGGTGACCCGACGGCCCTGCTGCGCCGGGCCGCCGAGCTGACCGCCCCCGGCGGATCCCTCCTTGTCGAGGTGGCGACTGCCGATGTCGACGAACGCGTCGAGGTCTACGTCGAGGACGGCACCGGCGGCCGCGGGGCCTCCTTCTGGTGGGCCCGGCTCGGCACCCGCGCCCTGTGCACCGGGGCCGAGGCCGCGGGCTGGACCCCGTACGACATCTGGCAGGCCGCGGGCCGGCACTTCGTTGCGCTGACCCGCTGACCGGCACGCCACGCAGGACCGCCGGGGTGGAGTCCGCGCAACTGCGGTTCCCACTCCGGCGGTTGTCGTCGCGACGCCGGTTGTCAGGCCCCGCGGTCGGCTCGGCGCGTCAGCGCCCGCAGAGCGGCGTGCAGGGCTGCGTGTACGACGGTGAACAGCGCGATGGCCGCCATGGCCAGCAGCCAGTTGCGCAGGTAGTCGAGCGGCAGGACGGTGGGGTTGGCCGTGCCGCCGGGGCGCAGGAGCGCAGGGAGCGCGATCGCGGTCAGGGAGCCCGCGACGATCAGGGCCGCACGCGGAACTCCGCGCAGGCGCAGGCCCGCCGCGGCGGCGAGGGCCGCGACCGCGAACACGAGCGGCGCGATGAAGCCGTCGTGCACCGCGACCGCTCCCCCGAGCCACACGGCGATCCGCCACGGCTCGGGCTGCTGGAGCAGCAGCCATCCGCCCCAGGCCGCGCACGCCAGCCCGAGTCCGCCCGTCACGTGTCGGAAGTTCATCACGCGGCCTCCAGCCGGCCGACCCACTTGGTCTGGAGCACCCCGGGCCGGTTGGGGGCGATGATCCGCGCCGGGTAGCCGTGGTCCAGGGACAGCTCCTCGCCGTTCAGGCGCAGCGCGAGGAGGGTGAGCGGGTCCTGCGCGTAGAGCCGGCCCATCTCCATCACCCGGTAGGCGCCCGCCGCCTCCAGGGAGACCACCCTGGCCCGCGCGTCCGCGCCTCCCCCCGCCCGTTCCAGGAGGTCCCGCACCCGTACCCCGGTCCAGTGCGCGGACTTGCTCCAGCCCTCGACGCAGGCGATGGGCAGGGTGACGTCGTGCTGGGGCATGGCGCGCAGCTCCTCCAGCGTGAGGGTGTACGGGCGCGGCCCGTGCACGGTCAGCCGCCAGTCGGCCAGCGAGGCCGGGGTGATGCGTGCGGCCGCTGCCGTCCTGTTCACCGGGAGTCCCTGTGCCCCGTGGGACGGGCTGCGCGGGCCGAACAGCTCCAGCGCGCCGAGCGCGGTGACGGACTGTCCGGCGGTGGTCAGCGTCACCGCTCCGACCGCGGCCGTGACACCGAGAAGGAGCTGCCGGCGGTCGGGCCCGTCAGCCGCGGGCAGGGCCAGGGTCCCGGGAGAGCGGCGCGTGAAGTGGTCCCGGATCAGCGGCCATTGCACGGCTACGTGCAGGAGCAGCGCGCCGAGCAGGAGCCAGGCGACCGCGTAGTGCACCGGAACGAAGTTGAACGGCCACGGGTACCACTGGAAGGTGTTCAGCAGTCCGGTGAAGAGTTCGAACAGGGCGGCCGCGACGAGGACGGCCACGGAGATCCGCTCCAGGGCATGCCGCAGGGACCGCACCGGCGGCCACGCGAACAACCGCGGGTAGACCGCCCACAGCTTCGCGAGCAGCAACGGAACCGCCGCGATCCCGGACGCCACGTGGAGGCCCTGGGTGAGCCGGTAGCCCCAGTACGGGCGGCTCGGCAGCCGGTCGGCCAGCCACCCCGGCGGGTGCTGGAGGTAATGGCTCAGCACGCCGGTCGCGAAGCAGACGGCCATGGCCAGGCCGAGCCAGCGGCCGATCGCGGTCGCCGTACGGGCATCGTGCAGGCGCGCCTTGAACGTGACGGGCGGCCCCGGAGGAAGGGTGAAACGCATGCCCCCATCACACCCCCGACGAGAGCCGCGCAGGTGGCCCGAACACCTTACGAAACACAGACGTCCGAGGTGGCGAGGTCCACGGGAGGGCCGGTTCCTGGAACGCTTCCGCAGGTGAAACCGCTTACCGCCCTCCCCCCGCGCGCCGCACTCGTCGCCACCGCCCTCCTTCTCGCCGCACTCACGACGGTGCTCACCCTCACCGTGCTGTACGGGGGCTACTTCAGCGACCCCGTCGGGCTCTTCGGCCGGTACGCGGTCGGCTGGGCGCTGTTCGCCGTCGCGCTTCTCGTGGTGCGCCGGGTCCCGCCCCGCCCTGCCGCGTGGCTGATCGTCGCCGGGGCCGTCGCCGTCACGGTGACCGGACTGCTGGGACCCCCTCGGACCAGCACCGACTCGTACCGCTACGCCTGGGACGGCCGCGTCCAGTCGGCCGGCATCTCCCCGTACGACCATCCTCCACAGGACCCGGCCCTCGCCCGGCTGCGCGACCCCTGGCTCTTCCCCACCGGGGCCGCCTGCCAGGGCCCCGACCTCGCCCGCATCCCGCCCACCGACGGTGAGCCCCACTGCACCCGCATCAACAGGCCCGCCGTCCACACCATCTACCCGCCCGTAGCCGAGGCGTACTTCCTGGCCGTCGACCGGCTGTCCCCCGCCGGCGCCCGGCTGGGGCCGCTCCAGATCGGCGCCGCACTGATCTCCCTCGGCGTCACGGGCGTACTCCTCCTGATCCTGCGTCGGCGCGGCGAGGACCTCCGCAAGGCCGCGTACTGGGCATGGTGCCCGGCCGTCCCCCTGGAAGCGGTCAACAATGCGCACATCGACGTGCTGGGCGTGCTCCTCGCCGTCGCCGGACTCGGCCTCGTCGCGTCCCGGGCCCTGCCCCGGCGAGCAGCGGGCGGGGTGCTGATCGGCGCCGCCATCGCCACGAAGCTGATGCCGGCCGTCGTCCTCCCCGGCGCGCTCTCCGGGGTCCGGCGCGTCCGTGACGCGGCTGCGGTACTGCTGCCGGCGGCAGCCTTCACCCTGCTCTCCTACGTCCCGTACGTCCTGCTCTCGCACGGCTCGGTCTTCGGCTACCTCGGCGGCTACGTCGAGGAAGAGGGCTACGACGACCCCTCAGCCGGATCCCGCTACTCGCTCCTGCGCCTGGTCCTGCCCGGCACCTGGGCGTTCCCGGTCCTGCTCGTCGTCATCGCGGCAGTGTCGTTGTACGTGATGTGGCGCGGCGATCCGCGGCGCCCCTGGAGCGGCGCGCTCCTGGTCACCGGCTGGTCCTTCCTCCTCCTCACCCCGGGCTACTCCTGGTACGCCCTCCTCCTGATCGCCCTCGTCGCCCTGGACGGACGCTGGGAATGGCTCGGCATCCCCCTCGCGGGGGCCGCCGTCTACGTACTCGCCCCGACGCTCCACTTCCCTCCGTCGCTGACCAGCATCGCGTACGGAGCCGCAGCAGCCCTCGTCCTCGTGATGAGCGGGGTACGGCGCGGAGCCGCCGCTGCGGTCTCCGACCCGGCCACGCCATCACAGCACTGAGGAGCCATCACCCGGTCACCTGGGGCATCCGGTCGTCCGGGTGAACAGCGTTGCCTTCCTGCGTCGGCTTGCCCGCATCATCAAGGCGACTCCCTGTTCGCGTGGTCTAGGGTCCTCCCATGAAGGTCGACGTGCTGACCGAGACCGTGATCACCGCGCCGTGCGAGCGCGTCGCCGCCTACGCCGCCGACCCCGCCCACGCACCCGAGTGGTACGCCAACATCACGTCCGTGCAATGGCAGACCCCTCCACCGGTGGCGGTCGGTTCCCGGGTCGCTTTCGTAGCCCGCTTCCTCGGCAGGCGCCTGGCTTACACCTACGAGGTCACCGACTACGAGCCCGGCAGCCGACTGGTCATGCGCACGGCCGAGGGCCCCTTCCCCATGGAAACCACTTACACCTGGGAGCCGTACGGCGAGGGGGCGGTCCAGACCCGCATGACACTGCGCAATCGCGGCGAGCCACGGGGATTCGCGTCCGTGGGCGCCGCCGTGATGGCGGCAGCAATGCGCCGCGCACAGAAGAAGGATCTGGCGGCGCTCAAGGCACTCATCGAGCGCTGAGCAGGGATGTCACTTGGGCGGGAGCGTATCGGCGAAAGCGGTCGCCGCAGTGATCCGGTGTTCCAGGACCGCGTCCTCCGCCAGAGGGGCCCGCTCCACCGTGCACGGCATCGCCGCCCCCACCCGCCTCGCCCGCCTCACCGAAGCCTGGCGGCAGCACGAACCGGACACGCCGCTCATCTCCGAGTGGTGACCAGATGCCGACGCGGCCGGTCATGACGCCTGCGGTGCGCAGGTGGTGGCACTGAGCAACCGCAGCGGCGGGCAAAAGACCGTCGTCGTCGGCACGCACCCACGCACACGCTGCAGAGACGAACCGCAACGCTTGTTCCGGATCCACCCACAAGGTTGCAGGAGTCTGCAGTACAACGGCCTCCGCCGCTGCCCGTTGCAGCAAGTCAACTCGGCGGCACCTGAGACCACAACTGACCACTCCTCAGTAGAGTCAGCAAAAGGTCAGCATTCGTCCGACCAGACTTGATTCAGCCTGCAACACGTGAGACTCGACCACCGGCGCCGCAGGCCGTCAAACGCCGCCCCGCGGCACCCTCTCCAAGACGAGAAACGGAAGGTTGGCAGCGAACACCGCACCCAACCTAGGGACTAAAAAATCGCAGGTCAGCGCACTCGCCCCCCTGGGCTTCAGGTGGGTGGGCGGCAGCTCCGGGGACGGGATCGGAGGGCCGTCGTAGCCCTTCACCTCGCCGTAGCGGGTGCCGTTCGTCCAGTCGTCGCGGAACTGGGCGATCTCATCGTGGGAGCGGCCGATCCAGTTCCAGAACCATTGGATCGCACGAAGTTTCCCCAGGTCAGAGCGCTACTGATCCTGTAAAGGCCGTACGGGGCGACCGGGCGGACGCGGCGCTGGCCGCCGTGCGCCGGTCGGCCGGGGCGGTCACCGCCAGTGCGGCGACCGTGGCCCTGGGGCTGCTGGCCCTGCTGGCGAGCGACCTGACGAACAACCGGGCGCCCCCGCCTTCACTGAATGCTTGACTGATCCAGGACGTGCTCGTCGGTCCAGGGAATCGGGTCGGCATCGAATACCAACGAGGAGCTGATCACTGTGCCAGCGAGTGAGCCCCGTGTGTTCGCTTATGTCAGCTATCGCGACGTCCTCGGCGCCATCAGGTGGCTGGAGACGATCGGGTTCGAGACGGTCCTGCGACAGGAGGAGAGCGGGCGCGTCATCCACTCCGAGCTACGGTCCGGGGACTCGGTGATCATGGTTGCAAGCTACGACGAGGAGTGTCAGACGCCGTGCCTCATGGGGCACTCCACGGGGCGAGAGCTCTACATCCTCACCGAGCACGTCGACGCGCTGTTCGAAAGGGCCGCCGCCGCAGGCGGTCACCCCGTGCTGCCCCCGGAATCGACCGACTGGGGGTCTCGGCGTGCCCGAGTCCTTGACCCGGAAGGCAACGAGTGGACCTTCGGCAGTTACGAGCCAGGCCACGAACGGGTCTAACGCTTCTCGGAGCTGGCGACGCCTACTGGACCGCGCCCATGCGCCGAGCGACTTCCTCGTTGCGGCCCAGTTGCTGGTGCGCTTCGGTGCCCAGGGCGTTGATTACGCTGGCGATGAGTACTTCGATCACGGCGAGAGTGGGCACAAGGCTGTCGTAGGGCGCCGTGGTGCCCACTTGGCTGGGCAGGACGACGTCTGCGTGGGCGGCCGCTGGCGAGAGCCATGGGTCGGTGAACACGATGGCCTTACCGGCGGCCTCGCGGGTGAGCTGCGCGATCGCGGTCTTGTCCTCCTCGTAGCGCCGGTAATCAAAGAGCACGACGACATCGCGTCTGCTCAGCTGCGTCAATGCAGCGGTGCGCTCCACCGACCGGTCGGGCAGGAAGCGGACCTCCTCGCGCAGCTGCATCAGGTGCAGGCCGAGGTACTGGGCCAGCAGGTGGGTGAAGCGGCCTCCGACGAGGGTGACGCGGCGCTTTCGGTCGGCGAGCAGTGCCACCGCGCGTTCGAAGTCGTGCGGAGGGATTTCGGCGAGTGTTCGGGCCACAGCGGGGGCGAACACGGCGTTGCCGTGTTCGAGCAGGCCGGCTGCGCTCGTGCCGTCGTCCGACACCCCCAGGCCGGCGGCCTCGTACAGAGAGATGGGGGAGGCGTTGCGGGCGTCGAGTTCCTCGCGGACTGCTGCCTGGAGTTCGGGAAAGCCGTGGTACCCCATCCGCGCGGCGAAGCGGAGAACCGTGGGGGTGGAGACCGAGGCACGTTCGGCGATGACGGCGACGGTCTCGAACACCATGGAGGGGTATCCGGCGAGCAGCGCACGGGCGACCTTGCGTTCGGCGGGACTGAGGTCGCCGAGTTTGGCCCGGATGCTGTCGGCGAGGGTGCCGCTCATCGTCGGATGACTTCCTTTCGGGTGGTTCGTGCCGCGTCCGCCGAGCCTAGTGCCC
The DNA here is from genome assembly GCF_001005295.1 of Streptomyces yangpuensis. GTDB lineage: Bacteria > Actinomycetota > Actinomycetes > Streptomycetales > Streptomycetaceae > Streptomyces > Streptomyces yangpuensis. The sequence goes on along the minus strand of NZ_LBMK01000002.1, from coordinate 8,099 downwards.
GGCGCGGCGGACGCGGCAGCTCGGGGTGTCCGTAGCCCCCTGGGTCAGTGCGGGGCAATGGCGATGGTGAGTCCGATGATCGTCGCGGGTCCGGACCGGCTGTCTCCGACCCACGCCCGCCGCTGTGTGGTGCGCGTGAGGGTCACGGTGAAGCGCGGGCCGGTCTCGAAGGTGTGTGCCGTCGCGGTGCGCTGGGTGCGCGTGGCCACGAGGGCCCGGGCAGTGCCCAGGAGGGAGTAGGGCCGACCGCCGATGTTGTCGGGTGAGCAGAAGACGTCGGTGTTGGCGGGTACCGGGGTTTCGGTGGTCGCGGTGAGGAGGCGTTTGCCGGGGGCGGGCAGGGCCTGCCACGCCTGTGGGAAGTAGCGGTCCCCATCGGTGAGATAGGTGTAGCTGGCGCCGCTCAGGGACCATCCGGCGGTCGTCGTTCGCGTGCGGGCTCGGCGTAGGTCGAGGACGGTCAAACCCTGTGTGCCCTTGACGGTGGCGGTCTCGGCAGGTGTACCGGGGCGGTCGATGACGAGGGCGGTGTTCTCTTCCAGACCGTAGACGCGCGTGTGGCCGGTGTCGGAAGCCAGGCGCAAGGCGCGCCCCTCTCGGCCGTAGGCGCCGGTGTGGGTGTCGAGAAGGCCGGAGTGGAGGAATCCGAAGCCGCCTGCGGGAAGATGTCCCAGGCGGGTGGGATCGTCGAAGTAGCCGGGAGCGCTGCCATCACGCAGGGCTTGGTAGGACTCGCCTCCGGTGACCATGTCACGTCCGCCCATGATCTGGGCTCCTGCGGAAGAGCCGGCGATGACGGCCCCAGCTGCGAGCTTGGCGCGGATGGCGGCCAGAACCTTGCTGTCGGTGTGCGCGTCGCCGTGTAGGAGGGTGGTGATGTAGCGGTATTGGTCGCCGCCGCCGAAGAAGAAGCCGGTCATGGAGTTGACCTGGGAGACGACAGCGTCGGAGTCGGCGTTGGCGATGTGGTCGAGGTCGATGGGTATCCATTGCGCGTCGGCCGCGCCGTGCTGCTTGAACAGGGAGGCGTAGTAGGCGCCGTTGCAGGCGGAGTTGCTGCACCGGTCGGGATCATCGGCGTGCGGGTCCCGGCTGGCTGGGACGGAGGCCGCGGTCAGGACGCCGATGCGGGCACTGCTGTCGCCGGCACGCTTGATGATCTCGCCGTAGACGGCCTTGTTGTCGGCCTTGAGTCCGCCGCCGACCAGGACCAGCGAACCCGCAACGGCGGGTCTGGGGACGGCTTCGGCCGCGGGCACTGCGAGGGCTGCAAGCAGCGTGGTAACGGTGGCAGCCAAGAGGCTGCGTCGGGTGCGACTGCCGGGCATGGGGGCTCCGTTCAGGGCGTGGTGGTGTGGCAAAGGCGGGTGATCAGCAGGGCCAGCAGGGTGATGCGGTCGGTGAGAGTGGTGGTGTCGAGCCACTCCTCGGGGGTGTGGTCGGCGCCGCCGACCGGGCCGAGGCCGTCGAGGACCGGAGTACCGGTGGCGGCGATGGTGTTGGCATCGCCGACACCCCCGGTGCTTGCGGCACCGAAGGCGACTCCGAGTTCGCGGCCGGCGCTGCGGGCGAGGGACAGCATGTGGAGGCTGGCGTCCGTGGCTTCCATCGCCGGGCACAGGTCCAGCTGCCGCACGGTGGCAGTGGTGCCTCGTACGGGCAGGTCTGCCGCCGCGGCCATGATGGCTTCCTCGACCCGTTCCAGGCAGACGGCGCTGGTGGCGCGCACCTCGACGCGGAGGTCGGCCTGTGCAGGAACGATGTTGGGGCGGCTTCCGGCCTGCAGAACGCCGACGTTGACGGTGGCGTCGTCCTCTCGTCCGTTGAGTGCCTGCAGCGCGATGGTGAGGTGGGCGGCTGCCAGGGCGGCGTGTGCGCCGCGTTCGGGCTCGATGCCGGCGTGGGCCGCCCGGCCTTCGATGGTGATCAGGTATTCGGCCACGCCCTTCCGGGCGATGACCACATCGCCGTTCTCCCTGGCGCATTCCAGAGCGAGCGCGAAGTCTGCTTCGGCTGCGAGGACACGGGTCAGTGCCGCGCTGCCGGGTGAGCCGATCTCCTCGTCCGGCGTGGCCAGGAATACGATTTCGTCGTAGTCGTCGAATCCGGCCTCGGTGAGGATCTCCAGTGCGCTCAGGCCGGCGAGCAGACCGCCCTTGTCGTCACTGACACCGGGGCCATGAGCCAGTGAGCCGGTGAGGCTGAAGGGGCGGGCGGCGGCGGTACCGTCGTCGAAAACGGTGTCCATATGGCCGGCCAGGAGGATCCTGCGCCCACCGGCGGAGGCCTGTCGGGAGCCCTGTTTCCGGGCGACGAGCGCGTTGCCCAGAGCCCGGTCCCGGTGACGGCCGACGGGCACGGTCCGCGTGGTGGCGCCGCAGCGCTCCAGGCGGTCCGCGAGCCAGGCCGCGACGCGGTTGACGCCGTCGGGGCTGTAGGAACCGGAGTCGATGGCCACTAGGGCGGCGAGGTCGGCGAGGTATTCGCTGTGCCGGGCGGCGGCGCGGGCCCGCAGGGTCCGGGTGGACGGCTGGGGGCTGACGGCGGCGGTCACAGGACCTTGGACAGGAACGCCCGGGTGCGTTCCTGCGTCGGCTCCGTGAGGACTTGCCGCGGGGCGCCGGCTTCGACGACGACCCCTTCGTCCATGAAGACGGCCGTGTCGGCGACTTCCCGGGCGAAGCCGATCTCATGGGTGACGACGACCATGGTCATCCCGTCGGCAGCCAGACGCCGCATCACGTCCAGGACGTCGCCGACCAGCTCGGGGTCGAGTGCTGAGGTGGGCTCGTCGAAGAGCATCAGCTTGGGCTTCATCGCCAGCGCGCGGGCGATAGCCACGCGTTGCTGCTGACCGCCGGAGAGCTGAGCCGGGAAGTGGCCTGCCCGGTCGGCGAGACCCACCTGCTCCAGAAGCCGTTGGGCTTCGGCTTCGGCTTCGGCCTTGGACACACCCGCCACCTTCACGGGGGCCTCGCAGACGTTGTCCAGGGCGGTCATGTGCGGGAAGAGGTTGAAGCGCTGGAAGACCATGCCGATGTCGCGGCGGCGCTCGGCAACCTCCCGTTCACCCAGTTCATGGAGCTTGCCCGCATGCCGCCGGTAGCCGACGAGGTCGCCGTCGACCTTCAGCGTGCCGCCGTCGACCCGTTCGAGGTGGTTGATGCACCGCAGGAAAGTCGACTTGCCCGACCCGGACGGCCCCAGTAGGCAGCAGACCTGACCTCGCTCGACCGTCAGATCGATACCGCGCAGGACTTCCAGGCTGCCGTACCTCTTGCGGACGCCGCGCGCCTGGACCATGGGCTGGCTCATCGTCCGGCCTCCTTCTTCGTACGGCGGGCCCAAGGGGTTCCCGCGCTGCCGAACAGCCGCTGAACGGCGGAATTGCTCTGGCTGCGTGCGGCGCCCCGTCCGTACCTGCGCTCGAGCCAGGCCTGGGGGATGCTCAGCAGCGACACCAGCACCAGATACCAGCAGCTGGCCACCACCAACAGGGGGATGACCTGGTAGTTCTGGGCGTAGACCTCCTGGATGTTCGACATGAGGTCGTGGGCGGCGATCACCGACACCAGAGCGGTCATCTTGAGCATGTTGATCGTCTCGTTGCCCATGGGCGGGATGATGACCCTCATGGCCTGGGGCAGGACGATGCGTCGCATCGTTAGGGCCGGCCGCATGCCGAGCGAGTGCGCGGCCTCGGCCTGTCCGGGATCGACGGATTGGATCCCCGCGCGGACGATCTCGGAGGCGTACGCGGCTTCGTTCAGGCCGAGAGCGAGCAGGGCGGCCACCGCGGGCGTCAGGACGGCGTTGGTGTCCCACGAGACGAAGGTGACCTCCGTGAACGGGATACCAATCTTGATCTGCGAGTACAGGGCCGCGGCGTAACCCCAGAAGATGATCTGCACCAGCAGCGGGGTCCCGCGGAAGGCCCACACGAACAGGGATGACAGCCCGTACAGCACGGGGCTTGCCGACAGGCGCATGACGGCGATGACGGTGCCCAGGGCCAGGCCAAGTGCCATGGCCGCGGCAGTCAGCCACAGCGTGGTGACCAGACCGTCGAAGATCAACCCGGCGAACAGGTAGTCGCCGACGACGTCCCAGTGGAGGTTGTCGTTCTTCGCGAGCGACCCGGCCAGGCCGATCAGGGCGACCACTGCCGTGACCGCCGCGGCCCAGCGCCCGTAGTGCCTGACCGGGACCACGTCGAGCGCCTCGTCCTCGGTCTTCTTCGTGATCACCGAAGGTGTGCGGGTGGGTGCGGTCGCGTCGGTCACTGTGCGCCCGCGTTCTTGGTGGCTTCCTTGACCGCGATGGAGGCGACGCCGTACTTGTCGCAGATCTTGGTCAGGGTCCCGTCGTCGATGAGTTGCTGGAGCGCTTTGTGGATCGCGTCGGTCAGCTCCGGCTGCTGCTTGGAAACCGCGATGCCGTTGGGTGATGCCTTGTAGCCGCCCTGGGCCGCGGGGTCTTCGACGGAGTCGAAGGCGCTCCCGTTCTCGGCGGTCTTGGCGGTCCAGCCTGCGGCGGGCTTGGTCAGGACGTCCGCAACGACCTTGCCCGCGCGCAGGGCGAGCTGGGCATCCGAGTCCTTGGGGAAGGTCTGGATGTCCATGGACTGCTTGCCCAGTTCCGCGCAGCGCGCCTGGTGGGCCTTCAGGAGGTCGGCCTGGTTGGTGGCGGACTGGACACCGACCGGGTGCCCGCACAGGTCGTCCAGGGTGGCGATCTTTGCCGGATTGCCGTCGGCGACCAGCAGACCGGAACCCGACTGGGAGTAGTCAACGAAGTCGACCACCTGCTGGCGTTCCTTCGTGTCGGTGATGGCGGACATCGCAACGTCGTACTTGCCCGCCTGGATCGCAGGGATGATGCCGTCGAACTTCTGCGGAGCGAAGGCGAACTTCACTCCGAGCTTGGCTCCCAGGGCCTGCCCGAGGTCATAGTCCAGGCCGGTCAGCCGGCTCTCGCCTTCCTTGACGAACATCTCGAAAGGCGCGTAAGGCACATCGGTCGCCACCCGCACGGTGCCGGACTTCTTGACCGCTTCCGGGAGAGCCTCGTGCAAGGCCTGATCGCGCATGATCTGAACCCCTGCGACGGCAACGCCGGACGGGGCGGGCGTAGCGCCGGACACGTCGTCAGCGTTCCCGCAGGCCGACAGGGTGGCGGCCACACCGAGTGCGGTGACCGCAGCCGAGAAGGGGCGGATGGAGCGTATGCGTGCGTGCATGACTCTCGGACCTCGTTCACAAGGGGAGGGAGACACCGGGGACGGCTGCCGCTGGCGAGCCATCTGGAAAGTTACAGAAGAACCATTAGGTTTACTAGATGTATCGCACGTTACTTTTTCTTCAGGTTCAAGATCCGAGCACAAGGACCTGAACTTCACGGCTTTCATTCCGATATGAGAGCCCTCATGCCGAACCTCGGGCCATCTCGGCGTTACACCTGTCCACAGCAGAGGATGACTTGTATCTTCCGCTACCACTCAAGGTGTGGCGATTCACGCGCCCCATGCCCGCCCATCGAGGAGGACGGCATGCAACGGACCGTCCACCGAACCGCACTTGCCGCAGCCATGACAGCCCTACTGACGCTGCCGGGTAGCATCATCGGCACCGAAGCCGCTCATGCGGCGGCATCACGCATCCGCCTGGGCAATGCCGCCGACGCGTCCCGGCCTTCCTGGGAAGGCCCTGCACACACCATGAACGGCGCCGGTGGGGTCGTGGCCGACTCGATGGCCCCCGCGATCGACGACATCCGCGGCGGCTCCGGGAGCCTCGACGTGGTCGTCCTGGCCGGCTCCGCGCCGAACAGCGGCAGCAGGACACCCGAATGCGACACCGTCATGGCGCTCCCCGGCGTCAACTCCTTTACCACGTGGACCCTGACCGCCTCATCGGACGCGGGCAATAGCCAACTCAACACAGACGTACGCAAAGCGGAGTTCGTCTGCTTTGCCGGTGGCGACCAGTGTCGCTACGCCTCCTGGAAGGGGACCGCACTCGAAACGTCGGTGGAGTCCGTGGTAGCCAGAGGCGGAGGATCGGGTGGCGGGAGCGCCGGCCATCACATCAACAGCCCCGTCGTCTACGACGCCTGCAACGGAAGCGTCAGCAGCAGCGAAGCCCTCGCCGACCCGCACGACCGCTACGTCAGCTTCACCAGCGGCATGTTCGCCTGGAACCACTATGACAACGTCATCAACGAGTCACACTTCGTCGCACGCGACCGTATGGGCCGGCTGATGGCCTTCGTCGCACGGTCCATCAAAGACGGCTTGACCACGACCGGATCCGCCTGGGGCGTCGGCGTCGAGGAAGGGGGGCGCTCCACATCGACAAGAACGGCCTGGCCACCGTCTACGGCAAGAGCGGCTTTGTCGTCCTCGGCGACCACCAGCCCGAACAAGCCGCAGCCCGGAAACCCCTCACCTACAGCAGCTTCAAGATCTGGAAGATCGCCCCGGGCGCGAGCTTCGACTTCGCTGACCGCCCCAGCTGCGGCAACTACCTGCGCAGCGTCAGCGCGGGAGTGCCGGACGCCAATCTCTACGACGGGCCACCGCAGACCTCCAGCACACCGCATGCCCCGTTCACCGAAACCGAGCCCAGCAACACTCGCGACACCGCCGACGACGCCACCAACCTGGCCCCACCGGCAACGCTGACCGGCAGGCTCGACCCGACCGGCGACCGCGACTACTTCGCCGTGCGCTTCACCGCCGGACAGAGAGCCGACGTCCGGTGCGACATCCCCAGCGATTACGACGCTGACGTGTACCTGCTCGACGGAGGCGGGAGCACCCTCGCGCGGTCCGTCATCGACGGCGCCGGAGCCGATGAGGCCCTCAACTTCACCGCAACGACCACCGGCACTCACTTCCTCGAAGTCGCGGCCTACTCGGGTTCGGGGGCGGCCGGTTGCACCTGCACCCTCGCCGCAACACAGCTGTGACTACGGGGGCCGAGGACCCCCAGGGCTCGAGGATCTCGGCAGCACCGGCCTGATGGCCGTCTCGCCAGCCACGAACGTGCCCTGAGATTCGATGCAGAAACATTGCGAGTTTCGCCGTCCGTCGGCACTGGCCATGCTGGATTTCTCGGGACGGGACAAAACGATCCTCTGGAGGGCCCGATGCGCCTGCGCGATGAATTGCCCGTGAATCACCCGCTCAACCGCATCTACCGGGTCGGAGCGGCTCTGTGCGGTCTGCTGCTCCTCCTGTTCGGCTGCCTCGGCTTCGCCGGCAGCCTGTCCTCCTTCAGCACGAGCGGGCAGCACATCGCCGGCCTGTCGACGAACGGACTACTCAGCACGATCTCGATAATCTTCGGGCTGCTCCTCATCGTCGCCGCAGCCATCGGAGGCAACCTCGCCTCTACGGTCAACGTCGTCGTTGGAGTCCTCTTCGTCACGAGCGGCTTCGTCCACCTGTTCCTCATCGGTAGGGACGGCAACGTCTTGGACTTCGGTATGTCCAACGTCGTCTTCAGTTTTCTGATGGGACTGCTCGTCATGACGTTCGGGATGTACGGCCGCGTCAGCGGCGGACTGCCCCACGACAACCCGTACTGGCGTCAGCGGCACCCCGAACAAGCTGCTCGGGAGGCAGCGGACTCCCGCACCCAGATCGGTGCCACAGCCCAAGCGCCGCGTGGGCTGCCCGCGCGGCGGGACCGTCATGTCTGAGGGTCCGGCACGGATACTGGTGGTGGGCGCGACCGGCGAGCTGGGTCACATCGCGGTGACAGAGCTTCTCGGGCGGGGTGCTCGCGTGGCACTGACCGGCCGAAACGAGAGAAGCCTCGTGGGCCTGGCCGCACGGTCGGGCTGCCCCACGCGCACCCTTGATGCCCGCGACCTCGACGCCTGCGCCGCGTCGGGCCCCTGGGCACGGTCTGTGCTCGGCCGATTGGACGGCGTCCTTGTCACCGTCGGGGTCGGTGGATTCGGGCATGCCTCCGCCGTGCCGAACGCCATTGCCGAGCAGCTGATGACCGTGTCCCTGGTGTGGATAGGCACCAGCGGGTCTGGTTCTCCGGCGGAACGGGTGATGACCTGGGCGTCGCCGACACGGCACCGAC
>NZ_LBMK01000001.1:1107804-1191766 GCF_001005295.1 Streptomyces yangpuensis | reverse complement strand
TTCTCAAGGAACGGACGCTTCCTTTGTACTCACCCTCAGCAACATCGGCTGGGGCTTTCCTCCGGGCTTTCGTTCTGCTGTCTTACGCTTCCAACTCTACCAGATCATTTCCGCGCCGTTTCCGGTTTCGGATTTGAATTCAGCGACCGTTGGGGGTCTTTGCCTTTCGGCTTTCACTACGTTAGCGCCTTTCCCTTGCGACTCATAATCGAGCCGCCGGCCGGGAATTCGGGCATGCCGAACAGAACCCCGCCAGGGGTAAGTCGTAGGTAGTGGGTTGGCCGCTCTGGGGCTGCCGATGGCAGTGCCCGTAAAAGCGGCTCGAACTACGTTAGGCGTCCGGCTGGGGCGAGTCAAGTTGAGCGGCGGCGTGGCGAGTGGGCCCGGTAGGGGCTCACCGTCGGGTCGCGTGGGTGATCCAGCAGCGGTACGGGTGGTCCGCGCCGGCTCCGCCGACTCCCGTACGAGGACCGCTGCTCACCAGATCGGACGAGGTGGGAGTACCCACGAGGAGGGACAGGGGGGAATCGGGACCTCCGCAGAGGCCGGTCCCGTCCAGCGAGCGGTCCACGTCCAGAGCCGTGGCGAGGCAAGCCGACTCTTGGCGAGTTCCCGTGGGTTTCTGGCTGAAACTCGACGTTTGGCAGCCAGGTCGGCGCCGGCCGTGACTGTTGGCCGGCAGCAAGGCGCACAGCGTGTCAGGCTCCGGTGGTCGGTGCGGCTCGCGGGCTCAGCCGGTACGCCGAGACCGTTGGATCACCGGCGAGGTAGAACCGGTGTTGCCAGTCGTGGGCCTTGCTCACGCCGACCCGAGGACCGACCCGGATGAGCGCGGCAGGTACCGGCTCACCCTCGGACAGCATGACCGAGGTGCCTGTCAGGAGGTTCGCGCCGTTGTGCTCCGCCGTGATACCGAGGGCCTGGCCGACGTTTCCCGGACCTCGCGCAAGACGTGGGGTCTCGACCCTCTCCCCTCGCCGCTTGCGTGCCAGGTCCTCCCCCTCGATGACCCTGCCTGCCCGGATGAGAACACCCGAGGCGATGCCGTCCGTCCCGGTGACGACGTTGGCGCACCAGTGGAGACCATGGGAACGGTAGACGTAGAGGTGTCCTGCGGGGCCGAACATGGTGGCGTTACGTGGTGTCCGGCCCCGGTAGGCGTGGGAGGCTGGATCAGCCGTACCGGAGTACGCCTCGGTCTCCGTGATGGCGATGCTCACGGTCCCCTCGGGGGTCTTGCAGGTGAGGACGCATCCGAGCAGCTTGGGGGCGACCTCTTCAGCGGGATGGGAGAGGAGATCGACGTTCATGCTGACTGCCTTGACATGCCGTGGATGAAGTAGACGTACGCGTGTCCGGGCGGGCCGGACAGCGATGCGTTCCGTGCCGTGCGCCCCCGGTAGGCGTGCGAGCCCGGATCGGACTCCCCCTCGTACGCCTCCACCTCCGTGATGCGCAGTTCCAGGGGGCCCTCCTCGGTACGCCGGACGAGGGTGCGGCCGAGGAGGTCCGGGGCCACGGTGCGGACCGGGCGGTCGAAGAAGGACCCGGACAGGGGCGTACGGTCAGAACGCGCGCTCATCCGGTCGAGCGTAGTGGACCGCGACCGCCTGCAACCGGGACCTGATGTTCCGCGTTGGTAAGGGGTAGTCGCGGCGTAGTCGCCAGATCGTTCAAGGGGAGTTTGAGCATGGGCTTCAAGAAGCTGTTCGCGAGCCTGGGTGCCGGTGGTGCTTCGGTGGACACGATCATCACCGAGCCGAACGTCGTTCCGGGCGGGATCGTCCAGGGCGAGGTCCGGCTCCAGGGCGGATCCGTGGAGCAGCAGATCGAGGGACTGTCCGTCGGGCTGCAGGCGCGGGTCGAGGTCGAGGGCGGTGACCAGGAGTACAAGCAGGACGTCGTCTTCACCAAGCAGCGTCTCGGCGGGGCCTTCAAGGTCCAGGCCGGTGCGCTGCACGTGGTGCCGTTCGCGATGGAGATCCCCTGGGAGACGCCGATCACGCACTTCGCGGGTCAGCACCTGCACGGCATGAACATCGGGGTCAGCACCGAGCTGGAGATCGCCCGTGCGGTCGACGCCGGCGACCTCGACCCGATCAACGTGCACCCGGTGCCGGCGCAGCAGGCGATCCTGGACGCCTTCCGGCAGCTGGGCTTCACCTTCCGCAGCGCGGACATGGAGCGGGGGCACATCCGCGGGACGCGGCAGACGCTGCCCTTCTACCAGGAGATCGAGTTCCTGCCGCCGTCGCAGTACCGGGGGCTGAACCAGGTCGAGCTGACCTTCGTCTCGGACGGCCGGGAGATGGACGTCGTCCTGGAGATGGACAAGAAGCCGGGTCTGTTCAGCGAGGGCAGTGACACCTACCGCTGCTTCCAGGTGGGGCTGCAGTCGTACCAGGGCACGGACTGGGCGGCGTACCTGAACCAGTGGATCGCCTCGGTGGGCTCGCAGCGCAACTGGTTCTGATGCCCTGCTTCTGATCCGGACGGCGGGGACGGGCCCCGGACGCCACTGGCGTCCGGGGCCCGTCCGCGTCTGCGGGTGGGGGACCCCATGCGGGCGTAGCCCGTGGTGGTGATCTTCTCCAAGGAGAGGTGGGCCACCGTGGCCCGGTCCGCGACGGCAGGGTGTTGCCGACGCGCAGGGCCGTCGTCCCCTCGTCGGAGAGGGCCCGGCGGACGAGGGTGAACTCGTCGAGGGAGCCCTTGAAGGGGGGCGGTTCGTAGCCGTCGGGGCGGGCGCCGGGGTGGAAGCCGGCCGTCTTGAAGGCGTCGCCGTAGGTGGGCGAGCCCGGTCGGCAGATTCCGGGAACCGCGGGCAGGACAGCGGTTGGGTCCCGTCGGCGGCGTTGGTCCGGGAGTCGTCGATGCTCAGCGTCAGCTCGCCCGCCTTCCGCTGGAGGACCACGTGGTGGAACTGGTCCTCGGCGGTGCGGAACGGGGTGTCGGGGATGCTCGCCACGGTGGTGGCGTTCTCGGTCCGGACGAGGCCGACGAGCCGGCCCGTGCACGGTTCGGCGCGCAGCCTGGGCTGTCCCGCTCGCCTGCGCGGCCGGCGCGGACCCGAGGCCGGTGGCCGGTGGCCGGGGTCGCCACACAGGCGACAAGCGCCGCGAGCGGCGAGAAAGTAGATGATCTTGTACGTTTCACGCCCCGCGGGGTAATGAACGATCTTGCCGGAGCCATAGGCTCCGTCTGCGCAGGGTTTGCCATTTCGACCAGGAGGTTTTGACGTGACGGAACGTGACAGGGCGCCGCTCCCCCACGATTTCCATCCCGAGGTGCACGAGTTCACCGTGACGAGTGAGGACGTCTCCCACGGAGCCGACCTGCACGCCGCCCAGGTCCTCACGGGGAAGAACGTCTCGCCGCACCTGCGCTGGGAGGGCTTCCCCGAGGGGACGAAGAGCTTCGCCGTGACCTGCTTCGACCCGGACGCGCCGACGGGCAGCGGGTTCTGGCACTGGGTCCTCTTCGACCTGCCCGTCTCGGTGACGGAGCTGCCGGCCGGTGCGGGCACCGGGGACTTCCCGGGCCTGCCGGAAGGTGCCGTGCACGCGCGGAACGACTACGGGACCCGGGACTTCGGCGGTGCGGCCCCGCCGCGCGGGGAGCGGCACCGCTACGTCTTCACCGTGTACGCGGTGGATCGCGAGCAGCTCGGCCCGGACGAGGACTCCTCGCCAGCGGTCGTCGGTTTCCATCTGCGGTTCCACGCCCTGGGGCGTGCGCAGCTCGTCGCCGAGTACGAGGCGCCCGCCGCGCGCTGATCGTTCGCCCGGCGTTCGCCCGGTCCTGGTCTAAAGAAGGCCGGGACCGGGCATTTTTATTGCGTTGTCCCGCGTGGCGCGCGCGGCCAGAGTGGTTGCGGGCCCTGCCGCCATGGTGGTCGCGGGCCTGCACACGGGAGGTGGGCGAGATGCGGGACACGCTGGTGCTGAATGCGAGCTTCGAGCCGCTGTCGACGGTGACGTTGAACCGGGCTGTGGTTCTGGTGCTCCAGGACAAGGCCGTCGTCGAACAGTCGCACCCCGATCTCCGTGTCCGCGCAGCCACCATGGATCTTCCGATGCCCCGGGTGATCAGGCTCTGCAGGTACGTCAGGGTGCCCTTCCGAAGACATGCTCCCTGGTCGCGGAGGGGGGTGCTGGTCCGGGACCAGCACCGGTGCGCTTACTGCGGCAAGCGCGCGACCACGGTGGACCACGTACTGCCGCGGGCCCAGGGCGGTGGGGACACCTGGCTGAACACGGTGGCGTCCTGCGCCGAGGACAACCACCGCAAAGCGGCCCGGACTCCGGAGGAGGCGGGGATGCCGCTCCTCCGGAAGCCCTTCGTGCCGTCTCCGGCGGACGCCATGCTGCTCGCGCTGGGAGTGGCCGGGAAGGAGGCGCTCCCGGAGTGGCTGGAGCGTTCCGCCTAGACCGTCCGCGCTGAGCGGCGTAGTTCTCCTACGTCGCTCAGCGGACCAGCAGTTGGACGATGGCGAGGATCCCGACCGTCACGATGACGCCGCGCAGGACCGTCGGCGGGAGACGGCGGCCGACCTTGGCGCCGATCTGGCCGCCGATCGTCGAGCCGACGGCGATGAGGAGCACGGCCGTCCAGTCGAACTCGGCGACGAACAGGAAGAAGACGGCCGCGATGCCGTTCACGAGGGCGGCGATGACGTTCTTGACGGCGTTGATCCGTTGCAGGTCGTCGTGGAGCAGCAGGCCCATCAGCCCGAGGTAGAGCACGCCCTGGGCCGCGCCGAAGTAGCCGCCGTAGGCGCTGGAGAGCAGCATGCCGCCGAGCAGGACCGGGCCGCCGTCGGGGTGGCCGGTGTCGCCGCCGGCGGCCTCCTGGCGCCGTCGCAGGGCGGCGGCGAGCCGGGGCTGCAGGACGACGAGGACGAGTGCGAGTCCGATCAGGATCGGCACGATGGTGTCGAAGGACTCCGACGGCAGGGCGAGGAGCAGAGCCGCGCCCGTGAGCCCTCCGACGGCCGAGACCGAGCCGAGGCGCAGGATGCGGGCGCGCTGCCCCTGGAGCTCCTTGCGGTAGCCGATGGCCCCGCTGATCGAACCGGGCACCAGACCCAGGGTGTTGGACACGTTGGCGGTGACCGGTGGCAGGCCGGTGGCCAGCAGCACCGGGAAGGTGATGAGGGTGCCGGAGCCGACGATGGTGTTGATCGTGCCCGCGCCGATGCCGGCGGCGAGAACCGCGAGTGCTTCCCAGATGGACATGGACTGTGCCATCCCCTTTGCATGAGTGAGTCGCCTCCCCGCCATGAAGGTCGAGGGGCCTCACCGATCATGCACCAGGGGGCGTGCGGGCTCAGTCGATGGGGGGCTGCTCGCGGCGCTCCGCGGCGTCCTTGTCGCGTGCGGCCGGGATGCCGCCGCCCTCCTTGCCGGAGCCCTGCGGGTTGAAGCCCGAACCTCCGCCGAGGGGACCGAAGTTGCCCATGGCGCCGGAGAGGCCCTTGAGCGCGTCGCCGATCTCGCTGGGCACGATCCAGAGCTTGTTGGCGTCGCCTTCGGCGATCTTCGGGAGCATCTGCAGGTACTGGTAGGCGAGGAGCTTCTGGTCGGCGTCGCCCGCGTGGATGGACTCGAACACCGTACGGATGGCCTGCGCTTCGCCCTCGGCCTTGAGTGCGGCGGCCTTGGCCTCACCCTCGGCGCGCAGGATGGAGGACTGCTTCTCACCCTCGGCGCGCAGGATCTCGGACTGCCGGACACCCTCGGCCTGGAGGATCGCGGCGCGCTTGTCGCGGTCGGCGCGCATCTGCTTCTCCATCGAGTCCTGGATGGAGGTGGGCGGCTCGATGGCCTTGAGCTCGACGCGGTTGACGCGGATGCCCCACTTGCCGGTGGCCTCGTCGAGGACCCCGCGCAGGGCGGCGTTGATCTCCTCGCGGGAGGTGAGGGTGCGCTCCAGGTCCATGCCGCCGATGATGTTGCGCAGCGTGGTGACGGTGAGCTGCTCGATGGCCTGGATGTAGCTGGCCACTTCGTACGTCGCGGCCCGGGCGTCGGTCACCTGGTAGTAGATGACGGTGTCGATGTTGACGACCAGGTTGTCCTGGGTGATGACGGGCTGCGGCGGGAAAGGGACGACCTGTTCGCGCAGGTCGATCCGGTTGCGGATGGAGTCGATGAACGGGACGACGATGTTGAGGCCCGCGTTGAGGGTGCGGGTGTAGCGGCCGAACCGCTCGACGATGGCGGCGCTGGCCTGCGGGATCACCTGGATCGTCTTGACCAGTGCGATGAAGACCAGAACCACCAGAATGATCAGGACGATGATGATCGGTTGCATGCGGTTCCCCGTGCCCTTCCGGCTGTCTGTGCTGCCCCGTTGATCGGAGTCTCGCAGACCTGTCGGCCGCGAGCAGGCTGCTTCTCACATCACGACGGCGGTCGCCCCGTCGATCTCCACCACGTCGACGGACTGGCCGGGCTCGAAGCTGGTGTCCGAGTCGAGGGTGCGGGCGGACCAGACCTCGCCGGCGAGCTTGATGCGGCCACCGCTGCCGTCGACGCGTTCGAGGACGACTGCGGTTCTGCCCCGCAACGCGTCGATTCCGCTGCGGTGTTGGGGCCGCTGGTCGCGGTGCCGGTTGGCGATGGGCCGGACGACGGCGATGAGCGCGACCGACACGACCACGAACACCAGGACTTGGGCCACCACTCCCCCGCCGAGGGCGGCCGTGACGGCCGCCGCCACCGCCCCGACGGCGAACATGCCGAACTCCGGCATGGCGGTCAGGACCAGGGGGATGCCCAGTCCGACCGCGCCGATGAGCCACCACACCCACGCGTCGATGTCCACGTGGTCATGGTAGGTCGGGTGGGCACGGTCGGGACAGGGTGCGGGCGCCCGTACCCGGAGGGTGACCGGCGCGGCTGCGGCGCGGCCCCGGCCACAGCACTAGCCGAGGGGCAGGCCCTGGGCGGTCCAGCGGTCGGTCCCGTTGCGCTCGACGACCAGGGGGAGGCCGAAGCAGAGCGAGAGGTTGCGGGAGGTCAGTTCGAGGTCGATGGGACCGGCGGTGACGACCTTGCCCTGGCGGATCATCAGGACGTGGGTGAAGCCGGGGGCGATCTCCTCGACGTGGTGCGTGACCATGACCATGGAGGGGGCGAGCGGGTCGCGGGCGAGGCGGCCGAGGCGGCGTACGAGGTCCTCGCGGCCGCCGAGGTCGAGGCCGGCGGCGGGCTCGTCGAGGAGCAGGAGCTCGGGGTCGGTCATCAGCGCGCGGGCGATCAGGGTGCGCTTGCGCTCGCCCTCGGAGAGGGTGCCGAACTTCCGGTCGAGGTACTCGGTCATGCCGAGGCGGTCGAGGAAGGCGCGGGCGCGCTGCTCGTCGACGGCCTCGTACTCCTCCTGCCAGGTCGCCGTCATTCCGTAGGCGGCGGTGAGGACGGTCTGCAGGACGGTCTGCCGCTTGGGGAGCTTGTCGGCCATCGCGATGCCGGCCACGCCGATGCGGGGGCGCAGCTCGAAGACGTCGACCTTGCCGAGGGTGCTGCCGAGGATGGTGGCGGAGCCCTTGGTGGGGAAGAGGTAGCTGGAGGCGAGGTTCAGCAGAGTGGTCTTGCCGGCGCCGTTGGGGCCGAGGATCACCCAGCGCTCGCCCTCCTTCACCGACCAGGAGACCTGGTCCACCAGCGCCCGGCCCTCGCGGACCACGGATACGTCCACCAGCTCCAGAACATCGCTCATGAGCGTGTTGTCACCCCTTGCAGTCACGGTTCACTGTGCGCCGGTAGACGCAGCCCCAGGGGAAAACCTACGCCACTCGGGAAGGGGTCCGGGGCCGGGGCCCGGTGCCGGGCGCGATCCGTAAAGTGAGGGGATGCTTTTCGAACCACGTTCAGGGCGGCTGGCCGCCTGGGGGAACGCGCTGCTGGCCGGTCTGGTCTCGCCCGACGAAGCCGCGATGTCGATCGTGGGTGAGGACGCCGTGCACCGGGTGGCGGGTCTGCCGGGCGAGACGGGTCCGGTCGGGCTCACGCTGGCGCTCGGCCGGCTCCGCGCGCTGGGGGTGTCGGGTCTGCGGGTCGCCCTGCCGGTCCCGGGGCATCCGCTGGGGCTGAGCGGGCCGCCGGAGTTCAACGCGCGGGCGCTGGAGGCCGAGGAGGCGGTCGTCGCGGTGGGGGCGGCGCTGGGGCTGGTGCCGGAGGTGGCGGAGGCCGGGCCGGCCGGTGATGTGCACGTGTCGGTGACCTGGCACGTACTGCCGGTCCGGGAGACCCCGCCGGCGGACGTGCCGTCGCTCGGCGAGGCGGAACGGGAGCTGGCGGAGGCGCTGCGCGAGGCGACCGTGGTACTGACCCGGCTGGACGTGGCGGGGTCGGGTCCGGTGGCGGAGGCGGCGCTGTCGGCGTACCGGGCGCGGGCGGATGCCGGGCGGGAGGCGCTGGCGCCGGGGTATCCGGCGCGGGCGGTACGGGTGCTGGCGCTGGCGCAGCGGGTGGACCTGATGGTGTCGCTGGCGTACGAGAGCGGACACGGGGGTGCGGTGGCCGCCTCGGAGATGGCGGCGCGGTCGGAGGCGCTGCGGCCGGTGGAGCGGGTTGCGCGGCGGGCGCTGGTTGCCGCGTACAACTCGGCGGTGGAGCAGCACTAGCCGTACGCCTCCCGCGGGTGTCGGGGCCCGGGCTGCGCCCGGACGGGCTTCGCGGGCTCCGACCCGCACCCCGCGCCTCACACGCCGGCGGGGCTGGATCCGGCCACGCCCGTGGGGCCGTCGCCGACCGGGATCGTGGCCGTGGGGGTGGCCGTTGCGGTGTCGATCACGGTCAGGGTGTCCGAGTCGAAGTTGCTGACGTGGACGTGGGAGCCGTCCGGGGCGACGGCGAGGCCGTTCGGGCCGTCGCCCACGGCGATGGTGTCCGTGACGGTGCCGGTGGCGGTGCTGATCACCGACACGGTGTCCCCGGCGACGTTGGCCACGTAGACGCGCTCGTTGTCCGGTGAGACGGTCACTCTGCTCGGTTCCCGCCCGACTCCGATCGTTTCGACGACCGTCCTGGTGCGGGTGTCGATCACGGAGACGGTGTCCGCGGCGGAGTCGGTGACGTAGAGGCGGGCGCTGTCGGGGCTGACGGCGACGCTGTCGGGCCCGTCGCCCACGGGCACGTCGTCCACGACGCCGCCGGTGCGGGGGTCGACGACCGAGACGGTGTCGGAGTGCAGGTTCGCGACGTAGACGACGGGGCCGGGCCGCTCGGGCGGTGCGGCGGCCAGTCCCGTCAGGGCCGCGGTCGCGCAGAGTACGGCGGCGGTCCGGCGTGCGATGTCCCCGTTCCTGGTCATGCGGGCCACGCTAGGGCGGCCGGTGGCGCGGTGAGGTGAGGCTCGCGCCGGGGGCACGCGACGGCACCCGGACGCCGTCCGGACGCGCCGATGCGGCCCCGCTTCCAGGGAGAGGGGGAAGCGGGGCCGCATGTCGGGGTGGGGTCAGGCGTTCACGCCGGTGTTGCCCCACGCGCCGTTGAGCAGGCCGATCACGTTGACCGTGTTGCCCACGACGTTCACGGGGACGTGCACCGGGGCCTGGACGAGGTTCCCCGAGGCCACGCCGGGCGAGTTCAGGGCCTCGCCCTCCGCCGACGCACCGCCGTGCGCCGAGGAGACACCCGCGCCGGCGGCGAGGAGGCCGCCCGCGATCATGGTGACGGCTGCGGCCTTCTTGAAGTTCTTCACGTTCTCGTCCTCCAGTACGTCGGCCGCGACCAGCCGTCGCGGCACGTCATGGAGAACGGCCGCCCCACGGCCGGGGATACGCCATGTGGGCTACATACACCCGACCGTATGAATCTCAGACCGGAAGGAGTCGGTCCGATTCGGCCGCCTCAGTCCGTGATTCCGTGCCTGACCGCCCACAATGCGGCCTGGGTCCGGTCGGAAAGGTCCAGCTTCATCAGGATGTTCGAGACGTGCGTCTTGACCGTCTTCTCCGACAGCACCAGCGCGCGGGCGATCTCGCGGTTGGAACGGCCGTCCGCGATGAGGCCGAGGACCTCCCGTTCGCGGTCGGTCAGCGAGCCGGGCCGGCCCGCCGCGGGGCTCTGCTCCTCCTGTGCGAGCAGGGCCTCGGCCACCTCCGGCTGGAGCAGGACGTGGCCGGCGTGGACGGAGCGGATGGCTCCGGCCAAGGCGTCGGGGTCGATGTCCTTGTAGACGTATCCGGCGGCGCCCGCGCGCAGGGCGGGGACCACGGTCCGCTGCTCCGTGAAGCTGGTGACGATCAGCACCCGCGCGGGGTTCGCCAGCTCGCGCAGCCGCCGCAGGGCCTCGATGCCGTCGGTGCCCGGCATCTTCACGTCCATGAGGATCACGTCGGGGCGCAGTTCCCCGGCGCGGGCGATGCCCTCCTCGCCGTCGGAGGCCTCCCCGACCACCTCGATGTCCTCCTGGACCTCCAGGAAGGTGCGCAGGCCCCGCCGGACCACCTGGTGGTCGTCCACCAGCAGGACCCGGATACGGCTGCCGCTTCGGCCGGTGCTCTCAGCCACCGGGGACCTCCATCTCGATCGTGGTGCCCTGCCCGGGCTCCGAGTGCACGGTGAGGCGGCCTCCGACGCCGCTCGCGCGGTCCCGCATGGAGACCAGCCCCAGATGACGGCCCGCCCGGCGGACGGCCCGGGGGTCGAAGCCCTTGCCGGAGTCGACGACCCTGAGGACCGCGCCCCCGGCAGGCGTCCGGGTCAGGGTGACCTCGACCCGGTCGCCGTCCGAGTGGCGCAGGGCGTTGTGGAGGGCCTCCTGGGCGACGCGGAGCACCGCTTCCTCCTGGGCCGCGGGGAGGGCCCGTACGCCGTCGCAGGTGAAGGTGACGTGCGCGGTGTGCGCGCGGTCGAGCACGTGCACGTGCGTACGCAGGGTGGCCACCAGGCCGTCCTCGTCCAGGGCCGCCGGGCGCAGCTCGGTCACCGCGGCGCGCAGTTCGTCGGCGGCCTCCGCCGCGAGGGCGGCCACCTGCTGGAGTTCGTCCTTGGCACGGGCCGGGTCGCGGTCGACGAGGGTCGCGGCGGCCTGGGCGGTCAGGCGCAGGGAGAAGAGCTTCTGGCTGACGGCGTCGTGCAGCTCGTGCGCGAGGCGGGAGCGTTCCTCCGCGATGGTGAGCTCGCGGCTGCGTTCGTAGAGCCGGGCGTTGGTGAGGGCGATCGCCGCGTGCTGGGCGAGGAGGGAGAGGAGTTCCTGGTCCTCGTCGGTGAAGACGCGGGTGCTGCCGTCCGGGGCGCTGCGCTTGTTCGCGAGGAAGAGCGCGCCGAGGGTCTCCTCGCCGTCCCGGACGGGCATGCCCAGGAAGTCGGACATGTCGGGGTGGGCGGCGGGCCAGCCCTCGAAGCGGGGGTCCTTGCGTACGTCGGCCAGCCGCTCGGGGCCGTTCCGGTGGAGCATCGCGGCCAGGATGCCGTGCTGCCGGGGCAGCGGGCCGATCTGCCGCCACTGCTCCGCGCTGATGCCGTCGACGACGAACTGGGCGAAGCCGCCGTGGTCGTCCGGGACGCCGAGGGCCGCGTACTCGGCGTCCAGCAGTTCGCGGGCCGACACCACGATCGTGCGCAGGACGTCACGGACCTCCAGGCGGCGGCTCATGGCGAGCAGCGCGGTGCTCACGGCGGCCAGGCCGCTGCGGGGTCCGCCCTGCAGGGGGCTTGCGGTCATGGCCTCACCGTACCGGCGGCCGTGACCTGCGGGATCGGGCGGTGGAGGGACCCGGGGCACCCCGCAGGGCGTAGGTCGAAGGGACCTGTACGGGTGGGGCCGGCGGCCGAGGCGGTGGGGGCCCGGCCGTTCCTAGGTTGAGGGCATCTGCTGATCGGAACGAAGGCGAGAGGTGCTGTCATGTCGGTGGCGATCGTGACGGGGGCTTCCCGTGGGCTCGGCCGGGCACTGGCCGGGGAGCTGGCGGGGCGGGGCTGGGACCTGGTGCTGAGCGCGCGGGGGGCTGCGGCGCTGGAGGAGGTCGCGGCCGGGCCGGCGCGGGCCGCGGGGGTGCGCGTGGTGGCGGTGGCCGGGGACGTGTCCTCGCCGGATCACCGGGCGGCGCTGGTGGCGGCCGCGCGCGGGCTGGGCGGGCTGGACCTGCTGGTGAACAACGCGGGGGTGCTGGGGGCCGAGCCGCTGGTGCCGCTGGCGGCCCAGCCACAGGCCGGGCTGCGCGAGGCGTTCGAGGTCAATGTGCTGGGGCCGCTGGGTCTGGTCCAGGAGGGGCTGCCGCTGCTGCGGGCCTCGGCGGCGGGGGCGGTGCTGAACATCAGCTCGGACGCCGCGGTGGTTCCGTACGCCACGTGGGGTGCGTACGGGGCGACCAAGGCGGCGGCGGACCTGATGTCGGCCGTGCTGGCGGTGGAGGAGCCGGAGCTGCGGGTGTGGTGGGCGGATCCGGGGTCGATGCGGACGCGGATGATGGCGGCGGCCGAGCCGGGTGAGGACCTGGCGGGGCTGCCGGTGCCGGAGGAGGTGGCGCCGGTGCTGCTGCGGCTGCTGGAGCGGTGGCTGCCGAGCGGGCGGTACACGGCGGAGGGGCTGGCCACAGCTTCGGCCGAGGCACCGGCCGGGTCCTCGGCGGGCGGCGGGATCCGTCGATGAGCGGGACCGGTGCGCGCGGCGGCGGGGTGGGCGGGGCCCGGGCCGGGATGGGGGGCCGGGCGGCGGTGGTGCACGAGGAGCCGACGACAGGACTGCATATAAGGGACATACCTCGCGAGCTGCTGGCTCGGGTTCCGGCCGAGCAGCGGGGTCCGGGGCTGGGGCGGGACGCGGTACGGCTGCTGCTGTCCCGGGGCGGCACCCGGGTGTCGCTGCACGCCTTCCGGGAGCTGCCGCACCTGCTGCGGGCCGGCGACGTACTGGTGGTGAACACCTCGGCCACCCTCGCGGCCGCCGTGGACGCCCGGCTGGGCGGCGAGGCCCTGGTGGTGCACTTCTCGACCCGGGGGGACGACGGCCGCTGGGCGGTGGAGCTGCGCGCCCCGGCGGGCGGCGGGACGACCCGGCCGCGGCCGGGCGGGCCGGCCGGTGCGGTGGTGGAGCTGCCGGGCGGCCGCCGCCTGGTCCTGGAGGAGCCCCTGGCCGCGGGTGCGGACCGGCTCTGGTGGGCGCGACCCTCCCCCGTACGCCCCTCCACCGCCCGGCCCTCCCCCGTCCCGTACG
The DNA here is from genome assembly GCF_001005295.1 of Streptomyces yangpuensis. Taxonomy (GTDB): domain Bacteria; phylum Actinomycetota; class Actinomycetes; order Streptomycetales; family Streptomycetaceae; genus Streptomyces; species Streptomyces yangpuensis. The sequence goes on along the minus strand of NZ_LBMK01000001.1, from coordinate 1,178,599 downwards.
GGGTTCCGGAGCTGCTGCGGGAGCACGGGCGGCCGATCCGGTACGCCTACACCGAGCGGGAGCAGCCGCTGCCGGTGTACCAGACGGTGTTCGCGGTGCCCGAGCCCGACGGGTCGGGCTCGGCGGAGATGCCGAGCGCGGGCCGGCCCTTCACAGCGGAACTGGTGGCGCGGCTGGTGAGCCGGGGGGTGCAGTTCGCGCCGCTGACCCTGCACACGGGGGTGGCCTCACAGGAGGCGCACGAGCCGCCGTACCCGGAGCGGTACTCGGTGCCGGCCACGACGGCGGCGCTGGTGAACGCGGCGAGGGCCGGGGGCGGGCGGGTGATCGCGGTGGGGACCACCGCGGTGCGGGCGCTGGAGTCCGCGGCGGACCCGCGGGGGGTGGTGCGCGCGGCGGGCGGCTGGACCGATCTGGTGGTGACGCCGGAGCGCGGGGTGCGGGTGGTGGACGGCCTGCTGACCGGGCTGCACGAGCCCGGGGCCTCCCACCTGCTGATGCTGGAGGCGGTGGCGGGGCGTGCCGCCGTACGGCTGGGGTATGCGCAGGCGCTGGCCCGGCACTGCCTCTGGCACGAGTTCGGCGACGTCCATCTCCTCCTCAGGGATGACAACCGTCACTGAATGAATTGCTTAAGCAACGCATGGTGAGAACGACGTAAGGGCGATGTGAGCCCCGGCATAGGACCCACATCACTTACGAAGCTCCCTAGTGGAACAAACCATGCCCTGTCAGGGCGGACGGGCGTAGCGCCGAGGCCGGAAATCGACCCTCGGCGCCCGCCCCTGATCCACTAAGCAGGATCGTACGTCACACCTTTGCCACAGGATTTTGCCGCCGCTAAGAATTGCTCCCGTCGCCAGGCGCCGCGGATCCCGGATCCGCTCGGCGCCTTCCTGCGGCCCCCGCTATTCGAAGAGGTTGCCCCGCCATGTCTGCTTCCCGCACTCCCGGTCACAGTCGTCTGACGAAGGCACACAAGCTGTCCATCGCCGGTGTCGCCACGCTGAGCGCCGCCGCCGTCGCCTTCTCCCTCGTACCGGCCGACGTGGCCGAGGCCGAGACCATCTCCGCCGCCCCCGTCGCCTGGACCCAGGCCGTGAACGGCACGCAGACGAAGGCCCTGTACGGCCACCTCTCCACGCAGCACGTCATCGCCGACGCGAACGCCAAGGCCGCCGCCGTGGCCGCGAAGGCCAAGGCCGACGCCGACGCCAAGGCCAAGGCCGAGGCCGCCGCGAAGAAGGCCCGCGAGCAGAAGGCCGCAGCCAGCCGCTCCGCCGCCCGCACCCCCGTCTTCGCGAACAACCTCGACGGCTGGATCAAGGAAGCCCTCTTCATCATGAAGAAGGAGGGCATTCCGGGCACCTACGCCGGTATTCACCGCAACATCATGCGTGAGTCCAGCGGCAACCCGATGGCGATCAACAACTGGGACATCAACGCCCAGAACGGCATCCCCAGCAAGGGTCTGCTCCAGGTCATCCTCCCGACCTTCAAGGCGTACCACGTCAAGGGCACCAAGTTCGACCAGTACGACCCGGTCGCCAACATCGTCGCCGCCTGCAACTACGCGGCCGACCGGTACGGCTCGATGGACAACGTCAACAGCGCCTACTAGGCCTTCGGCGGTCCTCGCCCCACCTCGAAACGCGCCGAAGGGCGGCACCCGGATCCCAGATCCCGGGTGCCGCCCTTCGGCTTTCGGCGCTTACTTGCCCGCGCGCATGACCTCGGGCTCGTGGCGGCGCAGCAGGCGCTGCACCAGGAACCCGCAGGCGATGCCGAGGGCCAGCAGGACGATGATGTTCAGGCTCCACTGGCCGACCGTGGCGTCCCAGAGCGGGTCGGTGTTGGTCGGGTTGTCCTGGTCCCACGGCGGCATGAGCCTGCCGAGGTCCAGGGTGGCGCCGGCGGCGGCGATGGCCCAGCGGGACGGCATCAGCCAGGCGAACTGCTCCAGGCCCGGGGAGTCGTAGACCTGGAAGAGGATGCCGGTGAAGACGACCTGGACGATCGCGAACATGACCAGCAGCGGCATGGTCTTCTCGGCGGTCTTCACCAGCGAGGAGATCACCAGGCCGAACATCATCGAGGTGAAGCCGAGCGCGATGACCGACAGGCACAGCTCGACCGCCGGCGGCATCAGCAGGCCATCGAGGGGCAGGTCGCGCGGGGTGAAGCCGATCGCGCAGATGATCACGCCCTGGAGGGCCGTGATGAAGCCGAGGACGATCACCTTCGACATGAGGTACGCCGACCGGGACAGGCCGGTCGCGCGCTCGCGCTCGTAGATGACGCGTTCCTTGATCAGCTCTCGGACCGAGTTGGCTGCGCCGGAGAAGCACATGCCGACCGCGAGGATCAGCATGATCGTGCCCGCGTCGCCGTTGAAGCGCGACGGCGGGGTCGGCGGCGCCAGGCCGAAGGTCGCGGGGATGACCGTGGAGACCACGCCCAGGACGGCCGGCAGGATCAGCATCAGGCCCATGAAGCCCTTGTCCGACGCGATCACCGAGACGTAGCGGCGGATCAGCGTCCACAGCTGCGAGCCCCAGCCCTGCGGCTTGGTCGGGCGCATCTGCTGGGCCGACGGCATGACGACCGGCTGCGGGGCGACCGCGTCGAGCTCGGCGGCGTAGAGCTGGTAGTGCTGCGAACCCTTCCAGCGGCCGGCCCAGTCGTAGTCGCGGTAGTTCTCGAACGCCGAGAAGACGTCCGCCCACGTGCCGTAGCCGAAGAAGTTCAGTGCCTCGTCCGGCGGGCCGAAGTAGGCGACGGACCCGCCCGGGGCCATGACCAGCAGCTTGTCGCAGAGCGACAGCTCGGCGACGGAGTGGGTGACGACGAGGACCGTGCGGCCGTCGTCGGCCAGGCCGCGCAGCAGCTGCATGACGTCGCGGTCCATGCCCGGGTCGAGGCCGGAGGTCGGCTCGTCCAGGAAGATCAGCGAGGGCTTGGTGAGCAGCTCCAGGGCGACGGAGACGCGCTTGCGCTGGCCACCGGAGAGCGCGGTGATCTTCTTGTCCTTGTGGATGTCGAGCTTGAGCTCGCGCAGCACCTCGTCGATGCGGGCGGCGCGCTCGGCCTCGGCGGTGTCGCCGGGGAAGCGGAGCTTGGCCGCGTACTTGAGCGCGGTGCTGACCCTCAGCTCCTTGTGCAGGATGTCGTCCTGCGGGACCAGGCCGATGCGCTGGCGGAGCTCCGCGAACTGCTTGTACAGGTTGCGGTTGTCGTACAGGACGTCGCCCTGGTCGGCGGGCCGGTAGCCGGTCAGCGCCTTGAGCAGGGTGGACTTGCCGGAGCCGGACGGGCCGATGACGCCGATCAGTGACTTCTCCGGGACGCCGAAGGTGACGTCCTTGAGGATCTGCTTGCCGCCGTCGACCGTGACGGTGAGGTGGCGGGCCGAGAAGGAGACCTCGCCGGTGTCGACGAACTCCTCCAGCCGGTCCCCGACGATGCGGAACGTCGAGTGGCCGACGCCCACGATGTCGTTCGGGCCGAGGAGCTGGGTCCCGGACTTGGGCAGCGGCTGACCGTTGACGTAGGTGCCGTTGTGGCTGCCGAGGTCGCGGATCTCGAAGCGGCCGCCGGGCATCGAGTGGAACTCGGCGTGGTGGCGGGAGACCTGGAGGTCGGAGACCACCAGCTCGTTCTCCAGCGCACGGCCGATCCGCATGACGTGGCCCAGCGAGAGCTGGTGGAAGGTCGTCGGGCTGCGGTCGCCGGCGTAGCCCGGTGCTCCGGCCTGCGCCTGGCGGGGCACGGCGCCGCCGCCCTGCTGGTGCGGGAGGTGGGCCTGCGGCTGCTGCGGCTGGTGCTGCTGCTGGTTCCAGGCCTGCTGGGGCTGCTGCGGGGCCTGGTAGGCCGCGGCCTGCGGCTGGGCGTACGCCTGGGCCGGAGTCTGCTGCGCCTGCTGCGCGTGCTGTGCCACGGCGGGCTGCGGCGCGGCGGCGGCGCTCAGATTCAGCCGCGGTCCGTCGGTGGCGTTGCCCAGGTGGACCGGCGTACCGGGCACCAGCGCGGTCTGCTGGACCCTGGCCCCCTGCACGTAGGTGCCGTTGGTGCTGCCGTGGTCCTCGAGCCCCCAACCCTGGCCGTTCCAGGCGATGGTGGCGTGCCGCCACGACACCCGGGCATCGTCGATCACCACGTCTCCCTGGGGGTCGCGCCCCAGCGAGTACGACCTGGACGGATCGAGCGTCCAGGTCCTGCCATTCAATTCCAGTACGAGTTCCGGCACTCCAGCCCCACTTAAGTCCCCCGAGAATCCCCCATGACGTCAGGGAGTCTAGGGATGGCGAACATCCGGGGGAACTATTTCAGGCCTGCAGCCGTATGTGGAATCCGGGCCTTGCCCGGGCGTCTACGTCTGCCCGTTGACGGGGTCGAAAGTCACCCGGAGAGTGAGATACGGGACTTCTCGCCCGGGAGTTCCGTCGCATACCGCTCGGCATGCATCGGGGGGTCGCCGCGTGCGCCGCATCCGTTGGGGAGACGTGTTCCTGTCCGCCGTGGCCGCCGTGGGCTGGTCCCTGATCGTGATGGCGGGCGTGGCCGGCCTGGGGCTGCACCTGTTGGGCGCCGACGCCGCAGGGGGCTCGCCCGTGCCGATGACCGCGGCCGTGGTGGTCCTCGCGGTCGGTGGAACCGTGGACCCCTCGGGTGACGTCTCGGTCTTCGGAGTTGCCGGGGCGGGGGCCGAAACCTCGCTGGACGTCATGCCCTTGGGGGTGTCGCTCGCCGGTGCCCTGGTGCTGGCGGGGGTGTTCCTGCGCTCGCTGCGGGCCGGCGCGGGGCCGGGCGAGACGGCCGCCCGGGTCGTGGCGTTCACGACGCTGCTCGTCGCGACGGCGGGCGGGCTGGCGTGGGCCGGGCACGACGTGGTCACCCTCGACGGCGCGAGCCTGCCGGGCACCCGCGTCCCGGTGAAGGTCGAGGTGCCGGGGATCGGGGACGTCGGAGGGCTTCTCCCGGACCGCGTCGGGGACCTGATCGAGGCGCGGACCCGGGTGGGTTTCTCCGTGGTGCCCGGGCCGACCCTGCTGGGCGCGGGCGTGTGGGCGCTCGCCGTGCTCGCGGTGGCGTTGCTGGTCTCGCGGCGCGGGCCCGCCGCGCTCGCCCGGGTGCGGCCCGCGGCCTCGGCGGTGGTGACGGCGCTGCTGGTCGCGGTGGCGGCGGGGCTGGCCTCAGCAGTGTGGGCGGCGGCGGACGACGAACACCCCGGGCGGGTGATGGGCGCCGCGTTGCTGGGCGCGCCGAACGGCAGCTGGCTGGGGGTGCTGCTGGGCCTGTTCGTGCCGCTGCGCGGCGGGGCCTCGGGCGAGCCGGCGCGGCTGCTGCCCGATCCGCTGGACGACCTGCTGTCGGGCTCCGTGCGGGAGCCGGTGACGGTGGCCCGGCTCGCGGAGTACGACGGGCGGGTCTGGCTGCTGGTGCTGGGCGCGTCGCTGCTGCTGCTCGCCGCGGGCGTGCTGGCGGCCGTACGGACTCCCGGGCGGGGCGTGGTGGGGTGTGCGGTGCGGCTGGGGGCGGCCACCGGGGTGGCCCTGGCGGTGCTGGTGCGGCTGACGCGGCTGTCGGCCGACGCCTCGCTGGCGGTGCTGGGCGTGGACATGCTGGACGCCGGGGTGGAGCTGCGGGGGGACGTCCCGTACGCGCTGCTGCTGGGCTCGGCGTGGGGTGCGGTGGCCGGTGCGGCGGGTGCGGTGCTGGCGGGCCGGCGCCGTCCGGCGGCCGTCCCGGCTCCGGATCCGGCCGGCCGGCCGCCCTGGCCGCCGGCCGCGGGCGCTACCGGCTGGCCGGCCCCGGTGGATCCCGGCCCGCCCACAGCCCCGTACGGCGCCGGTCGGGACGGCCGGGACGGGCCGGGCCGGCCGGGAGGGCCGCCCGGGTGGGCGCTTGCGTACCTGGACCCGGACGTCTCCTGGGACGTGACGGTCACCGGCATCCCGCCGCATCCGCCGCGGCGCACCCGGCCCCCGCAGCGGCCGCCCTTCACTCCGCCGCCCCCGCCGGGCGCCCCGCCGCCCCCGCCGCCCCCAGCGCCCCCGCCGGCTCCACCGGAACCACCGGGTCCGCCGCCCCCGCCGCGGTGACGGCCGGGCGCGGCGCGGCACGTTCAGGAAATGGGACGGGGGTCCTGTCCCGGGAGCCGGGAAGATACGGTGAGGGCACCATGAGCGCATCGCAGACCTCCGACGTCCCCACCCTCCTCGTCAAGATCTTCGGCAAGGACCGTCCCGGGATCACCGCCGGGCTGTTCGACACCCTCGCCGCCTACTCCGTCGACGTCGTCGACATCGAGCAGGTCGTCACCCGTGGCCGCATCGTCCTGTGCGCCCTCGTCACCAAGCCCGTGGGCGGCAGCGAGGGCGACCTGCGGGCCACCGTCCACAGCTGGGCCGAGTCGCTCAAGCTGCAGGCCGAGATCCTCTCCGGCACCGGTGACAACAGGCCGCGCGGCAGCGGCCGGTCCCATGTCACCGTGCTCGGGCATCCGCTCACCGCCGAGTCCACGGCCGCCATCGCCGCGGAGATCACCGGGGCCGGCGGCAACATCGACCGTATCTTCCGGCTCGCCAAGTACCCGGTGACCGCGGTGGAGTTCGCCGTCTCCGGCGTGGAGACCGAGCCGCTGCGCACCGCGCTGGCCACGGCCGCCGCGCACATCGGCGTGGACATCGCCGTGGTCTCGGCCGGCCTGCACCGCCGGGCGCAGCGCCTGGTCGTCATGGACGTGGACTCGACCCTCATCCAGGACGAGGTCATCGAGCTCTTCGCCGCGCACGCCGGGTGCGAGGCCGAGGTCGCCGAGGTCACCGAGCGGGCCATGCGCGGCGAACTGGACTTCGAGCAGTCGCTGCACGCCCGGGTGGCGCTGCTGGCGGGCCTGGACGCGTCCGTCGTCGACAAGGTCCGTGCCGAGGTGCAGCTGACGCCGGGGGCACGGACCCTGATCCGTACGCTCAAGCGGCTCGGCTACCAGGTGGGCGTGGTCTCCGGGGGCTTCACCCAGGTGACGGACGACCTGCGGGAGCGGCTGGGGCTGGACTTCGCCTCCGCCAACACCCTGGAGATCGTCGACGGGAAGCTGACGGGCAGGGTCACCGGGGAGATCGTGGACCGGGCGGGCAAGGCCCGGCTGCTGCGCCGCTTCGCCACCGAGGCCGGGGTGCCGCTGGCCCAGACGGTTGCCATCGGTGACGGCGCCAACGACCTGGACATGCTGAACGCGGCCGGGCTGGGCGTGGCCTTCAACGCCAAGCCGGTGGTCCGCGAGGCGGCGCACACGGCGGTGAACGTGCCGTTCCTGGACGCGGTGCTGTACCTGCTGGGGATCACCCGCGAGGAGGTCGAGGCCGCCGACCTGGCCTGACCCTCCCGACCGTCACGGGTGCGCGAGGCACCCCGGTCCCGGACATGAGTGGGCCCCGGCGGCCGGTGCGGCTGCCGGGGCCCCTGCACGTGCGGCGCCGGCCGGTACCCCCCGGGGGCCCCTCGGGGGTCAGTGCCCCTTGGGGGTCAGTGCCCCTTGGGCGTCCAGTAGTCCAGCAGCGTGCCCACCCCGTGCTCCAGGGACTTCCACGAGCCGGTGAAGGAGAGGACGGCGAGCGCCGCGGTCGGGAATCCGGTACGGGTCATCCGTGCCAGGGTGTCGCCCTCCGCGCGCCCGGTGAGGGCGTCGGCGAGGGCGTGCATGCCGGGGTTGTGGCCGATGACGAGGAGGTCGGAGACCTCGTCGGAGGTCTCGTTCAGCAGGGCGATGAGCTCACCCGGCGAGGCGTCGTAGATCCGCTCCTCGTAGTGGGTCTTCGGCCGGTGCGGCATCTCCTGGACGGCGAGCTTCCAGGTCTCGCGGGTGCGCGCGGCGGTGGAGCAGAGGGCCAGGTCGAAGACGATGCCGGTCTCGGCGAGCTTCAGACCGACGGCGGGTGCGTCCTTGCGGCCCCGTTCCGCCAGCGGACGGTCGTGGTCGGACACATCGGGCCAGTCGGCCTTGGCATGCCGGAGGAGGGCGATCCTGCGGGGTGTGTCTGCGCTCATGGCTCCCAGCTTCGCATGAAACGGGCCGTGGGGCGCAGGGGGTTGAGGGGGCTCGTCCCAGGTGATGAGGGGCGCTCGGGAGGTCAGCCGACGGCGCGCAGGAGCTGCTGCGCGACCTGGACGAGGCCGGAGACCTCGCCGGTGGCCGCGTGGGCCTCGGCGGATCCGGCGAGGAGCAGCAGGAGGAGGCCGAAGGCGAGTGCGGGCAGGGCCAGCGCCCACCAGTGCAGCCGGGTGCTCGCGGTGGTCGCGGTGCGCACACGGCGGGTGGGCGGGAGGGACCGTGGGTGCGTGGGGGCCGACATGGCCGCCTCCGTGGGTGTGTGGACCGGACTGGCTCGCTGCCCTTGCGAATCTATGGATCCGGGACGGCGGTTCCCATCCGGGGCACACCCCACTTGCCCCTGAGCCTGGCCCCCTAGGGGACGGTGGGGATACCCCTACTGTCCCGGGCGGCGGCCGGTGTCACGGGCACGGTCGTCAGGGAGAGGCGATCGTCGCGATGACGGAGATGATCACGGAGACGACGAGCATGGCGCCGAGGACGAGGCCGAGCTTCCGGCGGCCGCCCTCGGGGTTCGGTTCGAGTACGGGAGACATGCGGGTCAGTCTCGCATGCCGCATTCGTCCTCGATCGTGCGGTCCCGGCCCGCCAGGACACCGAGGGCGATCTGCGGCACGAGCAGGCCCGCCATCAGGGCGAGCGGCAGGTCCCAGCCTCCGCTGTGCTGGTAGAGGGTGCCGATGACGAGCGGGCCGGGGATGGAGATGAGGTAGCCGGTGCTCTGGGCGAAGGCGGAGAGCCTGACCACCCCGGCCGGGGACTTGGCGCGCAGCCCGATCATGGTGATGACGAGGGGGAACGCGCAGTTGGAGACGCCGAGCAGGACCGCCCAGGCCCAGGCTCCGGCGGCGGGGGCGAAGTAGAGCCCGAGGTAGCCGGTGAGGCCGAAGACGCCGAGGGTGACGGCGATGGCCCCCTGGTTCCTCATGCGGCCGGCGAGGCTGGGGATGACGAAGGCGAGCGGGACGCCCATGACCATGGTGACGGCGAGGAGCACGCCGGCGGTGGAGGCGGAGACCCCGGCGTCGCGGAAGATCTGCGGGAGCCACCCCATGGTGATGTACGCGCCGGTGGCCTGGAGGCCGAAGTAGCAGGCCAGGGCCCAGGCGGTACGGCTGCGGGCGACCCGCGGGCCGGCGTCGGTGCGTACGGCCGCGCCCGCGCCGGAGCCGACGGCGGCGGCCTGGGCCCGGTCGGTGCGCCGGGCGGCCCGGGCGATGGGCAGCCACAGCAGTACGGCGACCAGCGCGAGAGCGGCCCACATCAGCAGGCCGGTACGCCAGCCGCCGCCGAGGGCGTCGGTCAGCGGGACGGTCGCGGCGGCGGCGAGCGAGGTGCCGGCGGCGAGGGCCATGGAGTAGAGGCCGGTCATGGTGCCGACCCGGTCCGGGAAGTAGCGCTTGACGATCACCGGGAGCAGGACGTTGGTGAGGGCGATGCCGGCCAGGGACAGGGCGCTGGCGGCGAGGAAGCCGGCGGCGCCGTCGGCGAAGGGGCGGATCAGCAGTCCGGCGGCGACGGCGGCCATGCCGGCGCAGACGACGGCGACCGGGCCGAAGCGGCGGGAGAGCCGGGGCGCGGTGACGCCGAAGACGGCGAAGCACAGGGCCGGGACGGAGGTGATCAGTCCGGCGACGGTGCCGCTCATGCCCAGGCCGGTGCGGGTCTCCTCGAAGAGGGCACCGAGGCTGGTGATGGCGGGGCGCAGGTTGAGGGCGGCCAGCACGATTCCGACGATGAGCACCGGGCCGAGCCAGGCCGGCTGCGCCGTCGCGGGCGGGGCGGGGACCGTGGCGCGGTCCGCGGCGGGCCGGGTGCGCGTCTTGGTTTCTTCGTCGGACATTCCGCCATCATAGAATCATGGGATGATTGGTTGTCCAGTCGTCGTCCGTCGCTCCGGCACTCCTGCCGTCCGCCACACTGGCCACGCGCACCGCAGCCGCGGCCGCAGCCGCACGTGAGAGGAACCCATGCCGCTGACCTCGCCCCGGCGCTCCGCGCTCGTCGATCAGGTGATCGCCCAGTTGCGCAACCAGATCACCTCCGGCGAGTGGCCGGTCGGCTCGCGCATCCCCACCGAGCCGGAGCTCGTGCAGCTGATGGGCGTCGCCCGCAACACCGTGCGCGAGGCCGTGCGCGCGCTGGCGCACAACGGCCTCCTCGACATCCGGCAGGGCTCGGGCACGTACGTCATCGCGACCAGCGAGCTGGCCGGCGTCATGCACCGGCGGTTCGCCGGGGCCGAGCCGAGGCACATCGCCGAGCTCCGCTCCACGCTGGAGTCCTCGGCGGCCCGGCTGGCGGCGGAGCGGCGTACGGAACGGGACCTGGTCCAGCTGGACGCCCTGCTCGCGCGCCGCGAGGAGGCCTGGGCGGGCGGGGACGCGGAGGTCTTCGTGGCGGCGGACGTCAGCCTGCACATGGCGGTGGTGACGGCCTCGCACAACGACGTGCTGATCGAGCTGTACGCGGACCTGGGCGAGCTGGTGGCCGACTGGCTGCGGGCCGACGTGGGCACCGTGCTGGATCCCGCCGCCCATCTCGACCACGCCCGGCTGATCGAGGCGATCCGGCGCGGGGACGGGGACGCGGCGGCCTCGGAGGCCGCGGGCTATCCCTTCGTATGCCTGGGCAAGGACGCGCCGGGGAGTGCGGTCACGGCCGCCGGTGGCTGACCCAGGCCGCGCGGACCTCCTTCCAGCAGCGGGCGGTGAGCTCGGCCCGGCCGGCCGGGCCGACGGCCACGGCCGCGCCGTCGCCGTCCACGTCCCACCAGCGGTCGCATTCGACGTGCAGGCTCACCAGGTCGGTCTCCGGGTAGGCGTTGTGGCAGTGCGCGGTGACCTGGGAGCCCTCGACGGTGGTGGCGCAGTCGGCGCCGAAGAGTTCACGGGTGGCGGGCGGGGAGGGCTGCACGGGCGGTTCGGCGGGGATGTCGGCGAGGTCCACGACGGCCGGCGCGGCGGGCCCTGAGCCGGGCACCTGCTCGTCCCCGGAGGGCTGCGCGGCGACGGCCGGGATCAGGAGTCCGGTCACGATCACCGATGTGACCAGTATCGATACCGCTCGGCTCGGCCTGGTGCGCACCCGTGCCTCCTCCCCGCCGGAGCCGGGAAGATCCCGACTTGGCCAGTTTGCAGGCATCCGTCATGGTTTTCGACTCGGGAAGATCCGGTCGGCCGGTGAACATGCGAGCGAAGGTCACGCCGACGGCCCGGCCCGCGGGCGGACACGGAAGCGGCGGCGGCCGCGCCTCCCGGAGGGGAGACGCGGCCGCCGCCGTACGGACCCGGGGTCCTGACCGGGGTCAGGCACCCATCGCGTGCACGCCGCCGTCCACGTGGACGATCTCACCGGTGGTCTTCGGGAACCAGTCCGACAGCAGGGCGACGACGCCACGGCCGGTCGGCTCCGGGTCGCTCATGTCCCACGACAGCATGGAGCGGGTGTTCCAGACCTCGGCCAGCTCGCCGAATCCCGGGATGGACTTCGCGGCCATGGAGCCGATCGGACCGGCCGAGACCAGGTTGCAGCGGATGTTCTCCTTGCCCAGGTCGCGGGCCAGGTAGCGGCTGGTGGCCTCCAGGGCGGCCTTGGCCGGGCCCATCCAGTCGTACTGCGGCCAGGCGAACTGCGCGTCGAAGGTGAGGCCGACGACGGCACCGCCCTCGGCCGGGAAGAGCGGCTTGCAGGCCATGGTCAGCGACTTCAGCGAGAACGCCGAGACGTGCATGGCGGTGGCGACCGACTCGAACGGAGTGTTCAGGAAGTTGCCGCCGAGGGCGTCCTGCGGCGCGAAGCCGATGGAGTGCACGACACCGTCGAGGCCGCCGAGCTCGTCGCGGACGAGGCCCTCCAGGCGGGCCAGGTGCTCGTCGTTGGTGACGTCGAGCTCGATCACCTTGACCGGCTTGGGCAGCTTCTTCGCGATGCGCTCCGTCAGGGACGGGCGCGGCCACGCGGTGAGGATGACCTCGGCGCCCTGCTCCTGCGCCAGCTTGGCCGTGTGGAAGGCGATGGAGGACTCCATCAGCACACCCGTGATGAGGATGCGCTTGCCCTCGAGAATTCCGCTCATGGTGATCAGTGACCCATGCCCAATCCGCCGTCAACGGGAATGACGGCTCCGGTGATGTACGCGGCGTCGTCGGACGCCAGGAAGCGGACGGCTGCCGCGATCTCCTCGGGCTGCGCGTAGCGGGCGAGGGGCACCTGCGCCACGATCCCCGCGCGCTGCTCGTCGGTGAGCACCTTCGTCATGTCGGTGTCCACGAAGCCGGGCGCGACGACGTTGAAGGTGATGTTGCGGGAGCCCAGCTCGCGGGCGAGCGAGCGGGCGAAGCCGACCAGCGCGGCCTTGGAGGCGGCGTAGTTGGCCTGCCCCGCCGAGCCGAGGAGCCCGACGACCGAGGAGATCAGGACGACGCGGCCCTTCTTCGCGCGGAGCATGCCGCGGTTCGCGCGCTTGACCACCCGGAAGGTGCCGGTGAGGTTGGTGTCCACGACCGAGGCGAAGTCCTCCTCGGACATCCGCATCAGCAGCGTGTCCTTGGTGATGCCGGCGTTGGCCACGAGCACCTCGACCGCGCCGTGCGCGTCCTCGATCTGCTTGTAGGCCTGCTCCACCTGCTCGGAGTCGGTGATGTCGCACCGCACCGCCAGGACACCGAGTTCGGTGAGGGCCTGCGGCGGCTCACCCGACCGGTACGTGATCGCGACCTTGTCGCCGGCCTCCGCGAAGGCTCGGGCGATGGCGAGGCCGATGCCCCGGTTTCCTCCGGTGACGAGAACCGAGCGGCTCAACGGATCACCCTTTCGCTAGCGGTCTGAATACCGAAAACCTATAGGTCGCGCAGCTCGTACGGGGAATCGACCCCCGACAGGGCCTCGCGGCGGGCTCTGTCGAGTCCCTACAGAAAGATGTAGGCACAAGGGCCCCGATCGCGACATGATCGGGGCGACCGTCCCCGACCCCGGGAGGACTTCCGTGCCCCATTCCATCGACGCGGCATTCACCGCGCTGCCCCTGCGGGCGCTCGCCGACGCGGCGCTCGCCCGGGCCCGCGCGCTGGGCGCCGAGCATGCCGACTTCCGGCTGGAGCGGATCCGCAGCGCCTCCTGGCGACTGCGCGACGCCAAGCCCTCCGGCGGGTCCGACACCACCGACCTCGGCTACGCGGTCCGCGTCGTGCACGGGGGCAGCTGGGGGTTCGCCTCCGGCGTGGACCTGACCATGGACGCCGCCGCCAGGGTGGCCTCGCAGGCCGTGGCCATGGCGAAGCTGTCCGCCCAGGTGATCAAGGCCGCCGGTTCCGACGAGCGGGTGGAGCTCGCCGAGGAGCCGGTGCACGCGGACAGGACGTGGATCTCCGCCTACGAGGTGGACCCCTTCGAGGTGCCGGACGCGGAGAAGGCGGCGCTGCTCGCCGACTGGAGCTCCCGGCTGCTGTCGGCCGACGGCGTCGCGCACGTGGACGCCTCGCTGCTCGCCGTGCACGAGAACAAGTTCTACGCCGACACCGCGGGCACCACGACCACACAGCAGCGGGTCCGGATCCACCCGCAGCTGACGGCGGTCGCCGTCAACGCCGCCACCGGCGAGTTCGACTCGATGCGCACCATCGCCCCGCCCGCCGGCCGCGGCTGGGAGTACCTGACCGGCACCGGCTGGGACTGGAACGCCGAGCTGGAGGAGATCCCCGGCCTGCTCGCCGAGAAGATGCGGGCGCCGAGCGTCCAGGCCGGGCGCTACGACCTGGTGGTCGACCCGTCCAACCTGTGGCTCACCATCCACGAGTCCATCGGCCACGCCACCGAACTCGACCGGGCGCTGGGCTACGAGGCCGCGTACGCCGGGACCTCCTTCGCCACCTTCGACCAGCTGGGCAAACTCAGGTACGGCTCTCCGATCATGAACGTGACGGGCGACCGCACCGCCGAGCACGGGCTGGCCACCGTCGGCTTCGACGACGAGGGCGTCCAGGCGCAGAGCTGGGACCTGGTCAGGGACGGCACCCTGGTCGGCTACCAGCTGGACCGGCGGATCGCGAAGCTCACCGGGCTGGGCCGCTCCAACGGCTGCGCCTTCGCCGACTCCCCCGGGCACGTACCCGTCCAGCGCATGGCGAACGTGTCGCTCCAGCCGGATCCCGGCGGACTGTCGACCGAGGACCTCATCGGCGGGGTGGAGCGCGGGATCTACGTGGTCGGCGACCGCTCCTGGTCGATCGACATGCAGCGCTACAACTTCCAGTTCACCGGGCAGCGGTTCTTCCGGATCGAGAACGGCCGGCTGGCCGGGCAGCTGCGGGATGTCGCCTACCAGGCCACCACCACCGACTTCTGGGGCTCGATGGAGAAGGTCGGCGGCCCGCAGACCTATGTCCTGGGCGGCGCCTTCAACTGCGGCAAGGCCCAGCCGGGCCAGGTCGCGGCCGTCTCGCACGGCTGCCCGTCCGCGCTGTTCCGCGACGTGAACATCCTGAACACCACGCAGGAGGCCGGCCGATGACCACGCACGACCACCGCGAGATCTGCCGGGGGTCCGGGGGTCGCCCCCCGGGACAGCACAGTCTGAACACCACGCAGGAGGCCGGCCGATGAGCCGATCGACCAAGCCGCACGAGATCGTCGAGCGGGCCCTGGAGCTGTCCACCGCCGACGGCTGCGTCGTCATCGCCGACGAGGAGTCGAGCGCCAACCTGCGCTGGGCCGGCAACGCCCTGACGACCAACGGCGTCACCCGCGGGCGGACCCTGACGGTCATCGCCACGGTCGACGGCAAGGAGGGCACGGCCTCGGGGGTCGTCTCGCGCTCCGCCGTCACCGCGGACGACCTGGAACCCCTGGTGCGGGCCGCCGAGGCGGCCGCGCGCGGCGCCGGCCCCGCCGAGGACGCCCAGCCCCTGGTCACCGGGACCCCGGCCTCGCCGGACTTCACCGACGCCCCGGCCGAGACCACCTCCGCCGTGTTCGCGGACTTCGCCCCGGCCCTCGGCGAGGCCTTCGCCCGGGCCCGGGCGGGCGGCCGGGAGCTGTACGGCTTCGCCCACCACGAGCTGGTCTCCACGTACGTCGGCACCTCCACGGGCCTGCGGCTGCGCCACGACCAGCCCAACGGCACCCTGGAGCTCAACGCGAAGTCCCCCGACCGCCGGCGTTCGGCCTGGGCCGGCCGCGGCACGCGGGACTTCAAGGACGTGGACCCCACCGTGCTGGACGCGGAGCTCGCCGTACGCCTGGGCTGGGCGGAGCGGAAGATCGACCTGCCCGCCGGGCGGTACGAGACCCTGCTGCCGCCGACGGCCGTGGCGGACCTGCTGATCTACCAGATGTGGTCGGCGTCGGCCCGCGACGCGGTGGAGGGCCGTACGGTCTTCTCCAAGCCCGGCGGTGGCACGCGGCTCGGCGAGCGGCTCACCGACCTGCCGCTGACCCTGCGCAGCGACCCGAACGCGCCGGGCCTGGAGTCCGCGCCGTTCGTCATCGCGCACAGCTCCGGCGACGACGTCTCGGCCTTCGACAACGGCCTGCCGGTCCCGGTGACCGAGTGGATCCGCGAGGGCGAGCTGGCCCGGCTGTCGACGACCCGGCACACGGCCGGCCTGACCGGGCTGCCGGTCTCCCCCGGCTTCGGGAACCTGATCCTGGACGGCGGCGGCGAGAAGTCCCTCGACGAGATGGTCGCGGACACCGAGCGGGGCCTGCTGCTGACCTGCCTGTGGTACATCCGCGAGGTGGACCCGGCGACGCTGCTGCTCACGGGCCTGACCCGGGACGGCGTCTACCTGGTGGAGAACGGCCAGGTCGTGGGCGAGGTGAACAACTTCCGCTTCAACGAGTCCCCCGTGGACCTGCTGTCGCGGGCCTCGGAGGCGGGCCGGACGGAGAGGACCCTGCCGCGCGAGTGGAGCGACTGGTTCACCCGGGCCGCGATGCCGCCTGTCCGCATCCCGGACTTCAACATGAGTTCGGTGAGCAAGGGCGTCTGACCCACCTAGACTGAGCACGGCATTTCCACAAATCGTAAGGAGTCGAGAGACCGTGACGGACATCGTCGACGAACTGAAGTGGCGCGGGCTCTTCGCCCAGTCCACCGACGAAGAAGCGCTGCGCAAGGCCTTCGCGGACGGTCCGGTCACGTTCTATTGCGGCTATGACCCGACCGCCGCCTCGCTGCACGTCGGCCACCTGGTGCAGGTGCTCACGATGCGGCGGCTGCAGCTGGCGGGCAACCGGCCGCTCGCGCTGGTCGGCGGGGCCACCGGTCAGATCGGTGACCCCCGTCCGACCGCCGAGCGCACCCTGAACGACCCCGCGGTCATCGCGGAGTGGGTGAACCGGCTGCGCTCGCAGATCGAGCCGTTCCTGTCCTTCGAGGGCGAGAACGCCGCGGTCATGGTCAACAACCTGGACTGGACGGCGGGCATGTCCGCCATCGAGTTCCTGCGGGACATCGGCAAGCACTTCCGGGTCAACAAGATGCTGACGAAGGACTCGGTCGCCAAGCGGCTGGAGTCGGACCAGGGCATCAGCTACACGGAGTTCAGCTACCAGCTGCTCCAGGGCATGGACTTCCTGGAGCTGTACCGGCGCCACGGCTGCGTCCTGCAGCAGGGCGGCTCGGACCAGTGGGGCAACCTGACGGCCGGCCTCGACCTGATCCACCGGGTCGAGCCGGACGCGCACGTCCACGCGATGGCGACCCCGCTGATGGTCAAGGCGGACGGCACCAAGTTCGGCAAGACCGAGGGCGGGGCCGTCTGGCTCGACCCCGAGATGACCACCCCGTACGCGTTCTACCAGTTCTGGCTGAACGTGGACGACCGGGACATCTCCACCTACATGCGGATCCTCTCCTTCAGGTCCCGTGAGGAGCTGGAGGAGCTGGAGGCGCAGACCGCCGAGCGGCCGCAGGCGCGCGCCGCCCAGCGGGCGCTCGCCGAGGAGCTGACCGCGCTGGTGCACGGCGCCGACCAGTGCGCCGCCGTGATCGCCGCGTCGCGGGCGCTGTTCGGCCAGGGCGACCTGGCGGAGCTGGACGAGGCCACGCTGGCCGCAGCCCTGTCCGAGCTGCCGCACGCCAAGGTGGCGGAGCCGGCCCTGGTGGTGGACCTCTTCGCGGAGACGGGTCTGGTCGCGAGCAAGTCGGCCGGCCGCCGGACCGTGAAGGAGGGCGGCGCCTACGTGAACAACGTGAAGGTCACCGCCGAGGACGCGGTCCCCGCCACGGAGGACCTGCTGCACGGGCGCTGGCTGGTCCTGCGCCGGGGCAAGAAGAACCTGGCGGCGGTCGAGGTCACCGGCGCCTGACCCGTCCCGTACGCGCACGGCGGAGGGGCCGGTTCGGACGTCACGGTCCGGCCGGCCCCTCCGTCATGTGCCGCGGGCACCGCTGGTGCCCCGGCGGCGGCTCAGGTCATCTGGCGGCTGCCTCCGCGCATCGCCTTGTAGGCCATCTCGCCCAGGAAGACGAAGAGGACCGCGCCCGCGAGCTGCAGCAGGTGGCGGGTCCAGTCGATACCGCGGGTGTCGGCGACCCCGATCCATCCGGCGACGGCGTTGCCGACGACACTGCCGATGATGCCCATCAGCGTGGTCAGCCAGAGGGGCTGGTGCTGTTTGCCCGGCAGGATGGCCTTGGCTATCAGCCCGAGCACGAAACCGACGATGATCGCCCACAACCAGCTCATGTCCAGCCTCCTCCTGGCGCGGTGTGCGCACGTGCGCCCAGTGTCGGCCCGTCCGGCGTACCACGCATTTCGGGCGGCGCTCCCGGGGGTCCCGCTGTCCCCTCGGCGGCGGGGGCCGCGTACCGTGGAAGGGTCCGGGCCGGGGAAGGCCCGGCCGGCGATCGGGTGGTAGGACATGGAACGGGTGAAGCGGCAGAAGCGGAACGGGGCCGAGGTCTTCCGGATCACCGGCGCCCGGATGGGGCTCGCCGAGGACGTGCGGGGCCGTCAGCGCCGCTATGTGATCTCGATGGCCGTCAGGACCCTGTCGGTCATCGCGACCGTGGTGTTGTGGAACGTGTCGCGCCCGGTGGCCGTCGTGACGCTGGTGGCCGGGGCCCTGCTCCCCTACATCGCCGTGGTCATCGCCAACGCGGGCCGCGAGTCGGCGCCGTCGCTGCCCTCCCATTTCGTCCCGTCTCCCGTCCGCCCGGCGCTGGACGCGGGAAACCTCAAGAAAACCTCAGATCAATCATGAAGTTCCGGTGCACCGCACCGGGTCCTGCGTGACATACTGCTCACGCGCTCCGCATCCCCCGTCGGAGCGACGGACCGACGCCGGGCAGCTCCCCCCGTGGCTGCTCGGCGTCGCCCTTCCGTGCGACGTTCGGTTCACCCTCTAGGGTGAGGTCGTGACTTCCTCCGACTCCCCCGCCCCCGAAGAGATCCCCACCTGCTCGGCCAAGGGCTGCCGTGACGCGGCCGTCTGGGTCCTCGCGTGGAACAACCCGACCCTGCACACGCCGGAGCGGCGCAAGACCTGGCTGGCCTGCGAGGAGCACCGCGAACACCTCTCGCAGTTCCTGGGGGTCCGCGGTTTCCTCAAGGACGTCGTGAAGCTCGACGAGTGGGTGCAGCCGGAGGGCTCCGAGCGCCCGCGCTGACCCGCGGTGGCGGCCGGTGCGTACCGGCTGCCACCGAGCGGCCTCCGCCACTTCGGCAGCGGCGGGGTCAGCCGCCGATCGCGGACATGGGGCGGTCGGGCTGGAGGAAGGACGGGTCGTCGAGGCCGGAGCCGGCCTTCTTGCCCCACATCGCCACCTTCCACAGCCGGGCGATCTCCTCGTCCGGGGCGCCCGAGCGCAGCGCGGAGCGCAGGTCCGACTCCTCGGTGGCGAACAGGCACGTACGCACCTGGCCGTCGGCGGTGAGCCGGGTGCGGTCGCAGGCGCCGCAGAACGGGCGGGTGACCGAGGCGATGACGCCGACGGTGGCGGGGCCGTCGTCGACGACCCAGCGCTCGGCCGGGGCGGAGCCGCGTTCGTCGGCGCCCTCCTCGGTGAGCGTGAAGCGGGTGCGCAGGGACTCCAGGATGTCCCCGGCGGTGATCATGCCGTCGCGCTTCCAGCCGTGCTGGGCGTCGAGGGGCATCTGCTCGATGAAGCGGAGCTCGTACTCGTTCTCCACGGCCCAGGCCAGCAGGTCGGGGGCTTCGTCGTCGTTGAGCCCCGGCATGAGCACGGAATTGACCTTGACGGGGGTCAGGCCGGCCTCGCGGGCCGCGGCCATGCCCTCGATGACGTCCTTGTGCCGGTCGCGGCGGGTGAGGGTCTTGAAGACCTCGGGCCGCAGGGTGTCCAGGGAGACGTTCACCCGGTCCAGGCCGGCGGCCTTCAGGGCCTGCGCGGTGCGCCCCAGACCGATGCCGTTGGTGGTGAGCGACATCTTGGGGCGAGGCTCCAGGGCCGCGCACTGCTCGACGATCCCGACCAGGCCGGGTCGCAGCAGCGGTTCACCGCCGGTGAAGCG
Source organism: Streptomyces yangpuensis (assembly GCF_001005295.1). Classification (GTDB taxonomy): domain Bacteria; phylum Actinomycetota; class Actinomycetes; order Streptomycetales; family Streptomycetaceae; genus Streptomyces; species Streptomyces yangpuensis. The sequence goes on along the minus strand of NZ_LBMK01000001.1, from coordinate 1,159,006 downwards.
GACCTCGGTGATGCCGAGCTGCGTGACGGCGATCCGGATCAGCCGGACGATCTCGTCGTCGGTGAGCAGGTCGGACTTGCCGAGCCACTGGAGGCCCTCTTCGGGCATGCAGTACGTGCAGCGCAGATTGCACCGGTCGGTGAGCGAGACGCGCAGGTCAGTGGCCACGCGGCCATAGGTGTCGAGAAGCACTGTGGGCCCCCTCCCCTGTCCGGAAGTAGACATACGCGCGACATTGGAGCTACTCCACGCGTTCTATTTCGAGACTACGTGACGCATGTGTCGTTCCGTGATGCCCAAATGAACGAGACGTAACGTGGCCGTGTCGTAGGTCCCTACGACACGGCCACGCTGGGTGTTCGGACGATGTCAGTGCGCCCCTGTTCCGGTGAGGGAGCGCACCTCCAGCTCGGCGAACTTCTGCGGGTCCGCCTTCTCCTTGGACAGGACGGTTCCCAGCCATCCCAGGAGGAAGCCGAGAGGGATGGAGATGATGCCCGGGTTCTCCAGGGGGAACCAGAAGAAGTCGGCGTCCTTGAACATCGAGGTCGGCTTGCCGGACACGACCGGGGAGAAGAGCACCAGGCCGACGGCGGAGACCAGCCCGCCGTAGATCGACCAGAGCGCCCCCTGGGTGTTGAAGCGCTTCCAGAAGAGGCTGTAGAGGATCGTCGGCAGGTTGGCGGAGGCGGCGACCGCGAAGGCGAGCGCGACGAGGCCGGCCACGTTCAGGTCGCGGGCCAGCGCGCCCAGGCCGATGGCGACGGCGCCGATGACGACCGTGGACCAGCGGGCGGCGCGCACCTCCTCCTGCTCGGTGGCCTTGCCCTTGCGGATCACGTTCACGTACAGGTCATGGGCGAAGGACGAGGAGGACGCGAGGGTGAGGCCCGCGACCACGGCGAGGATGGTGGCGAAGGCGACGGCGGAGATGACGGCGAGCAGGACGGCGCCGCCGGTGGAGTCCGCGCCGCCGCCCACGGCCTGGGCCAGCAGGGGTGCGGCGGTGTTGCCGGCCTTGTTCGAGGCCAGGATGTCTGCGCGCTCCAGCAGGGCCGCGGCGCCGAAGCCGAGGGCGATGGTCATCAGGTAGAAGGCGCCGATGATGCCGATGGCCCAGTTCACGGACTTACGGGCGGCCTTCGCGGTGGGCACGGTGTAGAAGCGGATCAGGATGTGCGGGAGGCCGGCGGTGCCGAGGACGAGGGCGAGCCCGAGGGAGAGGAAGTCCAGCTTCGAGGTCGCGTCCTTGCCGTACTTCAGGCCCGGTTCGAGGAACTTGGCGCCCTGTCCGCTGTTCTCGGCGGCCTTGCCCAGCAGGTCGGAGACGTTGAAGTTGAACTTCACCAGCACCAGGAGGGTGATCAGCAGGGCGCCCGCGATCAGCAGGACCGCCTTGATCATCTGAACCCACGTGGTGCCCTTCATGCCGCCGATGGTCACGTAGACGATCATCAGGACGCCGACGAGCGCGACGACCGCCACCTTGCCGCCGTCGCTGGTGATGCCGAGGAGCAGGGAGACGAGGACGCCGGCTCCGGCCATCTGGGCGAGCAGGTAGAAGATCGAGACCACGATGGTGGAGGTGCCGGCGGCGGTGCGGACGGGCCGCTGGCGCATCCGGTACGCGAGCACGTCGCCCATCGTGTAGCGGCCGGAGTTGCGCAGTGGCTCGGCGACGAGCAGCAGGGCGACCAGCCAGGCGACGAGGAAGCCGATGGAGTAGAGGAAGCCGTCGTAGCCGAAGAGGGCGATCGCTCCGGCGATGCCCAGGAAGGACGCGGCGGACATGTAGTCGCCGGAGATGGCGAGGCCGTTCTGGAATCCGGTGAACTGGCGGCCGCCCGCGTAGAAGTCCGCGGCGTCCTTGGTCTGGCGTCCGGCCCAGACCGTGATGATCAGGGTGGCGACGACGAACAGCCCGAACAGGGTGATGATGAGCGGGCGGTGCTCGGAGGCGCCGGCCGCGACCGTGACCGTCGTCAGGTGGTGCGCTCCGCTCATTCGGAGGCCTCCATCCGCGCCTTGATGGCCGCAGCCCGGGGGTCGAGCTTGGCGGCGGCGTGGCGCGCGTAGAGCCAGGCGATGAGGAAGGTCGTCGCGAACTGGGCGAGGCCGAGCACCAGGGCGACGTTGATGTTGCCGAAGACCTTGGTCCCCATGAAGCCGCCCGCGTAGTTGGACAGCAGGACGTAGAGCAGGTACCAGGCGATGAAGGCCACGGTGAGCGGAAAGGCGAAGGAGCGGTAGGAGCGGCGGAGTTCGGTGAACTCGGGGCTCTGCTGGACGCTCACGAACTCATCGGCCGTGGGGCCCGCCAGGGGCGTTCCCGCGCTGCCCGGGGGCGGCGCTGCTTCGGTGGTCACGGGGGAATCTCCTTGTGACGCGGGTGCGGTGGGGACGACGGACAAAGCAACCTCCGTGTGGGGGGTCGATGGCGCTGAGCCCCCTCTGTCAACGGCACGGCCGGCGTGTCGGGACGGTTCAACGCCCGGGGATTCTTCCGGAACTGATTTCTCGAACTGATGGCGGAAAGGGGAACGGCGGCACTAGGTTCACTTGTCATGGACCCGTCCGGCGCGACCGCGCGCGGACGGCTTTTTCACGATGATCTGGAGAACCCATGGCTCATCTGGGATCCGCCCGCCGGCGTGCCCTCGCCGTACCGGTCGGCCTGGCGCTCACCGCCTCGCTCGCCCTGCTGCCCTCGGTGTCGGCCTCCGCCGCCTCGCTGGACGGCGCCGCGGGCACGGCGACGGCTCCGAAGGCCACGGCCGAGGGCCCCAAGCTGTCCTACGTGGCGAACCTGAACGCCTACGCCACGGTGAAGGCGGCGAAGAAGGCCATCGAGCGGGCCGGCGGAACGGTGGTGACGGCCTATGAGCAGATCGGGGTCGTCGTCGCACACTCCCAGAACCCGGACTTCGCCAAGCAGCTGCGCGCCCAGCGTGGGCTGTTCGTGTCCGTCGGCGCCACCCGGACGGCCCCGATGCAGGCGGTGCAGACCACCGACGAGGGTGCGACCCAGCGGCTGAGCGAGGCGGACGCCGCCAAGGCGGCGGCGCAGGCCCAGGAGGGTCAGGAGCCCCTGGAGCCCAACCAGTGGGACCTGCGGACGATCAAGGCCGACGAGGCTCACAAGATCAACGATGGCAGCCAGGACGTCACCGTGGGCGTCATAGACACGGGTGTGGACGACACCCACCCCGATCTCGCCCCGAACTTCTCCAAGGGCCAGTCCGCCAACTGCGTCGGCGGCGTCGCCGACACCACCGAGGGCGCCTGGCGTCCGTACCCGGACGGCAGCGACCACGGCACCCACGTGGCCGGCACCATCGGCGCCCCGCGCAACGGCGTCGGCATCAGCGGTGTGGCGCCCGGCGTGAAGATAGCCGCGATCAAGGTGAGTGAGCCCGGGACCAGCCTCTTCTACACCGAGGCGGTCGTCTGCGGCTTCATGTTCGCCGCCGAGAAGGGGATCGAGGTGACCAACAACAGCTACTACGTCGACCCGTGGCTCTTCAACTGCAAGACCGACGACGACCAGAAGGCGCTGGTGGAGGCCATCGGCCGGGCCACCAAGTACGCCGAGCGCAAGGGCACCCTGCACGTCGCCTCGGCCGGCAACTCCAACCAGGACCTGGCCGCGGCCACCCTGGAGGACACCACCAGCCCGAACGACACCACCCCGGTCACCCGCACCATCGACCCGAAGGTCTGCCTGGACCTGCCCACGCAGCTGCCGGGCGTGGTCACCGTCTCCGCGACCGGCGACAAGGGCCTGCGCTCCTACTACTCCAGCTACGGCCTCGGAGTCGTGGACGTCGCGGCCCCCGGCGGCGACAAGTGGCAGGTCCCGGCCACCCCGGACGCCAACGGACGCGTGCTGTCGACCGTCCCGGGCGGCTACGGGTACAAGCAGGGCACCTCGATGGCCGCCCCGCACGTCGCGGGCGTCGCGGCGCTGCTCAAGAGCGCCCACCCGTCGGCCACGCCCTCCCAGCTCCAGTCGATGCTGAAGGCGCAGTCCACCAAGGCCACGTGCCCGGCGCAGATCTACGACGCCACGGGCGCGCTGATCAACGCCACCACCTGCCAGGCCAAGTGGGGCCAGACCGGCTACTACGGCTACGGCGTCGTGGACGCCCTGAAGGCCGTGAAGTAGTACGGCTCACCGTGACGGACGGGCCGGGCGGGGGAACTCCCCGCCCGGCCCGTCCGTCACTGCGGCGTCCCCCTCGCCCCGGTCAGGGCTTGATCAGTACCTTGAGCGCGCTGCGGTCGTCCATGGCGCGGTAGCCGTCCGGGACCTCGTCCAGGGACACGGCGCGGTCGAAGACGGGCGCCGGGTCGATCACCCCGCTGAGCACGTCCTCCAGCAGCTCCGGGATGTAGGCGCGGACCGGGGCCACACCGCCGCGCAGGGTGATGTTGCGGTCGAACATGACGCCGAGGTCGAGGCCGGTGCCGCTGCCGTGCGGGACGCCGACGTAGCCGATGGCGCCGCCGTCGCGGGTGACGTTCACCGCCGTACGCATGGACTGCTCGGTGCCGACCGCCTCGATGACGCAAGTAGCGCCGCGGCCGCCGGTGAGCTCGCGCACGGCCGCCTCGGCGGCCTCGCCGCGCTCGGCGACGACGTCGGTGGCCCCGAAGAGCCGGGCGATGTCCGTACGGGCGGTGTGACGGCCCAGTGCAATGATCCGCTCGGCGCCCAGGCGCTGGGCGGCGAGGACCCCGCACAGGCCGACGGCGCCGTCGCCGACCACGGCGACCGTCGCGCCCGGGCGCACGCCCGCGCCCAGCGCGGCGTGGTGCCCGGTGCCCATGACGTCGGAGAGGGCGAGCAGACCGGTGAGCAGGTGGTCGTCGGAGACGGCCTCGGCGGGCAGCTTGACCAGCGTGCCGTCGGCGTGCGGGACGCGCACCGCCTCGCCCTGGCCGCCGTCGTGGCCGACCGAGCCCCAGAAGCCGCCGTGGTCGCAGGAGGTGTAGAGGCCCTCCTTGCAGTACTCGCAGGTGCCGTCCGACCACATGAAGGGCGCGACGACCAGGTCTCCGGCGCGTACGCCGGAGACGGCCGGGCCGGTCTCCTCGACGACGCCCAGGAACTCGTGGCCGATGCGCTGGCCCGGCCGGCGCTCGGCCTCACCGCGGTAGGCCCACAGGTCGCTGCCGCAGATGCAGGCGCGCAGGACGCGGACGACGGCGTCCTCGGGCCGCTGGATGGCAGCGTCGGGCACCTCCTCCACGCGTATGTCGTGCGGGGCGTGGATGACGGTGGCGCGCATGGTGGTGCAGTCCTCCGGCTCGAAATGGTTCAGTCTTGTACGACTGGCGGCCGTCCTACGGTACGCCTGCCTCGCGGGTGGTCGCGCCGGTCGCCAGCAGGTACTGGGCGGCGAGGTAGGTGGCCATGATCCAGAAGTCCGGGCGGGGCAGCTGCGGCCATTCCGCGACGCCGGTGGCGATCAGGGTGTCGGACAGCAGGAACAGCGCACCGCCGATGCCGGCCCGCAGGCCGAGGGCGCTGGAGCGGAAGGCCATGGCGGTGAGCAGCAGGCTGTAGCCGGCCACGGGGATCCGCAGGTCTGCGGGCAGGTCGGCCCAGAGCAGGGCGACGGTGCCGAGCAGGGCCAGGGTGTAGGCGCCCCCGAGCAGCGGGTTCGCCGGCCGCTTGCCGAAGAGGACGAGGTAGCAGACGTGTCCGACGGCGAAGGAACCCATGCCGGCGAGGAAGGCGGCCTCGGCGTCGAAGAGCAGGGCCAGGTCCCCGCCCCAGCCGAACAGCAGCGCGGCGACCAGCAGCCGGGGCGCGCCGCGCGTGATCACGTACCCGACCAGCAGCGGCATCAGCAGCGGCTTGGCGATGACGTGCCCGAGGTGCCAGTCGGCCAGCAGGGACACGAGGTCCGCGGCGGCGGCCACGGCGAAGGCGGCGAGGGCGACGCGGCCGAGCCTGGCCCGGCCGGGCGCCGTCCGGCCGGCGGCCCAGGAGGGGGCGGGCCGGCCGGTGGACTCTGCGGTGCTCACGCGGTGCTCTCCTGTACGGCCGGGTCGGCGGCGGGCGCGGCGGCCTTGGCCTGGGCGGCGACGGCTCGCGCGGCGTTCGCGGGCGCGGCGGCCTTGGCCTGGGCGGCGGTGGCGTCGTCCGGGGCGGATGCCGGTGCGGGCAGCGGGGCGGTGGCGGGCTGCCAGCCGGGGCCGCGGAAGACCCGGCCGGCCCGCTCGCTCCAGCTCCGGGCGGCGCGTACGTCCCGGGCGATGGCGGCGTACTCGTGGGTGGCCACGCGCAGCGGGTTGTAGGTGTTGATGTTCTTGGTGAGCCCGTAGACGGGCTTGTCGGTCTCGCCCACCCAGGAGCCGAACATCCGGTCCCAGACGATCAGGATGCCGCCGTAGTTGCGGTCCAGGTAACCGCCCTGGGAGGCGTGGTGGACGCGGTGGTGGGACGGGGTGTTGAAGACGTACTCGTAGGCCCGCGGCAGCTTCCCGATCCGCTCGGTGTGGACCCAGAACTGGTAGAGCAGGTTGATGCCGTAGCAGAACGGGACCACGGCCGGGTGCACCCCGACGGCCACCATCGGCAGGTAGAACCAGTACGTCGTGGCGCTGGTCCAGGGCTGGCGCAGGGCGGTGGTGAGGTTGAACTTCCGGCTGCTGTGGTGGACCACGTGACAGGCCCACAGGATGCGGATGACGTGGTGGCAGCGGTGCTGCCAGTAGTAGAGGAAGTCCTGGGCGAGCAGCATCAGGGGGATGGTCCACCACAGCAACGGCACGCGCAGCGGGGTCAGTTCGTAGACGGCGGTGAAGACCGCGACCACCGGGATCTTCCAGAGGAGGTCGAAGCCGATGCTGCCGAGCCCCATGCCGATGCTGGTGACGGCGTCCTTGGTGTCGTATCCGGCCGCGTCCTCGTCGGGATGGAGCCGGTAGCTCACCAGCTCGATGACGGTGAGCAGCACGAAGGCGGGTATGGACCACAGCACGACATCGGGCAGGTTCGGCATGTCCGCACCATAGAGGCGCCTTCAGGGCTGCCGCTAGAGGTTGTTACCGATCGGTATCCATCGAGGTTACCGACGGTTCGGGGAGGGTGGGGAATGACAGGTTTCGAGGCGGTTCTCTGACGGGTCGCGGGTGCGGCGGCGAGCACCCTGGTCAGGTCCGCCCCGTCCCTGTGCTGGGAAGCGGCCTCTTCCCGCCGGGGAAGCTCAGGTCCTGCTGAAGCGCCCCGGCGGGAGCGCAGCGGCTACCAGACGCGGACCGAGCCGCCCTTGGCGAAGGCCGGGCTGGTGGCGTCCGGGGGGATCTCCGTGAGGGGTTCGGCGATCTCCGAGACCAGGGGGCCGTGCTCGGCCGCGAGGGCGTCCAGCAGGGTGAGGTCGAAGCCGTACACGCGGGCCGCGTTGCCGCCGGCCATCGCGGCGACCTCGTCCTGCGGGAGGCCCGCGTAGGCGATGCGGAGGCCTTCGCGGGAGTACGGCGTGGTGCCCTCGTCGTGGGGGTAGTCGCTGCCCCACATGATCTTGTCGAGGCCGATCCGGTCCCGCAGCGGCACCTCGTGGGGGCGCATGAAGCTCGCCCCCACGAAGCAGTTGTCCCGCCAGACCTCGCTCGGGCCCTTGCCCATCGCCTCGGCGAGGCCCGCCCCGAACTTGGACTCGGCGGTGGAGGAGGCCGCGACCAGGCGGCCGTGGTAGTAGTCCAGCATCTCCAGTACACCCGGGATCCAGCCCGAGCCCTGCTCCGTCAGGACCAGCTTGAGACCCGGGTGGCGACGGAACGCCCCGCCGAAGACGAGGTGCCACAGGGCGCGGTGCGAGAACCAGGTGGTCTCCACCATGAAGACCGCCCGGGCCGCCGGTTCGTCGCCGAGCGGCGGCGAGGCCGAGCCTCCGTGGTGGTTGACCGGGACGTCCAGTTCGTCGCACACCGCCCAGACGGGGTCGTACGCGGCCGAGTACAGCTCGGGAACCGTGGAGCCGGGCGGCACCCCGGGGAGCAGGATCCCGCCCGTCAGGCCCGCCTCCTTCGTGCGGCGGATCTCCTCCACCGCCGCGTCGACGTCGTTGAGGAGGATCTGTGCGACCCCCGCCCGCCGGCCCGGCGCGTGCGCGCAGAAGTCCGCCAGCCAGCGGTTGTGGGCCTGCAGGCCGGCCCAGCGCATCGCGTACTCGGCGGCCGTCGGCGGCTGCGCCATCAGGGAGGCCTTGGGGAAGAACGGCGGGATGGTGTTCGGGAAGACGACCTCGGCGACGATGCCGTCGGCCTCCAGTTCCGCCAGGCGCCGCGCCGAGTTCCAGTTGCGGTCCGCCGTGTCCGCGAGGAGGTCCTCGTACGGGTTCACGTACGTGGCGGCCCAGGCATCGAAGTCGTCGTGGTACCGCTTCTCCAGGTACGGCTTGTAGTCCAGGAGGTCGGCGCCCGCGTGGCAGTCCGCCGAGATCACCGTGTAGCGGTCGTCATCGCGGCCCTTGCCGGTCCTGCCGGTCCTGCCGGTCCTGCCGCCCTTGCCTCCGTTGTCGCGGCTCTCCCGGCCGTTGTCGTCATGGCCGGTCACCGCGCGACCCCCAGGACCGGGAAGTCATGGTCCGTCAGCCAGTGCCGGCCCACCTCGCGCGAGCGTGCCCAGGAGGCCGCCACCGCCGCCTGGTCCGGGGACTGGCCCAGCGCGGCCGGGGTGGGGCCGATCCGGCGGGCGATCGGGGCCAGCTTCGCGGTGTCGAAGCCGAAGACCTCGGCCGCGGCGAGCCCGAGCATCCGCCGGGTCTCGTCGACCGGGATGTCGTGGAAGGTCCGGCGCAGCCAGTTCCGGGTGTCGGGCCAGGTGCCCTCGGGGTGCGGGAAGTCCGAGCCCCACAGGATGTTGTCGACGCCGATCTCGTAGCGCTGGGCCAGTTCGCGCCGCTTGGTGTTGGTCGCGCAGACGAAGACCTGGCGGTCCAGGTACTCGCTCGGCGGCCGCTTCAGCTCCTCGAAGGGCGAGAGCTTCTTGCCGCCGTGCGCGCCGAGGTAGAGCCGGTCCATGAACCACAGCTGGTTCGGCAGCCACCAGCAGCCCGACTCGGCGACCCCGAAGCGCAGGCCCGGGTGCCGTTCGAACACCCCCGACCAGAGCAGGAACCACAGCGGGCGGGCCGGCCACCAGGTGACCTCGGAGACGAAGATGCCCAGGTGGTCGCCGTACTCGTGGCGCGGCGACGAGCCGGAGTGGGTGACGATCGGCATCCGTGTCTCGGCCGCCGCCGCCCAGACGGGGTCGTAGCGGCGGTCGTGATAGGGCGCCTTGTCCACCCACATGGCGGGGATCATCAGCGCGCCCAGCCCGGACTCCCTGGCCCGGTGGATCTCGGCGACGACCTTGGCCGGCTCACCCGTGATGGGCAGCAGTGCGACGCCGCAGTGGCGTTCGGGGGTCTGCGAGACGAACTCGGCCAGCCAGCGGTTGTGCGCCTGCGCGCCCGCCATGCCGAGCTCGGGGTCCTGGTCGCCGGAGAGTCCGAGGCCCACGCCGAAGGGGGCTGCGGTCTGGCTGTCGACGGCGTCCGCGTCGGGGAAGACGACCTCGGCGGCCACGCCGTCGCCGTCGAGTTCCTTCAGCCGCCGGCCCGTGTCCCAGCCTCCCCGGAGGCCCTCCTCGTGATCGTGGAACCACTTCTCGGCGAAGGCCTCGTTGCGGACGCCCAGCCGGGTGGCCTCCGCGCGGCGGGCGTCGCGCTGGCCGAGGAACTCGTCGAACTGGCGGTGGAATCGGGAGTCGAGGTAGGGACGGTACTGCTCCGTCGGCAGGCCCGCGTGGCAGTCGGAGGAGATGATCAGGTACGGGTCTTCGTACGGGGCGTCCCTCGTGGTGCCGCCCGGGGTGCCGCTCGGGGTGCCGCTCGGGGTGCCGCTCACGGTCTCACTCGGGCTGTCGCTCGTGGTCTCGCTCGTGCTGTCGCTCATGGCGGACGCTCCTCAGTCGAGGATGAAGCTCTCCAGGTAGGCGGGGTCGGTGCGGTCGAGCATCGACTGCGACCGGGCGCGGATCTGCCGGTCGCTGTGCTCGCTCGGCGGCAGCATCCAGAAGCGGTCGGCGCGGATGCCGTCGACGACGTGCTCCGCGACCTCCTCGACCGGGGTGAAGTTCACCTCGTGGCCGGCCTGCTTCATCGCGGCCTCGTACTGGTCGAGGCTGCGGTACGGGGTCCTGCGCGGGCGCTCCTTCGCGTACCGCTCGGGCCGGTTGCGGTGGGACTCCCACAGCCCGGTGCGCAGCATGTGCGGTCCGGGGAAGAGCACGGAGGCGCCGACGGCCGCGCCCTCCGCCTTGAGGTGGGCGTAGAGCGACTCGGTCATGGTGACCACGGCGGCCTTGGTGACGGCGTACACGGAGGCGGTGGGCAGCGGGGCGATGCCGCCGTCGCCGGAGGAGGTGTTGACGACGTGGCCGGGGGCGCCGCCGGCGATCATGCGGGGTACGAAGGCCTGGATACCGTGGAAGACGCCCCACACGTTGACGGAGAAGGCCCACTTCCAGTCGTTGGGCTCGTGCTCCCACATCCGGCCCTCGGCGCCGGAGCCGACGCCCGCGTTGTTGCAGAGCACGTGGACGGCGCCGAAGGCCTCGTACGCCGCGTCGGCGAGGGCGAGCACGGAGTCGCGGTCGCTGACGTCGACGGTCTTGGCGAGGACCCGCGCCCCGTCCGCGGCGAGTTCCCCGGCGGCCTTGCGCAGGGCGGCCTCCTCGACGTCGGCGAGCACGACCGTCAGCCCTTCCGCGGCGAAGCGGCGGGCCATGGCGAGGCCGATACCGCCTGCGGCGCCGGTGACGACGGCCGTCTGTCCCGGTCCGAGGCGCATCTCACAGGCTCCCTTCCGGCGGGCCGTCGAGGATCTGCAGGGGGTCGTCGTAGCGCTGGTGGATGTACGGGAGCAGGGCCCGGGCGCTGACCCGCTCGACGACCCGGCCATGCTGGTCGGTGGTCTTCTCGCCGATGGTGATCTCCACGAGGCGGCGGACGGGAAGGTCCGCGACCGGATCGAACATCGACTCGCGCAGGACGACGTCGCCGGTGACGTGCTCCAGCCTGCGGACCCTCTCGTTGCGGACGCAGTGCACGAGGACCGGGTCCACGTCGAAGCCCGAACCGTCCACGGCGGGCAGGAACTTGAAGTAGAAGTCGGTCTTGCGGGTGGGTTCGGGCAGCGGGAGCGCGCGGTCCACGGCGCCGCGCACCTCGACGAAGGCGATGCCGTGCCGGGCGAGCGCGGCGCGTACGACGAGGCCGTCGCGCTCGACGGTGACCTCGCCCAGTTTCTTCGGTTCGCCGAAGACCTCGCGGCCGCCGGTCAGGGCGCGCTCGTGGGTCATCGGCATGACGAGCGGGTACCAGCCCTCCACCCCGTCGTGCTGGGCGGCGACGGCCACGGAGCCGGCACCGAGCGGGTAGCCGGGCAGGTCGACCCTGCTGATGTTGGCCCGTACGAGGGGCCGCTCGGCCGGTTCGAGCGGCGGCGGGAGAACCGCGGCGACCACGTCCGGATCGGTCTCCCAGAGGGCCACCACACCGGTGGACCAGATGTCGGGGAGCTTGGAACTCTTCTCGCGCGACGCGGCGATCTCGGCCTCGCCGCGCGCTCCGTACCGTACGCGTGCCATGTCTCGCACCACCTCTCGGTTCGGGTCTGTAACACAGTTACACCGCCGCCGATGAAGGGTAAAGACCCTTGCACGCGCCAGAACTGACGCATCAACAGATCGGCGGACCGCAGACATGGCCCGATCCTCGCTGACCCGTGACGAGGTGCTGGACGCCGCCGCGTCCCTGGTCAGGCAGCGCGGTCCGGCCGCCCTCACGATGCGGGGGCTCGCCGCCGAGCTGGGCACCGCGGTGACGTCCATCTACTGGCACGTCGGGAACCGCGAATCGCTGCTCGACGCCCTCGTGGAGCGGACCGTGCGGGAGATGGGCGCGATCCGGCCGGCCGGCCGCACCCCGTCCGAGCGGATCCTCTCGGTGGCCCGGATCCTGCGCCGCGAACTGCGCGGGCGCCCGCACCTGATCGCGATGGTCCACGAACGCGGACTCACGGAGCGGATGTTCCTGCCGGCGCAGCAGGCGCTCGTCCACGAGGTGCACGCCGCCGGGCTGCGTGGTGCCCGGGCGGCCGACGCGGTGCGCGCCGTGCAGTTCCAGATCGTCGGCTTCCTCCTGGTCGAGCGCAACCGCGAACGCTCTCCCGCCCAGCACCCGGCCGAGAGCGAGCTGTGGGACCCGGCGGCCGCCCCCGACGACCCGGCCCTCGCCCGGGCGCTGGCCCGGCCCGCGGATCCGGAGCGGCTCTTCCTGCTGTCCGTACGTGCCCTGGTGACGGCCCTGCTGGCACCGCCGCCCCAGGCTCCGGGAACCGCGCCCCGGGCTCCGGGAACCGCCCGGTGAATCGGGCTGCTGAGCCGCGACGCGGCCGTTTTCCCGCCGGGCCCCTCGACGGTTGCGGCTCGAACGGACGGCCGCCGGGGACCTGGTGTCCGCCCTGGGCTGACCCAGGGTGGGGCCGCGGTGTCAGTCCGTGCCGATATCCTCTGTGACCATGCTCGACGACCGTACGACCGCAGAGACGACGTGGCCGACCGCCTACCCGCAGGGGTACGCGGTCGTCGACGTGGAGACCACCGGGCTCGCGCGCGACGACCGGATAGTCTCCGCCGCCGTCTACCGGCTCGACGCACAGGGCAACGTGGAGGACCACTGGTACAGCCTGGTCAACCCGCAGCGGGACCCGGGACCGGTGTGGATCCACGGCCTGACGAGTGACGTGCTCGCCGGTGCGCCCCTCTTCGAGGACATCGCCGAGGAGTTCGCCGGCCGGCTCGCGGACCGCGTGCTGGTCGCCCACAACGCCATCTTCGACTGGCAGATGATCGCCCGGGAGTACGCGCGTGCGGCGACGACCGCGCCGGTCCGCCAGCGGCTGTGCACCATCGCCCTGTCGAAGGAGCTGAACCTCCCGCTGCCCAACCACAAGCTGGAGTCGCTGGCCGCGCACTTCGGCGTGGTCCAGCAGCGCGCCCACCACGCGCTCGACGACGCCCGGGTGCTCGCGGAGGCCTTCCGCCCGTCGCTGCACGCGGCGGCGCAGGGCGGCGTACGGCTGCCGCTGCTGGAGTGCCGGCCGCTGACGGAGTGGTCGGACTCGGCCGCCGCCCCGCGCGTCGGCCACCAGGCGTCGTACCGGGGCGGCGGCAGCTGGCGGCCCTCGCGCAGGCGGCCGGCGTGCCCGCATCCCAACCCGGGGCGCTTCGAGGACGGCAAGCCCCTCAAGCAGGGCATGCGGGTCGCCTTCTCCGGCGACACCTCGGTGGAGCGGGAGCTGCTGGAGGACCGGGCGATCGAGGCGGGCCTGCACGTCGCGACGAGTGTGTCGCGGCTCACCAGCCTCCTGGTGACGAACGACCCGGACTCGGCGACCTCGAAGACGGTCAAGGCGAAGTCCTTCGGCACCCCCGTCGTCGACGAGGCGGCCTTCACGCAGTTGCTGCGGGACGTGGCCCCCGCCGGGGAATGAGCGGACCGGCCGCCGGCCGTTGCGCCGGGCGGGTGTCCGCGCGGCGACTCACCAGGGTGGATCTTGTTCCGCCGCTCCGCCGTGCGCAGCATGCCGCGCATGGCACGTTGTGAGGTCTGCGGAAACGATTACGGCATGTCCTTCGAGGTTCATGCCCAGGGAGCGGTCCACGTCTTCGACTGCTTCTCCTGCGCCATCCACCGCATGGCGCCCATCTGCGAGCACTGCCGCGTCCAGATCATCGGGCAGGGCGTCGAGGTCGAGGGCCAGTGGTACTGCGGCGGGCACTGCGCCCGCGCGGAAGGGAAGGTGGGCATCGTCGACCACGTCTGACCGCCGCCGCCCCGGCCCGGCGGCCACGTCTGACCGCCGCCGCCCCGGCCCGGCGGCCACGTCCGGCCGCCGCCGTCCCGGCCCGGCGCCCCTCTCCACAGCCGCCTTCCCCACCCCGCGACCCCGGAGGGCCACCCGGCCACCGGGGTCCTCGTCGGCCGGGGTACCGTCGTGGGCGTGTACCGCTTTGTGCTGACCCGGCAGTGGGTGTGCCTCACCCTCATCGCCCTCGTCCTCATCCCCGTGATGATCAAGCTCGGGTTCTGGCAGTACCACCGCCATGTGCACCGGGTCGCGCAGAACCAGCTGATCGAGGCGAACCTGCGGGCGAAGCCCGTCCCCATGACGGAGGTCACCTCCCCCGGCCACAAGGTCCCCCGCGCCGACTTCTGGCGCGCCGTCACGGCGACCGGCACGTACGACTCCGCACACGAGGTGGTCGTACGGATGCGGACCTCGAACGACGACAAGGTCGGTTTCCACGTCGTGACCCCGCTCGTCCTCGCCGACGGCCGGGTGGTGCTGGTCGACCGCGGCTGGGTCGCGGGCGGCGGCGACCCGCGCGCCTACCCGCCGGTGCCGGCCGCGCCCGCGGGCGAGGTCACCGTCACCGGCCGGCTGAAGGCCGACGAGACGAGCGGCGGCAGCGGCATCAAGGACCGCAAGGGCCTGCCCGACCGTCAGGTGATGCTGATCAACAGCGGGCAGCAGGCGGAGTCCCTGGGCCGGCCGGTCCTCGGCGGGTACCTGGAGCTGACCGATCCGGCTCCGGACGGCGGTCCCGAGACCGTCGCCGACCCCGACCACGACTCGATCGGCGCCCACATGGCGTACGCGGTCCAGTGGTGGCTGTTCGCCGCCGCGGTGCCGGTGGGCTGGCTGGTCCTCGTACGGCGCGAGAAGCGCGACCGCGAGGAGGCCGCGGCCCGGGCCGAAGCCACCGAGCAGGAGCCCGCGACGGCGTAGCGTGTCGGGCATGGATCTTGGACTGAAAGACCGTGTCTACATCGTCACCGGGGCCTCGCGCGGCCTCGGCTTCGCCTCCGCCCGGGAACTGATCGCCGACGGCGCGAAGGTCCTCGTGACGGGCCGGGACGAGAAGCGGGTGGCCGAGGCCGCCGCCGAACTCGGCCCGAACGCCGCCGCCGCGGCCGCGGACAACGCGGACCCGGCGGCCGCCGGACGGCTCATCGTCACCGCGCAGGAACGCTTCGGCCGCTTCGACGGCATCCTCATCAGCGTCGGCGGCCCCGTCCCGGGCTTCGCCGTCGACAGCACCGACGAGCAGTGGGCGGCCGCCTTCGAGTCGGTCTTCCTCGGTGCGGTACGTCTGGCCCGGGCGGCCGCCGCGGTACTGGGCGAGGGCGGGGTCATCGGCTTCGTCTTGTCGGGCTCGGTCCACGAGCCGATCCCCGGCCTGACCATCTCCAACGGCCTGCGCCCGGGCCTGGCCGGGTTCGCGAAGTCCCTCTCGGTGGAGCTCGGTCCGCGCGGGATCCGCGTCGTCGGCCTGCTTCCGGCCCGCATCGACACCGACCGGGTGCGGGAGCTCGACGCGCTGTCCGGCGATGCCGACGCCTCCCGTGCGGGCAACGAGTCCCGCATCCCGCTGCGGCGGTACGGCACCCCGCAGGAGTTCGGCCGCACGGCCGCCTTCCTCCTCTCACCGGCCGCCTCGTACCTGACGGGCGTGATGCTCCCGGTCGACGGCGGCTCCCGGCACGGCTTCTGAGCCTCCGTCGCGGCGCCGTCCGGCGGCGGCTGCCGCGACGGTCGTGAGCCGACGCCACGCGGCGGTCGTCAGCTGACGCGGCGGGCGCGGTGGGAGGTCACCTTGAAGCGGGCCTCCGCCGGCAGTCCGGGGAGGTTCGCGGAGGCCCGGGCGTGGCTCAGCACCGGCCCCGCCAGTCCGGCCAGGGTGTCGGCCGGGACGGCGTGGGGCTCCAGCTCCACCGCCACCCGCAGGGCGGGCGAGCCGCGCCGCCCGCGCAGGACGGCCCGGCAGCCGGCGACGCCGTCCAGTGCTCCGGCCTCCGCGGCGACGGCGTCGGACAGGGCGCGCCCGCGGAGCAGGGCGAAGGCGCCGTCCCCGGTGTCCACGGCGACCGTCCGCAGCCGGGCTCGCTTCAGCTGGGCCAGCAGCCACCACAGGGCCAGCAGCAGGCACACGACGAGGGCGGCGATCAGCACCCACCAGGCCCAGCCCTCGGCATGCAGGTACCGGCGCCGGTCGGCGGCGGTCAGCAGGGGCTCGGCGCGGCCCTTCAGCGGGGGTGCGGCGGTCAGCAGGACGACCCCGGCCGCCAGCAGCACCACGCCGGCCACCGCCAGCAGGGTCCGGTTCACGATCCCGGTCAATCCGCTCGCCTCCTGACCCGCAGACGGGGCCGCGGCGGGTGCACGAGGCCCAGTTCCTCGATGCCGACGGCGATCACCGCGTCCAGGTCGGCCCGTACCTCGTCCAGTTCACGGAAGTGGGAGGTGGCCCGCACCCGGACACGGGAGCGGCCCATCCGGACCCGGGCGGACCGCACCCCGGGCACTTCCATGGCCCGGTCCCGCAGGACCTGGGCGGCGTCCTTGCGGCCGATCCCGGCGCGCAGCGGCGGGGCGGCCTCCGGCTCGCCGTCCCGGTCGGGGCCCCGCATCATCAGGATCCGGCGGACGCCGGGGGTGAGGGCCAGCAGCAGGAGCACCGCACCGGCGAGGGCCAGGACCCCGCCGGCCACCTGCACGCCCAGGTCGGCCGGGGTGTGGACCTCCAGCCGGTGGGCGAGTTCGCGGCGCCAGGCCATGGCGGGACGGTCGGCCCGTACGGCGGCCAGGTCGTAGAGGAGGAGGCCGGCCGCGCCGATCACGAGCAGGGCGACCAGGGCCGCGGGGATCCGGCGGGCGGACCGGAAGCGGTGCGCGGTCACCGCAGCCGCCGGTCCCGCCCGGCGCCGGTCCGGGTGTGGGTGGAGTGCAGCTGCTCGATGTCGATGTCCACCTCGGGCACGGACATGTCCGCGTACTCCTGGACACGGCGTACGACCCTGCTGCGTACGGCGGCGCACTGGGCCGCGAGGTCGCCAGGGTAGTCGAGCTCCACGCCCACCCGGACCCGCGCGATGTCGTGGTGCACGGTGACGGTGGCGTGCGGGGGTGCGCCGGAGCTGCCGGCGAGGGCCTCCCGGGCGGCCTGCGCCGCGATCTTGGCGACGACCCGGTCGGCGATACGGGTGGCCCCGCGGTCGGCGGCGGCCACCGCGGCCGGGGCGGTCCGCGCGCCGGCGGGCGGCGCGGTGGGGCCCGGCGGGGTCGGGCCCGGCGGGGTGGCCTGTGGCAGGGGGCTCATCGCGGCTCACCTCCGCCGGTCTTCGCGGCGGCGGAAGAGGTCCCCGGGATCCAGGTCCCCGTCGAGGAAGCGACCGGCGACGAAGCCCACGGCTCCGAGGGCCGCGACCAGCAGGAAGGCACCGAATCCGCCGAAATAGCCGGCGAATCCCAGGGCCATGCCGGCCAGCATGCAGGCGACCGCCATGCTCATGTGGAGGCTCCTCTCGGCTACTGGAGTCGGGACTCCGGCTCCTCGTCGGGCTCGTCGGGCAGCTTGACGTCGCCCACGGCGATGTTGACCTCGACGACCTCCAGGCCGGTCATGCGCTCGACCGCGGAGACGACGTTCTCACGGACGGCCCGTGCCACGTCACGGATCGACACGCCGTAGTCGACGACGATGTCCAGGTCGAGGGCGGTCTGGACCTCGCCGACCTCGGCCTTGACCCCCCGCGTGACCGCGGCCTTGTCGCCGCCGGGGACCCGGTCCCGGACGGCACCGAACGTACGGGAGAGGCCGGTGCCCAGGGCGTGCACGCCGACCACTTCCCGGGCGGCCAGTCCGGCGATCTTCTCGACCACCCCGTCCGCGATGGTCGTGCGCCCCCGGTCGCCGGGTGCCTTGTGGGAGCCCCCTGATGCGGTGTCGGTCATCGCGTGTCCCTTCACGTGTACGGACTCACTCCGCTCCACGGTAGGCCCGCGGAGACAGGAAGGCGCCCCGGGACTACGCCGTTCGGCGTGCTCCCGGGGCGCCTTCCGGCACACGGTGGGGCTGGAGCGAGTCAGTCCGAGAGGCCCGCCAGGTCCCGCAGGCGACGGGCCTGGGCGGCGCGCTCGGCGGCGCGCTGGTCGTCGTACGTCCGGGTCTGCGCGGCGCGCAGCAGGGTCTTGGTCTCGATCACGGCGTCCCGCGGCGGGGCCAGCAGGGCGGTGGTCAGGTCCTGGACGGCGGCGTCGAGCTCGTCCGCCGGAACCACCAGGTTGGCGAGACCGACCCGCTCCGCCTCCTCGGCGTGCACGAAGCGGCCCGTCGCGCAGATCTCGAGCGCGCGGGCGTACCCGACAAGGGAGGCCAGCGGCTGGGTGCCGGCCAGGTCGGGGACGAGGCCCAGGCTCGTCTCGCGCATGGCGAACTGCACGTCGTCGGCAACCACGCGCAGGTCGCACGCGAGTGCGAGCTGGAAGCCGGCGCCGATCGCGTGCCCCTGCACGGCGGCGACGGAGATGATGTCGTTACGCCTCCACCAGGTGAAAGCCTCCTGGTACTCCGAGATCGTGGCGTCGAGCCGTTCGTCGGAACCGCGCGCCAGATCGAGGAAGGACGGCTCGCCCTCGAAGCCTTCGGGGGTGAACGCCTGCCGGTCGAGTCCGGCGGAGAAGGACTTGCCCTCGCCGCGCAGCACGACGACCCGGACGGTGCCCGGCAACGACCTGCCCGCCTCGGCCAAAGCCCGCCAGAGCGCGGGGGATTGGGCATTTCGCTTGGCCGGATTGGTCAGTGTCACCGTGGCGACCGTGTCGTCGACGATGAGTCGTACGCCGTCCTTGTCGAGCAGAGCCATCCGTGTGCCTCCGGTGTGCAGTCGGCCGCAAGCTCGGCCTAAGTGACTGCACAGTAACCACCCAGTCGGCCGGGAGGCCGACCGGGGGGTCACCGAAGGAAACGTCGGATCATGTGAGCCTTGAAGCCGTTGGAGCGTTGGATCCGATGGACCGGGGTCAGGCCGTAGCCGCCTTCTTGCCGCGCGTCGCGCCACCGCGACCACGCAGCGAAACCCCGGACTCACTGAGCATCCGGTGGACGAATCCGTAGGACCGGCCGGTCTCTTCGGCCAGCGCCCGGATACTCGCACCGGAGTCGTACTTCTTCTTCAGGTCTGCCGCGAGCTTGTCGCGCGCGGCGCCGGTAACCCGGCTGCCCTTCTTCAGAGTCTCGGCCACCCGTGCCTCCTCGTGGGAAGTGCGCTCTGGACTTCTCATGATCACCCCTCCCCGGCTTCCTGGCCACCCATTCAGCAAGGTCGGTACGACGGCATTTCCCGGGCCGTGGACACCCGAGCAGAACGGAATCTCCCCTTCCGCTGCATGACTTCCGTCACACTTCGCCGCCCTGCCCGTGAATCTCCTGGTCAGGGGCCGGACCGCGGAAAACCGACGGCCCCGGTAGCGCACCTCCGTGGGTGCGGCCGGGGCCGTCGTACGACGCGCAACGGTACGAGACCGTCTCACTCAGATGATGGATCACCCCTGAGCCGAATGATCCATAAGGAACTGGATCAGGGCCGGGACGCCGTCCCGGCACCTTCCGGGGCCTCCCGGCGCCGCCGGGGCGGCGGTCAGGCGAGGGCCACCAGGTCCCGGTAGTCCGGGCCCCACAGGTCCTCGACACCGTCCGGGAGCAGGATGATGCGCTCCGGCTCCAGCGCCTCCACGGCACCCTCGTCGTGCGTGACGAGGATGACGGCGCCCTTGTACGTGCGCAGCGCGCCCAGGATCTCCTCGCGGCTGGCCGGGTCGAGGTTGTTCGTGGGCTCGTCGAGGAGCAGCACGTTCGCGGAGGAGACGACCAGGGTGGCCAGGGCCAGACGGGTCTTCTCACCGCCGGAGAGGACTCCGGCGGGCTTGTCCACGTCGTCGCCGGAGAAGAGGAACGAGCCGAGCGTCTTGCGCACCTCGACCAGGTCCAGGTCGGGCGCGGAGGAGCGCATGTTCTCCAGGACGGTGCGGTCCGGGTCCAGGGTCTCGTGCTCCTGGGCGTAGTAGCCGAGCTTGAGGCCGTGGCCGGGGGTGACCTGGCCGGTGTCGGGCTGCTCGGTGCCCGCGAGCAGGCGCAGCAGGGTGGTCTTGCCCGCGCCGTTGAGGCCCAGGATGACGACGCGGGAGCCCTTGTCGATGGCCAGGTCGACGTCGGTGAAGATCTCCAGGGAGCCGTACGACTTCGACAGGCCCTCGGCGGTCAGCGGGGTCTTGCCGCAGGGCGCCGGGTCCGGGAAGCGCAGCTTGGCGACCTTGTCGGAGACGCGGACGGCCTCCAGGCCGGACAGCAGGCGCTCGGCCCGCTTGGCCATGTTCTGCGCGGCGACAGTCTTGGTGGCCTTGGCGCGCATCTTGTCGGCCTGCGAGTTCAGGGCCGCGGCCTTCTTCTCGGCGTTCTGGCGCTCGCGCTTGCGGCGCTTCTCGTCGGCCTCGCGCTGCTGCTGGTAGAGCTTCCAGCCCATGTTGTAGACGTCGATCACGGACCGGTTGGCGTCCAGGTAGAACACCTTGTTCACGACGGTCTCGACCAGGTCGACGTCGTGGGAGATCACGACGAAGCCGCCGCGGTAGTTCTTGAGGTAGTCGCGCAGCCAGACGATCGAGTCGGCGTCGAGGTGGTTCGTCGGCTCGTCGAGGAGGAGGGTGTCGGCGTCCGAGAAGAGGATCCGGGCGAGCTCGACGCGGCGGCGCTGGCCGCCGGAGAGGGTGTGCAGGGGCTGGCCGAGGACCCGGTCCGGGAGGCTGAGGGCGGCCGAGATGGTCGCGGCCTCGGACTCGGCGGCGTACCCGCCCTTGGTGAGGAACTCGGTCTCCTGGCGCTCGTACTGCTTGAGCGCCTTCTCGCGGGTGGCGCCGGAGCCGGTGGCGATGCGCTCCTCGTTCATCCGCATCTTCTTGATGAGGACGTCGAGACCGCGGGCCGACAGGATCCGGTCGCGGGCCAGGACGTCGAGGTCGCCGGTGCGCGGGTCCTGCGGGAGGTAGCCCACCTCGCCCGAACGGGTGATGGAGCCGCCCGCGGGCTGGCCCTCCCCCGCGAGGCACTTGGTGAGGGTGGTCTTGCCGGCGCCGTTGCGGCCGACCAGGCCGATGCGGTCGCCCTTGGCGATGCGGAAAGAGGCGGACTCGATGAGGACGCGGGCGCCGGCGCGCAGCTCGATGCCGGTGGCGGTGATCACGGAAATACTCCAGGGCGGGTCGGGACGGCGGAAGGGGGCAGGACGCGAGGCTTCGATGCCGCTAATCCGCGAGGAGATTTGCCATGGGAGACATTCTACCGGGGGTGTGCAACTGGTTTCGGGGGCGGCGGCCGGGCCGCCCGGCCCCGGTGGTCCGCTCCCCCCTGTCCCCCGTTCGGACCAGCCGGGACCAGGGGGAACCGGGGCGCGTACCGGGACGAAGGGGCCGATACTCGCCGCAGGGGCGGTCGCGCGGCCGCGCCGGCTTCGTGGAGGGCGGTGCGGGATGCAGTTCGACGACAACGCCGGTCTGGACACCTCCGAGGTCAAGGATGTGCGGGGCAGTCGCATCCCGGGCGGGAGGGCCACCGTCGGCGGCGGCCTCGTCGGCATCATCGCGCTGATCATGGGCCTGCTCTTCGGTGTGGGGCCGGAGCAGCTGGGGCTGTCCTCCGGGGACGAGGAGCCCGCCCCGGCCGCGTCCTCCGTCGGCCAGGTGCAGCAGGCCTGCCGGACCGGGCGGGACGCGAACACGCGCGAGGACTGCCGGCTGGTCGCGGTGGTCAACAGCACCCAGGACTTCTGGCGGCAGGAGTTCACGCGGCGCGGCGGCCGGTACGGCCCGGCCTCGACGGTCTTCTTCACCGGCCGGGTCAACACCGCGTGCGGGACGGCCACCTCGGCCGTGGGCCCCTTCTACTGCCCCGCCGACCGCCAGGTGTACCTGGACCTGGGCTTCTTCGACGAGCTGCGGACGAAGTTCGGCGCGAGCGGCGGCCCCTTCGCCCAGGCCTACGTCGTGGCCCACGAGTACGGGCACCACATCCAGAACCTGACCGGCACCCTCCAGCGGGCCCAGGACGGCCGGACGGGCGCGAACAGCAACGCGGTCAAGGTCGAGCTGCAGGCGGACTGCTACGCGGGGGTGTGGGCGCACAACGCGACGCGGACCCCGGACGAGTCCACCGGGCGGCCCCTGATCACCCGGCTGACCGACGAGGACATCCGGGACGGGCTGGACGCGGCGGCGGCGGTCGGCGACGACCGGATCCAGGAGAAGTTCCAGGGCCGGGTGACCCCGGAGGCCTGGACGCACGGCTCGGCGGAGCAGCGCAGGCAGTGGTTCCACGAGGGCTACCGGACGGGCGACATGGCCCGGTGCAACACCTTCCGCTGACCGTCGGCGACGCCTGCCATGCTGTGTGACGCGGGTCACCGTCACGAGAGGGAGTGATCGTCATGGCAGGCGTTCCGTCCATCTGTCCCACGCTGGTCTACCGCGACGCGAAGGCGGCCATCAAGCTGCTGACCGAGGCCTTCGGCTTCAGCCAGGTAGCGGTGTACGAGGGGGACGACGGCTCGGTGGTGCACGCGGAGCTGGCGTACGGCAACGGTGTGGTGATGCTGGGCAGCAAGGGCACCGGCGGGGCCTTCGACAAGGCCATGGAGGGCGCCGGCCCCGCGGGGGTCTACGTCGTGGTCGACGACGTGGACGCCCACCACCTGAGGGCGGTCGAGCACGGCGTGGAGATCCTGATGGGCCCCACCGACCAGGACTACGGCTCCCGCGACTACATGGCCCGGGACGGCGAGGGCAACATCTGGAGCTTCGGTACGTACGCGCCGCAGGCCTGAGGAGCCGCGGCGCGTACGCGCGTAGCGCCGGGGTCAGGCGCCGCCGGTGTGGACCTGGAACGCGGCCCGGCGGACCGCCTTGGCCAAGGCCGGGTCCGGGTGCGCCGCGGCCAGCGCGACCAGGACCTGGACGGTGCGCGGATGGCCGACCGCACGGACCTCGTCCAGCAGCCGGGGGACGGTCGTGCGGACGGCCGAGTCCAGGTGGCGTGCCAGCAGATCGGCCTCGCCGTGGTCGGCGATGGCGGCGGCGGTGTCCACCCAGAGCCAGGTCGACTCCTCGGCGGTGAGCACGTCCTGCGCCTCGTCGGGGTCGATCCCGTCGTGCTCGGCGAGCCAGAGCAGCGCGTACGGGCGCAGAGCGGGCTCGCGCACGGCGGCGCGCACCTCGGGCTCGGCGGGGGCGCCCACCACGCGCAGCGCCTCGAAGGCGAGGCCGCGCAGCAGGGCGTCCTCGCCGCGGGCGGCCTGGAGGAGTTCGGCGACGGCGTGGCCGACGGGCCGGGCGGCGAGCCAGGCCTGGTACTCGGCGCGGGCCGGTCCGGGGGTGAGCCGTGCGCAGCCGTGCAGCATGGCTGCGGCGGACTGCTCGATGTTCCCGGCGGGGCTCTGTGCCGCGACGCAGATCTGCTCCAGCTTGACCCAGACGGCCCAGCTTCCGAGCGGGGTGAGGGTGGCCCGGGCGGGTCCGAGGGTGACGGCGTCCACGGCGGCGAGTCCGCCGAGCGCCCAGCGCAGCAGCCGGGCGAGCGGAACGGGCGGGGCCTCGGCGCACGGGGCGTCCGCGGCCGGCCGGGCCGCCGCGGGCTCCGCCTCGTAGGGGATCTCGCAGCGCTCGTCGCGCAGTTCGGTGACGCGCTGCCCGAGCAGGTCGAGCAGGTCGGGGACGGTCACCGGGCCCGCGGACAGCTGGAGCAGCGAGAGCAGCTGGGGCATGGCCTCGACGACCTCGGCGACGACCGCGGGGGCGATGTCGGCGGGGGCGGGGTGGACCAGCGACCAGGCGTCGAAGAGGGCGACCCAGCCGCGCAGTACGGCGGTGTCGTCGCGGTCCCAGGCACGCAGCCGCCAGCCGGGCCGGGCGTGGCCGCCGTGCACCTCGACGAGGCCGGCGAGGCGGGCGCGGTCCCAGCCGACCCGGATCTGGCCGTGCGTCAGGCCCAGCTCGGCGGCAGCGCGTTCGACGTCGGCGGCGGGCAGGGCTCCCGTCGGGGCGGGCCGGCCCCCGTCCACCGCGCCGAGGTTGCGCTCGGCCCAGCGGGTCAGGCGTACGGCGTCCGCCAGCGAGGCCCTGGCCCGGTTCGCGAGGTCGGCGGTGGCCGGGGTGCCCGCCGGGGGCCGCGGGGCGGGGCGGGTGCGTCGGTCGGTCACCGCCTTGCGCGCCGCGGCGACGGAGCGCGGGGAGACGAGTCGGAGTCTGGAGTCGCGAG
This sequence comes from Streptomyces yangpuensis, assembly GCF_001005295.1. GTDB lineage: Bacteria > Actinomycetota > Actinomycetes > Streptomycetales > Streptomycetaceae > Streptomyces > Streptomyces yangpuensis. Next base: position 1,134,798 of record NZ_LBMK01000001.1, on the reverse strand, counting down.
CCAACTGCTCATCAGGCTTTCGGGACGTCACGGAAGCAGTCTCGCCCGTCACTGGCCGAAAGCCCAAACGGAATCGGCTCCTTCCGTCCCTGCCCCGGGGCAGACCGGGACAAGCCGCCCGGAGGGCCCGCTCCGTCACACGGCCTTCACATCAAAGGGGTGAGGAAGCGGCGCAGGGCTTCCTCGTAACCGGCGGGATCGGCGTTCCACATCGCCCCGTGTCCGGCCTGCCTGACCGTGTGCAGGGTGACCAGGTCCGGGCGGGCGGCGGCCAGCCTGCGGGAGGGTTCCCACGGGGCGAACGCGTCGTCCGGGCCGTGGAAGATCAGTACGGGGATCTTCAGCGCTCCGGGGTCGGCGCCCGGCGGCAGGCGGTCGGCGCGCAGTCCGGCGCGGCCCTCGGCGGCCCGTACCGCCAGCGGCAGCACGGGGGCGGGGGTGCGGCGCGCCGCGACGAGGGCGCGCAGGGTGGTGTGCCAGTCGAGCACGGGCGAGTCCAGGACCAGGCCGGCAATCCGGTCGGCGAGTGCCGAGCGCTCGACGGCGTGCAGGGCCATGGTCGCGCCGGTGGACCAGCCGTGCAGGATCACCCGCCGGGCTCCGTAGCGCAGGGCGTAGCGGATGGCGGCGTCCAGGTCCCGCCATTCCGATTCGCCGAGGTGGCCGAGGCCGTCGGGGGGTTCGGGGGCGCCGAGGTCGCCGCGGTAGCCGAGGTCCAGGACGGGGAGCCGGTGCCGGTGCAGGAAGGGCATGACCACCATGGGGTGCTCGCGCCCGGAGCCGAGTCCGTGCACGGTGATCACCCAGGTGTCCCGGGCGGCGGGCACGAACCACGCGGGGAGCGCGCCGAGCTCGCCGGGGATGTCCACGTCGGCGTGGTCGAGCCCGAGCGCGGTGCGCGGGTCGCCGATGTGCACCTGGGGGGTGAGGGTGACCCGGGTGCCGGGGGCGAGGCTGCCGTGGGTGACGGCGAGGAGCCTGCGCACGACGGTGTCCGGGCCGTGTTCGGCGTCGGGGAGGACGGGCCCGACGACGGCGTGCACCCCGGGCGCGGCCAGGCCGTACGTGCCGGGGCGCAGGGAGGCGAGCGAGCGGGTCAGCGCGATCCTGCCGTCGCCCGCGGAGTGCACGCTCAGCCGCGGCCCACCGGGAAGCGGCATGCCGGGCCGGGGGCGCAGGGCGGCGTCGGCGGCGTACCTGCCCGCCGCCACGGCGGCCGCGCCCGCGCCGATGAGGGTCGTGGTGACGGCCGCTGCCGTCACAGTAACGGTACGCACCGTTCCAGTTTCGTCGCACAGAGTCCGGAGGGCCACCGGAGGAGAACACTCCGGGTCTACGCGGGAAGAGTGATCCGGGTCACTTCCGGGGGCCCGGAGGAGTGGCGGCAAGCACCCCCGGAGACGTGCGGAGGGGCTCATTCACCCGGCTTTGGCCTGCACTTATGCTGAAATCTACGTAAGAATCAGGACGAATATCCCGATCGCGCCCCGTGCCCGTACACCGCTCCGCCGGAGTCAGTTCACCTTCCGTTCACTCAGGTTGCCTACGTTCACCGAGCCACTGACGCCAAACAGAAGCCTGGGTAAATGGAGCACATAACGCTTCTCCTCGGGATCGTGATCATCACCGCTCTCGTGTTCGACTTCACGAACGGTTTTCACGACACGGCCAACGCGATGGCCACCACCATCTCGACCGGCGCCCTCAAGCCCAAGACCGCGGTGGCCATGTCCGCCGTGCTCAACCTCGTCGGCGCGTTCATGTCCGTGGAGGTCGCCAAGACGATCTCCAAGGGCCTGGTCAACGAGGAAGGCATCCAGCCAGAGGTGATCTTCGCCGCGCTGGTCGGCGCCATCCTCTGGAACCTCGTCACCTGGTTGGTCGGACTCCCGTCCAGCTCCTCCCACGCCCTGATGGGCGGCCTGATCGGTGCCGCGGTCGCCTCCGCCGGCCTCGGCGCGGTCAACGGCGGCGTCGTCGTGACCAAGGTGCTCATCCCCGCGATCGCCGCCCCGCTGGTGGCCGGCATCGCCGCGTACCTGGCTGCCAAGCTCACCTACAAGCTGGGGGACAAGGTCGGCGAGAAGACCTCCGCCAAGGGGTACCGCGCCGGTCAGATCGCCTCGGCCGGTCTGGTCTCCCTCGCGCACGGCACCAACGACGCGCAGAAGACGATGGGCATCATCACCCTGGCCCTCATCGCCGGCGGCGCCATCGCGCCCGACGCGAACCCGCCGGTCTGGGTCATCGTCTCCGCCGGTGTGGCCATCGCGCTCGGCACCTACCTGGGCGGCTGGCGCATCATCCGCACCATGGGCAAGGGCCTGACCGACCTGCAGCCGCAGCAGGGCTTCGCCGCCCAGACCTCGGCCGCGTCCGTCATCCTCGCCTCCTCAAACCTGGGCTTCTCGCTCTCCACCACCCACTCGTGCTCCGGTGCGGTGATGGGTGCGGGCCTGGGCCGCAAGGGCGGTGTGGTCCGCTGGTCCACCGCGACCCGCATGTTCGTCGCCTGGGGCCTGACCCTGCCGGCCGCCGCGCTGGTCTCGGCCGCTGCCGAGCTGGTCATGCGCGCCGGTGACATCGGCATCGCCGCCGTCACCGTCTTCCTGGTCGGCTCCTGCCTGGCCATCTGGCTCATCTCGCGCCGCCAGGTCGTCGACCACACCAACGTCAACGAGGTCGCGCCGGCCGGCACCGAGGAGCCGGGTGTCGTCACCACGGCGATCGCCGCCGTCACCGTCCCGCCGACCGTCGCCGCCGCCGGCACGGCCGCCGCGGTCACGGACGAGGACCTCAAGGCCACCATCCCGGCCGCGACGCAGACCCCGGCGGCTCCGGCCGCCGCGGTCTGACCGAGACAGAGACACACAGAGGAATCGGCAGTATGAAGATCGACTGGGAAGCGCTGGGCTCCGTCTTCGGGGTCAGCCTCTTCGCCACCGTCGCCCTCGTGGCCCTCTTCACCCTGGGCCTGGTGGGCCTGTCCAAGCACGAGGCCGCCACCGAGCAGGGCGGCAGTGCCACCCTGGCCCGCAGCGGCGCGTACCTCTGCTTCGCGCTCGTCACGGCCGCCGTGACGTACGGGATCTACCTGATCGTCGCCTGACCCCCCGCGACAGCGCGGGCACGGCGTGAAACATCGTGAAAGCTCCCCCCGGGTTCGTCCCGGGGGGAGCTTTCGCATCTCCCGGCCCTGCCGCGCCGCAGGTCAACGGCGAGTTGACGGGCCTTCCGGGTGCGTGGTGGACTGCCCGAGCCAATACGGCGGCATGGAGAGGAAGTCCGGTGTAATTCCGGCGCGGTCCCGCCACTGTCACCGGGGAGCGCACGCCGCGTGCGTCCCGGGAGCCAGGAACTCTCGCCGCCGGACACGTCGAACCAGGGCGCGGACCCTGAGTGAGGACATACCTGCCACCATGCGTGCCGATCGCGTTTTCGCGTACGGCGCCACGGCGGGCCTGATCGGCGACCGGATCCTCGGTGATCCCCGCCGAGGGCACCCCGTGGCCGCCTTCGGACGAGCAGCCGCCGCAGTCGAGCGCTCCCTGTGGCGCGACGACCGCGCCCGCGGCGTCCTGCACACCCTGTTGTGCGCCGGGGGCGCGACCGCCGTCGGCGCGCTGGCCGCCCGCTCGTTGCGCTCCCGCCCCGCAGCCGCCCGTATCGCCCTGACCGCCGCCGCCACCTGGGCCGTCGTGGGCGGCACCTCGCTGGGCCGTGAGGCCCGTGCCATCGGCGGCGCGCTCGCCGCCGGGGACGTCGAGGTGGCGCGCGAGCGGCTGCCGCACCTGTGCGGCCGCGACCCGCACTCCCTGGACGGGCAGCAGATGGCCCGTGCCGTCGTGGAGTCCGTCGCCGAGAACACCTCCGACGCCGTGGTCGGGGCCCTGGTGTGGGGCGCCGTCGCCGGGGTCCCCGGCCTGCTGGCCTTCCGCGCCGTCAACACGCTCGACGCGATGGTCGGCCACAAGTCCCCCCGCCACCTGCGCTACGGCTGGGCGTCCGCCCGGCTCGACGACCTCGCCGGCTGGCCCGGCGCCCGGCTCACGGCCCTGGCCGCCGTGGTCGCCGGCCCCGACCGGCGCGGGGCCGTGCGCGCCTGGCGCGCGGACGCCGCCGCGCACCCGAGCCCCAACGCCGGACCCGTCGAGGCCTCCTTCGCCGGGGCGCTCGGCGTCAGACTGGGCGGCACCCTGGCCTACGGCGGCCGGGTCGAGCACCGGGCCGTACTGAACGGCGCGGCTGGTCGGCCGGTGGAGGTCGCCGACATCGAGCGGGCAGTACGGCTGTCACGGCAGGTGACGTGGCTGGCCCTGGGCGCCTGCGTGGCCGCCCGGCTGCTGGTGGGACGAGTACAAGGGGCACGAGGGGCACGAGGGGCACGAGAGGTACGAGGGGGACGCGCATGAGCGGCACGAGGCGCGGCGGCGGACTGCTGGTCGCCGGTACGACGTCGGACGCGGGCAAGAGCGTGGTCACGGCGGGCATCTGCCGCTGGCTGGCCCGCCAGGGCGTGAAGGTGGCGCCCTTCAAGGCGCAGAACATGTCGCTGAACTCCTTCGTCACCCGGGAGGGCGCCGAGATCGGCCGCGCCCAGGCGATGCAGGCCCAGGCGGCCCGTGTGGAGCCGACCGCGCTGATGAACCCGGTGCTGCTCAAGCCCGGCAGCGACCGCAGCAGCCAGGTGGTGCTGCTGGGGAAGCCGGTCGGGGAGATGAGCGCGCGCGGCTACCACGGAGGACGTCAGGAGCAGCTGCTCGGCATCGTCACGGACTGCCTGGAGCAGCTCCGGGGCACGTATGACGCCGTGATCTGCGAGGGGGCGGGCAGTCCGGCCGAGATCAACCTGCGCCGGACCGACATCGTGAACATGGGCATCGCGCGGGCCGCGCGCTTCCCGGTGGTCGTGGTCGGCGACATCGACCGCGGCGGGGTCTTCGCGTCCTTCTTCGGGACGACGGCCCTGCTCTCCCCGCAGGACCAGGAGCTGATCGCCGGCTTCATGGTCAACAAGTTCCGCGGTGACGTGTCGCTGCTGGAGCCGGGCATGGAGATGCTGCGCGGGCTCACCGGACGGGCGACCTACGGGGTGCTGCCGTTCCGGCACGGGCTGGGCATCGACGAGGAGGACGGCCTGCGGGTCTCGCTGCGCGGCGCCGTGCGCGAGTCCGTGGTGGCGCCGCCCGTGGGCGAGGACGTGCTGCGGGTCGCCGTGTGCGCGGTGCCGCTGATGTCGAACTTCACGGACGTCGACGCGCTCGCGGCCGAGCCCGGGGTCGTGGTGCGGTTCGTGGACCGTGCCGAGGAACTCGCCGACGCGGACCTGGTCGTCGTACCGGGCACCCGCGGCACGGTGAAGGCCCTGGCGTGGCTGCGCGAACGCGGACTCGCGGACGCGCTGGCGCGGCGGGCCGCCGAGGGCCGGCCGGTCCTGGGCATCTGTGGCGGCTTCCAGGCCCTGGGCGAGCACATCGAGGACGACGTCGAGTCGAAGGCGGGCTCGGTGGAGGGCCTCGGGCTGCTGCCGGTACGGGTGCGCTTCGCGCGCGAGAAGACCCTGGCCCGGCCCACCGGGACCGCGCTCGGCGAGCCGGTCGACGGGTACGAGATTCACCACGGGGTGGCCGAGGTGCTCGGCGGCGAGGCCTTCCTGGACGGGTGCCGCGTCGGCGCGGTCTGGGGCACGCACTGGCACGGCTCGCTGGAGTCGGACGGCTTCCGCCGGGCGTTCCTGCGGGAGGTGGCGGCGGCCGCGGGGCGGCGGTTCGTCCCGGCCCCGGACACCTCGTTCGCCGTGCTGCGCGAGGAACAGCTCGACGTACTGGGCGACCTGATCGAGGAACACGCCGACACACGAGCGCTGCTGAGTCTGATCGAAGCCGGCGCCCCCACCGGCCTGCCCTTCCTCCCGCCGGGCGCCCCGTGAAGGCGGTCGCCCTGCGGGCGGCTCCGCCCCACCCCGCCCCGGTCCGGGGCGGAGTCCCGGGGACGGGTGGTGCGGGACGACCCCGCGCAGCGGCAGCCCGCCCACGGCCCCCGGCCGACCCGCACGCCGGCAACGACGCCCGCACGCAGACCCACATCCGCACAGAGAGAGGCAACGCATGAGCACGCCCTATCCGTTCACCGCGGTGGTCGGCCAGACCGACCTGCGGCTGGCGCTGCTGCTGAACGCCGTGAGCCCGGCGGTCGGCGGGGTGCTCGTGCGCGGCGAGAAGGGGACCGCCAAGTCCACCGCCGTGCGCGCGCTCTCCGCGCTGCTGCCGGCCGTCGACGTGGTGCCCGGCTGCCGGTTCTCCTGCGCGCCCGCCGCGCCGGACCCGGGCTGCCCCGACGGTCCGCACGGGTCCGGCCCCGGCGCCGCCCGGGCCGCCCGCATGGTGGAACTGCCCGTCGGCGCCTCCGAGGACCGTCTCGTCGGCGCCCTCGACATCGAACGGGCCCTGGCCGAGGGCGTGAAGGCCTTCGAGCCGGGCCTGCTCGCCGACGCCCACCGCGGCATCCTCTACGTGGATGAAGTGAACCTTCTCCATGACCATTTGGTGGATGTCCTTCTCGACGCCGCCGCGATGGGCGCCTCCTACGTGGAGCGCGAGGGCGTCTCCGTCCGGCACGCGGCCCGCTTCCTGCTCGTCGGCACCATGAACCCGGAGGAGGGCGAGCTGCGGCCGCAGCTCCTCGACCGCTTCGGGCTGACCGTGGAGGTCGCCGCCTCCCGCGAGCCCGCCCAGCGGGTGGAGGTCGTCCGCCGCCGGCTCGCCTACGAGGACGACCCCGCGGGCTTCGCCGCCCGCTGGTCGGGGGACGAGAGCGCGGTCCGCGACCGGGTCGTGGCCGCGCGGGCCCTGCTGCCGCAGGTGAGCCTCGGGGACACCGCGCTCCTGCAGATCGCCGCGACCTGCGCCGGCTTCGAGGTCGACGGCATGCGGGCCGACATCGTGATGGCGCGGACCGCGACCGCACTGGCCGCCTGGGCCGGACGGACCACCGTACTGAAGGAGGACGTACGCCAGGCCGCGCTGCTCGCGCTCCCCCACCGGCGGCGCCGCAACCCCTTCGACGCACCGGGACTGGACGAGGACAGGCTGGACGAGATCCTCGACCGGTTCCCCGACGAGGACCCGCAGGACGAGCCCGGTCCGGAGCCCGACCCGGACCCGGAGCCGGACCCCGGTCCCGATGGTCCCGAGGGCGGCCCCGACGGCGGCGGCCCCGACGGCGGCGGCGGGGTGCCCCCGCAGGGCGACGGCCGGCAGGACGCGCAGCCCCCGGCGCAGACCCCCGACCCCCCGGCGGAGTCCCCCGAGCCGGCCCCGCAGCCCTCCGCCCAGGAGGCCGGCGGGCCCGAGCAGGCCGCCGTACGGGCCGACGAGCCGTTCCGCACCAGGATGCTGAGCGTGCCGGGGCTCGGCGAGGGCGCCGCCGGGCGGCGTTCGCGCGCCCGCACCGCCCATGGCCGGACCACCGGCGCCCAGCGCCCCCGCGGCCAGCTCACGAAGCTGCACCTGGCGGCGACCGTGCACGCCGCCGCCCCGCACCAGAAGGCGCGCGGCCGGGCCGGGCGCGGCCTGGTGCTCCGCAAGGACGACCTGCGTCAGGCCACCCGGGAGGGCCGCGAGGGAAACCTCGTCCTCTTCGTGGTCGACGCCTCCGGGTCCATGGCCGCCCGGCAGCGGATGAGCGCGGTCAAGGGCGCCGTGCTGTCGCTGCTCCTGGACGCCTACCAGCGCCGGGACAAGGTCGGCCTGGTCACCTTCCGCGGCGCCGCCGCCGAGCTGGCGCTGCCGCCCACCTCCTCGGTGGACACGGCCGCCGCCCGGCTGGAGAAGCTGCCCACCGGCGGCCGCACGCCGCTCGCGTCCGGGCTGCTGAAGGCCCACGAGGTGCTGCGGATCGAGCGGCTGCGGGATCCGAGCCGCCGCCCGCTGCTGGTCGTGGTCACCGACGGGCGGGCCACCTCGGCCGGTGCCCTCGGCGGCGACCCGCGCGAGCTGACGGCGCGCAGTGCCCGGCTGCTGGCCGCCGAGGGGGTCGCGTCGGTCGTCGTGGACTGCGAGTCGGGGCCGGTCCGGCTGGGACTGGCCGGAACGCTGGCCGCCGACCTCGGCGGTCCGGCCGTCACCCTCGACGGGCTGCGGGCCGACTCGCTGGCCGGGCTCGTGAAGGACGTACGTACCGCAGTGACCACTTCCGCTTCCCACACCACCAGGAGGGCCGCGTAATGCCTCAGGGACAGCCGTCCGTCGTTCCGGACGACGGACTCACCACGCGCCAGCGCCGCAACCGCCCGCTCGTCTTCGTCCACACCGGGCCTGGCAAGGGCAAGTCCACGGCGGCCTTCGGGCTGGCGCTGCGCGCCTGGAACCAGGGCTGGCCGATCGGGGTGTTCCAGTTCGTCAAGTCGGCGAAGTGGAAGGTCGGCGAGGAGAACGCGCTGAAGGTGCTCGGCGCCTCCGGCGAGGGCGGCAGCGTCGTCTGGCACAAGATGGGCGAGGGCTGGTCCTGGGTCCAGCGGGACGCGCAGCTCGACAACGAGCAGGCGGCCAAGGAGGGCTGGGAGCAGGTCAAACGCGATCTGGCCGCCGAGACGCACAGGCTGTACGTGCTCGACGAGTTCGCTTACCCGATGCACTGGGGCTGGATCGATGTCGACGAGGTCATCGAGGTGCTGCGCGGCCGTCCCGGGACCCAGCACGTGGTGATCACGGGCCGCAACGCACCGGAGAAGCTGGTGGAGTTCGCGGACCTGGTCACCGAGATGACCAAGGTGAAGCACCCGATGGACGCCGGCCAGAAGGGCCAGAAGGGCATCGAGTGGTGACCTCGTTCGACATGCCCCGGCTGGTCGTCGCCGCGCCGTCGTCCGGCAGCGGCAAGACCACCGTGGCCACGGGCCTGATGGCGGCCTTCGCGGAGCGCGGCCTCGCCGTGTCCCCGCACAAGGCCGGGCCCGACTACATCGACCCCGGCTACCACGCGCTGGCCACCGGCCGGCCGGGACGCAACCTCGACGCGTTCATGTGCGGGCCGGAGCTGGTCGCCCCGCTGTTCGCGCACGGGGCGGCCGGGTGCGACCTGGCTGTGGTCGAGGGCGTGATGGGGCTCTACGACGGGGCTGCGGGCCGGGGCGAGCTGGCGTCGACGGCGCAGGTGGCGAAGTTGCTGCGGGCGCCGGTGGTGCTGGTGGTCGACGCGTCCTCGCAGTCGCGGTCGGTGGCGGCGCTGGTGCACGGCTTCGCGTCCTTCGACCCGCAGGTGCGCCTCGGTGGCGTGATCCTGAACAAGGTCGGCTCCGACCGGCACGAGGTGATGCTGCGGGAGGCGCTGGAGGAGGCGGGGATGCCGGTGCTCGGTGTCCTGCGGCGGGCCCCGCAGGTGGCCACCCCCTCCCGGCACCTGGGTCTGGTACCGGTGGCCGAGCGGCACGCCGACGCGCTGGCCGCCGTGGCGGCGCTGGCCGAGCAGGTGCGGGCGGGCTGTGACCTGGACGCGCTGATGGCGCTGGCCCGGACGGCCCCGCCGCTGTCCTGCGACCCGTGGTCGCCGGATCCGGCCTCGCCGGCGTTCGAGGCGCGGGGTGCGGGGCAGAGCCCCGGCAACGGCACCGCACCGCACGGCCGGCCCGTCATCGCGGTCGCCGGCGGCCCGGCGTTCACGTTCTCGTACGCCGAGCACGCCGAGCTGCTCACCGCCGCAGGGGCGGAGGTCGTCACCTTCGATCCCCTGAAGGACGAGGCCCTGCCGACCGGTACCGCCGGCCTGGTGATCGGCGGCGGCTTCCCGGAGGTGTACGCGCCGGAGCTGTCCGCCAACCAGCCGCTGCGGGCGGCGGTCTCGGCCTTCGCCGCGTCGGGCGGTCCGGTGGCGGCAGAGTGCGCCGGGCTGCTGTACCTGGCGCGGTCGCTGGACGGGAAGCCCATGTGCGGGGTGCTCGACGCGGACGCGCGGATGTCCGAGCGGCTGACCCTGGGGTACCGCGAGGCGGTGGCGGTGTCGGACAGCTCGCTCGCGGCGGCCGGGACCCGGCTGCGCGGGCACGAGTTCCACCGGACGGTGATCGAGCCGGGTGCCGGTGCCGCTCCGGCGTGGGGGTTCACCCACCCGGAGCGCCGGGTCGAGGGCTTCGTCCAGCGGGGTGTGCACGCCAGCTACCTGCACACGCACTGGGCGGCGGAGCCGTCCGTCGCCCGCCGTTTCGCCGAGGCCGCGGCCGCGGGGACGGCGGCCGTACGGGATGCCGCGGCAGCACGGCCGTGAACCCCGCCGGCTCACTCCGCGATGCCCACCACGAGCCAGATCCCGGCCACCCCGCCCACCGTGCACATCAGCGTGGACAGGGCGGGGTGCTTGTGGTGCGCCTCGGGCAGGATCTCGGCGGCCGCGAGGTAGAGCAGGAGGCCTCCGAAGAACCCGAGGTACGCGCCGAGGGGTTCCTCCGGAAGGGTGAACAGCAGAGTGGACGCGGCGCCCACCACCGGGGCGGCCGCGTCCGCGAAGAGCATCAGCAGGGCCTTGCGGCGGTCGTTCCCGTAGAGGCTGGTGAGGGTGTAGGTGTTGAACCCGTCGGCGAAGTCGTGGGTGATCACGGCCAGCGCCACGGCCACGCCCATTCCGCCGCCGACCTGGAAGGCCGCGCCGAGCGCCACCCCGTCGGCGAGGCTGTGGGCGACCATCGCGGCGGCCGCGGTGAGCCCGACCTGCGGGACGCGCGCGCCGTTCTCGGCGCCGTGCGCGGCCTGACGGACGGCCAGCAGCCGTTCGACGACGTGGGCGACGAGGAAGCCGGCCACGAAGAGCAGCAGGGCGAGCGGGACGCCGAAGACCTCGCCGCCCGCCGCGTGCAGGGCCTCGGGGAGCAGGTCGAGGCCGACGACGCCGAGCATCAGCCCGCCCGCCAGCCCCAGCACGAGGTGGCGGCGGTCGGTGACGCGCTGCGCCGTCCAACCGCCCAGCAGGGTCATCAGGAACGCGCCCAACGCCACGATCACGGCCATGTGCCCCTGAATACAGATTCCCCGGCCCGTGCGCACATCCGCACGCGGGCGGCGGGCGTCGCAGTGTTGACGACTGACCGGTGTCCGGTGAAGTGCCGGTGACCGTGACTACGGAGGGAGGCCCCGCGGTGGGCGAGTACACGACGCAGCTGGTGGTCGGGGTCGGCGGGCGGGCGGGAGTGTCCGTCGAGGAGGTCTGCGCGCTGGTCGAGGAGACGCTGCGGGGCGCCGGGCTGGCCGCGGCGGCGGTGACGGCGCTGGCCACGGTGGACTCGAAGGCGGGCGAGGCGGGGATCGCCGGGGCGGCGGAACGTTTCGGCGTGCCTGTCGTCGGCTATCCCGCGGACCGGCTGGCCGCCGTCCCCGTGCCGCACCCCTCGGAGGCGGCGCGGGCCGCGACCGGCACCCCCTCGGTGGCGGAGGCCGCCGCCCTCGTGGCGGGCGGGGAGCTCCTCGTGCCCAAGCGCCGCTCACTGTCGGCGACCTGCGCGGTGGCCACGGCGCAGGCCCACGACCTGCGCCACCACGGGGACGCCGAGGTGGCGGACGCGGGCTCCGCCCTGGAGGACCTCGCGGTCAACGTACGGGCGAACACGCCGCCGGAGTGGCTCAAGCAGCGGATCGCCGCCTGTCTCGGGGACCTCGCCGCGTATCCCGACGGGCGCGCCGCCCGGGCGGCGGTGGCGGCCCGGCACGGGCTGCCGGTCGAGCGGGTGCTGCTGACGGCGGGGGCGGCGGAGGCCTTCGTGCTGATCGCGCGGGCCCTGGGCGCCGTACGGCCGGTCGTGGTGCATCCGCAGTTCACCGAGCCGGAGGCCGCCCTGCGCGACGCCGGCCATCAGGTCGAGCGGGTGGTGCTGCGCGCCGAGGACGGGTTCCGGCTGGATCCGGCCGCCGTGCCGGAGGACGCGGACCTGGTGGTCGTCGGCAACCCGACCAATCCGACGTCCGTCCTGCACCCGGCGGCGACCCTGGCCGCGCTGGCCCGGCCGGGCCGGACCCTGGTGGTGGATGAGGCGTTCATGGACGCGGTCCCGGGCGAACGGGAGGCCCTCGCGGGCCGGACGGACCTGCCGGGGCTGGTGGTGCTGCGGAGCCTGACGAAGACGTGGGGCCTGGCAGGGCTGCGGATCGGCTACGTACTGGCCGAGCCCGGGGTGATCGCGAAGCTGGCGGCGGCGCAGCCGCTGTGGCCGGTGTCGACGCCCGCCCTGGTGGCGGCCGAGGCCTGCGTGGCTCCGGCGGCGCTGGCCGAGGCGGAGGAGGCGGCGCGGCGGATCGCGGTGGACAGGGCGCACCTGCTGGCCGGGCTCGCGGAGTTCGAGGAGGTGACGGTCGTGGGCCGGGCGGAGGGTCCGTTCGTCCTGATCCGGGTGGCGGACGGCGCGGAGGTCCGCACCCAGCTGCGGGCCCTCGGCTTCGCCGTCCGGCGGGGGGACACCTTCCCCGGGCTGGACCGGACCTGGCTCCGGCTGGCGGTGCGCGACCGGGCGACGACGGGCCGGCTGCTGCAGGCCCTGGACCGGGCCCTCGCGCTGACCGCCCGCTGACCGCCCGCTGACCTCGCGCCGGCCTCGGGCCGACCTGGGGGCGGCCTCCAGATCGCCTCGGGCACACCCGCCTGACCTGCGTGTTCCCGGGGGTTCCGGTGCCGGGTTCACTCGAACGGCCCCCCTACGATGGCTGCGGGGGCGGGGCCGTTCGAGGATCCCCGCATCGGGGCACGGACAACGGGGGCAGGCAATGAAGGCATCCGCCGCGGCAGGCGCAGCGCTGGCCGGACTGGTGATCGTGGGCGGCGCCCTGTACGCAGTACCGCAGCTGCTCGACGGAGACGACGCACCCGCCGCACGGCAGCGGCTGGGCGCCGGACAGGACCGCGCCGCGACACCCCCGCCGACGGCCGCCGCCGCGCCCGCGGGACAGCCGTTCACGCTGGTGGCGACCGGGGACATCATCCCGTACCCGTCCATCGTCCAACGGGCGGGGGACGACGCCGGCCGGGCCGGGGAGTACGACTTCCGGAAGATACTCGCCGGGGTCAAACCCCTGGTCTCCGCCGCCGACCTGGCGATATGCCACCACGAGATACCGTACGGGCGCCCCGGCGGGCCCTACACCGGCTATCCCACCTTCAAGGCCCCGCACCAGCTGGCGGACGCCCTCAAGGACGCCGGGTACGACGGGTGTTCCACCGCCTCGAACCACACGCTGGACGACGGCTACGAGGGCCTCGCCCGCACCCTGGAACACCTCGACCGGGTCGGCATCCCGCACGTCGGCTCGGCGCGCAGCGCGGAGGAGGCCAAGGCCCCGGCCCTGCTCTCGGCGGGCGGCGCGAAGGTCGCCCAGCTGTCGTACACGTACGGCACGAACGGCATCCCGCTCCCCCGGGACAAGCCGTGGGCCGTGAACCTGATCGACAAGGACCGGATCGTCGCCGACGCCCGCGCGGCCCGGGCGGGCGGGGCGAACGTCGTGGTGCTCAGCGTCCACTGGGGCACCGAATGGCAGACGGCCCCGGACCAGCAGCAGACGGAGCTGGCGCAGGCCCTGACCGCCTCCCGGTCGGCCGACGGCCTCCCCGACATCGACCTGATCATCGGCACGCACAACCACGTCCCGCAGCCCTACGAGAAGATCAACGGCACCTGGGTGGTCTTCGGCATGGGCGACCAGGTCGCCAGCTTCGTCCCGGCCGACAAGCTGCGCGGCAACCAGTCCTCGGTGCCCCGCTTCACCTTCGCCCCGGCGGCGGACCGGCCGGGCCGCTGGGAAGTGGTGAAGGCCGAGTACCTCACGCAGTACTCGGACATGGGCCCGCCGTTCCGCGTCGTCTGCGCCTCCTGCGCGGCCTCGGACGAGACGCTGCCGGCCGCGAAGCGCGACGCGTACGCACGGATCGACCGGCAGGTCACCGACGCCGTGATGTCACGTGGCGCGGGTGATCAGGGGCTCACCCACGCCACCCGTTGAGCACTCCCCTCCGATGTGCTCGCCGGGTGGCGGTGGTGCCGGACGCGGCCGCGCCGGACGGCGGGCCGAGGCCCGGGCCGGGAACCAGGTCGGGCCTGGTCGCCCGGTGGTCCTACTGGGCCCTGCCCCGGCGGGTCAGGAAGAGCGCTCCGCCGCCGAGGGCGAGCAGGGTCAGCGCACCGCCCGTGATGAAGGGGGTGAGCGAACCGCCGCCGGTCTCGGCCAGGTTGGCGTCCGGGGTGCCGCCCGAGCCGGTGCCCGAGCCGGTGGTGGCGCCGCCGGTGCCGTTCCCGGTGCCGGTGCCGGTGCCGGTCTGGGTCTTGATGTCGGGCTGCCCGGGCTGCCCCGGCTGCTCGGGCGCCTTCGTCGTCGGGGCCGGGCCCTTCGGGGACTCGCAGTGCGCCTCGGCCAGCACGATCTCGCCGTCCACCTGGGCCACGTTCAGGTTCAGCGGGTTCACCGCCACCTTCAGCCGGAGCGCGGCAGCGGCGGCCGTGCTGGAGGTGGTCTCGGTGCCGGACAGCTCCATACTGACCATGCCCACTCCGGGGACCTCGACCTTGGTGGGACCGCCCGCCGACAGGTTGACCTTCTTGCCGAGCGCGGTCACCGTGCCCAGGACGTTGGCGCTGGCCACCGGCTTCTTGCCGGCTTCGCAGACGGCCTTGGAGGTGACCTTCTCCACCTCGATCAGGGAGAGCAGCGGGAGCCCGGGGACGTGCACGCGGGCCTTGGCCAGGTTGACCTCGGCCGCCGCCGCGTTCTTGTCGGCGGTGGCCTTGGAGGTGGCGACGGTCGCGTTCAGGACGCTGACCGGCTTGTTCCCCTCGACCCCGTCCAGGGTGACGGTCAGCGCCGTCTTCTGCGCGGTCGCGGGGGCGCTGACCTCGTTGAGGGTGGCTTTCATCGGGACGTGCACGGTCTTGTTGAGCAGTCCCACGTCCAGTCCGGTGCGCAGGACGACGGCGCCGGCCTTGCCCTCTCCGCCGCCGGGGGTGCCTGCGGTGGCGGAGGCGGGCGGTGCGGTGAGCAGGGCGACCGCCCCCGTGGCGAGCAGAACGGCCGCGGGCATGCGGAAGGTGTTGCTGTTCAAGGTCCTGGAACCCCCGGGGAGTTGGGTGCCGTCGCGCGGCCAATGGGGGACATCGCACGCGCCGACGGCTTCGACCCTGGGAATCCTTACTCAATGTGGGTGACGGGGCAGCCACCTGAGGTCACTTCACCCCAAAGGGTGGTTTCCGTGCTGGGTTTCGATTTGCGGCCCCGCTCACCGCACCGCGTTCGTGCCGCCGTGTTCAGGCCCTGACCCTGCCGTCGACGACCACCCGCCGCGGCTGCGCCAGGACCCGTACGTCGGCCCGCGGGTCGGCGTCGTAGACCACCAGGTCCGCCGGTGCGCCCTCGGTCAGCCCCGGCCTGCCGAGCCACTCGCGGGCCGCCCAGGCCGTCGCCGAGAGGGCCTCCAGGGCCGGGATCCCGGCCTTCACCAGCTCGGCGACCTCCGCCGCGACCAGCCCGTGCGGCAGGGAACCCCCGGCGTCGGTGCCGACGTAGACCTGGATGCCCGCGTCGTGAGCGGCCCGGACGGTGTCGTAGCGCCGCTCGTGGAGCCGGCGCATGTGGGCCGACCAGCGGGGGAACTTCGCGTCGCCGCCCGCCGCGAGCTTCGGGAAGGTCGCGATGTTGACGAGGGTGGGGACGATCGCGACCCCGCGCTGCGCGAACAGCGGGATGGTGTCCTCGGTGAGGCCGGTGGCGTGTTCGATGCAGTCGATGCCGGCCTCGACGAGGTCGCGCAGCGAGTCCTCGGCGAAGCAGTGGGCGGTGACCCGGGCGCCCAGCCGGTGCGCCTCGGCGATGGCCGCCTCGACCTCGGCGCGCGGCCAGCAGGCCGTCAGGTCGCCGGCGTCGCGGTCGATCCAGTCGCCGACCAGCTTCACCCAGCCGTCGCCGCGCCGTGCCTCGCGGCCGACGTACTCGACGAGGTCGGCCGGCTCGATCTCGTGGGCGTAGTTGCGGATGTAGCGGCGGGTGCGCGCGATGTGCCGGCCCGCCCGGATGATCTTCGGGAGGTCCTCGCGGTCGTCGATCCAGCGGGTGTCCGAGGGCGATCCGGCGTCGCGGATCAGGAGGGTGCCCGCGTCGCGGTCGGTGAGCGCCTGGCGCTCGGCCGTCCCGGCGTCGACCGGCCCGTGGGCGTCGAGCCCCACGTGGCAGTGCGCGTCGACCAGCCCGGGCAGGACCCAGCCGGTCACGGTGGTGACCTCGCGGGCGCCGGGCGGGCGCTCGTAGGAGACGCGCCCGCCGACGACCCAGAGCTCGTCGCGGACCTCGTCGGGCCCGATCAGCACCCGCCCCTTCACGTGCAGCACATCACCCGAGCCGCCCGAGCCGGTCTGACCGCTCACATCGCTCACATCGCTCATGGCGGCACTGTACGTGCGGCCCCCGCCGCCTCAGGAGGCGGAGAGGGCGTCCAGGAGCCGGTCCACCTCCGCCTCCGTGTTGTACAGGTGGAACGCGGCCCGCAGCAGGCCCGCGCGGGCCGAGGTGAGGATGCCGGCCGCCTCCAGGGCCGGCTGCCGGCCGGCGAGGCCCGGCACGGAGACGATGGCGGCGTCACCGGGTACGGGCTCATGGCCGAGACTCGCGAGTCCGGCGCGGTAGCGGGCGGCCAGGGCGGTGTCGTGGGCGTGCACGGCCTCGATGCCGATCCGCTCGAACAGGGCCAGCGAGACCTCTGCCGCGTGGTAGGCGAGGAAGGCCGGGGACTCGTCGAACCGCCGTGCGGAAGCAGCCAGTTCGGGCATCGGGCCGTAGACGGCGTCCCACATGGACTCCGCGGCCACCCAGCCGGCGTGCAGCGGGGTCAGCGCCTCCTGCGCCTCCTGCGACACGGTCAGGAACGAGGCCCCGCGGACGCCGAGCAGCCACTTGAAGCCGACGGTGACCGTGTAGTCGTACGGCGTGGCGTCGAAGGGCAGCCAGCCCGCCGCCTGGGAGGCGTCCACGAGCATCCGGGCGCCGTGCGCGGCGGTCGCCGCGCGGACCGCCGCCAGGTCGGCCTTGCGCCCGTCCGCGGACTGTACGGCGCTCAGCGAGACCAGGGCGGTGTCCGGGCCGACGGCCTCGGCGAGGGACTCCAGCGGTGCGAACCGCACCTTGAGGTCGTCCCGCACCACGAACGGGTTGATCACGGAGGCGAAGTCGTCCTCCGGGCACAGCACTTCGGCGCCGGAGGGCAGCGAGGCCGCGACGAGGCCGACGTGGGTGGCCACCGCCGAGCCGACGGCCACCCGGTCGGCATCCACCCCGACCAGGCGGGCGAAGGAGGCGCGGGCGCGGTTCACGCGGTCGAAGTCGCCGAATCCGGCGGGGATCCCGGCCCCCGCCCCCTCGGCGAGCTCCTTCATCGCGGCGACGGCGGAACGCGGGACGACCCCGCATTTCGCGGAGTTGAGATAGGTGGTGGAGTGGGCGAACTCGGCACGGGTCGCTTCGGCGATCGGAAGATCCATGCCGTCAACTCTGCGCCAGGAACGACCCAAAGTCCATTGCCGAGTTTTACCCGCCCACTCCAAGCAATGCTTATACCTGCGGGACGGCGCACGCCCCGTCGGGCTCGCACGCGTCGGCCCCGGGGACCGGCTCCTCCACCTCGCGCCCGGCCCACGCCTGCTCCAGTGCCCGGGTGAACACCTCGGCCGGCTGTCCGCCGGAGATCCCGTAACGGCGGTCGAGGACGAAGAACGGCACGGCGTTCGCACCCAGCTCGGCGGCCTCGCGCTCGTCGGCGCGGACCTCGTCGGCATAGGCGGAGTCGTCGGCGAGGACGGCGCGCGCCTCCTCCTCGTCCAGTCCGGCCTCGACCGCGAGCGCGACCAGCACCCCGGGGTCGAAGACGGAGCGCTCCTCGGCGAAGTTGGCCCGGTAGGCGAGGTCGAGCAGCTCCTCCTGCCGGCCCCTGGCGTCGGCCAGGTGCAGCAGCCGGTGGATGTCGAAGGTGTTGCCGTGGTCGCGCCCCTCGGTCCGGTACGTCAGCCCCTCGGCGCGGGCGCTCGCGGCGACGTGCTCCTCCATGCCGCGCGCCTCGTCGAGGGTGCGGCCGTACTTCTTGGCGAGCATCTCCACGACGGGAGCCGTCACGCCCTTGGGGCTGCCCGGGTCGAGCTCGAAGGACCGGAAGACGACCTCCACCTCGTCACGGTGCGCGAACGCGGCCAGCCCCTTGGTGAAACGGGCCTTGCCGATGTAGCACCAGGGGCAGGCGATGTCGCTCCAGATCTCGACGCGCATGATCCTTCTTCTCTCCGGGGTCACTGAGGGGACGGTTTGCTGTTCAACCATCAGTGGTGTGAACCATCCGCCCGGCCGTCCCATTCCCCGGACGCCGCGGGTGGGGCGGACGGCATCAGCGGCAGGCGATGTCCAGCCAGAGCGTGCGGTGGCTGCCCGCCGGGGTGCCGGCCGGGTCGGGGAGCCAGCCCTGGGCCGTGTAGAAGGCCTGGGCCCGGAGGTTGTGCTCGTAGACCTCCAAGCGGACCCGGCGGACGCCGGCGCGCCGCCAGACCTCCACGCAGGCGGCGTGCAGGGCGCCCCCGGTCCCCCGGCGCCAGTGGACCGGGTCGACGTGCAGCTGGGTGAGGGTGGTCTCGCCGTCCTGCGTGCGGTAGGCGGCGACCCCGGTGAGCTCGCCGTCCTCCTCGGCGCACAGCACCCCGCCCTCGGTGGCGTCGCGGGCGACGGCCAGGGTCCAGCCCTCGCGGGTCCGGGCCAGCTCGGCCTCCCCCGCATAGGCCTCCTCGGGTATGTGGCCCTGGTAGTAGGTGGCGCGGGCCCTGGTGTGGAGGGCGGCGATGGCGTCGAGGTCGGCGGGTCGCGCATTCCTGATCATGAAGACGGACACGCGCCGGGAACCACGTCGGTTCCCGGCGCGTCGGGCACGGAGCCCCGCTCGCCTACTTCTTCAGCCAGGCCTGCATCATCTTCTGCGCGATCGGCGCGGCCAGCTTGCCGCCGCCGATCTCGGAGCGGTCGGTGTCGGAGTTCTCGATCACCACGGCCACGGCGATCTGCTTGCCGTTCGCCTTGCCGTACGAGGTGAACCAGGCCAGCGGCGCGAGGCTGTTGTTCACACCGCGCTGGGCGGTGCCGGTCTTGCCGCCCACCTCCGCGCCCGGCACCTGAGCCGGCTTGCCGCCGCCCTCGGTGGCGACGGTGCGCATGGCGTCCCGGACCATCGAGGCCGTCCGCTCCTTCATCACCTGCTGGGACTTCGGGTCCTTGAAGCTCTCCAGCATGTTGCCGCCCGCGTCGGTGACCTCGGAGACCATGTGCGGGGCGACGAGCTTGCCACCGTTCTCGATCGCGGCCGTGACCATCGCCATCTGCAGCGGGGTGGCCTGGACGTCGAACTGTCCGATGCCCGTCTGCGCGACCTGGTCGATCGACATCTTCTTGGACGGGTACTTGCTCGGCGGGTTGGTGCGGACCGGGGTGTCGATCTGCGTGTTGAAGCCGAGCTTCTCCGCGGTCGCGCGCATCTTGTCCTGGCCGAGCTTGGAGGCGAGCTCGGCGAACACGTTGTTGCAGGACAGGCGCAGGGCGGTGCGCACCGAGACGTTGTTGCAGGCCGCGGAGCCCGCCTCGCTGGGCAGCGGGGTGCGGGTGCCGGGGATCGTGTACGGGTCGGCGATGCCGGTCTGCTGGTCGATGTCGGTGACCAGGCCGTTCTCGATCGCCGCGGCGAGGGTGACCAGCTTGAAGGTGGAGCCGGGCGCCTGGGGCTTGCGCAGGGCCACGTTCTCCATGGCCTTGCCCTGGTCGGCGGAGAGCGCGTCCCAGGCCTTCTGGTCGTTGGCGCCGGCGATGCTGCCGGGGTCGAAGGAGGGGTTGTTCACGACGGCGAGGATCTCGCCGGTGACGGGGTCGATGGCCACGGCGGCGCCCTGCTTGCCCTGGAGCGCGTCGTAGGCGGCCTTCTGGACGTCCTTGTCGATCGTGGTGAGGACGTTGCCGGGGTCGGCCCGCTTGTTGGTGAGCGTGTCCATCACGGTCTTCAGCCGGCTGTCGGAGCCGTTGAGGACGTTCTTGTAGATGCCCTCCAGCATGCTGGTGCCGTAGGCCTGCGAGCTGTAGCCGGTGACGGGCGCGTAGAGGGGGCCGTCGACGTAGGTCCGCTTGTAGCCGAAGTCCTTGCCTCCCGTCTTCTCCGAGCCGGTGATCGCCTCCCCGCCCACGATGATGTTGCCCAGCGGGTTCTCGAACTGCCCGATGAGATTGCGGCGGTTGTGCTTGTCGTCTGCGAGGGCCTGGCCTTGGTACGCCTGCACCCAGGTGACGCGGACCAGCAGGGCCAGCACCAGGAGCAGACAGAAGACCGACGCACGCCTGATCGTTTTGTTCATCGAACGGAAGGACGCCCCGGCGGCCCTCGCCGTTCCGCTCTGCCCTGATTATGGCCGAGTTCTCAGCGTTTCTTCATGATGAACCCTCCCTCGTAGGCCGCGATGACCGCCTGGGTGCGATCGCGGGAGCCGGTCTTGGTGAGGACCGACGCGACGTGTGTCTTGACCGTCTGGGGTCCGACCCCGAGCCGTTCGCTCATCTCGTGGTTGGACAGCCCGGTGGCCATCAGGCGCAGGACGTCGGCCTCGCGGTCGGTGAGCCTGGCGACCCAGGGGGCGGCGACGGGGGCGGGGGCCGACGCGTGCGTGGCGGCGAGGGAGCGGACGGCGGCCGGGAAGAGCAGCGAGTCGCCGCGGGCGACGAGCCGGACCGCGCCGATCAGCTCGTCGGGGTCGGCGCGCTTGAGGATGAAGCCGACGGCTCCGGCGCGCAGCGCGTCATAGACGTGGGCGTCGTTCTCGAAGGTGGTGACGACCACGATCCTGGGCGGCTCGGCCATGGTGGCCAGGATCTGCTCGGTGGCCCGGATGCCGTCGATCTCGGGCATCCGGACGTCCATCAGCACCACGTCGGGGGCGAGGGAGCGCACCAGCGGGACCGCCTCGGCGCCGGTGGCGGCCTCGCCGACGACCTCCAGGTCCGCCTCGGCCTCGATGATGACCCGCAGCGCCGTGCGGACCATCCGCTCGTCGTCGCAGAGCACGATGCGCAGCGGCGGCCGGTCCGCCGGGGCGGCCGCGGTCATCGGTCGCCTCCGGCCAGCGGGAGGACCGCGCGCAGCCGCCACCGGTCCCCGTGCGGGCCCGCCTCGACGCTGCCGCCGAGCAGTGCGGCCCGCTCGGCGGAGCCGCGCAGCCCGCGGCCGCCGGTGGTGCGGCGCTCCCGGTCCTCGGGCCCGGCGGGCGGATTGGTCATGGTGATCTCCAGTTCTCGCGGTGCGGTGTCGTGGCCGGCCCGGACGAGGATCCGAAGATCCACCGGGCCGGCGCCGTGGCGCAGGGCGTTGCTGAGGCCTTCCTGGACGATCCGGTAGGCCTCGCGCGAGGTGATCTCCGGAAGCCGGTGCCAGTCCTCCGCGGGCCCGGGGTCCTGGTGTGCGGTGACGGTGGTTCCCGCGGCCCGGGTGCGGGCGAGCAGGCCGTCGAGGTCGGCGGCGAGGGTGGGGGCGGGGGCGGCCGCGCCGTCCGGCCGGGCCGGATCCCCCTCCCGCAGCAGGCCCAGGACGGCGTCCAGCTCGCCCACCGTCCGCCGGGTGGTGTCCTCGATCGCCGCGAGCGCCTCCCGGACGAACTCGGGATCGCGCTCCAGCATCCGCCGGGCGGCGGCCGCCTGGAGGGTGACGGCGCTGAGCGCGTGCCCGACCGCGTCGTGCAGCTCCCGGGCGAGCCGGTTGCGCACCGCCAGGTCGGCGGCCCGCTCCTCGGCCGCCGCCAGCCGGTCCGCCGCCGTCGGCCCGAGCAGTACGGGAGCCAGCCGGGCCAGCAGCTCCCCCGCTGCGGCCGCGCACACCGCGAGAGCGGCCAGCAGGCCGATCCCGAGGAGGGGCGCCGTGTACGTCTCGACGCCCGTGCCGAACCAGCCGAATCCCAGCCGGACTTCACGCAGGCCGCTGACGAAGGGCAGGACGAGCAGCACCACCGCCATGGGCGGCACCGCCAGGGTCATCCCGCTGACCAGCGCTCCGACCCCCAGGTGCAGGGTCCACCAGGCGGAGGCCCGCCCCCGCGCGGCCCAGGTCCGCGCGGGCCCTTCGGCGAGCCGCTCCCCCGGCACCGCGCACATGGCCCGCACGGCTGTCACCGACAGCGGCCGGACCAGCCCGTACACCCCGGTGACGGCCGCCAGCGGGAGCGCCGCCGCGTAGGCGGCGAGGCTCA
Source organism: Streptomyces yangpuensis (assembly GCF_001005295.1). Lineage (GTDB taxonomy): Bacteria > Actinomycetota > Actinomycetes > Streptomycetales > Streptomycetaceae > Streptomyces > Streptomyces yangpuensis. The sequence goes on along the minus strand of NZ_LBMK01000001.1, from coordinate 1,112,540 downwards.
GCGGGAGGGAGGACAGGGCGTTGGCTCCGCCGGCCGCCGAGCCGACCCCCACCGAGGCCAGGAGGAAGTACGGCATCAGCAGGGCGCCGCCGAGGATCTGGTGGAGCCACCGCAGCCGGGCCCGCTCACCCAGCAGCCGGCCCAGGCCCTCGCGCATCAGCTCGCGCGTCGGGATATGAGGAACCGGGTGAGGACGGCGGTGGCGAGCGCTCCGGTGATCATCTGGCCAGCGTAGATCAGCTGCCCGGCGGTGGAGGGTGCTTCGCCGCCGTCGACCTGCGGGCCCAGCGAGGCGATCAGCATCCAGGCTCCCCAGGCCAGGGTCGCGGCGGCGCCGACCCAGGTGAGCCCGAGCGGCCACCGTGCCCGCAGCGTCCGGCCGCGGGTCAGGAGCAGCGTGCCCACTCCCGCGGCAAGCGCACATATCGCGTGGGCGACGGAGCCCACGGCGCTCTCCGCCGAATACGCCTCGGCCCGCTCGGCGCTCAGCCCGGCCGTGCCGCCGAAGGCCCAGGAGAGGTACAGCGCTCCCAGGGCCAGGGCGCACAGGACCGCGGCTGCCGCCACCACCCCCGTGGGCGACGGCAGCCGCTCTCCCACCACGCCCTGCCACCGCCGGCCCCAGCGCCTGCGCGCATAGGGCACGAACAGTCCGGCCAGGGCGAGTCCTTGGACGGTGAATCCCGTGTACACGACGATGAAGACCCAGGAATCCAGGAAGGGCTCCCGCGCGGCCTCCTCCTGAGGACCGATCCCGAACCCGAGGGCCCGTACGAGCAGCTGGCCCGGGAAGCCGAGGAGGATCGGGGTCAGCAGGCCCGTGGCGGTGAACACCGGAACGGTCAGCATCCAGGCGGGCGTTCTGAGCCCCCAGGGTCTGGTGAGCACCAGGACGAGCACGATCACGGCCGCGTCCATGGCCAGCGTGACGGCATTGGCCACGGTGAGGAACAGGCCGGCCTCCAGCAGCACGCTGCCGTCCGGTATCCCGATCCGGCTGCCGGACAGCCAGGCAGCCTTGAGCGCCAGATACGGCACCGTGGCCGCCAGGGCCGCTGCAGCGAGGACGCGCCTCCCGGTCCCCTGCGACGGGGCGGAGGACTGCGGTTCGTACGTCGTGTGAACGCCTCGTGTGGTCATGTCCCCACGGTCGCGTGCGCGGCGGCCCGCCACCTCCCCCTCGAAGGGGAACCGCCTCCCCCGTGCGGGGGAGGAGCCTCACGGGCTCCCCGGCGGGAAACCTCCCGGACTCCCGGACCCGCGGCCTCGCACACGCTGTCACATGCGGCGCGTCACCACCGACAGCCGGTCGCGCGCCTCGAACAGCGCCGCCTTGATGACCTGCTCGTGCCCCGGCGTCAGCCGGGCCACCGGCACCGAACAGCTCACCGCGTCCCGGGCCGGCGTCCGGTACGGCACGGCCACCCCGAAGCAGCGCAGTCCGAGCGTGTTCTCCTCCCGGTCCACCGCGTACCCCTGCTCCCGTACCAGTTCCAGTTCCTCGATGAGCTGCTCCCGGTCGGTGATGGTGTGCTCGGTGACCGCCTCCAGCCGCCGCGGCAGCAGCGCCCGTACCTCCGCGTCCGAGTGCGTGGCGAGCAGCGCCTTGCCGAGCGCCGTCGAGTGCACGGGCAGCCGCCGTCCGACCCGGGTGAAGGGCCTCAGGTAGTGCTGGGACTGCCGGGTGGCGAGGTACACCACGCTCGTTCCGTCGATCCGGGCCAGGTGGATGGTCTCCGTCGTGTCGTCGGAGAGCCGGTCCAGGGTGGGCCGGGCCGCGGCGACCACCTCGTCGCCGTCGATGTACGAGCTGCCGACCAGCAGGGCCCGTACGCCGATGCCGTACCGGGTGCCCGTCGCGTCGGTCTCCACCCAGCCCAGGTTCACCAGGGTGCGCAGCAGCATGTAGAGGCTGGACTTGGGCAGGGAGAGGTCGTTCTGGATGTCGGCCAGACTGTGCAGCCCCGGCCGCGCCGCGAAGTGCTCCAGCAGCAGGACGGTGCGGACCGCCGATTTGACCGGCGCGGCCTGGGCAGGGATCCCCTGCTCGGTCGTCGTCATACGCCTGCTTCCCCTCTGGTCGCCACTTGTCGGCTCTTGTCACGCGGAGGACCCGGAAATAGAGTCCGCAGCAGATGTGATCATTCATCCACCGGAACCACGTTCAGAATACTGAACGATCCAGGAGGCAGTGGGCCATGACAACGACACCAGTCTGGAGTGTGGACCCCCGCACCGGGAAGCAACGCGAACAGGTTGCGGTGGAGGCCACACCCCGCGAGGTGGACGAGGCCGTACGGGCCGCCCACGCCGCCCGCGGACCGCTGGCGGACGCCGCCGTCCGTGCCGCGTTCCTGCGCACCGCCGCCGCGCTGCTCGACGAGGCCGCCGCCCACGTCATCGAGGCCGCCGACGCCGAGACGGCACTGGGCCCGGGCCGGCTCACCGGCGAACTGGCCCGCACCACCGGCCAGCTGCGCGCCTTCGCCGACGCCGTCGACGAGGGGTCCTACCTCGACATCCGGATCGACCGCGCCGATCCCTCGCTCAGCCCGCCCCGCCCCGAGCTGCGCCGCTACAAGGTGCCGCTCGGCGTGGTCGCGGTCTACGCCGCCTCCAACTTCCCGCTCGCCTTCTCCGTCCCCGGCGGGGACACCGCGAGCGCGCTGGCCGCGGGCTGCCCGGTCGTGGTCAAGGCGCACCCCGACCACCCCGCCACCTCCGAGCTGTGCGCCTCGCTGCTGCGCCGGGCCGCCGTCGCGAACGGGCTCCCGCCCGAGGTGGTGAGCGTGGTCCACGGGTTCGACGCCGGCCTGGAGCTGATCCGCCACCCGCTGGTCGCCGCCGCCGGATTCACCGGTTCCGTCCGGGGCGGCAGGGCGCTGTTCGACGCCGCCGCCGCCCGGCCGGTGCCCATCCCCTTCCACGGGGAACTGGGCTCCCTCAACCCCGTCGTGGTCACCCCGGCAGCGGCCGCCGAACGCGCCGAGGAGATCGGCTCCGGTCTCGCGGCCTCGATGACCCTCGGCGTCGGCCAGTTCTGCGTGAAGCCCGGCCTGGTCCTGGTGCCCGACGGCGCGGACGGCGACCGGATCACCGGCGAGCTCACCAAGGCCCTCGGCGAGACCGAGCCCGGGGTGCTCCTCGACCGGCGGATGCGGGAGAACTTCATCTCCGGGGTGCGTGAGCGGGCCGCGCTGCCCGGCGTCGAGGCCCCCGTGACGCCGGGGTCCGGCGGCGAGCACACGGTGGGTGCGGGCTACCTGACCGTACGGGCCGGGGACCTCCTCGCGGGCGACGGGCACGACCTCCTCCTGGAGGAGTGCTTCGGCCCGGTCACCGTCGTCGTGCGGTACGGCGGGCAGGCCGAGGCGGGCGCGGTTCTCGAACTGCTGGACGGGAACCTGAGCGCCACCCTCCAGCTGTCGGCCGCCGAGACCGAGGGCGCCCCGGGCCCGGCGGCCGCGCTGATCGGGCAGGTCACCCGGCTGGCGGGGCGGATCGTGGTCAACGGCTGGCCGACGGGGGTCGCGGTGGCCCCGGCCCAGCACCACGGCGGGCCGTACCCGGCCGCGACCTCGCACTCCACCTCCGTGGGCGGCACGGCGATCGAGCGCTGGCTGCGGCCGGTGGCCTACCAGTCGGTGCCGGACGCGCTGCTGCCGGCCGAGCTGCGCGAGGCCAACCCCCTGGGACTCCCCCGCCGGGTCACGGGCGACTGACCCCCGGCGGCCGGGCCCAGGGTCCCGGCCGCCCTGCGCGCACGAAAAAACGAACACACGAGCGCACTGGCCCACTGGCGCACTGGCGCACTGGCGCACTGGCGCACTGGCGCACTGGCGCACTGGCGCACGAACAAACCCGTTGCCCGCCCCGCCCCCGGCGGGGCAGGCTGCGGGCCATGCCGAAACCGCACGGGTTCACCTACGACCGACGGGGCGACGGTCACGTCGTCATCACCCACCGGGGCCGCACCGCCGCCACCCTGCGAGGGGACCGTGCCGCCGCCTTCCTGGCCGAAGTGGAGGCCGCGGATCCGCAGCTCGTGATGGCCCGGTGGACCGGCTCGTACAAGTTCGGCAACGAGCGCACCGCGAAGAACCACCCCCGCAACCGGCGCGGAAATATCCCGCGAGGGTAAGGGAACGGCAAAGCCCCTTTGGTCGTTCTCCGGGCATGACCGCTATGACCCCTGGATCCAACCTGCCGCTCAATGCCGTCCGCGTGACGGTCGACGTGGCTGCGCCGGTGCGGCTCGACGTGTCCGCCCTGCTCCTCACGGCGGACGGCAAGGTGCGCTCCGACGCCGACTTCATCTTCTTCAACCAGCCCACCGGGCCCGGTGTCACCTACCGGTCCGGTGGCGGTGCGGCACCGGACTCGGTCACCGTGGACACCGCCTCGGTGCCCCCGGGCATCGAGCGGATCGTGGTCACGGCCAGCCCCGACGCCGCCGGACAGACCTTCCAGGGCATCGAGCCCACCGCCACCGTGCGCAACGCCGACGGCGGCTCGGTGATCGCCTCGTTCACCCCGCCGCAGCTGGCCACCGAGACGGCGCTCGTCGTCGTCGAGATCTACCAGCGCGGCGGTGTGTGGAAGGTCCGCGCGGTCGGCCAGGGGTATGCGAACGGCCTCGCCGGCATCGCCACCGACTTCGGGGTGAGCGTGGACGAGGAACCGGCTCCCGCGGCGGCCGTCGCCCCGCCCGCGCCCCCGGCGCCTGCGGCACCCCC
>NZ_LBMK01000001.1:993240-1107758 GCF_001005295.1 Streptomyces yangpuensis | reverse complement strand
CCCCGCCCCCGCCCCCGCCGCACCCCCGGCCGCCCCGGCCGCCGCCCCCGCCACCGGGAAGATCAACCTGGACAAGGGCCGGGTCAGCCTCCAGAAGAACCAGACCGTCTCCCTGGTCAAGGGCGGCCGTCCGCTGCTCTCGCAGGTCAAGATGGGCCTCGGCTGGGAGCCGGCCTTCCGCGGCCGGGACATCGACCTCGACGCGTCCGTCATCGCGTACGGCCCCCAGCGCAACCACATCGACAGCTGCTACTTCGGCAAGCTGTCCATCCTGAACGGCGCCATCAAGCACTCCGGGGACAACCTCACCGGTGAGGGCGCCGGCGACGACGAGGTGATCGTCGTCGACCTCGGCCGGCTCCCCGCCGACGCCACCGGCCTGGTCTTCACGGTCAACTCCTTCTCCGGCCAGAAGTTCACCGACGTGGCCAAGGCCTACTGTCGGCTGATCGACGCGGCCAGCGGCGAGGAGCTGGTCCGCTTCGACCTCACGAGCGCCGAGCCGCAGACGGGCGTGATGATGGCGAAGCTGATCCGTCAGTTCTCCGGAGAGTGGGAGATGACGGCCATGGGCGAGTTTGTGAAGTCGCGCACAGTGCGCGGCATGGTCAAGCCCGCCGCGCAGGCACTCTGAGCAGGTGGGCGGGCACGCGCGGCCACCGGACGGCTCCGCGGGTGATGGATGCCACGCGTAATCCGTGGGTGGCTGTCAGTGCCCGCCCGTAGCCTTGGAAGCATGCACGAGACACTCACGCCCGCGGGGCCCGCCCGCCCGTCCGCCGCCGAGGCGAACGAGGCGATACGGCACCTCGTGGAGACCCGGGTGGACGGCGAGTGGCCTTCCGAGGCGTATGAGTTCCTGCTTGCCGAGTGGGCCGAGGCCTCCCGCGCGGAGGTCTCCCCGGCCCACTGAGGCCCGCGATGCCCGCGATGCCGGCCGGGCGGAGCGTCAGCGTGCGCGCCGCCACGGCCCGGTGACGGCCAGCATGATGCCCGGGTCCTGGATGCAGGCGTACAGGGTGCGCCCGTCCGGTGAGAAGCAGACCCCGGTGAATTCGGAGTATTCGGGCTCCTCGGCCGACCCGATGTTCAGCTCGTTGCGCGCCAGCGGGTAGGTGCGCCCGGAGTCGGTCGCGCCGAAGAGGTGCTGCAGCCCCGAGCCGTCCTCCGCGATGACCAGGCCTCCGTACGGCGACACGGTGATGTTGTCCGGGCCGTCGTAGCCGCCGTCCGCCGACGGGTCGGCGTTGACCCCGATGAGGACGGTCAGCCGGATCGTGCGCCGCTTGGGGTCGTAGAACCACACCTGGCCGTCGTGCGCCGCGCCCGGGCTCTCCTCACGGGCGTAGGAGGAGACGAAGTAGGCGCCCCCGTCGCCCCACCACATGCCCTCCAGCTTGCGTCCGCGCGTCACCACGTTGGCCCCGAACTGCTTGCGCACGGGCACGGTCCGCGCGTCGCGGTCGGGCACGTCCACCCAGTCGACGCCGTAAACGGTGCCGATCCGCGTGGCACGCGAGAGGTCGTCGACGAACCGGCCCGAGCTGTCGGTGCACTTGGCGGCCTGGAGCACGCCGGCGTCGGCGGCGAGCGTACGGAGCCGGCCGCGCCCGTGCCGGAAGCCATGGGGCGGGGTCCAGCGGTAGAGCAGCCCGTTGGGGCCGGAGGCGTCCTCGGTCAGGTACGCGTGGCCCTGGCGCGGGTCGATGACCACGGCCTCGTGGTCGTAGCGGCCGAAGGCCTTGACCGGCCGCGGGTCGCGGTTGGCCCGGCGGTCGTGCGGGTCGACCTCGAAGACATAGCCGTGGTCCTTGGTCATGCCGTTCCTGCCCGCGAGGTCGGAGTTCTCCTCACAGGTCAGCCAGGTGTTCCAGGGGGTGGCGCCGCCCGCGCAGTTGGTCGACGTACCGGCGATGCCCACCCATTCGGCGACCTCGCCGCCCCGCCGGACCTCGACGACCGTGCATCCGCCGGCCGCGGCCGGGTCGTAGACGAGGCCCTCGGCGAGCGGGACGGGCCGGGCCCAGTTCTCCCGCCTGCCCTTGAGCTCGTGGTTGTTGACGAGGAGAGTGACGCCGCGGTGGCCCTCGAAGGCCGCGGTCCCGTCATGGTTGGACGGGGTGGTCTCGCCGGACTCCAGCCTGGTGACGCCGCTGTGCGTGATCACGCGGTACGTGAATCCGGCGGGCAGGGCGAGGATGCCCGCCGGGTCGGGGACGAGCGGGCCGTAGCCAAGCTCGCAGGGCCGCCCGTGCTCGTCGCGGTCCGCTGCGTCCTCGGCGGCCAGCGCGCCCGGAGCGGTGGCGAGGGCGCCGACCGTCCCGGTGAGCGCGACTCCCGCGCCGGCGATGACGGTACGGGCGGTGAAGTCTCTGCGGCTGAGCGGCATCGGGTCTCCAGGGGTGGGGAGTGGTGCGCCTGTCGTGCGGTCGTCGGCGCACACGCTCCCGCCCGCACGTGAACGGCGGCTGAATTACCCACGAAGGAGAACCGGCCCCACGCCGGTCGGCCTCAATGGCCGACTCCGGCCCAGGAACGGCGCATTGTCGCCCGCCTCCCCGACCGCGCGCTCAGAGCCTTGCTCAGGACCTGCGGGAGCGCGCCTTGAAGGCGGCCTTGCGGGCCTCCTTCGCCGTCTTCCGGTCGGGGTGCAGCCGTCCCACGGCCTCCAGGACCTGGACCGTCGAAGGGTGCCGGACGCGCCACACCTGGTCGAAGAAGCCCGCGTGATGGGCGGTCAGGGCCTCCATCAGAAGGGGCAGCTCCTCGGTCTCCCCGTCCGCGGCGAGCTGCGCCGCGATCGTGTCGACCGTCAGCCAGAACACCATCTCCGGGGCGGGCGCCGGTACCCCGGTCACTCCGTGCTCCGCCAGCCAGACCCGGGCGAGCCCGCCGAGCTCCGCCTCGTCCAGCACGGCGCGGACGGCCCCTTCGGCCTCCGGCCCGGCCAGCGCGAGGGCCTGCTGGCAGCGCAGCCTGCGCAGCGGGCCCCCTTCGTCGTCCCCGCGGGCGGCGGCGAGCAGTTCGGCGACGGCGGCGGACGGTTCACGGCCCGCCATCCACTGCTCGATCTCGGCCTGCGCCGCGTGCTCGGGGTAGGAGGAGACGGCGTCGAGGAGGGCGTCGGCGCCCTTGCCGGCCAGTTCGCCGACGGCGGGGGCGTCCACTCCGGCCTCCAGCATCCGGGCGCGGATCCCGTAGAGGCCGAGCGGGGTCAGCCGGACCATGCCGTAGCGGGAGACGTCCTCGTCGTCCTCGTCGTCGCCCGCGCGCTCACCGCGCCCGCCGTCCTCGTCGGGCTGCGCCATCAGCTCCTCGTCGACGGGCCGGAACTCCACCAGTCCGATCGGCTCCAGCTGCCGGAACTGGTCGTCCAGGCGCATCATCGCGTCCGATACCTGCTCCAGCACGGCATCGGTCGGCTCACCCATTCCGTCGGGAACGACCACCGACGCGGCCAGCACCGGAAGCGGAATCTGACGGTCCGCAGCCCTGCCCCCTGCGACGCTGAGCAGGTACAGATGAGCCAGGACCTCGTCGAGCAGGTCCGCCTCGCGGCCCGGGTTCCAGTCCAGCCGGTCGAAGTCGATCTCCCCGCCCGCGTCCAGCGCGTCGGCCAGGCCGTCCAGGTCCGGCACCGCCGCGTCGGCGAGCACCGCCTCCAGGGCAGCCCGCCACAGGCCGAGGACGTCGGCGGGCGCCCCGCCCGTCACCAGCGCCAGGTCCTCGCCGGGCGCGGCCGTGCCGTACGGCTCCCCGCCCGCCTCGCCGCCCCCTTCCGCGGCCGTGTCCTCCTCCGGTTCGGTCACGTCCACCAGCCCGGTGTCCACGGCCACCCGCCAGGCCTGGCTCGCGTACCCGGCGGTGTCCTCGTCGCCGGCGTCGAGACCGAGATGGGCGGCGGCCCCGGCCAGTTGGTCGGCCGCCAGTTCGCCGCCGACGCCGACGCGGGTTGCGGGCCCGGCCCAGCGGGCCAGCCGCACGGCGCGCGCGAACAGCGGGGCTCCGAGGGCTTCGCGGGCCAGCTCCGCGTCGGAGTGCAGCCGTACCGGCGGCAGTGTGGGGTGCGACTCAGCGGACATGGGTGAGGGTCTCCTCGCGGACGCGGTGATGAGGGCGGGCCGTGACGGTCCGGCCGGGCGACCAGACCGTCATACGTGCCCGAAAACCGGCGACATGGCCGACATGGCGGGGCAGTGCGGGCATGGCGGATGTGGCGCAGATGACAGCCGTGGCCGTCGTACGGCGACCCAGCGTAGACGCATATCGGGCACGCCCGCCGGGCCATCGCCTTTGGTTCATCCCACAGTCGACTTCCGTCTGCCCTGGAGGGCTTGACAACTTTGCTGACAACACAGGAAATTGACGCGCGTAGACGTTTGGGGGCTGACCAACCCCCCGCAGATCTCGCTGTTCGCAGCCTCTCCCTACCCCTCTCCCACACCGGAGTTTCCTGACCATGCGCTCCTCGCATCCCCGCTCCGCCGCCGTCGCGGCCCTCGTCGCCACCGCGCTGGCCACCGGCCTGCTCGCGGGCTCCGCCGACGCGGCCGAGGGCGCGGCGTCCGCCGACCCGGTACGCATCCACGACATCCAGGGCACCACCCGGATATCCCCGCTCAACGGCAAGCAGGTCTCCGACGTCGAGGGCATCGTGACGGGCGTGCGGACCTACGGCTCGCGCGGCTTCTGGATCCAGGACCCCGACGCCGACGACGACGCCGCGACGAGCGAGGGCGTCTTCGTCTTCACCAGCTCGGTCCCGACCGTCGCCGTGGGCGACGCGGTCAAGGTCTCCGGCACCGTCGGCGAGTACATCCCCGGCGGCGTGAAGTCCGGCAACCAGTCGGTCACCCAGATCTCCAAGCCGGCGGTCACCGTGGTCTCCTCCGGCAACGCCCTGCCCGAGGCCACCGCGATCAACGAGTACAACGTGCCCGCCGAGTACGCCCCGGCCGGCGACCCGGCCGCCGAAGGCAGCATCAACGGCCTGACGCTGGACCCCTCGCGCTACGCCCTGGACTTCTACGAGTCCCTCGAGGGCATGAACGTCAAGATCGGCACCTCGCGCGTCGTCGGCGCCACCGACCCGTACTCCGAGCTGTGGGTCACGGTGAAGGGCTGGGAGAACGCCGCCAAGCGCGGCGGCACCGTCTACGGCTCCTACGAGTCCCAGAACACCGGCCGCCTGCAGATCCAGCAGCTCGCGCCGATCGCGCAGCAGCCCTTCCCGGTGGCCAACGTCGGCGACAAGCTGACCGGCACCACGGAAGGCCCGCTGGACTTCAACCAGTTCGGCGGCTACACCCTGGTGGCCCGCACCCTCGGCACCGTCAAGGCGGGCGCCCTGGCCCCCGAGAAGACCAAGCCGCAGACCGAGCACGAACTCGCGGTCGCCACGTACAACGTCGAGAACCTCGACCCGACGGACCCGCAGGAGAAGTTCGACGCGCTGGCGAAGGCCGTCGTCGAGAACCTCGCTTCCCCCGACATCCTCGCGCTGGAGGAGATCCAGGACGACAACGGCGCCAAGAACGACGGCACCGTCTCGGCGGAGCAGACCCTCACCAAGTTCACCGCGGCCATCGCGGCGGCGGGCGGCCCGGCCTACCAGTGGCGGACCGTCAACCCGGAGGACAAGAAGGACGGCGGCGAGCCCGGCGGCAACATCCGCCAGGTCTTCCTCTTCAACCCGGCCCGGGTCTCCTTCACCGAGCGCGCCCCGGGCGACGCGGTGACGGCGACGGGCGTGGTCAAGGAGAACGGCAAGACCCACCTGACCCACTCCCCCGGCCGCGTCGACCCCGCGAACCCGGCGTGGGCCGACAGCCGCAAGCCGCTGGCCGGCGAGTTCCTCTTCCGCGGCAAGACGGTCTTCGTGATCGCCAACCACTTCGGCTCCAAGGGCGGCGACGAGGGCCTGACCTCGCACCACCAGCCGCCGCTGCGCTCCTCGGAGGCCAAGCGGCTGCTCCAGGCGCAGGCCGTGAACGGCTTCGTGAAGCAGATCCTGGCGGAGGACAAGAACGCCAACGTCCTCGTGCTCGGTGACATCAACGACTTCGAGTTCTCGGCGACCACGGACGCGCTGGCCGACGGCGGGGCGCTGTACCCGGCGATCAAGTCCCTGCCGAAGACCGAGCGCTACTCGTACGTCTACCAGGGCAACGCCCAGGTGCTGGACCAGATCCTGACCAGCCCGGCGATCAAGAAGTTCACGTACGACAGCGTGCACATCAACGCGGAGTTCGCGGCGCAGAACAGCGACCACGACCCGCAGGTGCTGCGCTTCCGCCCGTAACCCCCGGGTCCGGAGCAGCAGGGGCCCGGCCGCCGTCCCGGCCGGGCCCCTTGCCACCGTTTCGCCGCGATCCTCCGTGCCACCGCCCGCCGGGCCCGGCCGGCCGCAGGCGCCCTGCTCGCCGCCGGGGACCGGGTTCCCGGGCGAGATGGGGACTTTCGGCCCTGACGTGACGCTCGCCACATCTCCACCGAATCGACCGGTTGTGGTGTTGAGTGTCTGCACGCCCGATCTTGTCCCGGCTCGCACCCCCGCATCCCTGGAGGATCCTGGTGTTCCCCTCGATCTCCCTCGCCCAGGAAATCGGCCTCGCCGTCCTGCTCGTGGCAGCGCTCGTCTGGGTGGCCGGCCTGGGCCACATGCTGCGGGACGGCCGCTTCCGGCAGCCGGAGCCCGGCGCGGCCGACGCCCTGCCGAGGATCCCGGCCCAGCGCACCTCGGCCGCGCACCCGATGGAGTCGGTCCAGCTGACCGAGGCGGAGGAGCAGGCCTTCGCCGGCCTGATCCGCACGATCCCCCACCACTGAGTACTCACCGATCATGCCGGTGCCCGGATGGTGAATGCCTCCGCCGACAGCGCCCGCCGGGCGCTTCGCTCGGGCCATGGCGACACACCAGGCGGATGCCTCGTAGATCCCCGGGGGAGCTGAGGGCCGGTGCGCCCGGCAGCCCGAGCGCGCTCGGCACACTGCTGGTCGGCACGTGTCCCGGAGCGCCCGCATGCATGGCGGCGCACACCCACCTCTTCGTCGACGGCGTACGCGGCCTTGCGCGGCCCGTGCTGAACACAGCCGGGCGCCCTCCCGGGCCGCTTGGGTCCGGGAGGGCGCCCGGGGACGGACGCGGGCGTCAGTTGTGGCTGTGCAGGACCTCGTTCAGGCCGCCCCAGTTCGCCTTGTACGGGCGGGCCTCGACGGCGCCGGTCACCGAGTTGCGGCGGAAGAGGATGTTGTCGGCGCCGGAGAGCTCCAGGGCCTTGACGATCTGGCCGTCCGGCAGGGTGACGCGGGTGCCCGCGGTGACGTACAGGCCGGCCTCGACGACGCACTCGTTGCCGAGGGCGATGCCGATGCCCGCCTCGGCGCCGACCAGGGTGCGCTCGCCGATGGAGATGATCTGCTTGCCGCCGCCCGAGAGGGTGCCCATGGTGGAGGCGCCGCCGCCGATGTCGGAGCCGTCGCCGACGACGACACCCGCGGAGATGCGGCCCTCGACCATGGAGGTGCCGAGGGTACCGGCGTTGAAGTTGACGAAGCCCTCGTGCATGACGGTGGTGCCCTCGGCGAGGTGCGCGCCGAGGCGGACGCGGTCGGCGTCGGCGATGCGCACGCCCTTGGGGGCGACGTAGTCCGTCATCCGCGGGAACTTGTCGATCGAGGTGACCTGCAGGTGCAGGCCCTCGGCGCGGGCGTTGAGGCGGACGGTCTCGACCTGGTCGACGGCGACCGGGCCGAGCGAGGTCCAGGCGACGTTGGTCAGCAGGCCGAAGACACCGTCGAGGTTCTGGCCGTGCGGCTTGACCAGGCGGTGGCTGAGCAGGTGCAGGCGCAGGTACGCGTCGTGCGCGTCCAGCGGCTTGTCCTCCAGGGAGGCGATGACCGTGCGGACGGCTACGACCTCGACGCCGCGGACCGCGTCGCTGCGGATCGCCTTGGCCGCGGCGGCGCCGAGGGACTCCACGGCCTGCTCGGCGGTGAGGCGCTCGGTGCCGGCCGGGCCGGGCTCGGCGACCAGCTCGGGGGCGGGGAACCAGGTGTCGAGGACGGTGCCGTCGGCGGTGATGGTGGCAAGTCCGGCGGCGACGGCGCCGGTGGTACGCGTAGCAGTCATGCCCGAAACCTAACCGGCGACGGCCTGAGGTTGCGAACCGGTCTCATGTGCCGGTCGGGCCGCGTGCCGCCGCTGCCGCGCCGAGGCCCACAGCACCGCCGCGCCCGCCGCCGCCGCGAGCCCGGCGCACAGCGGCCACAACAGCCCGGGCGCGGCCGCGTACAGCGCTCCGCCCAGCGGCGGGCCGATGACGACCCCGCTGACCGAGATCCCCGCGTACAGGCTCTGGAAGCGTCCGACGGCGTGCTCGGGTGCCTCGTCGGCGACGTAGGCGGTGGCGGTGGTCTTGTAGAGGATCTCGCCGAGGCTCAGCAGGACCATCATGACCACGGCGCTCGCGATCCCGGCTCCGAGCAGCAGCGCCGCGTACCCGGCCCCGACCAGCACCAGGCCGGTACCGATCACCGGCAGCGCCGGGCGCTCGCGCAGCGCGACGGCGGCGGGCAGCTCCAGCAGCAGGATCACCCCGCCGTTGAGGGCGATGACGAGCCCGAAGACGCGTGGGTCCAGGCCGTGGTCGGTGAGGAAGACGGAGAAGGTGGAGTACTGCTGGCGGTAGACGACGTCGGTCACCAGGATCGCGCCGAGCACCACCAGCAGGGCGGGCCGGGCCCGTAGTTCGGCGGCGAGTCCGCGGCCCCGACCCCCGTCCGGGGCCGCGGAGGCCGTGCGGGAGGCGCCGCGCGCCGGGACGACGCGGGCGGTCCAGAGGGCGAAGAAGAGGGTTCCGAGGCCGTCGGCGACGAAGAGCCAGTCGTACGAGAGGCCGGTCGCGATCAGGGCGCCCAGCGGCGGCCCGAGGGTGAAACCGCCGTTGGAGGCGCAGCGTACGAGGGCGAAGGCCTGGCGGCGGCCGCCCTCCGGAACGGTGACCGCGACCAGCGCGGAGTTGGCGGCCCGGATCACGCCGGAGGCGTACTGGGCCACCGGCATGGCCACGAAGAGGAGCGGCGCGGGCAGCAGCGGGAAGGCCATGAGGGTCAGCCCGCCCAGGGTGGCGGCGGCCAGGAGCACCCGGCGGTGGCCGAAGCGGTCTCCGTACCAGCCGCCGGTGAAGTTGCCCGCGACCAGGCCGACCCCGCCGATTCCGCTGACGAGGCCGGCCTGGGCGGCGCCGAGGCCGCGCGGGCCGGTCAGGTAGAGGAAGACGAAGACGAAGGTGAAGCTGACGACGGCGTTGACGAACACCCCCGCAGCCAGCAGCCACACGACCCTCGGTATGTCCTTGAACCCCTGCAGCACACCCGTGCCCCCCGCTTCCGACGAGTCGATCGTTGAGTAAGTTCCTTTTGGGAACGGACTATGTCAGCATGACAGCCTTGGGTCAACGGACAAAGGAGCTCCCATGGCCCAGCGCACACACCTCGGCGACGCGGACTGCGCGATCGCCCAGGCCCTCGACGTGGTGGGCGACTGGTGGACGCTGCTGATCGTGCGGGACGCGGCGCGCGGCCTGCACCGCTTCGAGGAGCTCCAGCGCGAGCTGGGGGTCTCCCGCAAGGTGCTCGCGGAGCGGCTGAAGCTGCTGGTCGAGGCCGGGGTGCTGGCGCGCGAGCCGTACCAGGAACGTCCGGTACGGCACGAGTACCGGCTGACCCCGCGCGGGCGGGGGCTGGTGCCGGTCCTGGTGGCCCTCCAGGACTGGGGCGACACCTGGATCCTGGGAGAGGGAGAGATGACGGCGACGACCGACGAGGCATCGCGCGAGGCGGAACGGGTGCACGCGCTGCACGGCACGCGGGTGCCGCCGCTGCTGCTGCCGGACCGTTTCGGCGGGCTCGCCGACCCGGTGGCGGACACCCCGTTCACGGTTCTGTACTTCTTCCCGGGCGCGTACGCGCGCGCCGAGTCCTATCCGCCCGGCTGGGCCGGAATCCCGGGTGCCAAGGGCTGCACGTTCGAGTCCTGCACGTACCGCGACCAGCTCGCGGAGTTCACGGCGGCCGGCGCCACCGTGCACGGGGTCTCGACGCAGCGCCCCGACGAGCAGCGGGAGTTCGCGGAGCAGGAGCGGCTGCGCTTCCCGCTCCTCTCGGATGCCGATCTGGCACTGACGGCCGCGCTGCGCCTGCCGACGTTCCGCGCGGCGGGGGTGAGCCGGATCAAGCGGCTGACCCTGGTCGTCGACCGCGACCGCACGGTGCGCGAGGTGATCTACCCGATCCGCGACATCGAGGCGAGCGTGCGGACGGCCCTCACGGCAGTCCGCACCGCCGCCTCCACGGCCTGAGGCCCGTCCGCCAAGCCCCGCCTGCCCCGCGACGCCCGGCACCGCGCCTCGCCGCACCGTCGGGCGCACCCGGGTGCCCTGCACGGGCGGCCGGTGCTACGCCCCGGACTCGGCCCGGCCCCCCAGGACCCGGGCCAGGATCTCGCGGGCGTACGACTCGTCGTACGCGGCGTCCGTCAGCAGGACCTGCAGGCTGATGCCGTCCATCACGGCCACCAGCGCCCGGGCCGTCGCCGGGTCGGTCCGCGGCGTCAGCGCCTCGGCCGCCGCCTCGCACCACTCGGCGGCCACCGGCCGCAGGGCAGGGCGGCGCAGCGCCGCGAGGTAGAGCTCGTACTCCAGCTCCACCCGGCCGCGGTCCGCCGCCAGGAACTCGCCCAGCAGCCGGGCCAGCGCCCCGGCGAGGTCGGTGTCCGGGTCGGCCAGCGCGGCCGAGTCGGCCACCGCCTGCGCGAAGCCCTCGTTGGCCTGCCGGAGCGCCGCGACCAGCAGGTCGTCCAGCGTCTTGAAGTGGTATGTGGTCGAGCCCAGCGGTACGTCGGCCTCCGCGGCGGCGCTGCGGTGGCTCAGCCCCGCGATGCCCTTGGCGCCGACCACCCGGATCGCGGCGTCGATGATGCGCTGGCGCCGGTCCGGGTCGTAGCGCCGGACGCCCTGCGGCATCAGTGGGCCCCGCCCAGGTTCAGCAGGACCACCCCGCCGATCACCAGGGCGATCCCGGCGATCTTCGCGGCGGTGGCCGCCTCCCCCATGAACACCATGCCGATCGCGGCGATGGCGGCGGTGCCGACGCCGGCCCATATCGCGTAGGCCGTGCCGACCGACATGGTCTTCAGCGTCTGCGCGAGCAGGGTGAACGCTATGGCGTACCCCAGGAGGGTGCCGAGCGAGGGCCACAGCTTCGTGAAGCCGTCGCTGTACTTCATGGCGGTGGTGCCGGCGACCTCGGCGGCGATGGCTGCGGCAAGCAGGACATAGGGCATGTGTACAAGGGTACACATCGATGCGTACGGCCGTACACACCCAGGAGGTGCACGCCGTCCGGTCCGTCCGTCCGGAGAACAGCGAGAGCCCCCGGCACCGACGTGCCGGGGGCCCTGCTGTACGAGCGGGGGTGCTCAGACGTTGAAGCCGAGCGCGCGGAGCTGCTCACGGCCGTCGTCCGTGATCTTGTCCGGGCCCCACGGCGGCATCCAGACCCAGTTGATCCGGAGTTCGTTGACGATGCCGTCCGTCGCGGACTTCGCCTGGTCCTCGATGACGTCCGTCAGCGGGCAGGCCGCCGAGGTCAGGGTCATGTCGAGGGTGGCGATGTTCGCGTCGTCGATGTGGATGCCGTAGATCAGGCCCAGGTTGACGACGTCGATGCCCAGCTCGGGGTCGACCACGTCGTAGAGGGCCTCACGGACCTCCTCCTCGGTGGCCGGCTTGGTCGACGCCTCGGGCGTCGCGTTCTCGGTCATGCCGTCTTCCTCTCCGCGTCACCCAGGGCCTGGGCGGTCGCGTCCTTCCACGCCATCCAGCTCAGCAGGGCGCACTTCACACGGGCCGGGTACTTGGAGACACCGACGAACGCGACCGCGTCCTCCAGCACCTCCTCCATGGCCTCGTCGGGCTCGATCTTGCCCTTGGACTGCATCATCTCCAGGAAGACAGCCTGGATCTTCTGCGCCTCGGCCAGTTCCTTGCCCACGAGCAGCTCGTTCAGTACGGAGGCGCTGGCCTGGCTGATGGAGCAGCCCTGGCCCTCGTAGCTGACATCTGTCAGCTTCTCACCGTCGTACTTCACGCGCAGCGTGATCTCGTCGCCGCACGTCGGGTTGACGTGGTGCACCTCGGCGTCGCCGTCGCGCAGGCCACGCCCGTGCGGGTGCTTGTAGTGGTCCAGGATCAGTTCCTGGTACATCGAATCCAGCTTCACTGCGTCCTCGTCGCCTCGTCCGTCAGCCGAAGAAGTTCCGTACGTGCTCCAGCCCGTCGATCAGCGCGTCGACGTCGGCCGGAGAGGAGTACAGGTAGAAAGACGCTCGCGTCGTCGCCGGAATTCCGTAGCGCAGGCAGACGGGGCGCGCGCAGTGGTGCCCCACGCGGACCGCGATGCCCTGCTCGTCCAGGACCTGGCCGACGTCGTGCGGGTGGATGTCGCCGAGTACGAAGGAGATCGCGGCGCCGCGGTCCTCGGCCGTGGTGGGGCCGATGATCCGCAGGTCGGGCACCTCGGCGAGGCGCTTGATCGCGTACTCGGTGATCGCGTGCTCGTGCGCGGCGATCTTGTCCATGCCGATCGCGGACAGGTAGTCCACGGCCGCGCCGAGGCCGACGGCCTGGGCGATCGGGGGCGTACCGGCCTCGAACTTGTGCGGCGCCGGGGCGTAGGTCGAGGCGTGCATCGATACGGTCTCGATCATCTCGCCGCCGCCGAGGAACGGAGGCAGGTCTTCCAGGAGCTCCTGGCGGCCCCAGAGGACGCCGATGCCGGTCGGGCCGCACATCTTGTGGCCGGTGAAGGCCACGAAGTCGGCGCCGAGCGCCTGCACGTCCAGCGGCATGTGCGGAGCGGCCTGGGAGGCGTCGATCAGCACCAGCGCGCCGACGTCCTGGGCGCGCCGGACGATCGCCTCGACCGGGTTGACCGTGCCCATGATGTTGGAGACCAGCGTGAAGGAGACGATCTTCGTCTTCTCCGTGATGACCTCTTCGATGTTGGACAGGTCGAGCCGGCCGTCGTCGGTGAGGCCGAACCACTTCAGCTTGGCGCCGGTGCGCTGCGCGAGCAGCTGCCACGGCACGATGTTGGAGTGGTGCTCCATCTCCGTGATGGCGATCTCGGTGTCGCGGTCGACCCGGTAGGGCTCGTCCGCCCAGCCGAGCATGTTCGCGACGAGGTTGAGCGACTCCGAGGCGTTCTTGGTGAAGATCACCTCGTCGCGGCTCGGCGCGTTGATGAAGGCGGCGACCTTGTCGCGGGCGCCCTCGTACAGCGCCGTGGCCTCCTCGGCGAGCACGTGCACGCCGCGGTGGACGTTCGCGTTGTGCTGCTCGTAGTACTCGTTCAGCGCGTCGAGCACCTGGCGCGGCTTCTGCGAGGTCGCAGCGTTGTCCAGGTAAACGATCTTCTTCCCGTCGTGGACCACACGATCCAGCAGGGGGAAGTCCTTGCGGATCGCCTCGATGTCGAGGAGGCCAGGCAGCTGTGTCACGCGGTCGCGCCACCCTTCACGTACTTGTCGTAGCCCTCGTTCTCCAGCTGGTCGGCGAGCTCGGCGCCGCCGGACTCGGCGATGCGGCCGTTCGCGAACACGTGCACGAAGTCGGGCTTGATGTAGCGCAGGATGCGCGTGTAGTGGGTGATCAGCAGGGTGCCGACCTCACCGGTCTCGCGGACGCGGTTGACGCCCTCGGAGACGATGCGCAGGGCGTCGACGTCGAGGCCGGAGTCGGTCTCGTCGAGGATCGCGATCTTCGGCTGCAGGAGCTCCAGCTGGAGGATCTCGTGACGCTTCTTCTCACCGCCGGAGAAGCCCTCGTTGACGTTGCGCTCGGCGAAGGCCGGGTCCATCTGGAGCTGCTCCATCGCGGACTTGACCTCCTTCACCCAGGTGCGCAGCTTGGGGGCCTCGCCGCGGATGGCGGTGGCGGAGGTGCGCAGGAAGTTGGAGACCGAGACACCGGGGACCTCGACCGGGTACTGCATGGCGAGGAAGACGCCGGCGCGGGCGCGCTCGTCGACGGACATCTCCAGGACGTCCTCGCCGTCGAGGGTGACGGTGCCGCCGGTGATCGTGTACTTCGGGTGACCGGCCAGCGAGTACGCCAGCGTGGACTTGCCGGAGCCGTTCGGACCCATGATGGCGTGCGTCTCACCCTGCTTGACGGTGAGGTCGACGCCCTTGAGGATCTCGCGGGCGCCGTTCTCGGCCTCGACGGAGACGTGCAGGTCGTGGATTTCAAGCGTTGCCATGGATACCTCAGGACTCCTGGGTGAGGGAGACGAGCACGTCGTCCCCTTCGATCTTTACGGGGTATACGGGAACGGGGCGCGTCGCGGGCAGACCGGAGGGCTTGCCGGTGCGCAGGTCGAACGCCGACCCGTGCAGCCAGCACTCGATCATGCAGTCCTCGACCTCGCCCTCCGAGAGCGAGACGTTCGCGTGCGAGCAGATGTCGTTGATCGCGAACACCTCCCCGTCGGTGGAGACGATGGACACCGGCGTGCCGTCGAGTTCCACCCGCTTGGGGGTGTTCTCCTCCAGCTCGCTCAGCGCGCAGGCCTTGACGTAATTCATCAGACGGAACCCTGGAGCTCGGCCTCGATCTTGGCGATCAGGCGCTCCTCGATGTCGTCGACACCGATCTGCTGGACGAGCTCGGCGAAGAAGCCGCGGACGACCAGGCGGCGGGCCTCGTCGGCCGGGATACCGCGGGCCTGCAGGTAGAAGAGCTGCTCGTCGTCGAAGCGGCCGGTGGCGGAGGCGTGGCCGGCGCCGACGATCTCGCCGGTCTCGATCTCCAGGTTCGGCACGGAGTCGACCCGCGCGCCGTCCGTGAGGACGAGGTTGCGGTTCATCTCGTACGTGTCGGTGCCCTCGGCGCTCTTCTCGATGAGCACGTCACCGATCCAGACGGCGTGGGCGTCCTGGCCCTGGAGCGCGCCCTTGTAGACCACGTTCGACTTGCAGTGCGGGGCGTCGTGCGTGACCAGGAGGCGGTGCTCCTGGTGCTGGCCGGCGTCCGTGAAGTACAGGCCGAGCATCTCGGCCTCGCCGCCGGGGCCCGCGTAGGTGACGCGCGGGTGGAGGCGGACCAGGTCGCCGCCGAAGGTGACGACCACGGACTTGAAGCTCGCGTCGCGGCCGATGAGGGCGTTGTGCTGCGAGGTGTGGACGGCGGTGTCGTCCCAGTCCTGGACGGACACGAAGGTCACCTTGGCGCCGTCGCCGACGAGGATGTCCACGTTGGCGGCGCGCACGCCGTCGCCGGTGTGGTCGATCACGATGATCGCCTCGGCGAAGGGCTTCACGTCGAAGACGGTGTGGCCGAAGGTCGTGCCGCCCTCGCCGTGCAGGGCGACCCGGATCGGCTCGTCGAGCACGGTCTCCTTGGGCACGGTGACGACCGTGGCCTTGGCGAAGGACGAGAAGGCCTGTGCGGCGACCCGGTCGACGGGGGTGCCGGCCTTGCCGATCCGTTCGTCACCGCGCTCCACGGACTCGACCGTCACGCCCTCGGGCGCGTCGATCTGGGCCTTCATGGTGCCGTTGGCGACCGCGGTGCCGTCGTGCAGGCCCTTGAGGCGGGCGAGCGGCGTGAAGCGCCACTCCTCCTCACGGCCGTGCGGAACCGGGAAGTCGGCCACGTCGAAGGACGGGGGCGCGCTCATCCGGGTGGCGACGGTGGACTCGGCGGCCACCGCGATCGCGCCGGCGGTGGTGGAGCCCGCCGGAATATTCTGAGCCTCAGCCATGGCTGTCGTCTTGCTCTCTTCCTACGTCTACAGAATCGTCGCTGTGCTGCGGTGCGGGGACGGTCGGCGGGTCAGCCGACCGAGCCCTCCATCTGCAGCTCGATCAGCCGGTTGAGCTCCAGCGCGTACTCCATGGGCAGCTCCTTCGCGATCGGCTCGACGAAGCCGCGCACGATCATGGCCATGGCCTCGAACTCGGTGAGGCCGCGCTGCATCAGGTAGAAGAGCTGGTCGTCGGAGACCTTGGAGACGGTCGCCTCGTGGCCCATCGTCACGTCGTCCTCGCGGACGTCCACGTAGGGGTACGTGTCCGAGCGGGAGATGGTGTCGACGAGCAGCGCGTCGCAGAGCACGTTCGACTTCGAGCCGGCCGCGCCCTCGCCGATCTCGACCAGGCCGCGGTAGGAGGTGCGGCCACCGCCACGGGCCACCGACTTGGAGACGATGTTCGAGGAGGTGTTCGGCGCCATGTGGACCATCTTGGAGCCGGCGTCCTGGTGCTGGCCCTCGCCCGCGAAGGCGATGGACAGGGTCTCGCCCTTGGCGTGCTCGCCCATCAGGTAGACGGCCGGGTACTTCATGGTGACCTTGGAACCGATGTTGCCGTCGATCCACTCCATGGTCGCGCCCTCGTACGCCACGGCGCGCTTGGTGACCAGGTTGTAGACGTTGTTCGACCAGTTCTGGATCGTCGTGTAGCGGCAGCGGCCGCCCTTCTTCACGATGATCTCGACGACGGCGCTGTGCAGCGAGTCGGAGGAGTAGATCGGGGCGGTGCAGCCCTCGACGTAGTGGACGTAGGCGTCCTCGTCGACGATGATCAGCGTCCGCTCGAACTGGCCCATGTTCTCCGTGTTGATACGGAAGTAGGCCTGGAGCGGGATGTCCACGTGGACACCCTTGGGGACGTAGATGAACGAGCCGCCGGACCACACCGCGGTGTTCAGCGACGCGAACTTGTTGTCGCCGACCGGGATGACCGTGCCGAAGTACTCCTGGAAGAGCTCCGGGTGCTCCTTGAGCGCGGTGTCCGTGTCGAGGAAGATCACGCCCTGCTCCTCCAGGTCCTCACGGATCTGGTGGTAGACGACCTCGGACTCGTACTGGGCCGCGACACCGGCGACGAGGCGCTGCTTCTCCGCCTCCGGGATGCCGAGCTTGTCGTAGGTGTTCTTGATGTCCTCGGGCAGGTCCTCCCAGGAAGCGGCCTGCTTCTCGGTGGAACGCACGAAGTACTTGATGTTGTCGAAGTCGATGCCGGAGAGGTCGGAGCCCCACATCGGCATGGGCTTCCTGTCGAAGAGCTTGAGGCCCTTGAGGCGGAGGTTCAGCATCCACTCCGGCTCGGACTTCTTCGCCGAGATGTCGCGGACGACGGCCTCGGACAGACCCCGCTTGGCGGCGGCACCGGCCGCGTCGGAGTCGGCCCAGCCGTATTCATAGGTGCCCAGGCCATCGAGCTCAGGGTGAGCGGTCTCCGTGGTCATGCGGGGTTCCTCCCGGCCGTACTTGCAGATACTGATGTGTCGGTCTGTGTGGTGCCCGCGCTTCGCGGAATGAACGTCGTGCACACTCCGTCGCCATGGGCGATCGTGGCGAGGCGCTGCACGTGCGTCCCGAGCAGGCGTGAGAAGACCTCGGTCTCCGCCTCGCAGAGCTGCGGGAACTGCTCGGCCACGTGGGCGACCGGGCAGTGGTGCTGGCAGAGCTGTTCACCGCTGTGCGGACCGGGAGCGCTCTTCGCCGTAGCAGCGTACCCGTCCTGCGTCAACGCCTTGGCCAGGGCCTCCGTGCGGCCCTCGGGGGCGGCCGCCTCGACGGCCTCCCGGTAGGTCTGCGCCTGCGACTCCATCCGCGACCGGGCGAAGGCGGCGACTGCTGCCGCACCCTGCTCGCCGCCGCCGACGGACTGCGCGATCCAGCGCAGGGCGTCCGCGGCGAGCGTGTCGTAGGACTGGTCGAAGGCGTCGCGGCCGCAGTCGGTGAGCGCGAAGACCTTGGCGGGCCGACCCCGGGTCCGCGCTCCGTAGACGCGCTGCTCACGGGCTTCGACGACGTCGTCGGCGACGAGTGTGTCGAGGTGGCGGCGGACGGCGGCCTGGGTGAGGCCGAGGCGCTGGGCGAGGTCGGCGACGGTGGACGGGCCGTGGTCCAGGATCGAGCGCGCCACCCGGTTGCGGGTGGACCGCTCCCCGGTGGTGAGCTCCCCCTGGGGGGCCTCGTTCTGCCGTTCGCCGTATTTCACAACGCCATTGTTGCGTAATTAACCGAGCCCGTACAAGCCGTGACGGACGCCACGCCTGGTGGCCTCCATCACTAAGGGTTACCTTATTTATCGACGGAGAGTTATTCGGAAGGGTTAATTCCGATCACCCCCGCACCCGCAATTCCGCCGGGCACAACGCCCCCCACCAGCACTCATGCACCCCGGTCCGGTTCCGGGCGCCCCGAGCGCCGAGCGCGACGAAAGATCACCGAAACCGGATCGGCCGTCCGGGGGGGCGGACTGAAAAAAGTCATTTCCGCTACCGGCTGTTCGCATACTGCCGCCCTCGGCCCGGGGGCCACCCTCCGGCTCCGTAGACTCACCCTCCATGAGCAACGACCCCGCCGTGGAAATCCGCGGACTGGTGAAGCGGTACGGCACCAAGACCGCGGTGGACGGACTGGACCTCACCGTCCGCAGGGGCACCGTCACCGCGGTCCTCGGTCCCAACGGCGCGGGCAAGACGACCACGGTGGAGACCTGCGAGGGCTACCACCGCCCCGACGCCGGCACCGTCCGCGTCCTCGGCCTCGACCCGGTCGCCCAGGCCGGGGCGCTGCGCCCGCGCATCGGCGTGATGCTCCAGTCCGGCGGCGTCTACTCCGGCGCCCGCGCCGTCGAGATGCTGCGCCACATGGCCACGCTGTACGCCGACCCGCTCGACCCCGGCACCCTGGTGGAACGTCTCGGACTCGGCGGCTGCGGCCGCACCCCCTACCGCCGGCTCTCCGGCGGCCAGCAGCAGCGCCTCGCCCTGGCCATGGCCGTCGTGGGCCGCCCCGAGCTGGTCTTCCTCGACGAGCCGACCGCCGGCCTGGACCCCCAGGCCCGCCGCGCCACCTGGGACCTCGTACGGGAACTGCGCACCGACGGGGTCACCGTCGTCCTCACCACCCACCACATGGACGAGGCCGAGCAGCTCTCCGACGAGGTCGCCATCGTGGACGCGGGCCGGGTCATCGCCCACGGCAGCCCCGAGCAGCTGTGCCGCGGCGGTGCCGAGAACACCCTGCGCTTCACCGGCCGTCCCTCCCTCGACCTCGCCTCGCTGCTCAAGGCGCTGCCCGACGGCACCCAGGCGGCCGAGGTCACCGCGGGCGTCTACCGGGTGACCGGCGAGGTCGACCCGCAGATGCTGGCCACCGTCGCCTCCTGGTGCGCACAGAACGGCGTGCTGCCCGACAGCCTCACCGTGGAGCGGCACACCCTCGAAGACGTCTTCCTCGAACTGACCGGTAAGGAGCTGCGCGCATGAGCGCCGGTACGTTCACCCCCCGCCCGGGGGCCGCGCCCGTGTCCCGCATGATCCTCGCGCAGACGGCGCTGGAGACCCGGATGCTGCTGCGCAACGGCGAGCAGCTGCTGCTGACGGTGATCATCCCGGCACTGCTCCTGGTGCTGTTCTCCGCCGTCGACATCGTCGACACCGGCGCCGGGAAGCCGGTGGACTTCCTCGCACCGGGCATCCTCGCCCTCGCCGTGATGTCCACGGCCTTCACCGGCCAGGCCATCGCCACCGGCTTCGACCGCCGCTACGGGGTCCTCAAGCGGCTCGGGGCCTCCCCGCTCCCGCGCTGGGCGCTGATGGCCGCCAAGACCCTGTCGGTCCTGGTCACCGAGGTGCTGCAGATCGCCCTGCTGACGGTGATCGCGCTCGCCCTGGGCTGGTCCCCGCAGGGGAACCCGCTGTCGGTCGCCGCGCTGGTCCTGCTGGGCACCGCCGCCTTCTCGGGGCTCGGGCTGCTGATGGCGGGCACCCTCAGGGCCGAGGCCACCCTGGCCGCCGCCAACCTGGTGTTCCTGCTGCTGCTCGTCGGCGGCGGGGTGATCGTGCCGATGGAGAAGTTCCCGGACGCCGTGCAGTCCGCCCTGGGGCTGCTGCCGATCTCGGCGCTGTCCGACGGCCTGCGCGAGGTGCTCCAGCACGGAGCGGCGCTGCCGTGGGGCGACGTGGCCGTGCTCACGGCCTGGGCCGTACTCGGTCTGGGCGCCGCCGCGCGCCTCTTCCGCTGGGAATGAAACCCTTTCCCTCGCGACCGCGCAGCCGCGAGGATGGGCGCCTCCACACATGAAGCCGGGGGGCGGACATGGTGCAGCGGGAGGCCGTTCTTCGGCTGGACGACCGGTGGGCGCGGGTGCGGGCGGGGGCCGCGCAGGCGGCGCCGGCGGAACGCGAGCGGCTCCTCGACGAGCTGATCGGCGCCCTGCGCACCCTCCCGGACGACCCCCAGTGCACCGCCCTGCTCGGGCTGCGCCTCGCCGACCGGGCCGCCCTGCGGTTCGCCGCGGGAGACCGCGCGAGCGCCCTCGCCACCATCGAGGAGGGCCTGCGCAGCTCCGAACGCGCGGCCCGGCACACCCCGGAGTACGCCCGCTGGTACGCCCGCGGGCTGATCAACCACGGGGTGTGGCTGGCCTGGCCGCTGAGCGACGCGAACCGGTTGCCGAAGCACCCGCTGGGCCCGGCCGCCGCCGGCGGGGGCCCCAGCGCCATGGAGCGGGCCGCCGGTGAGCGCGCCCGCCATCTGACCCGTACCGCGGTGGAGGTGTGGGCCGGACTGGACCAGCAGGACCCGGTCAACCGGCGGGGCCTCGCGCAGGCCAAGGTGTTCCTCGGGGACCGCCTCGCCGAGCTGGGTCTGACCGAGGAAGCGGTGGCCTGGGCCGTGGACGCGGAGGCCGACTTCCGCCGGCTGCTGCTGGCCGACCCCGGGGCGGAGGAGGCCGAGGCCGCCGAGGAGGCCCTCGACCACATCGGCCGCCAGCTGGAACTGCGCCTGCGCTACCTGGCCTTCGACGAGCTGGTGGGGCTGCGCACGCGGGGGCTGCTGCCCGAACGGCTGCTGCCCCGGGCCGTGGTGGCCGCCCGTATCCGGTCGGTGGAGGAGCCCGAGATCGCGGCCCGGCTGCACCTCGGCGCCGAACAGGTGCGCACGATGCTGGAGGTCACCCCGTGGCTCGCGGTGTGGCGGTTCGACGTCCGGAGCCCCGACGGATCATGGAACACACTCCCCCATCCGTGGCACAGCGCCACAGAAGTGCGGAACCGGACGGCCGAGGACGTGGCAACCGAATTGATAGAAGGGTTCACGCACTCACCGGACCACCCGGGCCACGCCGCGCACTGGCGCGTCCTGCTCTGGTGGCACGAGGAGGGCGATCCCGCCGGGGCCAGGTTCCGCCTGCTCGTGGGCCCGGACTCGGCACCCCCCACCCCCTCGTGAAACTTTGCACAAGGGGTCGCCTACGATATGGGGCGTGTTGAACCCCCTCGCGTACATCGCCAGCCGCTGGACTCCGTCACCCCGGATCGTCCGGCGGGCCGCGCTCGCCGCGCTCTTCATGAGCGTGGCCATCGTCGTCACCGGCGGCGCGGTGCGGCTGACCGGATCCGGTCTCGGCTGCGACACCTGGCCCAAGTGCACCGACGACAGCCTGGTCGCGACGCAGGAGCAGGGCATCCACGGGGCCATCGAGTTCGGCAACCGGATGCTGACGTACGTGCTCAGCGCCGCCGTCGGCTGGGTGATCGTCGCGGCCCGGTCGGCCGAGCCCTGGCGCCACTCGCTGACGAAGCTCGGCTGGATCCAGTTCGCCCTCGTGGTGTGCAACGCCGTGCTCGGCGGCATCACCGTCATGACGGGCCTGAACCCGTACAGCGTGGCCGGGCACTTCCTGCTCGCCACCGCGCTGATCGCCGTGACGACCGTCACCTGGCAGCGCGTCGGCGAGGGCGACACCGCCCCGCGCCCGCGCGTCCCCGGCCCGGTCCGCAAGCTGTCGTGGGCGCTGATCACCACCACCCTCGTCCTGATCGCCGCCGGCACGGTGGTCACCGGGTCCGGCCCGCACGCCGGTGACAGCAGCGAGATCAAGCGAATGCCGTTCGACTGGGAGGCGACCGCGCACGTGCACGCCATCGCCGCCTGGGTGGTCTGCGCGCTGGCCGTCGCGATGTGGCTGGTGCTGCGGGTGGTCGACGCCCCGGTCGACACCCGGGCCCGCGCCCGCGACCTGCTGCTCGTGCTGCTCGCCCAGGGCGGCATCGGCTACGTGCAGTACTTCACCGATGTGCCCGAGGTCCTGGTCGCCGTGCACATGCTCGGCTCCTGCCTGGTGTGGATCGCCGTGCTCCGCCTCGCGCTGAGCCTGCGCGAGCGGCCGGCCGACGAGGCCGGGGTGGCCGCACCGGGCGACGCCCAGCTCTCCTCCGTCTGACCGCCTCCGCCCGGGCCCGTGAGGCCCCGTCCGCCGGCTCTACCGCCTGGACGGGGCCTCACGGTCCGTCCAGGCGGTAGAGGCGGCGGGCGTTGCCCGCCGCGACCATGGCCGCCACCCGGTCCGCGTCCCGCCACGACCAGGACCCCTCGGCGACCCAGCCGCCCAGCACCCGGGTCAGCGCCTCCCGGAACACCAGGGCGCCCACCGCGTGCAGTTCGGGCAGCCCCCGGCCCCCGCTGGAGAACAGCAGCTTCCCGAACGGCGCGGTCTCCAGCAGCTCGGCCAGGACCGCGGCGGCCCGCGCCCCGGTCCGCCCGAGGGCCGCGCCCGCGTCGGCGTAGACGTGCGGGAAGACCTCCGCGAGCCGCGCCGTGTGCCGGTGGTACGGATGTCCGCCGAGCAGCACCAGCCGTGTGCCCAGCCCCGCGGTGGCCCGTACGAACCCGGTCAGCGCCGCGGGATCCCCCGTACCCGTGTGCAGCTGGAGCGGCAGCCCGGACGGCACCGCGCTCCACAGCAGGTGCCGCAGGAGCACGGGATCCCGTACGGGTCCGCCGCGCGGCCGTCCTGCCAGCCACCGCCCGGCCGCCCCGCGCACCTCGCCCGGGCCGGGCGGACCGGGGTCGAGGGCGGGACCGCCGGCGTGGTCGGGGGCCGCGGCGCAGGCGAAGGCCGCGGCGCCGGCGGCGGCGTGGTGGACGGCCTCGGCGAGGCCGGCGAGGAAGGCGGCCACGGTCCCGGAGGTGTCGGCGGCCTGTACGGCCAGCGCTTCCAGCCGGACCGTCTCGAAGGCCTCGGCGTCGGCGGCGAGGGCCAGTTCCTTGGGGCCGGTGAGGTCCCCGGCCTGGCCGGTGTCGACCAGGTAGACACCGGCCCCGGATCCCCGCAGCAGCAGCCGCGCGGTCTCGGCCGGGCCCAGCTCGCGGCGCCGGGCCAGATAGCGGGCGGGGGCCGCGTGCGGCTCCAGCCCCAGCAGCGGCGGACACCAGCGGCGGACCGCGAAACCGGTCTGGGTGTCGAAGAAGGTGGTGCCCGCGGCGGGCGGCCCGGCCGAAGGGATCAGCTGGGCCTCGAAGGTACCCAGGCCCAGCTCCGTACGGAGGACTCCGTGGCAGTACTGGTCCACCAGGGGCGGCGTTTCGATCATCCGGGCATCCCGTTGCGGACGTGAGGAAGGCGCTTCCACACGTCCTAACGGGTGAGCGGGGTGTGAGGTGTTGCTCGGGCTGTTGACCGAGACCGCACACCCGGGCCCCCGGACGGAGCCGGGGGCGGTCAGGCCGCCGGGTTCCCGGGTCCGCCGAGCTGGATGCCGGCCATCCGCGACCACTCGTACGGGCCCGTCCGCACACGCGCGGCGAACTCCCCGTCGAACTCGTCATGGAGGGTCAGTCCGGCCTTCTCGGCGGCCAGCTGCGCCACCGCGAAGGTCGGGGCCACCAGGTCGCCCCAGCCGCCGTCCGTGCCCACGAGCACGATGCGGGTGCCGGCCTGGCCGATGTGCGCGAGCTGGCCCTCGGCGCCGCCGTGCTGCTTGGCGAAGGCGCCGATCTGCCTGGCCAGCTTCGCGGCCGTACGGTCCTGCTTCTTGTCCGCGGCGCCTGCGGCGGCCGCGGTGTCTGCGGTGTCTCCCATGGAAGCCATGCTACCGGCGAGTAATCAACGGAGGAAGGGATCCACGGCCACCGCCACGAACAGCAGCGACACATAGGTGATCGACCAGTGGAACAGGCGCATCTCCTTGAGCTTCGCGCCGGTCACACCCGCCTTGGCCCGCGCGTGCAGCGCGTGCGCCTCCCACAGCCACCAGCCGCCGGCCAGCAGCGCGACCGAGGTGTAGAACCAGCCGGTGTACCCCAGCGGGGTCAGCAGCAGCGAGACGCCGACCATGACCCAGCTGTAGAGGACGATCTGGCGCGCCACGACCTTGTTGCCCGCGACGACGGGGAGCATCGGCACACCGACGCGCGCGTAGTCGTCGGCCACCTTCATCGACAGCGGCCAGTAGTGCGGCGGCGTCCAGAAGAAGATGACGAGGAAGAGGATGACGGCGGCCCAGGAGACCTCGTTGCGGACCGCGGACCAGCCGATGAGGACCGGCAGGCAGCCGGCGATGCCGCCCCAGACGATGTTCTGGGTCGTGCGCCGCTTCAACAGCATCGTGTAGACGACGACGTAGAAGAGGAGCGCACCGAGCGAGAGCGCGGCCGACAGCCAGTTGACGAGCAGGCCGAAGAACAGTGTGGAGACCACGCCGAGCGTGATGCCGAAGACCAGGCACTCCCGCGGGCTGACCATGCCGGTCACCAGCGGGCGCTGGGAGGTCCGGTCCATCAGCGCGTCGATGTCGCGGTCGATGTACATGTTCAGCGCGTTGGCGCCGCCCGCGGACAGATAACCGCCGACGCAGGTCACCAGGACCAGCCACAGCGACGGCACGCCCTGCTCCGCGAGGAACATCACCGGCACTGTGGTGATCAGCAGAAGTTCGATGATCCGCGGCTTGGTCAATGCCACGAAAGCCATGACGCGGGTCCCGAACGGCCGGTGACCGGGGCTCGTCCCGAGCACCCCCGCTGGACGGGATTCGACGGCCGTCACGCACACCCCTGAGAGAGAATCCAGCAAGCTCCGACTCCGGCCGTTCACTGTGTGGAGGCCGGGTTGGGGCTTGCGCGTACCACGCCACTGTAGACGTTGCGCTGACGTCGCCCCGCGCCGGGGTCGCCTCGTGTTGAGCCGATCGGACCGTGCATACATACGGGGGACGACACCCGCCGCGTCCCCGTGGCCGGGTGAACGCATGCCGGCGGCGCGGTGACGGACCGCCTGCACTCGAATAGCTGCACGCCGTTGCGGGGGTAGGCTCGGAACCGCCGGTGCACCGTTCGTCACCGGGATACAAACATGTGGAGAGGAGCCCTGACCCACGGTGAGCACCAAGCCGACCACCACAGAGCTCGAGTGGACCGAACTGGACCAGCGGGCCGTCGACACCGCCCGCATCCTGGCCGCTGACGCGGTCCAGAAGGTCGGAAACGGCCACCCCGGGACGGCGATGAGCCTCGCCCCCGCCGCGTACACCCTCTTCCAGAAGGTGATGCGGCACGACCCGGCGGACCCCGAGTGGGTGGGCCGCGACCGTTTCGTGCTCTCCGCGGGGCACTCGTCCCTGACCCTCTACACCCAGCTGTACCTGGGCGGGTTCGGGCTCGAACTGGACGACCTGAAGTCCTTCCGCACCTGGGGCTCCAAGACCCCCGGCCACCCGGAGTACGGCCACACGGCCGGCGTCGAGACCACCACCGGCCCGCTCGGCCAGGGTGTCGCCAACGCGGTGGGCATGGCCATGGCCGCCCGCTACGAGCGCGGTCTCTTCGACCCGCAGGCCGCCCCCGGCACCTCCCCGTTCGACCACATGGTCTACGCGGTCGCGGGCGACGGCTGTCTCCAGGAGGGCATCTCCCACGAGGCGTCCGCACTGGCCGGCCACCAGAAGCTGGGCAACCTCGTCCTGCTGTGGGACGACAACCACATCTCCATCGAGGGTGACACGGAGACGGCCGTCTCCGAGGACACCATGAAGCGCTACGAGGCGTACGGCTGGCACGTCCAGCGCGTCGAGCAGCAGGAGAACGGCGACCTCGACCCGAAGGCGCTGTTCGCCGCGCTCCAGGCCGCGAAGGCCGTCACGGACCGCCCCTCCTTCATCGCGGCCCGCTCGATCATCGCCTGGCCCGCCCCGCACGCCCAGAACACCGAGGCCGCCCACGGCTCGGCGCTCGGCGACGACGAGGTCGCGGCCACCAAGCGCGTGCTCGGCTTCGACCCGGAGCAGACCTTCGAGGTCGCCGACGAGGTCATCGCCCACACCCGCAAGGCGCTGGACCGGGGCCGCGAGGCCAAGGCCGCCTGGGAGAAGGACTTCTCCGCCTGGCGCACCGCCAACCCGGAGCGCGCCGCCGAGTTCGACCGCATCAACGCGAACGAGCTGCCCGCCGGCTGGGAGGACAAGCTCCCCGTCTTCGAGGCCGGCAAGGCCGTCGCCACCCGCGCCGCCTCCGGCAAGGTCCTGCAGGCGCTCGGCGCGGTCATCCCGGAGCTGTGGGGCGGCTCGGCCGACCTGGCCGGCTCCAACAACACCACCATCGACAAGGACTCCTCGTTCCTGCCGGTGGGCAACCCGCTGCCGGAGGCCGACCCGTACGGCCGCACCATCCACTTCGGCATCCGCGAGCACGCCATGGCCGCGGCCATGAACGGCATCGCGCTGCACGGCCACACCCGTATCTACGGCGGCACCTTCCTGGTGTTCTCCGACTACATGCGCAACGCCGTGCGCCTGTCCGCCCTGATGCACCTGCCGGTGACCTACGTGTGGACGCACGACTCCATCGGCCTGGGCGAGGACGGTCCGACCCACCAGCCGGTCGAGCACCTGGCCTCGCTGCGCGCCATCCCGGGCCTGACCGTCGTCCGTCCGGCCGACGCGAACGAGACCGCGATCGCCTGGCGCGAGATCCTCAAGCGCCACACCAAGGTGTTCGGCAAGGGCACCCCGCACGGCCTGGCCCTCACCCGCCAGGGCGTGCCGACCTACGAGGCCGACGAGAACACCGTCAAGGGTGGCTACGTGCGCTTCGAGGCCGAAGGCGGCGACGCCCAGGTCGTCCTCATCGGCACCGGTTCCGAGGTCCACGTGGCCGTCGAGGCCCGCGAGCAGCTGCAGGCCGCCGGCATCCCGACCCGTGTGGTCTCGATGCCGTCCGTCGAGTGGTTCGAGGAGCAGGACCAGGCGTACAAGGACAGCGTCCTGCCGCCCTCCGTCAAGGCCCGGGTCGCGGTCGAGGCGGGCATCGGCCTGACCTGGCACCGCTACGTCGGCGACGCGGGCCGGATCGTGTCGCTGGAGCACTTCGGTGCCTCGGCCGACGCGAAGGTGCTGTTCCGCGAGTTCGGGTTCACGCCGGAGGCCGTCGCCGCCGCCGCCCGCGACTCCCTCGCCGCCGCCGCGCGCTGACGCCCGTACTACACCAGTAGGAGATGCAAATCCCATGACAGACGCACTCAAGCGCCTCTCCGACGAAGGCGTGGCGATCTGGCTGGACGACCTGTCCCGCAAGCGCATCACGTCCGGCAACCTGGCCGAGCTCATCGACCAGTCGCACGTGGTCGGTGTCACCACCAACCCGGCGATCTTCCAGAAGGCGATCAGCGGCGGCGAGGGCTACGAGCAGCAGCTCACCGACCTCGCGACCCGCAAGGTCACCGTGGACGAGGCCCTGCGCATGATCACGACGGCGGACGTCAGGGACGCCGCCGACATCCTGCGCCCGGTCTACGACCGCACCGACGGCCAGGACGGCCGCGTGTCCATCGAGGTCGACCCCCGTCTGGCCCACCGGACCGCGGCGACGATCGCCGAGGCCAAGCAGCTCGCCTGGCTGGTGGACCGGCCGAACACGCTCATCAAGATCCCGGCGACGAAGGCCGGCCTGCCGGCGATCACCGAGGTCATCGGCAAGGGCATCAGCGTCAACGTCACGCTGATCTTCTCGCTGGAGCGCTACCGCGAGGTCATGGACGCGTACCTGGCGGGTCTGGAGAAGGCCAAGGCCGCCGGCCTGGACCTCTCCCTGATCCACTCGGTCGCCTCCTTCTTCGTGTCCCGCGTGGACAGCGAGATCGACAAGCGCCTGGACGCCGTCGGCACCGACGAGGCGAAGGCCCTCAAGGGCAAGGCGGCGCTCGCCAACGCCCGTCTGGCCTACGAGGCCTACGAGGAGGTCTTCTCCTCGGACCGCTGGAACGCCCTGGAGCGCGCCGGAGCCAACAAGCAGCGTGCGCTGTGGGCCTCGACGGGCGTCAAGGACCCGGCGTACAAGGACACCCTGTACGTGGACGACCTGGTCGCCCCGAACACGGTGAACACCATGCCGGAGGCCACCCTGGAGGCCACCGCGGACCACGGTTCGATCACGGGTGACACCGTGCGCGGCACCTACGAGCAGGCCCGCGCCGAGCTCGACGCGGTCGCGAAGCTGGGCATCTCGTACGACGATGTCGTTCAGCTGCTGGAAGACGAGGGCGTCGAGAAGTTCGAGGCGTCCTGGAACGACCTGCTGAAGTCGACCGAGGCGGAGCTCCAGCGCCTCGCCCCCACGGAGGCCTGAACACCTTGTCTGTAAACGGAGCGAACCCGCTTCGTGACGCACAGGACCGGCGGCTCCCGCGCATCGCGGGGCCGTCCGGCCTGGTCATTTTCGGCGTTACGGGTGACCTGTCGCGCAAGAAGCTGATGCCTGCCGTCTACGACCTGGCCAACCGCGGCCTGCTGCCGCCGGGCTTCTCCCTCATCGGCTTCGCCCGCCGGGAGTGGGAGCACGAGGACTTCGCCCAGGAGGTGTACGAGGCGGTCAAGGAGCACTCGCGCACCCCCTTCCGTGAGGAGGTCTGGCAGCAGCTCGTCCAGGGCTGCCGGTTCGTCCAGGGCGACTTCGACGACGACGCCGCCTTCGAGACGCTCAAGGCGACGATCGACGAGCTCGACAAGGCGCAGGGCACGGGGGGCAACTTCGCCTTCTACCTGTCCGTGCCCCCGAAGTTCTTCCCCAAGGTGGTCCAGCAGCTCAAGGACCACGGTCTGGCACAGAAGGAGGGCTCCTGGCGGCGCGCCGTCATCGAGAAGCCCTTCGGCCACGACCTGAAGAGCGCCGAGGAGCTCAACAAGGTCGTCCACGAGGTCTTCCCGCGTGACGAGGTCTTCCGGATCGACCACTACCTCGGCAAGGAGACCGTCCAGAACATCCTGGCGCTCCGCTTCGCCAACACGATGTTCGAGCCGATCTGGAACCGGTCCTATGTCGACCACGTGCAGATCACCATGGCCGAGGACATCGGCATCGGCGGCCGGGCGGGCTACTACGACGGCATCGGCGCGGCCCGTGACGTCATCCAGAACCACCTGCTCCAGCTGCTCGCGCTGACCGCGATGGAGGAGCCCGGCTCCTTCCACCCCAAGGCGCTGGTGGCGGAGAAGCTCAAGGTGCTGACGGCGGTGCAGCTGCCGGAGGACCTGGGCAAGCACACCGTGCGCGGCCAGTACGCGGCGGCGTGGCAGGGCGGCGAGAAGGTCGTCGGGTACCTCGAAGAGGACGGCATCGACCCCAAGTCGAAGACCGACACCTACGCGGCCATCCGCCTGGAGATCAACAACCGCCGCTGGGCGGGCGTCCCCTTCTACCTGCGGACGGGCAAGCGCCTGGGCCGCCGGGTCACCGAGATCGCCGTGGTCTTCAAGCGGGCCCCGTACCTGCCCTTCGAGTCGGGCGCGACCGAGGAGCTCGGGCAGAACGCCCTGGTCATCCGGGTCCAGCCGGACGAGGGCGTGACCGTCCGCTTCGGGTCCAAGGTTCCGGGCACCTCCATGGAGGTCCGGGACGTCACGATGGACTTCGCCTACGGCGAGTCCTTCACTGAGTCGAGCCCCGAGGCGTACGAGCGGCTCATCCTCGACGTGCTCCTCGGCGACGCGAACCTCTTCCCGCGCCACCAGGAGGTCGAACTGTCCTGGAACATCCTCGACCCGATCGAGGAGTACTGGGACAAGCACGGCAAGCCCGCGCAGTACCCGGCGGGCACCTGGGGGCCGGTCGAGGCGGACGAGATGCTCGCACGAGACGGACGGAGCTGGCGCCGGCCATGAAGATCGACCTCACGGAGACCAACTCCAGCAAGATCAACGCCGCGATGGTGCAGGCACGCCGGGACATCGGCACGCCGGCCGTCGGCATGGTCCTCACGCTGGTGATCGTGACCGACGAGGAGAACGCGTACGACGCGCTCAAGTCGGCGAACGACGCGTCCCACGAACACCCCTCGCGGATCGTCGTCGTCATCAAGCGGGCCAGCCGCTCGCCCCGCAGCCGCCGTGACGCCCGGCTCGACGCGGAAGTCCGCGTCGGGGCGGACGCGGGCAGCGGCGAGACGGTCGTGCTGCGCCTTCACGGCGAACTGGTCGACCACGCCCAGTCGGTGGTTCTCCCGCTGCTCCTTCCGGATGCGCCTGTGGTCGTCTGGTGGCCGGACGGTGCTCCCACGGACCTGGCGGGCGATCCGCTGGGTGCGCTCGGGCAGCGCCGCATCACGGACACGTACTCCTGCGAGGACCCGGTCGGGACGCTCGGCTCCCGGGCCGGGGCGTACGCGCCCGGGGACACGGATCTGTCGTGGACCCGGATCACCCCGTGGCGCTCCATGCTGGCCGCGGCACTGGACCAGCAGGCCCTGACGGTCGTCTCGGCGACCGTGGAGGGCGAGGGCGACAACCCGAGCTGTGAACTGCTGGCCATGTGGCTGGCGGACCGGCTCCAGGTCCCCGTCCGCCGCACGCTGTCGGCGGGGCCGGGCCTGACGGCCGTACGCCTGGCGACCAAGGACGGCGACATCGTCCTGAACCGGGCGGACGGCGGACTGGCCACGCTGTGCATGCCGGGACAGCCCGACCGGAACGTGGCGCTCAAGCGCCGCGACACGGCCGAGCTCCTGGCGGAGGAGCTGCGCCGGCTGGACCCGGACAACACGTACGAGGCCTCGCTGAAGTACGGAGTGTCCCAGCTGGCGGCGCCCTCGCCGAAGCCCGAGGCCGAGGCTCCGGCGGAGGGGGCTCCGGCCGGGAAGCCGGCGGCCAAGCCGGCCGCCAAGCCTGCGAAGAAGGCGACGGCCAAGTAGCCGGGAACCGCTGCGCGGAGCCGCTCCCCGCCCCGCCCTTTCTCCGTTTCCTGGGGCTCCGCCCCAGACCCCGCGCCTCAAACGCCGGCGAGGCTGGATCTTCCAGCCCGTCCGGCGTTTGAGGACCGGGGTCCGGGGCGGAGCCCCGGTTTCGGGAACGGGCGGGGTGGGGGAAGGGCTCCGCGCAGCGGCGACCGTACATCACCCCAGAACCCACGAAGGCGGCAGCACATGGGTATGACGACTCCTCAGGTCGTCGTCCACCGGGACAAGGAACTGATGGCCCAGGCCACCGCGGCCCGGCTCATCACGAAGATCGTGGACGCCCAGACGGCCCGCGGCAGCGCGTCCGTGGTCCTCACGGGCGGACGCAACGGCAACGGTCTCCTCGCCGCACTGGCCACCGCCCCGGCCCGCGACGCGATCGACTGGCACCGGCTGGACCTGTGGTGGGGCGACGAGCGGTACGTGCCCGCCGACGACCCCGAGCGCAATCACACCCAGGCCCGGGAGGCCCTCCTGGACTCCGTCCCGGTCGACCCCGCCCGCGTGCACGCCATGCCGGCCTCGGACGGCCCGTACGGCGCGGACGTGGACGCGGCGGCCGCCGCCTACGCGGCCGAGCTGGCGCGGGCGGCCGGGCCGGAGGACCACGGTCCGGTGCCCACCTTCGACGTGCTGATGCTGGGCGTCGGCCCGGACACGCACGTGGCCTCGCTCTTCCCCGAGCACCCGGCGGCCCGGGAGACCGACCGCACGGTGGTCGGCGTGCACGGCGCCCCGAAGCCCCCGCCCACCCGGATCTCGCTGACCCTCCCGGCCATCCGGGCGGCCCGCGAGGTCTGGCTGCTGGCGGCCGGCGAGGACAAGGCCGGAGCGGTCTCCATCGCCCTCGGCGGAGCCGGCGGGGTGCAGGCACCGGCCGCGGAGGCGTACGGGCGCTCGCGCACCCTGTGGCTGCTGGACCGCGCGGCGGCGGCCAGGCTGCCGTCCGGGATGTATCCCCCGGTCTCCTCCTGACGGTCCGCCCGACACCGGCCGACACGAAGGGCCCGCTCGGGAGAGCGGGCCCTTCGCGCGTGCGTCAGCTGCGGCCGCGCAGCTTGCGGTAGGTGTCGACCAGGGCCTTCGTCGAGGCGTCCAGTCCGGGCACGTCCGCGCCCTCGGTCAGTGCGGGCTCGACGCGCTTGGCGAGTACCTTGCCGAGCTCGACGCCCCACTGGTCGAAGGAGTCGATGTTCCACACGGCGCCCTGGACGAACACCTTGTGCTCGTACAGCGCGATCAGCTGGCCCAGCACGCCGGGGGTGAGTTCCGTGGCCAGGATGGTGGTCGTCGGGTGGTTGCCGTGGAAGGTCTTGTGCGGGACGAGCGACTCCGGCGCCCCCTCCGCGCGGACCTCGTCGGCCGTCTTGCCGAAGGCCAGGGCCTGGGTCTGCGCGAAGAAGTTGGCCATCAGCAGGTCGTGCTGGGCGGCCGGGGCCGCTTCCAGCTCGGCCACCGGGTTCGCGAAGCCGATGAAGTCCGCGGGGATCACCTTCGTCCCCTGGTGGATCAGCTGGTAGTAGGCGTGCTGGCCGTTGGTGCCGGGCGTGCCCCAGACCACCGGGCCGGTCTGCCACTCCACCGGATTGCCGTCACGGTCCACGGACTTGCCGTTGGACTCCATGTCCAGCTGCTGCAGGTACGCGGTGAAGCGCGAGAGGTAGTGGCTGTACGGGAGCACCGCGTGCGACTGCGCGTCGAAGAAGGCGCCGTACCAGATGCCCAACAGGCCCATCAGGAGCGGGGCGTTCTCCTCGGCGGGCGCCGTGCGGAAGTGCTGGTCCATCAGGTGGAAGCCGGCCAGCAGGTCGCGGAAGGCGGCCGGGCCGATCGCGATCATCAGGGAGAGGCCGATGGCGGAGTCGAAGGAGTAGCGCCCGCCGACCCAGTCCCAGAACCCGAACATGTTGGCCGGATCGATGCCGAACTCGGTGACCTTCTCGGCGTTGGTCGACAGCGCGACGAAGTGCCGTGCCACGGCGGCCTGGTCGCCGCCCAGTCCCGCGAGCAGCCAGCCCCGCGCCGACGTGGCGTTGGTGATGGTCTCGATGGTGGTGAAGGTCTTGGAGGCGATGATGAACAGCGTCTCGGAGGGGTCCAGATCGCGCACGGCCTCGTGCAGGTCCGCGCCGTCGACGTTGGACACGAAACGCACGGTCAGGTCGCGGTCGGCGAAGGCGCGCAGGGCCTCGTAGGCCATCGCGGGACCAAGGTCGGAGCCGCCGATGCCGATGTTGACGACGTTCTTGATGCGCTTGCCGGTGAAGCCGGTCCACTTACCCGACCGGATCTGCTCGGAGAAGGCGGCCATCTTGTCCAGGACCGCGTGTACGCCGGGGACGACGTCCTCGCCGTCCACCTCGACGACGGTGTCCGCAGGTGCCCGCAGCGCGGTGTGCAGGACCGCCCGGTCCTCGGTCGTGTTGATCTTCTCGCCGCGGAACATGGCCTCGCGCAGCTCGGCCACGCCCGTCGCCGCCGCCAGTTCGCGCAGCAGCTCCAGCGTCTCGTCGGTGACGAGGTGCTTGGAGTAGTCGATGTGCAGGTCCCCGACCTGCAGGGTGTAGCCGGCGCCGCGGCCGGGGTTCTCCTCGAACAGCTGCCGCAGGTGCGTGTGCCCGAACTCCTCCCGGTGCTTGCCGAGTGCCAGCCACTGCGGCGTCCGGTTGAGCTTCGCCCTGCTCTCTGTGTTCATCTCGGACATCAACCCGTTTCTTCCGTCCTGTCGTGCCCCGCCGTTCACCAACTTAAGGGATCACAAGCGGCGCAACGCACACAAAGAGGCCCGGCCCCGCAGGAGAGATTCCTGCGGGGCCGGGCCTCACGTCATATTCACCGGGCGGGGTCAGATCTCGCCCCGGAGCTTGGCGAGCGCCTCGGCGAGGATCGCCTCGCCGTCGGCGTCCGAGCGCCGTTCACGCACGTACGCCAGGTGCGTCTTGTACGGCTCGGTGCGCGGCGGGGCGGGCGGGTTGTCCCGGTCCTGGCCGGCCGGGAACCCGCAGCGCGGGCAGTCCCAGGTGTCCGGCACCTGCGCGTCGCTGGCGAAGCTCGGCTGCGTCTCGTGCCCGTTCGAGCACCAGAAGGAGATGCGCAGGCGGGGCGCGGACTCGCCACGCTCTGCCTCACCCATCGGCCCCGCTCCGACCCGGCTACCACGGATCGCGTTGCCACTTGCCACGGTCGTAACTCCCTGCGTGAAGGTGCCGCGGAGTGTGAGTGGAAATTCCGCCGCGGAGCGCCAAGTCTACGTAAGGCCCAACGCACGTCCAGTGAGCGGAGTTACTGATTCCACGTCGTGAACGCCAGCCTCATGATAGGCCGGGCGATGCCGACCGGACTGCCGGAATGGCGAGAACGGTCAGCTGCCCGACTTCATCACCAGGCCGAGCGCGACGATGCACGCAAACCAGAGCAGACCCACCACGACGGTGATGCGGTCCAGGTTCCGCTCCGCGACGGAGGAACCGCCGACCGACGACTGCATACCGCCGCCGAACATGTCGGAGAGGCCGCCGCCCTTGCCCTTGTGCATCAGCACGAGCAGCATCAGCAGGGCGCTGAAGACGATCAGGGCGATCGAGAACCCCATAATCACGGCTGATTCCTACTTTCTGGCTTTTCAGGCTTTCCGGCTTGCGGGATGTGCACGGGGGCCAGTGGCTGGTGGTTCAGCCTCTGGCCCCCGCAAGGGTACGACGGATCGGCCCTACCGCATACTCACTGGTCGCGGAAGCGGACGATCTTGACGAACTCGTCCGCGTCGAGCGCCGCGCCGCCGATCAGGGCGCCGTCGACGTCGGGCTGGGCCATGATCGCCGCGATGTTCCCGGACTTCACGGAGCCGCCGTACTGGATACGGACCTTGTCGGCCAGCTCCTGCGAGTACAGCTCGGCCAGGCGGGCACGGATCGCCCCGCACACCTCCTGGGCGTCCTCGGGGGTGGCGACCTCGCCGGTCCCGATGGCCCAGACGGGCTCGTAGGCGATCACGATGGACTCGACCTGCTCGGCCGGGACGTCCGCCAGGCCGCCGTCGAGCTGGGTGAGCGTGTACGGGACCTGCTGGCCGGCCTTGCGGATGTCCAGGCCCTCGCCGACGCACAGGATCGGGGTGATCCCGTGCTTGAAGGCGGCCTTGACCTTGGCGTTGCAGATCTCGTCGGTCTCGCCGTGGTACTGGCGGCGCTCGCTGTGGCCGACGGCCACGTACGTGCACTTCAGCTTCGACAGCATCGGGCCGGAGATCTCGCCGGTGTAGGCGCCGGAGTCGTGCGCGGAGATGTCCTGGGCGCCGTACTTGATCTTCAGCTTGTCGCCGTCGACCAGGGTCTGGACGGAGCGCAGGTCGACGAAGGGCGGCAGGACCGCGACCTCGACGGCGTCGTAGTCCTTGTCGGCGAGCGCGAAGGCGAGCTTCTGGACGTGGGCGATGGCCTCGAGGTGGTTGAGGTTCATCTTCCAGTTGCCCGCCATGAGCGGGGTGCGGGTGGTCATGCGGGTCAGCCCTCCAGGGCGGCGAGGCCGGGGAGCGTCTTGCCCTCGAGGTACTCGAGGGAGGCGCCACCACCGGTGGAAATGTGGCCGAAAGCGTTCTCGTCGAAGCCCAGCGTGCGCACGGCGGCGGCCGAGTCGCCACCGCCGACGACGGTGAAGGCGCTGGAGTCGACGAGGGCCTGCGCGATCGCGCGGGTGCCGTCGGCGTAGTCGGGGTGCTCGAAGACGCCCACGGGACCGTTCCAGAAGACGGTCGCCGCGTCGGCGATCTTCGATGCGTACAGCTCGCGGGTCTTCGGGCCGATGTCCAGACCCTCCTTGTCGGCAGGGATCTTGTCCGCGTCGACGGTCTCGAAGACGGCCGGGGCCTTGGTCTTCAGGTCCGGGAAGTCGGTCGAGGCCAGGACGTCGACGGGGAGGACCAGCTCGACGCCGGTCTCCTCGGCACGCCGCATGTACTCCTTGACCTTGTCGACCTGGTCCTTCTGGAGCAGGGAGATGCCGACCTCGTAGCCCTTGGCGTAGAGGAAGGTGTAGGCCATGCCGCCGCCGATCAGCAGGCGGTCGGCCTTGCCGAGGAGCTCGTCGATGACGGCGAGCTTGTCGGAGACCTTGGCGCCGCCGAGGACCACGACGTAGGGGCGCTTGACCTCGTCCGTCAGCTTCTTCAGGACGCCGACCTCGGTGGCGATGAGCTGGCCGACCGCGTGCGGGAGCCGCGCGGGCAGGTCGAAGACCGAGGCGTGCTTGCGGTGGACGGCGCCGAAGCCGTCGCCGACGTAGACGTCGGCGAGCTCCGCCAGCTGGTCCGCGAAGGCACCGCGCTCGGCGTCGTCCTTCGAGGTCTCGCCGGCGTTGAAGCGGAGGTTCTCGATCACGGCGACCTGGCCGTCGGTGAGGGCCGCGACGGTCTCCTTGGCGGAGGAACCGACGGTGTCGGTGGCGAACGCGACGCCCGTGCCCAGCAGTTCACCGAGGCGGGCGGCGGCCGGCGCGAGCGAGAAGGCCGGGTCCGGGGCGCCCTTGGGGCGGCCGAGGTGCGAGGCCACGACGACGCGGGCGCCGGCTTCGGCGAGCTTCTCGATCGTGGGCTGGACGGCGCGGATGCGGCCGTCGTCGGTGATGGTGCCCTCGGCGAGCGGAACGTTCAGGTCCGCGCGGACGAAGACCCGCTTGCCCTTGACGCCTTCGGCGAGCAGTTCGTCGATCGTCTTCATGTGTTTCTGACTCCTTTGGGCGCCCGTGTCGGGGGCGTAGAACGACTGGCAAGCTACAGGGTCCGAGCTGCGCATCGTCGCGTGGCCCGGACCCTGTGCCTCACATCGTGGTGTCAGCCCTGGAACTTCAGAGCCGGCCGCCGACGAAGACCGTGAGGTCGACGAGGCGGTTGGAGTAGCCCCACTCGTTGTCGTACCAGCCGACGACCTTGACCTGCTTGCCCTGGACCATGGTCAGGGAGGAGTCGAAGGTGCAGGAAGCCGGCCAGTTCACGATGTCGGAGGAGACGATCGCGTCCTCGGTGTAGTCGAGGATGCCCTTCAGCTGGCCCTCGGAGGCCTTCTGGAAGGCGGCGTTGATCTCGTCCTTGGTGACCTCGCGGTCGAGTTCCAGCACGAGGTCCGTCACCGAGCCGGTGGGGACCGGGACGCGCATCGCGATGCCGTCCAGCTTGCCCTTGAGCTGCGGCAGGACCAGCGCGGTGGCCTTGGCGGCACCGGTGGAGGTCGGGATGATGTTCTCGGCGGCGGCGCGGGCGCGGCGCAGGTCCGAGTGCGGGAAGTCCAGGATGCGCTGGTCGTTCGTGTACGCGTGGACCGTCGTCATCATGCCCTTGACGATGCCGAAGTTCTCGTCGAGGACCTTGGCCATCGGCGCCACGCAGTTCGTGGTGCAGGACGCGTTGGAGATGACGTGGTGGCTGGCCGCGTCGTACTTGTCCTGGTTGACGCCCATCACGATCGTGATGTCCTCGTCCTTGGCCGGGGCCGAGATGAGGACCTTCTTCGCGCCGGCCGCGAGGTGCTTGGCGGCGTCGGCCTTCTTCGTGAAGATGCCGGTCGACTCGATGACGATGTCGGCGCCCAGTTCGCCCCAGGGGAGGTTCGCGGGGTCGCGCTCGGCGAAGGTCTTGAAGGTGTTGCCGCCGACGGTGATGGTGTCGTCGGTGTGGGACACCTCGGCCTTGAGGCGGCCCAGAATGGTGTCGTACTTGAGAAGGTGCACCAGGGTGGCGTTGTCCGTCAGGTCGTTGACACCGACGATCTCGATGTCCGCTCCCTGCTCGAGAAGAGCCCGGAAGTAGTTACGGCCAATTCGGCCAAAACCATTGATGCCTACGCGGATCGTCACGAACCGATCTCCTCGTTGGTGCGCCGGTGAGAGCGCCGGCGAGCTGAAATGGGATGTCCCCGACCGCTTACGACCCTACCTCTCCGTGAGCTTCTGGGTGACATCGGTCGAGGCCTGACACTCCCCCCACTTCACGGGGGCCGTCCCCTCCGGGGCCCGCTCCGGACACACCGGTGCGGGCCCCGGGGACCTTGGTCCCGGTCACTGTGGGTGAGCAACGAGCGTGGCGCTGATCAGCGGTTGAGCGAGCGGAGCGCCTTACCGACGAGTAGGGCGCGGTCCGTCGCCGCGGGCAGGTGTTCCAGGCCGAAGCCCAGAAGTACGGTGTCACGCGTGGTCACCGAGGCATAGGAGCGGAAGAGCTCTCCTGTCCGGGACCAGTCGCCCGGGACGTCGGG
Source organism: Streptomyces yangpuensis (assembly GCF_001005295.1). Lineage (GTDB taxonomy): Bacteria > Actinomycetota > Actinomycetes > Streptomycetales > Streptomycetaceae > Streptomyces > Streptomyces yangpuensis. The sequence goes on along the minus strand of NZ_LBMK01000001.1, from coordinate 1,069,427 downwards.
ACTTCCGGCGGGTGCGCCCTGGGCGGTCCAGGCACCGAGGGAGGTCTCGAACCCCTCGACCGCCTGCTCCCCGGCGGCCGTCGCCAGGCGCACCTCGTCCGCGAAGACGCCGCGTCCGCCCGATCCGGGGTCGGTGATGGAGGAGAGCGAGAGCTCGACGGACCTGCCCGCGTAGGCACTCAGGTCGAAGGAGACCTGCTTCCAGCCGCCGGAGGACCCGGTGAAGGTGTTCCACTGACCGCTGGTGCCCTGCGGGCTGCATCCGCCGGCGTCCAGGGTGAGGTAGCGGCGCAGGAACGGGTGGCCGTTGATGAAGAACCCGGCGGCGCACTCCTCCGGGACGGCCTGGCTGCTCAGACCGCCCGCCTCCGCCAGCATGGTCCAGTCGTCGCCGCCGGCCGTGCGGGCCTCCAGCGCGGCGTGGTCGTAGCCCTCTTCGGTGTTCCAGTTGAGGGCGAGCTTCAGCTTCGGCTGGTCGGCGGCGGTCACGCCGGTGAGGTCGATGGTGCGGACGAGCCGCTTCCAGTCGCTGTCGGCGTGGAGGGCCGAGGCCATCCCGGTGCCGGTGTAGGGGGCGTACGGGTTCGCGACACCGGTGTAGCGGCCCGCCTGCGCGCTCTTGAACTGCGGGAACTGCGCGGGTGCCAGGGTCTCGGAGGTCACGGTGTAGGAGCCGGGGGCGTTCAGCGGGTTGCCCGCGGCGTCAGCGAGGGCGCCCTGCGCCCCCTGCAGGGCGCCGGTGCCGGCGAAGCCGGTGGCGCCGGGGGTGCTGCTGCGGCCGTAGGCGCCGAGCCAGTACTGGCTGAAGTCGTTGGTCACGGCGCGGCCGACCTGGGCGTTGCCGCCCGCCAGCTCTCCGGCCTCGATCAGCCTGCCGCCCTCGTTCAGGAAGTCGCGGACCGCCAACTGCGTCTCCCCGCCGGGGGACTTGGCTCCCGTGTAGTGGACGGCCGTGCCGAAGTGGGAGAGGACGCCGAGGTGGTGCGGGACGCCCTGGACGGCTACGTCCCAGACCGCGGCGGACCGGCCGTTGGCGCGCAGGGCGTCGACGTACGTCTGGGCGTGCTGGGCGGCGGCCCCCTCCTCGGCGATCACCAGGACGTCGGCGCGCGGCCGCTCGGCCACCGTGTACGTGAAGTGCTCGCTGGAGACCTGTTTGCCGGAGCGGTCGCGGCCGGTGAACCAGACCTCGACCTTGTCGCCCGGCTTCGCGCCCTCGATCTCGGCCCGGTACTCGTCGAACCAGTTGTTGTCCTCGCCGCCGTAGACGTCGCCGCCCTTCCAGGCCTTGAGGTCCTCGTCGTGCGTGCGGCCGCCGTTGATGCGGTAGTTGAGCTCCTTGTCCTTCAGTGCCTTTCGGGCCGTGACGGCGACCTCCTGGTCCTGTCCGCGGGCCGCGTAGGAGGTGGTGAAGGGGTCGGGGGTGAAGTCGGCCGCGGTCAGGCCGACCGGGGACGCCGGGCGGTCCGGGCGGGCGGCGCTCTCGCCGACCGCGAGGGCGAAGGGGACGTTCTTGGCGAACTCCGCCTGGATGAGCTTCTCGTCGTCGGGGAAGTTGAAGCCGGAGGCGCAGTCCTCGGGCTTCCACCGGTCGTCCGGGTCGCTCGCCGCGGCGGTCTGGCAGGTGGTCATCTCCGGGGTGAACATCATGATGCCGTTGACGTTGGCGCCGTGGCCGTCGGCCTCGCCGTTGGTGGTGTACAGCTCTGAGGACACCTGCGGGTAGTAGCCGGGCACGGCCGGGTTCTCGGGGGTGCCGGCGAGGGCCTTGTAGGCCACGTCGTCGGGGGTGGGGGTGGCCACCTGCCAGCCCACGCCGTAGAGGATCAGCTCGGCGGCGGAGTGGTAGTTGACGGCGTACTCGAAACCGATGCGCTTCTCGAAGGCGTCGAGGGCGACGGTCTCGGGCTCGGAGGAGGCCTGGGGGCCGCGGTAGGTCTCGCTGGCCTGGTTCGGCGAGGAGCCCTCGTTGTCGTAGCCCCACTTGTAGGCGAAGTTGCGGTTGAGGTCGACGCCGTCGCCGGTGGTGATCTTCCCGTCGCCGTTGTTGTCACGCAGGTTCTTGCGCCACAGGCGCTGGCTGTCGGCGGCGTGCGTGTGGTCGTAGCCGTCGGGGTTGGCGCTGAGCAGGAACCACAGCTCGCTGGAGTCCACCAGGCCGGTGATGCGCTGGTCCTTGCCGTAGTTGTCGAGGGTGTGGTGCATCAGCCGCCGGGTCATCTCGGGGGTGATCCACTCGCGGGCGTGCTGGTTGGACATGTACAGCACGGAGGGCTTGGCGCCGTCCCTGGTCTTCTTCGCGTTCTTGCTGACCTTGAGCGCGAGGATGTCCTTGCCCTGGACGGTCCTGCCGATGGAGACGACCTTGGTGAGCTCCGGGTGTTCCCGGGCCGTGCGCAGGATCTCCTCCTGGAGGCCGCCCTTGCCGCTGTACGGGCGGAACACTCCGTCGCCGGCCGCCTTGGCGCGGGCCAGGCCCTGGGCCGGGATCCTGCGCTCGGCGAGCCGGACGCCCTGGCCGGCGAGCTCGCCGGCCTGGGCCGCGGTGAGGAAGAGCTCGACCCGGGCGGTCCCGGTCTCCGGGGCGCGCTCGGTGAGCTCGTGGGCGTCCTGGCCGGCCGCGAGGACGAGCGGAACCTGTTCCTTGGTGATGTCGGCGTCGTAGACCCGTACCTCCTCGGCGCCGGAGGCGGCGCCGGTGCCGGGCCGGGCCTGGGCGGCCGCGGGCAGTGCGGCGAGCGTGGTTGCGAAGACGAGTGCGCTTGCGGCGAGGATGACTCTCGCGCGGTGACTCATGTGCCCCCCTGGGCGTCGTCTGCCACGAAAGGTTCGGACGCCAGACTCAAGACCGGCCCATGCTCATGTCAATGGGGCATGCCGCGAAGGGGCCCGCACGAGTGATCGCGCGGGCCCCTTCGGACGTAGCCGTGGAGCGGTGTCCGGGCTATCCGGCCATGTTGTCGGCCATCTCCTCGCTGAGGTCGAGGTTCGACTCGGTGCCCGGGATGCCGAGGTCCTGGGCCCGCTTGTCGGCCATGGCGAGCAGGCGCCGGATCCGGCCGGCGACCGCGTCCTTGGTCAGCGGCGGGTCGGCGAGCGCGCCCAGCTCCTCCAGGGAGGCCTGCTTGTGCTCCATGCGCAGCCGGCCGGCTGCCGCGAGGTGCTCGGGGACCTCCTCGCCGAGGATCTCCAGCGCGCGCTGCACACGGGCTCCGGCGGCCACGGCGGCCCGCGCCGAACGGCGCAGGTTGGCGTCGTCGAAGTTGGCGAGGCGGTTGGCGGTGGCGCGCACCTCGCGCCGCATCCGCCGCTCCTCCCAGGCCAGCACCGATTCGTGCGCGCCGAGCCGGGTCAGCAGGGCGCCGATGGCGTCGCCGTCGCGGACCACGACCCGGTCCACGCCGCGCACCTCGCGCGCCTTCGCGGCGATGGAGAGCCTGCGGGCGGCGCCCACCAGGGCCAGGGCGGCCTCCGGACCGGGGCAGGTGACCTCCAGGGAGGAGGACCGGCCCGGCTCGGTGAGCGAGCCGTGGGCCAGGAAGGCGCCGCGCCACGCCGCCTCGGCGTCACAGGTGGCCCCGGAGACCACCTGCGGGGGAAGGCCCCGGATGGGGCGTCCGCGGCCGTCCACGAGGCCCGTCTGGCGCGCCAGCTGGTCACCGCCGGCCACGACGCGGACCACGTAGCGGCTGCCGCGGCGCAGTCCGCCGGGCGCCATCACGACGAGGTCCGAGGAGTGGCCGAAGATCTCCAGGATGTCCTTGCGCAGACGTCTGGCGGCGATCCCGGTGTCCAGCTCCGCCTCGATGACGATGCGGCCGCTCACCAGGTGCAGCCCGCCCGCGAACCGAAGGATCGCCGAGACCTCCGCCTTCCTGCAGCAGGTCCGGGTGACGGGCAGGCGGGAGATCTCGTCCTTCACCGCAGGCGTCATCGCCATGGGCCGATCCTTCCATGCATCCGAAAAATACGGTCGTACGCGGCGGCCAGCAGCTCCGGGTCGTGCTTCGGCGAGCCGTCCTGCCTGGCCACGGGGGCCAGCTCGACCGCGGCACCGAAGCGTTTCGCGGCATCGGCGAGGGACTCGCGGTCGGGCACGGCGGCCTCGTCGGCCAGCACCACGTCCAGGGCGAGTTTAGGGGCGTGTCGGGCCAAAACCTCCAAATGACGCTGCGGAGAGAAGCCCTCTGTTTCGCCGGGCTGCGGCGCGAGGTTCAGCGAGAGGACCCGCCGGGCCTTCGTCTCCATCAGCGCGTCCAGGAGTTCCGGCACCAGCAGGTGCGGGATCACGGACGAGAACCACGATCCGGGGCCCAGCACCACCCAGTCGGCGTCCAGGACGGCCGCGACGGCCTCCGGCACGGCCGGCGGGGCGCTCGGCACGACCTGTACGGACAGCACCTCGCCCGGGGTCAGCGCCACCGTGGCCTGCCCGCGGACGGTGTCGACGTCCTCGGGACGGGCCGGGTCGTGGCCCCTGACCAGGGCCTGGAGTTCCAGGGGCACCGCCGACATGGGCAGCACCCGGCCGTGGGCGCCCAGCAGCCGGCCGACCAGGTCGAGGGCCTGGACGGGGTCTCCGAGCTGTTCCCACAGGGCGACGATCAGCAGGTTGCCGACGGCGTGCCCGTGCAGGTCGCCCTCGGACTGGAAGCGGTGCTGGATGACCCGGGCCCAGGTCTGGCCCCAGTCGTCGTCACCACACAGCGCCGCCAGCGCCTTGCGCAGGTCGCCGGGCGGCAGCACGTCGAGCTCCTCCCGGAGCCGTCCGCTGGAGCCGCCGTCGTCGGCGACGGTGACCACGGCGGTGAGGTCACCGGTGATCCGGCGCAGGGCGGCGAGGGAGGCCGACAGGCCTTGGCCGCCGCCGAGCGCGACCACCTTGGGCGTGGCGCCCCTCCGGCGGCCGGAGCGGCCCGCGCCGTCCTCTCCCCGTCCCGGGGTGAGGCGGCGCAGGCGGCTCAGCCGCGGGGTCCGTGCGGTCACTCGCGCCCCATGTCCCGGTGTACGACGACGGTCTCGACTCCCTCGGAGGCGAGGCGGGCGGCGAGCTTCTCGGACATGGCCACGCTGCGGTGCTTGCCGCCCGTGCACCCGACCGCGATGGTCACGTACCGCTTGCCCTCGCGACGGTAGCCGGTGGCGATGAGCTGGAGCAGCTCGGTGTAACGGTCGAGGAACTCCTTGGCGCCGGGCTGGCTGAAGACGTACCCCGACACCTCCTCGTTGAGCCCGGTGAAGGGGCGCAGCTCCGGGACCCAGTGCGGGTTCGGGATGAAGCGGCAGTCGACGACGAGGTCGGCGTCGACGGGGAGGCCGTACTTGAAGCCGAAGGACATGACGGTGGCCCGCAGCTCGGGCTCCTCGTCCCCGGCGAACTGGGCGTCCATCTTGGCGCGCAGTTCGTGCACGTTGAGGCTGGAGGTGTCGATCACCAGGTCGGCGTCTCCGCGCAGCTCGCGCAGCAGGTCGCGCTCGGCGGCGATGCCGTCGGTGATGCGCCCGTCGCCCTGGAGGGGGTGCGGGCGGCGGACCGACTCGAAGCGGCGGACCAGCGCGTCGTCGGAGGACTCCAGGAAGACGATGCGGCGGGTGACGCCCTTGCTGTCGAGGTCGGCGAGGGACTCGCGCAGCGCGTCGAAGAACTGGCGGCCGCGGACGTCGACGACGACCGCGATGCGGGCCACGTTGCCCTGGGAGCGGGCACCGAGCTCCACCATGGTGGGGATCAGCGCCGGCGGGAGATTGTCGACGACGAACCAGCCGAGGTCCTCCAGACACTTGGCCGCCGTGCTCCGGCCGGCCCCGGACATGCCGGAGATGATCACCAGCTCGGGGATGGCCGCCTCGGCGGTCTCGCCGGGCTCCACTGTCGTGCCCGTACTCACCTGTGCTCCGTCTCGGTCGTGCGTGGTCTCGTGCTCGGTCATTGCTCGGTCCCCCGTTCGGACGATGCTCCCGCTGGCGCGGGGTTCTCATCCTCAATGATCTCTCCTGTGGCCGTGTTGACGGCAGGACCGGCGGGGACCGCCCGGGCGAGGGCGGCGGCGACGGTCTCGGCCGTCTTCCGTCCTATGCCCGGAACCTCGCAGATCTGGTCGATTGTCGCCTGTCTCAGCTTCTTCACCGAACCGAAGTGCTTCACCAGGGCCTGTTTGCGGCTCTCGCCGAGGCCCGGCACCTCGTCCAGCGGGCCCGACTTCAGGCGTTTTCCGCGCTTGCTGCGCTGGTACTGGATGGCGAAGCGGTGGGCTTCGTCACGTACCCGCTGGAGCAGGTAGAGGCCCTCGCTGGTGCGGGGCAGGACGACGGGGTCGTCCTCGCCGGGCAGCCAGACCTCCTCCAGCCGCTTGGCCAGGCCGCATACGGCGACGTCGTCGATGCCGAGCTCGTCAAGGGCCCGCCGGGCGGCGGCCACCTGCGGCTGCCCGCCGTCGACGACGACGAGCTGGGGCGGGTAGGCGAAGCGCTTGGGCTTCCCGTCGTCCTCGGGCGGCCCGTCCTCACCGTCCTGGGGCTCCCACTCCCCCGTCCTGGACTTCTCCAGGAGGTAGCGGCGGAAGCGCCGGGAGACCACCTCGTGCATGGACCGGACGTCGTCCTGCCCCTCGCCGTGCCAGACCTGCGTGTCTCCGACACGACCTTTGATCTGGAAGCGCCGGTACTCGCTCTTGCGGGCCAGGCCGTCCTCGAAGACGACCATGGACGCGACGACGTCGTCCCCCTGGAGGTGGGAGATGTCGAAGCACTCGATGCGCAGCGGTGCGCCGTCCAGCTCCAGGGCCTCGGCGATCTCCTCCAGGGCCCGGGAGCGGGTGGTGAGGTCGCCGGCGCGCTTGGTCTTGTGCAGGGCGAGGGACTGCTGCGCGTTGCGGTGGACGGTCTCCATGAGGGCCTTCTTGTCGCCGCGCTGCGGTATCCGCAGGCTGACCTGGGACCCGCGGCGCCCGGCCAGCCACTGGGCCAGCGCGGGCGTGTCCTCGGGGAGCGCGGGGACCAGGACCTCCTTGGGGACGGCCTCGCCCTGCTCCTCGCCGTAGAGCTGCTGCAAAGCGTGCTCGACGAGCCCGGCCGTGTCGACGGCCTCGACCTTGTCGGTGACCCAGCCGCGCTGGCCGCGGACGCGCCCGCCGCGTACGTGGAAGATCTGCACGGCGGCTTCGAGCTCGTCCTCGGCGACGGCGATCAGGTCCGCGTCGGTGGCGTCGGCGAGCACCACGGCGTTCTTCTCCATGGCGCGGCGCAGCGCCCCGATGTCGTCGCGCAGCCGGGCGGCCTTCTCGTACTCCATGTCCTCGGCCGCGATGTGCATCTCCTGCTCAAGCCGGGAGAGGTAGGCGCCGGTGCGGCCGGCCATGAAGTCGCAGAAGTCCTCGGCCAGTTCGCGGTGCTCCTCGGGGGTGACCCGGCCGACGCAGGGCGCGGAGCACTTGCCGATGTAGCCGAGGAGGCAGGGCCTGCCGATCTGGGCGGAGCGCTTGAACACCCCGGCGGAGCACGTCCGCACCGGGAACACCCGCAGCATCAGGTCGACGGTCTCGCGGATCGCCCAGGCGTGGGCGTACGGACCGAAGTAGCGCACGCCCTTCTTCTTGGGGCCCCGCATGACCTGGACCCGGGGGTACTCCTCGTTCAGCGTGACGGCGAGGGAGGGGTAGCTCTTGTCGTCCCGGTACTTGACGTTGAACCGGGGGTCGTACTCCTTGATCCAGGAGTACTCCAGCTGGAGCGCCTCGACCTCGGTGGAGACCACGGTCCACTCCACGGAGGCGGCCGTGGTCACCATGGTGGCGGTCCGGGGGTGCAGGCCCGCGACATCCTGGAAGTAGTTGGCCAGGCGCTGGCGCAGGCTCTTGGCCTTCCCGACGTAGATCACCCGGCGGTGCTCGTCGCGGAACCTGTAGACCCCGGGCGAATCGGGGATCTGCCCCGGCTGGGGCCGGTAGCTGGAAGGGTCGGCCATGCCAACCACCCTACTGGCGCGCACCGACAACGCCCCGTAGCCCTCCGGGCCTGAAAGATCGGGGCTCCGGGGCGGAGCCCCGCCTTTCAGCCTCGCCGGCGTTTGAGGCGCGGGTCCGGGCAGAGCCCGGGAAACGGCGAAAGGGCGGGGCGGGAGAGCTGCCCGCAGGGCCCCGCCCCGGGGTGGGGGGGCGGGCCGGGCCCTGCGGGGGCGGAGCTCAGGCCCGCGCGCCCGCCCGGCGCAAGCGCCGGACGGCGGCCGCACCCAGCGCCCCGAGCGCCAGGACACCGGCCCCTGCCGCCCACGGCACCTCCACGCCCGCGGCGGCAGCCGGCACGGCATCCGCGCCGGCCTCGGCCTCGGCGAAGCCGCCCGCCGCGCCGCGCTCGGCGTACGGGGAGCCGGGGAGCTTGTCCCCGTACGCCTCGGTGACCCGCACCCGGTAGCCGCCCAGCGTCGTACCCCCGGCACCCACGGCCCGCACCGCGTCCTCGTCCAGCGGCAGCACCCGGCCGCCCCCGGCCACGTACCAGGCGTCGATCTGCGGTTCCCGGAACACGGTCCCGCCGGGCAGTTTCGCGGCGCCCAGTCGCGCGTAGCGGAATTCGTCGTCGCCGGTGGCGATGTTCACGACCTGCCAGCCGGTCTCCGTACGGGCGGTCCACAGGGCGGCCCGCTGCCCGTCGGAGGAGACCGCCTGGCCGGCGAGGAACTCCAGGCGGGCGACGGGCGCGTCCGCCCGGCCCGCGACGAAGTCCGGCGAGAGGTGGTGGACCGGTATCACCTCGCCCTCGATGCGGGGCTGTGCGGCGGCGGGGGAGACCCTGCCCTCCCGGGCGAAGAAGCGGGAGAGCGTGGCCAGGGTGTCGGGGGCGGTGGCCGCCTGCGCGGCGGCGGCCCTGTTCTCGGCGGTGGCCGCCTGCGGCTGCGGCACGGGGGCGGCGGCGGCCTGCGGGGCGAGCCCGAGGAGGACGGTGGTGGCGAGGACGGCCGCGGCGGCCGAAGCACGCAGGGTCATGGCGCTCACGCCCCGATCCGGTAGAGCGAGTGGGTCCAGGAGAAGGTGTTGTTGTTGACGTACCAGGCGTGGGAGGCCCAGTTGTAACGGTCGCTGGAGGGCCAGGGGTCGCCCCAGTAGACCCAGTTACTCGCGGTGTCGTAGCCGTGGAGGACGTGCATGTGGCCGCCGCCGCCCGACCACTGGATGCGGGTCTCGATCGGCCGGTTCGCGTTGATCTCGGTCTGGACGGTGGAGTACTGCAGCCAGCCGGTGACGTAGGAGCCGGGGTTGACGCCCGCCCAGCGCAGCCCGGTCTGGACGTTGCCGAGGGTGGCCTGGTTGTTGGGGCAGTCGGTGCCCTGCTGGCGGTTGAAGGCGGCGTTGCAGAACTGGTTCTGGCTGTAGGTGCGGCCGAACCAGGTGGCGATGGTGTTGCCGCCCGCGGCCCAGCACCAGTTCGTCTTCGCTTGCGCCTGCATGGTGATGTTCAGGCGCTTCTGCGCCAGGGCGGATGCGGGTGCGGCGTCGGCATCGGCGGCGGTGGCGGTGCCGGCGGGCAGGGCGAGGAGCAGGGTGGTGAGAACGGCGGTGAGGAGGGCGGCCGGGGAAAGCCGCCGGTTTCGGTTGCGCATCGCGTTCCTCCCGAAGTGGGGAGTGGGGGTGGAGGAGCGCGTCCGGACGCTGTGGAGGAGCATCCGGGAGTTGTCGCGATCAGGTCAACGCGCTTCAATACGCGGTGACGTTGCAGTGTGAACGGTGGGACTGCGGTGTGAACGGTTGCTGTCGTTCCACCTGGTCCCCCGGAGCTGCCGCCGTGACCCCCACCACGGCGCGTGTGAACGTTCACAGAGGAGTCGCCATGCGGCCTTCCACGGATCCGGCGAGCATGGCGGAACTGAACCGGCTGCTGCGCGGCGGCCCCTTCCACCTCGCCCTGCGCGCCGCCCTCGCGGCCCGCGGGCTGCCGCTCCAGCGCGTGCAGCACCGGCTCGCGGCGCAGGGCATCAAGGTCGGAGTGACCAGCCTCAGTTACTGGCAGCAGGGCGCCCGCAGGCCGCGTCAGCCGGAATCGCTGCGGGCCGTCACCGCCCTGGAGCGGATCCTGGAGCTGCCCGAGGGCGCCCTGGTCAGGCTGCTGGCCGCCCCGGCTCCGGGCGGCGGGACCGCACAGCCGCCGGGCCGCTCGTACCGGGCCCTGTTCAGCGGGGGCGGGACGGTGGAGCGGCTGCTCGACGGGATGGAACTCCCGCCGGACGGCGGGCTGCACTCGCTCGGCCACCACGAGCGGGTCCGCATCGGTCCGGGGGGTGAGCTGCGGGTCCGCGAGTCGCAGCAGATCGTCCGGGCGCACCGGGACGGCGTCGACCGCTATCTCGCCGTGCACCACGGCGACCCGGGCAGCGACGTCTCCCGGGTGCGCGTGACGGCGTACGAGAACTGCCGCACGGGCCGTGTGCGATGCCATCCGGAGGCCGGGGTGGTCGTCGCCGAGCTGCTCTTCGACGCCGGGCTGCGGCGCGGGGACACCTACGTCTTCGGCTACGGCATCGAGGACGGCACGGGCCCCCGCAGCGACGAGTACGTGCGCGGTTTCAGCTACGCGGGCGGCCAGTACGTGCTCCAGGTCCGCTTTGACGAGGCGGCCCTCCCGGTGCGGTGCCGGCGCTTCGCCCGCACCGGGCCGGACGCCCCGCGCACCGGCCTGGCGGACCTGACGCCGAACGGCCGGCACCGGGCGGTGCACCTGGTGGAACAGGCGGTGCGGCGCGGCATCCTCGGGATCGCCTGGGACTGGGACTGAGGCACGGGGGTCCTGCCGGTGCCGGCTCGGGCGTCCGGCGCGGGCGTCCGGCGCGGGCGTCCGGCGCGGGCGTCCGGTTCGGGGGTCCGGTTCGGGCGTCCGGTTCGGGCGTCCGGCGCGGTCAGCCCGCGACGAGCTTGCCGTTCTCCGCGCGGACCGGCACCTCCGGCAGCGGCCGGTCGGCCGGGCCGCTGAGGACCTTGCCCGTCGCCACGTCGAAACGGCTGCCGTGGCAGGGGCAGTTCCCCTCCCCCTCGACGATCTTGTCCAGGACACAGCCGGCGTGCGTGCACTGGGCGCTGAACGCCTTGTACTGGCCCTCCGCCGGGCAGCTGACGATCAGCTTCCGCTCCCGGTAGAGCTTGGCTCCGCCGACCGGGACGTCGGCCGTGGCGCCCAGCTCCACGGGTGCGGTGGGGGTCGCGGGGGTGTTGCCGCCGCTGTTGGTCTTCGTGGAGCAGGCCGTGAGTGCCGCCCCGGCGCCGGCGGCCCCGGCGAGCGCGGCTGCGCCCTTGAGGACGGTACGGCGGGCGGCGGACTGCGGCGCGGACATGCGGTTCTCCTGGGGTGCTGGCGCGGTGGGGCGATGGCGGTGGCACGGACGGGGGCACGAGGCCGGGCCCGGCCCCGGCACCGGCACCGGCACCGGCACCGGCCCACCCGACGATACCGCCGCCCCATGGAGTACCTTCCTCCGCGTGATCGTCGTCGGCGGAGAAGCCCTCATCGACCTGGTGCCCGCGGCCGGACCGCCGGGTGCGCTGCTGCCCCGGCCGGGCGGCGGACCGTACAACACGGCGCGTGCGCTCGGGCGGCTCGGCGCCGAGGTCGCCTTCTGCTCCCGGGTCTCGACAGACGGCTTCGGCGAGGGTCTGCTGGCCGGGCTGCGGGCGGCGGGGGTGGACGTGTCCCTGGTCCAGCGCGGGCCGGAGCCGACCACCCTCGCCGTGCCCTCCCTGGCGCCGGACGGCTCGGCCTCGTACGGGTTCTACGTCGAGGGCACCGCGGACCGGCTGTTCACCCTGCCGCCGGCCCTCCCCGAGGGGGTACGGGCCCTCTCGCTCGGCACCTGCTCGCTCGTCCTGGAGCCCGGCGCGAGCGCGTACGAGGCCCTGCTGCGCCGGGAGTCGCGGCGCGGGCTGCTGACCCTGCTGGACCCCAACATCCGGCCGGCGCTCATCGCGGACCCGGCGGGCCACCGCGCCCGCTTCAGGGAGCGGCTGCTCCCGTACACGGGCGTCCTCAAGCTGTCGGAGGAGGACGCGGCCTGGCTGGGCGGCCGGGTCGGCGACTGGCTGGCGGCCGGGCCCTCGGCGGTGGTGCTGACCCGGGGAGCGGCGGGCCTGACGGTCTGGACCCGGGAGGGCGCCGAGCACTCGGCCACGGCCCGCCCGGTCGCGGTGGCGGACACGATCGGCGCGGGCGACACGGTCAACGCGGCCCTGCTGCACCGCCTGACGGCGGCCCCGGGCGGCCCGGTGGACTGGCCGGACATCCTGGCCTACGCCGCCCACGCGGCAGCTCTGACCTGCACTCGACCCGGAGCCGAACCCCCCTACGCGACGGAGCTCGGCGACTAGCGGCACCCACACCCGTCCCGCCGCCGGGGCGCACCGCCACGGACGGCGGGAGGGGCCCGGCGCGGCGGCCGGGCCCCTCCTGCTGGGCTGAGCGCAGCGACTAGGCCTTGCGGGCTCGTGCCGTCGTCTTCCTGGCGGCCGTCTTCTTGGCCGGGGCCGCCTTCTTCGCCGCGGCGGCCTTCTTGGCCGGGGCCTTCTTCGCCGCGGCCCGCACCGGGGACGTGCCCGCGTCGGAGACGCGGTCCGCGCCCAGGATGTCCCGCAGGAACTTGCCCGTGTGGCTCGCGCCCACGGAGGCGACCTGCTCGGGGGTGCCCTCGGCCACCACCATGCCGCCGCCGTAACCGCCCTCGGGGCCCATGTCGATGACCCAGTCCGCGGTCTTGATGACGTCCAGGTTGTGCTCGATGACGATCACCGAGTTCCCCTTGTCGACCAGCCCGGACAGCACCTTGATCAGCTTCGAGATGTCCTCGAAGTGCAGACCCGTCGTCGGCTCGTCCAGCACGTAGACCGTCCGGCCGGTCGAGCGCTTCTGCAGCTCGGAGGCCAGCTTCACGCGCTGCGCCTCACCGCCCGACAGGGTCGGCGCGGACTGGCCGAGGCGGACGTAGCCCAGTCCGACCTCGTTCAGCGTCTTGAGGTGACGGGCGATGGTCGGCACCGCCTCGAAGAAGCCCAGCGCCTCCTCGATCGGCATGTTCAGGACTTCCGCGATGGACTTGCCCTTGTAGTGGACCTCCAGCGTCTCCCGGTTGTAGCGGTCGCCGTGGCAGACCTCGCAGGGGACGTAGACGTCCGGCAGGAAGTTCATCTCGATCTTGATCGTGCCGTCGCCGGAGCAGTTCTCGCACCGGCCGCCCTTGACGTTGAAGGAGAAGCGGCCCGGCAGGTAGCCGCGCACCTTCGCCTCCATCGTCTCGGCGAAGAGCTTGCGCACGTGGTCGAAGACGCCGGTGTACGTCGCCGGATTCGACCGGGGCGTCCGGCCGATGGGCGACTGGTCGACATGGACCACCTTGTCGACGAGGTCGTCCCCGGCCACGCGGGTGTGGCGCCCCGGCACCGAGCGGGCGCCGTTCAGCTCCCGTGCCAGGTGGGTGTAGAGGATGTCGTTGACCAGGGTCGACTTTCCGGAGCCCGAGACACCGGTCACGGCCGTGAGCACGCCCAGCGGGAAGGACACGTCGATGTCCCGCAGGTTGTTCTCCTTGGCACCGTGGACGGTCAGCTTCCGCTCCCCGTTCACGGGCCGGCGGATGTCCGGGATCTCGATGGACCTCTTCCCCGACAGATACTGCCCGGTCATGGACTCGGTGTTCTTCAGCAGTTCCTTGAGCGAACCGCTGTGGACCACCTTGCCGCCGTGCTCGCCCGCGCCCGGACCGATGTCCACGACCCAGTCGGCCACCTTGATGGTGTCCTCGTCGTGCTCGACGACGATGAGGGTGTTGCCCATGTCCCGCAGCCGCACCAGCGTCTCGATCAGCCGGTGGTTGTCGCGCTGGTGCAGGCCGATGGAGGGCTCGTCCAGCACGTAGAGGACACCGACGAGGCCGGAGCCGATCTGGGTGGCGAGCCGGATGCGCTGGGCCTCGCCGCCCGACAGGGTGCCGGCGGCCCGGTTGAGGGAGAGGTAGTCCAGACCGACGTCCACGAGGAAGCGGAGCCGCTCGTTGACCTCCTTCAGGACCCGCTCGGCGATCTTCTTGTCGCGGGCGTCGAGCCGCATCCGGCCCAGGAAGTCCGCGCACTCGCTGATCGACATGGCGGCGACCTCGGCGATGGACTTCTCCATCACCGTCACGGCGAGCACGATCGGCTTGAGGCGGGTGCCCTCACAGGTGGGGCAGGGCACCTCGCGCATGTAGCCCTCGAAGCGCTCGCGGCTGGCGTCGCTCTCGGACTCCGCGTGCCGCCGCTTCACGAACGGCACGGCACCCTCGAAGGCCGTGGTGTAGGCCCTCTCGCGCCCGTACCGGTTGCGGTAGCGCACCTCGATCTGCGTCCGGTGGCCGTAGAGCAGGGCCTTCTTCGCGCGGACCGGCAGCCCGGCCCACGGGATGTCCGTGCGGAATCCGAGCTCCCCGGCCAGCGCACCGATCAGCCGCTGGAAGTAGTCCTTGGTGTGACCGAGCGACCACGGCGAGACCGCACCCTCGTCGAGGGACTTGTCCTCGTCCGGGACGATCAGTTCCGGGTCCACCTCCATGCGCGTGCCGATGCCGGTGCACTCGGGGCACGCGCCGAAGGGCGAGTTGAAGGAGAAGGAGCGCGGCTCCAGCTCCTCGAAGGAGAGGTCGTCGTACGGGCAGTAGAGGTGCTCGGAATACATCCGCTCACGCTCGGGGTCGTCCTCGGCGAGGTCGACGAAGTCCAGGATGACCATGCCGCCGGAGAGGCCCAGGGCCGTCTCCACGGAGTCGGTGAGCCGGCGCTTGGCGCTGTCCTTGACGGTCAGGCGGTCGATGACCACCTCGATCGTGTGCTTCTCCTGCTTCTTCAGCGTCGGCGGCTCGGAGAGCTGGATGGTCTCCCCGTCCACCCGCGCCCGGCTGTAGCCCTTGGTCTGGAGGTCGGCGAAGAGGTCGACGAACTCGCCCTTGCGCTCGCGCACGAGCGGCGAGAGCACCTGGAAGCGGCTGCCCTCGGGGAGCGCGAGCACCTTGTCCACGATCGCCTGCGGCGACTGGCGCGAGATGGGCCTGCGGCACTCGGGGCAGTGCGGCTTGCCGATGCGGGCGAAGAGGAGGCGGAGGTAGTCGTAGACCTCGGTGATGGTGCCCACCGTCGAGCGTGGGTTGCGCGAGGTGGACTTCTGGTCGATCGAGACGGCCGGGGAGAGGCCCTCGATGAAGTCGACGTCGGGCTTGTCCATCTGCCCCAGGAACTGACGGGCGTACGACGAGAGCGACTCGACGTAGCGGCGCTGACCCTCGGCGAAGATCGTGTCGAAGGCCAGGGAGGACTTGCCCGACCCGGAGAGTCCGGTGAAGACGATGAGCGAGTCGCGGGGCAGGTCGAGCGAGACGTTCTTGAGGTTGTGCTCGCGAGCGCCACGAACGATGAGACGGTCGGTCACGCCGGTCCGCACCTTTCTTGAGAGAGCGGGGGGCACGGCCCCCGTCCCAGGGTATGGGGGGCGCCACTGCGGTGAGATGGAGTCTGGACTTCGAGCGTATAGCACGCACATTCGATTTACGGCACTCCGCAGACCTCTTCACCCGATCGTGTGGCCACCGGCTCCGAGCACTAGGCTCGAAGCCATGACTGATCATGTGCACGACCTGCGATCTGTACGTGAAGCCACGGACCGACTGCTGACCGCGGTCGCGAAACTGGACAACGGCGCGCTCTCCGAGGAGTCACACCTCCCCGGCTGGACCCGCGGCCACATCCTGGCCCACCTCGCGCGCAACGCCGATGCCCTCCTCAACGTCCTCGAGGGCCGCCCGATGTACGAGAGCGGCGAGGCGCGCGACGCGGACATCGCACGCGGCGCGGGCCGGTCCCTGGAAGAACACCTGGCGGACCTCCGTGATTCCGCGGCCCGCTTCCTCGCCGCCACCGAGCCCGACCAGGACTGGTCCCGCACCGTCGAGCTGCGGGGCGGCGTCACGGACCGCGCCGGGAACGTGCCCTTCCGCCGCTGGGTCGAGGTGGACCTGCACCACGTCGACCTGAACATCGGCTACGAGCTCTCCGACCTCCCGGAGGAGTTCACCGACCGCGAAATCACCTTCCTCGCCGACCGCTGGTCGGGACGCCCGGAGGTGCCCGCGACGGCCCTGACCACCGCCGACGGGCGCACCTGGCGCACCGGCTCCGCCGGGGACCCGGCCGTGACCGTGTCCGGCTCCCCCGCCGCACTGCTCGCCTGGCTCGCCGGCCGCGGCGACAAGGGCGCCTCCCTGACCACCACGGGCGGCCCTCTGCCCGCGCTCCCGCCGCTGTAGGAATACACCTCTAGGATCACCACATGACGTACACCGGAGAGGTCAAGGTCGGCGGTCCGGCCGACGTGCACGAGCTCGCGGACCTGATGATTTCCAAGGTCGCGGTGGGTTCGATGAACAACAACGCGTACCTGCTGCGCTGCCGGGCCACCGATGAGCAGCTGCTCATCGACGCGGCAGCCGAACCGCAGACCCTGCTGAACCTGATCGGCGACGACGGCATCGCCTCCGTCGTCACCACCCACCGCCACGGCGACCACTGGGGCGCGCTCGCGGAGGTCGTGGCGGCCACCGGGGCAAGGACCTACGCGGGCGCCCACGACGCCGAGGGCATCCCGGTCGCGACCGACGTCCCGGTCGCGGACGGGGACACCGTGCGCGTCGGACGGGTCGAGCTGACCGCGCGCCACCTGGTCGGCCACACCCCCGGCTCGATCGCCCTGATCTACGACGACCCGCACGGCCACGCGCACGTGTTCACCGGCGACTGCCTCTTCCCGGGCGGCGTCGGCAACACCCACGACGACCCGGAGGCCTTCAAGAGTCTCATCGACGACGTGCAGCACAAGCTCTTCGAGCAGCTGTCCGACGAGACGTGGGTCTACCCGGGCCACGGCAACGACACCACGCTCGGCGCGGAGCGTCCGCACCTCGCCGAGTGGCGCGAGCGCGGCTGGTAGGGACGGCAACGCGTCAACTTCCGGACACGGAGCACTCCTTCCGGTCGTTGACGGCCGAACTCGTGCCCCGGCGGACGGGGAGGCGGTATTTGGTGCCGCATGCCACAGGACCCCTCCCCGCCCCCCGTCCCTGCCGCCACCCCCGTTCCTCCGGCCCCGCGGGCCGCTGAGGCCGGGGGTTCCTCCGGGCCGGGCATGCCGCGCCTCGCGGCCGCCGCGCTCGCCGGGACCGCCATCGAGTTCTACGACTTCTTCGTGTACGGGACGGCCGCGGCCCTCGTGCTCGGCCCGCTCTTCTTCCCGTCCTTCTCCCCGCTCGCCGGGACCCTCGCCGCCTTCGGCACCTTCGGCGTGGGCTTCCTCGCCCGCCCGCTGGGGTCCGCCGTCTTCGGTCACATCGGCGACCGCTACGGCCGACGCCCGGTGCTGCTGGCCTCCCTGCTGCTCACCGGCCTCGCCACGGTGGCCGTCGGCTGTGTGCCGACGTACGGGACGATCGGCATCGCCGCGCCGGCGCTGCTGCTCCTGCTGCGCTTCCTCCAGGGCCTCGGGCTCGGCGGGGAGTGGGGCGGTGCGGTGCTGCTGACCGCCGAGCACGCGCCGCAACACCGGCGTGGACTGTGGGCGAGCTTCCCGCAGGTCGGCCCGGCGGTGGGGTTCCTGCTGGCCAACGGCCTGATGCTGGGGCTGTCCGCGTCGCTGACCGACGCCCAGTTCACCTCCTGGGGGTGGCGGGTGCCCTTCTGGGCGGCGGGGCTGCTGGCACTGGCAGGGCTGTGGCTGCGCCGCTCGGTGGAGGAGACCCCGCAGTTCCGCGCGCTCGCGGCGACCGGGCGCCGGGCCGAAGCCCCGCTCGCCGAGGTGTTCCGGGGCCACTGGCGGCTGCTGCTGCTGACCGGCGGGGCCCTCGCGGTGGGCTACGCCGTCTTCTACGCGGTCACCACCTGGTCCCTGGCCTACGCCGCCGAGCACCTGCCGGTGGGCCGGACGACGATGCTGGCCTGCATCATGGCGGCCGTCGCGTTCAAGGGACTGATGACGCCGCTGCTGGCGCTGCTGGGTGACCGCTACGGGCGGCGGCCGCTGTGCCTGGCCGGGTGCGCGGCCAGCGCCGTGTGGATGTTCCCGCTGGTGGCGCTGTTGCGGACGGCCGACCCGCTGCTGATGACGCTGGGCTTCGCGGTGGCGCTGCTGGGCATGGTGACGATGTTCGCGGTGGTCGGCGCGTACCTGCCGGAGCTGTACGCCCCGCGGATCCGCTGCACGGGGGCGGCCGTCGGCTACAACCTGGGCGGCGTGCTGGGCGGCGCGCTGACCCCGATCGTGGCGACGGCGCTGGCGGACGGCTCCGGTCCGCCGTGGGGCGTCGCGGCGTACCTGACCGCGATCGCCCTGGTCAGCCTGGCCTGCTTCGCACTGCTGCCGGAGACCAATCCCCTGGCCGTGCGCAAGAAGTCGGACGCGGAGGCCGCGGAGGCGGAAAAGGAAACGGGGGCGGCCGCTTCGGCCGCCCCCGTGTAGGCCCGCGGACGCGGTCCGCGGGCCGGGTCAGGCGTCGATGCTCTCGGTGCCGGCGGCGGCCTCGGCCGCCGCCCGCTTCTTCGAGGCGATCAGGCTGGTGATCGTGGTGATGACCAGGACACCGCAGATGACGGCCAGGGAGAAGGGGATCGAGATCTCCGGGACGTGCACCCCGGACTCGTGCAGGGCGTGCAGCACCAGCTTGACGCCGATGAAGCCGAGGATGATCGACAGGCCGTAGCTGAGGTGGACCAGCTTCTCCAGCAGGCCGCCGATGAGGAAGTACAGCTGGCGCAGACCCATCAGCGCGAAGGCGTTGGCCGTGAAGACGATGTACGGGTCCTGGGTGAGGCCGAAGATGGCGGGGATCGAGTCCAGCGCGAACAGCACGTCGGTGGTACCGATGGCGAGCATGACGATCATCAGCGGCGTCAGTACGCGCTTGCCGTTGTTGATGATGAAGAGCTTGGTGCCGTGGTACTGGTCGGCGACGCCGAACTTCTTCTCGACGGACTTCAGGAGGCGGTTCTCCTCGAACTCCTCGTCGTCCTCGTCCTTGCGGGCCTCCTGGATCAGCTTCCACGCGGTGTAGATCAGGAACGCGCCGAAGATGTAGAAGACCCAGCTGAAGCTGGCGATGATCGCGGCACCGGCGGCGATGAAGATCGCGCGGAGGACCAGCGCGATCAGCACGCCGATGAGCAGCACGCGCTGCTGGAGGTGGGAGGGCACCGCGAACTTCGCCATGATCAGGACGAAGACGAAGAGGTTGTCGACGCTCAGGGACTTCTCGGTGATGAAGCCCGCGAAGAACTCCTGGGACGCCTGGGGCGTGCCGAAGAACCACAGGCCGAGGCCGAAGAGTACGGCGAGGACGATCCAGACGACCGTCCAGGTGCCGGCTTCCTTGATCGATACGTCGTGCGGCTTGCGGCCGATGAAGAAATCGGCGCCGATGAGCAGGGACAGACCGAGAATGGTCGCGACCCAAAGGGCCCAGGAAACTTCCATGGTGAACATGCCTCCGGCGGATGGCTCAGCACTTCGTCAGCGTCATCGCTGCCGGAGGTCTCTTCCACCCGGGCGGCCTGGAGGCCGTGGGCCGACGCCCCGGGACCGACCGCGCTCGTGTGCGCGGCGGTGGTCCGTATTGACGGGCACGCCGTAGCAGGAAAGCAGGAATACTCCCCTCCGCGCTGACGAGCTTACCCGCCGAAGGCGGTAAAGGTAAAGAAAACGCCAAAGGATGGTCACGGACGGGTAGTGCGCCGGGCCGCCGCCACCCGGTCGAGTGCCTGGTCGAGGACCCGGCTGCCCTGCGGCGGGACGTCCGGCTCGAAGGTCCAGGCGTGGTGGACCCAGGGGTCGGCCAGGTGGTTGTCCGGGACCGGCGACAGCCGCATCAGCGAGCGCCACAGCGGATCCAGCAGCGGCCCGTAGGCCGACGCCTCGTCGCGGTCCGCGACCATCAGCAGGTGCACCCCGACCGCCGCGCCCTCGTCGGCGAGGTAGCGCAGCTGGGTCACGGCCCGGTCGTCGAAGCCGTGCGGGAAGTCGTGCACGATGAGCAGCTGCTCGGCGGTGTCCACGTCCGGCGGCAGGTCCTCGGGCGCCCCGGCCTTCAGCGCCATCTGTACGAGGTCCACCCGCCGGGTCAGCTCGGCCAGCGTCCTGCTGACGCCCGCGACCCCGGCGGCGGGCGGCGCGGCCAGCACCCCGGCCCGTACCAGGGGCGCCAGGGAGGCGGCGCCTGCCCCGGCCGCGTCGATGACGTGGACGGAGAACCGGTCGGCGGGGTGGACCGCGAGCAGCCGCACCGCGTGCGCGACGGCCATGTCCATGGCGGCACGGCGCAGCCGGTCGGTGTCCATGGCCATCGCGGCCTCGGACCCGGTGCGGCCGTTGTCGATCCACAGCCCGCGCTCCAGCGGGAGCCGGACCAGCATGGGGATGCGCAGGTCGGGCCGCTCGGGCAGGTGCAGATCGCCCAGGCGCAGGGCGAGGGGGCCCTCCTCGGGCGTGCGGTGGCCGTGCCAGACGGGGTTGTCCCAGCGGGCGTACGCGGCCGGCAGCGCGGGCTCGACGACCTCGGCCTCGGCGACCAGCTGGGCGAGGTCCCGGTCGAGGACGGCCTGGGCCTGGGCGACCAGTTCCTCGCGGCGGGCCCGCGCGGTGTCGCGGGCGGCGTTGCCGGAGCCGCCGAGGCGGTGGCGCGGGTCGGAGAGGGCGTCGTCGAGCTCGCGCTCCATACGGTTGTCGGCGAACTCCACGGCGCTGCGGTAGGCGGCGGCGGTGCGGGCCAGGTCCTCGAACATGCCCCAGACCTGGTTGTAGAGCCGTTCGTCCATGGACCAGCCACTGGCGTCGCCGGCGACGGGCCGCGGGGGCTGGCCCGGCTCCGCCGCGGCGGCGGGCCGCGGGGCGGGCTCCGGCGGCTCGCTGCTGGTGCGGCGGCGGCGCGGGTGGGTGTAGCTGATCGTGGGCGGGGAGCCGTCACCACCGGACGGCGTACCGGCGTACGGGACACCGGAGACCGGGACCGGGCCCGGGGGCTCCGGGACGGACGCCGGGGCCTGGGCGGGGGTCTGCGGGGCGCGCACGTCGCCGACGAGGGTCGGCAGGGCGGCGCGTGTCGCGTCGGCCTCCTTCACCGGGGCGACCGTGCGCAGCGCGGCGGCGGCCAGCTCCCGGGCGGCCGGCACGGACAGCCCGCCGTCGGCGAGCAGGGCACCGAGGCCGTCGGCGTACCCCTGGCCGACGGCCCGGACCTTCCAGGCGCCCTGGCGCCGGTACAGCTCCAGGGCGACCACGGCGGTCTCGGCATCCAGCCCGGTCAGGGTGTAGCCGGCGATCTCGGTTCCGCCGTCGGGGCCGGCGACGGCCACGTGGGAGGCCGGGACCGCGCCGAAGCGGACCGGGCCGCCGGGTGGCAGCACGAGCAGCACGCCGACGCGGTGGACGTCCGCCGCGACGGCGTCGAGGTCCACCGCGAAGGTGTGCCGGTCGGCGAGTTCCGCCGGCGCGTCCACGCCGGGGAGGGACCTGGCGCCCGGGTGGGCGAGGACCTCGCTGCCGGCGAGCCGGCCCTGTTCGTCGGCGAGCGAGGCCAGGGCCAGCACGGGCGCACCCGCCGAAACCCTGATCTCCACCCGGCTCTGGGACACGGGGTGGTTCTGCCCCCGGACCAGTTCGGCCGTCATCGTGCAGCCCCTCCCCCGTGCCTTCTTCGCTTTTCCGGTACTGCTACAGGTGCGGCAGGATCGCCGGCATCAGGTCCTGGAAGGTCCGGCCGTTGGCCGGGTTGCCCAGGGCCGTCATCTGCCAGCCGGATCCCACGCGGGACACCTTCGCCATGATCTGCGCGGTGTACGCGCCGCCGCCGTCGAGGGTGTAGCGGGCCAGCTCCTGGCCGTTGGTCTCGTCGACGATGCGGCAGAAGGCGTTCTGCACCTCCTGGAACGTCTGGCCGGTGAAGGAGTTCACCGTGAAGACGATCTGGTCGATGTGGACCGGCACGCGCTGGAGGTCGACGAGGATCGCCTCGTCGTCCCCGCCCTGGCCGACGCCGCCGACCAGGTTGTCACCGGTGTGGCGCACCGAGCCGTCGTCGCTCTGCAGGTGGCGGAAAAAGACCACGTCGACCGGCTGCTTGTCGGCGAAGAGCACCGCCGACGCGTCGAGGTCGATCTCCCGCGTCCGCGAGCCGAACAGTCCGCGGCGCTTCGCCGCCTGCCAGCCCAGGCCCATCCGGACCGCGGTCAGCGTCCCTCCGTCCGCCTTCTGCAGACTGATGGCCTGACCCTTGGTCATGTTGACCGTCACGCGCGTCCCCTCTCCGTAGCCCGCCCCAGTTGACTGGTGCGCAGCGTGTTCCTGCGGCTGTGACCCAACCCTACTGACACCCCCGGACTCAGGCGAGGCCCGCTTCCTTCATCTGCCGAAGCTCCTTCTTCAGCTCGCCGACCTCGTCCCGGATCCGGGCCGCCACCTCGAACTGGAGCTCCGCCGCGGCGGCGCGCATGCGTTCGGTCATCTGCTCGATGAGCGAGGCCAGTTCGGCGGCGGGCCGGTCGGTGAGCACCTCGGCGGCCTTGCCGCCCTTGGCCGATTTCGTTCCCTTGGCGCCCTTGGCAGCCGCCGGGGCGTGGGAGGCGAGGCCGCCGAGCGCCGGCACCGGCGCCTTGGCTCCCTTGCCCTCCTTCGCCTGCCGGTATCCGGTGCCGAGGAGCTGTTCGGTGTCGAG
Source organism: Streptomyces yangpuensis (assembly GCF_001005295.1). Taxonomy (GTDB): domain Bacteria; phylum Actinomycetota; class Actinomycetes; order Streptomycetales; family Streptomycetaceae; genus Streptomyces; species Streptomyces yangpuensis. Next base: position 1,046,683 of record NZ_LBMK01000001.1, on the reverse strand, counting down.
TTCCTCGCGGGCGATGGTGGCGACGATGTCGTTGATCTTCTTGCGGAGCGGCTGCGGGTCGATCCCGTTCGCCGTGTTGTAGGCGATCTGCTTCTCGCGGCGCCGGTTGGTCTCCTCGATCGCCTTCTCCATGCCCGGCGTGATCTTGTCCGCGTACATGTGGACCTGGCCGGAGACGTTGCGCGCGGCGCGGCCGATGGTCTGGATCAGGGAGGTGCCCGACCGCAGGAAGCCCTCCTTGTCGGCGTCGAGGATCGCCACCAGGGACACCTCGGGCAGGTCGAGGCCCTCGCGCAGCAGGTTGATGCCGACCAGGACGTCGTACTCACCGGCGCGCAGCTCGCGCAGCAGCTCGATGCGGCGCAGGGTGTCGACGTCGCTGTGCAGGTAGCGGACCTGGATGCCGAGCTCCAGGAAGTAGTCCGTGAGGTCCTCTGCCATCTTCTTGGTGAGGGTGGTGACCAGGACCCGCTCGTCCTTCTCCACGCGCGTGCGGATCTCGTGCACCAGGTCGTCGATCTGGCCCTCGGTCGGCTTGACCACGACCTCGGGGTCGATGAGGCCGGTGGGGCGGATGATCTGCTCGACGAAGCCGTCGCCCCGCGAGAGCTCGTACTTTCCGGGGGTCGCCGACAGGTACACGGTCTGGCCGATGCGCTCCTGGAACTCCTCCCACTTCAGCGGCCGGTTGTCGAGCGCGGACGGCAGGCGGAAGCCGTGGTCGACCAGGGTCCGCTTGCGGGAGGCGTCGCCCTCGTACATGGCGCCGATCTGCGGGACGGTGACGTGCGACTCGTCGATGACCAGGAGGAAGTCCTCCGGGAAGTAGTCGATGAGGGTGTTGGGCGCCGATCCCCGCTCGCGGTCGTCCATGTGCAGCGAGTAGTTCTCGATGCCGGAGCAGGAGCCGATCTGGCGCATCATCTCCAGGTCGTAGGTGGTGCGCATGCGCAGGCGCTGTGCCTCCAGCATCTTGCCCTGTTTCTCCAGCTCGGCAAGGCGCTCGGCCAGCTCGGCCTCGATGCCGTTGATCGCCTTCTCCATGCGCTCGGGGCCGGCGACGTAGTGGCTGGCGGGGAAGACGTAGAGCTCGCGGTCCTCGCTGATGACCTCGCCGGTCAGCGGGTGCAGGGTGGAGAGGGCCTCGATCTCGTCGCCGAACATCTCGATGCGGACGGCCAGTTCCTCGTAGACCGGGAAGATCTCGATGGTGTCGCCGCGCACCCGGAAGGTGCCGCGGGTGAAGGCGACGTCGTTGCGCGTGTACTGGATGTCGACGAAGCGGCGCAGCAGCTGGTCCCGGTCGATCTCCTCGCCGACCTTGAGCGAGACCATCCGGTCGACGTACTCCTGCGGCGTGCCGAGGCCGTAGATGCAGGACACGGAGGCGACGACGATCACATCGCGCCGGGTCAGCAGCGAATTGGTGGCGGAGTGGCGCAGCCTCTCCACCTCCTCGTTGATCGAGGAGTCCTTCTCGATGTACGTGTCCGACTGCGGTACGTAGGCCTCGGGCTGGTAGTAGTCGTAGTACGAGACGAAGTACTCGACGGCGTTGTTCGGCAGGAGCTCGCGGAACTCGTTCGCCAGCTGGGCGGCCAGCGTCTTGTTCGGCGCCATGACCAGGGTGGGGCGCTGGAGCTTCTCGATCATCCAGGCGGTGGTCGCCGACTTGCCGGTGCCGGTCGCACCCAGCAGGACGACATCCTTCTCACCTGCACGGATGCGCTTCTCCAGCTCGGCGATGGCCGCCGGCTGGTCGCCGCTGGGCTGGTAGGGGCTGACGACCTCGAAAGGCGCCACCGTGCGTTCGATCTTCGATACGGGCCGCATGACTCCACCGTACGACCCCCCACTGACACTCACGTCTCCCCGCCCGGGACCGGCGCGCTCCCGGCCGGCCCGCCGGTCGGGGCCGACGTCATCCCTTCTGGTCCGTTTGTCGTAGTTCGGTGGCGGCTCGGTGATCTTCAACCCCATGATCGCGGTGAAGTGCATCGCCACAACGTCTGCCGCTCCGCACCCGTCTGACGCAGGAACAGGGCTCACGACCCGAGGAGAACGCACATGTACGTCCGACCCGCCGCCGCGGCCGCCGCCGCATTCCTGGGCCTCGCCCTCACCCTGCTGGGCGGGACGGCCTCGTACGCCGCCACCGGGCCCGGATCCGCCGCCGGGCCGCTGGGCCTGGGTGGTCCCGTCGTGTACGCGCACCGGGGGGCCTCGGCGTACGCCCCGGAGAACACCCTCGAAGCCGTCGACCTGGCGCGGCGCATGGGCTTCGACTGGGTCGAGAACGACGTGCAGCGCACCAAGGACGGCGAGCTGGTGGTGATCCACGACGACACCCTGGCCCGGACCACCGACGTCGAACAGGTCTTCCCCGACCGCAAGCCCTGGCGGGTCAAGGACTTCACGGCGGCCGAGATCGCCCGGCTGGACGCGGGCAGCTGGTTCGGCGAGGAGTACGCGGGCGCCTTCGTACCGACCCTGCGGCAGTACCTCGACCGGGTGCAGCGCAACCGGCAGCGGCTGCTGCTGGAGATCAAGAAGCCGGAGCTCCACCCCGGGATCGAGGAGCAGACCCTGAGGGTGCTGGGCGAGGCGGGCTGGCTCGACCCGCGCCACGTCTCGCAGCGCCTGGTGGTGCAGAGCTTCAGCGCCGACTGCGTGCGCATCGTGCACGGGCTGCGCCCCGACCTGGTGACGGCGTTCCTGGGGACCCCGCCCGTGGCGGAGCTGCCCCGGTACGCGGAGTTCACCGACCGGATCAACCCCTGGCACACCACCATCTCGGCCGACTGGGTCGCGGCCGTGCACGGCCTGCTCGGAGCCCACGGCCGGGCGATGGAGGTGGACACCTGGATCGTGGACGACGCCGCGACCGCCCGGAAGGTGCAGGAGATGGGCGTGGACGGGATCATCACGAACGCCCCGGACGTGGTCCGCGAGGCGGTCGGCGGCTTCTGAGCCCCCGCACGGCCGCGACCGCACCCGGACGGTCCCGGACCGCCCCGGCCTGTCGGAGGCGCGCCGTACCGTGGACGCGTGGACAGCACCGAGCGCCCCCGCGGGCCGCACCTCGAATGGACCGTCGTCGCCAGCGACATCGGCCCCCTGCTCCTGGCCGCCACCCCGGAGGGGCTGGTCAGGGTCGAGTTCCATGCCGGGCCGGACCGGATCGACCGGATGACAGGTCCGCTGATCTCCCGGCTCGGCGCCGACGCCCGGCGGCCCGCGCCGGGCGAGGAAGTGCTGCTGGCCGAGCCGGTGCGCCAGCTCGCCGCGTACTTCGCCGGTACCCTGCGGCGCTTCGACCTGCCGCTGGACTGGCGCCTCAGCTCCGGCTTCAACCGGCAGGTGCTCCAGGAGCTGGACCGTTCCGTGCCCTACGGATCGGTCGTCGGCTACGGGGAGCTGGCGGCCCGCGCGGGACAGCCCGGCGCCGCCCAGGCCGTCGGCAACGCCATGGGTTCCAATCCGCTGCCGGTGGTGGTGCCCTGCCACCGTGTCGTGGAGAACGACGGCGGCATCGGCGGGTTCGGCGGCGGACTGGAGACCAAGCGGCAGCTCCTCGCACTGGAGGGCGTGCTCCCGCAGCCGCTGTTCTGAGCCCCGTGTGACGTCCGTGGCCTGCGGGACAGGCCGCCGCGACGGCCCGGTTCCACACGGCGGTAAGGGGTGGCACACTGCGGCGGTGAGTACTGCTGCAGCCGCACCCGGCCCCACCGCGTCCTCGGCGCCCCGCACCGCGTACCCGCGAGGGCGGGGTCCGGCGTGACCGCCACCCCCGGCACGGACCGCCCCGCCACGCCGCCGCTCGCCCTCCCGGACCTCGCACGGCTCCAGAAGCGCACCTCCCGGGTGCTCATGGCCGGCCAGGTCCTCGGCGGCCTCGGCGTGCCCATCAGCATCGCCCTGGCCCCCGTGCTCGCCACCGAGGTCAGCGGCACCGAGGCGCTGTCCGGCTTCGCCTCCACCGCCTCGGTGATCGGCACCGCCCTGGTCTCGCTGCCGCTCGCCGCCCTGATGACCGCGCGCGGCCGGCGCCCCGGCCTGGTCCTGGCGTACGCGATCGGCGCCGCCGGGGCGGGCCTCGTCGTCCTCGCCGCCACCATCAAGAGCTTCCCGCTGCTGCTGCTCGGCATGGCCGCCTTCGGCGCCGCCTCCTCCGCCAACCTCCAGGCCCGGTTCGCCGCCGCGGACCTCGCCGCCCCGGACCGCCGGGCCCGGGCCATCTCGCTCGTCGTGTGGTCGTCCACCCTCGGCGCGGTGCTCGGCCCCAACCTGTCCGCTCCGGCGAGCCGCAGCTTCGCCGGCACCTCCATACCCGAGACGGCGGGCCCCTTCGTGTGGGCCGCCGTCGTCTTCGTGCTGACCGGCGCGCTGATCGCCGTACTCCTGCGCCCCGACCCCCTGCTGACGGCGCGGGCGCTCGCCGCGCCCGAGGAGCGGACCCGCGAGGGCCACTCGATCCGCGCCGGAATCGCCGCCGTGCGGGCGTCTCCGCGGGCCCGGCTCGCGCTCCTCACCGTCGCCGTGTCCCACACCACCATGGTCTCGATCATGGTCATGACCCCGGTGGACCTGGGCCACCACGGCGCCGGGCTGGAACTCGTCGGACTGGTGATCAGCGGTCACATCGCGGGGATGTTCGCCTTCTCCCCGCTCATGGGATGGCTCGCGGACCGGCTCGGCCGGCTCACCGTGATCGGGCTCGCCGCGGGGCTGCTGTCGGTCGCGGCGCTGCTCGCCGGGACGGCCGGGCCCAGCCACGGCCGGAGCGCGCTCGGCCTCTTCCTGCTCGGCCTCGGCTGGTCCGCCGGGATGGTGGCCGGTTCGGCCCTGCTGACCGACTCGGTGCCGCAGGCCGCGCGGGCCGCCGTGCAGGGCCTGAGCGACCTCACGATGAACACGGCCGCGGGTGTCGGCGGGGCCGCCGCCGGCGTGATCATGTCCCAGGCGGGCTACGGCTGGCTCAACGCCGTCGGGGCCTCGCTGCTGCTGCCGATGGCGGCGCTCGCCCTGTTCACCGCGCGCCGCCACCCCGCGGATCCCAAGGGGGTCAGTAGCTGATGTGGTAGGCCTTGCGGAGCGTCTCGTGGACGGTCCAGACCGTCTTGTCGCCCTCCCGCAGGACACAGGCCGAGCCCGGGCCCAGCTCCAGGGTCTCGCCGCCCTCGACCTCGACGGTGGCGCGTCCGCCGACCACCACGAACAGCTCGTTCGCCTCGACGTCGGTGACCACGCCCGGGGTGATCTGCCAGATCCCGCGGACCTGCTTGCCGTCCGGCGACTCCCACAGGACCTTGCCCGTGACCACCGGATCGCCGGAGACGATCTGCCCGGGGTCGAGGTCGTCGGGCTCCAGCTCCACGTCCGCCACGGTGACGGCGAAGGAGGCGGGGACGGATACGGGTCCGGCGGAGTGATCACTGGTGCTCATGGCGCGCCAGCCTAGTGCGGGCCGCCCGCCCGGCGCGGTGGCCACAGCGTCCAGCGGCGGGCCGGCCCACGCGTCATCCTGTCCAGTCGGACCGGGGGGCGTCCGGCGGTGAGGAGCGGCTGGTGGAAGCCGGTGTCCGCCGGCGCGTGCCAGGCGGTGTCGCACAGGCCCGCCTCCCGGCGAACTGCGCGGTCCGCTCCGGCGCGAGCGCCCAGTACGTGGCGCGCGAGGTGCGGGGCGTCCAGGTGTCCCCGGCCGGCAGCAGCTGGAAGAGCTCCAGGTCGTAGCGCTCCCCGTCGGCGTGCCAGTGCCACAGCTGGAAGGTGATGGTGCGCCGCCCGTCGGGGTCCGTGTGGACGTACGGGGCCTCGCTCCGCGGCCGGTCCCTCAGCAGGTCCCCGTACGGGCGGGTGGACAGCAGCAGCACTCCGCCGGGCCGCAGGACGCGCCGGGTTTCGGCCAGGGCGGTGCGCACGTCCTGCGCGGTCAGCAGGTGCTGCAACGCGTTGTCGGCGCAGACCACGGCGTCGAAGGAGGCGTCCGCGAAGGGCAGGGCCCGCATGTCGGCGGCGGCGACGGGCAGGGCGAGTCCGCGGTCGGCGGCCTCGCGCGCGGCGCGGGCGGCGGAGCGGGGGCTCAGATCGGTCCCCGTGACCGCGTGGCCCAGCGCGGACAGGCCAAGTGCCTGGGTTCCGATGCCGCAGGCGTTGTCGAGGACGGTGTGCGGTCCGGGGCCCAGCGCGGCGGTGAGCAGGGCGTCGAGGGCCCGGCCCTGCCGGGCGACGGATGCGTTCCAGTCCGCGTAGACGAATTCGTAGCGGTCGGCGAGTCCGTCGTGGAAGCCGCGTGTGTCCATGGGGCACGCTACTCGGACAGCTTGGGACGGGTGTGACGGGAGTGCGTTTGGGGGCGCCGATCCCGTGCCATGGATGGGGACATGTCACAGCACAGAGCAACTGCATCCCCGTCCGGTGGACCGGTCCTGTCGGAAGAGGTGCGCGAGGCGCTCGCGCAGGGCAGGCCCGTGGTGGCCCTGGAGTCGACGATCATCGCGCACGGCCTGCCCCGCCCCCGCAACCTGGAGGTGGGCCTCGAACTGGAGGAACTGGTCCGCGCGGAGGGGGCGGTTCCGGCGACGGTCGCGGTCGTGGACGGCGTGGCCCGCGCGGGCCTGGACAAGTCCCAGCTGGAGCGGATCGCGGCCGGTGACGGTGTGCGCAAGCTGGGCCACCGGGACCTGGCGCCGGCCCTGGCGACGGGCGCGACCGGGGCGACGACGGTGTCCGCGACGGCCTTCCTCGCGGCCCGGGCGGGCCTGCGCGTGTTCGCGACGGGCGGGCTGGGCGGCGTCCACCGCGAATGGGCGCAGACGCAGGACGAGTCGGCGGACCTCTCCCTGCTGGCGCGGACCCGGATCACGGTGGTGTGCGCGGGGGTGAAGTCCATCCTGGACGTGCCGGCCACGCTGCAGCGGCTGGAGACGCTGGGAGTGGGGGTGCTCGGGTTCGGCACGGACCGGTTCCCCGGCTTCTACCTGGCCGATTCCGGCGAGCCGGTGGACTGGACCGTGCACCGGCCCGAGGAGGTCGCGGCGGTGATGGCCGCCCAGGACGCGCTCGGCGGCCCGCAGTCGGCGCTGCTGGTGGCCAATCCGGTGGCTGCCGGGCAGCAGCTGGACCCGGAGCTGCACGACCGGGTCCTGGCCGAGGCCCTCGCCGCGTGCCGCGAGCAGGGGATCACGGGGCAGGCCGTGACCCCGTTCCTGCTGGGGTTCCTGGTACGGGCGACGGCCGGGGCCTCGCTGGAGGCGAACCTGGCGGCGGTACGCGGCAACGTACGGCTCGGCGCCCGGATCGCCGGGGCCTGGGCGGCGCGGGCATGACCGCGGCGGGGGCGCTGCTCGTGGTCGGCGACGTGGTGACGGACGTGGTGGCCATGCATCCGGAGCCGCTGGCCCCGGCCACCGACACCGCGGCCCGCATCCGGACCCTGCCGGGCGGGGCGGGGGCCAACGCGGCGTGCTGGGCCGCCCGTACGGGGAGCGCCGAGGTACGCCTCCTTGCGCGGGTGGGCACGGAATCGGCGCGGTGGCACGAGCGGGCCCTGGTGGACGCGGGGGTGCGGCCCCGGCTGGTGGTCGACGCGGAGGAGCCGACCGGGACGGTGGTGGCCCTCGTCGGCACGGACGCGGAGCGGACCTTCCTCACCGACAGCGGGGCTTCGTTGCGGCTGTGCCCGGCCGACTGGGCTCCGTCCCTGCTGGACGGGGCGGCGCATCTCCATCTGTCCGGTTATCTTTTCTTCGCGGACAGCAGCCGGGAGCTGGCCATGGTCGCGCTGCGGGCGGCGCGGACGCGGGGTGTGCCGGTGAGCGTGGACCCGGCGTCGGCGGGGTTCCTGGCGGCGTTGGGCCCGCAGCGCTTCCTGGACGCCGTGGCGGGGGCGGGGGTGCTGCTGCCGAACGAGGACGAGGCCCGGCTGCTGGCCGGGCTGCCGGAGCGGGCCGGGGCGGCCCGGGCGGCGACGGAGCTGAGCCGGCGGGTGCCGCTGGTGGTGGTGACCCGGGGCCCGGCGGGGGCGCTGGTGGCCGAGCGGGGCAGGATCACGGCCGAGGTGGCGGCCGCGGAACCGGCCGAGCCGGTGGTGGACTCCACGGGCGCCGGTGACGCCTTCACCGGCGCCTTCCTGGCGGCCCGGCTGGACGGCGCGGACCAGACGGAATCGGCCCGCGCAGGCTGCCGCGCAGCAGCCCAGGCCATAACCCACCCAGGCGGCCGCCCCTAGCCAGGGGTGCCTTGCCGCAACGCCTGCCCCCGAACAGGCCCGACGCCCGACGCAGCCCACTCCCCGCCCGACCGGCCCACTCCAGCCCCGCCGCCGTTTGAGGCGCGGGTCCGGGGCGGAGCCCCTGCCGTTCAGCCCCGCCGGCCTTCGAGGCGCGGGGTCCGGGCAGAGCCCCTGCCGTTCAGCCTCGCCGGCGTTTGAGGCGCGGGTCCGGGGCGGAGCCCCTGCCGTTCAGCCCCGCCGGCCTTCGAGGCGCGGGGTCCGGGTGGAACCCCTGCCGTTCAGCCTCGCCGGCGTTTGAGGCGCGGGTCCGGGCAGAGCCCGGGAAACGGCGAAAGGGCGGGGCGGGGAGGAGGCCCCGCGCAGCGGCACCCGCACCCGCACCCCAACCCCACGTCACCGCCCCCGAATCCCGGTCCAGGCAGGATGCCTGGGATCATCGGCCCGCACCACCGCGTCGGCGGCGCCGGCCGGATCCGCCTCCGCCTCGTACCGGGCGAACGCCGCCGCCGTCCACCGCTCGGACTCCTCCGTCCGCCGCGCGAGCGCCCCCGCCGACAGCCGGACGTGAACGCTCAGGTCGAAGGGGAACCACCGCCCCAGCAGCAGCGGCCCGTGCACCAGCAGCACACCACCGGCCGGGAGTTCGACGTAGGGGCTGCGGGTCGCCCGGTCGGTCGCCGGATCCCACAGGTCCGGCAGCACCAGCCCGGTCCCGCCGGGATCGGTCGGCCCGAACACCTCCCGCCACAGCGCTGCCGTGTCGTACCAGCCGTCCAGGTACGCGTCCACGTCCCGGCGTCCGAACTCGAAGCGGAGGGACGCCGGCCGCAGGAAGCCGCCGGTCGGCACGACCAGGACCGAGCGTCCGCGCAGCCGCAGTTCCTCCGCGAGCAGCCCGGCGAGGGCGCCGGTGTCCGCCGCGGGCGCTCCGTCGATGCCCACGCGCTGCCAGGCGTCGGGCCCGGGGGCGTGGTCCGGGTCGTCGAGGTGACCGGCGAGCCGCTCGGCCATCCGCTGCCATGTGATCGCTTTCCACTGCACCGGCCCATTGTCAGTGGTCACCCGTAGCTTTTCTCAGGAGGGATCACCGCGGAAACGGCGCCGGTGGACCGGTTTTCGGGGAGGGGTCTGTCATGGCTCGGGAGACGACGTACCTGGAGCTGTCGCAGGACGGTGGCGGGGCGCACAAGTTCTACGAGGTGACCGTGGACGGCACGGCCGTCTCCGTGCGCTACGGACGGATCGGCGCGCCCGGCCAGTTGCAGAGCTCCTCGTTCCCGACGGCCGAGAAGGCCCGGGCCGCCGCCGCCAAGAAGATCGGGGAGAAGGTCCGCAAGGGGTACGCCCCGGCCGTGCAGGGGCAGCGGGCCGCCCGGGCGGTGACGCGCCGCCAGGTGACGTCGGCGCCGTCGACGGCGCGTGCCGTGGCCCCGGTGCTGTGGCGCTTCCGTACCGGTTCAGCGGCCTTCGGGATCCACGTCGACGAGGACCGCTGCTGGGTCGGCAACCAGGCCGGTGACGTCTACACGCTGAGCCACGGCGGTGAGGTGCTGGCCCGCTATTCACTGCCGGACGGGGTGAAGTGCCTGGTGGCGGACGAGTTCTGGATATACGCGGGCTGTGACGACGGCACGGTGTACGACCTGTCGTCGAAGGTGCCGTTCGGTGCCTACGGCATCGCTGCGGATGTGGACATCTACTGGCTGGACATCCACGAGGGCGTGCTGAACGTCTCCGATGCGAACGGCGGTCTGACCGTCATCGACCACGAGGACGAGCACCAGTGGTCGCGGAAGTCCTCCGGGTCGGGTGCATGGATGGTGCGGGCCGACGAGCGGGCGGTCTACCACGGGCACAGCGCCGGTGTGACGGCCTACGCAGCGGACGGCACCGGGCAGTTGTGGCACAGCGCCACCCCGGGCGGTGTCCTGTTCGGCTGGCAGGAGGAGCACTCGGTGTATGCGGGTACGGTCCGCAACACCGTGCAGCGGCTGTCGAAGGCCTCGGGCGCGACGGAGGCGACCTACCGGTGCGACGCGGCGGTGTATTCGTGCGCGACCTCGCCGGACGGCCGTCATGTCTTCGCGGGCGACTCCTCCTCCTCGGTCTACTGCTTCGACGCGGACGGGAACCGGCTGTGGAAGCTGGGGACCGGCGGCGGGTCGGCGCTGTCGATGCAGTACCTGGACGAGCGGCTGTATCTGGTGACCACGGACGGCTCCCTGGTCTGCGTGGACGCGAGCGAGCAGGCGATCGCGGCGGCCCAGCAGGGTTCGGTGCCCGCACCGATGGATGTGAAGTCGGCGGCAGCGCTGCCGGTGTTCACCCCGGCCGCCTCGGCCTCGGCGGTGGCGACGGTCTCGATGGCCGCGGTGGCCTCGGAGCCGGCGGGCTCCGTGGTGGTGGAGTGCGTCCAGCAGGGGGGCCGGATGCGGGTGCAGGTGGTGTCGGGCGGCTTCGAGCCGTCCTGGAACGTGCAGTTCCCGCGGGGGATCAGGGAGGTCGGCGCCCGGTACGTGGTCGACGGCCTGCACGCGGCCTCCGGGGGCTTCTACCGGGTCCGCGGGGAGATACGCCGACTGGTGTGAGCGCGGCCGGGCTGCCTGGGCGGCGGCTCAGTGGGTGTGGTGGAGGCAGACCTCCGGGGTGGCGCCGGCCGGAGCCGGCGTGGGTATGGAGAAGGGGGTCCCCTCGGGCAGTCGGGGGGTCACGTGCAGGACGACCGGTTCGGTGCCCAGGTTGTGGCCCAGGTGTATGTGTCCGATGCCCGCGGGTTCCACGAAGGCGGTCCCGGGCCGGTGCACCTCGACGGTGAGGTCGTGCAGGACCCGGGTCAGGGTGCCCGCCAGGACGACGGCTTCCAGCCGCACCCGGTGGTAGTGCCAGCCGGTGCAGCCGCCGGGCGGGATGACGATCTCCCGGCCTGCCGGGATCGTGGTCACGCATGCCCTGCCGGTGCCCATGCCGAAGCCGGTCACCGGCGGCCGCGCCGTGGTCGTCCGCCGTGCGCGCATGTGCTCCTCCTCCGTGGACCGGCCCCCGTGGTCCATGGTCCACGGCCCACCGTAGGAGTGATCAGGCCGGATCCGGAAGAGTCGGTGAAACCTCAACGTCCTTCCCCACCAGGTGATATGAGGGCCGGACGGCGGTATCACACCTGTATGAGCCTGGTCGTTTTCGAGTCGCTGAAGCAGATCCACTGCGCGGAGTGCCGACAGGGGCCCCTCCGGCACCTGGTGCGCGAGGCCGGTGTGCCCCGGTGTCTGGACTGCGCGGATCTGGGGCATCTCGTCTACCTGCCGCGCGGGGACGCCGCGCTGACCCGCCGTTCGCGCGAGGCGAGTGCGCTCAGCGCGGTCGTGGTCCGCTTCCACAGGCGGCGCCGCCGGTACGAGCGTCTCGGGCTCCTCGTCGAGGAGGCGGCGCTGGCCGGCGCGGAACGGGCCTGCCTGGCGGACTCCGAGGCGCGGGCGCGCCGCCGGGAGCGCGACCGGCTGCGCCGCGCGGCGCAGGACGTCCGCTTCACGGCGGCGTTCGCCGCCGAGATAGTGCGGCTGTTCCCCGGCTGCCCGGCCGACCGGGCCGTGGCGATCGCCGCCCATGCCTCGCTGCGCGGCAGCGGCCGGGTGGGCCGCACCGCGGCCGGGCGGGCCCTGGACGAGGCGGCGGTCTCGGTGGCGGTGCGGGCGGCCGTACGGCACACCGACACCGAGTACGACGCCCTGCTGATGGCGGGCGTCCCCCGCTTCGCGGCCCGCGCCCGGCTGGCCGCGCGGATCGACGCCATCCTGGACGGGTGGCGCACCGTGCCGCGGAGGGAGGCCAGGTCGTCTCTTTCGGATCTTGCCGATTGAGCCCGCGTCGTCCGGTGCCATGGGGCCTCCCCAGGCCCGCAGGGCCGAGGGGAAGCATCGCAAGACGGAGAGGCGCCCGTGTACCGGACGCACTCGGGTGCCTCGACAACGCGGTGAGGTGCGGTGCCGGGCGGCGCGGGTCAGGCAAGATCCGGAAGAGACGGCCTAGTTGAGGCGGAAGCGGCGGTAGAGCAGGGCGCCCCCGAGCAGCAGGGCACCACCGGCGGGCACCAGGTAGCCGACACCGTCGGCGCCGGTGTGGGCGAGCGCCTCACTGTGCCGCGGCGGCTGGACCTCGGTGACCGGGACGACCGGCGTGACGGGGGTGGCCGGCTTGGCCGGCTCGGCCGGGATGACCGGCTTCTCGACGACGGGCGGCTGGACGGGCTTGCCGGGGGTGGGCTTCTCGCCGTTGACGGACGAGTTGCCGTACACGGGGTTCCCGATGCCGACCACGTTGACGGAGTTGCCGCTGACGTTCAGCGGGAGGTCGACGGGCAACTGGATCCCATTGCCTGACAATACGCCCGGAGAATCCTTTCCGCGCCCCTCTGCCACGGCTCCCCCGCCGTTCCCGCCGCCCTGCTCGGCATGGCCGCCGCCCCCGGACTCGTTCGCACAGCGGTTGCCGGCCGCGGGATTCAGCACGCCGACCACGTTCACGGTGTTCCCGCAGGCGTTCACCGGCAGGTTCACGGGCAGCTGGATCAGGTTCCCGGACAGCAGACCCGGCGAGCGCTCGGCCCTGCCGTCCGCGTCCGCGTCGGCGTGGGCGAAGCCGCCCACACCCGCGACGGCCAGACCGCCGCCCGCAACGACCGCCGCGATCAAGCCGCTTCGACGACTGTTACGCATCACTTTCCCTGCCTTCCGGTGGATTTCGGGGCCTCGCCCCGCACCGGAGACAACGCCTGCGAACCCATACGGGTTATAGAAGCGGTAGGCATTTCACTCAATCGTGTACTGGGTACTGGGTACTTCATGACTGCACGCCCGCTGCTCCTCCTCGACGTGGACGGCCCCCTCAACCCCTTCCGCGCCCCCTTCGCCGGGCTGCGCGGGTACAAGAGCCACCGCATGTGGCCGGAGGTCTGGCTCTCCTACCGCGACCCCGAATCCCGCAGGGCACGACGCGGTGCCCGGATCCGCCTCCACCCCTCCCACGGCGCCCGGCTGCTGGCCCTGCCCTTCGAGCTCACCTGGGCCACCGCGTGGACGCACCAGGCCAACACCCTGATCTCCCCGCACATCGGGCTCCCCGGCGACCTGTCCGTCGTCGAATGGCCCGAACTGTTCGCCGAGGACCCCGACGGCCTCTCCTGGAAGACCCGGCACCTGAGGGACTGGGCCGCCGGCCGCCCCTTCGCCTGGGTCGACGACATGATCACCCCGCGGGACCGGGCGTGGGTCGCCGCCCACCATCCGGCCCCGGCCCTCCTGCTGCGCGTCCACCCGCGCCACGGCCTGCGGGACCGCGACTTCACGGCCCTGACCCGATGGGCGGAGGGTCTCAGCCCAGCAGGGCGCTGACCGGGTCCTGGGCGGGGCGGCCCGTGGGCCACCAGTCGTCGTCGCCCGGCCGGGACTCGTAGGCGTACCAGAGGGCGTCCCGGCCGAGCCGGAGCTGGCGGGTGCGGGACGTCAGGCGGTTGCGCTCGGGGCGGAAGACCCCCTGCGACGCGGCGAGGAGCGCCGGACGGGCCCGGTCGAAGGGTCCGGCCGGCGGGTCCCAGGCCTCTTCGAGCGCGGCCAGGGCGGCACGCCCGCCCTGGCGCCAGGCCGCCGCGGCCCGCGCGAGGTCGGTGGTGGTACGCCCGGTGGCGCGGGCCAGGTCCCGGTAGAGGACGCGGGCCGCACCCGTCAGGCCCGCCGTGGGATCCGCGGAGGCCAGCCGGACGGCGTCCTGCCAGAGGGTGAGCCCGGCGATCGGGTCCTCGCCGGTGGTGAGCAGCGCGAGGGCGCGGGCGGCCGCGTCGGAGGCCAACTGGTCGAGTGCCAGCGGGTCCGGGGCCGCCGGGTCGGCCGGGTAGGCGGGCGGAAGGCCCGCCGCCGCGGGCGCGGCGAGCGGCGCGGGCAGCGGCGGCAGCACGGTCCGGGTGAGCGCCTCCCGGGCCGGTACCCCGGGGAAGTCCGGTGCCTCCTCGGGCTGTTCCCGGGCGGCGTGGGCGGCATTGCGGCGGGTCAGGTCGTCCAGGAGCTCCCGCTCGCCGCGGCCGCGCAGGAGCAGCAGGACGAAGGGGTCCTCGTCGAGGAGGCGGGCCGCCCGGTAGCAGAGGGCGGCGGCATGCTTGCACGGCGGGCGCCCGGTGTCCGGGCAGGAGCAGTGCGGGACGAGCTCGCCCGCCCCGGGCAGGACGGTCCCCGCCAGCGACTGCGGAACCTCTCGCTCCAGGAGGGCGCCGAGCGCCGCGGGGTCGGCCGCGACCTCTTCCAGCAGCTCGCTCCACTCCGCGTCCGCGAAGGCGGGCAGGATCAGCTCGGTGCGGTACGGGCGGGGCCTGCTGCCCCGGACGTACGCGACGATCCGGCCGGGGGTGACGGTCACCGCGTCGACGTGCCCGCCCTCGGCGTACCCGCGGCCCCGGGCCAGCCGGGCCGGGTCGCGGGAGACCTCCTCCAGGGCGGCCACCCAGGCCCGGCCCCACCAGCTCACCGCCTCCACCCCGGCGGGCACGGTCTCGAAGGTGCGGCGGCGGTCGTCCCGGGCGGTGATCATGCGGGCCTCCGCAGGGAGACGAGGTCGGCGAGCTCGCGGTCGGTCAGCTCGGTCAGCGCCGCCTCGCCGGAGCCGAGGACGGCGTCGGCCAGGGCCCGCTTCGCCTCCAGCATCTCGGCGATGCGGTCCTCGACGGTGCCCTCGGCGATGATCCGGTGGACCTGTACGGGCTGGGTCTGGCCGATGCGGTAGGCGCGGTCGGTGGCCTGTTCCTCGACGGCCGGGTTCCACCAGCGGTCGAAGTGGACGACGTGGCCGGCGCGGGTCAGGTTGAGGCCGGTGCCCGCCGCCTTCAGGGACAGCAGGAAGACGGGGACCTCGCCCGCCTGGAAGCGGTCCACGAGCTCCTCGCGGCGGGCGACCGGGGTGCCGCCGTGCAGGAGCTGCGCGGCGATCCCGCGGGCCGCCAGGTGCCGCTCGATGAGCCGGGCCATCGTCACGTACTGCGTGAAGACCAGCACCGACCCGCCCTCGGCGACGATCGTGTCCAGCAGCTCGTCCAGCAGGGCGAGCTTGCCCGAGCGGTGCGGGAGCCGGGGCTGCTCCTCCTTCAGGTACTGCGCGGGGTGGTTGCAGATCTGCTTGAGCGACGCCAGCAGCTTCATGATCATGCCGCGCCGCTCGATGCCCTCGCTGGACTCGATCACGGCCATCGCCTCGTCCACCGCGGCCTGGTACAGCGAGACCTGCTCACGCGTGAGCGACACAGGGTGGTCGGTCTCCGTCTTCGGCGGCAGCTCGGGCGCGATACCCGGGTCGGACTTCTTGCGCCGCAGCAGGAACGGCCGGACCAGCGCCGCCAGCCGGGCGACCGCCGCCTCGTTGCCGCCGTCCTCCTCCTGCTGGTGCTCCACCGGGCGGGCGTGCCGGGCCCGGAACGTGGTCAGCGGACCCAGCAGCCCCGGCGTGGTCCAGTCGAGCAGCGCCCACAGTTCGGAGAGGTTGTTCTCCACCGGGGTGCCGGTCAGCGCCACCCGGGCCGGCGCCGGGATCGTGCGCAGCGCCTTCGCGGTCGCCGAGTGGGGGTTCTTGACGTGCTGCGCCTCGTCGGCGACGACCATGCCCCAGCGCTGTTCGGCGAGCAGGGCGGCGCTGGCGCGCATCGTCCCGTAGGTGGTGAGCACGAACCCGCCCGTGCAGGACGTCAGGTCCTCGGTGCTGCGACCGCCGCCGTGGAAGCGGCGTACGGGGGTGCCCGGCGCGAACTTCTCGATCTCCCGCTGCCAGTTGCCCAGGAGGGAGGCGGGGCACACCACGAGGGTGGGCTCGCGGCGGTCGCGGTGCAGGTGCAGCGCGATCAGGGTGACGGTCTTGCCCAGGCCCATGTCGTCGGCGAGGCAGCCGCCGAGACCGAGAGAGGTCATCAGGTCGAGCCAGGCCAGGCCGCGCGCCTGGTAGTCGCGCAGGGTGGCCTTGAGCGCGGCGGGCTGCGGGAGCGGGGCGAGCTCCGCCGTCAGCCGTTCCCGCAGGGCGGCGAGCGCCCCCACGGGCACCGCCTCGACCTGCTCGCCGTCGATCTCGGCCGTGCCCGACAGCGCGGTGGCCAGCGCGTCGACCGGGTCGAGCAGACCCAGCTCGCGCCGGCGCGCCTTGCGCACCAGCTCCGGATCGACCCGTACCCATTGGTCGCGCAGCCGCACGACGGGCCGGTGGGCCTGGGCCAGGGCGTCCATCTCGCCGGGGGTGAGCCGGTCGCCGCCGAGGGCCAGCTCCCAGGAGAAGGCGAAGAGGTGTTCCGCGTCGAAGAAGGCGGTCCCGTCGGTGGCGGACCCGGGCGCGGTGGACCGTACGACGGCGGTCGCGGACAGCGTACGGGCCAGCTCGCGCGGCCAGTGGACCACGACCCCGGCGGCCGCCAGCCGGGTCGCGGCCACCCCCAGCAGGTCCTCCAGCTCGGGGTCGGACAGTGCCAGGGCGTCGGGCACGGGCTGGTCCAGCAGGCGCAGCAGGGGCGGCCAGATCCGCGCGGCCCGGCGCAGCGCGAGCACGGCGTCGATCCGGGCGCGCGGCCCGAAGCCGGCCCCGGCCGTGCCGGCCCACAGCTGCCCGGCATCGGTGACCAGCGTCGGGTCGGCGAGGCTGTGCACCTGGACGACGGCGGCGCCGGCGCGCCGGGTCTCCTCCCCCTCGGCCTCGTCGAAGAGGCGGAAGGAGGACAGGTCGAGCCGGAGCGAGAGCCCGACTCCGGTGTCGGCCCCGGCCGCGACCTGCGCGGCCCACTCCTGTATCCCGGGGACCCGCTGCGGCTCCCGCGCGGCGAACGGCCGCCCGGCGGCGACGGCCGCCGCCGGGGTGCGGGGCAGGCTGTCGGCGACGGCGTCGAGGAAGGCGCGGACCAGCGCCTCCGGTTCGGGCAGCCGGAGCGGGCGGCGCCCGGCGAGGGGCGTCGCATACCCCTCGTGGGGCAGGGCGGCGGCGATCGCACGCAGATGGGCGATGTCCGCGGCGCCTGGCGGGCCGACCCGCCAGGCGTCGACGCCCTCGGGGGTGAGCCCGGGGAGCAGCCTGCCGCGCGCGGCCAGGGTGAGGGCCTGCGTGGCGGCGGTGCCCCAGGCCCGGGTGGCGGGATGCGCGGCGGGGCTGCGGGGGGCCCGTACCAGCAGGGGCAGGGCGGCGGCCACGGAGAAGGTCACCGCGGGCACGGTCCGGCTGCGGACCCCGGTGCCGTGCGGACGGACGACGGTGAGCGGCCCCGGTGTGCCGGCCTCGGGCAGCGGGTCCCCGTCGGGCGACCAGAAGGCGACCCGGCCCTCCCGGGGGACGGCGGCGGGCAGGAAGACGGCGGCGTGGCGCAACAGCGCCGACGGCTGCGGCGTCGGCTGCTGAGACTGCGGCTGCTGTTGCTGTTGCTGCGACCACCGCGGCGCCTGCGCAGACGTATACGCAGACGTCTGCGCAGGCGTCTGTGCCTGTGTCTCCGGCTGCATATCCGGCTGCGCTGTCATGATGTCCCCCTCCCGCTCCCTCACGACGTGCTCACACGGTCCTCGCGGACCTTCCGGCCCCTTTGCCACGAGTTTAGGCGCGCCCACCGACAACGCTCCTGACCTGCTGTTTCAGCGTGCCCAGCGGCCCTGCTCCAGCGCGTACCCGTAGACCGGCCGCCCGGGCGCGGCGCTCGTGCGCAGCGGGCGTCCCCCGTCGTCGACGCGCAGGGTGCCCGAGCCGGCCGGCGAGGTCCACCGCAGGTCGAGGGACCAGTCGCAGTCGCAGCCCGTGGTGGCGGCCTCCACCCGCAGGACGACCGGCTCGGCCGCCGAGACCCGCATCGGAAAGGCCGGGGCCGGCTGCCGGCCCCCCGCGTCGTTCCCGGCGACGGGGCGGGCGAGGGGGCGCGGCGCGTCCAGGTTGACGGCGAAGGCGGCCGGGGTGAGACCTCCACCGCAGCCCTGGGACATCTGGTAGACGTTCCAGGCGGGCGGCGTACGGCGGGCACCCACCCGCACCTCCAGACCCTCCAGGACAACCGCTCCCGCATCCGTGCCGTGCAGGGTGACCTCGACGATCTGGGACCCCGCGTGCACGGCGCGCTGCGCCGCCGCCCAGGCGGGCGCGTCGGCCTCCACCGGCGGTGGGGGCACCGAACCGGGACCCCGCTCGGTCAGGTACGCGTGATCGCAGCCCGCGGCCCACACGTGCGACCGCACCGCCGCCTTCAGAGGCGCCGCCGGTACCCGGCCGGGGGCCGGGCCGGGTGGCGAGGCGGAGGACGGAGCCGACGCGGTGGCGGATCCTGCCCCCGGTTCCGATGGCGGCGGCGAACCCGTCGCGGAACCCGTCGCCGACTCCGGTGGAGCCGCTCCGGCCTCCGGCGGGGTCCGCCCCGCGGAGGCGGATCCCGAAGGCCCCCGCGTACCGGCCCCGCCCCCTGCCCCCGTACCGGCGGACGGCGCCCCCGGGTCCGGCCCGGTCACCGCCAGCAGTGCCACGGCCACCGCCCCCGCCGCGAGCCCGGCGGCGGCGACCACGGCCGCCCGGCGCCGGTACCAGGACGGGCGGGCCCCCGGCCCTGCCGCCCCGGCCGGGCCCACCACCACGGCCGGCTCCCCGGCGACAGCGGGCTCCGGCTCCACAGCGACGGTCGGCGCCGGCACCGGCTCCGGCGCGGGCACGGCCGACGGCTCCGGCGCGGGCTCCGGCGCGGGCCGGGATGCCGCCGCCCCCGCGCGCCGCCGGGCGTCCGCCAGCAGCCACGCCCGGTGCAGGTCCACCGCCTCCGCCGCCGAGACCCCGCAGGCCCGCGCGAAGCGGTCCACCACGGCGAACTCCACGGGCAGCGCTTCCCCGCTGCAGTAGCGGTGCAGCGTCGACGTACTCGTGTGCAGTCTGCGCGCCAGTACGCCGTAACTCAGCCCGCCGCGTTCCTTCAGCTCCCGCATCAGCCGCGCGAAATCCTCGGCCTCACTCACGGTGTCCCCCGTCCCCCGTCCCGTGGCTCCGTTCCATGCCTGAGGTGTTACCCCAGGTGACAGCGTGTACGGGCGTTCCAGTGTCCCGATTTCGCCCCGAACCGTGGCCCCCGCCCCCGGCCGGGGAACAGTCTCGTCAGGCACGCACACCGATGCATCCACGGGGAGAACCGACATGTTCCGACGTACCGACACCGCCGCCGGCCTCGCGACCGCGCTGGTCGCGGCGGCCGCCGCCCTCGCCCTGACCGCCTCGACCTCCGCCGCGGCCGCCACCGCGCCCGGCTTCCTCAACGGCACCGATCTGCCGCCCCACCCGTCGTCCGCCTGGTACGCCGGCGAGATCACCGCGGGGCTGCCCGAGACGGCGCCGTTCTGCCTGGACGGCGCGCTCCCGGCGGCGGGCAGCTGGCACCGCACGTTCGGCACCGAGTTCGACACGGGCGCCGTGCAGGTCTCCGTACGGTCCGCCTCGCCCGCCGCGGCCGCCAAGCTCGTCGGCACGCTGGAGCGCAGGGTCGCCGCCTGCGCCGCCGACTGGCTGCGCACGACCCCGGGCGGCACGGCCTCGTGGCAGGACTACGGGACCCTCCCCGTCGAGGAGGGCGCTCACGTCTACGGGGTCCACACCTCGATCCCGGAGTCCGAGCCGGGCGTGCACCTGTACGGGATCGGGCGCGACGGCTCCACCGTGACCGTCGTGAAGTGGGGCCAGATGGGTGACCTCTCCCAGGCCCCGGTCGCCGCCTTCAAGAAGACGACGACGAAGGCCGTGAACAGGCTCAACCCGTAGCCGCGCGCCCCGGCCCCGCCCGGCGCCCGGCCGGGTGGGACCATGGACAGCGAGAGGCGATGGCCATGCGGTCCGGGAACGAACCGGTCACAGCACGCAGTCCGCTGCGGCTGCGATTCTGGCTGGGCGTCTGGGGGCTGGTCTGGGCCGCCGCCGGGACGGCCGCCTTCTCGCTGGCGGGCCGTCCCGGATGGGCGGCCGCGTGCGGTGCGCTGGCGGTCGTGGTGAGCGTGGACCTGTGCATGATCGTGCGCCACATCCGCCAGGGCCCGCACTACCAGCCCGGCCGGAACATCCCCCCGTACGAGCCGCCCGGCAGCCGGTGAGCGGCACGCTGGACGAGCCCCACGCAACACGGACCCGGAACGAACCCGCGGACGAAACGCGCGGAGCGGTCAGGCCTGCTCCTCGAAGCGGGCCGCCGCGAGGTAGTCGGGCTGCGGGTCGAGGGCCGCGGCCAGCCGGAAATGCTTGCGGGCCTGCTCGGGCCGGCCGGCACGTTCGTGCGTGCGTGCCAGCGCGAAGTGGGCGAAGGCGTTGTCCGGCTCCCGCTCCAGCACCAGCTCGAACTCCAGCTCCGCCGGGCGCAGTTGCGCGGCGGCGAAGAAGGCCCGGGCGCGCAGCAGCCGGGCCGCGGTGTTCTCCGGGTGGGCGGCCACGACCGAGTCGAGCAGCTTGACCGCACCGCGCGGGTCGCATACGGCGAGCAGCTGCTCGGCCGCCCGGAAGTCGATGACGTGTGTTTCCGGGCTGGACGGCGTGGGGCGTGCGGTCTCGGACACGGTATGAATCCTTCCCTCTACCGGCGCCTTCAACGCCCCCGCCCCAGCCACTATTCCATGCACACGTCAGGCGGTGCGGCCGCCCGCCGCCCGCGCGGTGAGCTCTTCCCACACCCTGCGCACCTGGGGCTCCAGCGCCTCCAGCGGCCCGTCGTTGTCGATGACGAGGGTGGCCACCGCCAGCCGCTGCTCGCGCGTGGCCTGCGCGGCCATCCGGGCCCGGGCCTCCTCCTCGGCCATCGCGCGCAGCCCGGTCAGCCGGGCGAGCTGCGTGGACGGCGCCGCGTCCACCACGACCACCAGGTCGTAGAGGGGTGCGAGGCCGTTCTCGGTGAGCAGCGGTACATCGTGCACGACGATCGCGTCAGGGCCCGCGGCGGCCTCCAGCTCGGCGGACCGGGCGCCGACGAGCGGGTGCACGATCGCGTTGAGGGTCCGGAGCTTGTCCTGGTCGGCGAAGACGACGGAGCCCAGTTTCGGCCGGTCCAGCGTTCCTTCGGGGGTCAGCACCTCTTCCCCGAAGGCCGCCACGACGGCCGCGAGGCCCGGCGTACCGGGTTCGACGACCTCCCGTGCGATCCGATCGGCGTCGACGACGATCGCCCCGTACCCCGCCAGCAGTCGCGAGACCTCGCTCTTACCGGCACCGATTCCGCCCGTCAGGCCCACTTTCAGCATGCCCCGCAGCATAGGGGGCGCCGCCCGTACGTCAGTTCTCGCCCTCCCGCTCCGCCAGGAAGCGCTCGAACTCGCGGCCGATCTCGTCCGCCGACGGGAGCTCCGCCGGCTCGGCGATCATGTTGCCCCGGGTCTCGGCGCCCGCGGCGGCGTCGTACTGGTGCTCCAGCCCCTGTACGAGGCTGACCAGCTCCTCGTCGCCCTCGCGGATCTGCCGGTCGATCTCCGTCTGCGTACGGTGCGCCTCGGTCCGCAGCGCGTGCGCCACGGCCGGCAGCACCAGGCCGGTCGCCGCCGTGATCGCCTCCAGCACTGTCAGCGCGGCGTCCGGGTACGCGGAGCGCGCCACGTAGTGCGGCACGTGCGCGGCGACACCGAGGACGTCGTGCCCGGCCTGGGACAGGCGGAACTCCACCAGGGACTCCGCGCTGCCGGGCACCTGGGCCTCCTCGAAGGGGCTGCGGTGGCCCGGCATGAGGTCGGTCCGGTTGCCGTGCGGGGTGATGCCGACGGGCCGGGTGTGCGGGACGCCCATCGGGATGCCGTGGAAGTTGACCGAGAGCCGGACCCCGAGGCGCTCGACGATCTGCCGGACGGCGACGGCGAAGCGCTCCCACTCCACGTCCGGCTCCGGGCCGGACAGCAGCAGGAAGGGCGCTCCGGTGGCGTCCTGGACCAGCCGGACCTCCAGCCGCGGCTCCTCGAACTCGGCCCAGTGGTCGCGCTGGAAGGTCAGCAGCGGCCGGCGTGCCCGGTAGTCCACGAGGCGGTCCGCGTCGAAGCGGGCGACCACCTGGTGGGGCAGGGTGTCCAGGAGCCGCTCGACGATCTGCTCGCCGGCCTCTCCCGCGTCGATGTACCCCTCGAAGTGGTACAGCATGACCAGCCCGGCCGAGTCCTGGGCGACCGCCAGGTCCGCCACCGCCAGACCCTTGGCATCCCATTCGTACAAGCCCTGTGGATCAAGCACCGCCACCACTCCTCCTCGTCTCGTTCTCTGCGAAGAACGTCCAAGGCGGCGGCGCCATTCCCCAGTTGGCCGCATTCACAGGAACGCAACGGATCACGGCATCGGCACCCGGCATCCGCACCGGCACCGGTATCCGCGCCGGCTCGTGCCGGGAACGCGGTGAGGCCCGCCCCCCGAAGGGGACGGGCCTCACCGTCGTACTCGATCAGCTCTGCTCACACCGTCAGTGCGATGCGCGCTGCGATCAGCTCTGGCCGCCGGCCAGCTTCTCGCGGAGCGCGGCCAGGGCCTCGTCCGACGCCAGGGCGCCGGAGGTCTCGTCCGACTCCGAGGAGTAGGAACCACCCGAGATGCCCGCACCGGCGTTGCCACCGGCGGCCGGGGCGGCAGCGCCCTCGGCAGCGGCGGCCTCGTCGGCCTCGCGGCTCTTGATGACCTGAGCCTGGTGCTGCTCGAAGCGAGCCTGCGCCTCGGCGTACTGGGTCTCCCAGGCCTCGCGCTGCTTCTCGTAGCCCTCGAGCCAGTCGTTGGTCTCGGGGTCGAAGCCCTCGGGGTAGATGTAGTTGCCCTGGTCGTCGTAGGACGCGGCCATGCCGTACAGGGTCGGGTCGAACTCGACCGACGCCGGGTCGGCACCGAAGGACTCGTTGGCCTGCTTCAGGGACAGCGAGATCCGGCGACGCTCGAGGTCGATGTCGATGACCTTGACGAAGATCTCGTCGTTGACCTGGACGACCTGCTCCGGGATCTCCACGTGGCGCTCGGCCAGCTCGGAGATGTGGACCAGACCCTCGATGCCCTCGTCCACGCGGACGAACGCACCGAACGGAACCAGCTTGGTGACCTTACCCGGGACGACCTGACCGATCTGGTGCGTACGGGCGAACTGCTGCCACGGGTCCTCCTGCGTCGCCTTCAGCGACAGGGAGACACGCTCACGGTCCATGTCGACGTCGAGGACCTCGACGGTGACTTCCTGGCCGACCTCGACAACCTCGGACGGGTGGTCGATGTGCTTCCAGGACAGCTCGGAGACGTGGACGAGACCGTCGACGCCACCCAGGTCCACGAAGGCACCGAAGTTGACGATCGAGGACACGACGCCGGAGCGGACCTGACCCTTCTGCAGGGTGGTGAGGAACGTCTGGCGGACCTCGGACTGGGTCTGCTCCAGCCAGGCACGGCGGGACAGGACCACGTTGTTGCGGTTCTTGTCCAGCTCGATGATCTTCGCCTCGAGCTCCTTGCCCACGTAGGGCTGGAGGTCGCGGACACGGCGCATCTCGACCAGGGAGGCCGGGAGGAAGCCGCGGAGGCCGATGTCGAGGATGAGACCACCCTTGACGACCTCGATGACGGTACCGGTGACGATGCCGTCCTCTTCCTTGATCTTCTCGATCGTGCCCCAGGCACGCTCGTACTGAGCGCGCTTCTTGGACAGGATCAGACGGCCTTCCTTGTCCTCCTTCTGGAGAACCAGGGCCTCGATCTCGTCGCCGACCTTGACGACCTCGTTCGGGTCGACGTCGTGCTTGATCGAGAGCTCGCGGCTCGGGATCACGCCTTCCGTCTTGTAACCGATGTCGAGCAGGACCTCGTCCCGGTCGACCTTCACGATGACGCCGTCGACGATGTCGCCGTCGTTGAAGTACTTGATCGTCTCGTCGATCGCGGCGAGGAAGGCTTCCTCGTTACCGATGTCGTTGACCGCTACCTGCGGAGTGGTAGAGGTGGTCTCGGTGCTGCTCGTCATGTGGGAAAGGGCTCCGGTTACGGACAGAAAGTCGTAGGTACTGCTACGCCGGGAGCCCTTATCGGCATCTGCCGAAGAAGCCGGACAGCCAAGGAAGCCCCTGATCCGCAGCAGCGGGGAGGCCTCGAAAACCGAGGGGACATCAACAGATGCAAGCGCAGCCTGCTAGGTCTGAGGAGCACAGGCTCGCAGCGCAACTTGTAGCATACGGGGGCGGCCGGACAGGGTCAATGCGCGAAGGCCCACAGCCCGGGCGGATCACCGCACAACCGGCACAATTCATGGGCGGGAACGCCCTGATGGCGGTTCCTGCCACTTCCCAAGACACTCGCAGACTACGACGACGGGCCCCATGAACCAAGAGGACGACGCCCCCGAGAACGCGTACACGGCCGATCCGGGCTCCACGGACGACGCCGAGGCCACACGCCGTGACGCCGGGGAAGCGGAGAGCAGCCGGGCGAGCCGCGGCTGGTGGGACCGCAACGCCGACGAGTACCAGAGCGAGCACGGCGCCTTCCTCGGCGACGACCGCTTCGTCTGGGGCCCCGAGGGCCTCGACGAGGCGGACGCGGCCCTCCTCGGCCCCGCCGCCTCCCTGAAGGACAAGGACGTGCTGGAGATCGGCGCCGGCGCCGCCCAGTGCTCCCGCTGGCTGGCCGCCCAGGGCGCCCGGCCCGTGGCCCTGGACCTCTCCCACCGCCAGCTCCAGCACGCCCTGCGCATCGGCGACGACGTCCCCCTCGTCGAGGCCGACGCCGGCCGGCTCCCCTTCCGCGACGGCTCCTTCGACCTGGCCTGCTCCGCCTACGGCGCCGTCCCCTTCGTCGCCGACCCGGTGGGCGTCATGCGCGAGGTACACCGCGTCCTGCGCCCCGGCGGCCGCTGGGTCTTCTCCGTGACCCACCCCGTCCGCTGGGCCTTCCCCGACGAGCCCGGCCCCGAGGGCCTGACCGTCTCCGCCTCCTACTTCGACCGGACGCCGTACGTCGAGCAGGACGAGCAGGGCCGCGCCGTGTACGTCGAGCACCACCGCACCGTCGGCGACCGGGTCCGCGACGTGGTCGCGGGCGGCTTCCGCCTGCTCGACCTCGTCGAGCCCGAGTGGCCCGACTGGAACGGCCAGGAGTGGGGCGGCTGGTCCCCGCTGCGCGGCAACCTCATCCCCGGCACCGCGATCTTCGTCTGCGAGAGGGCCTGACCCCTTGATCCGCCAGGCCGCCCTCGACGCCCTCCCCGTACGCGAGGCCCTGCCCGGGCTCGTCTGCGCACTCGACGCGCACGGCGCCGCGGTGCTGTGCGCGCCGCCCGGCACCGGCAAGACGACGCTGGTCCCGCTGGTCCTCGCGGGCCTGGTCGGCGGCGGCCCGCGGCGCCGGGTGGTCGTGGCCGAACCGCGGCGGATCGCCGCCCGGGCGGCGGCGCGCCGGATGGCGTGGCTGCTGGGCGAGCGGACCGGCGGTTCGGTCGGCTTCACGGTCCGCGGCGAGCGGGTGACCGGGCCGGGCACGGTGGTGGAGGTGGTGACCACCGGGGTGCTGCTCCAGCGGCTCCAGCGCGACCAGGAGCTGTCCGGCGTGGACGTGGTCGTCCTGGACGAGTGCCACGAGCGGCACCTGGACGCCGACACGGTCGCGGCGTTCCTCCTCGACGTACGGGAGACCCTGCGCCCGGAACTGCGGCTCGTGGCGGCTTCGGCGACGACGGACTCCGCGGGCTGGGCCCGGGTGCTCGGGGGTGCGCCGGTGGTGGAGGCGGCAGCGGTGTCGTACCCGGTGGAGACCGTCTGGGCGCCCCCGGCCCGCCCGGTGCGGCCCCCGCACGGGATGCGGGTGGATCCGGCGCAGCTCGCGCACGTGGCCTCGGTGGTGCGGCGGGCGCTGGCGGAACGTTCCGGTGACGTGCTGTGCTTCCTGCCCGGCGTCGGCGAGATCGCCCGGGTGGCGGGGCAGCTGGGCGGGGTGGACGCGGAGGTGCTCCAGGTCCACGGCCGGGCCCCGGCGGCCGTGCAGGACGCGGCGCTGACGGCTGCGGACCACCGCCGGGTGATCCTGGCGACGGCGGTCGCGGAGTCGAGCCTGACCGTCCCCGGGGTGCGGGTGGTGGTCGACTCGGGGCTGGCCCGCGAACCGCGGGTGGACCATGCCCGCGGGCTGGGTGCGCTGGCGACCGTACGGGCCTCCCGCGCGGCCGGGCGCCAGCGGGCGGGCCGGGCCGGACGCGAGGCGCCGGGAGTGGTGTACCGCTGCTGGACGGAGGCGGAGGACGGCTGGCTGCCGGCGTTCCCGGCGCCGGAGATCCGCATCGCCGACCTGGCGCAGTTCGCCCTGCAGGCGGCGTGCTGGGGCGACCCGGACGCGGCCGGGCTGGCGCTGCTCGACGCCCCGCCGGCCGGGGCGATGGCCGCGGCGCGGGAGGTCCTCGTGGCCGTCGGCGCGGTGGACTCGGCCGGCCGGCCGAGCCCGCGGGGGCTGCGGATGGCCCGGCTCGGGCTGCACCCGAGGCTGGCGCGGGCCCTGCTGGACGGCAGCGCCGCGCTCGGCGCCCGCCGGGCGGCGGAGGTGGTGGCCCTGCTGAGCGAGGAGCCGCCGCGCGAGTACGGGGACGACCTGGCCGCGGCCTGGCGCGCGGCCCGCGCGGGCACCGACGCCTACGCGACACGCTGGCGCACGGAGGCCCGCCGTCTGGAGCGCGCCGCTGCCCCTGCGGGGGGCACTGCGGAACCCGCCTCCGGGACCCCGTCCGGGACCTGGGCAGAGACTGGGGCAGGAGCCGGGGCGGGGCGCACTGCCGAATTCGGGACCGGGACCCCGTCCGGGGCCGCGGGGCGCCCGCCCGGAACCGGGGCCGGAGTCGCCGGGCGCGTGCCCGCGACCGGCACCGGCACCGGCACCGGCACCGGCACCGGCACCGGCACCATGGGGCCGGGCTCTGCGGCCGGGGCCGGGATCCCGGCCTCCGCCGCGGACACCGGTGCACGGCAGTCGGCGAATCCAGCCCCTCCGGCGTTCGAGGAGCGGGGTGCGGGGCGGAGCCCCGGCGGTGGAGCCGCACCCGATGACCTCGCCGCCGGGCTCGTCGCCGCCCTCGCCTTCCCCGAGCGGGTGGCGAAGGCCAGGGGCGAGGGGGCCTTCCTCATGGCCTCCGGGACCGGGGCGGGGCTCGGGGACGGGTCACCGCTGCGGCACGCGCCCTGGCTGGCAGTCGCCGTCGCCGACCGGCCCCCGCACTCGGCCGCCGCACGCATCCGGCTGGCCGCCGTCATCGACGAGGACACCGCCCTGGCCGCCGCCGCGCACCTGCGGACCGACGTCGAGGAGGTGCGCTGGGAGGACGGGGACCTCGTCGCCCGAGCGGCGCAGCGGCTGGGCGCGATCGAACTCGCGGTACGCCCGCTGCGCACCCCCGACCCGGCGCTCGTACGAGCGGCCCTGCTCGACGGGCTCCGCGCCGAGGGGCTGGGGCTCCTGCGCTGGTCCGCGGACGCGGAAGGGCTCCGGGCCCGCCTCGGGTTCCTGCACCGGACGCTCGGCGGCGCCTGGCCCGACGTGGCGGACGACGCCGTACTGCTGGCGCGTGCCGACGACTGGCTGGAGCCGGAGCTGTCCCGGGCCCGGCGCCGCGCGGACCTCGCCCGGATCGACGCCGGCCAGGCCCTGAACCGGCTGCTGCCGTGGGCCACCGGCGAGGCGGTCCGGCTGGACGAGCTGGCGCCCGAGCGGATCGAGGTCCCCAGCGGCTCCCGGATCCGCGTCGACTACACCTCCGAGCAGCCGGTGCTCGCGGTGAAGCTCCAGGAGCTGTTCGGGCTGGCCGAGACCCCGCGGGTGGCGGGGGTTCCCGTACTCGTCCACCTGCTGTCGCCGGCCGGGCGGCCCGCGGCGGTCACCGCGGACCTGGCCTCGTTCTGGCAGGGCGGCTACCGGGCCGTCCGCGCGGAGCTGCGCGGCCGCTACCCCAAGCACCCGTGGCCGGAGGACCCGGCCACCGCCGAGCCCACCCGCCACACCAACGCCCGGCTCAGGCGGGGCTGATCCCTTCCCCGCCCTCCCGCACCCCGTCCCGTACGCGACGGCCGCGGGCCTCCAGCCACAGGGCAAGCCCGAGGAAGGCCAGCCCGCCGGCGGCCAGGGCGGCCGGGGCGTAGGTGTGCAGTGCGAGGATCTTCGTACGGTTGGAGGCGACCAGGTCGAGGGTGTGTTCGGCGTAGTCCTCGCGCATCTTCACATGCCCGGCGAAGGCGGTGAGCTTGCCGTCGGGGCCGCCCGCCGCGATCCCGCCGCGCATCTCCTGCTGGATCTCCTGCTCGGCGTTGACGGGCGCCCCGGTCACCGGGTCGACCCAGAACATCGCCTTCGTCGTGTACCAGAGGGTGGTGCCGGTGGCCGCCTCGATCGTGGCCGGGTCGATGCCCTCGATCGGCATCTTCTTCGGCATGGGGACCTTGGTCCAGGGGACGGTCTGCTCGAAGTAGTAGACGTCCATACCCCGGTACTTGCGCGGTCCGACGTAGTGGATCGGCGAGGAGGTGCGGGTCTGGGCGTCGAAGTAGAGGTAGTCGCGCGGCTCGGTGAAGAAGGGCCACTTGAACTCGATGCCCTCGCGTCTGACGGGGTCGCCGTCGACCATCTCGCCCGTGGCGTGGACGGGGTCCTGGGTGTGGGCGTCGAAGATGTAGCGCTCGGGGATCTGGGAGACCATCTTGCCGTCGGGCCCGATGATGTAGGACAGCGTGTCCCAGACGACGACATCCTTGCCGGCGCTGGTCTCGATCTCCCTGGACGCCTCCACGTTGCCCTTGAGGGTCTGGACGATCGTGACCTTGTCGACCTTCTTGGGCTGCATGCCGCCGGTGTAGTCGAGGAGGGTCGCGTCCTTCGCCTCCAGCACCATCTCCTGGTACTGGTTCGGCGGGATCTTGGCGAGTCGCGGGTACGCGTACCAGCGCAGCAGCGGCGCGAGGGCCGCGCAGAACACGGCAACGGCCAGCAGGACAAGGCTCGCTCTGCGTCGCACGCCCGGCCCTCCTCTACTTTCCGGGCGCGGGGGGCGCGGTGGTGAGCAGGGGCTTGGGTGAGGTCTCGCCTTCGGGCACCCCGGACGCCGTGATGGCGAACACGAGGGCCAGCGCGGCCGCGAGGCCGACGACGGCGGCGACGAATGCGCGCATGCCGGGGCTCCGAAATCTGATGAGGCGTCAGAGATGGGGCACCGTAGCAACGCGGGGTCGAGATGAGAACTGTCCGGACCGTGGATCAGCGGGAACGGCCCCTGCCCTCGGCCGGCTCTCCACGCCAAGGCCGTGAGGGTCGCCCCTGAGCGTGGTCCAAGGCTCCCGCGCCCCAGGGACGCACCGAGTACCCGGCACCGGCGCACGGGCGCCGGGGGACCCCCTCTGACGACGGGGCCTACCAGGGGCGGCTGCTCAGGCGGTCGTGGATCGCGCGCAGCCAGGGTTCGCGAACGGCGGGTAGCCGGGACAGGGTGTGCAGGAGCACGCGCGGGTCGGGGCGGAAGACTCCCCAGGGATGGCGGGGCAGTGGATCGTCACGCAGGACTCCGTGGGGAAGCACGCCGGTCGCGGGGACCAGCCGCCGGTCGTCGTGGAAGGCCAGATGCGTCCATACGTCGGCGGCCAGCGGCACGGCCTCGGCGGTGCCGGACGGCGACTGCCAGGCTTCGCCCGTCTGCGGGTGCTGCGGGACGAGGACGATGCCGGTGGCGGGAGCGGGGGTGGGCAGGCCCGGTCCGGCCAGGGCCAGGATCTTCGTCGTCGGCCCGGCCGGGAGCAGCCCGTCGAGCGCGCGGCCGAAGGCGGTCGCGAGGAGGCCGGCGGGGACGCTGACGCGGTCACCTCCCGAGACGGCCAGGAGGTGGGCCAGGGCGACCGCCACGGCCGCCTCCCATTGGGGGCTCCAGCGGCCGGGCGGTTCGATCGGCGGCGCGGACTCCGGAGCACGGGTGAGCCCGGCCCAGTCGGCGGTCGGGGCGGAGTCTGCGGAGGGGATCCGGTCGACGGCGGTCGGGTCGAGCCGCACCACCTGCCAGAACGTGCAGTCGTCGATGCGGGTGGCCACCGCCCGTCCGCAGTGCGCGCAGGCCAGGTTCGGGCCGGCCCGCCCGTCCAGGCCCAGGCAGTAGCCGTCGCAGCGCTCGGGGATCAGGACGGTGCCGCGGGTATCGCCCGGAGCGGCGAGGAACGCGCCCGGCGGCCCGAAGGAGAGGGAGGGGACCGGGGCGAACACACCGCGGGCGGCCGCCTCGTCTGCCCCGATACCGCTCCACGGCTGCCAGGGCGGGCCGGACGGCTCCGGGTCGACGGCGTAAGTGCCCTGTTCCATCAGGGCGGGCAGCAGATCGTGCCCGTAGCGCTGGTGGGCGCGGGCGGGGAGCGCGACCCGCGTCAGGGAGGCCGTCAGCGGGGCTCCGCACCCCGCACACGCGAACGCATCGGCCATGCACCCTCCTCCGCCCCCTGAACCACCGGAATCATCAGGGGTCGGATGACGGGTCGCCAACTCCTTTTGCCCTAAGGGGTACCGGTCGGGCTCGCGCTCGGCGTCGAGGTCCGAGTCGGCGTGGGAGTCGGAGTCGGACGCCGGGTCGGCTCGGAGCTCGCCGTGGGGCTGGGCTTCGGCGACGGGGTCACGGCCGGACTGGGCGTCGGAGTCGGTGTGGGTGTCGGCTTCGGGTCCGGCGTAGGCGTGGGGGTGGGAGTGGGCGTCGGGGAGGGCTTCGGCTCCGGGGTCGGCGTCGGCGTCGGCGTCGGCGAGGGCTTCGGGTCAGGAGTCGGTGTCGGGCTCGGCTTCGGGTCCGGGGTGGGCGTCGGCGTCGGGTCCGGCTTCGGGGTGGGCGTCGGTGTCGGGTCCGGCTTCGGGGTGGGCTTCGGCGACGGGGCCGTGGGTGCGGGGGCCGTCGTACCGCCGCTGTCCGGGACCTCGTGCGTGCCCTTCAGGTAGTACGTGAACCAGGACCGCACCGTCCGCAGGTACTCCGTGGAACGGTTGTAGGACAGCACCGCACGGTCCAGGTCCGCCTCCACCCGGAGGTCCCTGGTGCCCGCGCACAGGTAGCGGGCGGCCGCGAGGGCCGCGTCGTGCACGTTGTTCGGGTTGCGGCGCCCGTCGCCGTCCGCGTCCTGGCCCCAGGCCGCCCACGTGGAGGGGATGAACTGCATCGGACCGACCGCCCGGTCGTATCTCGCGTCGCCGTCGTACGCGCCGCCGTCGGTGTCCGCGATGTTCGCGAAGCCGTTGCCGTCGAGCACCGGACCGAGGATGGGCCGCAGGGTGGTGCCGGCCGCGTCCACCTGGCCGCCGCGCGCCTGCCCGGACTCCACCTTGCCGATGGCCGCGAGGAGTTGCCAGCGCAGTCCGCATCCGGGGTCGCTCTGCCCCACCGTCTCCTCGGCCCGCTGGTACGCCGCGAGGACGCTCGCCGGTATCCCCTGCGAGGCCCCGCCCACGGCGACCGCCGTCGCCGGCTGTGGCGCCGGCTGCTCCTGCGGCCGGGTCTCGGGCGGCCCGTCCGGCAGCAGCACCGGCGGCGGTTGCGGGCTCACCAGCGGCGGCAGTTCGGTGAAGTAGGCCGAGTCGCCGCCGCTCTCCTGCGCCGGGAGCGGCCGGTCCGCGCTGCCGCCGGCCGTGACCGCCGTGTCCCAGACCGCGCCCGCCGGGCCCCGCGAAGCGGTCAGCGCGGCGGCCGTCAGCGCACAGACCAGCGCGGCCGTCGTTCCCCTGCGCAGCCTGCGGCCGAATATCCGAGACGACATGAGCCGGACCCCTCCCCCTCGACGTCCGCGTGACCCTACGTCAACTCCCTGCAATGGGCACGCACCACGGGCCGGAATTCACCGGATCCCCACGTCCACAGGCAGCTCACGCATACTGTCGGGACCCTTCGGGCGCATTGGCCCGAAAGAGGGAACGACCGCAGCAACGCACAGAAGAGGTGCCATGCCGTTCACTCTCAGCCATGCGGCCGCCGTACTTCCGGCCATCCGCCGGACGGGACGTGCACGAGGTCCCCTCGTCGCCTCCGCGATGGTCCTCGGCTCCTTCGCACCGGACACCTTCTACTTCACCGACGCGGTCGTCGAAGGCTTCATGGCGTACGGGAGCGTCACGCACTCACTGCCCGGGATCCTCACGCTGGACGCGGTGCTCACCGCCGCCCTCGTGGGGTGCTGGCTGCTGCTGCGCGAGCCGCTCGTCGCGCTCCTGCCGCGCCGCCTGCAGGGCCGGGTCCACGCCTTCGTCCGGGGCGAGGAATGGCGCGTACACCGTCGACTGCCCGCGCTCCTCGCCTGGTTCTACGTCTCGGCCGTCATCGGTTCGCTCACGCACGTGCTGTGGGACAGCTTCACGCACATGGACCGCTGGGGGACGAACGCACTGCCCTGGCTCGGCGAGCCCATCGCCTTCGGCTTCCCGCCCTACACCTTCCTGCAGTACGGCACTTCGGCGATCGCGGCCGGTGCGCTGCTGTGGTTCACGGCGACCGCGCTGCGCCGCCTGCCGGCGTCCCCGCCGCCCGCGTCGGTGCCGGTGCTGGGCCGCGCGGAGTACTGGGGTGCGCTGGCGCTGATCGGGGCGGGCATCGCGATCGGGGTGACCTTCCGCGTGATCCGCTTCTTCACCTTCTTCGACCGGATCCGTACGCCCCTCGACATCATCCCGACCATCTGCTTCGGGGCGGGCGGCGGCCTCTGCGTGGCCCTGCTGGTCTACGGGGTCCTCGTACGCCTGCGGCAGCGCCGCGACCGGGACAGGCCGCGCTCGGACGAGGAGACGCGAACGCCCGTCCCCGCCGCCTGAGCGGACGGGGACGGGCGCTGCCCGCGCATCGCCATGCAGGTCAGTGCGCGGCGGACTCCCAGTCGGAGCCGACGCCCACCGATACGTCCAGCGGGGCACGGAGCTCGACGGCGGCGCCCATCTCGCGGCGCACCAGCTCCTCCACCTGCTCCCGCTCTCCGGGGGCGATCTCCAGCACGATTTCGTCGTGGACCTGGAGCAGCATCCGCGAGCGCAGACCGGCCTCGGTGATCGCCTTGTCGACGCGCAGCATCGCGACCTTGACGATGTCGGCGGCGGTGCCCTGGATCGGGGCGTTGAGCGCCATCCGCTCGGCGGCCTCGCGGCGCTGACGGTTGTCGCTGTTGAGGTCGGGCAGGTACCGGCGGCGGCCGAAGACCGTCGCCGTGTATCCGGTGGCCCGGGCCTCGTCCACGACGCGCTGGAGGTAGTCGCGGACCCCGCCGAAGCGCTCGAAGAAGGTCTCCATCAGGCCGCGCGCCTCGGCCGGCTCGATGCCCAGCTGCTGGGACAGGCCGAAGGCGGACAGCCCGTAGGCCAGGCCGTAGGACATGGCCTTGATCTTGCGGCGCATCTCGGCGTCGACCTGGTCGCGCTCCACCCCGAACACCTGGGAGGCGACCGTGGTGTGCAGGTCCTCGCCGGAGGCGAACGCCTCGATCAGCCCCTCGTCCTCGGAGAGGTGGGCCATCACGCGCAGCTCGATCTGGCTGTAGTCGGCCGTCATCAGCGACTCGAAGCCCTCGCCGACGACGAAGCCGCGGCGGATGGCCCGGCCCTCGTCGGTGCGCACGGGCACGTTCTGCAGGTTCGGGTCGGTGGAGGACAGCCGGCCGGTCGCGGCGACGGTCTGGCTGAAGCTGGTGTGCACCCGGCCGTCGGCGGCGATGGTCTTCACCAGGCCCTCGACGGTGACGCGCAGCTTGGCCTGCTCCCGGTGCCGGAGCATGATCACCGGGAGTTCGTGGTCGGTCTGCGTGGCCAGCCAGGCCAGCGCGTCGGCGTCCGTGGTGTAGCCGGTCTTGGTCTTCTTCGTCTTCGGCAGGTCCAGCTCACCGAAGAAGACCTCCTGGAGCTGCTTGGGCGAGCCGAGGTTGAACTCGTGGCCGACCGCCGCGTGCGCCTCCTTGACCGCCTGCTGCACGGCGCCGGCGAACTGCTGCTCCATGGCTTCCAGGTGGTCGCGGTCGGCGGCGATGCCCGCGCGCTCCATCCGGGCCAGCAGCTCGGAGGTCGGCAGCTCCATGTCGTGCAGCAGCTCGGCCGCGCCGACCTCGGCGAGCTTGCCGGAGAAGGCGTCGCCCAGGTCCAGGACGGCGCGGGCCTGCGCCATCAGCGCCTCGGCCTCGGCGGTCTCGTCGGCGCCGAAGGCGAGCTGCCCGTCCGCGGCGGCGGGGGCCAGCTCACGGTGCAGGTACTCGGTGGACAGGGCGTCCAGCGCGAAGGACCGCCGGCCCGGCTTGACCAGGTAGGCGGCGAGCGCGGTGTCCATGGTGACGCCGGCGAGGCTCCAGCCGTGCTCGGGGAAGACCCGCATCAGGCCCTTGGCGTTGTGCACGACCTTGGGACGGGCCGCGTCCGCCGCCCAGGCCGCGAAGGCCCGCTCGTCGCTCTCGTCCAGCTCGGCCGGCGTGAACCAGGCGGCGGCTCCCCCGGCGGCGGCCAGCGCGATCTCGGCGACGCTGCCCTGGCCCAGCGCCCAGCTGTCGACGGTCGCGACACCCAGCGGCCCGCCCGCGTGGCTCTCCAGCCACGGCGCCAGCTCGCCCGTGCCCAGCACGGACGCGTCGAGCTCGACGCCCGCGGCGGGCGCCGGGGCCGCCTCCTCCTCGGCCGCGCCCGGGTCCACGGCCAGCAGCCGCTCCCGCAGCGACGGGTTGCGGATCTCCAGCACGTCCAGCACACCGGTCACCGCGGCCCGGTCGTACGGCAGGCGCCCCAGGTCGGCGGCGCCCTTGGGCAGCTCCACGTCCTTGACCATCTCGGTCAGGACCCGGTTGAGCTTGACGGCCTCCAGGTGGTCCCGGAAGTTCTGCCCGGCCTTGCCCTTGACCTCCTCGGCGCGCTCCACGAGCTCCGCGAACGACCCGAACTGCGTGATCCACTTGGCGGCGGTCTTCTCACCGACGCCCGGAATGCCCGGGAGGTTGTCGGACGGGTCGCCGCGCAGGGCCGCGAAGTCCGGGTACTGCTGCGGGGTGAGCCCGTACTTCTCCTCGACCTTCTCCGGCGTGAAGCGCGTCAGCTCCGAGACGCCCTTGGTGGGGTAGAGCACGGTCGTGTGCTCGGACACGAGCTGGAAGGAGTCCCGGTCGCCGGTCACGATCAGCACCTCGAAACCGAGGGCCTCCGCCTGCGTCGCCAGCGTCGCGATCACGTCGTCGGCCTCGAAGCCGTCGATCGCGAACCGCGGCACCTTCATCGCGTCGAGCAGCTCGCCGATCAGCTCGACCTGCCCCTTGAACTCGTCGGGCGTCTTGGAACGGTTCGCCTTGTACTCGGGGAACTCCGTCGAACGCCACGTCTTGCGGGACACGTCGAACGCCACCGCGAAGTGCGTGGGCGCCTCGTCGCGCAGCGTGTTCGCCAGCATCGACGCGAAGCCGTAGATGGCGTTCGTCGGCTGCCCCGTCGCGGTCGTGAAGTTCTCCGCGGGCAGCGCGAAGAACGCCCGGTACGCCAGGGAGTGCCCGTCCATGAGCATCAGGCGGGGGCGGTCCGCTGCGGTCGTCTGGTCCGTCTTCTTCGATGCTGAATCTGCCACGTCCCCGATCCTAGGCGCCCCCACCGACAATTCCGGCCCGTCGCCCCCACCGGCGCACCCGCCCCACCGGACGCCCCCGGCGCACCCGGGCGGACACCACGGACACCGGACCGCCCTCCCCCGATTCCCGTGGGTCGTGCAAGGATCGAAGCACGCGGCCACCCGTGCTGCGCACGTACGAACGCTCGAAGGGGAGCGCGATGGCGACCAAGCCGCCCACAGGCGATCCGGTACAGGACGCACCGCAGGTCACACCGCCCAAGCACGCGGCGGCCGGCCTTCCGGCGATCGGCCACACCCTGCGGATCGCGCAGCAGCAGATGGGCCTGGCCCGCACCGCCCGCACGCTTCTCAAGGTCAACCAGAAGGACGGCTTCGACTGCCCCGGCTGCGCCTGGCCCGAGGGCGACAAACGGCACACCGCCGAATTCTGCGAGAACGGCGCCAAGGCCGTCGCGGAGGAAGCCACCCTGCGCCGGGTCACCCCCGAGTTCTTCGCCGCGCACCCCCTGGCCGACCTGGCCGGCCGCTCCGGCTACTGGCTCGGCCAGCAGGGCCGCATCACCCAGCCCATGTACCTCCCCGAGGGCGGCGACCGGTACGAAGCCGTCAGCTGGGACCGCGCCTTCGCGATCATCGCGGAGGAGCTGACCGCGCTCGGCTCGCCCGACGAGGCCCTCTTCTACACCTCGGGCCGCACCAGCAACGAGGCCGCGTTCCTCTTCCAGCTCTTCGCCCGCGAGTTCGGCACCAACAACCTGCCCGACTGCTCCAACATGTGCCACGAGTCCTCCGGCTCCGCACTGACGGAGACCATCGGGATCGGCAAGGGCAGCGTCTCCCTCGAAGACCTCCACCAGGCCGAACTGATCATCGTCGCCGGGCAGAACCCCGGCACCAACCACCCGCGCATGCTCTCCGCCCTGGAACAGGCCAAGGCCGCCGGCGCGAAGATCATCTCGGTGAACCCGCTGCCCGAGGCCGGCCTGGAGCGGTTCAAGAACCCGCAGACCCCCCTCGGCATGCTCCGGGGCACCGCCCTGTGCGACCTCTTCCTGCAGATCCGCATCGGCGGCGACCAGGCCCTCTTCCGCCTCCTCAACAAACTCGTCATCGAGACCGAGGGCGCCACCGACGAGGCCTTCATCCGCGAGCACACCCACGGCTACGAGGACCTCGCCGCCGCCGCGAAGGAAGCCGACTGGGAGGAGACTCTCACCGCGACCGGCCTGACCCGCCCCGAGATCGAGCGCGCCCTCGCCATGATCCTGGCGTCGAAGCGCACCATCGTCTGCTGGGCCATGGGCCTCACCCAGCACAAGCACTCCGTCGCCACCATCCGCGAGGTCGTCAACCTCCTCCTGCTGCGCGGCGACATCGGCCGCCCCGGCGCCGGCGTCTGCCCCGTCCGCGGCCACTCCAACGTCCAGGGCGACCGCACCATGGGCATCTTCGAACGGCCCGCCCCCGCCTTCCTCGACGCCCTCGACAAAGAATTCGGCATCACCTCGCCGCGCGGCCACGGCTACGACGTCGTCCGCTCCATCCAGGCCATGCGCGACGGCCACGCCAAGGTCCTCTTCGCCATGGGCGGCAACTTCGTCGGCGCCACCCCCGACACCGACGTCACCGAAGCCGCGATCCGCCGCACCTCCCTGACCGTGCACGTCTCCACCAAGCTCAACCGCTCCCACGCGGTCACCGGCCGGCGCGCCCTGATCCTGCCCACCCTCGGCCGCACCGACAAGGACGTCCAGGCCACGGGCAGGCAGTTCGTGACCGTCGAGGACTCCATGGGCATGGTCCACGCCTCCCGCGGCAACCTCGCCCCCGCCTCCCCGCACCTGCTCTCCGAACCCGCGATCGTGGCCCGGATGGCCCGCGCCGTCCTGGGCCCCGCCTCCACCACCCCCTGGGAGGAGTTCGAACGCGACTATGCCACCATCCGCGACCGGATCTCCCGCGTGGTCCCCGGCTTCGAGGACTTCAACGCCCGCGCCGCCCGCCCCGAGGGCTTCCGCCTCCCCCACGCCCCGCGCGACGAACGCCGCTTCCCCACCAGGACCGGCAAGGCGAACTTCACCGCCGCGCCCGTGGAGTACCCCCGCGTCCCGCAGGGCCGCCTGCTGCTGCAGACCCTGCGCAGCCACGACCAGTACAACACCACCATCTACGGCCTCGACGACCGCTACCGCGGCATCACCGGCGGCCGCCGCGTCGTCATGGTCAACCCCGCCGACGCCGCCGAGCTGGGCCTCGCCGACGGCTCGTACACCGACCTGGTGAGCGAGTGGAAGGACGGCGTGGAACGGCGCGCGCCCGGCTTCCGCGTCGTGCACTACCCCACCGCCCGCGGCTGCGCGGCCGCGTACTACCCCGAGACGAACGTCCTGGTCCCGCTCGACTCGACCGCGGACACCAGCAATACCCCGGCCAGCAAGTCCGTCGTCGTGCGCTTCGAACCGGCCTGATAGAACGACCTTCAGGAAATGAAGTTAACGAGCGTTGTCGAACGGAGCCTGACCATGGGTGAGCAGCACGCAGTGAAGTTCCCGCAGGAGGTCCTGGAGGAGTACGCGGCCCTGGGCGTCGACCTGCCCGCGCTGTTCTCGGCCGGGGACCTCGGCGAGCGCATGGACATCCGCATCCTGGAGGCCTCGGCCGACCGCGTCGTCGGCACCATGCCGGTCAAGGGCAACACCCAGCCCTACGGACTGCTCCACGGCGGGGCCTCCGCCGTACTGGCCGAGACCCTCGGCTCGATCGGCGCCATGATGCACGGCGGCATCACCAAGATCGCCGTCGGCGTGGACCTCAACTGCACCCACCACCGGGGCGCCCGCAGCGGCATCGTCACCGGCGTCGCCACCCCCGTGCACCGCGGCCGCTCCACCACCACCTTCGAGATCGTCATCACCGACGAGCAGGACAAGCGGATCTGCACCGCCCGCCTGACCTGCCTGCTGCGCGACGTCGACCAGGTCGCCGGCGGCGCCGAGGCCCACGCGCAGGCCTGACCCGGCCCGCACGGCCCCGACGAGCACGCCACCCGCCCGCCGCCGGGGCTCAGGCCGGCCCCGCCCGGCCGCCCCGGAGGCGCCGGCGCAGCTCCCCCACCGCGTCGACCGCCTCCCGGCGCACCGCCGGCTCGCCGATGCCCGAGGAACCCCTCGACGACTGGCAGCACGGCCCCGGTCGCCGGCGTCCGCGCCAGGCCCCCGCGGCGCGGGCAGCCGGAGCCGCCGGTCGGTCAACCGCCCGGAATTGGCCACTCCGCACGCTTCGCGGTGACATCTGTTGTCTCGCCGGTGGCCACCGCCTACCGTCCCCCCATGGGGACCATGCCTTGTACGGCCCGGTACGCCGCCCACACCCTGCTCGCGGCGCTCGCCCTGACCGGATGCTCCTCCTCCGCGCCACCCTCCGCGGCGGGCTCCGCGAGCCCCTCCGCCCCCACCCCCGCCTCTCCCGTACAGGTGTGCACGAGCCTCGTGTCCTACTGGGCGAAGGAGACCCTCCTGGGCACGAAATGGTCCGGCCTCGACTGGGAACAGAAGGGGCTCTCCAACGACCAGTACGCGATCCACGAGGACGCGGTGGCCGCGGGGCGGGCCGAGGAGCGAACTGCCGGACAGGACAAGGCACTTGAGCTGATCGACCGGTTCGTGGCGCAGCGCTGCGCCGAGCAGGGCGGCGCGACCCGCAGCTCGGAGAACCAGCACCCGCCGGTGTGACCGGCGTCACCGCATTCCGTGCAGGCTGTCCGCCTTCCGGGCAGATGCCTCCGCACGGCCGAACCGCAGGTGAGGGGCCTTTCCCCCACCCACCCAAGATCCTTCACAGTCCCGGCACACCGCCCCAATCATCACGCTGCGTAATGCCCAGGGCGGCTCGAATCCGCCTTTTCCCTCGGGAATGACCACCCGGAGGATTCTTTTGGACACACGCAGCCACATTCGGCTCAATTTGATCTAAGACAGGAGCATGAAGGGCTCAAGCCCCTTAGAGGAACTGCGAATTCTCACGATGCGGACGATCTCCGGGGTATCTAAATGTCCGGTTTGTTCAAACTCCCACCACACATTCTTGGCCTTGGCATAACAAGAGCGTCACATCCTCCTTTCCCGCCTCCCGGTGCTCACCACCTCGGCCCTAGAGTCACGGCCAGTCACCGCGCCGCAGGGCGCGAATCAGCACGGCCGTGGACCTCTCCAGTGCGGCCCGGCGACCCAACGGCACCTCGACAGAGGGCTGCGCCAGGGAAAGGAAGAATCGTGCGACACCGTTCTTTGCTCATCCTCACCACCGTGATCACCACGGGAGCACTGACCCTCACCGCTTGCGGATCGCGCGACGGAGGCTCCAAGGACAACAGCGGCGGCAAGAAGACCGTCGTCGTCATCGGCGTCGACGCCCCGCTCACCGGATCCCTCTCCGCTCTCGGTCAGGGCATCAAGAACTCCGTGGACCTCGCGGCCAAGACGGCCAACAAGAACAACGAGGTCCCGGGCATCGAGTTCAAGGTCGAGGCCCTCGACGACCAGGCCGTCCCGGCCTCCGGTCAGGCCAACGCCACCAAGCTCGTCGGCAACAAGGACGTCCTCGGCGTCGTCGGCCCCCTGAACTCGGGCGTCGCCCAGCAGATGCAGGGCGTCTTCGCCTCCGCCAAGCTGGCCCAGGTCTCCCCCGCCAACACCAACCCCGCGCTCAGCCAGGGCGACAACTGGGGCAAGGGCGAGTTCAAGCGCGGCTTCGACACCTACTTCCGCACCGCCGCCACCGACGTGGTCCAGGGCAAGTTCG
Source organism: Streptomyces yangpuensis (assembly GCF_001005295.1). Classification (GTDB taxonomy): domain Bacteria; phylum Actinomycetota; class Actinomycetes; order Streptomycetales; family Streptomycetaceae; genus Streptomyces; species Streptomyces yangpuensis. Next base: position 1,006,112 of record NZ_LBMK01000001.1, on the reverse strand, counting down.
CCGCCCAGTACCTCTTCAAGGACGCCGGCAAGAAGAAGGTCTTCATCGTCGACGACAAGCAGACCTACGGCGCCGGCCTCGCCGCCATCTTCGCCGACGAGTTCAAGAAGCTCGGCGGCGAGGTCGTCGGCACCGACCACGTCACCGTGAAGGAGACCGACTTCTCCTCCACCGCCGACAAGGTCAAGTCCTCCGGCGCCGACTCCGTCTACTTCGGCGGCCAGTACCCCGAGGGCGGCCTGCTCGCCGACCAGATCAAGAAGACCGGCGCCAACGTCCCGCTCATGGGCGGCGACGGCATCCAGGACCCCGCCTTCATCAGCGCCTCCGGTGAGCCCAACGAGGGCGACCTCGCCACCTCCATCGGCTACCCGGTCGAGAAGCTCGACACCGCCAAGAAGTTCATCGAGGACTACAAGGCCGAGGGCTACAAGGACCCGTACGCCGCCTACGGTGGCTACTCCTACGACGCCGGCTGGGCCGTCATCCAGGCCGTCAAGGCCGTCGCCGCCGCCAACAACGGCAAGCTCCCCACCGACGCCCGCGCCAAGGTCGTCGAGGCTCTCGGCAAGGTGTCCTTCGAGGGCGTGACCGGCAAGGTCGCCTTCGACCAGTACGGCGACACCACCAACAAGCAGCTCACCGTCTACAAGGTCGAGGGCGGCAAGTGGGTCGACGTCAAGAGCGACACCTTCAACCAGTAATCCGTAACACCCAGCGCCACCCGTAACACCCGCAACACCTGAACCAACGCCGCGCGAGGGCGCAAACAGTGCCCTCGCGCGGAGTCTTATCCGACACGCTCATCGGAGGCCCTGCGGTGCACGAACTGCCGCAACAGCTGGCCAATGGCCTGGCCCTCGGTGCTCTCTATGGCCTCATCGCCATCGGGTACACCATGGTCTACGGCATCGTCCAGCTCATCAACTTCGCCCACGGCGAGATCTTCATGATCGGCGGCTTCGGCGCGCTCACCGCCTACGCCATCCTCCCGACCGGCACCAGCCTGCTGATCGCGATACCCGTCATGATCATCGGCGGCGCCATCTGCTCCGTCGCCGTGGCATGCGCAGCCGAACGCTTCGCCTACCGCCCCCTGCGCAGCGCTCCCAGGCTCGCACCCCTCATCACCGCAATCGGCCTCTCGATCGCGCTCCAGCAGCTCGTCTGGCAGTTCTACCCGGACGCCAAGAAGGCCGTCAGCTTCCCCGAGTTCACGGGCCCCGCCTTCAAGATCACCGAAAACCTCGCGATCCAGCGTGCGGACCTCTTCGTCCTCATCCTCGCCCCGCTCTGCATGCTCGCCCTCGGCGTCTTCGTCCAGAAGAGCCGCAGCGGCCGCGCCATGCAGGCCACCGCGCAGGACCCCGACACCGCCAAGCTGATGGGCATCAACACCGACCGCATCATCGTCATGGCCTTCGCCATCGGTGCCGCGTTCGCCGCCGTCGCCGCCGTCGCCTACGGCGTCGACAAGGGCCAGATCAACTTCGAGATGGGCTTCATCCTCGGCCTCAAGGCCTTCACCGCAGCCGTCCTCGGCGGCATCGGCAACATCTACGGAGCCATGGTCGGCGGCGTCGTCCTCGGCCTCGCCGAAGCCCTCTCGATCGCCTACATCGAAGAGATCCCCGGCATGCAGCAGCTCGGCGGCGGAGCCTGGTCCAACGTCTGGGCCTTCGTTCTCCTCATCGTCGTCCTCCTCGTGCGGCCCCAAGGCCTGCTCGGCCAGCGCGTCACGGATCGGGCGTGAGAACCATGACCACAGACACCACCCCGCAGACGCAGACGCAGACCGCGAAGACGGCACCCGCACCCGCCGCGCTCCTCTACGCGATCATCGGTGGCAGCCTCCTCACCATCGTCAGCGCCTTCCTCGCCTGGACGTGGACCGCCGACTTCCCCGGCGACCTCACCTTCTACGGCAGCCCCGCCGACCTGCAGTACATCACCCTGGCCGGCGCCGCCCTCACCCTCGTCCACGCGCTCTCCGCGCTCGGCGTCAAGGGCTTCGGCTGGCTCACCCCCGCCGGCTCCCGCAAGGCCATCTGGTTCCTCGCCCTCGGCAACGCCGCAGCCACCTGGTTCACGGTCATCGCGATCACCGTCGTCCTCGGCGGCGTGATCAACCTCGAACCCGGCGCCTACGTCGCCCTCGTCGGCTCCCTCGTCCCGGCCCTCGCCGCGTACAAGCTCCCCGACGACAGCCGCAAGGTCACCCCGGCCAAGAGCACGCTGCCCAACTGGGCCGAAATCCTCATCATCACCGGCGTCTTCGCCCTCGGCCTCTTCGTCATCACCTTCGGCATCGACACCGATGACAAGGAACCCCAGCTCTTCGTCGCCTACCTGATCACGGTCGGCCTCGCGGCCCTCGCCCTGAACAAGTCGGGCCTCCTCGCCCGCTTCTCGGTCCTCACCGCGAACAACCGCCAGGTCACCCTCCTCGGCACCGCGGCCGCCGCGATCGCCTTCCCGTTCATCCAGCAGAGCGGCGACACCTACACGCTGATCGCGGTCAACATCCTGATCTTCGCGACCGTCGCCCTCGGCCTGAACATCGTCGTCGGCCTCGCCGGCCTCCTCGACCTCGGATACGTCGCCTTCCTCGGCGTCGGCGCCTACGCCGCCGCCCTGGTCTCCGGCAGCACCGCCTCCGCCTTCGGCATCCACCTCCCCTTCTGGGCAGCGGTCATCGTCGGCGCCATCGTCTCGCTCGTCTTCGGCGTGGTCATCGGTGCACCGACCCTCCGCCTGCGCGGCGACTACCTCGCCATCGTCACCCTCGGCTTCGGAGAAATCTTCCGCATCGCCATGGGCAACCTCGACGGCACCTCCGGCCCCGACGTCACCAACGGCCCGAACGGCATCCCGAACATCCCCCACCTCGAAATCTTCGGGTGGAACTTCGGCGAGTCCCACATCGTCGCCGGCATCGAACTCGGCGCCTACGCCAACTACTACTTCCTGATGCTGCTGGTGATGGCCCTGGTCGTCCTGGTCTTCGCCCGCGCAGGCAACAGCCGCATCGGCCGCGCCTGGGTCGCCATCCGCGAGGACGAGACCGCCGCCGAAGCCATGGGCATCAACGGCTTCAAGGTCAAGCTCATCGCCTTCGCCCTCGGCGCCACCCTCGCCGGCCTCGCCGGCACCGTCCAGGCACACGTCAACACCACGGTCGTCCCCGAGAACTACGTCTTCGCCGGGCCCGTCCCGCCGAACTCCGCGTTCCTCCTCGCCGCCGTCATCCTCGGCGGCATGGGCACCATCCGCGGCCCCATCCTCGGCGCCGCACTCCTCTTCCTGATCCCGGCGAAGCTGGCCTTCCTCCAGGACTACCAGCTCCTCGCCTTCGGCATCGCCCTCATCCTGCTCATGCGCTTCCGCCCTGAAGGCCTCATCGCCAACAAGCGCGCGCAGCTCGAGTTCCACGACGACACCGCTGACCAGGCCCCCAAGGACCTGGCCACCGCCAAGGCGGGGGCGTGAACAACATGACGACCACCACGGACACCACCACCACGACCACCACGAAGACCACGGTCCTCGAAGCCAAGGGCGTCACCATGCGCTTCGGCGGCCTCACCGCCGTCAAGGGCGTCGACCTCCAGGTCAACGCAGGCGAGATCGTCGGACTCATCGGCCCCAACGGCGCCGGCAAGACCACCTTCTTCAACTGCCTCACCGGGCTGTACGTCCCCACCGAGGGCTCCGTCAGCTACAAGGGCAAGGTCCTCCCGCCCAAGCCCCACCGGGTCACCGAGGCCGGCATCGCCCGCACCTTCCAGAACATCCGGCTCTTCCACAACATGACCGTGCTGGAGAACGTCCTCGTCGGACGCCACACCCGCACGAAGGAAGGCCTCTGGTCCGCCCTGCTGCGCGGCCCCGGCTTCAAGAAGGCCGAAGCCGCCAGCGAGGCACGCGCCATGGAACTCCTCGAGTTCATCGGCCTGGAGCACAAGGCCGACCACCTCGCGAAGAACCTCCCCTACGGCGAGCAGCGCAAGCTGGAGATCGCCCGCGCCCTTGCCAGCGACCCCGGCCTCATCCTCCTGGACGAGCCCACCGCCGGCATGAACCCGCAGGAGACCCGCGCCGCCGAAGAGCTCATCTTCGCGATCCGGGACATGGGCATCGCCGTACTCGTCATCGAGCACGACATGCGCTTCATCTTCAACCTGTGCGACCGCGTCGCCTGTCTCGTCCAGGGCGAGAAGCTCATCGAAGGCACCGCCTCCGAAGTCCAGGGCGACGAGCGCGTCATCGCGGCCTACCTCGGCACCCCCTTCGAGGGCGAGCCGGGCGCGGCGGAGATCGCCGAGGTCGAGGCCGCCGAGGCCCACGCCGAGGCCGCGGCCGAGGCGGAGGCCGAGCCCGAGCCCGAGGCCGACGCGGCCGCCGAGACCGAGGCGGAAGCCGCGGACGACGACGAGGCCCCCGCGGCCGACTCCGACGACGCACCGGCCGCGGACGCCGAGGCCGAGGCCGACGCGGACAGCACCACCGGCACCACCAGCACGGAAGGAGAGGCCAAGTGACCGCACTGCTCAAGGTCGAGGACCTCAAGGTCGCCTACGGCAAGATCGAAGCCGTCAAGGGAATCTCCTTCGAGGTCAACGAAGGTGAAATCGTCTGCCTCGTCGGCACCAACGGCGCCGGCAAGACGACCACCCTGCGCACCCTCTCCGGGCTCCTGAAGCCCACCGCGGGCAGCGTCACCTTCGACGGCCAGCCCCTCGTCGGTGTCCCCGCCCACAAGATCGTCGCCCTGAAGCTGGCGCACTCCCCCGAGGGCCGCCACATCTTCCCCCGGCTGACGATCGAGGAGAACCTCCAGCTCGGCGCCTTCCTCCGCAGCGACAAGGACGGCATCGAGAAGGACATCCAGCGCGCCTACGACCTCTTCCCCATCCTGGGCGAGCGTCGCAAGCAGGCCGCCGGCACCCTCTCGGGCGGTGAGCAGCAGATGCTCGCCATGGGCCGCGCGCTCATGTGCCAGCCGAAGCTCCTCATGCTGGACGAGCCCTCCATGGGCCTCTCCCCGCTGATGATGCAGAAGATCATGTCGACCATCTCCGAGCTCAAGGCCTCGGGCATGACGATCCTCCTCGTCGAGCAGAACGCCCAGGCGGCGCTCTCCCTCGCCGACCAGGCGCACGTCATGGAGATCGGCAAGATCGTCCTCTCCGGCACCGGCCAGGACCTCCTCCACAACGAGGACGTCCGCAAGGCCTACCTCGGCGAGGACTGACACAACGTGTGAGGCCCGCCTCCCTCGGGGGAGGCGGGCCTCACGCATGTTCCGGGAAGCCCGGGACGGGAACTACTTCCCGCTCTCCTTCTTCTTCGCCTCGGCGTCCTCGATGACCACCTCGGCGACCTGCTGCATGGACATCCGGCGGTCCATGGACGACTTCTGGATCCAGCGGAAGGCCGCCGGCTCGGTCAGCCCGTACTGCGTCTGCAGGATGCTCTTCGCCCGGTCGACCAGCTTGCGGGTCTCCAGCCGCTGCGAGAGGTCGGCGACCTCCTGCTCCAGCGCGCGCAGCTCGGCGAACCGGGACACGGCCATCTCGATGGCCGGCACCACGTCGCTCTTGCTGAACGGCTTCACCAGGTACGCCATGGCCCCGGCGTCCCGGGCCCGCTCGACGAGGTCGCGCTGCGAGAACGCCGTCAGCATCAGGACGGGGGCGATGGACTCCTGGGCGATCTTCTCGGCGGCGGAGATCCCGTCCAGGACGGGCATCTTCACGTCGAGGATGACCAGGTCGGGCCGGTGCTCGCGGGCGAGCTCGACGGCCGTCTGCCCGTCGCCGGCCTCGCCGACGACGGAGTAGCCCTCTTCTTCGAGCATCTCTTTGAGGTCGAGACGGATGAGCGCCTCGTCCTCGGCGATGACGACCCGGGTCGTCATCGGCGGAACGTGCGACTGGTCGGCGTCGGGCATGGGCGTCGACTCGTGCTCGGCGGTCACGGGGGCTCCTTGTTGCAAGGCGATTCAGCTCCCCCGAGCCTACCTAGCTCCTGTATGTTTGTGACACGGAGGGTCTTCTGTATCCTTCATTTCGAAGGGGCCCCGGTAGCCCAGCGGCAGAGGCCATGGATTCAAAACCCATTCAGCGTCGGTTCGAATCCGACCCGGGGCACTTCTCCTTCGATTTCAAGGTCGCCAAGCGAATTTCGCGATCTTCACTCGTCGCAGTGAACGAAACTTCGAATTGCGACCGACCGGCCGAATGTCGGCAAAGCTCCCGTACGTGGAGCACAATCCCGCGATACGCGAAGAAGCAGTCCTTCTGCTGCGCAGAGGTGTGACCAACAGGGTCGTGGCCGAGCACCTGGGCATCCCCCGAGGAACAGTCGGCTGGTGGCGACACGAGGACCGCAGACAGCGCGGCGAGGTGTACGTCCAACCCACCGATTGTCCGCGCTGCACGACTCGGGAATTGGACCGCCCCGCCTACGCCTACCTCCTGGGCCTGTACCTCGGAGACGGCCACATCATCTCCAAGTACAAGCAGCACCACCTGTCCATCTTCTGCAACGCGTCACAGCCGGGGCTCATCGACGCAGCGGAAGAAGCCATGCACCGGGTCATGCCCCAGCCGAAGGTGGGCCGGCGCCGGCAGCACGGCTGCGTCGAAGTCAAGTCGTACACATGGCACTGGACGTGCCTGTTCCCGCAGCACGGGCCCGGGAAGAAGCACGAGCGGCGGATCGTCCTCGAAGACTGGCAGCAGGAGATCGTCGACGCCCACCCGTGGGAGTTCCTCCGGGGGCTGATCCACTCCGACGGGTGTCGGGTCACCAACTGGACCGTGCGCAACGGCAAGCGTTACGAGTACCCGCGGTACTTCTTCACCAACAAGTCCGACGACATCCGGAAGCTCTGCACCGACACCCTCGCGAAGGTCGGCGTCCGGTGGACCGTCCTCGCGCGCGGCAGCGACCCCTTCAACGTCTCCATCGCCCGCAAGGACTGCGTAGCCCTCATGGACGCCCACATCGGGCCGAAGTACTAGGGGCCCGGTTCCGGGTCGGTGGCGAGGCGGGCGTGGAGGTGTTCGTCGTGGTGGCGGCCGTCGCCGAAGAGGTGGGACTCGCGCAGGACGCCCTCGGGGAGGTAGCCGCAGCGGTGGGCGACGCGGCAGGAGGCCTCGTTGCCGGCGGCGTGGGCGAGTTCGATCCGGCGGGCGCCGCCCGTGCGGAAGCCCCAGGTGGTGACCGCCCTGGTGGCGCGGGTGGCGAGGCCGCGACCGCGGGCGTCCGGCAGGAACCAGTAGCCGATCATGGCCAGGCCGTCGGCGCGGTCGACCCAGCGGAGGTTGACGGTGCCGAGCAGGGCGCCGTCGGTGGCGGCCAGTACCGCGAAGGCCGCGCCCGCGCCCCGGTCCCAGCCGTCCTCGCGGGCGTCGAGCCAGGCGCGGGCGGCTTCGTGGTCGGCGGCCGGGAGGGGGTTCCAGAGGGCGATCGCCGGGTCGGCCGCGGCGGCGACGAGGTCGTCGAGGAGTTCCGGTCCGGCGGGCTTGCGGCCCCAGGGGTGGAGCTGCGCGTCGCCGAGGTCGAGCGTGGTGCGGGCGAAGGTCCGTATGGAGGTGCTCATGCCGCCCTTCCTACTGGGCGGCCGGGGCCTGCCGCCAGCCCTTTCTTCGGCTACGGCAGGTCGCCGTCGCCGCCGAGGTTGGCGACGATGCGGCGCAGGACGTCGATCGTGGTGGCGTATGCGGCGTCGTCGATGCCTTCTCGCAGCCTCGTGTGGACCTTGGCGTTGCGGTCGTGGGCGCGGAGGCGTCCGGCCTCGCCCGCCTCGGTCAGGGTGAGGCCGTCGGTGGTCTCGGTGAGCCAGCCGCGGGCTGCGAGGTCGTCGTAGACGGTGTCGAAGTCGGTGTGCTGGTCGTCGTACGGGGTGAGCTTCGCGGTGAGGGCGGGGCGGGTCCAGTGGCCCGGGGCGCCGGCGACGTGGTTGAGGGTCCACCAGTGGGGTTGGGTGAGGTGTTCCTCGGCGAGGGCGGTGCGGAGGCCTGCGATGACGAGGCCGGCGGCCGTGCGGCTCCAGTGGCCGATGGGCTGGGCGGCGAGTTGTTCGCGGGAGTACTGCCGGGTGGTGGTCATGTGGGTGACCGTAGGACCTCAAGTGGACTTGGGGTCAAGGGGTGTCGCGCCGGCGTCGCGCCGGGCCGTTCGGTGGGCCCGGCGCGGTGGTGGGTGTGGGGGTCAGCGGACGGGGTCGCCGATGTGGTGGATGCGGACGAGGTTGGTGGAGCCGCTGACGCCGGGGGGTGAGCCGGCGGTGATGACGACGGTGTCGCCGGTCACGCAGCGGCCGATGCGCAAGAGTTCTTCTTCGACCTGGGCGACCATGGCGTCGGTGGAGTCGACGTGGGGGCCGAGGAAGGTTTCGACGCCCCAGGTGAGGTTGAGCTGGGAGCGGGTGGCGGGGTCGGGGGTGAAGGCGAGGAGGGGGATGGGTGAGCGGTAGCGGGAGAGTCGGCGGACGGTGTCGCCGCTCTGGGTGAAGGCGATGAGGAACTTGGCGTCGAGGAAGTCGCCCATTTCGGCGGCGGCGCGGGCGACGGCTCCGCCTTGGGTGCGGGGCTTGTTGCGGTCGGTGAGGGGCGGGAGGCCCTTGGCGAGGATGTCCTCTTCGGCGGCTTCGACGATGCGGGACATGGTGCGGACGGTTTCGACGGGGTATTTGCCGACGCTGGTCTCGCCGGAGAGCATGACGGCGTCGGTGCCGTCGATGACGGCGTTGGCGACGTCGGAGGCTTCGGCGCGGGTGGGGCGGGAGTTGTCGATCATCGAGTCGAGCATCTGGGTGGCGACGATGACGGGTTTGGCGTTGCGCTTGGCAAGTTTGATGGCGCGCTTCTGGACGATCGGGACGTGTTCCAGGGGCATTTCGACGCCGAGGTCGCCGCGGGCGACCATGATGCCGTCGAACGCGGCGACGATGTCGTCGATGTTGTCGACGGCCTGGGGCTTTTCGATCTTGGCGATGACGGGGAGGCGGCGGCCTTCTTCGTCCATGATGCGGTGGACGTCTTCGATGTCGCGGCCGCTGCGGACGAAGGAGAGGGCGATGACGTCGGCGCCGGTGCGCAGGGCCCAGCGGAGGTCTTCGATGTCCTTGTCGGAGAGGGCGGGGACGGAGACGGCTACGCCGGGGAGGTTGAGGCCTTTGTGGTCGGAGACCATGCCGCCTTCGATGACCCGGGTGTGGACGTGGGGTCCGTCGACGTGGGTGACTTCGAGGGTGACGCGGCCGTCGTCGACGAGGATGCGTTCGCCGGTGGTGACGTCTGCGGCGAGTCCTTTGTAGGTGGTGCCGCAGGTGTGGCGGTCGCCGGGGTGGTCTTCGACGGTGATGGTGAAGTCGTCGCCGCGTTCAAGGAGTACGGGGCCTTCGTGGAAGCGGCCGAGGCGGATCTTCGGGCCTTGAAGGTCGGCGAGGATGCCGACGCTGCGGCCGGTCTCGTCGGAGGCCTTGCGTACGCGTTGGTAGCGCTCCTCGTGTTCGGCGTAGGTGCCGTGGCTGAGGTTGAGTCGGGCGATGTCCATTCCGGCTTCGACCAGTGCTTTGATCTGGTCGTATGAGTCGGTGGCGGGGCCCAGGGTACATACGATTTTCGCTCGGCGCATGGGGCGAGCCTATTCCCCTACCAACGGGTAGGTAATCGCTTCCTGGTGTCCTCTCAACAACCAATGGGCAAAAGGTTGTTGACAATTGTTGAATGTGCGTGGGGGTGCTCTGATGAGCACCCCCGGGGCCCGTTTTATCCGCGTTTCCGAGTTCCGCGTTTCAGAGTTGGGGCGGGGTCATGGTGAAGCGTGCGTTCACCTGGGCGTAGACGGTCTGGCGCTGGGGTTCGAGGTCGAGCGGCGGGGGGCCGGCGTCCTCGGTGGCGGTGCTGAAGGCCATGGTGCGCATGCCGGATCCGCCGGGGGCCTGGGGGAAGGGGGCGGCGTTCTCGGCTCCGAGGTCGGCGAGTTCGACGAGGGCGGAGAGGCGGGCGCCGAGGGCTTCGGCGTATTCGCGGGCGCGCTGGACGGCTTCGAGTACGGCTTGCCGGCGGGCTTCGCCGTGGGCGGGTGAGGTGGGGCGCAGGGCCCACCAGGGGCCGTCGACCTGGGTGAGTTCGAGGTCGGCGAGGCGGGTGGTGAGTTCGCCGAGGGTGGTGAAGTCGCTGAGTTCGGCGGTGATGTGGACTCGGCCGTGGTAGGCGCGGACGCGTTCGGCGCGGCCGTGGCGGGTGAGTTCGGGGGTGATGGAGAGGGCGCCGGTTTCGAGTTTCTCGACGGGGTCGCCGTAGCTTTTGATGAGGTCGAGGACGGTGTTGTTGCGGCGGGTGAGGTCTTCGAGTGCCGTGCGGCGGTCGGTGCCGCGGGCGTTGACGGTGATGCCGATGCGGGCGATCTCGGGGTCGACTTCGAGGCGGGCTTCGCCGCGGACTGCTACGCGGGGTACTTCGGGGGTGCCGTAGGGCTGGTGGGATGCGTGCGGTGTGTGCGCTGCGTCCTGGGTCATGGATTCACTCTCGCACTGTCGCCCGTTCGGGTGTGGTCACCGGATCGAAACCTGGCGGGGGTGTTGCGGCTTGTTACTGCTGGGTCAGAATCTACGCGCGTTGTTCAGCCGTAAGAGGGAGATGGCATGGCGTTCGACCGCAGGACTTTCATAGGGACCACGGCCGCGACGGGGGCGGCCGTGGCGCTGGCGGGGGCCGCGAGCACACCGGCTTCGGCAGCCGCCGGGGTGCAGGATGCGAAGGCGAAGGGGCCGCGGACGTACGCGTTCACGGTGATGGGGACGACCGACCTGCACGGGAACGTCTTCAACTGGGACTACTTCACGGACAAGGAGTTCGACGACAAGGCGCACAACGACGTCGGTCTGGCGAAGATCTCGACGCTGGTGGAGCAGGTGCGGGCGGAGAAGGGGCGGCGCAACACGCTGCTGATCGACGCGGGTGACACCATCCAGGGCACGCAGCTGTCGTACTACTACGCGAAGGTCGATCCGATCACGGCGCGGCGTGGTCCGGTGCACCCGATGGCGCAGGCGATGAACGCGATCGGTTATGACGCGGCGGCGTTGGGGAACCACGAGTTCAATTACGGCATTCCGGTGCTGCGGAAGTTCGAGGAGCAGTGCGACTTCCCGTTGCTGGGGGCGAACGCGCTGGATGCGAAGACGCTGAAGCCGGCGTTCGCGCCGTACAGCATGCACAAGCTGCGCACGCCCTGCGGTCGGGACGTGAAGGTGGCGGTGCTGGGGCTGACGAACCCGGGCATCGCGCTGTGGGACAAGGCGAACGTGCAGGGGAAGATGACGTTCCCGGGGCTGGAGGAGCAGGCGGCGAAGTATGTGCCGCGGCTGCGGTCGATGGGTGCGGACGTGGTGATCGTGTCGGCGCACTCGGGGTCGAGCGGTACGTCGTCCTACGGTGACCAGCTGCCGTACATCGAGAACGCGGCGGCGCTGGTGGCGGAGCAGGTGCCGGGGATCGACGCGATCCTGGTGGGTCACGCGCACACGGAGATCTCCGAGTACCGGGTGAAGAACAAGGCGACCGGCAAGGACGTGGTGCTGTCGGAGCCGCTGAAGTGGGGGCAGCGGCTGACGCTGTTCGACTTCGAGCTGGTGTGGGAGAAGGGCCGCTGGTCGGTGGCGAAGGTCGCGGCGAAGGTGCTGAACTCGAACACGGTGGCGGAGGACGCGAAGATCACGCGGCTGCTGTCGGACGAGCACCGCAAGGTCGTGGCGTACGTGAACCAGGTGATCGGTACCTCGACTCAGGCGATGTCCTCGGCGGAGGGTCCGGTCAAGGACGTGCCGATCATCGATCTGATCAACCATGTGCAGGCGGAGACGGTGAAGGCGGCGCTGGCGGGTACCGAGTGGGCGGCGCTGCCGGTGCTGTCGCAGGCTTCGTGCTTCTCGCGGACGGCGGCGATCCCGGCCGGGCAGGTGACGATCCGGGATGCGGCGGGTCTGTACCCGTTCGAGAACACGATGGAGGCGCGGCTGCTGACGGGGGCGCAGCTGAAGGAGTATCTGGAGTACTCGGCGCGGTACTTCGTGCGGACGGCGCCGGGTGATGCGGTGGATCCGGCGAAGCTGACGAACGCCGAGTCGATTCCGGACTACAACTACGACGCGGTGTACGGGCTGGCGTACGACATCGACATCGCGCAGCCGGCGGGTTCGCGGATCTCGGGGTTGTCCTTCGGGGGGAAGGCGGTGGATCCGGCGGCGCAGTTCGTGCTGGCGGTGAACAACTACCGGGCGTCGGGTGGCGGGAACTTCCCCCATGTGCCGCAGGCGAAGCAGTTGTGGTCGAACTCGGACGAGATCCGCAACACGATCATCCAGTGGGTGAAGGCGAAGGGGACGATCGACCCGGCGCAGTTCGCCTCGGTGGACTGGCGGCTGACGCGGGCGGGCGTGCCGGTGTTCTAGTTCGCCCTCGCGCGTGACGGGGCCGGTGCCCGCGGCGGCGGGCACCGGCCCCGCGCGTGTTTTCAGGTGTCGGTGTGGACGAGGTGGGCGGGGACGGCGGCGTCGAGGGCGGCGATGAGGCGTTCGCCGCGGGCGACGTGGTCCGGGTGGATGTGCAGGTCGCAGCCGCAGCCGGTGAGGACGACGCGGCCGGGGCCTTCGTGGCGGACGAGGGCGATCTCGTCGTAGCGGATGTCGTGTTCGTCGCGGTTGCCGTCGCTCACGACCAGGCCCCAGGAGGTGAGGAGGTATTCGCCGCTTTCGTCGCGGGGGGTGATGAGGCGGCGCAGGGGGTTCTTGCGGAAGCGGGTGCCGGCGGGGCGGGGGGTGGCGGGGTGCTCGCCGTGGGAGCGCCAGCAGGTGG
>NZ_LBMK01000001.1:941773-993228 GCF_001005295.1 Streptomyces yangpuensis | reverse complement strand
GGCGGGCCGGGGGAAGACCTGGGGCGGTACGACGAGGACGGCGTCGGTGAGGGCGCGTTGCAGGTGGTCGGCGACGTCCTGCGGGGTGACGGCGGCGTGCTGCGCGAGGAGGGTGGCCCGGTCGTGGTAGGGGATGCCGAAGTGTTCGCTTTCGACGGCGCGTTGGAGGGACATCCAGCGGTCGTGGCCGCAGCGTCCGTCGTGGCAGTGGAGTTCGTCGCGTGCGTGCTCGGTGAAGGCGTCGAGTTCCTGGCGGGTGGGGCCCCGCCGGGCGAGGTCCAGGGCTTCGTTCCAGAGGAGGTCGGCGGCTTCTTCGGCGTGGCCTTCGACGGGCCGCAGGACGAGGACGCGGTCGAGGGTCAGCCGGTCGCGGAGGAACCGGTGGAGGGTGACGCCGTCGGATATGCCACGGGTGTCATGGGTGAGGTGTTCGACGCGCCGGGCCAGGACGTGGCAGGCGGCGACGGCGGCGGGTTCGTGCGCGCGTGAGGTCAGCAGGAGGGAGACGGTGTCGACCAGGCGGTGCTGCCAGGTTCCGGGTACGCCGGCGCGCTGGCGGGGGGCGGGGCGGTCGGGGCGGGGGCCGTCGGGCAGCGGGAGGGCGAGTCCGGCGGGCGGCGGGCCGTCGAGGGCGAGGACGGCGTTGCCGCGGGTGAAGTGGGCGGCGGCATGGGCGCGGACGGCGTCGGGGGTGAGCCGGGTGTACATGTCCGGGTCGTGGTGCAGGACGAGGCCGAGGCCGTGGGGTCCGTAGCGGGCGCTGAGGGGCTCGGCGCCGCGCTGGTCGCAGGTGCGGGGCGGGTGGAGGCCGAGGAGGCGGGTGGCGTGCTCCGTGTACCGGGTCGGCAGGTCGCCGAGGGCGCTGCAGACGGTGTGGAGGAAGCCGGTGACCTGTTCGGGGGTGCCCTTGGCCACGAAGTGGGTCGCTTCCTCCTCGACGGAGCTGGTGAACTCGTGGGGCCGCCGGCCGAGGTGTGTCGTCACGAGGGCTTCGAGGAGGTGGGCGGCGCCGAGGGTGGGGGCGGTTTCGTCCCGCAGCCCGCTGCCGAAGGAGAGGACCGCGGTGAGGGGGCCGGGGGCCGGGGCGGCCTCCCACAGGACGGTGACCCCGTCGGCACTGGTTCGCTGCATGACGGCGACGATAGCCGCAGGTCAGGTGTGGTGGGCCGAGGGGGCCGCCGGATCGGGCCCGGGGGTGTCCTGTCGGTCCGGCCTGATCGACAGGACACCTGCTACGGGTGCTCGACGAGCGGGAGGAGTTCGCCCGCGGGGCGGGGGCGGGTGTGCTCGGGCTGTTCGAGGCCGAAGGTGGTGAAGGCGGTGCGCGGGGGCTGGGGGTAGGGCTCTTTGCCGGTGAGGGTGTTGAGGATGGCGGCGCTGCGCCAGGCGGCGAGGCCGAGGTCGGGGGCGCCGACGCCGTGGGTGTGGCGTTCGCCGTTCTGGACGAAGATGCTGCCGGTGACGGAGGGGTCGAGGATCATCCGGTAGCGGTCGTCGATGCGGGGGCGGCCGGCGGAGTCCTTGCGCAGGTAGGGGTCGAGGCCTGCGAGGAGGCGGGTGAGGGGGCGTTCGCGGTAGCCGGTGGCGAGGACGACGGCGTCGGTGGTGAGGCGGGAGCGGGCGCCTTGTTCGGTGTGTTCGAGGTGGAGTTCGACTTTGGTGGTGGCGACGCGTCCGGCGGTGCGGACGGTGACTCCGGGGGTGAGGACGGCGTCGGGCCAGCCGCCGTGGAGGGTGCGGCGGTAGAGCTCGTCGTGGATGGCGGCGATGGTGGCGGTGTCGATGCCTTTGTGGAGTTGCCATTGGGCGGGGACGAGGTGGTCGCGTACGGGTTCGGGGAGGGAGTGGAAGTAGCGGGTGTAGTCGGGGGTGAAGTGTTCGAGGCCGAGTTTTGAGTACTCCATGGGGGCGAAGGAGGGAGTTCTGGCGAGCCAGGTGAGGCGTTCGCGGCCGGCGGGGCGGGCGCGGAGGAGGTCAAGGAAGACTTCAGCGCCGGACTGGCCGGAGCCGATGACGGTGACGTGGTCGGCGCCGATGATGCGTTGGCGGTTGTCGAGGTAGTCGGCGGAGTGGATGACGGGAACGGTGGGGGCTTCGGCGAGGGGGCGCAGGGGTTCGGGGATGTGGGGTGCGGTGCCGATGCCGAGGGCGAGGTTGCGGGTGTAGGTGCGGCCGAGGGCTTCGGCTTCGCCGGTGGGGTCGAGTTGGGTGAAGTCGACTTCGAAGAGGTCGCGTTCGGGGTTCCAGCGGACGGCGTCGACCTGGTGGCCGAAGTGGAGTCCGGGGACGCGGCCGGCGACCCAGCGGCAGTAGGCGTCGTATTCGGCGCGGTGGATGTGGAACTGCTCGGCGAAGTAGAAGGGGTAGAGCCGCTCCTTGTGCTTGAGGTAGCTGAGGAAGCTCCAGGGGCTGGCGGGGTCGGCGAGGGTGACGAGGTCGGCGAGGAAGGGGACTTGGAGGGTGGTGCCGTCGATGAGGAGGCCGGGGTGCCAGCGGAAGTCGCGGCGCTGCTCGTAGAAGGCGGTGGCGAGTTCGCCGGCTCCTTGGTGGGGGAGGCCGTGGGCGAGGGCGGCGAGGGACAGGTTGGACGGTCCGATGCCGATTCCGACGAGGTCGTGGGGTGCATCGAGCTGGGCGGTCATCGGTGGGTGCTGCCTTCCAGGAGGGCGATGAGGGTGTCCAGGTCTCCCGCCGTGGTGTGCGGGTTGAGCAGGGTGGCTTTGAGCCAGAGGCGGCCGTCGGCGTGGGTGCGGCCGAGGACGGCGCGGCCTTGGTGGAGGAGGGTGCGGCGCAGGGTGGCGATGTCGTCGTCGGTGGCGTGGGTGGGCCGGAAGAGGACGGTGGTGATGGTGGGTGGGGCGTGGAGTTCGAAGCGGGGGTGGGCGTCGAGGAGTCGGGCGAGGTGGTGTGCGAGGTGGCAGGTGTGGTCGATGAGGTGGGTAAGGCCGTCGCGGCCGAGTGAGCGGAGGGTGGTGGCGATCTTGAGGGCGTCGGGGCGGCGGGTGGTGCGCAGGGAGCGGCCGAGGAGGTCGGGGAGTCCGGCTTCGGTGTCGTCGGTGGCGTTGAGGTAGTCGGCCTGGTGGGCGAGGGGGGCGAGGAGGGCGGTGTCGGGGACGGTGAGGAGTCCTGCGGCGACGGGCTGCCAGCCGAGTTTGTGCAGGTCGATGGTGAGGGAGTGGGCGCGGCCGAGTCCGGTGAGTTTGTGCCGGTGGTGGGGGCTGAGGGCGAGGAGGCCGCCGTATGCGGCGTCGATGTGGAGGTCGGCGCCGTGCTGGTCGCAGAGGTCGGCGATGGCGGGGAGGGGGTCGATGAGGCCTGCGTCGGTGGTGCCGGCGGTGGCGGTGACGAGGGTGGGGCCGGGGGTGGTGGCGAGGGCGTCGGCGAGGGTGGCGGGGTCGAGGAGGCCGGTGGGGGGGGGGAGTTCGGTGGCCGGGGGGAGGCCGAGGAGCCAGGCGGCGCGGGGGATGGAGTGGTGGGCGTTGGCTCCGTGCAGGACGGTGAGGTGGGGGCCGTGGCGTTCGCGGGCGAGGAGCAGGGCGAGTTGGTTGGCTTCGGTGCCGCCGGTGGTGATGAGGGCGTCGGGGTGGGGGGTGTCGTGGAACTCGGCGGCGAGGGCGCGGGTGAGGAGGGCTTCGATGGCGGAGGCGGCGGGGGCCTGGTCCCAGGAGTCGAGGGAGGGGTTGAGGGCGGCGGCGGCGAGGTCGGCGGCGACGGCGACGGCGAGGGGTGGGCAGTGCAGGTGGGCGGCGCAGTGGGGGTGGGCGGGGTCTGCGGCGCCGGCGGCGAGGGTGTGGACGAGGGTGCGGAGGGCTTCGTGGTCGCCGGTTCCGTGGTCGGGCAGTACGTCGCCGAGTGCGGTGCGGACGC
Source organism: Streptomyces yangpuensis (assembly GCF_001005295.1). Lineage (GTDB taxonomy): Bacteria > Actinomycetota > Actinomycetes > Streptomycetales > Streptomycetaceae > Streptomyces > Streptomyces yangpuensis. The sequence goes on along the minus strand of NZ_LBMK01000001.1, from coordinate 989,361 downwards.
GGGCGGTGACGGTGGCGGGGCCGCCGGCGGGGAGGGGGCGGCCGGAACGGTCCTGCGCGCCGGTGCGGAGGGCGTCGAGGACGGTGTCGAGGAGGGGGCGCAGGGCGTGCGGGCCGGTGGCTCCGCCGGCGAGCGGGTTGCCGTGCGGCGCTGTCAACGGGACCTCCGGGGGCTGGCGGGGTGCCGTGCGGCGCGGGACACCCGACCAGTACAACGATCAGACCCGAATGGGGTAACCGCCGGGGTTTGTCCCACTCGGCGGCGGGGTGGGCGGGGCGGTTGAGCGGCCGCAGGGTTGCCGGGGCGCCGGTGCCGGCCTTGCCGCAGCCGGGGCGCCGGGGTCGGCCTTGCCGCACCCGGGGTCAGCCCTGCCTCAGGCGGAGTGCCGGTGCCGGGTTGCCGGTCCGGTGCCGGCCTTGCCGCAGGCGGGGGGCCGGTGCCGGCCTTGCCGCAGGCGGGGGGCCGGTGCCGGCCTTGCCGCAGGCGGGGGGCCGGTGCGGGCGGCGGCGTCGCCCGTGCCGGATTGCCGGTGCCGGTGCCGGGGTGCCGGTGCCGGGGTCAGCCCTGCCTCAGGCGGAGTGCCGGTGCCGGGTTGCCGGTCCGGGGGCGGCCCTGCCGGGGTCGGCGTTGCCGGAGGCGGGGTGCCGGTGCCGGGGTCGGGGTGGCGCCCCGGACCGGCACCGGCCCCGGCCCCCCGTTCCGCCGAGCCCCCCGCAGGGGGTCCCGCAGGGTGAGGGTCAGCCTCGGACGCGCAGGGCTCGGGACAGGTCGTCCAGTTGGTCCACGAGCTTGCGGCGCAGGAGCGGGATGAGGTCCGGGTCGGTGAGGGCGGCGCGGCCCGCCTTGAGGTTGGCTTCGTCGACGGCGTACGCCGGGAAGGCGTAGCGGCCCGCGGCCTCGCCGATGGCGGGTCCGCGGCGGGCGCCGAGGGCGATGGCGTCGGGGTAGAAGCGGGTGACGTACTCGGCGGTGAGGTCGGCCTGTTCGGGCTGCCAGAAGCCCTGGGCGGTGGCGCTGAAGAGGTAGTTGGACAGGGTGTCGTCGTGGAAGAGGCGGTCCCAGGCGGCGGCCTTGGCCTCGGGGGTGGGGAGGGCGGCGCGGCAGCGGGCGGCGCCTTCCTCGCCGGTGGCGCTGGGGTCGGCGGCGAGGGCGGCGTCGATCTCGTTGTCGCCGACGGCGCCGAGGACGGCGAGGCGGCCGAGGATGCGCCAGCGCAGTTCGGGGTCGAGGGCGGGGCCGCCGGGGACGGTGTCGTCGGCGAGCCAGGCGGCGATGGTGTCGGGCTGGGTGGCGCTGCCCACGAGGGTGCGTACGGCGGTGAGCCGCATGCCGGGTTCGGAGCCGTCCTCGGTGCGGCGGAGCAGGTCGCGGGCGATGGTGGTGAGGGTGCCGAGTGCGGCGGTGCGGTCCTCGGGGGCGACGTAGCGGACGGCGACCTCGGTGCGGGCGAAGGTGAGGACGCCTTGGACGATGGCGAGGTCGTGTTCCTCGGGGAGGTGGGCCTCGGCGGTGGTCAGGTAGTCGTGCGGGTCGAGTTCGCCGTCGCGGACCATGTCGCGCAGGCAGTTCCAGACGACGGCGCGGGTGAGGGCCTCGGGGATGCCGGAGAGGCCGCGCAGGACCGTTTCGAGGGAGGTTTCGTCGAGGCGGATCTTGGCGTAGGTGAGGTCGGCGTCGTTGAGGAGGAGCAGTGCGGGGCGTTCGCCGCCGGCCGAGATGATCTCGTCGGTGGGGACGTCGAGGTCGAGGAGTTCGCGCAGTTCCAGGATGCGGCCGTCGACGGGGTCGCGGTCGTAGACGCCGACGGCGATGTGGTGGGGGCGGCTGCCGGTGCGGTCGACGGTGAGGGTCCAGCCGTTGGTGCCCTCGGGGGCCTCGATGCGGGGGGTGAGGGTGTCGGTGCCGGTGGTGCGCAGCCATGCGTCGGCCCAGCCGCGGACGTCGCGTTCGGTGTGGGCCGCGAGGGAGTCGATGAAGTCGGCGAGGGAGGCGTTGGCGAACTTGTGGCGGGCGAAGTGGGTGTTGATGCCGGCGAGGAAGTCCTTCTCGCCGAGCCAGGCGACGAGCTGGCGCAGGGCGGAGGCGCCCTTGGCGTAGGAGATGCCGTCGAAGTTGAGGAGGGCGGAGGCGGTGTCGGGGACGTCGTCGGGGGCGACGGGATGGGTGGAGGGGCGCTGGTCGGCGTCGTAGCCCCAGGGCTTGCGGGTGACGCCGAAGTCGGTCCAGGTGTCGGTGAAGCGGGTGGCTTCGGTGAGGGTCTGGTAGCCCATGTATTCGGCGAAGGACTCGTTGAGCCAGATGTCGTCGAACCAGGCGAGGGTGACGAGGTCGCCGAACCACATGTGGGCCATTTCGTGGGCGATGACCATGGCGCGGGACTGGCGTTCGGTGTCGGTGACGGCGGAGCGGTAGATGAATTCGTCGCGGAAGGTGACGAGGCCGGGGTTCTCCATGGCGCCGGCGTTGAATTCGGGGACGAAGGCCTGGTCGTAGGAGTCGAAGGGGTAGGGCTCGGTGAATTTGACCTGGTAGCGGTCGAAGCAGGCCTTGGTGATGGAGAGGATCTCGTCGGCGTCGGCGTCCATGTGGGGTGCGAGGGACTGGCGGCAGTGGATGCCGAAGGGCAGTCCGGCGTGCTGGGTGGTCACGCTGTGCCAGGGGCCTGCGGCGACGGCGGCGAGGTAGGTGGAGATGACGGGGGTGGGGGCGGACTGCCAGATGCCGGCGGCGGTGGTGTCGCCGGTGGCGGGGCGGTCGGCGAGGCGGGTGGTGATGCCGTTGGCGAGGACGGTCCAGTGTGCGGGGGCGGTGACGGTGAACTCGAAGACGGCCTTGAGGTCGGGCTGGTCGAAGGCGGGGAAGACCCTTTGGACGTCGTCGAGGAACATCTGGCTGTAGACGTACGTCTGGCCGTCCGCGGGGTCGGTGAAGCGGTGCAGGCCCTCGCCGGTGCGGGAGTAGCGCATGCGGGTGTCGAGGTGCAGCTCGTGGGGGCCCTGGGTGAGGCCGGTGAGCGGCAGCCGGTTGTCTTCGAGGGCGGCCGGGTCGAGGGGGTTGCCGTCGAGGGTCGCGGAGCGCAGTACGTCCGGCTTCAGCTCCACGAAGGTGTCGCCGGTGGTGCGGGCGGTGAACCGGATGACGGTGGTGGAGTCGAAGGTGTCGTCGTCGCCGGTGAGGTCGAGGGTGACGGCGTAGTGGTGGACGTCGAGGAGCTGGGCTCGGAGCTGCGCTTCGTTGCGCTTCAGTGCGGACATGGGGCCATGCTGCCGCAGTGGGCGGCCGGAGCCCCGGCTACTGCTCTTCGCCGGCGGCGATCGTCTCGTGGTGGCGGATGACCTCGGCGATGATGAAGTTGAGGAGCTTCTCGGCGAAGGCGGGGTCGAGCTTGGCGTTCTCGGCGAGCTGGCGGAGCCGGGCGATCTGGCTGGCCTCGCGGCCGGGGTCGGCGGGGGGCAGCTGGTGGCGGGCCTTGAGGTGGCCGACCTGCTGGGTGCATTTGAAGCGTTCGGCGAGCATGTGGACGACGGCGGCGTCGATGTTGTCGATGCTGTCGCGCAGGCGGGCGAGTTCGGCGGTGACGTTGTCGTCGATGCCGTCGGGGGTGGCGTCGTGGCCGTCGCCCGTGCCGTTGTCGAGGTCGCTGATGTTCATGGTTGTCGAGAATACGTGGCGCCGGCCCGCAGGTCGCGGGGGTAGTCGGCCTGTGAGACGGGGTCGGGTCAGGGGGAGGACGGCGGCCGTCTCCGGGGCGGGGGCCGGCGGTGGGGAGGCCGCCGAGGGCCTGGGCGTGCTCGGCGGTGCCGGCGAGGCCGTGGCCGCCGCGGGCGTTCTCGGAGAGCCGGGCTGGTCGGCCGGCGTCGTCTGCGAGGCGGACCTCCAGGCCGGGCTTCGAGGACGAACCGGCCGGCCCGTCGCCTACGCCTCAACCTGCATGGCCGGGCTCGCGTCCTTCAGGAAGAAGCCGGACGCTGTGCCGCGGAGCGCTGCGTGGACGTATTCGTCGAGGTCGGAGGTGGTGACGATGACGATGCGTGGCCGGTTGCTTGCGGAGGGGCGGCGGGTGACGTCGAGGCTGTCGAGCTTCGGCATGCGGATGTCGGGGAGGGTCGGGCCGTCGGGTGGGTGTCGCGAGGCCTGGGCGGCGGTGTGCCGGTCCTGCGGTACGTGGGTCCGCGTGACGGGGGCGGACGCGGGTGCGCCTCGTCCTTCCGGCCGGTTCGCGGCCGGCCGGAAGGACGAGGCGGTGGGGGGACTACAGGGTCGCCGCGGCGCTCTTGATCTGGGCGGCGAAGGTGGAGACCTCGGTGTAGACGCCCGGGTAGTCGGGGCGGGCGCAGCCGATGCCCCAGCTGACGATGCCGACCTGGATCCAGGCTCCGGCGTTGTCGCGGCGGAACATGGGGCCGCCGGAGTCGCCCTGGCAGGTGTCGACGCCGCCCTGGTCGAGGTAGCCGGCGCAGATTTCCTCGCCGGGGACGAGGTCGCTGTAGGCGGCGTTGCAGTCGGCGTCGGAGACGAAGGGGACGGTGGCCTTCATGAGGTAGCGCTGCTGGCCGCCGCCTTCGCGGGTGGCGCCCCAGCCGGCGACGGTGAAGGTGCCGTTGTCGTAGGCCTTGGTCTCGGCGATCTTGAGGGTGGGCAGGTTGATGGGCTTGGCGAGCTTGATCAGGGCCCAGTCCTTGCCGGTGCCGTTGTAGCCGGGGGCGCGCAGGACCTTGGTGGATTTGACCTTGATGGCGCTGGTGCTGTTGAGGTCGACGACTCCGGCGGTGGCGGTGATGGAGGTGTTGTTGCCGGAGCCGCTGACGCAGTGGGCGGCGGTGAGGACGATCTGCTGGGTGTAGAGGGCGCCGCCGCAGCCCATGGAGAGGCGCACCATGAAGGGGAACTCGCCCTGGGCGGCTCGGGTGCCGCCGACGACGGGGGCGGTGCCGGCGGTGGCGGTGCCGGGCTGGAGGCTGACGGCCGCGAGGGCGACGGCGCCGACGGCGAGGGTGCGCTTCATGAATCGCACAAGGCTGGTCACAGTCAACACACTGCCTTTCGTGGGGGGTTGGGCCGTGCGCGTCATCGGGGAATGACGGGTCCATGACACATCAGGAGGATGGCGGCCAACAAGAAGGCAGTTTCGGCCAACTCCCGCCGGAGCGACAGGTATTGCGGTAAAGGGGCACCGGATGGAGAAGAACGGCGGGCGGGGCGGGGCCATCGAGCACGGATTTCCGCACCTGGCGACCGTGCGCGCATCGATCACCGCGCTGTTCCGGCGCATGTCGGCCGACGGGGTCCGCGCCTACGCCACGAGCCTCTCCCCTGCCGACGCGGCCTTCGACGCCTCCGACGACCTGCACCTGGGAGCGCAGCGGGTCGCCTCGGCGGTCGTGCGCGCGCTGCGGCTGCCCGATGTGCGCACGGTGGTCGCGTTCCGGCCGATGGAGGAGGCAGCCGTGGTGGAACTGGCCGCGGGTCCGGAGTACTTCATCGAGGTCAACGACCGGTTCCGCACCCACCGGCGGGACCTGGCGGCGGCGCTGTCGCACGAGATCACCCATGTGCTGCTGCACCGGCTGGATCTGGCCTTCCCCGATCCGGCGGAGAACGAGATCCTCACCGACACCGCCGCCGCCTACCTGGGGGTGGGCTGGCTGCTCCTGGACGCCTACCGGGAGGACGCGCTCACCCACCAGAGGTTCGGCTACCTGACGCCGGAGGAGTTCGGCTACGTCCTGGCCAAGCGGGCCGCGCTGTTCGGCGAGGACCCGTCCGCCTGGTTCACCAGTCCCCAGGCGTACGAGGCCTACGTGCGCGGGAGCGCGCCGGCGGCCCGGGACCACCGGCGGGCGCCGCTCGCCGCGGCCGGCCCGCTGGCGCGGCGGCGGTACGCGAGGGCGCGGCGCGGCGGGGCCGCCCCGGCCGGTGCGGCGTACCGCTTCGAGCCCGAGGCCTCCGGCCCGGGGCTGCGGGTCGCTTTCCCGTGCCCGGTGTGCGCGCAGTGGGTGCGGGTGCCGGCGGGCGGACGGCTGCGGGCGCGGTGCGGCCTGTGCGGCACGGTGCTGGACTGCGACACGTAGCGGGTGTCCCGGTCCGCACGCATATGGCTTGATCATTCACCGGTCGGTCGCAAAAAGTTTCCTACCGGCCAGTAGACACGGGTGCGGTTCTCGCCAACTCTGGTCACGTCCCTGCCAATTCGTGTCCGAGGAGCGCCCCCACATGCTCATTTTCCGCCGTACCCGAACGACCCGTACCGCCGCCGTCGGGGTGGCCGCTGCGGCCGCCGTCCTGACGCTCGTTCCGGCCACCGCCGCCCAGGCGGCCCCCGTCGCCGCAGCCGCGCCCGTCACCGCCGCGGCGAGCACGTCCGCGCCGGGCGGGAACGCGGCGATACTCGGCATCGACTACGCCACCTGGCAGCGCGAGGTGGCCGCCATCGTCGACGCGGCCCGCCCCGCCATCGAGCAGCGCATCGCGAACTCGCCCGCCGGCGAGAAGCCCGCCCTCGTCCTCGACATCGACAACACCTCGCTGGAGACGGACTTCCACTGGTTCTGGACCTACCCGACCCCCGCGATCGCCAAGGTCCGCGCGCTGACCCAGTACGCCCACGCGCGCGGCGTCGCCGTCTTCTTCGTCACGGCCCGCCCCGGGATCATCCACTCCCTCACCGAGTACAACCTCAAGGCCGTCGGCTACCCGGTGTCGGGGCTCTACGTCCGCGATCTGCCCGACCTCTTCGAGGAGGTCAGCAAGTACAAGACGGCCAAGCGCGCGGAGATCGAGGCGCGCGGCTACACGATCATCGCCAACATCGGGAACAGCCCGACCGACCTGGTCGGCGGTCACGCGGAGCGGACGGTCAAGCTCCCGGACTACGACGGCAAGCTCTCCTGACGCACGGGGAACCACCCGTTCCCCTCGTTCACGGCCTGTGCGGACGGCCTGCGCGCAGGCCGTCCGCACAACATGATGGCCTGACTGCGGTTCAGCGGGTGGACCCAGCGGGTAGTCATACCTCAACGCACCGACGAAGACTCGGACCCGACCCCTCGCCAGGGGGCCGGGCCCGCTTCCGTTTCCGGCCTTCGCGGGCGGCTCCGGCGGCGGGCGGCGCCCTGGCGCTGCCGGGCCGTCGGGCCCAGGGGTGCACCGCAGGGCGGGGCCCGCCGCGCTCCGGACGCCGCGCCGCCCCTGTGCCCTGTCGTCGAGGTCCCGCCTGGCCCGCGTCGCCCGGCACCGCACCTCGCCGCGTTGCCGGGGCGCGACGAGTACGTCCGGTACACGGGCGCCCCTCCGCCCTGCGATGCTTCCCCTCGGCCCTGCGGGCCCGGGGAGGCCCCATGGGCACCGGACACCCCCTAGCGCGCCCCGTACACCGGCAGTGGGGCCTGTGCCTCGGCCAGGAGTTCGACCGCCGTTTCGCCCGCCTCGGCCGGGGTCCGGCGGGCACCGTGGTCGGCGGTGGGGCCCGGCCGCCAGCCCTCCATCACGGTGATCCGGCCGCCCTCGGTCTCGAAGACCCGCCCGGTGACCCCGGCCGAGGCGTCCGCGCCGAGCCAGACCACGAGCGGTGAGACGTTCCCGGGGGCCATGGCGTCGAAGCCGCCGTCTTCGGGGGCGGCCATGGTCTGCGCGAAGGTCCGTTCGGTCATGCGGGTCCGCGCGGCCGGGGCGATCGCGTTGACCTGGACCCCGTACGGGCCCATCTCGGCCGCCGCGACCAGGGTCAGGCCGAGGATGCCCGCCTTCGCCGCGCTGTAGTTGCCCTGTCCGACGGAGCCCAGCAGCCCCGCCCCGGAGGAGGTGTTGACCACCCGGGCGGCCACGGCGCGGCCCGCCTTCGCCTCCGTACGCCACCATGCGGCCGCCGACCGCAGGGGCAGGAAGTGCCCCTTCAGGTGGACCCTTACGACCGCATCCCAGTCGTCCTCGTCCAGGTTCACCAGCATCCGGTCGCGCAGGAAGCCGGCGTTGTTGACCAGCGTGTCGAGGCGCCCGTAGGCGTCGAGGGCGGCCTCCACCAGGGAGTCCGCGCCCCGCTGGGTCGCGATGTCCCCGCCGTGCACGACGGCTTCGCCGCCGCGCGCCTCGATCTCGCGGACCACCCGCGCCGCCGGGCTCTCCGGTCCGGGCAGCCCGTCCAGTCCCACGCCGAGGTCGTTGACGACGACCTTCGCGCCTTCCGCGGCGAAGGCCAGCGCGTGGGCCCTGCCCAGCCCCCGCCCCGCGCCCGTCACGATCACGACCCGGCCCTCGCACAGTCCCGCCATCTCAGCTCTCCTTGTTGACAGTTGCCGCATCCAGGAACGCCGGCCGCTCCCCGCCGCCGTGCACCAGCAGGCCGGCTCCGCTCACGTACCGCGCCCGGTCGGAGGCGAGGAAGACCGCCACGTCACCCACGTCGGCCGGTTCGGCGAGCCGCCCCAGCGGGACGGTCGCCCCGACCGCTTCGATCCCGGCCTCGTCCCCGTAGTGCAGGTGCGCGAGTTCGGTCCGCACCATGCCGAGGATCAGCGAGTTCACCCGTACCTCGGGCGCCCATTCGACGGCCATGGACCGGGCGAGGTTCTCCAGCCCGGCCTTGGCCGCCCCGTAGGCCGCCGTCCCCGGTGAAGGGCGGGTCCCGCTGACGCTGCCGATCATCACGACCGAGCCGCGGGTCCGTCTGAGCCAGGGGTGGGCCGCCAGTGAGGCCGTCATCGGGGCAAGCAGGTTGAGCTCGACGACCCGTGCGTGGCGTTCGGCGCCGCCCTCGCCGAGCAGCCGGTACGGGGTCCCGCCCGCGTTGTTGACCAGGCAGTCGAGCCGTCCGTACCGGCCGGCGACCGCGTCGAAGAAGTCCCGTACGGCGCCGGTGTCGCGCAGGTCGAGCGCGGTGAAGGACGCCTCGCGGCCGTCCGCCGAGACCGGTTCGTCCGGGGGCCGGCGGGCACACACGACGACCTCCGCGCCGGCCGCGAGGAACGACCGGGCGATCCCGGCGCCGACGCCCCTGGTTCCGCCGGTGACGACGACAACCCTCCCGTCGAGCTCCATCGGCTGCTACCTTCCTCACCTAACAAATGTTTGGTGGAAAGGTAGCTGATCCTCTCATGGGTGTCTCCACCTCCCGCCCGGACAAGGGCGTCGCACTGGTCACGGTCGACTTCCCGCCCGTCAACGCGCTGCCCGTGCAGGGCTGGTACGACCTCGCCGACACCCTGCGGGCCGCGGGCCGCGACCCCGAGGTCCGGTGCGTGGTCCTCGCCGCCGAGGGCCGCGGCTTCAACGCGGGCGTCGACATCAAGGAGATGCAGCGGGACACCGGCCACGCGGCCCTCATCGGCGCCAACCGGGGCTGCTACGAGGCGTTCGCCGCCGTCTACGAGTGCGAGGTACCCGTCGTCGCGGCCGTGAACGGCTTCTGCCTGGGCGGCGGGATCGGCCTGGCCGGCAACGCCGACGCGATCGTCGCCTCCGAGGACGCCGTCTTCGGCCTGCCCGAGCTCGACCGCGGCGCGCTGGGCGCCGCCACCCACCTGGCCCGGCTGGTCCCCCAGCACCTAATGCGCGCCCTCTACTACACCTCGCGCACCGCGACCGCCGCCGAACTGCACGCCCACGGCTCGGTCTGGCAGGTGGTCCCGCCCGGAGCGCTGCGCGGCGCCGCCCTGGAGCTGGCCGCCGAGATCGCGCAGAAGGACGGGTATCTGATCCGGCTGGCGAAGGCTGCCATCAACGGCATCGACCCCGTGGACGTGCGCCGCAGCTACCGCTTCGAGCAGGGCTTCACCTTCGAGGCCAACCTCAGCGGGGTCGCCGACCGGGTCCGTGACACCTTCGGGAAGGAAGAGCGCGCATGAGCGACAAGTCCATGACCGTCGACGAGGTGGTCGGGCAGCTGCGCAGCGGGATGACTCTGGGGATCGGCGGCTGGGGGTCCCGGCGCAAGCCGATGGCGCTGGTCAGAGCGCTGCTCCGGTCCGAGATCACCGATCTCACCGTGATCTCGTACGGCGGCCCCGATGTCGGCCTGCTGGCCGCCGCGGGCCGTGTCCGCCGGCTCGTCGCCCCCTTCGCCACCCTCGACTCCATCGCCCTGGAGCCGCACTTCCGGGCCGCCCGGGAACGCGCCGCCTTCGCCCTCACCGAGTACGACGAGGCCATGTTCATGTGGGGTCTGCACGCCGCCGCCAACCGGCTGCCCTTCCTCCCCGTCCGTGCCGGCCTGGGCTCGGACGTGATGCGGGTCAACCCGGAACTGCGCACGGTGACCTCGCCCTACGGCGACGGCGAGAAGCTCGTCGCCGTCCCCGCCCTGCGGATGGACGCCGCCCTGGTCCACCTCAACCGCGCCGACCGCCTCGGCAACGCCCAGTACCTGGGCCCGGACCCGTACTTCGACGACCTGTTCTGCGAGGCCGCCGACGCCGCCTATGTCTCCTGCGAGCAGCTCGTGGAGACCGCCGAGCTCGCCAAGGGCGGCCCGCCGCAGTCCCTCCTGGTCAGCCGGCACTCCGTCACCGGGGTGGTGGAGACCCCGAACGGCGCGCACTTCACCTCCTGCGCCCCCGACTACGGCCGCGACGAGGCATTCCAGAAGCTCTACGCGAGCACCCCCTGGCCCGAGTTCTCGGCCCGCTTCCTGTCCGGGGCGACCGAGCACGACTACCAGTCGGCCGTCCGGACCTGGCACGAGGAGCAGCAGTGACCCCGACGACGGGCACCGGAGACACCGGCAGCGGCACCGGCACCGGCACCGGCACCGGCACGGGCACCGGCACCGGCACCGGCACCGGCAACACCGGCCCCACCCGTGCCGAGTACTGCGTGGTCGCGTGCGCCGAGGCCTGGCGGGGCGACGGCGAGGTGCTCGCCAGCCCGATGGGCCTGATCCCCTCCTTCGGGGCCCGGCTCGCGAAGCGGACCTTCTCCCCCGACCTGCTGCTGACGGACGGCGAGGCCACGCTCGTCGGGCTGGACGGCACGCCCGAGGGCTGGCTGCCCTACCGGCGGCACCTGACCATGGTCACCGGCGGCAGGCGGCACGTGATGATGGGCGCGAGCCAGATCGACCGGTTCGGCAATCAGAACATCTCCTGTATCGGGGACTGGGAGCGGCCGACCCGGCAGCTGCTCGGGGTGCGCGGCGCACCCGTCAACACCGTGAACAATCCGGTGAGTTACTGGATCCCCAGGCATTCGACCCGGGTCTTCGTCGAGCGTGTCGACATGGTCAGCGGGGTGGGCTACGACCGGGCCGCCGAGGCCGGGGTGACCCGCTTCCACCGGCTGCCCCGGGTGGTCAGCGACCTCGCCGTCCTCGACTTCGCCGGCCCCGGGAACGCGATGCGGCTGGCCTCCGTGCACCCGGGGGTCACCGTCGAGGAGGTCCGGTCGGCGACGGGCTTCGAGCTGGCGCTGCCCGAGGAGGTCCCGTACACGCGGGAGCCGACCGCGTACGAACTGCGGCTGATCCGCGAGGTCATCGATCCGAGGGGGCTGCGCGACCGGGAAGTGCGGGGCTGATCCGGTGGAGACGGCGTTCACGAAGCTGGTCGGGGTCGAGCACCCCCTCGTGCAGACGGGCATGGGCTGGGTCGCCGGGCCCCGTCTGGTGTCGGCCGCGGCGCGCGCCGGCGCCCTGGGCATCCTGGCCTCGGCGACGATGACCACGGACCAGCTGCGGTCGGCGGTCCGCGAGGTCCGCTCCCGCGTCCCGGAGGGGACCCCCTTCGGGGTCAACCTGCGCGCGGACGCCGGGGACGCGCCCGAGCGCGTCCGGCTGATCATCGACGAGGGGGTGAAGGTCGCCTCCTTCGCGCTCGCGCCCTCCCGGGAGCTGGTCGCCCGGCTGAAGGACGCGGGCGTGGTCGTCATCCCGTCGGTCGGGGCCCGGCGGCACGCCGAGAAGGTGGCGGCCTGGGGCGCCGACGCGGTGATCGTGCAGGGCGGCGAGGGCGGCGGCCACACCGGTGACGTGGCCACCACCGTGCTGCTGCCGCAGGTTGTGGACGCCGTGGACATCCCGGTGGTCGCGGCGGGCGGCTTCGCCGACGGCCGCGGTCTGGTCGCGGCCCTGGCGTACGGGGCGGCGGGCATCGCGATGGGCACGCGGTTCCTGCTGACCTCGGACTCGACCGTGCCGGACGCGGTGAAGGCCGAATACCTGAGGGCGACGGTCCGGGACGTCACCGTCACCACGGCCGTCGACGGGCTCCCGCACCGCATGCTCCGTACGGAGCTGGTCGACTCCCTGGAGCGGGCCGGGCGGGCCCGGGCGCTGGTCCGGGCGGTCCGGCACGCGGCGGGCTTCCGGAAGCTGTCCGGCCTGGGCTGGCCGCAGATGGTCCGCGACGGCCTGGCGATGAAACACGGCAAGGACCTGTCCTGGAGCCAGGTCCTGCTGGCCGCGAACACTCCCATGCTCCTCAAGGCGTCCATGGTCGAGGGCCGTACGGACCTCGGCGTCATGGCATCGGGCCAGGTTGCGGGGGTGATCGACGATCTTCCGTCCTGTGCGGAGCTCGTCTCCCGCGTCATGGCCGAGGCCCACTGCGTGCTGGACCGTCTCCACGGGCCGCACGGAGCGCACGCGCCCGGCACCCTGCCACCACCAGGGTGATCCCCTTCTCCGTCACAGGAGCCGCTCCCATGAGCCGTGTCAGAATCCGCAGAGGGGCCGCGGCGGCCGTCGCCGCCTTCGCCCTCGCCGCCCTGCCGACCGCCGCACTGCCGACCGCCGCGCACGCGGCGGCGGCGCCCGCAGCCGGGGTCGTCTCCCGGCACCAGCAGCAGTCCGAATCGATTCGCCAGATCGTCCTCCAGGGCGCCGTCAACGTCCGCGACCTCGGCGGTTACCGCACCTGGACCGGCGGCCAGGTCCGCCAGGGACTCGTCTACCGCTCCGACGCACTGGGCAAGCTGACCGACGCCGACGTCACCACCGTCTCCGGTCTCGGCCTCACCAAGGTCATCGACTTCCGCATCCCGATGGAGGTCCAGTACGACGGCGCCGACCGGCTGCCCGCCGGGCTCTCCCCCACCGCACGCCCGGTCAGCGACCTCGGCCTCTACGGGACGCTCGTCGCGGCGATCGGCAGCGGGGACCCCGTCACCCAGGAGCAGATGCTCGGTGGCGGCCGCGCCGAGGCCTACATGCGCGACATCTACCGCACGTTCGTGACGAGCCCCGAGAACCGGGCGCAGTTCGCGGCGACCCTGCGGGACCTCGCGGACGGCCGGCAGGGGCCGGTCCTGTACCACTGCACGTCCGGCAAGGACCGGACCGGGTGGGTGAGTTACGTGCTGCTGCGGGCCCTCGCCGTGCCCGAGGAGAGCGCCGAGGGCGACTACCTGGCGTCGAACACCTTCCGTGCCGCCTACGACGCCAGGGTGCGGGCGGGTCTGAAGCAGTCGGGCCGGATGCAGAACCCGGACCTGCTGATCCCGCTCCAGGAGGTCCGCCAGGACTACCTGGACTCGGCGACGGCGCAGATGGAGGCCGATTACGGCAGCTTCTACGGCTACCTGACGCAGGGCCTCGGCCTGGACCTGCGGACGCTGGCGAAGCTGCAGAGCAGGCTGGTCCGGTAGCGGATACGACGACGGGCAGTGCGCGAAGCACTGCCCGTCGTCGTACGCCGTGGGGTTCCGGTCAGACCGTGCGGCGGCGGCCCTGTCCGCCGGTGCCGACCCGGCTGCGCGCGGAGGCCGCCGCGGCGCCGCCGCCGCCCGTACCGCGTCGGCCGCGCTCGCCGGAGCCGCCGGCCGAGCCGCCCTGACCGCCCTGGCCGCCGCGGCGGGCCTGGCCCGCGCCGGAGGCCGCCGGGGCCTGCCCGGAGCCGCCGCCGGAACGACGGCTGCGGCCGCCGCCGGCCGCCGGGGCGCCGCCCGTGGCGGAGCCGGTACGCGGGCCGCCCGAGCGGCGGCGCGAGCCGGAGCCCGAACCGGAGCCGCTGCGCGCCTTCGGCACGGGCTGCTGCGGCACCTCCAGCACCACCGGGACGCCCGAGGGCTCCTTGGCGCCGGTGAGCCGGGCCAGCTCCTCGTCGGAGGACTTGATCTGCGCGGTGCGCGGGGAGATCCCGGCGTCTGACATCAGCCGCGTCATGTCCCGCTTCTGGTCGGGCAGCACCAGCGTGACCACGCTGCCGGATTCACCCGCGCGGGCGGTACGGCCGCCGCGGTGCAGGTAGTCCTTGTGGTCGGTCGGCGGGTCCACGTTGACGACGAGGTCGAGGTCGTCGATGTGGATGCCGCGGGCCGCCACGTTGGTGGCGATCAGCGCGGTGACCTCGCCCGTCTTGAACCAGTCCAGGGTGCGGTTGCGCTGCGGCTGCGAGCGGCCGCCGTGCAGGCCGGAGGCGCGCACGCCCTCCGCCAGGAGCTTCTTGACCATGCGGTCCACGCCGCGCTTGGTGTCCACGAACATGATCACCCGGCCGTCGCGGGCGGCTATGCGCGTCGCCACGGCCTTCTTGTCGGTCTCGTCCATGACGTACAGGACGTGGTGCTCCATGGTGGTGACCGCACCGGCCGACGGGTCGACGGAGTGGCCGACCGGGTCGCTCAGGAACATCTTGACGAGCTTGTCGATGTTCTTGTCGAGGGTCGCCGAGAACAGCATGGTCTGGCCGCCCGCCTCGACCTGCTTGAGCAGCGCGGTGACCTGCGGCATGAAGCCCATGTCGGTCATCTGGTCGGCCTCGTCGAGGACGGTGATCGACACCTGCGAGAGGTCCGCGTCACCGCGGTCGATGAGGTCCTTCAGACGGCCGGGGGTGGCGACGAGCACCTCGGCCCCGCGGCGCAGCGCGCCGGACTGCCGGTTGATCGACATGCCGCCGACGACGGTGGCGATGCGCAGGTTGACGGCCGTGGCGTACGGGCTCAGCGAGTCGGTCACCTGCTGTGCGAGCTCGCGGGTCGGTACGAGGACCATCGCGAGCGGCGCCTTCGGCTGCGCGCGGCGGCCGGCGGTGCGGGCCAGCAGCGCCAGGCCGAAGGCCAGCGTCTTGCCGGAGCCGGTGCGGCCGCGGCCGAGGAGGTCACGGCCGGCCAGCGAGTTCGGCAGGGTCGCGGCCTGGATCGGGAACGGCTCGGTGACGCCCTGGGCCGCGAGGGTCTTCAGCAGCGCCTCGGGCATGTCCATGTCCTCGAACGCGGCGACCGGCGGCAGTGCCGGGACGGCCGGCTCGGGCATGGTGAATTCCTGCGGGCGGGGGGCGGGCGGGGCGGACTTCTGCCGTCCCGCGCCAGCCTTCGGACGTCCCTGGGCCGCTCCTCGTCCCCGGTTGGGGCGGCGGCTGGGTCGTGCGGAGCTGGAGCTGGTCATGCGAGAAAGCCCTCCTGAAACCGGCAGGTAAAACAAAAGTCGAGACAGCAGACAAGCCGGGGCCCGCACCTCTCGGTGCGGACCCCGGCATGCTGAAGGAATTAGGCGGGGAGGATGTTCTCCGCCTGGGGGCCCTTCTGGCCCTGCGTCACGTCGAAGGACACGCGCTGGCCCTCGGTGAGCTCACGGAAGCCCTGGGTGGCGATGTTCGAGTAGTGGGCGAAGACGTCCGGGCCGCCGCCGTCCTGCTCGATGAAGCCGAAGCCCTTTTCCGAGTTGAACCACTTCACGGTGCCAAGTGCCATTTTAAATCTCCTGAATAGGCGGCAAAGGGCCCCATCCGGAGATTCCGGCAAAAAAACAATAAAAGCGCCTGAGGAACATTCCCGTCAGGCGCACATAAAGTTCATGGGTACCACAACTGCAACGCTCCCTAAGCTAGCACACCTCCGTGCCGAGGTGTGGGCGGGCAGGTGTGACCTCCGCCCACCGTGGTATCGGAAGTCCCTGGTGGTGGGCCCCTCCGCCTGGTTTGATCATGGGATGGCAGCGATCAGAGAGCCCTGGGGGCTCAGTGTGCTCGGCGCGGGCAGCGTGTCCGCCGAACCCAGTCTCGCCTTCGTGGACCTCGCGGTCGACCTCCTCGCCCCGACACCGAAGGTGGCCTTCGCCGAGGCGGGGGCGGCGGTGGCCCGGCTGCGGGAGACCCTGCGGGAGCACGGGATACCGGACGCGGACGTCTCCGGCTCCCGGCTCCGGCTGACCTCGCAGTACAGCGGGTACGGCGCGGAGCGGACC
This sequence comes from Streptomyces yangpuensis, assembly GCF_001005295.1. Classification (GTDB taxonomy): domain Bacteria; phylum Actinomycetota; class Actinomycetes; order Streptomycetales; family Streptomycetaceae; genus Streptomyces; species Streptomyces yangpuensis. The sequence goes on along the minus strand of NZ_LBMK01000001.1, from coordinate 973,250 downwards.
TTCCTCGGCTACAGCTGCGAGGCGAAGTACACGGTGCAGACGGAGGCGCTCGACCGGCTCGAGCTGCTGATCGAGGACGCCGTCACGGCGGGTGCGAACCGGGTCGACGACGTCCGCTTCGAGGTCCGGGACAAGCCCGCGATGCGCGACGAGGCGCGGGCCCGCGCGGTCGAGGCCGCCCGCCGCAAGGCCGAGGTGTACGCGGAGGCCTGCGGGATCGAGCTGGGGACGGTGATCCACATCGAGGACGTGAACCCCGAGTCGGTCGGCGGCCACGGCCGCAGTTCCGGGCGCGCGGACCACGAGCACGACGGCACGCTCTCGCCGGGCTCGGTGCGCGTCGACGCCGCGGTCCTCCTCGGGTTCGCCCTGCTGCCCGCCTCCTGACATCCGCCGCGGGGGCGGCCGGCCGGCGGCTACAGGCGTTCGATGATCGTCACGTTGGCCTGGCCGCCGCCCTCGCACATCGTCTGGAGGCCGAACCGGCCGCCGGTACGCTCCAGTTCGTGCAGGAGGGTGGTCATCAGCCGGACCCCGGTGGCACCCAGCGGGTGGCCGAGCGCGATGGCGCCGCCGTTGACGTTGACGCGTTCCGGGTCGGCCCCGGTCTCCTTCAGCCAGGCCAGCACGACCGGCGCGAAGGCCTCGTTGATCTCCACCAGGTCGATGTCGGCGAGGGTCATGCCGGCCTTCTTCAGCGCGTACGCCGTCGCCGGGATGGGCGCGGACAGCATGCGGATGGGGTCCTCGCCGCGGACCGACAGGTGGTGGATGCGGGCCCGCGGCCGCAGGCCGTGTTCACGCACCGCCCGCTCGGAGGCGATCAGCATGGCCGCCGCGCCGTCGGAGACCTGGGAGGAGACCGCGGCGGTGATGGTGCCGCCCTCGACGACCGGTTTCAGGGCCGCCATCTTCTCCGGCGTGGTGTCCCGGCGCGGGCCCTCGTCCGCGGTGACGTCGCCGTGGGCCACGATCTCGCGGTCGAAGCGGCCCTCGTCGGCGGCGCGCACGGCCCGCCGGTGGGAGCGGAGCGCGTACTCCTCCATGTCGCGGCGCGAGATCCCCCACTTCCGCGCGATGAGCTGGGCGCCGTGGAACTGGTTGACGGGGGCGTCGCCGTACCGGGCGCGCCAGCCGGCGGAGCCCGCGTAGGGGCCCTCGGTGAGGCCGAGGGGTTCGGCCGCCTGCCGTGAGGCGAAGGCGATCGGGATCATCGACATGTTCTGGGTGCCGCCGGCGACCACGAGGTCCTGGGTGCCGGAGAGCACGCCCTGCGCGGCGAAGTGCACGGCCTGCTGGGAGGAGCCGCACTGGCGGTCGACGGTGACGCCGGGGACCTCCTCGGGCAGGCCGGCGGCGAGCCACGCGGTGCGGGCGATGTCCCCGGCCTGCGGTCCGACGGTGTCGAGGCAGCCGAGGACCACGTCCTCCACGGCGGCCGGGTCCACCCCGGACCGTGCCACCAGTTCCTTCAGGACGTGGGCGCCGAGGTCGGCCGGGTGGACGGCGGACAGGCCGCCTCCGCGCCGTCCCACGGGGGTGCGTACGGCGTCGACTATGTAGGCCTCGGGCATCGGGACTCCTCGGACGTCGGGTCTGTCAGGTGGGGCGCAGGGCGATTCCGTCCAGGACCATCGACAGGTACTGGCGGGCGATCTCGTCGGGGCTGTGCTGTCCGCCCGGCCGGTACCAGGAGGCCGCCACCCACACCGTGTCGCGCACGAAGCGGTAGGTGAGGCGGATGTCGAGGTCGGCGCGGAAGACCTCGGCGGCGACCCCGCGTTCCAGCGTCCCCAGCCAGGCCTTCTCGAACTTCACCTGCGAGTCGGACAGGTAGTGGAAGCGGGGCTGGGCGGAGAGGGTGCGGGCTTCCTTCTGGTAGATCGCGACGGCGGCGCGGTGCCGGTCGATCTCGCGGAAGGACTCGGTGACGAGGGCCTCGATGGTCTCCCTGGGGCCGAGTCCGGCGGCGAGGACGGCGTCGTAGCCGTCCCACAGCTCGGCCAGGAAGGCGGAGAGGATCTCGTCGAGCATCGATTCCTTGGAATCGAAGTGGTAGTAGAGGCTGCCGGCGAGCATCCCGGCGGCGTCGGCGATCTTGCGGACGGTGGTGGCGTCGTAGCCCTGGGCGGCGAAGACTTCGGCGGCGGTGTCGAGGAGTTCACGGCGCCGCTCGGGCGAGGGCGTCACCTGCGGCTTCTTCTTGGCTGCCGACCGGGCTGCCGAGGGGACTGCCGACCGGGCTGGGGGCTGGGCTGCGGGCTTGTTCGTGGGCACGCGTCCATTGTCGGGCTACGGGTGCTGGCTGCTGACGGACACCGTCTCGCCCGTCATGTACGACGAATAGCCGCTGGCCAGGAAGACGATGACGTTGGCGACCTCCCAGGGCTCGGCGTACCGGCCGAAGGCCTCGCGGGCGGTGAGTTCGGCGAGGAGCTCCTCGCTGGTGACCTTCACCAGGTGCGGGTGCATGGCCAGGCTGGGGGCGACCGCGTTGACGCGTACGCCGAACTCCGCGGCCTCCAGGGCCGCGCAGCGGGTCAGCGCCATGACCCCGGCCTTGGCGGCGGCGTAGTGGGCCTGACCGGTCTGGGCGCGCCAGCCGACGACGGAGGCGTTGTTGACGACGACTCCGCCCGTGCCGGAGGCCCTGAAGGAGCGCAGGGCCGCGCGGGTGCAGCGGAAGGTGCCGTTCAGGGTGACGTCGAGGACGCGGGTCCACTGGTCGTCGGTCATGTCGACGAGGGCCGCGGTGCCGCCGAGTCCGGCGTTGTTGACGACGACGTCGAGCCGGCCGTGGGTCTGTTCGGCGAGCGAGAACAGGGCCCGGACCTGGTCCTCGTCGGTGACGTCGCAGGGCAGCGAGGTGACGCGGCCGGCCCCGAACTCGGCGGTGAGCGCGTCCTCGGTCTCCTTCAGCCGGCGGGCGTGGGCGTCGCTGATGACGACGCGGGCGCCCTCCTCCAGGAAGCGGCGGGCGGTGGCCCCGCCGATGCCGGCCCCGGCGGCGGCGGTGATGACGGCGGNGACGCGGGCGCCCTCCTCCAGGAAGCGGCGGGCGGTGGCCCCGCCGATGCCGGCCCCGGCGGCGGCGGTGATGACGGCGGTGCGGTCCTGCAGCAGGTGGTGGCCGGGGGTGTACCGGGGCTCGTTCATGCGAACTCCTCGACGCTGCTCATGGCCGTACGTTAACCTACCAAACACTTGTTAGGGAAGTGACGGCGTTCGAGGAGGCGGGCACCCGATGGACCTGACCGAGACGGCGGAGACGGCGGCCTTCCGGGCCGAGGCGCGCGCCTGGCTGGCCGACCACGTCCCTTCCTCCCCGCTGCCCTCGCTGGAGACCCGAGAGGGCTTCGCCGCGCACCGCGCGTGGGAGGCCCGGCTGCACGCGGACCGCTGGTCGGTGGTGTCCTGGCCCGAGGAGTACGGCGGCCGGGGCGTCGACCTCGTGCACTGGCTGGTCTTCGAGGAGGAGTACTGGGCGGCCGGTGCACCCGGCCGGGTCTCGCAGAACGGCATCAGCCTCCTCGCACCGACCCTCCTCGACCACGCCACGGCCGAGCAGCGGGCGCGCGTGCTGCCGCCGATGGCGAGCGGCGAGGTCATCTGGGCACAGGCCTGGTCCGAGCCGGAGGCGGGCTCCGACCTGGCCTCGCTGACCTCGCGGGCGGTCCGGACGGAGGGCGGCTGGCTGCTGTCCGGGCAGAAGACCTGGTCCTCGCGGGCGGCCTTCGCCGACCGGGCCTTCGGTATCTTCCGCACCGGCCCGGACACCCCGAAACCCCACCAGGGGCTGACGTACCTGATGTTCGACCTGCGGGCGCCCGGGGTCACGGTGCGGCCCATCGGCCGCCTCGACGGCAAGCCCGCCTTCGCGGAAATCTTCCTCGACGAGGTTTTCGTACCGGACCAGGACGTGATCGGGGAGCCCGGGCAGGGCTGGCGGATCGCGATGTCGACCACCGGCAACGAACGCGGGCTGACCCTGCGCTCCCCCGGCCGGTTCCTGGCGGCGGCCGGCCGGCTGACCGCGCTGTGGCACGCGCAGGGGGAACCGGCCGACACGGCACTGCGCGACCGGGTGGCCGACGCGGTGGTCGGGGCGCGCGCCTACGAGCTGTTCACCTGGGCCGCCGCCGCCCGGTTCGCCGCGGGCGGGGCGGCCGGCGCCGAGTCCAGCCTGAACAAGGTGTTCTGGTCGGAGTACGACATCGCCCTGCACGAGACGGCGCTGGACCTGCTCGGCGCGGACGCGGAACGCGCGGACGGGGAGTGGGCCGAGCCGTGGATCTTCTCGCTGGCCGGGCCGGTCTACGCGGGGACGAACGAGATCCAGCGCGACATCATCGCCGAGCGGCTGCTCGGCCTGCCGAAGGGCCGCCGCTGATGCGTTTCCTGCCGACCGACGAGCAGTCGGACTTCGCCCGTACGCTGCGCTCCCTGCTGGGCTCGGCGCAGGTCCCGGCGGTGGTACGGGCCTGGTCGGACGGCGAGCACGGGCCCGGCCACGAGCTGCGCTCCCGGCTGGCGGCGACGGGTCTGTTCGCGCTGGCCGCACCCGAGGCGTACGAGGGGGCCGGGCTGCTCGCGCCGGAGCTGTCGCTCGGCTTCGTGGAGCTGGGCCGGGCGGGGATGCCCGGGCCGGTGGTGGAGAGCGCCGCCGTGTCGGTGCTGTTGTCCGAGCTGGGGGACGAGGCGCTCGCCAAGCGGTTCCTGCCGGGCCTGGTCGCGGGCGAGGCCTGGGCCACGCTGACCCTGCCGGGCGGGAGCGGCGGAGGCCCGTACGCCCTGGACGCGGACGCGGCGGCGCACTGCTTCGCCGTGTCGGATGCGGGCGAGCTGCGGCTGGCCGCCCCCGGGGAGGTGCTGCGGTCGACGGACCCCGCCCGGCGGCTGTCGCGGCCCGCGGCGGCCGGTGGCGAACTCCTCGCGGCGGGACCCGCGGTGACGCGGGCGGCCGCCGTGACCGGACGCTGGGCGCGGCTGCTGACGGCGGCCCAGTGCCTGGGCGTCGGCGAGGCCCTGCTGGCACGGACGGTCGGGTACGTGAAGCAGCGCACGCAGTTCGGGGCGCCGATCGGCTCCTTCCAGGCGGTCAAGCACCGGCTGGCGGACACCCTCCTGGCCCTTGAGTTCGCCCGCCCGCTGCTGTGGGCGGCGGCGCTGTCGACGGCCCCCGGCGACGTGGCCGCGGCGAAACTGCGCTGCGGCGAGGCGGCGTACCGCGCGGCCATGACGGCGCTCCGGCTCCACGGCGCGGTCGGCTACACCGAGGAGCTGGACCTGTCGCTGTGGCTGCGCAAGGCACGCCCGCTGCGGGACGCCTGGGGCACGCCGTCGGCCTGCCGGGCGGAGGTCCTGCGGCCGGTCACACCCGGGTGACGTGGAGGCCGGTCACGTACCTCTCCTCGACCGTGCCGTCGGGGAAGTGCGGGGCCAGCCGCTCCCGTTCCGCTGCGACGTATTCACGCGTGCCGGCCTCGCCCAGCATCAGGAAGGCGGAGTGGCTGGTGAGGTTGGCGAGGTGCGCGTCCAGCGGGATGCGCCGGGACCAGCGCACGGAGCGGGTGGTGAACCCGCCGAGCCCGCGGGGCAGCGTACGGAAACCGTTGCCCTCGGCCGCCCCGAAGAACTGCGCCAGGCGCGCCTCCTGCTCGGCGATCCAGGGCACGGTGAGGTCCGCGTCGTTCCACCAGATGCAGAGCGCGCCGCCGGGGCGCAGCACACGGCGGACCTCGGGGACCGAGCGGGCGGGGTCGGTCCAGTGCCAGGCCTGGGCGTAGGTGAGGAGGTCGAACGCGCCGGTGGCCAGCGGCAGTCGGTCCCCGTCCCCGCGCACGACCGGGATCCGGGGGTGCGCCCTGCGCAGCTGGGCGGCCATCCCGTCCCCGGGTTCCACGGCGAGGACCTCTGCGCCGCGCTCGTGCAGCAGGGCGGTGGCGATCCCGGTGCCCGCGCCCACGTCCGCCACGCGTGCCCCGGCGAGCGGGCGCCCGGCGAGCTCCTCGACGGCGTCGAGGAGGGCCGGCGGGTAGCCGGGCCGGTGGGCGGCGTAGGAAGCGGCTGCGGCGTCGAAGGAACGGGCACGTGTCGTCATGCGTCCATTGTTCTCGATCACACGTTTTCGATCACACGTACCAGGCAACAAGATCGAGGTATCAGGACATGCGCAGGACCATCACCGCCATGACGCTGTGCGCCGCGGCGGCGCTGCTGCTCACCGGCTGCGGGAGCGCGGACCCGAAGCCCGCCCCGGAGGGCGGGAAGCAGCAGCCGCAGCCCGCGGCCTCCCAGCAGCAGGGCCAGGGCGGCCCCTCGTCGGCCCCGGCCGGCTCGGGCGGGGGCGCCAAGCACGAGGTGACCCTGGAGGTCGGCGGCACGGGGAAGACGGCCGTCATGTACAGCGGCATCGGCAGCGGCTTCGAACAGCAGACCCTGCCGTGGACGAAGTCGGGGACCGCCGAACTGACCGCCGCGGAGCAGAAGGTGGGCTACCTGGTGAGCGTGGTCCCGGGCACGATCACGGGCGCCGACGGCAAGCTCCAGCAGGCCCCCTGCACCATCAAGGTCGACGGCAAGGTGGTCGCGGAGAGCGACGGCGTCACGAACGCCAAGGGCTGCTCCTACAAGATCAAGCACTAGCCGGCGGGTCGGCGGGTCGGCGGGGCCACTGCGCCGTCGCGTCGTCAGCTCCGGGAGCGGCGCAGGGAGAACCGGACCAGGAGCGCGGTCTGGAGCAGGAGGAGGGCGCCGGTGCCGGCCGCCTGCCACAGCGGCCGGTCCGGGCGGCCGCCCGGGGCCCAGGCCGGCCCGTCGGGATCCACCGTCACCGTCAGCCGTGCGCCGACCGCGAGGTCGCGGGTGACCGGGCCGGGCAGGTCGCGGCCCGCCTCGGTGCGCAGGCGCAGCGACGGGGACAGGCCCGCACCGTCCTCCACCATCGTTCGCTGCGCGACCACCGCGGTCTCCTCCCGGCCCCGGTCGTGCAGGACGTGCCGGTCCCAGGTGACCCCGCCGAGCACCGCGATCCCGACGGCGGTGAGCGCCACGGCGGTGCGGGCCACGAACTCGGCGTCGGTGCCGTGCGGTACGGCCGCACCGGCGACGAAGACGGCCAGCAGGACGGGGACCCAGAGCCCCTCCGGGCCGCGCAGCAGCCAGATCGCACCCAACTCCACTGCCAGAAGCAGGCAGTTGCGCAGGAACGCGCCGGGCAGTCGCCGTATTCGATCAGCCATGGCCCCATGATGCCCGGGGTGCGGGGGTGCGGGGGTGTGAGGTGCGGGTCAGGCAGTGGTCAGGCGGTGGTCATCCCGCCGTCGACCGTGAACTCGGCGCCCGTCACGTACGAGGACGCGTCCGAGCAGAGGAAGAGCACGAGCTCCGCGACCTCCTCGGGCCGCCCGATCCTGCCCAGGGGCAGGTGCGAGAAGTCCCGGCCCTCGACCGCTCCGGCCACCATCGGGGTGTCGATGGCCCCGGGGTGCACCGAGTTCACCCGGATCCGGTCCCCGGCGAGATCGAGCGCCGCCGACCGGGTCAGTCCGCGCAGCCCGAACTTGCTGGATGCGTAGGCCGCGTGGCCCGGGATCCCGACCAGCCCGGCGGTGGAGGAGACGTTGACGACCGAGCCGCCGCCGGCCGCCCGCAGCACGGGGGCGACCGCCTGGATGCCGAGGAAGGGCCCCAGCAGGTTGACGCGCAGCAGGGCCTCGAAGTCGTCGAGCCGCTGCTCCTCCACGTGGGCGGTGCGCCACTGGGCGGCGTTGTTGACCAGCGCGGAGACCGTGCCGAAGGCCCGGACCGACGCGGTGACCACCGCCGCCCAGCTCGCCGGGTCGGCGACGTCGTGGCGTACGTACAGCCCGTCATCCCCGAGCTCGGCGGCGACGGCCCGGCCCTCGTCCTGCCGTACGTCGGTGACCACGACCCGCGCCCCGGCCTCCGCGAAAAGCCGGGCCCCGGCGGCCCCCTGGCCGCGCCCGGCGCCGGTGATGACGACAACCTTCCCGTCGAGCCCGGCACGCCCCATGGAGCCCCTCCCCCGTATGACTACCAGTCATATCTCTAGCAGTCGTATCCCTCGGGGGAAAGGGGTCCATGGGCATGGGCGGGGTCAGTCGATCGGCTCGCCGTCGTACTTGCCGTCGACACAGATCCACGAATCCCTGGTGGATTCGTACTCCACAGTCCCCTTGCCTCGCATGCACGTGTCGCCGTCTATGGCGGGCACGGCGGCAGCCTGCGCCGCAGGAGCCAGGGCGCCGACCACGGTCAGGACCACGGCGGCGATGATCTCTAGAAGTCGTGTACGCATCAGAATCTCCGATACAGGGACGAGCGACACGGTCACCTCCAGCCTCGCCCCGCACAGGTCCGGGTGAGCGCCCTGCTACTCCATTCGGGTGACGGCTGTGTCCCCTGCGTTGCACGGGAGGCACTCCTGGGAAACGTGCCCCAGCGGCGTTCAGCCGAGTGCGGGCGCAGGCTGACGCCATGGAGAACAAACCCAATGTGGTCGTAGGACCACCGGACGATGTCGGCCTGCGGAAAGTCGTGGTGGACGGCAAGCCCACAGGCAAGGTGTGGAGCCCCCGCGAACTGCAGAGGGTCCTGCATCGCGCCGGCGTGACCTCCGAGTACGAAATCGAATGGCGCGGCGGAGACGGCACCGCCTGGCCGGCTCAAAGTTGGGGTCGACGGATCACCGGCGCCGCCATGGCCGTCGGTTTCCTGGCCACCGCCGCAATATGCACCTGGATAGGCTTAAAAGACTCGTTCGACGCCCTGACCTTCGCCGGCCGGGTGACGGGATTCTTCTTCCTTTTCATGGCCATGATGGAACTGATCGCCTTCGTGGCGGTTTTCGACTATTGGCGGAAGCGCAAGACGAGGCACTCGGGTCCGGCTCTGCTGTTCGGCGCAATGGTCGAGTTCTTCGTCGGAGCGGTGCTGCTTCTCATGTACGTGGCCAACAGGGAAACGCCGTCGGACCCCCAGTGTCTGGCGCTCTACATAGGCCTCGTGCTCTGTTCCTCATGGAGTCTGTGGGTGCTCTGCCGCCGCCGGGTCTGGAAGGTGTTGCACAACCCCGGCCGCATCGCCGTCGGGGCAATCGTTTCCACCCTCCTGGTCGTCACCAACCTGGCGTACACCCAGGTCTACCTTCCCTCCGTATCGCGCCCCCTGGTGCAGGGCGTGTCAGAGATCGGCTTGCCGAGCCTGAACCAAGACGGGACGAAGATGTTCGTGCGGGTCCGTATGCGCCTGAAGAACTCCGGCGAGGTTCCGGTTCACATCCTCGGCAGCATCTACTGGATCCATGTAAAGCTCGCGAGTGACCCGAAGGACAGGTTCAAACTGATCAAACCTGGCGAGTTGATCAAACCGCCGGGGCGGGAACTGAACCCCGAGGAGGAGATCACAGAGGACGTGGTCGTCGAAATAAAAGATCCCCTGAAGCTCGACTACGAGGCGGTCACGGCCCAGATATCGGCCTACGCCTTCAGGCAGGACAGGATGACCATGGACGCCGATTATGGCAGGTCCGGGAAGTGGCGGGGAAAGCTGAAAAAGGAGGGAAAGGACGACGAGCCCCCGGGGCCCACGCCGGTCAATAAGGACTACTTCCGATACCAGTCGAACATCTCCCAGAGCAGCGAACTCCTGAACATGACTCGCGGCCGGGAGCGTGTGACCGTTTGGTGGTTGTACCGCAGCAGGCCGGTCGTCTACGTGGATGTCGCAAGCCCGGGCGAGAAGAAGGTCTTCAATCTGAACGACCCCACGGAGCAGAGGCGGGCCGCGGATCGGTACGGTCTGGCATTCGTGCGCGGCTCCATGGCCCAGACGCCGTACCCGCAACTCCTCAGGGAGGCCCAGGTGCGCCGCCCGAAGTGACCGGGGCCCGCGGCCAGCCCCGTACCCTCGCCCCATGACGAGCAGCGCCATCAGCCTCCGCAAGGTCGAGGAGTCGGCTCCGGCCCTCGTGAACCTCTACAAGAGCGCCGGGATATCCCTGCGCAAGCACGGCATGGAGGGCGGACGTGCCGCCGTCTACCTGGTCCTGGACTACTCCGGATCGATGCGCCCGTACTACCAGGACGGCAGCGTGCAGGCCCTCGCGGACCGGGTGCTGGGACTGTCCGCGCACCTGGACGACGACGCCCGCGTACCGGTGGTCTTCTTCTCCACCGAGGTCGACGCGGTGGAGGAGATCTCCCTGGCCGGACACGAGGGCCGGGTCACCGAGATCGCGTCCCGCCTCGGCCACATGGGCAAGACCGCCTACCACGCGGCGATGGACGCGGTGATCGACCACTACCTCGACTCGGGCTCCACGGCACCCGCCCTCGTCGTCTTCCAGACCGACGGCGGGCCGATCAACAAGCTCGCGGCCGAGAAGTACCTGTGCAAGGCAGCCCGGCTGCCGCTCTTCTGGCAGTTCGTCGGCTTCGGCAACACCCGCAGCACGCAGTTCGACTTCCTGCGCCGGCTGGACGAGCTGCCCGTGCCCGCGAAGCGGGCCGTGGACAACGCGGGCTACTTCCACGCCGGTGAGGACCCCCGCGCGGTGCCGGACGGCGAACTGTACGACCGTCTCGTCGGCGAGTTCCCGGCCTGGCTGGCGGCGGCCCGCAGTGCGGGCATCGTGCGCGCCTGACCCCGGCCCGCCGGTGCCCGCGCTTTCATGGACGTATGACGCACACCAGCTGGGCAGTCTTCGAGAAGGCGGAACCGGATTTCGCGGCGGCCGTCCGGGCCCGCTTCGCGCAGTACCCGCACCACGTCCTGGCCACTCTGCGCAAGGACGGCTCTCCCCGGGTGGCGGGGCTGAATGTCGACATCCGGGGCGGGGAGCTGTGGCTCGGGATGATGCCCGGCTCGATGAAGGCCAGGGATCTCCAGCGCGACCCGCGTTTCGCCCTGCACACCAATCCGGGCGCGGGCGAGACCATGCCGGACGGGGACGTACGGATCTCCGGGCGCGCGGTGGAGCTCGTCGACCCGCCGGAGCTGCACCGGTACGCGGAGGAGACGGAGACCCCGCACCCCTTCCACCTCTTCTACGCGGACCTGACGGAGGTCGTCCACATCGGCGTCGAGGGCGACGACCTGGTGGTACGGACGTGGCTCCCGGAGCACGGGCTGCGCACCCAGCGCCGCGGCAACGACGACGAACCGCCGCGCGAGGACCCGGCGCCGGCGGCCGGATGACGGGTATCGGGTGACGGGTGACCGATGACGGGTGACGGGAGCGTGGCGTTCGGATGCGCGACCTGTAACGATCCCCCGGGCGGCGTGAATCCGATGCCCCGCCGGGCATTCTGACCGCACCGGGCTGAACCATGTCAGCCGGCCGGCCGGTCGACCGGCCGGACACCCAGCAGAGCCGCCACGGGGGATCGTGATGCACACCTACCGCCACCGCACGACAGCCGGGCGTACCCGGACGCTCGCGTTCCTGAGCCTGACGGCCGCCACGCTCCTCGCGACGACCACGGCCTGCGGGCCCGGAGCCGATGACAAGGCGGGCGCCACGGCGGCTCCGAAGCCCTCCGGTTCCACGCCGGGAGCCGCCTCCGGGGCGCCCTCCCCCTCCCCTTCGGCCACCGCCTCCCCCGTGCCCCGGCCCGGCGAGGCGGAGGGCGAACCAGTGGGCAAGAACAACAACTGCTCCGACGAGTACGCGCACGTGTCCGTCGAGTGGGCCGTCCCGCCGGCGAAGGACGACTCGAAGCTCCTGCTCACGGTGGTCAACACGGGCCCCAGGGCCTGTCTGCTGACCACCTACCCGGTGCTCCGGGTCAAGGACGGGCACGGCCGGCTGGTGGCCGTCTTCGAAAACAGCAAGCCCGAGACCCCGGTGGTCCTCGGCCCCGGCAAGGAGGCCTACGCGGGCCTGCTCGCCCGGCAGGGCGGCAAGGGAGCCGGCACGCGCACGACCGACCTCGCGCTCGCCCCGCACGGCCAGAGCCCCGAGGAGGACACGGGGGAGGGAACGCTCCTCCAACTGCCCTCCGGCGGCGTGTACATGGACGACAAGGCACGCGTGACGTACTGGCAGAGCACCTCGGAGAACGCGGCGTCACCGCTGTTCAACCGCTGATCCGTGCCCGCCTGAGTACGCGTACTCAGGCGGGTGTCAGTACCGCCGGGTAGCGTCGCGCCTGTCCGACGGACGGACGGGAATGACACGGGTTCCGTCGCCGGATTCGCCTAACGTGGGTACGGACAGCGGGAATCGGGACGGGTGGGAGTCATCGTGAGTGGCAGCGGGTGGACCAGCACGTCGATGCCGTACCTGGCTCCCCGCGCGGCAGGGGCGGGGGACGCGTGGGCCGAGGAGGCCGCCGGGGCGGGGCACCGGGGCACCCAGCGCATCGTGCACGCGGGCGAGGCGGCGGCCACGGCCGGTGTCGCCTCGATGCTCGGCCTGGCGGAGGGCAGCCCCGTGGTGGTCCGCCGCAGGGTCATCGAGCTCGACGGCGAACCGACCGAACTGACCGACACGTACTACCCCGTGGAGATCGCCGCGGGTACCGCGCTGGCCGCGACGGCGAAGATTTCCGGCGGCGCCGTGACCCTGCTGGCGGCCCTCGGGCACACCGGCGTACGGGTCGTCGAGAACGTCACGGCCCGTCCGCCGACCGCCGAGGAGCGCGAGCAACTCCGCCTCGGCGCGGGCGAACCGGTGCTCCAGCTGGCCCGCACCACGTACGACGCGGCGGATCGGGCGTTCCAGGCCGACGTGATGCTCATGCCCTCCGGACGCCAGCAGTTGCAGTACGAGATCAGGATCGGATGACCGTGCCCAGCCATGAAGCCGACGGCGGCGACCCGCGGCCGCTCCACGCCCGCATCGCGGCCGATCTCCGCGAGGAGATCATGAACGGCGATCTCGCCGCAGGGGGCAATCTGCCGTCGACGGCACAGTTGAAGACCCGCTTCGACGCGTCCAACGCCACCATCCAGAAGGCGGTGCACCTGCTCAAGGCCGAGGGTCTGGCCGTGGGGCGAGCCGGAGCGGCGGTGACCGTACGCGAGAACCGGCAGCGGACCGTACACCCGGAGCGCTCGCTCTCCCCGGCCCCGGCCGGTGCCGCCCACCCGTGGCTGGCCGAGATGGCGGAGGGGCACCCTGCCGCGCGCAGCACGCTGCTGTCCGTCGCCGAGGTCCGGGTGACCGGCGACGTGAGTACGGCGCTCCGTCTGCCGGAGGGCGGTCCGGCCGTCTGCCGCCGCCAGTTGATCAGCATCGACGGTGAACCGGCGGAGCTGGTGAGCTCGTACTATCCCGTGGACATCGCCCGCGGCACCGCACTCGCCGAACCCCGCAGGATCAGGGGCGGCACACCCACCCTGCTGCCGGAACTCGGCCACCCGCCCCGCCGTAGCGTGGACCGGGTCTCGGCCCGCATCGCCACCCAGGAGCAGTACGCGGCACTGCGGCTGCCCGGCGACCTGCCCGTCCTGCGGACGCTCCGCACGGTGTACGGCGACGGCGACCGGCCCATCGAAGTCACCGTCATGGTGAAGGCGGGCCACCTCTACGAGCTGTCCTACGAGTTCACGCCCGACGCCTGACCCCCGAACACGCCACGGCGCCCGCCACCCCTGGTCGGGGACGTGGCGGGCGCCGTGCCGGGTGTTGCATGTGACCGGTCCCGGTGCCACCGGCCCGCCACACGCCCGGTGGCAGATCCCGGTCGGGCGCAGGATCGTGGAAGGGTATGAGCAACTGAGGAGCACCGATGGAGCCACATCTGCTTCCGGTTGTCCTTCTGGCGGTGGTGGCCGCGTTCACGCTTTCCGCGTCGGCAGGGTTCGGGGGAAGCCTGATTCTCGTTCCCACTCTGGCCCTGCTCCTCGGAACCAAGTCCGGAGTGGCGCTGGCGGCCCTCCTCCTTGCCGCGAACAATCTGGTCAAGGTTTTCGCCTACCGGAAAACACTTCCGTACCGGAAGGCAACCGTCATCGTATTGCTGGTGGCAGCCGGCACATTCCTGGGTGCGAAACTCCTGATTCTCGCACCCGAGCGCGCAGTGACGCTGGCGGTCATCGTCAGCTTCGTCGCAGCATTCCTGATCGAGTCACTCGGCTTCAAGCGCTCCCGGCGGCTGAGCTCACCCGTCATGGCCTTCGCCGCGGGCGCGACGTCAGGATTCAGCGGCACCTCGGGCCCCTTGAAGGGGCTTGCCGTCCGCGGACTCGACCTCGACCGCTTCCACCTGGTCGGCGCGCTGTCCCTGGCCTCGCTCGCCGGCGACGCCACCAAGACGGCCGTCTGGACGGAGGCATCGCTACTGACAGGCAGTGACTACCTCGTTGCCCTGGTGTGCGTGCCCCTGATGTTCGCCGCGACGTTTCTCGGGCGGCGCTTCAACACAAGGATCGGCGAGCGCGGATACACGGGGCTGTTCTGGACCGTGATGGCCGGCTACGCCGGACGACTGCTGGCCGGTCTGTGAGATCGAACCTCTCCCCCATTCCCTCACTCACCCGGGAGTTTGAACGAGTGACATATGAAGGGGAAACGGATCGACTTCCACCAGTACTGCATGCACTTGACATCTCTCCACACGAGACACCCAATGGGTATGACAGCGGTTGGGGGAAATCGATCTGCCGAGAAATCCATCGGAGAACAGCGCGATCAAGGGGATGAAACATGTCGAATGTGAACCGCGGCACCGGCCCCGAGTACAGGGCGCAGGATGCCAAGCTCTCCCATGCCGGAGCAGCCCAGTCCCTCCCAGGCCCGGATGAGCCGGCGCCACAGGGCGACACGGGCGCGAAGAAGCCGAAGCCGCCGACGGTCAAGCAGCTCGACGCGCGAGAGAAGAAGTTCACCCAGCGCCCACGCAAGCCCATGGGCCCCACACCAGACCAAGCGCCGGAGACCGTGCCCGACGAGTAGTCACCGAGGTCCGTGAACGCGGGCTCTCCGCCGCAGCTCTCCAAGGAGCGCACAAGCCATGGCGAACGTCAGCCTCATCCAGAACATCGGCCTCGTAGACAAGGCCACTGGCCAGCGGACAAGCACCATCAACGAGACGACCGTCGCGACGGCCAACAGCAATATCTTCGTCACCGGCAACTGGTTTGCCAGCAGCAGCACCACCAACGGCAAGAGCTGGACACAGGTGGACCCCTTCACCCTGCTTCCCCCGGCCGCCGACGGGTTCTGCTGCGACCAGGTCACCCTCTACGAACCCGATCGGGACATCTGGATCTGGATCCTCCAGTACCTCGCCGTCCCGGGCGGGAACAACGTCTTCCGGGTCGCCGTCGCTCCTGGAGCGACCCCGAGCACATGGCACTGGTGGGACATCAGCCCCCGTGACGTCAATCCCGCGTGGACCGACCGGTGGTTCGACTACCCCGACGCAGCGGTCAGCAGCAACCACCTGTACCTCACGTTCAACCTGTTCGACCATACAGAGCCGAGGAACCGGTGGCAGGCCGCGGTGGCCTTCAAGATGCCGCTCGACATGCTGCGCGCGGGCGCCGATCTGACGCACCAGTCGTTCACGACGACCAGCGTCGGGTCCCTGCGGCTCACCCAGGGGGCATCGGACAGCATGTTCTTCGCCGGCCACACGGCGGGGACGAAGCTGCGCGTCCACGGCTGGCCGGACTCCTCCAACACGGTGGGCTCGTTCGACGTCCAGCCCGGCCCGTGGAGTGCGGGTCCATACATCTCGCGGGGGCCGGACGGGTCGAACTGGCTCGGACGCCCGGTCGACCCGCGGATCACGGGCGGCTGGATCACCGGGACCCGTGCGGGCTTCCTCTGGACCGCCGGCCCAAGGCCCGAGCGGCCCGTGCCGTACGTCAAGGCAGCGGTCGTCGACGTCACCACCCAACTGATGGTGGAGGAGCCCGACATCTGGAACACGGAGTCGGCCTTCGCCTATCCCGCGGCCTGCCCGAACGCGGCAGGGGTGGTCGGGGTGTCGCTGATGCTCGGCGGCGGCCCCCGGCACCCCTCGCACGTCGTCGGCTTCCGCGACGGCGGCGAATGGCGCCTGACCGTCGCCCGCGCCGGGACCGACGGGCCGCCCGACGAAGCGTGGGGCGACTACCTCAGCTGCCGTCGGCACCACCCGAACACCTCGGAATGGGTGGCCTCGGGCTACACCCTCCAGGGCGGCACCACCCGGCGCCACATCGAGCCGCAGTACGTGCACTTCGGCATCGGCTGACGACGCGTCCCGCCCGACGGGTACGAAGAACCGCTGTACGTCAGCCCTTCTTGACCGCGCCGATGAACGAGGACCAGGCAGCGGCCGGGAACACCAGGACCGGCCCGGTGTCGGCCTGCTTGCTGTCGCGGACGGGAACGATGCCGGGGAGGTCGTCGGCCACCTCGACGCAGTTGGCGCCGTCGGAGTTGGAGTACGAGGACGTCCGCCAGGACAGGCCGTTCAGGTCTGCGCGCATTTCGCGTACTCCTCCGCCACCGACTCGATCAAGGCCAAGGATGCCGCCGGTGCCAGCGCAGCGGCCCTCGCAAGATCGTAGAGCTTCCAGTGGCGCTGGACCAGGGCCGGATAGTCGATCAAGTGCCCCACCCGGGGGCCTTCCGTGTAAACCACGTCGGGCGCGTCGACAAACTGCATGATGCTGACCAGCGAGCCCAGAGTGCCCTGGGCTCCGACGGAAAACGGGACCACCTGCACGACGATCCTGTTGTCGCGGACGCGGGCGGCGATGTGCCGCAGTTGGGCATCCATGACAGTGGGCCCTCCCACCTGCGTCCGCAGAACCGCCTCGTGCAGGACGAACCACAGTTCAGGGGTTACGGGGTCGTCAAGGAGGCGCTGGCGCTCCATACGGGACGCGACCAAGGACTCGACGTACTCCTCGGGCACGGTGGGATTGCCTCCCCTGATCACCGCGCGCGCGTAATCCTCCGTCTGGAGGAGGCCCAGCACCAGGCTGGAGCCGTACTCGTACATGGCCGTCGCCCGGGTTTCCAGTTCGGCCGCCGCAGCGAAGTACTCGACGTACCTGGACTTGAACGCCTTCGCCAACCGGTAGAAGTAGTCCCCCGTACCCAGCTCGCGGTCGATGAGTACCGCGATCTCGGGGCGCAGACGGCGCTGACCGCCCTCCATCTGCCCGACGTAGGATCCGGTGGCGAAGATCCGCTCGCCCAGCGCGGCCTGGGTCAGCCCCGCCGCTTCCCGGTGACGCCGCAGCTCCTCGCGGGCGAACTCCTCCGGCGTCTGCGCCGCGCCACCCTCACCCTTCGGCTTGGCCATGCGACAACTCCCCGCTCCTACGGTCCCCTTGGCGGGCAGCAGCGTAGCCCTCACCACGACGCCGGGGCAGCGGAACGCATTCATACGACCGGGAAACGCCACGGCGCCCGCCACCCCTGGTCGGGGACGTGGCGGGCGCGGTGCCGGGTGTTCCGTACGCCGTTGTACGGACCGTATGAGGGGTCCCGCCCTTCGCGGGCGGGCGTGCTGCCGGTGGCTACACCGTCAGCGAGCGGTCCGTCGGCTTGACCGGGTACGGGAGAGTGCTGCTGCCGGTCAGGAAGCGGTCCACGCCGCGGGCGGCCGAGCGGCCCTCCGCGATGGCCCAGACGATGAGCGACTGGCCGCGGCCCGCGTCGCCGGCGACGAAGACGCCGTCGACGTTGGTCGCGTAGGAGGCGTCGCGGTCGATGTTGCCGCGGGCGTCCAGCTCGACGCCGAACTGCTGGACCAGGCCGTTCGCCTGGTCGGTGCCCGTGAAGCCCATCGCCAGGGTCACCAGCTGCGCGGGGAGGACGCGCTCGGTGCCGGGCTTCTGGACGAGCTTGCCGTCGACGAACTCGACCTCGACCAGGTGGAGGGCCTTGACGTTGCCGTCCTCGTCGCCCTCGAAGTGGGTGGTGGAGACGGAGTAGACCCGCTCGCCGCCCTCCTCGTGGGCCGAGGTGACCTTGTAGAGCATCGGGAAGGTCGGCCACGGCTGGTTGGCGCTGCGCTCCTCGCCCGGCTTCGGCATGATCTCCAGCTGCGTGACCGAGGCCGCGCCCTGGCGGTGGGCGGTGCCCACGCAGTCCGCGCCGGTGTCGCCGCCGCCGATGACGACCACGTGCTTGCCCTCGGCCGTGATCGGCGGGGCCAGGAAGTCGCCCTCCTGGACCTTGTTCGCGAGCGGCAGGTACTCCATCGCGAAGTGGATGCCGCCCAGCTCGCGGCCCGGGACCGGCAGGTCGCGCGAGACGGTGGCACCGGCCGCGACGACCACCGCGTCGAACCGCTTGCGCAGGTCGGTGGCGGTGATGTCGCGGCCGACCTCGATGCCCGTACGGAACTTGGTTCCCTCCGCGCGCATCTGCTCGATGCGGCGGTTGATGTGCACCTTCTCCATCTTGAACTCGGGGATGCCGTAGCGCAGCAGGCCGCCGATGCGGTCGGCGCGCTCGTACACGACCACGGTGTGGCCGGCCCGGGTCAGCTGCTGGGCGGCGGCCAGGCCGGCCGGGCCCGAGCCGATCACGGCGACGGTCTTGCCGGACAGGCGCTCGGGGGCCTGCGGGGTGACGTCCCCGTTGTCCCACGCCTTGTCGATGATCGAGACCTCGACGTTCTTGATGGTGACGGCCGGCTGGTTGATGCCGAGCACGCACGCCGACTCGCACGGGGCCGGGCACAGGCGGCCCGTGAACTCCGGGAAGTTGTTCGTCGCGTGCAGCCGCTCCGACGCCGCCGCCCAGTCGTCGCGGTAGGCGTAGTCGTTCCACTCGGGGATCAGGTTCCCCAGCGGGCAGCCGTTGTGGCAGAACGGGATGCCGCAGTCCATGCAGCGGCCGGCCTGCTTGCTGATGATCGGCAGCAGCGAGCCCGGGACGTAGACCTCGTTCCAGTCCTTCAGCCGGTCGGCGACGGGACGGGAGCAGGCGGTCTCGCGGGTGGTGGTGAGGAAGCCCTTCGGGTCAGCCATGGGTCGCCGCCTCCATCATCTTCTCCGTGGTCTCGGATTCCGAGAGTCCGGCGAGCTCAGCGGCGTCCTTGGCGGCGAGCACTGCCTTGTACGTGGTCGGGATGATCTTGCTGAAGCGGTCCACCGCGGTGGACCAGTCGGCCAGGAGCTTCGCGGCCACGGTCGAGCCGGTCTCCTCCTCGTGGCGGCGCACCACATCGTGCAGCCACTGCTTGTCGGTGTCGGACAGGGCCTCGACCGCGCCCGCGTTGCCGACGTTGACGTTGTTCGGGTCGAGGTCGATGACGTACGCGACGCCACCCGACATGCCGGCCGCGAAGTTGCGGCCCGTCTCGCCCAGGACGACCGCCGTGCCGCCGGTCATGTACTCGCAGCCGTGGTCGCCCACGCCCTCCGAGACGACCAGGGCACCGGAGTTGCGGACGCAGAAGCGTTCGCCGGTGCGGCCGCGCAGGAACATCTCGCCGCCGGTGGCTCCGTAGCCGATGGTGTTGCCGGCGATGGTGGAGTACTCGGCGAGGTGGTCGGCGCCGCGGTCCGGGCGGACCACGATGCGGCCGCCGGAGAGGCCCTTGCCGACGTAGTCGTTGGCGTCGCCCTCCAGGCGGAGGGTGATGCCCTTCGGGACGAAGGCGCCGAAGGACTGGCCGGCCGAGCCGGTGAAGGTGAGGTCGATGGTGTTGTCGGGCAGGCCCGCACCGCCGAACTTCTTGGTGACGTGGTGGCCGAGCATCGTGCCGACGGTCCGGTTGATGTTCCGGATGGCGACCTGGGCACGGACCGGCTGGGCCGCCTCCGCGGTCTCGGCGTTCAGCGCGTCGGCCGCGAGCTCGATCAGCTCGTTGTCGAGGGCCTTCTCCAGACCGTGGTCCTGCTCGATCAGGGCGTGGCGGACCGCGCCCTCGGGCAGCTCGGGCACGTAGAAGAGCGGCTCCAGGTCGAGACCCTGCGCCTTCCAGTGCGAGACGGCCTTGGTGGTGTCGAGGAGCTCGGCGTGGCCGACGGCCTCCTCGATCGTACGGAAGCCCAGCTCGGCGAGGAGCTCGCGCACCTCCTCCGCGATGAACTCGAAGAAGTTCACGACGAACTCGGGCTTGCCGGAGAAGCGGTCCCGCAGGACCGGGTTCTGGGTGGCGATGCCGACCGGGCAGGTGTCCAGGTGGCAGACGCGCATCATGACGCAGCCGGAGACGACGAGCGGCGCGGTCGCGAAACCGAACTCCTCGGCGCCGAGCAGCGCGGCGATGACGACGTCGCGGCCGGTCTTGAGCTGGCCGTCGGTCTGGACGACGATGCGGTCGCGCAGGCCGTTGAGCAGCAGGGTCTGCTGGGTCTCGGCGAGGCCGAGCTCCCAGGGGCCGCCCGCGTGCTTGAGCGAGGTGAGCGGGGAGGCGCCCGTACCGCCGTCGTGGCCGGAGATCAGGACGACGTCCGCGTGGGCCTTGGAGACGCCCGCCGCGACCGTGCCGACGCCGACTTCGGAGACCAGCTTCACGTGGATGCGGGCGACCGGGTTGGCGTTCTTGAGGTCGTGGATGAGCTGGGCGAGGTCCTCGATGGAGTAGATGTCGTGGTGCGGCGGCGGGGAGATCAGGCCGACGCCGGGCGTCGAGTGACGCGTCTTGGCGACCCACGGGTAGACCTTGTGGCCGGGCAGCTGGCCGCCCTCGCCGGGCTTGGCGCCCTGCGCCATCTTGATCTGGATGTCGTCCGCGTTGACCAGGTACTCGCTCGTGACACCGAAGCGGCCGGAGGCGACCTGCTTGATGGAGGAGCGGCGCGCCGGGTCGTAGAGGCGGTCCGGGTCCTCGCCGCCCTCACCGGTGTTGGACTTGGCGCCCAGCTGGTTCATGGCGATGGCGAGGGTCTCGTGCGCCTCCTTGGAGATGGAGCCGTACGACATGGCGCCGGTGGAGAAGCGCTTGACGATCTCGGAGACCGGCTCGACCTCGTCGACGGAGATCGAGGGGCGGTCGCTCTTGCCGTTCTCATTCGTCTTGAGGGCGAAGAGGCCGCGGAGCGTCATCAGGCGCTCGGACTGCTCGTTCACGCGGTCCGTGTACTGCCGGAAGATGTCGTACCGGCGGTTGCGGGTGGCGTGCTGGAGGCGGAAGACCGTCTCCGGGTCGAACAGGTGCGGCTCGCCCTCGCGGCGCCACTGGTACTCGCCGCCGATGTCCAGCGCGCGGTGCGTGGCGGTGACGCCGGAGGCCGGGTACGCCTTGGCGTGGCGGGCGGCCACCTCCTTGGCGATGACGTCCAGGCCGGCGCCGCCGATCTTGGTGGCGGTGCCGTTGAAGTAGGTTTCGACGAACTCGTCGTTCAGGCCGACGGCCTCGAAGACCTGGGCGCCGCGGTAGGAGGCGACGGTGGAGATGCCCATCTTGGACATGACCTTCAGGACGCCCTTGCCGAGCGCGTAGATCAGGTTCTTGATGGCCTTCTCGGGCTCGATGCCCTCGATGAACGTACCGGCGCGCAGCAGGTCCTCGACGGACTCCATGGCGAGGTACGGGTTGACCGCGGCGGCGCCGTAGCCGATGAGCAGGGCGACGTGGTGGACCTCGCGGACGTCGCCGGCCTCGACGAGCAGGCCCACCTGGGTGCGCTGCTTGGTGGCGATGAGGTGGTGGTGCACGGCGGCGGTGAGCAGCAGCGACGGGATCGGCGCGTGCTCGGCGTCCGAGTGGCGGTCCGAGAGGACGATCAGGCGGGCGCCGCTCGCGATGGCCGCGTCGGCCTCGGCACGGATCTCCTCGATGCGCGCGGCGAGTGCGTCGCCGCCGCCGGAGACCCGGTAGAGGCCCGACAGGGTGGCGGCCTTCATGCCCGGCATGTCGCCGTCGGCGTTGATGTGGATGAGCTTGGCCAGCTCGTCGTTGTCGATCACCGGGAAGGGCAGGGTGACGCTGCGGCAGGACGCGGCGGTCGGCTCCAGCAGGTTGGACTGCGGGCCGATCGAGGACAGCAGCGAGGTGACGAGCTCCTCGCGGATGGCGTCCAGCGGCGGGTTGGTGACCTGCGCGAACAGCTGGGTGAAGTAGTCGAAGAGCAGCCGGGGGCGCTCGGACAGGGCCGCGATCGGGGAGTCCGTGCCCATGGAGCCGAGGGGCTCGCCGCCGGTACGGGCCATCGGCGCGAGGATGACGCGCAGCTCTTCCTCGGTGTAGCCGAAGGTCTGCTGGCGGCGGGTGACGGAGGCGTGCGTGTGCACGATGTGCTCGCGCTCGGGCAGGTCCGTCAGCTCGATCTCGCCGGTCTCCAGCCATTCGGCGTACGGGGCGGCGGAGGCGAGCTCGTTCTTGATCTCGTCGTCCTCGACGATCCGCTTCTGTGCGGTGTCGACGAGGAACATCTTGCCGGGCTGCAGGCGGCCCTTGCGGACGACCTTGGCCGGGTCGATGTCGAGGACGCCGACCTCGGAGCCGAGGACGACGAGGCCGTCGTCGGTGACCCAGTAGCGGCCGGGGCGCAGGCCGTTGCGGTCGAGGACCGCGCCGACCTGGGTGCCGTCGGTGAAGGTGACGCAGGCGGGGCCGTCCCAGGGCTCCATCAGCGTGGAGTGGTACTGGTAGAAGGCGCGGCGGGCCGGGTCCATGGAGGTGTGGTTCTCCCACGCCTCCGGGATCATCATCAGCACGCTGTGCGGCAGCGACCGGCCGCCGAGGTGGAGCAGCTCCAGGACCTCGTCGAAGGAGGCCGAGTCGGAGGCGTCCGGGGTGCAGATCGGGAAGATGCGGTCGAGCGCGCCCTCGCCGAAGACGGTGGACGCGAGCTGGGACTCGCGGGCCTTCATCCAGTTCCGGTTGCCCTTGACCGTGTTGATCTCGCCGTTGTGCGCGACGAAGCGGTACGGGTGGGCGAGCGGCCAGGACGGGAAGGTGTTGGTGGAGAAGCGCGAGTGGACCAGGGCGAGCGCCGAGGCGAAGCGGCGGTCGGAGAGGTCCGGGAAGAAGGGCTCCAGCTGGCCGGTGGTCAGCATGCCCTTGTAGACGATGGTGCGGGCGGAGAGCGACGGGAAGTACACGCCGGCCTCGCGCTCGGCGCGCTTGCGCAGCACGAACGCCTTGCGGTCCAGCTCGATGCCGGTGCTGCCGTTGCTGACGAACAGCTGGCGGAAGGCGGGCATGGTGGCGCGGGCGCCGTTGCCGAGCAGGTCGGGGGTGACCGGGACCTCGCGCCAGCCGAGGACCGTGAGGTTCTCCTCGGCGGCGATGGCCTCGATCTGCTCCGCGGCGACGGCCTGTGCGGTGCCGTCGGCGGGGAGGAAGGCGATGCCGACGGCGTACGCGCCGGCCTCGGGGAGCTCGAATCCGGCGACCTCGCGCAGGAAGGCGTCCGGCACCTGGGACAGGATTCCCGCGCCGTCGCCGGAGTCCGGCTCGGAGCCGGTGGCGCCACGGTGCTCGAGGTTCCGCAGAACGGTCAGGGCCTGCTCAACGAGGGTGTGGGTGGCCTCGCCGGTGAGGTTCGCCACGAATCCGACGCCGCAGGCGTCCTTCTCGTTGCGCGGGTCGTACATGCCCTGCTGGGCGGGGCGACCGTCCATGGGCGACCAGGCGGTGTTCAGGCCGGTCGCGGAGTGCGTGGATGCGGAACGCATCGGCTCTCCCGTCGTCGTCGTGGCATATGTGCATAGCCGAGGGACGACGTTGGCCCTCTGCGAAATTTCGTGCAGATTACATGATGACGACAATCCCGAGAAGCGGATACGCCATTCCAGCATGCGGACACTGCGCGAGGCAGAAAGAGGGGACTTCCGCGCCGCCCTACGGGCGGATCGCGGGGTGGCGCTGGGCGATCCCGGCGTGTTCCCGCGCATCCCCGCGTCGTGCGTGAGGCGAAGGTCCCGGTACAGGGCGAGCATCGTTGCCCGCCCGGAGTCCTGGAGTGATGCCCGGCGGACACGGATTCGAAACCGCCGAGTAACGGACTACTTATGTTGCGTACTGCATAGTGTCTCACTCCGGGGGCGGTCAGCCTATGGCTGCGCCGATCCAGGTTCCCAGGATGTACGTCACACCGGCCGCCGCGCCACCGAGGAGCAGCTGGCGCAGGCCGCTGTACCACCAGGACCGGGCGGTGACCCGGGCGACGACCGCGCCGCAGGCGAAGAGCCCGGCCAGCGCGAGCAGCACCGCGGGCCACAGGGCCGTGGCGCCGAGCAGGTAGGGCAGTACGGGCAGCAGCGCGCCCAGCGCGAAGGAGCCGAAGGACGAGACGGCGGCGACCAGCGGCGACGGCAGGTCGTCGGGGTCGATGCCGAGCTCCTCGCGGGCGTGGATCTCCAGCGCCTGCTCGGGATCGCGGGACAGCTGCATGGCGACCTCGCGGGCGAGCGCCGGCTCGACGCCGCGGGAGACGTAGAGCTCGGCCAGCTCCTTCATCTCGTCGACGGGGTGCTTGCGCAGCTGCTGCCGCTCGATGTCGAGTTCGGCGAGGACCAGCTCGCGCTGCGAGGCCACGGAGGTGTACTCACCGGCGGCCATCGAGAAGGCTCCGGCGGCGAGTCCGGCGAGGCCCGTGATGACGACCGTCTGCGGGGCGACGGCGCCGCCGGCCACGCCGGTCATGAGGGCGAGGTTGGAGACGAGCCCGTCCATCGCGCCGAAGACGGCCGGCCGCAGCCATCCACCGCTGACGTCACGGTGGGTGTGGTTGTCGCGGTGCGCGGTGTGCAGCGGCGCTTCGATGTCGATGATGGACATGCGTGGTACCTCCCCTTATCTCCCCATTGGTGCGAACGGACGCCATGACGCGTTCCGCTCCCCCTGAACGTCTCGAAACTACGCACGATTTTTGCGGGCCGCCAGCAAGGAAGGCCGTACTTACCTGCGGTTTTGCGCCTCGGCGACCGGGTGACGCCGGAGTGCCCGGGGTGTTTCGCGGCGCGCGACAAACCGCATGACATGGCACAAATCCCCCAAGGGCTCATGATGAGCCCCATCGATGAGCCCCGTCCAAGGGGGAGAGGCGCGCCAATGGAGCCGGTGAAGCTGATCGCGTGCAATCCGCAGGTCCTCCTCGAACGGGCCAGGGGCGCTCTTCTGGGGCTCGCGGTGGGCGACGCGCTCGGCGCCCCCGCGGAGAACATGAAGCCGTCGCAGATCCGGGCGAAATGGGGCCGCATCGAGGGCTTCGTGTCGGAGGACCCGGCCGGTACGGACGACACCGAGTACGCGATCTTCTCGGGGCTGCTCCTGGCCCGCCACGGCTCGGCGCTCACCGTCTCCCACGTCGAACGGGCCTGGCACCACTGGATCGCGGACCTCGACGAAGGCCCCTTCCGGGGTGCCGGCTTCTCGGAGCGCGGCACGCTGGAGAACCTCCGCCGGGGCCTGGCGGCGCCCATCTCCGCCCAGCACCGGCACGCCTGGTCGGACGGCCTGGCCATGCGGGCCGCGCCGTTCGGCGTCTTCGCGGCGGGACGGCCCGCCGAGGCGGCACGGCTCGTCGCCATCGACGGCACGGTCAGCCACGACGGCGAGGGCATCTACGGCGGCCAGGCGGTCGCGGCGGGCGTGGCGGCGGCCATGGCGGGCGGCAGCCCGGCGTCCGTGGTCTCCGCCGCGCTCTCGGTGATCCCGTCCGACTCGTGGACGGCCCGCTCCCTGCGCCGGGCGGTCACCGCCGCCCCGCGCGGGGAGCGGGCGGTGCGCTCGGCGGTGGTCATCGGCGGCTACCCGTGGACGGACCTGGCCCCGGAGGCGGTGGGCCTCGCCTTCGGCGCCTTCGCCGCCTCCGCCGGGGACTTCGCCTCCTCCGTCCTCACCGCCGTGAACATGGGCCGCGACGCCGACACCACGGCCGCGGTGGCGGGCGCCCTGGCCGGGGCGATGTCGGGGGCCGCGGCGATCCCCACCGCGTGGGGCTCGGCCATCGGCCCGGTGCGCGGCAGCTGCCTCCCGTCGATGCGGGGCTACCACGTCCTGGACATCGCGGACCTCCTCACCCCGGAATACGAGGCCCCCCGATGACCGTCCACTCCCCCGACGAAACCACCCCGTCCGCCACGGCCCCCGCGGAGCGCGCACCGAACGGTCCGCCGCGGCCTGCCCCTGCGGACGCGGCGGCGGGCCCGGCCGCGGCGGACCATGACCCGGGGGCCTGGCCGCTGCCCGCCCCGGCGGGCCCGGCGGAAGGCGGCGCCCCGACCGCCCCGGACCGCGGGCCGGAGGCCCGGCCGCAGGCCGTCACGGCGGCCCTCGGGGCGGCGGCACAGCTGCAGCCGCTTCCGGCCGACCCGAGAACGGCCCTCGCGGAGCAGGGGCCGGGCAACGGCATGGACCAAGAACCCGGAGCGCCAGGGCCCGCGGCGGACGCGGCAACGCCGGACCGCGGGCCGCAGGCCGTGGCGGCGGGGGCCCGGACCGAGGGCCGGCCGCAGGGCGTGCCGGGTGGCCGGGCGGCGGAAGCGGCCGGGGCGCGGGCCGGGGTGGCGGCCGGGCCGGGCCGGGGCGCGGCCGCCCCGCTGCGGACCGTGATCCGGGCCGCAGCGCAGCCCGGCGAGGCGCGGACCGGACCGGACGTCGCGGACCGGCGTCCCATCGAGGGGCTCCTCCTCGGGCTCGCCGCAGGCGACGCGGCCGGCTGGCCCGCGGCCCGCCACCGCGCCAGCCGGATGCCCGAGTGGACCCGCCGCCTCACCCGCGAGCTCGACACCTTCGCCGAGCAGAACGCCACCACCACCCTCCCCGTCCCCATCGCCCTCAACCAGCCCCCCGAGCCGCTGCGCCTCGGCCCGTCCGACGACGCCGAATGGGCGGCCTTCGTCGCCGAGTCCGTCCTCACCGCCGCCGGTGTACTCCTCAGCGACCTCTCCCGTTCCCGCCGCATGCGCGCCGCCATCGACCTCGCCTGGAACGCCCTCGCCTCCGAGGTCGCCGCCGCCGCGGAACGCGCCCCCGAGGTCGAGTCCGCCGTGCTCCCCCTCCGCGCCCGGATCTCCGTCCGCGCCGGCCTCGGCAATCTCGCCACCGGCCTGCGACCGCCCGCCACCGGCCACGACAACCCGCACTACTTCGACGACGCCGCCTGCGTCCGCGCCTGCGTCCTCGCCGTCGTCCACCCCGGCGACGCGAAGGCCGCCGCCGACCTCGCCGAGTTCGACGCCCGCTACACCCAGGACGGCGACGGCGTGCACGGCGCCCGCGCCATGGCGGCCGCCGTCGCCACCGCCCTCACCACCGCCGACGTCGACGCGGCCGTCGACGCCGCGCTCGCCCTGCTCCCGGAGGCCACCGAGATCGGCCGCAACGCCCGGCACGCCGTCGGACTGGCCCGCGCCCACGCCGACGGCGGCGCGTTCGCCATCGTCCCGACCCTCGAACACGAAATCGTGGACCACGTGTACAGCTACGGCATCGCCGCCGCCGAGACCGTCCCCGTGGCCCTCGCCCTCGCGACCGCCGCCCGCGGCAGGGCGGCCGAGGCCGTACCGGCCGCCGCCTGCCTGTCCCGCGTCGCGGACTCCGCCCCCGCCCTCGCCGGCGCGCTCACCGGCGCGATCGGCGGCGGCGACTCGATCCCCGCCGCCTGGCGCGAGGCCTGCCGCACCCTCTCCGGCTGCGCCCTCCCCCGCCTCGCCGGCACCGACCTCGTGGAACTCGCCGCGCTCCTCGCGCACACGGAACTCACCTCACCCAAGGGATGATTCGGACATGACGCTCACGTTGGAGGACCGGGCCTGCGGAGCCCTCGTCGGCGCCGCGGTCGGCGACGCGCTCGGCGGCCCGGTCGAGGGCTGGACCCCGGACCAGATCGTCGAACGGCACGGCGGCCGCGTCCACGGCATCGTCGGCCCGTGGCACGAGAACTGGCGCACCGCCCGTCCCATCGCCCCGTACCACAAAGGCGACGGACACGTCACGGACGACACCCTGATGACGCACGCGCTGGTACGGGTCTACGAGGCCGTACGCGACCACCTCGACGCGTACGCCGTCGCCGAGCACCTGGTGCCCGACCTGATGACCGTCCCCCGCTGGATCCCCGAACTGGAGGCCGAGGCACTGCCGTTGCAGCGGATCTTCCTCGCGGAGAAGTGGATGGTGACCCGCCTGCACTACGCGCACGCGGACCCGCGCGAGGCCGGCACCGGCAACATCGTCAACTGCGGCGCGGCCATGTACATGGCTCCCGTGGGCATCGCCAACGCGGGCAACCCGGCGGGCGCCTACGCGGAGGCCCTCGACATCGCCGGCGCGCACCAGTCGTCGTACGGACGGGAGGCGGCGGGCGTGTTCGCGGCGGCCGTGGCGGCGGCGTGCGTACCGGGGGCGACGGCCGCCTCGGTGGTGGAGGCGGCCCTGTCCCTGGCCAAGGACGGCACGCGCGCGGCGATCTCGGCCGTCTGCGAAGTGGCCGCCGGATACCGGGACTTCGAGTCGGCGCTGGCCCCGCTGCGGGCGGCGGTGGCCCCGTACGACTCGGTCGGCCCGGACTACCGCAGCCCGTCACTGGACGCCCGCCGCCCGTCCCGGCTCCACGCCGTCGAGGAGCTGCCGATCGCGCTCGGGATGCTGCTCGTGGCGGACGGACGGTACGACGCGGCCGTGCTCGGCGCGGTCAACTACGGGCGGGACTGCGACTCCATCGCCACCATGGCCGGGGCGGTCGCCGGGGCCCTGGGCGGCGAGGCCGTGGTCCCGGCGGTCTGGGCGAAGCAGGTCGCCGAGGCCAGCCGCCTCGACCTGCACGCCCCCGCCGTCGCGCTGGCCACCGTGGCCCGGGAGATCTTCGCCCTCGACCGCGCCCGCCGCCGCACCCACGAATCGGCCTTCACCAAGATCGCAACCCCCCGATGACCCCCACCACCCCGGCCCCGGGCCCGCCGAAGCCCGGACCTGACGCCCCCGGCCCCGGACCGGCCGGCCGCGTACGCCTGACCTGGGCGCAGCCCGAGGATCTCGTCGGGCACGAGCTGCGCCAGGCGGCCGAGGACGGCCGGGACCCGGGTCCCGCCCTGCGGGCCTGGTCCGCCGCGGGCGGCCACCCGGCGCCCGAGCGCGCCGGGGCCTCCGCCGCCCCGGCGCCCCCGCACCTGCGTGCGCTGGCGACGCGCCTGCTGGACGAACTGGCCCGCCTCCCCTCCCCGTTGTGCGCCGACGAGCCCACCTCCTGGACAGCCATCGTCGCGGCCTGCCCGCAGGCGACCCCCCTCCCCGGCACAGCCTCCACCCCGCCCGCGGACCACGTCCCGCAGGCCCGCCTACAAGCCGCGCCCGAGGCACAGCCCGCCCGCGGCCACACCGGTACCGGCCGTGTGGCCGGCGGCCAGGGTGGGTTGCGGGAGCGGCTGGAGGCCGCATGGGTCGGGCGGGCCGTCGGGTGTCTGCTCGGCAAGCCCGTCGAGAAGCTGCCGCTCGACGGGATCCGCGCCCTCGCCCGCGCCGCCGGCAACTGGCCGCTGGACGACTGGTTCAGCGCCCGCGGCGTCCCGCCCGCCCTGCTGGCCGCCCACCCGTGGAACCGCCGCTCCGCCCCCACCTCACTCGCCGAGAACATCGACGGCATGCCCGAGGACGACGACCTCAACTACCCCCTCCTGGGCCTCCTCCTGCTCCAGCGCCACGGCAAGGCCTTCACCACCAGCGACGTCGCCCGCCTGTGGCTCGACGAGCTGCCCGCCGGGCGTACGTTCACCGCCGAGCGGATCGCCTACCGCAACCTCCTCCTCGGGCTGGAACCCCCCGCCACCGCCACCCACCACAACCCCTTCCGCGAGTGGATCGGCGCCCTCATCCGGGCCGACGTCCACGGCTGGACCAACCCCGGCGACCCGCCCTCCGCCGCGGCCCAGGCGTACCGGGACGCCGCCCTGACCCACACCGGCAACGGCGTCTACGCCGCCCTCTTCGTCGCCGCCGCCACCGCCGAGGCCGCCACCGGCCGCGCCGACGTGCACACGGCGCTGCGCACCGGCCTGGCCGCCGTACCGCCCCGCTCCCGCCTCGCCGAAGCCGTCCGCTTCGGACTGCGCACGGCCGCCGACGAAACCGACTTCGACCTCGTCGTCGACCGGCTGCACGCCCGCTACGGGCACTACCACTGGGTCCACGCCGTCCCGAACACCGCCCTGATCGCCGCCGCCCTGGCCCACGCCGACGGCGACTTCACCCGCTCCGTCTGCCGTGCCGTCTCCGGCGGCTGGGACACCGACTCCAACGGAGCCACCGCCGGAGCCCTCGCCGGACTGCTCACCGGCTCGCCGCAGCGGATCCCGCACCGCTGGACCGCCCCCCTCAAGAACCGCCTCGCCACCACCGTCCCCGGCTTCGACGGCATCGGCTTCGACACCCTCGCCCACCTCACCGCACAGGAGGCAGCACGCTCATGACGGCCATCGCCGTGCTCGGCAGCACCAACATGGACCTCGTCGCCTACGTCCCCAAGGCCCCCCTCCCCGGGGAGACGGTCACCGGCCGCGCGTTCCGGACCGTCCCGGGCGGCAAGGGCGCCAACCAGGCCGTCGCCGCCGCCCGCTCCGGCGGGAAGGTGGTGATGATCGGCGCGGTCGGGGCCGACGAGTTCGGCGTACGGCTGCGCTCCGCGCTCACCGCCGCCGGGGTCGAGACGGCGGCCCTGCGCACCGTCGAGGGCGCCAGCGGCACCGCACACATCACCGTGGACGACGAGGGCGGCAACCGCATCGTCGTCATCCCCGGTGCGAACGGCAGCGTCACCGCCCTGGAAGCGGGCGACGAGGCCCGGATCGCCGCCGCCGGCGCCCTGCTCCTCCAGCTCGAACTGCCCCTGCCCGCCGTACTCGCCGGAGCCCGCGCGGCCCGCGCGCACGGCGTCCGTACGGTACTCACCCCGGCCCCCGTCCAACCGCTGCCCGCGGAACTCCTCGCCGCCACCGACCTCCTCGTGCCCAACGAGCACGAGGCGGCCGCCCTGACCGGCCTGACCGACCCCCGGCAGGCCGCCGAGGCACTGCTGGCCACCGTGCCGGAGGTGGTGATCACCCTCGGCGCGGCCGGAGTCCTCTACGCGGCACGCGGCCGGGACCCGCTGAACGTGCCCGCGCCCCGGGTCCGGGCCGTGGACACCACCGCGGCCGGGGACACCTTCGTCGGCGCGCTGGCCGTGGCCCTGGGCGAGGGCCGCCCGATGCCGGAGGCGCTGCGCTGGGCCTCGGCGGCGGCCGCGCTCTCCGTGCAGCGCCACGGCGCCCAGGACTCGATGCCGACCCGCGCCGAGACCGACGCCTTCGCCCTGGCCGGCTGGCAGGCGAACCACCGCCCCGACACCGGAGCCGCCTCATGACCCCCGCCACGCCTTCCGGCTCCGCTGGGGCCGGGAGTGTGCCGGGGCGATCCCCGCACAACGCCGAACGCACCACAGCCGCACCTTCCGCCTCCCCCGGGGCCGACCGCGTACCGGAGCGATCCCCGCAGGACCCCGAACGCACCACAGCCGCACCATCAGCCTCCCCCAAGGCCGACCACGTACCGGAGCGATCCCCGCAGAACCCCGAACGCACCACAGCCGCGCCTTCCGGCTCGCCCGGGGCCGACCACGT
>NZ_LBMK01000001.1:928944-941637 GCF_001005295.1 Streptomyces yangpuensis | reverse complement strand
CACCACTGCCACACATTCCGGCCCCGAGAACCGTTCGGCGCCCGAGGAGACGCCCCGGCGCGCGCCCGGCCCCACCGAAGCCACCGAAGCCACCGGCACGGAACCCGCACCCGTCAACGCCCGGCCACGGCATGCACACGAGCAGAGCCAGGGCAGAGGCCCCCTTCACGGACTGCGCGTCCTCGACCTGGCGACCCTCTTCGCCGGCCCCCTCGCCGCCACAATGCTCGGTGACTTCGGCGCCGACGTCGTCAAGGTCGAGCACCCAACCGTCCCCGACCCCTCCCGCGGCCACGGCCCCGCCAAGGACGGCATCGGCCTGTGGTGGAAACTGCTCGGCCGGAACAAGCGGACCATCACCCTCGACCTGTCCACCCCCGGCGGCCGGGACACCCTGCTGCGGCTCGCCGCCACCGCCGACGTGGTCGTCGAGAACTTCCGCCCCGGCACCCTGGAGCGGTGGGGCCTGGGCTGGCCCGACCTGTCCGCCGCCAACCCGCGCCTGATCCTGGCCCGCGTCACGGCCTTCGGCCAGCAGGGCCCGTACGCCCACCGCCCCGGCTTCGGCACCCTGGCCGAAGCCATGAGCGGCTTCGCCGCCGTCACCGGGGAGCCGGAGGGCCCACCGACCCTCCCGCCCTTCGGCCTCGCCGACTCGATCGCCGCGCTGACCTGCGCGTACGCCGTGATGACGGCGCTCGCCGGACGGGACCGCACCGGGCATGGCCAGGTCGTGGACCTGGCCATCATCGAGCCGATCCTCACCGTGCTCGGCCCACAGCCGCTCTGGTACGACCAGCTGGGCCACGTCCAGCCGCGCACCGGTAACCGCTCCGCCAACAACGCCCCCCGCAACACCTACCGCAGCGCCGACGGCCGCTGGCTGGCGGTTTCCGCATCCGCCCAGTCCGTCGCCGAGCGGGTGATGCGGCTGGTCGGCCGGCCGGAGCTGATCGCCGAACCCTGGTTCGCCACCGGGGCCGGGCGGGCCCGGCACGCCGACGTCATCGACAACGCGGTCGGTGGCTGGATCGCCCGCCACAAGGCGGAGGAGGTCGTCTGCGCCTTCGAGGACGCGGAGGCGGCCGTCGCGCCGGTCTACGACGTCCGCGACGTGATGACGGATCCGCAGTTCGCGGCCCTCGACACGGTGACCGAGGTCGAGGATCCGGAGCTCGGGCCCCTGCGGATGCAGAACATCCTCTTCCGGCTGTCCGAGACCCCCGGCGGGATCCGCTGGGCGGGCCGCCCGCACGGCGCGGACACGACCGAGGTGCTGGCCGAGCTCGGCCTGACCGGGGCGGAGATCACCGCGCTGCGCTCCGAGGGGGCCCTGTGATCCTCACCTGGCTCTACGCGCCCGGCGACCGCCCGGCGGTGGTCGCCAAGGCGCTGGGCTGCGGGGCGGACGCCGTCATCGTCGACCTGGAGGACGCGGTGGCGGCCTCCCGCAAGGAGTACGCCCGCGCCGCCACGGTCGAGCTGCTCGCCGAGCGGCCGCCGGTCCCGGTCCACGTCCGCGTCAACGCCCTCGGCTCCCCGTGGGGCGGTGCGGATCTCGCCGCGCTCGCCGGGCTGCGCGGGCTCGCGGGGCTGCGCCTGCCGAAGATCAGCGCGCCGGAGCAGATCGCCGCGGCCGCGGACCGGACGGGCGGGGTGGGCCTCTACGCCCTGCTGGAGTCGGCGCTGGGCGTGGAGCGCGCGTACGAGATCGCCCGCGCGCACCCCGCCCTGCACGGGCTCTCCCTCGGCGAGGCGGACCTGCGGGCGGACCTGGCGGTCAGCGCGGAGGAGGGCCTGGACTGGTGCCGCTCCCGGGTGGTGGTCGCGGCACGCGCGGCCGGGCTGGCGCCGCCGGCCCAGTCGGTGTTCCCGGACATCCGGGACCTGGACGCGCTGGCGGTCTCCTGCGCCCGCGGCCGGTCCCTCGGCTTCCTCGGCCGGGCGGCGATCCACCCGCGCCAGCTCCCGGTGATCGAGCGCGCCTTCCTCCCGGCGCCCGAGGAGGTGACCGCCGCGGTGGAGGTGCTCAGCGCGGCGCGGGCCGCACCGGGGGCGCTGGCGCTGCCCGACGGCCGGTTCGTGGATCCGGCCGTCGTGGCATCGGCCCACCGCACGCTTGCGCTCGCCGCGCGGGTACCGGCCCACTGACCTTGCGCTCGCCGCGCACTGCCCAGTTCAAGCCCGACCCGACCTCGCCCAGACACCGACAGCGCGGCCCCGCGCCGGCTGCCGGGTGCGTCCGGACGGCCACCGCCGCCGGGCGGGGCGAACCGGAGCTGCTCGCCCTGCGCGTCGCGCACGCACCGGGTTCGGCCACCGGCCCCTGCGCCGGCCCGGCGGGCCCGGGCCGCCCCGAACGCTGCCGTCCGGCCCGGTACCCGCAACGCGCCCCGGCCCCCGGCGGCCGAACACCGCCTCTGCGCTCACCGCGCGGGGATCGGGCCGGTGTGGGCCCGAGGATGCGGGAAGGGGGGTGCCGCGTTGTGCGCGGCACCCCCCTTCCCGACCGCTCCCGCGGTCAGGACTTGTCGGCCTCCGGGGCCTCGGCGTCCACGGCCGGCTTGCGCAGGTCCGCCTTCACGGCGCCCTGGGCGAGGGCCGGCGCGGAGCCCTTCGGACCGGCGTCAGCCGCCTCCACCGCCGCCTTGTCCTCGGCCTTGGTCTCGATGGCAGCCTTGCCGTCCTTGCCGTCCTTGACGTCCTTGCCGCCGGAGCGGTCCGGCTCGACGATCTCCTCGCGGCCCGGCCGCAGCTTCGCCGAGAGGACGAAGTAGATCACCGCGAGCACGAAGACGACGATCGAGGTCCAGACGTTCAGCCGCACGCCCAGGATGTGGTGCGCCTCGTCGACCCGCATGTACTCGATCCAGCCGCGGCCGACGCAGTACGCGGCGACGTACAGGGCGAAGGCCCGGCCGTGGCCGAGCTTGAAGCGGCGGTCGGCCCAGATCACCAGGACGGCGACGCCGACGCACCACAGCGACTCGTACAGGAAGGTCGGGTGGTAGGTCCCGGCGTCCCGGTTCGGGCCGGCGCTGATCTCCACCGCCCAGGGCAGGTCGGTGGCCCGGCCGTAGAGCTCCTGGTTGAACCAGTTGCCCCAGCGTCCGCAGGCCTGGGCCAGCGCGATGCCGGGGGCCAGGGCGTCGGCCCAGGCCGGCAGCGGGATACCGCGGAGCCGGCAGCCGATCCAGGCGCCCACCGCGCCGAGCGCGATCGCGCCCCAGATGCCGAGGCCGCCCTCCCAGATCTTGAAGGCGTCCACCCAGTTGCGGCCCTCGCCGAAGTAGAGCTGGTAGTCGGTGATCACGTGGTAGAGGCGACCGCCGACAAGCCCGAACGGCACCGCCCACACGGCGATGTCCGCGACCGTGCCCGGCTTGCCGCCGCGCGCGATCCAGCGCTTGTTGCCGAGCCAGACGGCGACGAAGACGCCGATGATGATGCAGAACGCGTAGCCGCGAAGCGGGATCGGTCCGAGATGGATCACGCCGGTCGACGGACTGGGGATGTAAGCAATGTCCATGGCAGACATGACGCTACCCTGCCGGACGGTGCGTACCGCAACCCGCCCGGCAGGGTCGAAACCAAATCCAGACATGGAACGGCGGAAGTCAGCCCCCCGAGGACCCGTTCCCGGACCCGGAACCGGACCCGTTCCCTGCCCCGGTCCCACTCCCGGACCCCGCCCCGGAACCGGTTCCGGTCGCGGAGCTCTTCGACGCCGTCGTCGAGGCCGAGACCGACGGCGTGGCCGGCACCGACCCCTTCGCCCCGCTCTTCCCCGTGTCCTTCTCGCCCGTCCCCTTCTCGGAGCCCTTCGCACCGGCTCCGCCCGAGCCCGTGGCGCCGGCCTCCACCTTCTCCTTCAGCTTCTGCGGGGTCAGCGGGTTCGCCTGGTCGGAGAAAATGTCCTTGCCGTCGAGCAGCACGGTCGGCGTGCCGCGGAAGTTCCCGGCGGCGAAGGCCTCGTGCGACTTGCCCACCCAGCTGTTGTGCGTGCCGTTCTCGACGCATGCGGTGAACTCGGGGGTGACCAGCCCGTCCACCTTGCCCGCCAGCTCAAGCAGCTTGGCGTTCTTGCCGTAGGCGTCGTCGACCTCCTGCGGCTGGTTCTGGAAGAGGATGTCGTGGTACTCGGTGAACTTGCCGGCGTCCTGCGCGCAGGCCGCCGCGTTCGCACCCTTCAGGGAGCCGCTGCCGCCCATGTTCCCGTCGATGAGCGTCACCAGGTGGTAGTCCACCTTGAGCAGGCCCTTGTCCTCCAGCTCGTGGATGGTGTCCCGGTAGTTGTCCTCGAAGACCTTGCAGGCGGGGCAGCGGAAGTCCTCCCACACCGTGAGGGTGGCCTTCGCCTCGGGCTTGCCCGTCTGAATGGCGAGAGCGTCCTTGCCGGTGGCGCCGGAGGGGGCGACGACCGGGCCCGCCGAGTCGGTCTTGTCGCCCTTGCCGGCGTTGGCCGCGATCACACCCACGACCGTCGCCAGACCCAGGACGCCGACCACCGCCGCCGCCACGATGAGGGTCCGCCGGCGCTTGTCCCGGGTCTTCTGCCGCTCGCGCTCCACGAGGAGTCGCTCCCGGGCCGATCGTTTCGTCGCATCGCGGTTCGCACCGTCGTTCTTGTCGCTCACGCTCCGCCAAACGAAGCAGGGAGGCACTCGCGTGCCTCCCCGCTCGCCATTCCACCCGATCGGACTACAGAACCCGATCAGGTGTCCGTTTTGTCTCAGCTCCTGCGTACGCCTTCCGCAAGCTCGCCCGCCAGCGCCCGCACGGCGTCCAGCCCGGCCGGCAGGTCCGGCGCGTCCAGCAGCAGCTTCACGAAGGCCGAACCGACGATCACGCCGTCGGCGAAGCCGGCCACCTCCTTGGCCTGGACGGCGTTGGAGACGCCGAGGCCCACGCAGACCGGCAGCTCGGTCGTCGCGCGGGTACGCCGCACCAGGTCCTGGGCCTGGTTGCCGACCGACTCGCGGGTGCCGGTGACGCCCATCAGCGAGGCGGCGTAAACGAAGCCGGAGCCGGCCGCCGTGATGGTGGCGAGACGCTCGTCCTTGCTGCTCGGCGCGACGACGAAGACGGTCGCCAGCCCGTGCTTCCCGGCGTGCTCGCGCCACAGCGCGGATTCCTGGACCGGCAGGTCGGGCAGGATGCAGCCGGCTCCGCCCGCCGCCGCCAGCTCGGCCGTGAACCGCTCGACGCCGTAGCGGTCGATGGGGTTCCAGTAGGTCATCACCAGGACCGGGGCTCCGGTCGCCTCGTGCGCCTCGCGGACCGTGCGGAGCACGTCGGCGATCTTGACCCCGCCGCGCAGGGCGATGTCGTCGGCGGTCTGGATGATCGCGCCGTCCAGCACCGGGTCGCTGTGCGGGAGGCCGATCTCGACCACGTCGGCGCCGCCCTCGATGACGGCCTTGACCGCTTCGATGGCGCCGTCGACGGTCGGGAAGCCCGCCGGGAGGTAGGCGACGAGGGCCGCCCGGTCCTCGGACTTCGCCTTGGCGAGGGTGTCGCTCAGCAGCTGGATGTTGCCCGTGGTCACTTCGACTCCCCCTCGGCGCTCTCGCCGTCGTACAGCCCGAAGTAGCGGGCCGCCGTGTCCATGTCCTTGTCGCCGCGGCCGGACAGGTTGACGACCAGCAGGCCGTCCTTGCCCAGCTCCCTGCCGAGCTCCAGGGCGCCCGCGAGGGCGTGCGCCGACTCGATCGCCGGAATGATGCCCTCCGTGCGCGACAGCAGGCGCAGGGCCTGCATCGCGGCGTCGTCGGTGACGGCGCGGTACTCGCCGCGGCCGACGTCCTTGAGGTAGGAGTGCTCCGGGCCGATGCCGGGGTAGTCCAGGCCGGCCGAGATGGAGTACGGCTCGGTGATCTGGCCCTCCTCGTCCTGGAGGACGTAGGAGCGGGAGCCGTGCAGGATGCCGGGCTCGCCCGCGGTCAGGGTCGCCGCGTGCTCGCCGGTCTCGACGCCGTGCCCGGCGGGCTCGAAACCGACCAGGCGGACGCCGGTGTCCGGGATGAAGGCGTGGAAGAGGCCGATGGCGTTGGAGCCGCCGCCGACGCAGGCCGCGACGGCGTCGGGCAGCCGGCCGGCGCGCTCCAGGATCTGGCGGCGGGCCTCGACACCGATGACGCGGTGGAAGTCGCGGACCATCGCCGGGAAGGGGTGCGGGCCGGCGACCGTGCCGAAGAGGTAGTGGGTGCGGTCCACGTTGGCGACCCAGTCGCGGAACGCCTCGTTGATCGCGTCCTTCAGGGTCCGTGAGCCGGACTTCACCGCGATGACCTCGGCGCCCAGCATGCGCATGCGGGCGACGTTCAGCGCTTGGCGCTGGGTGTCGATCTCGCCCATGTAGATGACGCATTCGAGGCCGAAGAGGGCGCAGGCGGTGGCGGTGGCCACGCCGTGCTGGCCGGCGCCGGTCTCGGCGATCACCCGGGTCTTGCCCATGCGCTTGGTGAGCAGCGCCTGCCCCAGCACGTTGTTGATCTTGTGCGAGCCGGTGTGGTTGAGGTCCTCGCGCTTGAGGAAGATCCGGGCACCGCCGGCGTGCTCGGCGAAGCGGGGCACCTCGGTGAGGGCGCTGGGGCGGCCGGTGTAGTTGACCATGAGGTCGTTGAGTTCGGCCGCGAAGGACGGGTCGCCCTTGGCCTTCTCGTACTCGACGGCGACCTCGTCCACGGCGGCGACGAGCGCCTCCGGGATGAACTTGCCGCCGAAGTCGCCGAAGTAGCCCTCGGCGTTGGGAACGTGACCCTCCGGGTCCGGGATGAAGAACTCGCTGGACATGTCCAGTGCTCCTACGGGTGCGAGATGCGGCGGGTGGTTTCACCGTATTGCGCCGCCCGCCCGCGCCGCGGACACCCCGCTGGGGGATGTCGCGCGTACGGTGCGGAGCGGCCCGCTCCCGGAGCCGGCCGGCCCGGGCAGCAGGCCGTACGGGACCGCCGGGCGGCGCGGTACGTCTCGCGTACCGGGCCGCGGCGGCCCTCGTTACAGCGCGCCTCCGCGGCGCCATCGCATGCCGTTGACCTGGCCGGGCTCGGAGCCGATCACGTACCGGACCCGCCGCCCGTGGACGCGCCGGGCCGGGGCGCGGCAGCCGCGGGGGCGGCAGCCGCGCGCCAGGGGCGCGTACGCCGTCGGCACGCGGCGCGTGCGGACGGAGGGGCGGTCAGGGGTCATGGGACGGGTCAGCTCCGTCCGTGGCGCAGGGCCGGGTGGGCGCCGGCGGCGACGAGGTCGGCCACGGCCGCCTTCGGGTCGCGGCCGGTCACCAGGGACTCGCCGACGAGGACGGCGTCCGCGCCCTCGTTCGCGTAGGCGATCAGGTCGTGCGGCCCGCGGATGCCGGACTCGGCGACCTTGACGATGTGGGGCGGGATCTCGCCGACGACGCGCTCGAAGGTGGAGCGGTCGACCTTGAGGTCCTTGAGGTTGCGGGCGTTCACACCGATGATCTTGGCGCCGGCGGCCACCGCTCGCTCCACCTCCTCCTCGTCGTGGACCTCGACGAGCGGGGTGAGACCGATGGACTCGGCCCGCTCGATGAGGGAGACGAGGGCCTCCTGCTCCAGGGCCGCGACGATCAGCAGCGCGAGGTCGGCGCCGTAGGCGCGGGCCTCCCACAGCTGGTACGCCGTGACGATGAAGTCCTTGCGCAGGATCGGGATGTCCACGCGGGCGCGGACGGCCTCCAGGTCGGCCAGCGAGCCGCCGAACCGGCGCTGCTCGGTGAGGACGGAGATGACCGCCGCACCGCCCGCCTCGTAGTCCGCGGCGAGCCCGGCCGGATCCGCGATCGCGGCCAGCGCGCCCTTGGAGGGGCTGGAGCGCTTGACCTCGCAGATCACCTTGACGCCGTCGCCGCACAGGGCCGCGACGCCGTCCTTGGCCTGGGGCGCCTTGGCGGCACGCTCCTTGAGCTCGTCGAGGCTCACGCGCGCCTGCCGTTCGGCAAGGTCTTCGCGGACCCCTTCGATGATCTCGTCGAGCACACTCACGCGAGCGGCCCCCTTCCGGGTCGATGACGGTCGGCCGCCCTGCGGACACGTACCTCTGCAAGGTCGGCAATCAAATGGTATCCGGCGGAGGCGTCGCCCTCCGCACTCGGTTGACGGCGTCCCAGTAACTGGACATTCGGAATGCGCCCTTCATCCCGGCTGCGCACGGGGCTCAGGGCGCCAGTGCCGACCCGAAAGAGAGATTTCGGACAACGGCGAAAACCAGTACCACCGCGCCCACCGCCCACGCGAGGGCGGGACGCAGCACGATCCTCGGGACCGGCCCGCCGCGGAAGGCGCGAACCAGCCACAGAGCCATGAAACCCGCGAAGACGAAGTAGCCGACGACGGCGAGGGCATTCGACCCGAAAGCAGCGGCCAGATCTCCGTGGGCGAACGCGTGCGCACTGCGCAGCCCGCCGCAGCCCGGGCACAGGACGCCCGTCAGCCGCAGCAGCGGGCAGACCGGGTAGTGGCCAGGCTCGTTGGGGTCCACCGCACCCACGTACGCGAACGCCGCGCCGGCCGCGGCCAGGTAGAGCGCCGGGGCGGCGAGCCGCCTGGCCCGGGACGCCCGCTCGGCGGGCACTGCGGGTACGGCCGGTCCGGCCTGCGGACCGGGCACGGCGTCGGGGGTGCTGGAGGCGTCCACCTGCTGATTCTCTCCGCTCACGACAAAAGGCGCAGCCCGGCGGGGCCGCGCCTTTCGGCTCTCTTCCAGGTACGGGCGCAGGTGGCGCGCTCAGACCTTGGCGGGGACCTTGTTCGCGGCGATGACCTCGGCGAGGTCCTTGTGCGCGGCCTTCGGCGCGCCCATGCCCGCGGCCCTCATCCCCAGGCCGACGACACCGCCGAGCGCGACGACGACCATGCCGGCCCAGAAGCCGAGCGGGTTCGCGAGCACCATGAAGGCGCCGGAGATGCAGAAACCGATGAAGGCGATGGTGACACCGGTCCAGGCGGCCGGGGTGTGTCCGTGGCTCGTGCCCGCCATGAGTTTGCTCCTCGTTGCTCTGTCGCGCTGCTGTGTCGAACGTGCGGTCTGTGTCGGACGCTCGGTGACATTGTCCCGCACCGGGCGGCCTGGCCGTCCAGGGGGGTCGGCTCAGGGACCGGGTCAGCGGGTCCGGTCGCTGCCCGGGTCCGTGGTCGGGTCCTCGCCGCGGTCCAGAGCCTTCCACAGATCTTCCGGCCGGTCCGGATCCACCGCCGCGACGGCCCGCGTACGGCGGCTGTCGTCACGCTCGTAGCGGCCGCCCATCGAGGGCCAGCCGCGGCCGAAACGCAGCGCCAGCAGGCCCGCGGCCAGGATCAGGACCGCTCCCGCGGCCGTGACGTACGGCCACGTGGTCTGGGTCAGGCCGGCCACCTGCGCCGCGCTGTCCGCGGTCGTACGGGCGGCCTGGGCGTCCAGCGCGCTGCGGCCGTCGGAGCCGAAGAGCGCCGACAGCGCCGCGCCGAGGCCGCTGAGCGCCAGCAGGCCCGACACCAGCAGCCGGCCCTTGCCGCGTACGGCGAAGACGGCGACCAGCGCGGCCAGGCCGACGATGGCCAGGGCCGCCGGGAGGCCGGTCACGGCCCGCCCGTCGGCGCTCAGCTGGAGGGAGTCGCTGCCGATCGCGGCCGTGCCCCGGGCCCAGACCCGGCCGGAGGCGAGCAGGACGACGGTGGCACCGAGCGCGCCGAGCAGCAGGGCGGCGGCCACGCTGCGGCGGCTGCCGCGGCTGTCGGCGGCCTCGGGCCCGGGCTCGGCGGAGGCATCGGAACGGGGCGGGGGTACGGCACTCACGTACCCCACTATCCCCTACGCCCTCAGGAGCTGCTCAGGCGGTTCGCCGCCGCCACCGCGCGCAGCACGGCGGAGGCCTTGTTGCGGCACTCGTTGTCCTCCAGCTCGGGCACCGAGTCCGCGACGACACCGGCTCCGGCCTGGACGTACGCCGTACCGTCGCGCAGCAGCGCCGTACGGATGGCGATGGCAGTGTCGGAGTCACCGGCGAAGTCCAGGTAGCCGACGCAGCCGCCGTAGAGGCCGCGGCGGGAGGGCTCCAGCTCCTCGATGATCTGCATGGCGCGCGGCTTCGGCGCCCCGGAGAGGGTGCCGGCCGGGAAGCAGGCGGTCAGTACGTCGAAGGCGGTCTTCCCCTCGGCCACCCGCCCCGTCACGGTGGAGACGATGTGCATGACGTGGGAGTAGCGCTCGATCGACATGAAGTCGACGACCTCCACCGATCCCGGCTCGCAGACCCGGCCGAGGTCGTTGCGGCCCAGGTCGACGAGCATCAGGTGCTCGGCGCGCTCCTTGGGGTCGGCCAGCAGCTCCTCGGCGAGGTCGTTGTCCTCCTGCGGGGTCGCACCCCGGTGGCGGGTGCCGGCGATGGGGTGGACCATGGCCCGCCCGTCCTCGACCTTGACCAGTGCCTCCGGACTCGACCCGACCACGTCGAAGCCGTTCTCGAAGCGGAAGAGGTACATGTACGGGGACGGGTTGGTGGCCCGCAGCACCCGGTAGACGTCCAGTGCGGAGGCCTCGCAGGAGGTCTCGAACCGCTGCGAGGGCACCACCTGGAAGGCCTCGCCGGCCCGGATCCGCTCCTTGATGTCCTCGACGGCCGCCTGGTACTTCTCGCCGCCCCACAGCGCGGAGAACTCGGGCAGATCGGAGGCGGGCAGCGGGGCCGGCACGTAGGGCGCGGGCCGGGCCAGGTCCGCCTCCATGGCGTCGAGGCGGGCCACGGCGTCCGCGTGGGCCTCGTCGACCCCGGAGTCGAGGTCGTTGTGGTTGATGGCGTTGGCGATGAGCTGGACGGTGCCGTCCCAGTGGTCCAGTACCGCGAGGTCGGAGGTGAGCAGCATCGTCAGCTCGGGCAGCTGGAGATCGTCG
Organism: Streptomyces yangpuensis; assembly: GCF_001005295.1. Lineage (GTDB taxonomy): Bacteria > Actinomycetota > Actinomycetes > Streptomycetales > Streptomycetaceae > Streptomyces > Streptomyces yangpuensis. The sequence goes on along the minus strand of NZ_LBMK01000001.1, from coordinate 930,744 downwards.
CTGCCGTGCTCGCCGATGCGCTCCAGGCGGCGCACGATGTCGTAGCCGAGGTAGCCGACCATGCCGCCGGTGAAGGGCGGCATCCCGCCCGCGAGGTCGCGGGGGGTGTGCAGGGCCTCGACGGTGGCGCGCAGGGCGTCGAGGGGGTCGCCGTCGGTGGGTACACCGACGGGCGGGGTGCCGATCCAGTGGGCCCGGCCGTCCCGGACGGTCAGGGTCGCGTCGCTGCGCACCCCCACGAAGGAGTACCGCGACCAGGACCGGCCGTTCTCCGCGGACTCCAGGAGGAAGGTGCCGGGGCGTTCGGCGGCCAGCTTGCGGTACAGCCCGACGGGCGTGTCCCCGTCGGCGAGCAGCTTGCGGCTCACGGGGATGACGCGGCGGTCGGCCGCGAGCTTGCGGAACGTCTCAAGATCCATTGCGGTGGGGACCCCTACCTAGTCGGCTGCGCGGAGGAGGACATCGTCGTCGAAGCAGGTGCGGGATCCGGTGTGGCAGGCGGCCCCGACCTGGTCGACCTGGACGAGCACGGTGTCGGCGTCGCAGTCGAGGGCGACGGACTTGACGTGCTGGAAGTGGCCGGACGTATCCCCCTTCACCCAGTACTCCTGGCGGCTGCGGGACCAGTACGTGCAGCGACCGGTGGTCAGGGTGCGGTGCAGGGCCTCGTCGTCCATCCACCCGAGCATGAGCACCTCACCGGTGTCGTACTGCTGGGCGATGGCCGGTACCAGGCCGTCGGCGGAGCGCTTGAGGCGCGCGGCGATGGCGGGATCGAGGTTGCCGGGGCGGGGGGACATACTCATGGGGCCATTGTGCCGGGCCCGGATGGGCGAGGTGATCCATGTCCGTCCGATGGGCGGGCGTACGACGCGTTCCGGCCGTAGGCTGGCGCGCATGTCTACCCATGCGAAGCGTGAACGCCTGCTGCTGGCGGACCTGTTGGAGGCGGCCGGTCCGGAGGCCCCCACGCTGTGCACCGGCTGGAGGTGCCGTGAGCTGGCCGCACACGTGGTGGTGCGGGAGCGGCGGCCGGACGCGGCGGGCGGCCTGCTGCTGAACGTACTGAAGGGGCGGCTGGACGCGGCGATGGCCGAGTACACGGCCAAGCCGTACGAGGAACTCATCCAGCTGATCCGGACCGGGCCGCCGCGGATGTCGCTGTACGCGCTGAAGCAGATCGACGAGGCGGCGAACGCGGTGGAGTTCTACGTCCACGCGGAGGACGTCCGCCGGGCCCAGCCGGACTGGTCCCCGCGGGAGCTGGACCCGGTGTTCTCGGACGCGCTGTGGTCCCGGCTGGAGAGGATGGCCCGGCTGACGGGGCGCCGCTCGCCGGTGGGCCTGGTGCTGAGGCGTCCGAACGGGCAGACGGCGGTGGCGCACAAGGGTGCGCCGGTGGTGACGGTAACGGGCGAGCCGGGGGAACTGACCCTGTTCTGCTTCGGCCGTCAGGCGGCTGCCGCGGTGACGCTGGAGGGCGAGAAGGAGGCCGTCGCCAAACTGACGACGGCCGAACTGGGCCTCTGACCTCGCCGGTCGGGCCGCCTCTGCCCTGGCCGGGCGGTGCCGGTGTTTTCCCCGTCTGCGGGCCGGTGGCCGCGCCTCAAACGCCGGCGGGGCTGGGTGGTGTCCTGGGGCGGAGCGGGAAAAGGGGGGTGGGGGTGCGGGGCCGCCGGGGGGTGTCTCCTCGGCTCGGCGCCTGCGGGCATGGCCCGGACGTACGGCCCTGGTTGCGCGCTCGTCCTGCGGGGACACCCCCCACCGTCCCCACACCCCCACCCGGCAGTCCCGCCCACC
>NZ_LBMK01000001.1:896018-928875 GCF_001005295.1 Streptomyces yangpuensis | reverse complement strand
ACGAGGCGCAACCAAGGCCGTACGTCCGAGCCGGGGCCGCACGCGCCGAGCCGAGGAGAGCCCCCGCAGGGGCACCGCCCCACCACCCAGCCCCGCCGGCGTTTGAGGCGCGGCCACCGGCCCGCACCCGGAACACCACCCCACCGCCCGGCCAGGGCAGAGGCAGCGCCCGGCCAGGGCAACGGGACTAGCGGACCGGGTGGCCCGCTTCGCGGAGGGCCGACTTGACCTCGGAGATGCGGAGGTCGCCGAAGTGGAACACCGACGCCGCGAGCACCGCGTCCGCGCCCGCCGCGATCGCCGGGGCGAAGTCCGCCAGGCGGCCCGCGCCGCCGGAGGCGATCACCGGCACGGTGACGTGCTTGCGGACCGCCGCGATCATCTCGGTGTCGTAGCCGTCCTTCGTACCGTCCGCGTCCATCGAGTTCAGCAGGATCTCGCCCGCGCCCAGCTCCGCGGCCCGGTGGGCCCACTCGACGGCGTCGATGCCGGTGCCCCGGCGGCCGCCGTGGGTGGTGACCTCGAAGGTGCCGGACTCGGTGCGGCGGGCGTCGACCGACAGGACGAGGACCTGCCGCCCGAACCGTTCCGCGATCTCCTGGATCAGCTCGGGGCGGGCGATGGCGGCGGTGTTCACGCCGACCTTGTCCGCTCCGGCGCGCAGCAGTTTGTCCACGTCGTCGGCGGTGCGGACGCCGCCGCCCACCGTCAGCGGGATGAAGACCTGTTCGGCGGTGCGCCGCACCACGTCGTAGGTGGTCTCGCGGTTCCCGGAGGACGCGGTGATGTCGAGGAAGGTCAGCTCGTCGGCGCCCTCGGCGTCGTACAGCTTGGCCATCTCCACCGGGTCGCCCGCGTCGCGCAGGTTCTGGAAGTTGACGCCCTTGACCACCCGGCCGTTGTCCACGTCCAGGCAGGGGATCACGCGTACGGCGAGGCTCATGCGGGCACCGCCTTGTACGCCTCGACCTCCACCTCGACGACCATCGACGGGTCGACGAAGCCGGAGACGATGAGCATCGTCGCGGCCGGGCGGACCGCGTCGAAGAGCTCCTTGTGGGCGCGGCCCACCTCGTCCACGTCGCGGGCGTGCGTCAGGTACATGCGGGTGCGGACGACGTCCTCGGGGCCGAGGCCGGCCTGGGCGAGGGCCTTGAAGGCGACGCCGAAGGCGGCCACGCTCTGATCGTACGGGCCGCCCGCGTCGGCCGCGGTGCAGCCGGAGACGAGCACGAGGCCGTTGGGGAGCTGCACGGCGCGGGAGTACGCGATGACGTCCTCGTAGGGGCCGCCGGAGGAGATCCGGCGTACGGCGGCGGTGTCGGGGGAGCTCATGCGGAGACCACCTTCAGGGCTTCTTCCAGGGTGAAGGCCTTGGCGTACAGGGCCTTGCCGACGATCGCGCCCTCGACGCCCTGCGGGACCAGCTCGGACAGGGCCCGCAGGTCGTCCAGGGAGGAGACGCCGCCGGAGGCGACGACGGGCCGGTCGGTGGCGGCGCAGACGTTGCGGAGCAGCTCCAGGTTGGGGCCGGTGAGCGTGCCGTCCTTGCCGATGTCGGTGACGACGTAGCGGGCGCAGCCCTCGGAGTCGAGGCGGGCGAGGGTCTCGTAGAGGTCGCCGCCCTCGCTGGTCCAGCCGCGGCCCTTGAGGGTGGTGCCGCGTACGTCGAGGCCGATGGCGATCTTGTCGCCGTGTTCGGCGATGGCCTTGGCGGCCCACTCGGGGGTCTCCAGGGCGGCGGTGCCGAGGTTGACGCGGGTGCAGCCGGTGGCGAGGGCCGCGGCGAGCGAGGCGTCGTCGCGGATGCCGCCGGACAGCTCGACCTTGATGTCCATGGCGCGGGTGATCTCGGCGACCAGGGCGCGGTTGTCGCCGGTGCCGAAGGCGGCGTCCAGGTCGACGAGGTGGAGCCATTCGGCGCCGGCGGCCTGCCAGGCGAGGGCGGCCTGCAGCGGGGAGCCGTAGGAGGTCTCGCTGCCGGAGACGCCGTGGACGAGGCGGACGGCCTGGCCGTCGCGGACGTCGACCGCGGGGAGCAGTTCAAGCGTGTTCGGCATCAGAGGGTCTCGATCCAGTTGGTGAGGAGCTGGGCTCCGGCGTCGCCGGACTTCTCGGGGTGGAACTGGGTGGCCCACAGGGCCCCGTTCTCCACCGCCGCGACGAAGCGTTCGCCGTGGGTGGCCCAGGTGACCTTGGGGGCGCGGATCAGCGGGTTGGTGACTTCCAGGCTCCAGTCGCGTGCCGCGTAGGAGTGCACGAAGTAGAACCGGGCGTCGGCGTCGAGGCCGGCGAAGGCCTGGCTGTCGGCCGGGGCCTCGACGGTGTTCCAGCCCATGTGCGGGACGATCGGGGCCTTGAGCGGGCCGACGGTGCCGGGCCACTCGTCGAGACCTGCAGTTTCCACGCCGTGTTCGATGCCGCGCTCGAAGAGGATCTGCATGCCGACGCAGATGCCCATGACCGGGCGGCCGCCGGAGAGGCGGCGGCCGATGATCCAGTCGCCGCGGACGTCCTTGAGTCCCTGCATGCAGGCGGAGAAGGCGCCGACGCCGGGGACGAGGAGTCCGTCGGCGTCCATGGCCTTGTCGTAGTCGCGGGTGATCTCGACGTCGGCGCCGACGCGGGCGAGGGCGCGTTCGGCGGAGCGGACGTTGCCGAAGCCGTAGTCGAAGACGACGACCTTCTTGGTGGGGCGTGCAGTGCTCATTCCCAGATTCCTTGGATTCGCAGGACTCCGGCTGCCAGACACATCGCGGAGGCGAGGGCGAGCAGGATGATGACCGACTTGGGCATCTGCTGCTTCTGGAAGGAGTAGACGCCCCCGGCCAGGAAGAGGCCGAGGACGATCAGGATGGTGTTGAGCCCGTTCACTGCTAGAGGGCGCCCTTCGTGGAGGGCAGGATGCCGGCGGCGCGCGGGTCGAACTCGGCGGCGTAGCGCAGGGCGCGGGCGAGGGCCTTGAACTGGCACTCCACGATGTGGTGGGCGTTGCGGCCGTACGGGACGTGGACGTGCAGGGCGATCTGCGCCTGGGCGACGAAGGACTCCAGGATGTGCCGGGTCATCGTGGTGTCGTAGGAGCCGATCATCGGTGCCATGTTCTCGGGCTCGGTGTGCACGAGGTAGGGGCGGCCGGACAGGTCGACGGTCACCTGGGCGAGGGACTCGTCGAGCGGCACGGTGCAGTTGCCGAAGCGGTAGATGCCCACCTTGTCGCCGAGGGCCTGCTTGAAGGCGGCGCCGAGCGCGAGGGCGGTGTCCTCGATGGTGTGGTGGGAGTCGATGTGCAGGTCGCCGTCGGTCTTGACGGTGAGGTCGAAGAGGCCGTGGCGGCCGAGCTGGTCGAGCATGTGGTCGTAGAAGCCCACGCCGGTGGACACGTCGACCTTGCCGGTTCCGTCGAGGTTTATCTCGACGACGACGGAGGTCTCCTTGGTGGTCCGTTCGACCCGTCCGATGCGGCTCATGCGTGCTGCTCCTTCTTCAGTGCGCGAACCGCTTCCAGGAACGCGTCGTTCTCTGCCGGGGTGCCGGCGGTGACCCGCAGCCGGCCGGGTACGCCGTTGTCCCGGACCAGGACCCCGTGGTCGAGGATCTTCTGCCAGGCGGTGTGCGAGTCCTCGAACGTGCCGAACTGGATGAAGTTCGCGTCGGACTCGGTGACCTCGTAGCCGATGGTCCGCAGCTCGGTGACGAGGCGGTCCCGTTCGGCCTTGAGCTGCTCGACGTAGCCGAGCAGGGTGTCGGTGTGCTCCAGGGCGGCCAGTGCGGTCGCCTGGGTGACGGCGGACAGGTGGTACGGCAGGCGCACCAGCTGGACGGCGTCGACGACGGCGGGGTGTGCGGCCAGGTAGCCCAGGCGCAGGCCGGCCGCGCCGAAGGCCTTGGACATGGTCCGGGAGATCACCATGTTGGGCCGGCCCTCGATGAGGGGCAGCAGGGAGTCCCGGTGGCTGAACTCCACGTAGGCCTCGTCGACGATGACGAGGGAGGGCTTGGCCGCCTGGGCCGCCTCGTAGAGGGCCAGGACGGTCTCCGCGTCGACGGCGGTGCCGGTGGGGTTGTTGGGGGAGGTGATGAAGACAACGTCGGGTGCGTGCTCGGCGATCGCCCGCTCGGCCGCCTCCGTGTCGATGGTGAAATCCTCGCGGCGCGGGCCGGAGATCCAGCCCGTGCCGGTGCCGCGGGAGATCAGCGCGTGCATGGAGTAGGAGGGCTCGAAGCCGATCGCGGTGCGGCCGGGCCCGCCGAAGGTCTGCAGCAGCTGCTGGATGACCTCGTTGGAGCCGTTGGCGGCCCATACGTTCTCCCGCGTGACCGGGTGCCCCGCCGTCCGGGTGAGGTAGGCGGCCAGCTCGGTGCGCAGCTCGACCGCGTCCCGGTCCGGGTAGCGGTTGAGGGTGCGGGCGGCGTCGGCGACGCGTTCGGCGATGCGTGCGACGAGCTCGGCAGGCAGCTCGTAGGGGTTCTCGTTGGTGTTCAGCTGGACGGGCACGTCGAGCTGCGGGGCGCCGTACGGGCTCTTGCCGCGCAGTTCGTCCCGGATGGGGAGGTCGTCGATGCCGATGCTCACGGGGTGGGGACCTTCCCTCCGCTGTGCTGGTCCGGTACGGCTCCGCCGAAACGTGCCTTGAGGGCGGCGCCGTGGGCGGGCAGGTCCTCGGCCTCGGCGAGGGTGACCACGTGGTGGGTGACCTCGGCGAGGGCGTCGCGGGTGTAGTCGACGATGTGGATGCCGCGCAGGAAGGACTGCACGGACAGGCCCGAGGAGTGGCAGGCGCAGCCGCCGGTGGGCAGGACGTGGTTGGAGCCGGCGCAGTAGTCGCCGAGGGAGACCGGGGCCCAGGGGCCGACGAAGATCGCGCCGGCGTTGCGGACCCGGGCGGCCCAGGCGGCGGCGTCGGCGGTCTGGATCTCCAGGTGCTCGGCGCCGTAGGCGTCGACGACCTTGAGGCCGTCCTCCAGGCTGTCGACGAGGACGATCGCGGACTGCTTGCCGGCGAGGGCGGGCTTGATCCGGTCCTCGACGTGCTTGGTCGCGGCGATCTGCGGATCCAGCTCCCGCTCTACGGCGTCCGCGAGCTCCGCGGAGTCCGTGACGAGGACGGCGGCGGCCAGCGGGTCGTGCTCGGCCTGGCTGATCAGGTCGGCGGCGACGTGCACGGGGTCGGCGGTGGAGTCGGCGAGGACGGCGATCTCGGTCGGGCCGGCCTCGGTGTCGATGCCGATGCGGCCGGTGAAGTAGCGCTTGGCGGCGGCGACCCAGATGTTGCCGGGGCCGGTGACCATGTTGGCCGGAAGGCAGTCTTCCGTCCCGTACGCGAACATCGCGACAGCCTGGGCGCCGCCGGCCGCGTACACCTCGTCCACACCGAGCAGGGCGCACGCGGCGAGGATCGTCGGGTGCGGCAACCCCCCGAACTCCTTCTGCGGCGGGGACGCGAGCGCGATCGACTCGACGCCCGCCTCCTGGGCCGGCACCACGTTCATGACGACGGACGACGGGTACACCGAACGGCCGCCCGGGGCGTACAGCCCCACGCGCTCCACCGGAACCCACTTCTCGGTCACGGTGCCGCCGGGGACCACCTGGGTGGTGTGCTCGGTGCGGCGCTGTTCGCGGTGCACGATCCGGGCGCGCCGGATCGACTCCTCCAGGGCCGCGCGGACGGCCGGGTCGAGCTCGTCGAGAGCGGCCTTGAGGGCCTCCGCGGGCACCCTGACCTGCGTGAGCGTCACCCCGTCGAACTTCTGCGCGTACTCGATCAGCGCCGCCGTGCCACGATGATGGACGTCCTCGCAGATGGGCCGCACCTTCTCCAGGGCGGCTTCCACGTCGAACTCGGCACGGGGCAGCAGGTCGCGCAGGGCGGCGCCCTCGGGGAGGGCGTCACCGCGCAGGTCGATACGAGAGATCACCTCCCAATTCTCTCAGACCGCCTGGTGCCACTGTCCGCCCGTATCACTGGCTGATACACGTCGCGGACGCCCCCGGACGTCACCGGTGCCCGTTAGCGTTCGCCTACACGTACCTGACGGCGGAGGGGGACCGCGGTGACCGAGGCGAGCCCGGACGGGGAACCGGCGGATCTGAGCGCTCCCGAGCGACGCATGTGGGACGCCTTCCGCACCGGCAGCGTCTGCGACCTCAGTGCCCGCGCCGCCGACCAGGACGATCCGCATTCCGACCGGGTGTGGGGTCCGGGACGCAGCGTCCGCGCCCGGGTGGTGGCGCTGCTCCTGCTCCACGGTCCGCCGCCGGTGCCGGGCCGGGTGGCGTCGCTGAAGCTGCGCGGCGTACGGATCACCGGGCGGCTGGATCTTTCCGGTGGGACGGTTGCTCCGTACGTGGAGCTCCAGTCGTGCCGCTTCGACAGCGAGATCCAGCTGTCCGAGGCCCGCTTCGGCACGTTGCGCCTGGTCAACTGTGCGATCCCGCGGCTGGAGGCGTCCCGGCTGCACACGGAGGGCGATCTGCATCTGCCGCGCTGCCGGGTGGCGCGCGGGATCCGGCTGACCGACGCGCAGATCGGTACGGACCTGCTGGTCAGCCAGGTGGTGGTACAGCGGGACACCAAGGGCCGGGCGATCGCCGCCGACGGGATGTCGGTCGCGCAGGACTTCCAGGGCGAGCTGCTGGAGACGTACGGGGAGGTGAGCCTGCGCGGTGCGAAGGTCGGCGTGTCGATGAATCTGCGCGGGGCCCGGCTGCGCAATCCTTCCGGGCGGTTCGCGCTGAACGCGCCGCAGCTGACCGTGGAGCGGACCCTGTACCTGACGTCGATCGCGATGGACTACGGCCGGGGCGGCTCGGGCTCCTCCACTCCCCCGTACGGGCTGGGCCGGACGCCGACGCGGGGGCAGCGGGCGCAGCCGTTCGAGTGCCGGGGCGGGCTGCGTCTGGACGACGGACGGTTCGGGGACGCCATCGACTTCTACGGCGCGCGGTTCCTGCTCACGGACGAGCAGGAGATCTCCCTGCGCCGGATCCAGACCCCGGAGTTCCGTTTCGTCGGGGAGGGCCCGGAGCGCGGCCGGGTGGTGGTGTCGGGGGCCAAGGTGGTCAAGCTCGTCGACACCGCCACGAGCTGGCCGGGCCCGGGCGGGGTGTCCATCGAGGGGTTCGAGTACGAGGACCTGGCGCCCCGCGGGCACTTCCCCCTCTCCCGCCGGCTGGCCTGGCTGGAGGCGGCCACCCCCGAGTACTCGCCGGGGCCGTACGAGCGGCTGGCGGCCGTGCTGCGGGCCTGCGGCGAGGACGCGGACGCGCGCGAGGTGCTGCTGGCCAAGCAGCGGCGGCGCCGGGCCACGCTGCCGCCGGGGCCGAAGGCGTGGGGGTACCTCCAGGACTGGACGGTGGTGTACGGGTACCGGCCGGGCCGGGCGGCGCTGTGGATGGCGGTGCTGTGGGCGGCGGGGACGCTGCTGTTCGCGCAGCTCGACCCGCCGGCGATCAAGCAGGACGAGCATCCGCACTGGAACGCCCCGCTGTACGCGCTGGATCTGCTGCTCCCGGTGATCGACCTCGGCCAGCAGGGTCACTGGAAACTGGCGGGCGGCTGGCAGTGGGGGGCGGCTGCCCTCGTCATCATGGGCTGGATCCTGGCCACGACGGTGGCGGCGGGGGCCTCCCGGCTGCTGCGGCGGGGGTGACGGGGCGCGTCTCGGGACGATTACCCTGTGCGTCGTGACCACCGTTCGCCTGCCACTCTTCCCGCTGAACTCGGTGCTGTTCCCGGGACTCGTCCTCCCGCTGAACGTCTTCGAGGAGCGTTATCGCGCCATGATGCGCGAGCTGCTGAAGACGGGTGAGGACGAGCCGCGCCGTTTCGCGGTCGTCGCGATCCGGGACGGCCGGGAGGTCGCCCCGACCGCGCCCGGTCTGCCGGATCCGACGGCCCTGCCCGAGCGGGGCCCGGCCGCGGGGTTCGGTGCCGACCCGATCCAGGCGTTCCACCGGGTGGGCTGCATCGCGGACGCGGCGACGATCCGGGAGCGGGAGGACGGCAGCTTCGAGGTGCTGGCGACCGGTACGACGCGGGTCCGTCTGCTGTCGGTCGATTCCTCGGGCCCGTTCCTGACGGCGGAGCTGGAGGAGCTCCCGGAGGACGCGGGCGACGGTGCCGGGGTCCTCGCGGAGGGGGTGCTGCGGGCCTTCCGCAGCTACCAGAAGCGGCTGGCCGGGGCCCGTGAGCGGTCCCTGACGGGCGCGGAGCTGCCCGACGAGCCGTCGGTGGTCTCGTACCTGGTGGCCGCGGCGGCGGTGCTGGACATCCCGTCGAAGCAGCGGCTGCTCCAGGCCCCGGACACGGCGACGCGGCTGGCGGAGGAGCTGAAGCTGCTGCGTACGGAGACGGCGGTGATCCGCCACCTGCCGTCGCTGCCGGCGGTGGAACTGACCCGGGCTCCGACGAGCCCCAACTGACGGGGGACCGATGGCGAAGAAGACGAAGCAGGCGGCCGGCACTCCGGCGATCGCGGCGCTGACGGCTGCGGGGGTGGCCTTCACCACGCACGCGTACGAGCACGACCCGGCGCATCCCTCGTACGGCGAGGAAGCGGCCGAGGCCATGGGGGTCTCGCCCACGCAGGTCTTCAAGACCCTGGTGGCGGACGTGGACGGCGTCCTGACGGTGGCGGTGGTCCCGGTGTCGGGGTCGCTGGACCTGAAGGCGCTGGCGACGGCAGTCGGCGGCAAGCGGGCGGCGATGGCGGACCCTGCCCTGGCGGAACGCACGACGGGTTACGTCCGCGGGGGCATCTCCCCGCTGGGGCAGCGCAGGCGGCTGCGTACGGTGATCGACGAGTCCGCGTCGGCGCATCCCACGATCTGCTGCTCGGCGGGCCGCCGCGGCCTGGAGATCGAGCTCTCCCCGACGGACCTGACCACCCTCACCGAAGCCACCCTGGCCCCGATCGGCCGCCCTTAGCCTCCGGCTCGGCAGGCCCCACCGGGCTCCCGCCCGTGCTCCCGGGGCTCCGCGCGGCGGGCGGCACCGCCCCGGAGGGGTCAGGCGCGCGGGGCCTCCGACGCCGTCGGCCCGGTGTCGGTGGGCGGCAGCGTCCGCTCGGCCGACGGCGGCGCCGGCGGCTGGTAGTACCCGGTCCACCCGTACAGCGGATCCGGCTCCGGATCCCGCGGCGTCCACAGCGCGGTGAACCCCAGGTGCAGCAGCACGGCGGTCATCGGCCAGGCCAGCAGCGCGCCATGCGCCATCAGCTCCAGCGGTGCGTCGAACGGCACGCCCTTGCCCGCGGCGGCCGCGGCGGCGGCCAGGTCGGTCGACGACGCCCCGAGCCACAGCCCGAAGCGCCATCCCGCGAGCGCGGCGAAGCAGGATCCCACGGCGAGCCCGATCACCAGCGGTACGCCGCCGGCCCGGCGCCACAGGAAGGTGCCGACGGCGCTCAGCACGCCCAGCCCGACCGCCAGCAGGAAGAAGGTGCCGTCGGCGGCGATCCGCGCCTCGCTCTCGCTGTTGCGCAGGAACACCGCCTCACCGTTGGAGACGTACTGCACCCGGGGCGCGAGCCACATCCACAGCAGTCCGAGGAGCAGTCCGGCCACCCCGACCGCCAGGGCCACGACAGCCCCGTCGCGGATGTCCTCCGGGGTGATGGCCGCGGCGGTGCCGCCCGGCTTCTCGGGCGGCGCCGGCGGCGGGTCGAACGGGGACTGCGGGGTCACGGCTTCGGTCACCCCCACATCGTGCCAGGTGTGCCCGGCCGGGGCGTCGGCGGACCGCGTCAGCGCACCGCGGCCCGGCGGTACGCCCAGGTCGCGACGGCCAGGGAGACGACGCCCACGGCCCCGCACACGCCGAGGTCGAAGGCGACGGCGGCCCAGTCCGGCGACTGCTCGAAGGTCCGGGCGAACGCCTCCACCCCGTACGTGGACGGCAGCAGGTCACGCGCCCACACGATCACGGCCGGCATCCGCTCGGGCGGCAGCACCCCCAGCAGCAGGGCCGCGGACATCCCGAGCTGTCCCGCGAGGGTGGCCAGTTCCTGGCGCGGGGCCAGCAGCCCCAGCGCCGCACCGAGCCCGGCCAGCGCGGCCCCGGCCAGCGGCACCACGGCAGCCAGGATCCACAGCCCGCCCATCGGCAGGCCGAAAAGCAGGCACCCGAAGACCGCCGTGACCAGCGTGCCCGGGAGGGTGAAGGAGGCGTACGCGGCGGCCGCGCCCAGCACCACCGAGGCGGGCGGTACGGGCAGGGTGGCGTAGTGGTCGAGTCCGCCGCCGGCCCGTAGCTGCCCGAAGTACTGCGCGAGCAGGTTCAGCGCGACGAAGGCGACGACGAGCACCGAGGAGCCGGCCACGACGGCCCGGGCCTCCGAGCCCCCGTCGACGACGCCCCGCATCAGGATCATGATCCCGACGGACTGGAAGGTGGCGACGAACAGCAGCGGGATCCGTGCGACCCGTGCCCGGGACAGCTGGGCGCGGTAGACGGCGGCCAGGGCGGGGAAGAACCGCGCGCCGGGCGCCAGTGGCGCGGCCCCCTGCACGGGTGCCGGGGTCGCTGCGGCGGCGCCGGACGCGGGCGTGGCCCGGACGGCTCCCGTCGTGCGGTCGCTCACGACTTCACCAGCCCTTTCGTCTTGCCGCCGAGGGCCAGGTACACGTCTTCGAGGCTGGGGGTGGCCAGGGTGAAGTCGTCGAGCGCGGCGAAGGCGGGGCCGCCGGTGACCGAGGCCACCGCCGCCCTGGCCTCGTCCGGCGCCAGCCGGAGCACCCAGCGGCGTCCCGATGCGACGGCCCGGTCGCGCAGCCGGGCGACCTCGGGCACCTCCAGCGGAGCGGCTTCGCGCCATACGAGTTCCAGCCGGACCTCGCCGGAGACCCGGGCCTTCAGCGCGGCGGGGGTGTCGCAGGCGATGACCTTGCCCTGGTCGATGACGGCGACCCGGTCGAGGACGGTCTCGGCCTCGATGACGTTGTGGGTGACGAGCAGGACGGTCGCGCCGTGCCGGGCGCGGCGCCGGTCCACGGCCGACCACACGGCCCGCCGGGCCACGGGGTCCATGCCGGTGGTGGGTTCGTCGAGGACGAGGACGGGCCGCTCGCCCACGAGTGCGGCGGCGAAGCAGGCGAGGCGCCGCTGGCCGCCGGAGAGCTTCTTCAGGGGCCGCCCGGCGATCGGGGTCAGCCCGAGTTCCTCCAGTACGGCGTCGCGCTCGGCGCGTGCCGCCCGTACGTCGAGGCCGCGGAGCCGGCCGGTGGTCTCGGCGGCCAGTGCCACCGTGAGCTCGTCCAGGGCGGTGGACTCCTGGCCGAGGTAGGCGAGCAGCCTGGAGGCCCTTCCGGGGTGGCGTACGAGGTCGTGGCCGAGGAGGGTCACGGTGCCCGAGTCGGGTCGCATCAGGCCGGTGAGCTGGCGGACCAGGGTGGACTTGCCGGCGCCGTTGGGGCCGAGCAGGCCGAAGATCTCGCCGCGCCGGACGTCGAGGCTGACGCCGTCGTTGGCGCGGGTCTCGGGCAGGGCGGGGGCGCCGCGCCGTCCGCGTACCGCGGGGTACGTCTTGACCAGGTCACGTACCGCGCAGACCACGTCCGACGCCGCTCCCGCGGCCGCCGCCGTGCCGTCCTGCGCCTGTGCTGTGCCCGTACTCACGAGGGAGCAGCCTACGGGGTTCCCGCCCCTACTCGGCCGCCGGGGTCAGCGGGGCGGCGAGGTCGCCCGGTGCGGTTCCGGGTGCGGCGGCCGGTACCGCGGCGACGTGCTCGGCGGCGGCGCGGACGTCGATCTCCCTCCAGAACCCGGCGCGGATGGCGTAGCGGTCGTGTTCGTCGATCTGGTCGTCCTTGTGCGCGAGCAGGCCGAACCGGGCGGCGTAGCGCAGCAGCTCGCCGTCGATGCGGTGCGGGATGCGCGGGTACATGGTGGCGAGTTTCTGGAGGTGCACGGTCTCGGGGAGCCGCTCCATCCAGCGCCGGGCGAACACCTGTCCCACCTCGAACGGGTCGCCGCCGACGGTGGTGATGTCCTCCTCGCGGTCCGCCCAGCGCTGTTCGGCGCTGGTGAGCTGGGCGAGGGTGGGCAGCGAGGCGGTCTCGGCGGGCTCGCCGAGGGGTCCGGCCCGGTCGATCCAGCCCTTGTCGGAGGACCAGCGCAGGGCGCTGGCGGGGGCGGGCGTGCCGGCAGCGGCGGTGTGCTGGCCGGTGTGCGGTCCGGGGGCGCGCAGGGCGCCGGCGAGGTCCTTGGGTGTGGGGACGCTCTTTCCGCCGGGGGTGGTGGGCGCCGGTACGGGGACCGCCTCCCGGTCGTCGTCGGCGGGGGCGGCGGCGCCGTTGCGGGCGGCTTCGGCGAGGGCCGCCTCGGGCAGCGGGGCCGAGAGGATGGCGGCGATGTCGGGGCGGGGCACGGGTGGCGGGGAGCACAGCCCGGCGAGGTCCTTGGCGCGGACGGCCCGGGTGATCCAGGCCCGGTCGAGGACGCGGCGTTCGTCGGCCTCGGCGACGAGGTCCTCGGACTGGTTGTAGTCGCCGTCGGCGGCCTGGACGGCCCACAGGTGGACGGCGACGCCGTGTTCCTTGGCGGACATCAGGCCGGGCAGGAGGTCGCCGTCGCCGGTGACGAGGACGACGTCGGAGCAGGCGCGGTTGCGGGCGAGCTCGGTGAGCTCGGCGTGCATGGCGGCGTCGACGCCCTTCTGGGCCCAGCGGCCGTCGCTGCGGGTCAGGGCGCCGAGGCGGACGGTGACCCGGGGCATGACGCGCAGTCTGCGGTGTTCGGGCTGCGGCACCCGGTCGGGTGCGCCGTCGAACCAGTAGATGCGCAGCAGGGGCTGCTGGGTGTCGGCCTCGGCGCGCTCGCGCAGGCCCTGGATGAGGGCGGCATGGTCGACGGTGATCCGGGAGCGGGAGGGCTCCCCGGCGAGAAGGCTGGCGGCGGCGCCCAGCAGGTAGCCGGCGTCCACCAGGACGACGCAGCGGTCCACGCGTTCCACCCTCTTCCCTGGGGGGTCCCCGTGTGTTTTCCGGGGTGCCCCGAGTCTGCCCGACCTGGGGGGTGTTGAAGGCCGGAACTCGATCATCGGCGTGGCGGATCCGGCGGCGTGGCGGGGAACAGCCATCGGCTACGCGCAGTAATGATCCAAAATGCGCGGTTTCTGGCGCTGTGTGAGTGTGAAGGCGGTCCTGGCCCCTAGACCCTCACGGAGGCTCCCCCATGGCCAAGAACAAGAATCAGAAGCAGCCGGCGAAGCAGCAGACCCGCTCGTCCGGGCAGGACACGTCGCGCTCCTCGGACTCCCCCGAGCAGTCGTCCCAGGCCCCCAGTCCCATGGATCTGGCCCACAAGAGCAAGCAGAAGAAGTTCGGCCACAACTGACGTCCTTCGCGTCGGTCTGTGACGACCGGAACCGAAAAGGCCTGCCCGGCATCGCCGGGCAGGCCTTTCCGTACGCGTGGCGGCCGCTGTTATCCGGCCAGGCAGGACGGTCCGAGGAGGACCTTCAGGTCACCGAAGAGGGCCGGGTCGGGCTGTACGCGGTGCCGGTCGAGGCGCAGCACGGTGGTGGTGCGCGGCCCCTGGAGCTTGATCCGTACCTCGGTGTTGCCCTTGTGGTGGCGCAGGATCTCGCCCAGACGGGTCACCATCGGGGGCGTGACCTTGACCGTGGGGATGGTGAGGACCACGGGGGCGTTGGTACCGGCCGAGGAGAGGTCGGGGACCATCATCTCCATGGCGACCAGGCGGGGGACGTCCTCGCGCTTGTCGAGGCGGCCCTTGACGAAGACGACGGTGTCCTCGACCAGCTGGGTGGAGACGAGCTGGTAGGTCGCGGGGAAGAACATGCACTCGATGGAGCCGGCCAGGTCCTCGACGGTGGCGATGGCCCAGGCGTTGCCCTGCTTGGTCATCTTGCGCTGGAGGCCGGAGATGATGCCGCCGATGGTGACGACGGCGCCGTCGGAGTGCTCGCCGCCGGTGAGCTGGGAGATACCGGCGTCCGTCTTGTCGGAGAGCACGTGCTCCAGGCCGAAGAGCGGGTGGTCGGAAACGTAGAGGCCGAGCATCTCGCGCTCCTGGGCGAGCAGGTAGGACTTCTCCCACTCGACGTCGGAGAACTCCACGTCGAGGCCGAAGCCGGGCTCGTCGCCGCTGTCCTCGTCACCCATTCCGCCGAAGAGGTCGAACTGTCCCTCCGCCTCCTTGCGCTTGACGGCGACCACGTTGTCGATCATGGACTCGTGGTGGGCGACCAGGCCCTTGCGGGTGTGGCCCATCTCGTCGTAGGCGCCGGCCTTGATCAGCGACTCGATGGTCCGCTTGTTGCAGACGACGGCCTCGACCTTGTCGAGGAAGTCGGGGAAGGAGGAGTACTTCCCCTTGGCCTTCCTGGTCTTGATGATCGAGTCGACGACGTTCTGGCCGACGTTGCGGACGGCGGTGAGGCCGAAGAGGATCACGTCGTCGCCCTGGGCGGCGAAGTTCGACTCGGACTCGTTGACGTTCGGCGGGAGCACCTTGATGCCCATGCGGCGGCACTCGTTCAGGTAGATCGCGGACTTGTCCTTGTCGTCCTTGACCGAGGTGAGCAGGCCGGCCATGTACTCGGCCGGGTAGTTCGCCTTGAGGTAGGCGGTCCAGTAGGAGACCAGGCCGTACGCGGCCGAGTGGGCCTTGTTGAAGGCGTAGCCGGCGAAGGGGACCAGGACGTCCCAGAGGGCCTGGATGGCGGTGTCGGAGTAGCCGTTCTTCCGGGCGCCCTCCTGGAAGATCGTGAAGTTCTTGGCCAGTTCCTCGGGCTTCTTCTTGCCCATCACGCGGCGCAGGATGTCGGCCTCGCCGAGCGAGTAGCCGGCGATGATCTGGGCGGCCTTCTGGACCTGCTCCTGGTAGACGATGAGGCCGTAGGTGACCGCGAGCACCTCTTCGAGCGGCTTCTCCAGCTCGGGGTGGATCGGGGTGATCTCCTGCTGCTTGTTCTTGCGCAGGGCGTAGTTCGTGTGCGAGTTCATGCCCATCGGGCCCGGGCGGTACAGGGCCGACACGGCGGAGATGTCTTCGAAGTTGTCGGGCTTCATCAGGCGCAGCAGGGAGCGCATGGGGCCGCCGTCGAACTGGAAGACGCCGAGGGTGTCGCCGCGCTGGAGCAGCTCGAAGGTCTTGGGGTCGTCGAGCGGGAGGGCCAGGAGGTCGATGTCGATCCCCTTGTTGGCCTTCACCATCTTGACGGCGTCGTCCATGATCGTGAGGTTGCGCAGGCCGAGGAAGTCCATCTTCAGCAGGCCGAGCGACTCGCAGCTCGGATAGTCCCACTGGGTGATGGTGACGCCGTCGGTGTGCCGCACCCAGACGGGTACGTGGTCGGTGATCCGCTCGCTGGACATGATCACGCCGGCGGCGTGCACGCCCATCTGGCGGACCAGGCCCTCGACGCCGCGGGCGGTGTCGATGACCTTCTTCACGTCGGGCTCGTTCTCGTACATGCTGCGGATCTCGCCGGCCTCGCTGTAGCGGGGGTGCGAGGGGTCGAGGATGCCGGAGAGCGGGATGCCCTTGCCGAGGACGTCGGCGGGCATGGCCTTGGTGAGGCGGTCGCCCATGGCGTACGGGTAGCCCAGGACGCGCGCGGAGTCCTTGATCGCGTTCTTGGCCTTGATGGTGCCGTAGGTGCCGATCATGGCGACCTTGTCGGCGCCGTACTTCTCGGTCACGTACCGGATCACCTCGACGCGCCGGCGCTCGTCGAAGTCGATGTCGACGTCGGGCATGGAGACGCGCTCGGGGTTGAGGAAGCGCTCGAAGATCAGGCCGTGCGGGATCGGGTCGAGGTCGGTGATGCCCATGGCGTAGGCGACGATCGAGCCGGCCGCGGAGCCTCGGCCGGGGCCCACCGCGATGCCCTGGTTCTTGGCCCACATGATGAAGTCGGCGACCACGAGGAAGTAGCCGGGGAAGCCCATCGAGATGATCGTGTCCATCTCGTACTCGACCTGCTTCATGCGGTCCTCGGGGATGCCCCCGGGGAAGCGGCGGTGCATGCCGCGCATGGTCTCCTCGCGGAACCAGGTGACCTCGGTGTAGCCGTCCGGGATGTCGAACTTCGGCATCAGGTTCCGGAAGGTGAACATGCCCTCGGTGTCGATCTGGTCCGCGACCAGCTTGGTGTTGGCGCAGCCCTCCTGCCAGGCGTCCGAGGAGTCGATGGCGTACATCTCGTCGGTCGACTTCAGGTAGTAGCCGGAGCCGTCGAAGCGGAAGCGGTCGGGGTCCGAGAGGTTCTTGCCGGTCTGGATGCACAGCAGGGCGTCGTGGGCGGCGGCCTCGCTGGCGTAGGTGTAGTGCGAGTCGTTCGTCACCAGCGGCGGGATACCGAGCTTCTTGCCGATCTCCAGCAGGCCGTCGCGGACCCGGCGCTCGATCTCGATGCCGTGGTCCATCAGCTCCAGGAAGTAGCGGTCCTTGCCGAAGATGTCCTGGTATTCGGAGGCCGACTTCAGGGCCTCGTCGAACTGGCCGAGGCGCAGCCGGGTCTGCAGTTCGCCGGAGGGGCAGCCGGTGGAGGCGATCAGACCCTCGGACCACTTGCTGATGGTCTCCTTGTCCATGCGCGGCCACTTCGTGAGCCAGCCCTCGGCGTACGCGTCGGAGGACAGCCGGAAGAGGTTGTGCAGGCCGGTGGAGTTCGCCGCCCAGATCGTCTTGTGGGTGTAACCGCCGGAGCCGGAGACGTCGTCGCGCTTCTGGTGGGGCTGGCCCCACTGGATGCGGCGCTTGTTGCGCCGGGACTCGGGGGCGACGTACGCCTCGATGCCGATGATCGGCGTGATCCCGGACTTCTGGGCGGTGTGGAAGAAATCGTAGGCCCCGTGCAGGTTGCCGTGGTCGGACATGGCGATGTGCGTCATGCCCATCTCGTTGCACGCGTTGAACATGTCCTTCAGCCGTGCGGCACCGTCCAGCAGCGAGTACTGGGTGTGGACGTGGAGGTGCGTGAACGGCGTCTTGGTCACGGCGCTGGTCTCCTGGCGGCGGGGGAAGGGGGCAGCTTCGAATCCTACGTCCCACGGGTGACAGATCCGGGGCACGCGGCGGTACGGTCGGGCGTTGCAGAACCAGGGGCACCGGTCCGACGTCCCGTCCGGCAGAGCCCGTACCACCCCGTGCACCAGGAGGAACCCGCCATGGCGGTCCCCGAGACGACCGACGAGCAGCGCGCCGAGGAGATCCTCGACGTGTTCGACACCGCATTCGGTGAACTGCTCGCCGCCGACCCCGCTGCGTTCCGCGTCAAGTTCCGCAAGATGGCGGCCTCGGCCTTCGCCTTCTACCGCGGTACGGCCTGTCTGTTCTACTCCGACCTGGAGCGGGACCGGCACGGCGGTCCGTACCTGGACGAGCGGACGGGCCGGGTGTGGATCCACGGCGATCTCCACGCCGAGAACTTCGGCACGTACATGGACTCCACCGGCCGGCTGATCTTCAACGTCAACGACTTCGACGAGGCGTATGTCGGCCCCTTCACCTGGGACCTCAAGCGCTTCGCCGCGTCCGTCGCGCTGATCGGCTACACCAAGGCGCTCAGCGACGACCAGATAAGCGAGCTGGTGCGGATCTACGCCGCCGCCTACCGGGAGCGGATCCACCGGCTGGCGACGGGCGCCAAGCATGAGGAGGTGCCCTCCTTCACCCTGGACACCGCCGAGGGCCCGCTGCTGGACGCGCTGCGCTCGGCCCGCTCCCGCACGCGTTTCTCGCTGCTGGACTCCATGACGGAGATACGGGACTACGAGCGCCGCTTCACGGCCGGCGGCGGCGCGATCGAGCTGGACGCCGCGACCCGCTACAAGGTGCTGGCGGCCTTCGACGGGTATCTGGAGACGCTGCCCGACGAGTCCCTGGTGCGCCCGGACTCCTACCGGGTCAAGGACGTGGTCGGCCGGCGGGGGGTCGGCATCGGCTCGGCGGGCCTGCCCTCCTACAACATCCTGCTGGAGGGGCACAGCGACGCCCTGGAGAACGACGTCGTGATCTACCTCAAGCAGGCGCAGACCCCGGCGGTCTCCCGGCACATCACGGACCGGGCGGTGCGGGAGTATTTCCGGCACGAGGGACACCGCACGGTGATCTCGCAGCGGGCGCTCCAGGCGCACGCCGACCCGTGGCTGGGCTGGACGGAGCTGGACGGCGCCGGGCAGCTGGTGGCGGAGGTCTCCCCGTACGCGGTGGACCTGGACTGGTCGGACCTGGACGACCCGGAGGAGATCGCGGCGGTGGTCGCGGACCTCGGCCGGGCCACGGCGACCATGCACGCGTCGGCCGACGAGGCGGAGAGCGGGCAGTCCCTGGTGCCGTTCTCCACGGAGCGGGCCATCGACGCGGCGATCGCGGCGGACGAGGAGGGTTTCGCGGAGCTGCTGGTGGACTTCGCGCACGCGTACGGGGCCCGGGCGCGCGCCGATCACCAGATCTTCGTGGACCTGTTCCGCAACGGGCGTCTCACCCCCTGAACCGGTTTCCACAGGAACACGTGGCACACTCGCGAGGATGGATTTTTCCGGGACGGGACTCAGAGGGCTGCGGGCCGCGCTGTTCAGCGCTGTCGTCGTGCTGCTCTCGTCCGGCTCGCACGTCCTGATGTCCCAGGTCCCGCTGCCGCCCACGCTGGTGGCCGGGGCCTTCGCGGGTGTGTTCGTGATCGCCTACGCGCTCGCGGGCCGCGAGCGGGGCTTCGGCCCCATAGCGGGGCTGCTCGTGCCGCTGGAGCTGGCGGCCGACACCGTCTTCACCGCGGGCCAGCACCTGTGCTACGGCCCGGCCGGCGGTCCCGTCGCGGGTCCGCTGCGCGCCATGGGCCTGGAGGAGCTGTGCGGGGGCGCGCCGGTGGGCGGGCCGCTGACCGAGGTGACCGGGCCGGCCGCCGACGCGGCCGCGCTGCTGGCCTCGCCCGGTCCGTACACGCCGTGGCTGCTGCTCGGCGCGCACGTCTCGGTGGGGCTGCTCGCGGCCGCCTGGCTGCGTCACGGCGAGCGGGCGCTGGGCCGGCTGCTGCGGGCGGTGGCGGCCTTCGCGTTCCGGCCGCTGCGGCTGGCGGCGGCCGCGGTGGCGGTGGCCTGCGGGCCGGCGGGGCGGGTGCTGCGGCGGGCCCTGGCGGGCACCGCGGCCCGTACGCGTTTCCCCGCACACTCCGTGGGACGGCGGGGACCCCCCGTGCTCGGTGCGCTCGCGCGCGCCTGACGCACGTACGGCAGTCCGTTTCCCACGTCACACACCACGGAGATCATGATGAGTTCACGCAACAGCCAGGCGAACAAGGCGGCGGCCCGCGAGCGGCTGCGGGCCGAGCGCGAGGCGCAGGCCAAGAAGGACAGGATCCGCCGGCAGGTCATAGTCGGCGTCGGGGTCGTGGCCGCTCTGGGCCTCGCCGGCGGTATCGCCTACGGGGTCATGAAGGCCAACGAGCCCGACCACTGGGAGAAGGCCGCCAAGGCCGAGCTGGTCAAGCCGAAGAACACCAGCGGTGAGGACGGCACCACGGTCGTGGTCGGCAAGGCCGACGCGAAGAAGACCCTGGAGCTGTACGAGGACTCGCGCTGCCCGGCGTGCGCCTCCTTCGAGCAGGCGGCCGGCGAGCAGATCAAGAAGGACGTCGACGCGGGCAAGTACAAGCTCCAGTACGTCGGCGCGACCTTCATCGACAACGCGGTCAAGGGCGAGGGCTCGAAGAACGCGCTGAGCGCCCTGGGCGCGGCGCTGAACGTCAGCCCGGAGGCCTTCCTGGAGTTCAAGGGGGCGCTGTACTCCAAGGAGCAGCACCCCGAGGAGACCGTCGACAGCTTCGCCAAGGACGACTACCTGCTGAAGGTCGCGGACACCGTTCCGGCGCTCAAGGGCAATGCCGAGTTCAAGAAGGCCGTCGAGGACGGTACGTACGACCGGTGGGCGCTGGAGATGTCGAAGACCTTCGACAAGTCGGGCGTGAAGGGTACGCCGACCCTGAAGATGGACGGCAAGAAGATCGACACCCCGCAGACGGCGGAGGCGTTCACGGCCGCGATCGACAAGGCCCTGCAGGGCTGACACCGGGCATTCGGGGGCACAGCCTCCCGGACCGGCCGCACCGACGGGCGGGCGAACTCCCAGAGTTCGCCCGCCCGTTGCATTCCGACGTCTGTTCCCAGGGGTGTACCCGTCGGTAATATGATCATCCGTGACCAGTCATCTCACCCCTCACCCGGCCGCGGCAAACCCCCGCCGCCGTACGGTCGTTCTCGCCGCGGCGGCCACGGCCACCCTGGCCCCCCTCGCCACGCTGGGCGCCACAACCGCCCACGCCGCGGGCACCGCGCCCGCCTTCCTGCACGGCGTCGCCTCCGGCGACCCGCTGCCCGACGGCGTCCTGCTGTGGACCCGCGTCACCCCGGCCCCCGAGGCCGTACCCGGCTCCGGGCTCGGCCCGGCCGTCCAGGTGTCCTGGGAGGTGGCCTCCGACCAGGCCTTCTCCCGTATCGTCGCCGGGGGAACCGTCACGGCGAGCGCGGCCGCCGACCACACGGTCAAGGTGGACGTGCGGGGGCTCCGGCCGCAGACGCCGTACTGGTACCGCTTCACCGCGGGCTCGGCCACCTCCCCCGTGGGGCGCACGCTGACCACCCCCGGGCACGACGTGACGACCCCGGGGGTCCGCTTCGGGGTGGTCTCCTGCGCCAACTGGGAGTCCGGCTACTTCTCGGCCTACCGCCACCTGGCCGCCCGCACGGACCTGCACGCGGTCCTGCATCTGGGCGACTACATCTACGAATACGCCTCCGGGGGCTACCCGGAGGCCAAGTACACCGTGCGGCAGCACGAGCCGAAGCACGAGATCGTCTCGCTGTCCGATTACCGCGCGCGGCACGGCAAGTACAAGACGGACGCGGACCTCCAGGCCCTGCACCACGCGCACCCGGTCATCGCCATCTGGGACGACCACGAGTTCGCGAACGACATGTGGGCGGGCGGGGCCGAGAACCACACCCCGGGCGCCGAGGGCGACTGGGCCGCCCGCGCGGAGGCCGCCAAGCAGGCCTACTTCGAGTGGATGCCGGTCCGGACCTCCACCGCGGGCACCGTCTACCGCAGGCTGCGCTTCGGCACGCTCGCCGACCTCCACCTGCTGGACCTGCGCTCCTTCCGCTCGCAGCAGACCAAGGTGGGCAGCGGCACGGTCGACGACCCGGAGCGCACCATCACCGGGCGCGCCCAGCTGGACTGGCTCAAGTCGGGCCTGGCCGGCTCGAACGCGACCTGGAAGCTGGTCGGCACCTCGGTGATGATCTCGCCGGTGGCGTTCGGCTCACTGCCCGCGCACCTGCTGGGGCCGCTCGCCAAGCTGCTCGGCCTGCCCGAGGGCGGCATCGCGATCAACGTGGACCAGTGGGACGGGTACACGGACGACCGCAAGGAGCTGCTGGGCCACCTGAAGGAACGCAACGTCAAGAACACGGTGTTCCTGACCGGCGACATCCACATGGCCTGGGCGAACGAGGTCCCGGTGAACATGGCCACCTACCCGGGCTCGGGCACGGCGGCGACCGAGTTCGTCGTCACGTCGGTGACCTCCGACAACCTCGACGACCTCCTGCACGTGCTGCCGGACACGGTCTCACTGGTGGCCGAGTCGGCCATCAAGGCCGCCAACTGGCACGTGAAGTGGCTCGACATGGACGCGCACGGCTACGGCGTGCTGGACGTGACGCCGGAGCGCTCGCAGATGGATTACTACGTCATATCCGACAAGCGCCGACCGGGCGCCACATCCGAATGGTCCCGTTCCTACCGGACCCTGAACGGGACCCAGAAGGTGGAGCGCTCCTACCAGCCCGTTCGCTGAATCACCTGATAGACCGTCAATTCTTGCGCCACAAGGGGCGTCTGGTACATACCAGGCGCCCCTTGTGCGTTCGAAGCAACAAATCTTTTACGTAAGGCTCTTGACCTGAATATGTCATGCACACATAAGCTTCGCGCCAGCTGAAGAAGATCCTTCAGGCCACCACCCCCCACCCGCGAGGAGCGCACGTGCGCGCGAACGCCCGCATATCCCCCCTTCTCCGCCGCCGCCTGATGGGCACGGCGGTCCTGGCCGGAACCCTGGCCTTCACCCCGCTTGCCGCCCCCACCACGCTCGCGGCCGCCAAGACCCCCGCCGAAGTCTGCGCCGACGAGGCCGCCGCGCCCGCCAACGCCCGCGTCACCCGCGCCCACGACGAGCACGCCGACGAGCCGAACGAGATCACCGACGCTCAGGCCAAGGCCATGGACGCCGACCTCAAGTCGAAGCTGGACAAGGCCCTCAAGAACCAGCCGCAGCGCAGCCTCGCCGCCGCCGAGGCCGTCGTGAACATCCCGGTGTACTTCCACGTCATCCACTCCGGCACCACCGGCAAGCTCACGTCCACGGACGTCAGCAAGCAACTCGCGGTCCTCAACGCGGCCTACGGCGGCCAGGGCACCGGCAACGTCAACACGAACTTCCAGTTCACCCTGGCGTCGACCGACTACACGGACAACGCGTCCTGGTACAACCTGGCCTCCGGCTCCCAGGCCGAGAAGGACATGAAGAACACCCTGCGCAAGGGCGGCCCGGGCGCGCTCAACTTCTACACCGCCAAGCTCTCCGGCGGCCTGCTGGGCTGGGCGACCTTCCCGACCTCCTACGCCTCCAGCCCCAAGATGGACGGCGTGGTCGTGCTCGACAGCTCGCTGCCCGGCGGCTCCTCCGCCAACTACAACGAGGGCGACACCGCGACCCACGAGGTCGGCCACTGGCTCGGGCTGTACCACACCTTCCAGGGCGGCTGTAACGGAAACGGCGACTACGTCTCCGACACCCCGGCCGAGAAGAGCGCCGCGTACGAGTGCCCGACCGGGCGCGACAGCTGCGCCAGCAAGCCCGGCGTGGACCCGATCCGCAACTTCATGGACTACACGTACGACTCCTGCATGTACCAGTTCACCGCCGGCCAGGTGGCCCGCATGAGCAGCAACTGGACCGCCTACCGGGCGGGCTGACCCCAGCGACGACGAGGGCCCGGACCGGCGACCGCCGGACCGGGCCCTTGCGCGTGTCCCGCGCCGCTACAGGCTGTCGAGGAAGCCGATCGCGGCCGTCCACGCCTGCTCCGCCGCCTCGGCGTCGTAGTCGTCGAGGCCCGGGTCGGTGAACAGGTGCCCGGCGCCCGGGTAGCTGTGGACCTCGACGTCCGCGCCGGCCCGCTGCATCCGCAGGTACCAGGCCGTCAGCCAGTCGTGCGGCTCGAAGGGGTCGGGGTCCGCGATGTGCAGCTGCACCGGGAGCCCGTCCACCGAGGCGCTGTCCTCCAGGTCCGCCGTCCCGTGCAGCAGGAGCAGCCCGCGCGCCTTCTCGTCGGCCAGCGCCAGGTGCTGGGCGAGGGAACCGCCGAAGGAGAAGCCCGCGTAGACCAGGCCCTGGTCGGAGTGCGGGGCCGAGGCCAGCACCGCCCGCTTCAGCAACTCGTCACGGCCGATCCCGTCCTGGTGGGCCATGCCCTCCTCGACGGTCTCGAAGGTGCGCCCCTCGAAGAGGTCCGGCACCTGGACCTGGTGACCGGCCGCGCGCAGCCGGTCGGCCGCCGCGTGCACCGCGGGCCGCAGCCCGTACGTCGAATGGAAGAGCATGATGTTCATGCCTCCATCGTGCCAGCCGTCGCAGGCGGTGCTGCGCCACGGCTTCCCGCTACGTTCGTCCCCATGGAGACCGAGACCTTCCTGCGCCCCGCGACGGTCATCGGCGGCTCGCTGGTCGCCACCCTGATCGCGGGCCGGCTGCTCGACCTGCTGCTGCGCCGCGCCGACGCCCGGCACCCCGAGACCCCGCTCTGGGGACTGCTGCGCCGCTGCCGGCTCCCGTTCCAGGTGGTGCTGTGCACCTGCCTGCTCAGAGCCTCCTACCGCCGGGCGGGCATCCTCCCCGACCATCCCGTCGGCGTCGGCCGCTTCCTCACCCTGGTCCTGATCGCCTCGGCGGCCTGGCTGGCGGTGCGCATCGCGACCGCCGCCGTGGACTCCACGTACGCGCGCTACGCCGCGGTGACCCAGGACGAGGCCCGGGTCCGCCGGGTGCGCACCCAGGTCACGCTGATCCACCGGGTGGTCACCGCGGTGGTGGTCGTGGTCGCCGTGGCGGCGATGCTGCTGACCTTCCCCCCGATGCGCGCGGTCGGCGCCTCGATGCTGGCCTCCGCGGGAGTCCTCGGCATCGTGGCGGGCATCGCGGCCCAGTCCTCGCTGAGCAACCTCTTCGCCGGCCTCCAGATCGCCTTCGGCGACACCGTCCGCATCGGCGACACGGTCGTGGTCGACAAGGAGTGGGGCCGGGTCGAGGAGATCACCCTGACCTTCCTGACCGTCCGCACCTGGGACGAGCGCCGCATCACGATGCCTGTGTCGTATTTCACGAGCAAGCCGTACGAGAACTGGTCGCGCGGCGGCGCGCAGATGACCGGCACGGTCTTCTGGCACCTGGACCACAGCGCGCCCCTGGGGCTGATGCGGGAACGGTTCGGGCAGATCCTCGCGGACCTGCCCGAGTGGGACGGCCGCGGCGGCGGCCTGGCCGTGACGGACACCACACCGCACACGGTCCTGGTCCGCGGGGTGGTCACGGCCAAGGACGCCGACGACCTCTGGACCCTGCGCTGCGCGGTCCGCGAGCAGCTGATCACCTGGCTGGCCACCCACCACCCCTACGCCCTCCCCCGCATCGCGACCGCCCCGGCGGCCCCGGCCCCGGACGCGCCGGACACCGTCTAAGGGGCGCGCAGGCTGCGTACGTCCAGGTGGCGCAGCACCCGGTCGACGACCTCCGGGTCGGAGCCGGGTTCGCTGCGGGCGGCCAGCACCTCGTGGCGGGCGGCCGACATCATCTCCCGCTGGATCCGCTGGATGTCGTGAAGGCGCTGGACCCGCTTCGCGTAAGCCTCGCGCCGCTCCTCGTCCACCATGTCCGGGCTGATCCTGGCGCCCACGTCGTAGGCGCGCCGGGTCAGCTGCTCGATCAGGTCCTCCGGCAGGTCCTCGGCCTCCTCGATCTCCTTCAGCCGGTGCTTCGCGGCCCTGGCGGCGCGGACGGCCAGCTGCCGCTCGGCGTCCCGCCGGGCGTCGGTGTCCTCCTCCACGCCCAGGCGCCGCACCAGCCAGGGCAGGGTCAGCCCCTGGCACACCAGGGTCACCATGATCACCGCGAAGGCGATGAAGATGATCTGGTCCCGTGCGGGAAAGGGCTCGCCGGAGTCCGTCCTGAGGGGAATGGCCAGGGCCAGGGCGACGGAGGCCACCCCGCGCATCCCGGCCCACCACATCACCACGCTCTCCCGCCAGCTCAGCGGGATCTCCTCGTCGTAGTCGCGCCGCTGATGCAGCTTCTTCGCGAGCCACCCGGCCGGCAGCAGCCACACCAGCCGTACACCGACCACGACCGCGACGACGACCGCCGCCCATCCGGCCATCTCCCCCATCCGGTCCTGGGCCGTCCCGAAGACGTTGTGGAGCTCCAGCCCGATCAGCCCGAAGGCCACGCCGGTGACCAGCGTGTCCACGACCTCCCAGAAGGTGTGCCCGGCCAGCCGGCCCAGCACGTCGTCGGCGTCGGAGGCGTACTCGGCGAGGAACAGGGCCGTCGTCAGCACGGCCAGCACCCCGGACCCGTGCAGCTCCTCGGCGACCGTGTACGAGACGAAGGGCACGAGCAGCGTCAGCCCGATCTGGAGGGTGGCGTCACCGAGCCGGCCCATCAGCCGGTGGGTGGTCCAGCCGAGGGCCAGGCCGACGACCACGGCGACGACGGCGGACAGTACGAACTCGCCCAGCGCGTCGGGCCAGGAGAAGCTGCCGCTGACGGCGGCGGCGATCGCCACGTGGTAGAGCACGATGGCCGTCACGTCGTTGAAGAGCCCCTCGCCCTCCAGGATCGACACCATGCGGCGGGGCAGCCCGAGCGATCCGGCGACGGCGGTGGCGGCGACCGGGTCGGGCGGGGCCACGAGTGCGCCGAGGGCGACGGCGGCGGCGAGCGGCAGCCCGGGCACCACCGAGTGGGCGACGGCGGCCACGGCGGCGGTCGTGACGAAGACCAGGGCCACGGCCAGCAGCAGGATCGGCCGCACGTTGGCGGCGAACTGCCGCCACGAGGTGCGCTGCACGGAGGCGTACAGCAGCGGGGGCAGCACCAGCGGGAGGATGAACTCGGGCGGTACCTCGACGTCCGGCACGGCCGGCACCAGGGCGAGGACCACCCCGCCGAGGGTCATCAGGACGGGCGCGGGCAGCCCCAGCCGGTCCCCGAGCGGCACCATGACCACGGCCCCGAGGAGGAGCACGAACAGCAGAGCAAGCTGATCCACTCCCCCACCCTGCCAGCCCGCCGGGCCCGGCAGCGGCGGTCGGGGACGGGGCCGCGTGTCGGGGCGCCGCGGGCGGGAGCCGTTACTCGCTCTCCGCCCGGATCACGTCGAGGGCGTGCTGGAGGTCCGCCGGGTAGGTGCTCTCGAACTCCACCCACTGGCCGTCCGCGGGGTGCTCGAAACCGAGCCGGACCGCATGCAGCCACTGGCGGGTGAGCCCGAGCCGCTTCGCGACGGTCGGGTCGGCGCCGTAGGTCAGGTCACCGACGCACGGGTGGCGGTGCGCGGACATGTGCACGCGGATCTGGTGCGTACGCCCCGTCTCCAGCTTGATGTCCAGCAGCGAGGCGGCGCGGAAGGCCTCGATCAGGTCGTAGTGGGTGACGGAGGCCTTGCCGTCCTGGGTCACCGCCCACTTGTAGTCCGCGCTGGGGTGGCGGCCGATCGGGGCGTCGATGGTGCCGCTCATCGGGTCGGGGTGGCCCTGCACGAGCGCGTGGTAGCGCTTGTCCACGACCCGCTCGCGGAACTGGTTCTTCAGCGAGGTGTAGGCGCGCTCCGACTTGGCGACGGTCATCAGGCCGGACGTGCCGACGTCGAGGCGGTGCACGATGCCCTGGCGCTCGGACGCGCCGGAGGTGGAGATGCGGTAGCCCGCGGCGGCGAGACCGCCGATGACGGTGGTGCCGGTCCAGCCGGGGCTCGGGTGGGCGGCGACACCCACCGGCTTCATGATGACGACGATGTCGTCGTCGTCATGGACGATCTCCATGCCCGGGACCGGCTCGGCGACGACCTCGACCGGGCGCGGGGGTGCGGGCATCTCGACCTCGAGCCAGGCGCCGCCGTGCACGCGCTCGGACTTCCCGACGACGCTGCCGTCGACCGACACCTTCCCCTCGGCCGCGAGCTCGGCCGCCTTCGTCCGGGAGAAACCGAACATACGGGCGATGGCGGCGTCGACGCGCTCGCCTTCGAGGCCATCGGGAACGGGCAGGGTGCGGATCTCGGGAATCGTACTCACCCGTCGAGTATGCAGGACGGGGCGGACGAGCTGTTCCGCGATCAGCGCTTCGATCAGTCCTTGTGGACGGTGCCGTCCGGGTCCAGGCCCTTGAAGGACAGCAGCACGATGAGAATGCCGCCGCACACGATCGCCGAGTCGGCGATGTTGAAGACGGCGAAGTGCGCGGGCGCGATGAAGTCCACGACCGCCCCGCGGAACACGCCCGGCGAGCGGAAGATCCGGTCGGTCAGGTTGCCCAGCGCACCGCCCAGCAGCAGACCCAGGGCAATCGCCCACGGCAGGCTGTAGAGCTTGCGGGCCAGCCGCACGATCACCACGATCACCGCCGCGGCGATACCGGTGAAGATGATGGTGAAGGCCTCGCCGAACCCGAACGCGGCGCCCGGGTTGCGGACCGCCTCGAACTTCAGCAGGTCACCGATGATCTCGATCGGCGGCTGGTGCTCCAGCTTCGCCACGACCAGCATCTTGGTGCCGAGGTCCAGCAGGTAGGCGAGCACCGCCACGACGAGCAGTGCCGCGATCCGCCGATGCCCCTTGGGCGCGGCCGACTCCGGCTGGGCGTCGTCCCCGACGTCCGGCGTACCGATGATGCGCTCCGCCTCTGCCACGTGAGTCCCTCGAACTAGCCGACCCAGGCTCCTTCTGGACCCTGACCAGACGAGGGTACGTCAGGGGCCCCGCACACCGCCCTCCCCGCCTCCTGCCTTTCCCGTCACGCACCGGCGCTCCGCTAGTGGCGGCGCTCCTGCTTCTGCTTGCAGTCGACGCACAGCGTGGCCCGGGGGAAGGCCTGCATCCTGGCCTTCCCGATGGGCTGCCCGCAGTTCTCACAGAGCCCGTACGTGCCCGCCTCCAGCCGTTCCAGGGCCCGCTCGGTCTGCTCCAGCATCGAGCTGGCGTTGGCCGCGAGCGCCAGCTCCGACTCCCGCGTGATGTTCTTGGTGCCCGTGTCGGCCTGGTCGTCGCCGGCTCCGTCGCCCGAGTCCCGCATGAGGCCCGAGATGGCCACCTCGGAGGCGTCCAGCTCGGCGCGCAGCCGCAGGACCTCCGACGCCAGCTCCGCGCGGGCCTCCTCGACCTCCTCGGGCGTCCAGGGGTCCTCCCCGGGCCGTACGGCGAGCTCGCCGGGGGCGGCCGCCGTGACCCGGGTCTTGGGCAGCCCGCTCGTGGCGGCCGCGGCCGTCTTCCTCGCCGCTCCGGTGCTCTTCTTGGCAACCACGTTCGGGACTCCCGTCTGCTTCGCGGCGTGCGCCGCCCCCTCGGCCGCGGCCTTCTTGGCCGTGGCCGTCCGCTTCTCGACGGCGGTCGTCTTCCTGACTGCGGTCGTCTTCTTCCCGGCCGCGGTCGCCCTGCCGGCCGATGCCTTCCCGGCCGCGGCCGTCTTCTTCGCCGCTGCCTTCTTCGCCGCTGCCTTCTTGGCCGGAGCCTTCTTCGCCGGAGCCTTCTCGGCGGGAGCCAGGTCTCCGGAGACCGCTGTCTTCTTCGCCACCATGGCCGCGGCCCCTTCACATACTGTGATATTGCTCGCGAATCGTGCCGGAACGATAAATCGGCTCCGCCCCCGCGGCAACGGGGCACGCATCCGTCGAGGTCAACCTGCATCCGTTGTGCCCATCCGGAGGCCCGGTAATCCGCCCCTCGCACCCCACCCGACGCCCCGGCGCCGCCGATGGCCCGTTCGGGTCACTCCCGGCCCCTGCCCGGCCCCCTCCCCGGACCCCGGCCGCACCCCCGCCACGCCGCACCCGCGGGCCCCGCACGGGCCCCCGTTAATCGGTCTGCCGAGCGCCCCCCGCACCCGTACACTGGCCCCAGCGAAAGGCATGGACGGGGACGAGTAGCGTCGGACGCAGCCAGGAGCGACCCGGGGACGGTGAGAGCCCGGGGGCGAGCGCGACGTGAAGGATCACCCCTGAGCCGCCGGAAGAAAGCCGCGGGTCCCCCGCAGGGCGAGTAGAACCGGCTTCGCACCCCAATGAGGGGGCCACCGGATCCGTCCGGCGGCCAAGGAGGGTGGTACCGCGGGAGCAGCATCGGCTCTCGTCCCTCCGGACGGAAGTGACACCCCGCCGGAGGAAGAGTTCAGCCTCATGACCACACCGCCGCAGTACCGCCCGGTACCCGCCCAGGTCGACCTGCCTGCCCTTGAGCACGCGGTCCTCGACTTCTGGCGCGAGAGCAAGACCTTCGCCAAGACCCTGGAGCAGTCCGAGGGACGCCCCGAGTGGGTCTTCTACGAGGGCCCGCCCACCGCGAACGGCATGCCCGGCGCGCACCACATCGAGGCCCGCGTCTTCAAGGACGTCTTCCCCCGCTTCCGCACGATGCGCGGCTACCACGTGGCCCGCAAGGCCGGCTGGGACTGCCACGGCCTGCCCGTCGAGCTCGCCGTCGAGAAGGAACTGGGCTTCAACGGCAAGCAGGACATCGAGGCGTACGGCATCGCCGAGTTCAACGCCAGGTGCCGCGAGTCCGTGACCCGCCACACCGACGCGTTCACCGAGCTCACGACCCGCATGGGCTACTGGGTCGACCTGGACGACGCCTACCGGACCATGGACCCCGAGTACGTCGAGTCCGTGTGGTGGTCGCTGAAGGAGATCTTCAACAAGGGTCTGCTCACCCAGGACCACCGTGTCGCGCCCTGGTGCCCGCGCTGCGGCACCGGCCTGTCCGACCACGAGCTGGCCCAGGGCTACGAGACGGTCGTCGACCCCTCCGTCTACGTGCGCTTCCCGCTGACCTCCGGCCCGCTCGCGGGCCAGGCGGCGCTGCTGGTCTGGACGACCACCCCGTGGACCCTGGTGTCCAACACGGCGGTCGCCGCGCACCCCGAGGTCACCTACGTCGTCGCGACCAACGGTGAGGAGAAGCTGGTCGTCGCCCAGCCGCTGCTGGAGAAGGCCCTCGGCGAGGGCTGGGAGGCCACCGGCGAGTCCTTCACCGGCAAGGAGATGGAGCGCTGGACCTACGAGCGCCCCTTCGACCTCGTCGAGTTCCCCGAGCCCGCCCACTACGTCGTGAACGCCGAGTACGTCACGACCGAGGACGGCACCGGTCTGGTCCACCAGTCCCCCGCCTTCGGCGCCGACGACCTCGCGGTCTGCCGCTCGTACGGCCTGCCCGTGGTGAACCCGGTCCGCCCCGACGGCACCTTCGAGGAGGAGGTCCCCCTGGTGGGCGGCGTCTTCTTCAAGAAGGCCGACGAGAAGCTGACCGCCGACCTCGACGCCCGCGGCCGGCTCTTCAAGCACATCGCCTACGAGCACAGCTACCCGCACTGCTGGCGCTGCCACACGGCCCTGCTCTACTACGCGCAGCCGTCCTGGTACATCCGCACCACCGCCGTCAAGGACGCGATGCTGCGGGAGAACGAGAAGACCAACTGGTTCCCGGACTCCGTCAAGCAGGGCCGCTTCGGCGACTGGCTGAACAACAACATCGACTGGGCACTCTCCCGCAACCGCTACTGGGGCACCCCGCTGCCGATCTGGCGCTGTGAGGAGAACCACCTCACCTGCGTCGGCTCCCGCGCCGAGCTGTCCGAGCTGTCCGGCCAGGACCACTCCGACCTGGACCCGCACCGCCCGTACATCGACGACGTGACCTTCACCTGCACCGCCGAGGGCTGCTCCCTCGAAGCGGTCCGCGTGCCGGAGGTCATCGACGCCTGGTACGACTCGGGCTCGATGCCGTTCGCGCAGTGGGGCTACCCGTACAAGAACAAGGAGATCTTCGAGAAGCGCTACCCGGCGCAGTTCATCTCGGAGGCCATCGACCAGACCCGCGGCTGGTTCTACACGCTGATGGCGGTCGGCACCCTCGTCTTCGACAAGTCGTCCTACGAGAACGTGGTCTGCCTGGGCCACATCCTCGCCGAGGACGGCCGCAAGATGTCCAAGCACCTGGGCAACATCCTCCAGCCGATCCCGCTCATGGACCAGCACGGCGCGGACGCGGTCCGCTGGTTCATGGCGGCCGGCGGCTCCCCGTGGGCGGCCCGCCGCGTGGGCCACGGCACGATCCAGGAGGTCGTCCGCAAGACGCTCCTCACGTACTGGAACACGGTCGCCTTCCAGGCGCTGTACGCCCGTACGTCGAGCTGGGCGCCCTCCGCGGCCGACCCGTCCCCGGCCGACCGCACGGTCCTCGACCGCTGGCTCCTCTCCGAGCTGCACGCCCTCGTCGCCGAGGTCACCGAGGCGATGGAGTCCTACGACACCCAGCGGGCGGGCAAGCTCCTCTCCTCCTTCGTCGACGACCTGTCCAACTGGTACGTCCGCCGCTCGCGCCGCCGCTTCTGGCAGGGCGACGCGGCCGCGCTGCGCACCCTGCACGACGTGGTCGAGACGGTCACCCGTCTCATGGCCCCGCTGACCCCCTTCATCACGGAGCGGGTCTGGCAGGACATGGTGGTCCCGGTCACCCCGGACGCCCCCGAGTCGGTCCACCTGTCGGCGTGGCCGACGGCGGACACCTCGGCGATCGACCCGACCCTGTCCCAGCAGATGCAGCTCGTACGCCGCCTGGTGGAGCTCGGCCGCGCGACCCGCGCGGAATCGGGCGTGAAGACCCGCCAGCCCCTCTCCCGGGCCCTGGTCGGCGCGGCGGGCTTCGCCGCGCTCTCCCCGGAGCTGCAGGCCCAGATCACGGAGGAGCTGAACGTCTCCTCCCTGGCCTCCCTCTCGGAGGTCGGCGGGTCCCTGGTGGACACCACGGCGAAGGCGAACTTCCGCGCGCTGGGCAAGCGCTTCGGCAAGGGCGTCCAGGACGTGGCGAAGGCCGTGGCCGCGGCGGACGCGGCGGCCCTGTCGCTGGCCCTCCGCTCGGGCGAGGCCTCGGTCGAGGTGAACGGCGAGCCGGTCTCCCTCTCCCCGGAGGAGGTCATCATCACCGAGACCCCCCGCGAGGGCTGGTCGGTGGCCTCCGACTCGGGCGCGACGGTGGCCCTGGACCTGGAGATCACCCCGGAGCTGCGGCTGGCGGGCCTGGCCCGTGACGCGATCCGGCTGATCCAGGAGGCCCGGAAGAACTCCGGGCTCGACGTGGCGGACCGGATCGCCCTGCGCTGGTCCTCCGCGGACCCGGAGGTCGTGACGGCCCTGACGGACCACGCGGGCCTGATCGCGGACGAGGTGCTCGCCACGGACTTCGCGTCCGGCGAGGCCGATGCCGCCTACGGCGACCCCTTCACGGACGAGCCCCTGTCCCTGACGTTCCGCCTCCGCAAGGCCTGACGCACCCCACCCCGGCCCGCCCCTCCCCTCCGGGGGGGGCGGGCCGCCTCTGCCCTGGCCGGGCGCTGCCGTTGCCCTGGCCGGGCGGTGCGGTGTTTCTGGCCGGTGGCCGTCTCTGCCCTGGCCGGGCGCTGGCCAGGTTTTCCGTCTGCGGGCCGGTGGCCGCGCCTCAAACGCCGGCGGGGCTGGGTGGTGTCCCGGGGCGGAGCGGGAAAAGGGGGGTGGGGG
>NZ_LBMK01000001.1:824484-895887 GCF_001005295.1 Streptomyces yangpuensis | reverse complement strand
ACGAGGCGCAACCAAGGCCGTACGTCCGAGCCGGGGCCGCACGCGCCGAGCCGAGGAGAGCCCCCGCAGGGGCACCGCCCCACCCCACACCACCGCCCACCCCGAAACCACCGCCGCACCAACAAGCCCCGCCGGCGATTGAGGCGCGGCCACCGGCCCGCAGACGGAAAACCACCCCACCGCCCGGCCAGGGCAACGGCAGACGGAGGGAACGGGAACGGGCCGGGCCCGGTGCCCCCTTGGGGGAACCGGGCCCGGCCCGTGACTGCCGACTGCGCGGCGGCGCGCCTAGTTGTCGTCCTCGTCGATCAGGAAGCCCCGCATCGGCGACGGCGCCTGCATCGGCTGCGGCGCAGCCGGCCGGACCGGAGCCATCGGCTGGGTCATCGCCGGGGACATCTGCTGCTGGCCGCCGTAGGACGGACCGGCACCCATCGGGGAGGGACCGCCCATGGACGGACCGCCCATGCTGTGACCCATCGCACCGGCCGGGGCCATCGACGGAGACGGCGACGGCGGCAGCGCGGGACCGGCCGGGTTGCGCGGCGGGGCCAGCGAGTCGTCCGCCTGGGTCTCCAGCTGGCGCAGCTGCGACTCCAGGTAGGACTTCAGACGCGTACGGTACTCACGCTCGAAGCCCCGCAGGTCCTCGACCTTGCGCTCCAGCGTGGCGCGGGCGGACTCCAGGGAGCCCATCGCGACGCGGTGCTTCTCCTGCGCGTCCCGCTCCAGCGCGTCGGCCTTGGCGCGGGCGTCCCGCTCCAGGCCCTCGGCGCGCGACCGGGCCTCGCCGACGATCTTGTTGGCCTCGGAACGGGCCTCCGCGATCGCCTGGTCGGCGGTCTGCTGCGCCAGCGACAGGACGCGGGCGGCGCTGTCGCCACCGGGGCCCTGCTGCGGGAGCTGCGGCTGCTGCATCTGCTGCATGGGCTGACCCATGGGCTGCATCTGCTGACCCATCGGCTGCATCTGCTGGCCCATGGGCTGCATCTGCTGGCCGAGCGGGTTCTGGCCGCCCATCGACTGCTGCTGGCCCATGGGCTGCTGGCCCATGCCCTGCGGTCCGCCCATGGGGTGCTGCTGCATCGGGCCGCCCATGGGGCCGCCCATCGGGCCGGGGCCCTGCTGGCCCTGGCCGCCGGGGCCCGGCGGGAGCTGCGGTGCGCCGCCCGGCAGCTGGGGCGGGCCCATCTGCGGGTTCTGCTGCTGCGGCGGGCCGGATATGGCCGCGGGCACGGGGGCTCCGGGGCCGCGCTGGTCCTGGGGCTCGGGCTTGCGCATGCCCTGCTGCTGCTGGCTCTGCGCGGCGGCGCGCGTGGCGGCGGCCAGCTTGGCGCGCAGGTCCTCGTTCTCGCGCAGCAGGCGCGTCAGTTCGGACTCGACCTCGTCGAGGAAGGCATCGACCTCGTCCTCGTCATAGCCTTCTCGGAGGCGGACGGTCGTGAACTGCTTGTTCCGCACGTCCTCGGGAGTCAGCGGCATGTCTTCTTCACCTCTACGTAGTCGTCGGCAGTCGGCAAGACCGTATCGGGACCGTCCCCGCGCGTACGGGGAAGCTCATCGCTCACACGCTTCTCGCAGCGGTGCTCACGAAGCTGATGAGGATGTAAACGATGATCATCAGAACGAAGAAGGACAGGTCGAGTGCCACGCCGCCGAGACGCAACGGCGGGATGAACCGCCGCAGGAGCTTGAGCGGTGGATCGGTGACAGTGTAGGTGGCCTCCAGAACGACCACCATCGCCTTGCCGGGTGTCCATGAACGTGCGAACTGGAACACATAGTCCATGACCAGTCGGAAGATCAGCACGATCAGGAAGCACATCAGCACGACGTAGACCACTTGCAGTGCGATGCCCATCCCGTGCTTCCCTCTCCCCGTTTCCCGATCTGTTCCCGGTCCCGTATCTGACGGATCGGTCTAGCTTTGGTTGAAGAACCCGCCCTCCGCGATGCGGGCCTTGTCCTCCGCCGTGACATCGACGTTAGCAGGCGACAGCAGGAACACCTTCTGTGTCACGCGTTCAATGCTGCCGTGCAGACCGAACACGAGTCCGGCGGCGAAGTCCACGAGACGCTTCGCATCCGTGTCGTCCATCTCCGTGAGATTCATGATCACCGGAGTGCCCTCACGGAAGTGTTCCCCGATGGTACGGGCCTCGTTGTAGGTCCGGGGGTGCAGTGTCGTGATGCGGTACGGCTCCCGCTCGGAGACGACCT
Source organism: Streptomyces yangpuensis (assembly GCF_001005295.1). Taxonomy (GTDB): domain Bacteria; phylum Actinomycetota; class Actinomycetes; order Streptomycetales; family Streptomycetaceae; genus Streptomyces; species Streptomyces yangpuensis. The sequence continues at coordinate 893,667 of NZ_LBMK01000001.1, read as the reverse complement.
TGGGCATGATCACGGGGGCGTTCTTCTCCAGATTCGTGCGATCAGGTGTGATGGATGCCACGGGGGCAATTCGCGCAGGACGTCCGCTTTCCGCCGGAATTGGGATGGGTTCCCGCTGCGCCGGAGGCTGTACGACTCGTACCGGTTCGTCCGATACGGGCGACTGGTGCACGGGCTGCTGTCGGCGATCCCGCTCCCGAGCCCGCTCCATCTCCGGCTCGGGCTCGAACTCGTCGTCGGGGTCGTACCCCGGGTTGTCGTACCGGTCGTCCTCCACGAGGCCGAGGTAGACCGCCATCTTGCGCATCGCGCCGGCCATTCTCCGAGTCCTCCGCTCTGTGGTGGATCGCCCTGTCGCAGGTGCCGCCGTGTCACGAATGTCACCAACTGCCCGCGATCCACGTGGTCTGCCCGCTCATCGGCGGGAATGACCATATTTTCTGCTGTGGTCCGACTTTCTTCGCGACGTTACCCGAGCCGGGGTCTCGCGCCGAGTACCGCAGTGCCGACGCGTACATGTGTCGCACCGGCCGCAACGGCCTGTTCCAGGTCTGCGCTCATCCCGGCCGACACCATCGTGGCAGTCGGATGGTCTGCGCGCAGGCGGGATGACAATTCCACCAACCGCTCGAAGGCGGCCTGTTCGCGTCCCGCGTAGTGGCCGGACAGCGGTGCGACGGTCATCAGCCCGTCGATCCGCAGTCCGGGCGCCCCGGCGACGAGGTCCGCCAACTCCGCGAGCTGCTCCGGCGCGGCCCCGCCCCGGCTCCCCCGCTCGCCCGACTCCGCGTCGAGGGCGATCTGGACGAGGCACCCGATCTCACGGCCCGCGTTCACCGCGGCCGCCGACAGGGCGGTCACGAGCCGCGGCCGGTCGACCGACTGCACCACGTGCGCGTATCCCGCCACGGAACGGACTTTGTTGGTCTGCAACTGACCGACGAAATGCCAGCTGAGCGGCAGATCCGCGCAGGCCGCGGCCTTGGGGGCGGCGTCCTGGTCGCGGTTCTCGGCAACATGACGGACGCCCAGCTCCGCCAGGAGTCGTACGTCGCTCGCCGGGTAGGTCTTGGTGACCACGATGAGGGTCACCTCCTCCCGCCCGCGGCCCGCCGCCGCGCAGGCGGACGAGATACGTTCCTCCACCCGCGCCAGGTTCTCGGCGAGCTCCGGCTTACGATCCGTCATTCTTCTTTTCCCCCGGGAGTCCGGGGGTCTCCCCCCGGGAAAGCTCCGTCAACCAGACATATCCGGCAAGCCGTCCGGTCACCCGGTCACGGCGGTACGAGAAATGGTCCCGCGACTCCAGTGTGCAGACAGGGGAACGGGCTCCGTTCACCACCCCCGCCTCCGCGAGCTGGGCGTGCACCCCCGCGACCACGTCGACCGCCGGTGTCCCCCAACTGGTCTCGGCCCGGGCGGCGGGCACCGACTCCGCCACCGACTCCCGCATCGCGGCCGGCACCTCGTAACAGCGTCCGCAGACCGCGGGTCCGGTACGGGCGACGATCCGCGCGGGTTCGGCGCCGAGGGAGACCATCGCCTCCACCGCCGCCGGCACCACCCCGGCGACCAGTCCGGGCCGCCCGGCGTGGGCGGCCCCGACGACCCCGGCGACGGGGTCCGCCAGCAGGACCGGCGTGCAGTCGGCGGTGAGCACCGCGAGGGCGAGCCCCCGGCGGGCGGTCACCACCGCGTCCACCGCGGGGATCTCCGCGTCCGGCCCCCAGGGACCGTCGACGACCGCGACGTCCCGGCCGTGAACCTGGTTCATCCAGACCACCCGGTCCGGGTCGAGTCCCAGGGACCGGGCCGCCAGGGCCCGGTTCGCGAGAACGGCGGCCGGGTCGTCTCCGACCGCGCCGCCGAGGTTGAGCTCTTCGTACGGAACGGCGCTCACTCCGCCCCACCGGTCGGTGAAGGCGAAGTGGGCGCCGCCCACGTGATGCTGCTCCGGTGTCACTTCAAGAAGTCCGGAACGTCCAGTTCCTCGGCCGGGCTGTCCTGGTACGGCCGGGCCGTGGGGACCTGCGGCGCGGGGGCCTGGACCTCGACCGGGGCCGGCTCGACGGGAGCCGGGGGCTCCTCGCGCGCCGGGACCGTGCCGAGTCCGCCGAAGGCCGGGCGGACCGGCTCGGGGGCGCGGACCGGTGCCGGGGCGGGCTCCTCGCGCTTCGTGGACGCGGCGCCGATGACGTTGTCCCGGCGGGCCGGGGGCTGTCCGCCGTCGAACCCGGCCGCGATGACGGTGACCCGCACCTCGTCACCGAGCGCGTCGTCGATGACGGCGCCGAAGATGATGTTCGCCTCGGGGTGCGCCGCCTCGCTCACCAGCTGCGCGGCCTCGTTGATCTCGAAGAGACCGAGGTCGGAGCCGCCGGAGATGGAGAGCAGCACGCCGCGTGCGCCGTCGATGGACGCCTCGAGCAGCGGCGAGGAGATCGCCATCTCGGCGGCGGCCACGGCGCGGTCGTCGCCGCGGGCGGAGCCGATGCCCATCAGGGCCGAGCCGGCCTCGGACATCACGGACTTGACGTCGGCGAAGTCGAGGTTGATCAGACCCGGGGTGGTGATGAGATCGGTGATGCCCTGCACGCCGGACAGCAGGACCTGGTCCGCCGACTTGAAGGCGTCCAGGACGCTGACCTGGCGGTCCGAGATGGACAGCAGGCGGTCGTTGGGGATGACGATGAGGGTGTCGACCTCTTCGCGGAGCTCGGCGATGCCGTCCTCCGCCTGGTTCGCGCGGCGCCGGCCCTCGAAGGTGAACGGCCGGGTGACCACACCGATCGTCAGGGCGCCGAGCGAGCGCGCGATGTTGGCGACGACGGGTGCGCCGCCGGTGCCGGTGCCGCCGCCCTCACCGGCGGTGACGAAGACCATGTCGGCCCCCTTGAGGACCTCCTCGATCTCCTCGCGGTGGTCCTCTGCCGCCTTGCGACCGACCGCCGGGTTGGCGCCGGCGCCGAGGCCGCGGGTGAGTTCGCGGCCGACGTCGAGCTTGACGTCGGCGTCGCTCATCAACAGCGCCTGCGCGTCCGTGTTGATGGCGATGAACTCGACGCCCTTGAGACCGACCTCGATCATTCGGTTGATGGCATTGACACCACCGCCGCCGACACCGATGACCTTGATGACTGCGAGGTAGTTCTGCGGTGCTGCCACGTCGAAGGCCTCTCGCCTCGAGTTACGTGTCGCCGCCTCGCGGGCCTGCGTTGCGACGACTGATGCCGAAATAGGGACGGTCCGAACGCGCCGACCCGAACCCTCACCCTGAAGTTTAGGGTTAGGGGTGTGTCTGTTCCTCGGACTCTTCCGAACAGGACACTAAGTCGACAAGTAGCGCGTGTTCAACGAACACGCCGAACCTCCCGTTTTTCTTTTCACCCTATGTGATCACCCGTATCGCTGGCCAACCAGGGTGCGCCGCTGTTCGACCTGACGTCAACTCCCGGCCGCCGCAGGGGCGGTGGGGACGCTCACGTCGAAGTGGGCGGCCTTCGGTGCGGCTTTCAGCAAGGCGGTCAGCGCACGTCCCTTGGCGTCGCTCTGTTCGCCACTGCCCCACCGTACGGACCGGCCTCCGGTCAGCTCCAGCACGATCGAATCGTAGGAACCCACCTTGACCTGCACCGTTTCCTTCGCGATCGGCGCCGGGAGGGATCCGGCGACGAGCACGGCCTCGTGCAGCAGCCGGTCTTCGTCGAAGCGGCGGGCACTCGGGGAGCCCGCCGCGTTCAATTCCAGGACCGGAACGCCCGCGGGTGCTTTCGGAACCGTGTCGAATCGCACACCCGATGCGTCCACTTCCACGAAGTTGGCGTCCTTTTTGATGAGCAGGACGGGTTTGCGCTCGGTCACCTTGAGTCCGATTCCGTGCGGCCAGGCCCGCACCGCATCGACCGAATCGATGCGGGGCAGACGGCCGCGTACCCGGCTCTCGATCTCGTCGGTGTCGACGCTCACGAGGGGCGCTCCGACGGGCACGGCCGCGGCGGAGAGGACCTGCTCGGGCGTGAGCACCTCCGTGCCGGTGGCCGTGACCCTCTCGACGCGGAGCCAGGAGGACCCGTAAAGGACCCAGGTGCCGCCGGAGGCGAGGAGTACCGCCGCGGCCAGGGAGGCCAGCACAGGACCCCGGCGCAGGTGCTTGCCGGGGCCCCGTGGGGCGGTCTTCTTCGGAGCCTTGGCGGACTTGGGGCTCTTGGGCGGCTCGGCAGAGCCGGCGCCCTTGCGGGGCGACCGGCCGGGCCGATCGGAAGACGGTGTTCCGCGCTGTGCGGTCGTCGCTCCGGCCACTCCTGTGCCTCCTGCGTCCGTGCTCCCGCGTCAGCGGGCTCGGTGGGCTGCGATCGCCTCGTAGACCATGCCGACCAGCAGCTCGTCGGCGTCCCGGCGGCCGAACTCACCGGCGGCGCGGGACATCTCGTACAGGCGGTGCGGATCGGACAGCACCGGGAGGACCTGGCCGAGTACCCAGTCGGGCGTCAGTTCCGCGTCGTCCACGAGCAGGCCGCCGCCGGCCTTGACCACCGGCTGGGCGTTGAGCCGCTGTTCGCCGTTGCCGATCGGCAGCGGGACGTAGGCGGCGGGCAGCCCGACGGCGGACAGTTCGGCGACGGTCATCGCTCCCGCGCGGCACAGCATCATGTCGGCGGCGGCGTACGCGAGATCCATCCGGTCCACGTACGGTACCGGCACATAGGGCGGCATCCCGGGCATGTTGTCGACACGCGGCAGTTCGTTCTTCGGCCCGACGGCGTGCAGGATCTGCACGCCGGAGCGCTGGAGGGTCGGAGCGACCTGCTGGATGGTCTCGTTGAGGCGCCGTGCGCCCTGCGAGCCGCCGGAGACCAGCAGCGTGGGCAGGTTGGGGTCCAGGCCGAAGGCGGCGCGCGCCTCGGGGCGTACGGCGGCTCGGTCGAGGGTGGAGATGGAGCGGCGCAGCGGGATGCCCACGTAGCGGGCGCCGCGCAGCTTGCTGTCGGGTGTGGAGACCGCGACGGCGTGTGCGTAGCGGGAGCCGATCTTGTTGGCCAGTCCGGGCCGGGCGTTGGCCTCGTGGACGATGATCGGCACGCCGAGCCGCTTGGCCGCGAGGTAGCCGGGCAGGGCCACGTAGCCGCCGAAGCCGACGACGCAGTCGGCCTTGGTGCGCAGGAGGATCTCCTCCGCGGCCTTGATGGTGCCGCGCAGCCGCCCGGGGACGGTGATCAGCTCGGGGGTGGGCTTGCGGGGCAGCGGTACTGCGGGGATCAGCCCCAGTTCGTAGCCGCGCTCCGGTACCAGGCGGGTTTCGAGTCCGCGCTCGGTGCCCAGGGCGGTGATGCCCACTGAAGGGTCCTGCCTGCGCAGGGCGTCCGCGAGGGCGAGCGCCGGCTCGATGTGGCCGGCGGTCCCCCCACCGGCGAGTACGACATGCACCGAAATTCACCGCTCTCCGGACGGACGCTTCTTGACGCGCCGTCTCATCGACTTCCATCTCACCCCGGTCCGCCTCCAGCCGGTCTTCGGCTGTCGCATCGCGAGGGCCGCGCGCGCGGCCGGCTCCTCCCGCGCGAAGGCGATGAGCAGTCCGACCGCGAACATGGTCGGCAGCAGGGCCGACCCTCCGTAGGAGAACAGCGGGAGCGGGACTCCGGCGATCGGCAGCAGGCCGAGCACCGCACCGATGTTGATCACGGCCTGGGCCGTGATCCAGGTGGTCACGCCTCCCGCGGCAAACCGTACGAAGGAGTCCTCCGTGCGTCCGGCCACGCGGATACCCGCATAGCCTAGAGCCGCGAACAGGGCGAGCACCGACAGCGTCCCCGCCAGTCCCAGTTCCTCCCCCGTGATGGCGAAGATGAAGTCGGTGTGGGCTTCGGGTAGTTGGCCCCATTTTTCCACACTTGCACCCAGTCCGGAACCGAACCAGCCACCTGATGCGAGGGCGTAGATTCCGTGGACGGCCTGCCAGCAAAGGTCGTTCTTGCCCGGTTCTGTCGCACCGATGCATTCGAGCCGGTCCATCCGGTGCGGGCTGGTCTTGATGAGCAGTGCGACGATCGCACCCGCGAAGGCCAGTACGCCGACGAACATCCGCGTGGGGGCCCCCGCGAGCCAGAGCAGGCCGAAGAGAATCGCGCCGAGGATCATCGCGGTGCCCATGTCCCCGCCGAGCATGATGAGCCCGAGCAGCAGGAAGGCCACGGGGACCAGCGGTACGAGCAGGTGCTTCCACTGGCTCAGCAGTCCCTTGTCGCCCTTGCGGGCCAGCAGGTCGGCGCCCCAGAGGATCAGCGCCAGTTTGCCGAACTCGCTGGGCTGCAGCATGAACGGGCCGCCGAGGGAGATCCAGTTCTGGTTGCCGTTGATCGAGACCCCTATCCCAGGGACCTGGACCAGCACCATCAGGAAGAGTGTGCCGGCCAGCACCGGATAGGACAGCGCCCGGTGCAGTTTCACCGGCATCCGCGAGGCGACCAGCAGCAGGACCGCACCGATCAGGGCGGCCAGGAACTGCTTCTTGAAGAAGTAGGCGTCGCCCAGGCCCAGCTGGAGCGCTTTGATCATGGAGGCGGAGTAGACCATCACCAGACCGAGCACGGTGATGAGCAGCGAACTGCCGAAAATCAGGTAATACGCCGTGAGGGGCCGGTCCCACGCCCTGCGCAACTGCTGCTGCGTACGCCGGAGACCGGCCAGCGGGCCGCGCCCGGCAGGTCGCGCCGGGCGCTTCACCTTCACCGCGGGGCGCTTGCGGCCCTGCGCCTTCACGGCGGACGGCCGCCGCCCCGGCAGCATCTGCTTGGCCGGCATCTGTGATCTTCCCCTCCACTCGTACGAGGCGAGCATCCGGCCGGAGGGAACCTGTCCGGCGCCCCCGGCCTAGGCCGTGTCCGCAGCGTTCTCGGCGTTCCCGGCGGCCAGTTCACGCACCGCGTCGGCGAACGCGTCCCCGCGCTTGTTGTAGTTCGCGAACATGTCCATCGATGCGCAGGCCGGTGCCAGCAGGACCGTGTCGCCGGGCTCGGCGAGCGCGGCCGCCTCCCGGACCGCTGCGAGCATCGCCCCAGTGTCGGTCCGGTCGAGGTCGACGACCGGGACCTCGGGGGCGTGTCGCGCCAGTGCCTCCGCGATCAACGCCCGGTCGGCGCCGATCAGGACGACACCGCGCATCCGCGCGGCCGACTTCTGCACGAGCTCGTCGAAGGTCGCGCCCTTGGCGAGGCCGCCGGCGATCCAGACGACCTTGTCGAAGGAGGCGAGCGAGGCCTCCGCCGCGTGCGTGTTGGTGGCCTTGGAGTCGTCGACGTAGACGACCGAGCCGACCTCGTCCACCCGGGCGACGCGGTGGGCGTCCGGACGGAAGTCGCGCAGCCCGTCGCGGACCGCGCGCGGCTCCACGCCGTAGGCGCGGGCCAGGGCCGCGGCGGCGAGCGCGTTGGCGATGTTGTGCGGGGCGGGCGGGTTGACGTCCTTGACCTCGGCGAGCTCCTGGGCGTTCTTCTGCCGGTTCTCCACGAAGGCCCGGTCGACGAGGATGCCGTCGACGACTCCGAGCATGGAGGGGCCGGGGGCACCGAGGGTGAAGCCGATCGCGCGGCAGCCCTCCTCGACGTCGGCCTCGACGACGAGGTCCTCGGTGGCCTTGTCGGCCACGTTGTAGACGCAGGCGACCGTGTTGCCCTCGTAGATCCGGCCCTTGTCGGCGGCGTACGCCTGCATCGAGCCGTGCCAGTCGAGGTGGTCGGGGGCCAGGTTGAGGACGGCTCCCGAGTGGACGCGCAGCGAGGGCGCCCAGTGCAGCTGGTAGCTGGAGAGTTCGACGGCGAGCACGTCGTACGGCTGCTCGCCGAGGACCACGTCGATGATCGGGGTCCCGATGTTGCCGACGGCGGCGGTGCGCAGCCCGGCGGCCCTCAGGATGGACGCGAGCATCTGGACGGTGGTGGTCTTGCCGTTGGTGCCGGTGACGGCGAGCCATTCGGCGGGCCCGGCCGGGGCCGTGCCGGTGCCGTCGCCGGTGCCTGCGGCCGTGGCCCCGCGGGCGGCGCGGAGTTCCACGCCGGCCGCGCGCAGCCGCCAGGCGACCTCGACGTCGCCGACGACGTCGACGCCCGCCTCGGCGGCGGCCAGGAAGAGCGGGCTCTGCGGAGGCCAGCCGGGCGAGGTGACGACCAGTTCGGTGCCCTCGGGGAGGGTCTCACCGGCCCGGGCGCCGTCGGGCAGGTGCCCGAGGCGGACCTCGATGCCCAGTTCCGCGAGTTCGGCCGCCCTGGCCCGGTGCGTGTCGCCGTCGCCGTTGTCGACGACGGTCACGCGGGCGCCCAGCCCGGCCAGGGCCCGGGCGGCGCTGATGCCGCTGATGCCGAGGCCGGCCACGGTGATCCGGCCCGGCAGGCCGAACCGGCCCAGGGCGTCGGGGCCGAGCAGGCCGGCCAGGTCGGAGGCGCTCACTTGTCGGCTGCCCATCCCGCGTAGAAGATACCGAGACCCACGATGACGCACATGCCCTGGATGATCCAGAAGCGGACCACGACGAGGACCTCGGACCAGCCCTTGAGTTCGAAGTGGTGCTGGAGCGGCGCCATCCGGAAGACACGCTTACCGGTCAGCTTGAAGGAGCCGACCTGGATGACGACCGACATCGTGATGAGTACGAAGAGGCCGCCGAGGAGCGCCACCAGGAGCTCCGTGCGGGAGCAGATGGCCAGGCCCGAGAGCGCGCCGCCGAGGGCCAGCGAGCCGGTGTCACCCATGAAGATCTTGGCGGGCGAGGTGTTCCACCACAGGAAGCCGAAGCAGGCGCCCATGAGGGCGGAGGCGACGACCGCGAGGTCGAGCGGGTCGCGTACCTCGAAACAGGCGTTCGGGTTCGTGAGGTCGGCGGCCATCGCGCACGACTCCTGGAACTGCCAGACGCCGATGAAGGTGTAGGCGCCGAAGACCATCACGGCGGCGCCGGTGGCGAGACCGTCCAGACCGTCGGTCAGGTTCACGCCGTTGGACAGGGCCAGGATCATGAACAGCGCCCAGACCACGAAGAGCACCGGGCCGATCGACCAGCCGAAGTCCGTGACGAACGACAGCTTGGTGGAGGCCGGGGTGAGGTCGCGCGAGTCCTTGAACTGGAGTGCGAGCACCGCGAAGGCGATGCCGACGATCAGCTGGCCGGCCATCTTGGCCTTGGCCCGCAGACCCAGCGAGCGCCGCTTGACGATCTTGATGTAGTCGTCGAGGTAGCCGACCAGGCCCATGCCGGCCATCAGGAACAGCACGAGCAGACCGGAGAAGCTCGGCTCCTCACCGGTGATGACCTTCGTCAGGGCGTACGCGACGAGCGTGGCCAGGATGAAGGAGATACCGCCCATGGTGGGCGTGCCCTTCTTCCCGGCGTGGCCGCGCGGACCGTCGTCGCGGATGAACTGGCCGTAGCCCTTGCGGGCCAGCAGCTTGATCAGCAGCGGCGTGCCGATGACGGTCAGGAACATGCCGATGACACCGGCGAACAGGATCTGCCTCATCGGCCGGTGACCTCGCCCTCGACAGTGCCCTCGAGCAGGGCCTGCGCCACCCGCTCCAGACCGGCCGACCTGGAAGCCTTCACCAGCACGACGTCACCCGGGCGCAGTTCACTGCGCAACAGGTCGACCGCCGCCTGCGCGTCGGACACGAGCACCGACTCCTCACCCCACGAACCCTCGTTATATGCGCCCAGTTGCAGCCAGGAGGCTTCCCTGCCCCCGACCGCGACGAGCTTGCTCACGTTGAGCCGGACGACAAGTCGTCCGACCGCGTCGTGCTCGGCGAGAGCGTCGTCTCCGAGCTCGGCCATCGGGCCGAGCACCGCCCACGTGCGCCCCCCGTTCGCCCTGCCGCCACCGCCCATCGCGGCGAGCGCGCGCAGTGCGGCCCGCATGGACTCCGGGTTCGCGTTGTAGGCGTCGTTGACGATCGTCACACCGTCCGCCCGCTCGGTGACCTCCATCCGCCACCGGGACAGCGTGCCCGCTCCGGAGAGCGCGGTGGCGATCTCTTCGACGGACATGCCCAGGACATGGGCGACGGCGGCCGCGGCGAGCGCGTTCGACACGTGGTGCTCACCGTACAGCCGCAAGGTCACGTCGCTGCACCCGGTCGGTGTGTGCAGTGTGAAGGAAGGCTGCCCCTTGTCCGTCATGCGGACTTCCGTGGCCCGGATTTCGGCGTCGTCGGCCTCGCCGAACAGCACCGTACGGGCCTTCGTGCGCGCGGCCATGGAGCGGACCAGCAGGTCGTCGGCGTTGAGGACGGCGACGCCGCCCTCAGCCTCGGCCGGCAGGGCCTCGACGAGTTCGCCCTTGGCCTGGGCGATCTGCTCACGGCCGCCGAACTCGCCGATGTGCGCGGTGCCTACGTTGAGGACCAGACCGATGCGAGGGGGCGTCAGTCCGGTGAGGTAGCGGATGTGGCCGATGCCGCGGGCGCCCATCTCCAGGACGAGGTGCTGGGTGTCCTTGGTGACGCGCAGCGTCGTGATCGGCAGGCCGATCTCGTTGTTGAGGTTCCCGGGGGTCCACACGGTCGGCGCGTGGTGCTGGAGCACCTGCGCGATGAGGTCCTTGGTGGAGGTCTTGCCGGCGGACCCGGTGAGGGCCACGACGTCGGTGCCCAGGCGGGCGACGACGGCCCGGGCGAGTGCGCCGAGGGCGGCCACCACGTCGGGGACGACGATGGCGGGGACGCCGACCGGCCGGGTCGCGAGGACGCCGACGGCGCCGGCGGCGATTGCGCGTTCGGCGTAGTCGTGGCCGTCGACCCGTTCACCGACGAAGGCGGCGAACAGGCTGCCCGGCCGGACCTCGCGGGAGTCGTAGACCACGGGACCGGTGACCTGGACGGACAGATCCGGTATGTCGTGGGGCCGCCCGCCGGTGATGTCGGCGATCTCGGCGAGGGAAAGGGCGATCACTGGTTCACCTCGGCCTGTCGGACCTGGTTGGTTCGATCGAGCACGAGTTGGCGTTCGATCGCGGCGCGGAGCACCGTACGGTCGTCGAAGGGCCGGACGACCCCTGCGGTGTCCTGGCCCTGTTCGTGTCCCTTGCCCGCCACGAGCACGGTGTCGCCGGGCTCGGCGCGCGCGACGGCGGCGGCGATGGCGGCCGCCCGGTCGGCGTCGACGAGGACGGTGCCGCGCTCGGCGGGCGGTACGGACACGGCGCCGCCGAACATCGCGGCGAGGATCGCGAGCGGGTCCTCGGAGCGCGGGTTGTCGGAGGTCAGGACGGCCACGTCGGCGTACCGGGCGGCCGCGGCGCCCATGGGGGCGCGCTTGGTGTTGTCGCGGTCGCCGCCGCAGCCGAGCACGATGTGCAGCCTGCCGGTGGTGACCTCGCGCAGGGCTCGCAGGACCGACTCCACGGCGTCCGTCTTGTGCGCGTAGTCGACGACGGCGAGGTACGGCTGTCCCGCGTCCACCCGCTCCAGCCGGCCGGGGACCCCGGGGACCGCGGCGACGCCGTCGGCGGCGGTCTGCGGGTCGAGGCCGGCGGCGGCGAGCGTGACGATCGCGGCGACGGTGTTGGCGACGTTGAACGGGCCGGGCAGCGGGGCCTTGGCGCGTACGCGCTGTCCCTCGGGGCCGACCAGGGTGAGCGTGGAGTCCATGTGGCCGGTGACGACATCCTCGGCGCGCCAGTCGGCGGCCCGGTCGCCCGCGGCGGAGAAGGTGACGACCGGGACGGTGGCCTCCTTGGCGAGGCGGCGGCCGTACTCGTCGTCGAGGTTGACCACGCCCAGGCGGGCGCGGCGGGGCGTGAAGAGCTCCGCCTTCGCCTGGAAGTAGTCCTCCATGTCGGAGTGGAACTCCATGTGCTCGGGGCTCAGGTTGTTGAAGACGGCGACGTCGAAGACGCAGCCGTCGACGCGGCCGAGCACCAGGGCGTGGCTGGAGACCTCCATGGCCACGGCCTCGACGCCACGTTCGCGCATGACCGCGAAGAGCGCCTGCAGGTCGGTGGCCTCGGGGGTGGTCCGCTCGGACTTGATGCGCTCGTCGCCGATGCGCATCTCGACGGTGCCGACCAGTCCGGTGCTGCGGCCGGCCGCGCGCAGGCCGCCCTCGACGAGGTACGCCGTGGTGGTCTTGCCGGACGTTCCGGTGATGCCGATCTGGAGCAGGCCTTCGCCGGGGTGACCGTAGATCGCGGCGGCGAGTTCGCCCATCCGGCCGCGCGGGTCGGCGACCGTCAGGACCGGCAGGCCGGTGGCCGCGGCACGTTCGGCGCCGGACGGGTCGGTCAGTACGGCGGCGGCGCCGAGGCCGGCGGCCTGGGCGGCGAATTCCGCGCCGTGGGTCCGGGCTCCGGGCAGGGCCGCGTACAGGTCTCCCGGGCGGACCGCACGGGAGTCGTGCGTGATCCCGGTGATCTGCGCAGCGCCTGGTGACGGGACGCCCAGCAGCGTGGCCAGCTCGCCCAGCGGGCTCGGAGCGGCGGACGCGGGCCTGGGTGTTCCCGGCGGCGCTGCCGGGGCGTCTTGCTGGGTGGTTCTGGGCTGATCAGCGTGGGGCACGGCGGTGAGCGTACCGGGCGCGGCGGCCGGGCCGCGAAGTGAGGGCCCGGCCTCGGCTGCGGCGGCCGGTCGGTTCCCGGGTTTCGGGGTGATCGTTGTCACTGATGGTGCCTCACGCTTTTCTGGCGGGCGGGCCGTGGCCGAGGGTCACTGGCCGGGCTGCGGACTGGGCTGCGGGGCGGGCTGCTGGGCGGCCTGCGGGCCGGGCTCGTAGGTGACCGGGAGCCCGGCGGGGGCGGTGCCGGTGGGGGCGATCTGGAGGGTCTTGAGGGCGAACTCCATGACCTTCTTGTAGATGGGGCCGCAGATCTGGCCGCCGAAGTAACTGCCCTTCGTGGGGTTCTGGATGGCGCAGTAGACGGTGATGCGCGGTTTGTCCGCCGGGGCGAAGCCGGCGAAGGAGGCGGTGTAGCCCTTGTAGCGGCCGGTGGCCGGATCCACCCGGTTGGAGGTGCCGGTCTTGCCGCCGACCCGGTAGCCGGGGATCTTCGCCTTGGTTCCGGTGCCCTCCTGGTCGTCGACGACGGATTCGAGCATCTCGGCGAGGGTCTTGGCGGTCTCCTGGCTGATCACGCGGTTCTGCTCGGGTGCCGGGGCCGGGGTGAAGCGGCCGTCGGGGCCCTTGGTGCCGCGGACCAGCGTCGGTGTGATGCGGACCCCGCCGTTGGCGATGGTGGAGTACACGGAGGCCGCCTGCATGGCGTTGACGGACAGTCCCTGGCCGAAAGGGATCGTGTACTGCTGGGAGGTGGACCAGTTCCGGGGCTCGGCGAGGATGCCGCGGGACTCGCCCGGGTAGTTCAGGCCGGTGGGCCGGCCGATGCCGAACTCGGTCAGGTAGGAGTGCAGGACCTCATTGGCCTCGGACTGGGTGGGACCGAGCTGGCCGGTGGCCAGGATGGTGCCGATGTTGGAGGACTTGGCGAGGACGCCGTTGAGGGTCAGGTACCAGGTCGGGTGGTCGATGTCGTCCTTGAACAGCCGGTCGCCGCGGTGCAGCCGGTTGGGGACCTCGACGCGGGTGTCGGGGGTCGCCTTCTTCTCCTCCAGCACGGCCGCCATCGAGATCACCTTGGCGGTGGAGCCGGGCTCGTACACGTCCTGGAGGGCGGCGTTGCCCATGGCGGCCGTACTGGCCCGGGTCAGGTCGTTGGGGTCGAAGCCGGGGGCGTTGGCCATGGCCAGCACCTCGCCGGTGCGGGTGTCCTGGACGATGACGTAGCCGCGGTCGGCCTCGGACTTCTGCACCTGTTCGGCGATGGCGCTCTGCGCCGCCCACTGGATGTCCCGGTCGATGGTCAGCTCGATGTCGTCGCCGGGGACGGCGGGCTTCTCGCTGGAGCCGGCGGTGGGCACCTTGCGGCCGCCGGACTGGGCGTAGGTGATCTCCCCGTCCTTGCCGGCCAGCTTCTTGTCGAGGGAGGACTCCAGGCCGCCGGCGCCCTTGCCCTCGGCGTTGACGTAACCCAGTATCCCGGCGGCGAGGTCCCCGCCCGGGTACACGCGCTTGCTGCTGTCCTCCTTGAACACGCCGGCCAGGACGTTGGCGCCGGGGGCGTTGTTCTTCTTGTCGGCGGTCGCCTTCTCCGAGAAGACCCGCTTGAGGTCCTTGATCTGGTTCCAGACCTGCGGGGTCTGGCGCTGGGCGAGGACCACGTACCGGCTGTTCTTGGCCTTGAGCTTCTCCGTGAGCTCCTTGGGGTCCTTGCCGAGGATGGGCGCGAGGAGGGCCGCGGCCTGCTCGGGGGCGTCCGGGGCCTTGCTGTCCTGCGGGGTGAACATCTTCGGGTCGGCGGTGATGTCGTACGCGTCGACGCTGGTGGCGAGGGCCACGCCCTTGCGGTCGGTGATCTCGCCGCGTTCGGCGGCCAGTTTGACGTTGGTGTAGCGGTTCTTGGAGGCCGCGGCGGAGAAGGAGGAGGCGTCGACGGCCTGCACCTGCAGCAGCCGGACGACGAAGGCGAGCATGACGAGGGTCAGTCCGACGCCGACCAGGCGCAGCCGGGGCCGGGGGCTGCCGAGCCGGATCGTGTGCGGTGTGCGGGGGCCCGCGGGGCGTCGGGTCGCCGGGCGGGAGGCCGGGCGGGCTGTGGCGCGGGGCCGGTCGCCGGGCCGCGACGGCCTGGCGGGGCCGGGCACCCGCCGTCGTGGCGGCTCCTGCGGGCTCACCCGGCCACCGTCCGCGGTGCGGCGGTACGGGTTCCCGGGCCGGCGTGGTGGCCGCCGGCCGGTGCCGTGGCAAGGCCGGGCCGCGGGGCCGGGTGGGCCGGTGCCCGGTGGGGACCGGCGTACGGGCCGGGGGCGGCGGGCCCGGGGCACGCGCGGGGAGCACGGGCCCGGGCGGGGCCGCGGGAGGCGGGGGCGCCTCCGCGCGGTGGCCGGGGGCAGGGCGGGGTGGCCTGGGCCCCCGCGGGAATCCGCGTCACGACGTCACCTTCCGGCAGGCTGGTGGGGCTGCGGTGTCGGGCCGGGCGCCGCCGGGGCACCCGGGGGGACGGACTGGTTCGGTACGGCCGGGGCCGGGGACCGGCCCGGTCCGGCCTGTGCGGGCGCCGGGGGCGGGGTCGGGGTCGGTGACGGCGGTGCCTCGGCGACCGAGACGCTGCCGGAGACCTTGCCGTCCGGGCCGATGAAGACGGGGCTGCCGCCCGGGACCAGGCCCAGTTCGCGCGCCCGCCGCTGGAGTGCGCCGGGGGCCGAGTAGGCGTCCACGTCGCGCTGGAGGGCCTGTTCCTCGTCGGTGAGGGCGGTGGTCTCCTTCTTCAGCCGGCTCAGCTGGAAGGAGCCCTCGTTGAGGGCCGAGTTCAGCAGCAGCAGGCTGATCAGGCCGCCGGCCAGCAGCGCCACGACCAGCAGGACGAACGGCATCCGCGCCGCCTGCCCGCCGGGCCGCGGGCCGGCCGGGCGGGCGCCGAGGGCCCGGCCGATGCGGGCCGCCTGCCCGCGGGTCAGCGTGGCGACCTTCCCGGCCGTGGTCACAGTCGCGCCTCCCGGATGCGTTCGACCCCCCGGAACCTCGCCGGGGCGGCCCGCCGGTTCTCGGCGATCTCCTCCTCGGTCGGCAGCTCCGCTCCTCGCGTGAGCAGTTTGAGCTTCGGCTGGTACTTCTCCGGCACCACCGGCAGTCCGGGCGGGGCGGTGGAGGTCGCGCCGGCCGCGAAGACCTGCTTGACCAGCCGGTCCTCCAGCGAGTGGTAGGAGAGCACCGCGATCCGGCCGCCGACCGCGATGCGGTCGACCGCTGCCGGGATGGCCCGCTCCAGGCCGGAGAGCTCGCCGTTGACCTCGATCCGCAGCGCCTGGAAGGTGCGCTTCGCGGGATTGCCCCCGGTCCGCTTGGCGGCCTGGGGCAGTGCGTCGCGGATGAGCTCGACCAGCCGGGCGCTGTTGCTGAAGGGTGCCTTCTCGCGTTCCCGGACGATCGCGGACACGATCCGCTTGGCCTGCTTCTCCTCGCCGTACTGGCGCAGGATCCGGACGAGCTCGCCCGGCGCGTAGGTGTTGAGGACCTCGGCGGCGCTGATGCCGGTCGTCTGGTCCATGCGCATGTCCAGCGGGGCGTCCTGCGCGTAGGCGAAGCCGCGGTCGGCCTCGTCCAGCTGCATGGAGGAGACGCCCAGGTCGAAGAGGATGCCCTGGACGGAGGGGAGTCCCAGGCCGTCGAGGACCTCGGCGAGGTCGGCGTAGATCGCGTGGACGAGGGTGGCCCGGTCGCCGAAGGGGGCGAGCCGTTCGCCGGAGAGCCGCAGGGCCTCCTTGTCGCGGTCGAGGCCGATCAGGCGGGCCTCGGGGAACCGGGTCAGCAGGGCCTCGCTGTGGCCGCCGAGGCCGAGGGTGCAGTCGACGACGACGGCCCCGGGCCTCTCCAGCGCCGGGGCCAACAGGTCCAGGCACCGCTGGAGCATCACCGGGACATGTCGGGACTCGCTAGTCAAAGCGCCCTCTCAGATAACGGCGCGGCAGGCGTACGCACCGCCCGCTCCCCCGGCCGGTGAGCGGAAGAGGGCCGGGCCGTACGTACGCGCCGCGCACGCGGAGTCTTCATCGGTGGCCGGGAGGCCGGTCAGGGCCGGGCTCCGGCCGGTTCGCGTCACTTTAGTGCAACGGTCGCCGCGGTCAACGAACCGGCCCGCGCGCCGTACGCGCCGCTCGGACCGAAGCCGCAAATGGTGCCGGACCACCCGGATGGCGGCCCTCCGCCCACCCCTGTGGGTTAGCTCACAACAAGCCCCGTTGACGTTCTTTGTCCCCCCTCACGCAAGGCCGATGCCGCCCGTGACCACTAACGTCGTACCCATGACGACTTCCGCATCCCTGCCTGCAGACTCCGCATCCGAGGCATCCGCCGGCGGATCCGTCACCGACCGGCTGGTCGAGGCGAATCAGCGCTACGCGGCCAAGTTCACCGACCCCGGCATGGACGCCAGCCCGGTCCTCCATGTGGCCATCGTGGCCTGCATGGACGCCCGGCTCGACCTCCACGCCGCGCTCGGCCTGGAACTCGGCGACTGCCACACCATCCGCAACGCGGGCGGCGTGGTCACCGACGACACCATCCGCTCGCTCACCATCAGCCAGCGGGCCCTCGGCACCCGCACGGTGATACTGATCCACCACACCGGCTGCGGCCTCGAACGTCTGACCGAGGACTTCCGGCACGAGCTGGAGGACGAGGTCGGCCAGCGTCCCGCCTGGGCCGTCGAGGCCTTCCGTGACGTCGACCAGGACGTCCGCCAGTCCATGCAGCGCGTCCGCACCAACCCGTTCCTGCTCCACAAGGACGATGTGCGAGGCTTCGTCTTCGACGTGCACACCGGACTCCTGCGGGAGATCGATCCCAGCTCCTGAGTGACACAAGGCCCAGGCGCCGTCAAGAATGCGGGGAGACACCACCCGGGAACCCCCGCATCCGGTGTCCGTGTTTCGGGGTGGGCCGGTCATGCGCCAAGGGCGTCGGCCCTGGGAGATGGCCGAGGAGAACCAGGTGACGACGTATGACGACCGAGCGAGCCTCGCGGATCTGACCAGCACGGCGGAGCGGGTCCGCCAGTCGGTCGAGAACGTGATCGAGGGCAAGCCCGAGGTCGTCCGCCTCGCGCTGACCGTGCTCCTCGCCGAGGGGCACCTGCTGATCGAGGACGTGCCCGGCGTCGGCAAGACGATGCTGGCCAAGACGCTGGCCAAGTCCATCGACTGCTCGGTGCAGCGCATCCAGTTCACGCCCGACCTGCTGCCCTCCGACATCACCGGTGTCAGCATCTACGACCAGCAGCGCCGCGAGTTCGAGTTCAAGCCGGGCGCGATCTTCGCGCAGATCGTCATCGGCGACGAGATCAACCGCGCCTCGCCGAAGACCCAGTCGGCGCTGCTGGAGTCGATGGAGGAACGCCAGGTCACCATCGACGGCACCACCTACACCCTGCCGAGCCCCTTCATGGTCGTCGCCACCCAGAACCCGGTGGAGATGGAGGGCACCTACCCGCTGCCCGAGGCCCAGCGCGACCGCTTCATGGCCCGCGTCTCCGTCGGCTACCCCAGCCCCGAGGCCGAGCTCCAGATGCTCGACGTGCACGGCGCCGTCAACCCGCTCGACGACCTCCAGTCCGTCGCGCACGCCCACGACATCGTCAAGCTGATAGAGGCCGTGCGCGAGGTCTACGTCGCCGAGCCCGTCCGGCGCTACGTCGTCGACCTGGTCTCCGCCACCCGCAGCCACCCCGACCTGCGGCTCGGCGCCTCGCCCCGGGCCACCCTGCACCTCCTGCGCGCCGTGAAGGCCTCCGCCGCGCTCTCCGGCCGGGACTACGTCCTGCCCGACGACGTGCAGTCCCTGGCCGCACCGGTCCTCGCGCACCGGCTGCTGCCCACCGCGCAGGCCCAGCTGAACCGCCGCACCTCCGAGCAGGTCGTCGGCGAGATCCTCCAGCGCACCCCCGTCCCGGCCGCGCACGGCCGCGGCGAGATGCCGCCCGCCGCCGGCGTCCGGGGCTTCTGATGAGCGCCGGTGCCGCACCCGGCGCCGGCGGCCCGGGAAACGGCGGCGGGCTGCGCGCGTCGCTGTCCGGGCTGACCACCCGCGGCCGTTCGTTCGTGGCCGCCGGGATCGCCGCGGCCGTCTGCGCCTACGTCCTCGGCCAGGGCGCGCTGCTGCGCGTCGGCCTGCTGCTCGCCCTCCTGCCGCTGATCTGCGTCTACGCCCTGCACCGCACCCGCCACCGGGTCTCCGGCAGCCGCCGGCTGTCCCCCGGCCGGGTGCCCGCGGGCGCCGAGGCCCGGGTGCAGCTGCGCATGGACAACGTCTCCCGGCTGCCCACCGGCCTGCTGATGCTCCAGGACCGGGTGCCCTACGTACTGGGCCCGCGTCCCCGCTTCGTCCTGGACCGGGTCGAGCCCGGCGGCCGCCGCGAGGTGTCCTACCGGGTCCGCTCCGACCTGCGCGGCCGCTATCCGCTGGGCCCGCTCCAGCTGCGGCTCACCGACCCCTTCGGGCTGGTCGAGCTGACCCGCTCCTTCAGCGCCTACGACACCCTCACCGTCATTCCGCGCACCGAGCCCCTGCCCCCGGTCCGGCTGACCGGCGAGTCCAACGGCTACGGCGACGGCAGCCGCCGCTCCCTGGCCCTGGCGGGCGACGACGACGTGATCCCGCGCGGCTACCGGCGCGGCGACGACCTGCGCCGCGTGCACTGGCGCTCCACCGCCCGCTACGGCGAGCTGATGGTCCGCCGCGAGGAACAGCCCCAGCGCAGCAGGGCCACCGTCCTGCTCGACACCCGCCGCCTCGCCTTCGACGGCGCCGGACCGGACTCCGCCTTCGAATGGGCCGTCTCCGCGGCCGCCTCCAGCCTCGTGCACGTCCTGGAACAGGGCTTCTCGGCACGGCTGCTCACCGACACCGGGAGCGCGGCACCCGGCGAGGGCGGCGGCGGGTTCTCCGCCGGCGGACACGAGTCCGCGGAGGCCGCCGGGCTGATGATGGACACCCTCGCCGTGGTCGGGCACTCCGACGGCGCCGGGCTCTCCCGGGCCTACGACGCCGTACGCGGCGGCGGCTTCGGCGAGGGCGGCGGCGACGGGCTCCTCATCGCCTTCTTCGGCGACCTGGACGACGTACAGACCGAACTGGCGGCCAGGATGCGCCAGCGCGCCTCCGGCGCCGTGGCCTTCGTCCTGGACACCGGGGCCTGGGGCGGACGGCCCGCGCCCGGGCACGACGTCGTCCCCCTGGAGGAGCGGCTGCGCAGGCTGCGCGACGCGGGCTGGACGGCACTCGCCGCCGCCCCCGGGGTCGCCTTCGGAGAACTGTGGCGCCAGGCCGGGACCGCGCGCGTCGGTACGGGAACGAGCGGAGGCCTGGCATGAGCGGACGGGCGAAACTGACGGTGTTCGCGGCGCTGGCGACGCTGCTCACCTCCTGGTCGCTGAGCCCGCTGGTGGAGTCGCAGGCCTGGCTGCTCCAGGCCGCGCTGCTGCTCACCGTGCAGAGCGCGGTGGGCGCGGGGGCCCGGCGGGTGCCGCTGGCGCGGTCGCTGACCGTGGCCGCGCAGCTGCTGGTGTCGTTGCTGCTGCTCGCGCTGTTCTTCGCCGGGAAAGTGGAGTCCACCGGCAGCGGGCCGCTGGCCTACCTGGTGACGGACTTCGGCTCGCTGTTCGCCCAGGGCCTCCACGACGTGGGCGAGTTCGCGATACCGGCCCCGCTCACGGACGGCATCCAGCTGCTGCTGGTGTCCGGGGTGCTGGTGATCGGCCTGCTGGTGGACCTGCTGGCGGTGACCGCGCGTACGGCCGCGGCGGCCGGTCTGCCGCTGCTCGCGCTGTACTCGGTCGCCGCGGGCCTGTCGGGCGGCGGGGACGCCTCCTGGTTCTCCTTCCTCCTGGCGGGCTGCGGCTACCTGATGCTGCTGCTGTCCGAGGGCCGCGACCGGCTCGCCCAGTGGGGGCGGGTCTTCGGCGCCGCCCCGGGCGGACGCGCGCCGGCCGACTCCGGCATCAGCAGCGGCGGCGTCCGGGCGACGGCCCCGGTGCGGTTCGGCCGGCGGATCGGCGCCCTGGCCCTGGGCATGGCGCTGGTGGTGCCGGCGGCGCTGCCCGCCCTCGACGACGGTCTGCTGGGCGGCCCGAAGGAGGGCGAGGGCAGCGGCGGTTCCGGCGGCACGATCTCGGCCGTCAACCCGCTGGTCTCCCTGCAGAGCAACCTGAACGCGCAGGACAACCGCGTGGTGCTCAGGTACCGCACGGACAACCCGCAGCAGAGCGACCAGTACCTGCGCATCGTGGCCCTGGACGAGTTCAACGGCGTCAAGTGGGAGGCGTCCGGGCGCGCGCTGACCGACGTACCGCAGCAGATGCCGGTCCCGCCCGGTCTCGGTGACCAGGTCCGCCTCGGCGCGACCGAGGTGACCACGAACATCACGGCCTCCGAGGGCTACACCCAGCGCTACCTCCCCATGCCGTATCCGGCGACCGCGGTGGAGATCCCCGGCAAGTGGCGGTTCGAGCCCGTCGGCCGGACCCTGGTCGGGGACCAGCTGGCCCGCGACAGGTTCCAGACCGTGCAGGGCGCCGAGTACAAGGTGCGCAGCCTGCTGCTGAAGCCCACCGCCCAGCAGCTCCAGAAGGCCCCGGCGCCGGACCCGGCGGTCCGCGAGGAGTACACGAGGGTCCCGGACAACCTGCCGCAGGTGGTCGGCGACACGGCCCGTCAGGTCACGCAGGGCGCGAAGGACGACTACTCGCGCGCGGTGAAGCTGCAGGACTTCTTCGCCGTGAGCGGCGGATTCCGCTACGACACGCAGACCACCTCCGGGACGGGGCCGCAGGCCGTCGCCCGCTTCCTCGCGGACAAGGAGGGCTTCTGCATCCACTTCGCCTTCTCGATGGCGGCGATGTCCCGCACCCTGGGCATCCCGGCGCGCGTCGCGGTGGGCTTCACCCCGGGCGAGAGGCAGCCGGACGGCATCGTGAACGTGTCGATGCGGGACGCGCACGCCTGGCCCGAGCTGTACTTCCAGGGCGTGGGCTGGACCCGGTTCGAGCCGACGCCCCGGTCGGGCCTCAACGTGCCGGACTACTCCCGGCCGCCGGCCCCCGCGGCCCAGCCGTCCGCGCCGGCGCCGCTGCCCTCGCAGGGTGCGGTGCAGCCGGCTCCGGCTCCCTCGGCGTCCGCCGAGTGCCCGCCGGCACTCAAGCGGCTCGGCGAGTGCGGGCCGGCCGCCCCGCAGCAGAACGCGGCGGCCGGCGCCGGGCCGTCGGTGACGGCGGTCCTCGGCTGGGCGGCGCTGGTGCTCGCGGTGGTGGGCCTGCCGCTGCTCCCGCTGCTGTGGCGCAACCGGCTGCGGGCCCGCCGTCTGGCGTCCGGCGAGGTCCTGGCGGCCTGGCGGGAGCTGGGCGACGCGGCCTGGGACGTGGGCGTCACCCCGGACGAGGCGCTGTCCCCGCGCCGGGCGGCGAGCCGGGTCGTGGAGCTGGGCCCGCTGGAGCCGGACGCCGCCGCGGCGGTGCACCGGGTGGCGGGTGCGGTGGAGCGGGCCCTGTACGCGCCGCCGGGCGCGGAGGTCTCGTACGCGGGCCTGGCGGACGACGTACGGCAGGCCCGGGCGGGCCTGCTGGCCTCGGCGGGACGCCTGCCCCGGCTGCGCGCCCTGCTGCTGCCGCGGTCGGCGGCCCGTATCGCCTGGGCGCTCTCGGCCCGCCGCTCGGCCCTGACCTCCGCGGTCTCGACCCGCCTGACAGCTCTCCGCCTCCGCCTCCCCCTCCGAGGTCGCGGCTAGCAACCGGCCCGGCAGCACTGTCCAGCCCCGCCGGCGTCTCAGGCGCGGGGCCCGGGGCGGAGCCCCGCTCCTTCAGCCCCGCCGGCGATTGAGGCGCGGGGGTCCGGGGGCAGCGCCCCCGCAACGGCGCCGCACCCGGCACCGGCAATCCGCAGAACCCGCGGACGCGAGAACGCGGCGAGGCCCGATCCCCCCGGGCCCCACCGCGTTCTCGCTTCTGCTACCGGGTCCCCCGTACCTTCTCCCGGTTCCGGAAGGAGGTACCCGGTCCGCTCCGCAGCCCCGTGTCGGCGGTGCGGACCAGGCCCCCTGTCCGTTGCTCCCAGTCTGACGTCCTCGCAGGTGGGAGCCCATCCGCGTGCGTACTCATTTCCGCGCCTAGGTACGGATACTCAGCGGCCGCGGCGGGCCCCACCAGTTGTACGGGCTGTCGCGCCCGCGCGGCACCGCCGAGTGGGGGGTGACGCGCGGTTCAGCGGTTGCCGCTGACCCGGCCGCGCAACAGCAGCGACAGCGCCGAGTGCACGTCGTCGAGGGACCGCTCCCGCTGGAAGGACTGCCAGTCCAGGGCCGCCACGAGCACCATCCCGACCATCGCGGCCGCCGTGAGCTGTACGTCGATCTCGGGGCTGAGCTCCCCGCGTTCGACGCCCTCGCGCAGCACCTTCTCCACGACGGCCACCGCCTCCTGGCGGACCACCATCAGCGTGGACTGCCAGGTGCGGTTGGTCCGCCACAGCTCGGCGACGTAGAGCTGGGTGAAGGCCGGGTAGCGGTCGATGAAGACCAGGCCCGCCCGGATCATCGCGTCGAGCGCCTCGACCCGGCTGCCGCCGCGTGCCTCGGTCTCCTCCGCCGCCGCCCGCAGCGACGCGGTCAGCAGCCCGACGCCGTGCCGCAGCAGCTCCTCGAAGAGCTCGTTCTTGCTCGCGAAGTTGTAGTAGACGGTGCCCTTCGCCACGCCCGCCCGCTCGGCGATCTCATCGACCGTGGTCGCGGAGAAGCCCTTCTCCGCGATGAGGGTGACGGCCGCTTCGTAGAGCTTCTGCCGGGTGGCCGCACGACGGCCCCCGCCGGTACCCGTACCGGTGCTGCTGCTGTCCATGGCGCTGATTGTCACAGGTCAACACATCCCTACAGGCTCAGTTCGGGGTGCAGCCGGTCCATCGTCCACACCTGCTTGCCGCGGGCGGCGAGCGCGGTCAGGGCGAGGGCGCCGACGGTGAAGGCCACCAGGACCAGGCTGCCCTGCCAGACCGGGGTGAGGTCGCCGCCGGTGATCAGGCGGCGCAGGCTCTCCACGACGTAGGACATCGGCAGGTACGGGGGGACGGCGTTGAAGAAGTCCGGGCTGGTCTGGACGGGGTACGTGCCGCCGGCCGAGGTCAGCTGGAGCATCAGGACGGCGAGGACGAGGATCCGCCCGGCCGCGCCGAACTTGGCGTTGAGCCACTGGATGATCGCCGCGAAGCAGCCGGTGACCAGCAGCAGGAAGCCGATGGTGAGGGCCGGGTTGGCCATCTTGAGGCCGAGGTCCGGGGCCCAGTGCAGGACGGACATCAGCAGGGTGACCTGGGCGGCGCCGATGCCCATCACGGGCAGCCAGCCGGCGAGGGCGATCCGCCAGGGCGAGGCGCCCGCGGACAGGGCCCGCTTGTTCATCGGGGCGATCAGCATGTAGGCGACCATCGCGCCGACCCAGAGGGACAGCGGGATGAAGTAGGGCGCGAAGCCGGTGCCGTAGTTGGGCGCCTTGTGCAGGGACTGGTTGGCGAGCTTGATCGGGTCGGCCATGACCTCGGTGCGGGCGTCCCGCTGCTGCTGGTCGTAGTCGGGGATCTTGCCCACGCCCTCGTGCAGGCCGCCGGCGAGTTCGCCGGTGCCGTCGACGAGCTTGTACATGCCGCCGTCGAGGCGGTGGGCGCCGTCGCCGAGCTTGCCGACGCCGTCGCTGAGGGCGCCGGAGCCGGTGGTGGCGGTGCCGAGGCCGGTGTGCAGCTGGGACATGCCGGTGGCGACCTTGTGGGCGCCGGTGTTGAGGGCGTTGACCTTGGCGACGGCCGCGTCGAGGTCGCTCGCGAGGTGGGGGGCCTTGTCGGCGAGCTCGCGGGCCTTGCTCTCCAGGTCGGTCAGCTGGCTGCGGAGCCTGGCCACGTCCCCGCCGGCGTTCTTGGC
Source organism: Streptomyces yangpuensis (assembly GCF_001005295.1). Lineage (GTDB taxonomy): Bacteria > Actinomycetota > Actinomycetes > Streptomycetales > Streptomycetaceae > Streptomyces > Streptomyces yangpuensis. The sequence continues at coordinate 869,182 of NZ_LBMK01000001.1, read as the reverse complement.
CAGGGTGCTGACGTCACCGCTGAGCAGGGCGGCCTCGGCCGCGTCGTCCCGGACCTTCTTCAGGTCGGGGCAGGAGGCGAGGTGCGGTTCGCCGCCGGGGGTGACGCAGTGCTTGGTGTAGTAGGCGTCGGCGCCGGTGGAGGCCCGCTTGGCGACGGCCGCGGCGGCCGGCGCCTTCTCCACGAACTTGTCCAGGTGGTTGTTGACGACCTTCGCGCTGTCGGCGACCAGTACGGCGGTGGCGGCCAGGCTCTTGGGGTCCTTGACGAAGGGGCGGGCCTTGTCGGCGGCGCCGTTGACCTTGTCGGCGAGGACCTGGGTGCCGTTCGCGATGTCCCGGGTGCCGGTCTCCAGCTTGCCGGCGGCCGAGTTGAGCTTCTTCAGGCCGCTGTTGAGTTCGCCGCTCTTCTCCCCGGCGGTGTCGAGGCCGTCGGCGAGCTCCTTGGCGCCCTCCTGGGCCTTGCCGGCGCCGTCCTTAAGCTTGTCGGCGCCGTCGGCGGCCTCCGCGGTCTTGTCGTGCAGGTCGGAGAAGCTGACGAAGATCTTGTCAAGGAAGCCGCGGGAGGCGTTGGCGGACGCCGCCGAGCGGACCTCGGAGAAGACGGTGCGCGAGATCGAGCCGACGACGTAGTTGTTGGCGTCGTTGGTGCGGACCTGCAGGGCGCTGGTCGCGGGGTCCTCGCCCGAGCTGGAGGCGATCTTCTCGCTGAAGTCGGCCGGCATGGTCAGGGTCAGGTAGTACGTACCGTCCTCCAGACCCTTGGCCGCCTTCTCCGGGCTCACCTCCCGCCAGTCGAAGGTCTTGCTGTCGCGGAGCTTCTTGGTGATCTCACCGCCCGCGTCCAGGTGCTTGCCGTCGACGGTCGCACCCCGGTCGGAGTTGACGAGGGCGACGGGCACCTTGTCGAGGCGGCTGTACGGGTCCCAGAAGGACCAGAGGTACAGGGCTCCGTAGAGCAGTGGCAGCAGGAGCAGTGCGACGAGGGCGGCCCGGGGCAGCTTCCCCCGCCCGAACCGCTTCAGCTCAAGCGCGGCCAGCTTCGGCGAGCGCATCGTCCGCCCCCTTCGTGTCGTCGTTGTCGGTGTCTTCGGTGGTGCCGGCGCAGGCCTCGCCGGCGGCGTCGGCGTCCGCGTCCCGCTCCGTCCCGGACGCCTTCCTCAGGTCCGGCTTCGGGGCCGGCTTCGGGGCTGCCTTCGAGGCCGGCTTCGCCTCGGCCTTCGGGGCCGGCTTCGGCGCCGGCTTGGGGTCCTCCGCGGCTCCGGGGGCCTCGGCCTCGGTCCCCTTCTCGGCCTTGTCCTTCGCCCGGCCGCCCCACGTGACCTTCGGGGTGGCGGCAGCGGGGGCGGACGGTCCGGCCTCCGGTGCGCCGCCGTCCTCCTGCGGGCCGGTCCGCAGGACCACGGCGTCGGCGGGCGCCTCACTGCACACCGCCACGACGGTGGTCCCCCGGGCCGCGATCGACCGCAGCAGGGTCCAGACCTCGGTGCGTTCGGTGTCCGAGAGCTTCATGTCGAGGTCGTCGAGGGCGAGCAGCCGCGGGGAGCCGAGCAGGGCGATGGCGACGGAGAGCCGGACGGCCTCCAGGCGCTCCAGGTCCCGGACGGTGGTGCGTTCGCCCTTGGGCAGCGTGGCGAGGTCCAGCCCGGCGGTGTCCAGGGCTGCCGCGATCCGGGCGACTGCTGCGGCCCGGCGCTCGGCCCGGGGCCGCAGCAGGGAGCGGATCGGGGCGTCGTAGTGGCGGTGGAGCAGAGCGCCCTCGCGCAGCTGTTCGGCGACGGTGAGGGACTGGTCGAGGTCGTTGACCCCGGGGACCGGGCCGAGGGCGGCGATCCGGCGGACCGCGGCCATCTTCTTCGGCAGCCGGTGCCGGCCGATCTCGGCGTGGCCCTCGGTGGGCTTCATACGTCCGGTGAGGGCCAGGAGCAGGCAGGTCCGGCCGCTGCCGGAGGGGCCTTCGACCGCGATGAGCGAGCCGGGCGCCGCGTCGAGACCGACCCCCCGGAAGGCCCAGCCTCGCGGGCCCTTGAGTCCGAAGTTCTCGGCCTTGACGGCCGCGCCGTGCGGGCTGTCCACGCCGTCCCCCTTCTTTTTGAACTGACCGGTCAGTTCAAAAACTACCACCTCATTCCGCACCAGGCGTGCAGGAGGGGGCAGTTGCTATGCATATGACGGCAAAAACGCAGGTCGGGGCGATTGTCAGTGGGGCCCGTCACGATGGAGGCAACGCAACGACAGGAGGTTCGTCATGGCCACACCGTCCCCGTCCCCTGTCCACCCCGTCCTGCGGAAGTCGGCGGCCCCACCGGCCGCCCTCGACCTTCTCGACAAGGCCCGCAGCGGCCTGGCCGAGGCCGCCCGGCTGACCCGGCCCAACGAGCGTTACGCCACGGCCCACCTCTCGGCGCTGCGCACCGCCGCGGCCGTGCTCGCCGCGCACGCACGGCCCGAGCCGGTGAGCCCCCGGCGGCGGCCCCGGATCCGCAGCGCGTGGGAGGTGCTGCCGGAGCTGGCACCGGAGCTGGCGGAGTGGAGCGCGCTCTTCGCCTCCGGCGCCGCCCGCCGGGCCCGGGCCGAGGCGGGGATAGCGGACGCGGCCAGCGCCCGGGACGCGGACGACCTGCTGCGCGCCGCCTCGATGTTCCTGCGCCTGGTGGAGCGGATGCTCGCCGTACGGACGCCCGCCCAGGCCCCGCCCCGGAGTCCGGGAGAGACCCTGCCGCAGCCACGGCCGGAGCGTCCGGACGCGGGATGACCTGCCCGGCTGCGGAAGGCAATAGGGTGGGGCACAGACCGCTCACCCTTACCGCGCCGAGGAGCCATCAGCCGTGTCGGACACTTCCCGCCCCCGTGCCTCCCTCCGCACCGCCGTGGTGTGGGAGGTCCTCAAGGAGGCGCTCGACCGTCGGGTGAAGGCGACCGGGCGGGACGTGCTGGACGTGCTGGACACCGGCGGCGGCACCGGCAAGTTCGCCGTGCCGGTGGCCCACCTGGGCCACCGGGTCACCGTGGTCGACCCCAGCCCGAACGCACTGTTCGGGCTGGAGCGCCGGGTGTCCGAGGCCGGTGTCGCCGACCTGGTCCGCGGCGTCCAGGGCGACGCCCAGGGCCTGTTGGACGTGGTGGAGCGGGGCGCCTACGACGTGGTGCTCTGCCACGGCGTCCTGGAGTACGTGGACGACCCGGCCGAGGGCGTGGCCAACGCGGTGGCGGCCCTGCGCCCCGGCGGCACGCTCAGCCTGCTGGCCGCCGGCCTCGGCGGGGCCGTGCTCGCCCGGGCGCTCGCCGGGCACTTCACGGAGGCCCGCAACGCCCTCACCGACCCGGCCGGCCGCTGGGGCTCCGGCGACCCGGTGCCCCGCCGCTTCACCGCCGAGCAGCTGTCCGAGCTGGTCGCCGGGGCCGGCCTGTCGGTCGGCGCGGTGCACGGCGTGCGGATCTTCGCCGACCTCGTCCCGGGCGTCCTGGTGGACACCGAGCCGGGCGCGGTGGAGGCGCTGCTGCGTCTGGAGGAGGCCGCAGCGGAGCTGCCGTCCTTCCACGCGGTGGCCACGCAGCTGCACGTCCTGGGCGAGAAGCAGGCCTGAACTGCGCTCTTCCGCGCACCGAGTCTGCCGCTCACCCTCCGCTCGGCCGGTCCGCCCCGTATGATCGGAAGCAGTGACCGGCATGGTGAACGGGCCATTGGGGAATAACGGCCTCAGTGACCGCTCCCGCGGCGGTACGGTTTTGGCAGTGGCTTCACCGGCTCTGTCTTTCTGTGCTTTGTCATTTTGGAACGTGTGCGTTGAGGGCGGGTGTCACGGGGGCGATTCCCCGCCTATCCTGAAGGGGACCCCTGGTCGCTACCCCCGCGACCGACGGATGAGGAGGACTCCCGTGCCGCTCTCGGAGCACGAGCAGCGAATGCTCGAGCAGATGGAGCGAGCGCTGTACGCCGAAGACCCCAAGTTCGCGACAGCGCTTGAGGGCAGCGGACTGCGTACGTACACCCGGCGACGGGTCTACCAGGCAGTCGCAGGCATTGTTGTGGGTATCGCGCTCCTCATGACCGGTGTGATCATTCCGAACGTGCTCTGGATCAGTGTGGTGGGCTTCCTCGTCATGCTGGGATGTACGGTCCTGGTGGTCACCGGTTGGCGCAAGGCACCCAAGCCAGGCGAACAGCCCGTCTCCGGAAGTACCGGCGGTTCGGCCCGCGGCCACAACCGGCAGCGTCGGTCGATGATGAACCGCATCGAGGACCGGTGGCAGCGCCGCCGTGACGAGCAGGGGCAGTAGCCCCCGGACCGCGTGAGTGAGGGGACGGCCGCTGCCGTGCGGCCGTCCCCTCACTGTTCTGCGCCGCCCTGCGGTTCGCCGGTACACCCGTACGGCATGATGATCCGATGAGTGTGCTCCCCCTGGTCTTCACCAGCGGCTGGGCCAGCGGGATCAACGCCTACGCCGTGGTCCTCCTGCTCGGCATCTTCGGCCGTACCGGCCTGACCGACGAGGTCCCCGCGGCCCTCCAGCGCACGGACGTGCTGATCGCCGCCGCCGTGCTCTTCCTCTGCGAGGCGGTCGCCGACAAGATCCCGTACGTCGACTCGATATGGGACGGCGTCCACACCGTGGTCCGCCCGCTCACGGGTGCGGTGATCGGCGCGTTGCTGGCCGGGCAGAGCGGCTCGCTCTCCGACATCACCGCCGGGGCGATCGGCGGCTCCACGGCGCTGGCCAGCCATTTCGTGAAGGCCGGCACCCGGATGGCGATCAACACCTCGCCCGAGCCGTTCACCAACGTGGCGATGAGCATCGCCGAGGACCTCGGCGTGGCGGGCCTCGTCACCCTCGCGATCTTCTACCCCGTCCCCGCCGCGATCATCGCGGGCTCCCTGCTGGTCGTCGGGCTGGCCATAGTCGTCTTCCTCTGGAGCCGGATCCGCCGCTTCCTGCGCCGGCGCGCCCAGCGCCGCGAGGAGAAGCGGCTGGCCGCCGAGGCCCGCGCGGTCACCGGGGCCCCACCCCACTGACCGCGGGCGCCCGGACGGGGCCATAGGCTCGGCCGCATGGCACGAATTGCGGTGATCGGCGCCGGCATGGGCGCGATGGCGACGGCGGCCCGGCTGGCCGTGGCGGGGCACCGGGTGACGGTGTACGAGCGGGGCGCCACCTACGGCGGGGCCGTCGGGTGGTACGAGCGCGACGGCTTCGCCTTCGACACCGGTCCCGGGCTGCTGCACCTGCCCGCCGTCTACCGGGACCTGTTCGTCAAGACCGGCAGGCGGCCGCTGGAGGACTGCGTCGACATGGCGCAGGCCGACCCCGCCGTCCGGCACGTTCTGCCCGGCCACGGCATCGACGTCACCCTCCCCGGTGCCTCGCACGGCGGTGTCGCCGCCGCCTTCGACGCCGCTTTCGGCCAGGGCGCCGGCGAGCGCTGGAACGGTGTGCTGGGCCGGGCCCGCGACGCCTGGGACGCCACCCGCCGCCCGCTGCTGGAGGAGCCCCTGCCAGGCGGCGCCCGGCGGGCGCTGGGCGGCGACCCGTACCCGGCCCTGCGGCGCAGCGGCCTGCTCCGCCGCCGTACGCCGACCCTCGCCGAGGTGGCCGGCCGGGAGCTGGGCGGCCCGCTCGCGGAGGTGCTGACCGGCGTGGTCCGCGGCTACGGGCTCGACCCCGCCACCGCACCCGGTTCGGCGGCCGTGCTCCCGTACATGGAGCAGACCTTCGGCAGCTGGTACGTGCGCGGCGGGATGCGGGCGCTGGCCACCGCCGTGTACGAGCGCTGCCTGGAGCGGAAGGTCGCCTTCGTCTTCGGTGCGGAGGTGCGGGAGGTGCTCGTGCGGGACGGCCGGGCGGCCGGGCTGCTGCTGGCCGACGGCACCGAGGCGGCGGCCGACTCCGTCGTCTGCGGGATCGACCCGCGGCGGCTGCCGGCCGGCTCGCCGCCGTGGCCCGCCGAGGCGGTCCCGGCCCGCGGCGACGGCGTGCCCGGCCGGATCACGCTGCTGCTCGCGCTGCGCGGCGCGCGCCCCGCGGGGACCGTCCACCGCACCCTGGTGCACGCCGCCGGAACCCAGGTCACCGTGATGCGGCCGGACGATCCCGCCACCCGGCCCGACGCGGAGCACGAGGCGGTCACCGTGAGCGCCGTGGACGGCGCGGGGACCTCGGAGCCCGGAGAGCTGCTGAACCTCGCGGAGAAGGCCGTACAGGGGCTGCGGGAGCGGCTGTTGTGGCAGGAGGTGCGCACCCCGGCCGATGTGGAGGCCGCGACCGGTGCGCTCGGCGGCGCGGTGCCCCCGCCCGCCCTCGCGGGCGCGGGGGGCCGGCTGCTGTACCCGGCCAACTCCACGGCCCTGCCCGGGCTGTACCTGGCGGGCGGCTGGGCCCACCCCGGCGGCGGGCTCGCGCACGCCGGGATGACCGGGGCCCTGGTGGCCGGGCTGATCGTGGAGGGCGCGGACTTCCGCGGCTCCCAGTGACCGGGCCGCGTCCCCGGCCCCGGCCGGAGCCGCCCGTGGCCGCAGGACCGCCCGTGGCCGCGGGACCGGCTCAGTAGCGGTACTGCTCGTATCCGCCCTGCTGGTAGGGGTACTGCTGCGGAGGCTCGCCCTGCCCGTCCGCCGGGTAGGGCTGGCCGCCCTCGGTGGACCGCTGCTGCGGGACCCAGACGCCGCCGGGCGGGGTGTCCGTGGCGTACTGCTGCTGCCCGTAGTCGGCGTACGGGGTGTAGTCGTAGGGCTGGGGCGGGACGACGCCGCCGCCGGTGCCGATGTACGGGTCCGAGTAGGCGGCGTAGACCTGCTGCTGGTCGCCCGTCGGATAGCCGCCGGAGTAGTCGTAACCGCCCTGGTTCTGCGGGTCGTAGTACGCCGCGTACTGGTGGGCGTCCTGCTCGGCGGTGGTGAACGGCGAGGCGAAGGCCGCGGTCTGGCCGGCCTCCGGGGCAGGCGTGGAGAAGCTCTGTATCCCGTAGGACCCGGTGTCCTCGGGCACCGGCTCCGGGCTGTAGACCTCCTCGGCCGCGGCCCGCGACGGCCGCCGCTCGTCCGGGGCCCCGTCCACGTCGTCGTACTCCAGGGCGGTGACCTGGAGCGCCGGCTCTGCCGTCGCGGTCCCGGACCGGCGGCGTCCCGCCTTCCGTACGGGCTCCCCGCCGCGGCGCAGTGCCCAGCCGGCGACGAAACCCTTGCGGAAGGAGAGCGTCACCAGGGTCTGGCCCACGGCGAACGCGGCGGCACCGGCGCCGATGACCGGCACCGAGGGCAGTATCACCCCGGCGACCACGCCGAGGAAGCCGGCGAAGGCGAGCAGGCGCCAGCGAAGCCGGGCCTTGTACTGCATCAGTACCTCGGCAAGCAGCCACAACGCGACGATTCCGAACGCGATGTAGAGGACCGTCATACCCATGCAAGGCCCCTCTCGGTACGGCCGTCACACGGGTACGGCCGGTCAGGCCCGCTGGTGCAGGCCCAGGTTCTCGTAGATCTCGAGAGTCGCCGTGGAATTGTTCAGCGTGATGAAGTGCAGTCCCGGTACACCTTCGGACAGCAGCCGCGCGCAGAACTCCGTGGCGAACTCGATGCCAATGGAGCGTACAGCGGCCGGGTCGTCCTTGACCGCGAGCATGCGGTCTTTCACATCCGAGGGGAAGACCGCGGTGCTCAGCTGGGGCAGTCGGTCGAGCTGCTTGATACCCACAACAGGCATGACCTCGGGGATGATCGGGGTCTCGCAGCCGGCCTTCTCGACGCTGTCGCGCAGCCGCAGATAATTCTCCGGATCGAAGAACATCTGGGTGATCGCATAGTCGGCGCCGGCGCGGCACTTGTCCACGAAGTGCCGGATGTCCGTATCCCAGTCCGTCGAGCGCGGGTGCATCTCGGGGAAGGCCGCGACGCCGACGCAGAAGTCCCCGGACTCCTTGAGCAGCCGCACCAGGTCGGCGGCGTAGTGCACGCCCTCGGGGTGCGGCACCCAGTCGGCCATCGGGTCGCCCGGCGGATCGCCGCGCAGGGCGAGCATGTTGCGGATGCCGGCGTCGGCGAACTGGCCGATGACGTGGCGCAGCTCGGCGATGGAGTGGTCCACGGCGGTGAGGTGCGCGACCGGGGTCAGCGTGGTGTCCGCGGCGATCTCCTGGGTGGCCTTGACGGTGCCGCCGCGGGTGGAGCCGCCGGCTCCGTAGGTCACGGAGACGAAGCTCGGGGATACCGCCTCGACCCGGCGCAGGGCGTTCCAGAGGTTGCGTTCGCCCTTCTCGGTCTTCGGGGCCCAGAACTCGAAGGAGTACGAGCGCCCGGACGCGAGGAGGTCGCGGACCGTGTGTGCGCGGTCCGACCAGGTGGAAGCGGTACCAGAGGCCATGGGGGCAGGTTAGACGCGGCCCGGCGCTCCCCGAAGTGGCGTCCGCCTTTTGGACACGTTTTTGGACACCCGCGGCCTCACCTCTGGCCGGTAAGGGCCTGTACGGGCCATGGCGGCGCGGAATGCCACGGGTGGAGCAGGGGTGCAGCGCGGGGGTCGGGGGCCGGGCCGGGGCTCAGCCGAGGCGGGCGCGGACGCGCTTGGCGAGGTCCGCGGCGGCCGCACCGGGGTCGGGGGCCTCGGTGATCGCGCGGACCACCACGACGCGGGTGGCGCCGGCGTCGAGCACCTCGTCCAGGTTCCCGGCGTCGATGCCGCCGATGGCGAACCAGGGCCGGTTCTGTTCCAGGGAGGCCGCGTAGCGAACCAGTTCCAGGCCGGGGGCGTGGCGGCCGGGCTTGGTGGGGGTGGGCCAGCAGGGTCCGGTGCAGAAGTAGTCCACGCCCGGTTCGGCGGCGGCCGCGGCGACCTCGTCCTCGGCGTGGCAGGAACGGCCGATGAGCACCTGACCGCCGAGGATGGCGCGGGCTGCGGGGACCGGGATGTCGCCCTGCCCGAGGTGCAGGACGTCGGAGCCGATGGCGTGGGCGACGTCGGCGCGGTCGTTCACGGCGAGGAGCCGGCCGTGGCGGCGCGCGGCGTCGGCGAACACCTGGAGGTGTTCCAGTTCCTCGCCCGCCTCCATGCCCTTGTCGCGGAGCTGGACGATGTCCACGCCCCCGGCCAGGACGGCGTCGAGGAACTCGGGGAGGTCACCCTGGCGCTTGCGGGCGTCCGTGCACAGGTAGAGCCGGGCGTCGGACAGCTGCATGGGTGTACCCCCCGTGATGGACCGCGGTGTACGGGCGCGGGGCCCGTACACCGCGGTGGAGCTACTGCGGATCAGGTCAGAGGGCGAGCGCCTGAGCGCGGCGCTTCACCTCCGTGCCGCGATTCTCGCTCAGCGCCTGGGCGGGGGTGCCCGGCAGGGTCGGGTCGGCGGTGAAGAGCCACTCCAGCATCTCCTCGTCGGAGAAGCCGTCGTCGCGCAGGACGGTCAGGAGGCCGACGAGGCCCTTGACCACCTTGTCGCCGTCGATGAACGGCGCCGGAACCTGCAGGGCCCGGTTCTCGCCGCGGCGGACGGCGATGAGCTGCCCCTCCTTGACCATCTGGCGGACCCGCGTCACCTCGACGTCCAGCATCTCCGCGATGTCGGGGAGGTACAGCCAGTCGGGGACGAGGGAATCGATCTTTGCGTCAATCTCGGTCACGGTCCAAGCCTGCCACCTCCCACCGACAGCCGGTAGCCGGGCGGCCCGTCCGTGGCACGCCGCCCGGACCGCCCGGGTCACCGGGCTACGCGGTGGCCGATTTCAGCGGGGTGCCGGGGTCGGCGACCCGGGCCGGGTCCATCGGGGCGCCGGTCTCGATGAGCTTGCGGCCCTGCGCCAGGTCGCGGGGGCGGCCGACCGCGAGGACCGCTACCAGGGCGCCGCCGCGCAGCCAGCACACCGACCAGGTCTCCTCGTCCGGGTCGCCGCGCCGGACCAGGGTGTCGGCCCCGCCGTGGTGGCCGGCGTACTGCACGAAGCGCCCGAACTGCTCGGACCAGAAGTACGGCACCGGGTCGTAGACCGCGGTGGGTTCCCCGGCCAGGATGTTCGCCGCGACGGTCCGCGGGCCCTGGAGGGCGTTGTCCCAGTGGTGGACCAGCAGCCGCGCCCCGTAGCGCCCGGACGGGAAGGAGGCGCAGTCGCCGACCGCGTACACCCCCGGCAGGGAGGTCAGCAGGTGGGCGTCCGCGGTGACCGAGCCGTCGGCTCCGCGTTCCACGCCGGACCCGGCCAGCCATGCCGTGGCGGGGCGCGCGCCGATCCCCACGACCACCGCGTCGGCGGGCAGCGCGCTGCCGTCGGTCAGCAGGACCCGCCCCTCCTCCACGGCGGCCACCTTCGCGCCGGTGACCAGTTCGGCGCCGGCCTGCCCGTACCAGCGCGCCATCGGCTCGGTGACCTCGGCGGGCAGGGCGCCCGCCAGCACCCGGTCGGCCGCCTCGACGACGGTCACCGCGCAGCCGGCCTCCCGGGCGGCTGTGGCGAACTCGGCGCCGATCCAGCCCGCGCCGACGACCACGATCCGGGAGGCGGCCGTCAGGACCGGGCGCAGCCGTGCCGCGTCGTCCAGCGTGCGCAGCAGGTGGACGCCGGGGACGCCCTCGGTGCCGGGGAGGGTCAGCGGCTGCGCGCCGGTCGCCAGCACGAGGACCCCGTACGGGACCGGTCCCGCCTCGGTGTCCAGCTCGTGGTCGGCGGCCCGCAGTCCGGTGACCTCCGTACCGAGACGGAGGTCGATGTCCAGGCCTTCGAAGTCCACGTCGAAGGCGGAGTCCTCGGCCTTGCCGAGCAGGACCGCCTTGGACAGCGGGGGGCGGTCGTAGGGCTGGTGGGGTTCGGCTCCCAGCAGGGTCACGGGGCCCGTGAAGCCCTGCTCGCGCAGGGCGACCGCGGTCTGCACCCCGGCCATTCCGGCGCCGGCGATCACGATGCCGCGCTGATTGTGTTCCGTCTGCTCGCTCACGCGGCCACCCTAATCACCTGACGCTCCGTCAGGAACAGGTGCCGCCTTACCCGCCGTCCACGGCCGGGATAGTCTGGCAACCGTACCTATCGCGGGAGTCCGGCGCACCGGGCTGAGAGGGAGGCTGGCCGGCCTCCGACCGTACGAACCTGATCCGGGTCATGCCGGCGAAGGGAGGGGCTGGACGCCCATGCACTCGTCTCGAAAGGGATCCGACGTCCTCGTCATCGGGGGCGGCATCATCGGCCTGGTCACCGCCTGGCGGGCCGCGGCCCGCGGACTGAGCACCGTACTCGCCGACCCGGCACCCGGCGGCGGCGCCGCCCAGGTCGCGGCCGGCATGCTCGCCCCCGTCACCGAACTGCACTACGGCGAGGAAGCCCTCCTCGGCCTCGGCCTCGCCTCCGCCGAACGCTATCCGCAGTTCGCGGCCGAGCTCACCGACACGAGCGGCGGCATGGACATCGGCTACCGCGCCTGCGGCACCCTCGCCGTCGCCCTCGACGCCGACGACCGCCTCCACCTGCGCGAACTGCACGCCCTCCAGCGCCGCTGCGGCCTGGATCCCGAATGGCTCACCGGCCGCGAGTGCCGCCGCCTGGAACCCATGCTCGCCCCGGGCGTCCGCGGCGGGCTGCGCGTCGACGGCGACCACCAGGTGGACCCGCGCCGGCTCGCGGCCGCCCTGCTGGCCGCCTGCGAGAGCGCCGGGGTGGCCGTCCACCGGGCGGCCGCCGAACAGCTGCTCACCACCGCGGACCGGGCGACCGGCGCGCTCCTCGACGACGGTACGGAGCTGCGCGCCGGCCAGGTGGTCCTGGCCGCGGGCTCGCTCAGCGGCAGGCTGGCGGGCGTACCCGCCGAGGTGCTGCCGCCCGTGCGGCCGGTCAAGGGGCAGGTGCTGCGGCTCGCCGTACCCCCCGCCTACGCGCCGTTCCTCTCCCGCACCGTACGGGCGGTCGTGCGCGGCAGCCACGTCTACCTCGTGCCCCGCGAGAACGGCGAACTCGTCATCGGCGCCACCAGCGAGGAACTCGGCTGGGACACCACCGTCACCGCGGGCGGGGTCTACGAACTCCTGCGCGACGCCCACGAGCTGGTACCCGGCATCACCGAACTCCCGCTCACCGAGACCCGGGCGGGGCTGCGCCCCGGCTCCCCCGACAACGCGCCCCTGCTGGGCCCGACCGACCTGCCCGGCCTGCACCTGGCCACCGGGCACTACCGCAACGGGGTGCTGCTGACCCCGCTCACCGGCGAGGTGATGGCCGAGCTGCTGGTCACCGGCGAACTGCCCGAGATCGCACGCCCCTTCGCCCCCCGCCGCTTCTCCGCCGCACGTCAGGAGTCGTACGCATGACCATCTCCGTCAACGGCGAGCCGCGCGAGGTCGCGGCCGGCGCCACGCTCGACACCGTCGTCGCCACCCTGACCGCGGCCACCTCCGGGGTGGCCGCCGCACTCAACGAGACCGTGGTCCCGCGCGGCCAGTGGCCGGCCACCCCCGTGGGCGACGGCGACCGCGTGGAGATCCTCACCGCGGTCCAGGGAGGCTGACGGGCATGGCCGACGACCTCTTCACCCTGGGCGACCGGACCTTCTCCTCCCGCCTGATCATGGGCACGGGCGGCGCCCCGAGCCTGGACGTGCTGGAACGCGCGCTGGTCGCGTCCGGCACCGAACTGACCACCGTGGCCATGCGCCGCCTGGACCCGACGGTGCAAGGCTCCGTCCTCTCCGTCCTGACCGGGCTCGGCATCTCGGTCCTGCCGAACACCGCGGGCTGCTTCACCGCGGGCGAGGCCGTCCTCACGGCCCGGCTGGCGCGGGAGGCCCTCGGCACCGACTGGATCAAGCTGGAGGTGGTCGCGGACGAGCGGACCCTCCTGCCCGACGGCGTCGAACTGCTGGACGCCGCCGAGGTCCTGGTGGACGAGGGCTTCACCGTCCTGCCGTACACCAGCGACGACCCCGTGCTCGCGCGCAAGCTGGAGGACGTGGGCTGCGCGGCGATCATGCCGCTCGGCTCCCCCATCGGATCCGGGATGGGCATCCGCAACCCGCACAACTTCGAGCTCATCACGGAGCGGGCGGGGGTCCCGGTGATCCTGGACGCCGGAGCGGGCACCGCCTCCGACGCCGCGCTGGCCATGGAACTGGGCTGCGCGGCGGTGATGCTGGCCTCGGCCGTGACCCGGGCGCAGGAGCCGGTCCTGATGGCGTCCGCCATGCGGGACGCCGTCTCGGCGGGCCGGCTGGCCTTCCGCGCGGGCCGCATCCCCCAGCGCCGCTTCGCCGAGGCCTCCTCCCCCACGGAGGGCCGGGCCGCCCTGGACCCGGAACGCCCGGCGTTCTGAGCCGGCGGCCCGCGCACGTCCCGACGGCCTCCGGCCCGGCGCGCCTTCCGGCCCCGAAGGGTGCTGGTCACAGGCCTTCGGGCCGCCGGTCCACGAGGGGGTGGGGCCCTGCCCCGCCCCCCTCCCCACGTCACAGCTGCGCTGCAAGGCGACCCGCCCCCGCCGGGGTCCCGGCGTCGGCTCGTAGAATCGGCGGGTGGATACGACCCTGGAAGACCCGCTCGTCGGGCGCGTGCTCGACGACCGCTACCGCATCGATGCCCGCATCGCGGCCGGCGGCATGGCCACGGTCTACCGGGCCGTCGACACCCGCCTGGACCGGATCCTCGCCCTGAAGGTGATGCATCCGGCGCTCGCCTCCGACGCCGCCTTCGTCGACCGGTTCATCCGCGAGGCGAAGTCCGTGGCGCGCCTCGCGCACCCCAACGTGGTCGCCGTGTTCGACCAGGGCACGGACGGGCCGTATGTCTACCTGGCGATGGAGTACGTATCCGGCTGCACCCTGCGCGACGTGCTGCGCGAGCGCGGCGCGCTCCAGCCCCGGGCGGCCCTCGACATCCTCGAACCCGTCCTCGCCGCCCTCGGCGCCGCCCACCGGGCCGGCTTCGTGCACCGCGACATGAAGCCCGAGAACGTCCTGATCGGCGACGACGGCCGGGTCAAGGTCGCCGACTTCGGCCTGGTCCGGTCCGTCGACTCGGTCACCAACACCACCGGTTCGGTCCTCGGCACCGTCTCCTACCTGGCCCCCGAGCAGATCGAGAGCGGGATCGCCGACACCCGCGCGGACGTCTACGCCTGCGGTGTTGTCCTGTACGAGATGCTCACCGGCTCCAAGCCCCACCTCGGCGACTCCCCCGCGCAGGTGCTCTACCAGCACCTCCACGAGGACGTCCCGCCGCCGTCCGCCGCGGTCCCCGGACTGCCTGCCGGTCTGGACGCTCTCGTGGCGTCGGCCACCGCCCGCAACCCCGAACTGCGCCCCTACGACGCGGCTGCCCTGCTCGGCCTCACCCGTGAGGCCCGCGCCGGACTCACCGCCGACGAGCTGGACGCCGTACCGCCGCAGGCGTACGCGGTGGAGCGGTCGTCCGCCGAGGACCGCACCGGCGTGATCCCGCGCCCGGTGACCGCGGAGCCGGTGAACCTCACCTCCCGGTTCGAGACGCCCCCGCTGGACCCGCCCGCCCCGCCCGTGCGCCGCGCGGCCCCCGGGCGGCCGCGCCGCGGCATGCTGCTGGTCGTCGTCGGCGTGCTGCTGGCGCTGGGCATCGGTACGGGCGTCTGGTACATCAACTCCGGCCAGTTCACCAAGGTCCCCAACCTGCTCGGCAAGACCGAGGAGCAGGCCCGCGCCCAGTTGTCCGAGGCCGGACTCGGCGTGAAGGGGGTCGACCGCAGGTTCAGCGACGCCTTCGAGCGCGGGACGGTGATGAGCACCGACCCCGCGGGCGGCCGGCGGATCCGCGGCAACGGCGCGGTGACGATCACGATCTCCCGCGGCCCCGAGGTCGTGTCCGTGCCGAACCTCAAGGGCAGGCCCCTGGAGGAGGCCAAGGAGGAGCTGGCAAGGACCGGGCTGGCTCCCGGGATGGTCACCCAGGCCTTCAGCCAGGACGTCGCCCAGGGCTCGGTGATCAGCACCAACCCGGCGGGCGGCGAGAAGCGGGCCCCCGACACGGCGGTCGCGTTCGTCGTCAGCAAGGGCCGGCCGGTGCCGGTGCCGGGGGTGACGGGTCTGCCCTTCGAGCAGGCGAAGGCCACCCTGGAGGGGCTGGGCCTCAAGGTGGCGACGGCCCCCGAGCAGGTCAACGCGCCCTCCGACCCCGGTACGGTCGCCAACCAGTCGATCGGCGCCGGTACCCAGGCGGCGGCCGGGGACACGGTCACGCTGACCGTGTCGAAGGGCCCGCGCCAGCTCCCCGTCCCGAACGTGGTCGGCCAGGACGTGGACACGGCCCGCAAGACCCTGGAGGCCGCGGGCTTCAAGGTGAAGGTGGACCGCCCGCTGATCTCCTTCAGCAGGACCGTGGACGCGCAGTCGGTGCTGGGCGGGCAGACCGCCGCCGAGGGTCTGACGATCACCATCCGGATCAAGGGGCTGTAAGCGCACGTGGTACGCAATCCGGTGGGCGGGCACGTTCCCGTCGCGGGCGGTCTGGCGTCGGTCGGGCTGACGTACGCCCGGGAGATGGGCGCCGAGGCCGTCCAGGTCTTCGTCGCCAATCCGCGCGGCTGGGCCACCCCGGTCGGCAATCCGGCACAGGACGAGCGGTTCCGCGAGGAGTGCGCGCGGGAGGACATCCCGGCGTACGTGCACGCGCCGTACCTGATCAACTTCGGCTCGCACACCGCCGCCACGGTGGAGAGGTCGGTGGAGTCGCTGCGCCACTCGCTGCGCCGGGCGCGGCGGATCGGTGCGCTCGGGGTGGTCGTCCACACCGGCTCGGCGACCGGCGGGCGCCCGCGGGAGGCGGCGTACGCGCAGATCAGCGAGTACATGCTGCCGCTGCTGGACGAGCTGACGCATGACGACGACCCGTTCCTGCTACTGGAGTCGACGGCCGGGCAGGGCTCCTCGCTGTGCTCGCTCGCCGAGGACTTCGGCCCGTACTTCGATGCGCTGGACCACCATCCGAAGCTGGGCGTCTGCCTGGACACGTGCCACATCTTCGCGGCCGGTCACGACCTGGCGGAGCCGGGCGGGACGAAGGTGACGCTGGACCTGCTGGTGGACACCGTGGGCGAGGGCCGGCTGAAGCTGGTCCACGCGAACGACTCCAAGGAGGGCGTGGGCGCGCACAAGGACCGGCACGCGAACGTCGGGCAGGGCCACATCGGCCGGGAGGCCTTCGCCGAGCTGTTCACGCACCCGGCGATGGACGGCGTTCCGCTGGTCATCGAGACGCCCGGCGGCAAGGAAGGCCATGCGGCGGACGTGGCACTGCTGAAGGAGCTGCGCGGCCCGCAGTGACCCGGCGGCCCCAGCCGGCGGCCCCAGCCGGCGGCCCGCGCCGTCGGCGCCGGTCCGCGCGCCGGTCCGCCTGCATCCGTCCGGGTGACTCTCGCCGCGGAGACGCCTTGGCGGACACGCCTTAGAGCTCGGGGCCCTCCCCCGGCTCCTCCTGGTACGAGTAGCGCTGCTCGCGCCAGGGGTCGCCGATGTTGTGGTAGCCGCGCTCCTCCCAGAAGCCGCGGCGGTCGGCGGTCATGTACTCGATGCCGCGGACCCACTTGGGGCCCTTCCAGGCGTACAGGTGCGGGACCACGAGCCGGACCGGGAAACCGTGTTCGGCGGTGAGCAGTTCGCCGCCTTCGTGGGTGGCGAAAACGGTCCGGTCGGAGGCGAAGTCGGCCAGCCGCAGGTTGGAGCTGAAGCCGTACTCGGCCCACACCATCACGTGCGTGACCTGCGGCGCGGGCGGTGCCAGGGCGAGGACTTCGCGGGCGAGCACACCGCCCCACTCGGCGCCCTGCATGCTGAACTTCGTGACGCAGTGCAGGTCCGCCACGACGGTGGAGAACGGCAGGGCCGTGAACTCCTCGTGGTTCCAGCAGTGCTTGTCGCCGTCGGCGGTCGCGCCGAAGACGCGGAACTCCCAGCGGTCCGGCTTGAACTTGGGCACGGGACCGTAGTGGGTGACGGGCCAGCCCTTCTGCAGCCTCTGCCCCGGTGGAAGCTCCAGCTGCTCTGCTCCCGGAGATTCCCGGCTTTCCGGCTGACCCATGACTCCATGGTGACAGACTGGGCAGGGTGGTCATGACCAGGTCTGGGCCGATTCGGGCAAGTCACAGCAACTCCCACTAAGGAGGCACTTACTGGACGGCCCCCAGTGGCGGTGCAAGGATGCGCGCAACTGCCCCGTCACATAGCTGACATTGCCTGGAAGGAGCCTCTGCGATGCAGGGCGACCCCGAGGTCCTTGAGTTTCTGAACGAGCAGCTGACCGGCGAGCTGACGGCCATCAACCAGTACTGGCTGCACTACCGCATCCAGGACAACAAGGGCTGGACCAAGCTCGCCAAGTACACGCGTGAAGAGTCCATCGACGAGATGAAGCACGCGGACAAGATCACCGAGCGGATCCTGATGCTCGACGGTCTGCCGAACTACCAGCGTCTCTTCCACGTGCGCGTCGGGCAGACGATCACCGAGATGTTCCAGGCGGACCGCCAGGTCGAGGTCGAGGCCATCGACCGGCTCAAGCGCGGCATCGAGGTCATGCGCGGGAAGGGCGACATCACCTCGGCCCGGCTCTTCGAGGAGATCCTGGAGGACGAGGAGCACCACATCGACTATCTCGACACCCAGCTGGAGCTCATCGAGTCCCTGGGCGAGGCGCTCTACATCGCGCAGCTCATCGAGCAGCCGAGCTGACCCTCCGGCGAGCCGCTGCGGGCCGCCTGCGGTCCCCGGACAGCCTGGGCCCCGCTGCTACGCCACTTCCGCCAGCTCGGGCGAGCGCACCGGCTCCGGCTCCGCCGCGAGCACGGACACCGTGTCGCCCTTCTCCAGCAGCTCCCTGCGCGGACAGGCCCCGCGGCCGAGGATGCCCTGGATGGTGCGCACGCAGGAACCGCAGTCGGTTCCGGCCTTGGTGGCCGAGGCGATCTGGCGGGGCGTGCAGGCCCCGGCAGCCGCGTGTTCCTTGACCTGCTTGTCGGTGATCCCGAAGCAAGAGCAGACGTACACGCGGT
Source organism: Streptomyces yangpuensis (assembly GCF_001005295.1). GTDB lineage: Bacteria > Actinomycetota > Actinomycetes > Streptomycetales > Streptomycetaceae > Streptomyces > Streptomyces yangpuensis. The sequence goes on along the minus strand of NZ_LBMK01000001.1, from coordinate 851,215 downwards.
TCACCTCCTGGCGCTGAGTGGTCCTGAGTGGTGCGGCGAGCCATCCCCTATTCGGTGAGGCTTACCTAACCGTACCCAAAGTTAGGGTGGCCTAAAAGCCCCGGGTACGACAGTGGGGCGCGGATCACATCGATCCGCGCCCCACAGTCGTAGGAACGCACCTACTGATCGCGACGGCTAGTCGCGGTAGAGCTCCGCGACCAGGAAGGCCAGGTCCAGCGACTGGCTGCGGTTGAGCCGCGGGTCGCAGGCCGTCTCGTAGCGCTGGTGCAGGTCGTCGACGAAGATCTCGTCGCCGCCGCCCACGCACTCGGTGACGTCGTCACCGGTGAGCTCGACGTGGATGCCGCCCGGGTGGGTGCCGAGGCCCTTGTGGACCTCGAAGAAGCCCTTGACCTCGTCGAGCACGTCGTCGAAACGGCGCGTCTTGTGGCCCGAGGCCGCCTCGAAGGTGTTGCCGTGCATCGGGTCGGTGACCCAGCCGACGATCGCACCGGAGGCGGTGACCTTCTCGACCAGCTCGGGGAGCTTGTCGCGGACCTTGTCGGCGCCCATGCGGACGACGAAGGTCAGCCGGCCCGGCTCGCGCTCGGGGTCGAGGCGGTCGATGTACGTCAGCGCCTCGTCCACCGTGGTGGTGGGGCCGAGCTTGATGCCGATCGGGTTGGCGATCTGCGCGCAGAACTCGATGTGCGCGTGGTCCAGCTGGCGGGTGCGCTCACCGATCCACACCATGTGGCCGGAGGTGTCGTACAGCTTGCCGGTGCGCGAGTCGGTGCGCGTCAGCGCGCCCTCGTAGTCGAGCAGCAGCGCCTCGTGGGAGGCGTAGAACTCGACCGCCTTGAACTCGGCCGGGTCGGTGCCACAGGCCTTCATGAAGTTCAGCGCGTTGTCGATCTCCCGGGCCAGCTGCTCGTAGCGCTGACCGGACGGGGAGGACTTCACGAAGTCCTGGTTCCAGGCGTGCACCTGGCGCAGGTCGGCGTAACCACCGGTGGTGAAGGCGCGCACCAGGTTGAGCGTGGAGGCGGAGGCGTTGTACATGCGCTTCAGCCGCTCGGGGTCCGGGACGCGGGCCTCTTCGGTGAAGGCGAAGCCGTTGACGGAGTCACCGCGGTAGGTCGGCAGGGTGACGCCGTCGCGGGTCTCGGTGTCCTTGGAGCGCGGCTTGGAGTACTGGCCGGCGATGCGGCCGACCTTGACGACCGGCACGGAGGCCGCGTACGTCAGGACGGCGCTCATCTGGAGCAGCGTCTTCAGCTTGGCTCGGATGTGGTCGGCGGAGACACCGTCGAAGGCCTCGGCGCAGTCGCCGCCCTGGAGCAGGAACGCCTCGCCCTTGGCGACGGCTCCCAGACGGGCGCGCAGCTGGTCGCACTCACCCGCGAAAACGAGCGGAGGATACGACTCGAGGTCCGCGACGACAGCGCGCAGAGCCTCGGCATCGGGGTACGAAGGCTGCTGCGCCGCGGGAAGGTCTCGCCAGGTCGCCTTGGCGGCGGGGGCTTGGTTTTCAGCGTTCACGGTCACCTCGTACACATTACGGCGTAACGGGGGGCATCCGGCCCCCCGCCCACAACGTGAGACGGATTTCTCGAAGGCCATGGACGCCCGGCGGAACGCAATCGTTGGCCCGGCCCCGGGTCCGGGACGGATCCGGCGCCGCGGCGCCGGTCTGGGCTATGGTTCACCGCATGTACGCGCTTACGAACCAGAACTGGTGGTGGCCCGCTCCCGGCGGCCCACTTCCTGCGCGTACCTGACGACACGCACACGACGCGAAGGCCGCCCCGAGGGGCGGCCTTCCGCGTTCCCGGCCTCTGCGCCGGCCGCGAGAGCCGCTCCTCCCCGACGGAAGGACGCTCCGCCCATGGACACCAGCCGACCGAACCGACCCGACGTACCCGGCCCGCTGGGCCGGCTGCTCGACGACGCCTGCCCGCCGTTCGCCCTGCTGCGTCGGCGGACCCCCGGCCGCGACCACGACACCGTCGAGGTGCTCCTCGGCCCGGTCCACGAGGCCGAGCGCCTCGCCGACCTGCCCGTCGGCCCGCTGCCCACCCTCGCGCTCGTGCCCTTCCGGCAGATCCGGGAGCGCGGGTTCGACGTGCGCGACGACGGCACGCCGCTGAGCGCGCTGGTCGCCGAGGAGGTGTACGAGATCCCGCTCGCCGAGGCGCTGGCCGCGCTGCCGGAGCACGCGGTACGGGTCGACGACGGCGGTTTCGACGTCTGCGACGAGGAGTACGCGGACACGGTGGAGCGGGTGATCCGGGACGAGATCGGCCGGGGCGAGGGCGCGAACTTCGTCATCCGGCGCACGTTCGGGGGCCGGATCGACGGCTTCGGCCGCGCGGACGCGCTGGCGCTGTTCCGACGGCTGCTGGAGGGCGAGCGGGGCGCGTACTGGACGTATGTCGTCCACACCGGCGAGCGCACGCTGGTCGGAGCCAGCCCGGAGGTCCACGTGCGGATGGCCGGGGGCACGGTCGTGATGAACCCGATCAGCGGGACGTACCGCCATCCCGCAGCGGGGCCGACCGCCGACTCGCTCCTCGCCTTCCTCGGTGACCGCAAGGAGACCGAGGAGCTGTCGATGGTGGTCGACGAGGAACTGAAGATGATGTGCACGGTCGGCGACCGGGGCGGGGTCGTCGTCGGGCCGCGGCTGAAGGAGATGTCCCACCTCACGCACACCGAGTACGAGCTGCGCGGACGCTCCTCGCTGGACGTGCGGGAGGTGCTGCGGGAGACGATGTTCGCGGCGACGGTGACGGGCTCGCCGGTGCAGAACGCCTGCCGGGTGATCGAGCGGTACGAGAGCGGTGGGCGCGGCTACTACGCGGGCGCGCTGGCCCTGCTGGGCCTGGACCCCGCGGGGTCGCAGACGCTCGACTCCCCGATCCTGATCCGGACGGCCGACATCGCCCGGGACGGACGGCTGCGGGTGCCGGTGGGCGCCACGCTGGTACGCCACTCCGATCCGGCGGGCGAGGTCGCCGAGACGCATGCGAAGGCGGCGGGGGTGCTGGCGGCGCTCGGGGTGCAGCCGGCGGCGCCGCGGCCGCCGGCCGGGGGCGCGCGGATGGCCGACGACCCCAGGGTGCGGGCGGCCCTGGCCGCCCGGCGGGCCGGCCTGGCGCCGTTCTGGCTGCGGATGCAGGAGCGGCCGGCCGCTGTGACGGGCCGGGCGCTGGTGGTGGACGGCGAGGACACCTTCACGGCGATGCTGGCGCACGTGCTGCGGGTGGCCGGGCTGGAGGTGACCGTACGGCGCTTCGACGAGCCGGGGCTGCGGGAGGAGGCCCTGGCCTGGGAGGGTCCGATCGTGCTGGGCCCCGGCCCGGGCGACCCGGCGGACTCCGCCGACCCGAAGATGCGTCTGCTGCGCGGGCTGGCCGCGGAACTGCTGGCCGGGCACCGCCACGGCCTGCTGGGGGTGTGCCTCGGGCACGAGCTGATCGCCGCCGAGCTGGGCCTGCCGCTGGTCCGCAAGGCGGAGCCGGCGCAGGGCGCGCAGACCCGGATCGCACTGTTCGGGGCCGAGGAGGTGGTCGGCTTCTACAACACCTACACCGCGCACTGCGACGACGCGGGCGCGGACCGGCTGGCGCGGGCGGGCGTGGAGGTGTCCCGCGACCCGGCGACCGGGGAGGTCCACGCGCTCCGCTCGGCCGGCGGCGGCTTCGCGGGCGTGCAGTTCCACCCGGAGTCGGTCCTCACCCTGCGCGGCCCGGACCTGCTGCGCGACCTCCTCACCGCCGTCCTTACGCCGGCCCCGGCTTAGAAGGTGTCCTGCCGGTCGATGCCCGGGCCCGGCCGAACGACCGGATCAGCTGCCAGGTCAGGATCGGGCCCAGCACCGCCGACCCGCAGAGGAAGGCGGTGAGGTGGTCGGCGGCCAGCGCCACGGACACCGGCGCGCCGACGGCGGGGTCGGCGAACGCCAGCCACGCGTCCACCCGCTCTCCCGGCACCGCCCGGAGAGCGGGCCGCAGGGCCCGGACCGCGTACACGAGCTGCACGGCGGCGACGGCGAGCAGGAACCACCGGGCCGCGGAAGGAATGTCCACGTGCCGAAACTAGTCCGCCGCCCGTGCTTCCCGTAAGGCCGTCCGGTGAAGTGCGGGTGAACTCGCGGTGCGGCGGTCCGTGTTCAGCCGAAGAAGACGCCGGCTTCCCGGTAGAGGGCGGGGTCGACGGTCTTCAGCTTCGCCGTGGCGTCCGCGATCGGCACCCGGACGATGTCCGTGCCCTTCAGCGCGACCATCTTCCCGAAGTCCCCTTCGTGGACGGCGTCGATCGCGTGCAGCCCGAACCGGGTCGCCAGCCACCGGTCGAAGGCGCTCGGGGTGCCGCCGCGCTGGATGTGCCCGAGGACGGTCGTACGGGCCTCCTTGCCGGTCCGTTCCTCGATCTCCTTGGCCAGCCATTCGCCCACGCCGGACAGCCGGACGTGCCCGAAGGAGTCCTTGGTGCCGTCCTTCAGCACCATGTCGCCGTCCTTGGGCATCGCGCCCTCGGCGACGACGACGATCGGGGCGTAGCTCGCCTTGAACCGGGAGGTCACCCAGGCGCACACCTGGTCCACGTCGAAGCGCTGCTCGGGGATGAGGATGACGTTGGCGCCGCCAGCGAGCCCCGAGTGCAGGGCGATCCAGCCGGCGTGCCGGCCCATGACCTCGACGACGAGGACCCGCATGTGCGATTCGGCCGTGGTGTGCAGGCGGTCGATGGCCTCGGTCGCGATACCGACGGCGGTGTCGAAGCCGAAGGTGTAGTCGGTCGCGGACAGGTCGTTGTCGATGGTCTTCGGCACGCCGACGCACGGGATGCCGTATTCGTCATGGAGGCGGGCGGCGACCCCGAGGGTGTCCTCGCCGCCGATCGCGACGAGCGCGTCCACCTCGTACTTGGCCAGATTGTCCTTGATGTCGCGCACCCCGTTCTCGGTCTTGAACGGGTTGGTGCGCGAGGATCCGAGGATGGTGCCGCCGCGGGGCAGGATGCCGCGGACGGCGGGGATGCCGAGGGGGACCGTGCGCCCCTCGACCGCTCCCCGCCAGCCGTCCTTGAACCCGACGAACGCGCAGCCGTACTCCTGCTCGCCCTTGCGGACGACTGCCCTGATCACCGCGTTGAGCCCGGGGCAGTCGCCGCCACCGGTCAGCACTCCGACCTTCATTGCATCTCCCTTCGCCATGACGGTCACGCTAGTGGTGACGCAGGTCACATCAAGGGACCTGGAGGGGGCAATTCCGGTGGATTCGCGGGGCATTGCGTACGCCCGTTCACTCGTACGGGGACGTAAGTACGATCGACGCCCGCGTGAGCGGCGGTCAGGCGTCGTCGAGGCCCGCCTCTATGGCGTACCGGACGAGCTCCACCCGGTTGTGCAACTGCAGCTTGCCCAGGGTGTTCTGGACGTGGTTCTGCACGGTGCGGTGGGAGATGACGAGCCGTTCGGCGATCTGCTTGTACGAGAGGCCCTTGGCCACCAGCCGCAGCACCTCGGTCTCGCGGTCGGTCAGCTGCGGTGCCTTCGGCTCGTCGGAGGCCGTCGGCGCCGGGTCGGTGGCCAGCCGCCGGTACTCGCCGAGGACCAGCCCGGCCAGGCCCGGGGTGAAGACCGGGTCCCCGACGGCGGTGCGGCGGACGGCGTCGATCAGTTCCTCGGCGCCCGCGGACTTCAGCAGATAGCCGGTCGCGCCGGACTTCACCGCCTCCAGGACGTCCGCGTGCTCACCGCTGGCCGACAGGACCAGGACCCGCAGCGCCGGGTTGGCGCCGACCAGTTCCTTGCAGACCTGTACACCGGGCATGCCGGGGAGGTTGAGGTCGAGAACCAGGACGTCGGGGTTGACAGCGCGGGCCCGGCGTACCGCTTCGGGGCCGTCGCCGGCGGTGGCCACCACGTCGAGGCCGGCGGCGGCGAGGTCGCGGGCGACCGCGTCGCGCCACATCGGGTGGTCGTCGACGACCATCACCCTCGGCTCGCTCCGGTCCTGCGGCTGCTGCGGGTCGTTCACTTCGGGCTCGCTCACTTCTTGTCCGTCCTGCCCCTGGGTACCTTCAGTTCCACTTCGGTGCCCTGCCCGGGGACGGACACCAGGTCGGCGCTACCGCCGAGGTCACGCAGCCGGCCGCGGATCGACAGGGCCACGCCCATCCGGCCCTCGCCCTCCGCCTGGTCCAGGCGGCCGGCCGGGATGCCGGGGCCGTCGTCGCGGACGGTCACGATCACCTCGTCGCCCCAGTCCTCGACCAGGATCCAGGCCCGGGCACCTTCCCCGGCGTGCTTGCGCACGTTGTCGAGGGCTGCGCCGACGGCGGCCGCCAGCTCCTTCGCGGCGGGGACGGGCAGCGTTACCGGGCTGCCCGGCTCGGCGAAGCTCACCCGGGACCCGGCGTGCGGGGCGAGGAGCGAGCGCAGGTCCAGCTCGCCGCCGTCCGCGCCGGGCTCGTCGTCCTCGTAGGTGTCCACCAGCGCGCCGCGTGACTCGTCGCGGGAGACCCGGGAGGGCTGCACCAGGCCGCTGGAGACCAGCGTGCGCAGCGCCACCTCCTGCTCCCCCGCCATCCTGCCGAGCTCCTCCGCCTCGCCGCCCAGTTCGGCGCCGCGGCGCTGGACCATGGCGAGGACCTGGAGGACGCCGTCGTGGATGTCGCGGGCGAGGCGCTCGCGTTCGCGGGTGGCGGCCTCGATCTCCAGGGCGCGGGCGAGGGTGTTCTCGCTGGCCCGGGCGACCTCGACGACGTAGCCGATGGCGACGGAGGCGACCCAGACCAGCAGGACGTTGTGCAGGGTGTCCCGGGTGGGCTGGCCGGTGTGGATCACCAGGTTGGCCATGGCCACGAAGGTGGAGGCGAAGCAGGCCCAGCGCCAGCCGCCCTTGATGGCGAAGCCGAGGACCGCGCCCGCCGTCCAGATGGTGGGGAGGGTGGGGCCGCCGGCGGTGATCCGCTCCTGGGTGTCGACGATCGGCGTGAGCAGGATCCCGACGATCGCGACGGCGAGGTCCGCGACCAGGAACCCCTTGGTGCAGCTGGCGGCGTTCGACACCCTGCGGCAGGTGGCGAGGGTCCACACGGCGAGCACCGCGAGGTAGCCGCCCGCGGGCCAGGGATGCGGGAACTCCTTGTACGCCGAGGCGAACAGCAGCACCGCGTAGGCCATGGTCAGCAGCCGGTACGCGGTCAGGGCGCGCCAGAGCGGCTGCTCGACCGACATGCGTACGACGCGTTCGCGTTTCGCCATCTCCCCCACCCCCTGACGGGCGGTCCCGCCGCCCGCGCCGCTACTCGCCCTTGCCGCCCTTGTCGCCCTTGTCGCCCTTGTCGGCCTTCTCCGCCCTGGCCGCCTTCTCGGCGTCCTTGGCGGCCTTCTCGGCATCGGCGATCTGGCGCTTGGCCGCCGTCGCGTAGATGTCGACGTACTCCTGGCCGGAGAGCTTCATGATCTCGTACATGACCTCGTCGGTCACCGAGCGGAGGATGAAGCGGTCGTTGTCCATGCCGTGGTAGCGGCTGAAGTCCAGCGGCTTGCCGATCCGGATGCCCGGGCGCATGAGCTTGGGGATGACCTTGCCGGGCGGCTGGATCTTCTCCGTGTCGATCATCGCGACGGGGATCACGGGTGCGCCGGTGGCCAGTGCCACGCGGGCGAGGCCACCGGGCTTGCCGCGGTAGAGGCGGCCGTCGGGTGAACGCGTGCCCTCGGGGTAGATACCGAACAGCTCACCGCGTTCGATGACCTCGATGCCGCTCTTGATGGCGGCCTCGCCGGCGCCGCGGGCGCCGGAGCGGTCCACCGGGAGCTGGCCGACGCCCTTGAAGAACGCGGCGGTCAGCTTGCCCTTGACTCCGGGGGAGGTGAAGTACTCCGCCTTCGCGATGAAGGTCACCTTCCGGTCCAGCACCGCCGGCAGGAAGAAGGAGTCGGAGAAGGACAGGTGGTTGCTCGCGAGGATCGCCGGCCCCTCCGCGGGAATGTTCTCGAGGCCCTCCACCCACGGCCTGAAAGCGAGTTTCAGGGAACCGCCGACGGAGAACTTCATTGCGCCGTAGATCAACTCGAAAGCCTTCCTGTGTCTGTCGAACAGACCTTATCCCGTGCCCCCGCCTGCAGAGGCCCGACGACCCTGGCCGGTGCCACCCCGGTCGCGTACGGTGAAGTCACACAGAGCAACGCACCCGCCCGACGTACGTCATGATCAAGGAGACCCTGGTGCCCGTCCTCCCTGGAGCCGAGCCGTTCCGCCACGAGGGCGGAGAGGTCGGCGTCCTCCTCTGCCACGGCTTCACCGGTTCCCCGCAGTCCCTCCGCCCCTGGGCCGAGTACCTCGCCGGGCGGGGCCTGACGGTGTCGCTGCCGCTGCTGCCCGGGCATGGGACGCGCTGGCAGGACATGCAGCTCACGGGCTGGCAGGACTGGTACGCCGAGGTGGACCGCGCCCTGCGCGAGCTGCTGGACCGGTGTGAGCAGGTGTTCGTCTTCGGGCTGTCGATGGGTGGCGCGCTGGCCCTGCGGCTGGCGGCCAAGCACGGGGACGCCATCAGCGGCGTCGTGCTGGTCAACCCGGCCAACAAGGTGCACGACCCGCTGGCCTTCGCCCTGCCGGTCGCACAGCACTTCGTCCGCTCGACCCCCGGCATCGCCAGTGACATCGCGAAGCCGGGCTCGGTGGAGGTCGGCTACGACCGGGTCCCGACGCGGGCCGCGCACTCGCTGCGGAAGTTCCTGCAGCTCGTGGACGCCGAGCTGCCGCAGGTGACGCAGCCGCTGCTGCTCCTGCACAGCCCGCAGGACCACGTGGTGCCGCCCGTCGACTCGGCGAGGGTGCTGGCCCGGGTCTCGTCGACGGACGTCACGGAGACCCTGCTGGAACAGAGCTACCACGTCGCGACGTTGGACCATGACGCGGAGCGGATCTTCGCGGACAGTTTTGCGTTCGTCGGCCGACTGGCGGAGAGCGTGGGCAGGGAGGGGGCGGAGGCCGGTGGCTGAGCACGAGGAGCAGTCGGGCGGCATCCCGCCGCTGGACGAGGAAGCGGCGTGGGCCGCGATCGTGGCCGGATACGGGCAGGAGCCGCCGGACCCGCCGGGGTCCCGGCCGTTCCGGCCCATCGAGAATCTCCTGCTGCCCGAGGAGGACGTCAAACCGCTGCCTGCGGAGCCGGGCCAGGACGCCGAGCCGGAGTCCAAGGCCAAGCCCGAGCCGGAGCCGCCGGCCGCGCCGGCGCCCGCGCTGGGCAGCTCGGTGGTGTTCGCCCCGGGCGTGGGCATGGCGGGCCCGCGTGACCACTCGCTGGCGGAGCCGGACGACGACGACCTGACGCCGGCGGACGAGGGTCACTTCGTCCAGCCCGAGCCGGAGCTCCCGCCGGCGGACACGACGGCGAAGTTCGCGTGGCTCGCGGTGGTCGGCGGCCCGGTGCTCCTGCTGCTGGCGGTGCTGCTGCAGTGGGACATGACCTGGTGGCTGACGACGCTCGGCATCGGCGGCTTCCTGGGCGGCTTCGCGACGCTGGTCGCCCGCATGCAGCACGGTGACGACGAGGACGACGACCCGGGCCGCGGCGCGGTCGTCTGACCGACCGGCGGGGCTGCCCTCCAGCGCTTGAGGCGCAGGGTCCGGGGCAGCGCCGCCGCTCTCTCCAGCCCCGGGGCGCTCTTCTCAGCCCCGCCGCCGCTCTTCTCAGCCTCGCCGGCGCTCTTTCAGCCTCGCCGGCGTTTGAGGCGCGGGGCCCGGGGCGGAGCCCCGCTCTTCTCAGCCCCGCCGGCGTTTGAGGCGCGGGGGCCCGGGGGCAGGGCCCCCGCAGCAGCGCCGCACCCGGACCCCGGAGCTACGCGACAGCCGGCAGCCGCAGCACCGCCAGCACCGGCAGGTGGTCCGTGGCCGACCGCAGGTCCGCCCCGGACACCCCCGCCAGCCCCGCAGGGACCCCGCAGGCCAGCACCTCCACCCCCGCCGTGGCGAACACCGCGTCGATCCGCCGGTCCGGCGCCGTCGCCGGGAAGGTCCGCTGCCCGCCCCACGGCGCCACCGCCCAGCAGTCCTGCAGCACGGAGGCGAGCCGTCCGAAGGCGGGGCCGTCCGGGCCCTCGTTCACGTCCCCCGCGACGATCCCGTACGGGGTGTCCAGCGCGGCCACCCCGTCGAGGACGAGGTCCGCCTGGGCCCGCCGCTGCGCCCGGTCCAGGGACAGGTGCGCCGAGACCACACCCACGCGCACGCCCCCGATGCGCACGACCGCGGTGGCCAGGCCCCGTCGGTGCAGTCCGGGTGTGTGCGGCAGCAGTACGTCCTGTGTCCGCTCCACGAAGACCCGCAGCGAGCACAGCAGGAGCGGTCCGGTCGCCGTCGCGCCGCCGCCCAGCACCACCAGGTCGCACTTCCTGGCCAGCCTCGCCGCGTGTTTGCGCCACCGGAAGAACCGCGGCGCCTCCTGTACGAGGACCAGGTCCGGCTCGCAGGCGCGGATGACCCGGACCAGCGCCTCCTCGTCGTCGCGCAGCGAGCGGACGTTGTATCCGAGCACCCGGATCACGGCGGAACCGTCCGGCTCCGTACGGGACTTCGGCAGCGAGGGCAGCGGCGACTGGTCCATGTACGGCAAGATACGCAGCCGCCCGCCGCTCCCCCAAGGGGCGCGGCGGGCGGTCCGGGTGGAAGGCATCGGCCCGGGCGGCGTCAGCCCAGGCGGCGTCAGCCCTGGCGGGCCAGGTCGGCCGCTCCGACGAGTCCGGCCTTGCCGCCGAGCTGCGCGGCGAGCACCTGGGCGTGCGGACGCCAGGCGCCGCCGACCAGCCAGCGCTTGAAGGACTTGCGGATCGGGTCGAGTACGAGGTCGCCCTCGTCGGAGACGCCGCCGCCGACGATGAACGCCGAGGGGTCGAACAGGGACGCCAGGTCGGCGAGGCCCGCGCCGGCCCAGCGGGCCAGTTCGCGGAAGGCGTCGACGGCGACCAGGTCGCCCTGCCGGGCGGCCTCGCTGATGTGCTTGCCCTCGATGCCGTCGGGGGTGCCGTCGCCGAGCGCGAGCAGGATCGCCGCGTTCTCGGGGGTGGCGTTGGCGCGCTGCTTGGCGTAGCGGACGAGCGCGCGGCCGGAGGCGTACTGCTCCCAGCAGCCCTGGCTGCCGCAGCCGCACAGCAGACCGTCCGGGACGACCCGGATGTGGCCGAACTCGGCGGCGACGCCGAAGCGTCCGCGCCGCAGCTTGTTGCCGATGATGATGCCGCCGCCCAGGCCGGTGCCGAGCGTGATGCAGATGACGTCGTCGTGGCCCTGGCCGGCGCCGAAGCGGTATTCGCCCCAGGCCGCGCAGTTCGCGTCGTTCTCGACGACGACGGGCAGGCCGATGCGCTGCTCGACCTTGTCCTTGAGCGGCTCGTGGCGCCAGTTGATGTTCGGCGCGAAGAGTACGGTCGCGCGCTTGTCGTCGACGTATCCGGCGGCGCCGATGCCGACGGCCTCGATGGTGTGGTTGCTGCTGACCTCGGAGACGGCGGCGCAGATGGCCTCCGTCACTCCGTCCGCGGTCGGCGGGGTGGGCACCTTGTACGTCTCAAGGATCGTGCCCTCTTCGTCGACCACGCCGGCCGCGATCTTCGTGCCGCCGATGTCGACGCCGATGGTGAGTCCCATTAGTCCCTCGGTTTCCGGTCAAACCCCGCCACGGCCAACGGTACCCGAGGGCGCCGCGGGCTCAGTCGAGATCGATCCGCTCCGCCGGGCCGTCTTCGGGGCCGTCACCGCGCGGGTCGCGGTCCGCGGGCGCCTGCCGGGGGGTGCCGGTCTCGCCGCGGGTCCACCGGCCCTCGTGGCCCTCGACGGCGGAGCGGTAGGCGGCGAGGAGCTCGGAGCCGGCGGCCGCGAGGTGGTCGAAGACCTCGGGGTTGCGTTCGATGACGGGCTTCGCCGCGCTTTTGGCCTGGTCGACGATCTGACGCACCGCGCCCTGGGCGGCGACGCCGAACAGCGGGTTGTTCAGTCCGGAGACCTTGTCGGCGACGGCCTCGAAGAGCTTGAAGAGCTCCTCGGCGGCGGTCCCGGTGGCGCCGGGGCCCGCCTGGCCCTGCCCGCGCAGGCGCTCCTTCTCGGCGGCGAGGTCCTCGGCACAGGCCTTGGCCCAGGCGTCGTCGTCGGTGGGGCGGTCGGTGGCCTCGCTCATGGCGGACTCTCCTGAGGCGGCTGCTGGGCGTGCGTGCTGTCTACCTTCGACGGTACCCGAACGGGGGTATCCGGTTCAGCGCGTACGGGGCCACAGGCCCGGGTCCGGGGTGAAGCGGACGCGGAGCTCGCCCTCGGTGAGGGCGGCACCGGAGACGGTGCACCGGCGCAGCGCCGAGGGCAGCGGAACGATCCTTCGGTACGGGCCCGCCGTGAGCAGCAGCTCGTCGCCGCGGCGGACGAGGTCGAGGTCGCGTTTGTGTGCGCCGGGCAGCGGAACCACCCAGACGAGGACGCCGTCCTCGGCGAGCCGGTCCTCGACGGGCCAGGCCCGGCGGGGGGCGGGCGGGTCCGGGACGAGTCCGCCGGGGGCGGCGAGCCGGTCGAGGTCGTCCTGGCCCTGGGGGTCGGGTCCGAGGTGGGCGAGGGTGACGACGGGGCCGTCGCCGGCCCACTGGGCGGCGTACTTCTCCTGCTGGGCGGCGAGCCCGGCGAGCCAGGGGTCGGCGGAGCCGGGCGGGACCGTCCGGTTGGCGACGACGTCGCGGACGGCCAGCTGCTGGAGGGCGAGGCCCAGCCGTCCCGTCCGGAGCGCGTCGGCGGCGGCCGGTCCGGGCTCGGCGACCAGGCGTACCTCGGTGGTGTCCGCCTCGATGACGGCCTGGACGGCGGCGAGCTCCTCGTCCCAGCGTGCGGCGGCCTCGTAGAGCCACTGGGCGGGCATGGGTACGCCGGCCAGCTGGGCCAGTACGGGCCGCAGGGCGCGGGCGGCCTGCTTCTCGGCGGGGAGCAGGCGGGCGAGGTAGCGGCGCAGCTGGGCGGGGAGGGCGAGGGTGGCGACGGCCTGGTGGAGCGGGGGCAGGTCGACGACGACGAGGTCGGTGTCGGGTGCGGCGGCGGCCCGGCGCAGGGCGCGGAGCAGGGCGAACTGTTCGGAGCCGGGCAGTTCGGTGAGTTCCTCGGCGCCCAGCGGCCGGGCTCCGACCATGGAGAGCAGGGCGGATCCGCGTTCCTGGAGGGCGGCGAGCTCGTCGCGGAACTCCTGGCCGGAGTCCACCGCGGCGACGCTCAGGCCGGGCGGGAGCGGGTCGCCGAGGAGTTCGGCGAGCGGGTCGCCCGGGTCGCCGGAGAGCAGCAGCACCTGCCTGCCCCGGCGGGCCGCGGCGAGGGCGGTGGCCGCCGCCACGGTGGTCCGCCCGGCCCCGCCGGGGCCGGTGATGAGCAAGGTGTGCATGTGCGGTTGCTCCGGGTCGGTGGGGTGCGCCGCCGTGCGGGGTCCGCGGCGGGATCCCATGGGAGGTGCCGTGTCCGGCGGCCGGGCACGGCACCTTCCCGGCTGGGTCAGACGGACTCGACGCGCTTCTTCAGGCCCGCCAGTGCGCGGTCGATGATGACCTTCTCGGCCTTGCGCTTGATCATGCCGAGCATGGGGATCTTGACGTCGACGGTCAGCTGGTAGGTGACCTCGGTGCGCTTGCCGCCGTCCACCGGGGCGAGCCGGTAGGAGCCGTCGAGCTGGCGCAGCATCTGGGACTTGTCCAGGGTCCAGCTGACCTCGTCGGTGCCCTTCCAGGTGTAGGCGAGGGTGTGGTCGTCCTTGATCGCGCCCGCGTCGAGCAGCAGCCGGACCTTCTCGGCCCGGCCGTCGGCGTCGGTGGCGAGGACCTCGGCCTCCTTCACCTCGCCGGTCCACTCGGGGTAGCGGGCGAAGTCGGCGATCACGGCCATCACGTCGCCGGGCGCGGCGTCGATCGTGATGCTTGAGCTGGTGTGTTCCGCCATCGCGGTCGCTCCTCCGGAGATTGTTCGAGGATGTGTACGGCCTCCGGCCGCCGCGTGAAGGCTACCGCGCGTGTGGACGCCGCCACTCCAGTGGCTCCCCGGGTCCGCCGCGGGGCGTCCGGAACCGGTCGGTCGCCGGCGCTGTCACCACTCCATGACCCAGGGGCGGCCGGTGGAGGCGAAGTGCCCGACGTTCACGCACTCGGTGGCTCCGATCCGCATGCGGCGGGCGAGCGGCTGGTGGACGTGGCCGAAGAGGGCGTAGCGGGGCCGGGTGCGGCGGATGGCGGCCAGCAGGGCCTCGCTGCCGCGTTCGAAGCGGCGGGCGACGGTGTCGTAGCAGAGCTCGGGGACTTCCGGCGGGATGTGCGAGCACAGTACGTCGACCTCGCCGAGGGCCTCGACCTTGGCGGCGTACTCCTCCACGTCCACTTCGTAGGGGGTGCGCATGGGTGAGGGGAGTCCGCCGCCGACGAAGCCGAAGACGCGGCCGGCGATCTCGGCCCGCTGTCCGTCGAGGACGGTGAGGCCGTGGCGGTCGGCGTACTCGGGCCACAGGTCCGGGATGTCGACGTTGCCGTAGGTGGCGTAGGTGGGGCGGGGGAAGGCGGCGAACATCTCCGCGTACTGGCGGCGTACCGCGTCCTCGATCATGCGCTCGCGGTCGAGGCCCGCCCACAGGCGCCGGCCGAGGGCGTGGGCCTCCTCGAAGCGGCGCTGCGTGCGCAGCTCGACGATGAGGTCGGCGTTCTCGACGCCGAACAGGTCGGGGAAGATCCCGCGGGAGTGGTCGGCGTAGTCGAGGAAGAGGACGAGGTCGCCGAGGCAGATCAGGGCGTCCGCGCCGTCGCCGGCGCGGGCGAGGGCCTCGGTGTTGCCGTGCACGTCGCTCACGACGTGGACCCGTGTACGGCTCGATCCGCTCGTGCCGTTCTTCCCGCCCCGCATGCTGCCAGCCATGCGGCCAACCCTAGGGGGGCCGGTGAGGAGCTGGTAGTGGGCTTGTGAAAGCGGGGCCTACCTGCGGTTACTTCCGAGTCTGCGAGGGGGTCGACTACTGTCGGCCCGTCGGGGACGGACCCTGTGAGTGCAGAATGTGACGCACGGAACATCTGGCCGGTTCCCTCTATCGGGAACCCACTACCGGTGGGTAACGTCCGGTCGGTCCACATGGTGGCGATGGCGCCCAGAGGAGCAGCAGTCTTGCGCGAGTTCAGCCTTCCGGCCCTGTACGAGGTCCCGTCGGACGGGAACCTGACGGATCTCATCCGCCGCAACGCCGCCCAGCACCCAGACACCGCCGTCATGAGCCGCAAGGCCGACGGCCGGTGGCAGGACGTGACGGCGACCGAGTTCCTGGCCGAGGTGCGTGCGACGGCCAAGGGCCTGATCGCGGCCGGCGTCCGCCCCGGCGACCGGGTCGCCCTGATCTCCCGCACCCGCTACGAGTGGGTGCTGATCGACTTCGCGATCTGGAGCGCGGGCGGCGTCACCGTCCCCGTGTACGAGACCAGCTCCCCCGAGCAGATCCAGTGGATCCTCGGCGACTCCGGCGCGGTGGCCGCCGTCGTGGAGAACGCCGGGCACGGCCAGGCCGTGGCCTCGCTGCGTGACCGCCTGCCGGAGCTGCGCGACGTCTGGGAGATCGAGCAGGGCGCCGTGGAGGCACTGAAGGCCGCGGGCGCGGCCGTCACCGACGCCGAGGTCGACGAGCGCAGCAGCCTCGCGAACGCCGACGACCCGGCCACCATCGTCTACACCTCGGGCACCACCGGCCGCCCCAAGGGCTGCGTGCTGACCCACCGCAACTTCTTCGCGGAGTGCGGCAACGCGGTGGAGCGCCTGAAGCCGCTGTTCAAAACCGGCGAGTGCTCGGTGCTGCTGTTCCTGCCGGCCGCGCACGTCTTCGGGCGGCTCGTGGAGGTGGCGGCCGTGCTGGCGCCGATCCGCCTGGGCTGCGTACCGGACATCAAGAACCTCACCGACGAGCTGCAGTCCTTCCGGCCCACGCTGATCCTCGGCGTCCCCCGGGTCTTCGAGAAGGTCTACAACTCGGCGCGCGCCAAGGCGCAGGCCGAGGGCAAGGGCAAGATCTTCGACGCGGCGGCCGACACGGCCATCGCCTACAGCCGTGCGCTGGACACTCCGCGCGGCCCGTCCTTCGGGCTGAAGCTCAAGCACAAGATCTTCTCGAAGCTGGTCTACAGCAAGCTGCACGCGGTCCTCGGCGGCCGCGGCGAGTTCGCAATCTCCGGCGGCGCCCCGCTGGGCGAGCGGCTGGGCCACTTCTTCCGCGGCATCGGCTTCACAGTCCTGGAGGGCTACGGCCTGACGGAGTCCTGTGCGGCGACGACCTTCAACCCGTGGGACAAGCAGAAGATCGGTACGGTCGGCCAGCCCATGCCGGGCTCCGTGGTGCGCATCGCGGACGACGGCGAGGTGCTGCTGCACGGCGAGCAGATCTTCACCGGGTACTGGAAGAACGAGGCGGCGACCGCCGAGGCGCTGACCGACGGCTGGTTCCACACCGGCGACGTCGGCACTCTCGACGAGGACGGCTACCTCACGATCACGGGCCGCAAGAAGGAGCTCATCGTCACGGCGGGCGGCAAGAACGTGGCCCCCGCGGTGATCGAGGACCGGATCCGGGCGCACGCGCTGGTCGCGGAGTGCATGGTGGTCGGCGACGGGCGGCCGTTCGTGGCGGCGCTGGTCACGATCGACGAGGAGTTCCTCGGCCGCTGGGCGGCGGAGAACGGCAAGCCGGCGGGTGTGACGGCGGCGGAGCTGCGCGAGGACGCGGAGCTGATCGCCGCCGTCCAGCAGGCGATCGACGATGGCAACGCGGCGGTTTCCAAGGCGGAATCGGTGCGGAAATTCCGCATTCTGCCCTCCCAGTTCACGGAGGAGTCGGGTCACATCACGCCGTCGCTGAAGCTGAAGCGCAACGTGGTGGCGAAGGACTACGCGGACGAGATCGAGGCGCTCTACCGCGGCTGACCGCGGCCGCGGTCCGACGGCGCCGACGGCCGGAGGCCGCTGTCAGCGGGGGTCGGCGAGGACCCGTTCCATGTTCCGCTCGGCGAGAGCGGTGATGGTGACGAACGGGTTCACACCGAGCGACCCCGGGACCAGGGAGCCGTCGACCACGTACAGCCCCTGGTACCCCTTGACCCGCCCGTAGGTGTCGGTCGCGTCCCCGAGGACGCAGCCGCCGAGCGGGTGGTAGGTGAAGTCGTCGGCGAAGGCCCTGTTCCCGCCGAACAGGTCGTAGCGGTAGATCGTGAAGTTGCGCCGGTTGATGCGGTCGAAGAGGTTCTTCGCCGCGTCGACCGCGGGCGTGTTCTGCTCCCGCCGCCAGTTGAGGCGGGCGGAGTCGGTGGCCGCGTCGTAGGTGAAGTACCCGCGCTCCCGGTTCCTGGTGATGGCCAGGTACATCGAGATCCAGTGCTCCAGGCCCATGGGGAGCGGGGCGATCTCGGCGAAGACCGGGTTCGCTGCGTTGTCCCAGTCGTCGATGCCGAGGGCGGGCATGGTGGCCTGGCGGGCGCCGACGGTGTCCCAGAGATGGTTGGCGCGTGCGGTCATGACGTTGCCGTTGGGTCCCCAGCCGCGCCCGACCTGCTCGCTGAGCGCGGGCAGCGCACCGGTCTCGCGGGCCCGCAGCAGGATCTCGGTGGTGCCGAGGCTGCCGGCGCCGAGGAAGAGCTGCCGGCAGCCGAGTTCGCGGACCTGGGTGACCTTTCCGGTGACGTCGCTGGTGCGCACCGTCAGGACGTACCCGCCGGCCGGGTCGGGCCGTACGCCGACCACCCGCTGCATGGTCTCGATGGTGACGTTGCCGGTGCCGACGGCGGCGGCGAGGTAGGTCTTGTCGAGGCTCCTCTTGCCGTGGTTGTTTCCGTAGATGACCTCTCCGGCCAGGGCCGAGCGGGGCGCGGTGCCCGCCGCCTCGCGCTTCATGTGGCCGAAGTCGTAGACGTTGGGCACGAAGACGGTCTTCAGGCCGGTGTTGTGGGCGTGCTTGCGGGAGATCCGGGCGAACCGGTACCACTCGGTGGACTCGAACCAGGCGGGGTCGATGTCGTTCACACCGAGCATGGCGCGGGCCCGGGGGTAGTAGGTGCCGTACATCTCACCGGCGTCGACGCCCGGGAAGACCTCGGTGAAGTACGAGCGCCGCGGGGTGGGCGCCATACCGCCGTTGACGAGCGAACCGCCGCCGACGCCTCGTCCCACGTAGACGGACATGGCCCCGTGGTTGACCCGGTCCAGGACGCCGGGGTACGGGTTGATGTCGCGGTTGACCACGTCGAGCCAGAGGAACTGCGCGAGCGGGGCCTCGGTGCGGGTGCGGAACCACATGGAGCGGTGGTCGGGGGCGGAGGTGGAGGGGAAGACCTTGCCGTCGGGTCCGGGGGTGTCCCACAGCCGGCCCATTTCGAGCACGACGGTCCGTACGCCCGCCTGCCCGAGCCGCAGGGCGGCGACGGCGGATCCGTAGCCAGAGCCGACGACGACGGCGGGGGCGTAGGGGACGGCGGCGGGCTCGGCGGCGGCGGCGGAGGCCGCCCCGATCCGGGTGAAACCGAGTGCGGCGGCGGTCGAGAGGGCGCCGAGACCCAGTATGTGACGACGCGTCAGATTGGATGCCATGGCCGCATCATGAGCGGAATCAAGCCGTCCGCCCAGACGCGGTATTGACAGACATCCGAGGAACAGTCAGACGTGGCTGGGCAGCTGGTTGCCGGCGCGGGCTGACAGTTTCAGCCCCGCCGGCGTTTGAGGCGCGGGGGTCCGGGGGCAGGGCCCCCGGCAGCGGCGCCGCACCCGCACCGGCTACAGCAGCTCGCGCAGGCGTTCCGCCAGGAGGTCCCAGCGCCACTTCTCCTCGACCCAGGCGCGGCCCCGCTCACCCATGCGCGCCCGCAGGTCCGGGTCCTTCAGCAGGGCCGCGATCCGGTCCGCGGCCTCCTCGGGCTCACCGCCCCGCACGACCCAGCCGGTCTCGCCGTCCAGCACCGCGTCCGGCGCTCCGCCCGAGTCGCCCGCGACCACTGGCAGGCCCGTCGCCGAGGCCTCCAGGTAGACGATGCCGAGCCCTTCCACGTCGAGGCCGCCGCGCCGGGTCCGGCAGGGCATGGCGAAGACGTCGCCCGCGCCGTAGTGCGCGGGGAGTTCGGACCACGGGACCGCCCCGGTGAAGACCACCGACGAGGCCACGCCCGTGGCCGCGGCCAGCGCGCGCAGGTCCGCCTCGTACGGGCCGCCCCCGACGATCAGCAGCACGGCGCCGGGGACCGATGCCAGGATCCGCGGCATGGCCTCGATCAGCGTGTCCTGGCCCTTGCGCGGGACCAGCCGCGACACGCACACCACCACGGGCCGGTCCGTCAGGCCGAGCCGGGCCCGGACCTCGTCGCCGCCCGACCCCGGGTGGAAGGTCTTCTCGTCGACTCCCGGCGGGAGTTGGACCATCCGCGCCGCCGCCCGGCCGGTGACCGCCGAGGCGATCCGGGAGCGCGTGTACTCCCCCAGGTACGTCAGCGTGTCCGTGCCCTCGCCGATCCGCCGCAGCAGCTGCCGCGCGGCCGGCAGCTGGGCCCAGCCCGCCTCGTGCCCGTGGGTGGTCGCCACGATCCGCCGGGCGCCCGCCCGCCGCAGCGCCGGACCCATCAGCCCGAGCGGGGCGGCGGCCCCGAACCACACCGACTCGCAGCCGTGTTCGCGCAGCAGGCCCACCGCCCGCCGCGTCACGCGCGGGGTCGGCAGCAGCATCGTCGTACGGTCGCGGACCACCTGGAACGGCTGCTCCGCGTCGAAGGCCGCAGTGGCCTCGCGGCCCTCCGCACTGTGCTTCCACGTGGAGGCGTAGACGACGACACGGTCGGGATCCAGCCGTAGCGCCATGTTGTGGAGGAAGGCCTGGATGCCGCCCGGTCGCGGCGGGAAGTCGTTGGTCACGATCAGGGTCTTGTGCATCGCCTGCCGACAGTACCCGCTCAGCGCAGCTCCTCGCGAAGGGACTCCTGCCAGGCCTTCGTCAGCCCGGCCCGGTCCACCCCGGGGGTCGCCCGCAGCGCGGTCTCCAGCGGTTCGCGGCCGGCCCGCCCGTACAGCTCCACCAGGGCCTTCTCGCCCCACTTCGCCGCGATCAGCCGGCAGGCCAGCCATGCGCCCTCGTACGCCCGCGCCGCCGCCTCCGGGTCACCCCCGAAGGCGAAGTCCTCCGTCCGGGGCAGCTCCCCCGGCAGCGCGCCGCGCCGCACCGCCCGGGCGAGCGCCGGGGCGGCCCGCTCGGCGGTCGTGGCGGCGCCCCGGTACGCCGCCCAGTCCGCGAAGCCCTCGGAGAGCCACAGCGGAGTGGCCGCCGAGGTCGCCGAGCGCGTGGCCACGTGCGTGACCTCGTGGGTCAGGATGATCCGGCGGCCCTCCGCGCCCAGGCCGGCGTACCCCTCCGGATTGACCACGACCCGGTCCGCGGGGGCCGGGCCGGCGCCCACCCGGCCGGTGGTGACGGCGCCCAGCCCCCGGTAGGTGTCGGCGGGGCGGCCCAGCAGCCGCGCCATCGCGTCGAGGGAACCGGGGACCAGGACGACCACCCGGCCCGCCCAGGGCCCGGGCCAGGCCGCGCTCACCGCGGGAACCGCCCGGTCGGCCTCGGCCGCGATCTCCCGCAGCGTCTGCGCGCTCTGCCCGGCCCCGCCGAGGACCAGGGAGCGCGTACCGGCGGCCACCCGCACCGGGCCCTGGTCCCACAGCTGCGGCAGGGCGCCCGGCGCGGGGCGGTCGGCGGCGACCCGCCAGACCCCGCCCTCCCGGACGAGGTCCAGCTCGCGCGCGGACTCCTCGGGCGCCGTGTCGTAGCCGGCCAGGCGGTGGCGCAGCCGGGCCGCGGCGACGGCCCGCGCGCCGTCCCGCCGCACCGAGGAGACCTCGTACGACCGCTCGGCGAAGGGGATCCCGGCGAGCCCCTCGGGGGTCTCCCGCGACCAGTCGGCGACGGCCTTGCGGACGTCGCGTCCGGCGGAGTCGGCGGGGCCGGCCGGCCGCGGAACGCAGCCGGCGAGCAGCGCGCACAGCAGGAGCGCCACGAGCGGCAGGGTGCGCGCCGGACGGCGGACGGGGAGCATCCGCCGATCGTACGCAGGGTGCCGCGGGCGGCGGGGGCGGCGGAGGCCGGTCCGCGGGCGGCGGGGGCGGGTCCGCCCCTGGCCGGGTCAGGGGCGGGTCACCGCCGACACCGGCATCATCCCGACCGGGTCGTAGCGCACCCGGGCTCCGGGGTAGGGGGCGTGGATCACCTGGCCGTTGCCCACGTACATGCCGACGTGGCTGGCGTCGGAGCGGTACGTCACCAGGTCGCCCGGGCGGGCCTGCGACAGCGGCACCTGGCGCCCGGCGTGCCGCTGGGCCTGCGAGGTGCGCGGCAGCGAGACGCCGGCCTGCCGGTAGGACCAGACCATCAGCCCGGAGCAGTCGAAGCCGGAAGGGCCGGTGGAGCCCCACACATACGGGCGGCCGATGGCGGCCCGGGCCGCCATCACGGCCGCCGCGGCGCGGCCGGAGGAGGGGCCGCCGCCCATCGGGCCCAGGTCGGGCTGGCCGTCGTGGCGCCCGCCGGAGCGGGAGGAGCGCTCGAAGTCGGCCCGCTCCGCGGACGGCATGGAGTTGAGGAGCCGCTGCGCGGCGGCGAGTTTGGCGGTGACGGCGCGCTTGTGGCGGGCGACGTCGGAGCGCAGCGCGTCGAGTTCGGCGAGTTTGCGGGAGGCCTCGGCGCGCACCTGGCCGAGCCGGCGCTGCTCGTGGCGCAGTTCGTCGAGCTGCCGGGCCTGGCGCTCGGTCAGCCGGTCCAGGGCGGCGGCCTGTTCCAGGTAGGAGTCGGGGTCCCGGGAGAGAATCAGCGCGACGGCGGGGTCGATGCCGCCGCTGCGGTACTGGGCCCCGGCGAAGGTGCCGAGGACGCCGCGCATGGTGTTGATGCGCTCCTGGCCGCGGGCGACCGCGTCCTGGGCCCGGTTGACCTCGGTGCGGAGCCTGTCGGCCTTCTCGCCCGCCTCGTTGAAGTGCTCGGTGGCCTGCTCGGCCTCCTCGTAGAGCCGGTCGACCTGGGCGCTGACGCCGGATCTCGCGCCGCCGCCGGGCTCCTGCGGGAGGCTCGGGGCCGCGCCCGCGGGTGCGGCCGCCAGGGCGACCGCGGCGGTGGCCGCGGCGGCGGTGAGGACGGTGACCTTGGTGTTCCGGTCGAGGCCGCCGAGCCCGGGCCGACGATGGGACGCCATGTGAACCCGCTCCCTTCCGCTGGGCGGGCCCGGGTCCGCCCCCGTGGACGGCCGTGTGCCGGGTTCCGCGCTGGCAGACAGTAGCCGCGCGGCCACGCACCGACCAACGACCGGGGGCGGGCGGACATGCCGACGCCCCACCGGAGACGCAGGTCACCGGCGGGGCGTGTGGTCAGAGCGGGGCCGTGGAATTCGCCCGGATGGGCGGCGTACGGCGCGTCCGTCGGCCGTCAGCCGATGCGGACACCGAACTGGAACGGCATGTTGTCCATCGACTCGTACTTGACGCCGCCGCGCGGGTTCGAGGCGTGCAGCGTCATGTTGTTGCCGGCGTACAGGCCGACGTGGTGCAGGTCTCCGTAGAAGAAGACCAGGTCACCGGGCTGCAGCTGGCTGCGGCTGATGCGGGTGCCGTCGTTGGCCTGGGTGTAGGTCACACGGCTGATGTTGACGCCGGCCTGCTTGTACGCCCACTGCGTCAGCCCGGAGCAGTCGAAGGAGCTGGGGCCCTCGTGGCCCGAGATGTACGCGCTGCCCACCTTGGTCTTGGCGGCGGCGAGGGCGGCTCCCGCGCGGCCCGAGGCCTTGACGTCGCCGAGGTCGACGCGCTGGCTGTCGGCGCGGCTGGCGCGCGTCTCCTCGTCCTTCAGCGCGGCACGCTCCTGCGCCGTGAGGGTGTTGAGGATGGCCTGGGCGGCGGCGAGCTTCTCGGACGAGACCTTCTTCTTCTCGGCGAGCTCCTTGCGGGTGGCGTCGAGGTCGGCGAGCTTGCCGGCAGCCTCCTGGCGCTGCTGCGCGAGGGTGCGCTGCTTCGCCTGGATCTTCTGGACCGCTTCGACCTGCTTGCCGCTCAGGTGCTCCAGGGAGGAGGCCTTGTCGAGGTAGCTGTCGGGGTCCTCGGAGAGGAGGAGGGCGAGGGAGGGGTCGATGCCGCCGGTGCGGTACTGGGCGCTCGCCATCGAACCGAGCACGCTGCGCAGCTCGTTGAGCTCGCTCTGGCCGCGCGCGACCTGGTCCTGGATCTGCCCGATCTCCTTCTCGAGCGTCGCCTGGCGCTCCTTGGCCCCGTTGAACTTCTCGGTGGCCTGCTCCGCCTCTTCATAGAGGGCGTCGACCTGGCTCTTGACCTCGTCCTTGCTCGGCTTGGCCGGAGCTGCGGAGGCGCTCTGTGCGGTGAGGGCGACGGCTGCGGCCGCGACCGAGGTGAGTACGGTCACACGAGCGCGGGTCGGCTGCTTGGGTCGACGGTGGGACGCCACGAAGGCGATCTCCTTCTTCCTGGAGCCGCCGAAGAACGCAACTCGGCAGCACCTTCGCTGCCACCCCGAATGAGTGATCTACCGCACGAAGGTTTGAGCAGACCCTAGTGACCCAGCTGTGATCAGTTCAAATCCTGCCGGGAAAAAACTCGGGCCCCGACCAGGTTCTTTACCTTCAGCCCACGCTCCGTGCCGGGTACTTGACGGTGCGTCCTCGACAGGACCCGTCAATTCCGGCATTCGGTGCGGGAGTTAGGAAACGCGCGAAAGCCGCTTCAGCAACAAAGCGGACGTTACGGGCCGCGCTCCGGCCTTGGCCACCCCGTCGGCGACCTCCCGGTCCGTGGACACCACGACCACCGGCCGGCCCGGCGGCTCCGCCCGCACCAGCTGCCGGATCAGCTCGTCGGCCGTCACCCCGGCCTTGGAGAACAGCACCCGCACCCCGCGCGGCGGCGCGAGCAGCACCGGGGCCGCCAGCTCCGCGCCGTCGAAGACACAGGTCATCTCCGCGCCCGTCTGCGCGGCCAGCATCGACAGCCCGCCGAGCAGCCGCAGCCGCTGCTTCTCCAGCGGCATCGTCGGATAGCCGGTCTTGGTCACGTTGTAGCCGTCGACCACCAGATGGGCCTGGGGCAGCGCCAACAACTGGTCCAGCAGCGCCGGATCGGTCTCCGACAGGGCGCGCGCCGCGATGTCCTTCGGCGTCATCCGGCCCGGCTCCACCGCGTCCACCGTGTCGGCCGGGCGGGTGTTCACCGGAGGCAGCGCCAGCTCACGGCGCAGCCCCTGCGCCGCGTCCAGCACGGTGTCCAGCAGCAGCCGCAGCCGCATGTCCTCGATGCTGCGCCCCTCGCGGGTGGCCCGGCGCGAGGTCTCCAGCGCCGTCTCCACCTCCGAGAGACGGGACTTGAGCCGCCGGCTCTCGCTCTCGGCGGCCGCCACACGGGTCGCGGCCTCGCCTCGGATCCCGTCGATCTCGGCGGTCACCTTGCGCAGGGCCGCCTCGCCGCGCTTGACGTCGCTGAGCGCACTGCGCAGCCGCCGCTGAAGCGATTCCGCTTCCTTGCGCGCCGCCTCCAGCTCGGCCCGTACCTGCTCACCGCCCGTACGCTGCAGCTCCCGTACGTGCTCCAGCTCCTCGCGCAGCCGCTCCAGCTCGCGCCGGCTCTCCTCACCGACCCGCTCGGCGTCGGCGCGCAGCGCCTCCTCGCCTGCGGCGGCCACCAGCTTGACCCACCCCGCGGGCCGCAGGACGAAAGCGGCGGCCGCCACGTCCAGCGGGTCCGCGGCGGCCGGCGGCGCGCCCGACTCCAGCGCGCCGGCCAGGTCCGACTGCGCCTCGCGCAGCTTCTCGGCGACCCTGCTGCGGAACACCGGGTCGGTCTCGACCGCGGCGGCCATGGCGTTGCCCGCGAACTTGGCGCGCCGGGTCGGGGTGAACCGGGCGTACTGGCGCAGCTGCGCCGGCAGGTCCGCGACCGTCAGCGCGCCGAAGGCGTCCGAGACGAGCGCGACGACCCGGCGCCGCACGCCTTCCGGCAGCGGGCGGTCGAGCGCCTCCGCGGCGTCGTCGGCCGCGTCGGCCGCCCCGGCGCCGCTTGCTGGCTCCACAATCCGTCACCCCTACCGTGATGGTCTACCTGCGGGCGGGGCTCCTTCAGGAGTCCGCGCCCGGCCTGTCCACGAGCTCGATCTGGTCCACCGCGTTGCACCAGCGACAGCGGACAGACTCGATGGTCTCATTGACCACCTCGCGCTCCTCGACCTTGGGCTCCCCGGCGAGGTCCAGGTGGATGTACTCGACGACCTTCGACGAGCGGGTGACGTCGAAGCGGGTGAGGTTGCCGCACAGGGTGCAGCGCCACCGCGTGGTGTCGGTCGGCAGGGGAACCGTCATCGGGCCGCTCTCTCCTTCGTAGCTGATTCAATTAAAGCGGTCCGTTCGGCCGTCCGCGTCGGCCTGAGCACCGCAGCTCGTAACCCTACGGCCTGCCACCGCTCCAGGGGGGTCGCGTTGCGTCATGCTCTGTCACATGATCGTAAGGTGGCGGACCGTGCGCGAAGCTGCCCGGGGACCGGTGGTCACCCATGCGCTGATCGCGGGCTGCGCGGTGGTGTTCGTGCTGAGCCCCGCGTCGGGGCTCGATCCCGGCTACGGAACCGGTGACGACCTGCTGGCCGCGGGCACCGCGTACTTCCGGCGCTGGGGCGTGGTCCCGGACGAGCTCTTCACGGACACCCCACGCGCCTGGCTGACGCCGCTGACCGCGCTGTTCGTCCACGGCAGCTGGCTGCACCTGCTCGGGAACATGCTCTTCCTCTTCGTCTTCGGCGCGCTGGCCGAGGAGCGGATGGGCCGTCCGGCGTTCCTCGTCTTCTACCTCTGCACGGGCTACCTGGCGCTGGCGGCGTACGCGGCGGCCAACGCGGAGTCCGCGCAGACGCTGGTCGGCGCGTCCGGTGCGATCTCGGCCGTCCTGGGCGCCTTCCTCTTCCTGCTCCCGCGGGCGAGGGTGACGAGCCTGTTCCCGTTCCTCTTCTTCCTGCCGCTGCGCTTCCCGGCCTGGATGGTGCTGCTGTTCTGGTTCGCCCTCCAATGGGTGGCGGCGCACCGCGCCGACAGCGGGCCGGGAGTCGCCTATCTGGCCCATCTGGTGGGGTTCTCGCTCGGCTTCCTCTACGCATGGGCCCGCTATCGGGGTACGACTAGAGTGAGGCGACCAGCGACGGCCACCGAGGGAGACAGCCAGCCGTGATCACCGCGATCGTGCTCATCAAGACCAGCGTGGACCGCATCCCCGAGATCGCCGAGTCCATCGCGGCGCTGGACAGCGTCAGCGAGGTCTACTCCGTCACGGGGACGTACGACCTGATCGCGCTGGTCCGCGTGAACCGCCACGAGAACCTGGCCGACATCATCCCCGGCCGCATCAGCAAGATCCCGGGCGTCGAGGCGACGGACACGCACGTGGCGTTCCGCACGTACTCGCAGCACGACCTGGAGGCGGCGTTCGCCATCGGCCTCGACGCCTGACGCCTCCGGCGCGGTCTGCGGATCTGGCCCTTTCCCTGCAGGCGGCCGGTTTGGCTCCGCCCGGGCGGGGGTGCCCTGCGGAGGCTTGGCGGTCCGGCTCTGGCTCCGCCCGGGTCGGGGAGCGGTGCCGGTACGGGGTGTCTCCTCGGCTCGGCGCGTGCGGGTACGCCCCGGCCAGGCGGCCCCGGTTGCGCG
>NZ_LBMK01000001.1:743944-824381 GCF_001005295.1 Streptomyces yangpuensis | reverse complement strand
GCCGAGCCGAGGAGACCCTCGTGCGGGGCACCACCCCACACCCGCACACCACCGCCCGACTCCACTCCCGCACAGGACACCGCCCGACCCGCACACCGCCGAGCAACCCCGCAGGGACACCGCCGAGCAACCCCGCAGGGGCACCGCACACCGCCGAGCAACCCCGCAGGGGCACGGCAGGTCAGACCGCCGGTACGCAGCGGCCTTCCTCCGTGCGGTACTGCCACTTCGCGCCGTCCGTGACGAGTTCCTTCACCGCCCGCACGAAGCGGTCGACGTGCTCGTCCGGGGTGCCCGCACCGAAGCTGACGCGGATCGCGTTCAGCGACCGCTCCCCCGGCGCCGCCTCCGGGGCCCCGCACTCGCCCTGCGTCTGCGGCTCGCTGCCCAGCAGGGTCCGCACCAGCGGGTGGGCGCAGAACAGGCCGTCCCGTACGCCGATCCCGTACTCGGCGGAGAGCGCGGCGGCGAAGTGGGAGCTGTTCCAGCCGTCCACGACGAAGGAGATGACGCCGACCCGCGGGGCGTCGTCCCCGAAGAGGGACAGCACCCGCACGGCCTGGACCTCGGCGAGGCCCTGACGGACCCGCTCCACCAGCCGCTGCTCGCGCGCCACCAGGTTCTCGAAGCCCGCCTCGGTCAGGGCCCGGCAGGCGGAGGCGATGGAGTAGACGCCGATGACGTTCGGGGAGCCGGCCTCGTGGCGGGCGGCCGTGGTGTGCCACTCGACGTCGACGCCGCCGTCCTCGCGGCGGGAGACCTTGCGGGAGGCTCCGCCGCCGGCCAGGTACGGCTCGGCCTGCTGCAGCCAGTCGGCGCGGCCGGCGAGGACGCCCGAGCCGAAGGGGGCGTAGAGCTTGTGGCCGGAGAAGGCGACCCAGTCGACGTCGAGGTCGCGCACGGAGACGGGGTGGTGCGGGGCCAGCTGGGCGGCGTCCAGGACGATCCGTGCGCCGTGGGCGTGCGCGGCGGCGGCGAGTTCCTTCACCGGCCACAGCTCGCCGGTGACGTTGGACGCGCCGGTGACGCACACGAGCGCCGGGCCGTAGCCCTCTTCGATTGATGCAGTGCGGTCGGCGAGCGCCCGCTCCAGGGTGGCGACGGCCTCGTCGGGGGTGCGCGGCGCGTTGAGGTAGCTGACCTGCGCGTTCGTCCAGGGCAGGAGCGAGGCGTGGTGCTCGGTCTCGAAGACGAACACCTGGCAGTCGGCGGGGATCACCGCCGCGAGCAGGTTCAGTGAGTCGGTGGTGGAGCGGGTGAAGACGACCTGGTCGGTGGGGCGGCAGTCGAGGAACTCGGCGACCGTGGCCCGGCTCTGCTCGAAGAGGTCGGTGGAGAGCTGCGAGAGGTATCCGGCGCCGCGGTGGACGCTGCCGTAGTAGGGGGCGTAGGCGGCCACGTCGTCCCAGACCCGCTGGAGGGCGGGGGCGCTGGCCGCGTAGTCGAGGGCCGCGTAGGTGACCTCGCCGCCGGTGACGAGGGGGACGGTGACGTCACGGCCGAGGACGGCGAGCGGCTCGGCACAGGCGGGGTCCGACGCGACGGTGGTGGCGGTGGCGACGGCGGCGTTCAGGGATGCGGACATGGCGGTATCTCCCGGCAGGCAGGGCTGAATGGCTTCGGTGTGCCCGTACGCGGGTACGGCGCTGCGGCCGTCCGGGGTACGGGAGGGGCCTCGGACGGGAGGGGCGGGGTACGCCGAAGTGACCCTGGTCCGAGGGTGAAGTAGGGGCGGCAGTCGCCCTATCGCATTCGCTTGCTCACGGAAAACGCTCCTCGAGAGACCAGGACCCCTGGTGTCGAGGGATCCGCGCTTGCCGTAGGCCTTGCTGCCTACGGCCCGGTCATCACCCGGGGCACCCCGCCACGGAAGGAGGGTTGCCGGACAGCAAGCCGGGGCCTGAACGCTGTCACTCGTGACCTGGTCCGCATCCTGCCACAAGATCCTCCGGGCGCAAGACCCCGGTCCGCATGGTGGACCGGGGTCTGGCTCGAAACGCGTGCCGGATCAGGCGTTGCTGGCCGTCACCCAGCGCTCCAGTGCGGCCCGGGCGGATCCGGAGTCGATCGACTCGGCCGCGCGGGTGATGCCGGCCGCGATCTGCTCCTCCAGGGTGCCCGTGCCCGGGTCCAGGGCGACCAGGGCGGCGGCGGCGTTCAGCAGGACGGCGTCGCGTACCGGTCCGGTCTCGCCGGCCAGCAGGCGGCGGGCCACGTCCGCGTTGTACGAGGGGTCCCCGCCGGCCAGGGCGGAGACGCCGACCAGCGGGATGCCGACGTCACGCGGGTCGAAGGTCTGCTCGGAGACCTTGCCGTCGCGGACCCACCAGACCCGTGAGGTCGCGGTGGTGGTCAGTTCGTCGAGGCCGTCGTCGCCGCGGAAGACCAGGGCGGACGAGCCGCGCTCGGCGAGCACACCAGCCACGATGGGGGCCATCCGGGGGTCGGCGACGCCGGTGGCCTGGGACCGTACGCGGGCGGGGTTGGTCAGCGGGCCGAGGACGTTGAAGGTGGTGCGGATGCCCAGTTCCCGGCGGGCGCCCGCGACGTGCCGCAGGGCGGGGTGGAACTTCACGGCGAAGCAGAAGGTGATGCCCGCCTCCTCCGCGACCCGCACCACGCCGTCGATGGGGAGGTCGAGGTTGACGCCGAGCTTCTCCAGGACGTCGGAGGAGCCGCTGGCGGAGGACGCGGCACGGTTGCCGTGCTTGACCACCTTGGCGCCGGTGCCGGCGACGACGATCGCCGACATCGTGGAGATGTTGACCGTCTTGGCGCCGTCGCCGCCGGTGCCGACGATGTCGACGGTCCGGCCCGGTACCTCGATGAGGTTGGCGTGCTCGTACATGGCCCGTACCAGGCCGTTGATCTCCGCGACCGTCTCCCCCTTGGCCCGCAGGGCCACCACGAAGCCGGCGATCTGGGCGTCGGTGGCCTCCCCGCGCATGATCCGGTCCATGGCCCAGGCGGTGTCGTCGGCGCTCAGGTCCTGGCCGGTCAGCAGGGCGTCGAGAACGGCCGGCCAGCCACGGGCCGCCACGCTGTCGCCGCCTGCCGGGGTCGCAACGTTCATGGTCCGCTCCTGCTGTTGATGGGGGTTCCACGTCGAATGGGTCGGAGATCAGCCTATCCAGCCCCGGTTACGGCAAAGAGCCCCGTCCGGACACTGGACGGGGCTCTCACCGTGGCGACACCAGGACTGACCGAAATCAGTCCCTCATGCGGTGGTGCGGGGGATCAGTGGTGGCCGTGGCCGGACTGGATCTCCTTGTACTCCTCCACCGTGGGCTTGGGAATCTGGTTGCCCTCGGCGTAGAAGCCCTTGCTGAGCTTCGCGCGCAGCTTCTCGGTGGCCTTCACCTTGCGCTCGACACCGTTCTCGTCGACCGTCGGGCCGATCTCGATCGGCTTGTACTGCTCGTGCGCGGTGAGCGTGTGCAGCTTGCCCTGCGGGAGCGGCTCGTGGACCTCGACGAACTCACCGTGCGGCAGGCGCTTGATGATGCCGGTCTCGCGACCGTGCAGCACCTTGTCCCGGTCCCGGCGCTGGAGGCCGAGGCAGATCCGCTTGGTGACGATGAAGGCGACGACCGGGACGGCGAAGAAGCCGATCCGGACGAACCACGTGATCGCATTGATCGACAGGTGGAAGTACTGGGCGAACATGTCGTTGCCGCCGCCGATGAGGAGCACGATGTACTCCGCGATCCAGGCGACACCGAAGGCCGTACGGGTCGGGACGTTGCGCGGGCGGTCCAGGATGTGGTGCTCGCGCTTGTCGCCGGTGACCCAGGACTCGATGAACGGCCAGACGGCGATCGCGCCGAGGACCAGCGGGAAGAGGATCAGCGGGATGAACACGCCCAGGACGAGCGTGTGGCCCCACAGGTTGATCTCCCAGCCGGGCATGGCACGGATCAGGCCTTCCGGCATACCCATGTACCAGTCGGGCTGCGCACCGGTGGACACGTGGTCCGGGCGGTACGGGCCGAGGGCCCAGATCGGGTTGATCGAGGCGACCGCGGCGACGACCGAGATGACGCCGAAGACCAGGAAGAAGAAGCCTCCGGCCTTGGCCATGTAGACCGGCAGCAGCGGCATGCCGACGACGTTGTTGTTCGTCTTGCCGGGGCCCGCGTACTGGGTGTGCTTGTGGTAGAAGACCAGGATCAGGTGGGCCACGAGGAGGCCCATCATGATGCCGGGCAGCAGCAGGATGTGCACCGAGTAGAAGCGCGCGACGAAGTCGCCGCCCGGGAACTCACCGCCGAACAGGAACATCGACAGGTAGGTGCCGACGACCGGGACGGACAGGATGGCGCCCTGCATGAAGCGGACACCGGTACCCGAGAGCAGGTCGTCCGGCAGCGAGTAACCGGTGAAGCCGGTGAACATGCCGAGGACCAGCAGCAGGAAGCCGAAGATCCAGTTGACCTCGCGCGGCTTGCGGAACGCGCCGGTGAAGAAGACGCGCATCATGTGCACGATCATCGCCGCGACGAAGATCAGCGCCGCCCAGTGGTGGATCTGGCGGATGAGCAGACCACCGCGGACGTCGAAGCTGATGTCGAGCGTCGAGGCGAAGGCCTCCGACATCAGCACGCCCTGCATGGGGACGTAACTGCCGTGGTACTCCACCTCGTTCATGCTCGGGTGGAAGAACAGCGTCAGGTACACACCCGTGAGGATGATGATGATGAAGCTGTAGAGGCAGATCTCACCCAGCATGAAGGACCAGTGGTCCGGGAAGATCTTGCGCATGTTGGCCTTGGCCAGGCTGTAGATGCCCAGGCGGCCGTCCGCCCAGTCCGCTACGCGCTCGCCGGCCGGCGCTTTGCGCGCCTTGTTGTCAGTGGCGGTGCTCATCCGCGCTCCCAGAATGCAGGACCGACGGGCTCTTCGAAGTCGCCGAGCGCTTCGAGGAAGCCGTCACCATTCACGCCGATCCGCAGCTGCGGAAGCGCGTGACCGGCCGGGCCGAAGATGACGCGGGCGCCGTCGGAGAGGTCGAAGGTGGACTGGTGGCACGGGCAGAGCACGTGGTGCGTCTGCTGCTCGTACAGGCTGATCGGGCAGCCGACGTGGGTGCAGATCTTCGAGTAGGCCACGATGCCGTCGTGGGACCACTCGAGTTCCTGCTTGTCCTTGATGTCCTCCGGCTGAATGCGGACGATCATCAGGGCGGCCTTGGCGATCTGCGTCTGGAAGTCGTGCTGGTGCTCGTCCAGGCCCTCGGGCATGGCGAACGTCAGCGAACCGACGAGCACGTCCTCGGGACGCAGCGGCTCCATCGTGTTCTGGTTGATGAGCAGCTTGCCCTTGGCCCACATGGTGTGGCGCAGCTTGTCCTCGGGCAGCGGGCCCAGGTCGCGCATGATCACGACGGCGGAGAGCGGCAGCATGGCCAGCGCGCCGAGCATCGTGTTGCGGATCAGCGGACGGCGGCCGATGCCGGACTCGTTGGCGCCGTCGGCGAAGTCCTGCAGGACCTTCGCCTTGACCTCCGGCGAAGCGGCGATCTCGTGGCGGTCGTCGGCGACCTCGACGTCGGACATCAGGGTGCGGGCCCAGTGGACCGCGCCCGCGCCGATGCAGAAGAGGGCGATGCCCAGCGTCATACCCAGGGCGAAGTTGAGCGCGCTGACCTTCCCGAGCGGGAAGATGTAGACGATCTTGTCGACCGGGAAGATCACGTACGAGGCGATGAAGCCGATCGTGGCCAGCATCGACAGCGTGAACAGCATGGCGACGGTGCGCTCGGAACGCTTCGCCGCACGCTCGTCGATGTCCTGGATGCGCGGCTTGTGGACCGGCAGGCCCGGGTCGGCGAACGGGTCGTCCGCCACTGCTACGCCACCGTGGTGGGCGTCGCCCTGCTCGCTCGGCAGGTGCTTCTCTTCGGGAATCTCTTGGCTACTCATGACTTCTTGGCCTTAGCGGTGTGGGCCGCGACCCAGACGGCGACAGCGATCAGCGCACCCAGAGCGAAGATCCAGCCGAACAGACCCTCGGAGACGGGGCCGAGGCCACCGAGCTTGAGACCACCGGGGTTGGTCGACTTCTCACCGTTCACGTTCTGGAGGTACGCGATGATGTCCTTCTTCTGCTTCTCCGGCATGGTGCTGTCGGGGAAGGAGGGCATGTTCTGCGGGCCGGTCTGCATGGCCTCGTAGATGTGCTTCGGCGAGACGTCCTCAAGGTTGGGGGCGTACTTGCCGTTGGTCAGCGCGCCGCCTTCACCGGTGAAGTTGTGGCACTGCGCGCAGTTGTTGCGGAACAGCTCGCCACCGTTGGCGATGTCGGCGTCCGCCGGGTCGTACTGCTTCTCGGTCGGCGTGATCGGGCCGGCGCCGAGGGAGGCGATGTACGCGGCCAGCTGGTCGATCTGCGCCTGGGTGTAGATGACCGGCTTCTTCGGCACCTGGGCGCCGGGCTGCTGGGCGGGCATGCGGCCCGTGCTCACCTGGAAGTCGACGGCCGCGGAGCCGACGCCGACCAGGCTCGGGCCGTCAGAGGAACCCTGACCGCCGGTTCCGTGGCAGCTTGCGCAACCCACGGCGTAGAGCTTCTTGCCCTCCTCGATGGCGAGGGACTGGGCGGTTTCATCGGCCTGCGCCTTGCCCGCGGGAGCAAAGGCGGCGTACAGCCCCCCAGTGGCCGCCAGCGCGAGGAGTAGAACGACGACCGCCGCCAGCGGATGGCGTCGTCGTGCGGAGAGCTTTTTCACGGATTACCCCGGTGTCAGGATCTTCTGCGTCGGTGTGTCTGGATGGAGTGCCGGGTCGGGCCCGGTGACGTGTTCGCTACTTGATCAGGTAGATCGTCGCGAAGAGGCCGATCCAGACGACGTCGACGAAGTGCCAGTAGTAGGACACGACGATGGCCGACGTGGCCTGTTCGTGGGTGAACCTCTTGGCCGCGTACGTCCGGCCGAGGACCAGCAGGAAGGCGATGAGACCGCCCGTCACGTGCAGACCGTGGAAGCCGGTGGTCAGGTAGAAGACCGAGCCGTACGGACCGGACGAGAGGCTCATGCCCTCGTGCTTGACCAGCTCGGTGTACTCGAACACCTGGCCGCCAATGAAGATCGCACCCATGACGAACGTGATGATGAACCACGTCCGGAGCTTCTTCACGTCACCGCGCTCCGCGGCGAATACGCCGAGCTGGCAGGTGAGGGAGGAAAGAACCAGGATCGTCGTGTTCGTCGCCGAGAACGGGAGGTTCAGGGTGTTCGCCTGTTCCGTCCAGTACTCGGGACCCGTCACGGATCGCAGGGTGAAGTACATCGCGAAGAGGGCCGCGAAGAACATCAGCTCGGAACTCAACCAGATGATGGTTCCGACGCTGACGAGGTTCGGCCGGTTGACCGTCGGGTGCGCGTGCCCGGTATCTACTGTCGTTGCTGTCGCCACGACCGACATTATGTCGGTCGCTTATCCCGCCCTCACCCCGGGGGGTGCCGTTCGGAGTGTCAGGGGCGTGTGCAAGGCCCGAACGGCCCATCAGATGACCCCTCCGAACAGCCCCGTGCACATGTCCGAACCGATGTTGACAGGGCGGCGGGAGGAGTAGCATCCCGCGCAACATCAACGTGATTCATGGGACACGTGGAGGATCGAAATGCGGGCGACTGCGCGGGTTCTGGTCTACAGCGACGACGCGGGCACCCGGGAGCAGGTGAGGCTGGCGGCGGGCCGCCGCCTGGCCGCGGATCTGCCGCCGGTGGAGTTCCTGGAGTGCGCGACCCTGCCGGCTGTCCTGTCGGAGCTGGACGCGGGCGGCATCGACGTGTGCGTGCTGGACGGCGAGGCGGTTCCGGCCGGGGGCATGGGTGTGTGCCGGCAGATCAAGGACGAGATCTTCCGGTGTCCCCCGGTGCTGCTGCTGATGGGGCGCCCTCAGGACGCCTGGCTGGCCACGTGGAGCCGCGCGGACGCCGCGGTGACCCTTCCGGTGGACCCGGTGGAGTTCGCGGACGCCCTGGCGGGCCTGCTGCGGGCGAGGCTGTCCTCCTCGGCGGCCTGACGCCCGCGTACGCCCGGAAGGCCCCCGGACCGCGTCCGGGGGCCCGGCCGGTCAGACCGTGGGCCTCAGGCGCGCCTGGTCGATGTGACTGCGGCCTTCCCGGGTGCCCTTGAGGAGGGCGCTGCCTTCGCGCCAGTCCTTCCAGTCCATGTTCCAGTCCCCGAACCCGTTGCCGAAGATGTCCATGTCGTCGCCGATGCTGTTGATCACCTGGACGATGTCGCCCTCGGTGATGTTCTCGTAGAACCAGGCGGCGTTGCCGGTGCTCATGCCGGTGCAGCCGTGGCTGACGTTGGCGTAGCCGTGGGAGCCGATGGACCACGGGGCGGCGTGGACGTATTCACCACTCCAGGTGACGCGGGTGGCGTAGTAGACGGGCAGGTTGTAGTACTCGCTGCCGCCGATGCCGACGGTGTCCCCGCGCATCTGTACGTAGTACTGCTTGCCCAGCACCACCTTGATGCCGTTCCGGGTGGAGAACCCGGGCTTGCCGGTGGTGACCGGGATGGAATTGATCACTTCTCCGTTGCGCTTGAAGGTCAGCCAGTGCGCGGAGGCGTCGGTGGTGACCTCGACGCGGTCGCCGATCTCCAGCTTCAGGGGCTTGGCGGCGGCCCCGTGGAGGTCGTCGGTGATCCTGATGCCCTCCAGGTTGCTCCGTACGGAGACGGTGGTGTTGGCGGGCCAGTACTCCTTCGGGCGGTAGTGCAGCTTCTTGTCGTCGACCCAGTGCCAGGCGCCTTCGACCCCGTCCGGGGCGTCGACGACCAGGCCCCGTTCGACGACGGCGCGTGCCGCCTTGTCCTTGACGGGCTCGTTGAGGTCGGCGGTGAGGGGCTGCCCGACGCCGTACTTGCCCTCCTCCGGGCCGAATTCGACCTTCAGGACGCCTTTGGACGGGGTGGTGTCGAAGGCCATCGTGCGCCTGCC
Organism: Streptomyces yangpuensis; assembly: GCF_001005295.1. Taxonomy (GTDB): domain Bacteria; phylum Actinomycetota; class Actinomycetes; order Streptomycetales; family Streptomycetaceae; genus Streptomyces; species Streptomyces yangpuensis. The sequence continues at coordinate 815,423 of NZ_LBMK01000001.1, read as the reverse complement.
CGGGGTGCCCCGCTGGTCCTCGGTGCTCACGGTGACGGTGTAGCGGACGCCTGCGGCCATGGGGACGGTGCTGTGCCACCGGTCCCCCTTGGCGCTGAGTTCGCCCGCCAGGCGGCGGCCGTGGGTGTCCACGACCGTCACGTCGGTGATCCGGCTGCCCTTGTTCCTGGCGGTGATCTCCAGGGGCCGGTTGGGGTCGACGGGGCGGCTGCCTGCGGTCTGGTTGAAGGCGACCTGCTCGCCCGCGTCGACCGGGCGGGCCGACAGCGGGTTGTCGCCGGACCCGCATGCGGTGGCGCCGGCCCCGAGGGACGCGACCAGCAGGGAGCAGCTGAGTACCGTCCAAAGACGCGGTGAGTGCTTCATGGGGCCAACGCTATGAAGATATGACAATTACGGCGCGCGGGGTGACTGCAAACGAGGGGCCCGGACTCCTCCGAAGAGGTGTCCGGGCCCCACGTGGTGCGCGGCCGGGCCGCGCGGTGCTTTGCGTCCTACTGGTTGGCGTTCTCACCGCGGTAGTACTCGTACACCCAGCCCCACAGGCCGATCAGGATGATCGGGGCCGAGAAGTACATGAGCCACCAGCCGAAGATGACGCCCATGAAGGCGAGCGCGCCACCGATGCCCAGCGAGAGCGGCTGCCAGCTGTGCGGGGAGAAGAACCCCAGCTCGCCGGCCTCGTCGGCGACGTCGGCCTCCAGGTTGTCCTGGGCCATCTCGTCGACGCGCTTGGCCGTGAAGGCCAGGTAGTAGCCGATCATGACGCTCAGGCCGAAGGCCAGGAAGAGCGCGGTGGTTCCGACGGGCTCCTTCGACCACACGCCGTACACGACGGCCATGATCAGGATGAAGAAGGAGAGCCAGAGGAACATCTTGCCCTGGATCTTCACTTGCCGGCCTCCTTGCCACCGGTGACGGCCGCCTTGGCGCCGTGGTCCTCGAGGTGGTCGAGTGCGGCGATCTCCGGGTGGTGGAGGTCGAACGCGGGCGACTCGCTACGGATGCGCGGCAGGGTGAGGAAGTTGTGCCGCGGCGGCGGGCAGGACGTCGCCCATTCGAGCGAACGGCCGTAGCCCCACGGGTCGTCGACCTCGATCTTCTTGCCGTACTTGGCCGTCTTCCACACGTTGTACATGAACGGCAGCATCGACAGGCCCAGCACGAAGGAGCTGATCGTGGAGATCGTGTTCAGCGTGGTGAAACCGTCGGCCGCGAGGTAGTCCGCGTAACGACGCGGCATGCCCTCGGCGCCCAGCCAGTGCTGCACCAGGAAGGTGCCGTGGAAGCCGATGAACAGCGTCCAGAAGGTGATCTTGCCGAGGCGCTCGTCCAGCATCTTGCCCGTGAACTTCGGCCACCAGAAGTGGAAGCCGGCGAACATCGCGAACACCACGGTGCCGAAGACGACGTAGTGGAAGTGGGCGACGACGAAGTACGAGTCGGAGACGTGGAAGTCCATCGGGGGCGAGGCCAGGATGACGCCGGTCAGACCACCGAAGGTGAAGGTGACCAGGAAGCCGATCGTCCAGAGCATCGGGGTCTCGAAGGACAGCGAGCCCTTCCACATGGTGCCGATCCAGTTGAAGAACTTCACACCGGTCGGTACCGCGATCAGGAAGGTCATGAAGGAGAAGAACGGCAGCAGCACACCGCCGGTGACGTACATGTGGTGGGCCCACACGGTCACCGAGAGGCCGGCGATCGCGATCGTCGCGGCGATCAGGCCGATGTAACCGAACATCGGCTTGCGCGAGAAGACCGGGATGATCTCGGAGACGATGCCGAAGAACGGCAGCGCGATGATGTACACCTCCGGGTGTCCGAAGAACCAGAAGAGGTGCTGCCAGAGCAGTGCTCCACCGTTGGCACTGTCGAAGATGTGCGAGCCGAACTTGCGGTCGGACTCCAGCGCGAAGAGCGCGGCGGCCAGGACCGGGAAGGCGAGCAGGACCAGGACACCGGTCAGCAGCACGTTCCAGGTGAAGATCGGCATGCGGAACATCGTCATGCCGGGAGCGCGCATGCAGATGATCGTGGTGATGAAGTTGACCGAGCCGAGGATCGTGCCGAAGCCGGAGAAGGCCAGACCCATGATCCACATGTCGGCGCCGATGCCCGGCGAGCGGACTGCGTCCGACAGCGGGGAGTAGGCGAACCAGCCGAAGTCGGCGGCGCCGTTCGGCGTCACGAAGCCGGCCACCGCGATGGTCGAGCCGAAGAGGTACAGCCAGTACGCGAACATGTTCAGCCGCGGGAACGCCACGTCGGGCGCGCCGATCTGGAGCGGCATGATCCAGTTGGCGAAGCCCGCGAACAGCGGGGTGGCGAACATCAGCAGCATGATCGTGCCATGCATGGTGAACGCCTGGTTGAACTGCTCGTTCGACATGATCTGCGTGCCCGGACGGGCCAGCTCGGCACGCATGAAGAGCGCCAGCAGACCGCCGATGATGAAGAACACGAACGAGGTGACCAGGTACATCGTGCCGATGGTCTTGTGGTCGGTGGTGGTGAGCCACTTCACGACCACGTTGCCCGGCTGCTTGCGCCGCACCGGCAGCTCGTTCTCGTACGAGTCGGCTGCGGGGGCACCCTGGGATTCGTTGAGGATGCTCACAGTTTGTTCACTTCCGCATTCCGGGCCGGGTCGGTCTGCTTGATACCGGCGGGGAGGAAGCCGGTCTGACCCTTCTCCGCCAGCTCCTTCAGGTACGTCTTGTACTCCTCGGGGGAGACGACCTTGACGTTGAAGAGCATCCGGGAGTGGTCGACGCCGCAGAGCTCGGCGCACTTGCCCATGAAGGTGCCCTCTTGGCTGGGGACGACCTCGAAGACGTTGGTGTGGCCCGGAATGACGTCCTGCTTGAACAGGAAGGGGACCACCCAGAAGGAGTGGATGACGTCGTTGGACGACAGGATGAAGCGGACCTTCTCACCCTTGGGGAGGACCAGGGTCGGACCCGGGTTGCCCGTCTGCGGGTTGCGGTCGCTCGGGACGCCCTTCTCGTAGACGCCCTCGGCGCCCGCCGGGAAGTCCTTGGTGAAGCGGTCCGGGATGGAGGCCAGCTCCTTGGGAACCGCACCCGCCTTCGGGGTGGCCGCGTCGCCGTCGACGTTCTCGATGTAGTTGAAGCCCCAGCTCCACTGGAAGCCGATCACGTTGATCGTGTGCGGCGGCTTCGGGGTGAGGGCGAGGAGCTTCGACTCGTCACGCGCGGTGAAGTAGAAGAGCACCGAGACGATGATGAGCGGTACCACCGTGTACAGCGCCTCGATGGGCATGTTGTACCGGGTCTGCGCCGGGACCTCGATCTTCGTCCGGCTGCGCCGGTGGAAGATGACGCTCCAGATGATCAGGCCCCACACCAGGATGCCCGTGACGAGCGCGGCCGCCCAGGATCCCTGCCACAGGGAGAGGATGCGCGGCGCCTCCTCGGTTACCGGAGTCGGCATTCCGAGGCGGGGGAAGTCTTTCCATGTATACGAGCAACCAGTGGCGGTCGCCAGGACCACGCCCGCAGTCAGCGCCTGCAGCAGCTTCCGCCGCATCGGGCGCCGCGGCGAGCGGTCGGAGCCGTAGGGACTCACGTAGCGCCTTCCCGAGAGTCTCGGCCCGCGCGGCCGGCCGCGGCCGTGTTCGGGTCGGTCGCCGGCCCTGACGCAGGCAGGGGTTTGGATGTTTATGCGGACCAAACCCTACTGGACGCTATTTGGGGTCGCGCGGGGAGGGTGCCCAACGCGCCGCTACTGCCCCCGAAGGGATGGATCCGCCGTACGGGGGACCGTGGACACAGCCCTGAACGGCGGGCTCCGGGGCGCATCTGACGCCCCCTGACCTCGAACGCCGGGGGGTCGGCGTTAGCGTGGCCGGATGCCGTACTTCGACACCGCGTCCGCCGCTCCCCTGCACCCCGTGGCCCGGCAGGCGTTGCAGGCCTCCCTGGACGAGGGCTGGGCCGATCCGGCCAGGCTGTACCGGGAGGGCAGGCGCGCGCGACTGCTCCTGGACGCGGCGCGGGAGGCCGCCGCCGAGGCGGTGGGATGCCGCGCCGACGAGCTCGTGTTCACTCCTTCGGGGACGCACGCGGTTCACTCGGGCGTCGCGGGCGTCCTCGCCGGGCGGCGACGTGTCGGTGAGCATCTGGTCGTATCAGCGGTCGAACACAGTTCTGTACTGCATTCGGCCGCGGCGCACGAGGCGCGCGGCGGGAGCGTGTCCGAGGTGCCGGTGGACCGGTCGGGCGCGGTGTCCGCCGCCGGGTACGCCGACGCGCTGACCCCGGCGACCGCCCTCGCCTGTCTGCAGTCGGCCAACCACGAGGTGGGCACGGTCCAGCCGGTGGCCGAGGTCGCCGAGGTCTGCGGGGCGGCCGGGGTGCCGCTGCTGGTGGACGCGGCGCAGTCGCTGGCCTGGGGTCCCGTGGAGGGCGCCTGGTCGGTCCTGGCGGCGAGTGCGCACAAATGGGGCGGCCCGCCCGGGGTCGGCCTGCTCGCGGTCCGCAAGGGGGTCCGCTACTCGCCCCAAGGCCCCGCGGACGAAAGGGAGTCGGGGCGCTCCCCCGGCTTCGTCAACCTTCCCGCGATCGTGGCGGCGGCGGCCTCTTTGCGGGCCGTACGGGCCGAGGCGGACGCGGAGGCGGCCCGGCTGCGGGTCCTGGTGGACCGCATCCGGCGGCGGGTGGTGCGGCTGGTCCCGGACGTGGAGGTGGTCGGCGACGCGGACCGGCGGCTGCCGCACCTGGTCACCTTCTCCTGTCTGTACGTCGACGGGGAGGCGCTGCTGCACGAGCTGGACCGGGCGGGCTTCTCGGTCTCCTCCGGCTCCTCCTGCACGAGCTCCACGCTGACCCCCAGTCACGTGCTGCGGGCGATGGGCGTGCTGTCGGAGGGGAACGTACGGGTGTCCCTGCCGCCGGGCACCCCGGCCGAGGACGTCAACGCGTTCCTGGAGGTGCTGCCGGGTGCGGTGGCGGGCGTACGGGAGCGGCTCGGCGTGTCGGAGCCGCCCGCGGTGGCCGCGGCGGGGCCGGTGACGGAGTCCCTGGAACTCGACGCGCTCGGGCTGCGGTGCCCCCAGCCGGTGATCGAGCTGGCCCGCGCCATCGGCCGGGTCCCGGTGGGCGGCACGGTGACCGTCCTGTCGGACGACGAGGTGGCCCGGCTGGACATCCCGGCGTGGTGCGCGATGCGGGGCCACGACTACCTGGGCGAATCCCCCCGCCCGGCCGGCACCGCCTACACGGTCCGCCGCCGGTCGTAGCCCCTCCGGCCGAACCCAGCCCCTCCGCCTGCGCCGGCCGCTTCCAGCCCCTCCGGCGTTTGAGGAGCGGGTCCGGGCGGAGCCCGGTGCCCGGCGGAGCCGGGTTCCCCGGGGCGCCGCCCCGGACCCCGCGCCTCAAACGCCGGCGAGGCTGAAAGTCAGGCCAGGTGGGCCTGGACCTCCGCCGCGGCCTCGTCGCCGTAGGCCTTGGTGAAGCGTTCCATGAAGTGCGCCCGCGCCAGGGTGTACTCCTGGGTGCCCAGCGTCTCGATGACGAGGGTCGCGAGCATGCAGCCGACCTGCGCCGCCCGCTCCAGCCCGACGCCCCAGCCCAGGCCCGTCAGGAACCCGGCGCGGAAGGCGTCGCCCACGCCGGTCGGGTCGACCTTCGCGTTCTCCTCGGGGCAGCCGACGACGATCGCGTCCTCGCCCATGCGCTCGATCTTGACGCCGTTGGAGCCCAGCGTGGTCACGCGGGTGCCGACCTTGGCGAGGATCTCCTCGTCCGTCCAGCCGGACTTCGACTCGATGAGGCCCTTCTCGTACTCGTTCGAGAAGAGGTAGGTCGCGCCCTCCATCAGGGTGCGGATGTTGTCGCCGTCCATGCGGGCGATCTGCTGCGAGAAGTCGGCGGCGAAGGGGATCCCCCGCGTCCGGCACTCCTCGGTGTGGCGCAGCATCGCCTCGGGGTCGTCCGCGCCGATGAGGACGAGGTCGAGCCCGCCCACGCGGTCGGCCACGGACTTCAGCTCGATCAGGCGGGCCTCGCTCATCGCGCCCGTGTAGAAGGAGCCGATCTGGTTGTGGTCGGAGTCCGTGGTGCAGACGAAGCGCGCGGTGTGCAGCACCTCGGAGATGCGGACGGACTCGGTGTCGACGCCGTGCCGGTCGAGCCAGGCGCGGTACTCGTCGAAGTCGGAGCCGGCGGCTCCGACGAGGATCGGGCGGATGCCGAGCTGCCCCATGCCGAAGCAGATGTTCGGACCCACACCGCCCCGCCGCACGTCGAGGTTGTCGACGAGGAAGGAGAGGGAGACCGTGTGCAGCTGGTCCGCGACGAACTGGTCGGCGAACCGGCCGGGGAAGGTCATGAGGTGGTCGGTGGCGATGGAGCCGGTGACTGCGATGCGCACGGCGTGGACGCTCCTGCTGAGGACGGCGAGGGACAGTCAAAACTACCCGGTAAGTGGCCCCTGGCCGAACCCCGCACCCCACCTCGGAAACTACCCCTTAGTAGGTCTTTCTTCGCGAGAGGTCCGGTGCCTACGGTGCCTGCATGACCTATACCGACGGTTACGGCTACGCCGAGTACACCGCTGAGAGGCGCGGAGCGGAAGGCCCGGGACGGCCCGGCTTCGCCCGTCTGCTGGGGGACTGCGCCCGGATGGCCCCGCACTGGGGCGTCGAGGAGGGCAGCCGGCCGGTCCGGGTGGCGGCCTCGCAGATCCACGGGGTGCGGGTTCCGGCCGACTCGGCCCGGCTGATCGCCTCCACCGCGGCGTACGGGGACCAGTAGGAGGCACGAGGGGAACCGCTTGGGCCGCTGTTCCGTCACACCCGCATCAGACACTGCGGAACCGGTGAAGGAGCGATGCGGTGACCAGCGAAGAACCCGGCACGTCAAGCGGCACACGACGGCGGCCCGCCTGGGTCGTCGGCTCGATCGCGGCCGCCGTCCTGCTCGCGGGCGGCGGCACCGCCTACTGGGCGTCCGCGGCCCAGGGCGACGGTGCGGCCCGCCGTACGGGCGACAGCGCGGCCTCCGCGCCCCGTGACGCGGGAGACCCCTCGGGGCCGGGCATCGCCCCGGGGGAGCCGGACCCGTCGGGCGCGGGAGTGGTCTACCGGGCCGACGTGAAGCTGCCCGAGGCCCCGGCCACGGCGCCCGCCTACAGCGTGTCCGGTGAGGTGGCGGAGGCCGATGTGGCCCGGCTGGCGGCGGCCCTGGGCATCACGGGCGCGCCGCGGCTGGAGGGGGACGTCTGGCTGGCCGGCGAGGCCGCCGACGGCTCCGGGCCGCGGCTGACGGTGGCCCGTACGGGCCCGGGGACGTGGAACTTCAACCGCTTCCAGGCGGGCGGCGACGGTGCGGGCAACGGCGCCGGGGACGACTGCGTGCGCGGCAAGGACACCTGCGGTCCCGCCACCCTGCCGAAGGACGCCGGCGGTGCGGGCGGGAGCGGGAAGCCGGTGTCCGAGGAGGCCGCCAAGGCCGCCGCGGCCCCGGTGCTGAAGGCCCTGGGGCAGGACGGGGCCAGGCTGGACGCCCGGCTCACCCAGGGCTCGGTACGGGTGGTGACCGCGGATCCGGTGGTCGGCGGGCTGCCCACGCAGGGCTGGTCCACCAAGGTGAGCGTGGGCGCGGACGGCTCGGTGGTGGGCGGCAACGGTGAGCTGAAGGCGCCGGTGCGGGCGGCCGACCAGCAGGTGGTCGGGGCCGTGGAGGCGCTGGCCCGGCTGAACGCGCGGTCGAGCGGCTCCGAGGGCGGGACCGGCCCCAGCGGCTGCGCGAGCGCGGTGCCGCTCGCGGCGGACACCGCGACGGGGCCGGCGGAGACGGTGCCGTGCAATCCGGAGCCCCGGCCCATGAAGCCGCCGCGGACGGAGACGGTGAAGGGCGCGGTGCTCGGACTGGCTCCGGGGACGGTCGACGGGGCGCGGGGCCTGGTCCCGGCCTGGCTGTTCGAGGTGGCGGGCCGGGGCGGCGCGCCCGGTCACACGGTGACCGAGCCGGCGTCCGCGAAGGAGAGCACGCCGGGGCCGAGCGGGCGTACCGTGCCCGGTTTCTCGTACAAGGAGGCCGACCGGAAGCTGACGGTGAACTTCTGGGGCAGCCCGTGCAGCACCTACGCCGTGGAGGCGCGGGAGCAGGCGGAATCGGTCATGGTGAAGATCACTGACACGCCGGACAAGCCGGGTCAGGCCTGCATCATGCTGGCGGAGGAGAAGTCGGTGACGGTGACCCTGAAGGAGCCGCTCGGCGACCGGAAGGTGCTGGACGCCACGACGGGCAAGGAGCTCCCGCGGCAGTAGCCGCCGCGGGCCCGCCGGACACGCCCGAGGGCCCGCCTCCGGTCGGATGCGACCGGGGGCGGGCCCTCGTCGTGCGTGCCGTTCAAGCTTAGCTGAACGAGTCGCCGCAGGCGCAGGAGCCCGTGGCGTTGGGGTTGTCGATGGTGAAGCCCTGCTTCTCGATGGTGTCGACGAAGTCGATGGAGGCGCCGCCCAGGTACGGGGCGCTCATGCGGTCCGTGACGACCTTCACACCGTCGAAGTCCTTCACGACGTCGCCGTCGAGGGAGCGCTCGTCGAAGAAGAGCTGGTAGCGCAGGCCGGAGCAGCCGCCGGGCTGGACTGCGACGCGGAGCGCCAGGTCATCGCGGCCTTCCTGCTCCAGCAGGGTCCTGACCTTTTCGGCGGCGGCGTCGGACAGGAGGATGCCGTCGCTCACGGTGGTCTTGTCGTCCTGTACGGACATCTGCATTCACTCCCGAAGTGGGCGGCTCCCCGCGGGACGCGGGGAAACGTCGGACTCTTGCCGTCGGTGGCAACGAGCGGGACCGCGGATTCATTCCGGGACCCGACGCTTGTTTCAGACATTCATGCTCGCACACCGCGTGCGGGGGTGGGCCCGGCGAATCGAGGGCTGATGCGTCACATTGACACTATCGGCATCGTCAAACTGACGTGAAGCGGTTATGATAGATAGCGTCAAGTAGACGAGAAGTCGAAGCGATGATCCTGAAATCCCTCGTCGCAGAACAGAAAGGGTGCGTGTCGTGACCACCGCCCAGCCGTTGGACGTCCAGCCGACGCCCCTTGCCCTGCTGCTGCTCGGCCGTGAGGCCGACCCCAAGAGCGAGCGCGGGGTGGAGTGCCCCGGCGACCTGCCCTCGCCGTCCGATCCGGACCTCGTGGAGCGCGCCCGGGCGGCCAAGGAGAAGCTCGGGGACAAGGTCTTCATCCTCGGCCACCACTACCAGCGTGACGAGGTCATCGAGTTCGCCGACGTCACCGGTGACTCCTTCAAGCTGGCCAAGGACGCGGCCGCCAGGCCGGAGGCCGAGTACATCGTCTTCTGCGGCGTCCACTTCATGGCCGAGTCCGCGGACATCCTGACCTCGGACGCCCAGAAGGTGGTCCTGCCGGACCTGGCCGCCGGCTGCTCGATGGCCGACATGGCCACCGCCGAGCAGGTCGCCGAGTGCTGGGACGTGCTGACCGAGGCCGGCATCGCCGGTGCGACGGTCCCCGTCTCGTACATGAACTCCTCCGCCGACATCAAGGCCTTCACCGGCAAGCACGGCGGCACCATCTGCACCTCGTCCAACGCGAAGAAGGCCCTGGAGTGGGCGTTCGAGCAGGGCGAGAAGGTGCTCTTCCTCCCGGACCAGCACCTGGGCCGCAACACGGCCGTCCGCGACATGGGCATGTCCCTGGACGACTGCGTGGTCTACAACCCGCACAAGCCGAACGGCGGCCTGACCGCCGAGCAGCTGCGCGGCGCCAGGATGATCCTGTGGCGCGGGCACTGCTCGGTCCACGGCCGGTTCTCGGTCGATTCGGTCAACGACGTCCGCGCCCGCATCCCCGGCGTGAACGTCCTGGTCCACCCCGAGTGCAAGCACGAGGTCGTGGCGGCCGCGGACTACGTCGGCTCGACGGAGTACATCATCAAGGCGCTGGAGGCCGCCCCGGCCGGCTCCAAGTGGGCCATCGGCACCGAGCTGAACCTGGTCCGCCGCCTGGCGAATCGATTCGCTGCCGAGGACAAGGAAGTCGTCTTCCTCGACAAGACGGTCTGCTTCTGCTCGACGATGAACCGCATCGACCTCCCGCACCTGGTGTGGACGCTGGAGTCCCTGGCCGAGGGCACCCTGGTCAACCAGATCCAGGTCGACAAGGAGACGGAGAGCTTCGCGAAGCTCGCGCTGGAGCGCATGCTCGCCCTCCCGTAGCCGGTACGGAGCGGACATACGAGGAAGGGTCGCCCCCGGCCGGGGGCGACCCTTCCTCGTGATTCCGGCCGCCGGACGGCGCGGGCCCCGTGGGCCCGCGCCACCGGTCAGACCTTGGCCGGGGCCTCCTCCGCCTGCTCCTGCGGCGGGACCGCCGTCAGGCGGGCGGCCTTCTTCGCGCGGCGGCGCTCCTTGCGGAGTTCCACCATCGTGTAGAGGGTCGGCACCAGGAGCAGCGTCAGCAGGGTCGAGCTGACCAGGCCGCCGATCACCACCACCGCGAGCGGCTGCGAGATGAAGCCGCCCTCGCCGGTGACGCCGAGCGCCATCGGCAGCAGGGCGAAGATCGTCGCCAGGGCCGTCATGAGAATCGGGCGCAGCCGGTGCCGGCCGCCCTCGACGACCGCCTCGACGACGCCCAGGCCCTGGGCGCGGTACTGGTTGACGAGGTCGATCAGGACGATCGCGTTGGTGACGACGATGCCGATGAGCATCAGCATGCCGATCATCGCCGGGACGCCCATGGGGGTGCCGGTGACCAGGAGCAGACCGAGCGCGCCGGTCGCGGCGAACGGGATGGACACCAGCAGGATCAGCGGCTGGACGAGCGACCGGAAGGTCGCCACCAGCAGCATGAACACGATCGCGATGGCCGCGAGCATGGCGAGGCCGAGCGAGCCGAACGCCTCGTCCTGGTCCTCGGAGACACCGCCGATGGAGGCGGTGGCGCCGTCGGGCAGGTCCAGGGCCTTGAGCTTCGTCTGGAGCTCGGCGCTGACCGCGCCGGTGTTGTCGCCCTGCGGGCGGGCGGTGATGGTCGCGGCGCGGGCGCCGTCGATCCGGGTCATCGCGACCGGGCCGGGAACCTCCTTGACCTCGGCGATGTCGCCGAGCCGGACCGGGCCGACCGGGAGCGCCTGCAGCTCGGCCAGGGTGGTGGCCGGCTGCGCGGACTTGATGACGATGTCCCGCTCGGTGTCGTCCAGTACGGCCTTGCCCGCCGGGTTGCCCCGTACGGCCTGGGCGACGAGTGCGCCGAGCGCGGCCTGGTTCAGGCCGGCCTCCGCCGCCCTGGGGGTGGCGGTCACCGAGATCCGGGGCACGGACTGGGACAGGTCGCTCTGCACGTCGGTGACGTTGTCCAGCTTCGCCACCTCGGCGCGGACCTGCTCGGCGGCCTTGGCGAGGACCTCGCCGTCGCCGGCCTTGACGACCACGCTGAGGTTCTGGCTGCCGAAGGCGTCGCCCGCCGCGACGCGGGTCTCGCCGATGCCGTCGAGGGCGGCGAGCTGCTCCTCGATCCGCTTCTTCACGGCCTCGGCGTCGCCGGCGTCCTTCAGGGTGACCTGGTAGGAGGCCTGGTTGGAGCCGGTGCCGCCGCCGAAGGCAGCGAGGAAGCCGGAGGAGCCGACGGTGACCTGGTGGCTCTTGACGCCGTCGACCGAGCCGAGGACCTTCTCGACCTTGCGGCTCGCCTCGTCGGAGGCGGCCAGCGAGGTGCCGGGGGCCAGCTCCTGCTTGACCGTCAGGAGGTCCTGCTCGCCCTGGTCGAAGAAGTTGGTCTTCAGCATCGGGGTCATGCCGAGGGTGCCGAGGAGGACGACCACCGCGATGGCCACGCTGGTCAGGCGGCGCCGGGTGGCGAAGCCCAGGACGCGTACGTAGAAGCGCTGGAGTCGGCTGCGCGATTCCTTCTCCTCGGCCTCGCGCCGGGCCTTGGCGGCGCTCTCGGCGTCCCCGGGCGTGACGCCCTTCGGGGCGCTGAGGAACCAGTACGAGAGCACCGGAACGACCGTCAGCGAGACGAGCAGCGAGGCCAGCAGGGCCGCGGTGACGGTGAGCGAGAAGGAGCCGAAGAGCTCGCCGATCATGCCGCCGGTGAGGCCGATGGGCAGGAAGACGGCGACGGTGGTGAGCGTGGAGGAGGTGACCGCGCCGGCGACCTCCCTGACCGCGGTGATGATCGCGGCCTCGCGCTCCTCGCCGTAGCCGAGGTGGCGCTTGATGTTCTCCAGGACCACGATCGAGTCGTCGACGACCCGGCCGATGGCGATGGTCAGCGCGCCCAGGGTCAGCATGTTGAGCGACAGGTCGCGGGTCCACAGCACGATGAGGGCGAGGACCACGGACAGCGGGATGGAGACCGCGGTGACCAGCGTCGAGCGCAGCGACGCCAGGAAGACCAGGATCACGATCACCGCGAAGAGCAGGCCGAGCATGCCCTCGGTGGTGAGGCTGGAGATGGACTTGGCGACGGCCGGGCCCTGGTCGCTGACCACGGTCAGCTCGGCGCCGGCGCCGAGGGTGGAGCGCAGCTCGGGCAGCTTGTCCCTGACGGCGTCGGAGATGGCGACGGCGCTGCCGTCCTTGTCCATGGTCAGGACGAGGGCGAGGCTGGGCTTGCCGTTGGTGCGGGTGATGGAGACGGCCCTGGCCGGCTCCTGCTTGACGGTGGCGACGTCGCCGAGGCGGACGGCCGGCTTGCCCGGGCCGGGGCTCAGGCGCAGCTCCTCGACCTGGGCGAGGGAGGTGAAGCCGTTGCCCACGCGGACGGTGCGGTTCTTGCCCGCCTCGTCGAAGGAGCCGGCGGGGACGGCGGCGCCGCCCGCCTGGAGGCCCTGGGCGAGGGCGGCGCCGTCGAGACCGGCGGCCGCGAGCCTGGCGTCGTCCGGGGTCACGGTGACCTGGAGGTCCTGGACGCCGTCGACGCTGACCTGGCCGACGCCGTCGATGTCCGACAGGACGGGTACGACGGACTTCTCCAGCTGGTCGGCGAGCGCCTGCTGGTCCTTGTCGGCGGTGACGGCCAGGACGACCGTCGGGATGTCGTCGGTGGAACCGGCCACGACCTGCGGGTCCACGTCGCCGGGCAGCCGGACGCGGGCCCGGTTGACGGCCTGCTGGACGTCGGCGACGAGCTGCTTGGTGCCGCTGTCGCCGTAGTCGAAGGTGGCCATGATGAGGGCGTTGCCCTCGCTGGCGGTGGAGGTGATGCCGGTGATGCCGTCGACGCCCTTGAGCATGGCCTCGATCGGTTCGACGACCTGCTTCTCCACCACGTCGGGCGAGGCGCCCTGGTACGGCGCGAGCACGGACACCATCGGGAGTTCGATGGAGGGCAGCAGCTGCTGCTTGAGCTGCGGGATGGCTATGGCGCCGAAGAGGAGCGCGACGATCGACACGAGGCCGACCAACGCCCTTTGGGCAAGGCTGAAGCGGGACAGCCAGGACATGGGTATGGGATCTCTCTGCAGTGACGAACCGAGGGCACTCCCACCCTGTCCCATGGGGCCGGGGCGTTTCGTCGCTCGCAGGTGCCGTCCTTATGTGCGGCATACCGCGTCTGTAGTACGCGGCACTACTCCGCTCCTGCCCCTCACTGCTCCACGCGGGGCCGGACAAGTCCCGATTCGTAGGCGATGACCACCAATTGGGCCCGGTCGCGGGCGCCGAGCTTGGCCATGGCCCGGTTCACGTGCGTCTTGACGGTGAGGGGGCTGACCTCCAGCCGTCCGGCGATGCCGTCGTTGGACAGCCCGGCGGCGACGTGGACGAGGACCTCGCGCTCCCGGACGGTCAGCGCGGCGAGCCGCTCCGCGTGCATCCCGGCCGAGGCGCCGGCGGCGGCCGGGTCGGCGCCCCCGCCCTGGGCGAGGAAGGTGGCGATGAGCCCCTTGGTGGCGGCCGGGGAGAGCAGGGCCTCGCCGGCGGCGGCGACACGGATGGCGTTGAGGAGTTCCTCGGGCTCGGCGCCCTTGCCGAGGAAGCCAGAGGCGCCCGCCCGCAGCGCGGAGACCACGTACTCGTCCACCTCGAAGGTCGTCAGCATCACCACGCGCACGGCGGCGAGTTCCGGGTCGTCGCTGATCATGCGGGTGGCGGCGAGCCCGTCGGTGCCGGGCATCCGGATGTCCATCAGCACGACGTCGGGGCGTTCCCGCCGGGCGAGCGCGAAGGCCTGCGCCCCGTCGGAGGCCTCCCCCACGACCTCCATGTCGGGTTCGGAGTCGACGAGCACCTTGAAGGCGCTGCGCAGCAGGGCCTGGTCGTCGGCGAGCAGCACCTTGATGGGCCCGGTGGGCGTGCCGGGCGCGGCGGAGGGCAGGTCCGTCGGAGTGTGGTCCACGGGGTGAGCGTACGCGGGCCGGTTCCGGGCCGGCCGCGAGCCCGTCGGGGCGGTTCCGGGCCGGCCGGGGTCCCGCCTCGCCGGAGGTGCCTCAGCCGAGGGCGAGGACGATGAGCGCGGTGGTCGCCGCGACCTCGGCCAGGGCTCCGAAGACGTCGCCGGTGACCCCGTCGAAGCGGCGTACGCAGCGGCGGAGCAGGACCTCCGCGACGAGCAGGGCTGCGAGGACCGCCGCCGCGGACCGGGCCGCGGCGGGCAGGCCGGCCGGGAGGGCGGCCGCCGCGGCGGCGACGGTGACGAGGGCGGCGAGGGCGGCGGCGGCCGGGCGCGGGACGACCCCGGCGACCGCGGCGCCGAGTCCTTCGGGCCGGGCGGGCGGAACGCCTTCGCGGGAGGCGAGGGTCATGGCGAGGCGGGCCGTGACGGCGGCGACGACGACGGCGAGGGCGCCGCGGACCCAGCTGTCGGCGAACAGCTCCGCAAGGGCGGCCGTCTGCACGAGCAGGACGATCACCAGGGCGATCACGCCGAAGGGCCCGATGTCGGACTTCTTCATGATGCGCAGTGCCTCGTCGGCCGGTTTGGCGCTGCCCAGGCCGTCCGCCGTGTCGGCGAGCCCGTCGAGGTGCAGACCGCGGGTCAGGGCGGCCGGTACGGCGACGGTGACGGCCGCCGCGAGCAGCGGTCCCCCGCCGAGCAGCAGGAGCAGCGCTCCGGGGACGGCCGCGAGCACGCCGACGACCAGTCCGGCGAGCGGGGCGCAGGCCATTCCGGTGCGGGCCGCGGGGCGGTCCCAGCGGGTGATGCGGGCGGGCAGCACCGTGAGGGTGCCGAAGGCGAAGCGGACGCCGTCGGGGAACGAGGCACGTTCCGCGGGCGGCGTCGGGGTCGGTTCGTCGAACGAATCTGTCATCGGCGCGAACGCTACCCGCTCGGAACGGACGGTAAATTACCCATTACGGTCCAAACAGGGAGTCAGTGGGATGGGTCACTGGTGGTATCGGAACATCATCGAGCCGGGGAAGCTGCCCATGCTGCTCGCCCTGATCTCCTTCGTGATGTCGTTCCTGGTCACCCGTGTGATCACCCGCATGATCCGGGCGGGGCGGGGCCCCTTCAAGAACGTCACTCCGGGCGGCCTGCACATCCACCACGTGGTGCCGGGCGTCATCCTCGTGATCATCGGCGGGTTCGGGGCGATCGGCAGTGCCCAGCACGGCTTCGGCTCCGCCCTCTCGGCCGTGATCTTCGGGCTGGGGGCGGGTCTGGTACTGGACGAGTTCGCGCTGATCCTGCACCTCGACGACGTCTACTGGAGCGAGCAGGGCCGCAAGAGCGTGGAGATCGTGGTGGTGACGGCCGCGGTGGTGGCGCTGGTCCTGGGCGGGTTCGTGCCCTTCGGGGTGAACGACCTGTCGCCCGAGGAGCGCCAGAGCCGCGGGCTGGTCATCATGAACGCGGCCGGCAACTTCTGTCTCGCCCTGATCGCCCTGTGGAAGGGCAAGGCGCGCACCGCCCTCTTCGGCGTCGTCATCCCCTTCGTGGCGCTGGTCGGCGCGATCCGGCTGGCCCGGCCCGGTTCTCCGTACGCGAAGCGGTTCTACGTGAACCGGCCACGCGCGCGGGCCAAGGCCGGGCTGCGGGCCTTCCACCACGACCGGCGCTGGACGCGGCGGCGCCGCAGGTTCGAGGACTTCATCGGCGGCACCCCGGACCCGCGGCCGGTGTCCCCGGAGAAACCGCCGGAGCCGGAGAGCCCGCCGACTCGGCGGGACTGAGCACACGACGACGGGCCCTCCCCCTGCCCGGGGAGGGCCCGTCGTCGTGTCGGTGCGTCCGGCCGGTCCGGCCGGTCCGGGGACTCCGGTCCGGGGCCGCCCGCCGTCAGCCCGGGATCAGGCCGTCGTCGCTGAGCATCTCCCGGACCTCGTCGAGGCTCGCGTCGGGCGCCGGCAGGATCAGCTCGGACGGCTCCAGGGCGTCGTCCGGGAGGGGCTCGCCCAGCCGGCGGACCGCTTCCAGCAGCGCCCCGAGGGTGCGCCGGAAGCCGGCCTCGTCACCGCCCTCCATCTCCGCGAGCAGCTCGTCGTCCAGCGAGTTGAGCTCGGCGAAATGACCGTCGGCCACGTCCAGCTGGCCTTCCCCCATGATGCGAACGATCATGACGGGCCCCGTCCTACTGCTTGTCGAACCGGTGCTGGGTCTGAGGCTGCTGGGCGTTGCCCTGGGCGCCGCCCTCAAGGGCCTGCTGCTGCGCGGACGGGCCGCCGGCCAGCTCCGCCTTCATCCGCTGGAGTTCCAGCTCCACGTCCGTACCGCCCGACAGGCGGTCCAGCTCGGCCTGGATGTCGTCCTTGGAGCCGAGGCCGCTCTGGTCGTCGAGCGCGCCGGAGGCCAGCAGCTCGTCGATCGCACCGGCGCGGGCCTGCAGCTGGGCGGTCTTGTCCTCGGCCCGCTGGATGGCCAGGCCGACGTCGCTCATCTCCTCGGAGATGCCGGAGAAGGACTCCGCGATCCGGGTCTGGGCCTGGGCGGCGGTGTAGGTGGCCTTGATGGTCTCCTTCTTCGTGCGGAAGGCGTCCACCTTCGCCTGGAGCCGCTGCGCGGCCAGCGTCAGCTTCTCCTCCTCGCCCTGGAGGGTCTGGTGCTGCACCTCCAGGTCGCTGACCTGCTGCTGGAGCGAGGCGCGACGGGACAGGGCCTCACGGGCCAGGTCCTCGCGGCCCAGGGCGAGCGCCTTGCGGCCCTGGTCCTCCAGCTTGGCGGACTGGCCCTGCAGCTGGTTCAGCTGCAGTTCGAGGCGCTTGCGGGACGTCGCCACGTCGGCGACGCCGCGGCGCACCTTCTGCAGCAGTTCGAGCTGCTTCTGGTACGAGTAGTCGAGGGTTTCGCGCGGGTCCTCGGCCCGGTCAAGGGCCTTGTTCGCCTTCGCGCGGAAGATCATCCCCATACGCTTCATGACACCGCTCATGGGCTTCGCGCGCCCCCTTCTAGACGGACTGTGCTCCAGATCACCGACAGAACCCACAGTACGGGCCCTGTCTCCATTACCGCACTGTTCGAGGACGGATGCGCTCCTCCTCCAGGACGACTCTGCCCGCCCCGTATCAGGCGTGAGGAGTAGATGAGCCCCGGCCGTACGGAGGCGGGCCCGCCGCTCGGACCGTGCACAGGGAAGGACGCCCGCCGTTGCCGGATCGTTCCCCGCCGGGGTGGGGCCCGTGCCCGCAACCACGTAGGCTTGGGTTTTGTGTTTGGTAGCCGCTCCTCCAAGGAAGAGAAGGCCGCCGCCACCGACAAGGTGAGCGCCGACCTCTCGCAGCCCCGTGACCCGCAGGCCCCGAAGGGCCGCCCTACGCCGAAGCGCTCCGTGGCCCAGTCGCAGCGCAAGGCCGTGGTGGCCTCGACCGGCAACCGCAAGGAGGACGCGAAGCGAGCCCGCGAGCGTCGCCGCGCCGAGATGGCCAAGCAGCGCGAGGCGCTGGCCAACGGCGACGAGCGGTACCTGCCGACCCGGGACAAGGGTCCCGTCCGCAGGTTCGTCCGCGACTTCGTGGACTCCCGCTTCTCGGTCGCCGAGATGTTCCTGCCGCTGGCCGTCGTGATCCTCGTGCTCAGCATGGTCCGCCAGCCCGCGATCCAGAACATCGCGCTGCTGCTGTGGCTCGCCGTGATCGCGCTGATCATCCTCGACTCCATCGGTCTGGTGTTCCGCCTGCGCAAGGCGCTCACCACGCGCTTCCCGAACGAGCCGCGCCGCGGCGCCGTCGCCTACGGCCTCATGCGCACCCTGCAGATGCGTCGGCTGCGCCTGCCGAAGCCGCAGGTCAAGCGCGGGGAACGGCCCTGAGCGGAGGGACGCCCGGCGCGTCGGGGGAAGGTTTTGCCGAGGGGGCACGGCTGTGGCTCGAGGGCCTGGGCGGACTGCGCAACGCCGTCCGTCAGGAACTCGTGGGCCGACAGGTCGACGAGCAGATCGCGCAGCGCTTCCCCGTGGGGCAGCGGCTGCGCGTCCTCGATGTCGGCATGGGCCAGGGAACCCAGGCGCTGCGCCTCGCCCGCGCCGGGCACATGGTGACCGGTCTGGAGCAGGATCCGGGGATGCTGGACGTCGCCCGTGAGGCGCTGGCCGTGGAGCCCGCCGGGATCCGGGACCGGGTCAAGCTGCTGGAAGGGGACGGGCGCGAGACCGGCGCCCATTTCCTGCCGGGCAGCTTCGACGTGGTGCTGTGCCACGGGGTGCTGATGTACGTGCCCGAGCCGGACGCCATGCTCGCCGGGCTGGCCCGGATGCTGGCCCCGGGTGGGCTGCTGTCCCTGCTGGTGCGCAACGGCGACGCGCTCGCCATGCGGCACGGGCTGGACGGCGACTGGCAGGGCGCGCTGGCCGCCTTCGACAGCACCGACTACACGAACCGGCTGGGCCTGGACGTCCGCGCCGACCGGCTGTCGGAGCTGACCGCGACGCTGTCGGGGATCGGCGCGCCGCTGCAGGCCTGGTACGGCGTACGCGTCTTCACGGACGGCACCGAGGCCGGCGAGGTGCTGCCGCCCGACGAGGAGCTGGAGCGGCTGCTGGCCGCCGAGGACCGTGCGGGCCGCAGCGATCCGTACCGCGGTGTCGCCGCGCTGCTGCACCTCTGCGGAGTCCGGGGCTGACCCCGGTCCGTTCGGCCCCGCCGGGTCTCCGGCGGGGCCGAACGGTCACAGGGGCCGGTCGCCCCGCGGGGTCAGGCCTCCATGGCGGAGCGCAGGCTCATCGTGTAGAGCTCGGTGCCGCCGTCGTCGGACAGCTTCACCTGTTCGGTACCGCCTTCCAGCAGGTCCTTCCAGTACTCGCCGATCCAGGACTCCGCGTCGCCCTGCGTGGTGAACTCCTCGGGTACCACCGACGGGCTCGTCTCCGTGCCGTCGGCCGTCTCGAACCGCCACGTCCACGCCATGTCCGCCTCCGTTGCTCGTCCGCTGCTCACACGCTTCTCACCTTGAGTGTGCCCGCAGAGTAACCGGGCGCGCAGCAGTCTCCGCGACGCGGGAGGATCATCCTGTGGAACTCACTCTGCTCGGCACCGGTACCCCCGAGGGGCTGCCCCGTCCCGGCTGCCCCTGCGCGGCCTGCGCCGCCTGCGTCGGTACGCGCTCCCGCGCCGCCACGGCGGTCCTCGTCGACGGGGCGCTGCTGCTCGATCTGACCCCCGGTGCGGTCATGGCCGGCGCCCGGGCCGGGCATTCCCTGACCGGGGTGCGGCAGGTCCTGCTGACCCATCCGCACGACGGGCCCGCGGTGGAGCTGCCGCCGGGGCTGCCGACCGCCGGCCGGGTGCCGGACGGGCAGGAGCTCTCGGTGATCTCCGGGCACCGGGTGCGGGCGGCGGCGATGGACGCTCCCGGCACCGGGTACGAGGTGACCGGCCCGGACGGCGGCCGGCTGCTGTACCTGCCGCCCGGTGGGGCGCCCGCGGGGACCGCCGGGCAGAACGGGCAGCGCCCGTACGACACGGTGCTCGCCGACGTGCTGGGCCGGCCCGAGGCGCTGGCCCGGCTGCGGGCGAGCGGGGCCGTCGGCCCGGCCACCGACGTGATCGCCGTCCACCTCGACCACGATGTGCCGCCGGGCCGCGAGCTGGAGCGCCGGCTGGCGGCCGCGGGGGCGCGGGCGGTGCCGGACGGGACGACCGTGCTCGTCGGGGCGTACGACGCGGTGCCGGACCTGCCGCGCCGCACGCTGGTGCTGGGCGGGGCCCGCTCGGGCAAGTCCGTAGAAGCGGAGCGGCGGCTGGAGTCCTTTCCCGAGGTGGTCTACGTGGCGACCGGGGGCACCCGGGACGGTGACGCGGAATGGGCGCGGCGGGTCGGCCTGCACCGGGAACGCCGGCCCGCGACCTGGCGGACGGTGGAGACGTGCGAGCTGGTCCCGCTGCTCGCCGACGACGGGCCGGCGCTGCTGATCGACTGTCTGGCGCTGTGGCTGACCGACGCCATGGACCGGGCCGGGGCCTGGGACGACGAGGTCTGGGCGGAGCGCGGCCGGGAGGAGCTGGAGGACCGGGCCGCGGCTCTGGTGGCGGCCGTGCGCACGACCCGCCGCCAGGTGGTGCTGGTGAGCAACGAGGTGGGCTCGGGCGTGGTTCCGGCGACGGCTTCGGGCCGGCGTTTCCGTGACGAACTGGGCCGGCTGAACGCGCGGGTGGCGGGCGAGTGCGAGCACGTCCTGCTGGTCGTCGCGGGGCAGGCCGTCGTCCTCAAGGAGTAGGCCCCGCCGGGCTGTTCACCGGGATGCTGCGCGTCCCGGAGGGGCCGGAACCGGCCGGAGCCGCCGAGGCCTGAGGGAGGGCTTCACCGGCTGTACTCTCTGGCAGATGAGCACGCTGAATCTCGACGACTTCTCCGATCTGATCGAGCGCCCCGACGGGGGCGTCCGGCGTGATGCCGAGGAACGCCGTGAGCGCCTCGCCGTGCCGCCGGGGGCGCTGGGGCGGCTCGACGAGCTCGCCGAGTGGCTCGCCGCCGCGCAGGGGCAGGTCCCGGTCAGGGCGATCGAGCGGCCCCGCGTGGTGCTCTTCGCCGCCGACCACGGGATCGCCGCCCAGGGGGTCTCCGCCCGGGCCGCGGCCACCGGTCACGAGCTGGTGCGGGACGTGCTCGACGGGTCCAGCCCCGTCGCGGTCCTGGCCGGCCGGTTCGGCGCCACGATACGGATCGTCGACGCCGGGCTCGACTGCGAGCCCGGGCTGCTGCCCGAGGACGTCGTGGCGCACCGCGTCCGGCGCGGCAGCGGGCGCATCGACGTCGAGGACGCGCTGACGGTCGAGGAGGCCGAGGAGGCGCTGCGGCTCGGTATGCGGATCGCCGACGAGGAGGCCGACTCGGGGACCGACCTGGTCGTCCTCGGCGACCTGAGCGTCGGCGGGACGACCGTGGCCGCGACCCTCGTCGCCGCCCTGTGCGGAACGGACTCGTCGGTGGTGACGGGCCGTGGCGGCCGGCCCATCGACGACCTGGCCTGGATGCGCAAGTGCGCGGCGATCCGCGACGCGCTGCGCCGGGCCCGTCCGGTGCTGGGCGACCAGGTCGCGCTGCTGGCGGCGGTCGGCGGTGCGGACGTGGCGGCCATCACCGGATTCCTGCTCCAGTGTGCGGTGCGCCGTACGCCCGTCATCCTCGACGGTGTTGTTTCGGCCGCGTGCGGACTGGTGGCGCAGCGGGCCGCTTTCCGGGCTCCGGACTGGTGGCTGGCGGGTCAGGCGAGCGGCGAGCCGGGTCAGGCGAAGGCACTTGACCGAATGGCGCTCAACCCCGTGCTCGATCACGGCGTCACAGTGGGTGAAGGCACCGGGGCATTGCTGGCTCTTCCCCTCGTCCAGGCGGCCGCCGCACTCGCGGCGGAGCTTCCTGAACGGGCGGCCGAGGAGCCGACGGAATGAGCCGCCGGGGCCCGCGGTCCTGACCAGACCGCGGTCCCCGACCGCACCATCACGGACAGCGACGCCCCATATGATCGCTTTTTATGGGAGAGGTCCGTTTGACCAGCGCAGAGACCGACCGCACCGCCGTACCGGCGACCGGTCCGTCATCCGGCAGGAAAGAGACCGGCGGGGACGCCGGCAAGGCGGCGGGGGGCGGCCGGGAGACCGGTCGGGGGAGCGCCCGCTCACAGCGCGGTGCCGCTTTCGCGGTCTGGTACCTGCGCGTCGTCACCTTCATCAACTTCCTCAGCGCGGTGTGGGTTTCGCTCGGGCAGGACCTGCGGCGCCACAACATCGAGGACTTCTACACCCCGTACATGCTCACCGCGGGCTTCGCGTCGGGCCTGTTCACGCTGCTGCTGGCTGTCACCCTCGGCCGCCGCAAGCGCGCCTCCTGGATCCTGAACCTCGTCCTGAGCGGCCTCCTCGCCCTGCTGCTCGCCTACGCCCTGTTCGCGTACGAGGAGATCCGCGAGCACCCGCAGAACTGGGTCTCGCTGGCCCTGACCGCCGCCTTCACCGGCGCCCTGCTGCTGGGCCGCCACGAGTTCTACGCCAAGGGCGACCGCTCCAACCCGGCCTTCGCCGCGGCCGTCGCCGCCGTGGGCCTGCTCGTCACCTCACTGGTCGCGGCCCTGCTCGTGGGCGCCGCCGACACCGCCCCGGACAGCTCCGGCGTCTCCTTCCTCGAACGCTGGAAGTACGGCGTGATGCGGCTGATCACCCTGGCCCCGGACGACCGGGCCTCCGCGGTGATCGCCCCGCCCGGCTGGGTGGACGTCTTCATCAACGTCATGTCGATGCTGCTGCTCCTCGCCGTGCTGTTCGCCGCGTTCCGTTCGCGCCGCGCCGTCGACCCGATCAGCGAGGAGGACGAGGAGCGGCTGCGGGCGCTGCTGGCCCGCCAGGGCGACCGCGACTCGCTCGGCTACTTCGCGCTGCGTCGCGAGAAGTCCGTCATCTGGTCCCCCACCGGCAAGGCCGCCGTCACCTACCGCGTCGTCGGCGGGGTCTCGCTCGCCTCCGGCGACCCGATCGGCGACCCGGAGGCCTGGCCCGGCGCCATCGACCCGTGGCTGGCCGAGGCCCGCGAGCACGGCTGGGTTCCGGCCGTCATGGGCGCGAGCGAGGAAGCCGGGCAGATCTACGCCCGGCACGGCCTGGACGCGCTGGAGCTCGGCGACGAGGCGATCGTGGAGACCGCCGACTTCACCCTGGAGGGCCGTGCCATGCGCACCGTCCGGCAGGCCTACAACCGCGTCAAGCGGGCCGGGTACACGGTCCGTATCCGCCGCCACGCCGACATCCCCGCCGAGGAGATGGCCGAGCTGGTGCGCCGCGCCGACGACTGGCGCGACGGGGCCACCGAACGCGGCTTCTCCATGGCGCTGGGCCGGCTGGGCGACCCCGCCGACGGCCAGTGCGTGATGCTGGAGTGCACCGACGGCAAGGGCGACCTGCGGGCCGTCCTGTCCTTCGTGCCGTGGGGCCCGGGGGGCCTGTCGCTGGACCTGATGCGCCGGGACCGGGACTCCGAGAACGGCCTGATGGAGTTCATGGTCATCGAACTCCTCGAACGCTCCAAGGAGATCGGGGTCACCCAGGTCTCGCTCAACTTCGCGATGTTCCGGTCGGTCTTCGAGCGCGGGTCCCGGCTCGGTGCCGGCCCGGTGCTGCGGATGTGGCGCTCGCTGCTGAGCTTCTTCTCCCGCTGGTGGCAGATCGAGTCCCTCTACCGGGCCAACGCCAAATACCGGCCGATCTGGGAACCGCGGTTCATGCTCTTCGAGAAGAGTTCGGACCTGCTGCGGATCGGTGTCGCGGCCGGCCGGGCCGAGGGGTTCCTGGAGGCCCCCGGCCTTCCGAAGTGGCTGCACCGCAGACACCTGGAGACCCGCCGTTGACAGCGCGGAACAGCAGCACCCCACTGCGGCGGTTCGCCCGCCGCGAGTGGGGCCCGATGTTCTGGACCGTCCGGGACGCCCTCGCCCGCGACACGTGGCGGGCGATCCCGATGACGCTCGGCGCGGTCTGCCTGACCTCGGTCTTCCAGATCGTGCAGAACACCTCGTGGGGATTCCAGCCGGTGCAGAACCTCGGGTCGGTCAAGGCCGTCGACCCGTTCTGGCTGGCCCTGCTGCGCACTCCCCTGTCGCTGTTCGTCCCGGCCCTCGACCTGCCGGTGTGGGGGGCGCTCGCGCAGATACTGCTGGTGTTCGGCATCGCGGAGATCTGCCTCGGCCGGTGGCGCACGCTGGTGATCGGCTACGTCGCCACCCTCGCCGGGACCACGTACGCGCGGATCGGCGTCGCGCTGGGCCCGGAGCACCCCTTCGGTCTGCCGGTGTCCGACCGCGTCGTCAACGACACCGGGCCCTCGGCTGCCGTGGTCGGCCTCGCCATCTACCTCTGCTGGCGCCACCGGGCGTACCTGACCGGCGCCCTGGTGATCCTCGCGATGACCGGCGAGGTCCTGATCAATAACAATCTCGCCGGCAAGGAGCACCTGGCGGCCATCGCCGCCGTCATGGCCGTGTGCGTGGTCCGGGCGCAATGGGGTCCGGTGCGCTCCCGCGTCCCGCTGGGGCAGAGCCCTCCGCCCTGAGGGCCGGGCCGGCAGGCCGTACCGTATCGGGGTGACGACAGACCTCGGGCGGTTCGCCCCCACCCGGCAGTGGATGCGGGCCCATCCGCTGGCCACCGACGCCGTGCTGGCGTCCGGCGCGCTCGTCGCCATGGTCGTCGGCTCCTTCGCCGACCCGCACGGCCCGCACGGGCCCACCTTCGGGACCCGCACCCCCGAACCCTTCTCCCTGCTGCTGATGCTGCTCGGCTCGGCCGCGCTGGTGTTCCGGCGCCGGCAGCCGATCGCCGTGCTCGCGGTGACCTGCGGGCTCTCGCTGCTGGAACTGACCACCGGGGAGCCGCGGGCGCCCGTCGCCATGTGCACGGTGATCGCCCTGTACACGGTGGCTGCCCTCACCGACCGGCCGACGACCTGGCGGATCGGCCTGCTCACCATGGCGGGCCTGACCGGTGTGGCGATGCTCGCCGGGCCGCTGCCCTGGTACGCGCAGGAGAATCTCGGGATCTTCGCCTGGACCGGCATGGCCGCGGCCGCCGGGGACGCCGTACGCAGCCGGCGGGCCTTCGTCGACGCCATCCGGGAGCGGGCCGAACGGGCCGAACGGACCCGCGACGAGGAGGCCCGGCGGCGGGTCGCGGAGGAACGGCTGCGGATCGCCCGGGACCTCCACGACGTGGTCGCCCACCACATCGCCCTCGTCAACGTGCAGGCCGGGGTCGCCGCACACGTCATGGACAAGCGCCCGGACCAGGCCAAGGAGGCGCTGGCGCACGTACGGGACGCCAGCCGGTCGGCACTGAACGAGCTGCGGGCGACCGTGGGCCTGCTGCGGCAGTCCGGTGACCCGGAGGCGCCGACCGAGCCGGCGCCGGGGCTGGGCGTCCTCGACGAGCTGGTGGACACCTTCCGGCACGCCGGGCTGCCGGTGCAGGTGATCGTGCAGCTGGACTGCGGTACGGGCCCGCTGCCGGCCGCGGTGGACCTGGCGGCGTACCGGGTGATCCAGGAGGCGCTGACCAACGTGCGCAAGCACGCGGGGCCGGGGGCGCGGGCCGAGGTGAGCGTGGTCCGGGTCGGCCCGTCGGTGGAGGTGACCGTGCTCGACGACGGCGGTGAGGCGGCCGACGCGGCCCCGGAACCGGCCGACCCGGGCGGCGGCCACGGCCTCCTCGGCATGCGCGAACGCACCGGCGCCCTGGGCGGCTCC
Organism: Streptomyces yangpuensis; assembly: GCF_001005295.1. GTDB lineage: Bacteria > Actinomycetota > Actinomycetes > Streptomycetales > Streptomycetaceae > Streptomyces > Streptomyces yangpuensis. The sequence goes on along the minus strand of NZ_LBMK01000001.1, from coordinate 789,816 downwards.
TGCTCCACGGGCCCCCGCTTCGGCGGCGGCTACCGCGTCCACGCCATCCTGCCGGTGTCGTAGCCGGAGCGCCCATGTGCCGCTGCGCGGAGCTTCTCCCCGCCCCGCCCTCAGGTGTTGAGCAGGCGCAGCGCCGCCGGGGCGTAGCGTTCCCCGGCGACCGCGGTCGCCGGGACGGCCTGCTCCAGCTCGTCCAGCTGTGCGGCGGTGAGCGTCAGGTCGGCCGCTCCGGCGTTCTCCTCCAGGCGGGTGATGCGCCGGGTGCCGGGAATCGGGGCGACCTCCGGGCCACGGGTCAGCAGCCAGGCCAGGGCGAGCTGCACCGGGGTGCAGCCGATCCGGTCGGCCAGGGCCCGGACCCGTTCGACCAGGGCGAGGTTGCGCGTGAGGTTCTCGCCCTGGAAACGCGGGTCGGTGCGGCGGTAGTCGTCCGCGTCCAGCTGGTCGAGTGAGGTGAGGGCTCCGGTGAGCAAACCCCGGCCGACCGGTGAGTAGGGCACGAGTCCGATACCCAGCTCCCGTGCCGTGGGTGCGATGTGGGTCTCCACATCACGCTCCCACAGCGAGTACTCGCTCTGCAGGGCGGTGATGGGGTGGACGGCGTGGGCACGGCGCAGGGTGTCCGCGTTGACCTCCGACAGCCCCAGATGCCGGACCTTTCCGGCCGTGACGAGTTCGGCCATGGCCCCGACGGTCTCCTCGATCGGTGTGTCGGGGTTGCGGCGGTGCAGGTAGTAGAGGTCGATGGTGTCCACGCCCAGCCGGGCCAGCGACGCGTCGCAGGCCTGGCGGGCGTAGGCGGGACTGGAGTCGATGACGGCACCGCCGGCCGTGCCACCGGGCCCGATGCTGCGGATGCCGAACTTGGTCGCCACCACCGCCTCGTCGCGGCGGCCCTTGAGGGCCCTGCCGAGCAGTTCCTCGTTTCGGCCGGCCGCGTAGGCGTCGGCGGTGTCGAAGAACGTCACCCCGATGTCGAGGGCGCGCCGGATCGTGGTGACCGACTCGGTGTCATCGCTCGTACCGTAGAAGGCCGACATGCCCATGCAGCCGAGGCCGATCGCCGAGACCTGGAGTCCTGAGGTGCCGAAGGTGCGCTGGTGCATGAGGTGCAACTCCTTCGCTCCGGCCGCGTGTTCCGGCCGGGTCGTGGGTCGGGTGTTCGTGAACCGGTCGGAGGTCGTGAGCCGGCCGGCGTGAGTCGCGGTGGTCGCGATGGTGCGGTCAGGCGTTCGTCAGGGTTCCGGCGGGTGCGGGGTTGTGGGTGCGCGCGCTGCGGGCGGAGAGCAGCAGGGTGAGCAGGGCGCAGGCGGTCAGCACGGCGGCGGCGCCGGTCACGGCGCGCGGTCCGGCGGCGGAGTCCACGAGGAGGCCACCGACCAGGGACCCCACGGCAATGGCGCCGTTGAAGGCGGCCACGTACAGCGACGAGGCGGCGTCGGACTCCTCCTTGGCGAGCTGCAGCACCCAGGTCTGCAGGCCCACGGGCAGGGCCGCGAAGGCCAGGCCCCACAGGACGAGCAGAGTGATCGCCGCGGGCCGTGAGTCACCGAAGGCCCACAGCAGGGCGAGCGAGCCGGCCATCAGGACGAGCGCGCCCACCAGGGTGCCGTGCACCGAGCGGCCGACGACGGCGCCCGCGACGAAGTTGCCGGCGAATCCGGCGGCCCCGAAGACCAGCAGCAGCACACCGACCATGCCTTCGCTGATGCCGGTGACCTGCTCCAGGTACGGGGCGATGTAGGTGAAGGCGAGGAAATGGCCGATCATCACCAGCGCGGTGACCCCGACGGCGGCGCGCAGGCGGCCGTTGCGCAGGACGCGCGGCAGGGCGGCGAGGCTCCCGATGCCCTGGGCAGGCAGGCTGGGCAGCAGGAAAAGCACGGCGACCAGTACGACGAAGCCGATCGCGGCGACGGCGGCGAACGCGGTGTGCCAGCCGGACCGCTGGCCGATCATGGTGCCCAGCGGGACGCCGAGCACCGAGGCCAGCGAGATCCCGCCGAGGACGAGGGCGGTGGCCCGCACGGCGTGCCGCTCGGGGACCAGACGGACCGCGATGGCCGCGGCGATCGACCAGAAGACGCCATGGGCGAGCGCCACCAGCACCCGGGCGCCCAGGAGCATGCCGTAGGAGGTGGCGATCACGGCCAGCAGGTTGCCCGCGACGTACAGCACCAGGAGTCCGGCAAGCAGCCATTTGCGGTCGATGCGCCCGCACAGGGTGGTCAGCGGCGCCGCGGTGATCGCGGCGACGGCGGCGAAGCCGGTGACGAGGAAGCCGGCGGTGCCCACGGAGACGTCCACGCCCGCGCCGATGGACGGCAGCAGCCCGATGGGAAGTGTCTCGGTGGTGACGAAGGAGAACGTGCCCAGCCCGAGGGCTAGCACGGCCAGCCAGGCGCGCAGCGATGAGGCGCCGGAATCGGGCGCGACGGTGCGCTGTCCGCCCTGAGCGGGAGTGGTTGAGGTCTGTGTCATGGCTGTCGGTCTCCCTGGGGTAAAGCGTCGATCAGGCCGTCGGGGCCGGTTCGGGTGAGGACATGGGCGGAGGTGTCGCCGTCGGGCCGGGCGCGGGGACTCCAGCCGTGCGGGCACGGGCCGGCGTCCAGCACGTCGGGTCCCATCGACCAGTGGGCGATCGCGCATCCGGGCACGACGCACAGCGCGTCGGACACGGGGGCGGAGCGGAAGGCGTGGGCGGGGCCGAGAGGGAATCCGTTCACCGGGCGACGCTCCCGACGAGCTGCGCCGCTCGCTCGCGTGGCAGGTGCTTGGGGGACTCGGCGTCCCAGCGGATCAGGGCCGTGCCGACCCCCATGCCACCGCCGAAGCCGGCCAGCAGCACCAGATCGCCGTCCAGCAACGCGCCCGACCGGTTGGCCTGGTCGAGCGCGAGCGGTATCGAGGCGGCGCCGGTGTTGCCGTGCAGGTCGACCGGCAGGTGGGCCTGGGCGTTGGGCAGCCCGAGGCTGGGGATGACCTCGCCGACCATCACACCGTTGGCCTGGTGCGGAACGAAGTGTCCGACCGCGGCCGGATCCACGTCGTGCGCGGCCAGCACCCCTTGGACGGCCGATGGCAGGCGCTCGTTGACGAAGTCGCGGACCTCGCGCCCCTGCATCTTGAAGAAGTGCTGGCCGTTGGCGAGGGTGCCGGCCGAGGCGGGGTGGCGGCTGCCGCCCGCCTGGACCCCGATCAGCGCATGGAGGCTGCCGTCGGTGCTGGTACCGGTACCGACGATGCCGAATCCGGGCCGGGCCGGGCCGAGTACGACGGCTCCCGCACCGTCGCCGAACAGCACCGCGGTCTTGCGGTCGCTGTGGTCCAGGATCCGCGAGTAGACGTCCGCGCCCACGACCAGTGCGTACTTGGCCTCGCTGTGCTCGCTGATCCCGGCCAGCAGCTGCGCACCGGTCTGCAGGGCGAAGACGAAGCCGGCGCAGACGGCGTTGATGTCGAAGGCGGCGGCCTGCGTCGCGCCGATCCGGTCCTGCACCAGACAGGCCGTGGCCGGCTGCGGGTGGTCGGGGGTGGAGGTCGCCACGATCACCCAGGCGATGTCGCGTTCGGAGATCCCGGCGTCGTCCATGGCGGCCCGCGCGGCGGCGGTGGCCAGGTCGGAGGTCGCTTCGTGCGGCGCGGCGTGGCGGCGCTCGCGAATGCCGGTCTTGCGGACGATCCACTCGGGGGTGACCCCGGCCCGTTCGGCGACCTCGGAGTTGGGCACGATGTCGCTCGGGAGGTACGAGCCGGATCCGACGATGCCGATGTCTGACGTCGCTGGTGAGTACACGGTCACAGCTGGTGCTCCAAAGGAGTGGAGGAGGGCCGGGCGTCGAGCAGGGCTCGCAGCACGGGGTCGTCGCCGACCGCGACCGGGTGGCCGACGCATTCGAGCATCGGCAGGTCGGATGGGTGATCGCCGTACGCGTAGCAGTCCCGCGGGTCGATCTCCGGCCGGGCGGCGAGGAACCGGCGGACCGCGACCGCCTTCTGCGCACCGATCATCGGGGTCTCGATCAGCCCCGTGTAGGTACCGTCACCTACCGGGCCGGCCGGGCCGTCCGCCTCGGCGAGAGGGCGGCTGCACAGCAGGTGCCCGGCGCCGACGGCCCGTGCGATGGGGTCCAGGCAGGCGGGGAACGAACCCGAGACCAGGACGATTTCGGCACCGGCCTCGCGGTGGGAGCGCAGCGCGTCCCGGGTCGTGTCGATGAACAGACCGTCCGCGGCGCGGTCCGCGAACCAGCGCTCGCCCCAGGCGGCGATGGTGGCAACGGATTCACCCGCGTAGGCGGCGTAGTAGGCGCGGTTGATCTCCTCGCGCGGCGTGCCGGCGTCGGCGGCCCGCCGGAAGCCGGCGAGGAGCCGGTCGTGCTCGGCCGTCCCCGCGACACCGTACCGGCCGGTCAGGTGGTACCGCAGGAAGTCGAACATGCTCTTGCAGTGGATCAGGGTCTCGTCCACGTCGGCGAAGACAAGGTAGGAACGAGAGGTCATGACGGGTCCCTCCTTCTGATGCGGGATCTGGCTCCGGGGCCGCCGCGCGGCGGTGGCGGGCTCGGTGGCGGGCGCGGAGGCGGCGGCGGTCATCGCGTGCGGAAGACGTCGCGCGCCGCGTTGAGGCCGTTCACGGCCGCCGGGACACCGGCGTACACGGCCATCTGCAGGATCGTCTCGACGGCGTCCTGCGGTGTGCCGCCGGCGTCGAGGATCGCGTGTACCTGTGCCGTGAGCTGCGGCCGGAGCGTGCCCAGGGCGGTGCAGGCGGCCACGGAGACGATGGCGCGTGTGAGCGGGTCGAGACCGCCGCGCGACGTGACGGGGTCGAGGTGGCCGAAGGCACTCTCGACGAGATCGTCCGCGAGGGCCGGATCGAGGGCGCGCACGGAGGCCAGCACCTGCTCGCAGAAACCGCCGTCGCCGCCCTGGGCCCGCAGCGTTCGCAGCCCGCGCTCGGACCGTTCGGCGGACGGCACGCCCGCGCCCTCGGCGACGAAGACGGACCGGACGACGCCCAGCGCCTTCAGCGTCGCGGGGAAACCGGCGTAGCCGCTCAGCCACAGAACCGTTTCGACGATCTCGCGGCGGTCGCACCCGACGTTGCGTGCGCCCCGTACGTGGAACTCCAGCTGCGGGGCGGCGTTGCCCAGCGCGGTGAGTGCCGCGACGGTGACGAGCTGGCGGGTGGGCAGCTCCAGGCCCGGGCGGGAGCAGATGTCGCCGAAGGCGAAGCCGACGACCAGCTCACCGAAGCCGGGGGCCACGTCCTGGAAACCGTCGAGGATGCCGGGCCGCTCGGTGGCCTCGATCCGGCGCAGCGTCCGCAGCCCGCGCTCCATGCGGTCGTCGTCGTTGTCGTTGCCGTGCTCGGTGCCGGGGCGGGGGGTGCTCATGCCGGGGTTCCTTCCTGGTGCGGTGTGGTGCGGTGTGGTGCCCGGCACCGGCGCCGGGCGCCGGCACGTGCACCGGTGGTGCCAGGGGCGGGCGGTGTCAGACGCCGCCGGCCCGGCTGAGCCGCGCGAAATCCGGGTCGGACCCCATCGCGCCGCCTTCGGACCAGCGGTTTCGCGGCACCTCCTGGACGTAGACGGTGATCCGGTCGCGCGGCGCTCCGGTGACCCGGTGCACGGTCTCCGTCAGCTCTTCCATGAGCTCGCGGCACTTGTCGTCGTCCTCGCTGGGCCAGGTCGTCACGGAAATGATCGGCATGGTGGTGGTTCCTCTCGTCAGCCGGTGGTGATGAATTCGCCGAAGCTCGGTCCCTGCAGCTTCAGTTGTGCGTGGATGTCCCCGCCCAGACCGAACTGGCCGATCGCCCCGCCGTAGTTCTGCTGGTAGCTCATCCACAGCACGACGACGTTCACGATGCGATTGCCGCCGGTGCCGGGCGCCGGGAAGGGGTCGGGCAGCACCGCCCGATAGCGGCCCCTGCCGTCCTGGTCGGTGACGAAGGCGTTGGGCACCCCGAGCGGTCCGGGCCGGGTCGGCCCGGCCGGGTCCAGGTCGTGCTCGCGCAGCGACATCACCGTGTACAGGCTGTTCGGCAGCATCCCGGAGAACTCGAAGCCGAACTCCCCGGATTTCCTGTCGTCGCTCAGCCGTACCTCAAGCTCGCCGCGCGCCCGGCCCCAGGTGCCGAGCGTCACCGGTTCGGTCACCTTCGGCCCGTCCTGCTCCCGCAGGTCCGGCACGGCGACCTGGTGGAACGGATAGCTGGGGCGGACGACCTCGGACGCGTTCGGGAACTGCTCGGGGGCGAACACCATCGGATAGTTGCTGCACGGCAGCGGCAGCGGCAGCGTGTGGAGCACGATCGCGTTGTCGGCGGGGCTGAACTGGCCGGGGTGGTCCGGCAGTTCACGGATGATGCGGTACGGCTCGTTCCTGCCGAACTCCGGCAGCGGGCTGTCGGCGGCGACGATCGCGCACCCCCAGCCGTTCGAGACGCCGCCCGCCCCGTTGTCACGGTTGATGCGACCGATCACGACGAAGTCGCCGTTCGCGTCCATCACTTCGCTGGGCGGGTAGGCCGGTCCCTGGGTGGTGAGACTCAGCTGGTAGGTGCGCGACGGTCCCATCCGCTTCTCCTCATCTGGTTCCTCGTTCTGCGACCGGCGCCGTTCCTCGTTCTGCAACCGGTCGGGTTTTTTGGTTCTGCGACGGGCCGGCGTGCGGCGCCTACGCCACGCGGGCGTAGATCGTGGTGTAGAGACCGCGCTCGCCGCCCGCGATGAAGCGGTCACCGGCCTGGCGGACGATCTCCTGGTAACGCGGGGAGGTGAACACCGCGTTGTACTCGGCCGGGTCGCAGTTGAACCCGGAGACGAACATGACACCGGGTTCGGTGCTCAGCACCGAGTGGTACGCCTCGAAGGCCTCGACCTCGTCGGCGCCGCGCACCACGTCGTAGATGGTCTCCTCACGCCAGGCGCGGTACGCGGTGTACACCCGCGGCGGCACCTCGATGTGGCGCATCTGCACGTAGGCCGTCTGCGGCAGCGGGGTGTCGACCGGCTTGGGCGCGTCGACGAAGCCCAGCACCTGGCGGCGGAAGTCGCCCTCGGCCGCCGGGGCCAGCGTCTCCCACAGCTGCTCCCAGTCGGCGCGCAGAGCGTCGAGCTGCTCAAAGCCGGCGAGCGGGGCCAGCTCCAGGAGGCTGGAACCCTCCAGGCTGCGGAACAGTGCACGGCCTTCGAACGCCGACGCGGCGTGGTGGGCCTTCCATGCGGTGGCGGCGGCATCGACCTGGTCGGGCTTGACCGGCAGTTCCACGGCGGTGATGAGTGATGCGGACATGACTGTGCTCCTCAGGGGATCTGTGAAAGGGGGAATCGGGCGACGCCCGGGGTGCGGCGGCGGCCGGGGGAACGGCCGGGGGCCGGGGTCTGTCAGACGCCGGACAGGACGTCGGCCGGGGCCCGGAGCGTGTGCTCGACGGCCCGGCGGGCGCGCCGGTCCTCCTTGGCCTCGATCACGTCGGTCTCGAAGGCGGTGAAGGCCAGCTGGGTGAAGGCGGCGCGACGGCCGGCCTGGTGGATGCCGACCTCGGCGCTGAAGGAGAGCCTGGACGGGTCCTGAGTCCGGGACTCGGTGATCCGGTACTCGATGGTCGAACACAGCGGGAACAGGAAGTTCTCGAAGGCGGTGTTCATGTGCTCGATGACGAAGTAGTACTTGCGCTGCGGCCACTGGGCGGCGAAGAACCGCTCGGTCACGGCGAGGAACATCTGCCGGGACGCCTCGATGGCGACCATGCCCTGCACATGCTGGCCGGTCTGGTGGTCGAGCAGGAGCTCGTTGTCGTTGTGCAGCCGCAGGCCGGCACCGAAGAGCGAGTCGTCCACCTGGTGCAGATCCGCGATCAGGGCATTGGCGACCTGGTGTTTGTGGACCTCGCCGGCTCCGCTGAGGGTGGAAGGCTGAAGCCGGACGTGTATACGGTCCAGGCCGCGATGCCGCAGCTCCTCGACGATGAGGAACACATCGGCCTCGGACACGCCCTGGGCGCTTTCGATGAGGACCGGGTCGCCCTCCTTGGCGTAGACACCGCGCCGGATGTCGTCGACTAACTGCGAGACGGTGAAGACGTTCTCCTGGACGGCGAACCCGATGAACCGGTCCCCGACCAGGACGATGCTCTGGATCGAGTGATTGATGGGAACTCCTCGGTAGTGGAGCCGTGCGGCATGGAAGTGCCACGACGGCTGACCGGAGTGATGGGTGTGCGAAGCGCGGAGACCGTCGCGGCTCCGAGCGCCGTGCGGTTTCCGACCCGGGCTGTGCGCCGGGCTGCTCCAGGCCCCGGCGGCTCTGTCGGAGGTGCCTGCCGGGCTGACGTCACCGACACTAAGCGATCACCCGAAAGGGTGCAACCAACTAGATGGTTTTTTTAACTATCCAGTTGGTTGGCCGTTAAGCTGAGTCCATGACCAAGGACGCAACCCGAGACACGCCGACCCGTCTCCTGGACGCGGCCCGTGCGGAGTTCGCCAAGTTCGGCATCGCAGGCGCCAGGGTGGACCGTATCGCCGAGCAGGCTGCGGCGAACAAGCAGCGCCTGTACTCCTACTTCGGCAGCAAGGAGCAGTTGTTCTCCACCGTTCTGGCGCACGCGTACCGGGAACTGGGCGAGCAGGTTCCGGTGCCGACGACGCGGGAGGACCTTGAGCACTACGTCGGCCGGATCTTCGACTACCACCGCCGTGACACCAGTCTCGTGCGGCTCCTGGCCTGGGAGGGCCTGCACTACGGAGACGCCGCGATTCCCGGCGAGGAGGAGCGCCAGGCGTACTACCTGAGCAAGAACGAGACCCTCGGCAAGGCACTGTCCCTCGCCTCGCCCCAAGAGGTCGGTCATCTGCTGATGACCCTGATCGGGATCGCCTCGTGGCCCTTCGTGGTGGAGCAGCAGCGCCGGCTGATGGCAGGCCTCGCGCCCGACTCCGAAGAAGGCTGGGACCAATTGCGCGCCAGCCTTACGTCGTACGCCTGTGCGGTCATCAACAGTCGCGCGCCGGCACCGGGCCCCGGCGCTTCACCGTGACGTCCAAGGGCCCGGCGGGGCCGAGGTGGCCCGGCTGAGGCCGGGGGTGTCCCTCACGAAGGGTGCAGGAACCGCCAGGCGAGGCTGGATTTGGCTACGGGCAGGTGCGGCGCCAGGCGTCGAGGTCGTACCGCTTCTGCAAGGAGCTCAGCTTCAGCTCGCGCGAGCGTGGGCAGAAGCGGGACGTGGAGAGTTCGTACTCCGCGTGGAAGACGGCCTTGCCGGCTTCGATGAAGGGGGTCAGCCGCTCGCACTCGTCGTACTGTGCGCACTGTTCGTTGACCGCGAAGTCGAAGTCCCCGACGAGCTGCGGGATCTGGTCGAGGTCGTTCTTCAGGCCGACGGCCATGCCCCGGTCGTGGGCGAGCTTCGCGATCAGCCGGTTGTAGCGCAGCTGGTCGTCGGCGGTGAGCGGGAAGCCGGACGTGTTCTGGTAGCCGTCCATGTTGTCCGGTTCGACCGCGTCGAAGCCCTTGTCCCGGCACATGTCGAACCGTTTGGCCATCAGCGGTTCCAGCTCAGCCACCCGCCGGATGTCCAGCCAGCGCTCCCCCTCCCAGCCGTTGCCCTTGCCCAGGAGGTCCCGCGGGAACGCTTCTGCGTCCGGCCGGAAGTCTTCCCACGCGCCCGTGGAGAGGTAGCAGATGGTCTTGCGGCCGGCCTTCTTCAACTCGGCGACCTGCGCCTTGGTGGTGTTGAAACCGTCGATGTCGTAGACCGGTGCCTTCACCGAGGTGTCGAGCTTTCCGGTGAGCTGCCACTGCCAGCCGGTGCCTGGCGGGGGCTGCCAGCGTTGTCCGGGGGCGAGTTCCGGCCAGCGGTACGGTGCGTCGTCGCCCTCGTCGTCCGGTCCGGACGTGCAGGCGGCGAGCAGCAGCAGGGGCACGGCCAGCAGGAGCCGCAGGAGCCGCAGCGGCTGCGGGGCCCTCATTCCGCCGCCTCCAGTGCGTACGGGAGGGTCCCCCACGGGTGGGGGCCGCTCCCTGGGACGGCGCAGTGCACGCCCGCGCCCCGCTGCGCCGCCAGTTCCCCGGCGAGCCGGGCGGCGAGCTCGCCGGGCGGGACGCCGTAGACGAGGTGGCAGAACCGCTGGGCGGGGTGGCCGGCCGTCCAGTCCGGTGGCGCCGCCGCGTCCCGGTAGGCGTCCCAGGGGCCCTCGAAGGTGACGAGCAGGTCGGCGAGTTCGGCGTATCCGGGATGCGGGTGGGCGCCGTGGTTGAGGACGAGGGTGCGGGCGCCCGCGGCCCGGGCGGCGACCGTGAGCCGCCCGTAGTGCGGGAGGAGATGGGGGTCGGCGGACGCCTGGTCGAGGAAGGCCCCGTCGCTGGCGTACCAGTCGCGGTGGCGCAGCAGGTCCTGCACCACCGCGGCGTGCGGGCGCCGCCCGTAGTCGGTGTCGACGTATCCGAGTACGGGCACGCCGGCCTCCCGGAGCCGCTCGGCGACGAGGGCGAACCGCTCGTCGCAGGCGGCTCCGGGCCCGCTGTCGGGGTTGAGCACCACCGAGTGCAGCCGGTCCGCGCAGCGGATGAGCCGCTCCCAGGCCTCGGGCCGGTCGGCGGGATGCTCGTAGAGGGGCACCAGCAGCATGGGGTCCTTCTTCTCGTCCGTGTCGTACGTCTCGTGCGTCTCGTGCGTCATCGGTGGGCGGTCGCGCGGCCGAGGAGCAGGCAGACCAGGACGGCCAGGGCGGCGGCGGCCGTGCCCGCCACGACCAGCTGGACGACCCGGGGCTGGCCCAGCCCGGTCAGCAGGGCCACGCTCTGGGCGACGGCGGCCGAGGCGCAGACCACGGCGGCGGGCCGGACGGCGCCGAAGGACTGCAGGAGCAGCCCGCTCCACATCACCGCGCCGAGCAGCAGCAGGGTGGCGACGCGGACTCCGGTGAGGCCGGGGGCGCCCGGCCACAGCAGGGTTCCGGTCAGGCCGAGGGCCAGGAGCACCGCCAGGTAGATGCCGAGGCAGCGGGAGAGGGTGGCGAGCATCCGGTGCCGGAACTGCCGGGGTGAGCGGGCGCCCCGGAGCCCGGAGAGACTGCCGCTGCGGAAGCGGTGCAGGAGCCATTCGGCGGGACCCATGCTGAGGGTGAGGGCCACCGCCGAGGGTGCTGCGACGGCCTCGGCGGGGCCTCCGGCGAGGACCTCGCCCAGGGCGGCGTAGAGCACGAGGAGGCCGGTGCCCAGGCCGAAGACGCCGAAGGGCACCGAGTCCCCGAGCCGGGGCCCCCGGGGCGCGTACTCCTCCTCGGCTCCGCGCAGCATCTGCCACCGCACGGGGCCGACCCGCGCGGGGCGGCGGGCCGACCGGTCCCGGATCCGGTGCGCGGCCGTCCGGAGCCCGTCGGCCAGCGGGAGTTCCCGTACGGCGAGGACGCAGGCGGCCAGCAGGGACACCACGAGCAGGGCCACCCGTACCGGTACGGGCAGGTCGACGAAGAGCACGGTCACGGCCCCGGCGGCCATCGGGGCGAGGGCGGCGAGGAGGACCCGTTCCCGGCCGAGGACCAGCAGGACGGTGGCGGCTCCGACGTAGAGGGCCTGTCCGGCGGCGAAGGCGTAGGAGAACGGCGGCCCGCCGGGTACGGACAGCGCGGCGGCGGTGCCGAGCAGGGCTCCGACGGGGGCGCCGACGAGGAGGGTCCGCCCGGCGGCGGCCCGGTCGCCGAGGCCGAGCCAGGAGTAGGCGCGGTGGGAGAGGGTCTGGTCCCAGACCCAGCCGATGAGCGCGCCGGCGAGCAGGGTCAGTGTCCCGGCCGGCAGGCCGAGGCGGTCCTGGGGGCCTTCGAGGAGGGGCGCGCCCAGGAGGTAGGCCAGGCCGGGCAGGGCGAAGATGACCCCGCGCAGCAGGCAGGCGGTGAGAGAGACCTTCCAGGGGTCGGGGGCGGGCCCCAGCTCCGGGAAGGAGCGGGGCACACGGGCGTAGAGCTCCTCGGCGAGGGCGAAGGAGTCGTGGCGGCCGTAGGTGAGCCGGATGTACTCGTCCGTCATGCCGTCGGATTCGAGGACGGCGGCGATCTCGTCGGGGTGGACGGCGGAGGCGATGAACGTGTCGAGGCGTTCGGCGAGTTCGTCCATCGGGTCGGCGGCGGGTCCGGGGTCCCCGGCGCGCTGCCGGGGGATCGCCGGGAGCGTTGCGGAGTCCGGGCCGGAGCCCGGACCGGGGGGTTTGAGCCAGAGGGATCCGCTCACCAGACCCTGCCTTCCCCGGACTCCGCCTGGGGGCGTCCCATCGCGGCGAGTTCGCGGTACCAGGGGTCGGCGAGCCGCTGGGTCCAGGCGTCGCCCGCGTGGACGGGCAGGACGGGCTGGCCGGCGAGTTCCCGGTAGATGTGCCGGAAGCCGTCGACGGACTGGTGGAGGGTGAACTTCTCCACGACCCTTCGGCGGGACATCCGGCCGAGTTCGGCGCGGCGTTCGTCGTCGCGGAGCAGGGCGAGGGTGGCGCGCGCCATGGTCTCGGGTTCGCGGGGCGGGACGACCAGGCCGGTGTCCCCGACGGCCTCGCGGACCCCGCCGACGTCGGTGGAGACGGTGGTACGGCCGCAGGACATGGCCTCGATGATGCTGAAGGGGAAGCCCTCGCTGATGGAGGAGAGCATCACGATGCTGCCGGCCGCGTAGGCCCGGGCCACCTTCTCGATTCGGCCCTCCCAGGTGATCCCGTCGGTCACGCCGAGTTCGGCGGCGAGTTTCTCCAGGCGGAGCCGGTAGTTCTCGCAGCCGGCGGGGACGGGGCCGAAGAGGCGCAGCCGCAGGGCAGGCATCTCCTCGCGCATGAAGGCGTAGGCCCGGATCAGGGTTTCGAGGTCCTTGATCGGGTCGATGCGGCCGCACCAGCTGAGGGTGGGCACGTCCGGTTCGGGGCCGGCCTCGGGGAAGGCGTGCGGGTCCACACCGTTGTAGACGGTGCGGATTCGTGTCGAGTCGGCGCCTCCGCGTTCCTCCCAGCGGCGGTTGTACTGGTTGCAGGGGGTGATCAGGTCGGCCTGGCGGTAGCCCTCGGTGTTGAGCTCGCGGTAGAAGCCGAGCATGAGCGCCTTGACGGGCCAGCGCTGTTCGGCGGTGCGGTAGCCGAGGTAGCGCTCGCGCAGGTAGATGCCGTGCTCGGTGAGGAGGAAGGGCACCGCGTCGAGGTACTTGGCGGCGAGGGCCGGCAGGGTGGCGAGGCCGCTGCTGACGGCGTGGGCGACGCTGTCGGGCGGGATGCGCACCGCGAGCGGGCGCAGGGCGTGCTCCAGCAGGTCGGTGGCGGTGAGGGCGTCGTGGATGGTGGGGGCGGCCTCGGCGGTGGAGAGGCCGCGCCGGGTCCAGACCTTCATCAGGAGGCGCAGAACCGATTCGGAGCGCAGGGCCGGGGCGAGTTTCCCGGCGCGGGCCAGGACGGCCAGTTCGCGCAGGGCCTCGGAGAAGGTGCGGTCGGCAGGGTCGGCCGACGGGTGGAGCAGGGAGAGCAGGAAGCTCTCGTAGACCTGGGTGAAGCGGCGGTGGGCCCTGCCGCGCAGGGCCGAGCGGCGGCCGCGGCCGGGCGGTGGGCCCCAGAGCGGGACGGCCGTGTGCCGGTAGACGTTGCGGGGCAGTTCCCAGGTGACCGGCTCGCGGCCGGAGCCGGTCAGGGCTATGACGTTGAAGTCGACCTCCGGCATGCCGCGGACCAGCTGGTCGCACCAGGTGCTGACGCCCCCGTGAACGTGTGGATAGGTGCCTTCGGTGAGCATGGTGACATGACGCCCATGACTCATGCGGTGTGTCCCCCCAGGACGGAAAAGGGGCCGGCGCCCGTCGCGATCGCGGAGCGCCGGCAGTAGGTGTTACGGGTGATGGCTTGCCGGTGGGTCAGCTGGGCAGCTTGAGCCTGACGGCGCTCTGCAACAGCTCGGGGCCGGTCCAGGCGGAGCGGTTGCCGGCGTAGGCGGTGCCGAAGTCCGAGGAGCCGAGCAGCATCTGCTTCTTGGTGCCGTTGGGGGCGGTGACCGGGGCCACGACTCCGGACGGCGCCTTGATGGTGACGTCGTTGCCGATGCGGTAGGCCGTGACCTTGCCGTCCGCGAGCGCCTTGTCCCAGGCGGCGCGGCGCTGGAGCTCGACGCCGGTGTCCTTCATGCTCTGGTTGACGATCGGCGCGCTGGGCGCGTAGAGGCCGCGGTAGGTGTCGAGGACCTGGTTGAGCACGGGGTAGAGGGTCCGGTCCTCGGCGAGGTTGGACTGGTGGACGTAGTGCGGCCGCGGGTCGTTGGCCAGGACGTGCCGCAGGGCGGTGCGGGCCTCGGCGGGGACGATGTGGTTCAGGTAGCCGGTGTTGACGTCCAGCGGGGCCGGCAGGCAGGTGGAGGTCGCCGGGTTGTCCTCGCAGACGCCGCTGCCGCCGTGGGCGCGGCTGGTGTAGATCCAGTTGTACTCGTCGGCCATCTCGGCGTTGGTGCCCGTGTTGTAGTACACGTTCATCGGGTGCCGGGGGACGGTGAGGGTGGAGCCGATCGCCCGCTGTGCGGGCTCGCGGGAGTTGTCGCTGCCGGCCCACTTGACCCCGTTGTCGGCGAGGGCGCCGGCCAGGTTGGGGTTGTCCACGGGCTGCTGCGGGGCGGTCTTGAGGCCGGAGTGCTCGCCGGTGACGAGCTCGGACCTGTCGAGGGTGATGCCCTTGGAGGCGGCCCAGTTGTTGTTGTCCCGGATCTGGGCGGAGATCTCGGCGCGGCTCATGTACTGGATCGCGCCCTGGGCGTTCTTCGTGCAGGTCCACGGGATCGTCGTGGTGTCCTGGACGCAGCCGAGGAACGGGTGGGTGTAGGTGTGGTTCATCCACCGGTACTTGGCGCGGTCGGCGACGAGCTGGGCGGTCAGCGCGTCGACGCCGCCGTTCTCGGCCTTCCACTCCTCGCCGGCGCCGCCGTTGAAGAGCATGTCCAGCTTGAAGTTCTTGGAGGTCTGCCACTGCGCCGCGTACACGGCGTCGGCGGCACTCATCCGGATGGTGCTCTCCTGGCCCTCGCCGCCCGGGCAGGCGTAGTCGCCCGGCGTGCAGTTCAGCTCCTTGTTCCAGCGGGCGTCGGGGGCGAAGACGTCGTCGACGTGGACCGCGAAGTAGTTACGGCTCTGGCCGAGGTGCACCCCTTGCGTCAGCCAGTCGACGATGCCGCGGGCGAGCAGCCGGAACTGCTGCTGGTACTGGTTGTAGCCGAAGGTGACGACCAGCTCGCTGCGTCCGTCGTGGACGTACTCGCCGACGAGCGAGGCCCGTCCGGAGCCGACGGGGGCGTCGACGAAGCTGGTGTAGCCGGGGCGCGGCTTCCCCATGTAGCCGTAGCTCTCGGGGACGAGGGCGGAGTTGTCCTCGAAGGTGACCTGTCCGCCGAGGTAGGCGAAGGGGCCGGCCTTGCCGGCGGTGGTGACGGCGGCCTGGGTGCCGTCGAGCTGTCCGCTGTATCCGCCGTTGTCGGTGTATTCCAGCCCGACGCCCGGGTGGGCCCAGGTGTAGGCGTCAACCTGGCGGATTCCGTACGCCGTCTCGTACGCGGTGAGCGCGGCCATCTCGGCGGAGCCCTCGCCGAAGGGGTTCTCGTTGGGCAGGACGACGCCCTGGTACTTGGCGCGCGGCCGGCCGTCGACCGTGTCGCTGAGGAACGCCGCGTTGATGACCGGGCGGGTCGCACTGCCCAGCTGGACGCGGGTGAAGGGCACTCCGGTGTCCCGGAGCTCCGCGGTGATGGCCTCGACCGAGCTGCCGCCGTCGTCGACGACGAGCACCTTGAGGTCGATCCGCGGTGGTGTCGCGGCCGCCTGGGCGGTCGCGGCGGGTACTGCCACGGACACCAGGGCGGCCGCGGCCATGACGGCGGCCAGCCTGTTCATCCGGTTCTTGTTGACCATTTCGGCCTTTCCCCCCGCAGGCGTCCCTCGACGCGGCCTTGGGCGGTGTGCCGGGCCGTGGGAGGCTCTGTGGAAATCATGCAAAAGGACCCCGCGTCCCCTTGCGAGAGTGGACCGAGTCTTTCGGACCTCGTCAGGTCTACGAGGCAAACCTGGAGCAGAGTCCACGGACGGGTGAACCCGATGGCTGCTTGATCGAACAACTTGCCAAACCTTCGAGTGGCGTACGGGCGAGTCCGTGCGCGTAGGCTCCTTTCAGGCGGCCGTCGGGCCCCGAATACGATCGCTACGGATGGCCGTCCACCCACTCGGCCCACACACACAAACGGAAGCGAGACTTCACCACCGTGACTGCTCTGACTCTCAGCACTGCCGGCGCGGCGACGCTGCGCGCCGACGCCCTCGTCGTCGGTGTCGCCAAGGGCCCCAAGGGCGCGATCGTCGCCGCGGGCGCCGAGGCCGTGGACAAGGCGTTCGACGGCAAGCTCGCCGGTGTCCTCGACGCACTCGGCGCCTCGGGTGCCGAAGGCGAGGTCACCAAGCTGCCGGCGCCGGCGGGCCTCAAGGTCCCGGTCGTGCTGGCGGTGGGGCTCGGCTCCGTCCCGGAGAAGGACGAGTCGTTCGACGAGGAGGTGCTGCGCCGCGCCGCCGGCGCCGCCGCCCGCGCGCTGCACGGCAGCAAGAAGGCCGGTTTCGCCCTCCCGCTGGAGGACGCCTCCGCCGTCACCGCCGTCGCCGAGGGTGCGCTGCTGGGCGCGTACGCCTTCACCGCCTACCAGGGCGGCGAGAAGAAGGCCGGCAAGGAGAAGGACTCCGGTCCGAAGCAGCCGCTCGCCGAGGTGGCCCTGCTGGGTGCCAAGCCGCGCGACAAGGAGCACAAGGCGGCCGCGGAGCGCGCCACGGTCGTCGCGACCGAGGTCAACGTCGCCCGTGACCTGGTGAACACCCCGCCGAACGACCTGACCCCCGAGGCCTTCGCCGCGGTCGCCTCCGCGGCCGCGAAGGAGAACGGCATCAAGGTCCAGGTGCTGGACGAGAAGGCGCTCCTCAAGGGCGGCTACGGCGGCATCATGGGCGTCGGCAAGGGCTCCGAGAACCTGCCGCGCCTGGTGAAGCTCACCTACACGCACCCCAAGGCGGAGAAGACCCTGGCCTTCGTCGGCAAGGGCATCACCTACGACTCGGGCGGCATCTCCCTGAAGCCGGCCGGCCACAACGAGACGATGAAGTGCGACATGGCCGGCGCCGCCGCCGTCTTCGCCTCCGTCGTCGCGGCCGCGAAGCTGGGCCTGCGGGTCAACGTGACCGGCTGGCTCGCGCTCGCCGAGAACATGCCGTCCGGTTCCGCCACCAAGCCCGGTGACGTCCTGCGCATGTACAGCGGCAAGACCGTCGAGGTCCTCAACACGGACGCCGAGGGCCGTCTGGTCCTCGGTGACGCGCTGACCAAGGCCTCCGAGGACGCCCCGGACGCGATCGTCGACGTCGCCACCCTGACCGGCGCCATGGTGCTGGCCCTCGGCGACCGCACCTTCGGGATCATGGCGAACGACGACTCCTTCCGCACCGCGATCCACGAGATCGCGGAGGAGGTCGGCGAGTCCTCCTGGCCGATGCCGCTCCCCGCGGAGCTGCGCAAGACCATGGACTCCCCCACCGCCGACATCGCGAACATGGGTGTCCGCATGGGCGGCGGCCTGGTGGCCGGCCTCTTCCTCCAGGAGTTCGTCGGCGAGGGCATCACCTGGGCCCACCTCGACATCGCCGGTCCGGCCTTCCACGAGGGCGCGCCGCACGGCTACACCCCCAAGGGCGGCACCGGCTCGGCCGTGCGCACCCTGGTGCGGCTGGCCGAGCGTACGGCCACGGGCGACCTGGGCTGACGCCTCGGTGTGACGTGTGACGCACCCCGGGCCCCGCGGGCCCCGCGGGCTCCGGGGTGCGTTCAGCCGACAACGAAATCCGTAGGTTCCTACGCAGCGGTAACCCTCGCTTCGGAGAGAACGCCCTCTCACAACGTGGGCCCGGCGTCCCGCGTTCCCCCGACAAATGCGAAGATGGGTTCTCGGCAGGACAGGGCCCCCACCACAGGGCCGAAGAAACAGCGGCCGATTACCAGCCGCCGCCCGGTCACAGAGGACCGGTGCCCGGCGCACATGCATGGAGGACGTGACGTGGCGAACGACGCCAGCACCGTTTTCGACCTAGTGATCCTCGGCGGTGGCAGTGGCGGTTACGCCGCGGCGCTGCGCGCATCCCAGCTGGGTCTGGACGTTGCCCTGATCGAGAAGAACAAGCTCGGCGGCACCTGCCTGCACAACGGCTGCATCCCCACGAAGGCTCTGCTGCACGCGGGTGAGATCGCGGACCAGGCTCGCGAGGCGGCCCAGTTCGGCGTGAAGGCCACCTTCGAGGGCATCGACATCGCGGGTGTGCAGAAGTACAAGGACGAGGTCATCTCGGGCCTGTACAAGGGCCTGCAGGGACTGGTCGCCTCCCGCAAGGTGACCTACATCGAGGGTGAGGGCCGCCTGTCCTCGCCGACCTCCGTCGACGTGAACGGTCAGCGCATCCAGGGCCGCCACATCCTGCTGGCGACCGGCTCCGTGCCGAAGTCGCTGCCGGGCCTGGACATCGACGGCAACCGCATCATCTCCTCGGACCACGCGCTGGTCCTGGACCGCGTGCCCGAGTCCGCGATCGTCCTGGGCGGCGGCGTCATCGGCGTCGAGTTCGCCTCGGCGTGGAAGTCCTTCGGCTCCGACATCACCGTCATCGAGGGCCTCAAGCACCTCGTGCCGGTCGAGGACGAGAACAGCTCCAAGCTGCTGGAGCGCGCCTTCCGCAAGCGCGGCATCAAGTTCAACCTCGGCACCTTCTTCGACAAGGCCGAGTACACGGAGAACGGCGTCCGCGTGACGCTGGCCGACGGCAAGACCTTCGAGGCCGAGGTGCTGCTGGTCGCCGTCGGCCGTGGCCCGGTCTCGCAGGGCCTGGGCTACGAGGAGCAGGGCGTCGCGATGGACCGCGGCTACGTCCTGGTCGACGAGTACATGCAGACCAACGTGCCGACGATCTCGGCGGTCGGCGACCTCGTCCCGACCCTGCAGCTCGCGCACGTCGGCTTCGCCGAGGGCATCCTGGTCGCGGAGCGTCTGGCCGGCCTCAAGGCCGTCCCGATCGACTACGACGGTGTCCCGCGCGTCACCTACTGCCACCCCGAGGTCGCTTCCGTCGGCATCACCGAGGCCAAGGCCAAGGAGATCTACGGCGCGGACAAGGTCGTGGCCCTCAAGTACAACCTGGCGGGCAACGGCAAGAGCAAGATCCTGAAGACCGCGGGCGAGATCAAGCTCGTCCAGGTCAAGGACGGTGCCGTGGTCGGCGTCCACATGGTCGGTGACCGGATGGGCGAGCAGGTCGGCGAGGCCCAGCTGATCTACAACTGGGAGGCCCTGCCGGCCGAGGTCGCGCAGCTCATCCACGCGCACCCGACCCAGAACGAGGCGCTCGGCGAGGCCCACCTGGCCCTGGCTGGCAAGCCGCTTCACTCGCACGACTAGTTCGTCCCGGGCGCGACGACCACTTCCGCACTTTCGTAAGGAGCAACAGAAACCATGTCGGTTTCCGTAACCCTTCCGGCGCTCGGCGAGAGCGTCACCGAGGGAACTGTCACCCGCTGGCTGAAGGCCGAGGGCGAGCGCGTCGAGGCCGACGAGCCGCTGCTCGAGGTCTCGACCGACAAGGTCGACACCGAGATCCCGTCGCCCGTCGCCGGCATCCTGGCCTCGATCAAGGTCGCCGAGGACGAGACCGTCGAGGTCGGCGCCGAGCTGGCCGTCATCGACGACGGCTCCGGCGCTCCGGCTGCCGCCGAGGCCCCTGCCGCCGAGCCGGCCGCCGCCGAGGCCCCTGCGGCCGCTCCGGCCCCCGTCGCCGAGGCCCCCGCGGCCCCGGCTCCGGTCGCCGAGGCGCCGGCCGAGGCTGCCGCCCCGGCCGCCTCCGGCACGGACGTCGTGCTGCCCGCGCTGGGCGAGTCCGTCACCGAGGGCACCGTCACCCGCTGGCTGAAGGCCGTCGGCGAGTCGGTCGAGGCCGACGAGCCGCTGCTGGAGGTCTCCACCGACAAGGTCGACACCGAGATCCCCGCGCCGGTCTCCGGCACCCTGCTGGAGATCCTGGTCGGCGAGGACGAGACCGCCGAGGTCGGCGCCCGTCTGGCCGTCATCGGCGTCGCCGGTGCCGCCCCGGCCGCCGCCGCCCCGGCCGCCGCCCCGGCTCCGGTCGAGGCCGCTCCGGCTCCGGCCGCCGCCCCGGCGCCCGCCGCGGCTCCGGCTCCGGCTCCGGTCCAGCCCGCCCCGGCCGCCGCTCCGGCTCCGGTGCAGGCTGCCGCCCCGGTGGCCGCTCCGGCTCCGGTGACCCCGGCTCCGGTGACCCCGGCTCCGGCCGCCGCCCCGGCCGCCGCCCCGGTCTCCGCCGGTGACGAGGGCGCGTACGTGACTCCGCTGGTGCGCAAGCTCGCCTCGGAGTCCGGCGTGGACCTGTCCGCGGTCTCGGGCACCGGTGTGGGTGGCCGTATCCGCAAGCAGGACGTCCTGGCCGCCGCCGAGGCCGCCAAGGCCGCCGCTGCCGCCCCGGCTCCGGCTGCCGCCCCGGCCGCCGCGAAGGCTCCGGCCGCCGCGGTCTCCGAGCTGCGCGGTCAGACGGTCAAGATGACCCGCATGCGCAAGGTCATCGGCGACAACATGATGAAGGCCCTGCACTCGCAGGCGCAGCTCAGCTCCGTGGTCGAGGTGGACATCACCAAGATCATGAAGCTGCGCGAGAAGGCCAAGGCCGGCTTCCTCGCCCGCGAGGGCGTCAAGCTGTCCCCGATGCCGTTCTTCGTCAAGGCCGCTGCCCAGGCGCTGAAGGCCCACGCGGTCGTCAACGCCCGGATCAACGAGGACGAGGGCACCATCACCTACTTCGACTCGGAGAACATCGGCATCGCCGTGGACTCCGAGAAGGGCCTGATGACCCCGGTCATCAAGGGTGCGGGCGACCTCAACCTGGCGGGCATCTCCAAGGCGACCGCCGACCTGGCCGCCAAGGTCCGCGGCAACAAGATCACGCCGGACGAGCTGTCGGGCGCGACCTTCACCATCAGCAACACCGGTTCGCGCGGTGCGCTGTTCGACACGGTCATCGTGCCGCCGAACCAGGTCGCCATCCTGGGCATCGGTGCCACGGTGAAGCGCCCGGTGGTCATCGAGACCGCCGAGGGCACCAACATCGGCATCCGCGACATGACGTACCTGACCCTGTCCTACGACCACCGTCTGGTGGACGGCGCGGACGCGGCCCGGTACCTCACCGCGGTCAAGGCGATCCTGGAGGCCGGCGAGTTCGAGGTCGAGCTCGGCCTCTGAGCCGAACGGCTTGTAACCAGCCTCACTGTCGGCGCCCCCGTCCGGGATACTCCCGGGCGGGGGCGCCGCCGTATTGTCTACGCATCAGGCCCCGCATGACCCTGCACACACACCAGGAGATGAAGCCCCGATGATCACCCCACCCGTCGTGCACTCGCTGCGCGAGCAGATCCGCGAGCACATCGTGGAGGGGATCGTCAGCGGGCGCTGGAAGCCCGGTGAGCGGATCGTGGAGCGGCGCATCGCGGTGGAGCTGGAGGTCAGCCAGACCCCCGTACGGGAGGCGCTGCGCGAGCTGGAGACGCTGCGGCTGATCGAGTCCGCGCCGAACAAGGGCGTGCGCGTACGGAACCTCTCCGCCGCGGACCTGGAGGAGATCTACCCGGTCCGGGCGGGTCTGGAGCAGATCGCCGCCGAGCTGGCGGCGCCGCGGCTGGCGGCGGACTGCTCGGCGCTGGAGCCGCACGTGGCGGCCCTGTGGGAGGCCGACCGCAGCTCGGACGGCACGGCCCAGGTGCGGCACACGGTGGGCTTCCACCGGGAGATGGTGCGGGCCGCCGGGAACAGCGTGCTGCTGCACACCTGGGAGAGCCTGGGCATCGAGGTGTTCACGGCCCTGTCCATCCGCTGGCTGGGGACCGTGCAGAAGTCCTACGCGGAGGAGCACGAGGCGCTCGTCGAGGCCTTCCGCAGTCGGGATCCGGACATCGGTGTGCTGGTGAAGCGGCATGTCCTGGGGTGCGCACCCCGAGCCTGAGCGGCTGTTTCGCCCCGGTTTGCACGGGCACCGCGTGCCCGCTTTACTGGCACGCGGTGCCGACTTTTGCCAGAACGACGTTTCTTTGTCACTTTTATTTGATCGATCATCGATCAGGGATTTACAGTCGTCGCGGACCTCAACCAGGTCCACCGACCCTGTCCTGCCCGTCAGGGATTTTCTTCACCACCTCTCCTTTGTCCGGAAGGCGGCGCACAGCGATGTCCGACCCCGTAGGAAAGCTTCCGAGCGAGCTCGACCAGCTCCCGGACCGCGACACCGAGGAGACCGCCGAATGGGCGGCCTCCCTCGATGCCGTCGCACAGGCCGCCGGTACGCGCCGCGCCGAATACCTGCTCCGCCGCACGCTCCAGCACGCCGAGGCCGCCGGCCTGGCCCTGCCGAAGCTGCTGGAGACGGACTACGTCAACACCATCCCCACCGCCGCGGAGCCCGAGTTCCCGGGTGACGAGGCGATGGAAGCGAAGATCACCGCATGGAACCGCTGGAACGCGGCCGCCATGGTGACCCGCGGCTCCAAGTACGGCGTCGGCGGCCACATCGCCACCTTCGCCTCCGCCGCGTGGCTGTACGAGACCGGCTTCCAGCACTTCTTCCGCGGGAAGGAGACGGACGGCTCGGGCGACCAGCTCTACATCCAGGGCCACGCCTCCCCCGGCATCTACGCCCGCGCCTTCCTCGACGGGCGGATCTCCGAGCAGCAGCTCGACAACTTCCGCCAGGAGTCCGGCGGCAACGGCCTGCCCTCCTACCCGCACCCGCGGCGTCTGCCGTGGCTGTGGGAGTTCCCCACGGTCTCCATGGGCCTCGGCCCGCTCTCCGCGATCTACCAGGCGCGCTTCAACCGCTACCTGCAGAACCGGAACATCAAGGACACCGCGGGCTCGCACGTCTGGGCCTTCCTCGGTGACGGCGAGATGGACGAGCCCGAGTCGACCGCCGCCCTGGCCCTGGCCTCCCGCGAGCAGCTCGACAACCTGACCTTCGTCATCAACTGCAACCTGCAGCGCCTCGACGGTCCGGTCCGCGCCAACTTCCGCGTGGTCCAGGAACTGGAGGCCCAGTTCCGCGGCGCCGGCTGGAACGTCATCAAGACCCTGTGGGGCTCCGCCTGGGACGAGCTGTTCCAGCTCGACACCACCGGCGCCCTGGTACGCCGCCTGCGCGAGGTACCGGACGCGCAGTTCCAGACGTACGCGACCCGCGACGTGGCCTACATCCGCCGGCACTTCTTCGGCGTCAACGCCGAGCTCGTGCAGCTGGCCGGTGTGCTCTCCGACGCGAAGATCGCCGAGTGCTTCCACACCTCCCGCGGCGGCCACGAGCCCCGCAAGGTCTACGCCGCGTACAAGGCCGCCCTGGAGCACAAGGGCGCGCCGACGGTCATCCTGGCGCAGACCGTCAAGGGCTACACGCTGGGTGCCGGGTTCGAGTCGAAGAACGCGAACCACCAGATGAAGAAGCTGACGATCGACGAGTTCAAGAGCATGCGCGACAAGCTCGGACTCCCGATCCCGGACAGCGCCTTCGAGGGCGGCCAGGTCCCCTACGGCCACCCGGGCGCGAACAGCCCCGAGGTGCGCTACCTGAACGAGCGCCGCGCGGCCCTCGGCGGCCCGGCTCCGGCCCGCAAGGTCCACCACGTGGCCCTGCCCGCCCCCGCGGACCGCTCCTTCGCCCCGCTGCTCAAGGGCTCCGGCAAGCAGGAGATGGCCACCACCATGGCCTTCGTCCGGCTCGTCAAGGACCTGATGCGGGACAAGGAGACCGGCAAGCGCTGGGTGCCGATCGTCCCCGACGAGGCCCGTACCTTCGGTATGGAGTCCCTCTTCCCGTCGGCCGGCATCTACTCCCCGCTGGGCCAGACGTACGAGCCGGTCGACCGCGACCAGCTGATGTACTACAAGGAGGCCAAGGACGGCCAGATCCTCAACGAGGGGATCACCGAGGCCGGCGCCATGGCCGACTTCATCGCCGCCTGCACGTCGTACGCGACGCACGGCGAGCCGATGATCCCCTTCTACATCTTCTACTCGATGTTCGGCTGGCAGCGCACCGCCGACCAGATGTGGCAGCTCGCCGACCAGCTCGGCAAGGGCTTCATCGTCGGCGCCACCGCCGGGCGCACCACGCTGACCGGTGAGGGCCTGCAGCACGCCGACGGCCACTCGCACCTGATCGCGTCCACGAACCCGGCGTCGCTCAACTACGACCCGGCCTTCGCGTACGAGATCGCGGTGATCGTCAAGGACGGTCTGCGCCGGATGTACGGCGAGACGCCCGAGGACGTGTTCTACTACCTCACGGTCTACAACGAGCCGAAGGTCCAGCCGGCCATGCCGGAGGGCGTGGAGGAGGGCATCCTCAAGGGCCTCTACCGCTTCAACCAGGCCTCCGACCTGGAGAACGCGCCCGCCGCCGACTCCCCGAAGATCCAGCTGATGGCCTCGGGTACCGCGATCCACTGGATCCTTCAGGCGCAGGAGCTGCTCGCCGCCGAGTGGAACGTGGCCGCCGACGTCTGGTCCGCCACCTCCTGGGGCGAGCTGCGCCGCGACGCGCTGGAGTGCGACGAGGCACTGCTGCGCGGCGAGGTGCGCACCCCGTACGTCACCCGCGCCCTGGAGGGTGCGCCCGGCCCGGTCCTCGCCGTCTCCGACTGGATGCGTCAGGTCCCGGACCAGATCAGCCAGTGGGTGGAGCAGGACTACACCTCGCTGGGCACCGACGGCTTCGGCCTGTCCGACACCCGTGAGGGCGCCCGCCGCCACTTCGGTGTCGACGCCCAGTCGATCGTGGTGGCCGCGCTGGCCCAGCTCGCCCGTCGCGGCGAGGTACCGGCCTCCGCGGTCAAGGAGGCCCGGGAGCGCTACGGCCTCTGAGCCGTGTGAATCCGGACGCGAAAGGCCGGTGTCCGCCCCCCCAGGGGGTGGGCACCGGCCTTTCGCCGTACGAGCGGTGGCGGCGGCGGGGCCGACCCGTGATGCTGGAGCGGTGATGGACGAGACGGAGTTCTGGGAGATCGTCGACCGTACCCGCGAGGCCGCCGACGGCGACCCCGAGGACCATGCCGAGCTGCTCGTGGAGCGGCTGGCGCAGCTCGATCCGGACTCCGTCCTGGACTTCGCACGCCATTTCGAGTCCCGGTACAACCGGGCATACACCTGGGACCTGTGGGGCGCGGCCTGGGTGCTGCTCGACGGGGCGAGCGACGACGCCTTCGACTACTTCCGCTGCTGGCTGATCGGCCAGGGGCGGGAGGTCTTCGAGGGCGGGGTGCACGACCCGGACCATCTGGCGGAGCTGCTGGGCGACTTCGACGAGGAGATCGACGGGGACGGCGAGGAGCTCGGCTACGCGGCCGACGAGGCGTACGAGCAGCTGACGGGGGCGGTGGCCCCGGATCTGGGGATCCCGCTGCAGGCGGCGGAGCCGGAGGGCACCCCGCTGGACTTCGAGAACGAAGCCGTGCTCGCGGAGCGCTTCCCCCGGCTCTGGGACCGGTTCCGGGGCTGACGCCCCGGTTCAGCAGTGCGTGCCGCCGTCGATGCGGATCTCGGTGCCGGTGATGAAGGCGCCGTCCTCGGAGCCGAGCATGGCGACGACTCCGGCGACGGTCTCGGGGCCGGCGAAGCCCTGGCCGATGGCCGGGGCGAGCTTGGCGAAGAGGGACCAGTCGGTGTCCTCGGGCAGGCCGGGGCCGCTGCCGGTGGTCATGCCGCTCTCGATGGAGCCGGGCGCGACGCTGACGAAGCGCAGGCCCTGCTTGCTGTACTCGGCGGCCAGCGCGTGCGTCATGGCCTGGATGCCGCCCTTGCTGGCCGCGTAGGCGGACATGTAGGGGTGGGCGAAGGACGCCGAGGTGGAGCTGAAGTTCACGACGACCGGCCGGTCCGCGGCCAGCAGGGCCGGCAGGGATTCGCGGATCATCAGGAAGGTGCCGGTCAGGTTGACCGCGATGACCTGGTTCCACAGCTCCAGCGTGGTCAGGTGGGTGTGCGCGGAGCGCAGGATACCCGCCGCGTTGACCAGTACGTCGATCCCGCCGAGGGTGCGGGCCGCGGCGGCCACGCCCTCCCTGACGGCGCTCTCGTCGGATATGTCGAGGAGCGCGGTGGTCAGCCGGTCCCCGTGGCCCGCGGCGGCGGCGTGTTCGGCGGTGGCCTTCAGACCGGCCTCGCTGACGTCCACGGCGTGGACCCGGCCGCCCTCGGCGAGGAGGCGGTGGACGGTGGCGCGGCCGATGCCGGAGCCGCCGCCGGTGATGAGGACGCGACGTCCTTCGTAACGGTTCATGGCGTGAGCGTACCGAAGGAGTGGCACGTTTTGTCGTGCCGACAAAAAACGCCTTCCTCGGGGTGGGCTGACGGTAGGCTTCACCCGTGAGATCCCCTCGTCCGTACGCACTCCAGGCCGGCCCCGGAGCCCCGTCGCTGACCGAGCGCCGCAAGGCCGCCACTCAGCTCGACATCGCCCGCGCCGCCTGCGAGCTGTTCGCCGAGCACGGCCCCGACGGCACCACCGCCGAGGACATCGCCCACCGCGCGGGCGTGGCGCTGCGCACCTTCTACCGCTACTTCCGCAACAAGCAGGAGGCCGTGGCCCCGCTGCTGGCGGGCGGCGGCGACGCCTGGCGTGCACTGCTGGCGGAGGAGGACCCGGGCACCCCCCTCGCGGAGGCGCTGGAACGCGCCGTCACCCGGTCGCTGAGCGGCCCGCAGGCGGTCGAGGAGGGCCTGGAGGTGACCCGCGGCCTGCTGCGCGCGGCGGCGGACGACCCGGCGCTGCGCGCGGTCTGGTACCGCGTGAACCAGGAGTCCGAGGAGCGTCTGGTGCCGGTGATCGGCAGGCTGGCGGGGGCGGACGCCGATGTGCGGGAGGTGCGGCTGCTGGCCGCCGCCGCCACGGACGCGATCCGTGTGGCGCTGGAGCTGTGGTCGGCGACGGACGCGCCGGTCTCGGGGCCCGGCTCCCCCGCCGAGCTCGCGGTCCTGTGCCTGCGGGACCTCACAGGGGCGATGCCCCTGCTGCGCTGAGCCAGCGCCGCAGGGGCATCGCCCCGGTCCCACGACCCTTCGTGGCCGGATCGGCCTCAGCGGCCGCCACCCCAGCCACCGCCGTCGCCGCCACCGCCGTTACCGCCGCCGTTGCCGCCGCCCCAGTCACCGTTGCCACCGCCGCCACCGCCGCGGCCACCCCAGTCGCCGTTGCCGCCGCCACCGCCGCCGCCCCAGTCGCCGTTGCCATTGCCACCGCGGCCGTGGCCCCAGTCGCCGTTGCCACCGCGGCCGTCACCCCAGTCGCCGTTGCCGCCGCGGCCGTTGCCCCAGTCGTTCCAGTTGCCGTTGCCGCCGCGCCCGGAGTTCCAGTTCGCGTCGTCGTGCCAGTTGTTCCAGTTGTGGCGGCGCCAGTCGGAGTCGTTCCAGTTGCTGTCCCGCCAGTAGCCGCGGTCGCCACCGACGCCCGCGTTGTCCCAGCACCAGCTGGGCCGGTCGCGCCAGTCGCGGTTGCAGCAGTAGTCCCACCGGGCGTCCGAGCGGTGCGAGGGGTACCGGTAGCAGTCGTAGCCGCCGTTCCCGCCGCCGCTGCCGGAGACGGCCGAGGCCGAAGCACTGGCTACGGGGAGCAGACCTAGGGCGATTCCTGCGGCTCCGGCCATGGTTGCCGCAACGATCCTACGGCGCATTCTCATGCACCTCCGAACATGTCTCGCTTATGGGGCCTTTAGGTCATTTCCACCCTCACTCCGACCGGCCGACCTGTCAAAGCGGAAAGGCCCCCCGCCTCGCTCCGTGGAGCGTGGCGGGGGGCCTCCCATCAGGCATTTCAGAGGTCGAAGATTTACAGCGACACCTCTCTGACATGCAAGGATGCGTCCTCCGCAAGATCGTTTTGCGCGAATCCTGCACCAGCGCCTCACGTCTGGACCAAGCACAGCGCCGGCCCGACAGGTTCCGCGTGCAGCCCCATCGAGGCGGCGCCGCCGACTACGTTGCGTGACGGAGGATCTTGTCGAAGATTTCTTTCCGTGGACATCAAACTGCCCTCGCGTACATGCTGCGGACCGCTCGGCGGACCTTGTCGCCGGCCGTCGCGACGGGGCGCACGTACTTCTTCAACGTGAAGGAGGAGCCGACGTGTCCGAGCCGGTCCGCAAGGGTGGCGACGTCGACACCGGCCTCGATCATCATCGACGCGAAAAGATGCCTGAGGGCGTGCATCATCTCGTCCCGGCACTTCTCCCACTTGCGGCCCTTGCCCACCGGCTTGTCGTTCAGGGCCTTGATGACGCCGATAGCCTCCAGGGCCGACTTCCAGAGGTAGCCGAAGTAGTTCTTGTTGATCGGCTTCTTCTCGCGCGAGTAGAAGATGATCTGGACCGTCATCGGCTCGCCGTCCCGCGTAGCCTCCGGCAAGGTCACCGTCACCGGGGTACTTCGCCATGTGCTCGATGAGCGCGTCGGCGACGTCCTCGCCCAGCTCGATCCACCGGTCCTTCGGGTTCTTCTCGTTCTCGCCCTTGGCCCCGTCGAAGACCATGTCCGAGCCGTCCCAGGCGATCTGCCGCTGGACGTGCACCATCGGGCCGTCGGGGTGGTCCCACACGATGTCGTCGGGGCTCAGCCCGAAGATCTCGCCCTGGCGGAGCCCGAGGCCCCTGCCGACGTCCACAATCGCCTTGTACTGGTCCGGCAGCTCGACTCTGATCTTCTCCGTCTGCTCTGGTGACCGCCGCGTGGAACAGGCGGGTCGCCATGACCTCGTCGAAGGGGTGTACTGGCCGGCGGCCGGTTCGACCGGCCTGGTCAGTATCTCGGTCATGTCGTGCTCCTCTCGATCGTGTTCGAGTGGTGCATGGGTGGCGCCGGGGAGCACGTCCCCAGACATGTCCCCGGCGCCGTTCCCCTCCGTGCCGACTGCCGGTCAGGTTCGGAGGGGAAGTCTGTAGGTCAGCCTCTGAAGTCGCCGGCGAGGACCCGGGGAGGGCTCAACGTGGTCTCACCCGCAGGTCAGAAGCCGTTTCGGCGGTTCCAGGAACTGACGTTCATCGCGTAGATGATGTTGCCGATTCCGGCGGTGAACATGAACAGCAGGATGTGCACGCCGACGGACTGACGGCGGTAGGGAGGACGCCACCCGTAGCCGCCTGCTGCGGCTGACGCCGAGGATGAGGCGGAGTTGTTGATGATGACGGGCGGCATGCCCAGCTGCTGATACTGCTGGTTCTGCTGCGGGTACGGGTTCTGCGGGTGCGCCACGGAATGCCTTTCTGAAGCAAGTTGGTTCAGATGCATAACGGGCGGTACGCGGCCCGGACACGACGAAGCCCCCGCGGCCGGCTCGGTGCCGGTGCGGGGGCTATCTCGTGTGTCAGCTCGCATAGCCCCAGCGGGCGCGTCCGTCCTTGCCCATGAAGCACTTCGCGGGCCTGCCATCGCTGGTGATGGCGCGGGCGCCGACGGGTGAGCAGAAGCGGCCGAAGCTGACTCCGGCCTGGCCACCCCCGCCGGAACTGGAGGAGCCCCCCGAGGAACTGCTGGAGTCGTCATCGTTGCTCGGCGGAGTCGGCTCTGGGCGCAGCTTGGTGTACTCCACTGTTGGGCACCCCGTCCCCGGCGCCACGACCTTGAGGTACGCGGTTGTC
This sequence comes from Streptomyces yangpuensis, assembly GCF_001005295.1. GTDB lineage: Bacteria > Actinomycetota > Actinomycetes > Streptomycetales > Streptomycetaceae > Streptomyces > Streptomyces yangpuensis. The sequence continues at coordinate 760,070 of NZ_LBMK01000001.1, read as the reverse complement.
GTCTTGGGGTACTCGATCTCCTTGCCCTCTTCGGGCTCCTGGAAGCAGACGGTCCAGTCGTCAACGGCAGCGGGGAGGGTGACGTCGGTGTACGCGCTCTGCGGCTCGATCCTTTGGAGTCCGATCGGCGCGAGGGTCTCGGACGCCTTCGCGAAGGTCAGGCCGACGACCTTGGGCATCTTCGGATAGGGGATCGGCTCGCCGTCCTTGGCCGGGCACGGGGCCTCGTTGCGGACTACTCCGAAGTCGAGCGTCGGCTGTTTGCCAATCTGCTTGGCCGCCGGGGTCTGGAAACACACCTTCCAGTTGCCGTCGTCCCACTGGCCCGTGTCGCTGTCCGCAGCGTCATGCGAGATCGCGTTGTAACCAGCGGATGAGGCTGCCTTTTTCGCTGCCTTGAGGTTCTGGCCGACGAAGCTAGGAGGGCTGGACGGGCTCGGGCTGGAGCTCGGTGCGGTTGCGGGCACCTGCGGCTTCGCATCGGTCTCGGTCTTCTTCGGAGGGTCCGACAGCAGCGGTACCAGGAACCAGATGCCGGACAGGACGGTCGCGACGATCTTTTTCGTTTGGTTCCAGTGGCTGGTCCAGGCGAGCGCGATACCGACGGGCGGCAGGATGACCAGCATGGTGATGATCAAGGCGGGGTGCTGCCACCAGCGCCGGGCGGGCGCGGGCACGGGCGAGTAGGAATGCGGTGGCGGGTACACGGCTCTCCTGGCTCTTGGGCACTACTTGAAACCGCAAAAGTACACAGATAGTTAAAGATCATCACCGACTGTTGGTCGGGGGCAATGGCGGTGGGCGTGTAAACGACGAAGCCCCCGCTGGGTCCGGATCACTCCGGGGCACGGGGGCTTCGTCGTACGGGTTAGGGGCGCTTGAAGACCTTGTGGGTGCCGATGCGGCGCCACGTGATGTGGATCTCGCCGGGGACCTGGGTCTCCCCGTACTCGAAGGTGGCACGCCAGTCGTCACCGAAGGTCATTTCCCAGATGTGGTCGTGGCCCTGCATCTTCTTGACCCGCAGGCCCTTGCGGAATCCGGTACCGGCCTTGAGGTCGGCCACGAACATCAGGATGGCCTGCTCGAATGCCGCACGCTGGGCAGGGGTGAGCTTTTTCAGGTCGAGCCCGAAGGCATCGAGCCACTCATACGTAGGCAAGGGCTCAGATGTTCCCTCGGCTCATGCCGGCGTCAGCCAGCATCTCCTCCAGCGTCTTCCCGGACTCGCCAGCGATCATGGCCAGGAACTCCTCGCCCGACACCGGCCCGCTGGTCATCCCAGCAGCCTTCTCCCGGTCTGCCTGGGCCTCCATCGTCTCCCAGTCCGCCGGGTCCTCCTCCGGCTCCTCTATCGGCACCAGGGCGTACGCCTGCCCGTCGATGTGGGCCCACAAATGCGCGGCTAGGTCTTCGGCCCGGTCGAGGTGGTTCGCGCGCTGGATGCGGGGGATGCCCAGAGGCGTCCGGAGCACGTGCGAGGGCACGGCGGACTCCGGAGCGGTCAGGGCCTCCACCAGCAGCAAACGCAGGTTTGCGCGCGCCGGGGAAGCGACGTCAGCCAGCAGCCGGGCCAAGGGGAGCAGGTCATGAGTCGCGGCGGCACGTGCTGCTGCGCGAGGCAGGCGCACGGTTACCTCCACCGCGTCCTCGTCCTCGGGTACCAGGTCGATCGTGTCCGTCATAGCGCTCCTCTCCGATACCTCACAGTACGGCGCGGCTGCAATTTCGGCGAGAAAATCGGATGAGTCTGAGCCGGCCAGGATCACCAGCCCGCCTCGCCGTAGGCCATCCCGTACGGGCTGCACTCGTCACACCCGTCGCAGTCGTCGTCACCGCACTCGTACGGTTCGCCGTCGTCACCCTGGCCGCCGTAATCACCGTGGCGCCAGCCCATGCAGACTGAAGAGCAGCCGGGGCACTCCGGGCAGATCATGGAGTACGTCCAGCCGCACGCGGTACACATCAGGTCGTCGGCTTCCGTGCCCCCGCTTTCGGGGCGGAAGGGCGGCGTGTGTCGCGCTGGTGGTGCTCGACACCGGGCCGGCCAGTGCAGGCGACGGCGTCACACAGCAGCACGTACGCCCCTTTGGGGGACGCCCGCGCAGCTACGGACGCGAACGTAAAGCTCCACGCTGCGTAGCGTCGATTCCCCCAGACAGCGGCCATGGCCTGCGCTTTTGCGGACAAACCAGGATCAACGGCGAAGGCCCCCGCTGCTCTCCGCAGAGAACAGCAGGGGCCTTGATCATGTGAAGTTATACCCGACGCGCCGTCGGGTCCGGTCCGTCCGGCTGCACACGGCTTGCATGTGACGACCAGAACCGTCCGGAACCAACCGGAAGCTTTCGGAGGTATTTCCGGGACACATCGCCGCCGGTGACGATATGTCCCGGTACCTCCCGATCTTTAGAGGTCGAAGTACAGCTCGAACTCGTGCGGGTGCGGACGCTGCGCGATCGGGGCGATCTCGTGCGTGCGCTTGTAGTCGATCCAGGTCTCGATCAGGTCGGGGGTGAAGACACCGCCGGCCAGGAGGTACTCGTGGTCCTCCTCCAGGGCCTTGAGGACGTCCTCCAGGCTGGTCGGGACCTGCGGGACGCTCGCGTGCTCGTCCGGGGAGAGCTCGTAGAGGTCCTTGTCGATCGGCTCCATCGGCTCGATCTTGTTCTTGATGCCGTCGAGGCCCGCGAGGAGCAGGGCCGAGAAGGCCAGGTACGGGTTCGAGGACGGGTCCGGCGCGCGGAACTCGACGCGCTTGGCCTTCGGGTTCGAGCCCGTAATCGGGATGCGCATGGCGGCGGAGCGGTTGCGCTGCGAGTACACCATGTTGACCGGCGCCTCGAAGCCCGGCACCAGGCGGTGGTACGAGTTCACCGTCGGGTTGGTGAAGGCGAGCAGCGACGGGGCGTGCTTGAGGATGCCGCCGATGTAGTAGCGGGCGGTGTCCGACAGGCCCGCGTAGCCGGCCTCGTCGTAGAAGAGCGGCTCGCCGCCGGCCCACAGGGACTGGTGGACGTGCATGCCCGAGCCGTTGTCACCGAAGATCGGCTTCGGCATGAAGGTCGCGGTCTTGCCGTTCTTCCAGGCGACGTTCTTCACGATGTACTTGAAGAGCATCAGGTCGTCGGCCGCGGCCAGCAGCGTGTTGAACTTGTAGTTGATCTCGGCCTGGCCGCCGGTGCCGACCTCGTGGTGCTGGCGCTCGACCTGGAGGCCCTGGGCGTCGAGCTCCAGGGAGATCTCGGCGCGCAGGTCCGCGAAGTGGTCGACCGGGGCGACCGGGAAGTAGCCGCCCTTGTAGCGGACCTTGTAGCCGCGGTTGTTCTCCTCGGAACCGGTGTTCCAGGCGCCGGCCTCGGAGTCGATGTGGTAGAAGCCCTCGTTCGCGGTGGTCGCGAAGCGCACGCTGTCGAAGATGTAGAACTCGGCCTCGGGACCGAAGAACGCGGTGTCGGCGATACCGGTGGAGGCGAGGTACGCCTCGGCCTTCTTCGCGATGTTGCGCGGGTCGCGGCTGTAGGCCTCACCCGTGATCGGGTCGTGGATGAAGAAGTTGATGTTCAGCGTCTTGTCGCGACGGAACGGGTCCAGGCGCGCGGTGGTGATGTCGGCGCGCAGGGCCATGTCGGACTCGTGGATCGCCTGGAAGCCACGGATCGAGGATCCGTCGAAGGCGAGCTCCTCCGCCGGGTCGAATGCCCGCGCCGGGATCGTGAAGTGCTGCATCACACCAGGCAGGTCGCAGAAGCGGACGTCGACGAACTTGACGTCGTTCTCCTCGATGTACTGCTTGACTTCGTCGGCGTTCTGGAACATCCAACTCCTCCTACTCCCGGCCCCGGGGGAGGGACGGGCTTTATAGCTCGTGGTGCGTCAGTGCGGTGCCGCACGCTGACCCGACCATAAGCAGACGGGATTTCCCAAGCATGACCCATTTGTTTCGCACAAGTTAACCAGGGTCCGGCCGGAGTGCCGTGAGGCGCCACCGGTACCGTGGTCGGGTGGACAACAGACAGGCAATCGGATCCTGGCTCTCCGGCCCCAAGGCGGCCGCCGAGGAGATGGGCGTCGACTTCGGCTATCCGGGCCAGCAGCTCGGTCTGCCGCAGGAGGGGCCCGGCTCGGTGGCGCGTTTCGGGCGCCGGATCGCAGCCGTGGCCCTCGACTGGGTCGGCTGCCAGCTCATCGCGTACGGGCTGATCACCGGCGGGAACCTGGCCGCCGCGGGCAACTGGACCCTCGGGCTCTTCGTGGCCCTGACGATCCTGACGGTCGGCACCGTGGGCTTCACACCCGGCAAGCGGGCCCTGGGCCTGCGGGTGATCGCCGAGGACGGCGGGCGCCTCGGCTTCGTCCGGGTGGTCGTGCGCACGCTGCTGCTGGCCCTGGTCGTCCCTGCGCTGATCTGGGACCGCGACGGCCGCGGCCTCCACGACCGGCTCGCGCGCGCCGTCCAGGTCCGCATCTAGCCCGTCGCAAGCGGGGACAGGGGCGCCCCCCGAGCCGGCCGGCTCGGGGGGCGCCCCTGTCTCGTATACGAAAATCTGCTGAGCGCGTCGGCGCGTCAGCGCATCTTTCCGCCGCGCGGCATCTTCATGCCCTTGGGCATGGGGCCCTTCGGCAGTGGCATGTTGCTCATGAGGTCACCCATGGCCCGCAGCTTGTCGTTGACCTGGGTGATCTGCGGTCCGGTCAGTACGCGCGGCAGCTTGAGCAGGGTGGTGCGCACCTTCTTGAGCGGCACCTCGCCCTCGCCCGTGCCCACGATGAAGTCGTGGACGGGCACGTCCGGCATGATCCGGGCCATCTTCTTCTTCTCGTTCGCGAGCAGCGGCTTCACCCGGTTCGGGTTGCCCTCGGCGATCAGCACGACGCCGGCCTTGCCCACGGCACGGTGGACGATGTCCTGCTGCCGGGTCATCGCGATGGCCGGGGTGGTCGTCCAGCCCCGTCCCACGTTGTCCAGTACGGCCGCGGCCGCTCCCGGCTGCCCCTCCATCTGCCCGAAGGCAGCCCGCTCGGCCCGTCGCCCGAAGACGATCGCCATCGCGAGGAACGCCACCAGGAAGCCCAGGATGCCCAGGTAGACCGGGTGGTCGATCAGGAAGCCGATCGCAAGAAAGACACCGAAGGTGACGATTCCCACGCCCGCGACGATCAGACCGACCTTCGGGTCGGCCTTGCGCGTCATCTTGTACGTCAGGGCGATCTGCTTCAGTCGCCCGGGGTTCGCAGCAGTCTCTGCGTTTGACTTCCTCGCCATACCCAGAGTTTACGTGGCCTGCGGGGTTCGGGTAGCCGCGGCCTCAAGTACGTGTTCGGTTTCGACGCGGTCCTTGGCCCTCTTGCGATCCTCCAGAACCGCCGTCCAGGCATTGCGGCGGGCCCCGCTCATGAGGAGGGACTCGATGCCCCGGAAGGCGTCGGAGAGCGTCGGGATGGCGATGGCGCGTACGGGCGCGGCCTGCATGATGTCGATCCCTTTCACGATGCTCACGTCTACGCGAGGTGGGCGGGCGGGTACGGTGCGTGGTCCAAGCGTCACTGACTGGTGTTACCAGGGCGTGACCGGGCGGTCAAATGTGATGGACACGTTGCATACGCCGACGCGGCCCGCCGGGTTCTTTCCTCAGGAAAGAGCCTAGGGGCCGCGCCGATACGGTATTACTCGTTGGTAGCACTTTGTGCGCGACTTCACACGTACAGTCGCGCCCAGGTCACACGGTCGCGCGCTCCTCGGCCCCGCTGCGCTTCTCCATCGCCTGCTGGTAGAGGCGACCCGCGCGGTACGAGGAACGGACGAGCGGGCCGGACATCACGCCGGAGTAGCCGATCTCCTCGGCCTCCTTCGCCAGCTCCACGAACTCGGCCGGCTTCACCCAGCGCTCGACGGGATGGTGCCGCGGCGAGGGCCGCAGGTACTGGGTGATGGTGATGAGCTCGCAGCCGGCCTCGTGCAGGTCCTTCAGGGCCTGCGAGACCTCCTCGCGCTCCTCGCCCATGCCGAGGATCAGGTTCGACTTGGTGACCAGGCCGTACTCGCGCGCCTTGGTGATCACCTCGAGCGAGCGCTCGTAGCGGAAGCCGGGGCGGATCCGCTTGAAGATCCGCGGCACCGTCTCGACGTTGTGCGCGAACACCTCGGGGCGGGAGGCGAAGACCTCCTCCAGCAGCTCCGGCACCGCGTTGAAGTCGGGGGCCAGCAGCTCGACCTTGGTGTGGCCGGCCTCGCGGCCCGCGGTCTGCTGGTGGATCTGGCGCACGGTCTCCGCGTACAGCCAGGCACCGCCGTCGGCGAGGTCGTCGCGGGCGACGCCGGTGATGGTGGCGTAGTTCAGGTCCATCGTGACGACGGACTCGCCGACGCGGCGCGGCTCGTCGCGGTCCAGCGCCTCGGGCTTGCCTGTGTCGATCTGGCAGAAGTCACAGCGCCGGGTGCACTGGTCACCGCCGATGAGGAAGGTGGCCTCGCGGTCCTCCCAGCATTCGTAGATGTTGGGGCAGCCGGCCTCCTGGCACACCGTGTGCAGTCCTTCGCCCTTCACCAGGGCCTGCATCTTGGTGTACTCGGGACCCATCTTCGCCCGCGTCTTGATCCACTCGGGCTTGCGCTCGATGGGGGTCTGGGCATTCCGGACCTCCAGGCGCAGCATCTTGCGACCGTCGGGTGCGACTGCGGACACGACCGGCTCCCTGTGACTTCGATTGTTCGGGCGCCCACCAGGGTACGCCCGTAATTTCGTACGCTCTTACGCCGACCAACCTGCGAGCGGCCGGACTCATTCCCGTCGCCGGGAGGTCTCTATGCGGTCTCGATCTCGCGGGGCCGCAACTCGGCGTGCTCCAGTACGTCCTTCAGGTGACGCTCGACGACCGGGAGCACCTCGGCGACGGTGACCTCGCGGCCCAGTTCGTACGAGAGCGAGGTCACACCGGCGTCGCGGATCCCGCACGGGATGATGCGGTCGAACCAGGTGCTGTCCGGGTTCACGTTGAGCGCGAAGCCGTGCATCGTGACGCCCTTGGCCACCCTGATCCCGATGGCGGCGAGCTTGCGGTCCTCGCGGCGCTGGCCGGCGTTGGAGGGGGCGTACTCGGGGCCGTTGAGCCGGGGGTCGAACTCCTCGTCGTGCAGGCGCGGGTCCAGCTCCAGGGAGAGGCCGCCGATCTTCGGGCGCTCCTCCACGGGGTCGCCGAGCACCCAGACGCCGGAGCGGCCCTCGACCCGGGTGGTCTCCAGGCCGAACTCGGCGGCGGTGCGGATCAGCGCCTCCTCCAGGCGGCGGACGTGGGCCACGACGTCCACCGGGCGGGGCAGCTTCATGATCGGGTAGCCGACCAGCTGGCCCGGGCCGTGCCAGGTGATCTTGCCGCCGCGGTCGACGTCCACCACGGGGGTGCCGTCCAGCGGGCGCTCACTGGGGTCCGTGCGCCGGCCGGCCGTGTAGACCGGAAGGTGCTCCACCAGCAGGCAGGTGTCCTCGATCTCGTCCGCGAAGCGGGCCGCGTGCACCCTGCGCTGCTCTTCCCAGGCCAGGGTGTACTCGACGGATTGCGCTCCGAAGCCCAGACGGACAAACCCAAGCTCAGCCACCGCAGCGCCTCCTCATTGAACCTGCTGTGTGCACGTACTTCACTGAGCAAGGGTACGGCGGCCGGTACGAGCCCCCTCAGGGCCCCGTTCGCGGCCCGGCCTGCGGGCCCGCCTCCGGCTGCGGCCCGGGCTCCGGCAGGGGCCACGGCAGTTGCTTCGGCCGTCGGCGGCCCTTCGGCGGACGGTCCGGATCCTCGTCCGCGCGCGGCAGCCGACGGTGGCCCTCCGAGTGGTCGTTCACCCAGCCGCACACACCGCAGGCGTAGCGCCCGTCGAGCCCCGCGATATAGGTGCCGCAGCGCCGGCACTCGGCCTCGGTCAGCTCGGGCGGAGGCAGCGGAGCGGTGGATTCGGGCCGCTCCTCGGGCAGGTGTGACGGGTGGTGCCGGCGGGTCATGGCCCGCAGCGTACGCGGGCGGAGGGGGCGAGTCCGTAAAGCGCCCTACAGATTCTGCACACGATCGGATGAATGTGGGGCAGAGAGGGCGGCCCAGGCGAGGTTCGCCGCTACATTCACGCCGTTCAAGGGCCGGGACTCCGGTCCGTCACGTCAGGAAACCGTGGAGCCGATGACGGAACGACCTGCCCAGCGTGTCCCCAACCGGCAGCTCGCGGCGCTGATCGCGGAAGCCGGGTTCTCCAACGCCGGGCTCGCCCGCCGCGTCGACCAGCTCGGTCTGGAACACGGTCTCGACCTGCGGTACGACAAGACCTCCGTGACCCGCTGGCTGCGCGGCCAGCAGCCGCGCGGGACCACCCCGGCGCTGATCGCCGAGGTCTTCACCCGGCGGCTCGGCCGCCGGCTCTCCGCGCAGGACCTGGGCCTGGACGCCTGTGCCCCGGTCTACGCGGGGCTGGAGTTCGCGGCCACCCCGGAGGAGGCCGTGGACATCGCGAGCGGCCTGTGGCGCAAGGACTCCGGCTCCCACGCCGAGCTCCGGAAGATCGCCTTCACCCCGGCCGGGCTGGTGGTGCCCAGCCGGGACTGGCTGATCGGGCGGCCCGACGAGCGCGTGGCCCGGGGCGCTGAACCGGCCGCGGCCCGCGTCCCGCTCCAGGGCCGGACCTCGGTGCCGCGGCAGCGGCAGATCGACCGCGGGCCCGGGCAGCGCGTGACGGCCGGCGACATCGCCGCGCTGCGGTCGGTGAGCGAGCTGTTCCGGACGCTGGACCACACCTACGGCGGCGGGCACGCCCGCCAGGCGCTCGTGCGGTACCTGGAGCACGAGGCCGAGCCGATGCTCCGGGGCACCTACGGCGAGACCACCGGGCGGCGGTTGTTCGCCGCCGCCGCGGACCTGACCCGGCTCGCGGGCTGGACCTCGTACGACATCGCCGCGCACGGACTCGCCCAGCGGTACTTCGTGCAGGCCCTGCGGCTCGCGCAGGCGGCCGGGGACCGCCCCTACGGCTCGTACGTGCTGGTCACCATGAGCCGGCAGGCGGTCTACCTCGGCCACGGCCGGGAGGCGGTGCAGCTGGCCCGGGTGGCCCAGCAGGGCGTCGGCTCCGGGCCGCCGCCGGTGGTGCAGGCCCTGCTGCACGCCGCGGAGGCGCGGGGGCACGCGGTCCTCGGCGAGGTCAGGGCGGCCACGGCCTGCCTGGTGCGGGCCGAGCGCGCGCTGGGCGCCGCCCGGCCGGGGGACGACGTGCCGCACTGGGCGCGCCAGTACGACGAGGCACAGCTGGCGGACGAGTTCGGGCACTGCCACCGGGACCTCCAGCAGTACCGGGCCTCGGCGCAGCACGCGGAGCGGTCCCTGCAGCTCAGGGCGCCGGGGTTCGCCCGGTCGCGGCTGTTCTGCCGGGTGGTGCTGGCCACGGCCCGGCTGGGGCTGGGCGAGCTGGACCAGGCGTGCGCGCTCGGCGCGGAGGCGGCGCAGCAGGCGATGGAGATGCGGTCGGTGCGGGCGGTGGAGTACGTACGGGACTTCGAGCGGCGGCTGGAGCCGTACCGGGACGCCTCGGCCGTGCGGACGTACCGGGACCGGGTGGCGGCGCTGTCCTGAGGGGCCGCCCGGGGTGGTGCTGTGCGCGGCAGGGGCCCGGTCCCGAGGCGGAAGGCCGGGCCCCTGCGTCGTGGGTGGTTCTCAGGCCGCCACCGGGAGTGCGGGCTCCGGGGCGACCGGGAGCGGGATGCCGAAGTCGCGCAGGATCGCGCCGGCGGCGCGGCGGGCGGAGTGCAGGGCTCCCTGGACGGTGTTGGTGTCGCGGTGGTCGCCGCACACGTAGAGCCCGGCGAGCACCCGGACGGGGCGGCGCCGGTCGTGCGGCGGGGGCATCGCGGGGACGGCGTCCGGGGTGTGGTGGACGGCCAGCAGTTCCCATTCGCGGGTGCCGGTGTCGTAGAGGCGGGCGAGGCGCGAGGCGACGGTGCGCAGCGGTGGCGGCGGGCCGAGGACGGTCGTGGTGACCAGGCTGCGGCCGGCCGGGGCCCGGGTGGGGTCGACCGCGCTCATGACGGCGGTGTGGCAGACGGGCCAGTCGGGGTCCCCGTCCACGATCAGCGAGCCGTCCCGGTGCAGCGGGGTGGCGGTGGCATGGTGCAGGACGGTGAGCTCGTGGAAGGCGGGCACGCGCAGGCCGGGCAGGAGCTCGGCGGCGGCGCGGGCGCCGGTGGCGAGCAGGACGGAGCGGCAGCGGAAGTCGCCGTGCTCCTCGGTGGTGACCAGGTTGGTGGCCACCGACCGGACCGTGACGCCGGTCCGTACGGTGCCGGGCGGCAGGCCCGCGGCGAGCAGGTCGGGCAGGGTCGCCGCACCGCCTTCGGGCACGGCGAGGCGGCCGCGGGCGAAGGTGCTCAGGGCCAGGTCGGCGACCCGGCTGGAGGTGGTGAGCTCCGGGTCGCGGAGCAGGGCGGAGAGCAGCGGCCGGAGCACGCCGTGCAGGGTCCGTGACGGCAGGCCGCGGGTGCGCAGGGCGGCGGCCGCGGTGCGTTCGGGCCGTGCGAGCAGCTTGTCCTCGGGCAGCGCGGCGAGTCTGCCGAGGGCGGCGCCGAGCCGGGCCTGGTCGAGGGAGCCGCTGGCCAGGGCGCGGGCGGGTGTGAGGGACGCGGCCCGTACCTGCTTGCCGTCGGTGTGGACCAGGACCCCGGGCGAGAAGGGGCGCAGGACCAGGGCCCGCAGGGCGTGGGTGCGTTCGAGTTCGCTGTACGCGGTGTTGAGCAACTGGGCGGTCCGGTCGAGCCGGAACCCGTCGGCCGATTCGGTGGCCATCCGCCCGCCGGGGTCGTCCGCGGCCTCCAGGACGGTGACGGTGACCCCGGCTGCGATCAGGTGGTGCGCGGCCGCGAGTCCTGAGACCCCGGCTCCTACGATGACGACGTCCGCATGGTGTGCGGCATTGGGTGCGCTGCTGAGCACGTGCCCCTCCCCGAGGTCGGCGCGGCTGTGTGGGGATCCTCCTTCCCCCAACGGGTCTCGCGGGAACCCGAGTTCGGCCGGGTATTGCAGACAACTCCGGTCGCACAACGGTCGCATCCGGGTCACAAACGGTCGCACACGGTCGCACACCGTTGATGGGGGTACGGCTCATCGGAGTGCCGTTCACAGGGGTGCGGCTATTGGAGTGCGGCGCGGATGGCCTGCTCGATGCCGGGGTCGCGGAAGACGAAGCCGGACTCCAGGAGCCGGGCGGGGCGGGCGCGCTGACCGCCCAGCACATCCTCGGAGAACTCCCCGAGCACGATCCGCAGGGCCACGGCCGGCACGGGCAGCACCGTCGGCCGGTGCAGCACCCGGCCCATGGCGGCGGTCACCTGGCGGTTGGTCAGCGGCTCGGGAGCGGTGAGGTTGACCGGACCGCTGAGCGAGGGGGTGTCGATGATGTGGCGCAGGGCCGCGACCTCGTCCCGGAGGGAGATGTACGGCCAGTACTGGCGGCCGTCGCCGAGCCGGCCGCCGACGCCCGCGCGGAACAGCGGGAACATCCGCCCCCAGGCCCCGCCCTCCTTGGCGACGACCAGTCCGGTACGGGCGAACGCGGTCCGGATCCCGGCCTCCCGGGCGGGGGCGGCGGCGGCCTCCCACTCCACGCAAACCGAGGGCAGGAAGCCGTGACCGGCGGGGGTGTCCTCGTCCACGGGGCGGTCGCCGGTGTCCCCGTAGTAGCCGACGGCGGAGCCGCTGACCAGGACGGCGGGCGGCTCGTCGAGGCCGGCGAGGGCGTTCGCGAGCGCGGTGGTGCCCAGCACCCGGCTGTCGCGGATCTTCCGCTTGTACGCGGCGGTCCACCGGTGGTCCCCGATCCCGGCCCCGGCCAGGTGCACGACGGCCCCGCAGCCGGCCAGCCCGGCCGGGTCCACGTGGCCGCGCTCCGGATCCCACCGCGCCTCGTCCGGGGCGGCCGGCTCCCGCCGCACGAACCGCACCACCTCGTGGCCGTCCGCCCGCAGGGACCGCACGAGTGCGCTGCCGATGAGCCCGGTCGACCCGGTGACTGCGATACGCATGGCCCCATCCTGCCGGGTCGCTGCGCTGTGCTCGGGCGGATCGGGGGCGCGTCGTCGTCCTTCGCCGGACGCGCGTGCCCCGGCGGGCCTCACCACACGGCGCTCCGCGCCCGCGCCCCGATCGCCGGCGGGGCTGAAAACAGCCCTGCGGGGGCCGGGTGGAGCCGGGTCCGTCAGGCCGTGCCGGTGCCGAGCCAGGTGCCGACCGCGTAGGTGACGGCCATGGCCAGGGCGCCACCGGCGACGTTGCGGCCGACCGCCCTCGGCACGGGCGCCCCGCCCAGCCGTGCGCTGAGCACCCCGCACAGCGTGAGCGCCGCCAGCACCGCCACCACCGTCACCGGCACCCGCGCCGACGGCCCCGGCAGGATGATCGCCAGCAGCGGCAGCAGCGCCCCCACCGTGAAGGCGACGAGGCTCGCGAAGGCCGCGTGCCACGGGTTGGCCAGCTCGTCCGGGTTGATCCCCAGCTCCACCCGGGCGTGGGCCCGCAGGGCGTCGCGTTCCGTGAGCTGCTGCGCCGCCTCCCGGGCCACGTCCCGGCTCAGGCCGCGCTCCGCCAGCAGGTCGGTGAGCTCGTCGAGCTCCGCCTCCGGCTCCTCGGCGAGTTCCTTGCGTTCCATGTCGAGCGCGGCCCGTTCGGAGTCCCGCTGGGAGCTGACGGAGACGTACTCCCCCGCCGCCATGGACAGCGAGCCCGCGAGCAGCCCGGCGACGCCCGCCGCCAGGATCGTCGCGCGGGAGGTGGTGGAGCCTGCCACGCCGACCACCAGGCCGGCGGTGGAGATGATCCCGTCGTTGGCGCCGAGCACCCCCGCGCGGAGCCAGTTGAGCCGGGTGCTCATCCCCGCGCTCGCGGGGCCGTCGCCGGTGCCGTGCGCCTCGACGTGGGCGCGGCTGGGCGCCCTCCCGGAGCCTTCGTTTCCCGTCACGCCCCCACTGTCGTGGCCCGGGGCGCGCGGAGCCACCCGGCGGGCCGGTCCGGGGTGCGCGGGCCGGGCCCCCGTACCAGGGTGGAGGGGTGAGACGCGGACGCGAGGATCCGGGCGGGCTGCGCGGCGAGCCACCGCCGCGCTGGGCGCGGATCGCGCCCGCGGCGGCCCTGGTGGCGCTCGTCCTCGCGCAGGCGCTGACGACCGATGTGGAGCTGGGCTTCTTCCTGGCGGGCCTGCCCCCGGTGGCCGCCTTCGCCTACGGGGCGGCCGGGACCGCGATCTTCGCCGCCATCGTCCTGCTGCTGCTGGGGGTGCACGACATCGGCGTGGCCCAGGCCCGGGGGACGGACCTGGCGACGGTGGCCGTCGTCGGGCTGCTGAGCGTGGTCATCGCCTGGGTCCGTCAGCGCCGGGACGAACAGCTGGTCAGCGTGCGGACCGTCGCGGAGGCGGCCCAGCTGGCGGTGCTGCCGCCGGTGCCGGAACGGGTGGGCACGGTGCGCTGCTCCGGCCTCTACCGGGCGGCGCAGCGCGGCACGCTGGTGGGCGGCGACCTGTACGACGTACGGGTCGGGCCGTTCGGGGTACGGGCGCTGGTCGCGGACGTGCAGGGGCACGGCCTGGCGGCGGTGGCCACGGTGGCGGCGCTGCTCGGCGCCTTCCGCGAGGCCGTGCTGGACGACCCGGAGCTGGCGGCGGTGGCGGTCCGGCTGGACCGGCGGTTGCTGGCGGACGCGGCCGACACCCATGTGGACCATCCGGAGCTGTTCGCGACGGCGGTGCTGGTGGAGTTCCCGCCGGGGCAGGACCTCGTACGGTTCGTGTCCTGCGGGCATCCGCCGGCGCTGCGGCTGCGGGGGGCGGCGGTGGACGAGCTGCCGGTGGAGCCGGGCCCCCCGCTGGGTCTGGGGCTGGCGGGGCCCGACCCGCCGAAGGTGGTGGAGCTGCCGGTGCTGCCCGGGGACCGGTTCCTGCTGCACACCGACGGGGCGACGGAGGCCCGGGACGCGGCCGGCCACTTCTACCCGCTGGCGGCCCGGGTGCCCGTACTGGCGCGGGACCCGGGCGGCCTGGTCGGGGCGGTGTGGCAGGACCTGGCGGCCTTCACGAACGGCGGGCCGGGCGACGACGTGGCCCTGCTGCTGCTCTCCCCGGACGGCCGCGCGTGACCTTCCCGCCGGGCCGTGTCCGGGGTCCGGTCCGGAACCCGGACTTCGGCCGGGTCCGGGACCCGGCCGCCCGTGGAGGGCCGGCCGGGGCCCCGGCATGCGGTGATGAGCCGTCACGAGTCCTTGATGAACGCGCGCACCATCTTGCAGGTGACGTTGGACGGCCGGTGGATCCCCGTCCGGACGGCCATCGTGCGGATCTTCCGGTTGGTGGCGCGCTTTGCGTCGTAGGTCCCCGAGTCGAGCAGGGATATCGCCAGCCGCATCGCCTTCAGACGGCGGTTGTGGCTCTCGTACCACTCGCGGGGCAGGCCCGCCGGCAGCGGCTTCTTCTGGACGGGCCGGACGGTGCTGGCAGTGGCCATCTACAGCCTCCCAAACGGTAGTTGGCTTCCTGTCGTTCTCCTTCGATTTTACCGGGGACCACTGACAGAAGACCCTGGTCGGACGGGCCCCGGGTAGGGTCGGCGGCATGGAGATCTGGATCAATCCCGCGTGTTCCAAGTGCCGCAGCGCGCTCACCCTGCTGGACGCGGAGGGCGCCGAGTACACCGTGCGCCGCTACCTGGAGGACGTGCCGTCCGAGGACGAGATCCGCGAGGTGCTGGGCCGCCTCGGGCTGGAGCCGTGGGACATCACGCGCACCTCGGACCCGTTGGCGAAGGAGACCGGCGTACGCGACCTGCCGCGCGAGGAGACCGACGCGGCACGGGCCCGGTGGATCGCCCACCTGGCCGCGCACCCCAAGCTCATCCAGCGCCCGATCATCACCGCCGAGGACGGCACCGCCGTGGTCGCCCGATCCGAGGAGGCCGTCCGCGACGCGCTGTCCCGGCGCGGCTAAGGGCTTGCAGGGAAGCAACACCTTGATTCCCTGCAAGCCCTTAGCCGGCGAGCAGGCGGGCGATCTCCGCGGCGGCCGTCAGGGGCAGCGCGTGGTGCGCGACCCCGGGCAGTACGTCGATCCGCGCGCCCGGCAGCGCCTCGCGCGCGGCGCGGGCCGCCCGGTCGGGGTCGTGGCAGCGGGCCCGCCCGGCGAACAGCACGTCCACCCGCAGGTCCGTTCGTGCGGCCGGTGGTTCCGCGAGCCGGGCGAGGTCCGGCCGCGGGCCGGTGACCGGGCGGGCGGTGGGGAACCGGGCGGTCTCGTCCTGGAGCCGGAGCCAGGCCGGGTCGAGGGGCGTCCCGCCGGTCTCCCAGGCGAGGAAGGAGCGGATCCGCTCCGGGGTGGGCCGCAGCAGCATGGGCAGGGCGCGCAGGACGTAGCCGGGGCGGAGCCCGGCGAAGACCCCGGTCGGGTCGAGCAGGACGAGGCGGCCGGTCCGGGCGGGCCGCCGGGCGGCGTGGTGGGCGGCGATCCAGGCCCCGTAGGAGTGTCCGCCGAGGGTCACCGGGCCGTGCGGGGCGAGCCCGTCGAGGACCGCGTCGAGCCAGCCGGTCAGGTCCTCGGGGGTCCGCAGGGGCCGCCCGGCTGCCGGGACGCTGAGTCCCGGTTCGCCCACGAGGTCCACGGCGTGCACGCGGTGGGTACGGGCCGCCCCGGCGGCGGCGCAGGCGCCCCACACCGCGGAGGTCGCTCCCCCGCCCGGCAGCAGCACCAGCGGCGGGGCGCCGGCCGGGCCGCAGCTGTTGACGTGGGTGACGCCGTGGGGGGTCGGCAGGTCGACGGCCTCGACGGGCCCGGGCCAGCCTGCGAGCACCGCGTCGTAGGCGGCACGGAAGGCGGCGGAAGGGGCGGAAGAGGTGGTCCGGGACACGGGCTGCTCCAATGCCTCGCCAGGCGATAATCTCGCTGAACGAGATATTAGGCAGGGGGCGATGTGCACGACAACCACGAACCGGGCGACGGCCGGCCGGGAGACGGCGAGCCGGGCGGCCGTGAGCCGGAGAACCTGCGGCTGGTGCACCTGTTGCGGGCGGTGACCGTCGAATTCAGCCTGCGGCAGGCGGAGTTCGCCGCCCGCAACAACATGCA
>NZ_LBMK01000001.1:677780-743905 GCF_001005295.1 Streptomyces yangpuensis | reverse complement strand
CCCGGCTCGGGCTCAACTCGGCGGGCACCACCGCCGTGATCGACCGCCTGGAACGGCTCGGCCACGTGGCCCGCGTCCGCGACGAGCACGACCGGCGCCGGATCCTGCTGCGGGTGGAACCCGCGGCGATCCGGCTGGGCCGGGAGTTCTTCGGGCCCCTGATCGACGGGGTGCTGGGCGTGCTGGACTCCTTCGGCCCCGCCGAACGGGACACCGTCCGCCGCTTCCTGACGGCCACCCACGCCGTCTTCGCGTCGGAGCCCCGCCCATAACCGCCGCCGGCCCGGGCGTGGACCCGGGAGCGACCTCCGGATCCGGCTCCCCCTCCGGCCCGGGCGCGGCCTCGGGCTCCAGGTCGAGCTCCGACTCGCGGCCCGGCAAGGGCTCCGGCTCCGGCTCCGGGTTCGACCTGCACCTGGAGCTGCCCGCCGGGGGTGCCCGGCGTACCGCACTGGCCCAGGCGCTGCGCGACGCCGTGCGCAGCGGCCGGCTGGCCGGCGGGACACGGCTGCCGCCGTACCGGGCCCTGGCCGCCGACCTCGGGCTGGCGCGCAACGCCGTCGCCGACGCCTACGCCGAGCTGGTCGCCGAGGGCTGGTTCACGGCCCGGCAGGGCTCCGGAACCCGGGTCGCGGAGGGGGTGGCAGCCGTACCCGCACCGGCCGCCGGGGCCGGGCCCTCGCCCGAACGGCCCCGGTTCGACCTGCTCCAGGGCAAGCCCGACCCCGCCTCCTTCCCGCGGGGTCCCTGGGCCACCAGCGCCCGGCGGGCGCTGGCCGGGGCGCCCACCGAGGCCTTCGGGCCCGGGGATCCGCGGGGCCGCCCGGAGCTGCGGCGGGCCCTGGCCGGCTATCTGTCCCGGACGCGTGGCGTGCGTACGGGCCCCGAGAACATCGTGGTCTGCTCCGGCTTCGCCAACGGGCTGCGGCTCCTCGCGTCCGTGCGGCCCCGGGACTGGGCCGTCGAGGCGTACGGACTCCCCTTCCACCACGGCATTCTCGACGCCGCCGGGGTCCGCCCGCACCCGGTGGCGGTCGACGAGGACGGCGCCCGGACGCGGGAACTGCCCTCCCGGGCGCGTACGTTGCTGCTCACACCGGCGCACCAGTTCCCGACCGGGGGGCACCTGCAGCCCGCCCGGCGCGCCGCGGCCGCGGAGTGGGCCCGTACCACCGGCGGTGTGATCGTGGAGGACGACTACGACGGGGAGTTCAGGTACGACCGCAAACCGGTCGGCGCCGTGCAGGGCCTGGCCCCGGGGCACGTGGTGTACGCGGGCTCGCTCAGCAAGAGCCTCTCCCCCGCGCTCCGCCTGGGCTGGCTGGCCCTCCCGGACACCCTGGTCGAGGAGGTACTAGCGGCGAAGGGACTGCGGGAGTCCTGGGCGAGCGCGCTGGACCAGCTGGCCCTCGCCGACTTCATCGACTGCGGGGCGTACGACCGGCACGTGCGGCGGATGCGGCTGCGCTACCGGCGCCGCCGCGACCAGCTGGTCTCCGTACTGGCCGCCCGCGCCCCGCAGGTCCGGGTCACCGGCATCTCGGCGGGGCTGCACGCCGTGGTGGAGCTTCCTCCGGGGCGTGAGGCCGGGGCGCTCGCGGCGGCCCGTGCGGCGGGGCTGGCCCTGGACGGCCTCTCCTCCTACCGGCACCCCGCCGCCGACCCGGCGCCGCCCCGCGAGGGGCTGGTCGTCGGCTACGCGGCGCCCCCGGACTCGGGCTTCACCCGCGCCCTGGACGTCCTGGCGGAGGTGGTCCGCCGGGCGGTGGCGGGCGGGTAGCGAGGGGTCTGCGGCCGCTGCGGGGGCTGCGGGGTCTTCACATCGTCCCCACCCTCGGTTCTCGTAGGGTGGCCGGAGTGCCGAAATAAGGACATACCACACCGAAGGACTCAGTCGTGACCGAGCAGCAGCCGCACCCGCAGCCGCAGCCGCAGCCGCAGGAAGAAGGCCTGACCACTCGCCCGCCCCACTCACCCCACCCGTCCCACCGGCACACCGACTGGATGTTCGGCGGGGTCTACGGGACGGTCCTGGCCAGCGCCCTGATCGCCGCGCTGAACCAGGACGGCGAGGACTTCACCCCGTTCTACGACGCCAGCTGGGTCCTGGTGACAGCGGCAACGGCGGGGCTCGCGCACGGCTACGCGCACCACATGGCCTCCCACCGGGAGGACCCCGGCGGGCACGGGCACCGCTGGCGGCTCCTGGCCCGGGCCCTGTGGGACGAGTGGCCCCTGGTCGTGGCCACTCTTCCGACCGTGCTGCTGCTGACCGCCGCGGGCCTCGGCGACTGGGACGCCTACGACGTGACGGCCGGCGGACTCGGCCTGAACACCGCCCTGCTGTTCGGCTGGGGCGTGCTCGTGGCCCTCCGGGTCGGCCACCGGCTCGGCCGGGCCCTGCTGTTCGGCCTGGCCGATGCCGCCATCGGCCTCGCCATCATCGTGGCCAACGCCCTCATCAAATAGGACGTCGCACCTCGGACAGGGGGCTGCGCCTCACCTGGGGAGCTGCGCCTCCGCCTGCGCCAGGATCTCCGTCAGCCTGGCCCCGAAGTCCGCGCCGCGCGGATCAGGCACGCCCGTGCGGGCGGCGGTGAGCAGCGCGTCCAGGGCCCGCCCGTAGGCGCCCGGTACGTCGCTCCAGCCGGGCAGTGCGTGCACGCCCTCGGTACCGCGCAGTTCCAGCCCCACGCCGACGGCCGCGCGCGGCGCGCCCAGGCTGAGCACGGCGGTGCTGGCCGCGCCGGAGGCGTGCCGCAGCGCGAGCTGGACGACGTCGGAGGGGCCGCAGGTGGCGCTGACCTCGGTGACGTCGCCGAGGATCGGGATCAGGACCGACAGGGCGTGCGGCCCGACGTCCCACAGGCCGCCCTTGGCCTTGCGCCAGGGCGAGTCGGCGTAGGCGCTGGGCGTTCCGTCGGGCGGGAAGACGGCTCCGAGCCAGTGCGCGGCCGCGGTGAACCAGCCGGTGCGGGCGGCCTGCTCGGCGACCCAGCCGGCGGTGGGCTCGGCGAAGCGCAGGGTGAGGAAGACGACGGAGGCGACCTTGTGGCGGTCGGCCGCGTCGGCGACGGCCCGGGCGTCCTGCGGCGTGGTCGCGACGGGCTTGTCGAGCAGCAGGTGGCAGCCGGCGGCGGCCGCGCGCACCGCCAGCGGGGCCTGCACGTCGGGCGGCAGGGCGAAGGCGGCGACGTCACAGTCGGCGAACAGCTCGTCGGGGTCTTCGTACACCTTCACGCCGTACTTCTGCGCCAGTTCCGCGGCGGCTTCGGGCCGGCGGCCCCACACTCCGGCGAACTCGGATCCGGTGTGCGCGGCGAGGGCCGGGGCATGGGTGCGGTGCGCCCAGGGGCCGGTGCCCAGCAGGCCGACCCGGGGGCGCGGGCCGGCGGGGGCCTGGCCGGCGGGGGTCGGGGCGGGGTCTGCGGCGGGGCTCAAATCAGACGAAATGCTCACGCGGCCAGTCTGCCGCACCCGGACGGGTGCTCGGCAGCCAACCCGCACAAGGGGCGCGACCAGCGGCGTAAACCTCGGTAACACGGGGTTCACACACGGGCAACGGAGGAGAAATGGCGGGCGGGCACGCTGCGGTCAACACCGCAGCGATGAAGCAGCGGCCGGCAGCACCCGCAGAGTCTGAGGATGGGCCCGTGAGCTACAAGGCTGAGTACATCTGGATCGACGGCACCGAGCCGACGGCGAAGCTTCGCTCCAAGACGAAGATCCTGGCCGACGGCGCCGAGCTGCCGATCTGGGGCTTCGACGGATCGAGCACCAACCAGGCCGAGGGCCACGCCTCCGACCGCGTGCTCAACCCGGTGTTCTCCTGCCCGGACCCGATCCGCGGCGGGGACGACGTCCTCGTGCTGTGCGAGGTCCTGAACATCGACATGACTCCGCACGAGTCGAACACCCGCGCGCTGCTGCGTCCGGTCGCCGAGAAGTTCGCCGGCCAGGAGCCGATCTTCGGCATCGAGCAGGAGTACACCTTCTTCGACGGGGTCCGTCCGCTCGGTTTCCCCGTGGGCGGCTTCCCGGCCGCGCAGGGCGGCTACTACTGCGGCGTCGGCTCGGATGAGATCTTCGGCCGCGACATCGTCGAGAAGCACCTGGACCACTGCCTGGCGGCGGGCCTGGAGATCTCCGGCATCAACGCCGAGGTCATGCCCGGCCAGTGGGAGTTCCAGGTCGGCCCGCTGGGCCCGCTGGAGGTCTCCGACCAGCTGTGGATCGCCCGCTGGCTGCTCTACCGCACCGCCGAGGACTTCAACGTCTCCGCGACGCTGAACCCGAAGCCGGTGAAGGGCGACTGGAACGGCGCGGGCGCGCACACCAACTTCTCCACGAAGTCGATGCGCGAGGACTACCGCGCGATCATCTCGGCGTGCGAGGCGCTGGGCGAGGGCAGCAAGCCGCTCGACCACGTGAAGAACTACGGCGCCGGCATCGACGAGCGCCTCACGGGCCTGCACGAGACCGCCCCGTGGAACGAGTTCAGCTACGGCGTCTCGGACCGCGGCGCCTCGGTCCGCATCCCGTGGCAGGTGGAGAAGGACGGCAAGGGCTACATCGAGGACCGCCGCCCGAACGCGAACGTGGACCCGTACGTGGTGACCCGCCTCATCACGGACACCTGCTGCACCGGCCTGGAGAAGGACGGCCTGGTCTGACACCCCGGCCTGACGGCCCGGCCTGACGGCCGCCGCTCCCCCGGACACCGACAACGCCCGCCGCGCCCCCGAGGCCCGGCGGGCGTTGTCGGTGCCGGGTGGGACGGTGTCCCCATGCTGGCGATCAGGATCCACACGGAGCGCGGCGAGTCCTACGCCCGGCCCGCGCTCGGCATGCTGTCCGACCTCGTGGCGCGCATCGGCGCGGACGGGGACCACTTCGTCATCGTCGAGCGGCTGACGGCGGATCCGGACGAGTACATACAGGTGTGGCACGACGAGGGCGACGACTACCAGTTGGAGCACCGGGACGGCTCCGCCGACCGGCACTTCCAGGCGTACCTGCCCACGGCGGCCGAGGTGGTGGCCGTCATGGCGCGGTGGGCCCGCCGGGAGAAGGACTGGGACACCGGCCCGGCCTGGGAGCGGCTCGACTTCCCGCCCCACCAGCCGCCCCCCACCGCACCGTCGCTCGATCCGGAGCGCCACACCCCGTAGACCTCCGGTGCGGCCCGGGACAACGCCATGTGGGCGTGCGGAGGTTCTGCCCACGATGCGATACGCGTGACGGGACTGGACCGGCAAAAGCGATTGGCACGTTGATGCATTGTCCCGGTATGCCCGGCATCCGGACCGGATGATGAGATCTTGATCCAGGATCCGAGACGCGGCCTGCCCCGGGGGCATTGCTTCTGCTTGAATGGGGCCATGGCCAGCCACCCGCACACCTCGTCAGGTCGCAGCGACCTCGAGCCGTTCTGGCCGTCCCGTCAGGACCACGACTTCGATCGTGAGTGTTGCCGCGCGAAGAACGCGCCGGCCCTCTAAAGCCTCCGGGACCTCTCCTCCGAGCTCCTCCGGGGCCTTCGGTCTGCGCGGTACGACATCGATGACGCACGTACGTCTCCTGCCGGCCACTCCGCGTGAAAGAGCTGACCACTCATGGCGAACCCCCGCTCCCTGACCTCCGCTGCGACCGCTTCCCCGACCTATCCGCCCAGCCCCGGTCCCCGCACCCGGCTGCGCGCCGTGGACCGTGACGAGGTGGCCCGTGTCGTGGACCTCCTCCCGCCCGGTGCCACCTGGCTGCCCGCGCCCCAGCACACCCTTCCGGCGCTGCCGGGCCGGCCGCCGATGGTCGGTTACCTGGTCCTCGTACCGGCGGACCAGGAGCCGCCGATCGGCTTCGTCCCCCGGGCCGTGGCCGCCTCGGCACCCCCGGCACCCGCGGCCCAGCCGGTCGCCGCAGCTCCGGCCCCCGGCCGGGGCGACGCCCTGATCCGTATCGACGCGGCGCAGCGCACCGCCGAGGTCGACGGCCGCGTACTCGACCTGACGTACCTGGAGTTCGAGCTGCTGGCCCACCTGGTGGAGCACCCGCACCGGGTGCACAGCAGGGACCAGCTGGTCACCACGGTCTGGGGCTACGGCCACGTCGGCGACGGCCGGACCGTGGACGTCCACATCGCCCGGCTGCGGCGCAAGCTGGGCGGGGCGCACCGCGGCGCCATCCAGACGGTGCGCCGGGTGGGCTACAAGTACGCCCCCTGACCGGCCGGGAACCACGCGGGAACGACGGTGGGCCCGTACTCCCCCGGGAGTACGGGCCCACCGCTGTCACCTCAGCCGCGCTACGCGGCGGTGGCCCCGGCCGCCGCCCGGCGGCGTGCCACGAGACCGAGCAGCAGGTCCACCACCAGGAAGGCGGCCAGGCTGATCCCGAGCAGCGGGATGAACCAGCCCACGAGCACGGTCACCGCGGCCAGCGGCAGCACCACGGTCACGGGCAGCTTCCGCCAGGCACCGCGCGGCTGCGCGCGGCCCACGGACAGCGTGCGGTCCTTCGTCGGCCGGCGCAGCCACCACATGCGGTAGCCCCAGAAGACGAGGAACATCACGCCGACGGCCAGCGCGGCGAGCACGATCTGGTTGGCGAGCCCGAAGGTCTGGCCCATGTGGAGGTCGATGCCGAAGCGGGTCATCTTCGCGAGCACGGGGTAGTCGGCGAAGCGCAGTTCGTCCATCACGCGGGCGTCGGCCGGGTCGACGGCGACGGTGTCGAAGTGCACCGGCACCTGCTTGTCGTTCTCCTTGATCACGTAGCCCTTGCCCTTGGCGGGCAGGGTCACACGGATCGACTCGGTGACACCGGCGTCCCGGGCGGCGGCCACGGCCCGGTCGAGGCCGACGTCGGCGGTGGTCGCGGGCGCGGGCATCTCGGTGCCCTCGGGCATGGTGTGGCCCGCGTGCTCGTCGGCGCCGCCGGCCTCACCGCCCGGCTTCAGCTTGGCGGAGACGGCGGGAGTAGCACCGCCGAGGCTGTCCTGGAGCTGCCCGATGTTCTCACCGGCGTACTTCGACCAGGTCAGGCCGGTGGCGGAGAGTGCGACGAGTCCGGCGACGGACCAGAGACCGACGACCCCGTGCCAGGACAGGGTCCGGCGCCGTCCGGTGGCCCCCCGGTCCGGGAGGACGAGCTGCGAGGCACGCTTGTGACGGCGGCCGATCCACAGGGCGAGGCCGCCGAGCGCGACCACCCACATCCAGCTGGCGGCGAGTTCGCTGTAGTTGCGGCCGAACTCCCCGAGCTGGAGGTCGGCGTGGAAGGTGCTCAGCCAGGCCCGCAGCGGCAGCGCGTCGCCGACGGTGGTGAGCTGTCCGCGCACCTCGGCGGTGTACGGGTCGACGAAGACGGTGAGCGTCTCGCCCTCCGCGAGGCCCGGACTCTCCATGATCACCCGGGTGGTGGCCTCGGCGTCGGGGCCCGGCCACACGGAGACGACCTCGCCCGTGGGTGCGGCGCCCTTGGCGGCCTCGACCTGGGTGCTGAGCGGGAGGGCGGCGTCGCCGACGCGGGCGACGGTCAGCTCGTCGGCGTAGACGATCTTCTCGGCCTGCCAGGAGGCGGCGTACAGCAGCCCGGTGGCGGCGGCGAGGAACAGCAGCGGGGCGATGAGCAGGCCCGCGTAGAAGTGCATGCGCAGGAGCAGCGGGCGTACGGCGGCCCAGTTGCCGCCGCGGTTCCTGGGGGCGGCGGGCGGTTCGGCGTCCGGGGTACGGACGTCCTGGACTTCTTCAAGGGACATGGTGGTCCTCGGTGTCGGCGAAGGCATGGGGACGGCGGCCCCAGGTCTCGCCTCCCCTCGCACGGGTGCCGTGGAGGTACGCCGGATCAGCAGATCAGCAGATCAGGCGTGGGCAGGACGGCCGGGGGCCGTGGAACGGAAGGCACTGCCGCTCCACGGCGGCCCGCGGCGCACCACGGCGTGGGCGTGGACCGCCCCGCGCAGCCGGCGCGGCCGGGGGAACGGGGCGCGGAACACGGGCGGGGCCGGCGGCACGGCCACCCGGGCCCGCACCAGGTCGAGCGCGCGGGCGAGCGGCCGGGCGGCGTGCAGGGCCGCGGCGCCCAGGACCCGGGCCAGCCGGAAGACGGCGGCCTCGCCCCGCGCCAGCCAGGCGGCGCAGAGCAGCCCGGCGAGCACGTGCGCGGTGATCATCCCGGCGCCGCCGTGCCCGGCCGCGCCCGCCATATCGACCATGCCGGCCATGTCCGCCACGCCCGCCGCATCCGCCGTGCCGGGGCCGGCCGGGGTGGCG
Organism: Streptomyces yangpuensis; assembly: GCF_001005295.1. Classification (GTDB taxonomy): domain Bacteria; phylum Actinomycetota; class Actinomycetes; order Streptomycetales; family Streptomycetaceae; genus Streptomyces; species Streptomyces yangpuensis. The sequence goes on along the minus strand of NZ_LBMK01000001.1, from coordinate 735,632 downwards.
GCGGCATGCAGGTGGTGCTGCCCCCGCGTCGCGGCGGGCCCGGAGACGGACCACGCCGCCTGGCTGCCGGAGAAGACGAGGTGCAGCACGCCCTGTACGGAGAGCACCGCGGCCGTGATGCCCACAGGGCCGCGGCGCCGCCCGGCGACGAGCCAGGCCAGCCCGAAGATCACCCCGAAAGCACCCAGAAGGCCGAAGTAGGGGACATCCGTCCCGGACATGTACGAATGCCCCGTCGCGCCGAGGGCGACACACATGGCCGCGAACATCGCGGCTCGGGTGGCGCGCAGCGGCGCGAAGTGTTCGAACATGGCCGGGACATGTTCGCACGGGGCCCCTTGGTCTCCACCAGGGGCTTATCCGATCATGAGCATGTGAATCCAATTCCATGGGGAGCGGTGTACACCGGCGGGGTCCAGCTCGGGGCCTACGCCCTGGCGCGCACCGGACCCGCCGAGCGGGAGCGGCTGCTCCGGGACTGCTCGACGAATGTCGACAATCTCGCCGCCGGGCGCTGGGAGACGCTGCTCAGCAGCGCTCTCGTCGTCGAGGAACCGATGCCCCTGCCCTACGCGCTGCTGCTGGTCGCGGTGCTCGGTTACGCCGAATACGCGTACGGGGCGTGGTGGACGGCCGCGGTGTTCCTCTTCGGGCACGCCTCGGCCACCCTCCTGGTGTACGGCGCGCTGCGCCGGACGACCGATGCCGCGACCCGGCGCGCCGTGGACGTGGGGACGAGCTACGGATTCAACGCCGTCCTCGGCGCCCTGACCTCCGCCCTGCCGCGCGGGACCGTCCGCACGGCCGCCCGGGCGGGACTGCTCGCGCTCGCGGTCGCGCCCGTACTGAAGCGCGGCCGGACCTTCACCGACGCCGGGCACCTCGCGGCGCTCGCGATCGGCACAGGGCTCTCGCTGACCCTCGATTGTCTTTGCGGTACGAAGCATCAGAAAATGGCCTGAATCTCCCTACCGCCACCCGACCGCAGCCCTGCACAGCCGCACGACCGCACGACCGCACGACCACGCAGCCACACGACCGCATCGCCGCATGACACGAGCAACTCGAACACCGCTGGAGCCGCCACGATGACCGCCACCCCGTCCACCACCGTCGCCAACCTCCGCGACCTCGGCGGCACCCCGCTCTCCGGCGGCCGCACCGTCCGGCCCGGCCTGGTCCTGCGCTCCGGCCAGCTCGACCGGCTCGACCTCGACGCCGACACGGTGGTGGCGGCGCTGGACGTGCGCACCGTCATCGACCTCCGCACCGACGCGGAACGCGCCGACCACCCCGACCGCATACCGGCCGGGGCCCGGCTCCTGGTAGCCGACGTCCTCGCGGACAAGCTGCGCGAGGCCGGCAAGAAGCCCGCCGCCGCCCAGCTCAAGGACCTGCTCGCCGACCCGGTGGTGGCCGAGGAGCACCTGGGCGGCGGCAAGGCGCAGGCCCTCTTCGCCGACACCTACCGGTCCTTCGTGCACTCCGGATCCGCGCAGGCCGCCTACCGCCTGCTGCTCACCGAGGCCGCCGACCCGCAGGCGGGCCCGCTGCTCTTCCACTGCACGGCCGGCAAGGACCGCACCGGCTGGGGCGCGACGGTGATCCTGGCGCTGCTCGGCGCGGACGACGAGACCCTGATGGCCGAATACCTCTCCGTGAACCCGGCGGTGAAGCAGGCCTTCGCCCCGATGATCGAGGGCTTCACGGCGGCCGGCGGCAACCCGGACATCGCGCTCGCGCTGATCGGGGTCTTCCCCTCCTACCTGGAAGCCGCCCTCGACGAGGTCGAGACGCGCTACGGCTCCATGGAGAAGTACGTGCGCGAGGGCCTCGGCGTGCCGGACGAGACGGTCGAGGCGCTCCGCGCCCGCCTGGTGGCCTGAGCCACCCGGAGGACGGCGGACGGGTGACCATCCGACGATTCGCTCGTTCTGCTGAACGTGACTGCGCCGGATACCGCCACCCGCTCCCAGCCCCCCGCGGCCGCCGTGCCGCCCGACGTCGAGCAGGCCGAGGCCGCCATCGTCGAGCACTACCCGCGGCTGGTGCGGCTCGCCTATCTGGTGCTGCCCCCCACCCTCGGCCGCAACCGGCGGGTGCTCACCGCCCACTCGCTGGTCCAGCGGGCGCTGCCGCGCGGGCGGCGGGACGCGACGGCGGGCGTCGCCGCCGTGCAGGGCGGGGTCCCGGGGCAGCGCGGCGGCCCGGAGGACTCCGGGTACGCGTACGTCCGGCTGCGGGTGCTCCGCGCGGCCCTGGAGGCGGGACTCCCGCTGACGTTCCGGGCACTGCCCCGGCGCGCGCAGCTCCCGCCGGCGCTGCCGCAGGTGTGGGGCCTGCGGCTGTTCCCCCGCTCAGGCGGGGCCGAGGAGCTCGCCCTCGACCAGTGGCTGGCCACCCTGGACGGGCCGGGCCGGGCTGCCTGCGTGCTGCGGGCCCTGGAGCGGCTGCCCGAGCCGGAGGTGGTCCGGGTACTCGACGAGGCCGGCGTCCCGGACCCGGCCGCCGCGGTCCGGGAGTCCGGGGACCCGGCGAACGACGCCCTGTTCGCCTCCCCCGAGTTCGACCCGTGCGTGCTCCAGGCCCGCCCCACCGACCTGCTCCGGCGCCGCCGCCTCTCGCGGGCCGCGCTGGCCGCGGGGGCCGCCCTCGCCGTGTGCGGGGCACTGCTGGCGCTGCCCGGCGGGGGCTGGGGTTCGGACGGGGCCGCCGCCCCGCCGTACGCGCGCAACGCCGCGGCCGAACGGGCCCTGGACCCCGCCGAGCTGGTCCGGGCCGCGCCCGCGCTGTGGAACACGTCCTCCCGTACGGACTTCTCGACCTGGCCGGCCCGCGGGGACCGTGCGGACGACACGGCGCTGCTGCGCCGGGCGCTGGCGGTCTGGGCGCGGCCCGGGTCCTCCGTGGTCGTATCGGCCACGCCGGGGACCCCGTCCGGGCCGCCGATGGGGCCGGCGCAGCTGCTGTTCGCGGGCGCCGTCGATCAGGCCGTGGTGGTCCTGCTGTACGACGGCCTGCGGGTGGTCCGCTACGCCGAACCGCGCTCCGGTTCCGCGGGCGCGGCCCTGGACTTCGCCCGGACCGACGGCGCCTCGGCGGACACCGCGACCGCGCTGGTCGTCAGCCGCGTCGACGGCAACGTCCGCTATCTCACGGCACCCTGGGTGACGGGGGCGGCCCTGCGGGACCTGCTCAAGCCCGGCGGTCAGCCGACGGTGCTGAAGACGACCCCGGACGGGGTGACCCCGCCGGTGCCGGGACCCGCTCCGACGGGCGACTGCACGAGCTGGAACGCCCTGGCCCTGACCGGGGACGGAGCCACCCGGCTGATCACCGACCTGGGCGAGCTGACCCCGGCCCGGCTCACTTCGGGGGCGCCGGGGGCCGAGCGGAACGTGACGGAGGCCGCCGAGCTGGCGGACTGGTCGCGGATCGCCTGCCTGCTGCCCTCGGTCCGCTCGCACGGGGTCCGTACGGTCAACTCCTGGACGTACGCCAAGCAGCCGCTGCCGGAGGGCGACGGGACGGCGGCCTGGCTCTGCACCCGGGCCGAGACCTGGCAGGGCGCGGCGGACCGCGTGCAGGCCCAGTTCCTGGCGCCGGGCTCGGCCACGGTGGCGCAGGCGGCGGCCGCGGAAGGGTCCGCCGCGTGCGGGCCCCGGGAACCGCGGGTGCTGGCGGGCGTGCTGTGGAAGTCCCGCGCGGGCCAGTGGTACGTCCTGGCGGCGGGGAGCGCGCAGTTCGCCTCGCTGTCGGTGTCGGGCGGCGGGGTGAACAGCTCGGCGAACGGCAACCGCCTTGCGGTCAAGGCGCCGGCCGGCGCGCAGGTGGACCTGTCGGGAAAGCTGACAGACGGCTCCAAGGCGGGCGTCCTGCGCTGACGCCGGGGGACGGGCAGCTCGGCCGCGACATCGCATGAAATTTCAACGACCATGCGGCCGAAGGGAGTTGGCGCGATCCGGACATGACGGTCACCGCGCACACGTGGCATGATCGGGTTCCGGTTACCGATTGGTAATCCCCCACACCCCTGCCCCATGTGAAGGTCCATCACGTGCGCACGCTTGCCCGCAGCCTCCTCCTCCCCGGTCTGACCGCCCTCGCGCTCACCGCCACCGGCTGCGCCTCGACACCCCACACCGGCGCCGCCGAACCGGCCGCCCCCGCCCCCCTCACCCCGTCCGCGGACGGCACCTCACAGCAACTGGACGTGGCCGCCGCACCCCAGGGCGAACCCACGCCCGCGGCCGTCGCCCGGGGCGGCTCGAAGGGCCGGACCGAGAAGTCCACGCTCAAGGTCGCCTCGTACGACGCCGCGACCGGCCGGGCCGTCATAGCCAAGGCCCCGCCGAAGGGGCCCTCCAAGGCACCGTCGACGGACACGTCGCCCGAGGCCGACAAGCCCGTCGCCGCGGGCGACGTCATCGCCAGCGCCCCCGCGCCCGGCGCGCCGAACGGCCTGCTCGCCAAGGTCACCGAGGTCGTCGGCAAGACCGACCGCGGCACCGAGGTCAAGACCGCGTCCACGACGCTGGCGGCCGTCCTCAACGACGACAAGGCCGACGGCAAGGTCCCCGTCGACCCCTCGACGGTCGTCGTGGAGCCCCTGATGAAGGGCGTCACCTTCTCCTGGGCCAAGGGTGACGGCCTGAAGTTCGGCCCCGAGGGCGGGAAGCTGCCGCTCGGGAACCTGCGGCTCGACGTGAACGCCTCCGTCGACACCGCGCCGGACGCGCCCGCCTCGGCCGGAGCCTCCGTCTCCGGCTTCGTCCAGCTCGCCCCGCAGGTCGAGTTCTCCTACGACGGCACCCAGGGCGGCGGCGCTGGCCCGCGCGGCGCCTTCCTCGGGATGAGCGGCGACTGGTCCTCGCAGTGGAAGCTCCAAGGCCGCGCCGCAGCGAGCACCGGAGGGCCCCGGCGGATCCCCTTCGCCAAGCTGCACACCTCCCCGGTCATCCAGGTCGGCCCGGTGCCGGTCGTCGTCAACCTCGGCCTGACCTGCTACATCCAGGTGGAGGCCGACGGCAAGGTCACCCTCGACGTCCAGCAGGACGTGAAGGGCGACTTCAAGGTCGGCGGCAGCTACGCCTTCGGCAAGGGCTGGACCCCGGTCAGCGCGTCGAACGTGAAGAGCACGCCGGTCCAGGCGACCGTCACCGCCGCCGGCAAGGTCAAGGGCGCGCTCGGCGCCGAGGCGTCCGTCGGCCTCTACGGTGCCGTCGGCGTCACCGGCGACTTCGCCCCGTACCTGCGCGGCGAGGCCGACGTCAAGGCGGCCGCGTCCAGCGACGGCAAGACCTCCGTCAGCGGAGCCTGGGCCCTGTACGGCGGCTTCGACCTCAGCGGGAACCTCCAGCTCCAGCTGTCCCTGTTCGGCACGCCCGCCTTCGAGCGCAAGATCCCGCTGGGCTCCCTGAACCGCGAATGGGCGCTCGCGAACGGCAGCACCGGACGCTAGTGCTGTGACCGGAAAGGTTCACCGGGGCACGGCGCCCGGCACGGCACCTCGCCGGTCACAGCACTAGCCGGGCAGGTCCGCCCGCCTGTCGCGGCGGGCGCGAGAAGTCGGCGCAGGGGTCTTCTCACCTCCTGTACCGGTCAGTACATTGACGCCATGTCTAATACGCCTCTCGCGCCCGCCCCCGTGGCGTCGGAACACGTGGACCTCAGGCCCCGGAACGTGTCCTTCGGCTGGGAGGACACCCCGCTGCACTGGCTGCCCGGCGAACCCTTCGCCGGGCACATGATCAATGTGCTGCATCTGCTGCTGCCCGCCGGGGAACGGTGGTTCGTGCACGTCTACAAGCAGGCGCTCCCGTACATCAAGGACGAGCGGCTGCGGGAGGACGTCGTCGGCTTCATCGGCCAGGAGGCCATGCACGCCGCCGCCCACGACGACGTCCTCCCCCACCTGAAGCGGCTGGGTCTCGACCCGACCCCCTACACCGCCCAGGTGGACTGGCTGTTCGAGAAGCTGCTCGGCGACCGGACCCTGCCCCCGGGCCGGGCCCGGCACTGGTGGCTGATGGAACGGGTCGCGATGATCGCGGCCATCGAGCACTACACGGCGTTCCTCGGCGACTGGGTCCTGAACGCCGACGCCCTCGACCGGCGGGGCGCCGACCCCACCATGCTGGACCTGCTGCGCTGGCACGGCGCGGAGGAGGTCGAGCACCGCTCGGTGGCCTTCGACCTGTTCATGCACGTCGACGGCGGCTACCGGCGCCGGGCCCGGACCTGGGCGACGGCCTTCGCCGCCCTGGTCTTCCTCTGGCAGCGCGGGGTCCGCTTCTTCATGGAGAACGACCCCCACCTCGTCGACGGCAAGGCCTCCTTCGGGCAGTTCTTCATGGCCGGACAGCAGGGCGTACTCCCCTCGACGGGCTCCATGCTGAAGTCCATCCCCAAGTACCTCTCCCGTACCTACCACCCCTCCCAGGAGGGCTCCACCGCCCAGGCCGTGGCCTACCTGGCCTCCTCCCCCGGCGCGAACGGCGGGGTGCGGGCATGAGGCGCGCCCTCGCCGTCATGACGGCCACGACGGTCGCCGGTGCCGCCTGGACGGCCCGGCGGGCCCTGAACCGCCGGATCGCACGGTCCCCGCTGTGGCCGCTGCCGGCGCTGGAGGTGCCCGTCTCGGGCCACTCCCCGCGCCGTGCGCTGCGCGCGCTGATCGTCTCCCGTACCCTGCCGGCGCAGGACGTGCTGGAACTGACCCTGGAATCACCGGAGCTGCCCGCGTGGACGCCTGGCGCGCACGTGGACGTCACCCTGCCCTCGGGCCTGGTCCGCCAGTACTCGCTGTGCGGCGACCCGGCCGACGAGGGCCGCTACCGGATCGCGATCCGGCTGGTCGAGGACGGCCGCGGCGGCTCCCGCGAGGCGCACACCCAGCTCGTCGAGGGCGCCGAACTGGAACTGCGGCCCCCACGCAACCGCTTCGCGCTGCTCCCGGCCCCGTCGTACGCGTTTGTCGCGGGCGGCATCGGCATCACCCCGATCCTGCCGATGCTCCGCGCCGCCACCGCGGCCGGCGCCGACTGGACCCTCCTGTACGGGGGCCGCTCCCTCGACTCGATGCCCTTCCTGGACGACCTCGCGGTCCACGGCGACCGGGTCACGGTCCATCCCGAGGACGAGGTGGGGCTGCCGGACCTGACCCCGCTCGCCACCCTGGCGCCGGGCACCCTGGTCTACTGCTGCGGCCCGGAACCCCTGATGGAGGCCGTCACCGCGGCGGTCCGCGATCCGGCGGCCGTGCACCTGGAGCGCTTCGCGCCGTCCGCGGCGCCCGGTCCGGCGCGGGCCTTCACGGTCGAACTGCGCCGCTCGGGACGGGTCGTCGAGGTCGGCGCGCAGGAGAGCACGCTCGCCGCGGTACGCAGGGAGCTGCCGGACACGCCGTACTCGTGCGAGCAGGGCTTCTGCGGGACCTGCCAACACCGGGTCCTCGCGGGCGAGGTGGACCACCGCGACGACCTGCTCACCGACCAGGAGCGCGGGGAGTCGATGCTGCTGTGCGTCTCGCGCGCGAAGGGGGACCGCCTCGCCCTGGACCTGTGAACGCTCCCCAGTAGGGTGTCCGCATGACGACCGGAGTACGGCGCAGGATGGGTGTCGAGGAGCGGCGGCAACAGCTGATCGGGGTTGCCCTGGAGCTGTTCAGCCACCGGTCGCCCGACGATGTGTCGATCGACGAGATCGCGGCGGCCGCGGGGATATCCCGGCCGCTGGTCTACCACTACTTCCCCGGCAAGCTCAGCCTGTACGAGGCGGCCCTGCGGCGGGCGGCCGACGAGCTGGCGCAGCGGTTCGTGGAGCCCCGGGAGGGGCCGCTCGGAGCGCGTCTGCTGCGGGTGATGGGGCGGTTCTTCGCGTTCGTCGAGGACCACGGGCCGGGCTTCTCGGCGCTGATGCGGGGCGGTCCGGCGGCCGGGAGCAGCCGCGCCAACGCGATGATCGACGAGGTCCGGCAGGCGGCGTACGAGCAGATCCTCACGCACCTGGGGATCGGGCCCGACGAGGTGCCGGCCCGGCTGGAGCTGGTGGTGCGCTCCTGGGTCTCGCTCGCCGAGTCCACGGCGCTGATCTGGCTGGACGGACGCCGGATCCCGCGGGCCGAGCTGGAGCTGCAGCTGGTGCACGATTTCGCGGCGCTGGCGGCGGTGAGCGCGGCGTACGACGCGGAGATGGCGGGCATCCTTGTACGGATCCTGGCCGGTGAGCCCGCGGACGGGCCCTTCGGGGAGCTGGTCGGGCGGCTGGTCGGGCTCGTCCCGGGCCCAGTGGCACCCGCGGTGTGACGGGGCGCGCATTGTGCGCACTCTCTTGATCACAACCGGTGGTGATCGCCGATAATGCCCGCGTGATCATTGACGACGGGATCTTGTTCCGGCCTGCCGTGGAGAAGGACGCCGGGACGCTGGTGCGGCTGTACGACGAGGCCGCCCGCTGGATGCAGAAGCACGGGATCGAGCAGTGGAAGCCCGGTGACAAGGACGCGGCGCACTTCCGGTCGAAGATGCACGACGGAGAGGTGTGGCTCGCGGGCGACGCCGACGGGCGGATCTGCGGGGCCTACGAGTTGTGGTGGTCCGACGAGGAGGCCTGGGGGATCCAGCCTCCCGTGGCCGGCTACGTGCACCGGCTGATGGTGTCGCGCGAGACCGCCCCCGCCGGGGCCGGGCGCCGCCTGCTCGAACATGCCGAGCGGCGGACGGCCAGGACCGGGCGGGAGCGGGCGCGGCTGGACTGCGTCTCCACCAACCCCCGGCTGCTCGCGTACTACCTGGACGCGGGCTACCGGGTGGTCGGGGAGCTCCCCGACAAGCGGGGCAAGGACGGCAGGGTCTACGGGGTGATCCTGCTGGAGAAGCGGCTCGACCGGCTCACCGTCGTGTGAAGACGGAGACGGTGCGGGCGGGGACGGTGAACTCTCCTGTCGTCACGTCGTAGGCGGACTGCCTGACCGTTGCGTCGGAGCCGGCGGCCTGCACCGGGTGCAGGCGGTAGGCGGTGCCCGCGAGGGCGGAGACGCGCTGGGGCCGGGCGGTGGGGGTGGCGTTGAAGACGACCACCAGGTCGCCCAGGGTCATGGTGATCACGCCCGGGGTCTCCTCCCGGCCCGAGAGGGGGAAGGCCATCCGGGACTGGACGGCTTCCGCCGTGGTGAGCGCGAACTCCGGTTCGGTGCTGCGGATCTTCAGCAGGTCGCGGTGGGCCGCCGCGGTGGCGGTGATGTCGGCGCAGGTGGGCGCCGGTCCCGTCAGCAGGGGCTTCGCGTAGGGCCACTTCGGGGCGTTGTCGGCGGCCGGGGGCAGCCCGCGGCCGAAGCCGTTGCCGGCCCGGCAGTCCCACTGGATGGCATTGAACCAGTCGCCGCTGTCGTAGGAGTTGCGGTCCAGGGACTTGGAGCGCAGCAGATCGGTGCCGGCCTGGGAGAGCGCCGGGCCCTGGGAGAGGGTGGCCGTCGCCATGGCCAGGACCTGCATACGGGCCTTGTCGCGATTGCTGGTGGCGGGCGGGAGCTTGAAGGTCAGGGCGTCGGCGAGGGTCTCGTTGTCGTGGGCGTCGGCGTAGGCGAGGGCGTCGCCGGGGGCGGCCGCGTAGCCGGCCGGGGCGCCGTTGTAGTCCACCTCGGAGCCCTTGACGCGGCGCCCGGAGGTGTCGGTGAAGGCGTACGAGGCGAGGTTCCCGGAGAGGCCGACCTTGATCAGGTCCTGGGCGTGCAGGAGGCGGGCCCGCTGCTCGGCCGGGGTGCCGTTGGCCGGAGATCCGTTGGGCTCGGTGAACAGGCCCGACGCGAAGCCCTGGACGCGCGGGTCCTCGTCGAAGGGGCCGCCGCCGCGGACCGCGTCGCGCGCCCGGTCGGAGAAGGTGGCGATGCCGGTCCCGGCCATGTTCTTCTGCGTGGCCTGTACGAAGCGGGCGTCGTCGGCGATCTCGCCGAAGTTCCAGCCCTCCCCGTAGAGCACGATCTTCTTGCCGTCGACGCCGTCCTTGGCGGGCGTCAGGGCGTCGAGGGCGGCGCGCACCGCCAGGATGTTGGCCTTCGGGTGGTGGCCCATCAGGTCGAAGCGGAAGCCGTCGACCTTGTACTCCTTGGCCCAGGTGACGACCGAGTCCACGACGAGGCGGCCCATCATGGCGTTCTCGGGAGCGGTGTTGGCGCAGCAGGTGGAGGTGGCGACGCTGCCGTCGGCCAGCAGCCGCTGGTAGTAGCCGGGGACGACGCGGTCCAGGACCGACTTGTCCGACTGGCCGGCGGCGACCGTGTGGTTGTAGACGACGTCCATGACCGTGCGCAGCCCGGCGCCGTTCAGGGACTGGACCATCCTGCGGAACTCGACCGTGCGGGCCGTGCCGTTCGGGTCGCTGGCGTAGCTGCCCTCGGGAACGGTGTAGTGCAGCGGGTCGTAGCCCCAGTTGTAGGAGTCCTTCGCGGCGGCCGCCGCCACGCAGGCCTGCTGCTCCTGCGAGTCCGGCGCGTACACCGTGAGGTCGCAGGCGGGCTCGGTGCGGTCCGCCGCCTTCTCCGGGATGGTGCCGATGTCGAAGGCGGGCAGGAGGTGGACGTAGGAGGTGCCGGCGCCGGCCAGGTCGCGCAGGTGGCGCATGCCCGCCGAGGCGGTGTCCGTGAAGGCCAGGTACTGGCCGGGGTGGCCGCTGGTGCGGTCCGCGACGGAGAAGTCGCGGATGTGGAGCTCCTGGATCTGCGCGGAGGTGAAGGGCACGGCCGCGGGCTTGCGCAACTGCTTCCAGCCGGGCGGGGCGAGCTTGGGGTCGGCCAGGTCCACGGCCAGGCTGTGCGTGGAGTCGGCGGTCAGGGCGGTGGAGTAGGGGTCGGTGACGAGGTTGCGGACCACCTGGCGGGTGCTGGGGGCCCAGACGGTCACCGCGTAGCGGTACGGCTTGCCGGTCCAGGAGCGCTCGCCGCGCACCGACCAGACGCCGGTGGCGTCGTCACGGCGCATGGCGACGGTGCGGCCGTCGAGTTCGAGGGAGACCTGCTGGGCGGTGGGCGCCCAGACCGAGAGGGTGGGGCGGCCGTCCTTGAAGACCGGGCCCAGGGCCGCGGTCGTCGCGTACAGGTCGTCGAGGACGCCGGCGAGCTGGACGCCGGTGGCGGCGAGGACCGCCCCGTTCGCGGCGCGGGCGCTCGCGACGAGCTGGCCGCGCAGGGCTTCCCGGACCCGGTCGCGGTCGCGCGCGTCGACGCCGAAGGCGGTGTACGCGGCGAGGTGCGGGAACTTCTGCTTCTGGGCGGCGGTCAGCTCGGTCCGGTTCAGCCGCAGCCACTGCGCCGGGCCGGTCAGGGTGCCGTTCTCGGCCTTGACGGCGCCTTCGCGGGAGGCGAGGAGCTGGACGGAGGCGGCGGCCGCGGGGGCGTTCCAGGCGACGGTGTCGCGGTCGATCCAGACGGCCTGGGACTTGGTGAGGTCCAGGGCGGCGGCGGAGCCGGCGGCCTGCGGCAGGAGGTGCTTCTCCTGGCCGGCCAGCATCCACACCTCGTGGCCGGTGGCCTTCAGGTCCAGGGACTGGTCGGTGGGGAGGTCCTTCTCGTCGCCCTTGTGGAGGATGTAGCTGAGGCTGGTGGCACCGGCGGCGAGGGGGACCTCGTAGACCGCGCCGTAGGAGTCGAAGCGGGCGGGGAGCAGCGGCCTGGACCAGTCGGTCGGGGTCGCGGCCCCGGTCCACACGTGCAGGCCCCAGCCGTCGTAGGCGCCGTCGGGGCGGTGGTGGTGCAGTACGGCCTTGCCCTGGTCCTGCGGCGGGTAGGGCGGGCGGTCGGTGCGGGCGGGCTCCTTGCCCTGCTCCAGCCAGATCTCGCCGGTCTTCGTCACGTCGATGGTGCGGTCGGCGGCGACGTCCTTGTTGCCGTCCTTGTCGATGACGAGGTAACCGACCGAGGAGGCACCGGGCTTGAGCTTGACGTACGCGAAGGCGCCGTACGCGTCACGGCCGGTGAAGCCGTGACCGGCCGGCCACGGAGTGGCCTCGCCCTCGGCGATGTCGCCCCAGGCGTACAGCCGCCAGTCGGTGTAGTCGCCGTCGGGGCGGTTGTAGTGGACGACCGCGTAGTCGCGCTGGGTGGCGGTGGGCACCTCGACGGGCGGGGCCTGGCCGGTGACGGACTGGGCGAGGGCGCTCGCGGTGCGGCCGGCGGAGTCGACGACGACGGCCTTGTAGCGCAGGGGGGTCCCGGCGGGGGTCTTGGCGTCGACGTGCTGGGTGACCTTGTAGGGGGCGTGGTCGGCGGAGCCGAGGACCTGCCACTTGCCGTTGCCGGTCTGCGCGGCGAAGACGACCCGGTTCAGGCCGCCGCCGGTGACGTCGGCGGACAGCTCGACGGTGCCGGTGGCGCCGGGGGCCGGGGCCTTCAGCGTCAGCGCGGGCTTGGCGGTGGGGGCGGCGAGCGGGGCGACGGCCCGCAGGACGACCGAACCGAGGGCGGGGACGACGACGGTGAGCTTTCCGGCGGCGGAGGCGCGGATCAGCGCGGTGCCGCCGTACAGGGTGCGGTACTGGGTGCCGGCCGGGGCGTCGATCTCCACGGTGCGGGACTCGGCGCCGTTGTTGGCGGCGACCAGGTACTCGGTGCGGGTGCGGGCGTCGGTGCGCGCGAAGGCGTACACGGAGCCGTCGGAGAAACGTTCGCTCTGGATGCCGTCGCGCAGGGCCGGGTGGGCCTTGGTCAGCTTCGAGAGAGCGCTGATCTCCTTGTAGAGCGGGTGCTCCGGATCGTAGGCGTCGCTCGCGTGCGTGCGCGCCGTTCCGAGCTGGTCGTCGTCGAGGTAGTCGGCCGTCTTCGACGCGAACAGCGGCTGACGGGCGTCCTTGTCGCCGCCGGCGCCGGTGTAGCCCTGCTCGTCACCGGAGTAGATCACCGGGTTGCCGCGGGAGAAGAACATCAGCTCGTTGGCGAGCCGGTAGCGGCCCAGCAGCTCCTGCTCGGTGGCGCCCGGCCGGTCCTGCTTCAGGAAGGTCCCGAAGCGGCCCATGTCGTGGTTGCCGAGGAAGGTCACCTGCTCGTAGGCGTTGGCCTTGCCCGAGGTGTAGCGGTAGTCGTCGGCGAGGACGGAGCCCAGCCGGGAGGCCGCCGCACCCTGGGAGGCGTAGGCGCGGATCGCGTCCTGGAGCGGGAAGTCGAGGGTGGCGTCGAGCTTCCCGCGCGTCACGTACGGGGAGGTGACGGCGGTGTCGGCGGAGTAGACCTCGCCGAACATGAAGAAGTCGTCGCGTCCGCGCTTGGCCGCGTACGCGTCGAGGGCCGTCGCCCACTGCGTCCAGAACTCCGTGTTGACGTGCTTGACCGTGTCGATGCGGAAGCCGTCGATGTCGAAGTCCCCGACCCATTTCTCGTAGATCTTCTCCATCCCGCTGACGACCTCGGGACGCTCGGTCCACAGGTCGTCGAGGCCGAAGAAGTCGCCCTGCTCGGAGGACTCCCCGGCGAAGGTGGAGTCACCCCGGTTGTGGTACATCGTCGGGTCGTTGAGCCAGCCCGGCACCTTGAGGTTCTTCTTCGCGTCCGGCACGAACGGGGTCCTCGGGAAGGACTCCCCGTCCACCTTCGGGAACTTCCCGTTCCCGTCGGCAGCCGCCTTTGATTCAAAAACAGTCTTGTCGTCGAACGGCACCCCGTCCTTCGTCAGGTAGGGGAACGCCCCCTTCGACAGGTACGAGTAGGACGCCTCCCGGTAGTCGACCACGTCGGCGGTGTGGTTGGTGATGACGTCGAAGAAGACCTTCATCCCCTTCGCGTGCGCCTTGTCGATCAGCCGCTCCAGATCCGCGTTGGTGCCGAAGTGCGGGTCGACCTGGGTGAAGTCGGTGATCCAGTAGCCGTGGTAGCCGGCGGAGACGTCGTCGCCCTTGCCCTGCACCGGCTGGTTCTTGAAGATCGGCGCCATCCAGATGGCCGTGGTGCCGAGCCCCTTGATGTAGTCGAGCCGGTCGGTCAGCCCCTTGAGGTCGCCGCCCTGGTAGAAGCCCTTGTCGGTCGGGTCCAGGCCGGTCTGGAGGCGGGTGCCGGTCAGCCCGCCGCGGTCGTTGCCCGGATCACCGTTCGCGAACCGGTCCGGGAGCACGAAGTAGAACTGCTCGCGGGTCAGGTCGTGGCGGGCCGGCTCGGCGGCCAGCTTCGCGTCCGAGGGCGGGGCGGGCGCCTTGGCCTCGGCGGCCGCGGCGGGGAGTGCGGGCAGGAGTGTCACGGCCAGCGCGGCGGCGAGCACTCCTGCGGCAGGGCGTATCAAGGCGGGTCTCCTTGTGTACGTGTCGCATGGATGAGGGCCGCCCGGCGGGGGCGGGGAAGGTGGTGCCGGGCGGCCCTGGTCTGTGGGGCGGCGGCTCAGCTGCGCCAGGTGTCGGTCAGCGTGACCTTGCCGCTCGCGGGGACGGTGGCCGTGCGGTTGGCGCCGCTCTCCCAGGTGACGTTCCCGGAGGCGTCCTTGCGGACGTACTTGTACGCGAAGGACGTGCCGGCCGGGAGGGTGACGTCGAGCTTCCACACGGGGTAGGCAGCCGGGTCCAGCTTGAGGGCGCCGCCGGTGTTCCAGCTGCCGAGCTCGGCGCGGTCACCGGTGACGTAGATGTTCTGCCCCGGCACGGTGGTGGCGTTGACGGCGAAGGCCGCCCCGCCGGAGCCCGCCGGGGTGCCCGCGCAGGTACGGGCGTTCACGTGCAGGGCGAGGGCGGTCCCGGCGCCGAGCGTGGCGGTGAACCGGCCGTCGGAACCGACGGTGACGGTGCGCCCGCTCTGCACGTCGCAGTAGTCGCCGGCGGCGAGCGAGGTCTGGAACGTCCGGGTCAGCGCCGAGCCCTCGTGGTTGATCGCGACGTAGGCCTTGGAACCGCGCCCGAAGGCGATCTGGTCGCCGCCGTTGTCCCACCAGTTGCCGACGGCCTGCCCGCGGGCCGCGTTGCGGAAGCCGACCATGGAGGAGATCTCCCGCCAGGCGTGCTGGCACTTCCACCCGTCCGAGTAACAGGCGTTGACGGTACCGCCGTTCGGCGGGCCGGCGTCCTTGTCCGTCCACTCGTAGCCGGAGTGCACGTCCGGCGACCCGTACGGCCAGGCCAGCGCGAAGACGTTCGCGAGGGTGTAGGCGGACCCGTCCTTGTAGGTCAGGGTGTCCCCGACGCGCTCGGTGTCATGGTTGTCGACGAAGACGCCGCTCTGGGCGGAGGGCATGTACCCCCATGCCTCACCGAAGTTCTTCAGGTAGGCCAGGTTCTCGCTCTGGAAGACCCGCTTGAGGTCCCGGGCGTAGCGGAACTCCTGCACGTCGCCGTTGCCGAGGTACTCGCCCGGCGAGACGGCCTCCCCCGCGCCGAATATCGCCTCCTGCTTCCAGTAGACGCCGGGGTTCGTCAGCCGGGACTTGATGTTGGCGAGGTCGGCGGCGGGCATGTGCTTGGCGGCGTCGATGCGGAAGCCGTCGACGCCCAGCGAGAGCAGGTCGTTGAGGTAGCCGGCGATCCGGCCCCGCACGTAGTCCTCGCCCGTGTCGAGGTCGGCGAGCTGCACGAGCTCGCAGTTCTGGACGTTGCCGCGGTCCTGGTAGTTCGAGATCGTCGCCCGGCAGTCGTCCATGTCGGCGCCCGAGTAGATCCCCGGGTAGTTGTACTTCGTGTACGAAGTACCGCCCGTTCCGGTCAGGGTCGCGCCGGCGTCCGCCGGGCCGGCCATGTGGTTGATGACCGAGTCGACGACGACCTTGACGCCCGCGGCGTGGCAGGCGCCGACCATCGCCTGGAAGGCGGCGCGGTCGCCGAGCCGACCGGCGATCTTGTAGCTGACGGGCTGGTACGAGGTCCACCACTGGCTGCCCTGGACGTGCTCCTGCGGGGGCGAGACCTGCACGTACCCGTACCCGGCGGGGCCGAGGGAATCGGTGCAGGCCTTGGCGACGGAGTCGAAGCGCCACTCGAAGAGGACGGCGGTCACGTCCTTCTCGCCGGGGGGCGTGGCAGCGGCCTGCGGCGCGATGGCGGTGAGCGCGGCGGCGGCAAGTGCGGTGGCGGTGAAAAGAGTTGCAGCTCTGACGGCTCTGGCAGGCATGCGGGGGCCTCCTGGCGGAAGAGGTGGGGATTGGAGCGACCGTAGGTGCCAGGTGGAAGCCCTGCAAGAGTTTGCGCAAGAGATTGCAGGATTGTTTCCGAGGCGTGTCCTCCGACCGCCCCTGTGGACTTGGGCCCCAACAAGGCGAGTTCACGGCGGAGGGAAGGTGCCGCAGGCGGAACGGCGGCGCGGGAAGCAGGGTTTCGGCGCGACGGACCCGCACGGCGGGCCGGAGGCGGGGGCGGCAGGCGCGAGGCGGGGGCGGAGCCCGCGCGGGGCGGTGTGAGGGAGCGGGATCCACTGGGCCGGGAGTCGGTGATGTGCTGGGGGTTTCCCGTCAGTCCCATCGTCTCTCCGGTTCGGGCCGGTCCCTCAAGGGCGCTCCTTCGTCGCGTCGCTTCGCGATGGCCTTCGGCCACCCTTGACCGACCGCCCCGCCCCGGAAATCCGAAAGACTGCCGGGAAGCCCCCAAAGGGACGGGCCGGGGGATCAGGACACTTAGGGCGGTGCCCTGCGCGGGCGGAGCCCGGCACGCCTCCAATCGCTACGCGCTCCTGTCGGAAGGCGTCCGCAGGCATCTTGGGCTGGGCATAAGCCGCCTCCAATCNGCCTCCAATCGCTACGCGCTCCTGTCGGAAGGCGTCCGCAGGCATCTTGGGCTGGGCATAAGCCGCCTCCAATCGCTACGCGCTTCTCGATCACGCGTCCGCAGACCGTCCGGGGCGGGTCATAAGCCACAGAGGCCAATTCGCTCCCCATGGACGGCACCCGGGAGTCCCTGTGGCTGGGCATAGGCCGCCATCGATCGCTACGCGCTCCTCCGAGACGGCGTCCGGCCCTCGTTTGGGGCTGGGAGGGGGGTGATTCGAGGGGCGGAGGGGCGATCCATCGGCTGAGCCGATGCCAACCCCCGACAAGACCAAGACACCATCCCAACCACTCGCCCAATCATGGGCAATTGGGGCATATTGAAGGCTCTTTGAGGCGTGCACACGCCCTGACCTGGATTGGCTTCACCTCAGCCGTCATCCGACGCCTTCCCTCCCCCAGACAGCCCGCAGACGCCGCCCACGAGGAGCGAATCGGTCCTCTGCGGCCTATGACCCGCCCCAGACGAACTGCGGACGCGTGATCGAGAAGCGCGTAGCGATCGATGGCGGCCTATGCCCGGCCCCAGGCGGTCTGCGGACGCCTTACGGCGGGAGCGCGTAGCGATTGGAGGCGGCTTATGCCCAGCCCAAGATGCCTGCGGACGCCTTCCGACAGGAGCGCGTAGCGATTGGAGGCNGATTGGAGGCGGCTTATGCCCAGCCCAAGATGCCTGCGGACGCCTTCCGACAGGAGCGCGTAGCGATTGGAGGCGTGCCGGGCTTCGCCCGCGCAGGGCACCGCCCCTAAGTGTCCTGCTCCCCCGGCCCGTTCCTTTGGGGGTTTCCCGGCAGTCTTTCGGATTTCCGGGGCGGGACGGTCGGTCAAGGGGGGCCGAAGGCCCTCGCGAAGCGACGCGACGAAGGAGCGCCCTTGACGGACCGGCTCGACACGGAGAGACGATGGGACTGACGGAAACCCCCATACGCGTCACTGACCAAGGCCCGGGCAGCTCCCGCCCCCCACACCACCCCGCACCGTCGAAGCCGCCGCCCCGCCATCTGCCGCCGTGCCCCGACCACACCGCGCCCTGAGGTGGGTGGGCAGCCACCGGCCCGGAGGGCGGGGCCGCGGGGGTGGGGACCCGCCCAGCCGATCCCGCCCCGCCCCTACTCCGGCGCCTGGCCCGTCGAGCCTCGGACCACCAGTTCCGGCTGGAAGACGTACTCCGTGCGCTGGACCGGTGTCCCCGACACCGCCTCCAGCAGGGCGCCGACCGCGGCCGTCGCCATCGCCCGTACCGGCTGGCGGACGGTCGTGAGCGGCGGGTCCGTGAAGGCGATCAGCGGCGAGTCGTCGAAGCCGACGACCGACACGTCCTCCGGCACCCGCAGGCCCCGCTCGCGCACGGCCCTTATCACCCCGAGCGCCATCGGGTCGCTGCCGCACACGATGCCCGTGCAGCCGCGGTCGAGGAGGGCGCCGCCTGCGGCGTGCCCGCCCTCGACCGTGAAGAGGGTGCGCTGGATCCGCCCCTCGGCCTCCGCGTCCGGGACGACGGACCGGAAGCCCTGCTCCTTGCGGGCCGAGGGCACGTACCGGGTCGGCCCGATGGCCAGCCCGATCCGTTCGTGCCCGAGGTCCTGGAGGTGCCGTACGGCCATCTCGGCGGCCGCCCGGTCGTCCGGGGAGATGAAGGGGGCGTTCACCTGCTCGTTGAAGCCGTTGATCATCACGAACGGCAGCCCGCGGGAGGCGAGGCGCTGGTAGCGGGCGGGGTCCGCGTGCGCGTCGGCGTGCAGCCCGGACAGGAAGACGATGCCGGTGACGCCCCGCGCCTCCAGCTGCTCCACCAGCTCGTCCTCGGTGGCCCCGCCCGGGGTCTGCGTGCACAGCACCGGCGTGTAGCCGTGCCCGGCCAGGGCCTGCTCGATGACCTGCGCGAACGCCGGGAAGATCGGGTTGGTGAGCTCCGGGATCAGCAGTCCGACCAGGCCGTTGCTGCGGCGCTTGAGCCGCACGGGCCGCTCGTAGCCGAGCAGGTCCATCGCGGCCAGCACCTTGTGCCGGGTGCCGGCCGCGACGCCTGACTTCCCGTTGAGCACACGGCTGACGGTCGCCTCGCTGACCTGGGCCTGCGCGGCGATGTCCGTCAGCCGGAGGGGGGAGGTCACCCCGACGTCACCTGCCACCACACCGTGGTGTCGGCCGGCAGCACGCCGTCCTCGACCGTCGCGCCGCTGGACAGCAGGGCCTCGCCGGTGACGGGGAACCGCACCGCCGTGCCGGTGGTGTTGGCCGCGCAGAGGAAGTCCCCGCGGCGGAAGACCAGGACGCCCTCGGGAGCGTCCTGCCAGTCCACCGACTCGCCCTCGCCCAGGTCCGGGTGCTCGTGGCGCAGCCGCAGGGCTGCCCGGTACAGCTCCAGGGTGGAGGAGGGGTCGCCGGTCTGCGCCTCGACGCTCAGCTCGGCCCAGGAGGCCGGCTGCGGGAGCCAGCTGCCGCCGGTGCCGAAGCCGTACGGGGCCTCGGTACCCGACCACGGGATGGGGACGCGGCAGCCGTCGCGGAAGCCGTCCTGTCCGGCCGCGCGGAAGAACGACGGGTCCTGGCGGACCTCGTCCGGCAGGTCGGTGACGTCGGGCAGGCCGAGCTCCTCGCCCTGGTAGACGTACGCCGAACCGGGCAGCGCCAGCATCAGCAGGGTCGCCGCGCGGGCCCGCCGCAGGCCGAGCTCGCGGTCGCCCGGCTCGCGCAGCTGGGTGCCGAGGCCCGCGGGGTTGGCGTAGCGGGTGGCGTGGCGGGTGACGTCGTGGTTGGACAGCACCCAGGTGGTGGGGGCGCCGACCGGGCGCATCGCGGCCAGCGAGCCGTCGATGACCTCGCGCAGGGCGTCCGCGTTCCAGTCGGCCGTCAGGTACTGGAAGTTGAAGGCCTGGTGCATCTCGTCGGGGCGCACGTAGCGGGCGGTGCGTTCGACGGTCGGGGTCCAGGCCTCGGCGACCAGGACGCGGTCGCCCTCGTACTCGTCGAGGATCCGGCGCCAGGAGCGGTAGATCTCGTGGACGCCGTCCTGGTCGAAGAAGGGCATGACGTCGTTGCCGAGCAGCTTGAGCTGGTCCCTGGCGCCGAGGTCGGGCAGGCCGGGTGCCTTGACCAGGCCGTGGGCGACGTCGACGCGGAAGCCGTCGGCGCCGAGGTCGAGCCAGAACCGCAGGATGGAGCGGAACTCGTCCTGGACGGCCGGGTGCTCCCAGTTGAAGTCGGGCTGCTCGGGGGCGAAGAGGTGCAGGTACCACTCGCCGTCCGCGACCCGGGTCCAGGCGGGCCCGCCGAAGATCGACTCCCAGTCGTTGGGCGGCAGTTCGCCGTTCCCGCCCTTGCCGGGACGGAAGTGGAAGCGTTCCCGCAGCCGCGACCCGGGCCCTTCGCGCAGCGCCTGCTTGAACCATTCGTGCTGGTCGGAGCAGTGGTTCGGGACGAGGTCGACGATGATCCGCAGGCCCAGGCCGTGGGCTTCGCGGATCAGGGCGTCGGCGTCGTGCAGGGTGCCGAACATGGGGTCGATGGCCCGGTAGTCGGCGACGTCGTAGCCGGCGTCGGCCTGCGGGGAGGCGTAGAAGGGGCTGAGCCAGACGGCGTCGACGCCCAGCTCCTTGAGGTAGGGCAGGCGGCTGCGGATGCCTTCGAGGTCCCCCATGCCGTCCCCGTTGGAGTCGGCGAAGCTGCGCGGATAGACCTGGTAGATCACCGCGTCTCTCCACCAGCCGGGCGTGGTGCCGGTGGCGGTGGGAAGTGCGTCGGCGAGGTGCTGGGTCATGTCGTCCTTGGAGAGGTCGGGCCGGGAGGTGGAACGGGCAGGCTCGGGTGGTCAGCCCTTGGTGGCGCCTGCCGTCATCCCGGCGACGAGGTGACGCTGGGCGAAAACGAAGAAGATCGCCGCGGGGATCGCGATGAGGACCGAGGCGGCGCTCATCGCACCCCAGTTGGAGGTGTACTGGGTGACGAAGGTCTGCAGACCGCCGGCCAGGGTGAGGTTCTCCTCGCCGACCATGAAGGCGGAGGCGTAGGCGACCTCGCCCCAGGCGGTGATGAAGGCGTAGAAGCCGGTGACGGCGAGTCCGGGCTTGGCGAGCGGGAGGATCAGCCGCCAGAAGGTGCCGAAGGGGTTGAGTCCGTCGACGCGGCCGGATTCGTCGATCTCGACCGGGATGGTGTCGAAGAAGCCCTTCATCATCCATGCGCAGAACGGCACGGCGATGGTGAGGTAGGTGATGATCAGGCCGACGGGCTGGTTGAGCAGCCCGAGCTGCCCCATCAGGTTGTAGAGCGGGACGATCAGGATGGCCATGGGGAACATCTGCGTGATGAGCAGGGTCCACATGAGCGGCTTCATGCCGGGGAACTTGAACCGGCTGACCGCGTATCCGGTGGTGGCGGCGATGAAGACACCGAGGACGGTGGTGACGCCGGCGACCAGGACGGAGTTGAGGAACCAGTCGAGGAAGTGGCTCGACTCCAGCAGGTACGTGTAGTTGCTGAGCGTGGGTTCCTTGACGAAGTCCGTGGTGATCGCGTGCTGCGCGGGCTTGAGCGAGGTCAGCAGGATCCACAGGACCGGGAAGACGGCGATGACGGACGCGACGACGAGGGTCGCGTGCAGGCCGACGGAGGCGAGGGGGGAGCGGCTGCCCCTGGTACGCGTGCTGGTCATGGTCACCACACCTCTCCCTGCTTGCGCAGCGAGCGCCGGTAGACCAGCGCGAAGATCATGAGCAGCAGGAGGATCAGTACGCCCCACGTCGCGGAGACGGCGAAGTCGCGCGGGCTCGTGATGAAGGCCTCCCGGAAGGCCTGGGTCACCAGGATCTCCGTGGAGTCTCCTGGCCCGCCCCGGGTGAGCAGGAAGATCACCGGGAACATGTTGAAGGTCCAGATGGTGGAGAGCAGGATCACCGTCATGCTCACCGTGCGCAGCCCGGGCAGGGTGATGTGCCGGAAGCGCTGCCAGGCGGTGGCGCCGTCCATCTCGGCTGCCTCGTAGAGCTCGCCGGGGATGGACTGCAGGCCGCCGAGGAGGGCGACCATCATGAAGGGGATGCCCAGCCAGACGTTGACGGCGATGACCGAGAACTTGGCCCAGGTCGGGTCGTCGAGCCACGGCACGGCGGCGATGCCGCCGCCGTCGAGGACCTTGTTGAGGATGCCGTTGTCGCGGTTGAAGAGGAACCGCCAGGCGAAGACCGAGACGAAGCCGGGCACGGCCCAGGGCAGGATGAGCGCCATGCGGTAGGCGGCGCGGCCCCGGAACTGCCGGTTCAGCATGTTGGCGAGGGTCAGTCCGAGCACGAACGTGATGGACACGCACGCGACGGTCCAGATCACCGTCCACACCAGCCGCTGCAGGAACACCGGGTCGCCGAGCACCGCCGTGTAGTTGTCGAGTCCGATGAACTCGTACGTGGCGTCGATGTGGCGGGCGCCGATGTCACGGGCGACGTTGCGCTCGTTGGCGTCGGTCAGCGACAGGTAGACGCCGCGGACGAGCGGCCAGCCGATGATCACGCCGAGGACGAGCACGACCGGGGCGACCATGGCCCAGGCGTACCAGTGGGTGGCGAGGGCGTGCCTCAGGCCGCCCTTCCTCCGTGCGTTCCCTGTGTTCCCGCTGTCAGTCCAGCGGCTCCGGCCGCGGACGGCGGAGTCGTTCCCGACTCCGTCGTCCGCGGCCTTCACCACAGACTGGCTGGTGTCAGCAGCCATCGTTTCGTTACTTCCAGCCCTTGAGGATCTTACGGAACTCGATACCGGCCGCCTTGGCCGCGTCCTCCGGGCTCGAAGCCCCGGTGATCGCCTTGGTGTATTCGACCTTCAGCGGCTCGAAGAGGGAGCCGTTCTCGGGGATCCAGGCGCGCTCGACGGCCTTGTCCACGGCCGGCTTGAAGAACGCGACCATCTCGCTGCTCTTGACGTCCGGCTGCTCGTAGGCGGCGGTACGGGTCGGCAGCAGGCTCAGCTCCTTGGCGGACTGGACCTGGACCTCCTGCGAGGTCATGTACTCGACGAAGGCGTGCGCGGCGGCGCGGTTCTTCGAGCCGGCGTAGACGCCGAGGTCGTGGCCGCCCTGCGGGGCGCCGGCCTTGACCGAGCCGGCCGGGACGGCGGCGATGCCGAGGTTGGCCTTGTCCTTGAACTGGTCGCCGGCGTAGGTGTCGGCGACGGCCCACGGACCGTTGATCATCATGGCGGCCTCGCCGGTCTTGAAGGCCGTCTGCATGTTGGCGTAGCCGTCGGTGGCGTTGGTGACCGCGGCGCCGGAGGCGACCAGGTCACGGGCGGTCTTGAAGGCCTTGACGCCCGCCTCGTTGTCGACGGTGACCGTCTTGTTCTTCGCGTCGACGAGGTCGCCGCCCTCGCCGTAGATCAGCGGGAGGAACCAGTACGAGTCGTCGCCGCGCAGGTAGAGGGCGGCCTTGCCGGTCTTCGCCTTGATCGCCTCGGCGGCGGTCTTCAGCTCGGCCAGCGTCTTGGGGGGCTGGACGCCGGCGTCGGCGAGCATCTTCTTGTTGTAGAAGAGGCCGAGGGTGTCGATGACCTGCGGCACCGCGTAGGTCTTGCCCTCGTACTTGCCGCTGGCCGCGGCCTGCGGCAGGAACTCGGCGTCGACCTTCTTCGCCATGTCCGCCGGAACCTCGTCGAGGTAGCCGAGGGAGGCGAAGTCCGCGACCCAGCCGACGTCGGCGCGGATCACGTCAGGCGCGTCGGAACCGCTGCTGAAGGCGTTCTTGACCTTGTTCTGCGCGTCACCGTACGGAACGTTGACGTACTTGACGGTCACCTTCGGGTGCTTCGCGGTGAAGCCCTCGGCGATCTTCTGGAAGCTCGCCTTCTCGGCGTCATTGGCGGTGTCCCACCACGTGACCGTGCCGGAAAGCTCGCCGCCGGCGTCGGTCCCGCCGTCGCCCTTGTCGTCACCGCCGCAAGCCGTCGCCGCGAGCGCCAGGGCCGCGACCAGCGCGGTGGCCGCTATGCCACGCCGCATATGAACTCCTTCGATGATCCCGGCCGCGCCCTCGCGGTCCCGAGTTGCCAGGAACGTAACAAGACTGAAAGAGGACCGAAAGGCCTTGCGCAAACTTTCTGCAAGCGGAGGCGATCGTTACATCCGTGTGTCCGGACGGTTGCCGCAGCTTGCTGTTAGTTCGAGTCACCTTCGACTGCCCGGGCCCGCAACCAGGGGGCATGCAGTCGCGTTGACCCCGATATGACCCATGAGTCGACGGCCGTCGGCCTTGCAAGCGCTTACAGCAACACGACGACTGCGAGCGGTGACTGGTGGCGCGATGCCGTCATCTACCAGGTGTACGTGCGCTCCTTCGCCGACAGCGACGGCGACGGGATCGGCGACCTGCGCGGCGTCCGCTCCCGCCTGCCCCACCTCGCCCGCCTCGGGGTCGACGCGGTGTGGCTCACGCCGTTCTACGTCTCCCCGCAGGCGGACGGCGGCTACGACGTAGCCGACTACCGGGCCGTCGACCCGCTCTTCGGAGACCTGGCCGACGCCGACGAGCTCGTCCGGGCCGCGCACGCGCTCGGGCTGCGGGTCATCGTGGACGTGGTCCCGAACCACACCTCGGAGCAGCACCCGTGGTTCCGGGCGGCCCTCGCCGGCGAGCCGGGGGCGCGGGAGCGCTACCTCTTCCGCCGCGGGCGGGGCGCGGACGGGGAGCTCCCGCCGAACGACTGGGAGTCGATCTTCGGCGGCCCCGCCTGGACGCGGGTCGCGGACGGCGAGTGGTACCTGCACCTCTTCGCGCCCGAGCAGCCGGACCTCGACTGGACCCACCCGGAGGTCATGGCGGAGTTCGACTCGGTCCTGCGCTTCTGGCTCGACCTGGGCGTGGACGGGTTCCGCATCGACGTCGCGCACGGCATGGTCAAGGCGGACGGCCTGCCGGACATCGGGCGCGGTGCCCAGGCCACGCTCATCGGCAGCGAGCCGCTGCCCTTCTTCGACCAGGACGGGGTCCACGCGATCCACCGCGCGTGGCGGCGCCTCCTCGACTCCTACGAGGGGCCGCGGCGGCGCATCGGGGTCGCCGAGGCCTGGGCCCCGACCTCGGAGCGGCTCGCCCTGTACGTCCGCCCGGACGAGCTGCACCAGGCGTTCAACTTCCGCTTCCTGACGTGCCCGTGGGATCCGGAGGCGATGCGCACCGTCATCGACGAGTCCCTGGCCGCCACGACGGCGGTGGGCGCCCCCACCACCTGGGTCCTGTCGAACCACGACGTGGTCCGTCACGTCACCCGCTACGGCGGCGGCCCCCGGGGCCTGGCCCGAGCCCGCGCGGCGGCCCTCCTGATGCTGGCCCTCCCCGGCTCGGCCTACCTCTACCAGGGCGAGGAACTGGGCCTCCCCGAGGTCACCGACCTCCCCGCCACAGCCCGCCAGGACCCGGCCTTCCGCCGCGGGCGCCGCCAGCCGATCCCCACCCCCCGCCCGGAGCCCGATCCGCAGCCCACCCCAGGTACCCGGCCTGCGGCCGAAACCGGGCCCGGCCCGGAGGCCGATCCGCAGACCGCGCCGCAGGCGCAGGGGTCCCGCGGGCCGGAGGCCGGACCCGGCCCACGGCCCGGGACGGAGTCCGGGGGCACCCCCACCCCGCCGCAGGCGAACCGACAGCCCTGGCCTGCGGCCGGGACGAGTGCCCGGCCGCAGGCCGGATACGTGGCCGGCCCGGAGCCCGACCCGCACACCGCGCCTGAGGCGCACCCCCTGCCCGTCGCGCCGCAGGGGCACGGGACCACCCGGCCGGAGGCAGAACCCGAGCCGCGGACCGCGCCGGCGACCTGGCCGCAGGCCCGGCCCGGCAGCCGGCCACAAGCCACCCTGCACATCACACCGGGGCCGAACCCCACCCGGCCGCAGGCCGAAACCGGGGCGGGGCCGGAGGCCGGGAGCGGGGACGGGCCGCAGGCCGGGAGCGGGGTCCGGCCGGAGGCCGAAACCGGGGGCGGGGGCGACCCCGGTCTGCTGACCGCGCCGGAGGCGGAGGGGCAGGACGGGCTGCGCGACGGCTGTCGCGTCCCCATCCCCTGGGCCGGGTCGGAGCCCCCCTACGGCTTCGGACCCGCCGGCAGCTGGCTGCCTCAGCCCGACGCCTGGGCCGGGCTCAGCGTCGCCGCCCAGACCGGCGACCCCCACTCCACGCTGGAGCTCTACCGCGCCGCCCTCGAACTGCGCCGCGCCCTCCCCGGCCTGGGCGCCCCCGAGGCCGGCGGGCCGGCCGACCCCCGCGGGATGGGCTGGCAGTCCGCACCCGACGGGGTCCTCCTCTTCACCCGCCCCGGCTTCGCCTGCACCCTCAACACCCGCCCCGACCCCGTCGAACTGCCCGCGCCCGGCCGCCCCGTACTCTCCAGCGCCCCCGTGGAAACGGACGGCCGCACCGTCCGCCTGCCCGCGGACTCCTGCACCTGGTGGACCCCATGACGCCCCCGCCCCGCCCCGCCCCGGGCCCGGGGCCACCGCATCCGCACGCGCACGCGAAACCCGTACGCAAACCCGGACGTCTCACTCCGCGCACCCAGGTTCCTAGGTGACACGGCGACCGGTAGAGTCCAATCCCGTGACCGCACGGCTAGCCGACATCGCAGCCCAGGCGGGGGTCAGCGAAGCCACAGTCAGCCGCGTGCTCAACGGCAAGCCCGGTGTGGCCGCGGGCACCCGCGAATCCGTGCTGGCCGCGCTCGACGTCCTCGGCTACGAGCGCCCCGTGCGACTCCGCCAGCGCAGCGCCGGCCTCGTCGGCCTCATCACCCCCGAACTCGACAACCCCATCTTCCCGGCGCTCGCCCAGGTCATCGGCCAGGCCCTGACCCGCCAGGGGTACACGCCGGTCCTCGCCACGCAGACACCCGGCGGGTCCACCGAGGACGAGCTGACCGAGATGCTCGTCGACCGCGGGGTCTCCGGGATCATCTTCGTCTCCGGTCTGCACGCCGACACCACGGCCGACATGGGCCGCTACGACCAACTCCGCGGGCAGGGCGTCCCCTACGTCCTGATCAACGGCTTCTCCGACAAGGTGCAGGCCCCCTTCGTCTCCCCCGACGACCGCGCCGCGATGCACCTCGCGGTCACCCACCTCACCGCGCTCGGCCACACCCGCATCGGCCTCGCCGTCGGACCGAAGCGGTTCGTTCCGGTCCTGCGCAAGATCGAGGGCTTCCGGGCCGGCATGAAGGAACGGCTCGGACTCGACGAGGCCGAGACCGAGGAACTGATCCAGCACTCCCTCTACTCGCTGGAAGGCGGCCAGGCCGCCGCCTCCGCGCTGATCTCACGCGGCTGCACGGCGGTGGTGTGCGCGAGCGACATGATGGCGCTCGGCGCGATCCGGGCGGCCCGCCAGCAGGGGCTGCGGGTCCCGCAGGACGTCTCGGTGGTCGGTTTCGACGACTCCCCGCTCATAGCGTTCACCGACCCTCCGCTGACCACCATCCGCCAGCCCGTGCAGGCGATGGGACAGGCGGCGGTCCGGACGCTGCTGGAGGAGATCGGCGGTACGCCGGCCCCCCACAGCGAGTTCGTGTTCCTGCCGGAACTGGTGGTGCGCGGCTCCACGGCCTCGGGCCCCGGACAGCGCCGCACCCCGAGTCGTACCTGAGTGGGACCTGAGTGGGACCTCGGAGGTACCTGAGTCGGACCGGCTGCGCCGAAGACCGTACCGAGGGATGATCGAAGGCGAGAGCTCATCTGGCAGACTCTCTCCCCATGGGTGAATCGAGCGTGAAGACACTGGAAACCCGGACGGACGTCTCCTCACCCGTAGTGGTCGAGACCGAGACCCGCCCGGAGTCCGACCGCGCCCTGCTCCCCCGGCTGCGCGCCCCGCGCCGGCCGCGGATCTGGTTCGAGATCCTGCTGATCGCCGTCAGCTACTGGACCTACTCGCTGATCCGCAACGCCGTGCCCGAGCAGAAGTCGATCGCCCTCGCGAACGCCGACTGGATCTGGGAGGCCGAGAAGACCCTCGGCATCGCCGTCGAGCAGTCGGTCAACCACGCCGTCAACTCCGTGACGTGGCTGATCGTGGGCATGAACTACTACTACGCCACGCTCCACTTCGTCGTGACCATCGGTGTGCTGGTGTGGATCTACCGCCTCCACCCCGGGCGGTACGCGGCCACGCGCCTGGTCCTCTTCGCCACCACCGGCGTGGCCCTGGTCGGCTACTACTTCTACCCGCTCGCGCCGCCCCGGCTGATGAACGGACAGAACTTCATCGACACCGTGCTGGTTCACCACACCTGGGGCTCCATGGCCTCCGGGAACCTCAAGCAGATGTCGAACCAGTACGCCGCGATGCCCTCCATGCACATAGGGTGGTCGCTGTGGTGCGGCCTGACGATCTTCGCGGTCGCCTCGGCCCCCTGGGTACGGATCCTGGGCCTGCTCTACCCGACGGCGACCCTCGTCGTCATCGTCGCCACCGCCAACCACTTCTGGCTCGACGCCGTGGGCGGCATGATCTGTCTGGCCTTCGGCTACGCCGTCTCGCGCAGCTGGTACGGCTCGATGCCGCACCGCCTGCCGCGCCAGCCCGAGCAGGCGGGCCCGCACCCGGCGTCGGAACTCCTCAACCGTTTCCGCACTCCCCGCTAGGCAGCGTCCCCGACCGGATGCGGTGGCGTCGTTGGCGTTGCCGGGCGTGAGCACGAACGCCGGCGGCGTGCTGGTGAGCACGGTCGATCGTGGGGTCGACGGCGACGGTCCGCTCCACCCGGCCCTCCGTGTCGTCGCGGACCTGCACATGCTCCGACAGCCTTGCCCGGGTACGCGCCCTCCGCCTCCCAGCGGGCAAACCGCTCATAGACGGTCTGCCACGGCCCATGCCGCTCGGGCAGGTCACGCCACGGCCGACCACGCCCATCCACCTGCGGCAACGACTCGCCTCGACCTGCCACAAGATCAATTACCAGACGGGTGGCCTTAGCATGGGCACGCCATCCCCCGTGCCGTGTCCAGCCGACGGAAGACACCCATGCGCCTCCAGCGGATATCCGCCGCGACCGCGGCCCTCGCCGCGCTCACCACCCTAGCCACCGCCTGCGAGGAGTCCCCCAAGCCGGCCCCGCCCGCCGCGAGCCCCTCCGCGAGCGCCCCGGCCACCGCCTCCCCGGCAGCCACCGGCGCCGCGCCCGCCACGCTGGCCGGGGCGCAGGCCCACGTACAGCAGTACACGTCCTGCGAGAACCTCAGCACCGACCCGAACGACAGCCGGGTGCCGCTGAGCGGGTTCATCGGCGCCGGGGACTGGGGCATCACGGAGCGTGGCGTCTGCACGGACGAGAAGGCGCGGGGCGAGATCGTCCTCTTCCTGACCCCGGACATGAAGGCCTTCCAGCAGGCCGCCAAGGACCACGC
Organism: Streptomyces yangpuensis; assembly: GCF_001005295.1. Classification (GTDB taxonomy): domain Bacteria; phylum Actinomycetota; class Actinomycetes; order Streptomycetales; family Streptomycetaceae; genus Streptomyces; species Streptomyces yangpuensis. Next base: position 706,547 of record NZ_LBMK01000001.1, on the reverse strand, counting down.
CGCGAAGCTGCTCGCCGAGGGCCGGGACAACACCGACCTCGCCAGCCGCACGGTCGTCGGCAAGACCTTCGCCCTGACCGCGCTCAAGACCGCCACCGCCGTGTCCCTGGTCGACCCGCCCAACTCCGACCTGCGCATCCTGAGCTGCAACCCCAACATCTTCGTCCCGGAGGGGTTCAAGAAGGAGAAGGCCCTGGTCGAGGGCTGCTTCCTCACCGACTACGTCAACAGCCCCGACGGCCAGGGCAGCCCCCACCGCGGCGCGGTCCGCGACCCCTCCACCGAGGGAGCCGCGAAGCCGGGCCAGCCGTCCACCGGCAGCCCGGGCTTGCCGAGCGCCGGCAGCATCGCCGAGCTGAAGCAGCTCGTCAGCCCGCACACCGTCGACTGCACGAAGATGACCGTCACCGACGAGCACATACAGTCGATCGACTACATGCCGGTCGTCGACGGCCCCCCGAGCGCCTGGGGCGTCAAGCAGCGGGCCGTCTGCGGCGAGCTCGGCGGGGAACGGCGCGCGCACAACCTGAACTGGCTGGACACCGTCTCCGACATGAAGACCCTCCAGGCCAAGGCCAAGGCGGCGCAGCTGGCCGACCTGAAGGACGACGGACGCCTCAAGGCCACCGCGAGCAAGCTGCTGGTCGGCACGAACATCGCCGTGGAGACCAACAACGCGAACGTCCGCCGCGGGCTGTACCAGCTCCAGTTCCTGTACCTGAACTGCGAGACCGGCTTCACCGCGCCCGCTGGCCACCGGCTGGAGAAGGCCCAGGTCGACGGCTGCGTCCTGACCAACTACGAGCGCCCGAGCTGACACACGGCCGTCCGCGCCCGGCCCCGTACACGCGAGCGCCCGCGCCCCGGAGGATTCCGGTGCACGGGCGCTTTCGCGTCCCTCGCTTCAGGAGGAGGACTGGTCCGTCAGGATCGCCGGGTCCGAGAGGCCGGCCGCGCCGGTCTCCACCTTCCCGGCGAAGCGGCGGCCAAAGTCCGCCGTCCCGGACGAGGTGACGCTCACGTCGTACCAGCGTCGCGTGTTCTTCAGGGAGACGCTGTGGGTGACGGTGGCACCCTTGGCGACCGTGAGGCGCTTGGCCCCGCCGCCGTAGGCGTTGGTGATCGTGAGGGTCTCCGTCGACGCCCCGGCATTGGTGACGGTGAGGTCCAGGTTGCCCGTGGTCGCGTTGTGGCGGGCGGTGACCTCGGGTCCGGGGGTGGTTGCGGGGTTGCGGAAGCCGCGCAGGAAGCCGTTGGGGCCGTGGACGGTCAGGTCGGTGACGCCGGCCGAGTAGCGGGTGTTCCAGGTGTCCGCGATCGACTTGCCGGCCTCGGTGGTGTACGTCCAGGGGGCGTCGGTCCGGTTGGCGGAGGTGACGTAGAACTGCGCGCCCAGGTCCGGGCCGCCGCTGAACGTCAGCCGGAACTTTCCCTCGGCGGTGAGGGCCGCGCCGTCGACGTACGGGGCGTACTTCAGCGGGCGGGTGCGGCACTGGCCCTTCTCCTGGCGCGGCATCGACCCCACGGCCGGCGGGGTCGCCCGGAAGTCGGGGTGCCGCTCGCGGTCCTGCGGCTCCCACGGGCCCGTGTCGGGCAGCGACACCGTGGAGGTGTCCTTGCGAGCGAAGTCGAAGGCCGAGGTCAGGTCCCCGCAGACGGCCCGCCGCCAGGGCGAGATGTTGGGCTCCTGCACCCCGAAGCGCTTCTCCATGAAGCGGACGACGGAGGTGTGGTCGAAGGTCTCGGAGCAGGAGTAGCCGCCGGTGCTCCAGGGTGAGACGACGAGCATCGGGACGCGCGGGCCCAGCCCGTACGGTCCGGCGACGTAGCCGGGCTTGCCGGGGAAGACGTCGAGGGCGGTCGGCGTGGTCGACAGGCCCTGGCCCGCATCGGCCGGGGCGTACGGCGGGACGACGTGGTCGAAGAAGCCGTCGTTCTCGTCGTAGGTGATGAACAGGGCGGTACGGGCCCACACGTCGGGGTTGGACGTCAGCGCGTCCAGCACCTGCGCGATGTACCAGGCGCCGAAGTTGGAGGGCCAGTTCGAGTGCTCGCTGAACGCCTCCGGGGCGGCTATCCACGACACCTGCGGCAGGGTCCCGGCGGCGACGTCGGCGCGCAGCCGGTCGAAGTAGCCCTCGCCGGCCTTGGCGTTCGTGCCGGTGCGGGCCTTGTCGTGGAGCGGGTCGCCGGGCCGGGCGTTGCGGTACTTGTTGAAGTAGAGCAGCGAGTTGTCGCCGTAGTTCCCGCGGAAGGCGTCGTTGATCCAGCCCCAGGATCCGGCTGCGTCCAGGCCGTCGCCGATGTCCTGGTAGACCTTCCACGAGATCCCGGCCGCCTCCAGGCGCTCGGGGTAGGTGGTCCAGTCGTAGCCGAGCTCGGCGTTGTTGAGGACCGGGCCGCCGCCCTTGCCGTCGTTGCCGGTGTGGCCGGACCAGAGGTAGTAGCGGTTGGGGTCGGTCGAGCCGATGAACGAGCAGTGGTAGGCGTCGCAGATGGTGAAGGCGTCCGCGAGGGCGTAGTGGAAGGGGATGTCCTCGCGCGTCAGGTGGGCCATGGTGGCAGGTGTCTTGGCGGGCACCCAGTTGTCGTACTTGCCTTTGTTGAAGGCGCTCTGTCCGCCGGCCCAGTCGTGGTTGAGGCCCTGGAGGTACTCCATGCCGAGGTCGTCGGACGGCGGGCGGAAGGGCAGCGTCTCCTTGCCCGCGTTGTCGGCCTGGTGCCAGACGGACTTGCCGCTGGGCAGGGTCACGGGGCGCGGGTCGCCGAAGCCGCGGACGCCGCGCAGGGCGCCGTAGTAGTGGTCGAAGGAACGGTTCTCCTGCATCAGGACCACGATGTGCTCGACATCGGCGATGGTGCCCGTCGTCCCCTGCGCGGGGATGGCGGCGGCGCGCGCGATGCTCTCGCCCAGCAGGCTCAGGGCGGCTGCGCCGCCGGTGAGCTGGAGAAAGCGTCGGCGGTTGAGTTCTGCCATGGGGTGACGACCTCTGCTTCGTTCGCGGGTGTGGAGCGCTCACAAGAACAGCGCCCCCGGAGGACCGGAGAGGGAGCCGGATGTGACGTCGGCGGGTACGCCGGGCGAACGGCAGTTGGATTCCGCCGGAGTTCGGCGCGCCGCCCTCAGCACCCCCGTTCGAACTCGACCTGGGTGAGGGGGTTGCCGTCACCGAAGTCGTAGGTGCGGGTGGCGCCGGTCTCCGCGAAACCGCACTTGATGTAGAAGCGCCGGGACTGCAGGGTGTCGCGCAGGGTCCACAGGTGGGCGCGGGTGACGCCGTCGGCGCGCAGGTGCTCCAGCGTGCCGGTCATCAGGGCCGCGGCGGCGCCCGTTCCCCAGCTGTCGGGGTGGCTGTAGAAGGAGAGGATCTCGGCGAGGCCGGGTGTGGCCGAGGACGGGCGGAAGGCCGACATGGCCACCGGCTGGCCGTCCCGTTCGGCCAGCAGGATCGTGGAGTCCTGCGCCGCGATCCGTGCGTGCCAGCGGGTGCGCCTGCTCGCGATCCCGTCCGCGGCGAACTCCGGGTCGAAGAACGGCGCGTACGCCGCCTCCCAGGCGGCGGCGTGGATCCCGCCGAGGACGTCTCCGTCGCCCGGGCCCGCGCGGCGCACCGCGAACTTCACTTCCCCCACCCGTCGATCCCTTCCAGCGCTTCGGTGAGCGTACGGACGTAGGCCTGATCGGCGAGGATCCGTACGCCGTCCCAGGGCCGGCTGAGCCGTTCCGCCTGCGCGAGGATCCTGCGCAGCAGGGGCGCCGCCGAAACGGCCGGGGCACCGATCTCCCCGAGGATCCGGACGGCCTCCCGTACCGGTAGGGCCGGACCGCCGTCCCAGGCCGGGTCCACCTCGGCCAGCAGCACCGGCACGGCCGGCTCCGGGTCGCCGGTGATCCGCCAGTACGCGTGCGCGGCGTACGTCCTGGTCCACGCTCCGGCCGAATTGACCTGTCGCACCGAAGTTGGTCGACCGGATCGCGTCGACCTGCGCGGACTGGATGGAGTGAGACGGCTGTGGATCATCTGCCATTGAGGTTTGACGTGCCTGACACTCGCCCGTGAGCACCAGCCGCCGCGCCGGTAGGATGCGGGCGATCACGTCCGCGACAATGGGTCGTGTCCGCTCCGTGCTGGGGCGCATAAGTTTGGATGAGGGGAACACTGTGGCTCTGGCGGAGCGGCCTTCGCCGGCGTGGGATGTCGCCGACCTGGTGGGTCAGCAGCTGCTCGCCGTGCCGAATCCCCTGGCCGCGTGGAACAGTGACACGTTCTGGGTCTCCGTGTGGGACTCGGACCCCGGACAGGTCCTTGTCTCCCTGTGGGTCCCGCGCGTGAACGCCGATCCGTCCATCCAGCTGAGAATCGGGTTCGCGGTGACCGAAGAAAGCCCCGAGGTGCAGAGCGAGCGCATCCTTGGCGCCCTCCGGCGCCCGCACCCCCTGAACGGCGCGGTGGTCTGTGCCGGCGATCGAGAGGGCGCCGAAGCATACGGGTATGTCTGGCCAAGGTCGCTGGAAGAGGCAGCCACCCAGCACCCCCAGCCTGAACATCCACACGACTAGCTTCGCTGAGACGAAATGCGAAGCGGCTGGGTTCGCTGAGTAGACACCTCGATTGGATGCGAGCGGTCACGAATCCATCAGGCGGCGCACGGGCGTTGTGTGTACGGCGGCCAGCGGGCCGAGGTCGGCCAGGAAGGGCAGGCCGTGGCTGGCGGTCCCGGACCGCACGGCCGCCCCGCACACGTCGAGGGCGAGGGCGGGGTCCCCGGTGACCTTCCAGTGCGCCCAGGCCGCGCGGCGCGGGTAGGAGCCGCGGGCCCCGCGGCCCCGACCGGTGGCGTACGCGGCCAGCCGGTCCGCCGTGGCGGCGGCCGGCGGGCCGATCCGACCGAGCACGCGCATCGCGTCGTAGGCGTACTGCGTGTCCAGGCGCATGGCCACGTCGTCCACGGCGAGTGCGGCGTCGGCACCGCAGAGCGCGAGGACTTCGAGGGCGGTGGTGTTCCCGTGGTAGCGGTCGCCGTCGTGCCGCAGCCTGGTCCGCAATGACCGCGGCCAGCTCGGCCGGGGGCAGGGCGGCCATGACCCGGGCTTCCGGGCGGATGTACGGCAGCCCGCCGTGCTCGGCGAGGGAGTGCAGGACCGGTAGGGCCCGCAGGTCACCCGTTCCCGCGAGGGCGAGGGCGCGCACCGTCACACCGTGGCCGACTGCGGTCCCGAAGGCCCCCTGCTGTCGGCGGAGGTCCACGGCGATCCGGTCGGCGTGCCGGGCGATGGCCGTGCCTGCCTGGATCAGCACCTGGTCGGCGTCGTAGCTCGATTCCTCGGAGCACACGGCGTCGACCACAGCGTCCCAGCAGGCCGGGTCCGGCCACCGCTTCCGGAGTACGGTCTCGACGGCTGTGTCCCGGCGGCTCACACGATGGCGGCGTGCGCCACGAAACCGCTCCAGGCGTCGGGGGTGACGGCGAGGCGTGCGCCCTCGGGCCGCTTGGAATCCCGGACGAGGACCGTGCCGGGGGTGCGGGCGACCTCGACGCAGTCAGGGCCGTCGGCCGTGCTGTAGCTGCTCTTGACCCACGCGACCTCGACGCACTCGTTGCTGTCGCTGGCGCTGTAGCTACTCTTGGCCCACTCCAGTGCGGAGAGGCCGCCGACCGAGGGCTTGATGCTCATGTCTCTCCCAGCGCTTTCTCGATGAAGGCTCTCGACTCCCGTGGGCTGAAAGCCTGTGAACGGATGATCCCATAACGGAGTTCGAGCAGCTGGATGTCAGTGACGTTGGTGATCAAGCGGCCTGGCAGCTGCGCCTCGACATACCCGACCGCCGTGCCATCCCTCAGTTTGACCACCTGAAGGTGGCCTCCCATGCCCGCATGGTCCTCAGAGTCAGTCGGCATCACCTGGATCTCGACGTTGCGCAGTTGACCGATGTCGAGCAGACGCTCCAACTGCCTGCGCAGTACGCCCCGTCCACCGATCGTCCGCTCCAGCGTGACCTGCTCCAGTACGAAGGTCAGTGCAGGTGATGGCAGTCGGTGGAAAACCCCCTGCCGCGCCATACGAGCCGAGACGTACCGCTCCACCTCGTCCGGTGAGTAGGCGGGCCTCCGCATCTCGTACAGCGCCCGCGCGTACTCCTCGGTCTGGAGCAGCCCGTGCAGGTTGTGGTTCCCGTAGGCGCCCAGCTCAACCGCTTCGGATTCCAACTTGGCCAGATCACGGACCTTCTTGGGGTAGCGGGCCCTTTCGATGTCCGCCTTCATCGCTGCGATTTTCCCGCCCGCCCCGAGGACCTCGTCCGCCTTGTCCAGGAACTCCGGGCGCGGAATACGGGCCCCACGCTCGATCTTGTAGATCAGGTTCGCCCCGTATCCCATCCGTTCACCGAATTTGGTTCGGTCAAAGCCCGCCGCCTCACGCCACATCTTCAGCTGGCGTCCCACCGTGGCGATGACCGCCCCGGATTCGTCCTCCGGATCGAGTTCCCAGCTCGATTCGTCGGCACCGTCCATCGTGCTCACATCCGCCTCCCCTTGGACCGCAAGGACACCACGGGACCGCTCTGGACAACCGTCGTACACAGCGCCCTCAACTCTGTTCAGGGTACGCACGGATGGCCACGCTGAGTCACGTGAATCAGGAAACCTCCCTCGTCGCCACGCTCCCCTCCACGCCGCGCGGAGCCCGCGCCGCACGCGCGCTCACGGTGGCCCAACTCGTGGATCGAAAGCTTCCGTTCGAGGAGGCGGCACAGGTCGTCGCCGAACTCGCCGCGAACGCCGTGACCCACGGCAGGGTGCGCGGGCGGGACTTCCGGCTCGTGCTGCGCCTTACGCCGGGCCCTACGCTCCGTATCGAAGTGTCCGACACGCGACGGGAGTTCGCGCCGCCCGCCGCCTGCCAGGTGCCGGACCCCGAGGCGGAGTCGGGGCGGGGGCTGGTGCTGGTGTCCGCGCTCGCCTCGCGATGGGGGACGGATCTCGGTCCGGCGCCACTGAAGACGGTGTGGGCAGAAATTGATGTGGCGAGTCCGATTTCACCGGATCGAGGTTTCCGCGACCCGGTGGATCAATATCCGGTCCCGCACGACGCCTAAAGACAAATAACCGGGGGAAATGACCTTCCACACCTCCCCCTTCCCCCTCTCACTCGGTCGGGTGAATCACCCCAACCGGGCTGGCGCATACGCCAATTCGCCGGGCACTCTGACTCCCGACAACCCCATAAACGCATTCGGCCCCCGGCCGGGACGGCAATCCCGGGCGAGGGCCTGACCACAGCGGAAGCGACACCTTCCCCATGGCTGACCAGCAGCTTAGCGCGCCCTCGCGCGTCCCGTCGGGCATCCGGCACGTCAACCACGACCACCGTCGCGGCTACGTCAAGATCGGCAACCATCTCGCCCAGCACCGCCGGCTGAGCCTGGCGGCGATCGGCCTGGCCACGCACATCCAGTCGCTCCCGACCGGCTCCAAGGTGACCATCAAGGCCCTCGCCGAACGCTTCCCGGAGGGCGAGGTCCGCATCGCCACCGCCCTGCGCGAGCTGGAGCGGTATGGCTACCTGGCCCGCTTCCAGGAGCGGCTGCCGACAGGACGCGTCGTGACCTGCACGATCTCGTACAACAATCCGCCCGCGATGGCCGGGGCGAGCCGCGAACGGCGGGACCCACCCCGACGACCCGAGCCGAAGCCGACACCCCAGCCGGACCCCGACCCGGAACCTGAACCGGACCCGGAGCCCGAACCTGACTCGGACCCGGAGCCTGAACCCCGGCCCGACCCGAACCGCGAACCCGAACCCGCGTCCGCGTCCGCGTCCGAGCGCGAGCCCGAAACCGTCACCCCCGAGGCCGAGTCGGAGGCGCGGGAACTCCTCGCCCGGCTGCGGCTGCGCGACCCGCGGCTGACGCTGTCCGAGCGGGACACCGTACGGCTGGCGCCCGCCGCGGCGGAATGGCTGGAGCGCGGGGTGACCCCGAGCGCCGTGACCGCGGCCCTCACGCGCTCGCTGCCGACGACGCCGATCCACTCCCCCGCCGCGCTGCTCGCCCACCGCCTGCGGGAACTGCTGCCGCCCCGCCTGCCGGACCCCTGGGCACCCGACCCGGCCGGCCCGGACCGCACCGTCCACCCGCTCCGCACGTGCGACGGCTGCGAACGCGCCTTCCGCTCCCCCACCCCCGGCCGCTGCCGGAGCTGCGCCCCACCGGCGGCCGGGACGACGACCACCGACGCCGAAGCCGCATGAGAGCCGTACGCGACGTACGCGACGGGGCCCCCGCACTACAGCGCACTACAGCGCACTACAACGACTCGTCCGCGGCCCGGTCCAGGAACGTCTGCAGGGCGGCCAGCTGGGCCTTGACCGCCTCGGCGAACTCGGCGTCGGCCTTCGCCACGTCGGCACCCTCGGGGCCCTTGGCGTACCAGCCCGTCGCCAGCTCCCCCACGCGCGTGGAGCGGGTGTCGATCGCCGCGAGGTCCCGTCGGCCGTCGGGCGGTGCCACGAGGCGCGCCGTGGTGACGGCCCGCGCGAGGTCCGTGTTGGCCGGCGCGTATCCGTTCTCGAACCGGCGCTGTCTCTCCTGCGGGGTCTTGGCGGGGTCGAGGCTCACGGTCAGGAGCTGGGTGGCCTGCTGCACGTACGTGTTCGTGGCCGCCGCGAGGTCGACGTAGGCGGCCCGGCGGATGTCCGAACGGCGGGCGTGGGCCTCCTCGCGGCGCGTGTCCTTGGCCTCGAAGTAGGCGAGCGTGCTCCCCGTCAGACCGGCCAGGGCGCCGATCAGCGCTCCCGCGAGCGCGGCGGTCGTGGCGCTCCGCTGCTTCGGACGCTCCCCCGCCCCCTCACCGGCTTTGTCTTTCTTCTGCGTCATGCAGTACCCCTACCGCGGCCGGAACGGCCCGGCACCTGCAACCACCTGGAGGCACGAACACGCCGGGTCCACCGCGGGACCACTCGAAGGAATTACTCGGCAATTCCTCCGAAAGGGCGGCGGGCAATGCGGCGGCCGATGCGAGCGGTCGACGCGGGGCCCGTGGCCCTCGCCCGACGCCGCGATCCGGCTCCCGGTTGCGTGACATGCGTCACGACGGGAACCTCGGCGCCGGACGGCTTCCCGGGCGTGCCACCTCATCGACATTTCGACATTTGTCCGTTTTGGATTCGACATTCCCCTCTCCTACGGGAACGGAATCGGCGCTACCGCCTTACCCGTCCCCTACTTCCCTGGTCACGGGCGCTCCTGAAAACACATCACATGGTTGTGCCGGTGACCTGATCGTGACCATGCACGATCAACGGCCCGTTTCAAGCCGCATGCCGAATCCCCCGGGTGAGCGCGAAACGGAAACTTGCCAGTCCAATGGCGGGCTTCTAAGAATGTCGACCATTCCGGCGTCCCGCAGTTCCGGCGCCGGAGGGCTTCGCGATCACCGAATGAGGTTACGCATGCAGAAGCATCGGAAGAAGAAGCAGTACCGGAAAATAATCATCGGGTTCAGCGCTCTGGGAATCGTGGGTGTTCCCACGGCCGCCATGGCCTGCTTCGACTCGGGCGGCGACGACACCGGCCGGACCCGTACCGCGAGCCACCAGGCGCAGCGCCCGTGGAGTTACGTCCCCACGGCCGACCCGAACACCGCGGTCCCGGTGGACGTCCCGACGACGCCGAGCAGCACCCCGGCCCCCGAGCAGCCGGCCGCGGAAGCCTCGCAGCCCGCCGCCCAGCCCACGCAGGCGCAGCCCTCGCAGGCGCAGCCGCCGCGGACCCAGCCGCAGCCCGCGAAGCCGCCGGTCACCAAGAAGCCGCAGGCGCCCCAGCCGCCGCAGACCTCGCCCGCGCCGGCCGCCTCCGGCTCCGTCGCCGCCGTCCTCGCCCTGGTCAATCAGGAGCGCGCCGCCGCCGGATGCCCGGCCGTCACCCTGAACGCGAAGCTCACGAAGGCCGCGCAGGACCACAGCGCGGACATGGCCGCCCACAGCAACATGTCCCACACGGGCTCCGACGGCTCGGACGCCGGCACGCGCATCACCCGCGCCGGCTACGCGTGGCGCACGTACGGCGAGAACGTCGCCTACGGCTACAGCACGCCCGAGAAGGTCATGGAGGGCTGGATGAACAGCCCGGGCCACCGCGAGAACATCCTGAACTGCTCCTTCAAGGAGATCGGCATCGGCCTGGCCCAGCCGAACCACTACTGGACCCAGAACTTCGGCACGGCCCGCTGACACCCGCGCCACTCCGGAACGGCGAACGGCGGAGCGCGGACCCCTGGCGGGTCCGCGCTCCGCCGCTTCGGGTTCAGCCCCCGTAGAAGAGTTCCTCCACCACCGCGCGGGCGCGGCGAGTGATGCGGCGGTAGTCGTCCAGCAGTTCGCCGACCGTGCCCTCCGCGTAGCCGAGGTAGCGGCCGACCGCGGCCAGTTCGCGGGCCTCGGACGGGAAGGTGTCCCCGGCTCGGCCGCGCACCAGCATCACCGCGTTGCGGACCCGGGTCGCCAGGACCCAGGCCTCGTCCAGGATCTGCGCCTCGTCGGTCGGGATCAGCCCGGCCGCGTGGGCGGCCGCGAGGGCCTCGCGGGTACGGGTGGTGCGCAGGCCCGGCTCCGCCCAGGCATGCCGCATCTGGATCAGCTGGACGGTCCACTCGACGTCGCTGAGACCGCCGCGGCCCAGCTTGGTGTGCAGGGTCGGGTCGGCGCCGCGCGGCAGCCGCTCCGACTCCATCCGCGCCTTGAGGCGACGGATCTCGCGCACCGCGTCCTCGCCGAGGCCCTCGGCCGGGTAGCGCAGCGGGTCGATCAGCTCGATGAAGCGGCGGCCCAGCTCCTCCTCGCCCGCCACCGGCTCGGCCCGCAGCAGCGCCTGGCTTTCCCAGGTCAGCGACCAGCGCCGGTAGTAGGCGGCGTAGGAGGCCAGGGTGCGTACCAGCGGGCCTGAGCGGCCTTCGGGCCGCAGGTCGGCATCGATGAGCAGCGGCGGGTCCGCGGTGGGCAGCTGGAGCAGCCGGCGCATCTCGGCGATGACGGTCTGGGCGGCCTTGGCGGCCTCCTGCTCGTCGACGCCCTCGCGGGGTTCGTGGACGAAGAGGACGTCGGCGTCGGATCCGTAGCCGAGTTCGTGGCCGCCGAAGCGGCCGACGCCGATGACGGCGAAGCGGGTGGGCAGGGTGTCGCCGTAGTGCGACTGCACGGCGGCGCGCAGGGCGCCCGCGATGGTCGCGGCGGTGAGGTCGGAGACGGCCCCGCCGACCCGGTCGACCAGGGCTCCGTGGTCCTCCTCGGCCGGGCTGTCCTCCGTACCGTAGGAGCCGATGATGTCGGCGGCGGCGGTGCGGAAGAGCTCGCGGCGGCGGACCCCGCGGGCTGCGGCGACGGCCGTCTCCGGGTTCTCGGCGCGGCCCACGGCGGCGAGTACCTCCTGCTGGAGGGCCTCGTGCGTACGGGGCTGCAGGCCCTCGGGATCACCGAGCAGGGCCACCGCCTCGGGGGCCCGCATCAGCAGGTCGGGGGCGAGGCGTCCGGCGGACAGCACGCGGGCGAGGTTCTCGGCGGCGGCGCCCTCGTCACGCAGCAGGCGCAGGTACCAGGGGGTCTTGCCGAGGGCGTCGGAGACCTTGCGGAAGTTCAGCAGGCCGGCGTCCGGGTCGGCGGAGTCGGCGAACCAGCCGAGCATGACCGGCAGCAGGGTGCGCTGGATGGCGGCCTTGCGGGTGACGCCGGAGGCGAGGGCTTCGAGGTGGCGCAGGGCCGAGGCGGGGTCGGCGTAGCCGAGGGCTTCGAGGCGCTGGCCGGCGGCGCGCGGGGAGAGCCGGGTCTCGCCCGGGGTGAGCTGGGCGACGGCGTCGAGCAGCGGCCGGTAGAAGAGCTTCTCGTGCAGGCGCCGCACGACGGAGGCGTGCCGGCGCCAGGCCTTGTTGAGCTCGGCGACGGGTTCGGTGCGCAGGCCCATGGAGCGGCCCAGGCGCCGCAGGTCGTGCTCGTCCTCGGGGACGAGGTGGGTGCGGCGCAGCCGGTAGAGCTGGATGCGGTGCTCCATGGCGCGCAGGAAGCGGTACGCGTCGTGCAGCTGGGCGGCGTCGGCGCGGCCGACGTAGCCGCCGGCGGCGAGGGCGTGGAGGGCGTCGAGGGTGGTGCCGGAGTGCAGGGTGGCGTCGCTGCGGCCGTGGACGAGCTGGAGCAGCTGGACGGCGAACTCGACGTCACGCAGACCGCCGGGGCCGAGCTTGAGTTCGCGGTCGACGTGGGCGGCGGGGATGTTGTCGACGACGCGGCGGCGCATCTTCTGCACGTCGGGGACGAAGTTCTCCCGTTCGGCCGCCTGCCAGACCAGCGGCGTTATGGCGTCGACGTACTCGGCGCCCAGGGCCGCGTCGCCGGCCACGGCGCGGGCCTTGAGGAGGGCCTGGAACTCCCAGGTCTTGGCCCACCGCTGGTAGTAGGCCAGGTGGGAGGCGAGGGTGCGGACGAGGGGTCCGTTGCGGCCCTCGGGGCGGAGGTTGGCGTCGACGGGCCAGATGGTGCCCTCGACGGTGGTCTCCGAGCAGATCCGCATGAGGTGGGAGGCGAGGCGGGTGGCGGCCTGGATGCCCTTGCCCTCGTCGGTACTGCCGTCGGCCGCCTCGCCGACGAAGATCACGTCGACGTCGGAGACGTAGTTGAGTTCGTTGCCGCCGCACTTGCCCATCGCGATGACGGCGAGGCGGCACTGGGCCGCGTCCTCGGGGGCGGCGGCGGAGGCGATCCGCAGGGCCGCGCGGAGGGTGGCGGTGGCGAGGTCGGCGAGCTCGGCGGCCGTCTGGGCGACGTCGATGGTGCCGCAGACGTCGCGGGCCGCGATGGAGAGCAGGCAGCGGCGGTAGGCGACACGCAGGGCGACGGGGTCGTGGGCGTCCGCGAGTCCGCGTTCGAACTCGGGGAGTCCGGGGTGCAGGTCGGCGGCCTCGTACGTGACCAGGCCGAGCCAGTCGCGGGGGTGGCGGGCGAGGTGGTCGCCGAGGGCCTCGGAGGCGCCGAGTACGCCGAGGAGGCGGTCGCGCAGGGGTTTGGCGCTGACGAGGGTGTCGAGCAGCCGGGGCAGCTCGCCGTCCGGCTGCGCCTCGGCGAGCCGGACCAGCCCGCGCAGGGCCAGGTCGGGGTCGGCGGTCGCGCCGAGGGCGTCGAGGAGGACCGGATCGTCGCGTACGGCGGCGAGCGCGTCGGTGTCGAGCAGCCGGGCGGCTGCGGAGGGGTCGGTGAACCCGCTGCGGAGCAGCCGGATGAAGGTGCTGCTCCTGCGTCCCGGGACCGTCATCCCGCCGCCTCCCGCGGTTGTCGCTGCCACTGCCGCTGTTGCTGCCGCTGTTACTGCCCTGGCGTATCCGGGTCGAGCCTAGCCGGAGCAGGCGTTCGACTCACCGGGACGTACCATGGCGTGGATTATCGGATTATCTGAATACTTATAGCGTGATGGGGCCCGCTCCCCGCCGACCGGTCACGAGGAGCCCCATGTCCGACGGACACCCCTACCCCGGCCCCACCGCGGGTGGGCCGGGCGGGGCTCCGGACCCGGCACAGGGGTGGGGCGGCGTCCCGTACGGGCTGGGCGCCGTGCCGTACGGGGCGGTCTACGGGCAGGACGGGTGGGACGGGCAGCAGTACGGCGTGGCCTACGGGCAGGGCGAACTGGGCGGGCTGGACTCTCCGGGCGGGTGGCGTCAGGATCCCGATCCCCAGCAGTACCACCCGACCCACCTGCCTCACCAGCACCAACACCCCGATACCGCAGGTGAGTTTCCCCATGCCCCGCACCCCGGCTGGAACGACTGGTCCCCCGGAGCCGGGCCCACCGTGCCACAACAACCCCAGCAGGACCCGCAGGCCTACGAGCCCCACGTACCGCAGCAGGCCGCGCACTTCCATGGGCCCCAGCAGCCGCAGCAGTTCCAGCCCCTTCCGTATCCGCAGGACCAACAGCTCCACGTACCGCAGCAGCCCGCGTACGCCCATGGGGCCCAGCAGTCCTCCGAGTTCCAGCAGCACCAGGCCCAGATCCCGGAACCACGGATCCCGGCCGACGCCCACCACACCACCGCAGACGGCAGCCAGGCCGTGGCACGAGCCGCCGAAGCCACGCCCGGACCGGCGCAGGCAGCGCTGCGGCCCGGCGAAGCCGCACCCACCGCACCGCAGACCCGCCGCGGCCGCCGGACCGCAGGGCCGAATGCCGAAGCCACGCCCGGACCGGCGGCAGCCGAGCCCGCACCGCAGACTCGCCGCGGCCGCAAAGCGGCGGCACGGTCGGCACGCACGGCCGAGCCCCAACCGGCGGAATCCGCACCGCACACCCGCCGGGGACGCCACCGCTGGGCCGGGCTCGTCAAGGCCGTCGCCCTCTGCGCGGCCACCGCCGCCGCCGGCATGCTCGTACTCCGGGGCAGCGCCGCCCTCGACGGCCTGGACCGGGACCGCGCCCCCGCGGCGGCCACCCCAGCCACGACCGCAGCTGCGCCCCTGGCCGCCGGCTCCGTACCCGACCCCGGCCGCGTCGTCCAGATCGTCGCGCACCCCGACGACGACCTGTACTTCATGAACCCGGACCTGCGGTACTCCATATCCGCCGGCCACCCGGTCACCTCCGTCTACCTCACCGCCGGCGAGGCCGACGGCGTCAACGCCGCCCCCGCCAAGGGGGCGACCACCGCCCCGAACAAGCCCGCCTACGCCGAGGCCCGCCAGAACGGCATCCGCGCCGCCTACGCCAAGATGGCCACCGGCGACCGCGCCGGCGCCTGGCAGCGCACCGTCGTCCCGACCAAGGGCGGCGGCCACGCCGAGGTCGACGTCCTCGTCGCCAAACCCCAGGTCAACCTGGTCTGGCTGCAGCTGCGCGAGGCCGGCCACGGCTACGCCGACGTGCCCGACAGCCTGCACGGCCTCTGGAACGGCAAGGTCGCCCGCCTGGATTCGATGCTCTCCTCCGGCACCCCGGTCAAGCAGAGGTTCGCGTACTCGAAGGACCAGGTCGTCCAGACCCTCGTCGGGGTCCTGGAGCAGTACCGGCCGACCACCGTCCGCTTCCAGGACCCGACCCCCGGCCGGTACCCGGACAACAAGCAGTACACCGACCACCAGGACCACTTCTACGGCGCCCGCTTCGTGCAGATGGCCACGGCCGCCTACGCGAAGGACGTCAAGGACCGGCCGCACTTCGCGGTGCAGAACTACGTCGGCTACGTCAACGGCTCCCTCCCCAGCGCGCTGGACCCGCAGGAGGCGAAGGAAAAGCTGGACAGCCTCGACACGTACGCCTGGCTCGACCGGCAGAACCACTGCGGCAGCGACGCCGGCTGCGGCGACCTCAAGGTCTCCGACCGGCCGGCCGGCAACCGCTGGACGGACACCGTCAACCACGCCCGCGGCACCGGCACCAACTGGCTGACCTCCGACAAGGACCACGGCCTGTGGGCCTTCGAAGTGCTCGACGGACAGGTCGCCGTCTGGCACCGGCCCGGCCCCGTCGGCCCCTGGCGGGGCCCCGACCTGCTGCCCGGCACCGGCATGGACCCGGGCGTCACCGCCGTGACGCTGAAGGACGGGCGGATCGCGGTCTTCGGCACCCGGACCTCCTTCGGGGCGCGGCCCACCGACTACAAGCGCGAGGTCGTCCACACGGTCCAGCAGGCGCCCGGCGCGGACCGGTTCGGGGAGTGGCAGTCGCTCGGCACCCCCGAGACCGCCGACGAGACGTCGACCTCCGACATCAGCGCACCGGCCGTCTCGGTCGACGGGACGGGGCAGTTGGCGGCGTACGTCCGCGACGGCTCGTACAGCCTGCGCGGCCGGCTGCAGGGGCCGGACGGCGGCTGGGGGCCCTGGGAGAAGCACGGCGGTGAGGACCTGCACGGCTCACCGGTCACCGCGACCGACGGGGCGGGGCGGCGCATGGTCCTCGCCGCCACGTCCAGGACGGTCGTCGGCTGGGCGCAGCCGAAGGCGGGCGCGCCGCTGGGCCGGGTCACGGCGACCGGGCTGCCGGACACCACGCTGCCGCTGACCGTGGAGGGGCGCGAGGGCGGGGTACGGCTGTGGTTCCGCAAGCCCGGCTCGGGCAACGTCCGTACGGCCCTGATGACGGCCGACGACGGGCTGAAGGTCAACAACATGACCGACCTCGGCGGGCTGAACGGCTTCGGCTCGGTGACGGCGAGCGGGCACGTGCTCGCGGGCCGCGCGGCGGGCGGGCAGCTGGGCGCGGAGGTCGGTCCGGGACGGCCGTGGGGGCGGTCGCCGCTGATGTTCGTCGGGGCGCCCTCCTCGACGATGACCGGCAGGAACATGGTCAGCCTGGCGGTGGTGGGGCTCGACGCACGGCTGTACGTCACCTCGTCGGCGGACGCCCCGAACGCCTACCTGGCCCCCTGGCAACCAGTAGGCCCCCGCAACACCCGCCCCTGACGCGCAGGCCGGCGTAACCGGACGCCACCCGGAGCGCCGGCAGTAACTGGCGCCCCCACACGTTCGCACCCCCGAGCTGCGCCGCACCACCCGGAGTGCCAACGACACCCGGCACCCGGCAGCGCGCACGCGCACCCTCGCACAGAGCCGCACCACCGGAGCCACGGCACCCGACGCCCGCACGCGCGAACCCGCAACCGCCGCGCAGCAGACCCGCCGCGGCCGCCGGGCCGCACGGCCGCGCGGGACCGCGCCGCGGGGCCGGGCCATGGGCGGAGGCCCGCCCTCGCAGCGGAGCAACCGGCTCCGCTTCAGCCGCACTTGGCAGGCAGCGCCAAAAGGAAACACTCATCGACCGCCCCGGTGAACCAAGTTCGCCGATTCCGCCTCTCTCTGACTGCTCAGCGATGCGCTTCCCGCGTCCTGTCCTGTTCTGCCCTGTCCTGTTCTGCCCGGAACGAACCCAAGGCGTGCCCGATGCCCGTGACCCGTCGCCGCTTCGCGGCCCTGCTCACCGTGCTGACAGCCGGCACCACCGGCGTGCTCTCCGTGGCCTCCGGCCAGCAGACCTCCGCCGGGGCCGCCCAGGCGAAGTCCCCGACGGTCGTCGCCGCGGCGAGCGTCACCGCCGGTTCCGTCGTGCAGGTGGTCGCGCACCCCGACGACGACCTGTTCTTCATGAACCCCGACCTCAGCCGCTCCCTCCGCTCCGGCACCCAGGTCACCACCGCCTACCTCACCTCGGGCGAGTCCGACGGCCGCAACCAGGCGCACGGCGACGCCGCCCAGGACCCCGAACAGCCCGCCGACCGCGCCCACTACGCCGAGGCACGGCAGAACGGCATCCGCTCCGCCTACGCCCAGATGGCCACCGGCGACCGCACCAGCGCATGGAAGCGCACCGTCGTGCCCACCGCCGGCGGCGGCCGCGCCGAGGTCGACATACTCATGGCAAAACCCCAGATCAACCTGGTCTGGCTGATGCTGCGCGAGGCCCGCAGCACCGGCGGGGACACCCCCGAGAGCCTGCGCGGCCTGTGGAACGGCCGCATACCCGCGCTGGAGTCCCACCTGACCTCCGGGACCCCGGTCAAGCAGGGCTTCACGTACACGAAGGACCAGCTGATACGGACGATAGCCGGGGTCCTGGAGCAGTACCGGCCCACGACGATACGGATGCAGGACCCGACCCCCGGCCGGTACGGGGAGAACGGCCGCTACACCGACCACCAGGACCACATGTACGGCGCCCGCTTCGTGCAGGCCGCCACCGCCGCCTACGCCGAACAGATCCAGCGGCGCCCGCACTTCTCGGTCCAGAGCTACCTCGGCTACCACAACAGCACGCTCCCGCACTCCCTGGACCCGCAGACGGCCGAGACGAAGACCGACTACCTGCGGACCTACGCCTGGCAGGACCGCCAGGACCACTGCGGAAGCCCCTCGGGCTGCGGCGACCGCAAGGTCGCGGGCAACCCGACCGGGCGCAACTGGGCCCAGTCGCTGCGCTACACCCGCGCCGACAACGCGTCCTGGCTGACGGAGGGGACGCCGGGCCGCCTCTGGGCCTTCACCGTGCTCGACGGCCGCATGGCGTACTGGCGGCGCGACTCCGGCGGCGTCTGGGAGAAGCCGGTCCTCCTCGCGGGCACGGGCATCGACCCGGGGGCGACCGCCGCCCGGCTGCCCGACGGCCGCGTCGCCGTCCTCGCCACCCGCACCGTCCTCGGTCCCGGCCCCTCGGACTACCGGCGCGAGGTCGTGTACGCCGTCCAGAGCGCGCCGGACGCGGCGTTCGGCGCGTGGCAGTCGCTCGGCACACCCGAGAAGGGCGACGACGACGGCACCTCGGCGATCAGCGCACCCGCGGCCGCGGTGGACGCGCGGGGCCTCCTCACGGTCTACCTCCGCGACTCCCGCCGTACCCTGCGCGCCGTCGCGCAGCAGCCGGACGGCGGCTTCTCCCCCTGGCAGCGCCTGGGCGGCGAGGACCTGCAGAGCGACCCCGTCACGGCGGTCGACGCCGCCGGGCGGCGGCACGTGTACGCGACGACCACGACCTCGGTACTGGCCTGGACCCAGGCGGGCACGGACGGCCCGCTGCGCGGCCCCTCCCCGACGGGCCTGCCGGCCACGACGGTCCCGCTGACGGCCTCCCCGGACGGCGCGGGCGTGCGCCTGTACTTCCGGCGGCCCGACTCGGGCGTGGTGCGCACGGCCGTGGTCACGGCGGGGCCCGCGACCAGGCCCCAGGTCTCCAGCGTCACGGAGGCGGGCGGCCGGGCCGGCTACGGCGCGGTCGGCGCCGCGGGCCGCCACGTGGCGGGCCGCGCGGACAGCGGTACGGTCAGCACCTCGGGCCTCGGCGGCCCGCCGGCCTGGGCGGAGTCCCGCATGCTCTTCGCGGGCGCCCCCGCGGCCGTCCTGGAGCCCGGCGGCACGACGACCACGACGGTCCTCGGCCTGGACGCCGAACTCCACACCTTCACCACCCCGGCCACCCCCACCCGCCCCACCTGGCACCGCGCGGTCCGCTGACCTGCGCCTGTCCAGGCCCTGTCGGTGCGGCGGCCAGGAGGGCGTGGATGCGGTCGGGGGTCCAGGTGCCGGCGGCGCCGGGGCAGGTGGAGAGGTATTCGGCGGTGTCCTGTCGCGTCCACGGGCCGGAGTCCAGGAGGCCGGCGGCCAGGTGGCGCAGGTAGGCGGCGGACGGGGTGCGTAGTTCGACATCGCGGAGGGTCCACGGCGCGGTGAAGGTCACCACCGGGATCGAGTCGATCGTGCCCGGGCAGACGAGTGTCTCGTACCGGCCGGGGCCGAGGGCGTGGCGGCCGTCCCGGAGGACGTGGGTGAGGTCGAGGTCTTCTCCGGGCTCCCGGCCCATCTCCTGCGCGGCGATGTCGGACAGCTGGCCGGCGGTCACCAGGTGCGCCCGCCCGCGGATCCGGCCGGGGGCGCTGGGGTCGTAGTAGCCGCGTCCACCCGTCCACATCAGGGACTCGGTGGCGAAGTACAGGCTGCCGTCGAGCTCGACCGGGACCGAGCGCTCGGGCGCCCGCCGGTCGCGGCAGCCCGGGTGGGCGTGCGTCGCCCCCGGCGGGATGCCGCCGGCGATGTAGGCGGTGAGGCGGTCCAGGTGCATGTTGGAGCCGTAGGAGGCGTACCAGACGCGCTCGGGGGCAGGGGCCGGGATCGTCCGGGTGAGCGGACGATCGGCGTGCACGGCGGGTACGGCGGGCACGGCGGGCACGGCGCGTACGGCCGGGCACGGGTCGTCTTCGGGGCTGCGTGTGAGGGCATCCATCAGTCCGCACCTGCGCGAGATCGGCCGGCCGTATGTGGATCGCCGGGCAAAGTTCTGACCAAGACCGCCGCCGTGCCCTCCCTGGAGGGCACGGCGGGGGCCTGAGGACGACCGGGCGCCGGGAACGCCGCAGGGGCGGCCGACGTCGGTGTCGGTCCGCCCCCGCGGCGCGAGCCGTCCGGGTCAGGCGCCCAGGTGGTGACCCTTCGCCCACTCGTGCTCGCCGTCCGCGATGCAGTTCGAGGTGTAGATCGGGCCCGTGAACGCCGGGCGGCTGGCGGGCACCGCGGCGAGCGAGGAGCAGTTCGACGAGTAGCCCGCGCGACCGCCGGAGAAGTAGTCGATGTCGACCCCGTCGTTGGCCAGGGCGGCACCGGCCCCGCCCAGCAGGATGCCGGCGGCCAGGACGGACGCGGTGACAGCAGAACGAATACGCATGACTCCCCTAAGGATCTGTGGAACGACGACGCGCGATCGATGTGCGCGTCGGCCGGTCCAACAGCGCGAGGGCACCGCCGGGAACGGCAGTTCACTCCAATGCCCGCGGCCGTATCGTTTCGACAATTCGCGCCCCCCTTCACGCCCCCTGGGGCCGGGGGTGGAGGGCCACGGGCAGCCGGTCGAGCACCATGCCGAACTCTGCGCGGTAGGCCGCCCGCACTTCCTCGCCGGTCGCCAGTTCCTCCTCCTTACGGCCGCCCTCCGCCGAGGTGGCGATGAGGGTGTGGTCGCGCAGGGTGATCCGGCCGCCGTCCTCGGTGATCCGGGAGCAGACCGGGCCCCTGGTGAAGCCGGACTCCGGGCTGGTGCTGTGCCACCAGGCGCCGGTCCGGAAGTCGGCGAGCACCCGGGGCCGGGCCTCCAGCCGGTACGCCGGTACACCGTCGCGCAGTACGTCGAGGTCGCCCTCCGCACCGTCTGCGGCCGCCCTGACCAGGAACACCCCACCGGGATCCTTCTGCTCGCCGGGCTCGTCCAGGTCGAGCGGGTACGCACTGTGCTCGCCGAAGCCCACGTCGGCGAGCCAGCGCCCGTCGACACGCAGCGCGAGGTGGTCGTACGGGATCCCCAGCTCGCCGTCCTTGCCGTACACCCGCGCCTGGAGGAGCTCCACCCGGTGCCCGAGAGCGCCCAGCAACTCGGCGAAAGCGCCGTTCAGTTCGTAGCAGATGCCACCGCGCCCGGCGGTCACGATCTTGTCGAAGAGGGCGTCGCGGGTGAGTGCGATCTCCTCGCCGAGGTGGATCGCCAGGTTCTCGAACGGCACGGTCTTCAGGTGCCGCAGATGCAGCTCGCGCAGCGAGCCGCCCGTGGCCCGCCGGGGCCGTACCACCCCCAGCCGGCGCAGATAGGCATCGGTACGGACGTCGTCGAGAGGTTCCATCCCCCAACTCTCCCCACCCGCCGCCTCGGACGCCATGCGCCGGTCGCGATGAGTTCTGGTCCGGGCGACCGTCCCGGGGTCCGCTGACGCAGGTCGGGCACCTCACATGTCAGGCGACGCCGGTGATGATCTTCCACTTCGCCGCCAGCCGTCCGTCGGCGAGATTGGTGAAGATGCCATTGGTGTCGATCCGGCCGGTGGCGATGACGCCGTCGCCCAAGCGGTAGTACAGGAGCTCGCGGCCGAGGGCGACGATGTGGGTCCAGCCCGGACTGAGCCTGCCGTCGGCGAGGTTCCTGAAGATGCCGTTGGTGTCGATCCGGCCGGTGGCGATGACGCCGCTGTCGGCCCGGTAGAACTGCAGCTCCCGGCCGAGGGTGTCGATGTGGGTCCAGCCCTGACTGAGCCTGCCGTCGGCGAGGCCCGTGAAGATGCCGTTGGTGTCGATGCGGCCGGTGGCGATGACACCGTTGTCCGAGCGGTAGAAGAGCAGCTCACGGCCAAGGGCGTTGATGCGGGTCCAGTCCTCGCTCAGCCGTCCGTCGGCGAGATTGGTGAAGATGCCGTTGCTGTCGATGCGGCCGGTGGCGATGACACCGTTGTCGGCCCGATAGAACAGGAGCTCACGGCCGAGGGGGACGATGTGGGTCCAGCCGTTGCTGAGCTTCCCGTCCGCGAGCTGGGTGAAGATGCCGTCGCTCCCCAGCCGGCCGGTGGCGATGACACCGTTGTCCGAGCGGTAGAAGAGAAGTTCCCGTCCTACCGCCACGATTCGGGTCCAGTCCTCGCTGAGCCGTCCGTCCGCGAGCTGGGTGAAGATGCCGTCGCTCCCCAGGCGACCTGTGGCGATGACGCCGTCGTCATTTCTGTAGAAGAGCAATTCCCCGGACACGATGACTCCTAGTGGTTGTCGGGAAGATGCCGCTCTCCCGCACCCCCGGAAATTGCGCCGCATCGGCTGCCGTCACGGGAGAAGGAGACGCCCGCTGCCATCCGCACACGGCGATTCGGCGCGGCTGTCTCACCTACGACGCTACTCCCCTTCACCGTTCCCTGCGAAGGCGTCCGGGAGCCTTTCGGAGGGCGGAACGTTCCCCCTTTCAACAGAAGAACCTTCAACTGTGCTTGCAGGGTTGGGCCGAACTGACGGTAATTCAGCAGACGGCTCGCGTCCCGGCCGGCGGGGTTCCGCGCCGGACGGCCCACGGACGGCCCAGGGGCGGTGAGACGACTCCGGGCCGGTGGTCGATGACCACCGGCCCGGAGTGTCGTGCGTGCCCCGGCAGGGCCGGGCTACAGGACGGGGAGGTTCTTGCGGAGTTCGAAGGCGGTGACCTCCGAGCGGTACTCCTCCCACTCCTGCTTCTTGTTGCGGAGGAAGAAGTCGAAGACGTGCTCGCCGAGGGTTTCGGCGACCAGTTCGCTGCGTTCCATCAGGGAGATGGCCTCGCCGAGGTTCTGCGGGAGGGGTTCGATGCCCATCGCGCGGCGTTCGGCGTCGGAGAGGGCCCAGACGTCGTCGTCGGCGCCCGCCGGGAGTTCGTAGCCCTCCTCGATGCCCTTGAGGCCGGCCGCCAGAAGGACGGCGTACGTGAGGTACGGGTTGGCGCCCGAGTCGATCGAGCGGACCTCGATGCGGGAGGAGCCCATCTTGCCCGGCTTGTACATCGGGACGCGGATCAGCGCCGAGCGGTTGTTGTGGCCCCAGCAGATGTACGAGGGGGCCTCGCCGCCCGCGCCCGCGCTGCGGGAGGAGCCGCCCCAGATGCGCTTGTAGGAGTTGACCCACTGGTTGGTGACCGCCGCCGTCTCCGCCGCGTGGCGCAGCAGGCCCGCGATGAAGGAGCGGCCGACCTTCGAGAGCTGGTATTCGGCGCCCGACTCGTAGAAGGCGTTGCGGTCGCCCTCGAAGAGGGAGAGGTGGGTGTGCATGCCCGAGCCCGGGTACTCCGAGAAGGGCTTGGGCATGAAGGTGGCCTGGACGCCCTGTTCGAGGGCGACCTGCTTCATGACGAGGCGGAAGGTCATGATGTTGTCGGCCGTGGAGAGGGCGTCGGCGTAGCGCAGGTCGATCTCCTGCTGCCCCGGGGCGCCCTCGTGGTGGCTGAACTCGACCGAGATGCCCATGGATTCGAGCATGGTGATCGCCTGGCGGCGGAAGTCCATGCCCACGTTCTGCGGGGTGTGGTCGAAGTAGCCGGAGTTGTCGGCCGGGACCGGGCGGGTGCCGTCCAGCGGCTTGTCCTTCAGCAGGAAGAACTCGATCTCCGGGTGGGTGTAGAAGGTGAAGCCCAGGTCGGAGGTCTTGGCGAGGATGCGCTTGAGGACGTAGCGCGGGTCCGCGAAGGACGGGGAGCCGTCCGGCATGAGGATGTCGCAGAACATGCGGGCGGTGCCGGGGGCCTCGGCGCGCCACGGCAGTATCTGGAACGTGCCCGGGTCCGGCTTGGCGATCATGTCGGACTCGTAGACCCGTGCGAAGCCCTCGATGGCGGAGCCGTCGAAGCCGATGCCCTCGTCGAAGGCCTGCTCCAGCTCCGCGGGGGCGACCGCGACGGACTTCAGGAAGCCCAGTACGTCGGTGAACCACAGGCGCACGAAGCGGATGTCGCGCTCCTCAAGCGTCCGGAGGACGAATTCCTGCTGCTTGTCCATGCCTTCATCCTCGCAGTTCAGACGGCCTGTGCACCACCGCCTGACCGGTCGCGGCGCACTCGGGCCGGCTCAGTATCGCCAGTGGTGGTTTCCGCCAGATTACGCACCTGGGAAAGGTCGCGGCACCCCCGCACTGACCTCGGCCCGGTCATGAGCATTACCATCTGCGCCCATGGGGGGCCGGCAGGACACGCAGCGGGGGCGTCGCGGACGTTCCGCGCTTCGGCGTGCCGTGCTGCTGACGGTGCTCGGGATGCTGGTCGGCGCACTGTTCCTGTGTGCGCGATCCGGTGAGTCGTCCGCCTCCTCCGAGGTCCGGGCGCACGGCACGACCCCCCACATGGCCGACGGCACGACCCACGCCACCACACATGGCACGGCTCACGGGACGGCGCACGCCGTCTGCGTGTCCCCGTACGAGCCGCCCGGCTGCTCCCCCCTCGCGCACGTGCCCCCGGCCGTGCTGCCCGTGCCGCCGCCCGCCGTGACCGTGACCGGCGGCGGGCCGCTGCCGTCCGCGCACACCACGGCGGCGGGGCGGATCCGGCCGCCCGAGGCGCTGGCGCGCGCCCCCGACCTGCATGTTCTCCAGGTGCTGCGGACCTGACGGGTCCGGTTTTGCGTTCCATCCACCCCCCTCATCAGAAGAAGGAACCAGGGCACATGGCCAGCAAGTCCGGCAGGACCCCCCAGCACACCGACCCGAACTCCCGTCAGGCGCGCATAGCCGAGATGCGCCGCGTCGAGAAGGCCCGGGAGCGGCGCAACAAGGCGATCGCGATCACCGTCTCGTCGGCCGTCGTCGTCGGTCTCGTCGGTTTCGGCGCCTGGGTGCTGATCGACCAGAAGCAGGCCGAGCAGCGCAAGCAGGAGGCCGCGGAGCAGCTCCGCAAGGAGGCGGAGGAGATCCGCAAGAAGCCCGTCGAGGGCGAGAAGCTCTGGGAGGCGAAGACGCTGGGCCGCAACCACGTCGAGACGCCCGTGAAGTACGAGATGAACCCCCCGGTCGGCGGTGACCACCACCCCCGCTGGATGAACTGCAACGGCGATGTCTACAAGAGCCCGGTGCCCGAGGTGAACGCCGTCCACTCGCTCGAACACGGCGCCGTCTGGGTGACCTACAACGACAAGGCCGCCCCGGCCGATGTGGACAAGCTCGCCGCGACCGTGGGCAAGACGCCGTACACGCTGATGAGCCCGGTCAAGGAGCAGACCGGCTCGATCATGCTCAGCGCCTGGGGCAAGCAGCTCACGGTGGACAATGCGGACGACCCCCGGGTCAAGCAGTTCTTCACCAAGTACGTACAGGGCGAGCAGACGCCGGAGCCGGGCGCGGCCTGCACGAACGGGCTGGCCGGCAAGTGAGCCGCGCGATCCCCCGTACGTACTGGGTCGCGGGCGCGGCCGTCCTGCTGGCGCTGCTGTTCGCGGCGGCGGCCACGGTCGCCGCCGCGAACGGCGGTTCCGCCGCCCGGCCGGCGCCCGCGCCCCGGACGCCGGGGCTCCACTCCGCCGACGCCGGCTTCGCCCGGGACATGGCGGTCCACCACCAGCAGGCGGTGGAGATGTCGTTCATCGTGCGGGACCGCACCCAGGACGAGGCGGTACGCACCCTCGCCTACGACATCGCCAACACGCAGGCCAACCAGCGGGGCATGATGCTCGGCTGGCTGGACCTGTGGGGTCTGCCGAAGGTGGTGGCCGGCGAGCCGCCCATGTCGTGGATGGGGACCTCGGGCGGGCACGACGGCCACGGCGGCGACGGCGGACAGGCCGGCCATGGCGGACAGGCCGGGCACGGCCCCGCCAAGCCCGGTGCGCTGATGCCGGGCATGGCCACCAAGGAGGAGCTGGAGCAGCTCGGCGCCGCTTCGGGGCGGGACGCGGAGGTGCTTTTCCTCCAGCTGATGACCGACCACCACATGGGCGGGGTGACGATGGCCGAGGGATGCGCGCGGCTGTGCGCGACCCCCGTCGAGCGGGATCTGGCGCAGGGGATGGTCGACGCGCAGCGCTCGGAGCTGACCCTGATGGCGGACATGCTGAAGCAGCGCGGAGCCACACCGCGCGGGTGACGGGACACGCTCGTACGGTGGGGGGAGGCGCCCTCTCACCCGTACGGGCGTGCGCTCCGCCGTCCGGGGGCCGTCGGGTGGGCCGACCCGGCCGCATCCCGGTGGGGACGCCGGGCCTGGCGCACCCGCGTCCGGCCGTGACCGGCGCGCTCAGGAGGTTCAGCCATGACCACCGCCGCAGACATCATGCACCCCGGGGCCCAGTGGATCCCGGCGCACGAGACCCTTGACCGGGCCGCCGAGCTGATGGCCCGGCTCAATGTGGGTGCGCTGCCCATCAGCGACACCGAAGAGCGGTTGTGCGGGATCGTCACCGACCGCGACATCGTCGTGAACTGCGTGGCCAAGGGCCTGGACCCGGCGAAGATGACGTGCGGGGACATGGCCAAGGGCACTCCGCGCTGGATCGACGCCGGCGCGGACGTGTCCGACGTGCTGGACGAGATGGAGAGCCACCAGATCAAGCGGCTTCCCGTGATCAAGGACAAGAAGCTGGTCGGCATGATCAGCGAGGCCGACCTGGCCCAGCACCTGTCCGAGGACCAGCTGGCGGGCTTCGTCGAGAAGGTCTACGCCAGGCGCTGACCCGGCCGCATGGCGCTGACCCGGCCGCATGGACAAGGCCCTGTCAGCGGGCGTTCCGCCGCTCCCGCTCACCCGTTTCCACGACCGCCCGGGCCACCTGGTCCGGGCGGTCGAGCATGACCAGGTGGCCGGCGGGCTCGGCGACCTCGAAGCGGGCGCCGAGCAGGTCGGCGAGGTCCGCCTGGCGGCCCAGCCAGCGCAGCGCGCCCCGGCCGGACGATCCGTCGTGGCCGGCGAGGACGGTGGCGGGGGCGGTCAGCGGGCGGGTCCGGCGCAGCGCGGCGAGTTCGGCGGCCATGTCCAGGTAGCGGGAGTTCTCCAGCAGGGCTCCGCGCCAGACGCGGCCGGTGCGGTAGCAGCGGCGTACGAGGTCCTCCGGGGCCGGGTCCGCGCCGCCGGTGCGGGTGGCCCGTACGGTGGCGCGCCGGGCCGCCGGACCGAGCGCGGCCGGCAGCCCGGCGGCGGTGGCGGCCCGGCCGAGGGCGCGGGCCGCGCCGGTGCGGAGCGCGGCGGGCAGCACCGTACGGGGGTTCTCCTCCACGCTGCCGTCGAGGAGGACCAGGGCGGCGGTGCGCTCCGGGCAGAGGCGGGCGAAGCCCTCGGCGTGGAAGGCGGCGATCGAGTGCCCGACGACGGTGACGGGGGCGGCCGTGGGCCCGCCGTACNCCGGGCGGAGGCGGGCGAAGCCCTCGGCGTGGAAGGCGGCGATCGAGTGCCCGACGACGGTGACGGGGGCGGCCGTGGGCCCGCCGTACCCCAGGGCGTCGAGCAGCCCGGCGATCCGGTGGGCCTCCCCGGCGGTGGTGGGCGGTGCGGTGGCCGGTCCGCTGAGGCCGTGGCCGGGGCGGTCGAAGCGGACGACGGTACGGCCCCGGGCGGCGAGGAGCGTGGCGACCGCGTCCCAGTCGAACCAGGCCATGGCGAGTCCGGCGCTGAGCACGCACACGGGTCCCCGGCCCTCGACGACGACATGCAGCACGTCCCCGCCGACCCGCACGAAACGGCCGGTCCCGGCGTGGTGCGGGGGTGGCGGGGCGGGGGTGGTCATGTGCGGCGTTCCTTGTGGACGGAGTACGCGAGGAGGCCCAGCCAGATCGCCACCAGTAGCACCTGGAGCCGCTGGCCCGCGCCGAGCGCCCACGTGCCGCGTCCGGCGGTGAACATGGCGATGGCGGACAGGGTCCAGGCGGTGGCGAGCAGCTCCAGCGCGACCAGCGCGGGGCCGTAGCGGGCGAGCGGGGCGAACCAGCCGTAGCGGCGGGCGGCGACGGTCAGGGCCACCAGGCCCACGAGGGCCCCGGTCATGGCGAGGGTGCTGCTGACGGCGTGGGCCTGGTGGGTGGCGGGGACGAGCCCGGCGGTCTCGCGGGCGGCGCATTCGGGGTCCGCGGTGGGCGTGCAGCTCAGCGGGAGCCAGGCGTCGGCGGCGGTGGCCGCGCCGAAGAGGGTGACCCCGGCCCAGCCGACGACCGCCCAGAGGCGGCGTGACTCCGCGTACTTCAGCAGCCGTATCAGGGCCAGCAGGCCGCCGGCGAAGGCGAGCATTCCGGCGGTGAAGTCGGTGGCCCGGAAGAGGCCGCCGAGCGGCTGGTCCTGGGCGGCGAGCTCGCTGACGTACGTCTCGATGGGGTTGAGGCCCGTGGAGAGGACGACTTCGAGCACCCACGCGGTGTAGGCCGCGCCGGCGAGGCCGATCAGTAGGGCGACCGGCCAGGCGGTGCGCGGAGAGAGCCCATCTGGGGACATAGTGTGACTAATCCTAATCAAGCTCGGGGTGGGTCCTCGGATCGGATACCCACCCCGGGTAGGGTTCCGGCCATGACGCGCAGTGCTCGGCGAGCCGTCCCGGGGCCCCGGCTCCTGCTGCTCGCAGCGCTGCTGCCCGGTGCCGTCACCATGCTGTCCCCGGGCCGTCCTGCCGAGCCCACGCCATGGAGGACGTGTCCCCGGGCCGGTGCGTTGCCTCGGCCCGGGCTCCCGGTGCGGCCGCGCGCGGTGGCGCTCACCACACTCCGGCCGCCCCGCCGCCGGTACGGGGGTGCCGGTCCGGGAAGCGGCTCCGGAGCCGCCGCGGACCGCCCCGGCGCCTTCGTCCGCGACCGGAGCGGGCCGCTCCGCGTCCGGCTGCCGCACCGGCGCGCCCGCGGGAACCGCCCTCGGCCTCCCGCGCGGCCGGCGGTACTGCGGACATGGGCCCGGCCCCGGCGTCGCCCCCGCGCCACAGCCCAGCTGTAGCGGTGGCGCCCGGGGCCGCGGGAATTCGGAAGGGCGTTCGCCGTCGGCATGGCACCCTTGCTGTGATCACGACAGCCGCGACAAAGGA
>NZ_LBMK01000001.1:655972-677768 GCF_001005295.1 Streptomyces yangpuensis | reverse complement strand
CCCCGCCGAACCCGCCCAGCACCCCTCCCGGCCCGCCGACGGAACCGGCGGGCACGCCCGCTCCCGAGACGGCCCCGATACCGGCAGCCGCCCACCCGCTCTCGCTCGAGAAGACCCCCGCCGCACCCGCCGCCGAGCCGGCTCCTGAAGCTGCCCCCGAGCCGGCACCCGAGCCGACCCCGGAACCGGCACCCGAAGCGGCCCCGGAACCGACCGTGGAACCGGCCGTGGAACCGGCGCAGGCCGAAGAGGCCCCCGTCGCCCCCGCCGCTCCGGCGGCGGCCGACGCGCCCGCCTCCGCCCCCGCGCCCTCCGCCGCCGAACCGGCCCCGGCTGCCTCGGCGTTCGCACCCCCGGCCCCGGCCCCCACCGCCCCCTTCGGCGCTCCCGAGGCCCCCGGCGCGCCCACCGCCACCTTCGGCACAGTCGACGGCCCCGGCGCTCCCGGCGGACCGTGGGCCGCCCCCGGCTATGGTTACGGCTCCGCCCCGTACGGCGGCTACGCGCAGACCGCCCCGGCCACCAACGGCCTGGCCGTAGCCGCCCTGATCGTCGGCTGCTTCGGCATCGTGCTGGGCCTCGTCCCGCTCCTCTTCTGGCTCGGCGCCATCCTCGCCGTCACCGGTCTGGGCCTGGGCATCGGCGCCATCGTGCGCGCCAACAAGGGCGCCCCGAACAGGTCGATGGCCATCCTCGGCACCGTTCTCGGCGGGGTGGGCCTGCTCGCCTCCGCCGGCGGCTTCTTCCTGACCGTCGCCGTGTTCGACCGGGCCTCCGACCGCATCGAGGCGGGCTTCGACGAGGACGATCTGGACCTGGGCGGCCCGTACCCCAGCAGCGAGCCGTGGCCGTCCAAGTCCCCGTCGCCCTCGCAGGTCCCGGGACTGACCAGCGCACTGCCGTTCGGCGAGACCTTCACCTACCCCAACGGCGTCAAGGTGAGCCTCTCGAAGCCGACGAAGTACGAGCCGAAGGGCATCATCGCCCGCGAGCAGGTCAAGAACGCGGTCCAGATCACGGTCACCATCACCAACGGCTCGACCGCACCGCACGAGGTGATCTACGCCGTGCCCAACGTCCGTGACGACAAGGGCATGACCGCCGAGATGGTCTTCGACAGCGGCGGCGGCAGCAGCGTCCCGAAGATGGTGCAGGGATCGATCCTGCCGGGTGAATCCGCCAGCGGCGTCGTGGCGTTCGAGATCCCCGAGGGCACCAAGAGCCTCACCGCGGACATCTCCGCCGGAACCGTGCTCGACGACGTGAAGTACGCCGGCCCCATCGGCTGACACCCTCACCCGCCGGGCCCGCCCACGCCCCACAGCGGCCGCCCGGCGGGCCCGCGTACGACCCGGGGCAGGCCGCTCGGCGGGCCTCGCGACAGCCCCCGCCACGCCGTGGATCCCGGGAAACAGGCAGGACCCAGGACATCGCGTCAGAAAGACGATTAGACTGGGCCCCGTGCCTCAACTACGCCTCGCTCTGAATCAGATCGACTCGCACGTCGGCAACATCGCCGCGAACGCCGACTCGGTCGTCCACTGGACCCGGCACTCCGCCGAGCAGGGCGCCCACCTGGTGGCGTTCCCGGAGATGGTGCTGACCGGGTACCCCGTCGAGGACCTCGCCCTGCGCGCGTCCTTCGTCGAGGCCTCCCGCAGCGCCCTGCGCGGACTCGCGGAGCGGCTGGCCGCCGAGGGGCTCGGCGAGTTGCCGGTCGTCGTCGGCTACCTCGACCGGACGGAGCAGGCGACGCCCCGCCTCGGGCGCCCGGCGGGCTCCCCGGAGAACGCGGCGGCCGTCCTGCACCGCGGCCGGGTGGTGCTCCGCTTCGCCAAGCACCACCTGCCCAACTACGGCGTGTTCGACGAGTTCCGGTACTTCGTGCCCGGCGACTCGCAGCCGGTGATCCGGGTGCACGGCGTCGACGTGGCCCTGGCCATCTGCGAGGACCTCTGGCAGGAGGGCGGCCGGGTCCCCGCCACCCGCTCCGCCGGAGCCGGGCTGCTGGTCTCGATCAACGCCTCACCGTACGAGCGCAACAAGGACGACGTACGCCTCGAACTCGTGCGCAAGCGGGCCCAGGAGGCCGGCTGTACCCTCGCCTACCTGGCGATGATCGGCGGACAGGACGAGCTGGTCTTCGACGGTGACTCGATCGTCGTCGGCGCCGACGGCGAGGTCCTCGCCCGCGCCCCGCAGTTCTCCGAGGGCTGCGTCCTGATCGACCTCGACCTGCCGGCCGCACGCGCCGACGCCCCCGAGGGCGTGGTCGACGACGGGCTGCGCATCGACCGCGTCGTCCTGTCCGAGGAACCGGTGGAGCCGTACGAGCCGGTCGTGACCGGCGGTTACGCCGACCGGCTCGACGACGACGAGGAGGTCTACGACGCGCTGGTCGTGGGCCTGCGCGCGTACGTGAAGAAGAACGGATTCCGCTCCGTCCTGATCGGGCTCTCCGGCGGCATCGACTCCGCGCTCGTCGCCGCCATCGCCTGCGACGCGATCGGCGCGCAGAACGTGTACGGCGTCTCGATGCCCTCGAAGTACTCCTCGGAGCACTCCAAGGGCGACGCGGCCGACCTGGCCGAGCGCACCGGCCTGAACTTCCGGACCGTACCGATCGAGCCGATGTTCGACGCCTACATGGGTTCGCTGGGCCTGACCGGCCTCGCCGAGGAGAACCTCCAGTCCCGGCTGCGCGGCACCCTGCTGATGGCCCTCTCCAACCAGGAGGGCCACATCGTGCTGGCCCCCGGCAACAAGTCGGAGCTGGCCGTCGGCTACTCCACCCTGTACGGCGACTCGGTGGGCGCGTACGGCCCGATCAAGGACGTCTACAAGAGCGACGTCTTCCGGCTCGCCCGGTACCGCAACCGGGCCGCGGCCGAGCGCGGCGAGACCCCGCCGATCCCGGAGAACTCGATCGTGAAGCCGCCGAGCGCAGAGCTGCGCCCGGGGCAGGTGGACACGGACTCGCTGCCGGACTACCCGGTCCTCGACGCGATCCTCGCCCTGTACGTGGACCGGGACCAGGGGCTGGACGAGATCGTGGCCGCCGGCTTCGACGCCGAGCTGGTCGCGAAGACCCTGCGGATGGTCGACACGGCGGAGTACAAGCGCCGCCAGTACCCGCCGGGCACGAAGATCTCCGCGAAGGGCTTCGGCAAGGACCGCCGGCTGCCGATCACGAACGGCTGGCGCGAGCGGGCCTGAACGGCACGCGCGCGGGGCCCCACCGCTGATGCGATGGGGCCCCGCGTGCCGCTGCGGGCGGGCACTACTTGTTCACGACTGCTGCTTGTTCACGGTCAGCCGCGCGGCGACCGGCAGGTGGTCGCTGCCCGTGCGGGGCAGGGTCCAGGATGCCTCGGGCCGGATCCCGCGGACCATGATCTGGTCGATGCGGGCCATCGGGAACTGCGCCGGCCAGCTGAAGCCGAAGCCGTCGCCCGCCGCGCCCTGCGTGGAGCGCATCTGCGAGGTGACCTCGGAGAGGGCGCGGTCGTTCATGGTGCCGTTCAGGTCGCCGAGCAGGATGACCTTCTTCAGGGGTTCGGCGGCGAGCGCGGCGCCCAGCGCGTCGGCGCTGTCGTCGCGCTGGTTGGCGGTGAAGCCCGCGTTCAGCTTCACGCGGACCGAGGGCAGGTGCGCGACGAAGGCGGCGACGTCGCCCTGGGGTGTGGCGACGGTGGCCCGCATGGCCCGGGTCCAGCCCATCCGGATGTCGACGGGCGCGCTGCCGCTCAGCGGGTACTTGCTCCACAGGCCTACGGTGCCCTCGACCGAGTGGTACTTGTACGTGGCCGCCAGGGCCTTCTCGTAGACGGGGACGACGCCGCCCTTGAGCTCGGTGAGGGCCAGCACGTCGGCACCGGAGCGGGCGACCGACGCGGCGGTGCCGCGCGGGTCGGGGTTGTCGGCGTCGACGTTGTGGGTGGCGACGACCAGGTCGCCGCCGGTGCCGGACTTGTCGAAGACCAGGCCGCCGAAGAGGTTCAGCCAGACCACCGCGGGCAGCAGGACCGCGATCAGCGCGGTCGCGGACCGGCGCAGGACCGCGCCGGCCACCAGAAGCGGAACGGCCAGGCCCAGCCAGGGCAGGAAGGTCTCGGTGAGGCTGCCGAGGTTGCCCACGTCGTTGGGCAGCTCCGCGTGGAAGATCATCACCAGCGACAGCAGTACGGAGACCGCCGCCAGGACCAGCCCCCGCCGCCAGATCCCCGGATCCCCGCGCAGTTCGGCCAGCCGGCGCCGGAAACGGGATTCGGAGGGCTCGGGCTCCGAGCCGCCGTTCCCCGGTTCCGTCCTGTACGCCTGTGCCATGCCACTGCCCTCACTGCCGTGCTCGCGCTCCGTCCCCGCCCCTTGACCCTAGGCGATGAAGCGGAGCCTTCCGTGCCGTACATCACGACCGTCCGTCACGGTCGTACGTCCGGGAGGACGAACGGCCGTACGGAGGGGGTTCCGGTTGTCACGAAACGCGCACATTGGCGCACTCGGCCCGGCGGAGGCCGCGCACCACTTCCGCCCACGCCCCCGGGGATGCCACCATGGTGGGTGAGTCCGGGGACACCGTGAGGGTGCCTCGAGATGACACAAGGAGCAGTTGCAATGACGCATGCCGTTTCGCCTGCCCGCGAACCCGCAGCCGCCGCCTCCCCCACCCTGTACGGAGGCACGGGCACCCGGCGCATCACCGTCCGCGACCTGACCCTCGCCAAGGAACGCGGCGAGAAGTGGCCCATGCTCACCGCCTACGACGCAATGACCGCGTCCGTCTTCGACGAGTCCGGCATCCCGGTCATCCTCGTCGGCGACTCGATGGGTAACTGCCACCTCGGTTTCGACTCCACCGTCCCGGTGACGATGGACCACATGACGATGCTCTCGGCGGCCGTCGTACGCGGCACCAGCCGTGCGCTGGTCATCGGCGACATGCCGTTCGGCTCGTACCAGGAAGGCCCCGTGCAGGCGCTGCGCAGCGCGACCCGCCTGGTCAAGGAGGCCGGGGTGGGCGCCGTGAAGCTGGAGGGCGGCGAGCGTTCGCTGGCCCAGACCGAGCTGATCGTGCAGGCGGGCATCCCCGTCATGTCCCACCTGGGTCTGACCCCGCAGTCGGTCAACGCCATGGGCTACCGGGTGCAGGGCCGCGGCGACGAGGCCGCGCACCGGCTGCTGCGCGACGCGAAGGCCGCGCAGGACGCGGGCGCGTTCGCGGTCGTGCTGGAGCTCGTCCCGGCCGAGCTGGCCGCCGAGGTCACCCGGTCCCTGCACATCCCGACGGTCGGCATCGGCGCGGGCGCGGAGTGCGACGCGCAGGTCCTGGTGTGGACCGACATGATGGGCCTGACCGGCGGGAAGATGCCGAAGTTCGTCAAGCAGTACGCGAAGCTCCGCGAGACCATGACGGACGCGGCGAAGGCGTTCGCCGAGGACGTCGTCGGCGGCACGTTCCCGCAGGAGCAGCACGCGTTCCACTGAGACCGCCGCTCCGACAGCCCGCCGACCGCGCGTCGGCGGGCTGTCGTATGTCTGTCGTACGTTTGTCGGTCGCCTGTCGGAGCTTTGTCAGTGGCGCCTGGTCCCATGGTGGGCATGACGCGAAACGACAAGAACCCCAACGCCGTGGAGGTGCGGGGGCTGGTCAAGCACTACGGCGAGACCAAGGCCCTCGACGGTGTCGACCTGGATGTCCGGGAGGGCACGGTCCTCGGGGTCCTCGGGCCCAACGGCGCCGGCAAGACCACGCTGGTGCGCTGCCTCTCCACCCTGATCACCCCGGACGCGGGGACGGCCACCGTCGCCGGCTTCGACGTGGTCCGCCAGCCGCGGCAGCTGCGCCGCACCATCGGCCTGACCGGCCAGTACGCCTCGGTCGACGAGAAACTCTCCGGCTGGGAGAACCTCTACATGATCGGGCGGCTGCTCGACCTCTCCCGCAAGGACGCCCGCAGCCGGGCGGACGAGATGCTGGAGCGCTTCTCCCTGACCGAGGCGGCGAAGAAGGCCGCGATGCACTACTCCGGCGGTATGCGGCGCCGGCTCGACCTGGCCGCCTCGCTGATCGGCCGGCCGGCCGTGATCTACCTGGACGAACCGACCACCGGTCTCGACCCCCGTACCCGCAACGAGGTGTGGGACGAGGTCCAGCGCCTGGTCGCGGAGGGCGCCACCGTGCTGCTGACCACGCAGTACATGGAGGAGGCCGAGCAGCTGGCGAGCGAGCTGACCGTCATCGACCGCGGCAAGGTCATCGCCAAGGGCAAGGTCGACGAGCTGAAGGCCCGTGTCGGCGGCCGCACCCTGAAGATCCGTCCCGTGTCCGCCGCGGACCTGCCGGGCATGGCCCGCTCGCTGGCCGAGGCCGGACTGGACGGCGTGGCCGGCTCCCAGGCCGTACCGGACGAGGGCGTGCTCCTCGTGCCGATCCTGAGCGACGAGCAGCTGACCGCCGTGGTCGGGCTGCTGGCCGCCCGCGGGTACGCGATCGCCGACCTCGGCACCTACCTGCCCAGCCTCGACGAGGTGTTCCTGGCCATCACCGGCCAGAAGCCCACGCTCGTCGAGGACTCCGTTCCCGCCGAGAAGACCGAGGAGGTCGCGGCATGAGCACCGTAACCACGACGAAGCCCGCGCCCTCCGCGCCCGGCCCGGCCCGGCCGGCCGCCGCGCACGGTGAGGGACGGATCGGCCTGCGGGCCAACCTGCGGCACATCGGCGCCCTGGTGCGCCGCAACGCCCTGCAGATCAAGCAGGACCCCGAGTCGATGTTCGACGTCCTGTTCATGCCGATCATCTTCACGCTGCTGTTCGTGTTCGTCTTCGGCGGCGCGATCTCCGGCAAGGGCAACCAGGCGGACTACGTGAACTACGTGGTCCCGGGCCTCATGGCCATGATGGGCATGAACATCGCGATGGCGGTGGGCACCGGCGTCAACGACGACTTCAAGAAGGGCGTGATGGACCGGTTCCGGTCCATGCCGATCGCCCGGTCGTCCGTGCTCCTCGCCAAGATCGTCGTCGAGCTCGGCCGGATGATGGTGGCCATCGCGATCCTGCTGGGCGTGGGCTTCCTGCTCGGCCTGTCGATCAGGTCCTCGGTGCTGGACCTGTTCCTCGCCATCGGACTGTCGGCCGTCTTCGGCAGCGCGCTGATGTGGATCTTCATCCTGCTCGGTCTCACCATGAAGACCGCCCAGGCCGTCCAGGGCATGGCGATGCTGGTCCTGATGCCGCTGCAGTTCGGCAGCTCGATCTTCGCCCCGCCGTCGACGATGCCGGGCTGGCTCCAGTCCTTCACGGACTACAACCCGCTGTCGAACCTGGCGGACGCCGCCCGCGCCCTGATCAACGGCACGCCCGTCGGCGACTCGGTGTGGATGACGCTGCTCTGGTCACTGGCCATCACCGCGGTCACCATGCCGCTCGCGGTCCGCAAGTTCCGCCAGAAGACCTGACCCGCGGACCGGTCCACTCCGGATCGCGTCCCGGACGGGCACCGGCCGGGGGCCGGGTCAGACGAGGGCGGTGGCCTCCTCCAGGGTGAGGCCACCGCCTTCGGCGTACGCCGCCTCGTAGGCGGTGTCGCCGAGCGCGGAGCGCGCCTGCTTCTCGGCGAAGGCGAAGTCCTCGCGTTCCGTCGTCACCGGGAAATGGGCGGGCGGCATCAGCGCGCGGTAGGCACCGAGCAGCCGGGCTCCGTCGTCCTCCCGCTGCGGACCGCCGGGCGACACCAGGGAGACGGCCGCCGTCAGCAGGAAGGTGGCGGGCAGGTGCGGGGCGACCATCAGCGCCAGCGGGTGCCGGAAGGCGGCCGTGGCGTCGCGGATCCCCTGCAGCGCGTCCTCGTAGCGGCCGTCCTGGTTGTCCAGCCAGGCCGTCGTGGCCAGCAGGAACACGTCGAAGATCGCGTACGCGCCGAAGGCGAACTCCTCGCGCAGCACCCGGATCTGGACGCGGGCCTCGTCGATCCGTCCGGTACGGCCGAGGATGCCGGCGAGGAACATCCGGGCGGCGGGCATCGCCTCGTTGCCGAACCGCTGCACCGTGGCGGTGATCTCGGTGAGGATCCGCTCGGCCTCCGCGATCTCGCCGTTCTCGGTGAGGGTGCCGGCCATCCGGACGCGCAACACCGTCACCTGCGCCTTCGCGCCGAGGCGTTCGGCGTACGCGATCGCCTCGCGGTAGTCGCGGGCGGCCAGGGCGTGCTCGCCGCGTTTCTCCCGGGACTCGGCGCGGGCGGAGAGCGCCTCCGCGCAGCCCCAGTCGTCGCCGAGTTGCCGGAAGAGCTCCAGGCTCTCGTCGGCGTCGCGGGAGGCGTCGCCGGCCCAGTCGGCGCGGTTGGCGAGGATGTTGGCGCGCAGCTGGAGGGCGGAGGCGAGCTCCCAGCGGTAGCCGAGTGTGCGGGCGGTGGCGACGGTCTCGTCGACGACACGTTTGAGCAGCCCGGCATCGCCCGCGATCATGACGGCGTAGATCCACAGGGAGGCCGGTGTGCGGCAGGTCTGCGGGAGCCCGGGCCGGTAGGTGGCGATCACCCCGTCGACCAGGGCCCGGACCTCGGGGTCGTCCCAGTCCTTGTTGGTCTGGTCCCGGGACGCCAGCCGGACCAGGTGCAGGGCGCGCCAGGCCTCGTCGAGCACCTCGCCGCGGTAGGGCGGCGGCGAGTCCACGAGCTGCCCGTACACCGGCTCGGCGGGGACGACGGGTACGGCCGCGAAGGGGTTGGGGCCGAGGGCCGCGACCGCGTCCGCCCAGTGCCGGGACTCGGTCCGCTGGTCGTGCAGGTGCCAGTACCAGCCCAGGGCGTGGACGAGGCAGAGGGCCTCGTCCACGTCGCGGGTGGTGACGGCCCGGCGCAGGGCCGTACGGAGGTTCTCGTACTCGGTGGCGAGCCGCTCCGCCGCCTCCCGCTGGCGGTGGCCGCGCAGCAGGGGGTCGCTGGTCCGGGCGAGTTCGCGGTAGTGGACGAGGTGGCGGCGGGCGGTGGCGTCGCGGTCGCCGCCCGCTCCGGCTTCGGCGAGGCGCTCGGAGGCGTACTCGGCGACCGTCTCCAGGAGGCGGTATCGCATGCCGGAGCCGCCGGGGCCGGGGGCGGCGACGACCAGGGACTTGTCGACGAGGGAACCGAGGGTGTCGGCGACGTCCAGGGCGGCGTCGGCGGCGGCGTCCCCGGACGGGTCGGCGCAGACGGCTTCGGCGGCGGCGAGGTCGCAGCCGCCCGCGAAGACGGACAGCCGGCGCAGGACGGTGCGCTCGGCCTCGTCGAGGAGGTCCCAGGACCAGTCCACGACGGCCCGCAGGGTCTGCTGGCGCGGCAGGACGGTGCGGGCGCCGCTGGTCAGCAGCCGGAACCGGTCGTCGAGCCGGTCCGCGATCTGCCGCGGAGTCAGCAGCCGCAGCCGGGCCGCGGCCAGCTCGATCGCGAGCGGCAGCCCGTCGAGGCGGCGGCAGATCTCGGCCGCGGCGGCCGGGTCCTCGTCCACGGTGAACCCGGCGCGGGCCGCTGCCCCGCGGT
This sequence comes from Streptomyces yangpuensis, assembly GCF_001005295.1. Taxonomy (GTDB): domain Bacteria; phylum Actinomycetota; class Actinomycetes; order Streptomycetales; family Streptomycetaceae; genus Streptomyces; species Streptomyces yangpuensis. The sequence continues at coordinate 668,248 of NZ_LBMK01000001.1, read as the reverse complement.
CGCCGAGCAGCCGCAGCGCGATGGGGTCGGGCAGCGGTTCGACGGGGCGGACGGTCTCTCCCGGGATGCCGAGGGGTTCGCGGCTGGTGGCGAGGATCTGGACGCCGGGGCAGTGGGTGAGGAGGCGTTCGGCGAGCTCGGCGGCGGCCTCGACGACGTGCTCGCAGTTGTCGAGCACGAGCAGCAGGCTGCGGTGCGCGCAGTGCTCGGCGAGCCGGTCGAGGGGGTCGTCGCCGTTGCGCTCGGTCAGCGCCCGCAGCTCCTCGGCGGCGGCGCCGCGCAGCTTGGTCTCCCGCGCCCCGACTGCGGCGAGGGTGGCCTCGGCGACGTCCTCGGGGTCGTCGACGGGGGCCAGTTCGACCAGCCACACGCCGTCGGGCCAGCGGCCGTGCGGCTCGTGCGCCTCGGCGGCCTCCTGGGACAGGCGGGTCTTGCCGGCGCCGCCGGGCCCGAGAAGCGTGACGAGGCGCGCCCGCGCGAGGTCGTCACCGATGACGCGGATGTCGTCCTCGCGCCCGACAAAGGTGGTCAGCCGAGCCCGCAGATTGCCGCTGCCCCGGCCGGGCGGGGCGGAAGCGGCTGCGGCTGCCGCTGCGCTCCCGCCCGCATCGGATCCGCCCTGCGGCCCGGCGGCCCGGAAGCCCGCGCTGCCGCCGACAGCCGTGCCGTGGCCTGCGGCCGGGGCGTAGCCCCGGGCCGGACCGTGGCCGTGGCCCTGGGCCGGGCCGTGGCCGTGGCCCTGGGCCGGGCCGTGGCCTGCGGCCGGGTGGCCGGGAGCATGGACGTGCCCCGCGCCCGAGCCCGGAGCGTGGCCCGCAGCCGGGGCCGGGCCCTGGGCCGGGGCGGAGCCATAGGCCGGAGCGTGGCCTGCGGCCGGGGCCGGGGCGTGGCCCGAGAGCGGGGCCTGGCCTTCGGCCGGCGTCGGGCCGTGCCCCAGCGCGGAGCCGTGGCCTGCGGCCGGGCTGTGGGCGTGGCCCGGGTGTTCCGGGCCGCCGGGGGGTGTGAACCTCGGCGGCCGGGTCGCCGGACCGGAGCCCTCCGGGGCCAGGAGTTCGGCGTGCAGGGTGCGCAGGGCCGGGCCGGGGTCCGTGCCGAGGCGGTCGGCCAGGTCCCGGCGTACGTCGTCGTAGGCGGACAGCGCCTCCGCGGCGCGGCCGGCGTCGCGCAGGGCCCGGATCCGCAGCACCTGGAGCGGCTCGTCCAGCGGCTGCCGCGCGCACAGCGCGGTCAGCTCCGGCAGGGCGTGCTCGGCCCGGCCCAGGGCCAGGGCCGCGGCGAGCCGGCCCCGGCGCGCCTCCATCCGTACGGCCTCCCAGCGCGCGGCCTCCGCGGCCGGGTCGGGCAGGTCCGCGAGGGCGGGTCCGCGCCACAGGGCGAGGGCCTCCTCGTACAGGGCGGTGGCCTCGGCCGGGTCCGGCGCCTCGGCGCCGGCCCGGGCCAGCCGCTCAAAGCGGTACAGGTCGACGTCCTCGCGCTCGGCGGCCAGCCGGTAGCCGCCGTCGGCGGACAGCACGGCCGTGTGCCCCAGCGCCCGCCGCAGCCGGGCCACCAGCGCCTGCAGGGCGGCCACGGCGTCGGCCGGCGGGGCGCCGTTCCACACCTCGTCGACCAGCAGCCGGGCCGGCACCACCCGCCCCGGGCGCAGCGCGAGCGCGGTCAGGAGCGCACGCAGGCGCGCCCCGCCGACGGCCACGGGGGTCCCGTCGTCGCGGAGGACCTGGGCGGAGCCGAGAATCGCGTAACGCACCGGCCCATTGTCCCCGGACCCCGGCTCGGCCCCGAACCGTTTTCCGCGCGCGCCCCGGGATAGGTTTCCCCGCATGGTTCATCAGGGCACCCGCCACGAGCGGCGGATCAGTTCGGTATTCCTCGGGATCTTCGCCGTCATGGCCGTCACGGGCTGGGCGGTGTGGACGGGGTACTCGACAAGCGCCGGCCTCGCCGTGTTCCTCTTCGTGACGTCGGCATGGATCGTCTCCCTCTGCCTGCACGAGTACGCGCACGCCCGTACCGCCCTGCACGGCGGCGACCTCACGGTCGGCGCCAAGGGCTACCTGACGCTGAACCCGCTGAAGTACACGCACGCACTGCTCAGCATCGTCCTGCCGGTGATCTTCGTGATCCTGGGCGGGATCGGCCTGCCGGGCGGCGCGGTCTTCATCGAGCGCGGCCGGATCCGGGGCCGCTGGAAGCACAGCCTGATCTCGGCCGCGGGACCGCTGACGAACGTGGTCTTCGCGGTCGTCTGCACGGCCCCGTTCTGGCTGGACGCGCTGGACGGGGTGCCGCTCGCCTTCCGCTACGCGCTCGGCTTCCTCGCGATGCTCCAGGTGACGGCGGCGATCCTGAACTTCCTGCCGGTGCCGGGCCTCGACGGGTACGGGGTGATCGAGCCGTGGCTGTCGTACCGGGTACGGCGCGAGATGGAGCCGCTGGCGCCGTTCGGCCTGATCGCGGTCTTCGCGCTGCTGTGGATCCCGGCGGTCAACGCCGTCTTCTTCGACGTCGTGGACGGCGTGCTGTCGGCGCTGGGCGTGTCGGACCTGGAGACGTACTGCGGCCGCGACCTCTACCGCTTCTGGCAGGACGGCGCGGGCGTCTGCGAGGTCCCGCAGGACTAAGGGGTGTCCAGGCACACGGCCGTGCCGTCCTCGTCGGCGAGACCACGCGGGGCGGCGCCCATCCCACGGACCGGCACGCGGTGAGCGAGCACGTCCTGGTGGCGGTACCGACGGCCCGGACGGTCAGCACGGTGACGGGCGGCAACTGGGAGGGCGTCGGTGTCGTCCCCGACGTGCCGGTCCCGGCCGATCAGGCGCTGGAGACGGCGCTCAAGGCCGCCCGGGCCGCGGCCGGAGGCTGACGGCTCAGGCTCAGGCTCAGGCGTTGCGGGCGGTGGCGGCCTTCTCGGCCTTGGCCTTGCGCATGTAGTACCAGGCCATGTTCGACGTGAGACCCGCCAGCAGCACCCACACGATCCCGAGGAAGCTGCCCTCCACGAAGGCGACGACGGCTGCGGCCACAGCGAGGACGCAGACGACAACGGCGAAGACGGCAAGGCGGGGCATGGGAAGAGCTCCTCGGGGACACTGGAGGGGGGTCGAGCCACTCCAGTGTCCCCCATGCCCCGCAGTGCTGCCGTAAAGGCACCGCGCAGCCGGTGGGGTGGTCAGACGTCCGTCGTGCGGAGGCCCGCGTGGGCCTTGTAGCGGCGGTTGGTGGAGATCAGGTTCGCCACGAGGGCCTCGACCTGGTGGGCGTTGCGCAGGCGGCCCGCGAAGATGCCGCGCATGCCGGGGATGCGGGCGGCCAGGGCCTGGACGATGTCGGTGTCGGCGCGGGATTCGCCGAGGACCATGACGTCGGTGTCGATCTCGTCGATCGACTCGTCCTGGAGGAGGACCGCCGAGAGGTGGTGGAAGGCGGCCGTGACGCGGGAGTCCGGCAGGAGGGCCGCAGCCTGCTGGGCGGCGCTGCCCTCTTCGACCTGGAGGGCGTAGGCGCCCTGCTTGTCGAAGCCGAGCGGGTTGACGCAGTCGACGACGAGCTTGCCGGCGAGGTCCTCGCGGAGCGCTTCGAGGGTCTTGGCGTGACCCTCCCACGGCACCGCGATGATGACGATGTCGCTGCGGCGCGCGCACTCGGCGTTGTCCGCGCCCTCCACGCCGAGCCCCAGTTCGTCGGCGGCGGTGTGCGCGCGGTCGGCGGCACGGGAGCCGATGATCACCTTCTGGCCGGCGCGGGCGAGCCGGTAGGCGAGGCCGCGGCCCTGGTCACCGGTGCCGCCGAGGACGCCGACGACGAGGCCGGACACGTCCGGCAGGTCCCACGGGTCCTTGGCCGGCGGCTTCTGCGTGCTGTCTGAGGAAGTCATGGGGGCGAGGGTACTGCCGGGTAGCTCACAGTCGAAGAGCCGGGAAGCGCCCCCCGTGTCGGCCCGATGCGGCAGGATGCGGCCATGGATGCCGTCAGGGTCGCCCTGCTGCGCGAGGTGCTCGCCGGTACGCAGTGGCCGGGCGACGCGCGCCGCTTCGCCGGCTCGCTGCGCCGGTCCGTCGTGCCGGCCGGCGGGAAGCTGCTGCTGGTGGGGACCGAGGGCTACGAGCCCTGGCATCTGGCGGCGCATCTCGTCGACGAGGCCGCCTGGTCGGGCCGGCCGGAGCTGGCGCCGACGCTCGTGCGCCACCGGGTGCGGTCCGGGGAGCCGCCGCACCTGTCGGTGGGGCTGGGCCGGCTGGCGGCGGCCGGGCGCGGGCACACCGTACTGGTGGTGGCGCCCCGGGAGCCCGGCGCGGGGCTGCTGGAGCGGGTGCACGACGCCCGCCGGGCGGGGGCGACCGTGCTGTCCCTGGACGGCGGGGACCGGGACCTGGGGGCGCTGGCGCACGACGCGCTGTCGGTGCCGGACGGCGCCGCCGAGCTGGACCTGGACACCGTGCAGCACCTGGTCAGCGCGGCGGCCGGGGAGAACGGTCCGCCGGCCCAGCGCGGCTCCCGCCGCCGGTTGCTGGACCGGCTGGCGGGGCTGGCCGACCGGCTGACCGCGCCGCCGCCCAGCCGCTGGTAGTGCGCTCCTGCCGGCCCGTCAGCCGGACGTGCCCGTGCCCGTGCCCGAGGTGCCCTCTTCTTCCTCGCGGGTCTTGTCGTTCCACTTGGGGTCGTTCTGCCACTCCAGGTTGCGCTCCTGCGCCGTCTCCATGGCGTGGGCGGCCTCCTCGGGCGTTCCGTACGGGCCGAACCGGTCCTTGGCCGGGCACTCGGGGCCTTCCTCGACCTTCTGGTGGACCAGGCAGTAGTACCACTCGCCGGCTTTGCCCACCTGGCGCTTCTTGAACAGGGCCATCGTCGTCCAGGCTCCTCTCGATGCCTCCGCAAGCCGCTGTGTGCCGCTCTATCCCGCCATGCTGCCCCATCCCCGCTGGATACACTCGCTTGCATGTCCGGTCAGTCGCTGCTCGTGCCAGGCGAGCTCTCTCCCGCCCGTTCCGTTCCCGGAAACATCCGCCGTCCCGAGTACGTCGGCAAGCCCGCGCCCACTCCGTACACCGGACCGGAGGTGCAGTCGGCCGAGACCATCGAGGCCATGCGCATCGCCGGCCGGATCGCCGCCCAGGCGATGGCGGAGGCCGCCAAGCTGATCGCGCCGGGGGTGACCACCGACGAGCTCGACAAGGTCGCCCACGAGTACATGTGCGACCACGGCGCCTACCCCTCGACGCTCGGCTACCGGGGCTACCCGAAGTCGCTGTGTTCCTCGGTCAACGAGGTCATCTGTCACGGCATCCCCGATTCCACCGTCCTGCGCGACGGCGACATCGTGAACCTCGACGTGACGGCGTACATCGGCGGGGTGCACGGCGACAACAACGCCACCTACCTGTGCGGGGACGTGGACGAGGAGTCGCGGCTGCTGGTGGAGCGCACCCGTGAGGCACTGAACCGGGCGATCAAGGCCGTCAAGCCGGGCCGTCAGATCAACGTCATCGGCCGCGTCATCGAGTCGTACGCGAAGCGCTTCGGCTACGGCGTGGTCCGGGACTTCACCGGCCACGGCATCAACTCGTCCTTCCACTCCGGCCTGATCATCCCGCACTACGACAGCCCGCACGCGACCACGGTCATCGAGCCGGGGATGACCTTCACGATCGAGCCGATGCTGACCCTGGGCACCCACGACTACGACATGTGGGACGACGGCTGGACGGTCGTCACGAAGGACCGCAAGCGGACCGCGCAGTTCGAGCACACGCTGGTGGTCACGGACTCCGGGGCGGACATCCTGACCCTTCCCTGACCGGTTTCCGGCCGGAGGCCTTTTTACCGACAAGGCGTCGGGAACCCATTGACTTAGGCAAGCCTAAGTAGGAGTATCGGGCGTGGCGGCACTGTCGCCACGCCTGTTTCCTCTTCTGGGAGGTCCGCCTTGGACGCCTTCTCCACGGTCATCCGCGTCGCCTCGCACGAGCAGCACACCGAGGCCGAGACGTCGACCTTCATGAGCGACATGCTGGGCGGACGGCTCGGCGTGGACGCGTACACGCGCTACACCGAGCAGCTGTGGTTCGTGTACCGGGCCCTGGAGGAGGCCGCCGAGTCCCTGAAGGACGATCCGGTGGCGGGCCCCTTCATCCGGCCCGAGCTGATGCGCGTCGCGGAGATCGAGCGCGACCTCGCGCACCTGCTGGGCCCCGCGTGGCGCGAGCAGGTGGTGGCGCTGCCCTCGACCGAGGCCTACGCCGCCCGGGTGGCCCAGTGCGCGGCCGAGTGGCCGGGCGGCTACGTCGCCCACCACTACACCCGCTACCTGGGCGACCTCTCCGGCGGGCAGATCATCCGCGACAAGGCGGAGCGCACCTGGGGCTTCGAGCGCAAGGGCGACGGCGTCCGCTTCTACGTCTTCGCGGACATCTCCAACCCGGCGGCCTTCAAGCGGACCTACCGCGAGCTGCTGGACGCGATCGCCGCCGACGACCTGGAGAAGCAGCGCATCATCGACGAGTGCAGGCGCGCCTTCGACTTCAACGGAGCGGTCTTCCGCGAGCTGGGCGAGGAGTTCCGCCTCACCGCGTGACCGCCTCGCCACGTACCGCCTCGCCGCGTGACCTCGCGCCGCCGCGGGGCCGGGCCAGGCCCGGCCCCGCGGCTGTTTCATGAGCCCGCCACCGCCCACAGGACGAGCCAGGTGACGACCAGCACGTTCGGGTAGAACAGGGCCATGAGGCAGCCGACGCTCCCCATCGCGAGGCGCCTGCGGCGCTGCGCGTCGGTCCGCGGCGGGATCCAGGTGGCGGCCACCAGCGCGAACGGGACGACGTAGAACAGGGCGTACGGGCCCGGCACCTCGGGCAGGTACGAGATCGCCCGGCCGAGCCACGCGGCGGCCGGGCCCAGCACGGTGAAGAGCGCCGCCACGGCCGGCCACTGCCGCCGCGCGCAGGGCGGCCCGGGGATCGAGTTCGTCGTCATGACCCCATGGCACCGCGGCGCCCGGTGGCCGCGCCAGTGCTCAGGTACTCACTTCACCGGTACGGGATACCCAGTTACGCGAGGGCGGCCGGGGGCTGGGCGAAGCGGACGCGGCCACCCACCTCAATCGTGCCGTCGGCGCCGGGGGCGGTGAGGATCTGGGAACCGGCGCCCTGGGTGATGTTCAGGGCGCGGTCCAGCTCGGCCGTCAGCAGGATCGCCGCCGAGCCGGTGGCCTCGTCCTCGGCGATGACGCCGTCGGGGCGACGCGGGAAGCCGCGGGCCCGGACGCGGCCCGCGGCCTCGTCCTCCCACGCCCAGGCGTACAGCCAGCCCTCGCCCGGCGGCGGCGCCGGGAGCGCCTCGACCTCGGCGACGCTCCCGAACTGCTGCGTGCGCTTGCCCTCGACCCACTCGGGCCGGGCGGTGATCCAGGTGAACTCGCCGTCGTCACGCGCCCATACGGATCCGACGGGCGGCTGGAGCTCCTCGATGTCCAGCAGCCACGCGAGCCCGACCAGCGGGTGTCCGGCGAAGGACATCCGGGTGCCGGGGGTGCGGATGTCGACGACCCCGCGCTCGGGGTCGTCGACGAACACCGTCTCGCTGTAGCCGAGTTCGGCGGCCAGCGCCTGCCGGGACGCGTCGTCGGGGCAGGTCCGGCCGTCGCGCACGACACCGAGCAGGTTGCCGTACCGGCCGTCACCCGCGCAGAAGACCCTCAGGACATCGAGATCGTTCACGCGGGAATTCAAGCACGGTTCAGACCTGGGCCGTACGGCGCCTGCGCGCGAAGAAGATCGCGCCCGCGCCTGCCGCGATCACGACACCGGAGGTGGTGAGCAGGGCTCCGGCCGGGATCTCGGCGCCGGTGTCGGCGAGGTTGCCGCCGACAGAGCCGCCGCCCGCCGAGCCGCCGCCCGCGGTGCCGCCCGTACCGCCGGTGGTTCCGCCGGTGCCTGCGCCCGTCGTGCCGCCGGTGGGCGTGCCGCCCGTGGACGGCGGCAGGGTGGCGTCCTTGTCCACGGCCACCGAGAAGGTGAGCGGGTCGATCGGGTCGCCCGCCTTGTACATGGAGCCGGTGGTGTCGTTGGCGAAGGCGGCCGCGCCGTCGGCGGTGAAGGCGGCCGGCACGGCGTTCAGCGCCAGTACGCCGTTCTTCGTCCTGTAGTCGGTCTTCGACAGGTCGAGCGTGGCGAAGGCGACGCCCGTCCTGCTGCCGGCGGCGTTCTTGACGTCGAGGTAGAGCGTGCCGGTCCTGCCGGTGGCGTCGACGCGGGGGTTGGCGAAGGTCATGTCGATGCCGTGGGCCGCGTACTGGAAGCGGAGGTTGCCCTCGAAGGAGGCGTTCAGCTTCTGCTTCTTCACGTCCAGCTCGCCCTTGCCGAAGGCGAAGCCGAAGAGGTCGCCGTTCTTCGCGGCGCCGCCGGCCGGGGTGATCGAGCCCGCGCCCAGCACGTAGCGTCGGAAGGACTCCTTCACGCCCCACGTCAGCTTGCCGTTCAGGACCTTCTGCGGGCCGTCGGCCGGGGTGGTGGGGGCGGGGTCCCTGGTGGGGGCGGGGTCCTTGGTGGGGGTCGGCTTCGTCGGGGTCGGTTCGGGGGCGGGCTCCTCGAACTTTAGCCCCGCGGTCAGCGGGTCGCCGGCCTTGTTCTCGTAGCCCGGGGAACCGAGCGCTTCCGCGGCCTCCTTGGTGAGGGTCGTCGCGAGGCCGTTCATCGACGGGCCTGCGAAGGCCACGGTCGCCAGCGGCACGTCCTGGGCCGTGGCACCGGACTTGGTGACGTCGGCGGTCAGCTTCTTGGTACCGGTGTCGATACGGATGTCGGAGAGCTTGACCTCGAAGCCGTGGCCGGTCGGCGGGGCGGGCGAGGAGAAGGTGACGCTGCCCTTGAAGGCGGCCTTCACCACGTGGCCGCCGGCCGGGTCGTACTGGCCCGTGGCGTCGATGAACTTCAGGGTGCCGTCGGTGTTCTGCACGGCGCCTTCGGCGACGGAGATGGTGCCCTTGGCCATGCCGGTCACGTAGGCGCGGTAGCTGGCGAGGACGCCCCAGTCGAGGGAGCCGCCCACGATCTTCACGGGCCCGGCGGGAGGACCGCCGGCGGCGGTGGCCGGCAGGGCGAACGCGGTGGCGCCGAGGGCGGCGGCGGTCAGAACGGCGGCCGCGAGGGAGACGCGGCGGCGGATGGACGACATGACGGGGAACTCCTGAAGGACGGAAGGAAAGGGGAGCGGGCCACGCGGACAGCTACGTGGCCCCGCCACCGACGGAGCCCGCTGCCGGGTCCGGGGCAGCGGCTTGACCGGCGGGGTCCGGGGTGGCGCTACGGGCCGGAGTCGCGCCAGCCCCAGTGGCCGGGGCGGCGCTGCCGGCAGCGGCCGGGGCTGCGGTAGCCGTATCGGCGGCAGCGGCAGCGGCTGTCGGCGAGGGAGGGGACGACATGGCGGTGGCGACAGCGGCGGGGGTTCTGCGGCGGTGGCGGATGGCCAGGGTGGTGACGGTGGCGGCCAGGAGGAGGGCGGCTGCGGCCAGGGCGGCGTAGAGGGCGGTGTTCGAGGACTTCTCGGGCTCCGCGGCCGCGGCCGGCGCGGGGGCGGGGGCGGGGGGCGCCGAGGGGGCGGCCGTGGAGCCCAGGTCGGGCAGGGCCGGCAGGGCCGCCGTGGCGTCGAGGGCGACGGCCAGCGAGACGGGGTCCATCTCGGTGCCGGCCCTGTACATGGAGTTGAAGGCCTGCGAGCCGCCCTCGGTGAGGGTGGCCGGGGCCTCGGCCAGGGTGAGCAGCGCACCCTCGGTCTTCAGACCCCTGGCGTCGAACTCGACCAGCGGGACGGCGTTCTTCGTCGCGCCCGCCGTGGTGACGTCCGCGGACAGCACGCCCCTGCCGTTCTCCACCTTCACGCCCACCTTGCCCAGCGTCAGATCCAGGTGGGTGCCGGTGAACTTGACCGTGCCGGCGAAAGCGGCCTCAAGGGTGCCGTTCCGGCCGTCGTACGTACCCTTGCCCTGCGGGAAGCGGAACAGCGCGCCGCCGTCCTGGGCCCCCTCGGCGAGGGTCCACTTGCCCTGGCCGATCGAACCGGTGACGTACTCGCGGAAGGTACGCCGCACCCCCCAGTCGACGGCGGCGTCGGCGAAGCCGCCCGGTGCCTGCGAGGACTGGGCCGGGACGCTCGGCTGCGTGGCGGCCGGCTGCGAGGGCTCCGCGGCCGGGGCCGTCCGCACGTCGGCCGAGAGCGAGAGCGGGTCGAGCTGCGCGCCGGCCGGGTAGTACCCCGCGAACGCCTGGGCGCCCTGGGCGGTGAGGGTGACCGCGATGTTCGTGAGGGTCAGCGGACTGGCGCCGCCCTTCATGTTGATCCCGCCGACGCCGAGCGTCGCGAACGGCACCTGGCTCTGGTTGCTGACCGTGCCCGTGTCCTTGGCCTTGCTGGAGACGTCCACGTACAGCGTCCCGCCCCCACCGCTGATCCTGACGGTCGGTCGGCTGACGGTCATGTCCAACTCGTACACACCGTCCGGCTTCTGGTGGCCCTGGAAGGTGACTCCACCGGAGTACGAGGCTTCGAACGCGCCGGTTGCGGGGTCGTAGGAGCCGGTCGCCGAGTGGAAGCGGAACAGACTTCCGCCGACCGTGGCGGCGCCGCTCTTCAGCTTGAAACCGCCTTTCGCCACCGGACCGGTGACATAACTCTGGAAGGACGATTTGATGCCCCAGTCGAGCCGACCCCCCTGTACGGTGCCCGCGCGAGCGGCGGTCGCCGGGAGCAAGGCCCCCAACAGGCCCGCCAGCAGGGCGATGGTGAGCGCACGGACGGGTCTCGTGGGCATGAATGCCCCCTCCAGGGTCTAGCAAGCAAGGTTAGGCTAACCTAAGCTAAGTCCGGGCCGGATGAAAACCCCCCGGTCCTCAGAACCTCAGTCGGACGATCAGGACGGTGCCTTCGTGCCTACGCCCGCCGCGTCACACCGCTTCCCCCGTCTCGCAGTTGCCGTGACCGCACTGGCACTGGCACTCGCGCTGACGGGCTGCGGAGGTACGGCCACCTCTCCGGGCTCATCCGCCCCCGCCCCCGCGGCCGCTCCGGACCGGGTGGAGCCGCTCGCCGCGACGCCACAGCCCGCCCTGCCGGTGACCGTCCCCTCGGCCGACGGTGCGCAGGTCACCGTCACCTCGGCCGACCGGGTGATCCCGCTGACCGGCAGCCTCAACGAGATCGTCCACACGCTCGGCCTCGGCGGACGGGTCGTCGCCCGCGACATCACCGCCACGTTCGAACAGGCCGCCGCCCTCCCGGTGGTGACACGTGGCCACGACGTCTCCGCCGAGAGCGTGCTCTCCCTCCGCCCGACGCTCGTCCTGGCGGAGACCACCACCGGGCCCGCCGAGGCGATCCAGCAGATCCGCGACGCCGGCATCCCGGTCCTCGTCGTCGCTCCCGCCAAGGGGCTGGACGACGTGCCGAAGCGGATCGACACCGTCTCCGCCGCGCTCGGCGTCAAGGAGGCCGGCGCCCAGCTGAACCAGCGCACCGCCGACCGCATCGCCGCCCTCCGCGAAAACGTTCCCGCAGCCCGCGGCAAACAGCCCCGGGTGGCCTTCCTCTACCTGCGCGGCACGGCCTCCGTCTACCTGCTGGGCGGCTCGGACTCCGGAGCGGCCTCACTCCTCGAAGCGGCCGGAGCGGTCGACACCGGGAAGGAGTCCGGCCTCGGCAAGGACTTCACCCCGATCACCAGCGAAGCCCTGGCGGCCGCCGCCCCCGACGCGATCCTGGTCATGTCCAAGGGGCTCGAATCGGTCGGCGGCGTCGACGGCCTGGTGAAGATCCCGGGCGTCGCGCAGACCCCGGCCGGCATGGACCGCCGCGTGCTCACGATCGACGACGGCGTCCTGCTCAACTACGGCCCCCGCACGGACCAGGTGCTCGCCTCCCTGATCACCCAGCTCTACGGCAAGGGAGCCTGAGGTGCCCCTCTCCTACGACCCCACCGCACCTTCCGACTCCCCCGGCGCCGACCACGTACCGGGGCAATCCCCCCACAACGCCGAACGCACCACAGCCGCACCATCAGCCTCCCCCAAGGCCGACCCCGTACCAGGGCAATCCCCCCAGAACACCAAGCGCACCACAGCCGCACCATCAGCCTCCCCCGGGGCCGACCGCGTACCGGAGCGATCCCCGCAGGACCCCGAACGCACCACAGCCGCACCATCAGCCTCCCCCGGGGCCGACCACGTACCGGAGCGATCCCCGCAGAACCCCGAACGCACCACAGCCGCGCCTTCCGGCTCGCCCGGGGCCGGG
>NZ_LBMK01000001.1:643209-655959 GCF_001005295.1 Streptomyces yangpuensis | reverse complement strand
CACCACTGCCACACATTCCGGCCCCGAGAACCGTTCGGCGCCCGAGGAGACGCCCCGGCGCGCGCCCGGCCCCACCGAAGCCACACCCGCCCCGGCCGAAGCCACCCCGCCCCCCACCGAAGCCACACCCGCCCCGGCCAAGGCCAAGGCCGCGCCCGCCGCCGCCGCCGCGGAACAGGCCAAGCACGCCAAGCCCGCCGCAGGCGAACGCCGCACAGGCCGCCGAGCCCTCCTCCTCGCCCTCGCCCTCCTCGCCGCCCTGCTCCTCCTCGCCCTGCTCTCCGCCGGCACCGGCGCCTACCGCATCCCCACCGCGGACGTCCTCGCCTCCGCCCAGCACCGCCTGGGCCTCGGCGGGGCGCCGCTCGACCGGGTCGGCGAGAGCGTGCTGTGGAACGTACGCCTCCCCCGCGTCGTGCTCGCGCTCCTCGTCGGCGCCTCCCTCGGCTGCGCGGGCGCGCTCATGCAGGGCGTCTTCGGCAACCCGCTCGCCGAGCCCGGCGTCATCGGCATCTCGGCGGGCGCCGCCGTCGGCGCGGTCGCCGCCATCGGCCTCGGCCTCAGCTTCCTCGGCAACTGGACCATCACCGCCTGTGCGTTCGTCGCGGGCCTCGTCACCGTCAGCGCCGTCTACCTCCTCTCCCGCAACGGCGGGAAGACCGAGGTCGTCACGCTCATCCTCACCGGCATCGCGGTCAACGCCTTCGCCGGCGCCCTCATCGGCCTGTTCGTCTTCTTCGCGGACAGCGGCCAGGTCAACCAGATCACCTTCTGGCAGCTGGGCTCCCTCGCCCAGGCCACCTGGCCCAAGGTGCTGGCGGTCCTCCCCTGCGCCGTCGCCGGGCTGCTCGTCGCCCCCTTCTACGCCCGCCGGCTCGACCTGCTCTCGCTCGGCGAGCGGCCCGCCCGCCACCTCGGCGTCGACGTCGAACGGCTGCGCCTCGCACTCATCCTGGTCGTCGCGCTGCTGACCGCGGCCGCCGTGGCCGTCGCCGGCGTCATCACCTTCGTCGGCCTGCTCGTCCCGCACCTGCTGCGCATGGCCAACGGCCCCGGGCACCGCTTCCTGGTCCCCGGCAGCGCCCTGGCCGGCGCCGTGGTCCTGGTCGCGGGCGACCTCGCCGCCCGGACTCTCGCCCAGCCCGCCGAACTCCCCCTCGGCGTGCTCACCGCCCTGATCGGCAGCCCGTTCTTCTTCTGGCTGCTGCGTCGCACCCGCCGCAAGCAAGGAGGCTGGGCGTGACCCGCACGACCGCCGCCACCACACGCACGACCACACGCACCACCACCCTCACCAGGCCCCCCACCCCCACCAGAACACCCACCGGCCCCCTGACCCGCCTCTTCACCCGCGGCCGCCGCACCGTCCCGTCCCGCCCCGCCCCCGGCGCGGCGCTCGCCGAGGCCGTGGACCTGCACGTCCGGCTCGGGCAGCACGAGGTCCTCGCCGGCATCCGGCTGACCGCCCGGGCCGGCGAGGTGCTGGCTCTGGTCGGCCCGAACGGCGCGGGCAAGTCCACCCTCCTCGGCGCCCTCGCCGCCGACCTGCCCGCCACCTCCGGTGAAGTCCGGGTAGACGGCCGCCCGGTGGGCGACTGGAGCGCCCCGGACCTCGCCCTCCGCCGCTCCGTCCTCCCCCAGTCGGCCGCACTGTCCTTCCCCTTCCCGGTGGAGGACGTCGTCCGGATGGGCCGCGCACCCTGGGCCGGCACCCCCTTCGCCGATGCGGACGAGGAGGCCGTCGCCACCGCGATGGCCGCCGCCGAGGTCACCGCATTCGCCGCACGCCCGTTCTCCGCGCTCTCCGGCGGCGAACGGGCCCGGGTCGCACTGGCCCGCGTACTGGCCCAGCGGGCCCCGCTGTTGCTGCTCGACGAGCCCACCGCCGCCCTCGATCTGCGCCACCAGGAGCTCGTCCTGCGCATCTGCCGGGAGCGGGCCGCGGCAGGGGACGCGGTGGTCGTCGTCCTGCACGACCTGGGACTGGCCGCCGCCTACGCGGACCGGGCCGCCGTCCTGCACGGCGGACGGATCGCCGCCGACGGCCCGCCCGCCGAGGTGTTCGAGGACGCCCTCCTCAGCCGCGTGTACCGGCAGCCCGTCGAGGTGCTCCCGCACCCGCGCACCGGAGCCCCGCTGGTAGTCCCGGTACGCACCCCGGACGGGGCCCCGAACCACGCTCCGAACCACGCTCCGAACCACACCTCGGCCCACACCTCGGACGGCCCCGGAATTCCCGACGTCACGCCCATTTGACCCCGGCTTGACCGGTCCATGGGCCGGTCATGGAGGGTCCATGACGGCCTCTTGCCCCAGGGCCGGAACGTGAGATCCGAATCACTGCACGAGGGGGTATGCGTGAACTAAGGCTCAGTTAAGTTAGGTCCGCCTCACCGGCCTCTCCCCTCTTGGGACGGCCCTCGTCCGACGCCCAGGAACAACTCACGGTGTGGGCGCTGTACCTGGTCCCGGTGCTGGTGCTGTTCTTCGCCGAGCGCGGCGGCCGTCCGGCGGGGGCGGGCCCGGAGGTGTCGGATGCCCCGCAGCCCGCCCCCACCGCCTGACGGTTCACCAGAGCCGGTCGATGCTCCCGGGGTGCAGCGGGACGCGCACGCCGGTGAACGCCTCGCGGTCCCGGGCCGGGGCGCCGGTGAAGAAGGCCGCCATCACGGCCTTGTCGAATCCGGGTGCGTCGGTGGCCAGCGGGTCCTCGGGGGTGCCGCCCACGAGGACCGTGCCGGGCAGCGGTGCGAAGCCGGCCGCCTCGTAGAACGCGGCGAGGGGCCGGTCGCAGCTGAACAGCGCCAGGTCCACGGCCGGGTCCGCCGCCAGTTCCGCCCGGGCGGCAACCACCAGCCGCCCCCCGAGGCCCTGTCCGCGCATCGCGGTCCGCGTGACGACGGAGCTCAGGCCGGCGGCGCGGTACGTGCGCCCGCCGAGCCGGATCTCCTTGCGAAGCAGGGACAGGGCGGCGGCGACCGTCCCCTCCCCGTCGACGAGGAGGAGGGTGCGCGGCGCGAGCGCCGGGTCGTGTCCCGGGGTGGAGCCGGGCCAGGCCTGTGCCTCCAGGGCGGCGACCTGGACGGCCAGCCGAGGCGGCACATGTGCCTCGGCGAAGCCGACCACCCGCAGATCCGCGCTCACTTGCGCGCTCCACCGCTGCCGGGGCTCCGACCCGGACCCCGCTCCTCGGTCGCCGGAGGGGCTGAATGCACGCTCACGCGATGCTGACCGCCGTGCCGCCGACGCGTACGCGGGTGTCGCCAGAGGTCGAGGCCGGCCTGCGGCCGGTCGAGCGCGGCGAGCGCCTCGGGCGGGGCGGTGAGGAAGGCCGTCTCGCCGGAGTCCAGTCCGGCGGCGATCTCCGGCGGCGCGTCCTGGTCCGGCCCGGAGGCGTCGAGCACGACCCCGGCGGGGTTGCCGCCGTCCGGGTCGCCGGAGAACGCGGTGCAGCGCAGTACCTCGGTATCGGTCATGCGGTCATGATCCTTGCCGCCGCGTCGTGGCAACGGGGCCGGGGGGCGGCTCAGCCCGGCCGGGGGGCGGCTCAGCCCCGGCCGATGTACGGCATGGAGGTGGCCATCACCGTCGCGAACTGCACGTTCGCCTCCAGCGGGAGTTCGGCCATGTGCAGGACCGTGCGGGCCACGTCGGCGGCGTCCATGACCGGTTCGACGGCCAGCTGCCCGTTGGCCTGCAGGATGCCGGTCTGCATCCGCTCGGTCATCTCGGTGGCCGCGTTGCCGATGTCGATCTGCCCGCAGGCGATCCTGTGCTGCCGCCCGTCCAGCGACAGGGACTTCGTCAGGCCGGTCATGGCGTGCTTGGTCGCGGTGTAGGCGATCGAGTTCGGGCGGGGCACGTGAGCGGAGATGGAGCCGTTGTTGATGATGCGGCCGCCCTGCGGGTCCTGCCCCTTCATCTGCCGGAAGGCGGCCTGTGCGCACAGGAAGGCGCCGGTGAGGTTGACGTCGACGACCGAGCGCCAGGCCTCGTAGGTGATGTCCTCCAGCGGGACGCCGCCGGGCCCGAAGATGCCCGCGTTGTTGAAGAGCAGGTCGAGGCGTCCGTAGCGGGCGCGCACCGACTCGAACAGCCGAGTCACGTCGGCCGGGTCGCTGACGTCGGCCGGCACGCACAGCACGTCGGCGCCGGGCCCGGCCGCGGCGGCGGTGTCCTCCAGCGGTTCGGCCCGGCGACCCGCCAGGGCCACGGACCAGCCGGCGGCGGCCAGGGTCAGGGCCACGGAGCGGCCGATTCCGGAGCCGGCGCCGGTCACCACGGCGATCTTCTTCGTACGTTCGTCCATGGGGCCGCAGGCTACGTCACGGCAGGCTCCGGGCCCCGGACGTTCCGATTGCTGAGAACATGGGTCGGTCAGGGGTGCATATGAGCAGATGAGCAGACTGGAGTCCCGTATGCCGGAGAGAGGCCCCGCGACGGCCGCCTCGCACGACTCGTCGCCCGAATCGCCCTCCGCCCCCGCCGCCACCGCGTCCCTGACGCGCGCACGCCGCACGAGCCTGCTCGTCACCTTCATACTCGGCGGGCTGACCGCCCTCCCCCCGCTCTCCATGGACATGTACCTGCCGGCCCTGCCGCAGGTCACCGGCGCCCTGAACAGCTCCGCCGCGACGATCCAGCTGACCCTCACCGCCTGCCTCGCCGGCATGGCCCTCGGCCAGCTCGTCATCGGCCCGATGAGTGACAGGTGGGGCCGCCGCCGGCCGCTGCTCGTCGGCATGGCCGTCTACGTCCTGGCCACCGCGATCTGCGCCCTCGCCCCGACCGCCGAGCTGCTGATCTCCTTCCGGCTGCTCCAGGGACTGGCCGGGGCCGCCGGAGTCGTCATCGCGCGCGCCGTCGTGCGCGACCTGTACGACGGCCACGAGATGGCCCGCTTCTTCTCGACCCTGATGCTCATCTCCGGGGCCGCCCCGATCGTCGCGCCGCTCATCGGCGGCCAGGTGCTGCGCTTCGCCGACTGGCGGGGCGTCTTCGTGGTCCTCACCGGCGTCGGCGCGGTCCTCACCCTGATGGTCTGGCGCGGCCTCGGCGAGACCCTGCCGCCCGAGCGGCGGCACACCGGCGGCGTCGGCTCCGCGCTGCGGACCATGCGCGGCCTGCTCGGCGACCGGGTCTTCACCGGCTACACCCTGACCGGCGGCTTCGCCTTCGCCGCGCTCTTCGCCTACATCTCCGCCTCCCCCTTCGTGGTGCAGGAGATCTACGGGGCCTCACCCCAGACCTTCTCCCTGCTCTTCGGCCTGAACTCGGTCGGCCTGATCCTCGTCGGCCAGATCAACGGCAAGCTGCTGGTCGGCCGGGTCAGCCTGGACAAGGTGCTGGCCGTCGGGCTCGCCGTCGTCACCGCCTCCACGGTGTCGTTGCTGCTGATGACGACGGGGGTCTTCGGCGAGGTCGGGCTGGTCCCCGTCGCCACCGCGCTGTTCGTCCTGATGTCGGCGATGGGCATCGTGCTGCCGAACACCAACGCGCAGGCGCTGATGCGGACCCCGCACGCGGCCGGATCGGCCTCCGCGCTGCTCGGCACCTCCTCGTTCCTGGTCGGGGCGATCGCCTCGCCCCTGGTCGGCATCGCGGGCGAGGACACGGCGGTGCCGATGGCCCTGGTGCAGCTGGTGTGCGCGGTGCTCTCGGCGGGCTGCTTCCTGGCCCTGTGCCGGCCCTGGCAGAAGCGGGGCGATCCGGCGGTCCCCGCAACGGCCGGGAACTGAGCCGCGAGGCCCCGCCCGCCGAGCCCGGCGGGCGGGGCCGGCGGGCAGGGCCAGGCCCGGCTCACCGTAAACTCGGCAGGGGAACGCCTCCNGCCCCCACCCCCGCCGAGACCCTCCGCAGCACGCTCGGCGCTCTGCTCGACGGACTCCCGCCCCGGCAGGCCTCGGCCGCCGTCGAGCGGCTCATCGCCAACTACCGGGGGCGGACCCCCACCGACGCGCCCGTCCTGCGCGACCGCTCGGACGTCGCGGCGTACGCGGCCTACCGCATGCCCGCCACCTTCGAGGCCGTACGGTCCGCCCTGGACGCCCTGGCAGAGGCTGCGCCCGGCTGGGCGCCCGCCTCGCACGTGGACGTGGGCGGCGGCACCGGCGCGGCGACCTGGGCGGTGGACGCCACCTGGGACGGCCCGCGGCGGACCACGGTGCTGGACTGGGCCGAGCCCGCGCTGGCCCTCGGCCGGGAACTCGCGGCGGCCTCCGGCTCCGAGGCGCTGCGCGGCGCCGAGTGGCGGCGGGCCGTCATCGGCTCGGGGATGACCGTCCCGGACGCCGACCTGGTGACGGTGTCGTACGTCCTGGGCGAGCTGACCGAGCAGGCGCGCGCGGCCGTCGTCGCCGAGGCGGCGCGGGCCGGGCAGGCGGTGGTGCTGATCGAGCCGGGCACGCCTGAGGGGTACCTGCGCATCCGTGAGGCCCGTGACCAGCTGATCGCGGCCGGACTGCGGGTCGCCGCCCCGTGCCCGCACGACGGGACCTGTCCCGTCGAGGTCGGCAAGGACTGGTGCCACTTCTCGGCGCGGGTCAGCCGCTCCTCCCTGCACCGGCAGGTCAAGGGCGGCTCGCTCCCCTACGAGGACGAGAAGTTCAGCTACGTCGCCGCCACCCGCTTCCCGGTGGAGCCGGCCGCCTCCCGGATCACGCGCAAGCCGCAGATCCGGAAGGGGCTCGTCCTGCTGGAGCTGTGCGGCCCCGAGAAGGGTGACGGGGCGGGCCTGACCCGGGTCAACGTGACCAAGCGCCACGGCGGCCTCTACAAGGCCGCGCGGGACGTCGACTGGGGCCAGGCCTGGCCGCCGCCCTCCGAGGACTCCGAGGGCTAGGGGGTGTCCGGCGGATCAGGGCCGGGGCCGAGGGGTCCCGCCGGGTCTACGGGCGCAGCTCCTGGGTGCAGCACTTCACGCTGCCGCCGCCCTTGAGCAGCTCCCCGAGGTCCATCGGGACCGGTTCGAACCCCCGCTCGCGCAGCGGGCCGAACAGTCCGGTGGCCGCCTGCGGCAGCAGCACGTGCCGGCCGTCGGACACCGCGTTGAGGCCGAGGGCGGCCGCGTCCCGGCCGTCGGCGATCAGCGCGTCGGGGAAGAGCCGCCTGAGCACGCCCCGGCTGCCGGGCGAGAAGGCGTCGGGGTAGTACATGACCTCGTCGCCGTCCAGGACGCTGAGCGCGGTGTCCAGGTGGTAGTAGCGCGGGTCCACCAGGTCGAGCCCGATGACGGGGCGGCCGAAGAACTCCTGGGCCTCGTCGTGCGAGAGCGGGCTGGATCGGAAGCCCTGGCCGGCGAGGATGAAGCTCGCCGTGACGGCGAAGTCGCCCTCGCCCTCGTTGACGTGCGAGGGCTCGTGGATCTCCCGGTAGCCGTGTTCGCGGAACCATTCCAGGTGCCGTGCGGCCTCGGCGGCGCGTTCGGGGTGGGCGAAGCGGGCCCCGAAAACCCGGCCGTCGACCACCAGGGCGCCGTTCGCCGCGAACACCATGTCGGGCAGCCCGGGGTCCGGTGCGAGCGTCTCGACGGTGTGGCCCAGGGACAGGTACCGGTCCCTGAGGTCTTCCCACTGTGCCTGGGCCAGGGGCAGGTCCACCGGTTTCGTGGGATCCATCCACGGATTGATGGAGTACGTGACCTTGAAGTGTGCGGGTGGGCACATCAGGTAGCGCCGGGGTGTGGCGTCTCTGCGCAAAGAAGGCTCCTCACGACTTTCACGACTCGGGACGAGTCCTGGAGTGAATCGTCTCTCCTGGACGTGGCCGACGCAGTGGACCGATGGGGTGGTTTACCAAAACGATGGCAGAAGAGAAGACGAGACGTCTCGCTTTGGTATTTTCGGGGCATGACGAAGACCCCTGACGCCACACGCCGCAGCGACCGCTCCCGGCGCGCCATCCTCGACGCCGCGCTCGCCCTGGTCGGCGAGGTCGGCTACAACAAGCTGACCATCGAGGCCATCGCGGCCCGCGCGGGCGTCGGCAAGCAGACCATCTACCGCTGGTGGCCCTCGAAGGCCGCCGTCCTCCTCGAAGCCTCCCTCGCCCTGGCCGGGGACGCCGGGACGGACTCCGGGTGGACCGGCTTCCCCGACACCGGAGACCTCGCCGCCGACCTGAAGAACGTACTGCGGGCGACGGTCGACGAGTTCAACGACGAGAAGTACGAGGCCCCCACCCGCGCCCTGACCGCGGCCGGCGCCACCGACCCCGAGCTCGGCGCCCAGTTCACCGAGCAACTGCTGGAGCCGCAGCTCGCCCTGTACGAGGCCCGGTTGCGCACCGCCCGCGAGGCCGGGCAGCTCGCGCCCGACACGGACCTGCGGCTGACCGTCGAGATGCTGCTCGGCCCGCTGACCTACCGATGGCTGCTGCGCACCGCGCCCCTGACGCACGCCTTCACCGACGCGCTGGTGGACCGGGTACTCGGCGGGGTGGCAAACGTCACCGCACGCTAGCCGCCGGACAACCTGCGTTCACCCGGGAATGTTTGCCCCGATTCTGTGGATATGGAGGGGTTGATGCTTACCCATCCCCGGCCCCCCGGTCATCCGGAGCGGTCACCCGGGGCGCAGGATGGTGGGACCATGTGAAGGTCTGCCGGGGCAACGGTGAGGTGAGGGGATAGATGGGGTCTGAGTCCGGCCGCGTCAAACGCGGCGAGCAGAGCAGGATTTCCCAGTGGCTGCGCCGGCGGCAGAAGCCCACCGCCGAGGACCCCGCACGAGAGCGCGAGGCGCTCCTCCTGGCCGTCGCCTCCGCCGGTCTGCCGCTCGCCCCCGCCGCCCATCCCGTCGGCTATCGATGTTCGTGCGACCGCATCGGCTGTCCGACCCCCGCACGACATCCCGTCTCCTTCGCCTGGCAGACCCAGTCGACCACCGACCGCGCGCAGATCGAGCGGTGGGCGCGCAATCAGCCCCAGGCCAACTTCATCACCGCGACCGGCATGGTCCACGACGTGCTCGACGTCCCGCTGGAAGCCGGCGCCGCCGCCCTCGCGCGG
This sequence comes from Streptomyces yangpuensis, assembly GCF_001005295.1. GTDB lineage: Bacteria > Actinomycetota > Actinomycetes > Streptomycetales > Streptomycetaceae > Streptomyces > Streptomyces yangpuensis. The sequence goes on along the minus strand of NZ_LBMK01000001.1, from coordinate 646,952 downwards.
CTCCTGGAGGCCGGCATCAAGGTCGGCCCCGTCGCCGAATCGGGCGGCACCGGCGACCAGGCCCGGATGCTCTTCTTCACCGCCACCCGCGGCACCCCCGAGGACGAGGACGAGTGGTGGCCGTGCGCGCTGGACTGCCACCCCGAGACCATGGACGAGCACCCGGGCCTGCGCTGGCACTGCCGCGGCAGCTACGTCCTGGTCCCGCCGGCGGCCCTCCCCGGTGACCAGGCGGTGACCTGGATCCGCGGCATGGAGCACCCCCTCCCGGACCCGCTCACCCTGCTGGAGACCCTGACGGACGCCTGCGCCGCGTACGCGGACGACGCCGACCGCGCCCCGGCGACCGTGGCCTGGCCGCTCGGCCGCTGAACCGGCGTGCCGGGGCGGCGCCCCCGGCCGCGGCCCGTCGGTGGCGCGGGCCCGTGGCGCGCGCCGGTGACGGCGCGTCAGTGGTGGATCTGCGTCACGATGACATCGAGGGACCAGGCCCGGCCCGCCTTCGCGGGCACTTCCGCCTCGACGACGTAACCGAGGTCCCGCAGGGCCGTCACCAGCTCCGCCGGCGAACCGGGCACGGCCCCGGCCACCAGCAGGTCCCGCACGAGCCGGCCCTTCGTCGCCTTGTTGAAGTGGCTCACCACGGACCGCTTCTCCACGCCGTCGACCATCTGCGCGTGCAGCACCCGCACGGTTGCGGTCCGGCTCGCGACCTCCCCCTTCGGCTTCCACGCCGTCGCGTACGCCGCCGAACGAAGGTCCAGTACCAGCCCGTCCCCGGCGGCCGCGGGCAGCACCTCGGCCATCGGGGCGCGCCAGTACGCACCGAGCGCGCCGAGCCCCGGGAGCTTGACGCCCATCGAGCAGCGGTACGAGGGGATGCGGTCGGTGACACGCACCGCGCCCCACAGCCCCGAGAAGACGAGCAGCGCGCCCTCGGCGGTCCTGCGTGCCGTCTCGGGCAGGCCGGCCAGGCCCAGCGCGTCGTAGAGCACGCCGGTGTAGATCTCCCCCGCCGGGCGGGCCGCCGCCGAGCGCAGCTGCGCGTTCTTCGCGACCTCGCCGCGCAGGCCCTCGCTCAGGCCGAGCACCTCACGGGCCTTCAGCTCGTCGCCTGTGCACAGGTCGACCAGCTCCTCCAGCACCGCCGCGCGGGCCTGCGCCAGGCCGGGCAGCGACAGCTCCTGCGGCTCCAGCGGTGCGCCGGAGCCGTCGGCGGCCTTTCCCTCGGAGGGCGGCAGCAGCACGAGCACGGTGGTTCTCCTTCAGGACGACATGTCGCAGGGGATGCGGCCCCCCGGCCAGGGTAGACGCCCGCCCGGACCACCCCCGCCCACCACCACCGCTGGGCCCTGTCGTCAAAGTCCCGCCTGGCCCGCGGCGCCCGGCACCGCACCTCGCCGCGTTGTCGGGGCGCCCAAGTACGTCCAGTACTCGGGCGCCCCTCCGCCTTGCGAGGCACGGCACCGGACACCGCGGGCCTGACCGGCGCTACTTTGACGACAGAACCCAGGCCGGTTGGCGCAGGGCCGCGACCAGGGTGTGGGGGTCGTCGGCGTGGAAGCGGATCGTGCGGGCCGTCGCGCGGGCACCGAGGGGGCGGGTGAAGCCGAGCGGGCGGTTCAGCTCCAGGGTCACCGTGGTCTGGCTGCCGACGACGAGGTCGAGCACGCCCTCCTCGGAGAGCGTGACCAGCCGTCCCTCGGGATAGCGGCGCTCCACCCGTACCGAGGCCACCGCGTCCGGCGGGACGGCCAGGTCGAAGAGGGCTCCGTAGCGGATCCGCAGCGACCCGTCCGCGCCGACCACGTGCGGCCGGGTGACGCAGGCGGCGTGCAGGGCGAGCATCAGCACGACCCCGTACACGTCCAGCACGAGTACCACCCGGTGGACCGCCGGCCAGGGGATGAGGAGGGCGAGCGCGACGGTCTCGACGACCGACACGAAGACCAGCCCGTACATCATGGCCGTCTGCGGTCCGGTGTACCCGGCGGCGAGGTCACCGGGGCGCACCCCGTGCTTCCTGCGCAGGACCCACCGGCCGAGCGAGGCGCCGGCCAGCAGCTCGTGCCGCAGCAGCCGCCGGACCTGCACGGGGACCACGGCCCGGGCCGCCGTCCGCAGGGCCGCCCCGGGCTCCTCGCCGGCCGCCCGGGCGGCGGTGTACAGCCCGCGCAGCACCCACACCTCCAGCAGCAGCGCCCCGGCCACCACGGCCTCGGCGGCGGCCAGGGCCGGCGCGGGCAGCCGTACCCCGGCCGCCGCGCACAGCACGAGCGCCACCTCCGCGGGCAGGACCGCGGAGGTGGCCACCCGCGCCGCCCGTACTCCGCGCGTCATCCCCGCCCCCGCTCGATGAAGGCTTCCATGACCCGGCGGACGACCTCCGCCTGGGCGGGCGCGTACTCGGCGAGCAGCGCCTCCTTGAACCCGGCCACGACCGTCCCGTCGCGGGGGATCGCGGCGAACACCTCGTCGGGGACGGCCGCCACCAGCTCCGCCGCCAGGCCCGGGATCCGCGGGTCGTCCACGGGAGCTTCGGCGAGTTCGTCCAGCCGCTCGTACAGGGCGAGCACCGCGGGGTCGGCGGCCACCGTCCCGAGGGCGGTGTAGATCCCCTGGCCGTCCGCGCCCGGCACGTCGAGGAGCGTGAGGTGTTCGCGGTCCTTGGCGGCGGTCGGGGAGGTCGTCCGCGGCGCCCTCGCCAGCAGCTCGGCGAGGGCAGGCGAGAGGGGCTCGCCCGCCCCCGGCCCGGCAGCGAGGAGCACCGCGAGCCGTCGCCGCCGCTCCTTGATCTCGGCCTCCTGCCGGGCGAGGTCGGCGTCGAGCTCATCCAGTACGTCCGCCAGGTCCCGCCCGGCGTCGTCGGCGAGGACGTCGCGCACCTCGTCGAGGCTGAGCCCGAGCTCGGTGAGCCGGCGTACGCGGGCCAGCAGGACGGCGTCGCGGACGCTGTAGGCCCGGTATCCGTTGGGGCGCCGCTCCGGCTCCGGGAGCAACCCGACATGGTGGTAGTGCCGGATCGCCCGGGTGGTGACCCCGACGACCGCGGCGATCTCGCCGATTCGCATGCCCTCCAGTAGAAACCCTGCCGTTGCGGCAAGGTCAAGCGGCGACGGCACAGCCGGTAGCATGGTCGCCACGGCAGACGAGTCGGCCGGGCGGCCGCGTCGGGATCCTCGGATCCCGCCGAGGAACGTCCGGGCTCCACAGGGCAGGGTGGTGGGTAACGCCCACCCGGGGTGACCCGCGGGACAGTGCCACAGAAAACAGACCGCCGGGGGCTTCGGCCCTCGGTAAGGGTGAAACGGTGGTGTAAGAGACCACCAGCGCCTGGGGTGACCCAGGCGGCTAGGTAAACCCCACCTGGAGCAAGGTCAAGAGGATCCGTCCCCGGACGGGTCTGCGCGAACGCTTGAGGGCTGCCCGCCCGAGTTCGCGGGTAGACCGCACGAGGCCGGCGGCAACGCCGGTCCTAGATGGATGGCCGTCTCCCCGGCGACCGCGAGGTCGCCGGGTGACAGAACCCGGCGTACAGGCCGGCTCGTCTGCCGCCACCACTCCCGTTCGGGGTCGCGGTGTGGCTCCCGCCGCTCGGCTCCCGCCGCTCGGCTCCCGCCGGGGTGGCCATCGTTCCTGCTGGGCGGTGGTGCAAGGGTGTGGGGCGGTGCCCCGCCGGAGTGTCTCCTCGGCTCGGCGCGTGCGGGTTTGCCGTGCCGAGACGGCCCAGGTCGCGCGCTCGT
>NZ_LBMK01000001.1:572450-642996 GCF_001005295.1 Streptomyces yangpuensis | reverse complement strand
AGGCGCGCCCAAAGCCGCCTGGCCGGGCCAAGGCCGCACGCGCCGAGCCGAGGAGACACCCCTGCCCGGCCCCCCGACCCACCCCCACCACGCCCGTACCCCGCCCGGCCCCCCGCCAGGGGCACGGCACCGCGCCGGACCCCGCCCGGCCATCGCCAGGAGCACGGCCGGGCCTACCGCAGGTGCGCGGTGTCGTTCAGGAGGCGGACCGAGGCGTTGCCGTCGGCGTAGTAGGCCACCGCCGACAGGGAGGCCGCGGACAGTTCCATCCGGAAGAGGGACTCCGGCGGGGCCCCGAGGGCCAGCCGGACCAGGATCTTGACCGGGGTCACGTGGGTGACCAGCAGGACCGTACGGCCCGCGTGCGCGGCCAGCAGCCGGTCGCGGGTGGCCGAGATCCGGCGGGTGGCGGCCGCGAAGCTCTCCCCGCCGCCCGTGGGGGCGGCCTTCGGCGAGTCCAGCCAGGCCTGGAGGTCGTCCGGGAAGCGCTCCTGCACCTCGGCGAAGGTCAGGCCTTCCCAGGCGCCGAAGTCCACCTCGCGCAGGCCCTGTTCGACGGTCACGTCGAGGCCGAGCCGGTCGGCGACGACCCGTGCTGTCTCGCGGCAGCGCAGCAGCGGCGAGCTGACGACCGTCTGGACGGTGCCGCGGGCGGCGAGCGCCTCGGCGACGGCCGCCGCCTGGCGCCGGCCGGCCGGGGACAGCTCGGGATCGCTCCCCCCGCTCCCGGAGAACCGCTTCTGCGGGGTGAGCGCGGTCTCGCCGTGGCGCAGCAGCACGAAGGTGGCCGGGGCCCCCATGTCGGGGCCCCAGCCCTGCCCGCCCGCGGGGGCGGTGGCCGTGGGGGCCCGGTCGGGCGCCGGTGCGGTGGCCGGCGTACGGGACGGCACGGGCACGACGGCCGCGCGGGCCTCTCCGGCCCCGGCCGCCGGCGATCCGAAGAGCGTGTCCGCCTCGGCGGGGCCGGCGGCGATGCCGCGGGCCGCGGCCAGGGCCGCCCGGGCCGCCGCGGCACCCGCGGCGGCGTCGCCGGGCGGACCCGACGGTGCCAACGGGGCCGACGGGGCCGACGGGGCCGCGAAGACGGCCGCGGAGGCCGACGGCTCCCACTGCTCACCCCGCTTGCCCGCGTCCATCGCCTCGTTGGCGAGCCGGTCCGCGTGCTTGTTGCGCTCGCGCGGGATCCACTCGTATGTGACCTGCGCGCGCGGCAGGATCCGCGCGGCCTCGGCGGCGAGCGGCTTCATGTCCGGGTGCTTGATCTTCCAGCGGCCGGACATCTGCTCGACGACGAGCTTGGAGTCCATCCGGACCAGGACCTCGGCGTCGGACGCGAGGTCACGGGCCGCCGTGAGCCCGGCGATCAGGCCTTTGTACTCGGCCACGTTGTTCGTCGCGACGCCGATGTACTCGGCGCGCTCGGCCAGCGTCTCGCCCGAGGCCCGGTCGAGGACGACGGCGCCGTAGCCGGCCGGCCCCGGGTTGCCCCGGGACCCGCCGTCGGCCTCCACGACGAAACGCGGCATCAGATGCCCGAGTCGGCCGTACGGACGAGGATGCGGCCGCAGTTCTCGTGCCGGACGACCTGGTCGCGGGCGGCGGCCTTGATCTCGTTGACCTCGGCCATGTCGAGCTCCAGCCGGCAGCCCTCGCAGCGGCGCTGGTAGAGGCGCGCGGCGCCGACCCCGCCCTGCTTGACGCGGATCTTCTCGTACAGGGCCATCAGGTCGCCCGGCATCGAGGTGACGATCACCTCGCGGTCCTTGGTGACCTTGGCAACCTCGGCGTCGATCTCGGCGGTGGCCGCGTCACGGCGGGTGGTGGCGTCGGCGACCTTGGCCTCCAGGGCGGAGACCCGCTCGGTGAGCTCGGTGACGCGCTCCTGCGCGGCCTCCAGTCGCTCCATGACCTCCAGGACCACGTCCTCCAGGTCGCCCTGGCGCTTGGCGAGGGAGACGACCTCGCTCTGCAGGTTCGCCAGGTCCCGGGCCGAGATGCCCACGCCGGAGTCCAGCCGCTGCTGGTCGCGGACCGCGCGCTGGCGCACCTGGTCGACGTCCTGCTCCGCCTTGGTCTGCTCGCGGGCCGTGTCGCTCGCCTGCGTCTGGGCGGCGACCAGCAGGTCGCGCTGCTGCGTCAGGTCCTTGGTGAGCGTGTCGAGCTCGGCGTGCTCGGGCAGCGACTTGCGCTTGTGGGCGAGCTGAGACAGCCGGACGTCCAGTGCCTGGACGTCGAGAAGTCGGATCTGGTCGGCGGGCTCGGCGTTCAGTTGGGGGCTCCAGAGATAGAAGGGGAGGGTACGGACGGCGCGTGCACCGTCCACGGGTCGGTGACCGTGCGCGAGACGTGGGTGCGCAGACCCCAGCCGTGGCGCTCGGAGATCGCGTCGAGCTGCGCGGCGGCCTGCTCGCACCAGGGCCATTCGGTGGCCCAGTGGGCGGCGTCGACGAGGGCCAGCGAGCTCTGCTCGCGGGCCTCGGACACCGGGTGGTGGCGCAGGTCGGCGGTCACGAAGGCGTCCACGCCGGCGGCGCGGACCTCGGCGAAGAGGCTGTCGCCGGAGCCGCCGCTGACGGCGACGCGCCGGATCATCGCGTCGGGGTCACCGGCGACCCGGATGCCCTGGGCGGTCGGCGGCAGCCAGGCCGCACAGCGCGCGGCGAACTCGCGCAGGGGCTCGGGACGGTCCAGCTCGCAGATCCGGCCGAGGCCGCGGCGGCCCTCCGGGTCGGTCGGGTCCGGTACCAGCGGACCGGTGATCCGCAGGTCCAGGGCGCCGGCGAGGGCGTCGGAGACGCCGGGGTCGGCGGTGTCGGCGTTGGTGTGGGCGACGTGCAGCGCGATGTCGTTCTTGATCAGCGTGTGCACGACGCGGCCCTTGAAGGTGCCGGCCTCGACGGTGGTGGTCCCCCGCAGGTAGAGGGGGTGGTGGGTGACGATCAGGTCGGCGCCCAGGTCCACGGCTTCGTCGGCGATCTGCTGGACGGGGTCCACCGCGAAGAGGACCCGGGTGACCTCGGCGTCGGGGTCGCCGCATACGGTTCCGACCGCGTCCCACTGCTCGGCCCGCGAGGGGGGCCAGAGAGCGTCCAGCGCGGCGATGACTTCAGAGAGACGGGGCACGGGCCAAGGCTACCGTCCGTGGCGGCCGGTCCGGTCAGTGCCGGTACCTGCGAAGCGGCCGGACTCCTGCCTGTCACGCCTGCCTTTCGATGCCGCACAGCACAAGCGCACTGCCCATCACAGACGAATCGCCGCGCGGACACCCTTACGTGTGAAGCCGCCTTGGTCGTGTTGTTCGGCGGGAATCCCGAAAACTAGCTTCCTCACCGGAGGTGACGGCCCGGATGACTGTCTGTGCCATCGAGATGACGACCACGGCCCCGTTCACGATCTCCGCGGACGGGTCGTACGCCGCCCGGCTCGCCGGGGACGGCGAGGCGCGCTACGCGGAACGCTGGACCCTCGCCGGTCCCGAGCCGTACGTGGTGCCGCTGCCCCTCGCGCAGCCCGAGGAGGCGGACAGCGAGCTCCTCCCGCTGGCCGACGGGCGTGTGCTGATCCACCGGCGGGTCGCGGACCGCCACGCGTTCGCCCTGCTCTACCCGACGGGTGCCGCGGCCGGGCCGCGCACCGGGGAGCTCCAGCTGGGCGGGGTGGACGCGCAGGAGGGCGTACGGGTCTTCCTGCTCCCGCCGGCGCCGGACGGGTCCGGTGCCTTCGCCGTGGCCGCGTCGGACACCGTGAGCACGCTGTGGCAGGTGGCCGGGTGCGCGTTCGGGCCGCAGCGGGTGGCGCGGATCCCGGGGAGCTGTTCCGGCGGCGTGTGGCTGGACCGGACGGGCCGGCTGCTGGCCCTGGACCGCGAACTGGACGGCACCGTCAAGGCGGTCGCTGTGGACCTGGGGCGTGACGGCGAGGTCTCCCCGCTGCTGCAGATCACCGAGGACAGCGACGACCGGCTGCTGCTGGCCGAGCCGGACAGCGGGCTGCTGCTGATCCGTTCCGACGCCCCCGGCGAGCCGCGCCTGGGCTGGGGGGTGCTGGGCAGTTCGCGTCCGGTCCGTTTCCCGGAGTGCCTGCGGCTGGGGGACGTCCTGCCCTTCGCGGTCCAGCCGGGCCAGGCGTTGATGCCGGAGTCCTGCGGGGTGGCGCTGTGGCTGCCCGAGGGGGACATCGGCCTGTGGCGCCCCGCCGACCGGCGTGTCTTCCGGCTGGCCGCCCCGGCGGGGTGGCTCGGCGGTGCGGGCATGTGGAGCCCGCAGGGCAGGCTGCACCTGCCCTGCACGACGGCGGAGGTGCCCTGCGGGATCGTCGGGATGAACCTTCCTGCTCCCCCTCCGCCGCCGGTGCACCTGGACGCGCCGCCGCCCCCGTCCTCGCCGCGCCCGGTCCCCCTCCAGCAGGCTCCGCTGGCGGGGCGGCACTAGGTCCGGTCGTGCCTGAGGCCGAGGACCTCCGGCGCGGCGAAGGTCTCGTTCGCCGGGCGGGAGTCGTAGTGCGGGGTGAGGACCCCGTCGAGTTCCTCGTAGGAGAAGGACTCCTTGCCCGTGTCGAACTTGGCGGCCACCTTCGGGCGTTCCATGACGACCACGATGCCTCCGTGGACGACGAAGAGCTGCCCGTTGGCCTTGGCGGAGGCGGGTGAGGCCAGGTAGCCGACGAGCGGGGCGACGTGCTCGGGGGCGAGGGCGTCCAGCCTGCCGTCCTCGGGGACCTCGAAGCCGGCGAAGACGTCCTCCGTCATACGGGTGCGGGCGCGCGGGCAGATCGCGTTGGCCGTCACCCCGTACTTGGCCAGGGCCAGGGCGGTCGAGGTCGTCAGACCCACGATGCCGCCCTTGGCCGCCGCGTAGTTCGGCTGGCCGGCCGAGCCGCCGAGGAAGGCCTCGGAGGAGGTGTTGACGATCCGGCCGTAGACCGGGCCGCCCGCCGCCTTGGACCGCTCCCGCCAGTGCGCGGACGCGAAGTGGGTGGTGTTGAAGTGACCCTTGAGGTGGACCCGGATCACCGAGTCCCATTCCTCCTCCGACATGGAGAAGATCATCCGGTCGCGCAGGATGCCCGCGTTGTTGACCAGGATGTCGAGCTTGCCGTACGTGGACACCGCCAGCCCGACCAGCTCGCGTGCCTGCTCGAAGTCGGCCACGTCGCCGAGGTGGGCGACGGCCTGCCCGCCCGCGGCCCGGATCTCCTCGGCGACCTCCTGCGCCGGGGCGGCCGAGGCCTCTCCGGAGCCGTCCCGGCCGGGCTGGCCGAAGTCGTTGACGACCACGCTCGCGCCCAGCCGCGCGAGCTCGATCGCCTCGGCCCGGCCGAGCCCGCGGCCCGCGCCCGTGACGATGGCGGAGAGTCCCTCAAGTGGCAGTGACATCCGTACGGTTCCCCTCGGAGATCGGATCTGCGGAACGGGTCTGCGGAACGGGTCGGTGATCTGGTCGGCGGTCGGGTCGGCGGTCGGGTCAGAGTTCGATGCAGGTGCGCAGGGCGACGCCGGTGCGCATCTGGTCGAGGGCGTCGTTGACCTCGGCGAGGCTCACCCGGTGGGTGATCAGGTTCGCCAGGTCGATCCGGCCGGCCCGCCACAGGGCGATGGTCCGCTCGTAGGAGCGGAGCACGTCGCCGCCGCCGTACATCGACGGGAGGATCTTCTTCTCGTCGAAGAACAGCGAGAACATGTTGATCTGGAAGTTGTCGTCGAGGGCGCCCGCGCCGACCACGACGACCGAGCCGCCGCGCCGTGTCATCTCGTAGGCCTTCTGCGCGGTCGCGGACTTGCCGACGACCTCGAATACGTAGTCGAAGCCCTCGCCGGCGGTGATCCGGTTCTTGGCGTCGGCGAACTCCTCCGGGGAGACCGCCTCGGTGGCCCCGAACCGCAGGGCCGCCTCGCGGCGGGACTCGACGGGGTCGACGGCGACGATCTGGGCCGCGCCCTGCACCTTGGCGCCCTGGATGACGGATATGCCGACGCCGCCGCAGCCGATGACGGCGACGGAGGAACCGGCCGCCACCTTCGCGGTGTTGATGGCCGCGCCGAGGCCGGTGGTGACGCCGCAGCCGATCAGTGCCGCGATGTCGAAGGGGACGTCGTCGGGGATCGGGACGGCGCAGGCGGCGGGGACGACCATCTCCTCGGAGAAGGTGCCGGTGCCGGCGAAGCCGAAGATGCCGCTCGACGCCCGCTTGAAGTTGGGGGTGGCGACGTTCCCGAAGGCCTCCAGGCACAGGTGGCCCTGACCGCGCGTGCAGGACGGACAGTGGCCGCACGGCGGCAGCCAGCAGACGAGTACCCGGTCGCCGATCCGGTGGCTCGTAACCCCGTCGCCGACGTCGGTGATCACGCCGGAGCCCTCGTGGCCCGGGATGAAGGGCGCGGGCTGCGGCAGGACGCCGCTCATCGCGGACAGGTCCGAGTGGCACAGGCCGGTGGCCCTGACGCGGATCCTGACCTTGCCGGGGCCGAAGCCCACGGCTTCCATGTCGTCGACGATTTCCAGCTTGTCCTGGCCGATCTCGCTCTGGAGTGCTGCGCGCACGGTGCGGCTCCTGTCGGTGCTGTCAGGGGGCGGAGTGTCAGGCGTGTTCGACGACGGTGTCGGCGAGGACGGGGGCGTCGTCGCGTTCGACGGCGGTCACCGAGACCAGGACGCGGCCGGGCTCCTGCCACATCCGGATGCGCAGCGTCTCGCCCGGGAAGACGATCCCGGCGAAGCGCGTGCGGTAGGCGCGGACCCGGGAGACGTCCCCGCCGAGGGCCGTGTCGACGACGGCCTTGAGGGTCATCCCGTACGAGCACAGGCCGTGCAGGATCGGCTTGTCGAAGCCGGCCAGCTTGGCGAACTCGGGGTCGGCGTGCAGCGGGTTCCAGTCGCCGGAGAGGCGGTAGAGGAGGCCCTGGTCCTCGCGGATGTGCCGCTCCTCGACCCGGTCGGGGGCGCGCCCGGGCAGCTCCTCCTTGACGGAGGGGCCGCGCTCGCCGCCGAAGCCGCCCTCTCCCCGCACGAAGATCTGCGCGTCGCTGGTCCACAGCGGCCCGTCGGCGTCGGAGACCTCGGACCGCAGCACGATGACGGCCGCCTTGCCCTTGTCGTGGACGGCGGCGACCTTGGAGCTGGAGGTGGCCCGGCCCTTGACGGGGATGGGCCGGTGCAGCTCGATGGAGTGGCCGCCGTGCAGCACGTGGGCGAGGTTGACCTCGATGCCGGGGGCGGCGAGGCCGCCGAGCATGGCCATGCCCGCTCCGGCGACGGTCGCGAAGCTGGGGAGGACGTGGAGCTTGGATTCGAGGGTGTAGCGCAGTTCGTCGGGGTCGGTGGCCGGCAGGCCCGCGCCGAGGCCGAGGTGGTAGAGCTGGATGTCCTTGTGGTCCCAGCCGATGTCCCCCTGGCGGGGGTCTGCGGCGAGGGCCCTGGCGGCATCGATCGGCATGAGGATGCGGCTCCCTGTCGTCGGTGGGTCGGGAAAATCGCTGCCCTGGAAGACCTCGGCGCGGCCGTCCGCACCGTCGGCCGCACCGAGGTCGTATGCGGGGCGGCCGGTTCTAGAACGCGTTCTAGGGTCGGCCGGTGAGGGAATGTATAACGCACGCCCCCGCACTTGGGAAGACTCTTGACTCCCCGTCAGATAGGCTTTCCCGGTGGACGAAATGCCCGTGGAACACCGCCCAGGCCGCGCCCTGCGGGTCCTGCTGGACCCACCCGATCCGGCCCTGGCGCTCCGGCTCGGCCTCCAGCCGGACATCGACGTCGTACGCGACCCGTTGGCCCGCCCGGAAGTGGCCCTAGTGGAGGAGATCGCGACGGTGACCGCCCTGCTGGAGGACGATCCGGAGTGCCGGATCCTCGTCCTGACAGGCTCGGCGCACCCCGGTCTGCGGGAGGCCGCGCTCGCCGCCGGCGCGGCCGGTCTGGTCCTGCGGGACGACCGGGTGGAGGACCTGGCGGAGGCGATCCGCCGGGCCTCGACGGGTGAGACGGTGGTCGATCCGGCCCTGGGGTGAATCCTTTCGGAGCTCCCGCGCCTCCTGTGTATGGTGCCGACGCCAAGGTCGGCACCTGACCTGGAGGTTTTGACATGATCACAGTTCTCGTCGTGGCCGGCGCGGCCGTCCTGCTCTGCGCGTGCACCGTCGCCGTCCTGCGCAGGCGGGGCCGGGCCCGTGGCTGACCGCACCTGGCCGGGCGAGGACCTGGTCGTCGCCGCGCAGGGCGGCGACCTGGACTCGCTCACCGCGCTGGTCGCCGGATCGCACCCGAACGTACGGCGCTTCGCGCACTCGCTGTGCGCCTCGCGCGAGGACGCCGAGGACGCGGCCCAGGAGGCGCTGATCATCCTCTACCGCAGGATCGGGATGCTGAGGGCCTCCGGGGCACTGGCGTCCTGGATGTTCCGCATCGTTCGCAACGAATGTCTGCGCCGCGCCCGGCTGATGCCGCGGGAGCGGCCGCCGCTGCCGGACACGGCGGTCATGTCGGCGGAGGACGAGGTGCTGCGGCACCTGGAGGCGGGACAGGTCGCGGAGGCCATCGCCGCGCTGCCCGCCGACCAGCGCAGCGTACTGATCATGCGGGACGTCCAGGGGCACAGCGGGCGGACGACCGCCGAGGCCCTCGGCCTCAGCACCGCCGCGATGAAGTCGCGGCTCCACCGGGCCCGCGCGGCCCTCCAGCTCACCCTGGGAGACACCCGTGCTCACCACTGACACCCCTGGCTCCTCCGGTTCCTCCCGTTCCGGTGGTTCCTCCCGTTCCGGCGGTTCCGGCGGTTCCGGCGGTTCCGGCGGTTCCGGTGGTTCCGGCGGTTCCGGTTTCGCGAGCGCGTCCGTACCGCGGCATCTGGCGCGGGGCGCGCTGGGCTTCGGCTCGCTGATCGCGGCCTTCGCCCTCATCCCGGTCTTCGGCCCGGCCACCCTGCTCCTGGCCCCGGTCGGTGTGGTCGCTCTGCGCGGCTGCCCGATGTGCTGGGCGATCGGCCTGGCCGAGACCGTCTCCCGCGGCCGGCTCCGCCGCGAGTGCACGGAAGGCCGCTGCGAACTGAAGCCGGTGGCCCGCTGACCCCGGCCCGGCACGGACCCGACCGTTCGATCCGGGCCACCGATTGACGGATTCCGGCGCAGCGCCCGCCCGCGTACTGGACCAGGATGAAGCGTCTCTGTCCGGTTCATGGAGAGGTCCGTCATGCGCTTGTCCGCCCTGCCCGCCGCCGCCGCGCTCGTGGTCGCGACCCTTGCCTCGGGCGCGGCCCCGGCCACCGCCGACACTCCGGCCGGCCCGGTCCTCCAAGCCGACCTGGAGGCCGGGAAAGGCCGTCACCACAACACCGGGACGGTGATCTACGAGCGCGTCGACGGCGCGGTGAACTCGGTCAGGATCAAGTCGGTGACGATCTACAGCGGTGAGCTCGACTGCGCGTGGGTGGCGTGGAACAACCCGCACGGCACGGACGGCTGGTCCAATCTGACCACCGAGCCCTCCTGCAACGGCACCGGCCTGGCCGAGTACCCCGACATCGTCATCAAGGCACCGGCCGGGCATCCCCTCAAGGTGCGCCTGCTCGCCGACCACCTCGGCTCCGACGTCGTCCACAAGGACATCCAGAAGCTCTGACCCGGCCCGCGCGTCCCGCTCCCGGGGCGGGACGCGCGACCCGAAGGCTCATCCCCGCTGCAGCATCGTCACCACCGCCGCGCCGCCCAGGCCGATGTTGTGGGCCAGGCCCACGCGGGCCCCCGGCACCTGCCGCGGTCCCGCCTCGCCCCGCAGTTGCCAGACCAGTTCCGCGGCCTGGGCGAGGCCGGTCGCCCCCAGCGGGTGGCCCTTGGAGATGAGCCCGCCCGAGGGGTTCACCACCCACCGCCCCCCGTACGTCGTGGCCCCGCTCTCCACCAGCTTGCCCGCGGCACCGTCCTCGCACATGCCCAGCGCCTCGTACGTCAGCAGCTCGTTGATCGAGAAGCAGTCGTGCAGCTCCACCACGTCCACGTCCTCGATGCCGAGCCCGGACGCCTCGTACGCCTGCCGCGCCGCAGCGGCCGTCATCGGCTTGCCGACCACGTCGATGCAGGAGCCGGACGCGAAGGACTCCTCCGTGTCCGTCGCCATCGCCTGTCCGACGATCTCCACCGCCTTGTCGTGCAGCCCGTGCGCGACCAGGAACCGCTCGGACACCACCAGGGCCGCCGCCGCGCCGTCCGAGGTCGGCGAGCACTGGAGCTTGGTCAGCGGTGCGTGGATCTCCTTCGCCGCGAGGATCTCCTCCACCGTGTACACGTCCTGGAACTGCGCGTTCGGGTTGTCCGCCGAGTGCCGGTGGTTCTTCGCGCCGACCGCCGCCAGCTGCGCGGGCGTGGTCCCGTGGCGCTCCATGTGCTCTCGCGCCGCGTTGCCGAAGATCTGCGCCGTGGGCGGGGACATCTCGAAGCCGTGCCCCGCCGCCATGATCCCGTAGTGCCGGGCCACCGGCGAGGTCTTGAAGGATTCATCAGCGGCTCCGCCGCCCAGCGCGCCCCGCTTCATCTTCTCGAAGCCCAGCGCCAGTACGCAGTCGCTCAGCCCGCCCTCCACGAACTGCCGCGCCATCATCAGTGCCGTCGACCCCGTCGCGCAGTTGTTGTTGACGTTGTAGACCGGCACCCCGCTCAGCCCCAGCTCGTATGCCGCGCGCTGGCCGGCGGTGGAGGCCTGGAAGCAGTAGCCGACCGGTACCTGCTGCACCAGTGCGTAGTCCACGCCCGCGTCCGCGAGGGCCGCGGACCCGGCCTCCTTCGCCATGTCCCAGTACTGCCAGTCCCGAGACTCGGGCTTCTCGAACTTCGTCATGCCCACGCCCACGATGTACGACTTCATGCCCCTGGTGTCCCTTCAGTCCCTCGGGAGGCCGAGAATCCGCTCGGCGACGACGTTGAGCTGGACCTGCGTGGTGCCCCCGGCGATGGTCAGGCAGCGGGACATGAGCATCCCGTGCACCGCCCGCTCCCCCGCCCCCTCCCGCACCGCGCCCGCCGGCCCCAGCAGTTCGAGCGCGAGCTCGGCGGTCCGCTGCTGGTGCGGGGTCTGGACGAGTTTGCGAATGGACGCGCCCGCGCCCGGCTCCAGCCCCGACACCTGCTGGAGCGTGGTGCGCAGCCCGATGCAGGCCAGGGCGTGCGCCTCGGCGGCCAGCGCGCCGATCCGGGCCCGATGGGCGCCGTCGAGGTCGGCGGCGCGCGCGAGGAGGGCCTCCAGTCCGGTGTCGAAGGTCATCCGGTCGGCCATGTGCACCCGTTCGTTGCCGAGGGTGTTGCGGGCCACCTGCCAGCCGCCGTCGGCGGCGCCGACCAGCGCGTCCGCCGGGAGCTCGACGTCGTCGAGGTACACCTCGTTGAAAAGGGACTCGCCGGTGATCTCCTTCAGCGGCCGGACGTCGATGCCGGGGGTGTTCTTCATGTCGACGACGAAGTAGCCGAGCCCCTTGTGCTTGGGCGCCGCCGGATCGGTCCGGGCCAGCAGGATCCCGAAGTCGGCGGTGTGCGCGGAACTCGTCCACACCTTCTGCCCGTTGACCAGCCAGGAGCCGTCCTCCCGCCGCTCGGCCCGGGTCCGCAGCGAGGCCAGGTCGGAGCCCGCGTCCGGCTCGGAGAAGAGCTGGCACCAGGCGATCTCCCCGCGCAGGGTGGGGAGTACGTAGGCGTCGCGCTGTGCCTGCGTCCCGTAGGCCAGCAGGGAGGGCACGATCCAGGTGGCGATGCCGAGGTCGGAGATCCTGACCCCGGCCGCCGCGAGCTCCTGCTGGACGACGAGCTGCTCGACGGGCCCGGCCCCGAGCCCGTAGGGCGGCGGCAGGTAGGGGGCCGCGTAGCCGGTGGGGGCCAGGATCCGCCGGGCGGCGGCCGGGTCGAGTCCGCGCGCGTCCCCGATGACGGCGCGGGCCTTCGCACGGTGCTCCTCGGCCTGCGCCGGCAGCTCCAGGCGCAGCTCGCGCCGCGCCCCGCCCGCCGCGTACCGCACGGCCCGTACGCGGTGCCCGTCGCCGGGACCGAGCAGCTGGCGGGCGACGATCGCCCGCCGCAGGTGGATGTGGGCGTCGTGCTCCCAGGTGAAGCCGATCCCGCCGAGGATCTGGATGCAGTCCTTGGCGCAGGAGTACGCGGCGTCCAGGGCGGTCCCGGCGGCGAGGGCCGCCACGAGCGAGCGCACGTCGGCGGGCTCGTCCATGGCCCCAGCCGCGTCCCAGGCCAGCGCCCGGGCCTGCTCCAGCCGTACGAGCATGTCGGCGCACAGGTGCTTGACGCCCTGGAACTGCCCGATGGGCCGGCCGAACTGCTCGCGCACCTTGGCGTATCCGGCCGCCGTGTGCAGGGCCCGGGCGGCGGTGCCGCATGCGTCGGCGGCGAAGAGCACGCAGGCGAGGTCGCGGACGAGGGCGGCGTCCAGCTCCAGCAGCCGGCCCGCGGGGACGACCGCGCCGCGGGCCCGCACCTCGGCGGTGGGCCGGGTCGGGTCGGCGCTCTCGTGTGTACGGATGTCCAGCGCGGCGGCGTCCACGGCGAACCAGCGGGTCCCGTGCGCGGCCTCCGCGGCAAGCAGCACAAGGTCGGCCTCGCCCGCGCCGAGCACCGGCGGCGCGAGACCGTCGAGCAGGTGCCCGCCGCCCTCGGTGGCCACGGCGGTCAGGGTCCCCGGCCCCAGCGCGACCGCCCCGACCCGGCCGGCGAGCGGCTCGGCCCCGGCCCGGTCCAGCAGTACGGAGGCCAGCGCGCTCGGCAGGTAGGCGCCGGGCAGCATGGCCCGGGCCGCCTCCTCGACGACGACGGCCAGGTCGAGCAGGGTGCCGCCCTCCAGGTGCGGCTCCAGCAGTCCGGACTCCGCCAGCGCGTCCCAGTACCCGGGCCGCACCCCGGTCCGCGGCGGGGAGTCGAGCAGCTTGCGCACCTCTTCGGGAGGCACGACGCGCGCCACCCAGCCGCGCACCGCCTCGGCCAACTCCCATTGCTCCTGCGTGATTCCGATGCCCATGCGCGGCAGACTAGAACACGTTGCAATCTGACGGAAGGTCAGACGAAGGTGTTGTTCACGGCAGGGCGGGACCGATGGCCGGGCGTCGTGGGCCGGCGTGGGTCAGCGTCGTAGGCCGGCGTGGGTCAGCGGCGCGTCGCAGCCCTCAGCGCGGCGCGGGCGGCGGCCTTCGCCTTGGCCTCGCAGGCGCCCTTGGTGTACGGCTTCGCCCGGAGGCTCACCCAGACGGAGAGATTGCCCTCTCTCACGCCCAGGACGCAGGTCCAGCCGGCACCGGCCGACCCCCAGTAGGCCTCGGTGCCGAACCCCAGACGGGACGCCGTGCGCTGACCGGCCCCCTCCGACTGGAACAGCCGCTTCTGCGCGGCCGCGTCGGCATCCGCGTCACCGCCGAGGCTCAGGTTCCACCGGACCAGGGCGGTCGGCGACGCGGCGGTGTCGCCGCCGCCGTTGCAGCCCGCCTGCACACCGTCGGCCGTCTCGGACCGGGTGTCCGCCGTCGACGGCCGCAGGTCCAGCGGCAGCTTCTCGCGCGCCTCCTGGCAGCGGGGCACGGCCGTGTAGGCGACGGGCGTGTTCATCCGGTCCCGTACGTACAGCGCGGTACCGGTACCGGCCACGAGGAGCGCACCGGCCGCCACCCAGGCCGCGACCCTGCGTCGGCCCCGCCGCGGACGCTCGGGGCGGCCGGTGTCGGGCGGCGCGGTCGGCTGCGGAGGCGCCTGCGGGACGGGCATCGGGGTGCCCTGCGTGGCCGGCGCGGGCAGGGGCACGGGCACGGGCTGCGACGCCGATGCGGGCTCCGACTCCGTCTCCCGCTCCGGTTCCGGGGCGGCGGCCGCCTGACGGCCCTCCAGCAGCCCGTCGATCCGGGTCCGCTGCGCGCCGAGCATCTCGTACACGGCCGGCGGCCACTGCCGTCCCGACGGGGTCACCGGGCCGATCAGCTCGCGCAGCTCCGCCGGGGACGGCCTGGCCGCCGGGTCCTTGGCCAGGCAGCACGCGACGAGGTCGCGCAGCCCCGCCGGGACCGCGCTGAGGTCCGGCTCGCCGTGCGCCACCTCGTACAGCGTCTTGAGCGTGGAGGTACCGGCGAAGGGGCTGCGGCCCGTCAGCGCCATGACCAGCACGGAACCGAGGGAGAAGACGTCGCTGGCGGGCGTGAGCGGATGCCCCTCCGCCTGCTCGGGCGACATGTACGCGGGCGATCCGACGACGAACCCCGTACGCGTCAGCCCGGCCTCCCCCTCCGCCTCGTCCTCCGTGGCCCGCGCGATGCCGAGGTCGATGACGCGGACGCCGTCCTCGGCGAGGAGCACGTTGTCGGGCTTGAGGTCCCGGTGGACGAGCCCGGCCCGGTGGATCTCGGCCAGAGCGGAGGTCAGGCCCGCGGCGAGGCGGCGTACGACGTCCTCCGGCAGCACCCCGACCGCCTTGACCACGGCCCCGAGGGAGGGTCCGGGGACGAAGACCGAGGCCAGCCAGGGCGTGGGCGCGTCCGGATCGGCGTCGATCACGGCGGCCGTGTAGGCGCCCGACACCTTGCGCGAGGCGGTGACCTCACGACGGAAACGCGCCCGGAAGCCCTCGTCGTCGGCGAACTGCGCAAGGACCTGCTTGACGGCGACGAGCCGCCCGTCCTGGCCGGCCGCCAGCAGCACCCGGCCCATCCCGCCCTGCCCGAGCACGCCGACGACCTCGAACGGCCCCACGTGCGTCGGGCCCCCCGGCCCTACCTGCTCCATGCCCCTGCTCCCTCTCCCCCGGGTCGGGAGCGGATCATACAGAGGCGGCCCTCACGAACGCGGCGAAAGCCGCGGGGCGGACGGTGAGCACGGGCCCGCCCGGGTTCTTGGAGTCCCGCACGGCGACGAGGCAGGGCTGCGCGGCCACCTCGAGGCACTCCCCGCCGGTGTCACCGCTGTACGAAGACTTGCGCCAGGCCAGGGTGCCGAGCGGGGCGCACTCGACGCACTCCCCGCCGGTGGTACCGCTGTACGAGGACTTACGCCACTTCGCACCCGTCAGGTGCTGGCTGATGTCCATAGCGCTCCTCCAATACGCGGGCGATCAGCGCCGCAGAGTCCTCCGCGGAGAGCGCGGCAGCCTGCAGATGATCGTATCGGAGCCAACCTTCCCTGAGGGCTTGTGGATTGGGCGTCATATGGCCCTGCACGAAGTCCTCGGTGTAGAGGACGTCAGGGTTGTCGTCGAAGCGCAGCAGGGTGAACGAGCCGTCGAGGCCCACGTGGGCACCCGCCTCGAAGGGCAGAATCTGCACCTGCACCCACTCCCGCCTCCGCAGGTCCAGCAAGTGGGCGAGCTGGTTCCGCATGACGTCCCGGCCGCCGATCTCCTGATGCAGGACGGCCTCGCTCAACACGACCCACACCAGTGGCGGGTTCTCGCGGTCCAGGATCCGCTGCCGTTCCAGTCGGGCGGCCACGTTCGCATCAAGGTCTCCTCCGGTCGGCACACCCAGCACCGCCCGCGCGTACTCCTCCGTCTGCAGCAGCCCGTAGACCAACTGCGCCTGGAAGGTGGAGATGTACGCGGCCCGCGCCTCCATCTCCGCGTACGGCTGGAACCACGTCGGCAGCTGGTGCCGCAGCACCAGCCCCACCAGCCGCGAGAACACCCCGCCCGTGCCGAGCGCCGCGTCCACCCGTTCCGAGAAGTCCCGTGTCGGGACCCGCCGCGTGGTCTCGATCTGGCCGATCAGCGAGCCCGTGCAGAAGACGATGCTGCCGAGCTGCGCCTGGTTGAGGCCGGCCTCCTCTCTCAGGCGGCGCAGTTCGGATCCGTAGTAGTCCAGCGGTGAGGCGCTGGGATCGAGATCACGCACGCCGACCATGGACGGTCACCCCCAAGCCAGTTGCCGGTTCCGTGGCCGAGCGTAGCCATCCGCGCACCTTCCGGTGACCGATTCGGCAGACCGGGACGGTCGTCGGCGATAATGCGCACGTGGGGGAACTGATCGAAAACCGGTACGCACTGGAGGAGTTGCTCGGCCGGGGCGGCTTCGGCGAGGTGTGGCAGGCCGAGGACGGACGGGTGGGGCGGCGGGTCGCCGTCAAGATCGGCTATCCGCAGACGCCCGAGGAGGCCCGCCGCTTCGAGCGGGAGGCCAGCCTCGCCGGTAACCTCGCACACCCCAACATCGCCACCGTCCACGATTTCGGCCGTATCGAGCGCGACGGGCGCGATGCCGTCTTCCTCGTCATGGAGCTGCTGCGCGGCCGCAGCCTCGCCGAGGTCCTGGCGGACGGGGTGCCGCCGCTCGCGGACGCCCTGGAGTGGGCCGGGCGGATCGCGGACGCGCTCGGGGCGGCCCACTCCGCCGGGATCGTCCACCGGGACGTGAAGCCCGCCAACGTGATGGTCACCGGGAGCGGCGCGGTGAAGGTTCTCGACTTCGGGATCGCCAAGGCCGGAGGCGGGGCCAGGGACGGGGGCGGGGGCGGTACGGATCTGACCGGCACCGGGATGCTCATCGGCTCGTTCCCGTACATGGCCCCCGAGCGCTGGACCGGCGGGGCCGACGGTTCGCCCGTCGACGGCCGGGCCGACCTGTACGCCCTCGGGTGCGTGCTCATGGAGCTGCTGACCGGCACCCGGCCGTTCGCCGCAGTCGAACTGCACGAGCTCCTCGCCCAGCACCTCACGGCAGCCCNNNGCCCTGGACTCCCTCGTGGGGGACCTGCTCGCGAAGGACCCCCGTGATCGGCCCGCGGACGCGGCGGAGGTCTCCCGCCGGCTTGCCGAGATCGCCCGCGGCCCGTGGCCCGAGGGCCCCGTACAGCCTGCGGCTGCGGCTTCGCCGTACCCGCCGCCGCCCTCGTACGCCCCCTCCGTGCACACGGCCGCCGACGGCGCGGTCCGCGTGATGCTGGACCGTCGGCTGACGCAGCTGCTGGAGGACTCCCCCGCGGACGTCGTCGACCGGCTCGCCATGCTGGTCGACGACCTGACCGAGGAACTGGGCGCTCAGGACCCCCTCACGGTCCGCGCCTCCTACCACCGGGCGGTGCGGGTCCGCCGGCAGTCCGCGACCGACCTGGAGCGCGTCCTGCCGCGCATGGTGCGGGTCCTGGGCCTGGAGCATCCGGACACGATCACCGCCCGCGCGACCTGCGTCGGCGAGGCCGCGGCCTTCGGGCCCGGTGACGGCCGCCGCCACGAGGAGGAGCTGCGTGAGCTCATCGCGCAGGCCGGGAGGGTGTTCGGCGCGCACGGACTCGTCACCCTGACCGCCCGCTATCACCTGGCCTCGGCCATGCACCGGGGCTCCCGCGACCGCGACGGCCAGTGGGATGCCCGCACCCGGGAGCGGGCGGAGAGCGAACGTGCCTGGCTGGGGCCACTGCTGCCCGACCTGGAGTGGGCGTTGACCGCCGACAGTCCCGTCCTGCTCGACGTGCGGCGTCGGCTGGCGCACGATGCCTGGCTGGTCGGAGACTGCGCGGGCGCCGCCCAGCTGTACTGGCGGCTCTTCCCGGACCTGGCGGAGCTGGCCGGGTACGGCGATCCCGAGGTGGCCCATCGCGTCCTGCGCAGCATCGGCGAGGCGGGCGATCCCGTGAGCGCGCTGGCGCACATGGACCTGCTGCTGCACCGGCTCCCGTTCCTGAGCGGCTCCCAGCGGCTGGCCCAGGAGGTCTCCGACACCCGGTCGGAATTCCGGCGAGCCGTACGGGAACAACGGCGCGCGGACGGCTCCGGCGGGCCGGGCGGCGGACTGTCCCGGCTGTTCGGCCGCTGATCCACGCGCAGCTGCGGAGGCCCCGCCATGGACCCCTACCCGGCGGTAGGGCAGCATGGGCCGCCACACGCAGCTCAGCAGGAGGAACGACATGGCCACGCCCAAGCCGGAGACCCTCGCCGCCTTCGAGGCCGCCAAGGGGTTCATGCCCGTACGGGAGGGCCTCGCGCTGTACGAGGCCGCCGCGGCGGCCGGGGCGCTCGGGCTGCCGCTGCTGGAGGTCGGCACGTACTGCGGGCGCTCCACGATCCTGCTGGCCGACGCCGCCCGCGAGGCCGGCGTGGCCGCGATCACCGTGGACCACCACCGGGGCAGCGAGGAGCAGCAGCCGGGCTGGGAGTACCACGACCCGACGGTCGTGGACCCGGAGGTCGGGCTGATGGACACCCTGCCCACCTTCCGCCGCACCCTGCACAGGGCCGGGCTGGAGGAGCACGTGATCGCGGTCGTCGGCCGCTCCCCGCAGGTCGCGGCAGCCTGGGGCGGCAGGCTCGGCTTCGTCTTCATCGACGGCGGCCACACCGACGAGCACGCGACCGGCGACTACGAGGGCTGGGCCCCGCACGTGGCCGAGGGCGGCACGCTCGTCATCCACGACGTGTTCCCGGACCCGGCGGACGGCGGCCAGGCCCCGTACCGCATCTACCTGCGCGCCCTCGCCTCCGGCGCCTTCGAGGAGGTCTCCGTGACCGACTCGCTGCGCGTGCTGCGCCGCACCGGCCCGGGCATCTGACGCAGGCCCGCCGCTCCTGCGACCGCTCACGCAGCCGCGCATACAACCACTCACGCAACCGTTCATATAAGCGCACCACGCCCCCGGATGGCGCAGTACCGGCCGGGCCGCCGGGTGGCGGTCTAGCATCGCGGACGTGCGCTACGACGACAGCCCCCCGCCCCCCGAGTCCGGCTCCTCGGCGAATCCGGACCGGCACTGGTTCACCCGACGCTCCACGCTCGTGGTCGGGGTCGCCGCCCTCGCCCCGGCCTGTCTGGCGGGCTGGGTCCTGACCCAGGCACTGTCCGGGGCCGGGCCCGGCGAGACCCTGCCGGGCCCGGCACCGCAGCCCGCCTCGCACTCGGCGCTGTCGCCGGGCCAGCGGGACGCCAAGCCGGGCTCCACCCCGAGCGGGAGCCCGAGCACGGAGGCGAGCACGCCCGCGGCGGCCCCCGCCCCGGTCCCCGCCAAGGGTCCGCTGACCGGGAAGACCGTGGTCGTCGACCCCGGGCACAACACCGGCAACTTCAAGCACACCGACGAGATCGACCAGCAGGTCGACATCGGCACCAACCGCAAGGAGTGCGACACCACCGGGACCACCACGAACTCCGGCTACATGGAGGCGGAGTTCACGATGGACGTCTCGAAGCGCCTGCGGACGGCCCTGGAGGCGCAGGGTGCGAAGGTGGTCCTCACCCACGAGGCGGGCGACCGCGCCTGGGGGCCCTGCATCACCGAGCGCGCCCGGATCGGCAACGAGGCGAACGCCGATGCCGTCGTGTCCGTCCACGCCGACGGCGTCTCGGCCGGCAGCCGCGGCTTCCACATCATCCTCCCGGCCAAGGTCAAGAGCGGGGCCGCCGACACCGCGAAGATCGTGGGTCCCTCGCGCGAGCTCGGCGAACGGATCGCCGGGAACTTCGCCCGCACCACCGGTTCGGCGCCCGCCAACTACCTCGGCGGCGGTACCGGATTGGTGGTCCGCGACGATCTGGGCGGACTGAACCTGTCAACTCGCCCCAAGGTGTTCATCGAATGCGGCAACATGCGTGACGCCAAGGACGCGGCGCAGCTGACGAGTCCGGAGTGGCGGCAGAAGGCGGCCCAGGGCATCGCGGACGGCATCGTCGGCTTCCTCGGCGGGTAGTCCCTCTCGGGCGTCCCGCCGGGCCGCCCGCCGCCCCGATCCTCTCGGTTGCGGGATACATCCGTACCATGGTGCCGCCCGCCCTGCTGCAGGCACGATCTGCGCTGCGACCGCGGCACCACGAGACGACCGAGACCGAGAAGGACACCGAAGACGTGAACATCCGCTCCCTCACTCGAGGCGACGGCGTGGTGATCGGAGCAGCGGCGCTGCTGTTCATCGCCTCGTTCCTCGATTTCTACTCCACCACGGGCGTCGACCTCCCGAGCCCCTGGGACACCGACGCCTACCGCCTGGTGCTCCCCAGCGTCTTCCTGCTCGGCTTCATCGCCGCCGGCCTGCTGATCGCGGGCCGCTTCCAGCCGGAGAGCCGCAAGGTCGCCGGCCTGCCGCTGGCGGCGTGGGGGACCGTCCTCGCCGTGTCGGCCGCCTGGTCCGCGCTGTGGGCGCTGATCACCTGCCCGAGCACGTTCGACCTGGGCGCGGGCGCGGTCATCGCCTTCCTCGCCACGCTGGCCCTGGCGGGCGTGTCCCTGTTCGGCGCGAAGGTCCCGGCGCTCGCCGGTTCGCTGGTGCCGGAGGCCCGGCCCGCCGCCCCGCAGCCGTACGGCGGCCAGCCGCAGCCGGGTGCCGGGTACGGCTACCCGGGCGGGCAGCAGCCGTACGGTTCCACCCCGCAGCCGGTCCCGCCGTACGGTGGCACGGGTACGCCGACCCCGGCGCCCGGCCCGCAGGACTCCGGCGCCGGCCACCAGGCGGCGGTGACGCCGGCCCCGGCGGGGGACTTCAGCCCGTTCTGGTTCGCGGTGCCGGTGGCCCGTCCCCTCTTCGCCGAGGACGGCTCGCCCACGCAGATCGCCGAACTCGCGCCGGGCACCTGGTACCTGGCGGTCGAGCAGCGCGGCGGCGCCGCCCTGGTCGCGCAGACGCAGGACGGCCGTCGCGGCATCCTGAGCGACACCTCGGGGATCCAGCGCGGCTGAGTCCCGCACCCCACCGCGTTCCACGCTGCTCCACCACGCTCCACCACGACGCCCCACCGGTCCCGCCGGTGGGGCGTCGTGCGTTCGGGTCTGTCGGTACGGGTCAGCAGCATCGCCCCCAACCAGCACTCGTATGCGATGAGTTGACTACGGGTGGGGAACTACGCCATAGCAAGTCGCATGCGTGGTACGGCTCTGGCCGCCGCGCTGGGCGTCGTCGCGACACTGTGCCTGCCGGGGGTGGCCGCGGCCGCCGGGCCCGGTCCGGACCGGCCGGGCAGCAGCGCTTCCGCCGGGACGAGCGGCCGGCCCCGACGGCCCGGCTCCGACGGCCCGGCTCCGACGGACCCCCGCCCTTCCGGGCGGGGGTCCGTTGCCCTACAGTCGCCTGACGCATCGTCAGTTTTGGCTGGAGGGACCGTCCATGCGCCTCGGACTCGCACTCGGCTACTGGGGCCGCGGCCCCGGTCCCGCCCACCTCGACCTCGCCACCGAAGCCGAAAGGCTCGGCTATGACTCCGTATGGACCGCCGAGGCCTGGGGCTCCGACGCCTTCACCCCGCTGACCTGGATCGCCGCGCACACCTCACGGATCCGCCTGGGCACCGCCATCGCCCAGATGGCCGCCCGCACCCCGACCGCCACCGCCATGCACGCCCTGACCCTGGACCACCTCTCCGGCGGCCGGATGATGCTGGGCCTGGGCCTGTCCGGCCCCCAGGTGGTCGAGGGCTGGTACGGGCGCCCCTTCCCCGCGAGCCCGCTGACCGCGACCCGCGAGTACGTCGACGTCATCCGCCAGGTCCTGCGCCGCGAGGGCCCGGTCGCCCTGGACGGCCGCTTCCACAGCCACCCGTACCGGGGCGAGGACGCAGCCGGCATCGGCAAACCCCTCAAGCCCATCACCCACCCGCTGCGCGCGGACCTCCCGGTCCTGCTGGGCGCCGAGGGCCCGAAGAACATCGCCCAGACCACCCGGATCGCGGACGGCTGGCTGCCCCTGTACTGGTCGCCGACCCGCACGGACGCCTACCGGGCCTCGCTGGCCGATCTCCCCGAGGGCTTCATGATCGCGCCGATGGCGCGGGCGCACGTCTGCGACGACGTCGCCGAGGGCCTGCTCCCGGTCAAGGCCATGCTCGGCTTCTACATCGGCGGCATGGGCCACGCGGCCCGCAACTTCCACGCCGACCTGATGGCGCGGATGGGCTACGAGGAGGAGGCCCGCCGCATCCAGCAGCTCTTCCTCGCGGGCCGCAAGGAGGAGGCGGTACTCGCCGTGCCGGACGCGTTCGCCGACGAGATCTCCCTGATCGGCCCGCGCGAGCGGATCGCGGAACGGCTGGAACTGTGGCGCAAGGGCCCGGTCACGGACCTCCTGGTGACGGCCCCGGACCCGCACACCCTGCGCGTCCTGGCGGAACTCAACAGCTGAGGGAGGCAGCCGCCGCTGCGGCCGGAAGACCACTACGCGCTCACTCCGCCCGCGGCAGGGCCTCCAGCAGTTCGCGCACGTCCAGCGGCATCACGGCGATCTCGATGGTCCCGCCGCCCTCGTAGACACAGGCCACGATCCGCGAGCCCGGGTTGATGGAGATCCCCTCCTTCATCGAGGGGACCCGCAGCCCGGTGGCCCGGCCGCCGGGCAGTGCCAGGGCCTCCCCGCGCTCGGGGACCCAGCGGGCCGCGCCGCCCTCGGCGTACAGCCGTCCCGGCCGCCAGCGGCCCTGGCCGGCCGGCTGCCGCGCCATGCCCGGGATCCCCGGCACGGGCGCGGCGCCCGCCCGCGCCCGATGCTTGCGCCGCACCAGCCACCCGACCCCGACGACCCCACCGGCCAGCACCACGTACTCGATCACACGCCCCATTGAAACAGCCCCGCGGCCGAGGGGCGCTCACGCCGCCCCCGGCCGCGGAACCGGGTGGTGGCCGGGGCCAGGGGGGTGTCCTGCCGGTCGGGCTCGCTGATCCGGCCCGACCGGCAGGACACCCCCTACCCGCCCAGCTGGGAGGCGCTCGGGACCTTGTTGGTCACCTCGGCGCCCGCGCTCTTGCCGGCCTCCTTGATGCCGTTGATGACGGCGTCGAAGGACGAGATGTCGGCGTCACCCGCCTGGCCCTTGCGCAGCTTGCTGCCGAGCCCCTTCAGCGACTCGATGCCCGCCGTCAGCGGGGCGACCGCCTTCGACAGCAGCGGGTCGCCCTTGGCGTTGTCGGCCGCCGCCTTGAGCCGGTTGTACGCGAACGCGCCCGCCAGGCCCGCCTTGATGAGCGCGAAGGTCCGGCCCTTCGCGCCCTTCTTGAACTTGCCCTCCCGGTACGGCTTGACGATCCACTGGTACGTCGCGCCCGCCGCGAGCGACGCGTTGGCCACGAAACGCGTCTTGGCGAACTTCTGCTTCTCCGCCGACGTGCTCGGCGACGGCGTCACGGCCGCCCGCTCGTCGGCCTCCACCGCCGCCGGCTCCGCCGCGGCGAGCGCGGCCAGCTCGCCCATCGACGCGGCGGACAGTTCCTCCCGGTGGGTACCGCCGCCACTGCTGCCGCAGGCGGTGGCACCGGCCAGCAGCGCGGTCGACAGGACCACTGCCGTGAGGGCGCGACGGAATCGGACGGTCGTGGGTACGGACACGGACACGGTTTCCTCCGGGGACTCAGGCGTCTCCCGCAGCCTCACCCCGGCCCCGCTGGCCCGCCACCGGGCGGACCCGTTCGGGTTTGCGAGGCGCCCGGGCGGCAACACGCGCAGCATGCCCA
Organism: Streptomyces yangpuensis; assembly: GCF_001005295.1. Classification (GTDB taxonomy): domain Bacteria; phylum Actinomycetota; class Actinomycetes; order Streptomycetales; family Streptomycetaceae; genus Streptomyces; species Streptomyces yangpuensis. The sequence goes on along the minus strand of NZ_LBMK01000001.1, from coordinate 619,634 downwards.
CACACACGCGAGTACGCACCCGAGGAAGCAGTCAGGCAGGCCGGGCCGTCGCTCTGGTGGCGGACGTGCTTGCCTTCGTGATCGCCTTGTGGATCCTGCTCTGGTTCCTGGACGCCAACCAGGGCAACGAGCTCGTCAACTTCATCCACGACGCCGCGAGCTGGCTGGCCGGCTGGTCCTACGACCTGTTCACCTTCAGCCGTGAATGGATCCAGGTCGTCGTCGGCTACGGCCTGGCCGCCGTCGTCTACGTCCTGATCGGCCACGCCGTCGCCGGCTGGCTCTACCGCCGCTGACGCCCGCACCCCGCGCCCGCGCCGCTCTGTGCCCGCCCGCGCCGGCACGAAGAGGAGGCCCTCCCCGCCACCGGGCGGGAAGGGCCCCTTCTTCGCGTCAGGTCCGGCTCAGCCGCAGCAGTCCGGTTCCAGCCCGGCCGGGAGCGAACCCCCGCCGAACACCTCGGTGGTGGCCTCGTCCCCGCCCAGCGCCGCGACGGCCAGCAGCAGCGACCCGGCGGTCCACGTCGTCTGCTCCACCGGCCACACCGCGTCGTCCTGGAAGACGTACCCCGTCCAGTACATGCCGTTGTCCGCGCGCAGGTGCCCGATCGACCGCAGGATCTCCAGCGCCCGGTCCGACTCCCCCGTCGCCCACAGCGCGAGCGCCAGCTCGCAGGACTCGCCGCCCGTCACCCACGGGTTCGGCAGGACGCACCGCACCCCCAGGTCCGCGACCACGAACTCGTCCCAGCGGCTCTCGATCCGCGCCGTGGCCTCCGCGCCGGTCAGGGCACCGCCGAGGACCGGGTAGTACCAGTCCATCGAATAGTGGTCCTTGTCCAGGAACCGCTCGGGGTGACGGCGTATCGCATGGCGCAGCGCGCCCGCCGCGAGCTCCCAGTCCGGCTGCGGCTCCTCGCGGTGCTCGGCGATGGCCAGCGCGCAGCGCAGCGCCTGGTGGATGGAGGACGAGCCGGTCAGCAGCGCGTCCGTGACCGGTGTCCCGTCCGCCTCCCGCTTCCAGCCGATCTCGCCGCCCGGCTGCTGGAGCGACAGGACGCACTCCACGGCCGAGTAGACGGCCGGCCACATGCGGTCGAGGAAGGTGTCGTCGCCGGTCGACAGGTAGTGGTGCCAGACACCGACGGCTATGTAGGCGGTGAAGTTGCTCTCGCGGCTCGCGTCCTGCGGCTCGGCGGTGTCCACACCGCCCGGCCGGTCGGCGTAGGCCGCGTACCAGGAACCGTCCTGGTTCTGGTGCCGCGCCAGCCACTCGTACGCCCGCTCGGCGGCCTCGTGCTCGCCGGCCGCGTCCAGCGCCATCGCCGCCTCGGTGTGGTCCCACGGGTCGAGGTGGTGACCGCGGAACCACGGGATGGCGCCGTCGGCGCGCTGCACCGCGAGGATGCCCGCCACCGTCTGGGCGGCCTGCTCCGCGGTCAGTACGCCGTCCAGGACCAGGTGTTCGGTACGCCCGGGCGAGCTCACTGCGCCGCGCCGACGGGCAGGTGGGGCTTGGTCGCGTACACGACGAAGCTCTTGCCGATGAGCGGGTTGAGGGCCTGCTCCGCGAGCCGCGTCGCGAGCGGCTTCTTCATGATGTCCCAGACCAGGAGCTTGTGGTACGCCTTGACCGGCAGCGCCTTGTCGTTGTCCACGCCGAAAGCGCACTTGAGCCACCAGTACGGGGAGTGCAGCCCGTGCGCGTGGTGCGTGCCGTACGGCTTGAGGCCCGCGGCCCGCATCTCGCCGAGCAGCTCGTCCGCCTTGTAGATGCGGATGTGGCCGCCCTCGACCTCGTGGTAGGCGTCGGAGAGCGCCCAGCAGATCTTCTCCGGGCCGTAGCGCGGGACGGTTATGGCGATGCGCCCGCCGGGCTTGAGCACGCGGACCATCTCCGCGAGCACGCCCTTGTCGTCGTGGATGTGCTCCATCACCTCGGAGATGATGACGACGTCGAAGGAGTCGTCGGGGAAGGGCAGCGCGAGGGCGTCGCCCTCCATCGCGGTGGCGGTGGCGCCCGCCGGGGCCTCACCGGCCTCCTTCATCGCGGCGAACCACTTGGCGACCTCGCGGATCTCCTCGCCGTTGCGGTCGACGGCGACCACCTGGGCGCCTCTCCGGTAGCACTCGAAGGCGTGGCGGCCCGCGCCACAGCCGAGGTCGAGCACACGATCGCCTGCGGCGAGCGGGAACCGGGAGAAATCGACGGTCAGCACGGGGTCCTGCCTTCGCGGTCGCGGGGGTGTACGGGGGTGGGGACGGTGGGGACGATGCGGAAGATCACCGCGCGCGGCGGCTGCGGGCGACCCGGGACTGCTCGATGGCGGCACGGTAGTGCGCGGCGGTCCCCTCAGCGGCGGCGGCCCAGGTGAAACGGGTCAGGACCCGTTCGCGTCCGGCCGCGCCGAGGCGGGCCCGCAGCTGCGGGTCGCCGAGCATCCGGCCCAGCGCGGCGGCCAGGGCGCCGGCGTCGCCGGGAGGTACGGCGAGGCAGGTCTCGCCGTCGGGGCCGGCGACCTCGGGGATCGCACCGCCGGTGGTGGCGACGAGCGGGGTGCCGGTGGCCATGGCCTCGGCCGCGGGGAGCGAGAAGCCCTCGTACAGCGACGGCACGCACGCCACCTCGGCGCTGCGCACCAGGTCGACCAGCTCGGCGTCGGTGATGCCCTTCACGAAGCGGACGGCGTCCTGGAGGCCGTACGTCTCGATGGCGCGGGCGACGGGGCCCTGCTCGGCGCGCTTGCCGACGACGACGAGGTGGGCGTCGGGCCGCTCGGTGCGCAGCTTCGCGAGCGCCTCGACGAGGAAGACGAGGCCCTTGAGGGGGACGTCGGCGCTGGAGGTGGTCACGATGCGGCCGGGGACCTCGGCCACCGACGCGTCGGGCGACCACAGGTCGGTGTCGGCGCCGATGTGCACGACGTGGATGCGCTCGTCGCGGACGCCGAGGTGGTCGGCGATCTCCTGCTTGGAGGAGCCGGAGACGGTCAGCACGGACGGCAGCTTGCGGGCCACGCGGCCCTGCATGCGGGTGAAGGCGTACCAGCGGCGTACGGAGGCCCGCTTCATGCGGCCCTGCGCGGCGTCGAGGTCGAGCTTGCGGTCGACGGTGATGGGGTGGTGGATCGTCGTCACCAGCGGCGCGCCGACGTCGCCGAGCAGGCCGTAGCCGAGGGTCTGGTTGTCGTGGACGACGTCGAACTCGCCGGCACGCGCCCGCAGATGGCGGCGGGCCCGCAGGGAGAACGTCAGCGGCTCGGGGAAGCCGCCGGTCCACATCGTCGCGACTTCGAGGGCGTCGATCCAGTCCCGGTACTCGTCGCGCTTGGGTGTGCGGAAGGGATCGGGGCTGCGGTAGAGGTCGAGGCTCGGGAGCTCGGTGAGCGTGGCGCCCGTGTCGAGCACCGGGTAGGGCTGTGCGCCGATGACCTCGACGGAGTGTCCGAGGCGGACCAGCTCGCGCGAGAGGTGCCGGACGTAGACGCCCTGACCGCCGCAGAACGGGTTCCCCTTATAGGTGAGGAGGGCGATGCGCAGCGGACGCTCGCCGTCGTCGGCGGGACCCGCGAAAGGGCTCGTCGCCACGGCCTCAGCGGTCACTCTCGGCCCCCTTCTCACTGCACTTTCGCCGGAGCGTAACCGCTCGGATAATGTAGAACAAGTTTCAGACTTGATCCGTCCAAGAGCATTGAATCTACCGGCCGGAAACCACACCGTAAGAGGTGGAGCAGGTGATTCGCGCCACGACGCGGCGCCTGACATGCTGGCTGCGGATCAGCCCGGAGACAGCCCGCGCAACGACACGGAACGGGACACATGAGTGCGGAAGTGAAGGCCGTCACCACACCGGCGTCGCCTCCCCTGACGGAGCGCCAGGAGGCACGCCGCCGCCGGATCCTGCACGCGAGCGCCCAGCTGGCCAGCCGGGGCGGTTTCGACGCCGTCCAGATGCGCGAGGTCGCGGAGGCGGCGGGTGTGGCGCTGGGCACCCTCTACCGCTACTTCCCGTCCAAGGTGCACCTGCTGGTCGCCACCATGCAGGACCAGCTCCAGCACATGCACACCACGCTGCGCAAGCGGCCTCCCGCCGGCGACGAACCGGCGGCCAGGGTCGCGGAGACCCTGATGCGCGCGTTCCGCGCGCTCCAGCGGGAGCCGCAGCTGGCCGACGCGATGGTGCGGGCGCTGACCTTCGCGGACCGCAGCGTGAGCCCCGAGGTCGACACGGTGTCCCGCCTGACCACGGCGATCATCCTGGACGCGATGGGCCTGGAGCACCCGCCGACCGCGGAGCAGCTGTCGGCGGTCCGCGTCATCGAGCACACCTGGCACTCGGCACTGATCACCTGGCTGTCGGGCCGCGCCTCGATCGCCCAGGTGAAGATCGACATCGAGACGGTCTGCCGCCTCATCGACCTGACGTCCCCGGAAAAGTCCTGAAGCAGCCGTCGGGCGTCACACCATGACGGTGGTCGACCAGGGGACGGCCGCGTTCTGCAGCCGGGAGCCTGGCTGAGGAGTGAGACGACGTGGGCCGGCACGGCTCCGCGTGCGAGTACGCCGCGCAGCGCCGAAACGGTGTTCTGCAGCACCTTGCGGGCGGTGGCCGGAGCGTTCCCCGTTCCGCCAGAGGACCTGCATGAGGCGCTGGTGGCGACCACCTGGTTGGCGTGTAAGCCTTCTGCGCCGCTCGCGAACGAATGCGAAGGACGACTCAGAACTGCTACTGGCCTGGGACGTCAGCAGACAGGTCAATGACGCCGACGATTACCTACCCGTGAGTAACGGTTAGCCCCATTACGTCCCTCACCTCTGCACTATTTTCGGCCACCTCTCGCAGCACCGTTTCCATGGTGCCGACGGACCGGGAGAAGAGCTCGCGGCCGGACGGCGTGAGCCGGACGTCGAACCCCCTGCGGTCACTGGAGCACGGTTTGCGCTCGACATATCCCGCGCCGACCATCTGGGCCAGCAGGCGCGAGACCTGCGGCTGACTGCGGGACGCGCGGGAGCTGAGCTCCCCCGCCCGGATCCAGCCATCCGCGCGCGCCATCACGTCCATGATCTCGAAGGCGCTGGCGCACAGGCCATGACGCTCGGACAGGACGCGCTCGGCGGCCTGGTTGATTTGCGCACAGGCCCGGGTCACGGCCACCCAGCGGTCGGTGAGAGCTGTTTCAGTCACGCCCCTCATCGTAGGTTCACCACCCCCCTCTTGTCGATGCATGCGCATGCATGTACCGTGCGGCATCAAGATCGATGTATTTGCATGAATCGTTAGCACAGACGAAGGAGACGTGGTGACCGAGCAGACGCTGGCACCCCAGACAGCCGAGCGGTACGTGGTGGAAGCGCCCGCACAGGCCCCCGGCAAGGCCCCCTGGACCACTCTCGTGGTGGTCGGCGTCGCCCAGCTGATGGTCATGCTGGACTCGACGGTCGTGAACGTGGCCCTTCCCTCGATAGGCGCCCAGCTGCCCGCCGACCAGACCGCCCTCCAGTGGACGATCAGCGGCTACGTCCTGATGCTCGGCAGCCTGCTGCTCTTCGGCGGCCGTGTCTCCGACGTCTTCGGACGCCGTCGCACCTTCCTCACCGGCCTGACCGTCTTCGCTGCGGCCTCCGTGCTCTGCGGCATCGCGGGCAACCAGGAACTGCTCGTCGCGGGCCGCGCCGTACAGGGCGCCGGCGCCGCGCTGCTCTCGGCGGCCGCCCTCTCGATCATCCTGGAGGTCTACCAGGACGAGGAGCAGCGCAAGGTCGCGCTGACCGCCTGGAGCGGTCTCGGTGTGATCGGCGCGACCATCGGCGTGGTGCTCGGCGGCCTGATCGTCACGGCGATCAGCTGGCGCTGGGCCTTCCTGATCAACATCCCGGTCAGCATCGCCGCCGGATTCGGCGCCCTGCGCAGCATGCCCGCCCTCAACACGAGCAGCGGCCGCAAGCTGCGACTGGCGTCCGCGATCGTGTCCACCGCCGGCCTCGCCTTCCTGTCCTTCGGCCTGATCCGGCTGCACGAGGGCTTCGGCGACACGACGGCCTGGATCAGCATCGGCGCCGCCGCCGTCCTGCTCGCCGCGGTCACTTTCATGGAGATAGGCCAGGCGGATCCGCTGCTTCCGCTGCACCTGCTGCACAAGCCCACCTACTGGCTGTCCAGCGTCGGCCTGCTCCTGGTGGCCGGCGTGATGATCAGCAGCTCCTTCCTGGCCAGCCTGTACTTCCAGCGGGTCCACGAGATGAGCGCCTTCGCCACCGGCCTCTCCCTGCTCCCCATGGGCCTGTCCGCCCTCGTCGTCGCACTGGTCGCGCCGTCTCTGGCGAACGCCCTGGGCCTGGGCGGGATGTACGCGACCGGAGCCGCCCTCCAACTGGTCGGCACTGGCATCCTGGCGACCGGCACCGACAGCGTCGCTCTCACGATCGTCGCGCTGGCCGTGATCGGCGCCGGCCTGCCCGCCTGCTTCGTCCCGCTCTTCGGCATCGGCACCTCGCACGTCAAGGTGGAGGAGGCGGGCGTGGGCTCCGGCCTGCTCAACACCTTTAACGAGACGGGCGCCGCCCTCGGCATCGCCGTCATCGGCACCATCCTCGCGACCTCGGTCGACAACCGTCTCGATGGCGGCGGTTCGGTCGCGGACGCGACCACCTCGGGTGTCGGCAACGGCTTCCTGGCCCTCGCAGTCTGCTCGGGCGTCGCCATCGTGATCGCGCTCGCACTGCGGTCGCTGACCCGTGCTCCCGAGGTCGCCGAGGGCTGACCACCCCCGCGGGAACCGGCGTACGCACCCCGGTCCCCGCCGCGAACAACGCGCCTACGGCCTCCGCATCTACGAAGGCAGCCCGGAGCCCTGGTGCCCGTCGGCATCACCCGGGACAACGTCCGCGAACTGGTCCGGCGGGCCGAGGTCGTCATCGACGGGGTCGACGTGACCACCCCGTCAGGGCTGCGCGCGAAGATCGCCCTGCACCAGGAGGCGTGCCGCCGGCGCAAGCCCCTGGTCACCGGCTGGGGCCTGGCCGGAGTGCTGGCCGCCCAGTGCTTCGACTACCGGCTGGTCCGCAGGATCTTCGACGGCCAGCTGCTGGCCGAGGACGCCGAGGTGCTGAGCACCTGGGAAGTGATCTTCCGTATCGCCCCCAGGTCGCACATCCCGGGCGAGATGTACCGCGAACTGCGCAGGGGCCTCGGCCGTCCCGACTACAGCGTGCCGCAACTCACCGAGGCGGCGCCCCAGTTCGGCTCACTCGCCGTGCACATGGTCAACCAGCTGGTGGCTGCCGGCCGGGGAGGCCGGGCCGGACCCCGGGCCTGCGTCAGGCCGCTGCTGCCAGCCCGCAGACCGGCCGCCGCGCGGACCCCTTTTTCGATGGACAGGGTCACCGCCGCGTCCGATAGTGCGCCCCATGGCATCTCTCGTACGACACATCACCGTTGACTGTTCCGACGCCTACCGGCTGGGGCAGTTCTGGGCCGCCGTCCTGGACGGCTCGCTCGCCGACGACGACCTCCCCGCAGACCCCGAGGCGCTGGTCACCGCGCCCGGTTCGGCGCTGCTCTTCGTGACCGTTCCCGACGCCAAGAGCGTCAAGAACCGTGTGCACGTGGACCTTCAGCCGCAGGACCGCACCCGCGACGAGGAGGTCGAGCGCATCCTCGCCCTGGGGGCCACCGTCGTCGGCGACCACCGCCGGCCCGACGGCACCGGTTGGGTGACCCTCGCCGACCCCGAGGGCAACGAATTCTGCGTCGAACGCAGCGCCGCCGAGCGGAAGTGACCCCTCGCGGTGGTGGGGGCGGGGCCGGCGGCCCCGCCCCCACCACCGCTGCCCTACTCCTCCGGCGGGAAGACCGGTTCACCGGTGGCGGCCAGGGTGATCATGATGGCTTCGACCGGGCAGCCCTCCGCCGCCGTCAGGACCGGTTCGTTCGCGTCCGACTGCGGGCTGCGGGGGTGGGACTGGCGCGCCGAGTCCAGGACGAAGCCGTCCGGGGCGTGGTTGACGCACATGCCCGAGCCGATGCACACCCCCCGGTCCACCTCGACCTGCCAGCGGTCGCCCATCAGGCACCCGCCTCGTAACCCGCGGGCAGGTGGATCATCTTGTGCTCCAGGTACTCGCTCAGGCCCTCCGGGCCGAACTCCCGCCCCAGCCCGCTGTTCTTGTAGCCGCCGAACGGCCCCAGCATGTCCAGGCTGAAGGTGTTCACGTTGAAGGTGCCGGTGCGGATCCGGCGGGCGAAGTCGATGCCGTGCTCGACGTCGCCGGTCCAGACGCTGCCGCTGAGCCCGAAGTCGGAGTCGTTGGCGACCCGTACGGCCTCCTCCTCGTCCCCGTACGGGATCAGGCAGACGACGGGGCCGAAGATCTCCTCGCGGGCGATCCGCATGGTGTTGTCGACGTCGCCGAAGAGGGTGGGCTCCACGTACCAGCCCCGGTCGAGGCCGGTCGGCCGGCCGCCGCCCGCGAGGACCTTCGCGCCCTCCTCCTGACCGATCCGGATGTAGTCGAAGGAGCGCTGCTGCTGGCGCTGCGCGACGAGCGGGCCGAGCTGCGTCGCCGGGTCGAGCGGGTCGCCGACGACCAGGGCGCCGGCCGCCGCCGCGAGAGCCTCGGCCACCTCCTCGTAGCGGCTGCGGGGGGCGAGGATCCGGGTCTGGGCCACGCAGGCCTGGCCGTTGTTCATCCAGGCGGCGGGCACGATCCCGGCGACCGCGGCCGTCACGTCGGCGTCCGGGAGGACGACGGCGGCGGACTTCCCGCCGAGTTCGAGGGTGACCCGGGTGAGGTTGCGCGCGGCGGCCTCCATCACGCGCTTGCCTGCGGCGACCGAGCCGGTGAAGGAGACCTTGTCGATACCGGGGTGGCCGACGAGGTACTCGCTGACCTCGCGGTCGGCGGGCAGGATCGACAGCACGCCCTCGGGCACCCCGGCCTCGCGCGCGATGTCGGCGAGGATGTAGGAGTCCAGCGGCGCCTCCGGGGAGGGCTTGAGGATCACGGCGCAGCCGGACAGCAGCGCGGGCGCCAGCTTGGCGGCCGCCACGAACTGCGGGACGTTCCACGGGATGACGGCGGCGACGACGCCCACGGGCTCGCGGCGCACCAGGATCGGGCCGAGCACACCCTGGCGGTGCTCCTCGTACGGGTAGGCGCGCGCGACGGTGATCGCGGCGTCGTAGACCATCATCGGGCCGAGGGCCTGGGCCAGGACGCTCCATGAGTACGGGGAGCCGTTCTGGGAGCTGATCGAGCGGGCTATCTCCTCGTGGCGGACGGCGATGGCGTCCTTGATGCGGGAGACGACCGCGATGCGCTCCTCCAGCGTCATCCGCGGCCAGGGTCCTTCGTCGAAGGCCTTGCGCGCGACGGCGACGGCACGGTCGACGTCCGCCTCGGAGGCGTGCGGGACGGAGCCGATGACCTGCTCGGTGTGGGGGGAGACGATCCGGATGGTGCCGGCGCCCAGCGGATCCGTCCACTCACCGCCGATGAACAGCTTTCCGTGTTGCACGAGCTCCGTCATGGCTGAGGCCTCCTGCGGCTTGGCGTTCCCGAACTGATACCAGTTCTAGTTCTAGGAGTCCACGGCCAGGACGGAAGAGCGGAGAAGATCCGACGACTGGTCAGAAAGCTGCGAAGATGGTCGACTCTGGCTACTACTGGAACGCGTTCTCGTCGGAGGACGGTCCAACGGTCGACAGGCGGAGGGCTCATGCCGCAGGACACGTCACAGGTCACCGATCACGGCGGAGGCGTGTGGGGGATCAAGGTGCCCATCCCCGACAACCCCCTCGGACACACTCTCGTCCACGTCCTCGACACCGACCGCGGCCCGGTCCTCGTCGACACCGGCTGGGACGACCCCGAGTCCTGGGACACCCTCGTCGCCGGCCTCGCCGCACTCGGCATCGCGATCTCCGACGTCCACGGCGTGGTCATCACCCACCACCACCCCGACCACCACGGGCTGTCCGGCCGGGTCCGCGAGGCGTCCGGCGCGTGGATCGCCATGCACGCCGCCGACACCGAGGTCGTCGTCCGCACCCGCTCCGCCGAGCCGGGCGTGTGGTTCGACTACATGAGCGCGAAGCTCGCCGCCGCCGGAGCCCCCGAGGAACACATCGCCCCGCTGCGCGCCGCCCGCGCGAGCGGCCGCATGCGGACCCTGCCGGGGCTGCGGGCCGCCGTCCCCGACCGGGAGATCGTCCCCGCCGAACTGCTGCCCCTCGCCGGGCGCCGGCTGCGGGCGATCTGGACGCCCGGTCACACCCCCGGTCACGTCTGCCTGCACCTGGAGGAGAGGCATCCGGCGAACCTCCCCGGCAACGGGCGCCTCTTCTCCGGCGACCACCTGCTGCCCGGGATCTCCCCGCACATCGGCCTGTACGAGGCCCCCGAGGACACCCGCGTCACCGACCCCCTCGGCGACTACCTCGACTCCCTCGAACGCGTCGGCCGCCTCGCCCCCGCCGAGGTGCTCCCCGCCCACCAGCACGCCTTCACCGACGCACCCGCCCGCGTACGGGAACTGCTCGACCACCACGAGGAACGCCTGTCGGGACTGTGGGAGCTGCTGGCCGAGCCGCTGACCCCGTGGGGGCTCGCGGAGCGGATGGAGTGGAACCGGCCCTGGGAGCAGATCCCGTACGGCTCCCGCAACATCGCCGTCTCGGAGGCGGAGGCACACCTGCGGCGGCTGGTGAAGCAGGGCCGCGCCGAGCCGGTCCCCGGCACCGACCCGGTCACGTACCGGGCGGCGTAGGGCGGGTCCGGGGATCCGGCCCGGTGACTGCCGGGCGGCGCGAGGGCGGGTCGGGCGGGTCCGGGGACGGCCATGATCCACCGCACACCCCCCGGGCCCCGGGGCTACGGGCCGGTAGAGTGAGGCGGTCGTCCACACCCCGTACGGGGGGAAGCCGGTGCGAATCCGGCGCTGACCCGCAACCGTGACCCGCCCCGGCAGCAGCCCGGCGGGGAGCCGGAATGCCCCGTACCGGCGTGCGCGGCTCGTGCCGCCGGTCCCCCGGCGGCCGGCACCGTCGAGGAAAACGGAGCCGGAGCCCGGTGCCCGTGCGTGCCTGCCCCGGTTCCCCAGCAGGAGAGGCACCCTCCCCATGACCGTCCGCCGCAGCGCCGCCGCGCTCGCCGCCTCCGCCGTGCTCTGCGTGGGTGTCGCCCCCGCAGCCCTCGCCGACACCGCGCCGCCCTCCCCCTCCGCGCCCCCGGTCATCCCCTCCGGGCTCCACGGCAAGAAGGACCCCACCTACGACGGCGTGTGGCGGCAGTCCTTCGCGCTGCTCGCCCAGGACACCGTGGGCGTCAAGCCCGCCGCGCAGGCCGTGGACTGGCTGGTCGGCCAGCAGTGCGCGAACGGTTCCTTCCCCGCCTTCCGCGCGGACACCTCCAAGGACTGCGACGCGACGGCGTACATCGACTCGAACGCGACGGCCGCGGCCGTGCAGGCGCTGACCGCGCTCGGCGGCCACGACGACAGCGTCAAGAAGGCGATCGGCTGGCTGAAGTCCGTACAGAACGAGGACGGCGGCTGGAGCTCCAACCCCGGCGGCGCCATGGACAGCGGCACCGACGCCAACTCGACCGCCATCGTGATCAGCGCCCTGGCCGCGGCCGGCGAGAAGCCCGCGGAGACGAAGTCGAAGGCGGGCAGGTCCCCGTACGAGGCGCTCCTCTCCTTCCAGCTGGGCTGCACCGCCGAGCCGGCCACCGACCGGGGCGCCTTCGCGTTCCAGCCGGCCGGCGGCAAGCTCGTCGCCAACGCCGACGCCACGGCCGCGGCGGCCCTCGCCGGCCTCGGCAAGGGCACGGCCGTCGTCCCGTCCGGTACGGACACCCCCGCCACCGCGCTGACCTGCCCGGCGGCGGCCTCCACCGACCCGGCCGCCGGTGCCGCGGCCGCCGCCCAGGGTGCGGCGGGCTACCTGGCCGAGGCCCTCAAGAAGGACGGCCACCTCACCGCGCTCACCCCGGGTGCGGACCAGCCGACCGCCGACACCGGCAACACCGCCGACGCGGTGATCGCGCTGGCCGCGGCCGGGCACAAGCAGTCGGCCGCGGGCGCACTGGAGTGGCTGAAGGCCAACTCCGCCGCGTGGGCCAAGGACTCCCCGGCGGCCCTGGGCACCCTGGTCCTCGCCGCGCACGCCACCGGCACCGACCCGAAGTCCTTCGGCGGCACCGACCTCGTGGCCGCGCTGAACGCGACGGGCCCGGCCCCGCAGGGCGCGGACACCGGCGCGACCGAGGTGGACAGTGAGAAGAAGGAGCCCTCCGGCGGCCAGAACCTCTGGTGGATCATCGGTGCGGGCGCCGCGGCCGGTATGGGCATCGGCATCCTGCTGAGCGGCCGCCGGAAGAAGAACCAGCTCTGATGCGCCGCCGCCTGCCCGCCGCGGGCCTCGCCCTCGGCATCGTCCTGACCCTGCTGGCCGCCGCTCCGGCGCTGGCGGCCGGCTACCGCTACTGGTCGTTCTGGGACGGTGCGGACGGCGGCCAGTGGTCGTACGCCACGCAGGGGCCGTCCCTGTCCCGCCCCGCGGACGGCTCTGTGCAGGGCTTCCGCTTCGCGGTGAGCAAGGACGCGGCGGCCGAGGCGGCGAAGCCGCGGGCCGCGGCCGACTTCGAGGCCGTGTGCGGGGCCACCGCCCCGGTGGAGGGCCGCAAGCGGGTGGCCCTCGTCATCGACTTCGGTGTGCAGGCGGACGCCCCGACGGGCGAGGTGGTGCCGCAGGAGGCCCCGCGCACGGTGTGCGCGCAGCTGGCGCCGGAGGCCACGACGGCCGAGGCGCTGGCGGCGGTCGCGAAGCCGCTGCGCTACAACAGCGCCGCGCTGCTGTGCGCGATCTCGGGCTACCCCCAGCACGGCTGCGGGGAGCAGATGGCGGAGACGGACGCGGCGCAGGCGTCCGCCGAGCCGTCCGGGTCCGCGCCGGGCGGCGTTCCGGCCGCGGGCCTGCTGGTGGGCATCGCCGCGGTCGCCTTCCTGGCCGCCGCGGGTGTCTGGCAGTCCCGCCGCCGGCGCCGATGACGCACCCCGCGCCGCGCCCCGGCGGAGCCTCCGCGGCTCTCGGCGGAGCTGTAGGCGGAGCTGTAAGCGGAGCGTCCACCGGAGCCGCACCCGGCGGCATACCCCCGGCCCGCCGGGGCGCGCCCGCGGCGGCGGCCGCCCCGCGCCGGCCGTCGTACGAAAGGTTCCGGGCCCCGCAGGACGGCCGGGCCACCGCCCTGCACGCGGGGGCCTGGTGGCTGTGGGCCCTCGGTCTAGCCACCGCCGCGTCCCGCACGACCAATCCGCTCGTGCTCGGGCTGATCGTCGGCGTCGCCGGTTTCGTGGTGGCGGCGCGCCGCACGGACGCGCCCTGGGCCCGTTCCTACGGGGCGTTCCTCAAGCTCGGCCTGTTCGTCATCGGCCTGCGCCTGCTCTTCTCGATGCTTCTGGGCTCGCCCATCCCCGGCACGCACACCCTGTTCGTCCTGCCGGAGGTCCCGCTGCCCGCGTGGGCGCAGGGCATCCGGTTCGGCGGGAGGGTCACCGCCGAACAGCTCGTCTTCGCGTTCTACGACGGTGCGAAGCTGGCGGCGCTCCTGGTCTGCGTGGGTGCCGCGAACGCCCTCGCCAATCCGGCGCGGCTGCTGAAGTCCCTGCCGGCCGCCCTGTACGAGGCCGGGGTCGCGGTCGTCGTCGCCATGACCTTCGCGCCGAACCTGGTCGCCGACGTCGTGCGCCTGCGCACGGCCCGCCGGCTGCGCGGCCGCCCCACCGGCGGCATCAAGGCCGTCCTCCAGATCGGCCTGCCGGTGCTGGAGGGCGCCCTGGAGCGCTCGGTCGCGGTCGCCGCGTCGATGGACGCCCGCGGCTACGGCCGTACGGCCGAGGTCCCGCCCGCCGTCCGGCACACCACCAGCGTCCTCACCCTCGGCGGCCTGCTCGGCGTGTGCGCGGGGACGTACGGTCTGCTGGCCGCGCAGGGCGCCGCGTACGGGCTGCCCGTGCTCGGCATCGGCGTGGTCCTGGCCCTGGCGGGGCTGCGGCTCGGCGGGCGCCGGTCGGTGCGCACCCGCTACCGGCCCGACCGGTGGGGTGCGCGCGCATGGCTGGTCGCCGGTTCCGGGGCAGCCGTCGCGGGCCTGCTCATCCATGCCGGCGGTGTCGATCCGGCCGGTATGCACCCGGGGGTGGTCCCGCTGGTGGCCCCTTCGCTGCCGTTGTGGCCGGCGGCCTCGGTGCTGATCGGCCTGCTGCCCGCCTTCGTGGCACCCGTACCGCCGAAGGAGGCGTCGCAGTGATCCGTTTCGACGAGGTGTCGGTCACCTACGACGGTGCCGGCGCCCCCTCGCTCCGGGACGTCGACCTGGAGGTCCCGGAGGGCGAGCTGACGCTGCTGGTCGGCCCGTCCGGGGTCGGCAAGTCCACCCTGCTGGGGACGGTCTCCGGGCTGGTCCCGCACTTCACGGGCGGCACCCTGCGCGGCCGGGTCACGGTCGCGGGCCGTGACACGCGTACGCACCGGCCGCGGGAGCTCGCGGACGTGGTGGGCACGGTGGGGCAGGATCCCCTGGCGCACTTCGTGACGGACGTGGTGGAGGACGAGCTGGCCTACGGGATGGAGTCCCTGGGCCTGCCGCCCGCGGTGATGCGCCGCCGGGTGGAGGAGACCCTCGACCTGCTGGGCCTGAACGAACTGCGCGACCGGCCGATCACGACGCTGTCCGGCGGCCAGCAGCAGCGGGTCGCGATCGGCTCGGTGCTGACCACGCACCCGAAGGTGCTGGTGCTGGACGAGCCGACGTCCGCGCTGGACCCGGCGGCGGCGGAGGAGGTCCTGGCGGTGCTCCAGCGTCTGGTCCACGACCTGGGCACCACCGTGCTGATGGCGGAGCACCGGCTGGAGCGGGTGGTGCAGTACGCCGACCGCGTCCTGCTGCTGCCCGCCCGCGGCGCGGCGCCGGTCCTCGTCACCCCGGCGGAGGCGATGGCCGTCTCCCCGGTGTACCCGCCGGTGGTCGCGCTGGGCCGGCTCGCGGGCTGGTCCCCCCTCCCCCTGTCGGTCCGCGACGCCCGCCGCCAGGCCACCCCCCTCCGCACCCGCCTCTCGTCTGCGGCGAGCTCCACCCTTTCAGCCCCGCCGGCACCCGCTACTCCAGCCCCGCCGGCGTTTGAGGCGCGGGGGTCCGGGGGCGGCGCCCCCGGCAACGGCGCGGCACCCGGACTGCTCGCCCGCCTCCTGCGCCGCGGCAAGCCGCAACCCACCGAGCCCGCCGAGCCCGCCGAGCCCGCCGCAGGCGACACCGCTCGGGCGCACAACCTCGGCCTGCGCCGCGACTCCCGCCAGGTCCTCCACGGCATCGACCTCACGGTGCCGCCCGGCGAGACCATCGCCCTCATGGGCCGCAACGGCGCCGGCAAGTCCACCCTGCTGGCCACCCTCGTCGGTACGCTCGCCCCCACCACCGGCGAGGTGACCGTCGGCGGCCGGACCCCGCACCGTACGCCGCCGCCCGAGATGGTGCGTCGCGTCGGTCTCGTCCCGCAGGAGCCCCGGGACCTGCTGTACGCCGACACGGTCGCCGCCGAGTGCGCCGCCGCCGACTCCGACGCCGGAGTGGCCCCCGGGACCTGCCGGGCTCTGGTCTCCGGCCTGCTGCCGGGTGTCCCCGACGACACACATCCCCGCGATCTGTCCGAGGGCCAGCGTCTGGCCCTGGCGCTGGCGCTGGTCCTCACGGGCCGGCCCGCCCTGCTGCTGCTCGACGAGCCCACGCGCGGTCTGGACTACGCCGCCAAGGCCCGCCTGATCGAGGTCCTGCGCGGCCTGGCCGCCGACGGGCACGCCGTCGTCCTGGCCACGCACGACGTGGAGCTCGCCGCCGAGCTGGCCGACCGCGTGGTGATCCTGGCGGGCGGGGAGGTGGTCGCGGACGGTCCGACGGCGGAGGTCGTGGTGTCCTCGCCGGCGTTCGCGCCGCAGGTGGCGAAGGTGCTGGCGCCGGGCCACTGGCTCACCGTGAGCCAGATCGCGCAGGCCCTCGACGCGACGGCCACCGAATGAGCCGCCCCGCGGACCGTACGAGCCGCACCAACCGCCAGCCCCGCCCGAGCCGCACGAACCGCCTGCACCGCCCGAGCCGCCCCGTCCGGATCGGCCCCCGGGCCGCCGCGGTCCTGGTGCTGGTCACCCTCATCGGCATCGCGGCCTTCGGCTGGCCGCTCCTCGCCGACCGGCAGTCGGGGCTGCTCGCGCACTCCCAGGACGCCCCGTGGTTGTTCGCGGCGCTGCTTCCGCTCCTCGTCGGCGTCGTCGTGGCGACGATCGCCGACGACGGCATGGACGCGAAGGCGGTGGCGATGCTGGGTGTGCTCGCCGCCGTAGGGGCGGCGCTGAGACCGCTGGGCGCGGGCACGGCCGGCCTGGAGCCGATGTTCTTCCTGATGGTGCTGGCCGGCCGGGTGCTCGGCCCGGGCTTCGGGTTCGTCCTCGGTTCGGTGACGATGTTCGCCTCCGCCCTGCTGACGGGCGGGGTCGGGCCGTGGATGCCGTTCCAGATGCTGACGATGGGCTGGTTCGCGCTGGGGGCGGGACTGCTGCCGGGCCCGGAGCGGATCCGTGGCCGGGCGGAGCTGCTGATGCTGGCCGCGTACGGCTTCGCGGGCGCCTTCGCGTACGGCGCGGTCATGAACCTGCAGGGCTGGACGATCATTCCGGGCCAGGGTCAGGCCATCTCCTTCCAGCCGGGGGAGCCGCTGGCCGCGAACCTGGCGCGGTTCGTCGCGTACTACCTGGCGACCTCGCTGGGCTGGGACCTGGGCAGGGCGACGCTGACGGTCGTACTGACGCTCGCGCTCGGCGGCACGCTGCTGCGGGCGTTGCGGCGGGCCACGCGGAAGGCCGCTTTCGACGCGCCCGTCACCTTCGATCCGGGGGCGGAGAGCGCCGTGGACCTGCCACGTCAGAGTGTGTGTCCGGCCACCGAGGGTGAGTTCCGAGGCCCTCGCCGGTGAGGCGGCCCACAGGACGCAGGTCACATACGAGGGCGGATAGTAGGCCACGGGGCGCCCATTAGGCCCCTTTTCGGTGGGTTCGGCGAGGTTCACCGGGTCTCCGATGTGCGGGGTGGCTAGTAGCCGGGCTCTTTGCCAGGGCGGCGGGGCGTCGGTAGAACTGGATGAGTCGCAAGGCGGCCGGGGTGCTCGACCCCCCGCCGACGAACCCCTCTCCACCGCGTGAGTGGCTCACGCATGTCCTCGGCATGCGTGCGACCGCCCTTGTCCCCTTCGGAAGGTCCATCCGTGTCCAACGCTGTCATCCGCCGCATCGCCGCTTCCAAGAAGACCCTCGTCGGTTCCGTCCTCGCCCTGGGTGTCGCCGGTTCCATGCTGGCCGCGGTTCCCGCGCAGGCCGCTCCGACGGGTGCGAAGGCGATCGCGCAGCAGATGATCAAGGACCCGGCGCAGTTCGCGGCCTTCGACAAGATCGTCTCGCACGAGAGCGGCTGGAACCACACCGCGACGAACTCCTCCTCCGGCGCGTACGGCCTGGTCCAGGCCCTGCCGGCCTCGAAGATGTCCTCCGCGGGCGCGGACTGGAAGACCAACCCGGCCACCCAGATCAAGTGGGGCCTGGACTACATGAACGAGCGCTACGGCAGCCNCTCCGCGGGCGCGGACTGGAAGACCAACCCGGCCACCCAGATCAAGTGGGGCCTGGACTACATGAACGAGCGCTACGGCAGCCCGGTCGAGGCCTGGAACTTCTGGCAGGCCAACCACTGGTACTAAGCCGCGGCACCGCCTGCAGCAGTAGCAGTAGCAGTAGCAGGACATTCGAGGGCCCCGGTGGCCGGCCTCCCCAGGTCCGGCCACCGGGGCCTTCTGCATCCCATCCCACGGGATCGGGTGCGCCCTGCGCGCGGGGGTGTGCGCGCGGGGCGCGGTCAGAGGCGCTGGATGATCGTCCCGGTCGCCAGTGCGCCCCCGGCGCACATGGTGATCAGGGCGAACTCCTTGTCGCGGCGTTCCAGCTCGTGCAGTGCGGTGGTGATCAGGCGGGCGCCGGTGGCGCCGACGGGGTGGCCGAGGGCGATGCCGCCGCCGTTGACGTTGACCTTCTCCAGGTCCTGGTCGAAGACCTTGGCCCAGCTGAGGACGACGGAGGCGAAGGCCTCGTTGATCTCGACGAGGTCGATGTCCTTGAGCGACATCCCGGCCTTGCCGAGCACGGCCCGCGTCGCATCGATCGGCCCGTCCAGGTGGTAGTGGGGGTCGGCGCCGACGAGCGTCTGGGCGACGATCCGGGCGCGCGGCCTGAGCTTGAGGGCACGGGCCATCTTGCGCGAGGCCCACATCACGGCGGCGGCCCCGTCGGATATCTGCGAGGAGTTCCCGGCGGTGTGCACGGCGGTGGGCATGACGGGCTTGAGCCGGGCCAGGGCCTCCATGCTGGTGTCGCGCAGGCCCTCGTCCCGGTCGACCAGGCGCCACATGCCCTGCCCGGCGGCCTGCTCCTCCTCCGTGGTGGGCACCTGTACGGCGAAGGTCTCGCGCTTGAACCGCTCCTCGGCCCAGGCGGCATTGGCCCGCTCCTGGGAGAGCAGTCCGAGGCGGTCGACGTCCTCGCGGGTCAGGCCCCGGTTGCGGGCGATGCGTTCGGCGGCCTCGAACTGGTTGGGGAGGTCGACGTTCCACTCGTCCGGGAAGGGCTTGCCGGGGCCGTGCTTGGAGCCCGATCCCAGCGGTACCCGGCTCATGGCCTCGACGCCGCAGGCGATGCCGATGTCCATGACCCCGCCGGAGATCATGTTGGCGACCATGTGGTTGGCCTGCTGGGAGCTGCCGCACTGACAGTCCACGGTCGTCGCGGCGGTCTCGTACGGGAGTCCCATGGCGAGCCAGGCGGTGCGGGCGGGGTTCATGGACTGCTCGCCGGCGTGGGTGACGGTGCCGCCGACGATCTGCTCGACGCAGTCCGGCTGGATCGCGGTACGGGCGAGGAGCTCGCGATAGGTCTCACCGAGCAGGTAGGCGGGATGGAGGTTGGCGAGCGCGCCTCCGCGCTTGCCGATCGGGGTGCGTACGGCTTCGACGATGACGGGTTCCGCGGCCATGAGCTCGTCCTCTCCTGCACAGCGCCGGCACGGCGGGCCGTCCCGGCGCCCCGCCCCGAACTAGTACGCGTTCTAGTTCTATCCGCAGTCTTATGACCTGGAGCCCGCCACGCAAGGGTCTTGCACGCGGCCTGCACGGATTCCACACGCAACAGTTGGCGCGCCGACCCTTGTCACTTCTGGAACTCGTTACTACCTTCAAGCCAACTTCTGATGGTCCGTCAGACTTTGGAGTTGCCCGATGTCCTGCCCCGCGCTCCCCGACGGCTTCGACGCCACCGACCCCGACCTGCTCCAGAGCCGGGTCCCCTACCCGGAGTTCGCACGGCTGCGGCAGACCGCCCCCGTGTGGTGGTGCCCGCAGCGCCGGGGGGTCACCGGTTTCGACGACGAGGGCTACTGGGCCGTGACCCGGCACGCGGACGTCAAGTACGTCTCCACGCACCCCGAGCTGTTCTCCTCGACCACCAACACCGCGATCATCCGCTTCAACGAGCACATCCAGCGCGATGCGATCGATGCCCAGCGCCTGATCATGCTGAACATGGATCCGCCGGAGCATTCCCGCGTACGCCAGATCGTGCAGCGCGGTTTCACCCCGCGCGCCATCCGAGGCCTGGAGGAGACCTTGCGCGACCGGGCCCGGCGGATCGTCGAGGAGGCGTCGGCCGCGGCGGCCGACGGGAGCTTCGACTTCGTCACGCAGGTGGCGTGCGAGCTTCCGCTGCAGGCCATCGCCGAGCTGATCGGCGTACCGCAGAAGGACCGCTCCAAGATCTTCGACTGGTCGAACAAGATGATCGCCTACGACGACCCGGAGTACGCGATCACGGCCGAGGTCGGATCCAACGCCGCCATGGAGCTCATCGGTTACGCGATGAACCTCTCCGCGCAGCGCAAGGAGTGCCCGGCCCAGGACATCGTCACCCAGCTGGTGGCCGCCGAGGGACAGGGCAACCTCGGCTCCGACGAGTTCGGCTTCTTCGTGCTGCTGCTGGCGGTCGCGGGCAACGAGACCACCCGCAACGCCATCAGCCACGGCATGCACGCCTTCCTGACCCACCCCGAGCAGTGGGAGCTCTACAAGGCGACCCGGCCGTCCACCGCCGCGGAGGAGATCGTCCGCTGGGCCACCCCGGTGGTGTCCTTCCAGCGCACCGCCACCCGGGACACCGAACTGGGCGGCCAGAAGATCAAGGCAGGAGACCGGGTGGGGATGTTCTACTCCTCCGCCAACCACGACCCCGAGGTCTTCGAGAACCCGGACGTCTTCGACATCACCCGCGACCCGAACCCGCACCTGGGCTTCGGCGGCGGCGGTCCGCACTTCTGCCTCGGCAAGTCCCTCGCCGTGATGGAGATCGACCTGATCTTCAACGCCCTGGCCGACGCCCTGCCCGGCCTGCGGCTGGCCGGCGAGGGACCGCGCCGGCTGCGGGCGGCCTGGCTCAACGGCATCAAGGAACTCCGGGTCAGCCACGGCTGACCCGCGACCCAGGACGGCAGGGGCCGCTCCTCCCACGCCCCGGCCCCTGCCGTCCGCTGGTCGCGGGACGCGGCTCGTCTTCCGGCCGCCCGCCGTCCGGGTGGCGGGCCGGCCCGAACGGGGTGATCCTGACTCACAGCGGCGATCCAGCCGAAGGGGCGCCGGGGCGATGTGCGCCCCGGCGCCCCTTCGGCCTGCGCCCGGCGCACGGCCGGCTCAGCCCTGCGCAGGATCGCGCAGGGCGTCGCCCCGCGGGCGTACAGCTTGCCGTCGTGCGTGCCCGCCCGTGATCCGCGCCTCGGCGGTGGCGGTGGTCCGGCCCACGTGCGGCGCGGCGCGCTGCGCCGCGAGGTCGCCGGGATCCCGCCGCCCGCCATCGGCATCCGCGCGGTCGGCGTGCGGCGTACTCGGGCGCCCCGACAACGCGGCGAGGTGCGGTGCCGGGCGCCGCGGGCCAGGCGGGACTCTGACGGCAGGGCCTACCAGGGGCGCGCCCCGGCGACGGGTTCGGCGGGGGCGGCCGTCCCGGGGGCGGGGGCCGCCGCGCGTTCCGTACCGTCCCCGTGCTGCTGCGCGGAAAGGCTCGTGTGCAGGCCGCGCGGCCCGGACAGGACATGGACGAGCGCGAAGCCGGCGGTCACCACGACCGCTCCGCCGACCGCGTCCAGCACCCAGTGGTTGGCGGTGGCGACGATCGCGCACACCGTGATCAGCGGGTGCAGGGCGCCCAGCAGCTTCTGCCAGCCCTTCGGCGCCAGCACCACGATCACGACCCCGCACCACAGCGACCAGCCGAAGTGCAGCGAGGGCATCGCCGCGTACTGGTTGGAGATCGCGGTCATGGCCCCGTACGACGGGTTGGCCAGGTCCTGCGGGCCGTGGACGGTGTCGACGAAGCCGAGGCCCGGCATCAGGCGCGGCGGCGCGAGCGGGTAGAGCCAGAAGCCGGCGAGGGCCAGGACCGTGGCCAGGCCCAGGGAGGCGCGGGCCCAGCGGTAGTCGCCGGGGCGCCGCCAGTACAGGACCGCCAGGATCGTCAGCGGGACCACGAAGTGGAAGGAGGTGTAGTAGAAGTTGAAGAAGGCCTCCAGCCAGGGCGTGTCCACCACGGCGCGGTTGACGGCGTGTTCGATGTCCATGCCCAGTACCCGCTCGATCCCGAGGATCTGGCTGCCGTTGCCCTCGGCGAGGGAGCGGCTGGTGGGGGCGGCCGCCCGGATGTGGGAGTAGAGCGAGTAGCCGACCCGTATCAGCAGGAGTTCCAGCAGCAGGTTCGGGCGGGACAGCACGCGCCGCCAGAACGGCAGCAGCGGCACGCGCGACCAGCGGGCCGCCGCCGGCCGCCCGTAGTCGGTGGGTACAGGATCGCGCCAGTACGGGGACGAGCGCGGCAGGAACGGCACCGCGCAGGCCGCCGCCACCGCGATGAGCAGCAGCACGTTGTCGCGTACGGGGGCCAGCGCGGCCAGGTTCGGCAGCAGCACCGCACTCGGCAGGGTCATGGCAAGGACCACCGCGACCGGCCAGACGCGCCGGTCGGCGGCGCGCCTGCCCACCTTGCCGGCGACGGCGAGCAGCACCCACAGCAGCTGGTGGCGCCAGCCGGCCGGCGACACGGCGACGGCGGCGCAGCCGGTGACGGCGACGGCGAGCAGCAGCTGGCCGTCGCGGGCGTAGCGGACGGCGCGGCGCAGGCCGAACCAGACGACGGCGCCCGCGAGGGCGGCGTAGAGGAGGATCTCGACCGGTCCGGTCAGGCCGAGGCGCAGCAGCGCGCCGTGCAGGGACTGGTTGGCGAGGCCGTCGGGGGCGCCGCCGAGGCCGGTGCCGGCCAGGTGCCGAACCCAGTACGTCCAGGAGTCGCGCGGCAGGGCCGCCCACGACAGGGCGGTGGCCGCGGCGAAGGTCACGGCGGCGGTCCGGGCCGCGGGGCGGCGCCCGGTCAGCCACAGCAGCGGGGCGAAGAGCAGCAGCGCCGGCTGGAGCGCGGCGGCGAGGCCGACGAGGACGCCTGCGGGCCGGTCGCCGGGGACGCGGAAGACGGCCAGGAGCAGCAGCAGGACGGGGACGACGGCGGTCCGGCCGGGTGAGGCGGCCTCGCGGACGGGCAGCGAGACCATCATCAGGGCGGTGAGGACGGGCGCGGCGAGCAGCGCGGTGCGCCGCGGCACCGGGTCGGGCAGGCCGCGGGCGGCGACGAGACCGATGCCGGCGACGAACAGCAACGTCACGCAGGTCCAGGCGACCTCCAGCGAGGGCGCGGCGAGGCCGACGAACGGCTTGAGGACCAGCCCGGCGAAGGGGGTGCCGGCGAACTGCCCGACGTCGTGGACGGAGCCGCCCGCGCCGGGGAGGTGGAAGCCGCCCAGCCACTCGCCCGGTGGAACGCGCAGTACCGCGGCGGCCTGTCTGACGGCGAGGGCCCCGGCCAGCGCCCACAGGAGGAGACGCGCCGCGGCGAGTCTGCTGCCGCCTATGACCCCGGCATGTCCGTCCGCTGTGCTGTGCTCTGCCGCGTTCGCCACGCCCCGCCGGCCTCCCGCCCTGTTGACCGCAACCCCGACTTCGCCTGGCTGCCGCGCTCCATTACCCGCACGACGATATCCCCCGCAGGATCCCTAGGATGGCTCCATGAGCATCGTGAAGATCAACGCACTGACGGTTCCCGCCGAGCAGCGGGAGGTCCTGGAACGGCGCTTCGCATCGCGTGCGGGGGCGGTGGAGAGCTCCGACGGGTTCGAGTGGTTCGAGCTGCTGCGCCCGGTGGAGGGCACCGACCAGTACCTCGTCTACACACGGTGGCGTTCGGAGGAGGACTTCCAGGCGTGGATGGAGGGGCCGATGAAGGCCGCTCACCAGGGCGGTGGCGGCGGCGAGGGCGGTGCGGGCGGCGGTGCGGAGCGGCCGAAGCCGGCGGCCTCGGCGTCGACGGTCTGGTCGTTCGAGGTCGTGCAGCAGGCGGCGCCGAAGCAGCCCTGACGCTACGCCTTTCTGCGGCCGGGGCGCGCAGTGGCCGGACCCTGGGCAGTGTCCTGGGGTCCGGACGGTTGTCGGTGCCTCGGTCGCGGTCAGGAGCGATCGGGGGCGGAGGCGGGACCGGGGCTCGCGGGTCGGGGCGGGGCGGGAGCGGATCAGCTCCAGAAGGCGTCTTCCTCGTCGATGTCCGCGGTGCACTCGTCGATGTCGGTGATCTTGTGGCCGACGATCGTGAAGAAGAGTCCTTGGCGGATCTCGATACCGCGGTCACCGCGGTCACCGCGCGCCGTGTGGAAGCTCATCACGTGTCCCCGGCCGTCCGCGAGCACGGATTCCAGGTGGACCTGGAAGGTGCCCTTCGTCTCCTCGCCGATGCGGCGGTAGAGGTCGAGGACGTGTTCGCGGCCCTTGTGGTGCCCGGACATGGGGTTGTCGCCGGGTACGTGGTGGATGACGTCGGCGGTCATGAGCGCGCCCAACGCCTCCATGTCGCCGTTGCCGAAGGCCTCGTAGCCGCGGCGGATCAGGGCACAGTCCGGATGCTCTGCCATGGCGTTTCACACCCTCCGGGTACGCGGAATGTTCGCTTTTCCTATCATCAGCCCGCCATTGTGGATATTCCACGCGGGAGATCGCGCGCCCACTCCACAATGACGCCATGACCACTCACAGCGAACACCTCACCCCTACGCCGTCCGCTCGCGCCTCGTGGACCGTGTCCCCGGAACCGTTCACGACGGGCGACGCGACCCGGCTGCGCCGTGCCTATTACGCCGAGGTCGCCGGCCGGTACTGGAAACGCGAGGTCACCGAGGCCGAGATCGACCAGGGGCTGCTGGATTTCCCGGACGACGGGCTGGCACCGCCGACGGGACAGTTCGTCGTCGGCCGTCTGGCGGGCGAGGCGCTCGCGTGCGGCGGCGTGCGGATGCTCGACGCGAAGACCGCCGAGCTCACCAGGGTGTATGTGGACGGGCGCGCCCGCGGTACCGGCGGCGGGGCGGCCCTGCTCCGGGTCCTGGAGGCGGAGAGCCGTGCGCTGGGCGCGGAGCGGGTCCGGCTGGACACCCGGTCGGATCTCGTGGAGGCCCGCGCGTTGTATGCGCGCAACGGCTATCACGAGATACCCGCGTACAACTCCGGCCCGTATGCGGAGCACTGGTTCGAGAAGCGCCTGGTCTGATCCCGGGAGGGCTGCGGCAGGCCCGGTTCTAGGGTGCGGCGTGGTCGCGCCGGGGCTCGGCGTCGTAGGGCTCCTCGGCGTCCGATCCGCACAGCTCCGTGTTGATCTCCTCGACCAGCTTGATCAGGTCGGTCGGGCGGTCGGGGCCCCACCAGTCGCCGAGGAGTTCGGCGAGGGACTCCTGCCGGGCCGCGCTGAGCTTCGCGGCGGCTTCTCTTCCCTGCTCGGTGAGGACCAGCGGCAGCCCGTCGCGGACGGCGAGCCCGCGCTCCTCGATCTGGCGGGCGGCGTCCGTGATGACCGTCAGTGGCACGTTGACGCGCTCGGCGAGGAGCGCCGGTTCCGCCGAGCCGTATTTGTTGATCCGCAGCAGCAGCCAGCTGGAGGCGGGCAGCAGGTTGTAGCCGGCCTTCGCGGTGATCTTCTCGTAGACGTGGCGGCGGCCCTCGCGGGTGCCGAGGACGGACAGCGCGCGGGCGACCTCGTCGCGGGAGGAGCGCTGGACGGGGTTGGAGGCCAGGGTCTCGGTGACGTCGGGTGCGGTGACGGAGGCGCGGAGCTTGTCCTCCTTCAGGAAGCAGGCGAGCACGAGGGCGATCAGGACGACGGGCACGGCGTAGAGGAAGACGTCGGTGATGGCGGTGGCGTAGGCGTCGAGCACGCGGGGCCGTAGGTCCGCGGGAAGTGCGCCGATGGCCCTGGGGTCCGCCTCGAGCTCGGGGATGCCGGCGTCGGCGGGCAGGGTGACACCGGCCAGGGAGGCGGACAGTTTGTCGTCGAGCTGGTTGGTGAAGGCAGTGCCGAAGATCGCGACGCCGAAGGAGGCGCCGATGGAGCGGAAGAAGGTGGCACCCGAGGTGGCGACGCCGAGGTCGGCGTAGCTGACGGCGTTCTGCACGACGAGGACGAGGACCTGCATGACCAGGCCGAGTCCGGCGCCGAAGACGAAGAAGTAGACGCTCATCTCCCAGGTGGAGCTGGTGCGGTGCAACTGGTGGAGGAGGAGCAGGCCGATGGCGGTGACGGCGGTGCCGGCGAGCGGGAAGACCTTCCAGCGGCCGGTGCGGCTGACGATCTGCCCGGAGGCGGTGGAGGAGATCAGCATGCCGATGACCATCGGCAGCATGTGGACACCGGACATGGTCGGTGAGACGCCCTGGACGATCTGCAGGAAGGTCGGCAGGTAGACCATCGCGCCGAACATCGCGAAGCCGACGACGAAGCTGATCGCCGAGCAGAGGGTGAAGGTGCGGATGCGGAAGAGCTTCAGTGGCAGGACCGGTTCGGCGGCCTTGCGTTCGACGAGGAGGAAGGCGGCGAGCAGCAGGACGCCGAGGACGGCGACGCCGATGATCCGGGCGGAGCCCCAGCCCCAGGTGGCGCCGAGGGAGGCGACGAGGACGAGGCAGGTGGCGACGCAGGCGATGAGGAAGGTGCCGAGGTAGTCGATGGTGTGCTTCGCAGAGCGGACCGGGATGTGGAGGGCGGCGGCGATGACGACGAGGGCGACGAGGCCGATGGGGAGGTTGATGTAGAAGACCCAGCGCCAGGAGAGGTTGTCGACGAACAGGCCGCCCAGGAGGGGGCCCAGCACGCTGGTCGCGCCGAAGACGGCGCCGAAGAGGCCCTGGTACCGGCCTCGTTCACGGGGCGGGACGATGTCGCCGACGATCGCCATCGACAGCACGATCAGTCCGCCGCCGCCCAGGCCCTGCAGGGCGCGGAAGCCGATGAGCTGCGGCATGTCCTGGGCCAGTCCGCACAGCGCCGACCCGATCAGGAAGAGGACGATGGCGTACTGGAAGAGCTTCTTGCGGCCGTACTGGTCCCCGAGCTTGCCCCACAGCGGGGTGGCGGCGGTGGCGGCGAGCATGTAGGCGGTGACGACCCAGGAGAGGTGGGCCATGCCGCCGAGGTCGCTGACGATGGTCGGCAGGGCGGTGGAGACGATCGTCTGGTCGAGCGCCGCGATCAGCAGGCCCAGGAGCAGTGCACCGATGGGGACGAGCACCTCGCGGGAGCTGTGCTCACCTGCGGGGCCGGGCTTCTGCGGGCCGGGGACGGGGTCCACGGCACCTTTGGTCGCATCCTGAGCCATCGATTCCTCCTCCGGCCGGATCAACATTTCCATCCTGAGCGGTGTGTCCGGTTATGGCCTCTCGGGCGGTTGGGAGGGCTGCGACGGGTCTGCATAATCGCAGGCAATGGCCAGGGGAGGGAGTCCCAGTGAACGGTGAGCACTGTCCGAATTGCGACGCTGCCGGCGCCGCCTGCGGGTGTGCGCCGGGTGTGGGTTTCAACCCTCTGCGCATCCGTCCGTATGTGACGTTGTCCGATCCGGGCGAGCTTCCCGCGGAGGCCGCGCCGCCGTCGCCGCAGCCCGTGGCCGGCGCGGTCGCCCCGCTCCCCGCGGCTGCCGCTCCGCCGCCGCTTGCGGCGGCGGCGGAGGACGACACTCCGGCGTACGGGATACCCGTCGCGCCCGCGGCCGGGCCGTGGCAGGACGGCCTGTGGCAGTCGGGCCCTCCGGCGCCCGCGCCGGACCCGACGGAGACGGTCCAGCTGCGTGCGGTCCCGGCAGCCGGCCCCGCACCGGGCGGAGGAGAGGGTGGGGGCGGGGGCGGGGGCCCGGAGGAGTGGTCGAGCCGGCCGTCCCGCCGGCGGCCGCTGGCTCTGCTGGTCGGCGCCGCGGCGGCCGTGGCCCTCAGTGGCACGGCCGTGGCGGTGTGGGTGCTTCCCGCTTCCTCGGAGAGCGATGCGGCCCTGGTGGAGGTGAAGGCGTCCGCGCCCGCGGCGAGCGCTGCTCCGGCCGCACCGTCCGGCAGCCCGAGCAGGACCTCCGCGTCCCCGTCGGCCTCCGCTTCGCCGAGCGCCTCGAAGTCGCCGTCGCCGACGCCGAGCGCGTCCCGGTCGGCTTCCTCCGCGCCGCCGTCCCCGAGCGCGTCGCCCAGCGCGAGCCGTTCCTCCAGCCCGACACCGCCCGCGCAGGCCCCGGTCCTGCGCTACGGGGACTCAGGGCCGGAGGTGGAGAAGCTCCAGCGGCTGCTGGCGGGGCAGGGTCTGTACGGGGGCAAGTTCCACGGAAAGTTCGACTGGCGGGTCGAGAGGGCGCTGTCGGAGTTCCAGTACGACCAGGGGATCGACGACCAGGAATGGGGCATCTACGGACCCGTGACCCGCAAGGCACTGGAGGGGTAGGCCCCAGGACGGGGCCGGGACGGCGCAGCGAGACACGACGAGACGCGACGCCGCGGGGAGGCTGCACGGACGCTGCGCGGACACACAACGGAAGAGAGGGCGAGGGCCGCGCCGGAGGCGGTGCGGCCCTCGGGCAGGCGGGCCGGGCGCGACAGGGGTCACAGGCCCGCGAGTGGCGCAGACCGCCCCACGTTTTGTATCGTGGAGGAACAAAGTGGTTCCGTCCGCACTCCCTGACCGGTGGACGGAACCACTTGTTCTCTTTTCCCGCCCGTCTGGAGCCCCGTCGATGCCGGCCAGCACCACCACGACCACCGCACCCGCAGTCCTCTCCGCCAAGGCCCTGCTCCTGGACATGGACGGCACGATCGTCAATTCCGACGCGGTGGTCGAGCGCTGCTGGCGCGACTGGGCGGTCTCCCACGGGCTGGACCCGGAAGAGGCCCTGAAGGTGGTCCACGGCCGCCAGGGCTACGCCACCATGGCCGTGCTGCTGCCGGACCGCCCCATGAAGGTCAACCTCGCCGAGAACGCCGAGATGCTGGCGCGCGAGACGGCCGACACCGACGGTGTGGTCCCGATCGCGGGCGCCCCGGCCTTCATGGCCGCGATCGGCGGCCTGCCGCACGCCCTGGTCACGTCCGCCGATGCCGCTCTGGCCACCGCCAGGATGACGGCCGCCGCGCTGCCGATGCCCGAGGTGCGGGTCACGGCGGAGTCCGTCGGCGCCAGCAAGCCGGACCCCGAGGGCTTCCTCAAGGGTGCCGCCGCACTGGGAGTCGACCCGGCCGACTGCGTCGTCTTCGAGGACTCGGCCGCGGGTATCGCCGCGGGCCGGGCGGCGGGCATGCGCGTGATCGGCGTGGGCCCCCGCGCGGCCGCGCACGGCCCGACGGTGCACGTTCCGGACCTGACGTTCCTCGATGTCACGGCCGGCCACGACGGCTCGATCCGCATCACGCTGCGGACGGAGCACCAGGACGCGCCCGCCCGGTAGTGCGCCGGCCGGAGGCCGAGGTCCGGCCCCGGCCCCGACCCCATCCACCGCCCGCCCGCTACCTGCTCCCCGCCCGCCTACTGCCCCACGCGCCCGTCGATGCGCTCCCGCAGGAAGTCCGCGTGGCCGTTGTGGCGGGCGTACTCCTCGATCATGTGGACGAGCACCTCGCGGAGTTCCATCGGCTCACCGCCGCAGTCGCCCGTGACGTCCATCCCGGGAGCCCGCGCGACGAGCTGTTCCGCGAAGGCGACCTCGGCCCGCCAGGTCGTCCATGCGTCGGCGACCAGTTCCGGGTCGGCCACCGCGCCGGTGAACTCCCCGGCGGGTTCCTCCTCCGTCCGGTAGTGGCGGCGTACGTCCTGGCCCGCCATGACCTGCCGGAACCAGTACTGCTCCACCCCCGCGAGGTGGCGTACGAGCCCCAGCAGGGAGAGGTCGGACGGCGCCACCGAGCGCCGCGCCAGGTCCTCTGCGTCGAGGCCCGCGCACTTGAGCTCCAGGGTGAGCCGCTGGTCGCGGAGGTAGCCGGCGAGTACGTCGCGCTCGCCCCGGAAGCCGCCGTCGGTACGGGTGTCCTCGTCGGGGTGGACGAACATGTTGGACCAGCCGAAACGGCGGTCCGGGGCAGGCGCGGCACCAGATCCGGGGCCGGAGCCGGTGGCGGAGGTCGAGTCGATCACGCGCAGAGCGTGCCCCCGGGGCGCGCCCTCCGCAACGGAGTTTCCGCCCCCGCGACCGGACCGGCCAGGCACCGCGCCGCGCCGCGCCCCGGCCCAGCCCGGCCCAGCGCGGCCCAGCGCGGCCCAGCCCGGCGCGGCGCGGCCCAGCCCGGCGCGGCGCGGCGCGGTCAGCCTGCGATCGCCTCGTACAGGGAGAACACGGCCAGTGCCGCCATCACGGCGGCCGCGATCTTGGTGATCAGCCGCAGCGGTACGTACTTCATCAGGGTGCGGCCGCCCAGGATGCCGATGCCCGCGACCGCCCACAGGGCCAGCACGGCACCGATGCCGACGGAGACGGGGTTGTCGTACCGGGCCGCCAGGTTGGCGGTCATGATCTGGGTCAGGTCACCGAACTCAGCCACCAGGATCAGCATGAAGCCGGCCCCGGAGACCTTCCAGAAGGACTGGTCGGCGGGCGGCTTGATCTCCTCGTCCCCGTCGTCCTTCTTCAGCAGCAGCATGGCCGCGCCCACGAGGAAGAGGACGCCGACGACGGCCTGGACGAGGCGGTGCGGGAGGAGGGTGAGGACGCTGCCGGCCGCGATGGCGAGGGCGACGTGTACGGCGAAGGCGGCGGCGACGCCCGCGAAGACGTAGGAGGCGCGGTAGCGGGTGCCGAGCATCAGGCCGGCGAGGGCCGTCTTGTCGGGGAGTTCGGCAAGGAAGACGACGCCGAAGGCGATCGCCGTGATGCTGAAGCTGAACACGGAGGTGGAACCTCAATCGGTCGGGCAGGACGCCGTCGGTACCGAGAGACCTGGGGTGTGTCAGGGGTCGCTTCGGCTCGGCGGCACCCTGGCTCGCGCGTGCGCGTACGGAACGCGCCCACGCCGGGACAGGACACTGCGGCCGAAGGTCTCGCTGGCCGGCCGCTGCTCGCGGCCTGCCTCCGGGCGCCGGCTGGGTGACCCAGCAGTATGTCGACGGTCCGGCGAAGAGCTACTCCCCTTCTGCTCCGAACAGGGTACGCGACGCCGACGGCCGGCCGTCATGGGCCTTTGGTCCCGGCCTGCCCGGCCTCGTCCCGGGCCGTTCCTCCGGAGCGACCGCCCGCCAGCCTCGGAATCTCAACTTCCATTTAAATCGGGGGCCTTGCGTGGCTTGATGTGACGTGCCCATGTCGCCAGGCTGTCATCTGGCGCCCATCCCCTCGCAACCCGATGGCGCCAGCATGGCCGAGCCCCGCCGGGGCGACACGGCCGCACCCCCCGCACCCAGGGAGCCCTCATGGCACTCATACCCAACGTCTACGCGCGTCGAGTTGGCGTGCTCGCGTCAGCCGCTGCGCTGGCCGCGCTCACCTCCCTCCTCAACGCACCGGCCGCCCAGGCCGCCCCGCCCACCCCCATGAGCGCCTCGGCCGCCCGCGCCTACCTGGCGACGGTCACGCCGAAGACGGAAGGATCCACCAGCGGCTACAGCCGCGACCTCTTCCCGCACTGGAGCATCGTCTCCGGCACCTGCAACACCCGCGAGACCGTGCTGAAGCGCGACGGGGTGAACGTCGTCCAGGACTCCTCCTGCGCCGCGGTGAGCGGCCGCTGGTACTCGGAGTACGACGGCGCCACCTGGACGGCCGCCTCCGACATCGACATCGACCACGTCGTGCCGCTCGCCGAGGCCTGGCGGTCCGGCGCCTCCTCCTGGACCACGTCCAAGCGCCAGCAGTTCGCCAACGACCTCACCCGCCCCCAGCTCATCGCGGTCACCGACAACGTCAACCAGGCCAAGGGCGACCTCGACCCCGGCAAGTGGCTGCCCCCGCGGACGGCCTACCGCTGTACGTACGCGCGCATGTGGGTCAACGTGAAGCAGTACTGGGGCCTGAGCATGGACTCGGGCGAGAAGACAGCCCTGGTCAACGTCCTGAACGGCTGCTGACCGACTGCGGACGGACTGCCGACCGGCTGCGGACCGGCTGCGGACCGATCGGTCGTCTGCCGCCGGCGCGCCGCCGCCCGCCCCGCCGGTCGATCTTTCCCCCGTCAGGGGGAGGCGTCGCTCCCCCTCCCCGTCGTACCGTGATCGCAGGGGATACGGAGGAGGGGGAGTTGCATGGCCGGATTGCGTCTGGGTCCGCTGCTGCGTCACGTCGACTGGGAGACGGGCGGAGCGGCCACCATATGGGTCGAGGCGGACCGCCCGTGCACGGCCGAGGTGCGGTGCGCGGACGGGGCCGGCGGCAGCACGCGGACCTTCCAGATAGCCGGACACCATTACGCGCTGGTGACGGTGACCGGCCTGACCCCGGGCGCCACGACGGCGTATGAGGTACTGCTCGACGGACGGCAGGTGTGGCCGCTGCCCGACAGCGGCTTCCCGCCGAGCACGATCACCACTCCGGCCGTGGCGGGCCCGGGCCGGCCCGAGCCCGGGCTGCGCGTCACCTTCGGGTCCTGCCGGCAGGCCGCGCCGCCCGCCGGCCGGCGCGGGCCGCACGGCGCGGACGCGCTCGACACCCTCGCGGCGCAGCTGGCCGCCGACCCGGAGGCGGAGCGCCCGGAGCTCCTGCTGCTGCTCGGCGACCAGGTGTATGCGGATGCCCTGTCGCAGGAGACCCGGCAGTGGCTCGCCGCCCGCCGGGATCTGCGGGATGCGCCCGGCGCCCAGGTCGCGGACTACGAGGAGTACACCCGGCTCTACTACGAGTCGTGGCTCGACCCGGAGATCCGCTGGCTGCTGTCGACGGTGCCGAGCCTGCAGATGTTCGACGACCACGACGTCATCGACGACTGGAACACGAGCGCGGCGTGGCTCGCCGAGATGCGGGCGACCCCGTGGTGGCGGGAGCGCGTGCTCAGCGGCCTGATGTCGTACTGGGTGTACCAGCACCTGGGCAATCTCTCGCCCGCCGAGCTGGCGGCCGACGGGCTGTACGGAGCGGTCCGCGAGGACAAGGACGGCACCGACGCGCTACGGGCCTTCGCGTCCGCGGCGGACGCCGATCCGGCCTCGGTGCGCTGGAGCTACCGGCGCGACTTCGGGCGGACCAGACTGCTGATGGTGGACACGCGGGCCGCGCGGGTGCTGGCCGAGGACGGGCGGGCGATGCTCGATCCGGCGGAGCAGCAGTGGCTGCGGGAGAACGCGCTGGCCGGGCACGGGAACTACGACCACCTGCTCATCGGGTCCTCGCTGCCCTGGCTGATGCCGCCGCTGATCCACGACGCGGAGACGTGGAATGCGGCGCTGTGCCGCGGTGAGCGCGGGCCGCGGTGGGCCAGGATCGGTGAGGATCTGCGGCGGCGCAGCGATCTGGAGCACTGGGCGGCGTTCCCGGCGTCGTTCGCGGCGCTGACGGATCTGATCGAGGAGGTCGGGACGGGGCCCCGGGCACCGGCGACGGTGTGCGTGCTCTCCGGGGACGTGCACCACGCGTATGTGGCCGAGCCTCGAATACCGAGCACATCCCGCATATTCCAGCTGACGTGCTCACCGGTCCACAATTCAATCCATACCGTGGTGAAGTGGGGGTTCCGGCTGGGCTGGTCACGGACGGGCCGGTGGCTGGGGCGTGGCTTCTCGCTGCACGGGCGGACGGGGCGGCCGCCGCTGAACTGGCGGCGTACGGGCGGTCCGTGGTTCGGGAACCAGCTGATGACCCTGGCGTTGTCCGGGCGGACGGCGCGGCTGCGGCTGGACCAGGCGCGCAAGAGGCGTCAGAGGGCCCGGCTGGTGACGGTGCTGGAACGGGAGCTCACAGCGGCGCAATAGCCGCCTCCGGCAGGCGCGGTGAGTGCGGGGCCGGTTGGGTGGCGGCGGAGTTGACACGGTGGTGGTGCGCGATGCGCCCCGGGCACCCGGGGCGGGAGTGCCGGGCGTACGCTGTATGGCTGTCAGCCGCCCCTGCCGCTCCCCCGCGACGTCGCGGCGCTTCATGCCGCAGCACGTCAACCGGACTGGGGAGTCCCGCTTTGTTTGAGACTCTGGGGTCGCTGACCGCGAGCCCATGGATCTACGCCCTGGTGGCGCTGTCCATCGTGCTCGACGTCTTCCTCCCGGTGCTGCCGAGCGGGGTGCTGGTGATCACCGCTGCGGCGGCCGCGGCGGCCGCAGGTGCGGCGGGTCCCGTGCCGGTCCCGGGGCCGGAGCAGGTGCCGGACATCCTGCTGCTGCTCGTGATCGCGACGACGGCGTCGGTGCTGGGTGACATGGCCGCGTACCGGCTGGGCCGGCGTGGTGGGGCCAGGCTGGACCGCGCCATCGCCCGCTCGCGTCGGCTGACGCGCGCCCAGGAGCGCCTGGGCGCGGCCCTCGCACGCGGTGGCGGGGCCCTGGTGGTGATCGCGCGCTTCGCCCCGGCGGGGCGAAGCGTGGTGTCCCTGGGTGCGGGCAAGACCCAGCGCAAGGTGACGGAGTTCCTGCCGTGGTCGGTCCTGGCGGGCATGGCGTGGGCCGGCTACAGCGTGGCTCTCGGCTATTTCGGCACCCAGTGGCTGGGTACGCAGTGGCTGGGCACGGCGGTGTCGATCGTCGCCCTGTTCGCCGCGGGCGCGCTGGCGGCCTTCCTCGTACGCCGCCCGCCCTCGGCGCCGGCCGCGTCCCCGGCGGCGTAAGGGGACGCAGACGGTCGTAGGGGGCACAGGAAGGCGACGTGCGGTCCGGTCGGGCGGGCGGACACGCCCCGGGGCGAGCGCCTGATCCGGGGGCGGGATCCCCCGGGCGGAGCAGTGGCTCACCCGTTCACCCGGCCCGGATCGCCGCCTCCGGCCCGGGCTCCTAGCGTCCGGAGAACGGTGCGCAACCGAATCCGCGTCACATCCGTGGCCCGGTCGCGCCGTTTCGAGGAGCCGAGGAGTTCTCTCCATGCCCGCCACGTCGCTCGCCCAGCCGCCGGCCACCGCGCCCCGTCCGCGGTCCGCCGCTCCGCGCCGTCTGATGACCGCCGCGGCCGCCGCCCTCATCGTCGCCGCCGCCACACCCGTCACGCTCGCCCACGCGGCTCCGTCCGCCAGCGTCTCCCCCACCGCGGCCGCCCCGGGCGGCCGGGTCGCCCTGAACATCACCGGGTGCGGCACCAAGGCCGCCCGGGTCACGTCGACCGCGTTCAGCGAGGTTCGGCTGACTCCCGGCAACCTCGAAGCCACCAACCTCTTCGGCAACGCCACGGTCTTCTCCAACGCCAATCCCGGCACGCACCGGGTCACCTTCGAGTGCGGCGGCCCGGGCGGCGAGCGCGTCTCCGTGTCCCTCCAGGTCACCACGGGTGCCGCGCGCGGCGGAACGGGCGGCAGCGTCGGCTCGATGAGCCCGGCCCAGATCGCCGTCGGCGGCACCCTCGCCGTGGGCGCCCTGGTCGGCGGGGTGTGGGTGCTGCGCCGCCGCGCCGCCGCATAGGCGGCGGATCACGCCGGGGCGGCCTGCCCCCGTACGTGGACGCCGTCGAGCAGGGCCGCGGTGGCCTCGGCGACGGCGTCCACCGCCGCGTCGAACACCTCGCGGTTGTGCGCGGCGGGCACCCGGAAGCCGGACACCTTCCGTACGTACTGCAGGGCGGCGGCCCGGATCTCCTCCTCGGTGGCCTTCTCGGGGATGGCGGGCGGACGCAGGGTCTTGATCGATCGGCACATATCTCCACTATCCCGCTCACCGGGGCAGTTCGGCCCCGGAAAGCTTCATGATCAGGCCGGCCTGGAGGCGGGCCCTCAGCTCCGGGTCGTCAACCGACTCCAGCAGCCCGATGGCCTGCTGGGTCGTCTCGGCGGCCCGGCGGTCGTCGCGCAGCGCGGCGGTCTGGTCGGCCATGTGCCGCAGGGCGATGTCGGCCCGCCGGTGGAAGAGCTGCCCGATCAGTGTCGTGACCAGGCCCGTCGCGCTGGTGACGATGCCGAGGTACAGCTCCCCGCCGGCTTCGGCCTTCCGGACGGCGAGCCCGATGCCGAGAAGCAGGATCGCCGCTCCGGCGCCCGCGAACCGCTGGCTCGTCCCGAAGCTGCTGCGCGCCTGTGTGAGCCCGTAGGCGTAGTACTCGACGAGGATCGGGGTGAAGTCGTCCCGGCGGTCGCCGAGTTGGGCCTGTGTGTCCGGGGTCCGGATGCCGCCGACGTCCTCGAACTTCCGGGGGCCCGGCACGGCGAGGGTGGGCCGTGCCGCGGCGTCGTCGGGCCCGGCCGTTCCGGTGAGGTGCGCGAGCAGCCGTTCCCGCTCCTCGTCGCGTTTCCGCTCGAAGCCCGCGCCCAGGGAGCGCTCCGTGACCACCAGTACCAGCACGGCCGCGAGCACCGCCGCGGCCACCGCGCCCCACGCGAGCCAGTCGCCCATCCTCCGACGATCCCACGCCCCGGGGCGGCGGCCAAGACCGCGGGACTTCCCGGTGCTGATGCGAACACGGCGGCCCGGGCCTAGACTGGCGGCGTCATGAAGGTCACCGAGAGTAGGGAGACTGTCACCATGGCCAAGCGAGGCAACAAGAAGCGGGCCCGCAAGAAGAAGAAGGCCAACCACGGCAAGCGCCCCAACGCCTGAGCCGACCGAAAGACCCCCGCCCCACCGGGCCGGGGGTCTTCGCATGTCAGGGGAAAGGGCGTCACGTCACGCAATTCCCCGGAACGCACACAATCCACTTCAACGCCGCCAGGGCCTGTTCAGGTTCACATCACGAGTTTCCGCAATGCCGATCAGCGCGTTTCTCCCCGTCCCCGGACGCCGGGTGTTTCACGGCCGGCCGAGTGCCCGATAGGTCCATCCGGCCTGACGCCACTGCGCGGGATCCAGTACTCCACGTCCGTCGACGACCCGTGGTACGGCGACCACATCGCGAAGCATCTCCGGATTCAGGTGGCGGAACTCTTCCCATTCGGTCAGCAGAAGGACGAGATGCGCTCCCTGCAGGGCGTCCTCCAGGCTCAGGGCATAGCCGAGGCTCGGGAAGGACTTGCGCGCATTGTCCATGGCCTTGGGGTCGTAAACCGTGACGTCACCCCCCATCAGCTGGATCCGACCCGCCACGTTGAGTGCGGGTGAGTCCCTCACATCGTCGGAGCCGGGCTTGAACGCGGCGCCGAGCACGGCAATCCGGCGGCCCAGGAACTGCCCGTCACACTGTTCCCGCGCCAGTTCGACGGTTCGCGTGCGGCGGCGCATGTTGATGGAGTCCACCTCCCGGAGGAAGGTGAGTGCCTGATCGACACCGAGCTCTCCGGCCCGGGCCATGAATGCGCGGATGTCCTTGGGCAGGCAGCCCCCGCCGAATCCGACACCAGGGCGCAAGAACCGGCCGCCGATGCGTTCGTCGTGGGAGAGCGCCTCGGCAAGCTTGCCGACGTCGGCTCCGCCGGCCTCACAGACCTCTGCCATGGCGTTGATGAAGGAAATCTTGGTGGCCAGGAAGGCGTTGGCGGACGTCTTGACCAGCTCTGCGGTCGGGAAGTCGGTGACGACGACCGGGATCCCCTTGTCGGTCACCGGCCGATAGACCTCTTCGAGGGTCGTTCGTGCCGCGTCGGACCGTACACCGAAGACCAGCCGGTCGGGACTCAGGGTGTCTTCGATCGCGAAGCCTTCGCGCAGGAACTCCGGGTTCCAGGCCAGCTCGGCGAGTTCACCGACCGGTGCGAGTTCGGTCAGCCGATCGGCGAGGCGAGAGGCCGTACCCACCGGCACGGTCGACTTGCCCACCACCAGGCACGGCCGCTCCAGGTGGGGCGCGAGTTGCTCGATCACCGCGTCGACGTAACGCATGTCCGCCGCATAGCCGTTCTTGACCTGGGGCGTTCCCACGCAGGAGAAGTGCACGTCGCCGAATGCGGCCGCTTCCTCGTAGGACGTGGTGAACCGCAGGCGACCGCCGGCCACATGCTTGGCGAGGAGAGCCTCCAGGCCGGGCTCGTAGAAGGGCGCCCGGCCGGCCTGCAGTGCGGCGACCCTCTCGGGGTCGACATCGACCCCGAGCACCTCGTGTCCGATCTCGGCCATGCAGGCCGCATGTGTGGCACCGAGGTAGCCGGTGCCTATTACTGTGACGCGGAAAGGCATGCGGCCCCCTCGGTCAGCCGCCCTGTGTGCGGTTGTTCCACTGTTCGGATCAACACCTTAAACCCGCAGAACCCGCACGAATTCACCAGACGCCCCACAGCGGCGGCCCGGAAGGGTTGTAACGGATCGGGCATCTTTTCGACATCATTCCTGGAACGATTGGGACTCGCAGCCGAGACCATTGAGCCGTAATGACCGAATTGAGACAGTTCGGAGACTCGTTAGCTCCCATAGCTTGACCCAGTCCAGAAAACCCGCTCGCCAGAGCCGTCGCAATCTCTTCACTTTTTCTACACACAGACGGGACATGTGCGGTCACGCGCCCTGCGCCTGACAGCCCGGTTCCGGGGATGGCACATGCTCGCGTTTCTGCTTGAGATCAGAGAATGGTGGAATCACGGGAGCGTCTACCCGTTCGCCGTTTTCATGACGATGATCTGGGCACTCTGGGTGCTTCGCATCTTCCTGGCCCGCCGCTACAAGCCCTGGACCCGGAGCTACGACGCCTCCACTTCCGTCATCATCCCGGTGGTCGACGAGCCGGAGGACCTGTTCAGGTCCGTTCTCCGGCGCATCATCGACCAGCGGCCGACGGAGATCATCGTCGTGATCAACGGTCGACGGAATCCCGAGCTCGAACGGATCTGCAACGACGTCGGTGTGATGTGGCTCTGGACCGAGATCCCCGGCAAGCGCAACGCCCTGCGCGTCGGCCTGGAACACGCCACGGGTGAGATCGCGGTGCTCGTCGACTCGGACACCATCTGGACCAAGGACACCCTGACCGAGCTGATCAAGCCGTTCCGCCAGCGCAAGGTCGGCGGCGTCACCACCCGCCAGCGCATCCTGGACCCCGGCCGTTCCGTCCTGACCCGCTGGGCGGACTGGCTGGAGAGCGTCCGGTGCCAGTACTCTCTGCCCGCCATGAGCGTCGTGGGCACCGTCGGCTGCCTGCCCGGCCGCACCATCGCGTTCCGCAAGCACATACTCGACAGATGCATGGAGGACTTCCTGAGCGAGAAGTTCCTGGGAGTCTTCCTCGAGGTGAGCGACGACCGGACCCTGACGAACTACACGCTCAAGGCCGGCTACAAGTGCGTCTACCAGTCCACGTCTCTCGTGTACACCGACGCCCCTCTGGAACTGAAGAAGCTGGCGAAGCAGCAGTACCGCTGGGCGCGCGGCTCGCAGTACAACACGATGCGCATGTTCTGGTGGATGCTCCGGCACGCCAAGATCCTGTGGCTCTTCTACATGGCGGACATCCTCGTCCCGTTCGTCCTGCTCGGCACGTTCGCGTCGTGGGGCGTCTCCGCCTTCCAGCGGGACAGGCCCGGAATCTACAATGAGCTGCCGCTGCCCGAAGTGCCCTGGCACGCACTGCTCTTCATCCTGGCTCTCGCGGCCGTCATGTCCATCCTCTCCATGGCGGTCAGGTTCGGCAGGCACTTCGCCTACCGCCCTCAGGACATGTTCTTCCTCCCGGTCTTCATGCTGATCAACACGTTCCTTCTGCTGCCCGTACGACTGCTGGGGTTCTTCCGTATGGCACACAACGCGAGCTGGGGCACACGCGCCGACAGCTTCGCCGGTGAGAGCGCCCGCAGCCCCCTGGTCGTCATCCCCTACCTCCTCGGCGGAGCCCTGCTGTTCGGATCGGTGATGATGAGTGTCTAGGGCCAGGACCAAGAGCCGGCGCCGCAGGCGCCTGCGCTGGTGGAACCGCGGTACCGGCATCCGGCTTCGCCTGTGGATGGCCTTCAATCTGGTGCTGCTCTGCGGGCTCAGCTACGGCGTCTACCTGCTGGTGCAGTCCAACGCGACCCCCGCCTTCGCGGGTTTCGGACAGCAGGAGAACAAGCCGGGCATCACCGAACGACTCAAGCCGGGCTCAACCGACAAGCCGATACCGAACCGCGCGGACTTCCTCGCGCCGAAGGGCAAGCACTTCGGCGTCAGCACCTTCGAAGCGCCGTGGTCCACCTCGGAGATCGACAAGGTGGCCACCGCAGCCGGCACCCGCCCCACCATGGTCGAGTACTTCGTCAAGTGGACGGAGGACTTCGAGCCGGAGGCGGTCGACGCCTCCTACCGGCAGGGCATGCTGCCCGTACTCTCCTGGGAACCCTGGGCGGGCCCGAAGGCAGGGCTGGACCAGCCCGCGTACTCCCTCGCGTCCATCGCGGCGGGAGAGCACGATGCCTACATCAGTCGTTTCGCCAAGGGGGTCGGTGATCACAAGTGGCCCGTCGCCCTGCGCTTCGCCCATGAGATGAACGGCAACTGGTATCCCTGGTCCGAGCAGCGCAGCGGCAACAAGCCGGGCGACTACGTCAAGGCATGGCAGCACATCCACGAGCTCTTCAAGGCCGCCGGAGCGGACAACGTCATCTGGGTGTGGAGTCCGAACATCCTGCGCCCCGTACCGAAGGTGAGCCTTCAGGCCCTGTACCCGGGTAAGGAGTACGTCGACTGGGTCGGTCTGGTGGG
The DNA here is from genome assembly GCF_001005295.1 of Streptomyces yangpuensis. GTDB lineage: Bacteria > Actinomycetota > Actinomycetes > Streptomycetales > Streptomycetaceae > Streptomyces > Streptomyces yangpuensis. The sequence goes on along the minus strand of NZ_LBMK01000001.1, from coordinate 579,478 downwards.
CTACGCGGCAGAAGAGAAGAATGCCGCCCAGGTGTTCGACCCCACCCTGGAAGCCCTGCGCAAGTTCGCCGCCCACCCGGTGCTCATCACCGAGACCGGGGCCCGGCCGGGCCCCCTCAAGGCACCCTGGACCGCGGACTTCTTCACCTGGCTCGACAAGGTGCCGGACGTCATCGGGTTCATCTGGTTCGAGCGCAGTGAAAACGAAGGCGGCGGCGCCGACTGGCGCTTCTCCATCGACCCGGCTACGACCCAGTCCTTCAGGACGGGACTCAGCGGAATCGACCTCGTGTCGACCGCCGGGCAGTCCGGCTGACTCTCTCTCAGCCCGACAGAATCGGCTCGCCGCCCGGAACGTCCGCGAGCTCCAGGCCGACGAGCCCCCCGCGGAAGGCGTTCTGCGTCTCGGCGGTCTCCGCGAACCGCCAGTCCTGCTTGCCCCCCTGCTCGATGCTCCGCTCGAACCACACGAAGCCGATCACGTCGGGGCGCCCCCGCAGCCAGGTGAAGAAGTCCGCGATCCACAGGGCCTTGTCGTCGCCGGGCCGAGCGCCGGTCTCCGCGATCAGGACAGGCCTCCGGGTGAACGCCCGGATCTCCTTGAGCGCCGGTTCGAAGACGTCCGCAGCCCGCATCTCGTGCTTGCGGTAGCCGCTCAGGCCGACGATGTCGACGTACTTGTCGCCGGGGTACAACGGCTGCAGACGGACCTTCTCCACCGTGCGCAGAATGTTCGGGCTCCACTGCCAGGCCACGTTGCGCACGCCGGCCTCGGTGAAGATGTCGTGGACGTGGCGCCAGGCCTTCACGTACTCGCCGGCGCTGTTCCCGTTGCGCTGCTCCGCCCACGGGAACCACGTGCCGTTCATCTCGTGCGCGAACCGCAGGATCATCGGCCGGCCGTGTGCCTTCACGTCCTGGGCGAACCGCCTGATGTAGGCGTCGTGGCGGCCGTTGGAAATCTCCGCCAGCGCGTACTGCGGCTGCTCGGTCCCGGCCGCGCCCGAGCCCCAGGGCTCCCACGTCAGCAGCGGGACAGCGCCCTGCTGGTACGTCGCGTCGACGGCGTCCCGGCGGTAGTCCTCGGTCCACTTCGCGAAGTACTCCAGCAGGTTCGGGCGCCCACCCGCCCGCTGCGCCACCAGGTCCGTCTCCTGGGGCGACCACGGCGTCTCGAGCGTGCTGACGCCGAAGTACTTGCCCCGCTCCGGGATCAGTCGCTGAGCAACAGGCGAGACGGCCGGCGCTGTCGGGCCGGGAGGGGCCGTGCTCTGCTCCGGAAGACTTTCACGCGCAGCCGAGCTCCCCGCCGACCGGTCGGGAGCTCCCGCGCTGGAACAGCTAGTCAGCACCGCCGACATGGCCAGCAGCACCGCCGGAAACACCCGGCGGCTCGACCGGACGGCCGCGGGACCGGCGAAGGCGGCTCTGACACAGGTGGACACAGGGGAAACCTACCTGGTGGGCGCAGAGCCTCGACCGGCGAGGCCGCCCGGTGAAGACGAACGGGCTCCTGGGGAGTCTCCCGGAAGCCCGTTCTCAAGAAATGCCTGGTCAAGCACGGTGGGCGCGGACGGTTTCGAACCGCCGACATCTGCTTTGTAAGCTCGCCAGGCCAGGAAGGCGACATCGGATAGCCTGCCCGCCTGCTTTCCAACCACCGCGTCAGGATCAGCCGCGACCCCTCGGTGTGCGCAGCCGTTGCCGTCAGCGGTTGCCGTCAGAACACAACTGCTGGCACACGGCTCCGGAGGCCCCGTGCGTCTCACGCGTTTCTCCAGGTCAGGGGTGCAGAGTCCGTTGGATCGACCATGCCAGTCCACGCATAGGCCGTGGCTCTCGGATGCGGGGCGCGGCCGCAATTCTCGGGCGCCGACTCCTCTGGTCCGCCCGCATGCGAGGAAAATGCGGCACCGTCTTCGGGCCGCCGTTGATATTATCCCGACATGGCAGACCTTCTGGGTGAGATCATTGCTCGCTACCTTGGTTCAGGCGACTTCAACGGATATTCCTTTTATGGGGAGCCGGAAGGCGTCCGACGCAAGGCTGTTGGGCTACTTGATGCTGGGCTGATTGAGGTTGTTAGCGAGGCGGACTATCCGAATCCGCACATTCGCCCCTGGTCGACCCGTCGGCCGATCGAACAGCAGCGGGAGGATATCAATAACTCGGGCGCCGGGAATATGGCAATCTGCCTGTATCCGACCGCAAAGGCACTGGAGGGTCACCTCGGAGCCCAGCTCTACCGCGATGAGCCGTACCGTCGTCAACTGGCTGAAGGTCGCGGAAGGCTGGACCTGTCTTATTTCAGGTTTGACGTTCTTGAGAGCTACCGTAATGATCCTCGCTTCCACTTCGATTTTGATGACTTTGGGGTGAGGGCGTCAATCTCGGCCGAGGTCTACCTGGATGAGGATGAAGATCCCAGCGATAAGACCTCGATTCACCATGTCGGCTTTGCCTACGATGAGAATACTGTCATGCGCGACAGTATCGAACCGATTGTTCGCTATGTCTGCGCGTTTCTGGGGGATCTGTCCAAGCTGACTCCTGCTCATCAGCAGCGATGGAGGACCTACGAGGTCGCAGCGAAGCCGGAAGTAAAGCCGCACCCCGTCTGGATGGCTGCCCAGATGGGAAATTGGCCCGATGGGCTTGGCCCCTTCGCGCGGTTCTTTTTCGAGCTTGAGACTTGGAATGATTTCCATGCACAGGCGTTTGGTGTGCCACTACTCAAGACCGTGGAACGGCCGCGTGAGTTCGGCTGGGTTCTCCGCCCCTCTCAGGCCGAGTATGATGCGTTCATTCATCAGCTGGACAAGCTGCTTTCCGAAAATCTGCGTCATGCTGCTTTTGATGCGGCCGGCGTTGATCGGAAGGATGAGAACGGTCAGCCAATCGGAAGCCTTAACCGACTGGACCGACTCCTGGCAATGAAAAATATTCCGGAAGATGAGCGCCGCAGTGTGCTCAAGCCTCTGCGTGACATTCGTGCAGCACGCCAGAAGCCTGCCCATACTGTCCGCGAGAACATCGCCAACAAGACCTTCATTCGAGATCAGGCCGAACTCATGGCACTCGTAGTCGAGAGCATCGCGTTGCTCCGGATGTTTTGGCAGGGCCATCCGAAGAATGCCGGATGGCAGGAGCCGGACTACATTGCTGAGGATCGGTATTACTGGCTCTAATGCATGTGCAGCGCTGAGCCCCCCCGCGGCTCGAATGGGCGCTCAGTGCTGCCATGGCATCCATCGGGTGCGGGTCCGCGATCCTGCTCAGGCCGCGGGATCCCGACGGGGTTCCGACCCCCCTCCCCGCACCGGCCAGCCTTGTGATCTGTAGCTCTAGCCAGACCGGTCGTCGACGGTCATACCAGCTGCTCTGAAGCCCCCGAAGGACGGTGGCTGGCAGGGGCGGTTGCTGAGGTTGCGGTGCGGGGCTGCTGTACGGCCAACGCGCCTTGCCCTGGGTAGCGAGCTGTTGACCAGATCTCGGTCACGTGAGCCAGGGCGGTGTGGCGAAGCTTGCGTCCGCTCCCTCGTACCAGGCCCATTCCAGTTGGCGTCCGAACCCTCCGTCTGGTGTGCCGGAGGTTAGGAGAACGCCGTCTTCTGGCACTACAGGAACTACTCTCCGCTTCCCCGCCTGGACCACTTCGATCTGCAACCACCAGGAGCATCGCACGCTCTCGGCGCGACCAGTGACCAGCAGCGATTGGGACTCACCAGGAGGAAGCGTGATGACGTGATCATCAAAATACGGACGGCTGCCAGTGCGGACCAGATACTCAATCGAGTCCTCGTAGGCGGCGCTCCAGGCTTCAGGCTGATCATCATCTAGCAGAAAGTCCAACACGATCGCCCCTGCTGCGCCAGCTGGTGGGTACCTAACCCAAACAGCGCTGTAAGGCTCGCCAACTTCTCCTCGGTGAACCTTGATTGAGGTGATCGTGAGTGGTTGCTCTGAGCGGTTCTCGACCAGGAGCTTGACCGTTGTCCGTTTGAAGTCGGCGGCACCCTGTTGACGAAGCAGTCGATATAGAGGCACGTACGTGCGCTTGTCAGGGGGCACGTGCTGTGGCAAGGCTTCGTCTGTAGGCAAGGCGAGCTCCCAAGCCTTGGAAACTATCACCTCTCCCGTGACGACTAGCGGATCACCGCGCTTCAGCCAACGCCGGAGAGCCACGACAACCCAAACGACCGCCGCAGCCAACAGGGTTGCAGCGACACTTTCGATCACTCGTGAGCTCCTTGTCGGTACGGGCGAGATCACCACTTCATCATCCGCAGGATATGTGGCCTGCCTGGCCCCCACCCCTGCTTCGGTGACCTCCGCCGCAACCCTCCCAACTCCCATCCCGTCTGCCGTCGGCCCACACGCATGTGGGCCAGGCACGGCACCGGGCGTCCAGGTGGAGCGCGCCACTGTACGAACGACATGGACGCCCAGTGCCGTGCCTGTTCGGCTTGTCCTGGGCCGATGGCGGACGGGATGGGAGTTCCCCGCCCCCCAGCCATCCACGGGCCGGCACCCACGTACGGTGCACCGCCATCCCGGAGCCTGAGGCCCCCGCCAGAGGCATGTCGGTGAAAGATGGAATCGACGGTCCGTCGGGGCTCAACTCATGCCCTTGGGCCTATCCCAGCCGTAGGGGCGGGCGTCGGCGCAGCGGGGGCGGAGCGGGCCGAAGGTAGGAGCGTCGCCCCGAGCGGAGCCGGGAAGCCCACCCGGCGGAGCGGAGCGCAGCCGGGTGCTTGGTCGGGTAGGGAAAGTCCTACCGCGCCACCCTCCGGAGATGGTCGGGCTGCACTTCAGGCCCCACCTGCCTCAGCGGAAGCTCTTTAGAGCACCGATCACGGTTGCGGGATCGCCGTCATACTGTACGTGCGGCTCGTTGGCCTCAGGGGGGAAGAACCGGGCGCGATAGCGCTGGAGGTCGCTCTCCGAGAAGTAGATAGCGTTCGGGTCGTTCGCGTGGAACTCGTTGCGCCTACTGATCCGGTCCCACAGCTCGTCATGGTCCACCGCGAGGTAGACGACGAGAGGGATGGCCCCCGCGTCGGTGGCGATCGAGCGCCACTTCGCTCGCTCCTCCGGCGTCCAGAAGCCGTGATCGACCACCACGTCGTGACCAGCTTTCAGGTGCTCTGTCAGCTCGACGGCCACGTCTTCGAGGACGGGGCGCTCAAGAGTCGGAAACATGCCTCGCGGAAAGTCCACCCCGTACACGCCGTGCCGGCGGAACATCTCCTCGTCCGGGCACAGGCGCACAAAACCGCGGTCGGTGAGGGCGCGGGACAGGGTGGTCTTCCCGGAGCCGGGAAGCCCCACCATGAGGACGCAGATCGGCCGGCAGGGCAGCGTGGGGTTCCCCTGTGTCTCGTCCGCGCCGCTCATGCGACGACCTCGGATTCCGTCCGCCATGTCCGGCCGGGGCCACCGAGGTCTACGCCGTACTCCACGACGTTGCCCTCGCTGTCGACGAACTTGGCGGTCATGACGACAACCGGGTCCGCAGGTGCGTCGTCGGGATCCAGCTCCAGGAGTTCCATGTACTCAGGGGTCAGGCGGGAAGCGGACGCTGTGTCGATGCGGTGGCTGATCGGATGTCCGGTCACCTCCGAGATGAGCTGCAGCGAGGTCCCCCCGGTCAGCCGTTCGCTCACCGCCAGCTGCGGAATCAGCTGGGCGTAGCGAGCGGGAATCCACGACGTGCTGTGCGCGACGATGCCGTGCCGGTCCCGGTAGACGCGGCTACGGCGGACCACTTCGGAGCCGGGCTGAACATCCAAGGCCTGCGCCACATCCGCGGGCGCCGGCACCACGGCGGCCTGGTGCGAGTCGGAGCGCTCGCCGTCTCCCCAGCTGGAACCCGTACGGCGCCCGCGGTCCTGTCGCTGAGAACCGGAGGACATGGGGGAAGGCGGGTCCAAGACCTCTGTGCCGATGCCGTGGATGCCCCGAATGAGTCCGTCATTGCGGAGCTTACGCAGCGCCTTCTCCACTGTGGCCGTGCTGACCTGCCACTCCTCCGAGAGGTTCTTGATGCTCGGCATGAGGGTGCCCGGTTGCAGCTCACCGGACGCAATCAGCTCGGCGTAGTGGGCAGCAATCCTCGCGTAAGGCGCCCGATTGTCGGCCTGGCCTGCCATGTCGTTCGCTCCTCGTCGTGACATCCCTGAGGTTCCCTAGCTTACTGCTTGACACCGCAGGGAACCCTAGGGAACCTTAGGGACGTGCTCGCCGAATGGTTACACCGGCCGGGGAGTGCCGGACCTCGCCGTGCCCTGCTTCGTGGCCGGTCGAGGTCAAGGGGCCCGGGATAGAGCGGGCCGAGGGTCCCGGATCCCTGGTCAACCGGAGGGCAAGACCGAAAGGTCACCGTCTCGCACGCCTGCCACGGGAGCGCGCTCCCGAAGGCGAGACACGTGAATCACCAACTTCGCAGTCACACGGCTGCGGCTGGTTGCCTCCTCCGCTCGTCCGCCGCTTCGGCGGCGTACGGGCGGGGTTGAGGGGAGCCGGAGTTCTTCCTGCTTCACAACGAAGTGCAGCCCCGGTGCTGGAACACCGGGGCTGCTGTTCGGTCCCGTTCCTCCACAGAAGGAGCAAGACCCATGAAGTCCATCGCTGCACTTCACGACGTTGTTACCCCGTGGTCCGACGGCCTGGAGCCGTCGGACGCGGAGCTTGAGGCGATCGAGGTCGAGTTGCCGCTGATCCTGGCGGAACGCGACCTGCTCGACGCGCAAATCATGACGCTGGACCGCACGCCCACCGAGGTGGACGTGCAGCGGATCCGCCGGGCGTGCCGGCGGGTGCTCGCCGCCCGGACCGCGCTGGAGAACAAGGCCGCCCACCTCCCGTCTTCCGGCGGCGCGGCATGAACAAGCAGATCTTCGGCGCGCAGATGTCCCTGCGCTGCTGTGGCACCACCAGCCTGGCCGCGACGGACGGTCCGTGCTGGCAGCTGTATGTGGCCATGAGCGGTCTGGTCAGCGAGTGGCCCACCTACACCTGGCCGCCCA
>NZ_LBMK01000001.1:570312-572416 GCF_001005295.1 Streptomyces yangpuensis | reverse complement strand
ATTCAGCCTGGCCGAGGGTGCCGAGTGGGAGTGGACGGAGCACGACGGGCCGGACTACCACCCGCACCCGGCCCGTGTGCTCCTCCTCTGCTCGGCCAAGGTCCGGCCGCTGGAAGGCGGTGCGGCATGAACCGCACCGGGAGGGTTCTGCTGGTGCTGGCCCTCGTGGCCGTGGTCGGCATGGCGTTCCGGGTGTCCTGGAACGCGCTGCGGGACGTGGCCCGGGCCATCGGCGCGGACACCACCGCCGCCTGGCTCTACCCCTTCGTGGTCGACGGGCTGATGGCCCTCGCCCTCGTCGCCGCCCTCGTACTGACCGGCGACGCTCGCAGGTTCGCACTGCGGGTGCTGGCCTCCTACACCCTCGCCTCGCTGGTCCTCAACTACGTGCACGGCCTCGTGCCGGAACTGCACTCGCAATCGATCGGCTGGAGCCGACTGGCCGAGGGCGACTGGACCAACTGGGTACTCGTCCTGCTGGCGACGTCGCTTCCGGTCGGGTCGATCTACTTCGGCTCCGACCTCGTCGCCAAAGTCCTCCACCACCGCCCGCCAGTCGACCCAACCGAGCCCAAATCAGCTCAGACCAATGCAAATCAGTCGACGGCTGAGCTGGGCGAACCAGTGGTGGAAGAGACCACCGCCCTGCCCGTCCCGGCGCCGGAGCTGGAGCCCGTACCGGTCGCTTCGGTCGACGTGCCGACCGGGCCGGTCGAAGTGCGGGTACCGGTCGCGGCGGCGGAGACGTCGCGACCTCGTCGGGCGACGGGTCGGGTGCCGGTGGCGGCGCGGTCGAGTCGACCGGTCCGGTCGGAGGTGGAGCTTCTGGCGGAGGCTCGGAGCCTGACGGAGTCGTGGCCGGTCGAGAAGCTGACCGGTGAGGGCATCCGCAAGGCCCTGCACACATCCTCGGCCAAGGCCCGGGTCGTGCGCGAGACGCTGAAGGCCGAGCGCGAGCGTGATGCTGCGGCGGTGAGTTGATGGCCACCCTGCCGGTCTACCCCTGGCGCCTTGCCCCGGACGGGCTGGCGACCCGCCGGCAGCTCCGCGTGGCAGGGCTCCGGCCCGGCGGTCAGGACGTCGTCGCCCAGCTGGAGCGTCCGCGACGGCGGCGCACTGCGCTGACCGCGTTCCTGTACCGCGTGGACCGGGCCCTGCCGGTCCGGCCGATGACCCCGGCCAAGACGGCCGCTCTCGACCGGGCGAATGCCGCCCGCCGTACTTGCCCCGCCTGCCGCACCGACGCCGGATACGTCATCCCGGTCTCGCTCGGCACGTGCGTCCCCTGCGCCTACCCCGAAGGAGCACCCGATGGAGCGTGACGAGCAGTTCATCGCCTACATGAAGGCCTTCAAGGCTTCCTCGACGCACTTCGGCGACTGCGCCGCTTGCCAGGCCGACGAGCCGTGCGAGACCGGCAAGCCCCTGCACGCGAACTTCATCGCCCAGCAGGACGCCTGGAACGCCCGCACCTGACCCTTGCGAAGGGAGACGACCGTGAACCACCTGCCCGAACCCCACCGCCCGCCCGGCGTCGTGCAACTCCCGGACGGCACCCATGTCTACGGCGACACCCTGCCCGCCACGTACGCCGGGCCGCAGGTCGTGCACCAGCACATCCACCAGGCCGCCCCGGACAAGACCGTCCAGCGCATCGCGCTCGGCTCCGGAGTCGGCGCCGGCGCGGTCGCCGCCGGGGTGTACTTCGGCCCGCTCCTCGTCGGCGCGCTCACCGCGATCGCCGCGAACATCGCGATGCTCGCCTTCCTCGCCCTGATCCTCGGCTGGGGCGTCCACACCGTCGTGAAGTCCTTCGGCAGCCCCGAAGCCGGAGCGGCCGTGAAGAACGTGCGCAAGGCCCGCCGCCGTCGGGGCTGACGGCTGCCTGATCCACCCACCCCCCGCACAGGGGGCGGGTGGTGAAGGGGAGCCGGACAGCCCGGTCTCCAGAGATGGAGTCCAATGATGGCGCAGGACCCGAAGTTCACCGCTCGTGAGATCACGCAGATCGGCTGGTACACGGCCCGGATGGCCAAGCGCGGGATCGCCGGGGAGAACGTCCACCTCGGCGACCTGCAGAAGAAGGTCGACCGGATCATCGACG
>NZ_LBMK01000001.1:382734-570189 GCF_001005295.1 Streptomyces yangpuensis | reverse complement strand
ACCCACCCGCCTTGTCAGCGAGAGCAGGAGTTCTCAGCATGACCGACAACGTCGTCCCCCTCTTCAAAGACCCCACCACCGGCACCTACACACTCCCCGGCGACACCCCCGAGGCACCGCCTGCAGCACCGGCCCCGGATGCGGCCCGGCGGGTGCGGAGGTGGAAGCGCACTGTCCATGGCCTGCACGCTGTGGTCTCGCACGAGCGGACCCGCACCGCGGCCCGGCTGGTGGCGCGGCACGGCATGTACGTCATCGGCGGCACCCGCGTCACCGCCCGCCACACCTGGGAGGGCCGCACCGCTTCCCGGTACGAGCGGATGATCCGTGCTGCTGAGGCTGCGGGGAACTTCGAGGAGGCCAAGGAGTGGGAGGACCGCCTCACCCGCTTCCGGGCCGCCCGACACCACCGCCGTATGGACCTGTTGAAGGCGCCGCAGGACGCGGTGAAGAGCGCCGCCTACGGCACCAGCCTCACCGCCGGCGGTCTGCTCCTGCTGGGGATCGTGCTGGCCATAGGCACGAAAGACCCGTCCTGGATCCTCGCACCTCTGTCGACGGTGATCGCGGCGATCAATTGGATCGTCATGGTCGGCACCATCGTGTGGGGCCCGGTCGTCACCGTCGGCCCGTGGCTCGCCCTGCTCGCCCTGTGGGGAGTCGGCCGCAGGCAGCAGACCGCCCCGCAGTGGACGCTCCCCGCCAAGGAACGCGACACCGCCGGTGCGCCCATCACGCCTTCGGTCGTCGTCACCGCCCTGCGCGACCTCGGCATCGCCCCACTCCGCACTGCCATCAAGGAGATGGGCGACGCCGGCGCCGCCATGCTCGGCCCGATCCGCATCGCCGGATGCGGTGTCGAGGTCGACGTCACCCTCCCCTCCGGCGTCTCCACCGCCGAAGTCCAGGGCCGCCGGCGCAAGCTCGCGGAGAACCTGGCCCGGCACGAGCACGAAGTGTTCATCACCCTCCCCACCGCCGCCCGCACCGTCCGGCTGTGGATCGCCGACTCCGGCGCACTCGACGAGCCGATCGGCCCCTCCCCGCTCACCACGGACGACACCCTGAAGGCCGACTACAAGTCGGGGCGGGCACCGTGGGGGCAGGACCTGCGTGGCGACGGTGCGCTGATCAGCCTGTATCAGCGGATGCTGCTGATCACCGGTCTGTCGAATCAGGGCAAGACCGCCGCCCTGCGCGCGCTCGCCCTGTGGCTGGCGCTGGACAAGACGGTGGAGTTCCGGATCGCCGACCTCAAGGGCGTCGGGGACTGGGACATGTTCGACGGCCTCGCCACCACCCTGATCCAGGGGCCGACGGACGAGCACGTCATCGACGCGACCGAGATGCTGGAGGCCGGGGTCGCGGAGATGNCACCCTGATCCAGGGGCCGACGGACGAGCACGTCATCGACGCGACCGAGATGCTGGAGGCCGGGGTCGCGGAGATGGAACGCCGGATCCAGGCACCGCCCGGCAGCACGTTCCCGCCGCTGGTCCTGGTCGTCGATGAGGCGCAGGTGGCGTTCATGTGCCCTGCCGTCGGCGACGACAAGCGCCCCTACGGCGGCTCGAAGGCGACGTCCCGGTACTTCATGGCCGCGCGGAAGATCCACAACCAGGGGCGGGCTGTGGACGTGCTGCTGTGGGAGGGCACGCAGGATCCCACCGACCAGAACCTCCCCAAGCTCGTCCGCGAAGGCGCCCACACCCGCATCAGCCTCGCCCTCGGCACCGAATCCCAAGCCCGCATGGCCCTCGGGGACAAGGCCGTCGACGGTGGCGCCGCACCGCACCTGCTGCGGCAGGGGCTCGACAAGGGGACCGTGGTCGTCGCCTCCGACGGCATCAAGATCCCGGCCGGGCAGGCGTCCATCACGGTGCGGACGCACTACATCGACACCGACACCGCCGCCGTCATCGCCGACCGCGCCAAGGCCCTGCGCTCCGGCATCACCACCTCTCACACCGTCGCCGCGGCGGACGAGCATGACCCGCTCGCGGACATCCTCACCGTCCTCGGCACCGACACCCGCGTCCTCACTCAGGAGGTGTTGAAGCGGCTGGCCGCGCTGAACGGGAAGGCGTACGGGCGGTGGTCGTTCATCGACCTCAAGCGCGTCCTCGACGGCACCGGCGCCGAACCGTACAAGTCCGACGGCCGCATGGTCATCGGCCGCGACCGCATCACCCGCGCCCTCACCAACCGCCCCGACACCGGTTCCGCTTCCGCCGCCGAGTAGAGGGAGCCGACCCCACACCGGTCAGGGAGGCAGGGAGAACTCCCTGAACGCCTCCCTGACCCAGCTCCCTGGCCCTGAACTGCGCAAATGATCTCCCAGGGAGGCAGGGAGGCGCCGCAGGTGAGACCCCCGAAAGCCCCTCCACACGCACCCCGCCCAGGGGTGCCCCAGCCTCCCTGCCCACCCAGGACAGGGGTTCCACTTCGCCCGTCCGGACATACAGAGAGCGGCCCCCACATCCGCCAAGATCCGGGGCCGCTCTCGTCCAGAACACTCAAGAACTGGAGAGACCAGCATGACCCACCCCACCCACATCAGGCGAGACCGCACCGGCGACCGGCCGTTACTCACCGCGCTCCAGCTCGCCGAACGAGGCCTGCCCGTGCTGCCCCTACGGGAAGGCAAAGGCCCCATGGGCAACTGCCGAGCCTGCCGCAAGAACGCCTGCGGCGGCCGGCCGAACATGAAGACCCCCGGCCCCTGCGCCTGCCCGGCGCCCTGCCACGCATGGGCCGCCGCCACCACCAACCCGCACATCCTCACCTCCACCGCCTGGGCCCCGGCCTGGAGGCAGGCCGCGGCCGTCGCCTACCACCCCGGCGGAGCCGGGTTCACAGTCGTCGACCTCGACAACGCCGACGCGGTCGCATGGGCCCGCCGGACCCTGCCCGCAACCAGGACCGTGGCGACGACGCGCGGGGAGCACTGGATCTACCTGGGCACCATGGCCTCCCCCAACGCCGTACGCCCCGGCGTCGACATCAAATCCACGATGTCCTACGCCCGCTGGCTCGGCCCGGGCACCGGCCCCATGTCGCCGCTCCCGGACGTCGTGCGCGCACTCGCCGTGAAGGAGCCCGCCGCGGCCCGGCCCGCAGCGCGCCCCGTAGGCGTGGCCGCGCCGGCCGGGGGCGGGCAGTGCCCTCACCGCTCGCCCGCCTACCTGGAGCGCGGTATCGCGATGGCGGAGCAGCGGATCGAGGAGGCCCCGGACGGCATCCACCGGACCGTGTTCCGGATGTTCCTCGCGGTGCTGTCCACGCACGGGTGGTGCGGCTGCCTCACCGATGCGCACATCAAGCGCCTGTTCACCGCGGCGCAGGGCCGGGGTGAGTCCTTGCGGCACTGCGAGGACGCGTGGTCCAACGCCGTTGCTGCTCTGGGGATGTGACATGCCTGAGGACGAGAAGAACCCGGCGCGCGAGGTCATCACCGACTACGCGCAGCAGCACTTCCGCTACTTCCGCACCGTGGACGGCACCGTCTACGCCCAACGCAACGGCCACCCCGTGGCCCGGCCGATCCGCTCCCAGGGCACGACGGGCAGCCACCGGCAGGAACTCATGGTCGGCCTGTTCCGTGACGGGGTCGGCGTCTTCAACGGAACCGCCTTGAAGGAGGCACTCGACTTGATCGAAGCGCTCGCGCTCACCGAGGACGTCCAGCCCGTCCACATCCGAGTAGCTCCCGGCTTCGACGGGGCGACGTGGCTGGACCTGGGCCGCGACGACGGCCAGTCCGTCCGTATCCACCCGAACGGCTGGGACATCCTCACCCCCGACCCTCGGGAGGTGTGCTGGCGCCGCACCCAGCTCACCGGCGAACTCCCCGTCCCCGTCAAGGACACTGACGGCAAGGGCATCGACTTGCTGATGCGGCTGGTCAACTTTGCCAGCGCCCAGAGCGAGGGCCTGGCGCTGGCCTGGCTCGTTGGCTGCCTCGGCCCCGACGTGCCCGTCCCTGCCCCATTCCTCACCGGCCCCCAGGGCGCGGGCAAGTCCACCGCCGGCAAGATGCTCGTCCGGATCATCGAGGGAATGAGCGGCGACCTGCGCCGCCCGCCCAAGGACGAAGAGAACCTGATCACCGCCGTTGCCGCCGGGTGGATCACCGGCCTGGACAACCTCTCCCACCTCGGCCCGGACCTCTCCGACCTCATGTGCTGCATCGTCACCGGCGCCGAGAACATCAAGCGCGCCTTGTTCACCGATGGCGACGTCGTCCGCGCCCGCTACCGCCGCCCGCTCCTGCTGACCGGCATCGACGTCGGCGTCATCCGGCCCGACCTCGCCGAACGCCTCCTCCCCCTCCGCCTGGAACGCCCCCGCATCCGGCGGACCGAGGCGGAGCTGTGGACGGAGTTCGCGCGGGACCTGCCCGTCATCCTCGGGTCCGTGCTCGACCTCGCCGTCAGTGTCCGCGCCGCCCAGGCCGACATCCCGACCGACCTGCGCATGGCCGACTTCGCCCACCTGTGCGCCCAGCTCGACGCCGCCCGCAGCTTCGGCGCGCTGGACGCCTACCGGGCCAGCCTCGACGACCTCAACGACGACGTCATCGAGGGCGACCTCCTCGCCCAGACCGTCCTCAAGCACGCCGCCGACACCGAGCCCGGCGGCGAAGTCCGGATGACGTCCGCCGAGTGGCTGCACGCCCTCACCCAGCTCTACACCGGAGACGACTTCCGGCCCCAGCCCAAGGGCTGGCCCACCACCGGCAAAGTCCTCTCCGACCGCCTCAAGCGCCTCCAACCCGTCCTCGCCGCCCGCGGCGTCCTCGTCGACTGGGGCCGTACCCGCGCCGCGCGCTACATCGCCATGGCCCGGCCCCAGCCCTCACAGGACGAGCAGAACGATCTCTTCTAGACCCCGCCCAGGTGGTCCGGCCGGACAAGCAAGAGGAGCACCCCGCCCCCGGCGGCCGGTGCTCTTCTTGTTCTTCGGCGGCCGCGCCGCCGCCCAACGGGCGTGCCGCTCTGCGGCTCCGCATTTCGCCCTAAGGCGCACACAACAAGAGAGACAAGCCCCTCCCTTTTTCCTAAGTAGGAAGACGCTGCGTCACCTGCGTCACGGCGGCCCCGAAAACCGGCCCTGGCCTGCACCAACGGCGGTGACGCAGAGCCCATTTTCCTGCGTCACCGTTCGTCACCTGCGTCACCCCGTGACGGGCGGCTGTGTCACGGGGTGACACAGCCCCACGCCCTCTGCGTCACGCGAACCCGCAGGTCAGGGCCCTGAATGACGCTGATGACGCCGTGACGCAGAAATCCCAACCTCGGACACACACGCACTGACCACCGCCCCGGAGGCCGCTGTGAGTTCCCCCCTGCCCACGACCCACCAGGCCCTGACCGTTCCCGAGGTCATGGCCGCTCTGCGGCTCAGCCGCTTCACCGTCTACAACCTGATCCGCTCCCGCGCCCTGGCGAGTTTCACCGAGGGCCGCTCTCGTCGGATCCCCGCAGACAGCGTTCGCGCCTACCTGGAAGCCAAGTTGGAGGAAGCCGCCTGATGGCACGTAAGAGGAATCCGAACGGCGCCGGAAGCATCTGGCAGCGCAGTGACGGGCGTTACGAGGCGCGCGTCTACGTCCCCCAGCCCGACGGCACTCGCAGCCGGAAGACCGTGTACGGCAAGACGTGGGCGGAGTGCGACGCCAAACGTCAGGAGCTGGTGCTCCGCGACCGCCAGGGCATCCCGACGCCCACTCGCTCGGCCAAGCTCTCCGAGTGGCTGCCGTTCTGGTTGGAGACGTTCGTCAAGCAGGACCGCAAGAAGACGACGTACGCCAAGTATGAGACCCACGTCCGCCTCTACCTCATTCCGCATCTGGGCTCCAAGCGTCTGGAGACCCTTGGCGTGCGGGACGTGCGGCGGATGCTGGCTGCCGTCACCGCGCAGACCTCCGCCGCGACGGCGAAGGAGTCGCACCGCGTTCTGCGCAGCGCGCTCACCGCGGCGAACCGCGAGGAGCTGATCAGCCGCAACGTGGTGATGCTCGTGCCGGCGCCGCGGGTCGTGCAGCGTGAGTTGAAGCCGTGGGACCTCGACGAGACGCTCACCTTCCTTGAGGCCAGTCGGCGCGACCCGCTGTACGCCGCCTTCGTGCTCGCAGTCGCCCTGGGGCTGCGCCGGGGCGAGATCCTCGGGCTGCGCTGGTCCGACATCGACCTCGACCGCCGGACCCTCACCGTGCGGAACCAGATCCAGCGCGTGCAGAAGGAGCTTTACGCGGACTCCACCAAGAACCGGCGGAGCCGGGTCATCCCCCTCCCCCGGATGTGCGTGGCGCCCCTGCGCTGGCAGCGGATGCGGCAGGTCGCGTTGCAGGCCGCGGCCAAGGACAAGGAGTGGGAGGAGAGCGACTACGTGTTCACCACCCGCACCGGGCGGCCGATCGAGCCGCGCAACATCAGCCGGTCCTTCGAGCGGATCGGCCAGGGCGCCGGCCTGCCGCGGATCCGGCTGCACGACGCGCGGCACGGGTGCGCCACGCTGCTGTTCGCGGCCGGGGTGGCGCCGCGCGTGGTGATGGAGATCCTCGGTCACTCGCAGATCGCCGTCACGATGAACATCTACACCCACGTGGCCGACAGCGGCAGGCGGGAGGCGATGGGGCACATGGACCGGCTGCTGCGCCGGCGGCGGCCCGCCGAGTAGGCGTTGCCGTCACTTTTAGCCGTCAAAGGCCCCCAACCAAGATCGGTTGGGGGCCTTTTGACTGGTGGGCGCGGACGGTTTCGAACCGCCGACATCTGCTTTGTAAGAGCAGCGCTCTACCCCTGAGCTACGCACCCGTGGATGAGTGGACAGCCTACATGGCGGGCAGGCCCCCCACGCAAACCGGTTCCCGTGGGAGACAATGGACCGGGGCATGGCGGACACCTACGGGAGAGGGACTGTGACGACGGCATCCCGGCGGTGGTTCGGTGGGCGGGACGAGAGTCGGCGGGCGGATGCGCAGGCGGCCAAGGATGCCGCCGCGGCCGCGTTCTACGAGCTGGACACGGCGCAGCGGGATCTGCGGATCTCGATCGAGACCATCGCAGCGGCGGACGGTTCGCCCGCGGCGCGGCAGGCGACCGAGGGCTTCGCCGCGCTCGGGCAGCGCATCGACCAGGTCAGCCATGTCTACATCGAGGCGGTCGACGCGCACGACCTGGACCGGGCGGAGTTGGATGCCTCGGTGGCCACGCGCGCGCGGGACCAGCTGACCCGCGCCCGCGATGAACTGGTGCGGGTCAAGGAGGAGCTGGAGCGGTTCGCGCAGGGCCTGCAGCCGCTGCTGGACAAGGCCGAGACGCAGCTCGCGCGGGTCGCGCCGGCCCGGGAGCGGGCCAGGGCCGCGCTGATCGGGGCCAGCGACGCGCTGGATGCCGTACGGGCCAAGGGGATGCGGGCGGACGACCTGGCGGCGCGGCTGGCGGCGCTGGGGCCGGAGCTGACCAAGCTGAACCAGGGCGCGGCGCGGCACGGGGTGCAGGAGACGGTGCAGCGGGCGGACCGGATCCTGCGTGACGCGGAGGCCATACGGGTTGAGGCGGCGCGGCTGCCCGAGCGGGCGGCGGAGATCGACCGGCGGCTGGTGAGCCTGCGGACGAGGGCGCAGGCGTTGCGCAACCGGGCGGACCGGGTGGATCCGGTGCTCAGCGAGCTGCGGCGGCGGTTCAGTGCGGCGTGCTGGCAGGACCTGCAGCACGTGCCCGACCAGGCGGTACGGGACGTGGCGCGGGCCGAGGAGCGGTTGCGGGAGGCCGGCCGGGCGCGGGACGAGCAGCGCTGGGCGGACGTGGGGACGCTGATCGAGGCGGTACGCGCGGCACTGGACGCGACGGACGAGGCGGTGTCGGCGGCGCAGGACCGGCTGACGCGGCTGGAGGCGGTGGCGCGGGATCCGCAGGCGGAGGTGGACCGGACCCGTTTCGCGATCCGGGATGCGCAGCGGCTGGCGATGGCGGGCCGCAGTGTGCCGGATCCGCGGCATGCGCGGCCGCTGGACGATGCGGTGGCCCGGGTGGGCCGGGCGTTGGAGGGGCTGGAGGGGCGGCACCCGGACTACTGGGCGTTCCTGCAGGAGATGGAGGCCGTACGGGCCTCGGTGAACCGGGTGGTGACCGGAATCCGGGAGGAGCGCGGCCAGGCCTGAGGGCAGCCCTCAGGGCAGCCCTCAGGCATCCCCCCGCTCCCGCAGCTCCCCCGGTTCTGGCCCGCGGCCCGCCCCGTACTGGTTGTCGTGGGGCGGTGGGCGGCGGATGCTGGGGGTACGGGACGGAGCAGAGGAGACCTCCATGGCTGCCCATACCTTCCACAAGCCGCGTGCGTCCCAGGTACCCCCGGTGTCCCACGCGCCGTACGCGCCCCACGCGGCGTACGGGTGCACCGAGCCCCACGAGCACTACGCGCCCTACGTGGCCCACGAGCCGTACGGGCCGGTCGTGCCGCAGGACCCGCACCCGGTGGCGCGGCGCGTGCAGCGGGCCCTGCACCCGGTGAACGCGCGGCTCGACGAGCACCTGCCCATCGATCACAAGCTCAGCCAGGTGTACCGGGTGGGGGCGGGGCTGACCGGTCTGCTGCTGGTGGTCTTCGGGATCCTGGGCCTGGTCGACCGGATCGGGTTCTTCGACACGGGCGGCGACACGGTGCTCGCGCTGAACACCAACGGCGCGCTGAGCGTCCTGTCGATCTGCATCGGCGGTCTGCTCATCGTCGGGATGGTGGTGGGCGGGACCTTCGCCTCGACGCTGAACATCGTGCTGGGCGTGCTGTTCATCGCGAGCGGCTTCGTGAACCTCGCGCTGCTGGACACCGGGCTGAACTTCCTGGCCTTCAAGATCCAGAACGTGCTGTTCAGCTTCGTCGTCGGCGTGATGCTGATGTGGTTCGGGATGTACGGGCGGGTGGGCAGTGCGCTGCCGCACGACAATCCGTACTGGCGTGCCCGCCACCCCGAGCAGGCGGCCCGGGAGGACCGGGCGCGCCTGGCGCAGGGGCGGCTCTCGCGGCCCGACACCGTGTGAGAGCCGTAGCGCGGGGGCGGCGGGCGCGCTTAGCCTGTGCGCATGCCTCGTTACGAATTCCGCTGCCGGACCTGCGACGACACCTTTGAGGTGAGCCGCCCCATGGCCGAGTCCTCCGCCCCCGCCGACTGCCCGGCCGGGCACGCCGACACCGTCAAGCTGCTGTCCGCCGTGGCCGTGGGCGGGTCGAGCAGCGCCCCCGCGCCCGCCCGTCCCATGGGCGGCGGAGGCGGCGGCTGCTGCGGGGGCGGCGGCTGCGGCTGACCCCCGAGGCCTCCACCGCCTGCCGCCGCCCGCGCCACCCCGCTACCGCTTGCGCGAGAGCGTCAGCCCGTCCGAGATCGCCAGCAGGACGGAGTCCATGCGCGGGTCCGCCGTGACGTGGTCGTTGAAGGCGCGTACGCCCGCCGCCGAGCCGGTGGCCGATGCGTCGAGGACCGTCCCGTGGAACAGCGTGTTGTCCGTGACGATCAGTCCGCCGGGGCGCAGCCTCGGGACGAGCTCCTCCCAGTAGGAGATCTGGCTCTCCTTGTCGGCGTCCACGTAGGCCATGTCGATGTGGGGCTCGGCGGGCATCGCGCGCAGGGTCTCCAGGGCCGGCGCGATGCGCAGTTCGATGCGGTCCGCGACACCGGCCTCCTCCCACGCCTGCCTGCCGTACGCCGTCCACTCCTCCGAGACGTCGCAGGCGATGAGGCGCCCGTCGGGCGGCAGTGCCTGGGCCATCGACAGGGCCGAGAAGCCGGTGAAGGTGCCGACCTCGACGATGTGGCGGGCGCCGGTCAGGCGGACGAGGAAGGCCAGCAGCGGCCCCTGCTCCTCCGCGGACTGCATCCCGGCGACGTCGGGGAACTTGGCGTACGTCCTCGCCACGAGCCCCCGCTGGACGGCGTCCAGCGGGGGGTTGTGGTCGAGCATGTACTGGTACAGCTCGTCCGTGATCTTCGTGCTGTTGCCTTTGCTCATGCGTCCAGTCTGCCGAGCCGCCCGGCCTCGCGGGAGAAAGCCCGCACTATTTCCTCGCCCGCCAGGACGCCCGCCGCGGCGAGGGCCGTCACCGTGGGCGCGGTCCACCGCGCGTCGGCCAGTTCGCCGTGGCCCGGGCGCCAGGCGGCGTCGGCGGCCAGCAGCAGGTCGGCGTCGAGCAGCGAGTCGCCGGCGGCCAGGGTCGTGGTCGCTCCGGTCCGGCGGGCGACCTCGTGCATCGCCGCGCTCTTGGTGAGCGGGCGCGGCACGGCGTAGATCTTCCGGCCCTGGAGGGAGACGGTCCAGCCGCGGGCCCCGGCCCACTCCGTCAGGGACTTGAGCCATTCGTCGGGGACCAGGGCCCGTTCGACGACGAGGTAGGCGAAGAGGTCCTCCGCGACCCGGGCCTTGCGCAGCCACGCCGGGTCGGCGGTGGCCAGCAGGTGCTCGTGGACCTCCTCCAGCGGGGCGCACTCCTCGGCGAGGCGGGCCGCGACCTGCCGCCGCCAGTCGCGGTCCGGTAGGCCGTCGACGAGGAGCTGCCCGCCGTTGGCGCAGATCGCGTACCGGGCGGGGCGGCCGGGGAAGCGGATGCGCTGGTACTGCTTGCGCGTGCGGGTGGTGGTGGGGACGAAGACGACGGACGGGTCCTCGGTGAGCTCCGCCAGCAGGGCCGCGGCCGTCTCCGTCATGTAGGACAGCGGCTTGCTCTCGTGGACCTCGACGCACAGCAGCCGCGGGGCGACCGGGTCGGGCATGGTCAGCCCGAGGGCGGCCGTCGAGTAGATGAGCGTACGGTCGAGGTCACTGGCTACGAGGACAGTCACTTGGAGGCCACAGCCTTTCCGTCGGCGCCGGTGGCGCCGCGCGTGAATCGGGGGTGGATGAGCCCGACGCAGGTGTAGGGCAGTCCGTCGACCTCTTCCACCGGGACGCCGCGCTGCTCGGCGAGCAGCCGTACGTGGTCCAGGTCGGCCCCGGCGCCGCGCTGCGCCAGGATCTTCCACGGCACCCGGCGCAGCAGGACGCGGGTGGTCTCGCCGACGCCGGGCTTGACGAGGTTCACGTCGTGGATGCCGTACTCCTCGCTGATCCGCTCGACCGCCGCCCAGCCCTCCCAGGTGGGAGTGCGGTCGGCCGCGAGGAGTTCCTTGACCTCCTCGTCGACGGCGTCCGCCACCGTGTCGAAGTGGGCGGCGACGGCGTCGACGAATTCGACGGAGACGTCGGCTCCGGCGAGCTCGCGGTAGAACTTCGCGCCGTGGAAGTCGGCGGGTCCGACCAGGTCGGACCTGAGAACCGTACGCGAGATGAGCCCGGAGACGGTGGAATTGAGACAGGCGGAGGGGATCAGGAAGTCCTCGCGGGTGCCGTAGGTGGGCACGCACGAGCCGGGGTCGGCGAGGACGACGATCTCCGGGTCGAAGCCGGGGAACTCGCGCAGGGCGGCCTTCAGCTCGCGGGTGATGGCGCCCTTGCCGGTCCAGCCGTCGACGAAGACGACGTCGGCGGGGTCGTGGTGGGCGGCCAGCCAGCGCAGGGCGTTGGCGTCGATGCCGCGGCCGCGCACGATGGAGACGGCGTAGTGCGGGAGGTCCAGGCCGTGCCGGGCGCGGGCCCAGCGGCGCATCAGCACGCCGACGGGGGTGCCGGCGCGGGCCAGGGAGACCAGGACCGGGGAGGGGGAGCGTTCGGCGAGGACGGTCTCGGTGACCGTGCCGACGGCACGGGCGACGCGGGCGGCCGAGGCGGTCAGCGCGCTGCGGTAGAGCTCCTGGTACTGGGGCGAGGGCTGGTACTCGACGGGCAGGGACTCGGCGTAGTGCGCGCCGCCGGCCTGGATGGCCTCCTCGCGCTCCTCGGTCGGGGCTTCGAGCCGGACGCCGGAGAGGTCCTGGAGCAGCCAGCCGACGTCCTCGGGGGCGTAGGAGGAGAAGGCGGGGCCGCGCAGGGGCTCGGACATGGTCGGCTCCTGCCGGTGGTGGGACGTGCGGGACACCGCGGGGGTCATGGACGTTACGGACGCCATGGGGGTCAGGGTCGGTACGGGCGCCACGGAGGGTACGGACGCCACGGGGGCTGTGGACGGTACGGGCGCCCGGGGCGGTACGTAGGACGGGACGACGGCCAGGACGAGGCGGCCGGTGTGCGGGGCGAGGGCCGCGAGCAGTCCGGTGTGCAGTGCGGGGGTGTCGCCGGCCGAGTCCACGACGGCGACGACGGTGTCGAAACCGGCGCCGTGCGCGGGGCGGGCGACGTTGTAGGCGTAGCGGTCGCCGGGGCCGTCGGCGGGGGTGTCGTGGGCCGGGAAGACGAGCCGGGTGCGGATGGCGTAGCCGGGGTCGTCCACGGCGAGGACCGGGGAGCGGGTGGTGGTGGAGAAGCGGACCTCGCGGGCCGCGCCGGACTCCTCCAGCGCCTTGGCGAGGCGCAGCGGCGCGTACATCAGCTCCTCGTTGCCGAGTACGAGGACCCGTCCGGGGTCGGTGCCGAGCGCGGCCGTGAGCCGGGCGGCGAGGTCCGGCAGGGCGGCTTCCAGGCGCTGCCGGTGCGCGGGGGTGAAACCGTGGCGGCCGCCGTCGGGCAGCCCCCGCGGCCAGCCCAGGTCCACCCGGACGACCTCCGGGGTCCCGGCCGACGGGGCCGCGGCGGGCACGACGTCGGCGGCCTCGTGCTGCTCCACCAGGGCCCGGTTCTCGGCCTCGTGCTGCTCCACCAGGGCCCGGTTCTCGGCCTCGTGCTGCTCCACCAGGGCCTGACCCTTGGCCAGGACCCCGTCCGGGAGGGACACCGTGCCCGAGGCGAGGGCGATCAGGTCCACGCGGGCGCCCAGCTCGGCGGCGAAGGCGGTGAGCCGGTCGCGGTCGGCCGGGGAGCGCATGTCGACGAGGGCGACGACCACGTAGCGCGAGCGGGGGTGGCGGGCGTGCAGGTCGCGGATGGTGTTCAGGACCGTGTTGCCGGTGGAGAACTCGTCGTCGACGAGGACCAGCGGCCCGTCGCCCGCGAGCAGCGCGGGGTCCGCGGGCAGCAGCAGGTGGGAGGTGGCGTGCGAGTGCGCCTCCTCGAAGCCGCCTGCGGTCGCGACGCCCGGCACGGGCCGGCGGGTGGAGTGCAGGTACGGGGCGGGGCCCAGGCCGTCGGCGACGCAGTGGCCGAGCCCGGTGGCGGTCTCGGCGTAGCCGAGGACCACGGCCGCCTCGGCGGCCTCCTCGCCGAGCAGGGCCCGTACGCGTGTCCCGAGCCCGTACCCGGCCGCGTACACCGTGCGCGGGGACTGCGGGACGTGCTTGCCCAGGACCTGCGAGACCAGCAGGTGCGCACGCTTGGGGTTGCGCCGCAGGGCCAGTCCGAGCAGGTCCGTGAGCCGCGGGCTCAGCCGCGGTCCGGGCCTCGGGCCCCCTTCGGAGTCGTGAAGGGCGACTCCCAGCCGGTCCGCGACCCAGGTACCCGACCACACCTCGTCGATCGTCTTGCCTTTCCTCGTCGTCCGCTTCGGCACGGGCCCGCTCATACCTGGAGCCCGGCCGTGAGCAGGTCGACGAAGCCGACCTGCTCCTTCGCCACACCGAAGACCTCGGCGCGCAGCATGGTGCGCTCGGCCCAGGCCCGGTGGGGCTTCACCTCGTTCATTTTGTTCGTATAAGCAGATCGCATCACCCCGCCGCCGCCGCGCTCGGGTCTCAGGATGTCCTGGGCATCGCAGAACTCCTCGTGGGAGACGACCGACAGGGCGTGCACGGGCGTGACGTGGGCGGGGTGGATGCAGGTCTTGCCGAGCAGGCCGTTGGCCCGGTCGAGTTCGATCTCGCGGAGCAGTCCGTCCAGGTCGTGTTCGATGAGCGCGGTGCGCAGTTCCTCGACGCCCTCCTCCAGGAAGGGGCTGCGGCGCAGCTGGGGCTTGAAGAGGCGCTGCTGGCTGCGGAAGTACTCCCAGACGGGGCCGGTCACGGTGAAGCCGGTGCCGTCGGCCCTGCTGAGGACGTTGACGACGTCCGCGATGACGCCGGCGACGATCTGGACGTCGTAGGCGGTCATGTCGGGGGTGCGGCGCAGCCCGTAGGCGGAGCAGAAGTCGGTCACGCCGAGGCGGAGCGCCAGGACGCGCTCGCGGTGGCTGTTGACCGTGCGGGAGATGCCGGCGAGGGCCTCGACGCGGGTTTCGAGGTGGAGGAGCTCCGGGGTCTCCAGGACGGGCATGGCATACAGCCGGGCCTTTCCGGTCGCGGCCTCCGCGTCGGCGACGGCTTCGAGGAAGGGGATGCCGCGCCGCTCGTCGAACTTGGGGAGTACGAATCCGGCCAGGTGGCGTACGGAGCGGCCCAGGCGGCGCGCCAGGTCCGGTATCTGCTCGGGCGTACGGACACGGATGAAGAGCAGCGGGAGCTCGGTGGCGTCGCCGTCGAGGTCGGCGAACTGGCGGACGAGGTTCTCCTCCGCCCCCGTCACGTCGGCGTCGCTGATGGAATCCTCCAGGCAGAGGACCATGGAGACGACGCCGCGGCCGGCCTGCTTGCGGACGTCGGCGGCCAGTGCGGGACGGGTGGCGGGGCTGTAGAGCGTCGCTCCGAGGGCCGCCGCGAGGACGTGGGCGGACGAGGCTCCGCTGAATTCCGCCGGTTCCTGGTGGAAGAGGTCCTTACGGACCGTGGGCGATACGTGCCCAAAGTGACGCATGTGCTATCCCCCGTACTGCCTCGGCGGCCCAACTGGCATGGCCGGTAATAGTACGTACGAACGTGAGTCAAGAGTTCCTCAAGCACATGAAGTTCAGGTAACCCTCTTGCACGATGCCCAGCTCGCGCGATCGGTACCGCGATCGGTACAAGCCCTATGGGGTCATACGGGGGGCCGCATTGTCCGGCCCCGCCCCGGGAGGGCAGGATGACGTGCATGACGCACGCGATGCAGAAGGGCTCGAACATCCCGGTGGCCCCCGTGGCGGTCCGGGCGGTGCTGCGCTGGACCGGCGGCCCCGAGGTGCCGGACGTGGACGCCTCGGCGCTGCTGGTGGGCCCGGACGGCCGGGTGCGTTCGGACGAGGACTTCGTCTTCTACAACCAGCCCCGGCACCCCTCGGGAGCCGTCTGGCGCCTCGGCAAGAAGCAGGTCGGCGACGCGATCACCGACGCCGTCCAGGCGGACCTGCGCACGGTGACCCCGAGCGTGGACCGGATCCTGGTGGTCGCCTCGGCCGAGGACGTCCCCTTCCAGCGGGTCCGTGACCTGCGGATCCTGCTGTACGACGCCACCGCGACCGGCGGCTCCGAGCCGCTGGCCTACTTCGACGTGCGGCCCGAGACCGGCGCGGAGACCGCGCTGATCTGCGGCGAGCTGTACCGCCGCGGCGACGGGTGGAAGTTCCGGGCGCTCGGCGAGGGCTACTCCGACGGGCTGGTGGGTCTGGCCACCGACCACGGGATCTCGGTCGACGAGAACGCCGCCGCCGAGGCCGAGGCGGGCGTGGCCTCCGGCCCCGCGGCAGCCACGGCGGGCCCGGCCTCCGAGCGGACGGCCGCGATGGCCCCGCCGACGCAGGCCCCGCCGGCCGCCCAGCCCGCCTACGGGTACCCGCAGCCGGTGTCCCCGGCTCCGGTGCCGGGTCCGGGCGGCGACCCGTCCTTCCGGCTGCCGGCGCAGGGCCCTCAGTTCATCCGCCACTGAGCGGAACGCGCCCCTGGGACTCCCGGGGGCCAGGGGCTCCGGGGGCTGCGTGGGCTCCGGGGTCACCTCTTGGTGCTCTTGTAGCCCCGCCCCCACTGGAGCCCCCAGCCGTACAGGCGGTCCAGCTCGGACTGGAACCCGTACACGAACTTCACCTCGCGCTTCACGACGAGCTCGCCCTTGACCTTCTCCAGGGAGACGACCGCGCAGGACCGGGCCTGCGGGTGCCGCTCGTCCAGCGGGATCTCGATCCGCGGGCCTGTCACGGGGTAGAGGGTCACCATGGCGTGCGTCCGGTCGAAGGCCGGGGTCTGGTCGTAGATGTAGACGAAGACCAGCAGCCGTTTGATGTCGTCGGCGTGGTCGAGGTTGATGTAGAGGGTCTCCCCGGACCCCGATCCGAACCGGTCGTCGCCGCTGAGCTTGACGAACGGCGGGTCGTTGAGGTCGCCCAGCAGGTTGCCCAGCGGCTGGACGGCGCCGCGGGTGCCGTCGGTCAGCTCGTACAGGCAGCCCATGTCGAGGTCGACGTTGACCATGCCCTGGGTGTGTGCCTGCACCATGTCCGGCTTGAACAGCTTGAACGGGTGGCGGAAGAGCTGGCCGCTCTGGCCGGAGCGGCCGCCGATGTCCGAGGTGCGCATGCGCCAGGACAGATTGACGCGCAGATTGCCGTGGACGGCGCCCTGCCTGGTGAGCGACACCGTCGGCGCTCGCTTGGTCAGCTCGATCGCGTTCGACGAGGCGCTGCCCGACTGGAACTGCACGGCCCGGCTGCCCATGATGCCGTCGAAGAATCCCATCCCCTACCCCCTGGTCCCCTGATCCCCTGATCTCCGCGAAGCCTACGGAAAACGGGGCGGTCCGCCGGGTCCGTGAACCCGGCGGACCGCCCCGCAATGGAGCGTTCCGCATTAACGGCGCGGTCATGCGTCGACGGTGGAACCCTCCAGTTCCAGGCGCTTGTTACGGCGCACCGAGGACCAGAAGGAGGCCGCGATCAGCACCACGCCGATGAGGCCGGTGATGATCTCGCTGATCTCGTGCTGGATGGTGATCAGCAGGATGACCGCGAGCGCGCCGATCGCGTAGTGCGCGCCGTGCTCCAGGTAGACGTAGTCGTCCAGGGTGCCCTGGCGGACCAGGTAGACCGTGAGCGAACGGACGTACATGGCGCCGATACCGAGGCCGAGCGCCATCCAGAAGATGTGGTTGGTGATGGCGAAGGCGCCGATGACCCCGTCGAAGGAGAACGAGGCGTCGAGGACCTCGAGGTAGAGGAAGAGGAAGAACGCGGCCTTGCCGGCCAGGCCGACGGCGGAGACGGGCTTGCCCGCGGCCTTGGCCTTCTCCTCCTCCTCGTGCTCGCGCTCCTCTTCCTCCTCCAGCTTGTCCTCGAAGTAGGAGGACAAGCCGCCGACGATCAGGTAGGTGATCAGGCCTGCGACACCGGCGAGCAGCACGGTGGCGGACTTGTCCTGGTGGCCGGTGCTGGTGTGGGCGTTGACGGCGAAGGTCATCGCCGAGACGAGCAGCACGATCAGGGCGATGCAGACCGACAGCATGTCGACCTTGCCGAGCTTGGCCAGCGGGCGCTCCAGCCAGGCGAGCCACTTGTGGTCGCGGTCCTCGAAGATGAAGTCGAGGAAGATCATCAGCAGGAACATTCCGCCGAACGCGGCGATGGCCGGGTGGGCGTCGGTGACCAGGGCCTCGTACTGCTCAGGCTGGTCCAGGGCCAGCTCGATCGCCTCGATGGGGCCGACCTTCGCACTGATGGCGACGATCGCCACCGGGAAGACCAGCCGCATACCGAACACGGCGATCAAGATGCCGATGGTGAGGAAGATCTTCTGCCAGAAGGCATTCATCTTCTTCAGGATTCCGGCATTGACGACCGCGTTGTCGAACGACAGGGAGATTTCGAGGATCGACAGGATCAGTACGACCCCGAAGGCCTCCCACCCCCACTGCCACGCGGCAAAGGCAAGGCCGAGCGCCGTGATGGCGAACGACCAGCCGAAGGTTTTCAGAACCACTGGCACCTGGCACCCCATGCGTCTGTGTACGGCTTTACGAAACGTTGACCCCGAAGTCTAGAGCGATGCCCCGGAGCCCCGACGCGTACCCCTGCCCCACTGCACGGAACTTCCATTCACCCCCGTACCGGTAGACCTCGCCGAAGATCATCGCGGTCTCGCTGGAGGCGTCCTCGGAGAGGTCGTAGCGGGCCAGTTCCTGGCCGTCGGCCTGGTTCACCACGCGAATGAAGGCATTGCTGACCTGGCCGAAGCTCTGCCGACGGCTGTCCGCCTCGTGGATGGAGACCGGAAAGACGATCTTGTCCACGTTCGCCGGCACCTTGGTGAGGTCGATGATGATCGACTCGTCGTCGCCGTCGCCCTCGCCCGTGAGGTTGTCCCCCGTGTGTTCGACGGAGCCGTCGGGACTCTTCAGGTTGTTGTAGAAGACGAAGTACTCGTCCCCCAGCACCCGGCCGCCGTTGCAGAGCAGCGCGCTGGCGTCGAGGTCGAAGTCGGCTCCCGTGGTCGAGCGCGCGTCCCATCCGAGACCGATCAGAACCCTGGTGAGGTTCGGTGCGGCCTTGGACAGGGAGACATTGCCCCCCTTGGCGAGTGTGACGCCCATGTTGTGGTCCTCCCCGGACGACGGTGGCGATGTGACGGTTGCTGCGGTGCTGCGGGTGAAGCGGTGCGGCGGGCGAAGCGCGTCCGGCGCCGTACACACAGTGCACGGCGCCGGACGGACGAACTGCTCTCGGACTCAGACGTTGACGCCGAAGTCCTGCGCGATGCCGCGCAGGCCCGAGGCGTAGCCCTGGCCGATGGCCCGGAACTTCCACTCGGCGCCGTTGCGGTAGAGCTCGCCGAAGACCATGGCGGTCTCGGTCGAGGCGTCCTCGGAGAGGTCGTAGCGGGCGAGCTCGGTGTTGTCGGCCTGGTTCACCACGCGGATGTAGGCGTTGCGGACCTGGCCGAAGCTCTGCTGGCGGGTCTCGGCCTCGTAGATCGAGACCGGGAAGACGATCTTGGCGACGTCGGCCGGGACGCCGGCGAGGTTGACCTTGATCGCCTCGTCGTCGCCCTCGCCCTCACCGGTGGTGTTGTCACCGGTGTGCTCGACCGAACCGTCGGGGCTCTTCAGGTTGTTGAAGAAGACGAAGTTCGCGTCGCTGGCGACCTTGCCCTGGTCGTTGGTCAGGATCGCGCTGGCGTCGAGGTCGAAGTCGACACCGGTGGTGGTGCGAGCGTCCCAGCCCAGACCGACGATGACCGCCGTCAGGTTAGGCGCGGCCTTGGTCAGCGAGACGTTGCCGCCCTTGCTGAGGCTGACTCCCACGGGTCCTCCATTGGGTTCTGTGTGGGGCGGTGCCCCGTCGTGCGGTTGCTACCGGATCAACGTTTCGATCCTAGTGACGGGTTCCCGCCGGTTGGCGGTTTTCGCAGGGAACTGCGCGTAACGGCCCGCGCAGTCGCGCTCAGAGGCTGTCGAGCGCCTTGATGTACTCGTTCAGGTCACGCGCGTCGGGCAGTCCGTTGACGACAGTCCAGCGCACCACACCGTCCTTGTCGATGATGAAGGTGCCGCGGACCGCGCAGCCCTTGTCCTCGTCGAAGACGCCGTACGCGCGGGAGGTCTCGCCGTGCGGCCAGAAGTCCGACAGCAGCGGGTACTCCAGGCCCTCCTGCTCCCCGAAGACCCGCAGGGTCGGCACGGAGTCGTTGGAGACGGCGAGGAGCTGGACGTCGTCGTTCTGGAAGCGCGGGAGCTGGTCGCGCAGCTCGCACAGCTCGCCGGTGCAGACACCGGTGAAGGCGAACGGGTAGAAGAGCAGCACCACGGCCTTCTCCCCCCGGAAGCCGGAGAGCCGCACGGTGGCGCCGTGGTTGTCCTTGAGCTCGAAGTCCGGGGCCTTGTCGCCGACCTCGATCGCCATCTCTCGCATCCCTTCGTTCCCGCATCCCCGCGTTGGGCTGTTCGGGTGAGTCACAGCCTAGATCCTGACCTGGCGCACCCGGATCCGCGAAACACACGAAATCACGGGAAACGCACACACCCCGCCGACCGGGATCACCTGGTCGGCGGGGTGTGGAAGCGTGTCCGCTCGGCAGCGGGCGCGGCTCAGCGCTTGGACTTGGCGGCGGTCTTGGGGGTCACCAGCTTGGTGGCGGCCCACTCCTTGCCGACGCTGACGCTCCTGGTCTGCGAGAGACCGGCGGTCTCGGCGGCCTCGCTGATGTCGCTGGCCTCGACGTAGCCGTCACGGCCCGTCTTGGGGGTCAGCAGCAGGATCAGTGCGCCGTCCTCGACCAGCTCGGTGGCATCGACCAGCGCGTCCGTCAGATCGCCGTCGTCCTCGCGGAACCACAGCAGAACCGCGTCGGCAACGTCGTCGTACTCCTCGTCGACGAGTTCGCCGACGAGCTCTTCGACGAGGTCACGGAATTCCTGATCGACGTCGTCGTCGTAGCCGATCTCCTGGACCACCTGTTCGGACTGGAAACCCAGCCGGGCGGCCAGGCTCTCCGCGTGGTCCGCGGTCGCGCTCACGGGGTGCCTCCTGCTCATGTTCGGTGAATGTCTTCGGCGGCGCGCGTACGCGCAGCATTGGGCGTAGTCCACACGGGCGCGGCGGATCGCGCAAGTACCCGGCCGCCGAGACCGTCGAAACGGTGACGATTACGGCCGTCTCGCCGCAACTTTCAGCGTGCCCGTGTGCACCTCTGGTGATTCATCCCACACCATTCCAGCTCATTCGCATCGCATGAGGACTTTCCTACCTGTTTGAGGGACGAACGGCCTCCCGGAGCCGGCGACCGCCTTGGGCGTAAGGTTGCGATTTGGTCGCACCCGCCACCCCGCACCGCGGAACCGGACCCGTCCGCACCTCGCCGGGCCCCTCCAGCCTGCCGGGCATCCCCGTCGATAGCAGGGATTACCCATTGGTACGGATGACGAAGACGGCCGAGCGTAAGACCATGGGAGGCGGCGCCCCCCAGTGACGGCCTCAGCACGACTCCCCCGACAGCGAAGGAACAGCGTGGCTTCCGCATCCGATCGCAATCCGATCATCATTGGCGGCCTCCCGAGTCAGGTCCCGGACTTCGATCCGGAGGAGACCCAGGAGTGGCTCGATTCCCTGGACGCAGCGGTCGACGAGCGGGGCCGTGAACGCGCCCGCTACCTCATGCTGCGGCTGATCGAGCGGGCGCGCGAGAAGCGCGTGGCCGTGCCCGAGATGCGCAGCACGGACTACGTCAACACGATCGCCACCAAGGACGAGCCCTTCTTCCCCGGGAACGAGGAGATCGAGCGCAAGGTCCTGAACGCCACCCGGTGGAACGCGGCCGTCATGGTCTCGCGCGCCCAGCGTCCCGGGATCGGCGTCGGCGGCCACATCGCGACCTTCGCCTCCTCCGCCTCCCTCTACGACGTGGGCTTCAACCACTTCTTCCGGGGCAAGGACGAGGGCGACGGCGGCGACCAGATCTTCTTCCAGGGCCACGCCTCCCCCGGCATCTACGCCCGCGCCTACCTCCTGGACCGGCTCACCGAGCAGCAGCTCGACGCGTTCCGCCAGGAGAAGTCGAAGGCCCCGTACGGCCTCTCCAGCTACCCGCACCCGCGGCTGATGCCGGACTTCTGGGAGTTCCCGACGGTCTCGATGGGCCTCGGCCCGCTGGGGGCGATCTACCAGGCCCGGATGAACCGGTACATGGAGGCGCGCGGGATCGCGGACACCTCCAGGTCCCACGTCTGGGCGTATCTCGGCGACGGCGAGATGGACGAGCCCGAGTCGCTCGGCCAGCTGTCGATCGCCGCCCGCGAGGGCCTGGACAACCTGACCTTCGTCGTCAACTGCAACCTGCAGCGCCTCGACGGCCCGGTGCGCGGCAACGGCAAGATCATCCAGGAGCTGGAGTCGCAGTTCCGGGGCGCCGGCTGGAACGTCATCAAGCTGATCTGGGACCGCTCCTGGGACCCGCTGCTGGCCCAGGACCGCGACGGCATCCTGGTCAACAAGATGAACTCCACCCCCGACGGCCAGTTCCAGACGTACGCCACCGAGTCGGGCGCGTACATCCGCGAGCACTTCTTCGGCGGGGACCAGCGGCTGCGCGCCATGGTCGAGAACATGACCGACTACCAGATCCAGCACCTGGGCCGCGGCGGTCACGACCACAAGAAGGTCTACGCGGCGTATGCGGCGGCCAAGGCGCACAAGGGCCAGCCGACGGTGATCCTGGCGCAGACGGTCAAGGGCTGGACGCTCGGCCCGAACTTCGAGGGCCGCAACGCCACGCACCAGATGAAGAAGCTGACGGTCGACGACCTCAAGGGCTTCCGCGACCGGCTGCACATCCCGATCACGGACGCGCAGCTGGAGAGCGGCGCGCCGCCGTACTACCACCCGGGCCGCAATTCGCCCGAGATCCAGTACATGCACGACCAGCGCAGCGCGCACGGTGGGTACGTACCGACCCGTGTGGTGCGCGCACAGCCGCTCCCGCTGCCGGACGAGAAGACCTACGCGGCCGCCAAGAAGGGCTCGGGCCAGCAGTCGATCGCCACCACGATGGCCTTCGTCCGCATCCTGAAGGACCTGATGCGGGACAAGGAGATCGGCAAGCGGTTCGTGCTGATCGCGCCCGACGAGTACCGGACCTTCGGTATGGACGCCTTCTTCCCGAGCGCCAAGATCTACAACCCGCTGGGCCAGCAGTACGAGGCGGTCGACCGCGACCTGCTGCTCGCGTACAAGGAGTCCCCGACGGGCCAGATGCTGCACGACGGCATCTCGGAGGCGGGCTGCACGGCCTCGCTGATCGCCGCGGGTTCGGCGTACGCGACGCACGGCGAGCCGCTGATCCCGGTCTACGTCTTCTACTCGATGTTCGGTTTCCAGCGCACGGGTGACCAGTTCTGGCAGATGGCCGACCAGCTGGCGCGCGGTTTCGTACTGGGTGCGACCGCCGGGCGGACCACCCTCACGGGTGAGGGCCTGCAGCACGCGGACGGTCACTCCCAGCTGCTGGCCTCGACGAACCCGGGCTGTGTGGCGTACGACCCGGCCTACGGCTACGAGATCGCGCACATCGTCCAGGACGGTCTGCGCCGGATGTACGGCCCCGAGGCGGAGGACGTCTTCTACTACCTGACCGTCTACAACGAGCCGATCCAGCACCCGGCGGAGCCGGCGGACGTGGACGTGGACGGCATCCTCAAGGGCATCCACCGCGTCTCGCAGGGCACGGCGGGCGGCATCGGGGCGCAGATCATGGCGTCCGGCGTGGCGGTGCCGTGGGCGCTGGAGGCGCAGCGGATCCTCGCCGAGGAGTGGAACGTCCGGGCGGACGTCTGGTCGGCGACCTCCTGGAACGAGCTGCGGCGCGAGGCCGTCGAGGTGGAGGAGTACAACCTGCTCCACCCGGAGGAGGAGCAGCGCGTGCCGTATGTGACGCGGAAGCTGTCGGGCGCCGAGGGGCCGTTCGTGGCGGTCTCGGACTGGATGCGGTCCGTTCCGGACCAGGTCTCGCGGTGGGTGCCCGGCGCGTACACCTCGCTGGGCGCGGACGGTTTCGGCTTCGCGGACACGCGCGGTGCGGCCCGGCGCTTCTTCCACATCGACGCCCAGTCGGTGGTGCTGGCGACGCTGACCGAGCTGGCCAAGGCGGGGAAGGTGGACCGCTCGGTGCTGAAGCAGGCCGTCGACAAGTACCAGCTGCTCGACGTGGCGGCCGCGGACCCGGGCGCGGCCGGCGGCGACGCGTAGTCGCCTCGCGGCGGGCGTGGGCGCGGGTCCCGGCTCCGGCCGGGGCCCGCGCCCCTTTGCGCGTTGCCTACGATGCTCCGCATGAAGGAACCATCCCGCCGGCTGCTCTGGGAGCGGCGGAGCCAGACCCCGCTGCTCGTCCTCGCCGTGGCCTTCGCCGTGGCGTACGCCGTGCCCATCGTCGCTCCGGACGCCAGTGCCCGGGTGCACGGCGCCTGCACCGCTGTGGAGTGGGTGGTGTGGGGTGCCTTCGCCGCCGACTACCTGGTGCGGCTGGCCCTCTCCGAGGAGCGCGGGCGGTTCGTACGGACCCACTGGCTGGACCTGGCGGCCGTGGTGCTGCCGCTCGTACAGCCGCTGCGGCTGCTGCGGCTCGTGGCCACCTTGCTGCTGGTGGGCCGGCGGGCCCGGATGGCCCCGCAGATCCAGCTGACGACGTACGTGGCCGGGTCGGTCGTCGGGCTGATGATGTTCGGCTCGCTGGCCGTGCTGAGCGTGGAGCGGGACGCGCCCGACGGGAACATCAGGAACCTGGGCGACGCCGTGTGGTGGTCCTTCACCACGATGACGACGGTCGGGTACGGCGACCACTCGCCCACCACCGGCCTCGGCCGGGTCCTGGCGGTCGGCCTGATGCTGTCCGGGATCGCCCTGCTCGGTGTGGTGACCGCCAACATCGCGGCGTGGTTCATCTCCCGCTTCGAGCGCGACGACCAGGCGGAGCGGCTCCACCTGGCGGCGATCCTGGAACTCCAGGCGGAGGTGCGGGCGCTGCGCGGCGAGGTCGCCCGGCTGGGCGGGACGGCGGACCCGGCCACCGTCCCGCCGGCTCCCGCCGCGCCGGCGCAGCGCGGGGCTACCGCTCCCACACCTTGAAGGCGCGTACCTGGTACGGGGACTGGGGCAGCCAGACCCCGTCGCCCGGATAGGTCTGGAACTCGCCGGTCTCCGCGCACTCCGCCGACTGGTACGTGGTGACCGGCCGCCCGGTCCGGTTGACCAGCGACTGGGCGCTGGTGCCGGCGGGCAGGGCGGTGCAGCTGTTGATGTCCAGGGTGCTCAGCTCGTGGGTCTGCCGGGTGCCCTTGAACTCCGGCTTCGCCCACAGGCACAGCTGTCCGCTCGCGCAGGCCCCGAGGCCCGGCGGGCCCGCGGCATGCGCCGTACCGGCGGCGGTCGGGATGAGGGCGGTGAGGGCCAGGGCGGTCGCGGCGAGGGTGGTGGTGACGCGGGCGGTGGTGGCTCGGGCGGTGGTGACGCGGGTGATTCCACACGTACGCATGACGGGTCAACTCCTTGTGGACGGCGGGCGCCCGGACCGCTTCCGGTGCTCCGCCGACACCACGCTGACCTGCGGTGACGGTCGTACGGAAGAGAGGCCGGCCGGGTCCACCCTGATAGGCGACAGCCCGGGCGGAACCGTCCGGCGGGCCGTCCACCCGTACGGAGTTGACCCCTCCGGGCGCCCTCGCGGCGGGCCCGCGCCCGCCCTGGTACGGCTGCGGACGCCGTTCACGGCCGACCCGGACGTGTCATCCGCGACCCCCGATCGCGTGACCGGACGGGGTCGCCGCGCCTTCGCGAAACGGCTCGGAGGATCGGCCGCCGCGCCGTCGGTCACGGGTACTCTGACCGCCCTCGGCGTCAGAAAGGAGCCCGGCGGTGACGATCGAGGAGCGGACCGCGCCGGCCACCCCGGCGGCCGCGGTGACCGGGGGGACCGCGGTGACCGGGGTGACCGGACTGCGCGAACGCAAGAAACGGCGTACCCGGAGCGCGCTGTTGCGCGCCGCGCTCGTGCTCTTCGTGTCCCAGGGGTACGAGCGCACCACCGTCGACGAGATCACCGCCGCGGTGGCCGTGTCCCAGCGCACCTTCTTCCGCTACTTCGCCAACAAGGAAGAGGTCGTCTTCGCCGTCCAGGACCTGATGGAGTCGCACTTCGTCGCCGAGCTGCACGCCCGGCCGCCGTCCGAGGGGCCTCTCGAAGCGCTGCGGGGCGCCGTGCTCGCCGCGTGGGACACGGTCGACGGCGCCCTCGGCGGGGTGGTCCCGGTCGACCTCTACATGCGCAGCTACCGGCTGATCGAGTCCACGCCTGCCCTGCTCGCCGTGCACCTGCGGCGCTCCACGGGCCTGGAGGAGCGGATCTCCCGGCTGATCGCCGCCCGCGAGGGCCTGGACGTGGACGCCGACCCGCGGCCCCGGGTGGCCGTCGCCGCGTTCTTCGGAGTGATGAGGGTCACGGGGCGGCTCTGGGGGCAGGGGGACGACACCAGCGTGGAAGCGATCCGCCGGCTGACGGACACGTACCTCGACGGCATCACCCCCGCTCTGGCGGGGAGCTGGCGCTGAGTCACCACCAAAAAGCGGCATTCCGGATCTTTCCTCCGAAGTTCGGCGGCCCCGGCTCCACCCCGTAGGGGGTCCCACGGTCGGGCGTGACCCCCGTCACCCGGCGCGCCACGGCCGGAATCGGTCTCCTAGGCTGGTCTCAGTGAATCTGCCCGGCCTCGCCCACCCCACCGTTCCCGGCGCCGACCCGCGCCCGGCCGCCCTGCGCACCCTGCTCGCGCTGGCGGTCGTCTTCATCATGCTGGCGACGACCGGCTGGACGGCCGTGCACCGGCCCGAGGGGGGCACGCCGCTGCGGGCCGCCGCCCTCGACGCCTGGTCCACGGCCCTGTTGGACGGCCGCCCGGTGCCGCCGGCGGACGCCCCCGTGCGGACGGTGGCCCGCTTCTTCGCCGCCCTCGACGGTGCGCAGCGGGCCCGTCTGGCCGACAGTCACCCGCTCGTCGTGGGCAACCTCGACGGGGCGCCGGTCACCACGCGCTACCGGGCCAACCAACGCGGCCTGGAGAAGGCCCGCCTGGTGGAGGAGGCCCGCAGCCACGACGTCGCGCTGACCCCGGCCGACCGGGCCGAGGCCACCCGGCGTTCCCACCGCTTCGCCTCGCTCGCCGAACCGGGCCGGCAGATCCTCGTCTTCGACCCCACCGGCGGCGGCCGGGTGGCCGAGGTCTTCGGAGACCTCGACGACGCCGAGCGGGTCTCGGTGATCGTTCCGGGCGTGGACACCGATCTCCTCACCTTCGAGCGCACCCAGCGCCGGCTGACCTCCCCGGTCGGCATGGCAGAGGCGTTGTACGGGGCCGAGCGGGCGGCCGCGCCGAAGAGCCGGACGGCGGTCATCGCGTGGGCCGGCTACACCTCCCCCACCGGGGTCGGCGTGGACGCCGCCACGGGCCGGTTGGCCTTCGACGGCGCCGTCCGCCTGAAGGACCTGACGGTGTCCCTGCCCGGGAACTCCAGCGTGGCGCTGTTCTGCCACAGCTACGGGTCGGTGGTGTGCGGGGTCGCCGCGCGCGAGCTGCCCAAGCGGGTCACGGACGTGGTGGTGGCGGGCAGCCCCGGCATGCGGGCGGAGAACGTCCAGGACCTGCGCACCTCGGCCCGGGTCTGGGCGACCCGCGACGAGGGCGACTGGATCGCGGACGTGCCGCACCTGGAGCTCGGCGGTGTGGGCCACGGAGCCGATCCGGTGTCCCCGGAGTTCGGCGCGCGGCTGCTGTCCTCGGCCCGGGCGAAGAGCCACACCGGCTATTTCGCGCCAGGTACGGACTCGGTCGCCAACTTCGCCAAGATCGGAACCGGCAGCTTCGCTTCCGTTGTGTGCGCGACCGGCGACGACGTGTGCCGACGGGGAATTTCCGGGACAGAGCAGGACTGACGCGCGTAGAGGCGCGGAAATCGGCCACTGCATCGAGGGGGACGCACGGAGGTGGCGCCCTTTACCATGTGGCGCATGGGTGACGTACTGGCCGGAAACCATGCCGTCTGGGAGTTCGACTCGGACTCGGTGCTCATCCGCTTCGCACGGGGGATGCGAACGCCGAGACTGTGGCAAGCACTGGGTTCGCGCCGGATTCCCCTGGAAGCGGTGTCCACCGTGACCGTGACCGCCGGAAGGCGGGACACGGTGGTTCTGCGTGCCGTCCCGCGCCCGGGCGCCGATCCGCTGATGGAGGCCGCCGCGGGTCAGCTCAAGGAGGCGTGCGACCCGTACCGGATGGTGCTGCCGGGCGAGCGCGCGACATCGGCCGCGGCCTTCGCCGCCGCCCTGCGCTCGCGGCTCGGGCCGGACGCCGCCGAGCCGGCCCCGCACTTCCTGGTCGACGTACCGGAGCCGCCGCTCCAGCTGAAGGCGCACGACGCGCGGGTGGCCTTCGACGGCTCCTCGGTCGTCTTCCACTGGTCGCGCACCGGCGCCACGGGCACGAAGTGGAAGGCGGGCGACCAGCAGTACCCGCTGGCCGAGCTGGCCGACGTCGAATGGCGCTCCCCGGGCGGCGCGGGCGGTCACCTGCGGCTGCTGCTGCGCGAGCCCCAGCAGACCCCGGCCGACCCCCGCCCCGACCACGACCTCTCGACGGCCGTCTTCGGCGTGGGCTACGGGGCGGTGCACGAGTCACTGCCGTTCGCCGCGGCCGTCCTGGCCGCCACGCGCAGCCGCACCCCGGTCGCCGCCGCCCGCGGCCGCTCCGGCGACGAGCGGCTGCGGCACCTGAGCGAGCTCTACTCGGCCGGCCTTCTGACCGACGTCGAGTACGCCACCCTCCGGGACCGCTTCGCCGCCGAGTCGCGCTAGTCGCACCAGTCGCACCAGTCGCACCAGCCTTCCTCGACGCGCCCGGCGATAACGCCCGTTGACATGCGGCGCCCCGTCCAGCACCCTTTCACTACTTAACTAGTGAAAGGGTGCTGGACGTGCTGGAGTACCGCATCGACCGGCGCAGCGGCATGGCCACCTACCTGCAGATCGTCCACCAGACCAAGCAGGCGCTGCGCCTGGGCCTGCTCGCACCCGGCGATCAGCTGCCCACCGCGCGCGAGGTCGTCGAGGCGACGGCCATCAACCCGAACACGGTGCTCAAGGCCTATCGGGAGCTGGAGCGCGAGGGCCTGGTGGAGGGACGCCGGGGCATGGGCACCTTCGTGCGCAGGTCCCTGGGGGGTGCCCCGGCCGACTCGCCCCTGCGCGCGGAACTGGCCGACTGGGCACGGCGCGCGAGCGCCGCGGGGATGGAACGGGACGACGTGGCCGCGCTCTTCACTTCCGTACTGGACCAACACTTCAAGGGGGACGACACGTGACGGACGATCCGGTGATCGAGGCGACGGGGCTGGGCGTGCGCTACGCACGACGGCGCGGCTGGGCCCTGCGCGACTGCTCCTTCCGGCTGCCTGCCCACCGCGTGTGCGCGCTCGTCGGCCCCAACGGCGCGGGCAAGTCGACCCTGCTGGCGCTCGCCGCGGGCCTGCTCCGGCCGACCGAGGGCACCATCGGCGCACCGCCGCGCGAGGAGATGGCGTACGTCGGCCAGGACAAGCCCCTCTATCCGCAGCTGACCGTGGACGAGACCCTCCGCATGGGACGTGAGCTCAACCCGGGCCGCTGGGACGCGAAGAGCGCCGAGCGGATCGTCGGGGAGGGCGGGCTCGACGGCAGCGTCCGGATCCGGTCCCTCTCCGGCGGCCAGCGCACCCGGGTCGCCCTGGCCCTCGCCCTCGGCAAGCGCCCCCGGCTGCTGTTGCTGGACGAACCGATGGCGGACCTCGACCCGCTGGCCCGGCACCGGCTGATGGGGGCGCTGATGGCCGACACCGCCGACCACGGCACGTCCGTGGTGATGTCCTCGCACATCCTCGCCGAGCTGGAAGGTGCCTGCGACCACCTGTTGCTCGTCGACGGCGGGCGGGTCCGTCTCTCCGGCGCCGTCGACGATCTCCTCGCGGCCCACTGCCTGCTCACCGGCCCCGCCACCGCCGTCGCCGATCTCGCGGCGCACACCGTCGTCGAGTCACGGACGACGGGCCGCCAACTCACCGCGCTCGCCAGACCGCACGGCACCGTCGACGCGGACACCTGGCAGACCGCCGAACCGTCCCTGGAGGAAATCCTGCTCGCCCACCTGCGTTCCCCCGGGGCCCCGGCCCTCGCCCTCGCTCCCGCCACCGAGGCGGTGGGGGCATGAGCACGCCGATCCTGACGGGCCCGCGCTGGGTCACCGTCCGCCAGCACCGGCGCGTCCTGTGGATGCTGTCCGCCGTCGTCGCGACGAGCCTGGCCGGCGTCGTCGCGCTGCGCGGGTGGGCGGCCTACGGAGCCGACCTGTACCCGAGCAGCCCGGACGGCCCGCTGCGGTCCGCGATGGACGTCGCCGGTATCGGGATGCTGCTCCTGCCGCTGCTGGTGGGGGCCTTCGTCGCAGGTCCGATGGTCGCCCGTGAGCTGGAGAGCGGCACCTACCGGCTCGCCCTGACCCAGTCCTCGACACCCCGGGCCTGGCTCGCCGCGAAGATCACGGTGGCCTCGGTGGCCGCCGTGGCCTGCTCGGCGTCCCTGGCCGGGGTCTACCGTCTCGGCTGGATGCCGCTCAACGGCACGTACCAGTTCCACTGGGCCGACCGGGGGCCGTACGAGGCGACCGGCACGGTGATCGTCGCGTACTACCTCCTCGGCGTGGCTGTCGGAGCGCTGGTGGGCCAGCTCGTACGGCGCACGATCGCCGCCATGGCGGTCACCGGCCTCGCCACCGGCTTGGTGATGGTGGTGCTGGGCGCCCTGCGGTGGTCCCTCCTGCCGGTACGGACGCTCACCACGCCCACGGCGCCCGGGGTCCCGAAGCTGCCGAGGGACGCCCTCATGATGGACCTCGGACTGACCACCGCCTCGGGCGGCCGCCTGCCCGAGGGGGCCTGCTTCGCGCACACCCGCAGCATGAGCCAGTGCCCACCGGACATGAACGTGACCGGGTGGTACGTCGACTACCACCCGGTCACGCACTACTGGCCGACCCAGTCCATCGAGACGGCCGTCGTCCTGGTCCTGGCCGCCCTCGCCGTCCGGGGTGCCTTCGCGGTGCTGCGGAAGCGCCACCCCTGAGGGGCCGGGGCGGCGTTACGCCTCCCGGGCGGCCGAGGTGAAGGTCATGTCCGGGTAGCGGTCCCCGGCGACCTGCGACGCGATCGGCTCCAGCAGCGCCAGCTGCGCCGGTGTGAGCGTGATACGGGCCGCCGCGACGTTCTCGCGCAGGCGCTCCGCCCGGCGGGTGCCGGGGATCGGGACCACGGTCAGCCCGTGCACCGCCGCCCGCCGGTGCACCCAGGCGAGGGCGATCTGCGCGGGGCTCGCCCCCAGTTCCCGGGCGATCTCCCGGACCGGGGCCAGCAGCGCCGCGTTGGCCTTCGCGTTGTCGCCGGTGAACCGCGGCTGGTGGCGCCGGAAGTCGTCCCGCGACAGCTCGGCCGACGCGTCCGCGAAGGCCCCGGTCAGGAAGCCCCGGCCGAGCGGGGAGTAGGGCACGAAGGCCACACCCAGCTCCGCCGCAGCGGCCACCGCGCTGCGCTCCACGTCCCGGCTGAACAGCGACCACTCGGACTGGAGCGCCGCGATCGGGTGCACGGCGTGCGCCTCGCGCAGCTCCGCCCCGGTGACCTCGCTCAGCCCGAGGTGGCGCACCTTGCCCTCCCGCACCAGCTCCGCCATGGCGCCCACCGACTCGGCGAACGGCACAGCCGGGTCGCGCCGGTGCATGTAGTAGAGGTCGATGACGTCCACGCCGAGCCGGCGCAGGCTGCCCTCGACGGCGGCGCGGACGTACGCGCGGTCGTTGCGGACGCCCCGGAAGGACGGGTCGTCGTTGCGCTCTATGGCGAACTTCGTCGCCAGTGTGATCCCGTCCCGGTGCGCGGCCACGAACGGGGCCAGGAACTCCTCGTTGCGGCCGCGGCCGTAGACGTCCGCCGTGTCGAAGAGGGTGACCCCGGCGTCCAGCGCCGCCTCCAGGGTCTCCCGGGCGGCCGGCTCGTCGGTGTCCCCGTAGAACTCGCTCATGCCCATGCAGCCCAGGC
Organism: Streptomyces yangpuensis; assembly: GCF_001005295.1. Classification (GTDB taxonomy): domain Bacteria; phylum Actinomycetota; class Actinomycetes; order Streptomycetales; family Streptomycetaceae; genus Streptomyces; species Streptomyces yangpuensis. The sequence goes on along the minus strand of NZ_LBMK01000001.1, from coordinate 538,806 downwards.
CCTGGACGCCGACCAGCGGGCCGCCCCTGCCGAGTTCGGCCTGCTCCAGGGTGTCTTCGTACTCCGTCATCGCCGTTCCTTCCCCGAGACCGTCTTCATCGCGTACATGTCGATCTTGTAATCCAGTACGGCCAGTGCGTCCGTCAGCTCCGCCATCCGCGCCCGCACCTCGTTCCGTGTCCGTTCCAGCAGGTCACGGCGTTCCTCGACGGTGTGCTCGCCCTCGCGGACCAGCTCGGCGTAGCGGACCATGTCCGCCACCGACATCCCCGTGGCACGCAGCTTGCCCACGAAGCGCAGCCAGTCGAGGTCCTTGTCGGTGAAGCGGCGCTGACCCGAGTGCGAGCGGTCCACGTGCGGCATCAGGCCGATCCGCTCGTACCAGCGCAGGGTGTGCTGGCTCAGACCGGTCCGGGCCTCCACCTCGCTGATCGTGTACCGCGTCTGCGTCAGGCTCAGGCTCTGGCTCTGGCTCATGGCCCCACGCTAAAACCCTTGAGTGCACTCCAAGCAAGTAGGCTCGGCCGCATGGACAGCAAGGACGCCGTGAGCGGCATGGAAAGCCTGCGGATCATCGATACCTGGCCCGTGGACACCGCCGCGGCGGCCGTCGTACGTGCCGACGGGAGCCTCGCCGGCTCGCACGGGCCCGTCGGACACCGCTTCGCGCTGGCGTCGGTCACCAAGCCGCTCGCCGCGTACGCCTCCCTCGTCGCCTACGAGGAAGGGGCGATCGAGCTGGACGAACCGGCGGGGCCCGAGGGGTCGACGGTCCGTCACCTGCTCGCGCACACCAGCGGCCTGGCCTTCGACGAGCACCGCGCCATGGCCGCGCCCGGTACCCGCCGGCTGTACTCGAACGCGGGCTTCGAGGAGCTCGGCGACCACATCGCCAAGGCCACCGGCATCCCCTTCGCGGAGTACGTGCACCAGGCCGTCTTCGAACCGCTGGGCATGGCGTCGACCACCCTGGACGGGTCGCCCGCCAAGGACGGCGTCTCCACCGTTGCCGACCTGCTGCGCTTCGCCGCCGAACTGCAGGCTCCCCGGCTGCTCGACGTCCGCACCGTCGCCGAGGCCACCTCCGTCGTCCACCCCGGGCTCAAGGGCGTCCTGCCGGGATACGGGAGCCAGTCCCCCAACGACTGGGGCCTCGGCATGGAAATCCGCGACGGCAAGTCCCCGCACTGGACGGGCCTGACCTCCTCCCCGCGTACCTTCGGCCACTTCGGCCAGGCCGGCACCTTCCTGTGGGTGGACCCGGACGCGCGCGCCGCGTGCGTGGCGCTGACGGACCGGCCCTTCGGCCCGTGGGCGGTGGAGGCCTGGACCCCGTTCACCGACGCGGTCCTGGCCGAACTGCGCTCCGCTTAGGCGGGCAGTTCCCAGATCAGCAGTTCCCCCGGGGACCCGGCGACGATCTCCAGTCCCTTCTCGGCGGTGATCCGCGCCGAGTCCCCGGGGCCCAGCTCCGCCCCGTCCAGCCGCAGGTCCCCGCGTACGACGTGCAGGTACACCCGCTCGGCGGCCGGTACCGCGACCCGCTCGCCCGCGCCCGGCCGCCGCACGTGCAACGCGGCCCCGGCCGCGCGGACCTCGTAGGGCGTGCCGTCGGGGAGACCCCGCAGCACCTCGTACGAGGGGTCGCCGCCCGCGGCGAGCGGCGAGAGCCACATCTGCACGAAGCGCAGCGGCCGGTCGCCGTCGTTGCGCTCGACATGGCGCGCCCCGGATCCGGCGCTGAGCCGCTGCACGTCACCGGGCCGGACGAGGCTCTTCTCCCCGGTGCTGTCCTGGTGGGTGAGCTCGCCGTCGATCACCCAGGTCACGATCTCGGTGTGGCTGTGCGGGTGCTCGTCGAAGCCCGCGCCGGCCGCGAGGGTCTCCTCGTTGCAGGCCAGGACGGGGCCGAAGCGCAGGTTGTCCGGGTCGTAGAAGGACCCGAAGGAGAAGGCGTGCCGGGTGGTGATCCCGGCGGCCGGGTCCCCTCCCTCGTACCGGTCGGCGCCTCGGCGTACATCAATCATGAGGGCCACGGTAGCCCCAGCGGCGGGACGGGGCCGGGCCCGGACACGGGACCGGACTCGGCGCAGCCCTCCCGATAAGGCAGTCTTGTCCCGTGCCTCAACCCGAACGTGAGCATTCCCCCGCCACACACTCCGCGCATCCCGCTCCCGCGCATCCGCACGCCGCGACGCTTCGCCGTCTGGAGAAGTCCTCCGGCCGGCTCGCCGCCAACGCGATCGCGCGCATGGACGAGACCCTGCCGTGGTACCGGGCGATGCCACCCGAGAACCGCTCGTGGATCGGCCTGGTCGCGCAGGCCGGTATCGCCGCGTTCACCGAGTGGTTCCGGCATCCGGAGACCCCGCAGGCGATCTCCACCGATGTCTTCGGTACGGCTCCGCGCGAGCTGACCCGGGCGATCACCCTGCGCCAGACCGTCGAGATGGTGCGCACCACGATCGAGGTCATGGAGACCGCGATCGAGGAGGTCGCTGCCCCCGGTGACGAGTCGATCCTGCGTGAGGCGCTCCTGGTGTATGCGCGGGAGATCGCCTTCGCGACCGCCCAGGTGTACGCGCAGGCCGCCGAGGCGCGCGGGGCGTGGGACGCCCGGCTGGAGTCCCTGGTCGTCAACGCGGTGCTGTCGGGCGAGGCCGACGAGGGCGCGCTGTCGCGGGCGGCGGCGCTGGGCTGGAACTCCCCGGAGCACGTGTGCGTGGTGCTGGGCACCGCGCCCGAGGGCGACAGCGAGCTGACGGTCGAGGCGATCCGGCGCGCGGCCCGCCACCACAAGCTGCAGGTCCTGACGGGTGTGCTCGGGGACCGTCTGGTCGTGATCGCGGGTGGCAGCGACAACCCGATGCAGGTGGCGAAGTCCCTGATCGGGCCGTTCGCCGCGGGTCCGGTGGTGGCCGGCCCGGTGGTGGCCGACCTGCTGAACGCGACGAAGTCGGCGCAGGCCGCCGCGGCCGGACTGAAGGCCTGTACGGCGTGGCAGGACGCGCCGCGGCCGGTCCTGGCGGATGATCTCCTGCCGGAACGCGCGATCGCCTCCGATCCGGCAGCCAGGGAACAACTGGTGGAGGAGATCTACAGACCGCTTGAGGAGGCGGGGTCGGCACTGCTGGAGACGTTGAGCGTCTACCTGGAGCAGGCGAGCAGCCTCGAAGGGGCTGCCCGGATGCTGTTCGTGCACCCCAATACGGTGCGCTACCGGCTGCGACGTGTGACCGACGTCACCGGATGGTCGCCGTCCGATGTCCGATCGGCGTTCACCCTGCGGATCGCCCTGATTCTGGGGCGTCTGGCCGACGGCGACACGCAGTCCTAGCATTTTGTTGGACATCAACAATTACCCCGACGGTTCTTGGTCCCTGTCCCCACGGGCGGCAGGGACCCTCCACAAGAGAGAGTGTGAGGGTGCTCGTACTCGTCGCTCCCGGCCAAGGCGCTCAGACGCCCGGCTTCTTGACCCCCTGGCTCGACCTCCCCGGTGCCGCTGACCGCGTCGCCGAGTGGTCGGACGCCATCAAGCTGGACCTCGCCCGCTACGGCACGACGGCCGACGCCGAGGAGATCCGCGACACCGCGGTGGCCCAGCCCCTGCTGGTGGCCGCCGGTCTGCTGTCCGCCTCCGCACTGGGTTCCACCTCGGCCTTCGGGGCCGTCGCGGGCCACAGCGTCGGTGAGATCACCGCCGCGGCCATCGCCGGCGTACTGCCCGAGAAGGACGCGCTGTCGTTCGTCCGGACCCGCGGGCTGGGCATGGCGGAGGCCGCCGCCGTCACTGAGACGGGCATGGCCGCGGTGCTCGGCGGAGAACCCGCCGTCGTCGTCGCACACCTCGAGAAGCTCGGCCTGACCCCGGCCAACATCAACGGCGCGGGCCAGATCGTGGCCGCCGGCACGATGGAGCAGATCGAAGCCCTGCAGGCCGACAAGCCCGAGGGTTCCATGAAGGTCGTTCCCCTCAAGGTCGCGGGCGCCTTCCACACGCACCACATGGCCCCCGCGGTCGCCGAGCTGGAGAAGGCCGCCGAGGCCCTGTCCCCGGCCGACCCGGCCCTGAAGTACGTCTCGAACAAGGACGGCCTCGTCGTCGCCACGGGTGCCGACGTCGTCGCCCGCCTGGTCGGCCAGGTCGCGAACCCGGTCCGCTGGGACCTGTGCATGGAGACGTTCGCCGAACTGGGCGTCACGGGGATCATCGAGCTGTCCCCCGGTGGCACCCTGACGGGTCTGGCCAAGCGCGCGCTGAAGGGCGTACCGAGCGTGGCGCTGAAGACCCCGGACGATCTCGAGAAGGCCGCGGCGCTGGTCGCCGAACTGACGGCCTGAGAGAAGGAGCCCACACAGCATGTCCAAGATCAAGCCGGCCAAGGGCTCCCCCTACGCCCGCATCCTCGGTGTCGGCGGCTACCGCCCGACCCGTGTGGTGCCCAACGAGGTCATCCTCGAGACCATCGACTCGTCCGACGAGTGGATCCGTTCCCGCTCCGGTATCGCGACCCGGCACTGGGCCTCGCCCCAGGAGACCGTCGCCGCGATGTCGGTGGAGGCCTCGGGCAAGGCGCTGGCCGACGCCGGTGTCGCCCCCGAGCGGATCGGTGCGGTGATCGTCTCCACGGTCTCGCACTTCAAGCAGACCCCGGCCGTCGCGACCGAGATCGCGCACCGGATCGGCGCGGTCAAGCCCGCCGCCTTCGACATCTCCGCAGGCTGTGCCGGTTTCGGCTACGGCCTGACGCTCGCCAAGGGCATGGTGGTGGAGGGTTCCGCGGAGTACGTCCTCGTCATCGGCGTGGAGCGGCTCTCGGACCTCACGGACCTGGAGGACCGCGCGACGGCCTTCCTGTTCGGTGACGGCGCCGGCGCCGTCGTCGTCGGTCCCTCGGACGAGCCGGCCATCGGCCCCACGGTGTGGGGTTCGGAGGGCGACAAGTCCGACACGATCAAGCAGACCGTGCCGTGGGACGAGTACCTCGGCAGGGACGCCGGAGAGAAGTTCCCGGCCATCACGCAGGAGGGTCAGGCGGTCTTCCGCTGGGCCGTCTTCGAGATGGCCAAGGTGGCCCAGCAGGCGCTCGACGCCGCCGGGATCACCGCGGACGACCTGGACGTCTTCATCCCGCACCAGGCGAACATGCGGATCATCGATTCGATGGTGAAGACTCTGAAGCTGCCGGAGCACGTCACGGTCGCCCGTGACGTGGAGACCACCGGCAACACCTCGGCCGCCTCGATCCCGCTCGCCATGGAGCGGCTTCTGGCGACCGGAGCGGCGAAGAGCGGCGACACCGCGCTCGTCATCGGCTTCGGGGCGGGGCTCGTCTACGCCGCGACGGTCGTTACCCTCCCCTAGGGCCGGGATCCGCATCCCGGTCTGTCTTACCCAGTTACCCAGAGAAGGAGCGCCACATGGCCGCCACGCAGGAAGAGATCGTCGAGGGCCTCGCCGAGATCGTCAACGAGATCGCGGGCATCCCGGTCGAGGACGTCGAGATCGGCAAGTCCTTCACCGACGACCTGGACGTCGACTCCCTGTCCATGGTCGAGGTCGTCGTCGCCGCCGAAGAGCGCTTCGACGTCAAGATCCCGGACGAGGACGTCAAGAACCTCAAGACGGTCGGCGACGCCGCGGACTACATCCTGAAGCACCAGGCCTGAGCCTGACGAGCGTTTGTCGCCACCCGGCGGTGGCGCCGTGACAATTCAGCACCCTCTGAGACGTGGAGAAAGAATTCCTGTGAGCCCGACCAATCGCACCGTGGTCGTCACCGGTATCGGCGCAACCACTCCGCTGGGTGGCGACAGCGCTTCGACCTGGGAAGGTCTGCTCGCCGGCCGTTCCGGTGTCAAGCCCCTGGAGGGCGAGCGCTTCGCCGAACTCCCGGTACGGATCGCCGCCCCGGTCGCCGTGGACCCGAGTGAGGTCCTGCCCCGGCCGCTGGCCCGCAAGCTGGACCGCTCGGCGCAGTTCGCCGTCATCGCGGCCCGCGAGGCGTGGGCCGACGCCGGCTACACCGCCCCGGCGGGCGAGGACGAGTCCGTCGCGCCCGACCGCCTGGGCACCGTGATCGCCTCCGGTATCGGCGGTGTCACCACTCTGCTCGACCAGTACGACGTACTGAAGGAAAAGGGTGTGCGCCGGGTCTCCCCGCACACCGTCCCCATGCTCATGCCGAACGGCCCGTCGGCCAACGTCGGCCTCGAGGTCAACGCCCAGGCGGGCGTGCACACCCCGGTCAGCGCCTGCGCGTCCGGCGCCGAGGCCATCGGCTACGCCGTCGAGATGATCCGTACCGGCCGCGCCGACGTGGTCGTCGCGGGCGGCACCGAGGCCGCGATCCACCCGCTGCCGATCGCCGCCTTCGCCAACATGATGGCGATGTCGAAGAACAACGAGAGCCCCGAGACGGCCTCCCGTCCGTACGACAAGGCGCGTGACGGCTTCGTCCTGGGCGAGGGCGCGGGCGTCGTCGTCCTGGAGTCCGCCGAGCACGCCGCGGCGCGCGGCGCCCGGGTCTACTGCGAGGTGCTGGGCCAGGGCCTGTCCGCGGACAGCCACCACATCGCGCAGCCGGAGCCGACCGGCCGCGGTGTCGCGGCCGCGGTGCAGAACCTGCTCGACAACACGGGTCTCGACCCGGCCGAGCTGGTCCACGTCAACGCGCACGCCACGTCCACCCCGCAGGGTGACACGGCCGAGATCAAGGCCCTGCGCAAGGTCCTGGGCGACGACCTCGACCACATCGCGATCTCCGCGACCAAGTCGATGACCGGTCACCTCCTGGGTGGCGCGGGCGGCATCGAGACCGTCGCGACCGTGCTGGCGCTGTACCACCGCGTGGCCCCGCCGACGATCAACGTCGACGCGCTCGACGACGACATCGACGCGGACATCGTCGTGAACGAGCCGCGCAAGCTGCCGGCCGACGGCCCGATCTCCGCGATCAACAACTCCTTCGGCTTCGGCGGCCACAACGTCACCCTGGCGTTCCGCAGCGTCTGAACCGGCTCCATGTGAAAGGGCCCTGCACGGCAGTCGCCGTGCAGGGCCCTTTCACGTGTACGGGATGCGTCCCGGCTCAGACGACCTGGTGGAGCCAGCGGACGGGTGCGCCCTCGCCCGCGTAGCGGAAGGGCTCCAGTTCGTCGTCCCAGGGCTTGCCGAGCAGCTTGGAGATCTCCGCCTCCAGGTCGGTCTCGCCGCGCACGGAGCGGGCCAGCGCGGCGCGCAGCCGGTCCTCCGGGATCAGGATGTCGCCGTGCAGACCGGTGACGGCGTGGAAGATGCCCAGCTCCGGTGTGGAGCTGTAGCGCTCGCCCTCGGCGGTCGGGCAGGGCTCCGCGGTCACCTCGAAGCGCAGCAGGTGCCAGCCGCGCAGGGCGGAGGCGAGCTTCGAGGCGGTGCCCGCCTCGGCCTGCCAGGAGAACTCGGCTCTCCAGGTGCCCGGGGAGGCGGGCTGCCTGATCCAGTCGAGGTTCACCCGCACCCCGAGCACGCCCGCTACGGCCCATTCCACGTGCGGGCAGAGCGCGCGCGGTGCGGAATGCACGTACAGAACTCCACGTGTCGTCACCGGGACCTCCAGTGGTGGACGAGGTCGGGAATAAACTCCAGAAAAGGGACAGTTTGTGACGTGATGTAATGTAACGGAAATTATCTGACATTGCGCTACGGGACCTGCGGCTGAAACGCCACGGGAAAAAGCTACCGTGCGCCAGGGGTCCTGGTGTGACGTACGGTCGCTCCAAGGCCGGTAAAACACGGAGCTTTCACTCAGCAGGACCCCCCGGACGACGCGGGGTCGACAAGGAGGGGTCCTTCCCATGCGCACCACCCCTGCCCGCCGCCGCGCGCGCCGTGCTCTCGCGGGCGCGGGCGCGGTGGTCGCTCTGCTGGCCGGGACCCTGACCGGGTGTCAGTCGGGCGGGCCGGCCGATCCGGGCGAGCGGGGGTCACAGTCGGCGCCGCGCTGGAACACGGCGCCCACCTCGATCGCGGCCGCCGGAGATTCCATCACCCGTGGATTCGACGCCTGTTCGGTCCTCGCCGACTGCCCCGAGGTCTCCTGGGCCACGGGCAACGACCCCGCCGTCCGCTCCCTCGCCGCCCGGCTGCTCGGGGACGCCGCGGTGCCCGAGCGCAGCTGGAACTACGCGGTGACCGGCTCGCGGATGGCGGACCTGCCGGGCCAGCTGGCGGCGGCCGCCGCGCACAAGCCCGACCTGGTCACGGTGATGGTGGGGTCGAACGACGCCTGCCGGCCCACCGCTTCGTCGATGACCCCGGTGGCGGAGTTCCGGTCCGGTTTCGAGCAGGCCCTGGCGCAGCTGCGGGCCGCGTCCCCGGCCTCCCAGGTGTACGTCTCCAGCGTGCCCGACCTGCAACGGCTGTGGGAGCAGGGCAAGGACCTCCCGATGGTGCGCCAGGTGTGGAAGCTGGGCATCTGCCAGTCGATGCTCGCCGATCCGCTGTCGCTGGCCACGGGGGCGACGTCCCGGCGCGAGCAGGTGCGGGCGCGGGTGGTGGAGTACAACCAGGTGCTGCGCGAGGTCTGCGGGAAGGACGCGCTGTGCCGCTACGACGGCGGCGCGGTGTTCCAGTACCCCTTCGCGGCGGATCAGTTGAGCCGCTGGGACTGGTTCCACCCGGGCAAGGAGGGGCAGGCGCGGCTGGCGGAACTGGCGCACCGCCAGGTAACGGCCGCCGAACCGCCGCGTTGACGCCGGCCGTGCGCGCAGGGTCCGGGGGCGGGTGTCAGGTCCCGCCCCCGGACCGGCTTTCAGGGGTGATTTCCGGCCATACGGTGTGTCACGCGATGTCGAGCGTGGCGGTCAGCCGCGTGTCGCCGTGCGCGTGGCTCGCGCGGACCTCGTAGGCGCCGCCGATCCGCCGCCGGGCGCGGGCCTCCTCGTCCCAGATCTCGAAGGCCCGGGCGGGCAGCGGGATCTCGGTCTCGACGCTCTCGCCGGGGCCCGCGGTGACGCCGGCGAAGGCCGCCAGCCAGCTCGCCGGCCGCTCCACGGTGTCCGCCAGGGGCGCCAGGTAGACCTGGACGACCTCGCGGCCGGGCCGGGTGCCGGTGTTGGTGAGGCGGACCCGCACGGCGTCGGCCGTGGCCTCCAGGGACTCGTACGCCCAGTCGGTGTAGCCGAGGCCGTGCCCGAACGGGTAGGCGGGGGCGACGCCGTGCTTCTCGTAGGCCCGGTAGCCGATGAAGAGGCCCTCGCCGTACTCCAGGCGCCCGTCGGCGGGCACGACCTCGGTGACGGGCGCGTCCGCGAACCGCGCGGGCCAGGTGGTGGGCAGCCGCCCGCCCGGCTCCGCCTCGCCCAGGAGTACGTCGGCCAGCGCGGCCCCGCCCTCCTGCCCGGGGAACCAGGTCAGCAGGACGGCGGCGACGTCCTCGCGCCACGGGAGCTCCACCGGGGAGCCTGCGTTGACGACGACCACGGTGTTCGGGTTGACGGCGGCCACCGCACGCACCAGGTCGTCCTGGCGGCCCGGGAGGGCGAGGTCGCTGCGGTCGAAGCCCTCGGACTCCACGCGCTCGGTGGTGGCGACGACCACGACGGCGGTGTCGGCGGCGCGGGCGGCCGCGACCGCCTCGGCGATCAGCTCGTCGGGGTCGCGCCGCGGGCCGAGGTGGAGCAGCGAGAACACGACGGCCCGCATCGGGAGCCCGCTCGTGTCGGGGACCTGGTAGGTCAGCGACACCTCGACGGGCTCGCCCGCGGTGAGGGTGACGCGGCCCCGCACGCTGGGCGCCCCGAAGAAGGCCTCGAAGGGGTCGGTCTCGTCGCCCATCTCCTGGACGCCGCTCCACAGCGGCCGTCCGCCGACGGCGAGGGAGAAGGCGCCGAGTCCGCGGGTGCCGAAGGCGTGCTCGCCGCTCTCGCGCGGTACGAACGTACCGCGGACCTCGATGCTCGCCATGGTCTCGTAGGTGGCGCCCACGGGCAGGTCGTCGCCGATCCACTGGACCTGCCCGGTGGGCAGGGCGCCCTCGCCGAGGACGGCCCCGGAGGCGTCGCGGCACACGGCGACGAGCGCGAAGCCCTTGTCGGCGGGGGCGGGCTCCTCGCAGGGGTCGGCACCGACGGCGTAGGTGAGGGACCCGTCCGGGAGGGCCGCGGCCAGCCCTTCGAGCGGGGAGACGATCCGCTCGGGGAAAACGGTGGCGCTGCCGCCGCCGAGCACCCGGGCGTCGCGCGCGGCGGCCCCGAGGAGGGCGACGGTGCGGCCGGCGGAGGCGTCCAGCGGCAGGGCGCCGTCCTCGTTGCGCACGAGGACGAAGCCGCGGGCGGCGAGCTCACGGGCCAGCGCCTGGCCGTCGACCGGAGCCGGCGGGGTCTCGACGACCGCGGGGGCGCCCTCCAGGGCCCCGACGCGGGCGGCGAGGCGCAGGACGTTGCGCACGGCGTCGTCGACGGCGGACTCGGGGACCTCCCCGGCGCGGACGGCCTCGGCGAGGGCGGGTCCGTAGACGGTGGTGGGGCCGGGCATGGCCACGTCCATGCCGCCCAGGATGCCGCCGGCGGTGGAGCGGGCGGCCATCCAGTCGGAGACGTTGCAGCCGTCGAAGCCCCACTCGCCGCGCAGGACCTCGTTCACCAGGTGGTGGTGCTCGGTCATCGTCGTGCCGTTGACCTGGTTGTAGGCGGTCATGATGCCCCACGGACGGGCGTTCTCGACGATGGCCTCGAAGGGGGCCAGGTACAGCTCGCGCAACGGGCGCGGGGCGATGACGCTGTCGACGGTGAACCGGTCGGTCTCGGCGTCGTTGCCGACGAAGTGCTTGACCGTGGTCCCGACGCTGCCGTCCTGGACGCCGCTCACGTAGCCGCTGCCGATGACTCCGGTGAGGTACGGGTCCTCGGAGTAGCACTCGAAGTGCCGGCCGCCGAGCGGCGAGCGGTGCAGGTTGACGGTCGGCGCGAGCAGGACGTGGACGCCCTTGCGGCGGGCCTCCTGGGCGAGGAGCCGGCCGGCGCGGCGGGCGAGCCCGGGATCCCAGGCGGCGGCCAGCGACGTCGGGGAGGGCAGGGCGACGGACGGGTCGTCGGCGGTCCAGCGCACGCCGCGCACCCCGATGGGGCCGTCGGACATGACCAGGGAACGCAGCCCGATGGCAGGGACCGCCGGCAGGGACCACATGTCCTGGCCCGCCAGGAGCAGGGTCTTGGTGTCGAGGTCGAGCTTGTCGAGCGCCGCCTCCACGGCGCCTTCCCGGATCTGATCGCGGACCTGATCGGCGTCGGTCACGGCCGAGCCTCCTCGTCGAGAGCGTGCGGTTGCGCGGTGCGGCGCGGTGCGGGTGCCCCCATGGTGAACCTGACACCTGTTGAACGGTAGGTGTTGTCATCTCTTCGTGATATTCGAATGCCGTACGGTCCTCCTACGGTCCTGCCGACGGGAGTGGACGGAAGGGGTGCCATGGCGATGGCCAGGGCGAGGAGCGAGGAGCGCCGCGGGGAGATCGTCCGCGCGGCCGTCGAGGTGATCGCGGAGCGCGGCTACCGGGGGGCGTCCCTGGGCACGGTCGCGGAGCGCGTGGGCCTGACCCAGCAGGGGCTGCTGCACTACTTCCCGACCAAGGAGGCGCTGCTCGTCGCGGTGCTGGAGGAGCGCGACCGGTGGGACACCGGAGGCGGCTCGCGCGCGGCGGCGGGCACCTGGCGGCTGGACCTGCTGGCCTCACTGGTGGACTACAACGCGATGCGCCCGGGCATCGTGCAGACCTTCTCGGCGCTGCTGGGCGAGAGCGTCACGGACGGGCACCCGGCCCGGGAGTTCTTCACCGAGCGCTACGCCCAGGTCCGCGCGGAGATGGCGGCGGTGCTGCGCGCGGAGTTCGGCGACCGCCTCCCCTCGGGTCTCACCCCGCAGGAGGCGGCGCCGCTGCTGACGGCGGTCATGGACGGCCTCCAGTACCAGTGGCTGCTGGACCCGGAGTCCGTGGACATGCCCGCCGCCTTCCGCGCCTTCCTGACCCTGCTGCGGGGCCCGGAAGCCTGAAGGCACGTCTAGTGCTGTGACCGGAAAGGCTCACCGGGTCACAGCACTAGTCGACCTGGAGCTCGCCCATCCGGCTCCAGCCGGCCGCGCCCTCGATGGTGGTGCTGACGATCTCGGGCGTACGGGTCACCATCGGCCGCATGGTCTCCAGCGCGGCACGGAAGTGCTCGGAGGTGACGTGCGCTTCGGCGGCGTCGTCCTGGAAGGCCTCGACCAGCACGTAGGTGTCCGGCTCCTCCAGACTCCGCGACCACTCGAACCAGAGGTTGCCCGGTTCGGCGCGGGTGGCGCGGGTGAACGGCGCGACCTTGTCGGGCCACGCGTCGACGTATTCGGGCTTGACGGGGAATTTCACCACAATGAAGATCACACACGCATTTTATGCAGATTGATTTACACCGTCAGCCCATGGCCACCGCACGGCGGGTGACGGACCGTCCATGAGGACGGCACATCCCTAGCATGGCCGTCATGCCGACTCCGCACAGCTTGTACGAGGTCTTCCTGCACGTCGCCCGGCTGGCGTCCTTCACGGCCGCCGCCCGCTCCCTCGGGTACACCCAGTCCGCCGTCTCCCGGCAGATCCAGTGCCTGGAGGACGAGTGGGGCACCCCGCTCTTCGACCGCCTCCCGCGCGGCGTCCGCCTCACCGAGGCCGGCCGGCTCCTGCTCCCGCACGCAGAGGCCGTCGGCGAACGCCTGCGCACCGCCCGCGCCGAGCTCGACGCGCTGCGCACCCTGGGCGCCGGGCGGCTGCGGATCGGCTCCTTCTCCACCGCGGACGCCGCGCTGCTGCCGCGCGCGCTGGCCGCCTTCCGGGCCCGGCACCCCGCTGTCACGGTCACCCGGACCGAAGGTCCGTCCGCCAAGCACCTCGCCCTCCTCGCGGCCGGGGAACTGGACCTCGCCGTCGTCGCCGACACCTCCGGACGGCCGCCCCGGGACTGCACGCCGCACCACCTGCTCGACGAGCGGATGTACGTGGCCCTGCCGATCGGCCACCGGCTCGCCGGGAGCAGCGGGCTGCGGCTGGCCGAACTGGCCGACGAGGACTGGATCGCCGCCGGCACCCGCCCCGAGGAGACCCTCATGCACTCCGCGCTGGCGAGCGGCTTCCGCCCCCGTACGGGCTTCGTCGCCGCCGACTGGATCGCCAAGCAGGGCTTCGTCGCGGCCGGGCTCGGCGTCACGCTGGTCCCGGAGCTCGCCGCCTCCTCGGTCCGGCCCGACCTCGTACTCGTCCCCCTGCACCCGGACGACGCCCCGCGCCGCGGGGTCTACGCGGCCACCCCGCGCGGGATCTCCCCCTCACCCGCCGCCTCGGCCCTGCTGACCCTGCTGAAGGAGGCCGCGGACGGCTTGGCATCCTGAACCGGTGAAGATCGCCGCCGCACAGATGACGTGCGCCCCCGCCGATGTCCGCGCCAACGCCGCCCGGGCCGCCGCCCTCGCCGTGACGGCCCGTGAGCAGGGCGCCGCACTGGTGGTGTTCCCCGAGTTCACGCTCACCGGCTACGAACTCGACGCGCTCGCCGCCGACCCCGGTCTGTGGACCGGCGCGGACGACCCCCGGCTGGACCCGCTGCGCGCCGCCGGGATCGCCACCGCGGTCAACGTGGCCCTGCCCGGCGACGGCCCGCGGCCCGCCATCGCGACGCTGGTCCACGACGCGGACGGCGCGCACGTGACGACGTACCGCAAGCAGCACCTGTTCCGGCACGAGCAGGACCTCTTCGAGCCCGGCACGGGCGACGGGTGCTTCGAGCTCCTCGGGGTCCGCTTCTCGCTGGGCGTCTGCTACGACAACCACTTCCCCGAACTGCCCGGACGGGGCGCGGCCGCCGGCTGCCGGGTCCACCTGGCCAGCTCCCTGTACGGGACCGGCGACGGGATCCGCGAGCGGGCCACCGTGCACCCGGGGATCGCCGAACGGCACGGCCTGTACGTCGTCCTCGCCAACCACGTCGGCCCGGCGGGCCCGTGGACCGGCTGCGGCCGCTCGGCCGTGTGGGCCCCGGGCGGGGCGCTGCTCGCCGAGGCCGACGACCGCACCCCGTCGGTGGTGACCGCCGAGACCGGTCCCGCCGTCTGACGGGGCCGGTCCCGGACGGGGCGGCACGGGACGCGACGGCGTCCGGCGCGACGGCGTCCGGCGGTGTGCGTCAGGCGGGCTCGGGCACCCGCGAGCGGCCGCCCGTACGCGAACTGTCCAGGTCCGGGAACCGTGCGGCCTCGTCCCTGCGGTCCGGGAGCAGGGCCGGCAGTACGACGGCGCAGGCAGCCACCGCGTACAGGCAGGTCCAGAACACCCACCCGCCGGGCGGAGCCCAGTGCGCCGAGGTCGCCACCCACGAGCCCCCGGTGCCGACGGCGAACCGGCGCAGCGTCCAGTAGAAGGCCGCCACGTCTGCCAGGACGAGGGTGCCTACACAGAGGCCGACCAGCCGCCGCCAGGGCAGGCCGCGCTCGGGGGCGCGCGTGGCGCAGACGGCCACGGCCATCAGCGGCAGGCCGACGGCGAAGGGCAGCAGGTAGCGGCCCTGCCACACCATGCCGATCCGCTCCGCCTGCGAGGCCTGCGCGACCACCGGCACCATCACGACGGCCACCAGCATGCCCAGCAGGGCAACGACTTCGCGGGCCCGGCCATGGACGAGCGCCAGCACCACGACGGTGGCGAGTACGGCCATCCACACCAGGTACATGAAGGCCGGGGCGGGGGTGTCGAGCCAGCCGAAGAAGCCGAGCATCTGCTTGATGTAGACCTCGGTGTTGCCGAGGGTCCGCTTCGCGGCCACGCCGGTGGTCAGCGAGTCGGGGATGTCGATCTTCGAGTTGTCGGGGTGCTTCGCCGCCCAGAGCAGCGCACCGGCCGTCGCCAGGCCCAGCAGGGCCGTCCAGAGCCACAGGTCCTTGCGGCGCAGCACCTGTCCCAGCAGCCCGCGCCGCTGTGTCAGCAGCAGGCAGAAGACGACCGCCCCGCCGAACCAGATCAGCCCGAGCGGCCGGATGTTGATCAGCACCAGGCCGCCGATGCCGAGCCGGGCCAGTCTGCGGTTGAGCAGCACGGGGTCGGGCGACAGGACGATCGACAGCAGGGCCGTCCACACCAGGATCCCGGCGGCGATCTCGCCGCCGCTGGGGTTGACCATGCCGGACATGTAGAGCGTCATCGGAGTGGCCGCGGCGAACACGCCGAGCATCGCGAGCGAGCGCCGCCGCCATTCGGCGGCCGTGACCACCGCGCTCGCCAGCAGGGCCGAGCAGAGCAGCGCCGACATGAAGCGCATGAGGTACAGCCCCTTGGGGCCGTCGACCAGCAGGCTCGGCCAGCCGGTCACCAGGTAGTAGCCCGGGTGGTAGCGGCCGGCCGCCGTGGTGGCCTGCGCGGTCTTCCCGGAGTTGCCGAGCGAGGGCGCGCAGGAGGCGGGCTGCCGCTCCTTCCACGAGTAGCACTCGTGGACGGTGGGCAGGTTCCGGTACCACTCGGGGAGCTGCACGCCGGTCTCGGCGAAGTGCCCCTCGATGCCCGCGACCGTGTGCGGGACCATCACCTCGGTGCCGCCGATCTGACCCCGGGCGACGGCGGCGGCACGGATGAAGTGCGCGTGCTCGTCCGGGGAGCTTCCGACGGGACTGGCGGCCGCCCACGAGCCCGTGAGCGTGAAGAACAGCGCGAACGAGATCAGCCAGAGCCGTCGGGGGGTTCCGGCCGGCCAGTCGGCGAGTCGTGTCAGTGCGGAAGTCATCGGTCCCCCGGGGTCATCGGATGAAGCCGAGCCAGCTCTGGTCGCCGTCCTTGGAGCACGTGCCGCCGGGCGCGTACTTCGGGCAGCTCCCGTCCCGCTCCGTGATGGTGTGCGACACCCAGGGCAGGATCCGGTACGTGTTCTCCTTGGCCGGCATGTAGCGGTCGGCCATCGAGGAGGAGACCGTGCCGAGGAGGAGCAGCAGGGCGCACAGGGCTCCGATCACCGCGCCCTCACGGCCGGGGAAGCCGGTGCCCGGCGTGGTCCGCGCCGGCCCGGCGTCCGCCGCGGGCTGCGTCCGGCGCTCGGCCATCCGCAGCGAGACCAGGTGGACGACCAGCGCGCACAGCAGCAGCCCGCAGTAGAGCAGCTGGTTGTTCGTGCGGGTGTAGAGCTGGACGGTCTGCGTCTCGTACATGTGCGAGGCGATGTACATGCGCATCACCCACGCGCTGATGAACATGGCGGCGATGGTGACCACCATCGGCTTGCGCAGGCCCAGCCAGATCGCGGCGCCGAGGCCGGCGAAGGTGACCAGGGCGAACAGCCCGACCCCGCCGTACTCGCCGGGCAGCGGCCACTCGCCGACCTTGCCGGGCATGTCCGTGCGCCACATGAGGTAGTACGCCGGGTCGGTGAAGTTGTCGAACCGGAAGTTGTAGTCCTTGGTGGTCTGGCCCTCGGTCAGCATGACCATGAGGTAGCGCCCGGCGACCACGAGGAACGCCGCCAGGGAGGCGCCGAGGAAGGCCGCGCCCTTGAGACGGCCGAGCCGGCCGTCCCGCCACGGGAAGTACAGCAGCGCGGCGAACAGCACACCCCCCGCGCTCCACAGGAACCAGCCCGAGTAGGTGAGGAACATCAGGCCGAGCAGCGCGCCGAATCCCGCACCCTTGAGCAGCAGCGGCCGCCAGTTCCACGCGCCGCTGCGGCTCAGCGACACCACCATCGCCACCAGGACCGGGACCAGCACGACGAGGACGGTCTGGCTGTACGGCTTGTACGCGTCGATCAGCGCGAAGGCCGGGGCGACGCCGAAGGCGAGGGCCCGGACCGGGCCGAGGAGCATGCGCCAGCACAGGTAGACCAGCGGTCCGAACGCCGCGGCGCCGAGAATCTGGAGGTCCTTGAAGGCGTACGCGGTGTTGCCGCCGCGGAACCATTCGGCGTAGTGGCCGAGGGTGTACAGGGGGGCCGGGGGGTAGACCGGCGAGCCCGAGGGACGGCCGTTGGCCACCGCCTGGGCCCATTCGACGATGCGGCCGCTGTCGCCGTTGAGGCCGAACATCGGCCAGGGCGTCCCGTGGAGCGCGACGACCGCTCCGGCGGCGACGAAACCGCTGGCCAGGCCGGCGAGGGCGGCGGAGGCGAACCGGGTGGCGAGGTCGAGGTGCCGGCCCCCGCGCAGTCGTACGGCCAGCGCCACCGCGCCGATGAACACCAGGCCTATGAGCGCGAACCGCAGCTGGATCGCGGCGAGGCCGCTGACCTGCGCGATCCGGTCCAGGGGGTTCAGCTTGAAGCCGCGGGCCAGCAGCGGGAGCACGAGCGCCGCGGCGAAGGCGACGACGGCTTCGAGGAGCAGGAGCGTGCCGCGTGAGCCGGTCCCCCGCCGGGTGGCCGGTATCGGGCGGGCGGGCGCGGCCGGTCCGCCCGGGGGCAGCACGGTCGCCGTGCCCTCGGTACTGACTGTCACTGCTGTGTCCCTACTGCTGGTCGGTCCTCGGCCCGGTGGCCGGTCGTGGCTCGGCAAGCCGCTGCGCGACTCCGGCCCCCCGCCGAAGCTCCGGGCCAGGGCGGACTCAAGGGCAGTGGGAGACAGCCTTGGCATTTGCTGCCATGCATACTACGGGCCCGCCGGGGGGCAGGCGGCGGCCGGCAACCGATCTCCGGCCCGGCCGGCAACGCACCTAGGCCGAATCCGGGAGGAGGTGCTTCGTGCCCCACTCCCCCAACGGCTCCAGGGCCGCGTTCAGGTCCCGTCCCAGCGGGGTCAGGGAGTACTCGACGCGCGGCGGGACCTCGTCGTACACCTCGCGGTGGACGATGCCGTCGGTCTCGAGCTCGCGCAGTTGGGCGGCGAGGACCTTCTCGGAGACGCCGGGGACGAGCCGGCGCAGCTCGCCGAAGCGGCGCGGGCGCTGCTCCAGCGTCCACAGGAGCGACACCTTCCATTTGCCGTCGATCACGGACATCGCCGCGGCGATCCCGCACTCGTCCGCACCGGGCCTTCGTGTCAACGCCATCGCGCATCCTCCCCACCTGCTCGCTCACTTCGGGGTAACCACCCACTCCGAAGTGCGTACTTGAGCACCGCACTGCCTGCAACCAGGCTAAACGCCATGACCGACACCACATCGCGGAAATCGCTCACCCTGCTCGGACTCGGCGACATGGGCACCGCCCTCGCCCGCACCTGGCTCGCCGCCGGGCACTCCCCGACCGTCTGGAACCGCACCGCCGCCAAGGCCGCACCGCTCGCCGCCGAGGGCGCCGTCGTCGCCCCGAGCGCCGCGGCGGCCGTCGCGGCGAACGAGCTGGTCGTGACCTGTCTGCTGGACGACGCCAGCGTGCGTTCCACCCTGGACGGCATCGACCTGACCGGCAAGGACCTCGTCGACCTCACCACCGGCACCCCGGCCGAGGCCCGGGCCCGGGCCGCCTGGGCCGAGGCCCGCGGCGCCCGGTACACGGACGGCGGGATCATGGCCACACCGGACATGATCGGCGTCCCGGAGGCCGGCGGATACGTCTTCTACAGCGGCTCGCAAACCCTCTTCGACGCCCACCACGCAACGCTGGAGATCCCGGCCGGCGCCCGCTTCGTCGGGGAGGACCCCGGGCACGCCGCCCTGCACGACGTGGCGCTGCTCAGCGCCATGTACGGGATGTTCGCCGGTATCTCGCACGCCTTCGCGCTGACCGAGGGCGAGGACATCGCCCCGAAGGACCTGTCTCCGCTGCTGTCCGAGTGGCTGGGCGCAATGGGCTTCTTCATCGGCAACGCCGCCGAGCGGCTCACTTCGCGGGACTTCACCTCCGGGGTGGTGTCGAACCTCGCCATGCAGGTCGCGGCGACCGGCACCCTGCTGCGCACCGCCGAGGAGCAGCAGGTCAGCGCCGAGCTGATCTCCCCGTACCTGGATCTGATGCACCGCCGGCTGGCCGCGGACCCGGCCGCCCACGGCGGGGAGGACACGGCGGGGGCCATCCTGCTGCTGAAGAAGCGCCAGTAGGGCTTTGTCAGCTGGTGTCGCAGGGCTCCGCGGGGGACGGCCTACGAGGTTGCGGACGGCCTACGAGAACGCGGGCGGCGGCGGTCCGAAGCCGGCGGGTGCGGCCTCGGCGGCCGGGGTGTCGTCGGTGCGCGTCAGGTCGCGCGCCATCAGCGTGGCCCCCGCCACCGCGCCCGGCATCAGGAACACCGCGACGAGCGGCACCAGGAACGCCAGCACCAGCGGCACTCCGAAGCCCAGCACCAGCAGCCGCCGCGACCGCAGCAGCACCAGCCGCTCGGGCAGCTCCATCTTGCGGCGCTGGAGCGCCACGGAGGTGAGCTCCTGGGTGAGGAAGTAGCCGGAGACGCAGAAACCGAGGACCGGGACGACCGTCTGGCCGATCACCGGGACGAAGCCGAGCACGAAGAGTCCGATGCCGTACAGCACCACCCGGCCGAGCACCTTGACGCTGTCGCGGGCGGAGATCCACAGCTCCCGCCAGAGCGGGAGGCCGGACTGCGGGACCTCTCCGCCCTCGCTGCGGTCGACCTGCTCCGAGAGGGACTCGTAGAAGGGCTGGCCGATCAGCAGGGTCACGGCGGTGAAGGTGATCACCGCGAGGAAGAGCCCGAGGCCGAAGAACAGGGCGGTGAGGAAGCCGCGGAAGAGGCCGAGCCAGAAGGCGGACCAGTCGTCGGCGAACGGGGTCGCCCAGGCGGTCAGGTCGTCGGCGCCGTAGCCGAGCCCGATGAGGGCGCCGGCGTAGAGGGCGAGCGAGACGAGCCCGGGCAGCAGCCCGAAGCCCAGCCACCGGCCGTGTCGCAACACCCATCGCTGTCCGGCCAGCAGGTACCGGAAGCCCCCCGCAAGATCGTGCATGGCGTCAGTCTACGGCGAGGGCCGCACCCCGATCGGAGTGCGGCCCTCGCTGTGCGGCTGCCGGATCAGACGGCGAGCTCGACGGTGATGTTGCCGCGGGTGGCCTTGGAGTACGGGCAGACCTCGTGGGCCTTCTCGATGAGCTCCTTGGCGGTGGCGGCGTCCACGTTCGGGATCACGGCGGAGATCTTGACGATCAGGCCGAAACCGTCGTCGTTCTTGCCGATGCCGACCTCGGCGGTGACCGTGGAGCCGGAGATGTCGGCGTTCACGTTCTTGGCGACGACGCCCAGGGCGCCCTGGAAGCAGGCGCTGTAGCCGGCGGCGAAGAGCTGCTCCGGGTTGGTGCCGGCGCCGGAGCCACCGAGCTCCTTGGGCGGGTTCACGACGACGTCGAGCCGGCCGTCGCTGGTGGCCACGCGGCCGTCGCGGCCGTTCTCGGCGGTGGCCACGGCGGTGTACGCGACGTCGGACTGCTGGATGGACATGAAGAATGTTCCTCCTGGTAATCGCCGCGACTCGCGCCCACGGTCACGACGGTTGTGGGGTGAGCCTAACCGGTGAAGGAAACGATCATCTTTCCGGTGTTCTCTCCGCGGAGCATGCCGAGGAAGGCGGAGGTGGCGTTCTCGACGCCCTCGACGACCGTCTCGTCGTAGCGCAGCTCACCGGAGCGCAGCCATCCGGCGACGTCCTGGACGAACTGCTGCTGGAGTCCGGCGTGGTCGTTGACGAGGATGCCCTGCAGGCGCAGCCGCTTGCCGATGACCTGCATCAGGTTGCGCGGGCCGGGGGCGGCCTCGGTGTCGTTGTAGTGGGCGATCGCTCCGCAGAGGGTGGCGCGGCCGTTCACGTTCATGGAGGAGATGGCCGCCTCCAGGTGGTCGCCGCCGACGTTGTCGAAGTAGACGTCGATGCCCTCGGGGGCGGCGGCGGGCAGCTGCTCGGCGACGGGGCCGTTCTTGTAGTTGAAGGCGGCGTCGAAGCCGTACTTCTCCGTGAGGAGCGTCACCTTCTCGTCCGAGCCGGCGGAGCCGACGACCCGGGACGCGCCCTTGATCTTCGCGAACTGGCCGACGAGGCCGCCGACCGCGCCGGCGGCGCCGGAGACGAAGACGGAGTCGCCCTCCTTGAAGGAAGCGACCTCGAAGAGGCCCGCGTAGGCGGTCAGGCCCGGCATGCCGAGGACACCGAGGTAGGTGGAGAGCGGGGCGAGGGAGGCGTCGACCTTGGTGGCGTGCTTCGCGTCGAGCTCCGCGTACTCGCGCCAGCCCAGGCCGTGCAGGACGTGGTCGCCGACGGCGAAGCCCTCGGCGCCGGAGGCGACGACCTCACCGACCGCGCCGCCCTCCATCGGCCGGTCGAGCTGGAAGGGCGGGATGTAGGACTTCACATCGTTCATCCGGCCGCGCATGTACGGGTCCACGGACATGTGCAGGTTGCGCACGAGGATCCGGCCGGCGGCGGGCTCGGCGTTCACGGGCACCTCGCGCAGGGCGAAGTCCTCGGCGACGGGCCAGCCCTGCGGGCGACGGACGAGGTGCCACTCGCGGCTCACGGCGGGGATCTCAGACATTGCGGCGCTCCTGGTCAGAACGAAATTGGTTCACTAGGTGAAACAACCATGCGCCTGGATATTTCATGTTGTCAAGTAAATGGGTACGCTGGATCCATGCCCAGTCATCGCGCAGACCCAGTGACCGTCGAGGTCGTCGAACTCATCGGTGACGTCGTGAGCCGGTACCACATGGAGTACGAGCACGCGGCCGCCAGCCATCAGCTGACCGGCGCCCAGGCCAAGGTGCTGAACCTGCTCTCCCTGGAGCCGACGCCCATGCGCCGCATCGCGCAGAAGCTCCGGTGCGAGCCCTCGAACGTGACGGGCATCATCGACCGGCTGGAGGGCCGCGGTCTGGTGGAGCGCCGTCCGGACCCCGCCGACCGGCGGGTCAAGCTGGCCGCCCCCACCGAGGAGGGGCTGCGTACGGCGGAGCGGCTGCGCGAGTCGCTGGACTTCGCGCGCGAGCCGCTGGCCGGGCTGTCCCCGGCGGAGCGGGCCGTACTGCGGGACCTGCTCAAGCGGATGCTGGGCTGATCCACCGGACACCCCCTGGCGACCCCGCGGGCCGCTCAGAACCAGCCGCAGAAGATCCAGCAGTCCTGGGTCGGCTCGGGTGTCGGCGTGCGGGTCGAGGTCGGGGTGGGGCTGCCGCCGGGCGACGGCGAACCCGAACCGCCGCCCTGTACGGACGGCCCCGGAGCGGGGGTGCGGGAGGCCCGCGCCGACGAGGTGGGGGCGGCGGCGGACGCGGCGCCGGCCGGACCGGGCTGCGCGACGCTCGCGGAGGGCGCCGGGGAGCCGGCCTTCTTCGTGGCCGCGACCGGGGCCTTCACGGTGGCCTTCCCCGGACCGGTGGGCGCGCCGGCCGTCGGCGCGTCCGGCAGCGGAGCGGGCTCCCGGGGTGCGTCGTCCGTCAGGACGACGTCGGAGGCCCGGTCGGTGCGCTCCCCGTCGGCGGCCATGCCCGCCACCAGCACGGAGCCCGCGGCGGCGAGCAGCACCCCGAGCGAGAGTGACACCACGGTGCGGCGGCGGCGCCGGTTCGCGGCCCGGCGGCGGGCGCCGGACCTGCCTCCGTCCGGGGCGGAGAGCACCACGAGGGAGTCGGCGAACACGTCCGCCAGGGCGGCCGGCGGATCGGCGGCGGGCCCCCGGGCCGCGGGCGGCGCCGGCGGCCCGGCGGTGGGGGAGGCGGGTATCAGGTACTCGGCGGGCGTTCCGCATCCGGCGCACGCCAGTGCGCCGTTGAGGTGCCTCCGGCAGGCGTGGCAATAGTTCATGGCGCCCGCAGGTTACGCGCTGGGGGACAACATCCGGATCCCGAGAACGTAAGGATCCTGTGTGGAATCGTTCCCTCCATGACTTCTTTCGGGCCGGCCGCGTTCCAGTTGGTGCTGCTGCGGCGGATGGCGGACTTCCAGCCGGATCTCGCCGACGAGGCCCGCCGGCGGCTGGGCGCCTCCCTCGCGGACCAGCGGGAGGCGAACAGGCGCTGGCAGGCGATGCTCCGCTCGCCGCGTTCGCGCGGGGCGCTGGCCCGGTACCGCTCGGTGCTCGGACCGCCCGAGTCCACCGGGCACCGAGCGATCGGCGACCTGGAGTGCGAGGCCCTGCTGTGGCCGCTGCCGCTCTGGCCGGACCTGCGCTTCGAGGTGCTGGCCGCGCCGGACGGAGCGGTGTGGAACGAGTGGCTCGTACGGGCCCCGGGCGCGCGGGGGCCCGTACTGGAGTCGCCGGACGACCTGCTGCCCTGGTCGGCAACGGTGGACGAGGTGGCGCGGGCTTTCGCGCCGGTCCGGCCGATGGAGGGCACCGCGCCGACCCGCTGGCGCCTCGCCTTCACCGCGCGGGGGCGGCCCTGCGTGGCGGAGTTCACCTACGGCCTGCTCCAGCGGGTGGGCTTCCAGGGCGTGCCGGCCGGGCCCACGAGCCCGGCATGACGGCGAGACGCCCCTGGCGGACGACAGGGCCCGCGACAGGGCCTAACGGTAGGCCGCGCGGGCGGTGCGGGTCATCCGCCGGAGCGGCGACAGCGCGTACCCGGCCGTCAGGTACCCCGCGCCGGCCGACAAGGGGCCGAGCACGGCCAGGACCGGCAGGGCCGACAGGAACAGCGGGTCGTGGGCGCGGTCCCGCCCGGAGGACTCGCAGGAGGGCGGCCCCTCGTTCGCCGGCGCCGGGCAGCGGGCGGCCGCCAGGACGACCGGGCCTTGCGGGCCCACTTCGAGAAGGGGGCCGTTCCCCTTGCTCACGGCCTGTTCGGCCAGCAGGAGGGTCACGGCCAGGAACGCCGTCCCGGCCGCCATGAACACCCCGCCGTACAGGCAGGTGAGGCGCAGACGGGTGACGGGACGCCGCGGCGGCGCGGGCCGTTCGTCGGTGGTGCGGGCGCGGACCCGGTCCGGCATCGGTACTTCCCCCTCAGGGCGCGGCGGCCTCCCCCACTGTCGCCCGTACCCCCTAAGCAGCGCGTCAGCGCCGGCCGGTCCGCCGACCACCCGGCGCGGGACGCACGCTACGACGCGAGGAAGGCGCGCACTCCGGCCGAGGTCCCGTCGTCGCCGAGCAGGTCGTTGTGTGCCAGGCAGCCGACCGGCGTGTTGCTGGCGCCCGTGAGCGGGACGCTGTCGTCGGGGTTGATCACCTCGTCGCAGTTCGACCAGAAGGTCGCGTACTTCACCGCGCCCGGCGTGGCGTCCCCGCTGCCCAGGTTCTTCACCACGTACGACCCGGGGGTCATGTCCCGGCACGCCTGGTCCCACAGAGCGCAGGCCCACGCGGTGGAGGTGCCGCGGTTGGGGCCGGCCAGCGACACCCAGTGGTCCACGGTGGCGGTGCCGCCGCCGAACTTGACGTACCAGCGGCTCACCAGCGAGCCGAAGGAGTGCGCCACGAGGTCGACCGTGGCGGCGCCGGTCTCCCGGCGGACCTGCTCGACGTAGGCGCCGAGCCGCCCGGCGAGGACCTCGTTGACGGACTGGTGGGTGTCGTAGCCGAAGGAGAACAGCTCCGCGTCGGTGTACCCGTCGGCGCGCAGGTCGGCGCGGAGGGCTCCCCAGACGCCGGGGTCGGCGTTGTAGCCGTGCACGAAGACCACCGGGCTGCGCGGTGATGCCCGGTCAGCGGCGGGGGCCGCGACCCGGCCGGAGGCATGGGCCGCGGCGGACGCCGTGAGCGCCAGGCAGAGCGCCAGGAGCGCGACCAGTCCCTGTCGTACCGTCAGCATCGGGGCCCCCTTACCTTGTTACGCGCAAGTAGCGCGTGCGGTGCGGGCATGGTGGCGCCTGTCGGTACAGAAATCCACCCCCCTGCAGGCGCGGCACGGCCGCGACACACCCACGACCGGAGCATTACAACGGGCGGATAGCCCGAAATGCCCGAGATGATAGGACAAGCGACCGGCACTCCGCCGGTCCTCTTGCGTCAGCGCTCTCGGGAGGTACTGCCGTGACCGTCAGTCTTGAGCAGTTGCGCCGCTGCCACGTCGCCGTCGACCTGGGGGCGGCCAGGACCCGCGTGTACGTCAAGGGCGCCGGCCTCGTGGTCGACGAACCCAGCGTCGCCGCGGTCAACACGCGCACCGGCGCACTCATCGCCGTCGGCACCTTCGCCGAGCGGATGACCGGCCGCACGCCCGACTACATCAGGGTCGTGCGCCCCGTCTCCGGCGGCACCGTCGTCGACATCGAGATGGCCCAGCGGATGCTGCGCCACCTCCTCGGCGAGAAGCTGCGGCGCGCCCTGCGGCGCAAGCCCCGGCTGCGGGCGGCGGCCTGCACCCCGCACGACGCGGACCCGCTCGCCCAGCGGGCCGCCGTGGAGACCCTGGTCGGCCTCGGGGCGCGGCGCGTCGAACTGGTCGACACCCTGATCGCGGCGGCCGTCGGCTGCGGACTGCCCGTGGAGCAGCCGACCGCGACGATGATCATGGTGTGCGGGGCCGCGGCCACCCAGGTCGCCGTCCTCTCCCTCGGCTCGATCGTCACCGCCCAGCGGATCCCCGTCGGCGGCGAGGCCATCGACCACGCCGTCGTCCAGCACCTGCGCCACGCTCACGAGCTGATGCTGCCCAGCCAGGCCGTCCGGCCGCTCCAACTGGCCCTGCACGGCAACGGCCTCACCTCCGAGGGCCCGGCGTCCACCCTCATCCACGGCCGTGACGTGGCCACCGGTCTGGCGCGTTCGGTCCACGTGGACACCGCGGCCGTGCGCGACGCCATCCACACCCCGCTGACCGCCGTCCTCGACGGGATCGGCAAGGTGCTGCGCGACTGCCCGCCCGACCTGGTGGCCGACCTGACGGACCGCGGAATCATGATGGTGGGCGGCAGTGCCCTGCTGCCGGGTCTGGACCAGATGCTGCGGGACGCCACCGGAATGCCCGTCGCCATCGCCGAACGGCCGGACGTGTGCGCCGTACTGGGGCTCGGCGCGATGCTCGAAGGGAAGATCGCACCCATGGTCCTCAACCCGCTGGCCGGATGACGGACGCAGGTCAGCAGAGGCCCGCCGACCGGTCCGACGAGGACCCGGCGGGCCTCTGCATGATGCTTCCGCTCCAGAGCGGCGGCCGGCTGATCGGCACCCTGGCCCTGCCGCGCGCCCGGGGCGGCCCGGCGTACGACGCGGTGGACCGGCTGCTCGCCTCGCAGTTCGCCTCGCAGGCCGCGCTGGCCCTCGTCCTGGCCGACGCCCAGCACGACCGGGAGCAGCTCGCGGTGTGCGAGGACCGCGACCGGATCGCGCGGGACCTGCACGACCTGGTGGTCCGGCGGCTCCTCGCCACCGAGATGATGCTGGAGAGCACGCGGCGGCGCGCCGAGAACGCCCCCTCCGGGGACACCGTCGGCGACGAACTCACCCGCGCCGTCGACGAGCTGGACTCCACCATCCAGGAGGTCCGCACGGCCGTCTTCGCCCTCCAGCAGCCGCCGACCGACGCCCCGACCACCTTCCGGGGGCGGGTCTTGCGCGAGACGGACGGCGCGGCGGTCCTGCTCGGCTTCCAGCCGTCGGTGCACTTCGCGGGCGCGGTGGACGCCCTGCTCCCGCCGGCCGTGGCGGGCGACCTGCTCACGGCCCTGCGCGGCGCCCTCGCCACCGCGCACCGGCGCAACCCGGTCACCTCGATCGAGGTGGTGGTGGACGCGTCGTCCCCGGGCCGGGTCCGCCTGACCGTGACGGACGACGGGCGCACGGAAGCGGGGGCGCGGGGCACGACGGTGGCGTGGGAGTCGGCACTCTGACGGCGCCGGCACGGCCGGCCGGGGGTGCGGCCGTCCGGGGGTGTGTCAGAGCGGGCTCATGAGTGTCAGGGCCGGCCGGGGCGGTCGGCCGCGCGCAGGGCGATCCGGGTGTTGGACTGGGCCACCCCGGCCTCCCGCTTCAGGCGGCGCAGCAGGCCGTCGAGGGCTGCGGGATCGGCGGCCCGGGCGCGTACGAGGTAGTCGTGCGCGCCGGTCACATGGACCACCTCGGTGATCCCGGGCAGCCCCGCGACCCGACGCTCGAACTCCTCGTTGGTGGTGTCCTGGCGGAGGGTGACGTCGATGAAGACAACGAGACCGCCGGCTGTGTCGGCGGCCGGGTCCACCACGACGGTGAACCCGCGGATCACCCCGTCCCGGCGCATCCGCCGCACCCGGTCCGCGGTGGCGTTGGCGCTGAGGCCGACGCGGACGCCGAGATCGCGGTACGAGATCCGCGCATCCTGCTGCAGGATGCCGAGGATTTCCCTGTCGAGGCGGTCCATGCCGCGATTCTCGCAGCCGCACCCGATATTCGCGTCCATAGCGCGGGCCCGGAGCCCGACCCTCGCCCGTATGAGCGAACTGATGACACCGGCCCTGGCGGGCGCCGCCGCCGGTCTGGGCGTGGCGATGCCGATGGGTGCGATGAGCGTGCTGCTGCTCCAGGAGGCGATGCGGCACCGGCGGACTGCGGTGGCCGCGGCCACGGGCATCGCGGCGGTCGACCTCGGCTACGCCGCCCTCGCCACCGCCCTGGGCCCCTGGATGGCCTCCCACGTCGCGCCCGTCGAGGCCTGGGTCCGGCTGACCTCGGCCGTGATCCTGCTGGCCATCGCGGCCCACGGCCTCTCCGGAGCCCGCCCGAAGCCGGCGGTTCCGCCGGTCCCGCCGGTCCCGGCGGTGCCTGATCCCGGGCAGGACGCCGGCACCGGGGGCACCACGCGAACGGCCACCGGCCTGCGGCCGGCCAAGGCGTTCGCCCGCTATGTCGCCCTGACCGCGATCAACCCCACCACCGCCCTCTACTTCGCCGCCCTCACCACCGCCCAGGGCGCCACCCTCGGCTCCGGCCCGTCGGGGGCCGCGTTCCTCGTCGGCGTCGGCGCCGCCTCCCTCCTCTGGCAGCAGGCCCTCGTGGCGCTCGGCTCCCTCGCGGGCGCCCGCATCTCCGCCACCGCCCGCGTCTGGACCTTCCGCCTGGGCTACGGCCTGGTCGCCGCCTACGCGGTCAAGATCGCCCTCCCCCTGCCGTGACCGCCTGCCGGCGCCGCGGGGCGCCGGTCGCCGCCGTCCCGCCCGCCGCCCCGGCCGCGGCCTTCGTCACTCGGCCGTCGGCGCCGCCACCTACGCACCGGCTCTGCGGGCTGTCGTACGGGGCCGGCGGCCTGATCGGCGGAAGCCCGGGCGCCCGGCTCCGACACCGCCTGCCCGAGCCTGGCGACGGCCGTCGGGGCGTTGCACCCCGTCCAGTTCGTGGGCTGACCCTCGCCGCCCGGCCGAAGTACTGTCGCCCGGAGACGACTTCGACCGATCCGACCTGGGGTGCACCCGTGACGACGACCCGCCTCTCGGCCCGCGCGGCCATCGCCTCCGTGACCGACCCCGGCTCCTTCGCCGAACTGCCCGCACCCCACCGGGAGTGCCCCGCCGACGGTCCGCTGGCCTGGTCCGGGTACGACGCCTCCCGCGCCCGCGCCGCCGAGCGCACCGGCGAGCAGGAGTCCGCCGTCACCGGCACCGCCCTCATCGGCGGCCGCGAAGCCGTCCTGATCTCCTTCGAGTTCGGCTTCCTGGGCGGTTCCCTGGGGCAGCGCACCGGCGACCGGCTCGAAACCGCGTACACGCACGCCCGCGAGCACCGCCTGCCCCTGGTCTCGCTCATCGCCACGGGCGGGTCCCGGATGCAGGAGGGCATGCTCGCGCTGACGCAACTGCAGCGTGTGGCCCGCCAGAGTGTCCTGACCCGGGCCGCCGGGCTCCCCCAGCTCGCCGTCCTGCGCGATCCGACCACCGGTGGCGGCTGGGCCACCCTCGGGGCCGGCGCCGACGTGGTCCTCGCGCTGCCCGGCGCCCAGGTCGGCTTCGCCGGGTCCCGGGTGCGGCCGGCGGACGCGGACCCGGCGGCGTACAGCGCCGAGGGCCAGCACGCCGCCGGGCACGTCGACGCCGTGGTCCCGGCCGCCCACCTGCCAGGCACCCTCGCGCGCTGGCTCCGGGTCCTCGCCGCGCCCCGCTCCGGCGAGCCGGTCGAACCCCCGGCCGCGCTGGCCGACGTACGCCCGCCCGCCACCGGCTGGGACGCGGTACGGCAGGCCCGCGACCCCGGTCGGCCGCGTGCCGAGGCGTACCTGGACGCGTACTTCGAGCTGCGCCTGCACCTGTCCGGGGACCGGGCAGGCGGCACGGACGCGGGGATGCTGTGCGGGTTCGGGCTGCGGGAGGGCCGGGCCGTGGCCTACGCAGCCCAGTGCGGGACGGCCACCCGCCCGGCGGGTTACCGCACGGCCGCCCGCGTGGTCCGCCTCGCGGACCGGCTCGGCGTCCCCGTCCTCACCCTGGTGGACACCCCGGGCGCGGCCAACGACGCCGCCGCCGAGCACGCGGGCGCCGGCCCGGCCATCGCCGACGCCTTCGCGGCGCTGGCGGCGGCCACCGTCCCCGTCACCACCCTCCTGATCGGCGAGGGCGGTTCGGGCGGCGCCCTCGCGCTGGCCGCCCCGGGGAACACCTGGGTGACCCCGGACAGCTACTTCTCGGTCATCGCCCCGGAACTGGCCGCGGCCATCCTCAAGCGCCCCCCGTCGGCCGCCGCGGCCACGGCCGACCAGCTCCGCATCCGCCCGCAGGACCTGGTCTCCCTGGGCGTGGCCCGCGGAATCGTCGGCCCGGCACCCGCCTGAAGCGGACCGCCCTGCCGCCCGAGGCGGACTCGGCTCACTCACACCGGGCCGGATCGGGCGAAGCGGGCCGGGGTGGTCCCGACGTGCCGTGCGAAGTGCCGCGCGAGATGGGCCTGGTCGTAGAAGCCGGCCTCCGTGGCCGCCTCGGCCGGCCTCGCCCCCGCCAGCAGCAGCCCCCGCGCGACCGCCACCCTCCGCCCCGTCAGGTACGCGTGCGGCGGCAGCCCGAAGGCCGTCCGGAAACTGCGGATCAGATGGGTGGGGTGGACGTGGCCGAGCCGGGCCGAGGCCTCCTCCAGGGTGATCCCGGCGACCACTCGCGCGTCCAGCAGCTCACGCAGCCGTACGGCCAGCCGCGCATCCGGCGCCGCCCCGGTCGCCACCGGCGGCCCCCCGCGGCCCGCCAGCCACCCGTGGAGCCGATCCTGCACGAAGGCCAGCCGCGACTGGGCCTCCAGGGGGTCCTGCTCCCCCAGCGCCAGGTGCAGCCCGTGCACGCGCTCGCGCAGCGCGGGATCGGCCAGCAGCGGCGCGTCCACGGCGGCTCCGGTCAGCCGTTCCGGCAGCACCGAGGTGTCGAGGTACAGGACGCGCTTGCGGAAGCCCGCCTCGGTCACGGTCCGCCCGTCGTGGACCACCCCGGGCGGCAGCAGGACCACCGCGTCCGACACTCCGGCGCCGTGCCGTTCCCGGTCGAGGGCGAAGTCCACCCGCCCGCCGTCCACGATCATCAGCGCCCAGGTGTCGTGCACGTGGGCCGGGTACGCGTGCTCGGTGAAGCGGGCGTGGAAGACCTCGGCGATGCCCCTCACCGGCGGCTGCCAGGCGCTGACCGTGCTGCGCGGACGTATCGCGGCCATGTCAGGAACGTACAAGACCCCCCGCGCTCCGGCCGCCAGGCTGTCCGTATGACGACACAGAAGATCGACATCGCCGGGAAGCTGGCCGGCTTCACCGAGCAGTGGGCACCGCGCCGCATCGCCCGCGTCAACGACTACGAGGTCAAGGTCGCCAAGGTCCGGGGCGAGTTCGTGTGGCACACCCACGAGGACACCGACGAGCTCTTCCTCGTGGTCGCCGGCACCCTGACGATCCGTCTGCGCGACGGGGACGTGGTCCTGGGACCCGGCGAGATGTACGTGGTCCCGCGCGGGGCGGAGCACTGCCCGTCGGCGGACGAGGAGGCCCACATCCTGCTCTTCGAACCGTCCGGCACCGTCAACACCGGCACCGCGGGCGGCGAACGCACCCGCGACCCGGTCGACGCGTAGGTGGCGCCCGGACCGGGATCCGCGCGGGCCGGCAGCCGCGGCCACGCCCGGGCCCGGCACGGCAGCCGGCGCCCCGGACCGTCGGGCCCGGCGGTCGCCGCGGGCCCAGCGGGCCCAGCGGGCCCAGCGGCTAGGCCTGCGGGGAGTGCGCGTCGTAGCGGGCGAAGTTGCGCCAGCGCAGGGCGAGCAGGCCCACCACCAGCACGCAGGCCAGCCCGCCGCCCGTGATCGCGACGGCCGGGGAGGTCAGGTCGCCGACGGTCCCGGCGAAGAAGTCGCCGAGCCGGGGCCCGCCCGCGACGACCACGATGAAGACCCCCTGGAGCCGCCCCCGCATGTCGTCGGGGGTGGCGGCCTGCAGCATGGTGGTGCGGAACACCATCGAGACGGTGTCCGCGTACCCGGCCAGCGCCAGGAAGAACAGCCCGAGCCACAGGTGCCGCGTGAGGCCGAACACCGCGATGGCCAGCCCCCATCCCGCGACGGCGAGCAGGATCGCCAGCCCGTGCCGCCGGATCCGTGCCTGCCAGCCGGAGAACAGCCCGCCGAGCAGCGCCCCGGCGGCGATCGCGGCCATCATGAGGCCGACCGTCTTCGCGTCGTCCCCGTACCAGAGCACGGCGACGGCGGGGAACAACGCCTTCGGCTGGGCCAGCACCATGGCGGCCATGTCGGTGAAGAACGTCATCCGGATGTTGGGCCGGGTGCCGAGGAAGCGCAGTCCGTCGACGACGGAGGCCCGCCCCCGCGCGCCCTCCGCCCGGTCCGGCTTCATCGACGGCAGCCGCCACATCGCGTAGAGCGCGGCGGTGAAGGTGACGGCGTCGATCAGGTACGCCCACTCGTATCCCCCGAGGGCGACGATCAGGCCGCCCAGGGCGGGGCCGACCATCGTCCCGAAGGTCATGGTCACGGAGTTCAGGGCGTTGGCCGCGGGCAGCTGTTCCGCCGGCAGCAGCCTCGGGATCATGGCGGACCGCGCCGGACCGGTGAGCGCCCCGCAGACGGCCTGGAGCGCGACGACGGCGTACAGGAACCAGACGTGGTGCCGGCCCAGCAGTGCGGCCACGGCGAGCGCCACCGACAGCCCCGCGGCGCCGAGGGAGCTGTAGAGGCCGAGCTTGCGCCGGTCCACGGTGTCGGCGATGGCCCCGCCGTAGAGGCCGAAGACGATCAGGGGGACGAGGGAGAAGAGCCCCACCAGACCGACGGCGAAGCTGGAGCGGGTGATGTCGTAGACCTGGAGCGAGATCGCGAGGGCGGTCATCGCCTGGCCGACCCAGGAGATCGTCCCGCCCAGCCACAGTCTCCGGTAGTCCGGGGACGTGCGCAGCGGGGTCAGGTCGGCGAATAACCGGCGTCGGGGGCGGGTTGGCGCACTAGTACGAGTCACATCGGATGATAAGCACCGGCCCGTCGGCGCCCCCAGGGTGCGCCCGCCCGCTTCACCCACCGGCAACAGTGGCCCCATCCTGCTCCGGGCTCCCGGCGCGAGCGGCTCGTTGCCGGTAACTCGCCACTATCACCGGACATTTGACTGATTCGCCGCGCGCTCCTCCCCTCGTGTTCAGCTCATGATGAAAAGACGCGTATGTCCAGGGAGGCGTAGTGATCGATCCTGGCAACAGCACCACGAGCACCGGCACGACGCAGAACACGGTGCGCCCCACCGTTCCCCTCACCGTCGGCGTCGAGGAGGAGTTCCTGCTCGTCGACGCCCGCACCCTCCGGGTGGTCCCCGCCGCCCCGCTGGTCCTGGCGACGGCCGCCGGGCTGCCGGGCGAGATGCATCCCGAGGCCACCCGCTACCAGGTGGAGATATCCACCCCGGTCGCCGACTCGGCGTCCTCGCTGCGCGCCGAGCTCGCCGCGCTGCGGCGCACCCTCGGCCGGGCGGCCCGCGCCCACGGCTGCCGGCTCCTGGCCGCGCCCTCGCCGGTCGTCGCGGTCGACGGGCCGTTGCACCTGACGGATGACGAGCCGCGCCAGCGCGAGCAGCACCGCCGCTTCGGCGCGCTCACCGACACCCTGGTCAGCTGCGGCCGCCACGTCCACATCGGCACGCTCGACGTGGACACGGCGGTGGCGGTGTCCAACCGGATCAGACCATGGCTGCCCACGCTGATCGCGCTGGCCGCCAACTCGCCGTTCTGGGGCGGCCGCGACACCGGTCACTGCAGCTGGCGGGCGATGGCCTGGTCCGGGTGGCCCTCGGCGGGCCCGCCTCCGCACTTCACGTCCACGGCCCACTTCCGACGCTCCGTGCAGACCCTGCTCGGCTCCGGGGCGGCCCTGGACACCAAGATGGTCTATTGGGACCTCCGGCCCTCCGGGCACTGGCCGACGCTGGAGTTCCGCGCACCGGACATGTCCCCGGGCGTCGACTCGGCGGTCCTCCAGGCCGAACTGGCCCGCGCGCTGGTGGCCACGGCGCTCCGCGAGATCGCCGAACAGCGTCCGGAGCCGGCCGTACGGGACGACGTACTGCGCCTCGCGCGCTGGCGGGCCGCCCACGACGGCCTGGAGGGCTTCGGCCTCGACCCGTACACGGGCACGGAACTCCCGGCGGCCGACCTCGCGGAGGCCCTGCTGGACCTGGTCGCCCCGGAACTGGCCGCCGCCGGCGACCTGGACCACGCCGCCAAGACCCTCGCCGGGCTCCTGCGTGACGGCTCGGGCGCCCACCGCCAGCGCACGGCCTACGCCCGCCGCCAGGACCTGACGGACGTCCTGCGCCACCTCGTGGACGAAACGGAGGACTTCTAGCCGGGCGCTCCCCGGAAAACGCCGAAGCCGCAGGTGCAATCGTTTCTGCACCTGCGGCTTGCGGTGGGGCGGGTGGGACTCGAACCCACGGCCGACGGATTATGAGTCCGCTGCTCTAACCGGCTGAGCTACCGCCCCTTCACGGCGTGGCGCGTACACGTGTGCGCGCCGTCTGCCGCAGCATAGCCGCTCATACGATCTCCTGCTTCGGATGCCTCGCATGATCGGCTTCGTCTGCTCAGAGAGACCGCGCTGAGGCCTGCCCGGTTCCCGGAACGGGCGACAAAGACAGAAGAGGACCCCGTAGGGTCCTCTTCTCCTTGCTCCCCCGGCTGGACTCGAACCAGCAACCCTCCGGTTAACAGCCGAATGCTCTGCCAATTGAGCTACAGGGGACTGCGCTCCCCCGACTGGACTCGAACCAGTAACCTGCCGGTTAACAGCCGGCTGCTCTGCCAATTGAGCTACAGGGGATTGCTGCGTTGCATCGAACGGCCCACCTCCGGCCTTGCCGGGGGGCGAGCGCCCGTTGCGAGACATAGATTAGCGCAAGCAGGGGGGTGCTCCGCCAATCGGTATCGGCAGCAGGCCGGGCACCACACGACGAAGGGTGACAGGCATGCGGTACAAGGTCACGTTCGTGGTCGGACTGGCCCTCGGGTACGTGCTCGGAAGCCGGGCCGGGCGCGAGCGCTACGAGCAGCTCAAGAAGTCCGCCCGGCAGATCGCGCAGAACCCGGCGGTGCGCAACGCCGCCGAGAGCGCCGGCCACACCGGCCGGGAGTACGCCGGGAAGGCCTTCGCCGTGGTGAGCGAGAGGGCCGGCGGCGCCGTGCCGGAATCGCTCGCCCGGCGGGTGCCCGGACTGCGCGGCCGTACGGGTGGCGGGGTCGGCGACGACGACTGGGGCACCAGCAACACCTGATGCGTCACCGGCCGCCGTACCCGGAGCCCCTGGGACCCATGTGGTTTCAGGGGCTCCGGGACGGTCAGGACCGGCCCCGCGTGCGGCAGAATTCTCCGCATGGGGATAGTCGCCGGGCTGGACAGCTCTTCCGCGTTCACACGCATCGTCGTCTGTGACACCGAGACCGGCGCCGTGCTGCGCCAGGGGTACGCACCCCATCCGCAGCCCGTGGGCGAACCCGACGGCGCCAGCCCTCACGACACCGACCCGCAGGCCTGGCTGCTCTCGCTCGGCGAGGCCGCCGGCGGCGGGATCCTGGAGGGCGTCCAGGCCATCGGTGTCTCCGCGCAGCAGCACGCCCTGCTGCCGCTGGACCCGCAGGGCGCGCTGGTGCGCCCGGCCCTCGTCGGCAACGACAAGCGCGGCCAGGTCGCGGCCGTCGACCTCACCGAGGCACTCGGCGGGCGGCACGCCTGGGCCGAGGCGGTGGGCTCGGTCCCGCACTCCGCGCAGCCCGTCGCGAAGCTGGCCTGGCTGGCCCGCACCGAGCCCGAGGCGGCCCGCCGGGTGGCCGTGCTGATGTCGCCGCACGACTGGCTGGTCTGGCAGCTGCTGGGCCGCCCGGCCCGGCGTACCACCGACCGCGGCGGCGCCTCGGGAACCGGCTACTGGTCGGCGGCCGCCGGAGCCTGGCGGCCCGATCTGGTGGAGCTGGCGCTCGGGCACCGGGCCCTGCTGCCGGAGGTCCTCGGCCCGGCCGACGCAGCCGGGACCACGCCCGAGGGGCTGCTGATTTCCGCCGGTACCGGCGAGACCATGGCCGCGGCCCTCGGCCTGGGGCTGGGCCACGGCGACGCGGTGGTCTCCCTCGGTGCCTCCGGTTCGGTGATGGCGGTGCACCACGAGGCACTGTCGGAGCCGGGCGGGCTGATCACCTCGCTGGCCGACGCCAGCGGCATGCACCTGCCCGTGGTGAACACCTCCAACGCCGTCCGGGCCCTGCGCGGCACCGCCGAGCTGCTCGGCACCGACCTGGGGGGGCTGTCCGAGCTCGCGCTGAAGTCCACGCCGGGCGCGCACGGCCTGGTGCTCCTGCCGTACCTGGAGGGTGAGCGGACGCCGAACCTGCCGCTCGCCGCCGGAACCCTCACCGGGCTGCGCCGGGACTCGATGAAGCCCGAGCACCTGGCCCGGGCGGCCTTCGAGGGCATGCTGTGCGGGCTGGTGGACGCCCTCGACGTGCTGCGTTCGCGCGGGGTCGAGATCCGCCGGGTGTTCCTGCTGGGCGCGGCCGCCGAGCTGCCCGCCGTGCAGGCCGCGGCCCCCGGGCTGTTCGGGACCCAGGTCGTCGTGCCCGCGCCGGCGGACTACGCGGCGCTGGGCGCGGCCCGCCAGGCTGCCTGGGCCCTCGGTGTGGCGCAGGGCACCCTGGCGCCGCACACCCCGCCGGTCTGGCCGGCCCCCGCGGCCCAGGTCTTCGAGCCGGGCGAGGACTTCGCGGCCTGGCAGGGCGTGCGCCAGCAGTACGCGGCGACGCGGGAGCAGATCCACCCCGGGGCGTTCTGAGCGCCGCCGGATCCGGGCGGGCGCGGGGGTCGTAGGACCCGCGCCGCGCGGCTGGTCCTTTTGACCGGCCTTTGCGAAATCCGGTGGGGATCGTCGGGCCGATTGGCCGAAGATGGGTTGAACCCCCTCGATCGTGCCGACCGGAGCCTGCGCGTGCTCATACGACTTCTGCGGACCCATCTGGGTCCGTACCGGAAACCCGTCGCGGCGCTGGTCCTGCTGCAACTCCTGCAGACCAGCGCCAGCCTCTACCTGCCCACCCTGAACGCCGACATCATCGACAACGGTGTCGTCAACGGCGACACCGGCTACATCCTGCGCTTCGGCGCGCTGATGCTGGGTGTCTCGCTCGTCCAGCTCGTCTGCAACGTGGGAGCCGTCTACTACGGCGCCCGCACGGCCGCGGCCGTCGGGCGCGACATCCGGGCCGGTGTCTTCGACCGGGTGCAGAGCTTCTCCGCCCGTGAGCTGGGCCATTTCGGTGCCCCGTCCCTGATCACCCGTACGACGAACGACGTCCAGCAGGTCCAGATGCTGGTGCTGATGACCTTCACCCTGATGGTCTCGGCGCCGATCATGTGCGTCGGCGGCATCGCCATGGCGCTCTCGCTGGACGTGCGGCTGTCGGGCGTCCTGCTGGCCGTGGTGCCCGTGCTCGGGATCTCGGTCGGCGCCATCGTCTTCAGGACGCGGCCGCTGTTCCGCCGGATGCAGGACCGCCTGGACACCGTGAACCGGGTGCTGCGCGAGCAGATCACCGGCAACCGGGTGATCCGCGCCTTCGTCCGCGACGACTACGAGAAGGACCGTTTCCGCGAGGCCAACGCCGACCTCACCGGCGTCTCGCTCGCCTCGGGCCGGCTCCTCGCGCTCATGTTCCCGACCGTGATCCTGGTCGTGAACATCTCCAGCGTCGCCGTGATCTGGTTCGGCGCGATGCGCGTCGACAGCGGCGGCATGGAGATCGGCCAGCTGACGGCCTTCCTGGCCTACCTGATGCAGATCGTCATGGCCGTGATGATGGCCACCTTCATGTTCATGATGGTGCCGCGGGCCGAGGTCTGCGCCGAGCGCATCCAGGAGGTGCTGGACACCGAGTCCAGCGTCGTCCCGCCCGCCGACCCGGTGCGCGAACTCACCCGCCGCGGCGTCCTGGAGCTGCGCGGCGCCGACTTCCGCTACCCGGGCGCCGAGGCCCCGGTCCTGCGCGGCGTGGACCTGCTGGCCCGCCCCGGCGAGACCACGGCGGTGATCGGCTCCACCGGAAGCGGCAAGTCCACGCTCCTGGGGCTGGTCCCCCGGCTGTTCGACGCGACCGGCGGAGAGGTGCTCGTCGACGGCGAGGACGTACGCCGGATCGACCCCGAACTGCTGGCGAAGACGGTCGGCATGGTGCCGCAGAAGCCCTACCTGTTCTCCGGCACCGTCGCCTCCAACCTGCGCTACGGGCGCCCGGACGCCAGCGACGAAGAGCTGTGGCAGGCCCTGGAGGTGGCCCAGGCCAGGGAGTTCGTCGCGGCACTGGAGGGCGGCCTTCAGGCCCCCGTCACCCAGGGCGGCACCAACGTCTCCGGCGGCCAGCGCCAGCGTCTGGCCATCGCCCGCACGCTGGTCCAGCGCCCGGAGATCTATCTCTTCGACGACTCCTTCTCGGCCCTGGACTACGCGACGGACGCGGCGCTGCGCGCGGCGCTCGCCCGCGAGACCGAGGACGCGACCGTGGTCATCGTCGCCCAGCGGGTCGCGACGATCCGCGACGCCGACCGGATCATCGTCCTGGACGAGGGGCAGGTCGTGGGTGAGGGACGCCACCACGAGCTCATGGCCGGCAACGAGACCTACCGGGAGATCGTGCTCTCCCAGCTGACGGAGGCGGAGGCCGCATGAGCGGGCCCGGAGGACGGATGATGATGGGACCGGCCCAGCGGTCCCTGGACTTCAGGGGATCGGGCAGGCGGCTGCTGGCCCGGCTCGCGCAGGACCGGACCAAGCTGTGGGGCATGGTCCTGGCCGTCGTCGGCAGCGTCGCCTGCGCGGTCGTCGGACCGAAGATCCTCGGCGAGGCGACCGACCTGGTCTTCGCGGGGATCGTCGGCCGGGAGATGCCGGCCGGTGTGACCAAGCAGCAGGCGCTGGACGGGATGCGCGCCCGCGGCGACGAGGGCATGGCGGACATGCTGTCCGGCACCGACTTCACCCCGGGCCAGGGCATCGACTTCGGTGCCGTCGGGGTCGTGGCGGTCTGGGCGCTGGTGGTCTTCACCCTGGCGGGGCTGCTGATGCTGGTCGCGACCCGGCTGTCGAACCACGTCATGAACGGCACCCTGTACCGGATGCGCGAGGAGCTCCAGGCGAAGCTGTCGCGGCTGCCGCTGTCGTACTTCGACCAGCAGAAGCGCGGCGAGGTGCTGAGCCGGGCCACGAACGACATCGACAACATCGGCCAGACGCTCCAGCAGACGATGGGGCAGCTGCTGAACTCGCTGCTGACCATCGTCGGCGTGCTGGCGATGATGTTCTGGATCTCGCCGCTGCTGGCGCTGGTCGCGGTGGGGACCGTACCGGTCTCGGTCTACGTCGCGGCGAAGATCGGCAAGAAGTCGCAGCCGCAGTTCGTGGAGCAGTGGAAGACGACCGGCACGCTCAACGCCCACATCGAGGAGATGTACTCCGGGCACAACCTGGTCAAGGTCTTCGGCCGGCAGAAGGAGTCCGCGGCGCTCTTCGCCGAGCAGAACGAGGCGCTGTACCGGGCCTCGTTCAAGGCGCAGCTGGTCAGCGGCATCATGCAGCCGGTGATGTTCTTCATCTCGAACATCAACTACGTGCTGATCGCGGTGGTCGGCGGGCTCCGGGTCGCCTCCGGCACCCTGTCGATCGGTGACGTGCAGGCTTTTATCCAGTACTCGCGGCAGTTCTCGATGCCGCTGACGCAGGTCGCGTCGATGGCGAACCTCGTGCAGTCCGGTGTCGCCTCGGCGGAGCGGGTGTACGAGCTGCTGGACGCCCCGGAGCAGGAGCGTGACGCCGATGTGCCGGAGCGTCCGCAGGAGCTGCGCGGCCAGGTCACCTTCGACAAGGTGGCCTTCCGCTACGAGCCGGACCGGCCGCTGATCGAGAACCTCTCGCTCTCGGTGGAGCCGGGCCACACGGTCGCGATCGTCGGCCCGACGGGCGCCGGCAAGACCACCCTGGTGAACCTGCTGATGCGGTTCTACGAGGTCACGGGCGGGGAGATCGCCCTGGACGGGGTGGACATCGCCAAGATGACCCGCGAGGAACTGCGCGGCGGTATCGGCATGGTGCTCCAGGACACCTGGCTGTTCGGCGGGACCATCGCGGAGAACATCGCCTACGGCGCTTCGCGCGAGGTCACGCGCGCCGAGATCGAGGAGGCGGCGCGGGCCGCGCACGCGGACCGCTTCATCCGGACGCTGCCGGACGGCTACGACACGGTGCTGGACGACGAGGGCGCGGGTGTCAGCGCGGGCGAGAAGCAGCTGATCACCATCGCCCGGGCGTTCCTTTCGGACCCGGTGATCCTGGTCCTGGACGAGGCGACGAGCTCGGTGGACACCCGTACCGAGGTGCTGATCCAGAAGGCGATGGCGCGTCTGGCGCACGGCCGTACGTCCTTCGTGATCGCGCACCGGCTCTCCACGATCCGCGACGCCGACCTGATCCTGGTGATGGAGAGCGGCTCGATCGTGGAGCAGGGCACGCACGAGGAGCTGCTCGCGTCGGGCGGGGCCTATGCCCGGCTGTACGCGGCGCAGTTCGCCCAGGCGGTCGCCGAGGTCGACTGAGCCGGCCATGAGCGGGTGGGGCGTCCTTCGGGGCGCCCTTCCCGTTCCGGCCGGGTGCCCGCGTCAGTCGAGGTAGCCGCGCAGCTGGTCGGCGAAGGCGTGGTCGCGCAGCTTGTTGAGGGTCTTGGACTCGATCTGGCGGATCCGCTCGCGCGTCACGCCGAAGATGCGGCCGATCTCCTCCAGGGTGCGCGGCCGTCCGTCCGCGAGCCCGTACCGCAACTGCACGACCTTGCGCTCGCGTTCACCGAGGGTCGACAGGACCGCTTCCAGGTGCTCACGCAGCAGGAAGAAGGCGGCCGACTCCACGGGGGAGGTGGCGTCCCCGTCCTCGATGAGGTCACCGAGCGCGACGTCCTCCTCCTCGCCGACGGGGGCGTGCAGGGAGACCGGCTCCTGGGCGAGACGCAGCACTTCCAGGACCCGCTCGGGGGTCAGTTCCAGGTGGACGGCCACCTCTTCGGCGGTGGGCTCGTAGCCGCGCTCCTGGAGCATGCGGCGCTGGACGCGGACGACCCGGTTGATCAGCTCGACGACGTGGACGGGCACGCGGATGGTGCGGGCCTGGTCGGCGAGGGCGCGGGACATCGCCTGCCGGATCCACCAGGTGGCGTAGGTGGAGAACTTGTACCCGCGGGCGTAGTCGAACTTCTCGACGGCCCGGATCAGCCCGAGGTTGCCCTCCTGGACCAGGTCGAGCATGGTGAGCCCGCGGCCCACGTACCGCTTGGCGACGGAGACGACCAGCCGCAGGTTCGACTCGATGAGCCGGCGTTTGGCCATGCGCCCCATGACGACGAGCCGGTCGAGGTCGAGGGCGAGCTGGGAGTCGAGGTCGGGGGTGTTGCCGAGCTTCTCCTCGGCGAACAGTCCGGCTTCGACGCGCCGCGCCAGATCCACTTCCTCGGCGGCGGTGAGCAGCGGGATCCTGCCTATCTCCCGCAGGTACTGCCGGAAGAGGTCGGCGGAGGGTCCCGCTCCGCCCCCGCTCCCGTCGCTGTCCCGCCTGCGCTGCACAGGTACCGGCTCGATCAGCTCCAGTACCTCGGGCTCTTCGTCCACGGCTTCGGCCTCCGAGGACTCGCTCGCGTTCACGGTCAGGGTCCGGGTCTGCACGGGGGCGACCTCCAGGGCTCCGAGGACGGGGGCACCGCATTCAGTGTGGGGTAAGACACATGGCTGCCACGAGGGGCGTGCGAGCACTTTCTGAGTCCGGTACGTGACCGATGGTTACCCCCGGCCGGGAACCCCGATGCGGATCGGACGCATGTCCGAGATGATCGGCTGCCGGACCGCTGCGCATGCGGCTGATGTTCTGTCAAAAACAGTCACCGCACAGCGAATCGTGGTGTGCAAGGCTGGGGACATGACGTTCGATTTCGAAGCGGAATGGACACGGGCGAAGGGGGACGCCGCCCTGCGTCTGGCCTCGGCCGGTCCGTCGCCGTCACCGGCTCCCTCAGCGAGCCCCTCCGCGACCCCGGCCCCTGCCACGGGGGACCCCGACCTCGCCCTCGTCCACGGCCCCGTGCGCTCCAAGGCGTCCGGGATCCGTACGGCGAACGCCGAGGCCCGGGGAAAGTCCACGCTCGACGACGCCGAGGCCGTCGGCCGCAGCCACGCCGGATGGGCGGCCGGGACGGCCAGCAACGACTGCGTGGCCGCCTGGCAGCGCCGGCTCAGGGACCTCGCCGACCTGGTCGACGACGCGGCCGACGCCCTGACCACGGGCACGAACGCCGTCAACGCCGAGGACCAGGCGATAGCCGACCGGCTGCGCGCGGCCGGCGGCGTGCTGGAGGACGCCTGATGGTTTCCGTATCCGAGCTGAAGCAGGCCGATCCGCAGAAGTGGCGCACCGCGGCCGACGACGCGGTGGCCGTGGCGAAGCAGTGCGACGGCCTCGCCTCGTACGCGCGCCAGGACGTCGCACGGACGGTCGACCGGTGCTGGGTCGGCGAGGCCGGACGCGCCGCCACGGAACGGTTCGTGAAGCACGCCGACGACTACGAGACGTCCGCGTTGGCCCTGCGCGCGATGGCCAAGGTCTACGACGACCTGGCCGAGGCGATCACGGGGACACAGCGGGACCTGAACAGCGCCCTGGACTACGCCCGCGCCCGTGACCTGAAGGTCGACGACAGCGGCCGGGTCCAGCTGTCGAAGCCCGTCATGGTGCCGCAGGGCAGTACCGAGCACCTCGAACCGGTCAACCACGCGCAGGGCATCATCACCGAAGCCCTGCGCAAGGCCGGCCAGGCCGACGTGGACACGGCGCGCGCCCTGCGCACGATCGAGGGGCTGACCGCCGTCTCCGACCCCAAGCTGGCCAAGGAGGCCCTGACGCCCGGGTCCCCGCTGGCCGTCGCCCTGGCCCTGGCGGGCGGCACGGACGGACTGCACCCGATCAACGTCTCCCCGGCCCAGTTCGCCGCGGTGAACCGGGCCGCGGCCGAGACCGGCATCAGCCGCAAGCTGCTCCTGGCGATCCTGTGGCAGGAGCAGCAGTGGTACCAGAACTTCAGCCCCGGCCTGACCGGTCCGCTGGCCCAGGCGGGACGGATCTTCAACTGGACGCTGCAGCAGACCCTCAAGCCCGACAAGTCCCTCGGCATCACGCACATGAAGCCGGACACCGCACGGGAGGTGATGGAGCACAACCGGGAGGCGTTCACCCTCCGGGACGGCACCTTCCTCGGGGACCTCGACGACGCCCGGCTCACCAAGTACATCGAGGAGAACCCCGACGAGAACATCCGCATGAGCGCCTACCACCTCCGGCGCATGCAGGAAGAGCCCTACGGGGCGAGGACCGACAAGCAGCTCTTCACCCTGTACGCGGCGGACACCCCCGAGGTACGGGAGCTGAACGAGCAGTACGGCGACGAGTCGGGCAACCGGGCCTTCGACATCAAGACCCGGGGCGAGAACTGGGACAGGCTGGAACCGCACCTGGACGACGCCATGGCCTGGCACGCCCTCACCGAGGAGCAGCGAGCCACCGCCGTACGGCAGCTGGAGTCGCAGACCCCGGCCGGACACCACGTCTCCGTCGACCCGATCTACCAGGAGGGCGGCGGGCCGCACACCGGAACGGGAACCGGTCCCGCCGAACCGGGCACTCCTTCCCCCAGCCCGGGCCCGGCGCCCACACCGCCGAGGAGCAACTGACGCATGCGCACACCGAAGTGCGTCCCCCTGCTGCTGGGGATGCTGCTGACACTGAGCGCGTGCGGTCTCGTCGACCGGGACCGGGGGCGCCCTCCGCTGACGCCGATGCCGAGCAACGTGCCGACCGGCCCCGAGTACGCCTCGGTCGACGACGTGGTCACCGCCCTGGGGAAGGGCGGCTTCGACTGCAAGGTGACGGTGCGCAACATCTTCCCGCACGGGTCGAACGCCGTCTGCGAGGTGCAGCATCGTGGAACCACGGTCTACAACGACATCGACGTGCTGAGCACGGCCCGCTTCAGCAGGGACGAGGTCGGCGACAGCATCGAGGTGGGGCGCCGCGCGTACGGGCACACCATCGTCGCCGCCGGCAACTGGTTCATCTGGGTCCGGCCCGGGGTCTACGCCTACGACATGGCCGCGGCACTGCCCGGCAGCGTGGTCCTGGAACCGCTCCCGGCGAAGTAGGCGGGCGGTCCCGGGGGCTGCTCCGCGGCGCCCCCGGGCCCGTCCCGCCGGTCAGACCGGACCCTGGACCGGCTCGACGCGGACCGCGCAGATCTTGAACTCCGGCATGCGGGAGGTGGGGTCGAGGGCCGGATTGGTCAGGGTGTTGGCCCGGCCCTCGCCCGGCCAGTGGAAGGGCATGAAGACCGTGTCCGCGCGGATGGCGTCCGTGATGCGGGCCGGGGCCACGGCGCGCCCGCGACGGGAGGTGACGGCCAGCGGGCTGCCGTCGACCGCGCCTATGCGGGCGGCGAGGCGGGGATGCAGTTCCACGAACGGGCCGGGTGCGGCCTCGTTGAGCTCGTCCACCCGGCGGGTCTGGGCGCCGGACTGGTACTGGGCGACCACGCGGCCGGTGGTGAGCAGGAGCGGGTACTCCGCGTCGGGGACCTCGGCGGCGTCACGGTGGGCGACGGGGACGAAGCGGGCCCGGCCGTCGTCGGTGGCGAAGCGGTCCAGGAAGAGGCGTTCGGTGCCCGTGGAGCCCTCGGGGCAGGGCCAGAAGACGCCCTGTTCGGCCTCAATGCGGTCGTAGGTGATGCCGGAGTAGTCCGCCGGGCCGCCGGCGGAGGC
Organism: Streptomyces yangpuensis; assembly: GCF_001005295.1. Lineage (GTDB taxonomy): Bacteria > Actinomycetota > Actinomycetes > Streptomycetales > Streptomycetaceae > Streptomyces > Streptomyces yangpuensis. Next base: position 494,652 of record NZ_LBMK01000001.1, on the reverse strand, counting down.
GCGGCGCAGTTCGTCGAAGACCTCTTCGGGGGAGGTGGGGAAGCCCTTCTCGACGCCGAGGCGGGCGGCGAGCCCGTGCAGGACGTCCAGGTCGCTGCGGACGCCCGGGGGCGGGGTCAGGGCTCGGCGCCGCAGCAGGACGCGGCCCTCCAGGTTGGTGGTGGTGCCGGTCTCCTCCGCCCACTGGGTGACGGGGAGGACGACGTCCGCGAGGGCGGCCGTCTCGGAGAGCACGACGTCGGCGACGGCGAGGAAGTCCAGTGAGCGGATCCGGTCCTCGATGTGTGCGGCGCGGGGGGCCGAGACGACCGGGTTGGAGCCCATCAGAAGGAGGGACTTCACGTCGGTGCCGAGGGCGTCGAGGAGTTCGTAGGCGCTGCGGCCGGGTCCGGGGAGGCTGTCGGGGTCGACGCCCCAGACCCCGGCGACGTGCGCCCGCGCGGCCGGGTCGGTGAGCTTGCGGTAGCCGGGAAGCTGGTCGGCCTTCTGGCCGTGCTCGCGGCCGCCCTGGCCGTTGCCCTGCCCGGTGAGGCACCCGTAGCCGGAGAGCGGGCGGCCGGCCCGGCCGGTGGCCAGGCACAGGTTGATCCAGGCGCCGACGGTGTCGGTGCCCTTGGACTGCTGCTCGGGGCCGCGGGCGGTCAGCACCATCGCGGAGTCAGGGGCGCAGAAGAGGCCGACCGCCTCGCGCAGGGCCGGGACCGGGACGCCGGTGATGCGTTCCACCAGCTCGGGCCAGTGGGCCATGGCGGCGGCCCGGGCCTCTTCCCAGCCGGTGGTACGGGCGGCGATGAACTCCTCGTCGGTGCGGCCGTCGGCGACCACGAGGTGCAGCAGGCCGAGGGCGAGGGCGAGGTCGGTGCCGGGGCGCGGGGCCAGGTGCAGGTCGGCCTGTTCGGCGGTGCGCGTGCGGCGCGGGTCGATGACGATGAGGGTGCCGCCGTTGGCCTTGAGCTCGGTGAGGTAGCGCAGGGCGGGCGGCATGGTCTCGGCCAGGTTCGAGCCGACGAGGATCACACAGCCGGTGCGGGGGATGTCCTCCAGCGGGAAGGGCAGGCCGCGGTCGAGCCCGAATGCCCGCTGGTGCGCGGCGGCGGCCGAGGACATGCAGAAGCGTCCGTTGTAGTCGATCTGCGAGGTGCGCAGGGCGACGCGGGCGAACTTGCCGAGCGCGTACGCCTTCTCGTTGGTGAGCCCGCCGCCGCCGAAGACGCCGACCGCGTCCGGTCCGTGCGCGCGGGCCGTACGGGCGAGGCCCGCGGCCACGGCGTCGAGGGCCTCCTCCCAGGTGGCGGGTTCGAGCCGCCCTGCGTGGGTGCGGACGAGCGGCTCGGTGAGACGCACCCGGGAGGAGAGCACTGCGGGGGCGGTACGGCCCTTGCCGCACAGTGCGCCCCGGTTGACCGGGAAGTCGGCGCGCTCCTCCACCGTCACAGCCGCGCCGCCGGGCTCGGGGCGCAGGTTCATCCCGCACTGCAGCGCGCAGTAGGGGCAGTGCGTGGCGGTGGTGGATCCCGGCGTGTGCATACGGTTCAGCATGCGTCGGCGGTGTTACACGGGCCGCCGTCCCGCGTTACGGCTCGGGGTGCTCCACCTCAGCGCGGCCCGCCGCCCCCGGTGAGGGCGCCGCGCAGCACCGGCCGCGGCTCGGGCCGGTCCAGGACCTCCACGAACATGATCCGGCCGTGGACGACGCCGAGGATCAGGCACCCGCGGGCCGGGAGGGCTCGTACCGGCCGACCTCGCATATGACGATGTGTCATATGCGGCGGTGTTCACTCTGCCAGGGCCGCCAGGGCCCGCGACACCCCGTGCTCCTTCGGCCCCAGGAAGTGCGGGGCTGGCTTGAAGGCCGCGTCCACGGCGGCTTTGCCGGCCGCGAGGAACTCGCGCGCCTGGCCGTAGCGCCAGGTGGCGTCGTGCACGTCGGCGACCCCGACACCGTACGAGTCCAGCCCCGCCGCCTGGCAGAGGGCGACGGCCCGGCGTATGTGGAAGCCCTGGGTGACCAGCACGGCCCGGTCGACCCCGAAGATCTCCTTGGCCCGCACGCAGGAGTCCCAGGTGTCGAAGCCCGCGTAGTCGCTGACGATCCGCTCGTCCGGCACCCCCTTCCCGGTCAGGTAGGTGCGCATCGCGTCGGGCTCGTCATACTCCTTGCGGCTGTTGTCCCCGGTGACCAGCACCACCCGCACCTTGCCGGTGCGGTACAGCTCGGCGGCGGCGTCGAGCCGGTCGGCCAAGTAGGGCGTGGGCCGCCCCCGCCACAGGCCGGCTCCGAACACCACCGCCACGTCGGCGGCGGGTGCGTCGGCCGTCGACCGCAGCCGGTCGGCGGCCGACGCGTGCGTCCACGCCGACGGGAGCAGCGCCAGCACACAGCCCGCCATCACGGCCTGCACCGTCAGCCGTCTGCCCGGGACTCCCCGCATCCGCCGCGGCCGCCCCGCCCGCCGGTCCGCCACCGCTCTCACCGCCACGCCCGCGCGCGCCCTCGCCCGCGCCCTGACCGTCGCCATCGCTGTCGCCATCGCCGTCGCCCGCGCCCTTGCCGTCGACCAGCCCTTGATCTTCATGACCGCCCCTCCCGCACACACCGTTCGCACACATTGACGATCACCACCGGCCCGGGAGTTCCGCCGCCGCCCCCTTTCACTCGCACGAATGAACGGGTGAGCCCTTCGCAAACACCTGTCACCCCGGCGCAACGCACCCGCAATCTGCACCCCGCAGGATCGGTTCATGACGGAGCCGGTGCACCCTCCCGACAGCCTCTCCCTGCCTTCCCGGCCCTCCCTGCATTCCCTCCCGTTCGGCAGCGCGGCCGAGCTGCTGGCCCGGATCACCGCCCAGCTCGGCACGCAGCTCAGCGGACTGCGACCGCCCCGCACCCGCCCCCTCGGAGACCTCCCATGCAGCAGCCCACCCTCGTCGCCGTGGCCCACGGCAGCCGTGACGCGCGCGCCCTGCACACCGCCCTCGCCCTCCTCGAACGGGTCCGCGAGCTCCGCCCGCGGCTCGACGTCCGGCTCGGCCACATCGAGCTGAACGAGCCGCTGCTCGACGACACCCTGCGCGCGGTGTCCGGAGCCGCCGTCCTCGTCCCGCTGCTGCTCGGCCGCGGGTACCACGTCAAGCGTGACCTGCCCGAGGCCGCCGCCCGGGCCACCCACCTGGAGACCCGCGTCGCCGCCCCGCTGGGACCGCACCCGCTGCTCGTCGAAGCCCTGTACGAACGGCTCGTGGAGGCCGGCTGGACCGCCGGCACCGCCGTCGTGCTCGCCGCCGCCGGTTCCCGCGACCCCGAGTCGGCCGCCGACACCCGCCGCACCGCCGCACTGCTCTCCGGCCGCCTCGGCGATGTCCCGGTGGTGCCCGGCTACGCCTCGGCCGCCGCGCCCACCGCCCCCGAGGCCGTCCGGGCACTCGCCGCCCGCGGCCACCACCGGATCGCAGTGGCCTCGTACTTCGCCGCTCCCGGCCGGTTCGCCGCCCAGACCGCCGCGGCCTCGCCCGCCCTCGCGGCCGCCCCGCTGGGCGACCACCCGGCCCTGGCCCGGCTGTTGCTGCACCGCTACGACGAGGCCCTGCGCCGCCCCGCCCGCCGCACCCGGCCGGAACTCGTCTCCGCCTGATCCCGGTTTGTCAGTCGTTGCGGTTACCGTCTTGTCATGGAAGGCACCACGCACGCCCCCGCAGACCCCCCAGGCTCGCCCTACAGCCACACCGACACCGAACGCTGGGCCGCCGAGCCCGACAAACGCCCCGGCCGCACCGCCTTCCAGCGCGACCGCGCCCGTGTCCTGCACTCCGCCGCGCTGCGCCGCCTCGCCGGGAAGACCCAGGTGGTCACCCCCGGCACGCGCTCCTACGACTGGGACGCCAGCCCCCGTACCCGCCTCACGCACTCCCTGGAGTGCGCCCAGGTCGGACGGGAGCTCGGCGCCGCGCTCGGCTGCGACCCCGACCTCGTCGAGGCCGCCTGCCTCTCGCACGACATGGGCCACCCGCCTTTCGGCCACAACGGCGAGGAGGCGCTCAACGAGTTCGCGAAGGACTGCGGCGGTTTCGAGGGCAACGCCCAGTCGCTGCGCCTGCTGACCCGGCTGGAGCCCAAGCGGTTCGTGCCCGGCCCGGCGGGCGGGGAGCCCGTCAGCGTCGGCCTCAACCTCACCCGGGCCTGCCTCGACGCCGCCACCAAGTACCCGTGGGCCCGCGGCGGCCACCCGACCGACCCGGACTCGGTCAAGTTCGGGGCGTACGAGGACGACCTGCCGGTCTTCGAGTGGCTGCGCCTCGGTGCGCCCGCCGACCGCAAGTGCTTCGAGGCGCAGGTCATGGACTGGGCGGACGACGTCGCGTACTCCGTGCACGACTTCGAGGACAGCCTGCACGCCGGGCACCTCGACCCCAACCTCCTGTTCGCCGAGCCCGAGCGCGCGGCGATCTGGCAGGTCGCCATCGGCCGCTACGTCCCCGCCGACACCTCCCCCGAGGAGCTGCGGGCCGCCCTCGACCGGCTGATGGAGCAGGAGTGGTGGCCGCACGGGTACGACGGCTCCGCGGTCGCCCAGGCCCGTCTGAAGGACGCCACGAGCCAGCTGATCGGCCGTTTCTGCCTGGCCGCCGAAGGAGCCACCCGGGAGGCGTACGGCTCGGGCCGCCTCACCCGGTACGGCGCCGAACTGGTGGTCCCGCGCGCGGCGCGCAACGAGTGCGCGGTCCTCAAGGCGGTCGCCGACCTGTACGTCATGCAGCGCGACGAGCAGGAGCGCATCCGCGCCGACCAGCGCATCGTCCTGGCCGAACTGGCCGAGGCGCTCAGCGCCCGCGCCCCCGAGGGCCTGGACCCGCAGTTCCGGGCCATCTTCGACGCCGCCCCGGACGACCGGGCCAGGAAGCGGGCGGTCATCGATCAGATCGCGTGTCTCACCGACGCTTCCGCCCGTTCCCTGCACGCGCGTCTCACCCGCCGCACCCGACGCGCCGAAGGGTGAGCCGATCGAGCCACTCCCCCTTCACGCGGCAGGCTCAGTGCGGGACGCTCGCATGTGGTCGCATGTGGCGTAGAGGTTATGAGGAGGCATCAGGTGGTCGACGCACACCGGACATTCGTCATCGTCGGCGCAGGGCTCGCCGGGGCGAAGGCGGCCGAAACACTGAGGTCCGAGGGGTTCACGGGGCGGGTGATCCTCATCGGCGACGAGCGTGACCATCCGTACGAGCGCCCCCCGCTGTCCAAGGGGTTCCTGACGGGCAAGGAGGAGCGCGAGAGCGTCTTCGTGCACGAACCGTCCTGGTACGCAGCCTCCGACATCGAGCTGCACCTCGGCCAGCCGGCCGTCCACCTCGACCGGGAGGCCAAGAAGGTGGTCCTCGGGGACGGCACGGTCGTGCACTACGACAAGCTGCTGCTGGCCACCGGCGCCGAGCCGCGCCGCCTGGACATCCCCGGCACCGGGCTGGCCGGGGTGCACCACCTGCGCCGGCTCGCGCACGCCGAGCGGCTGCGCCACGTCCTGGCGGGCCTCGGCCGGGACAACGGCCACCTGCTGATCGCGGGCGCCGGATGGATCGGCCTGGAGGTCGCCGCCGCGGCCCGCGGGTACGGCGCCGAGGTGACCCTCGTCGAGCCGGAGGCCACCGCGCTGCACGCCGTGCTCGGCCCCGAGATCGGCCGGCTCTTCGGCGACCTGCACGCCGACCACGGGGTCCGCTTCCACTTCGGCGCCCGGCTGACCGAGATCATCGGCCAGGACGGCATGGTGCTGGCCGCCCGTACCGACGACGGCGAGGAGCACCCCGCGCACGCGGTGCTCGCCGCGATCGGGGCCGCGCCGCGGACGGCCCTCGCCGAGACCTCCGGGCTGGCCCTCGTCGACCGGGAGCACGGCGGCGGGATCGCCGTGGACGCCGCCCTGCGCACCTCCGACCCCGACATCCACGCGGTCGGTGACGTGGCGGCCGCCCACCACCCCGTACTCGGGACCCGGCTGCGGGTCGAGCACTGGGCCAACGCGCTGAACGGCGGCCCGGCCGCCGCCCGGGCGATGCTGGGGCACGACGTCACCTACGACCGGGTGCCGTACTTCTTCTCGGACCAGTACGACGTGGGCCTGGAGTACTCCGGGTACGCCCCGCCCGGCGGCTACGACCAGGTACTGATCCGCGGCGATGCCGGCAAGCGGGAGTTCATCGCCTTCTGGCTGTCAGAGGGGCGGGTCCTCGCCGGAATGAACGTGAACGTGTGGGACGTCACCGAGCACATCCAGGCCCTGATCAGGTCAAAGGCGCCGGTGGACCGCGAGGCCCTCGCGGACCCGTCAGTTCCGCTTGCCTCGCTGATCCCGGCGGAGGGGGCCTGACGGGTTTGTCCGCGCCCGGCCGTAGACTTCACGGGTGGCAGGACGGATCAACGACGACGATGTGAAGGCGGTACGGGACGCGGTCCCGATCGACGCCGTGGTCTCCGACTACCTCCAGCTGCGCAACGCGGGCGGGGGCAACCTCAAGGGCCTGTGCCCCTTCCACGACGAGAAGTCCCCTTCCTTCCAGGTGAGCCCCAGCAAAGGCCTCTACCACTGCTTCGGCTGCCAGGCGGGCGGGGACACCCTCGACTTCGTCATGAAGATCGACCACCTCTCCTTCTCCGAGGCGGTCGAGCGCCTGGCCGGCCTGGCCGGGATCACCCTGCGCTACGAGGAGGGCGGCTACACCGCCGGCACCAGCGGCCGCGGTGAGCGCATCCGGCTGGTCGAGGCACACCGGGAGGCCGCCCGGTTCTACGTCGACCAGCTGGACGGGCCCGAGGCCGAGATCGGCCGCAGGTTCCTGGCCGAGCGCGGCTTCGACCAGGCCGCGGCCGCCCACTTCGGCGTCGGGTACAGCCCGGCCGGATGGGACCACCTGACCCGCTTCCTGCGCGGCAAGGGCTTCACCGACAAGGAACTGATCACCTCCGGTCTCGCCCAGGACAGCCGCAGCGGCAAGCCCATCGACCGCTTCCGCGGCCGGCTGATGTGGCCGATCCGCGACACCAGCGGCGAGGTGGTCGGCTTCGGCGCGCGCAAGCTGCGCGACGACGACAACGGGCCGAAGTACCTGAACACGCCCGAGACCGCGATCTACAAGAAGTCCCAGGTGCTGTACGGCATCGACCTGGCCAAGAAGGAGATCGCCAAGACCTCCCGGGCCGTGGTCGTCGAGGGCTACACCGATGTCATGGCCTGCCACCTGGCGGGCGTCACCACCGCCATCGCGACCTGTGGCACCTCCTTCGGCGGGGACCACATCAAGATCCTGCGCCGTCTGCTGATGGACAACGCGACCGCCGAGGTGATCTTCACCTTCGACGGTGACGCGGCCGGGCAGAAGGCCGCCCTGCGGGCCTTCGAGGACGACCAGAAGTTCGCGGCGGAGACCTCCATCACCATCGCCCCCGGCGGGATGGACCCCTGCGACCTGCGCCTCGCACAGGGCGACGCGGCCGTCATGAACCTGGTGGAGGCCCGCACCCCGCTCTTCGAGTTCGCGCTGCGGCACATCGTCTCCCGGCACAACCTGGAGAACCCGGCGGGGCGGGCCGCCGCGCTGGACGAGGCGGCGCCGGTCGTCGCCAACATCAAGAACATCGCCATCCAGCACGAGTCGGCAGTGCAGCTGGCGGGCATGCTGGGCATCCGGGACGAGCAGTTCGTCGTCAAGCGGGTCGCGCAGCTCGCCCGGTGGGCGCGCGAACGCGGCCAGGGCGGCCAGGGCGGCGCACCGCAGGGTGGCCGGCCCGGCGGGAACCAGCAGCGACCCGGCGGGAACCAGCAGCGGGGCCGTCAGGCCTACGAGGACGTTCCCGCGCCCGCCGCCCAGCCGGCCGGCGGCCCCGCGCTGAACCTGCGCAGCCCCGCCCACCGCACCGAGCGCGAGCTGCTGAAGCTGGCCCTGCAGCGGCCCGCGCTGGTGTCCCCGGCCTTCGACGCGTACGGGATCGACGAGTTCACCGCGCCGCCGTACGCGGCCGTGCGCCAGGCGATCCAGGACGCGGGCGGCGCCGCCCCCGCCGCCGAGGACTATGTGGCCCGGGTGCGCGAAGCCGCGCCGAACGACACCGTGCGCGCCCTGGTCACCGAGCTGGCGGTGGAGGCGATCCACGCGAAGACGGTCGACGAGGTCTACGCGGGTGTCCAGCTGGTCCAGGTCCGGCTGCGCGCGGTCGACCGTCGGGTGCACGAGATCCAGGGCTCGCTGTCCCGGCTCGGCGCGCAGGCGCCGCCGGAGCAACTGGCGGCGGTCCAGGAGGAGCTGTGGGTGCTCCAGCAGTACGGACAGCGCCTGCGCAACCGTGGCGCCGAGGGACTCTAGGACACGTCCCGGCCGGACTCCGAGGGGTGTCCGGACAGCCGGGCCGAGCGGTTGAACCAGTCTCCCCCAGGTATCTCCGTCCCGCTTCTACGCAGGTCGCGGGCGATCAGCGGGGACGCCAGATAGACCCAGGCGCGCACCGCGGTGCCGTCGGGGCGCAGGGCCTGACGGGCGAACCGGTCGTAGACGTTCCCCGGCCGCCCCGGCCCCTCGTACTCCTCCAGCCGGTCCAGCTCGGCCAGCAGCTCCCGGTATGCGCCGGGCTCGGCGGTGATCAGCTCCCCGACGACGGCGGTGCCGGGCCGGTGCACCGCGAAGGGATAGCCCGGACCGTCGTAGAGGGCCGCGTCGGGCAGGGTGGCGGGCTCCTCGGCGGCCGTGCGGCCGCGCAGGAACAGCGTGTGGTTGACCTCGCCGGGGCGCAGCGTCCCGTACACGAAGAACGGGAGCGCGGCGATGGTCGTCTCCTGCGGCCGTTCGACCGATGTCACGAAACCCTCCCTCGGATGTGGCGCAGCGCTCCGCGGCCGGGCCGGGAGGCCCGGCTCCGCTGCGCCCCACCACCGTACGCACCGCTGGTGCACGACCGGCCGGTGGTGGTGCGCCACAGCCGCCGGCGGCCGTCCGGGGGGCCGGTCACCCGGACGGCGCGGGCGGCCCGGATGGCCGCACTCCCGCCCTGACCTGTGGGAACGTCCCGCAGCCAGGCGCGACGGGGCCGAGCTGACGGAACATCAGCAGGCGCATGGCGGGCGGGCCGGGTTTCCTCGGATACACGACCCCGTGTCTTCAGGGAGAGTCCCATGCGCCGACGTACCGCACACGTGCTGACCGCGACCGCGCTGACCGCCGTCGCGTTCACCGGCCCGGTCGCCGCCGCGGACCTCGGCATGGTGGGCTTCGCACCCGGGGACTTCGCGACGCTGGAGGTCTGGCCGAAGTCCGCCGCCCCGGGCGCGACCGTCACCGTGAACACCACGGCCTGCGGCCCCGGAAGCCACGCGGACGGCGATGCCACCACGGTCGGCGGCGGCCGGTTCAAGCTGGTCCCGGGCACTCACAAGGAAGTGGTCGTGGGGCAGTTCCAGGTGGCCCGCGGCACCCGTCCCGGCACCTACGGCATCGGCGCGACCTGCGCGAACGGCAAGTTCGCGACCGGCGACCTGGTGGTCACCGAACGCGGCCCGCAGGGTCACGTCAACTCCGGGGTGGGCGGTGGCACGACCACCACCACCGACCCCGCCAAGATCGCGGCGGGAGCGGCCGTACTGGCCGTCACCGCCGTCGGCGGTACCTGGCTCCTGCGTCGCCGGGCGAGCGGCACGCGGAGCTGACGGACGCCCACCGCGGCTCCGGCCGCGGTCCGACCGGTACCGTCCCCCGTCGCCCGCCCCGCGAGGTCCCCCCGTTCGCGGGGCCGGGCGACGGCCAGTCACCTCGGACGAGAGGCGGAGGGGGTACGCATGGCCCGCGACTTCCGCCCGACCGCCCGGCACGGCGGCCTCGTCGCACTCGCCGCCTGCATCGGCGTCTGGCTCGTGACCAGCGGCTCCCGGGAGCCGGTCGGGCCCCCGCTGCCCTCCCCCGCCGAAGCACTCACCGCCGCCGGCGTCGTGGGCCCCGGCATCGCCCCTCTGGTCGGCTCGCCGCCCGGGCGGATCAGGATCCCCTCCATCCGGGTGGACGCCCCGCTGATCGGGCTCGGCCTGGACCGCAGCGGCCACCTCGAAGTGCCTCCGCCCGACCGGCGCGACCTCGCCGGCTGGTACCGCGAGGGCATCACCCCGGGCGCCACCGGCACCGCCGTGATCGCCGGGCACGTGGACGACTCCGCCGGGCCGGGGGTGTTTTACCACCTGGGTGCGCTGCGCCGCGGTGCCTCGATCGAGGTCCCGCGCGCGGACGGCCGTACGGCGGTGTTCACGGTCCACGCGGTCGAGGTGCACGACGCCAGGACCTTCCCGGACACCCGGGTGTACGGCCCCTCCTCGCGCGCCGAGCTGCGGGTGATCACCTGCGGTGGCGGCTTCTCACCGCGTACGGGCTACCGCGGCAACGTGGTCGTCTTCGCCCACCTCACCGCGACGTACTGAGCGACCCGGGGCCGGTCAGCCCCACTGCTCCAGGCCGAGCTTGACCACCAGCGCTCCGACCACGGTCAGCAGCACCCCGCGGACGAAGCCGCTGCCCTTCTTGAGCGCCATGCGGGCGCCGATCATGCCGCCGGCCAGGTTGAACACCGCCATCAGGGCGGCGAGCTGCCACAGCACCATGCCCTGGTAGGCGAACATCGCGAGCGCCCCGGCGTTGGTGCAGCAGTTGACGATCTTGGCGGTGGCGGAGGCGGCGACCAGGTCGAGGTGGAGCAGGGCCGTGAGCGCGAGCACCAGGAAGGTGCCGGTGCCCGGCCCGATGAGGCCGTCGTAGAAACCGATGCCGAGGCCGGCCAGAGCGATGGCGAGCAGCACCCGGGCACGGCTGACGGGCGAGGTGGAGGGGGCAGTGCCGAAGCCGGGCCGGAAGAGCACGAAACCGGCGACGATCACGAGCACCACCATGATCATCGGCCGGAGCGCGTCCTTGCTGATGCCCCCGGCGAGCGCGGCGCCGCCCATCGATCCGGCGAGCGCCGCCAGGCCGATGCGGACGGCCAGCTTCACATCCACCGGGGCCTTGCGGACGTACGTCACGGCCGCGCCGGCGGTGCCGACGATGGCCACGGCCTTGTTGGTGCCGAGGACGGTGGCGGGGTGGGCGTTGGGCAGGCCCAGCAGCAGCGCGGGCAGGAGCAGCAGGCCGCCGCCGCCCACCACCGCGTCGATCCAGCCCGCGGCAGCGGCCGCCACGCACAGCACGATGATCATGGTCGTTGATATGTCAGGCACGAACCGACCCTATGGAGCTGTCGGTGCAGGGACCATTCAATTCCCGGAAAGTTGAGCAAAGGTTGAGCTCTGCCGGGCCGGGACCCGGTCCGGAGCCACCGGAGCGGCCGGTTCCACGACCGCCGTGAGCGCGGTGGCGGCCAGCACGCTGGCAGCCCCCAGCCCCGCCGCGAGCCGCCCCGCCGGGGGTACGCGGGCCAGCGCGGCCAGTGCGGTCCGCACCGGCGAGGGTCTGCGCGGCTTACGGTGCCGGGCGGCCGTCGCCGGGGCGGGGGCCGGGGCCGGGGCCGGGGCTGGGGCTGGGGCGGGGGCGGGGGCCGGCACCCCGACGGGTACGGGCAGGGCGACGTGCAGAGGGTGGCGCATCGGGCGGGGACTCCCTGGGGAAGGCGGTCGGCGGAGTGACGCGGGGGAAGCAGGGTGCGGCGGGGGGAGCAGGGACTGCGGCAGGCGGTGGAGGATGCCGTCGGAACGGCGTCGGGAGGCGGTGCGCGGCGGGGACGACGGGCGCGGTGGGCGCGGCAGGGTGCGGACCGGGCGCGTCCGGCCCGGCTCAGAAGCTGAAGCACTCCGTATGGATCCGTCCGGCCGGCACCCCGGCCCGCAGCAGCGCTCCCCGGGTCGCCTCGGCCATCCCCGGCGGCCCGCACAGGTACACGTCGTGCTCGGCCAGGTCGGGCACCAGCGCGGCCAGCGCCTGCGGGGCCAGCGGGTCGTAGGCGGCGCCCGACGGCCCGAGCAGGTAGTGCAGCCCCGCCCGCCGCTCGGCGGCGATGGCCTCCAGCTCGGCGCGCAGCACCAGATGCTCCTCGGCGCCGGCCCGGTAGAGCAGGGTGATGTCCCCCGGGCCGCCCGGCAGCGTCTCGAACAGGGCCCGCATCGGGGTGATCCCGACCCCGCCGGCGATCAGCAGCACCTTGGGCCTGGTCCGCCGGGCCGCGGTCAGCGCGCCGAACGGCCCGGTGGCGAGGACCCGTGTGCCGGGACGCAGTCGGCGGATGCGGCGGGAGTGGCCGCCGAGCCCCTTGACGGTGATCCGCAGTGTGTCACCGCGGACCGGCGCGGAGAGGGAGAACGGCAGGGCGGTCGGCCACAGCCCCCGCTGCAGGAACCGCCAGCGCAGGAACTGCCCCGGCTCCGCGCGCAGCTCCGCCAGGTGCTCGCCGCGGACGACGACGGAGACGACGCCCGGTCCCTCGGAGCGGACCTCCGCGACCCGCAGCGCGTGCCGCAGGGCCTGCCGTACGGGGACCACGGCGCGGTACCAGACCAGCAGCGCGGCGACCACGGTGTGGGCGAGCGCCCAGAACCAGGCCGCGGCGGCGAGGTCGGGCCCGGCGAGCTGGTGGCCGAAGCCGAGGGCGGCCGCGAGGTATACGAGCAGATGCACCCCGCGCCAGGTTTCGTACGACGTCCGGCGGCGTACCGCCCGGGCGGACGTCGCACCGACCGCGGCCAGGAGGACGGTTCCGGCCGCGGCGGCGGCTATGGCGGGGTAGCCGAGCAGTTCCCGGACGGCGCGGACGAGGTCGGCCCCCGTGTGCACGGCGTATCCGAGCAGGGCGAACAGCCCGTGGCCGAAGCAGAGGAGCAGGACGTGGCGGCCGCCGAACGCGTGCCAGCGGGCGAGCCGGTCGGCGCCGACCCCGTGCTCGACCGCGGGCACCCGGGCCATCAGGAACAGCAGCACGAGCACCCCGTAACCGGCGAGCAGACCGGTCAGGTGCGCGGCGGTGGCGAAGAGCGCGTCGGGCCGCGCCGAGGGCCGGACCTGCACCGCCCAGAGCAGGACCACCACCCCCGCCCCGCCCAGGATCCCGCCCCTGACCCGCACCGCAGCATCTCGCATGCGGATCACGCTAAGGGCCCCGGCAGCGGCCCCGATGGGCTTTAAGGCGGCCTTGAGGAAGGCCTCACCGACCCTTAAACCGGACGCTGAGGTCGGCGTTCCGTCCGGGTAACAGAGGCGATGCGGAGGGGAAACAGCGGCCGCGCACCCTCATGGCATGACCTCGGAAAAGCGTGTGGTGGTGATCGGCGGCGGCCTCGCGGGCCTGCGGCTCGCGGACCGGCTGGGCCCGGCCGCGGCGGTGACCGTCCTCGGCGAGGAGTCCCACGTCCCGTACAACAGGGTCCTGCTCGCCGAGGTCCTGGCCGGCCGGTACGCGCCGGAGGTGACCGCCCTGCCGGCCCCCGGCCCGGTGCTGCGGCGCGGGGTCCGTGCCGTGCGCGTCGACCGGGCGGAGCAGGCCGTGCACTGCGACGACGGCACGGTGGCCGGCTACGACACGCTGGTACTGGCCACCGGCTCGAACGCGGTCCTCCCGCCGCTGCGCGGACTGTTCGAGCCCGAGGGGCGGGAACTGCCGGAGGGGGTCCACGCGTTCCGCACGATGGACGACTGCCTCGCGCTCTCGGCGGCCGTACGCCCCGGGGTGCGGGCGGTGGTGATCGGCGGAGGTCTGCTGGGCGTCTCGGCCGCCCGGGCGCTCGCCGCGCGCGGAGCGGTGGTGGTCCTGGCCCAGCAGGGCGAGCGCCTGATGGAACGCCAGCTGGACGCGGACTCCTCCGCCCTGCTGGCGACGCACCTGACCGGGCTCGGCGTGGAGATCCACACCGAATGCCGGGTCCGCGGGCTGACGACGACCGCTGCGGCCCCGGCTGCGCTCGGGACGCGGGGGCCCGGGGGCGGAGCCCCCGGCAACGGCGCCGCCTCCGGGCAGCGGCGCGTCACCGGCGTCGAGCTCGCCGACGGCTACCGGCTGGACGCCGACGTCGTCGTCCTCGCCTGCGGCGTGCGCCCCCGCACCGGCCTGGCGCAGGCCGCCGGTCTGGAGATCCGCAAGGGCATCGTCGTGGACGACGAGCTCCGCACCAGTGACCCTCGCATCCACGCCATCGGCGACTGCGCCGAGCACGCCGGGCAGGTCTACGGCCTGGCCGGCGCCGCCCTGGAGCAGGCCGACGCCCTCGCCGCGGTCCTGACCGGCGGTTCCGCCCCGTACAGCGGCACCCGCGCCCTCACCCGCCTCACCCTCGGTGGGACCGGCGACGGCTCCCTGGACCTCGCCGCCTTCGGCGAGACCACCCCCCTCCCCGGCGACGACGTGGTCCGCCTCACCGACGGCACCCGGCGGACCTACCGCAAGGTCGTCCTGCGCGGCGACCGCCTCGTCGGCGGGGTGCTGCTCGGCGAGCTCTCCACGGTGGGGGCCCTCGCCCGCACCTGGGAGGGCGGGGAAGCACCGCACGACCTGTTCCACCTGCTCACCGACGACGGAGGCCACTGACATGACCGAGCCCTCGCCCACGATCGTGCTCATCGGGCACGGCATGGTCGGCCAGCGCTACCTCGAAGCGCTCGCCGAGCGCGGGGTCACCGCCACGCACCGGATCACCGTGCTCTGCGAAGAGCCCCGGCCCGCCTACGACCGCGTGCACCTGACCTCGTACTTCTCCGGCAGCACCCCCGAGGACCTCTCCATGACGCCCGCCGGGTTCATGGAGGAGCACGGCATCTCCCTCCACCTCGATGACCCGGCCGAACACATCGACCGGGAGGCCCGCACCGTCACCTCCCGCTCCGGGCAGGTGTTCCCGTACGACGTGCTGGTCCTGGCCACCGGCAGCTACCCCTTCGTGCCGCCCGTCCCCGGCAAGGACGCCCCCGGCTGTTTCGTCTACCGCACCATCGAGGACCTGCTCGCCATCGAGGAGTACGCGAAGGACAAGACGACCGGAGCGGTCGTCGGCGGCGGACTCCTCGGCCTGGAGGCCGCCGGCGCCCTCCAGGGGCTCGGTCTCGCCTCCCGCATCGTCGAGTTCGCCCCGCGCCTGATGCCCGTCCAGGTCGACGAGGGCGGCGGCGCCGCCCTGCTGCGCACCATCGAGTCCATGGGCCTCACCGTCCACACCGGTGTCGGCACCCAGGAGGTGGTGACCGGCGAGGACGGCCGCGTCAGCGGAATGCGGCTCTCCGACGGCTCCGTCGTCGCCACCGACCTCGTGGTCTTCTCCGCCGGTGTCCGCCCCCGCGACCAGCTGGCCCGCGACGCCGGGCTGGACGTCGGCGAGCGCGGCGGCATCGCGGTCGACGCCCACTGCCGCACCTCCGACCCGCACGTCTACGCCATCGGCGAGTGCGCCCTCGCGGTCGACGGCCGTGTCTACGGCCTGGTCGCCCCCGGCTACGAGATGGCCGAGACCGCCGCCGAGGACCTGCTGGGCCGGGAGAAGGAGTTCACCGGGGCCGACCTCTCCACCAAGCTGAAGCTGCTCGGCGTGGACGTGGCCTCCTTCGGCGACGCGCACGGCAACACCCCCGGCAGCCTCGACGTCGTCTGGTCCGACTCCCGTTCCGGGATCTACAAGAAGCTGGTGGTCTCCCCCGACGGGGTCCTCCTCGGCGGGGTCCTGGTCGGCGACGCCGACGCCTACGGCCTGCTGCGCCCGCTCACCGGCAGCGTCCCGCCCGTCGCCCCCGAGCAGCTGGTCCTGCCCGCGGGCGTCGGCGCACCCGTCGCGCTGGGCCCGTCCGCCCTCCCCGACACCGCGGTGATCTGCTCCTGCCACAACGTCACGAAGAAGGCCATCACCGCCTGCTCCACGCTCCCCGAGGTCAAGAAGTGCACCAAGGCGGGCACCGGCTGCGGCAGCTGCATCAAGGTGATCGGCCAGCTGCTCCCGGCCGCCGCCGACAAGGGACTGTGCGGCTGCTTCCCGTACACGCGGGCCGAGCTCTACGAGATCGTCCGCACCCGCCGGCTCACCTCGTACGAGCGGATCCTCGACGGCCACGGCCGTCCCGAGGCCCGCGGCGGCGACGGCTGCGAGGTCTGCAAGCCGGCCGTCGGCTCGATCATCGCCTCGCTCGCGGCGACGCTCGGCGCGAGCGGCTACGTCCTGGACGGGGAGCAGGCCGCCCTCCAGGACACCAACGACCACTTCCTCGCGAACATGCAGCGCAACGGCTCGTACTCGGTCGTGCCGCGGATCCCCGGCGGTGAGATCACCCCCGACAAGCTGATCGTGATCGGCGAGGTGGCCCGCGACTTCGGCCTCTACACGAAGATCACCGGCGGGCAGCGGATCGACCTGTTCGGCGCGAGCGTGGACCAGCTCCCGCGGATCTGGGCACGGCTCGTCGACGCCGGGTTCGAGTCCGGTCACGCCTACGGGAAGGCCCTGCGGACGGTGAAGTCCTGCGTCGGGCAGACCTGGTGCCGCTACGGCGTCCAGGACAGCGTGCGCATGGCCATCGACCTGGAGCTGCGCTACCGGGGCCTGCGCGCCCCGCACAAGCTGAAGTCGGCGGTGTCCGGCTGCGCCCGCGAGTGCGCGGAGGCGCAGAGCAAGGACTTCGGGGTCATCGCGACGGCGAGCGGCTGGAACCTCTACGTGGGCGGCAACGGCGGCGCCACTCCGCGCCACGCCGACCTCCTCGCCCAGGACCTGTCGGACGCGGAGCTGATCCGGCTGATCGACCGGTTCCTGATGTTCTACATCCGCACCGCCGACCGGCTGGAGCGGACCTCCACCTGGCTGGAGCGGCTGGAGGGCGGCCTGGACCACCTGCGGGACGTGGTCGTGCACGACTCGCTGGGGCTGTGCGCCGAGCTGGAGTCCCTGATGGCCGACCACGTGGCGCACTACCGGGACGAATGGGCCGAGACGCTCCAGGACCCGGAGCGGCTGCGCCGGTTCGTGTCCTTCGTGAACGCGCCGGGCGCGCCCGACCCGACCGTGAAGTTCGTCCCCGAGCGCGACCAGGTCAAGCCCGACCTGGCCGTCCTGACCATAGGAGGCTCCGTCCGATGACCGTGGAACTGCAAGTGGCGCAGGGCTGGCTGACGGTGTGCGAGCTCTCGGCGCTCGTCCCCGGGCGCGGGGTCGCCGCGCTGCTGCCCGACGGGAGCCAGGCCGCGGTGTTCGTCGACCGCGCGGGCCGGGCGTACGCCATCGGCAACCAGGACCCCTTCACCGGCGCGCACGTGCTCTCCCGCGGCCTGGTGGGGGCGGCGGCGGGCCGGCCCTTCGTGGCCTCCCCGCTGCTCAAGCAGCGCTTCGACCTGGAGACGGGGCGCTGCCTGGACGACGAGGAGGTGGCGGTCCGTACCTACCCGGTGCGGACCGCCGCGACCTCCTGACGGCAGGGGGTGGGCCGGCCGGTCAGTCCTGCTTCTGGACGACGGCCGGGTCCATCCACATGATCTCCCAGGTGTGGCCGTCGAGGTCGTCGAAGGCCCGGCCGTACATGACGCCGTGGTCCTGGGCCGGGCGGGGTTCGGTGGCGCCGGCCGCCAGGGCCCCGTCCACCAGTTCGTCGACGGCGGCGCGGCTCTCGGCGCTCAGGCACAGCAGGACCTCGGACGTCTTCGTGGCGTCCGCGATCTCCTTGTGGGTGAAGTCCTTGTAGCGGGCCTCGGTCAGGAGCATCGCGACGATGGTGTCGCTGATGACCATGGAGGCGCAGTTCTCGTCGGTGAACTGGGCGTTGAAGGAGTAGCCCAGCTTGCCCCAGAAGGCCTTGCTGGCGTCCAGGTCCTTGACGGGCAGGTTGACGAAGATCATGGTCGCGGACATCGAGGTCTCTCTTTCCTGCTGCTCGGTCGGTGCTTTCGAGAGGTAGACCGAGGGGCCGCGGGAAACTCATCGCCGCTCGCGAAGATTTTTTGAAGTTTTCTTCCCGGCCGGCGAAATCGCAGGTCAGGCGGCCGAGCGCAGCTCCAGCGCCGCGAGGGGGACGAAGCCCGTGGTGCCTTCGCCCCGCAGGTCGGCGTCCGGGCCGGCGAGGCGCCGGTGGAGGGTCAGCGCGATCCGCTCGCCCTGGGCCTTGGCCCGCCCGGCGTTCGGCCCGCTGTACAGCCCGTCGATCGTCGCGTGCCACAGCTGGACCCAGCGGCCGAAGTCGGCGGCGGTCAGCGCCCGCACCGAGTGCAGCGCGGCGTGCGGGGCGAAGGCGTTGCGCCGGTAGGGGGCGGTGCGGAAGAGGGCGCGCTCCCAGAAGTCGGTGATCCGGGGCAGGTGGACCTCCAGGTCCGTGCCCGCGATGCGGGTGAAGTACGGCCCGATCCGCGGGTCGGCGAAGGCGGCCGTGTAGAAGCGGCGCAGCACGATGTCGAGGTCGGCACGGCCCGAGATGTCCGCGGCGAAACGGTTCATACCTCCACCGTCCTCCTCCCTCCGGCACCTTCCCAGGGCCCAAGGTCCTGTCATGGGTCATTTCACGCCACCGTGTGCGGAACACCTCCTAAACCCCGGGGGCCGAGACAGGCCGGAACTGGCGGGTGCGGCGCGCCGGGACGGCCCCCCGGCGGACGCCGGGCCGCCGGTGTCTTCGCGGACGCGGCGCTGTGCGAACGCCGTCGGCCGTACGCCGGCCCGGGCGCGGGAATCCCGCCGGTGCCGATGCCGCGCGGGCCGGAAGGGCCCCGGGGAAGGAAAGCCGGGGGCGGGCGGCGCGGAAATCCCCGCCGAGGGATTGAACGCCGAGCGGTCGCTCGGGCGTAATGAGGATTTGGCGCCACGTCAACTGGCGTCTCCTAGGTTCCTCGACGCGTGCGACCCCGCGTCCGACCGGCCGCGGGGCCTTCCTCCCACAGGAGTGACCGTGGAACGTCGTACCTTCCTGCGCGGCGCAGTGATCGGTTCGTCGGCCGCCGCCTTCGGCGGCACGTTGATGCACGGGGCGGCCTACGCGGCGCCGGCCCAGCCCGGTGCCGGTCCCTACGGGGCGCTCGGCGCCGCCGACGCCAACGGGATCATGCTCCCGAGCGGTTTCACCAGCCGGGTGATCGCCCGCTCGGGCCAGACCGTGAGCGGCACCTCGTACACCTGGCACAGCGCCCCCGACGGCGGTGCCTGTTACTCCGACGGCTCGGGCTGGATCTACGTGTCGAACTCGGAGATCAACCCCTCCGGCGGCGCGAGCGCGGTGAGGTTCAACTCCTCCGGCACCGTCACCGGCGCCTACCGGATCCTGTCGAACACCCGGCAGAACTGCGCGGGCGGCGCGACCCCGTGGAACACCTGGCTGTCCTGCGAGGAGGTCGACCGCGGCTTCGTCTACGAGACCGACCCGTACGGCGTGAACGCGGCGGTCCAGCGCCCGGCGATGGGCCGCTTCAAGCACGAGGCGGCCGCCGCCGACCCGGTCCGCCGGGTGATCTACCTGACGGAGGACGAGTCGAGCGGCTGCTTCTACCGCTTCGTCCCCACCACCTGGGGCAATCTCTCCTCCGGCACCCTCCAGGTCCTCAAGGCCGGCACGGCCACCTCCGGCTCCTTCACCTGGCAGAACGTCCCGGACCCGGACGGCTCCCCGACGGCGACCCGCAGCCAGGTCTCCGGCTCCAAGAAGTTCAACGGCGGCGAGGGCTGCCACTACGCCAACGACACCGTCTGGTTCACCACCAAGGGCGACAACCGGGTCTGGCAGCTCAACCTCACGAACAACACCTACGAGCTGGCCTACGACGACTCGCTCGTACCCGGCGGCGCGGCCCCGCTGACGGGCGTCGACAACGTCACCGGCTCCTCCTACGGCGACCTGTACGTCGCGGAGGACGGCGGCAACATGGAGATCTGCGTGATCACCCCGGACGACGTGGTGGCACCCTTCCTGCGGATCACCGGACAGTCCTCCTCGGAGATCACCGGCCCGGCCTTCTCGCCCGCCGGCAACCGGTTCTACTTCTCCAGCCAGCGCGGCACGAGCGGCAGCTCCTCCGGCGGCATCACCTATGAGGTGACGGGCCCGTTCCGGACCTGACGGTCGTACCCGGCGGCCCCCGGCCCCCGGGCCCTGGCCCTCGATCCCCGGCCCTCGGCCCGCGGTCTTCGGCCCCCGGCTCTTCCCGGGCCGGGGGCCGTCGGCGTCTCAGGAGGCCACGGCCCCGCCCTTGAGCAGCGCCGCTCCCAGCGGGGTCACCGTGTGCAGGACCGCGTTGCCGTGGCGCAGGGTGGTGACCAGGCCCGCCTCGCGCATCACACAGGCGTGCTGGCTCGCGGAGGCCAGCGAGACCCCGGCCCGCCGGGCCAGCTCGCTGGTGGTCGCGCCGTCCCCGATGGCCCGCAGCACGACCGAGCGGGTGTGCCCGACCAGCTTGCCCAGGGTGCGCTGGCGCTGCTCCTCGGCGGGCCGGGCCGCCTCGCCGCTCCCCGGCGCGGAGGCCAGCTGCGCGGCGGCCGGGTAGACCAGCACCGGCGGCAGCTCGGGGTCGTGCAGGGTCACCGCGGTGCGCCGGCAGAAGAAGGACGGCTGGAGCAGCAGCCCGCGCCCCCGCAGCCGTACGTCCCGGTCCACCGGGTAGTCGCACTCCAGTACCGGGGCCCGCCAGCGCAGCATGGGCGGCAGCGAGGCCAGCAGCTCGTCGGCTCCGCCGTCGAGCAACGCGCGGCCGCGTGCCGCCCGTTCGGCTTCTATCTGGGCCTGTATGTGGGTCCAGTACGGCTCCACGGCGGCCCGGTGGTAGGCGCGCAGCTCGCCCATCAGCCGCGGGAGCTGCTTGGTGCCGCCCTCCATGAAGTCCCGCAGCCGTGGTGTCGTGGGCGCTCCGGCGCCCAGCAGCTGGAGCTCCCGGCGCATGCGCTCGGGACGGATCCCGCGCAACGCGTCGAGGCCCACGTCCCACCCGTACTGCCCCTCCACAGGGGTCAGGAAATCGGGGAAATAACCGCGACTCGGTATGAGCATACCGAGCGTGCGTGTTTCACTATTCAACCTGCTCCGGGTTTCCGTACGCCATTCACCGAACAACCGGGCATCGCGCCGGTCTCTTAAGCGGTGAAAGCTGAGAATCGTCTCCCACAACGCATCGGGACGCCCTGCCATCCGTACGCGTGCCAGGTCCACTCCAGTGAAATGGATACGCAGCACCGAACCCCCACCTGTGCAACCGCAATCCCCCCGCCCCATGAGTATGCACGCAGTCACACGTGGTCACCACGCCCTTTCGGCCACAGTTGAAACCCCTTTCGGCAGGGGCGTGACAACCGAAATCCTGTACTCCGCCGGGCACACTCCGGTGCGACCGAAACGCTCCGCGAAGGCCGTGGGGGGCTTTGCGGGGCCTGGCGGTCGGTCGCACCGGGAAGCGCCGACGTGCCCGGCAGAATGACAGCGGCGGTGGACGGGTGGGGATCCGTCCACCGCCTGCTGGCGTAAAGAGTTGTTGAACAAAAAAATTGAGGCGCGCCCGCCCCCGGGCAGTCAGGGAACCCGGGGACAGGCGCGGTCTGTGGGGCCCTTGTGAGGGGCCGGTGGGTCAGCGGCTGTCGCTGCCCTTCGCCTCGGCGGCGGCACGGCCGGCCTCCAGGCGCGCCACCGGAATCCGGAAGGGCGAGCAGGAGACGTAGTCGAGGCCGACCTCGTGGAAGAAGTGGACCGACTCGGGGTCACCGCCGTGCTCGCCGCAGACGCCGAGCTTGAGGTCGGGGCGGGTGGCCCGGCCCAGCTTGGCCGCGTGCCGGACCAGCGAGCCGACGCCGTCCTTGTCGATGGTCTCGAAGGGCGAGACCCCGAAGATGCCCTTCTCCAGGTACGCGGTGAAGAAGCTGGCCTCGACGTCGTCGCGGGAGAAGCCCCACACCGTCTGGGTCAGGTCGTTCGTACCGAAGGAGAAGAACTGCGCGGCCTCGGCGATCTGGTCGGCGGTCAGCGCGGCGCGCGGCAGCTCGATCATGGTGCCGATGGAGAGCTTGAGGGTGGTGCCGGTGGCGGCCTCGACCTCGGCGATGACCGCGTCGGCCTCCTCGCGGACGATCTCCAGCTCCTGGACGGTGCCCACGAGCGGGATCATGATCTCGACGCGGGGGTCGCCCTTGGCGTTCTTGCGCTCGGCCGCGGCCTCGGCGATCGCCCGGACCTGCATGGCGAACAGACCGGGGATGACCAGGCCCAGGCGGACACCGCGCAGACCCAGCATCGGGTTCTGCTCGTGCAGCTTGTGGACGGCCTGGAGCAGGCGCAGGTCGTTCTCGTTGGCGTCCTTGCGGGACTCGGCGAGGGCGACGCGCACCGACAGCTCGGTGATGTCGGGCAGGAACTCGTGCAGCGGCGGGTCGAGCAGGCGGACGGTGACGGGCAGACCGTCCATCGCCTCGAACAGCTCGGTGAAGTCCTTCTTCTGCAGCGGCAGCAAGGCACTGAGTGCCTCGTCGCGCTCGCCGTCGGTGTCGGCGAGGATCAGGCGCTCGACCATCTCGCGGCGCTCACCGAGGAACATGTGCTCGGTGCGGCACAGGCCGATGCCCTGGGCGCCGAAGCGGCGGGCGCGCAGCGCGTCCTCGGCGTTGTCGGCGTTGGCGCGCACCCGCAGGCGGCGGACACGGTCCGCGTACGCCATGATCCGGTGCACGGCGGCGACGAGCTCGTCGGCGTCGTCGGCGCCGGCGTGCATGCGGCCCTCGAAGTACTCGACGACCGGGGACGGTACGACGGGTACCTCACCGAGGTAGACCTTGCCGGTGGAGCCGTCGATGGAGACGACGTCGCCCTCTTCGATGACCGTCTCGCCGACCGTCATGCGGCGGCGCTTGGTGTCGACGTCGAGCTCCTCGGCGCCGCAGACGCAGGTCTTGCCCATGCCGCGGGCGACGACGGCCGCGTGGGAGGTCTTGCCGCCGCGCGAGGTCAGGATGCCCTCGGAGGCGATCATGCCGTCAAGGTCGTCCGGGTTGGTCTCGCGGCGGATCAGGATGACCTTCTCGCCGGAGCGGGACCACTTGACGGCCGTGTAGGAGTCGAAGACGGCCTTGCCGACCGCCGCGCCCGGGGAGGCGGCGATGCCGCGGCCGAGCAGGGTGGTCTTCGCGCCCTCGTCGAAGCGCGGGAACATCAGCTGCGCGAGCTGGTGGCCGCTGACGCGCTGGAGCGCCTCGGCCTCGTCGATCAGGCCCTGGTCCACGAGCTGGGTGGCGATGCGGAAGGCGGCGCCCGCGGTGCGCTTGCCGACGCGGGTCTGGAGCATCCACAGCTGGCCGCGCTCGATCGTGAACTCGATGTCGCAGAGATCCTTGTAGTGGGTCTCCAGCGTCGTCATGATCGTCATGAGCTGGTCGTACGAGGCCTTGTCGATGGCCTCCAGGTCCGCGAGGGGCACGGTGTTGCGGATGCCCGCGACGACGTCCTCGCCCTGGGCGTTCTGGAGGTAGTCGCCGTAGACGCCCGCGTGGCCGCTGGCGGGGTCACGGGTGAAGGCGACGCCGGTGCCGGAGTCGGGGCCCAGGTTGCCGAAGACCATGGAGCAGATGTTGACCGCGGTGCCCAGGTCGCTCGGGATGCGCTCCTGACGGCGGTACAGCTTGGCCCGGTCGGTGTTCCACGAGTTGAAGACGGCCTCGACGGCGAGGTCCATCTGCTCGCGGGCGTCCTGCGGGAACTCGCGGCCGGCCTCCTTCGCCACGATCTTCTTGAAGACCTTGACGAGCTTCTTCAGGTCGGCGGCGTCGAGGTCGGTGTCGACGGTGACCTTCTTGGCGGCCTTGGCCTCGTCGAGGGCGTCCTCGAAGAGCTCGCCCTCGACGCCGAGGACGGTCTTGCCGAACATCTGGATCAGGCGGCGGTAGGAGTCCCACGCGAAGCGCTCGTCGCCGGCCTGGGAGGCGAGGCCGGTGACCGACTCGTCGGAGAGGCCGATGTTCAGGACGGTGTCCATCATGCCGGGCATCGAGAACTTGGCGCCGGAACGCACGGAGACCAGCAGCGGGTCGTCCGACTGGCCGAGCTTCTTGCCCATCTTCGACTCGAGGGCGGCAAGGTGGGCGCTGACCTCGTCGCGCAGCGCGGCCGGGGCCGAGCCGCTTTCGAGGTAGACCTTGCAGGCCTCGGTGGTGATGGTGAAGCCGGGAGGGACCGGCAGACCCAGGTTGGTCATCTCGGCGAGGTTGGCACCCTTGCCACCGAGAAGGTCCTTGAGGTCGCGGTTGCCCTCGGTGAAGTCGTAGACGAACTTCTGATCTTTGTTTTCCGACACGGGTCTCGACTCCTCGAGGCTCGGTGGCTGCCCTGACGGCCAGGAACATACCCAGATCGAAGGCTTCTGGGTACGTCCACTTGGCCGTCATACGGACGTAACCACCCGTGCGCCAGCAGATCGAAAGTAACTCAGGGGTAACCAGAAAGTACGAAGAGCGTTCAGATCCCGAAGGGGCAGGGGGCCCCTGAGGCCTGTCTACGCTCGGATGAGCGATCATCGATACATTTGCGTTCAAGTGTTGAACACACAAAGGGTGGCACCCAGTGCCACCCTTTGAAAGTCTTACCCGTGACTTACGCGCTCATCTGAGCGAAACCTCTCCCATGCGTGGCGTATATCACGCACCACGGAGGGCGATTTGTCAGCCTCCGGAGGTGTCCAGTTCCGCGTCCTCGCTCACGCCTGCGCAGTCGTACGGGTCCTTCAGCCAGCCGTCCGGCAGGACAACTCGGTTGTTTCCGGACGTCCGGCCGCGCGGGCCGTCCGCACTCTCCGGCCACTCTTGATCCAGATCGAGCTCGCTCAGATGAGCGTCCAACTCGGCCAGGGAAGAGGTGACCGCGAGCTTCTTGCGCATCTCGGACCCGACCGAGAAGCCCTTCAGGTACCAGGCGACGTGCTTACGGAAGTCGATCACGCCACGCGTCTCGTCGCCGATCCACTCTCCCAGCAGCTGGGCGTGCCGGTGCATCGTCTGCGCGACCTCGCGCAGCGCGGGCCGGTGGAAGTCCTCGGGCCGCCCCTCGAAGGCCGCCACCAGGTCGTTGAACAGCCACGGGCGCCCCAGGCAGCCACGGCCCACGACCACGCCGTCGCAGCCGGTCTCGCGGACCATGCGCAGCGCGTCCTCGGCACACCAGATGTCGCCGTTGCCCAGGACCGGTATCTCCGGCACGTGCTCCTTGAGCCGCGCGATGGCGTCCCAGTCGGCGGTGCCGCCGTAGTGCTGCGCCGTGGTCCGCCCGTGCAGGGCGATCGCGGTGACGCCCTCCTCGACGGCGATGCGGCCGGCGTCGAGGTAGGTGAGGTGGTCGTCGTCGATGCCCTTGCGCATCTTCATGGTCACCGGCAGGTCACCGGCCCCGGCGACGGCCTCGCGCAGGATGGCGCGCAGCAGGTTGCGCTTGTAGGGCAGCGCCGAGCCGCCACCCTTCCGGGTGACCTTGGGCACCGGGCAGCCGAAGTTGAGGTCGATGTGGTCGGCGCGGTCCTCCTCGACGATCATGCGGACCGCCTTGCCCACCGTCACCGGGTCGACCCCGTACAGCTGAATCGACCGGGGCTTCTCGGTCTCGTCGAAGTGGATCAGCTGCATGGTCTTCTCGTTGCGCTCGACCAGGGCGCGGGTCGTGATCATCTCGCTCACGAACAGCCCCTTGCCGCCCGAGAACTCCCGGCAGAGGGTACGGAACGGGGCATTGGTGATGCCGGCCATGGGTGCGAGCACCACCGGGGGCTGCACGGTGTGCGGGCCGATCACGAGCGGCGGGGGGAGCGTGGTCATCCGCCCATTGTCCCGCATGCCGAGGGGGTCGGGCGGACGTAGCATCGGCGCATGATCGAGCCGAGTCACCGGCAGCGCACGATCGTCCTGGCGATCTGCTGCATGAGCCTGCTCATCGTCAGCCTCGACAACACCGTGCTCAACGTCGCGCTCCCGTCGATGCGCCGCGAGCTGGACGCCTCGGTCGCGGGCCTCCAGTGGACCATCGACGCGTACACGCTCGTCCTGGCCTCGCTGCTGATGCTCGCGGGATCCACGGCCGACCGGATCGGCCGCCGCAAGGTGTTCGTCGCCGGTCTGCTGACCTTCGCTCTGGGCTCCCTGCTCTGCTCGCTCGCGCCGAGCCTCGGCTGGCTCATCGTCTTCCGGATGGTGCAGGCGGTCGGCGGCGCCATGCTCAACCCGGTCGCGATGTCGATCATCACCAACACCTACACGGACCCGGCCGAACGGGCCCGGGCCATCGGCGTGTGGGGCGCGGTCGGCGGTATCTCCATGGCGGCGGGCCCGCTGATCGGCGGGGTGCTCGTGGATTCGGTGGGCTGGCGCTCGATCTTCCTGATCAACGTGCCGATCGGCCTGGCGGCGCTCGCACTGACCCTGCGCCACATCCCGGAGTCCCGGGCGGCCCGCCCGCGCCGCCCGGACCCACTGGGCCAGGTGCTGGTCATCGCGCTGCTCGGCAGCCTGACGTACGGGATCATCGAGGCGCCCGCCGCCGGCTGGCGCTCGCCGCTGATCATGGGGTGCGCGGTGGTGGCCGTCGCCTCCTTCGTCGGGCTGCTGATCCATGAGCCCCGGCGCGCGGAGCCGCTGATCGACCTCCGGTTCTTCCGCAGTGCGCCGTTCAGCGGCTCGACGGTGATCGCGATCAGCGCCTTCGCCGGGCTGGCCGGCTTCCTCTTCCTGAACACGCTCTACCTGCAGGACGTACGGGGGCTCAGCGCCCTGCACGCCGGTCTGTACATGCTGCCGATGGCCGGCCTGACCGTGCTGTTCGCGCCGCTGGCGGGGCGGCTGGTGGGCAGCCGGGGGCCGCGGATCTGCCTGCTGATCGCGGGGGTGGCGATGGCGACGAGCGGGCTGCTGTTCGCCCTGTTCGAGGCGGAGACCTCCAACCCGCTGCTCTTCACGGGGTACGTGCTGTTCGGGCTCGGCTTCGGCATGGTGAACGCGCCGATCACCAACACGGCGGTCTCGGGGATGCCGCGCTCCCAGGCGGGTGTCGCGGCGGCCATCGCCTCCACCAGCCGGCAGACGGGCGGCACGCTGGGCGTCGCGGTCATCGGCTCGGTGCTGGCGGCGGGGCTGGCCGGCGGCGCCGACTTCTCCGGGGCGGCCCAGCCGGCCTGGTGGATCATCACGCTGTGCGGGCTGCTCGTCCTGGTCGTGGGCGCGGCGACGAGCGGCACCTGGGCCCGCGGGACGGCGGAGCGCACGGCCCGCAGGCTGGAGGAGTCGACAGGCCCCACGGCACCCGTGGGCTCCCCGCGCGGCTAGGCACTGCCCGGCCCTGATCCGCCGGAGTGCGGCCGGGGGCGTGTCGAGGTGCGGCCGGGGTACGGCCGGGACGTGTCCGCAAGGTCCCGCCCGCCCGCGGCCCACGCCTCGCCGCGTTGCCGGGGTGCCGGGGTGCCGGGGTGCGCCCGCCCGGTGCCCCACACGGGCGCCCTCCGCCGTGCGGGGCACCGGGCGGGCGGCGCTACGTCGCGGACGCGCCCTCTGGCGCGCCCCTTCGGGTCCTGCCGGTCACGGCGCGGGTCACTCGTCGCAGGCGAAGTCCTCGGCCGAGGCGTTGACCCGGTCGAGGAGAGCGCGCAGCTGGCCGCGTTCCGGGGCTGACAGGCCGGCGAACATGCCGTCCTCGACCTCGTCGAGGGCGGTGTTCGTCTTCGTCAGGGCGGCTGCACCGGCAGGGGTGATGGCCACGTTGTGCCGGCGGCGGTCGGCGGGGTCGCGGCGGCGTTCGGCGAGGCCTTCGCCCTCCAGGTCGTTCAGGACCCCGACGAGGACGCTCGGGTCCACCTCCAGCCGGTCGGCGAGCGCCCGCTGGCTGATGGGGCCGCCCTCCAGGTGCATCAGCGTCATCGCGTGCCGCGGGGTGAGCCCGGCCGCACCGAGGGCGCGCTTCATGCGGGTCTGGGTGACGGCTCCGTGCCAGGCCAGCAGCAGGCCCAGCCGCTGCGGGGGGTGCGATCCGTCCTGGTCTGCCGTCATGGTCCACATCGTAGCAAGCAAGAAATGATTGCAATGGAGATATCGTTGATGCTATTCAATGATCCGACATCACCAATCGTTGGAGCGCTTCATGTTCATCGCCTACGCCGTCGTCGGCGGCCTGCTCGCCCTCGTCCTGGCCGCCTCCGCCACCTTCACCCTCCAGCGCAACGACCAGATCGTCGCGAGCATGCGAAAGGTCCAGGTCCCCGACTCCTGGCTGCCACGACTGGCCACCCTCAAGGCCGCGGGCGCGATCGGCCTGGTCGCGGGCCTCTGGATCACTCCGCTCGGGGTGGCCGCGGCGGTCGGCGTGACCCTCTACTTCGCCGGCGCCGTCATCAGTCACCTGCGGGTCAAGGACTACGAGCTGGCGCCGGCAGCCGCCCTCACGCTGGTCGCGGCGGCGGCGCTGACACTGCGGGCCCTCGCATGACACCGACGGGTGACAGATATTGAAATCTGTCACCCGTCATGCCATTCTCGTTCCATGACCACGAACGAGAGCTTCGACGCGACCACCGGCACCATGGCCACCACCACGGCCGCCGCCCCGACCACGACCGCCCGCCGGCGCCTCGGGAGCACCGGCCCCGCCGTCTTCCCGGTCGGGCTGGGCTGCATGGGGATGTCCGCCCTCTACGGGGCGGCCGACCGTTCCGAGTCCATCGCGACCATCCACGCGTATCTGGACGCGGTCCCCGAGGGGGCGAAGGGACTGCTCGACACCGGCGACTTCTACGGCATGGGCCACAACGAACTGCTGATCCACGAAGCCCTGCGCACGGCACCCGCGGCGGCCCGCGACCGGGCACTGACCAGCGTGAAGTTCGGCGCGCTGCGCACGGTCGAGGGAGGCTTCACCGGCTATGACGGCCGGCCCGCGGCCGTCAGGAACTTCCTGGCCTACTCGCTCCAGCGGCTCGGCCGGGACCACATCGACGTCTACCGGATCGCCCGGGTGGACCCGGACGTGCCGATCGAGGAGACCGTCGGGGCCATCGCCGAAGCGGTCGAGGCCGGGCACGTGCGCCACATCGGCCTCTCCGAGGTCGGCGCCGACACCCTGCGCCGGGCCGCCGCCGTGGCCCCGATCTCCGACCTCCAGATCGAGTATTCGCTGATCTCGCGCGGGATCGAGGACGAGATCCTGCCGACCGCGCGGGAGCTCGGCATCGGCGTCACGGCGTACGGGGTGCTGTCCCGCGGTCTGATCAGCGGCCACTTCACCCGTGACCGGGCGCTTGCACCGGACGACTTCCGCGGGATGAGCCCCCGCTTCCAGGGCGACAACCTCCAGCGCAACCTGGATCTGGTCGACGCCCTGCGCAAGGTCGCCGACGACAAGGGCGTGAGCGTCGCCCAGACCGCCATCGCCTGGGTGCTCTCGCGCGGCGAGGACATAGTGCCGCTGGTGGGCGCCCGGCGTCGGGACCGCCTCACCGAGGCACTGGGTGCGCTGCGCATAGACCTCGGCCCGGCGGACCTGGCCGCCATCGCGGCGGCCGTGCCCGCCGGCGCGGCGGCGGGCGACCGGTATCCCGCGGCGCAGATGGCCCACCTCGACAGCGAGCACTGAGCGGGCGGTACGGTCGTACCCATGCCACCCGCTGCCGCCGAGCCCCTGACCCCCGAGCGCATCCTCGAGACCACCGAGGAGGTGCTGCGCCGCTTCGGCCCCACCAAGGCGACCGTCGTGGACGTGGCGCGCGCCCTGGGCGTCAGCCACGGCAGCGTCTACCGGCACTTCCCCTCGAAGGCCGCGCTGCGCGAGGCGGTCACGGACCGCTGGCTCGCCAAGAGCGTCGTGATGCTGGAGCAGATCACCTCGGCCCCCGCCGAGAGCGCGCCCGGCAAGCTGGAGGCCTGGCTGGAGGCGCTGTTCGAGGCCAAGCGCCACAAGGCCGGCGACGATCCCGAGCTGTTCGCCACGTACACGGTGCTCCTCGCCGAGAACAGCGGGACGGTCGAGCAGCATCTGACGGAGCTGATCGACCAATTGGCGCGGATCATCGCCCAGGGAGTCGCCGACGGTTCACTCGCGGCCCGGGACGTGCCGGCTGCGGCCCGCGCGGTCTTCGACGCCACCGGCCGCTTCCACGACCCGCAGTACGCGGCGGAGTGGTTCTCCCCCACCATCGCCGCGGAGTTCGAGGCGGTCACGGCACTGGTGATCCGGGGCCTGCGCGCCTGACATGCGCCGGAGCCGGGAGAACGGCCGGTGGCCCGGTGCGCAGTGTGCGCACCGGGCCACCGGGTCGTTCGTGCGACGGTCGTCAGCAGCCGAGCAGGCGGCTGCCGAGGTAGCCCTGGATCTGGTCCAGGGAGACGCGCTCCTGCTTCATGGTGTCGCGCTCGCGCACGGTCACCGCGTTGTCGTCCAGGGTGTCGAAGTCGACGGTGACGCAGAACGGCGTACCGATCTCGTCCTGGCGGCGGTAGCGGCGGCCGATGGCACCCGCGTCGTCGAACTCGATGTTCCAGTTCTTGCGCAGGTCGGCGGCGAGGCCCTTGGCCTTCGGCGACAGCTGCGCGTTGCGGGACAGCGGCAGGACGGCGACCTTGATCGGGGCAAGGCGCGGGTCGAGGCGCATCACGGTGCGCTTCTCCATGACGCCCTTGGCGTTGGGGGCCTCGTCCTCGTTGTACGCGTCGAGCATGAAGGCGAGCATGGCGCGGTTCACACCGGCCGCCGGCTCGATGACGAACGGGGTGTAGCGCTCGCCGGCCTCCTGGTCGAAGAAGGAGAGGTCCTGGCCGGAGGCCGCGGAGTGCGCCTTGAGGTCGTAGTCGGTGCGGTTGGCGACGCCCTCGAGCTCGGAGAACTCACTGCCACCGAAGTTGAAGCGGTACTCGATGTCGGCGGTGCGCTTCGAGTAGTGGGACAGCTTCTCCTTCGGGTGCTCGTACCAGCGGATGTTCTCCTCGCGGATGCCGAGGTCGCGGTACCAGTTCCACCGCTCCTGCATCCAGTACTCCTGCCACTGCTCGTCCTCGCCGGGCTTGACGAAGAACTCCATCTCCATCTGCTCGAACTCGCGGGTGCGGAAGATGAAGTTGCCCGGCGTGATCTCGTTGCGGAAGGACTTGCCCATCTGCGCGATACCGAAGGGCGGCTTCTTGCGCGAGGTCACCTGGACCTGGGCGAACTGCGTGAAGATGCCCTGGGCGGTCTCGGGGCGCAGGTACGCCTTGGAGCCGGTGTCCTGGGTCGGGCCGAGGTGGGTCTCCAGCATGCCGGAGAACTGCTTCGGCTCGGTGAACTGGCCCTTCACACCGCAGTTGGGGCAGTTGATGTCGGCCAGACCATTGGCGGGCACGCGGCCGTGCTTGGCCTCGTACGCCTCTTCCAGGTGGTCGGCGCGGTGGCGCTTGTGGCAGGAGGTGCACTCGGTCAGCGGGTCCGAGAACGTGGCGACGTGGCCGGAGGCCACCCAGACCTCGGGAGCCAGGATCACGGACGAGTCGAGCCCGACGACGTCCTCACGCCCGGTGACCATGGCCTTCCACCACTGGCGCTTGATGTTCTCCTTGAGCTCGACACCCAGCGGACCGTAATCCCAGGCGGCCTTGGAGCCGCCGTAGATCTCACTGCACGGGAAAACGAAGCCACGGCGCTTGCTCAGGCTGACGATGGTGTCGATCTTGTCGGCGGCCACGGTGCTCTCTTCATTACGAGGACGAACGGCGAAGTCCTTAGGTTACCGGCGCCCGCACCCCCCCTTTCAAATCGGTTCCCCTTCCGCGCCCGCCCACCCCGGCTCCTCCACCTGGGTTTTTGACAACCGTTTCCATTTTTGATGAAAATGGATGTCATGAACGTACGACGCCTCATACCCACCGCCGCCCTCGCCGGTGCCGTCGCCCTCGGCGCCACGGCCCTGACCGCCTGCTCCGGAGCGGGCGCCACCGGCGGCGAGGACGGCAAGCTCGGCGTGACGGCGTCGTTCTACCCGCTGCAGTTCCTCGCCGAGCAGATCGGCAAGGAGCACGTGAAGGTCGACGCTCTGACCAAGCCGGGCGTCGAACCGCACGACCTGGAGATCACGCCCAAGCAGACCGCGCAGCTCGGCGAGGCCGACGTGATCCTCTACCTCAAGAGCCTGCAGCCCGCCGTCGACAAGGCCGTCGCCCAGTCCGGCGTGAAGAACATCGTCGACGCCGCCACCCTCACCTCGGCGGAGGCCCACGGCGCCGGGCCGGGCCACGGCGAGGAGGGCCACGCGCACCAGGAGGGCGACGAGCACACCGGGGAGCACGCCGGAGAACAGACCGGTGAGCACGCCGGGGAGCACGAGGGCCACGACCACGGCGGGAACGGCACCGACCCCCACGTCTGGCTCGACCCCGTGAAGTACGCGGAGATCGCCAAGGGCGTGGGCTCGGCCCTGGAGAAGGCCGACCCCGGCCACGCCGCGGACTACCGGAAGAACACCGACGAACTGGTCGGCAAACTGGCCGCGTTGGACACCGAGTTCAAGGACGGCCTGAAGAACACGGCCTCCCGGACCTTCATCACCACCCACTCCGCCTTCGGTCACCTCGCCGGGCGCTACGGCCTCGACCAGGAGGGCATCGCCGGCGTCGACCCCGAGTCCGAGCCCAGCCCGGCCCGGATGAAGGATCTTCAGGCCGTCGCGAAGAAGGACAATGTCACCACCGTGTTCTTCGAGACGCTGGCCAGCGACAAGACGGCGAAGACCCTCGCGACCGACACCGGCCTGAAGACCGACGTCCTCGACCCCCTTGAGGGCATCACCGACAAGTCCCAGGGCACCGACTACTTCGAGGTCATGCGGTCCAACCTGAAGAACCTCCAGAAGGCACTCGGAGCCAAGTGATGACAGCAGCAACGGAGGCGCGCGCCATGCAGTCCACGCCCCGGCCGGCCGACGACCGGCCCGTCATATCCCTGCGCGGGGCCAAGGCCTCGCTCGGCTCGCGCCCCGTGCTGCGCGGAATCGACCTCACCGTCCACCGCGGTGAGGTCGTCGCCCTGCTCGGGGCCAACGGCTCCGGCAAGTCCACGGCCGTCCGCGCCGTGGTCGGGCAGGTCCCGCTGACCGACGGTTCCCTCAGCCTCTTCGGCACCGACTTCAAGCGCTTCCGCGACTGGTCGCGCATCGGGTACGTCCCGCAGCGCACCACCGCCGCCGGCGGCGTCCCGGCCACCGTCCGCGAGGTCGTCTCCTCCGGCCGCCTCGCGCGCTCCCGCTTCGGCCTCCTGCGCAAGGCCGACAAGGCCGCCATCGAGCACGCCCTGGCACTCGTCGGCATGGACGCGCACGCCGACGTCTCGGTGGACGCCCTCTCCGGCGGCCAGCACCAGCGCGTCCTCATAGCCCGGGCGCTCGCCGTCGAACCCGAACTGCTGATCATGGACGAGCCGATGGCGGGTGTGGACCTCGCCAACCAGGAGGTCCTGGCGAGCGCCCTGCGCACGCAGGTCGAAGCCGGCTCGGCCGTCCTGCTCGTCCTGCACGAGCTGGGCCCGCTGGAGCCCCTGATCGACCGCGCCGTCGTCCTGCGCGACGGCTGCGTCGTCCACGACGGCCCGCCCCCGGAGGCCGTGGGCCAGCACGCCCTGCCCGGCCACGACCACGTACACCCCCACGCGGCGCACGACGCCGAGCCCCTGCGGACGGGACTGCTGAGCTGATGGACATCCTCGACTACGCCTTCATGCAGCGCGCGCTGATCGCGGCCGCCCTGGTCGGCGTCACGGCCCCCGCCATCGGCACGTACCTCGTCCAGCGCCGCCAGGCGCTCATGGGTGACGGCCTCGGCCACGTCGCCATGACCGGTGTCGCCCTCGGCTTCGTGCTGCAGTCCAGCCCGGTCTGGATGGCGACCCTGGTCGCCGTCGTCGGCGCCGTCGGCATGGAACTGATCCGCGCCCGCGGCAGGACCAGCGGGGACGTCGCCCTCGCCATGCTCTTCTACGGCGGCCTCGCCGGCGGCGTCATGATCATCAACCTCGGCGGCGGCCAGACCGCCAGCCTCCTGGGCTCGATGTTCGGCTCGATCACCACGGTCGCCGCCGAGGACGTCACCGCGATGGCGATCCTCGCCGCCTTCGTCCTCGCCGTCGCGATCGGCCTGCGCCGGCAGCTCTTCGCCGTCTGCCAGGACGAGGAGTTCGCCCGGGTCACCGGCCTGCCCGTACGCGCCCTGAACCTGCTGATCGCGGTCACCGCCGCGGTCACCGTCACCGTCGCCATGCGCATCGTCGGCCTGCTGCTGGTCAGCGCGATGCTGGTGATCCCGGTCGCCGCCGCCCAGCGGCTCACCCGCAGCTTCGCCACCACGCTGGGTCTGGCCATGGCGATCAGCGTGACCGTCTCCCTGACCGGCACCGCTGCCACCTACTACATCAACGTGCCCTCGGGCGCGACGATCGTGCTGCTCGCGATCGGCGTCTTCATGGTGCTGACCGCCCTCTCCGCCCCCCTGGCCCGCCGCCGGGCCAAGGCCGCACAGACGGCCGAAGAGGTCTGCACGCGCGACGACGTGAAGGTCTAGGAGCCTTGAAGGGCTGGCACAATGGCGGCAGGCCCTATACGAGGAGGAACCGGTGGCGACTGCGCCTGGCGAGATGAATACCGCGCCAGTACGAGGACGATCCACCCGCCAGCGGGCCGCGGTGGCGGCCGCGCTGGACGAGGTGGACGAGTTCCGCAGCGCCCAGGAACTCCACGACATGCTCAAGCACCGCGGTGACTCCGTGGGCCTGACCACCGTCTACCGCACCCTGCAGTCCCTGGCGGACGCGGGCGAGGTCGACGTCCTGCGCACCAGCGACGGCGAGTCCGTCTACCGCCGCTGCTCCACCGGCGATCACCACCACCACCTGGTGTGCCGAAAGTGCGGCAGGGCCGTCGAGGTGGAGGGCCCGGCCGTGGAGAAGTGGGCGGAGTCCATCGCCGCCGAGCACGGCTACGTGAACGTCGCCCACACGGTGGAGATCTTCGGCACCTGCGCCGACTGCGCCTCCGCGGGCTGACCGGCCCGGCCGGAGCCGGGCCCAGGGGTGTCTAGAGCCGCCTCAGGTGCGCGTCCAGGATCGCCCGCAGTCGGTCGACGTCGGCGGGCTTCTCGGCTCCCCGCTTCGGCACCGCCGCGAGGCAGCTCGCACGCGGGCCCCCGACCAGGACGAAGAGGTCCGGCGTCTCGGCGTAGTGCGTGAAGAGCTTCCAGTCGGCCGTGTACGACATGGTCTCGCCCGTCGTCGCGGCGCCCCGGTCGTCGACCACCGTTCGGCACTGCCCGTACGCAGCCCACACCGCGTGAAGCCGACGCGCCATGCCGCGCCGGCTCCGTACGACTCCGAGGACTCCGGCACCGAGCCCCAGCACCGCGCCGGTCACGACGGCGACCGGCAGCAGCCCGCGGAACAGCGAGAACACCACCACGGGAGCAATGGTCGCCAGGGGAACCAGGAGCGTCTCCACACGCCCGGCTCCCGTCCGCCGGGCACGCACCCGGACGACGCCCTGAAGGTCGGCGAGCGTCAGCTCGTAGACGAAGGCGGCCTGCGCGGTCCGCTGTGCATGATCCCCATCCGTGTTCATGACAGCGGACCCTACCGGCGGGGTGGAATCCGGCGGTCACGCGCCCCCGTCAGGCGGTGGCGTCCGGCTGGTTGGGGACCGCGCCGCCGAAGCGGCGGTCGCGCTGGGCGTACTCCAGGCACGCCGCCCACAGGTTGCGGCGGTCGAAGTCCGGCCACAGCACGTCCTGGAAGACCATCTCGGCGTACGCGCTCTGCCAGAGCAGGTAGTTGGAGGTGCGCTGCTCGCCGCTCGGTCGCAGGAACAGGTCCACGTCCGGCATGTCGGGGTAGTAGATGTACTTGGCGAAGGTCTTCTCGTTGACCTTCGAGGGGTCGAGCTTGCCCGCAGCCACGTCCCGGGCGATGGCCTGTGCCGCGTCGGCGATCTCCGCGCGGCCGCCGTAGTTGACGCAGAAATACAGGGTCATGGCGTCGTTGTCGACGGTCTGCTCCTGCGCGACCTGGAGCTCCTGGACGACCGACTTCCACATCTTCGGCATCCGGCCGACCCAGCGGATGCGGATGCCGAGCTCGTTCATCTCGTCGCGGCGGCGCCGGATGACGTCGCGGTTGAAGTTCATCAGGAAGCGGACCTCGTCGGGCGAGCGCTTCCAGTTCTCCGTCGAGAAGGCGTACAGGGAGAGGTTCTTGACGCCCATCTCCAGGCAGCCCTTCAGCACGTCGAGGACGACGCCCTCGCCGACCTTGTGCCCCTCGGTGCGCGGCAGGCCGCGCTCCTTGGCCCAGCGGCCGTTGCCGTCCATGACGACGGCGACGTGGTTCGGGACCAGCTCGCCGGGGATCTTCGGCGGGACCGCACCGGAGGGGTGCGGCTCGGGAACCTTGTACTCCCGGCGAGAGCGTCCCAGAATCCCGCGTCGTGCCATGTGCCCAGCTCCTATTTCTCGACGTATCGCAAGGAGCGTAGCCCGCGCTCCAGATGCCAGTGCAAATAGGCGGAGACCAGCCCGCTGCCCTCCCGCACGTGACGCGCCTCACACGCGTCGGCATGCCCCCAGTCGCCCGTCAGCAGTGCGCTGAGCAGGGCGATGGCCTCCGACGAGGGTACGACGCTGCCGGGCACCCGGCAGTCCCCGCATATGACCCCGCCCGCGGCGACGGAGAAGTGCCGGTTGGGTCCGTGGATGCCGCACTTCGCGCAGTCCTCGAAGCTGGGCGCGTAGCCGTTGACGGCGAGGGAACGCAGCAGGAAGGCGTCCAGGATGAGGTGCGGCTCGTGTTCTGCGCGCGAGAGGGTGCGCAGGGCTCCGACGAGCAGCAGGTACTGCTGCACGGAGGGCTCGCCCTCGTTCTCGGTGAACCGCTCGGCGGTCTCCAGCATGGCGGTGCCGGCGGTGTAGCGGGCGTAGTCGGTGACGATGCCGTTGCCGTACGGGGCGATGATCTCGGTCTGGGTGCAGAGCGGGAGGCTGCGGCCGACCAGTTCGCTGCCGCGGGCGAAGAACTGCACGTCGGCATGGGAGAAAGGTTCCAGCCGGGCGCCGAACTTGGACTTCGTGCGCCGGACCCCGCGGGCGACGGCCCGCACCCTTCCGTGGCCCCTGGTCAGCAGCGTGATGATGCGGTCCGCCTCACCGAGCTTCTGGGTGCGCAGCACGATGCCGTCGT
This sequence comes from Streptomyces yangpuensis, assembly GCF_001005295.1. Taxonomy (GTDB): domain Bacteria; phylum Actinomycetota; class Actinomycetes; order Streptomycetales; family Streptomycetaceae; genus Streptomyces; species Streptomyces yangpuensis. Next base: position 457,533 of record NZ_LBMK01000001.1, on the reverse strand, counting down.
CGCGGAACAGACTCATGCGCCCATTGTCCCGCACCGGATGCGGGACAACGGGCGCCGGCCACCGCCCGACGGGCGGGTCCTACTGGAAGGGGACCGCGAGCGGCCGCTGGCAGGCGGCGCTGCGCAGCAGGGTCTCGTCGAAGTTCTTCCGGAAGCCCTCGTAGATCTCCGGGTTCTGGATCTTCAGCAGGGTCTCGTCCTGCGAGCGGAGGTTCGGGTAGGTGTAGTTGTGGCTACCGGTGAAGACCCACTGGCTCCGCTCCCCCAGGTACGCGCCGTCGATCATCATGTACTTGGAGTGGATGCCCAGGGTGGTCTTGCTGCCGTCGACCCCCTCGCACACGTTCACCTTGATCTTCGGAGCCGTGGCGAGGATGTCGCGCACGCCGTTGCCCACGCTGCCCGAGTCGCCGTTGAGGACCATCCGCACGTCGCAGCCCTCGTTCGACATGGTGCGGAGCCGGTCGGCGACCTGGGTGCGGGTGAAGGCGTACATCCCGATCCGGATCCTGGCCGGGGCGACGGTGCAGTCCACCTTCTCCAGCACGTTGACGATCGTGTCGGTGGACGGGTCCTTGCGCGGGTCCACGGCCGACTTCGGGTCGATGCTGCGGTCCGACTCGATGCGCGGGAAGAAGTAGGCCTTGTAGATCCCGGCGGACGCGGTCCTGTAGTAGTCGGGCGCACCGGTTCCGGTGGTGCCCTCCTTGAGCTGGTCCTTCCAGTAGGCGCTGTAGCCGTCGTAGAGCGTCGCGTCGGGAACGACCACCGCGTTGTTGTACATGCGGTTGAGGTGGCTGGCCGTGAGGTTGGCCGAGGCCTGGAAGACGACCTTCTCGGTGGCGCCGACCTTCGAGAAGGTGAAGTACTTGTTGTGGTTGATGGCGTACTCGACGTCGCCGTCGGCCTGCTCCATCACGCGGTTGCCGATGCAGCCGCGCTTCTCCGGGCAGGCGTAGGCGAAGGAGCCGACGGCGTCGGCGTCCACCGCCTGCCCTTCCTCCACCTTCTGGGCGAACTTGCCGCGCAGCCACGAGTACTCGCTGCCGGTGTTCTCCAGGACGCCGTTCTTCAGGACCTGGTCGGCCTCGGCGCGGTTGTCGAAGAGGATCTGGACCTTGACGTTGTTCTCCCTGGAGGCCTTCTCCAGCGCGGCAGCCACGTCGTGATCGGTGAAGAGGAAGATCGACCCGCGGATCAGGCCGTTCTTCTCCGTATTCCGGATGAGCCTGATGAGTTCGTCGCGTATCGCGGTCGGGGCGGCCACCGGGTCGTTGAAGACGGCCTTGGGCGTCACCGGGGCCGGGTCCGCGGCGGTGGCCTGGGACGCCCCCAGGAGCGAGGCGGTCACGGCGAGCGCCGAGGCCGCTGCGAGGCGCTTGATCGCGCTGATGTGCATATGAGTTGTCCGATCAATGGTCATCGATTGCCCCGTGAGGGGCTCGTGATCATATGCACAGACGATCATGGTATGCGCGGTGATAACCCCTCGTCCGGACGTCGGCCCGGACGAGGGGTCGGCACCCCTTGGGAGGTCAGGGAGCGGACGGGGACGGCGAGGGGCCGGCGCCGTCCGCCTTCTCGGCTGCGGGGGCGGGGGCGGCAGCCTGGGCCGGCACCGCCGCGGGGACCTTGGCGTCCTCGGCCGGGGCGGCGGCCGGGGCGTCCGCCGGGGTTCCGGCCGCGGGGGTGTCGTGGGCGTTGTCCTTCGCCGGGCCGTTGAGGATGAGGTTGAGCACGATGGCGGCCGTGGCACCCAGCGTGACACCGCTGTTGAGCAGCGAGGACAGGTCCGCGTCCATGTGCTTGGTGAAGAAGACCGGGACGGTCGCCGGGAGCAGGGCGAAGGCGAGGGAGACGCCGACGATCAGCGCGTTCTTCTCCTCCTTCAGGTCCACCTTGCCCAGGGTCTGGATACCGGCCAGGGCGACCATGGCGAACATGACGGTCGCGGCGCCGCCGAGGACTCCGTGCGGGACGGCGGCGACGATCGCCGCGGCCTTGGGCAGCAGACCCAGGATGATCATGAAGACGCCTGCGGCGACGACCACGAACCGGCTCTTCACCTTTGTCATCCGCACCAGGCCGACATTCTCCGCGAAGGCGACGTACGGGAAGGAGTTGAGGACGCCGCCGAGGGCGGTGGCGGCGCCGTCGGCACGCAGGGCGCGGGCCACGGTCTCGCTGTCGACCTCCTTGCCGACGATGTCGCCGACGGCGTACGTGTCACCGGTCGTCTCGACCATGGTGATCAGCATGACGATGAGCATCAGGACGATCGGGAACCACTCGAACTTCGGGACGCCGAAGTAGAAGGGGGTGGTGACGCCGATCCAGTCGGACTTGCCCACGTCGGCGAACTGCGCGTCGCCGAGGAGGAAGGCGACGCCGGTGCCGACGACCAGGCCGAGGAGGATCGCGATGCTGGAGAGGAACGGCCTGCCGAGCTTCATCAGGATCAGGATGAAGAGCATCGTGCCGCCGGCGTAGGCGAAGTTCTTCGGCTCGCCGAAGTCGGGGCTGCCGAGGCCGCCGGCCGCGTCGTTGAGGCCGACCGGGATCAGGACGATGCCGAGCACGGTGATCACCGTGCCGGTGACGACCGGCGGGAAGAGCCGCATCACCGCCCGGAACGCCTTGGCCGGCAGCCAGGCGAAGGCGAAGGTGGCGATACCGGCGGTGATGACCGCGCCGTAGATGACCAGCAGGGCGGCCGTTCCACCGCCCGCGCCGAGGCCGATGGCGATCATCGGGGACACGGCGGTGAAGGTCACGCCCTGGATCAACGGCAGTCGCGCGCCGATCCGGCCGATGCCCCAGGCCTGGATGATCGACGCGATACCGCAGGTGAAGAGGTCCGCGTTGATCAGGTAGACCAGCTGTTCAGGGCTCAGCTTGAGCGCGCTGCCCACGATGATCGGGACGATCACCGCGCCGGCGTAGAAGGCGAGTACGTGCTGGAAGCCGTACAGCGCGAGCTTGGGGACGGGGAGCACCTCGTCGACCGGGTGCGTGCTCTGCTTTCCGTCGGTGGAAAGCCGGGCGGCGACACGTGCCATCTCAGCCTTGCCCTTCAAGGTAGGTAAGTGAGAGGAGATCTGGTTATCCCTGGGCGAAGTGGGTCGTTAACCCGTTGGTTCGCCAGGGTTTTCAGTACGTTCACGTGGGTCGAAGTCCCGCTGTGCGGGGCGGCGGCTTCTCGGCGTGTGACCGGAATTGAACGCCTGTGGGAGGCCTCACAGATATCGTCGACTTCTACAAACTGTTGACCATCCCAGGCTTCAGATCTGTAGATTTCTCCAGTGGTGGCGGAACCGGCGCAGGCGTATGGGACGGGCCTTCCGCAGCAGGCCGTTCCGGCCGTGCGAGTGCGAAGCGCACCGACCGCTACATGCCGCGACCTGCCATGACGCACTTCGCGACCGTTTGGTGACGCAAAACGAACAGGCCCGTTCCGGCGGCCTCGGAGGCAGCCTGAACGGGCCCGGAGCCATCGGCTCGGCTGTTCACAAGGTGTTCACCAGGCGAGATTTTGGCCCCACGCGAGGCCGGATCGTTACGTCGGACCACGGTGTTCCGGCCGGTTCCGGAACGGCTGCGGCTCCGCTCAGGGCGCGCGCACCGCCGACAGCAGCCGCGCCACCTCGTCCACGCCGATCCGCAGCGCCGATCCGACGGTGGCCAGCACCTCGCGCTCGGCCGGGATGTACGGGCCGTCCGCGAGGGCGATCCGGGCACCCTGCAGCAGGATCGACTCGCGGCCCGGACCGGCCAGGTGCGGGGCGAGCGGCTCCAGCGCCTCGTGGAGCTCTATCGACAGCGCGGCCCCGCAGCACTCCGGGATGTCGTACAGCCCGAGCCGGCCCTCGTCCGTGGACAGCGCCTCCACGAGCGACTCCAGCTGCTCCTCGGTGCACTCCTGGAAGCCGGCGGCCCGTACGGCGCACACGGCGGCCTCCAGCGCGCTGCGCGAGGCCGTCCCGCCCGCAGTGAGCACCGCCAGGGCGACGGTGTGCACGGCGTCCCGCAGGAGGGCCGTGAACCGGGTGGTGGTGAGGTGGTCCAGTACGTCGGTGCCGAAGCGCTCCCGGCAGCCCTGGCACTCGACGACGGGCCCCGCCTGCCCGCGCGGCAGCAGCGGCACCCCGAGGACGGTGAACCGGCGGCGGCCGGTGCGCCTGCGGTAGTTGCGGTCCCCACCGCAGTCCGGGCAGAAGAACTCCCCGTCACCCACGGTGCTCCAGGTGGTACGGATGCCCCAGACCGTCAGCTTCCGGCCGTCCCCACCCCGAACTGGCAGCACGTCGCACCTCCGTGGTCGTCCGGCAGCATCGCCGGGTTGGCGTGATGTTAGCCACATCGGTGAGGATGCGTCAGTCGTGCGACAAGACAACATGTCCCGCGCGCGGGACTTGGCCGATCTGCATCCCCGGTTCCGCTTAGGGTCTGCCGCATGAAGGAGAAGTCGTGTCTGGTGACCGGGGCCGCGAGCGGGATCGGCCGCGCCACCGCCGTGTTGCTCGCCCGCTCCGGAGCCCGGGTGACCGCGGCCGATATCAACGGCCCCGGGGTCGAGGCGCTGCGTACGGATCTGGCCGCCGAGGGCCGCCCGATCACCGTGGTGGTCGGTGACGTCTCCGATCCGGACGACAACCGGGCGATGGTCGCCGCCGCGGTGCAGGCCTACGGGCGCCTCGACGTCGCCGTGGCCAACGCCGGGGTGCTCCCTCTTTCGGATGTACGCGAGACCACCGCGCGGGACTGGGACCACGTCATGGCGGTCGACGGTCGCGGGATGTTCCTGACCTGCAAGTACGCCATCGAGGCGATGACCGCGCAGCCGCGGCCGGGCGGGGCGCTGGTCTGCGTGTCCTCGATCTCGGGTGTGGCGGGGCAGGCCCGCCAGGCGGCGTACGGACCGGCGAAGTTCGTCGCGTCGGGGCTGACCAAGCACCTCGCGGTCGAGTGGGCGGCGCACGGGATCCGCGTCAACGCGGTGGCTCCCGGAACGATCCGAACGGAGCGGGTGATCGCGCTGCAGGACGAGCCGGGCGGGCCGGAGTACCTGGCGGAGGTCACGGGGGCACACCCGATGGGCCGGCTCGGCGAGCCGGAGGAGGTGGCCCGGGTCATCGCCTTCCTCGCCTCGGACGCGGCGTCTTTCGTGACGGGGGTGGTCCTTCCGGTGGACGGCGGCTACCTGGCCCGCTGAGGCCGCAGGCCCGGGAACGACGCAACCCCGCCCCTCCGGAAGGAGGAGCGGGGTTCACGTGCGAGTGGTCAGCGGCCCGCTCGGTTGACGGCGGAGATGACCGCCTTCAGGGAGGCGCGGGTGGTGTTGGCGTCGATGCCGATGCCCCACAGGACCCGGCCGTCGATCGCGCACTCGATGTAGGAGGCGGCCACGGCGGACGCGCCCTCGCTCATGGTGTGCTCGGTGTAGTCCAGCAGGCGGGCGTCGACGCCGATGCCGGCCAGCGCGTCGAAGAACGCCGAGATCGGACCGTTGCCGGTGCCGTTCAGGACCGTCTCCACGCCGTCCACGACCGCCTCGACGGTCAGCGTGTCCGTGCCGTCCTTGTCGGTGGCCGTCGAGCCGGAGCGCAGCTGGATGCGGCCCCACGGGTTCTCCGGGTTGGGCAGGTACTCGTCGGAGAAGATGTCCCAGATCGCCTTCGGCGTGACCTCGCCGCCCTCGGCGTCGGTCTTGGCCTGGATGATCTTCGAGAACTCGATCTGCATGCGGCGCGGCAGGTCCAGCTTGTGGTCGTTCTTCAGGACGTACGCGATGCCGCCCTTGCCGGACTGCGAGTTGACCCGGATGACCGCCTCGTAGGAGCGGCCGACGTCCTTGGGGTCGATGGGCAGGTACGGCACGGCCCACTCGATGTCGTCGACGGTCCTGCCCGCGGCGGCCGCGTCGGCCTCCATCGCGTCGAAGCCCTTCTTGATGGCGTCCTGGTGGGAGCCGGAGAAGGCGGTGTAGACCAGGTCGCCCGCGTAGGGGTGGCGCGGGTGGACCGGCATCTGGTTGCAGTACTCGCTGGTGCGGCGGATCTCGTCGATCTGCGAGAAGTCGATCTGCGGGTCGATGCCCTGGGAGAACAGGTTCATGCCCAGCGTGATCAGGTCGACGTTGCCGGTGCGCTCGCCCTGTCCGAACAGGCAGCCCTCGATGCGGTCGGCGCCGGCCATCAGGGCCAGCTCGGCGGCGGCGACGGCGGTGCCCCGGTCGTTGTGCGGGTGCACGGAGATGCAGATGTGCTCGCGGCGGGTCAGGTTGCGGGCCATCCACTCGAAGCGGTCCGCGTGCGTGGACGGCGTCGAACGCTCCACGGTGGCGGGCAGGTTCAGGATGATCTCGCGGCCCTCGGACGGCTGCCAGACGTCACAGACGGCCTCGCAGACCTCCAGGGCGAAGTCCAGCTCGGTGTCGGTGAAGATCTCGGGGCTGTACTGGTAGCCGAAGGTGGTCTCGGGGCCCAGCAGCTTCTCGGCGTACTCCATCACCAGGCGGGTGCCGTCGACCGCGATCTGCTTGATCTGCTCCTTTGAGCCGCGGAAGACGACCCGGCGGAAGGTCGGCGCGGTCGCGTTGTACAGGTGCACGGTGGCGCGCCTGGCGCCGACCAGGGACTCCACGGTCCGCTCGATCAGGTCCTCGCGGGCCTGGGTCAGTACGGAGATGGTGACGTCGTCCGGGATCGCGCCCTCTTCGATGATGGAACGCACGAAGGCGAAGTCGGTCTCGCCGGAGGACGGGAAGCCGACCTCGATCTCCTTGTAGCCCATGCGCACCAGCAGGTCGAACATCTCGCGCTTGCGGGCGGGGGTCATGGGGTCGATCAGCGACTGGTTGCCGTCCCGCAGGTCGGTGGACAGCCAGCGGGGGGCCTTGGTGACGCGGGCATCGGGCCAGGTGCGGTCCGGGATGTCCACCTGTTCGTACGCGCCGTACTTGTGGATCGGCATCCCGGAGGACTTCTGGGTGTGGGTCGCGTTCGTGATGGGCGTGGGGCGACCGACAAAAGGCTGCTGGCTCATGGCGTTGGGCTCCTCGCGTGTCCGCGGTAGTTCGCTGGGACGGCCGACGGCGGTAGTGAAAACCGCAACACCAAACTCCGCGGGGAGGGGGCCGGCCTACGACTACAGACCCTCGCCGCGGCAGCTAAGGAGAAGCAGCCCGAAACGCATGATGGGCCGAGCCTAGCCGAGCCGCGCCGTAACGCGAGGACCTGTTTCAGTATGCAAGACCCGGGCGTCCGATTTGCACCAAATGTGAGCCAAGCCTCCTTTTCTCCCCCAGGTCGGGGTGATCCCCCCAAAAGCGCCCCGGTCCGGCCGCGCAAAGACACCAGGCACGTTTCTGCAGCGACGGAAGGTGACACAACCGAATGAATCATGGTTGCAACTGGTGACATGACGGTGACTCGGTGCCACATTGCCGGGCATGGATGCCTCCCACACTCACCGCCACCCCGTCTTCTGCACCGTCGTGCCGCCGCACCTCCTCGACAAGGCCGCGCTCTCCGCGGACACCCGGCGCGCCGACCTCGCCCAGCGCACCCTGGAGCGCGACTCCCTGCTGCGCACCCGGCGCCGGGTCACCGCCGTGCGCGGGATCGTGCCCACCCTCGCCGCACCGGCGGGCGACGATCCGCAGCGGACGATCTTCGACGCCCAGCACCGTACGCAGCTGCCGGGGACGAAGGTCCGCGAGGAGGGCGACCCGCTGAGCAAGGACGCCACCGTCAACCGCGCCTACGCGGGCCTCGGGGCGACGTACGAGCTGTTCCTGAAGGGCTTCGGGCGCCGCTCGATCGACGACTCCGGGCTCCCGCTGGACGCCACCGTCCACTACGGCGAGGATTACAACAACGCCTTCTGGGACGGGCAGCAGATGGTCTTCGGCGACGGGGACGGGGACCTCTTCCTCGACTTCACCGTGTCGGTGGACGTCATCGGGCACGAGCTGACCCACGGCGTCACCCAGTACACGGCGAACCTGCGCTACCGCGGCCAGTCGGGCGCCCTGAACGAGTCGATGTCGGACGTCTTCGGCTCCCTGATCAAGCAGTACTCGCTGGAACAGACCGCCGACCAGGCCGACTGGCTGATCGGGGCCGGACTGCTCGGACCCAACGTGACCGGGGTCGCCCTGCGCTCCATGAAGGCGCCGGGCACCGCCTACGACGACGACGAGCTCGGCAAGGACCCGCAGCCGGCCACCATGGACGACTACGTCAACACCCACAGCGACAACGGCGGCGTCCACATCAACTCCGGCATCCCCAACCACGCCTTCTACATCGCGGCGACCGAGCTCGGCGGCAAGGCCTGGGAGCGGGCCGGACAGATCTGGTACGACACCCTGACCGGCGGGGACCTCACCCCCAAGGCGGACTTCGCGGAGTTCGCCCGGCTCTCGACGGCGGCCGCCGCCACCCGCTACGGGGACGGCGGGGCGGAGCACCAGGCACTCCAGAAGGCATGGTCGGTGGTGGGCGTCCCGTTCTCGGGGTAGGACGGCTCCCATGCGGATTCTGGTGGTACGGACGGGCGGCTTCGCGGGCATCGAGCGACGGGCCGAGGTGGACACCTCCGGCCTGCCGGACGAGGACGAGTGGCAGGCCCTGGCCCAGCTCGCGCTGCGGCCCGGTCCGCCCGGCGACCCGGCGGACCGGGTGCGGGACGGCTTCGCCTACCGGATCACGGTGGACGGCCGGACGGTCTCCTGCGCCGAGCCGCGCCTGTCGGAGGCCCAGCGGGCGCTGATCTCCCGGGTCCTGAAAGAGGGTGCCTGACCACCGGCCCTTTGCTTGGATGGCCGGATGACCCATCACATGATCGATTCGCCGCTGTCCGAGCTGGAGCGGTACTACGACACGGTGCCGCGGGTGGGCGGGGCCCGGGCCGAGGACTTCGGACCGCTGACCCTGTTCGTCCAGGAGGGCGCGGGCTGGCCGTACTACGCGCGGCCCGCGCTCGGCGGCTCCGACGCGACCGCCGCCGACGTGGAGCGGGTCCTCGCCCGCCAGCGCGAACTCGGCGTGCCCGAGTCCTTCGAGTGGGTCGCCGAGACCAGCCCGGCGCTGCGCGCCGCCGCGGAGGCGGCCGGGCTGCACGTCCACGCGCACCCGCTGATGGTGCTGGAGACCTCCGAGGAGCTGCCCCCGCACCCGGAGGTGCGGCTGCTCGACGCCGAGGACCCGCTGCTGTCGGCCGCGCTGGCGGTACCTTCGCTGGCCTTCGCGGACCCGGGCACGGCGGTGGGCGAGGCCGGACCGGCGGAGCTGGCGGCCGCGCTGGAGGACCCGTCGGTGGAGAGCCGCCGGGCGAGCGTCTCGGCGAAGCTGGCGGCGGGCACCTCGGGGATGGCCGCGGCCGTGCGCGACGGCGTGGTGCTCTGCTCGGGCATGTTCAACCCGGTCGGGGACGTCGCCGAGGTCGTGGGCGTCGGCACCCTCCCGTCCGCCCGCCGCCAGGGCCTGGCCCTCGGGGTCACCTCGGCCCTTGTCGCGCAGGCCCGCGCACGCGGCGCCCGTACGGTCTTCCTCTCGGCGGGCGACGAGGACGTGGCCCGGATCTACGGCCGCGCCGGCTTCCGCCGGGTGGGCACCGCCCTGATCGCCGAACCGCCCGCCGAGCCCGGGGCCTGACCGGCGTGCTCCGGCTGCCGCGCCGCGGGCGCGCCGACCGGCAGGCGGGGCCGGCCACGTTCGCGTTTGCCGGGTCGGCAACTTTGTTTGCCGAGGGGGGCGGGGTGGGCGCAGCATCGGGGGCACGAAGACCGCGAGCGGAAGAGGCACCCATGACGACGCACGACCACGACCACGGCCACACGCACGAGCACACGCACGGGACGCAGGAGAACGGGAACGGGCCCGTCGCAGGCGGCGCGGAGTTCTGGGACGAGCGCTACGGCGAGAGCACGCGCATCTGGAGCGGCAACCCCAACGCCCTTCTGGTCCGCGAGGCCCAGGACCTCGCCCCCGGCCGGGCCCTCGACCTCGGGTGCGGGGAGGGTGCGGACACCGTCTGGCTGGCCCGCCGCGGATGGCGGGTCACCGCCGCCGACATCTCGAAGGTGGCCCTCGGCCGCGCCGCCGAGCACGCCGCCGAGGCCGGGGTCGGGGACCTCGTCGACTGGCAGCAGCACGACTTCGCGCAGTCCTTCCCCGAGGGGGAGTTCGACCTCGTCTCGGCGTGCTTCCTGCACAGCTACGGGGACTTCCCGCGCGAGCGGATCCTGCGCCGGGCCGCCGCCGCGGTGGCCCCCGGCGGGACCCTCCTCGTGGTGGGCCACGCGGGCGGGCCGTCGTGGAACCCGGAGGCCCTCGCCGACATCCACTTCCCCACCCCGCACGAGGTCCTGGCGCAGCTGGAACTGCCGCAGGGCGGCTGGGAGGTCCTCACCGCGGCCGAGCACGTGCAGGCCATGACCGACCCGGAGGGCCGTCCCGGGACCCGTCCCGACAACGCGCTGAAGATCCGGCGCCTCGCCTAGCCCAGGTGTACTGCCCTGTCGTGGAGCGCCCGCGGGGGCGGGCCCGGGCGACCGGTCAGAAGCCGAGCTTGCGCAGCTGCTTGGGGTCCCGCTGCCAGTCCTTGGCGACCTTCACGTGGAGGTCGAGGAAGACGGGGGTGCCGAGCAGCGCCTCGATGTGCTTGCGCGACTTCATCCCGACCTCCTTCAGGCGGGAACCCTTCGGGCCGATGATGATGCCCTTCTGGCTCGGCCGCTCGATGTAGACGTTGGCGTGGATGTCGAGCAGCGGGCGGTCGGCCGGGCGGTTCTCCCGCGGGATCATCTCCTCGACGACCACGGCGATGGAGTGCGGGAGCTCGTCCCGTACGCCTTCCAGGGCGGCCTCGCGGATCAGCTCGGCGACCATGACCATCTCGGGCTCGTCGGTGAGGTCGCCCTCCGGGTACAGCGGCGGGCTCTCCGGCAGCAGCGGCGCGATCAGGTCGGCCAGCAGCTGGACCTGGCTGTCGCCGACCGCCGAGACGGGGACGATCTCGGCCCACTCGAAGCCGAGCTCCTCGGCGAGCTGGTGCACGGCGATGAGCTGCTCGCCCACCTGCTTGGACTCGACCAGGTCGGTCTTGGTGATGATGGCGATCTTGGGGGTCTTCTTGATCCCCGCGAGCTCCTTGGCGATGAACTTGTCGCCGGGGCCGAGCTTCTGGTCGGCCGGCAGGCAGAAGCCGATGACGTCGACCTCGGCCCAGGTGGTGCGCACGACGTCGTTGAGGCGCTCGCCGAGCAGGGTGCGCGGCTTGTGCAGGCCGGGCGTGTCGACGAGGACGAGCTGGGCGTCGGGGCGGTGCACGATGCCGCGGACGGTGTGGCGGGTGGTCTGCGGCCGGTTGGAGGTGATCGCGACCTTCGTGCCCACGAGTGCGTTGGTGAGGGTCGACTTCCCGGCATTGGGACGGCCGACGAAGCAGGCGAAGCCCGCACGGTGCGGGGCGGTGGACTCGGGGGAACGATCGCTCATACGGGCCATTCTCCCCGATGCCGCTCCCAGCGCCGACCAGGCCAGGGCGGTGACGGCGAGCACAGCCGCGAGAGGCGGGTGCGCGGCGTAGGCGGCACGGCCCTGAGCTGTGGTTCCGTCGGCCCGCGCCCGCACCGTCACCCGGGCCCATTCGACTGTGGGCGGGCCGTCCCAGCGGGCCTGCAGGCGCTCCTCCTGACCCGGCAGCAGTTCGGCGGGCAGCCCGGTGAGCCCGCGGTCGAGCAGCCGGCGGCCGAGCGCGCCGGAGGCGGTGAGGGTGACCCGGGGCCGGAGGGTGACGTTACCGGTGTTGTGGAGGGTGTACGAGACCTCCGCCGCGGCGCCGCCCCGGCGGTCCACGGTGACGTCCCGGACGGCGAGGGCGGGCGCGGTGGGGCCAATGACCCGCAGGTACAGCCGGGCGGCGACGGCCTGCCGCACCCCGATGATCCGCGCGGCGGCGGCTTCGCCCGGCCGTTCCTCCAGGGCGGCCACGGCGCCAGGGTGGTCCCCCGGTGCGGCGCGGTCGGGGACGGTGAGCGTGAAGCCGACCCGGACCGTGCCACCGGCCGGGACGGTGACCCGCTCCCGGTCGAGCTTCGTCCACGCGGCGACGGCCCGGCGCGGCTCGTCGGGCCCGCGGAGAGCGAAGCCGCCGTCGCGGGCGGTGTGGTGGGCATCGGCGGCGTAGAGGCGGAAGGTGCGGGGTCGGTCGCCGCGGTTGGTGAGGGTGACGGCGTCGGTGACGTGCTGGCCGGGTGCGGCGGCAAGATAGAAACACGGCCGTTGTCCCAGGGTGTTCGCGGCGGGCAGCACGGACCACTGGCCGTCCTCGGCCCCGGCCGTCCCGGCGGTCGCGGCGACGAGCGCGGCGGCGGCGAGCACCGGCGCTGTGACCGCCCGGAGCCTTCTCCCCACCCCGTCCCTCGACCGCTTCCCGGGGCCGTGCCCCGCACGCCGCGCCCCGGACGCCGACGGGGTCGTACGGGTCACGACAGGGTCAGGGTCAGGACCGCCGTGTAGGCGCCCGGCGGGGTGTACGGCGGCACGCGCAGGGTGACCGTCGCGTCGACCGTGAAGGTGCCGCCGGCCAGCGGGCCGTCCGGGGTGGAGGCCAGGAGCGCACCCTCGGGGCCGACGGCGCCCGCGCTGCCCGGCGTACAGGGGCTGAGGCTGCCCGGGGCCGCCACGCACGACGGGGTCCAGGACAGGGACGCGCCCGGGATGCGGATCCCACCGGGGCCGGTGAAGTCGGTGACCTTGCCGGTCAGGGACCAGCCGGCCGGGCCGCCGCGGGCGTCGGTGACGGTCACGGTGCCGATCCGGCCGGGCGCCGGGCCGCCACCGCCGTACGGGACCGCGCCGAGGGTGATGTCCTCGCCTGCCTGGGTCATGCCGAGCGCGCCCGGTTCGACGGTGGCGGTGACCTTCTGCGTGGCGGCCGGCGGCGGGGCGGCGTCGACGACCGTGTACGCCGCAGGGCCGGAGCCCTGGCCCGCGGACCAGGCCGTGCCCTCGTAGGCGACGACCGCGGTGGTCGTGCGGTCGGTGACCGGCAGCTCCACGACGGCCGTGCCCAGGCCGTCGGCGGTGGCGCGCACCCGGTCGGCGGTCTCGGCGGCGCCGGCCCGCCCCGCGACGGTCACGGAGGCGCCCGGCGGGAACCCGGCGGCGGTGACCTTCACCCCGGCTCCGGGTCTGCCGTGGGCGGCGGCGAGGCGGACGGTGCGCAGGTTGGCCGTGGGCAGTGCGGTGCCGGTGAGGCGTGCCGAGACGGGGGCCGGGGCCGGACCGGAGGCGGTGCAGCTGGTGTCGAGATCCACGAGTTGGCCGGTGTGCAGGGTGTAGGGGCCGGGTGCCAGGGTGATCTCGCCGGGCGCGGTGACGGTGAAGGTGCCGGTCATGGTGACCGCGGGCAGGGGCGCGCCGGCCGGGACGGGGTCGTTGCGCTGGGCGCCGACGACGGTGACCTCGCCGCTCTGGGCGCCCCCGAGCAGGATCCGGCCGGCCGGGGTGAGCGTGTCGGCGGGGAGTTCGCCGCCGACCGGGTTCAGGGCCGGGGTCCCGAGGACCTGGTAGGTCACGGTGACGGTGTCGCCGAGCCGGGGTGCCGGGTCGTCCACGGTGATCCTGGCGGTGGTCCGCCCGTCGGCGGGCGGGAGTCCGGCCTCCTGGGGCGCCAGGCACTGCGTGGGGAAGTCCACCTGTCCCGGGGGCGTCTCCCCCTCGGCCGCGGCGGGTGCGCCGAGGGCGCCCCCGGCCGTGGCCGCGAGAGCGGCCATGCCGACGGCTGCCGACCATCTCCGGTTCCGCGCCCGTGTTCGCACTGCCCGCCCCCTGGGTTGCCTCGCGCCGCGCCCCGCGCAGGGGCCCATTCACGAGCGGGCGACGGGAGAAGTCAATGCACGGACCCGGCATCAACTGATGGCCCATCAGGAGATGGCGGCGTGGCACCGCCCCCTCCCGCTCCTCCGGTGGCCCGGAAGGACGGCCGGTAGGCCGTCGGGCTCACCCCGAGCGCCGCATGCACGTACTGGCGCAGCGAGTGCGCCGTCCCGAACCAGCGGTAGCCGGGGGAGGGTCCGGGCGGAGGCCGGCGCCCGGCGGAGCCGGGTTTCCTGGGGCGCCGCCCCGGACCCCGCGCCTCAAAGGCCGGCGGGGCCGGCTTTGCCCGCCCGAGGCTGGATGTGGCCGAGGCTGGAATGGCCGGGCGGGGCCGCATCGGCGGGCAGAGCCTGCCGGGCCGCGGCCGAACACGGGACAGCGACCCCGCCGGGAGGCCAGAGGCTACCGGCCGGCCGGGGTCGTGGACTTCAGGGTGCCGTCCGGGGCCGCCAGGAGGACCGGGGTGTCCGGGCCGCCGAGGTCGCGGACCGCCGCCCGGTCGGCCTCGGCCGGGGCGTCGGCCGCGCTCACCACTGCCGCGGCCTCCAGGGACCGCGCCCCGCTGGCCACGGCCATCGCGACCGCGGTCTGCAGCGCGCTCAGCTTCAGGGAGTCGAGCTCCACCGTGCCCGCGACGTACGTCCGTCCCGTCTCGTCCCGCACCGCCGCCCCCTCGGGCACCCCGTTGCGGGCCCGGGCGCTGCGCGCCAGCGTGATGATCTTGCTGTCCTCGGGGTCGATCCCGGTGCTCTCCGTCATGGTCGAAAGCATAGGGAGCCCCCCGCCCGGGCCGCGCAACGACCCCGCCGCGGCCCGGACCGGCCCGGGATCGGCCACGGTCAGGGCCGGTCGAGCTTCAGCCGCTCCGCCCGCGGCAGCCCCGCGACCACCAGGTCGTACGAGTCCTCGACGAGCTCGCGCAGCATCACGTCGGGGATTCCGCCCACCGTCACCGTGTTCCAGTGCCGCTTGTTCATGTGGTAGCCCGGCGCGATCGCCTCGTGCTCCTCGCGCAGCCGCACGGCCAGCTCCGGCTCGCACTTGAGGTTGATCTTCAGGGGCTCGGCGTCCAGCGTGCTGAGGGCGAACATCTTGCCCTTCACCTTGAACACCGAGGTCTCCGGGGTGAAGGGGAACTCCTCCACCGCCGCGTTGAAGCCCAGACAGAACTCCCGCAGCTGCGCCGGGGTCATTCCCCCTCCTCCCCCGCGGCCTCCGCCGCGGCCACCGGTTCGACGAGCACCGTCACGATCTTGTTCCGCCGGCCCGCGGGCGCCTCCGCCGTCAGCCGCAGCGGACGGCCGTCGGGCAGTTCCACGACCGCCGAGGCTCCCGCGATCGGCACCCGGCCCAGCGCCTTCGCCAGCAGTCCGCCGACCGTCTCCACGTCCTCGTCGTCGAAGGCCTCGACCTTGAACAGCTCACCGAGGTCGGTGATGTCCAGGCGCGCCGTGACCCGGTAGCGGTCCTCCCCCAGGTCCTCGACCGGCGGGAGCTCCCGGTCGTACTCGTCCGTGATCTCGCCGACGATCTCCTCGAGGATGTCCTCGATGGTGACGATGCCGGCCGTGCCGCCGTACTCGTCGATGACGACGGCCACGTGGTTGCGCACCTGCTGCATCTCGCGCAGCAGATCGCCCGCGTTCTTGGTGTCCGGCACGAAGACGGCCGACCGCATCGCCGTCGACACCAGGTCGGTCTCGGACTCACGGTTGACGTGTGTCTTGCGGACCAGGTCCTTGAGGTAGACGATCCCGACGATGTCGTCCTCGTTCTCCCCGGTGACCGGGATGCGCGAGAAACCCGACCGCAGGGCGAGCGTGGTCGCCTGACGGACCGTCTTGTAGCGCTCGATGCAGACGAGGTCGGTGCGCGGCACCATCACCTCGCGCACGAGGGTGTCGCCGAGTTCGAAGATCTGGTGCACCATCCGGCGCTCGTCGTCCTCGATGAGCGATTCCTTCTCGGCGAGGTCGACCATGGCCCGCAGCTCGGCCTCGGAGGCGAAGGGGCCCTTGCGGAAGCCCTTGCCCGGCGTGAGCGCGTTGCCGATGAGGATCAGCAGCTGCGGGATCGGCCCCATGATCCTGGCGAGCGGTACGAGGACGTACGCGGCCGCCGTCGCCGTGTTCAGCGGGTGCTGGCGGCCGATCGTGCGGGGGGAGACGCCCACGGCGACGAAGGAGACCAGCACCATCACGGCGATGGCCACGAGCAGGGCGGTCCAGTTCTCGCCGAACGTGTCGAGGCAGACGTAGGTGACGAGGACCCCGGCCGCCATCTCGCAGGTGACCCGGACCAGCAGCGCCACGTTGAGGTAGCGGGTGGGGTCGCCGGCGACCTGGGCGAGCTTCTCGCTGCCGCGCCTGCCCTCCCGTACGGCCTGCTCGGCGCGGAAGATCGAGATACGGGCGATGCCGGACTCCGCGCACGCCGCGAACCAGGCCACGATCACCAGCAGCACCGCGCCGGTGATCAGTTGCGGGGCGCTCACGAGACGGTGGGAGCCGGGGACGGGCCGGTGAGCCCGCGCTCACCGCGCCAGCCGTCCACGATGGCCGCCTGGAGGCCGAACATCTCGGCCTTCTCGTCGGGCTCCTCGTGGTCGTAGCCGAGCAGGTGCAGCACTCCGTGGACGGTCAGGAGCTGGAGCTCCTCGTCCATGGAGTGCTGCGTCGGGGCTTCCTCGCCCTGCTTCTTCGCGACCTCGGGGCAGAGCACGATGTCGCCGAGGAGTCCCTGCGGGGGCTCCTCGTCGTCCTTCGACGGCGGACGGAGCTCGTCCATCGGGAAGGACATGACGTCGGTCGGGCCGGGCAGGTCCATCCACTGGATGTGGAGCTGCTCCATGGCGTCCTCGTCGACGACGATGACGGAGAGCTCCGAGAGCGGGTGGATCCGCATCCGGGTGAGCGCGTAGCGGGCGATGTCGAGGATCGCCTGCTCGTCGACCTCGGTTCCGGACTCGTTGTTGACGTCGATCGACATGGTGCGCTGGGTTCTACTTCCGCTGGTAGCCGTTGGCGGCCTGCTGGCCGTCGTCGTACTTCTCGTACGCGTCGACGATACGGCCGACCAGCTTGTGCCGGACGACATCCTCGGACGTGAGCCTGGAGAAGTGGATGTCCGGTACCCCGTCCAGGATTTCCTGAACCTGGCGCAGACCGCTCCTGGCCCCGCCGGGCAGGTCGACCTGGGTGATGTCACCGGTGATCACGATCTTCGAGTCGAAGCCGAGCCGGGTCAGGAACATCTTCATCTGCTCGGTGGTCGTGTTCTGGGCCTCGTCGAGCACCACGAACGCGTCATTGAGGGTCCTGCCCCTCATGTATGCCAGAGGGGCCACCTCGATCGTGCCCGCCGCCATGAGCCGCGGGATCGAGTCGGGGTCGAGCATGTCGTGCAGCGCGTCGTAGAGCGGGCGCAGATACGGGTCGATCTTGTCGAAGAGGGTGCCCGGCAGGAAGCCGAGCCGCTCCCCCGCCTCGACGGCGGGCCGGGTCAGGATGATCCGGCTGACCTGCTTGGACTGGAGGGCCTGGACCGCCTTGGCCATGGCGAGGTAGGTCTTTCCGGTACCGGCGGGGCCGATGCCGAAGACGATCGTGTTCTTGTCGATCGCGTCGACGTACCGCTTCTGGTTGAGGGTCTTGGGGCGGATGGTCCGGCCGCGGCTGGAGAGGATGTTCTGGGTGAGCACCTCCGCCGGGGTCTCCTCCGGCCCGTTGCCGTTGCCGCTCGCCTTGAGCATGGCGATCGAGCGTTCCACTGCGTCCTCCGTCATCGGCTGCCCGGTGCGGAGCACCAGCATCATCTCGTCGAACAGTCGCTGGATCAGGGCGACTTCCGCCGCTTCTCCGATCGCGCTGACCTGATTGCCCCGAACATGGATGTCGGCCTTCGGGAAGGCCTTCTCGATCACGCGCAACAGGGCGTCGCCCGAGCCGAGCACCGTCACCATCGGGTGTGTCGCCGGTACGGTGAAATGTGCTCGCGCCTGCCCCGGCGCAGGGATGTGGGCTGTCGATGTCTGAGTCATGGGCCGGCACTGTGGCCTGCGCATACCTCCCGCTGAGGGGCCGCGCCGATCGACGACCTCCGGAGTACCAAGCGTACGTCGCCGCCGCGGCTTCCCCGAGAGGTTTTCAGCGCCGCCCGGGCCCGGCACTCGCCCAGCCCCGGCCCGGCCCCGGGCCGCGTCCGCGGTCCTGCGGCTAAGCGGAGTGCCGGAAGCCGATGGTCGGCACGGCTCTGCGCCGGGCGGCCGGGGTCGCGGCCGGCGGAATCAGCTCGTCCAGGAAGCCGTAGCGGCCGCGCAGCGCGTGCGGGGCGGCCTGCCACCAGTGGGCCACCTCCGGCCAGCCGGGCGCCGACAGGGACCCGCCGAACTCCTGGACCGACAGGGCCGCGGTCAGCCCGGCGAAGGCCAGCCGGTCCGCCAGCGGCCAGCCCGCCAGGGTGCCGGTGACGAAGCCCGCCACGTAGACATCCCCCGCCCCCGTCGGGTCCAGCTCCTCCACGGCGATCCCGGGGACGTGGGCGGTCTCCCCGGTGCGGCTGTCGACCGCGTACGAGCCCTCCGCGCCCATGGTCACCACCGCGACCGGGACCCTCTCGGCCAGTGCGCGGGCCGCCGCCCGCGGGCAATCGGTGCGCGTGTACCGCATGGCCTCGCCCGCGTTCGGCAGGAAGGCCTCGCAGTGCTCCAGGTCGGCCAGGGCCCCCAGGTCCCACCGTCCGCTCTCGTCCCAGCCCACGTCCGCGAAGATCCGCGAACCGCGCCGGGCGGCTTCTGCGATCCATGCCTCGCCGCGGCCGGGCTCCAGCGAGGCGACGGCGGCGCGGGCCCTCGGCGGGCACTGCGGGAAGGGGCCGGGGCCTGCCGGCGGAGGGGCCTCGTGGCCGTGGGAGACCATCGTGCGCTCGCCCTCGTAGGCCATCGAGACGGTGACGGGGCTGTGCCAGCCGGGGACGGTCCGGGACATGGCCAGGTCGATGCCCTCGCCCTGCTCCAGGGCGTCCCAGCAGTACTCGCCGTAGTGGTCGTCGCCGAAGGCCGCGGCCAGTGAGGTGCGCAGGCCGAGCCGGGCCAGGGCGGTGGCCATGTTGGCGACGCCGCCGGGGCTGGAGCCCATGCCGCGCGCCCAGGACTCCGTACCGCGCACCGGCGCCGAGTCCAGTCCGGTGAAGATGATGTCGAGGAAGACCGTCCCGGTCAGGAAGACGTCGCAGCCCGGTTCCTCCGGGTCGCGCAGCGGCCCGAGCGGGTCCAGGGCTGCGGTGCGGCTGTCGAGGTCCCCACTGGTCACGGTGGTCTCCCCTGTCGGTCTCGAAGGGCCGTTTCTCGGTGAAAGCTGCCAGGTCTCCCCGCCCCGGGCGGGATCAGAACCCAGTGTGGCGCAGATCACCCGCACGATGCCCTCCGGGCCGGTCACCGCACGCCGCGCCGCGGCCCGGGACGCACGTACGCGCCCCGGGTCGCCGACCGTGTCAGCCCCGCTTCGGCAACGGCACCCGCATCAGGTCCGCGGCCACGGTGAGCTCCCCCTCGAACCCGGCCGCCCGTGCCTGGCGTTCGAACTCGGTGGGGTCGGTGTACCGCTGCGAGAAGTGCGTCAGCACGAGGTGGCGCACGCCCGCGTCCCGCGCCACCCGGGCCGCCTGGCCGGCGGTGAGGTGCCCGTGGTCGGTGGCCAGGCGTTCGTCCTCGTCGAGGAAGGTCGACTCGATCACCAGCATGTCGCAGCCCTCGGCGAGCTCGTCCACGCCGCCGCAGAGCCGGGTGTCCATGACGAAGGCGAAGCGCTGTCCGGGCCTGGGTTCGCTGACCTCCTCCAGCGTGACCTCGCCGAGGCGCCCGTCCCGCTGGATCCGGCCCACGTCGGGGCCCTTGATCCCGTGCCGGGCGAGCAGTTCGGGCACCATCCGGCGCCCGTCGGGCTCGGTGATCCGGTAGCCGAAGGACTCCACGGGGTGCGAGAGCCGCCGGGCCTGAAGGACGTACGAGGCGCCCTGCGCCACCGGTCCGTCCCCGGAGACCGGTTGCTCCAGGATCTCCGCGGTCTCCCGGTAGGCCGTGGCGTAGCGGAGCCGGTCGAAGAACTTCTGTCCGGACGCCGGGTAGTGCGCGGCGACGGGGTGCGGGACCTGATCGAGGTTGATCCGCTGGATCACCCCGGCGAGGCCGAGGCTGTGGTCGCCGTGGAAGTGGGTGATGCAGATGCGGTCGATGTCGTGCGCGGCCACGCCGGCCCGCAGCATCTGGCGCTGCGTGCCCTCGCCCGGGTCGAAGAGGATGCCCTCGCCGTCCCAGCGCAGCAGGTAGCCGTTGTGGTTGCGGTGGCGGGTGGGCACCTGGCTGGCGGTGCCCAGCACCACGAACTCTCTGGCGGACACGTGCTACCCCGGGGGCCACTGGAGGCCGCGCCCGCCCAGGACGTGCGCGTGCGCGTGCCAGACGGTCTGGCCGGCGCCGGAGCCGGTGTTGAAGACGACCCGGTAGCCGTGGTCGTCGATCTTCTCGTCGGCGGCGACCTGTGCGGCCTCACGCAGTATGTCGGCGGCGATGCCCGGCTCGGCGGCCGCGAGGGAGGCCGCGTCGGGGTAGTGCACCTTGGGGATGACGAGCACGTGCGTCGGCGCCTGCGGGTTGATGTCCCGGAAGGCGACGGTGGTCTCGGTCTCCCGGACCACCGTCGCCGGGACGGCACCCTCGACGATCTTGCAGAACAGGCAGTCGGCCTGCGGTTCCCCGGCCATTGCTCACCCTCCCGTGATGTTGATCGGTCCGGGCATCGTATCCAGCCGGGGGCCCGCCGCGGGCGCGCATTCCGGCCGGTCAGGCCCAGCGTCCGGTACGGGCGAGCAGGACCGCCGCGGCCGCGGTGCCGGCGGTGGAGGTCCGCAGGACGGAACGGCCGAGGCGGTAGGGGCGGGCCCCCNGGGGGGGGGGGGGGCGGCCCCCCGCCGCGGCGAAGACCTCCAGCTCCTCGGGGGAGACGCCGCCCTCCGGGCCGACCACCAGGACGACGGAACCGGAGGCGGGCAGCTCGGCCGTGGCCAGGGCCTGCGACGGGGTGTCGCGGTCCTCGTGCAGGACCATCGCCAGGTCGGCGCCGGCCAGCAGCGCGGCGACCTGCTTGGTGGACATGGCCTCGGCCACCTCCGGGAAGCGGACGCGGCGGGACTGCTTGCCCGCCTCGCGGGCCGTGGCCCGCCACTTGGCCAGGGACTTGGCCCCGCGGTCGCCGCGCCACTGCGTGATGCAGCGCGAGGCCTGCCAGGGCACGATCGCGTCCACGCCGGTCTCGGTCATCGTCTCGACGGCCAGCTCGCCCCGGTCCCCCTTCGGCAGGGCCTGGACCACGGTGATGCGGACGCCGGGCTCCGCCTCCTGCCCGGCGGCGGCGACCGCGACGACGAGCCGGTCCTTGCCCTCGGCGGCCTTGACGACCGCCTCCGCCCAGCCGCCGCGGCCGTCGGTGAGGACCACCTGCTCGCCCGGGTTCAGCCGTTTCACGGACACGGCGTGCCGGCCCTCGGGGCCGTCCAGGACGAACTCCGGGCCTGCGGGGACCTCTTCGACCACGAACACCGGGGCCGTCATGACGCACTCCTCATCTGCATTTCCTTCAACGTGCTCTGCGCCTCGGCCAGTTCGGCAGCCAGCACCTCGACCAGCTGTGCCGCCGGAAGCGCTCTCGCCAGCCGGTGCCCCTGTCCGGCCCACAGGGCCATGCCCTGCGGGTCCCCGGCCGCGGCGGCCGCCTTGCGCAGCCCCGAGGTCAGATGGTGGACCTGGGGGTAGGCGGCCGGGGCGTAGGGGCCGTGCTCCCGCACGAAGCGGTTGACCAGCCCCCGGGCCGGCCGCCCGGAGAAGGCCCGGGTCAGTTCCGTCCGGACGAAGAGCGGATCGGTCAGCGCCTTCTTGTGGACGGGGTCCGCCCCCGATTCGGGGCACACCAGGAAGGCCGTGCCGAGCTGCGCCGCCGCCGCGCCGGCCGCCAGCAGCGCGGCGATCTGCGCGCCCCGCATGACCCCGCCCGCGGCGATGATCGGCAGGGCCACGGCCTCCCGTACCTGCGCCACCAGCGCGAGCAGTCCCACGGCCGCCGTGCCGTCGATCTGCGGGTCGTCCCGGTGGGTGCCCTGGTGGCCGCCCGCCTCGACGCCCTGGACGCAGACGGCGTCGGCGCCCGCCTGCTGGGCGGTGCGGGCCTCCTCGACGGAGGTCACGGTGACGACGGTGTACGTACCGGCTTTGCGCAGGGCGGCGAGGGCCGTGGGGTCGGGACAGCCGAAGGTGAACGACACCACCGGGACCGGGTCTTCGAGGAGGATGGCCAGCTTGGCGTCGTATCCGTCGTCGCTGGTGCCGATGATGTCCTCCTCGGCGAGCGAGATCTCGTACCAGCTCGCCTCGCCGGCCAGCTGCCCGCGGTACGCCTCCACCGCGGCCGGGTCGGCGTACCCGGTCTGCGGCATGAAGAGGTTCACGCCGAAGCGGTACCGGGTGAGCGCGCGCACCTGTTTGATCTCCTGGTACATCCCGTCGGCGGTCTTGTAGCCCCCGGCGAGGAAGCCCAGTCCGCCCGCCTCGCACACGGCGGCGACGAGCGGCGGGCAGGAGGCGCCGCCCGCCATGGGAGCCTGCACGATCGGGTGGGGGGAGAGACCGTTCGCGGCGGTGGACATGCACTGCATCGTGCCACGTCCCGCCCATGGGGCCGAATCACCGCATTCGCCTGGCATAGTCCGCTCCCTGCGGGCCTGAGGGCGGCTGCCGGGGGCACGCGAAGAGCCCGGCCGGGGGCGTCCCCGGGCCGGGCTCGAAGCGGTGCGCGGCCTGTCGGTCAGCGACCGTTGAACGCGTCCTTCAGACGGCTGAACAGGCCCTGCTGGCCCGGCGCGAACTGGCCCATGGGCCGCTCCTCGCCGCGCAGCTTCGCCAGCTGGCGCAGCAGTTCCTCCTGCTGGGCGTCCAGCTTGGTCGGGGTGGTGACCTCGACGTGGACGATCAGGTCGCCGCGCCCGCCGCCGCGCAGGTGGGTGACGCCGCGCCCGTGCAGCGGGATCGCCTGGCCGGACCCGGTACCGGGCCGGATGTCGATCTCCTCCAGCCCGTCGAGTGTCTCCAGCGGGCATTTGGTGCCCAGTGCGGCCGCCGTCATGGGGATGGTGACCGTGCAGTGCAGGTCGTCCCCGCGGCGCTGGAAGGTGGGGTGCGCCAGCTCGTGGATCTCCACGTACAGGTCGCCGGCGGGGCCGCCGCCGGGGCCGACCTCGCCCTCGCCCGCGAGCTGGATCCGGGTGCCGTTCTCGACACCGGCCGGGATCTTGACCGTGAGGCTGCGGCGGGAGCGGACCCTGCCGTCGCCCGCGCACTCGTGGCACGGGGTCGGGACGACGGTGCCGAAGCCCTGGCACTGCGGGCAGGGACGCGAGGTCATGACCTGGCCCAGGAAGGACCGGGTGACCTGCGAGACCTCACCGCGGCCGCGGCACATGTCACACGTCTGCGCCGAGGTGCCGGGGGCGGCGCCCTCGCCGGAGCAGGTGGTGCAGACGACAGCCGTGTCGACCTGGATGTCCTTGGTGGTCCCGAAGGCCGCCTCGTCGAGCTCGAGGTCGAGGCGGATCATGGCGTCCTGGCCGCGCCGGGTCCGCGAGCGCGGGCCGCGCTGCGAGGCCTGGCCGAAGAAGGCGTCCATGATGTCGGAGAAGTTGCCGAAGCCGCCCGCGCCGAAGCCGCCGGCTCCGCCGCCACCGCCGGAGGCGGACAGCGGGTCGCCGCCGAGGTCGTAGACCTGCTTCTTCTGCGGGTCCGAGAGCACCTCGTAGGCCGCGTTGATCTCCTTGAAGCGCTCCTGCGTCTTCGGATCCGGATTCACGTCCGGGTGGAGTTCACGCGCGAGGCGCCGGAAGGCCTTCTTGATCTCGTCCTGCGATGCGTCGCGGCGCACGCCGAGAACGGCGTAGTAGTCCGTGGCCACTTACGACTCCGCCAGGATCTGTCCGACGTAACGTGCCACTGCGCGTACCGCTCCCATCGTTCCGGGGTAGTCCATGCGGGTCGGTCCGACCACGCCGAGTTTGGCGACGGTTTCGCCGCCCGAACCGTAACCGACCGAGACGACCGACGTGGAGTTGAGCCCCTCGTAGGCGTTCTCGTGCCCGATCCTTACGGCCATCCCCGACTCATTGGCCTCGCCGAGCAGCTTGAGGAGCACGACCTGCTCCTCCAGCGCCTCCAGCACCGGCCTGATCGTCAGGGGGAAATCGTGTCCGAAGCGGGTGAGATTGGCGGTACCGCCGATCATCAGCCGCTCCTCCGCCTCCTCCACCAGCGTTTCGAGGAGGGTCGACAGCACGGTGGAGACCGTGCCGCGGTCGTCGGCCTCGAAGGACTCCGGCAGGTCCTGGACGAGCGGGGGCACGTCGGTGAAGCGACGGCCGACGACCCTGCTGTTGAGCCGGGCCCGCAGGTCGGCCAGCGAGGCCTCGCCGAAGGGGCTCGGGCAGTCGACGAGCCGCTGCTCGACGCGTCCGGTGTCCGTGATCAGTACGAGCATCAGGCGCGCGGGAGCGAGCGAGAGCAGCTCCACGTGCCGGACGGTCGACCGGGTCAGGCTCGGGTACTGGACGACCGCCACCTGCCGGGTGAGCTGCGCGAGCAGCCGCACCGTGCGGCCGACGACGTCGTCGAGGTCGACGGCACCGTCGAGGAAGTTCTGGATGGCCCGGCGCTCGGGCGTGGACAGCGGCTTGACCCCCGCCAGCTTGTCGACGAAGAGGCGGTAGCCCTTGTCGGTGGGGATCCGGCCGGCGCTGGTGTGGGGCTGGGCGATGTAGCCCTCTTCCTCCAGCACCGCCATGTCGTTGCGCACGGTGGCGGGCGAGACGCCGAGCCGGTGCCGCTCGGTGAGCGCCTTGGAGCCGACCGGCTCCTCCGTCCCGACGTAGTCCTGGACGATGGCGCGCAGCACTTCGAGTCTGCGTTCGCTGAGCATCGCGCACACCTCCAGCGTGATCCGTTGCCGTGTTCCGACGTGTTCCGACGTGTTCTGACGTTCGTTGGCACTCTGCGTGTTCGAGTGCCAGAGAGCCCCCGCTCAGTGTACGGCCGGGCAGTAAGACCGTGGCAAGGGAGGCCCGCCAGGGTAGCGTCGCGCCATGGACGTGCGATGGGAAGAGGCGGGCTGGGAACGGCTCACCGGGCGGGCCGGCCGGCGGCGTCTGCCGGTGTGGGACTGCACGGTGGGGCTGGTGGTGGGGGACGATTCCGTACTCCTGATCGACCCGGGGTCGTGCCTGCGCGAGGGTGCCGGGGTGCGGGCCGAGGCCGAGCGGCTGACGGGCCGGAGCGTGACCCATATCGCATTCACGCACGGCCATTTCGATCACGTCCTGGGTGCGGCGGCCTTCCCGGGGGCCGAGGTCTACGGGGCTGTCGGGCTGGCCGCGCTGCTCGCCTCGGACCGCGAGGAGCTGCGCGGGGACGCGGTGCGGCACGGGCTCGCCGAGGCGGAGGCGGCCGAGGCCGTGGAGCGGCTGGTGCTGCCCGGCCATCAGGTGTCGGGCGAGTGGACGCTGGACCTGGGCGGGGTGCAGGTGCTGCTGGCCAACGTGGGGCCCGGGCACACCGGGCACGACCTGGCCGTCTTCGTCCCGGGCGACCGCGAGACGGTGTTCTGCGGGGACCTCGTAGAGGAGTCGGGCGAGCCGATGGCGGGCCCGGACGCGATGCCCCGGCAGTGGCCCGCCGCCCTGGACCGGCTGCTGTCACTGGGCGGCGAGGACGCGTTGTACGTGCCCGGTCACGGAACGGTGGTCACCGCCGGGTTCGTCCGTGCGCAACGCGCCACACTGGCGGCCCGTTCCGGCGTGTCGTAGGCGGGACGCGCACGGCTCTCCTAGTGTCGGCCGGATGCGCGAGTACTCCCCCGACCTGACCCCGCAGTGGAAGCGCCCGAAGGCCGTGCCCGAGGTGGCGGCGGAGCCCGACCTGGTGGTCGAGGTGGCCGGTACGGACTTCTGCGGCGCCGTGGTGGCCTGTGAGGCGGGCACGGTGACCCTGGAGGACCGCTTCGGCAAGCGCCGGGTGTTCCCGATGGAGCCGCGGGGCTTCCTGCTGGAGGGCGCGGTGGTCACCCTGGTCCGCCCGCCGCGGGGCCCGGCGGCGGCGGCCCGTACGGCCTCGGGGTCGATCGCCGTCCCCGGAGCCCGGGCGCGGGTGGCCCGGGCGGGCCGGATCTACGTCGAGGGCCGGCACGACGCCGAGCTGGTGGAGCGGGTCTGGGGCGACGACCTGCGCATCGAGGGCGTGGTGGTCGAGTACCTGGAGGGCGTCGACGACCTCCCGGCGGTGGTGGCGGAGTTCGGCCCGGCGCCGGACGCCCGGCTGGGGGTGCTGGTGGACCATCTGGTGCCGGGCTCGAAGGAGTCCCGTATCGCCGCAGCGGTGACCTCGCCGGACGTGCTGGTGGTGGGTCACCCGTACGTGGACGTCTGGCAGGCGGTGAAGCCCTCGGCGCTGGGCATCGCCGCGTGGCCGGTGGTCCCGCGCGGCCAGGACTGGAAGACGGGCGTCTGCCGCGCCCTGGGCTGGCCGGAGAACACCGGGGCCGCCTGGCAGCACATCCTGTCCCGGGTGACGTCCTACAAGGACCTGGAGCCGACCCTGCTGGGCCGCGTGGAGGAACTGATCGACTTCGTCACGGGTGACGGTGGGGCCTGACACCCTCGAAGGTTCCGAAGTCGCTCGTGTCCAGCTCGATGCCGAGCAGTTCCAGCGGCAGCGGCTCACCGAACTTCGAGACCCTCTGGGAGCGGTAGTCGGCGTCGTCACCCCTGCCGGCCGGGATCGTCAGCAGGACGCACTGCGCGACGATGGGGTCGATGATCAGGTAGGCGGGCACCCGGCCCGCGGCGTAGACGGAGCGCTTGACCACGTAGTCGCGGTCGACGCTGGTCTTGGAGACGACCTCCACCACCAGCGTGATCAGCTGCGAGGGCAGGAGACGGCCCGACCCCGGCTGCGCCTCGCGATCCAGGACCACCAGATCGGGCACGGGTTCGCTCGCCTCGTCGACGATGTCGACGTCCTGGGTCTGGAGGCGCGCCCACCGCTTGCGCGGAATCTGATCCTGCACGTCCTCCACGATCAGGTTGTGCACCAGATCGGGGCCGGCCATCATCACGATTTCCCCCCGGAGGAGCTCGGCCTTGACTCCGTCGGGAGGCTGGAACCCCTCGAAGAACTTGGCCATCCCACGCTCGTCCACAGCGGTCATCTCCGTGGTCCTCCACATCCGCCGCGTGCTGTCGGCGGCAGCCTAGGGACAGCGTAGGCAGTCCGGACAAGGATCCGGGGGTATTCACT
Organism: Streptomyces yangpuensis; assembly: GCF_001005295.1. Taxonomy (GTDB): domain Bacteria; phylum Actinomycetota; class Actinomycetes; order Streptomycetales; family Streptomycetaceae; genus Streptomyces; species Streptomyces yangpuensis. The sequence continues at coordinate 430,263 of NZ_LBMK01000001.1, read as the reverse complement.
CCGCCGGGTGATCAGTCGACCAGGTCCCGGACCACCGCGTCGGCCAGCAGCCGCCCGCGCAGGGTCAGCACGGCCCGCCCGGCCTCGTAGGGTCCCGGCTCCAGGAGCCCGTCCGCGAGGGCCCTGCGGGACGCCGCGAGGCCGGCGGGGGCCAGCAGGGACAGCGGGACACCGTCCACCAGGCGCAGCTCCAGCAGGATCCGCTCCACGCGGCGGTCCTCGTCCGAGAGGAGCTCGCGCCCCGCACCCGGGGAGCGCCCCTCCGCGAGGGCGGCGGCGTACGCGCCGGGGTGCTTGACGTTCCACCAGCGCACCCCGCCCACGTGCGAGTGCGCGCCGGGACCTGCGCCCCACCAGTCGGCGCCGCGCCAGTACAGCTCGTTGTGCAGGCAGCGCCCGGCCTCCGAGCTGGCCCAGTTCGACACCTCGTACCAGGAGTACCCGGCCCGGTCCATGACCTCGTCGGCGATCAGGTAGCGGTCGGCGTGGACGTCGTCGTCGGTCATGGGGACCTCGCCGCGGCGGATCCGGCGGGCCAGCTGCGTGCCCTCCTCGACGATCAGCGCGTAGGCGCTGACGTGGTCCGGGCCGGCCCCGAGGGCGGCGGCGAGGGAGTCCCGCCAGTCCTGGTCCGTCTCGCCGGGCGTCCCGTAGATCAGGTCGAGGTTGACGTGCTCGAAGCCCGCCGCGCGGGCCTCCGCGACGCACGCCTCGGGGCGTCCGGGGGTGTGGGTGCGGTCCAGGACCTTCAGGACGTGCTGTTTGGCGCTCTGCATGCCGAAGGAGATCCGGTTGAAGCCCCCGGCGCGCAGCTCGGCGAGGTAGGCCGGGTCCACGGACTCCGGGTTGGCCTCGGTCGTGATCTCGGCGTCGTCGGCCAGGCCGAACTCGTCCCGGATCGCCGCGAGCATCCGTACGAGGTCGGCGGCGGGCAGCAGCGTCGGCGTGCCGCCGCCGACGAACACGGTCCGGACCTCGCGGGGATCGTCGCCGAGGACCTTCCGGGCGAGGCGGACCTCGTCGATCAGGGTGTCGGCGTAGTTCTCGCGGGAGGCGAGCACGCCTGCGGTGCCCCGCAGCTCGGTGGCCGTGTAGGTGTTGAAGTCGCAGTACCCGCAGCGCGTGGCGCAGTACGGGACGTGCAGGTAGAACCCGAGCGGCCGCTCCCCCGCGCCCGCCAGGGCATGCGACGGCAGCGAGCCGTCTTCGGGCATGGGTTCACCGTCGGGGAGTGCGGAAGGCATACCCCCATCATCCCGCACCCGTCACCGGGCTCCGCCCCGCTCTTCGGGGAGCGGGGCCCGGGGCGGGCGCCGGGAGGGGCGTGCGGGGCGGGTCCCCGCCCNGCGGGGGGGGGGGGGGGGGGGGGGCCCCCGCCCCGCCCCGCAGGCCCGCGGCGGGCGCTACGCCTCGCGGGTGCCCTCGTACATCTCGTCGATCAGGTGCTTGAACTCACGCTCGACCACCGGGCGCTTCAGCTTGAGGCTGGGGGTGAGGTCGCCGTGCTCGACGTCCAGGTCGCGCGGCAGGATCCGGAACTTCTTGACCGTCTGCCAGCGCTGGAGGCCCTCGTTCAGGGTCTGGACGTAGGTCTCGATCAGCCGGTCGGTCTCGGGCGCGGCCAGGACCTCCTTGTACGTCTTGCCCTCCAGCCCGTTCTCGGCCGCCCAGGTCAGGATCGACGGCTCGTCGAGCGCGATCAGTGCGGAGCAGAAGTTCCGGTCGGCGCCGTGCACGACGATGGTCGACACGTACGGGCAGATCGCCTTGAACTGGCCCTCGATCTCCGCCGGGGCGACGTACTTGCCGCCCGAGGTCTTGATCAGGTCCTTCTTGCGGTCGGTGATGCGCAGGTAGCCGTCGGCCGACAGCTCGCCGATGTCACCGGTGTGCAGCCAGCCGTCGGACTCCAGGACCTCGGCGGTCTTGTCCGGCTGCCGGTGGTAGCCCTGCATGATGCCGGGGCCGCGCAGCAGGACCTCGCCGTCGTCGGCGATGCGTACCTCGGTGCCGGGGAGCGGCTTGCCGACCGTGCCGGTGCGGTAGGCCTCGCCCGGGTTGACGAAGGAGGCCGCGCTGGACTCGGTCAGGCCGTAGCCCTCCAGGATGTGGACGCCCGCGCCGGAGAAGAAGAAGCCGATGTCGGGGGCCAGGGCGGACGCGCCGGAGACGGCGGCGCGCAGCCGGCCGCCGAAGGCGTCGCGGAGCTTGGAGTAGACGAGCGCGTCGGCGACCTTGTGCTTGGTGGTGAGACCGAAGGGGGCGGTGGCCCGCCCGGTGCGCCGGAAGTTGTCCTGTGTGACCTTGGCGTACTCGCGGGCGACTCCGACCGACCACTGGAAGATCTTGTACTTGGCGCCGCCACCGGCCCGGGCCTTGGCGGCCACGCCGTTGTAGACCTTCTCGAAGATGCGCGGGACGGCCGCCATGTAGGTCGGCTGCACGACCGGCAGGTTCTCGATGATCTTGTCGATACGGCCGTCGACCGCGGTGACGTGCCCGGCCTCGATCTGCCCGGAGGTCAGGACCTTGCCGAAGACGTGGGCCAGCGGCAGCCACAGGTACTGGACGTCCTCCTTGCCGATCAGACCGGTGGCGACCATGGCCTTGGCCAGGTACGACCAGTTGTCGTGCAGCAGCCGGACGCCCTTGGGGCGGCCCGTGGTGCCGGAGGTGTAGATGAGGGTGGCGAGCTGCTCGGAGGTGATGGACGCGATGCGCTCGTCGACCGCCTCCGGGTGCTTGGCGAGGTACTCGCGGCCTCTCGCCTCCAGGTCGGCGAGCGAGAGCACCCAGCCTTCGGGGTCGCCTTCGGCGGGCACCGCGTCCGCGGCTTCCATGACCACGACGTGGCGCAGGTGCGGCAGGTCGGCGCGGCGCTCGCGGGCCTTCGCCAGCTGCGCGGCGTCCTCGGCGATGAGCACCTGGCTCTCGGAGTCCGCGAGGATGAACGCCGACTCGTCCGCGTTGGTGCTGGGGTAGATCGTGGTGACCGCGCCGCCGGCGCACATCACGCCGAGGTCGGACAGGATCCACTCGACCCGGGTGTTGGAGGCGAGCGCGACGCGCTCCTCCGTTCCGAGGCCGAGGGAGATCATTCCGGCGGCGATGGCGTAGACGCGCTCGGCCGCCTGGCTCCAGCTCAGGGACTTCCAGTCGTCGGTGGCGCCCCGCCCGTCGGTCGCCGGCACCGGATAGCGATAGGCCTCGTCGTTCGGCGTCGCGGCGACGCGCTCACGGAAGAGCACCGCCACGGTGGGCGGGCGGTTCTCGAGATAGGTCTGTGTGTCGCTCACGACATCCTCCGGACCGATCCACGCGGCGGCGCGTGGGCGTGGGGCGCTGGGCGCGCTTGGGACTGGCGGGTATGCAGCCGTTGACTTCTTGAACTGGCGAGTAACCGTCGAGCAGTGATCAGACTAGAGCGCGTCCGGCGCCCGCGTAAGAGCCCGCGAGCGGCCGGTTCATAACGAAACAGGCCCCCGCGCCGATGCGCGGGGGCCTGTGTACGCCGGGTGACGGACAGGTGGCTACTTCTTCTTGCCGCCGGACTCGTCACTGGAGAGGACGGCGATGAAGGCCTCCTGCGGGACCTCCACGGAGCCGACCATCTTCATGCGCTTCTTGCCTTCCTTCTGCTTCTCCAGCAGCTTCCGCTTACGGGAGATGTCACCGCCGTAGCACTTGGCGAGGACGTCCTTGCGGATGGCGCGGATGGTCTCGCGGGCGATGACGCGGGAGCCGATGGCGGCCTGGACCGGCACCTCGAAGGCCTGCCGCGGGATCAGCTCGCGCAGCTTGGCGACGAGGCGCACGCCGTAGGCGTAGGCGGCGTCCTTGTGGCAGACGGCGGAGAAGGCGTCGACCTTGTCGCCGTGCAGCAGGATGTCGACCTTGACCAGGCTGGAGGCCTGCTCGCCGGTGGGCTCGTAGTCGAGGGAGGCGTAGCCGCGGGTCTTGGACTTCAGCTGGTCGAAGAAGTCGAAGACGATCTCGGCGAGCGGGAGGGTGTAGCGGATCTCGACACGGTCCTCGGAGAGGTAGTCCATGCCGAGGAGCGTGCCGCGGCGCTGCTGGCAGAGCTCCATGATCGCGCCGATGAACTCGGTCGGGGCGAGCACCGTGGCCCGCACGACCGGCTCGAAGACGTCCTTGATCTTGCCTTCGGGGAACTCGCTCGGGTTGGTGACGGTGACTTCCTTGCCGTCCTCCAGGACCACCCGGTAGACCACGTTCGGCGCGGTGGCGATCAGGTCGAGGCCGAACTCGCGCTCCAGGCGCTCGCGGACCACGTCCAGGTGGAGCAGGCCGAGGAAGCCGACGCGGAAGCCGAAGCCGAGGGCCGCCGAGGTCTCGGGCTCGTAGACCAGCGCGGCGTCGTTGAGCTGGAGCTTGTCCAGGGCCTCGCGCAGGTCCGGGTAGTCGGAGCCGTCGAGCGGGTAGAGGCCCGAGAACACCATCGGCTTGGGGTCCTTGTAGCCGCCGAGGGCCTCGGTCGCGCCGTTGTGCAGGCTGGTGATGGTGTCACCGACCTTGGACTGACGCACGTCCTTCACGCCGGTGATGATGTAGCCCACCTCGCCGACGCCGATGCCGTCGGCCGGGGTCATCTCCGGGGAGGAGACGCCGATCTCCAGCAGCTCGTGGGTGGCGCCCGTGGACATCATCCGGATGCGCTCGCGCTTGTTGAGCTGGCCGTCGACCACACGGACGTACGTGACGACGCCGCGGTACGAGTCGTAGACCGAGTCGAAGATCATCGCGCGGGCGGGGGCGTCCTTGACGCCGACCGGGGCCGGGACGGTGGCGACGACCTTGTCCAGCAGGGCGTCGACGCCCATGCCGGTCTTGGCCGAGACGCGCAGCACGTCGTCGGGGTCGCAGCCGACCAGGTTCGCGAGCTCCTCGGCGAACTTCTCCGGCTGGGCGGCCGGCAGGTCGATCTTGTTGAGGACGGGGACGATCGCGAGGTCGTTCTCCATCGCCAGGTACAGGTTGGCGAGGGTCTGTGCCTCGATGCCCTGGGCGGCGTCCACCAGGAGGATCGTGCCCTCGCACGCGGCGAGGGAGCGCGAGACCTCGTAGGTGAAGTCGACGTGCCCGGGGGTGTCGATCATGTTGAGGATGTGGGTGCTGCCCTGACCCTCGCCCGTGGTGGGCGCCCAGGGCAGTCGCACCGCCTGGGACTTGATCGTGATGCCGCGCTCACGCTCGATGTCCATGCGGTCGAGGTACTGGGCGCGCATCTGCCGCTGATCGACGACACCGGTGAGCTGGAGCATCCGGTCGGCAAGGGTCGACTTGCCGTGGTCGATGTGCGCGATGATGCAGAAGTTGCGGATCAGCGCCGGGTCGGTACGGCTCGGCTCGGGCACGTGGCTGGGGATCGCGGGCACGCAGTGTCCTGATTCTCGGGTCGCAGTCGGAAGCGTTTTCGGAGCGTCGGTCGCAGCGGACAGTCCGGCTCCGGTCGCTCTCGGCGGCGCGATGTCGGTCCATACGCAGGCTTCCATGGTCCCATGGACGGGGCAGTGCGCTCGGTTTGGGCCGCCGGGAGCGTGCCTGGTAGCCTGGGCAGCTGTGTCTCGTGTGCCCTCTCAGCCGTCGGGACACAATCCGAAGATCAACCTCTGAACCTGAAAAGGCTCTTTCGTGGCGAACATCAAGTCCCAGATCAAGCGGAACAAGACCAACGAGAAGGCTCGCCTTCGCAACAAGTCGGTCAAGTCCGAGCTGCGCACCTTCATCCGCAAGGCCAACGAGGCGATCCTCGCCGGCGACGCGGAGAAGGCCACCGCCGCGGCCCGCCTGGCTTCCAAGAAGCTGGACAAGGCCGTCTCGAAGGGTGTCATCCACAAGAACGCCGCCGCCAACAAGAAGTCGGCGCTGGCCTCCAAGGTTGCCGCCATCTGAGTTCCGCACTCGATGTGATCGCCGGAAGGGACCCAGCGGGCCCTCTCTCCCGCTCCTGACCGGCACCCCGCTCCGCACACGAAGCGTTCGCCACGCGGGTGCGGCGCACAAGCAGTGACCGAAGGCCCCGGTCGCCGTCCTTCCCCAGGACGACGACCGGGGCCTTCGCGTTGCCGGGATCAGCGGCGCTGGGGGCGGGCGGCGCGGGCGACCGCGACGACCGCCTTCTCCAGCGCGTACTCGGGATCGTCGCCCCCGCCCTTGACCCCCGCGTCGGCGGCGGCCACCGCGCGCAGCGCGTCCGCGACGCCGTCCGCCGACCAGCCCCGCATCTGCTGGCGGACCCGGTCGATCTTCCACGGGGGCATGCCGAGGTCCCGGGCGAGGTCCCCGGGCCGGGCGCCGCGCGGGGCGGAGGCCAGCTTGCCGATCGCCCGGACCGCCTGCGCCAGGGCACTGGTGATCAGGACCGGGGCCACCCCTGTGGCCAGGGACCAGCGCAGGGCCTCCAGGGCCTCCGCCGCGCGCCCCTCGACCGCCCGGTCGGCGACCGTGAAGCTGGAGGCCTCGGCCCGGCCCGTGTAGTAGCGGCCGACGACGGCCTCGTCGATGGTTCCCTCGACGTCCGCGCACAGCTGCGCCGCGGCGCTCGCCAGCTCCCGCAGGTCGCTGCCGATCGCGTCGACCAGGGTCTGGCACGCTTCCGGGGTCGCCGACCGGCCCAGCGTGCGGAACTCGCCCCGGACGAATGCGAGCCGGTCCGCGGCCTTCGTCATCTTCGGGCAGGCGATCTCCCGGGCGCCCGCCTTGCGCGCCGCGTCCAGCAGGCCCTTGCCCTTGACGCCGCCCGCGTGGAGGAGGACCAGCGCGATCTCCTCGTAGGGAGCGGCGAGGTAGGCCTTGACCTCCTTGACCGTGTCGGCGGACAGGTCCTGGGCGTTGCGTACGACCAGCACCTTGCGTTCGGAGAAGAGCGAGGGGCTCACCAGCTCGGCGAGCGTGCCGGGCTGGAGCTGGTCGGAGGTGAGGTCGCGGACGTCGGTGTCGGCGTCGGCGGCACGGGCGGCCGCCACCACCTCCCGCACGGCGCGGTCGAGCAGCAGCTCCTCCTGCCCCACCGCGAGGGTGATCGGGGCAAGCGGATCGTCGGTGGAATTCTTCCTGGTGGCCATCGCCTCCAGCATCCCACGCCGCACTGACAGCCACCCGCGCCCCGTCCCCCTCCACCGGGTGTCCGACAATGGCCGGGTGAACGTGCGACATGTACTCGTCCTGCCCGACCGCGACGCCGCCGAGGAGGTGGCGCAGGAAGCCGTGGACCGCTTCGGCCTCCCGGAGGAACCGCAGTTGGTCCGCGACGCGCTGGCCGGCGAGGACGACGCCGAGGACGCCCAGTGGCTGGTCGTCGTCGAGGATCCGAAGGACCGGCTCGACGCCACCGCGCTGGACGGCCTCGCCGCCGAGTACGAAGGCTGGCTGGAGGCCCCCTGAGCCCCGCCGGGGTCAGGCCTTGTGCACGATCTGGACGTCCAGCGTCACGTCCACGCTCGAACCGATCGCGGCGATCCCGTGCGCCAGCATCGACTGCCAGTTGAGGGTGAAGTCCTCGCGGTGCAGTTCGGCGGTGGCCCGGCAGGCCGCCCGCACCTCGCCCTCCATGCCCGTTCCGAGGCCCAGGTACTGGGTGTCCAGCGTGACGGACCGGCTCACCCCGTGGAGCGTCAGTGCGCCCGCGACGGCCCAGCGGCTGCCGGTGCGGTGCATGAACCGTTCGCTGTAGAACTCCACCGTGGGGTGGCGGGCCGCGTCCAGGAAGTCCCCCGACCGCAGGTGGTCGTCGCGCAGCCGCAGCCCGGTGTCGATGCTCGCCGCGTCGATGATCACGTGCATGGAGGACTCCTCCATGCGGTCGGCTATCCGCACCGCCCCGGCGAACGTGTTGAACCGTCCGTTGATCCGGGCCATGCCGATGTGCCGGGCCGTGAAACCGATGGACGAATGCGCCGGGTCGATCTCCCAGTGGCCGGGCTGCGGCAGCACCGGCGGCTCCACCGCGTCGAGGATGATCTCCCCCGTGCCGGGCTGTGCCGGATCTCCCACGAGCGTGACCCCGTGGAAGGGCGTGTACCCCTCGGCGGTGACGGAGAGCCGGTACTCCCCCTCCGGTACGGCGGCCGTGAAGCCGCCGAACGGATCGGTCTCGCCGCTGACGATCCGGCGGCCGATCGGATCCGTGACCTCGAACGCGGCCTGCCGGATGGGCCGGTGGACCGTGTCGAGGACGCGGCAGCTGAGCAGACGCGCCGTCGGCGGCAGCGTCAGTGTCGCGGATGTGTGCGGGCTGGAACTTCCGGCCGACTCCATCCCCCGTCGACGACCGAACATGACGTGTGCACCCCCGTGCAGTGTGGACTTGGACCGTTCTGGCGAAGAGGCATTCGATCATGCTGTCGGGTTGTGGGCAAACAGAGCGGTCACGCCCGGTATGCCCGCGTCGAATGCGCCGTCCCCTGGCTGGAAACGCACGCAGCCGAACACCGGTTCCACCGACCGCGATCGAACCGTCGGTGTCGGTGCGCAGCACCGTCGCACCCACGGCCCGCAGGCGGGCGAGCGTACCCGGCGCGGGGTGCCCGTAGCGGTTTTTTGTACCGACGGGAACAATCGCGAGGCGCGGCCGGACCCGTTCGTGCAGCCCGGGATCCTGGTGCGCCGAGCCGTGGTGGGCGACCTTGAGGACATCGACCGGACCGAGCTGCGGATGCTCCCTCAGAAGCGCTTCCTGCGAGGCCGGTTCGAGATCGCCGAGCAGGAGCAGGGTCAGCCCCGCGCCGCGCACCAGCAGCACGACGCTCGCATCGTTGGGCCCTTCGAAGTACGACCCGGCCGGTGGCGGCCACAGCACCTGCCATTCGAAGGGGCCGGCACGGCGCCGCTCCCCCTGCACGGCCCGTACGACCGGTACCCCGGCGGCTGCCGCGGTCCGGCGGACGAACTCGGCCTGCCCGGAGGGCTCTTCCAGCACGGAGGCCTGGATCAGCCCCACCGAACGGCCTCGCAGGACGCCCTGCAAGCCTCCCACGTGGTCGGCGTGGAAGTGCGTCAGCAGGAGCATCGGCACCCGGTGCACCCCCAGCTCGCGCAGGCACTCGTCCACCGGCCCGGGATCCGGGCCGGTGTCCACCACCAGCGCCTCCCCCGGCCCGGTGGAGAGGACGGCCGCGTCCCCCTGTCCCACGGCGCACTGGACGTAGCTCCAGTCGGGCGGAGGCCAGCCGGTGAGCGTACGGGTGAGCTGCGGCGGCCGCAGCACGGCGAGGAGCAGCAGCACCGCCAGCACGCAGCAAAGCCACCGCCGCCGCCCCCACCGGGCACCGAGGACGACGACCGCCAGGGTGACCGCGGCCAGCAGCAGCCCGCCGGCGAGCCCGCCCGGCCAGGACAGCTCCGCGCCGGGAAACCCGGCCCCGGCCCGTGCGACGGCCGCGATCCACCCCGCGGGCACCCCCGCGCACCGGGCGAGCACCTCCGCGACGGGCATCGACAGCGGGGCCGCCGCCAGCGCGGCGAAGCCGAGGACGGTCGCCGGCCCGGCGGCCAGCTCGGCCAGCAGGTTGCAGGGCACCGCCACCAGGCTGACCCGGGCCGCGAGCACGGCGACCACCGGCGCGCACACCGCCTGAGCGGCAGCGGCGGCGCCCACGGCATCGGCGAGCCGGGGACCCATCCCGCGCCGCCGCAGCGCCTCGCTCCACCGGGGGGCGAGCGTCAGCAGCGCCCCGGTGGCCAGGACCGAGAGCAGGAAGCCGTAACTGCGGGCCAGCCACGGATCGAAGAGCACCAGCAGCAGCACCGCGGCCCCCAGCGCGGGGATCAGGGATCTGCGCCGGCCGGTGGCGATGGCCAGCAGGGTGACCGCCCCGCAGGCCGCTGCCCGCAGCACGCTCGGCTCCGGCCGGCATACCACCACGAACGCCAGCGTCAGCGCCGCCCCGCACAGGGCGGTCGCCCGCAGCGAAAGTCCGAGCCGGGGCGCCAGCCCGCGCCGCTCCGCCTGCTGGGCGCGCGCCGGGGGCCCGATGAGCAGGAACAGCACCACGGTCAGATTCGACCCGGAGACGGCCAGCAGGTGCAGCAGATCGGTGGCCCGGAATGCCTCGTGCAGGTCGGGCGGAACCCTGGAGGTGTCCCCGACGACCAGTCCCGGCAGCAGGGCCCGCGCATCCGGTGCGAGCCCCGCGGTGGCCCCGCGCAGCCCGGCCCGAAGCCGCCCCGCCAGCCGCTGGGCGGCGTCCGGACCGCCGGTCACCCCAGGCGGCGTGTCACCGCCGGGGCGGAGCAGCGCCACGGCCCGATCCCCGTCCCCCGCCGGGGCCAGCCGGGCGACCACCGCCACGCGGGTGGAGGGCAGGAGCCCGGCCCATCCCGTGTGAGCGGCCAGCACCCGCACCGGGGTCTCGACCCGGGTGCTCACCCCGTCGGGCCCGGTCACCCGGGTCACCACCGCGTCCAGCACCACCACCGGCGGCCCGCTCCCGCCCCGCGCGGTCCTGGGGTCGGAATCGACGGTGAGCTCCGCGAGGACCCTGGCGTGCTGCCGTGCCAGCCCGGCGACCGGCCCGGCCCGCGCCTCGGCCAGCTGGAGCCCCGCGACACCGGCTCCGGCGGCCGCGCACAGCAGGGCCGCCGCCGCGGCCGGAGCGACCCTCCACAGGCCCCCCGGGCGGCGTCCCTGGACCAGCAGCAGGAGCCCCGCGCAGACCGCCGCCAGGCCCACGCCGAGGGCGGTGCGCCCGACGGGTGCGTCGAGGGCCAGGGCGGCCGCCGCCCAGGCGGCCAGGGCCGGCACCGCCAGACGCAGATCCGCCGGGCCGCCCGCCCCCTCCGGGCGGCTCACGGCCGCACCAGCTTGCGCAGGTCGGCGAAGCGCCGCTCACCGATGCCGTTGACCTGGCGGAGATCCTCCACGGAACGGAAGCCGCCGCGGGCGGTGCGGAAGTCCACGATGTGCTGGGCGAGGACGGGACCCACCCCCGGCAGGCCGTCCAGCTGCTCGACGGTGGCCGAGCCCAGGCTGAGCGGCCCGGCGGCCGTCCCGCCCGCGCCCGCTCCCGGCTGCGGCTGCGCCGTCACCCCCACCAGTACCTGCTCGCCGTCCACCAGCACCCGGGCCCGGTTCAGCCCGGTGGTGTCCGTGCCCGGACGCACTCCCCCGGCCGCGGCCAGCGCGTCCTCGACCCGGGAACCGGCCGGCAGCCGCCGCACTCCCGGATCCCGGACCTTGCCGCCGACGTCGACGACGATCCGCTCGGGCCCCGCGCCGCCGCCCGCCGCGGCCGGTGTCGCCGCCGAAGCGGTGGCCCCCGCCGGCAGCACCGCCGGGGCGGTCACCTCCTGCGGCCTGGCCGACCAGTACTGCTGCCCGGCCAGGCCCACGGCGACGACCAGCACCACCCCGACCGCGGCCACCGTGCGCGGCTCCACCGCACACCGGGCCTGCAGCCACAGCGGCAGCCGCTCCCGCACCGCCAGCCTGCGCGCCCTCTCGGCGGGCAGTGCTCCGGCCGCTTCGCCGGGCGGTGCCGGGGGATCCGCCGCGGCCGGCGGCGGTTGCTGCGGCGGGCCACCACCGAGCAGCGCTTCGGCCCTGCGCCGCACCGCTTCCGCCCCCGGATCGGAATACGGACCGGGAGCGGGACCCGGACCGGGATACGGAGGCGAAGGCGGAGGCGCGGCCCGGAGACCGTGGCGGCGCCTGCCGGGGCCACCGCCGTGGCGCAGACGGCTGTCGGAGAGGCGGGAGCGGCCCGGGCCGCTGGTGGCGCCCGACGGACGGAAGGTACGGGAAGGACGGAAAGGACGCGTTCGGAGAGTCATGGCACGACGGTAGGGGCAGATCCCGACCGCTGCGCGGACCCTTCAATTCCGGTGGATATCCGCCCCGTTGTGGATAACCGGGCCACTCGTTCCGGTGATCAGCGGGGCGAGACGACCGCCGCCAGAAGCCCCGGCCCGGTGTGCGCGCCGATCACCGCGCCGACCTCGCTGACGTGCAGCTCGACCAGGCCGGGGATCCGCTCGCGGAGCCGCTCCGCTAGCTTCTCGGCCCGCTCCGGTGCCGCGAGGTGGTGCACCGCCACGTCCACATCGGCCGAGCCGGCACGCTCGACCGCCAGCTCCTCCAGGCGGGCGATGGCCTTGGAGGCCGTACGCACCTTCTCCAGCATCTCGATCCGCCCGCCGTCCAGGGTCAGCAGCGGCTTCACCGCCAGGGCCGAACCGAGCAGGGCCTGCGCGGCCCCGATCCGGCCGCCGCGGCGCAGGTAGTCGAGGGTGTCGACGTAGAAGTAGGCGGCCATGTCCGCCGCCCGCTTCTCGGCCGCCGCCACGGCCTCGTCCACCGAGCCGCCGGCCTCCGCGGCCTCGGCCGCGGCGAGCGCGCAGAACCCGAGGGCCATCGCGACCATGCCGGTGTCCACGACGCGTACGGGTACGGGCGCGGTCCTGGCGGCCACCACGGCGGCGTCGTAGGTCCCGGAGAACTCGGCGGACAGGTGCAGGCTGACGATGCCGGTCGCCCCGGCGTCGGCGGCGGCCCGGTAGGCCCGGACGAACTCCTCCGGGCTGGGGCGGGACGTGGTGACCGAGCGGCGCTTCTGCAGGGCGAGGGCCAGGCTGCGTGCCGAGATCTCCGTGCCTTCTTCGAGCGCCTCGCCGCCGAGCACCACGGTGAGCGGGACGGAGGTGATTCCGTGCCGTGCCATGGCCGGTCGGGGCAGGTAGGCCGTGGAATCGGTGACGATGGCGACATGGCGGGACATGAGGCGGAGGTTACCGCTCGCGGGGCCGCGACGGCAGCCGGGGCCCTTCCCGGGGGCGTGAGCGGGCCCCACTCGGCTCCCGCCGGGGTGAGCAGAGCCTACGGAGCACGTGGCGGGCGGTCGGCGCCGGGAGCGCTGCGGGGCTCTCCCCCACCCCGCCCCTTCCCGAAGCCAGGGGCTCCGCCCCAGGACCCCGCTCCCGGGGCCAGGCCCGGGACGCCCCTGAGGGGCTCCGCCCCCCGGACCCCGTCCCGGGCCCGTACCCGGCTGCGCCGCGCGTCAGCCCGCGCTCTCCGGGCGGGGGGCCTTCTGCCAGGGGTACTGCACCGTCGGGGTCGGCGGGTTCAGGGCCGCCGGCGCAGGCGTGGACGCCGGCTTCGGGGCCGGTTCCGGGGTCGGGGTCGGGGACTGGCTCGGCGAGGTCTGGGCCGCGTCCCATTCGGCGGCCGCCGCCGCCAGGTGGTCCACCGGTTCCCGGGACCAGTCGCGCAGCGCGCCCGACTCCATCTCGATCTGCTCCGACAGCAGCGACAGCTCGTCCTCCGCGAAGCGCCGGGCCCGGTCGCGGGCGGCCCACCGCAGCGAGTCCGCCGCCTCGATGATCTGGCGCGCGCGCTCCCGCAGGTCCGGCAGGAGCTGTGCCGTGCGCTGCTTGTCGGGCTCCTGCTCCAGTCGCTTCAGCTCGCCGTCGAGATCGTGCCCGTGGGCACTCAGCCGCTCGAACAGCGTGAGGGACTCCCGCAGCGAGGCATCCGTCCGGGCCCCGTCCGCCAGCGCCTGCTGGGTGGCGCGCATCGACGTCCGCAGGTCGAGCCGTAGCTGGGCCAGCGCGCCCGCCACTCCGACCTGGCCGAAGCTCTTGGCCCGCAGCGTGGTGTCCTCCACCGTGCGCCGCGCCTGTACGACGGTGCGCTCGACGCCTCTCTTGGCCGCGCCCACCGCCTTGACCGTGAGGTACGCGCCGAGGCCCACGACCATCAGCAACATCAGCGCGAAGATGATCAACGCGGCCTCCATGACGGCCCCTTTCCCCAGGCGTCGGCTCTTCCCCTCCAAGGTAAACGCCACGGGCAGGCCAGGGGTTCCATTCGAACCCCCAACCTGCCCGTACGGGATCTCCCCCATGCGGGGGTGGCGCCTTCCGGCGGCTCAGATCACGATGTTCACCAGCTTCGGCGCGCGCACGATCACCTTGCGGATCTCCGCGCCGCCCAGCGCGGCGACGACACCGGCGTCGGTCACGGCCAGCTGCTCCAGGTCGGCGTCGGTGATCGCGGGCGGGACCTCCAGGCGCGCCTTGACCTTGCCCTTGACCTGCACCACGCACGTGACGGTCTCGTCCACGACGTACGCCGGGTCCGCCACGGGGAAGTCCTGGTGGACCACCGAGTCGGTGTGGCCCAGCCGGTGCCACAGCTCCTCCGCGATGTGCGGGGCCAGCGGGGCGACCAGCAGGACCAGCCGCTCGGCCACCGAGCGCTCCAGCGGGCGGCCCGCCTTCGTCAGGGTGTTGTTCAGCTCGGTGATCTTGGCGATGGCGGTGTTGAACCGCAGCCCCGCCAGGTCGGCGCCGGCCCCGTCGATGGCCTTGTGCAGCGCGCGCAGGGTGTCCTCGGCGGGCTCGGCGTCGACGACGGTGACCGCGCCGCTCTCCTCGTCCACGATGTTGCGCCACAGGCGCTGCAGCAGCCGGTACTGGCCGACCACGGCGCGCGTGTCCCACGGACGGGAGACGTCCAGCGGGCCCATCGCCATCTCGTACAGGCGCAGCGTGTCGGCGCCGTACTCCTCGCAGATCTCGTCGGGCGTGACGGCGTTCTTCAGGGACTTGCCCATCTTGCCGTGCTCGCGCTTGACCTGCTTGCCCTCGTGGAAGTACGCGCCGTCGCGCTCCTCGACCTCGGCCGCCGGGACGTACACACCGCGCTCGTCGGTGTAGGCGTACGCCTGGATCATGCCCTGGTTGAACAGCTTGTGGAACGGCTCCGCCGACGACACGTGGCCCAGGTCGAACAGCACCTTCGACCAGAAGCGGGCGTACAGCAGGTGCAGCACCGCGTGCTCGGCGCCGCCCACGTACAGGTCGACACCGCCGTGCGGAGCGCCCTCGCGGGGGCCCATCCAGTACTGCTCGATCTCCGGGTCGACCAGCGCGGAGGCATTGTTCGGGTCCAGGTAGCGCAGCTCGTACCAGCAGGAACCGGCCCAGTTGGGCATGGTGTTGGTCTCGCGCCGGTAGGACTTCACGCCGTCGCCCAGGTCCAGCTCGACGTTGACCCAGTCGGCCTTGCGCGACAGCGGGGTCTCCGGCTGCGAGTCCGCGTCGTCCGGCTCGAAGGTGCGCGGCGAGTAGTCCTCGACCTCCGGCAGCTCCAGCGGCAGCATCGACTCGGGCAGGGAGTGCGCGACGCCGTCCTCGTCGTAGACGATCGGGAAGGGCTCGCCCCAGTACCGCTGACGGCTGAACAGCCAGTCGCGCAGGCGGAAGTTGACCGTCCCCTCACCGATGCCGCGCTCGGCCAGCCACTCGGTGATCGCGGCCTTCGCCTCGACGACGCCCAGGCCGTCCAGCGAGATGCCCTCGCCCGTGGAGTTGACCAGCTTCGCGTCGTACGAGGCGAAGGCGTCGTCCCACTCGGCCGGGTCGGTGCCGCGGCCGTCGGAGGGCTGCACGACGCAGCGCATCGGCAGCTCGAAGGCGCGCGCGAACTCGAAGTCCCGGCTGTCGTGGGCCGGAACGGCCATGATCGCGCCGGTGCCGTAGCCCATCAGGACGTAGTCGGCGATGAAGACGGGGACCTTGTCGCCGCTGACCGGGTTGATCGCGTACTCGCCGGTGAAGACACCGGTCTTGTCCTTGGCCTCGGCCTGGCGCTCGACGTCCGACTTCGAGGCAGCCTGCTTGCGGTAGGCGGTGACGGCCTCGGCCGGGGTGGCGTGCCCGCCCGTCCACACGTCGTGGGTGCCCTCGGGCCAGGCGGCCGGGATGAACTTCTCGACCAGCGGGTGCTCGGGCGCCAGCACCATGTACGTGGCGCCGAACAGCGTGTCCGGGCGGGTGGTGAAGACGGTGATGGCCTCGTCGCCCAGCGCGAAGTCGACGCGCGCGCCCTCGCTGCGGCCGATCCAGTTGCGCTGCTGCAGCTTGATGGCCTCGGGCCAGTCCAGCGCGTCCAGGTCGTCCAGCAGCCGGTCGGCGTACGCGGTGATCCGCATGTTCCACTGGCTCAGCTTGGACTTGAAGACCGGGAAGTTGCCGCGCTCGGAGCGGCCGTCGGCGGTGACCTCCTCGTTGGCCAGTACGGTGCCCAGCCCGGGGCACCAGTTGACGGGCGCGTCGGAGGAGTAGGCCAGCCGGAAACC
This sequence comes from Streptomyces yangpuensis, assembly GCF_001005295.1. Taxonomy (GTDB): domain Bacteria; phylum Actinomycetota; class Actinomycetes; order Streptomycetales; family Streptomycetaceae; genus Streptomyces; species Streptomyces yangpuensis. The sequence goes on along the minus strand of NZ_LBMK01000001.1, from coordinate 414,166 downwards.
GTTCAGTACGTCGGCCCGCTCGGCCGCGGTCAGGGCGGCCCAGGCGCGGCCGCCGGGGACCTCACGGGAGCCGTCCTCGAAGGCAGCGACCAGCTCGGCGATCGGCCGGGCCTTCTTCGCGGCCGCGTCGTACCAGGAGTTGTAGATCTGCAGGAAGATCCACTGGGTCCACTTGTAGTAGTCCGGGTCGATCGTGGCGAACGACCGGCGCTTGTCGTGGCCCAGGCCCAGCCGGCGCAGCTGGATCTTCATGTTCTCGATGTTGGCCTCGGTCGACACGCGCGGGTGCGTGCCGGTCTGCACGGCGTACTGCTCGGCCGGCAGGCCGAAGGCGTCGAATCCCAGGGTGTGCAGGACGTTGTGGCCGGTCATCCGCTGGTGGCGGGCATAGACGTCGGTGGCGATGTACCCGAGCGGGTGACCGACGTGCAGGCCCGCGCCGGACGGGTAGGGGAACATGTCCATGATGAACTTCTTGGGCCGCGCGACGACCGCCGGGTCCCCGGCCAGGTCACCGGTCGGGTTCGGGGCCTCGTAGGTGCCCTGCGCGTCCCAGACGTCCTGCCAGCGTGCCTCGATGTCGGCGGCCATGGCAGCCGTGTAACGGTGCGCCTCGGCCGCCTCGGGGGCCGGGGTGTTCGTCTCGCTCATGATTTCTGAAGCTCCATCGATCGTCTCTGCCGTCTCTGCTGTCCAAACGAAAAAACCCCTCGCACAGGAGGGGGCGCCGCGCCGAGGCCGACCGTTTCGAAGGTCGGTACTGATCAGCGCGGCTCGGTAAGCAGGAGGCGTACGGCACGCATGGCGTCAGGGTACCGCAGCGGCCCCCGCCGACGCTCGGCCGTTCCACCCGGTGACACAACGAGAAGCGGGCCACCCGATCCGGGTGGCCCGCTTCTTCACTGTGGAGCTAAGGAGAATTGAACTCCTGACCTCCTGCATGCCATGCAGGCGCTCTACCAACTGAGCTATAGCCCCTTGCCCTGCCTGCCGCTTCGGTTTCCCTTGCTGGTTCCCCTTGGCGACGTCCCAAACATTACACGGTCATGGCCCTGGTCCAAAAATCGGTTTCCATCAACCTCGGGCCATGTCCGCTTTGCGACGGTCTGTCACGCTCTCGCGAACTGATAGAACCGTTTGAGCGTGCAGTGCTCGTCGAGCAGCCGTCCGTAGATCGGCTCCCCTTCCAGCTCCCGGTACGTCTCGATCGGGTCGCCTTTTATGATCAGCGCCCGCGCGCATTCCTCGCACCAGTACTGGTAGTCGGGGTTGACCGGGTCCATGTCCCGCACGATCGGCGTCCCGTTGTTGCACCAGTCGCACCGGCGCCGGTGTGCACCCATCCGTTCGCGACTCCCTCCCGCGTCGGGCCGTCGACTCCCCCTCCGGCCGTCCGATTCTGCCACGCCGGTGCGGGCCAGGTCAGCAAACGCAAAGGGTACAAAAACAAGGATCCCGCCCCCACTTGGGGACGGGATCCTGATTGTGGAGCTAAGGAGAATTGAACTCCTGACCTCCTGCATGCCATGCAGGCGCTCTACCAACTGAGCTATAGCCCCGCTCTCCGCTGCGCTTCCCCCGTCTCCGGTGTTCTTCGCTGCGAACAAGAAGAACTCTAGCCTGTGACCAGCCGGAAAGTGAAATCCGGGTCGGAGCCCCTGTGGGAAGCGGCAGGGAGCCCGCTCAGTCGTCGTCGCCGAGCACCGGTTCCGGCAGGGTGCCGGCGTTGTGCTCCAGCAGGCGCCAGCCGCGTGCGCCCTCGCCGAGGACGGACCAGCAGCAGTTGGAGAGCCCGCCCAGGCTCTCCCAGGAACGCGCCTCCAGGCCCAGCAGCCGGCCGATGGTCGTACGGATGGTGCCGCCGTGGCTGACCACGACCAGGGTGCCGTTCACCGGCAGCCGGTCGCTGTGGTCCAGCACCACGGGCGCGGCGCGGTCGGCGACCTCGGTCTCCAGCTCACCGCCGCCCCGGCGGACCGGCTCGCCGCGCTTCCACGCCGCGTACTGCTCGCCGTACTTCTCGACGATCTCCTCGTGCGTCAGGCCCTGCCACTCGCCGGCGTACGTCTCGCGCAGCGCGCCGGTGTGCGTCACGGGCAGGCCCGTGACCGCGGCCAGCTCGGCCGCCGTGGCGGCGGCGCGCTTCAGGTCGGACGCGACGATGGCGTCCGGCTTCAGCGAGGCGAGCAGCCGCGCCGAGCGGCGCGCCTGCGCCAGGCCCGTCTCGGTCAGCTCGATGTCCGTCGAGCCCTGGAAGCGCCGCTCCAGGTTCCACGAGGTCTGGCCGTGCCGCCAGAGGACGATCTTCCGGCCGGACCGGCCCGAGGTGGTCGCGCTCAGAACAGATCACCGTCCAGGTCGTCGTCGCCCGCCGCCTCGCGCAGCTTGGCATGCTCCTCGGCCTTGCCGATGGTGAGCTTGGCGTCCTCGGGGAGCTCGATCTCGGGGCAGTCCTTCCACAGGCGCTCCAGCGCGTAGAAGACCCGCTCCTCGCTGTGCTGGACGTGGACGACGATGTCGACGTAGTCGAGCAGGATCCAGCGGGCGTCGCGGTCGCCCTCACGGCGCACCGGCTTGGCGCCGAGCTCCTTCTGCAGGCGCTCCTCGATCTCGTCGACGATCGACTTGACCTGACGGTCGTTGGGCGCCGAGGCGAGCAGGAAGGCGTCGGTGATCGACAGCACGTCGCTGACGTCGTACGCGATGATGTCGTGCGCGAGCCGGTCGGCCGCGGCCTGGGCAGCGGTGGTGATGAGCTCGATGGAGCGGTCCGTGGCGGTCACTGGCCATGCTTTCGGGTTGGCGGGCAGATCCTTACAAGGGTCTCATGTACGCCGACGACGCCCGCGCGGAACGTTCCGCGCGGGCGCGAGCGCCCCCTGCCGACCGGGCCGCGGCCCGGTCAGGGGGCCTTGTAGTCCTTCCCGAGGATCACCACCACGTCGGCGTTCACGACGTTCTCGGCCTTCTTCACGACCGTCTCCGGCAACCCCAGCGTCTTGGCGACCTCGATCGCGCGGTCGCGCTGGGCGTCGTCCTGGTAGGTGATCTGCGAGGCGGCCGCGGTCTTGTCGGCCTTGCCGCCGTCCACGAAGGCGTAGCCGCCGTTCATCAGCGCCGCCTTGGCCGCGACCTGCGTCTTCTCGTCGCCGGAGGCGTCCTTGAGACCGACGCGCGGGCTGGCGCCGGGCTGCGCCGCGCCAGCGGAGCCGCCGAGCACCTCCTTGACGACCTTCTTGTTGGCGTCGTCCGTGAGCGTCCCGTCCGGCTTCACCGCGATGACGTCGGTGCGGTAGGCGCCCACCTTGGCGTGCGCGCCGAGCTTGGACAGCATCGTCCCGAGGGTCTGCGCGTTCAGTGCGGGATCGAGGATCTGGCCGATGCTCTCGACCGTGACCGCCCCCGCCTTCGGGTCGCTCGGGAACTTGCGCAGGACCGCGTGGAGCACCTTGCCCGTGCGCTCCAGCTGCTTGGCCTCCGGTTCGCCCTGGGCGCGGTACGTGGCGTACGCGACGGCCATCGGGCCGCTCAGGCTCTGCTTCTGGCCCTGGCCCACGGCCGGGGTCCTGGCCGCGTCGTCGGCCGGGACCGCGGTGTCGGTGTCGGCCTCGATGCCGCCGACCAGCTCGACCAGGTTCTCCAGGAAGGGGGTGTCCAGGCGCCAGGTGCCGCCGATGCGGGTGCCGAGCACGGAGTCGAGAGCCTCGCGGGTGCCGAGGCCGCCCTCCCCGACCGCCTTGCCGAGTGCCGTGGCGGTCCCGTCCTGGCCGGTGAGGGCGAGGGTGTTCGGCAGCAGGACGGTGGCGCCCTGCTTGGTGGTGACGTTGTCGACGAGCAGCGCCGAGGAGGTGCCGCCCTTCTTGGTGTTGTGCAGATGTACGACGATCATGTCGCGCTTCTGCGCGCCGGCCTCCGCGGTGGCGGCGGTCTTCTTCCCGGGACCGTCGAGGAACGGCAGCTTGCCCGCGTACCAGAGGTAGCCGAGGCCGGCGACGACGAACACCGCCAGGACGACGATGAGCGCGACCACCCGGTTGCGGCCGCGGCGGCGGGCCTCCTCGCGGCGCTCGGTGCGGCTCTCGGTGAACTTGAGCCAGTCGATGACGTCCTCGGAGTCCTCGTCCGGCTGGTCGATGAAGGCGAACATCTCGGTGCGGTAGTCCCGCCCCGCCTCGGACCCGCCCTCGGGCCGGCGCGGCTCGGGGACCTGGGCGGCCGGCCGCTGCGCCGGGGAGGCGGGCTGCCCGGCCGGCGCCGGCTCGGGCGCCGTCTGCTGCGGGATCCACTGCTGGGCCTGCTGCTGCGTCTGCTGCGGGGCCTGCTGGGGGCTCTGCTGCGCGTCGTACCCGTAGGAGGGCGCCTGGGTGTACTCCTGCTGCCCGTACTCCTGGGCCGTCGGCTGCTGCTGGTAGTACTGCTGCTGCTGCCCGTAGTCCTGGTAGTCGTAGGCGTAGCCCTGCTGCTGCTCGTACTGGGGGGCGGACTGCGCGGGCGCCCGGCCGTACACCGGCCGCCCGTACGCGTCGTAGCCGATGAGCTGCTGCTCGTGGGCTGTATGCGGATCGTATCGGCCGTACTGATCCTGTCGGTCGTTCACCGCGGGGCCCCTCTCTCCGGAAGCTCAGGCTCCCCGGTACAGCTCACGCTTGTCGATGTAGCGCACCACGCCGTCCGGCACCAGGTACCAGACGGGATCACCCTGGGCGACCCGTGCGCGGCAGTCCGTGGACGAGATCGCCAGTGCGGGCACCTCTACCAGGGAGACGCCGCCCTCGGGGAGCCCGTCGTCGGTGAGCACATGGCCCGGCCGGGTGACTCCGATGAAGTGGGCGAGCGAGAAGAGCTCGTCGGCGTTCCGCCAGGTCAGGATCTGGGCGAGCGCGTCGGCACCCGTGATGAAGAACAGGTCGGCGTCGTCGTTCAGCGCCTTCAGGTCCCGCAGGGTGTCGATCGTGTAGGTCGGTCCGCCGCGGTCGATGTCGATGCGGCTCACCGAGAACTGCGGGTTCGACGCCGTGGCGATGACCGTCATCAGGTAGCGGTCCTCGGCGGGCGAGACGGCCCGCTGGGACTTCTGCCACGGCTCACCGGTCGGCACGAACACCACCTCGTCGAGGTGGAACAGGGCGGCCACCTCGCTGGCGGCCACCAGGTGTCCGTGGTGGATCGGGTCGAATGTCCCGCCCATCACGCCGAGCCGGCGCTTGACCGGACCGGTAGGCGTCTCCTGCTCTCCCATGAGCGCAGAGCCTACTGGCCCGGCGGGCCGGTTCGACTAGCGGTCGCGGTTCAGACGCGTGGTGACCCAGAGCATCAGCATCAGGATGATGAAGGCGGCGCCGCCGGTCACGTAGGGGTTGAGGCTGTCGTGGTTGCCGCCGTGCTGCTCGGCCCCCTCCGAGGCGAGGACGACCAGGTTGTGGGCGGTGGAGGAGAGGCTCATCAGGCAGGTACCTATCGAGTCGGGGAGCGGGCGGAGACTTCGCTCACATCGTATGCGGGTGCCCGGGGCACGCTCGCGCCGACTCAGGCGTTGGAGAGGATAGACGCATGGTCCGGCAGTTCCATCAGGGGAGGGCGCAATGACGGAGACGGGTTTCGAGAAGGTACCGGCGCGGGACCGCAGGAGGTTCCCCGGAATCTCCTCGCGGGCGTACGAGCACCCGGCGGACCGTTCGGCCCTGGTGGCGCTGCGCAAGCTGAGCGGCTTCGACACGGTCTTCAAGGCCCTCAGCGGTCTCCTTCCGGAGCGGAGCCTGCGGCTGCTGTTCCTGTCGGACTCGGTGCGGGTGGGCGAGACGCAGTTCCCGCACCTGCACGCGATGCTCCGCGACGCCTGTTACATCCTGGACCTGGAGAAGGTCCCGCAGATGTACGTGCAGCAGGACCCGCGGCCCAATGCCATGTGCATCGGGCTGGACGAGCCGATCATCGTGGTGACCACGAGCCTCGTCGAGCTGCTCGACGAGGAGGAGATGCGGGCGGTGGTCGGCCACGAGGTGGGCCACGCCCTGTCGGGGCACTCGGTGTACCGCACGATCCTGCTGTTCCTGACGAACCTGGCGCTCAAGGTCGCGTGGATCCCGCTGGGCAATGTGGCGATCATGACGCTGGTGACCGCGCTGCGGGAGTGGTTCCGCAAGTCTGAGCTCTCGGCCGACCGGGCCGGGCTGCTGGTGGGTCAGGACGTGACCGCCTCCATGCGCGGCCTGATGAAGCTGGCGGGCGGCAACCACCTCCACGAGATGAACGTGGACGCCTTCCTGGAGCAGGCCGACGAGTACGAGAAGGGCGGCGACCTGCGGGACTCCGTGCTGAAGATCCTCAACATGCTGCCGCGCACGCACCCCTTCACCACGGTCCGGGCGGCCGAGCTGAAGAAGTGGTCGCAGAGCCGGGACTACCAGCGGGTCATGGACGGCCACTACCCGCGACGCGAGGAGGACAAGGACACCTCGGTGACGGACTCCTTCCGGGAGTCGGCCGCGCACTACGCGGACTCCGTGCGCACCAGCAAGGACCCGCTGTTCAAGCTGGTGGGCGACATCGCGGGCGGGGCGGCCGACATGGGCGGCAGGCTCCGTGACAAGTTCACCGGAGCCGGTGCCGGGTCCGGTGGCGGCTCCGGTACGGACACGGCCTCCGGGGGCAAGGGCGGGGCTACGGGGCAGGGCTGACCGGGGCGCCCGGAGTCGCGGAGGGGGCCAGTACGCCGCACAGCCCGGCCGAGCGCCGGGGCTGACCGCTGGCGTACGGGTCGCTCGCGGCCGGTCCCACGGTGGTGGGGCCGGCCCCGGCCAGGAGCGGACGGAAGCCCCCGGCCGGGTCGGCGGAGCAGTCCTGCGGTCCGGCCATCACATAGGCCGATGCCAGCTCCAGCCGGCGGGCGCTCAGGTCGTCGCGGTCGAAGCGCATCCGCAGCTCGCGCCGGACGGTGAAGAGCGATGCGCCGTCGGCCGCCGACGGGGCCCCGGTGGCCGGCCGTACGGCGTACACGAAGGTGTGATCGGTGGTGACCTCCAGGACGTCCTGGGCCACCTCCTCGAAGGCGAGGGTGCCGCTCACCCGGACCCGGGAGTCGGCCATGACGGCGGTGGCGGGATCGAAGCGGACCAGCCAGCCGGTGACCGCGTGCCGGCCGTCGCCGGAGGGCGAGGTCATGCTGCGGTCGAACTGCGCCAGCTGGTCGGGGTCGAGCAGCACGCGCACGGGCCGGGTGGCGGATCCGGCCAGGACGTCGGGGTCCAGCGAGGACTGCACCAGGTAGTCCTTGGCGATGGACAGCGCGGTGACGACCTGGACGTCGGTGAAGTGGTGCGTGCGGCGCACCGCGGGCAGGGTGATGCCGGCCGCGCCGACCCGGTAGTCGGCGGCGGGGCTCTTCGCGAACAGCTCGGGCGGCAGCCCGCCGGGCACGGCGGCGGCCGGCGCGAGCGGCACCACGGTGCTGGTGAGCGCCTGGGCGGGCCCGCCGGGCGGGGGCACATAGGGGTTGCGCAGCCCCAGGTAGACGGCGACGGCGAAGGCCGTGGCGATGAGCAGCACGAGCAGCATGCCCTGCCGGGCGCCACGGCCGGGGGTGCTGGTCCCGGGCGTGGAACCGCCGGACCAGATGGACCGGCTGCGGACGGCCCGGGCGTGCTCGCCCATGCGTTCCTGGGCGGAGTACTCCTGGAGCCGGGCAGCACGGACGAAGTCCTCGTCGAACACCACCGACCGGTACTCGTCCGACCGGAAGTCGTCGTCGCCCCCGCCGGTACCGTCGGGGGTGCCGTTGGGTGGATCTCCTGGCACGGCCATCGCTTCTCCCCGCTGTCCCCGCTTCAGAGAAGCCCCCAGCTCCGGCGGACGCGAGCGGGGTCGTACCTTCAGGGTTGGCGTACTGAGGGGTACGTAAACGCGCCGACGCCGGTGACTTCGCGCCCGGGGGTGCTGGCGGGCGCCGGAGCGGGGTCCGCTTCGCCCGAGGCACTGCGGTAGACGGCGCTGAAGGCCAGCGCGACCATGCCGAGGCCCATCACGAAGGCGAGCACCCAGGCGACCGGCCGCAGCCACGGTGCGCGGCCTCGGTAGGGGCGCAGGCTGCCGCCGTACGCCCCGTACGGGCCGTCGGGGTGGCCATGGCCCCGCTCGTGGTCGCCGCCGTACTCCCAGCCGTATCCGTCGGCGTCGTACCCGTCGGGGTGGCCGTAGCCGTAGCCGTCGTGGTCGTCGTCGCCCGTCCAGCCGCCGGGGACGGCACGGGCGGCTTCCGCCTCCGCGCGCGCCCGGTCGGCCGCCCGCTGGCGCTCGGCGGCGCTCGGTTCATGAATCTCGGCGTTCCGGACGAAGTCCTCGTCGAACACCACGGAGGCGAAGTACTCTTCCGCGCCTCCGCGGTCGTCGTCGGGCTCCCCGTCGTCCGGGAACGGCTTGCCCCCCACGTCGTCCGGCACGGGAACAGCGTAGACCTGAGGGGCACCGTTGGGCAGGGTGAATGCCGAATTCCGGCCACCCGGGGTGGGTGGTGGAACTACCGAACGTGACCGTCGCCGGTGACGATGTACTTGGTGGAGGTGAGCTCGGGAAGCCCCATCGGGCCCCGGGCGTGCAGCTTCTGCGTGGAGATGCCGATCTCGGCACCGAAACCGAACTGGCCACCGTCGGTGAACCGGGTGGATGCATTCACGGCGACGGTGGTGGAGTCGACCAGCTGGGTGAAGCGGCGCGCGGCGGCCTGCGAGGTGGTGACGATCGCCTCGGTGTGACCGGAGGTCCAGCGGCGGATGTGGGTGACGGCGTCGTCGAGGGAGTCCACGACGGCCGCGGCGATGTCGTAGGAGAGGTACTCCGCGGCCCAGTCCTCGTCGGTGGCGGGGAGAACGGTGGCCTTGGTGCCCTCGGCGGCTGCGAGGACGGCCGGGTCGCCGTGGACGGTGACGCCGGCGCCGGCGAGCGCGTCGAGGGCGCGCGGCAGGAAGGCGTCGGCGATCTCGCGGTGGACCAGGAGGGTCTCGGCGGCGTTGCAGACGGAGGGCCGCTGCGCCTTGGAGTTGATGAGGATGTCCACGGCCATGTCGAGGTCGGCCTGGGCGTCGACGTAGACGTGGCAGTTGCCGGTACCGGTCTCGATGACCGGGACGGTGGACTCCTCGACCACGGTCCTGATGAGGGAGGCACCGCCGCGCGGGATGAGTACGTCGACGAGGCCGCGGGCGCGCATCAGCTCACGGACGGAGTCACGGGACTCGCCGGGGACGAGCTGGATCGCGTCGGCGGGCAGTCCGGTGCTCAGGGCGGCGTCGCGGAGGATGGCGACGAGAGCGGTGTTGGAGGCGTAGGCCGAGGAGCTGCCGCGCAGGAGGACCGCGTTGCCGGACTTCAGGCAGAGCGCCGCGGCGTCGACGGTGACGTTGGGGCGGGCCTCGTAGATGATGCCGACGACCCCGAGGGGGACGCGGATCTGGCGCAGGTCGATGCCGTTGGGCAGGGTGCTGCCGCGGACGACCTCGCCGACGGGGTCCGGGAGGGCGGCGACGTCCCGTACGTCGGAGGCGATGGCGGCGATGCGCTCCGGGGTCAGGGTGAGGCGGTCGATGACGGTTTCGCTCGTGCCGGCGGTGCGGGCCTTGTCCGTGTCGACGGAATTGGCCGCGATGATCTCGGCGGTACGGGCCTCCAGCGCGTCCGCGATCGCCAGCAGGGCCGTGTCCTTGGCGGACCGCGGGAGTGGGGCGATGGCCGCGGCGGCGGTCCGGGCGCGGTGCGCGGCGGTGAGGACGGGCGAGGTGGCGGTGGTGGCATCGAGCGAGGTCATGCCGTCCAGGGTAGTGCGCCGGGGACACACTCCCGGTGGGGCTTCCATCCCGCGAGACGGGCTCTGCGGGACGCCGCCGCGCGGAGCCTGCTCCCCGCCCCGCCCTTCCGCCGTTTCCCCGGGGCTCCGCCCCCGGAGCCCCGGGGCCTCGATCGCCGGCGGGGCTCGAAGGGTGACGGCGGGGCTTCGAGGTCAGTACGGGTGGACGCCTACGGGGTGGGCCGGGGGCGGGCCGTAGCCCTCCGCGACGCGGAGGTGGTAGGTGGGGCGGTCGATGACCTCCAGGCCGACGATCTCCCACGGCGGCAGCTGCGCCGAGGAGCGGTGCTCGCCCCACAGGCGCAGGGCGACGGCCGCCGCGTCGTGGAGGTCGCGGGCCTCCTCCCAGTAGCGGATCTCCGCGTGGTCGTCGGCGTACCGGCTGGTCAGGAGGAAGGGGTGGTCATGGGCCAGTTGCTCCAGTCCCCGCCGGACCTCGGACAGCGGGGCCGGCTTGCCGGAGACGCTCAGGGTCACGTGCCACAGGCGCGAGGCCTGGTCCTGTTCGTGCTCGTGGCCGCCGCCGTCACCGTCCCCCGGACCGACGCTGGTCAGCGCTCGTCTCACCAGCCGCCTCCTGTCTCCGCTACGCGTGTCCGCCTGCTCCGCCCATCACAGTTGACCAGTCCCCGGGCGGCCGCGCTGCGGTTTTGCCGAACCTCAGCCCTGGAGCAGGACCAGATCGTCACGGTGGACGACCTCCCGCTCGTACGCGGGTCCGAGTTCCCGTGCGAGCTCGCGAGTGGAGCGGCCGAGGAGCTGCGGGAGCTCCTTGGCGTCGAAGTTGACGAGCCCCCGGGCCACGGCGCGGCCGTCGGCGGAGCGCAGCTCCACCGGGTCCCCGGCCACGAAGTCGCCTTCGACGGCCGCGATGCCCGCGGGCAGCAGCGAGCTGCCGCGCTGGGTGACCGCTCTGACCGCCCCGTCGTCGAGGACCAGATGGCCCTGCGGGGTCGAGGCGTGCTGGAGCCAGAGCAGCCGGTCGGCGGAGCGGCGCCCGGTCGCGTGGAAGAAGGTGCCGGTCCCCCGGCCCGCCAGGGCGTCGGCGGCCTGGCTGGCGGAGGTGAGCACCACCGGGATCCCCGCTGCGGCCGCGATCCGGGCCGCCTCGACCTTGGTGACCATGCCGCCGGTGCCCACGCCCGCCTTGCCGGCGCTGCCGATGGAGACGTGCGCGATGTCCTCGGGCCCGCGGACCTCCTCGATGCGGGTGGTGCCGGGCTGGGACGGGTCGCCGTCGTAGAGGCCGTCGACGTCGGAGAGGAGGACGAGGAGGTCCGCGCGGACGAGGTGGGCGACGAGGGCGGCCAGCCGGTCGTTGTCGCCGAAGCGGATCTCGTCCGTGGCGACGGTGTCGTTCTCGTTGACGACCGGGAGGGCGCCCATGGCCAGCAGCTGGTCGAGGGTGCGGTACGCGTTGCGGTAGTGGGCGCGCCGGCTGGTGTCGTCGGTGGTGAGCAGCACCTGGCCGACGCGCAGGCCGTACCGCGCGAAGGAGGCGGTGTAGCGGGCGACGAGCAGGCCCTGCCCGACGCTGGCGGCGGCCTGCTGGCGGGCCAGGTCCTTGGGCCGGCGGCGCAGGCCGAGCGGGGAGAGCCCGGCGGCGATGGCTCCGCTGGAGACCAGGACGATCTCCTTCTCACCGCCGCTGCGGACCTTGGCGAGGACGTCGACGAGGGCGTCCACCCGGTCGGCGTCGAGTCCGCCGGCCGCGGTGGTCAAGGAGGAGGAGCCGACCTTGACCACGATCCTGCGGGCGTCCACGACACCTTGCCTAGCCGCTGACACGTTCTTCCCCTTGCCCCTTGCCTTCATTGCCTGCCACCTCAATCTACGGGGTGGCGGACGGGAGCCGCTCAGGGGTTTCAGACCGTGGACGAGGTCCTGGTCCGTCCCTGGCGCTCTTCCTCCCCGGCGGCCCGGGCGGCGCCGGGCACGAGGATCTTGCGGGACAGCAGGAAGGTGAACGGGATGGCCACGACCGCCGCGACCAGCGGGGCGATCCGGGTGTCCATGCCCGCCCAGGTCACCAGGGCGTACAGGCCGGCGGACTGGATGACGTAGTTGGTCACGTTCGTCAGCGGGAAGAGCAGGAACTTCTTCCAGGTCGGCCGGGTCCGGTAGGTGAAGTAGGTGTTCATGAAGAACGAGCCGACCATCGCCAGCACGAAGGCGAGCGAGTAGGCGGCGAAGTACGGCATCCACGGGTGCAGGAGCAGGTAGATGCCGAAGAAGGTGCCGGTGTTGACCCCGCCCACGAGGGCGAAGCGGAATACCTGGCCGAGCTGCTCCTTGCGGGTCATCGGGCGCTGCGCTCCACGATCGTCGGTTCCGCCGCCGAGGTGGTGCCTGCGGTCCTCGGCGGGGGCGCGGAGCCGTGCGACTCCTTCACCAGGAAGTGCGGCCGGCGCTTGGTCTCGTAGTAGATGCGCCCGATGTACTCGCCGACGAGGCCCAGCATGATCAGCTGCACGCCGCCCAGGCCCGTGATGATGGCCACAAGGGTGACGTAGCCCGGGGAGTCCACGCCGTAGGTGATCGCCATGATCGTGATCCACAGCGCGTACAGCCCGGTCAGGGCGACCAGCGACACGCCGAACCAGATGCCGATCCGCAGCGGGCGGTTGTTGAAGGAGATCAGGCCGTCCATGCCGTAGTTGAGCAGGGAGCCGAACTTCCACTTGGTCTCGCCGGCCTCGCGCTGGGCGTTGCGGTAGTCGAAGTGGACGGTGTCGAAGCCGATCCAGGAGAACAGGCCCTTGGAGAAGCGGTTGTACTCCGGCAGGGACAGCAGGGCGTCCACGGCCGGGCGGGACAGCATCCGGAAGTCGCCGACGCCGTCGGTGAGCTCCACGTCGACCCAGCGGTTGACGCCCCGGTAGTAGAGGCGGCTGAGCGCGGAGCGTACCTTCTTGTCGCCCTCGCGGGTGCGGCGGGCGATGATCTGGTCGTGGCCCTGCCGGTGGTGCTCCAGCATGGTCGCGATTAGTTCCGGCGGGTGCTGCAGGTCCGCATCCATGATCACGACGGCGTCGCCGGTGGCCTCGCGCAGGCCGGCGAGCATGCCGGCCTCCTTGCCGAAGTTGCGGCTGAAGGAGACGTAGCGGGTCTGTTCGCCGTGTTCCGCGGCGATCTTCCGGAGCTTGTCGAGGGTCCCGTCGCGACTTCCGTCGTCCACGTAGCAGACCTCGTACTCGACGGGGAGGGCGTCCAGGACCTTGCGGATCTCCAAGTCGAACCGGTCGATGACTGCTTCTTCGTTGTAGCAGGGGACAACTACGGACAGCTTGGTCATGGACACTTCCTGCTGGATCCGAACGGGTGATTGTCGGCGACCGGACCCGCCTCTCACCTCTTCCTTAGAAGTATGCACGGCGAGGGGCTGCCGAGAGTCGCCCTGCCTGAGCCGAGGGCGGCACACGGTAGCTTTGACGGGATAAGCGGAATGAGCGGAACGAAACGAAGGGATCGAGGTGCACGTGCCCGACGTCTCCGTGGTCGTCATCGTCTACAACGACGCAGAGCGTCTGTCGACAGCAGTCCAGTCGGTTCTCGACCAGACACTTCAGGGTGTCGAGGTCGTGATCGTCGACGACTGCAGCCAGGACCGCTCCTTCGCGGTCGCCCAGGAACTCGAGTCCGCGCACCCGGGGAGGGTGCGTGCCTTCCAGCTGCCGCAGAACAGCGGCGGCTGCGGTGCGCCGCGCAACCACGGCATCCAGCAGGCGACCGGAACGTACGTGATGTTCCTGGACAGCGACGACGTGCTGGAGCGCAACGCCTGCCGGAACATGCTGGCCGCCGCCGAGCGGACCGGCTCCGACCTGGTCTCGGGCATGTGCGTACGCGTGCACCTCGACAACCGGTGGGGCAAGACCACCGAGTGGTACCCCTGGATCTACGCGCACACCCGCACGCTGGAGTCGATCACCGAGTTCCCGGACCTGCTGGTCTACGACACGCTCTCCACCAACAAGTGCTACCGGCGTGCGTTCCTGCTGGAGCAGGGCCTGGAGTTCCCGGTCGGCATCCACTACGAGGACCTGCTGTTCTCCGCGCAGGCGTACGTGGCGGCCCGGCGGATCACGCTGATCCCCAACCACGTGTACTTCTGGAACGTGGTCGAGAAGGCCGCGGCCAAGTCGATCAGCAACCGGCGCCACGAGATCGCGAACTTCGTCCACCGGATGGAGATCCACCGGCGTGTCGACGAGCTGCTGGCGGCCAAGGGCCACACGGACATCAAGTCCGCCAAGGACGCCAAGTTCCTCAAGCACGACCTGGTCCTGCACCTGCGCGACCTGCCGCTGCTGAGCGACGAGTACCGCCAGGAGTTCGCGGGCCTCGCCAACGGCTACCTCGCCGGCATCGACCCGGAGGCGTACGAGCACGTCACGCACCTCCAGGCGATCTGCGCGTACCTGCTGGGCAAGGAGGACTGGGACAACCTGCTCCCGGCCGCCGACGCCATGATCAACAAGGGTCGGCTGACCTCCCCGCTCGCCGAGCGCGACGGCCGCGTCTACTGGTGCGCACAGCACCTCGACGGCCCCGACGCCGCCGAGGCCCGCCGGATACTGGACGTCACCGAGCAGGGCTTCCACACCACCCCGCTCCCCTCCCTCACCCTGGGCAACCGCCTCACCTCCTACGAGGACGACGGCCGCGGCACCGTCACGCTGTCCGGCACCGTCGTGAACCCGCTGGGCCGCATCGCCGACGACGCCGAGCTGAAGGCCACGCTGGAGCTCCGGGCCCGCCGCCAGGTCGGCGTGCGTTCCTTCAGCTTCCCGGTGGCAACCGTGCGCCACGCCGGTGACACGATCGAGTGGCGCACCACGGCCGACATCGGCGGCACCGTCCGCCCCCTCGGCATCATCGACGCCGTCTGGGACGTCCGCCTCAGACTGACCGCCGGCGGCGAGAAGATCATCACCCGCGTCTCGGTCGGCGGCCTCGACCTGGACTCGGCGGCCCGGCTGCGCGTCCGGCCGCGGCTGACCCGTCTGGTCTCCGACCGCTTCGCGGCGGAGATGACCAAGAAGGGCAACCTCTCCTACGTCCTGACCGCCGAGGGCGCCGCCGCCGTCCGCACCCAGTCGCTGATCAACAACGCCATACAGGGCAAGGCGGCCGGGGTGGTCAAGCGGGGGCTGCGCAAGGCGCTGCGGGCCCGCCGGAACATGGGCTCCGGCGAGCAGAAGGTGAAGATCTACCACGAGGTCTTCTCGAAGCTGCCGATCAAGAAGGGCACGGTCGTCTTCGAGAGCCACATGGGCAAGCAGTACAGCGACAGCCCGAAGGCCGTCTACGAGGAGATGGTCCGCCAGGGCGTGCCCTTCGAGGCGATCTGGTCGTACGCGGGCGCCAAGCCCACCGGCTTCCCGAAGGAGGCCACCCTGGTCAAGCGCTGGAGCTGGCAGTACCTGCGCGCCCTGGCCCAGGCCGAGTTCTGGATCGACAACCAGGGCTTCCCGCTGGCCCTCGCCAAGCGGCCGGGCACCACGTACATCCAGACCTGGCACGGCTCCGCGCTCAAGCGGATGGGCTTCCACGAGCCCCGTACCAAGGCGCAGGGCCGGGCCGGGCAGGCCCGCTTCCAGGCGGCCGTCGACCGCTTCGACCACTTCCTGATCCGCTCCGAGCACGACGCCCGCACCCTCGCCAAGGGCTTCCGGCTGCGCGACGAGGTACTGCTGCGCACGGGCTACCCGCGCAACGACGCCCTCGTCGAGGCGCACCGGGCCGAGGTCGACAGCGGCGAGCGGGTCCGCGGCGCCCTCGCCGCGGAACTGGGCATCGACCCGGACAAGAAGGTGCTGCTGTACGCGCCGACCTTCCGGGCGGGCGCGGACGGCGCGGTGGAGGGCTTCACCTTCCCCTTCGACGTGGAGGAGTTCGCGGACCGGCTCGGCGACCGCTTCACGCTGCTGGTGCGGACCCACTACCTCAACAGCGTCTCGCTGCCGCCGTCGGTCGCCGGCCGGGTCGTCGACGTGTCACGGCACCACGACATCACCCCGCTGCTGGCCCTCGCCGACGGACTGATCACCGACTACTCGTCCGTGATGTTCGACTACGCGGTCCTGGACCGGCCGATGGTGTTCTTCGCGTACGACTACGAGAAGTACGCCACCGACATCCGCGGCACGTACTTCGACCTGAAGGAGAAGGCTCCGGGCCCGGTGGTGGCGACCGCCGACGAACTCCTGCAGGCACTGGCGGCCTTCGAGGAGGCGGACGCCAAGTACGCGGAGGCGCGGCAGCGTTTCCTCACCGAGTTCGGCGAGTACGACCGCGGGGACGCGGCCCGCAGAATCGTCGAGAAGTTCTTCACCGGGAGCGGCAAGTGAGCCGGGACATCTTCATCGTCTCCAACAGCGTCGACGAGATCGGCGGCGTGACCACCTGGTCGCACCAGATGGCCCGGCAGTTCACCGACCGCGGGCACAGGGTGCACGTCGTCGGCATCGCCCCGGTCGCCGAGGAGATCCGGCAGAAGCTGCCGCAGGACCTTCCCTACGCGACGACCACGCTGTACGAGGCCCACCCGCCGTCGGCGCGCCGGCTGCGCGGCATCAAGGGCCGGCTGAACGCGCCCGAGCGGCGCCGCCAGGCGGCCCGCCGGGCGCAGATGCGGGTCAAGGCGGACCGGCTGAGCGAGCTGCTGCGCGGGGCCCGTCCGGGCGGGGTCGTCATCGTCACCCAGGTGTGGGCGATGGAGTGGGTGGCGCTCGCCGACACCAAGGGGCTGTCGGTCATCGGCATGAGCCACGAGTCGTTCGAGGCCAGCCAGAAGTCCACCCGCGGCGAGCGGGTCCGCCGGTACTACCCGGAGGTCGACCGGCTGCTGGTGCTGACCGCCGAGGACGCGGACCTGTGGATCCGGGCGGGCATGGAGAACGTCGCCAGCATGCCGAATCCGATCCCCTTCATGCCCGACACCCCCGCTCCGCGCACCGGGAAGGTCGTGGCGAGCGTCGGCCGCCTCGCCTTCGAGAAGGGCGTCGACCTGCTGCTCGACGCGTGGGCGGACGCCGCCCCGCACCACCCCGACTGGGTCCTGCGGATCTACGGCGCGGGCGTGGAGGAGGCGGCGCTGCGGGCGCACTGCACCGCGCTCGGCCTCGACGACAGTGTCGAATGGATGGGCAGCACCGACGACGTGCTCGGGGCGCTGCGCGAGGCCTCGGTGTTCGCGCAGGCCTCGCGCGCCGAGGGCTTCCCCATCACGCTGCTGGAGGCGATGGCGGCGGGCGTGGCTCCGGCCGCCTTCGACTGCGCGCCGGGCGTACGGGAGATCGTCGAGCACGGCGAGGACGGCCTGCTGGCCCGGCTGGGCAACACGATGGAGCTCGCCGGCCATCTGCACGCGCTGATGTCCGACCGGGAGCTGCGCGACCGGCTCGGGGACAACGCCTTCCGTTCGGTGAAGCGCTACTCCAGCACCGAGATCACCGACCGGTGGGAGGAGCTGTTCTCCTTCCTGGAGCGCTGACCGTCACTGACGACCGCTGCCGGTCGCTGCCGGCACGGCCGCACACGACACGGCGAAGCCGCCCGTCCCGGACATCCCCGGGCGGGCGGCTTCGTCGTACGGCGGGCGGTACCCGTCAGGCCTTGTGGACGTCGCGGTGCGCGTCCTTGCGGGCGACCTTGTTGGCCTCCCAGCCGGCCCAGGCGGAGGTGACCATCTCGCTGACGTCGTGGCGGGCCTTCCAGCCGAGCACCGTGTTGATCCTGTCGGCGGAGGCCACGACCTTCGCCGGGTCGCCGGGGCGGCGCGGGAGGATCACCGGGGCGCGGTCGTGTCCGGTGCCCTTGTTCAGGAGCTCGACCATCTCGGCGACCGAGACGCCCTCGCCGCGCCCGATGTTGACGGTGAGGTCCTTGTAGTCCTCGGCCGCGGCCCACTCGGCCAGCTTGCGGGCGGCCGCCACGTGGGCCTCCGCCAGGTCCTCGACGTGGATGTAGTCGCGGATGCAGGTGCCGTCCGGCGTCGGGTAGTCGTCTCCGAAGATCCTGGCGCCCTCGCCGGCGTCGTACCGCTCGAAGACCATCGGCACCAGGTTGAAGACGCCGGTGTCCGCGAGCTCCGGGGTCGCGGCGCCCGCCACGTTGAAGTAGCGCAGGCAGGCGGTGGAGATGCCGTGCGCCTTGCCCGCGGCGCGGACCAGCCACTCGCCGGCCAGCTTGGTCTCGCCGTACGGGCTCAGCGGCGCGCACGGGGTGTCCTCGGTGACCAGGTCCACGTCGGGCATGCCGTACACGGAGGCGGAGGAGGAGAAGAGGAAGTTGCGCACGCCCGCGTCGGCCACGGCCTGGAGCAGGACCGTGAGGCCCTGGACGTTCTCGTGGTAGTAGTACAGCGGCTTCTCGACGGACTCGCCGACCTGCTTCTTGCCCGCCAGGTGCACCACACCCGTGATCTTGTGCTCGCGGATGGTCTTCTCCAGCACCAGCCGGTCCAGGACGGAACCGACCACCAGCGGGACGCCCTCCGGGACGCGGTCCTCGTTGCCCGTGGACAGGTCGTCGAGGACGACGACCTCCTCCCCCGCGAGCAGCATCGCGCGGACGACGTGCGCGCCGATGTAACCGGCGCCACCGGTGATCAGAAACGTCATGTGTATCTCCTTGGTCCTGTCCGACTTCGGTGGGGAAAGCGCAGCGGGGCGCATCCGGTTCAGCCCGCCCCCCGGGCCGCCCGGGCCCGGTGGAGGCGGTTGCGTACGAGCTGCAGGGCTCCCTCGGCGCCCGGCGCGAGGCGCAGCGCGAGGGCGCCGGCCCCCGTCCGGTAGGGCTGCGCCAGCAGAACACCGTACCGGCTGCTGGGCAGGGCCCGACGGCGGAGCAGCCGGCCGCGGGGGCGCAGGGAGGTGTGCACCGAGCTCCCGTCGGCACACTGCACGCCCACCCCGACGTTCCAGGCCTGCATCCTGCGCAGCCCCTGGCGGCGGCCGGTGACGGCCAGGTCGGCGAGCCGGAACGGCAGTACGGCCGTCCAGCCGCCGCTGCGGTCGGGCAGCAGCTCGACGGGGTGCGCGAGGACGGGCTCGCCCCCGGCGCGGGGCATGAAGCTCAGCCGGGCGGTCTGCGGGCCGGCCTCGGCGAGGCGTCCGTAGAGGTCGTGCACGCGGATCCGGACGGCGCCGCGGCCGGCCGGCTCGGCGTCGACGGTGACGGGCAGCTCCTCGGCCGGCAGCGTCGGCAGGCCGTCCAGCTCGACGGGGAGGTCCTCGCTCCACACCGGCTCGCCGGAGGCGCCGAGGGCGTACGGGGGCAGCAGGCGCGGCGGCTGCGCGGCCAGGCGGGTGAGCCGCTCGACGTCGGCGGGCGGCGCCGCGGTGGCGCGCAGCACCCGGACGATCCAGCGGGCGTGGGCCGCGGCCGCCTCGACGTCCGCCTCGGCGAAGGTGTCGAGGTACTCGCGGGTGAGGGTCCACCAGGCGGCCCGGTAGTCGGGGTCCGTGCCGAGCTCGCGCAGGTACATGCGCAGGTCGTACTCCAGGAACTTCACCTGGCAGGCGCTGCCGAGGACCGGGGAGGCCGCGGCGAGGGTCCGGGCGGCCGTGCGGTGGGCCTCGATGCGGAAGCGCCAGTTCCCGACGTCCTTGCGGTCCAGGGAGATCGACACCTGGGCAGCGCTGCGGCGCACGTGCCAGACGTAGACGAGGTCGCCGGTGACGGCGATGCGGGGGGCCGCGGCCAGCACGCGGGAGGTGAAGACGAAGTCCTCGTAGATGAAGCGGCCGTCCGGGAAGCGCAGGCCGTGCTCCTCCAGGAAGGCGCGCTCGTAGAGCTTGTTGACGCAGAGGGTGTCGCGGACGATCTCGGGCCGGTCCGCCGGGCGCTCGATGACGTCGCCCGGGGTGTAGAGACCGGGCATCCACGGCACGTCGTGGTGCTGGGGCAGCTCGCGCCGTACGGCCGCGCCGACGGTGACCGGGGCGTTGTGCTTCTCGGCGGTGCGCACCAGGGCGTCCGCCGCGCCCGGCGGCAGGATGTCGTCGCTGTCGAGGAAGAGCACGTACCGGCCGGAGGCCGCGGCGATCCCGTCGTTGCGGGGGGTGCCGCACCCGCCGCTGTTCTCCGTCCGGTGCACGACCTTGAGGCGGGGATGGACGGAGGCCAGCTCGTCCAGCACCCGCGCGGTGCCGTCGGAGGAGGCGTCGTTCACCGCGATGACCTCGGCGACCACCGGGCCCTGGGCGAGGGCCGAGGAGACGGCCTCGCCCACGAGCCCGGCGTCGTTGTACGCGATGACCACGACGGAGACCGTGGGGAGGTTGCTGCTGTTCACCCGGAGGATCCTAGGCGACCCGTATAAAGACGCCTTCAAACCCTCCGGGCGGACACCCCCTAGAACGGCCGGAACTCGTCGTACTCCTTCTGCGCCGAGTCCCCGCGCTTGGCTTCCTTCTCCTTGCGGCGCTGGGTGGCCGGGCGCGGCGCCTCCATGCGGTGGTCCTCACCGCGGCGGCCCAGCATCTCGGCACCGGCCATCATGGTCGGCTCCCAGTCGAAGACGACCGCGTTCTCGTCGGAGCCGATGGCGACGCCGTCACCGGCGCGGGCGCCGGCCTTCTTGAGCGCGTCCTCGACACCGAGGCGGTTGAGCCGGTCGGCCAGGTAGCCGACGGCCTCGTCGTTGTTGAAGTCGGTCTGGCGGACCCAGCGCTCCGGCTTCTCGCCGCGCACCACGTAAACGTCCTCGGCCTCGTCGTAGGCGACGGTGAAGCCGGCGTCGTCCACGGCCTTCGGGCGGATGACGATACGGGTCGCCTCCTCCTTCGGCTTGCGGGCGCGGGCCTTGGCGATGACCTCGGCGAGGAAGTAGGAGAGCTCCTTCAGGCCCGTACGGGCGACAGCGGAGACCTCGAAGACCTTGTAGCCGCGCGCCTCCAGGTCGGGGCGCACCATGTCGGCGAGCTCCTGGCCGTCGGGGATGTCGACCTTGTTGAGGACGACGAGACGCGGGCGCTTCTCCAGGCCGCCGCCGTAGAGCTTGAGCTCCTCCTCGATGACGTCGAGGTCGGCGATCGGGTCGCGGTCGGTCTCCAGGGTGGCCGTGTCCAGGACGTGCACGAGCACCGAGCAGCGCTCGACGTGCCGCAGGAACTCCAGGCCGAGGCCCCTGCCCTGGCTGGCGCCGGGGATCAGGCCCGGGACGTCGGCGATCGTGTAGACGGTCGAGCCGGCGGTGACGACGCCCAGGTTCGGGACGAGGGTGGTGAAGGGGTAGTCCGCGATCTTCGGCTTGGCGGAGGAGAGCACCGAGATCAGCGAGGACTTGCCGGCGCTCGGGAAGCCGACCAGCGCCACGTCCGCGACGGTCTTGAGCTCCAGCACGATGTCGCCGGTGGTGCCGGGGACGCCGAGGAGGGCGAAGCCGGGGGCCTTGCGGCGGGCGGAGGCGAGCGCGGCGTTGCCGAGGCCGCCGCGGCCGCCCTCGGCGGCCACGTAGGTGGTCCCCTGGCCGACGAGGTCGGCGAGCACGTTGCCCTGCTTGTCGAGAACGACGGTGCCGTCCGGAACGGGCAGGATCAGGTCCTGGCCGTCCTTGCCGGAGCGGTTGCCGCCCTCGCCGGGCTTGCCGTTGGTGGCCTTGCGGTGCGGGCTGTGGTGGTAGTCCAGCAGGGTGGTGATCGCCTGCTCCACCACCAGGATGACGTCGCCGCCACGGCCGCCGTTGCCGCCGTCGGGGCCGCCGAGCGGCTTGAACTTCTCCCGGTGAACGGAGGCGCAGCCGTGGCCTCCGTTACCCGCGGCGACGTGCAGCTCGACGCGGTCCACGAAGGTGGTCATGGTTGTTCCTCCAGATACAGCGGTGATAGTCCGGAATGTCCGGTGGCAGGCCTTGCTGCCATTAAACGTGTCTATGGGACAACGCGCCGAGGGCGGACCTCTCTTCCCGGCCTGAGCCGGGAAGAGCTGAGATCCGCCCTCGGGAAGTTACGAACGCTCGATCAGCCGAAGCTGGATCAGGCGGCCGGAACGATGTTGACGACCTTGCGGCCACGGTGCGTGCCGAACTGCACGGAACCGGCCTGCAGCGCGAACAGCGTGTCGTCGCCACCACGACCGACACCCGAGCCCGGGTGGAAGTGGGTGCCGCGCTGGCGGACGAGGATCTCGCCGGCGGAGACGACCTGACCGCCGAAGCGCTTCACGCCGAGCCGCTGGGCATTGGAGTCGCGCCCGTTCCGGGTGGACGATGCGCCCTTCTTGTGTGCCATGTCTCAGTCCCTCTTACTTCGCAGCCGCGGGGATACCGGTGACCTTGATCGCCGTGTACTGCTGGCGGTGACCCTGGCGACGGCGGTAGCCGGTCTTGTTCTTGTAGCGCAGGATGTCGATCTTGGCGCCCTTGTGGTGGTCCACGACCTCGGCCGTGACCTTGATGCCGGCCAGGACCCACGGGTCGCTGGTCACGGCGTCGCCGTCGACAACGAGCAGGGTCGAGAGCTCGACCGTGTCGCCAACCTTGGCAGTGGAAATCTTGTCAACCTCAACGATGTCGCCGACAGCAACCTTGTGCTGGCGACCACCGCTGCGCACGATGGCGTACACGCGGATCTCTCTCTCACTCGATTCGGGAACCCCTGAAGCCAGCCGGCCCCGCGGGAACCCGCAGACCGGCCTCCCCCGCGCCGCGAGGCGGTGCGGGAGGTGAGGTGCTCAGTGGATGGCGTGCACGTAGACACGCCAGCGACCTAGGTTACGGGCCCCGGTTTGATGGGTCAAACCGGGGCCCCCACCTATTGCGCGACTCCGTAGCGGGCCCGGAGGCCGGCCACGAGACCGGAGGCCGCCTCGACTGCTTCGTCGACTCGCACGGCCCACCAAGTGCTGTCACCTGCGGTGAAGACCACAAGGCACTGGCCGAAGTCCTGAGCCTCGAGTCTCTCCGCGCTGAGCAGGTCGCGATTGCTCGCCGCCACCAAGATCAGGTCGAAGTACTGGCGGATGCCGGCGGAGAACTCAGCCACCTCCGGCCATGACATTACGTACCCCTGAGGCGAGGCGTTCACCTTCTCCCGGAATTCCGCGTAGCCCTGTTCCGCGGGGCCGTGTCCGATTCCATCGAATTCGAGCACGCTCCATGTCCAGTCATTGTCCGGGACCAGGGACAGCAGATCGTCGAGGTGGCGCACCCCTCCCTTGTCGTCATGCATCGGAAACTCAATGAAGTCACTCATCGGTCACCTCTAATCCATGGGCTTGGGGCCCGACCGGCTCCGGGTTCCACCGGT
This sequence comes from Streptomyces yangpuensis, assembly GCF_001005295.1. Classification (GTDB taxonomy): domain Bacteria; phylum Actinomycetota; class Actinomycetes; order Streptomycetales; family Streptomycetaceae; genus Streptomyces; species Streptomyces yangpuensis. The sequence goes on along the minus strand of NZ_LBMK01000001.1, from coordinate 391,075 downwards.
GGCGTTCTCATCCCAAGTGTGCTGGTGCGGATTGTCGTGGTTCTGGGGACGCCCGTGGTCGGTGAAGTCCACGTCTCTGACGGGCTTCCCGTCCGCATCAAATTCTCGCGCCTGGGCATATGGCGGATTGCGCTTGCTCTTCTTCACCCCTAGCTGGGTGTGCGGGTATCCCTCGGCAGCCGGATCGGGGGACGGCTCACCGGAGCGGGCGTTCCTCGGAAGCTCACGGTTCGGGTATCCGCGAGGGGTCGGGCAGGCCTGATCCTGATTGTGCACCAGCAGGGGGGTCTCCCCTGCAAGGACGTAATACGCGTGAATGCCGTCGATGGTGAGATCGTGAGTCCGGCTGCGTTCCTCGAAGAAGCGCAGCCCCGTCAGCGGAACCGTGTCACCGTCTGGCGTACGCAGGCGCATTCCCGGCTTGAGATCGCCGGCCTCGATGAAACGCTGTTCCGACTCAACCCAGAACGGGTGGGTGACGGTGGAGACGAGTGCCGCTTCGCCCGATGCGGTGCTCATCGTCAGGTCGACGAAATGCTTGTCGTCGCGGGTGACGATCGTGCCGACGACCTCGCGCGTAAGCGTCTCGCCGGTGGACGGGTCCGTCGTGGTGATACGGTCCCCGACCTTGACGTCCTCGATCTTCTTCGTCGATCCGTCGTCGAGAAGGACCTCGGTGCCCGGCAGGAAGCTGTGCGGGACGGGGCAGCTGCCGCCGGATCCCTTGAACCGGGCCTTGGCCGCCGCCAGGGCTCCCTTGGCCTTTTCGACCTTCTCCGAGGTCTTGAACCAGGTCTTGACCCCGTCCACCAGGTCGAGCGCGAGCCCGCCCAGCTTCTTGATGAGGGCGCCGGCCTTCTTCCACTCGGTCGGCCACCCGTACTTCTTGAGGACCTTGCCTGCGATGCCGCCGGCGAAGCTGCTCGCGATGTTGAGCGCTGTTTCACCACACGCGCCCAGGTCGCCACTGGAGAAGCAGTCCAGAGCCGCCGTCACACCGAGCTCGTCCATGAGGATCTTGGTGATCTGCTTGACGGCGTTCTTGATCTTCGTCTTGGTGCGGTTGTGCTCGCCCTCGGCGTTGCGAAGGTTGGTTTCGGCCTCCGTGGTCGGCGGGTCGGGATTCTTGTCCGGCTTCGGGGTCCACCTGCCGCCCGTGCAGTCGGTTCGGCCCCGGCAGAACTCCCGCATGTCCGGGTCGTACAGACCGCTCGGGTCGCTCGCCGAGACCGGGCGGTTGTGCGCGTAGGCGTACGCGTTCAGCTGCTGCGCGTCATTCGTGTCGACGACCGGGTCCGGGGTGATGAACTTGCCCAGGAACGAGTCGTATTCGCGGGCCCCGATCGTCGTGAGGCCCGTGGACGCGTCGATCGTGCCGCCGACGAAGCCCTTCTCGCCCTTCCAGGTGCCCTGCGGAGTCCCGCGGCTGTTGCCGTAGGGGTCCATGCGCCGCTGGGTGACCGCGCCCGTCGTGGCGTCGATCGACATCTCGGCCGTGCCGTGGTGGTCGGAGGCCAGGAAGGACAGCTTCTTGTCCGGGGTGCGGATCGCGACGCTCTGTCCCGCGAAGGCGTAGTAGCGCGTCGCCTTGGCCGTGGTCGTCCCCGCGTCCAGGCGCAGTTCCATACCCGGCAGGTACACGGTGGTACCGGTGGCGTCCTTGCGCTGGACCCGGCCGCCGTCGGGGCCGTAGAGGAACGTCGTCTCCGACGCCTCGTTCGTGCCCGGCGTGGTGACGTCGTCCGGCCGGCTGTTCTTCACCGGGTCGCCGAGGGCGTCGTACTCCAGGGTCTGGGTATTGCCTCCGATCGTGCGGGTGGTGGTGTTGCCGGCCGCGTCGTAGCCGTAGCTGTACTGGCGGTCACCGGTCGGGGTGTTCTCCACGACCTTCTGGACCTGGTGGCTGCCCGCCTTGTAGGTGAAGGTGCGCTTGACGTCCTTCGTGGCGTTCAGCCCGGTGTCGTGCGCCGTCTCGGTGAGGCGGTTGCCGACCGAGTCGAAGGTGTACGAGTTCCAGTACGGGGCCGGACCGCCCAGTGCGGCGGAGCCGGGGGCCGTGTTGCAGGCCGCCGGACCCGAGCCCGAGACCGGGACCTGGCTGCCGACCGTGCCGGACGCGGCGGCCGCGGCCTTGGTGGTGGCCGGGGTCCAGGACTCCGTCATGCGGGCCTGGTAGTCGTACGCGAAGCACTGCAGGTCGGGCGTGCCGCTGCCGGCGACGTCGGCGATGGACCGGACGTTGCCGATCTGGTCGTAGGAGTAGTTCGACTCCTTCACCGGACCCGTGGTGGAGCCGTAGACGTCCACCTTGGAGCTCATGAGCCGGTCGGTACCGGTCTCGTACTGGAAGGTCTGCCAGACCTTCTTGCCGCCGTTGTTCAGCTCCAGCTGCTGCAGGAGGGTGCGGCCGGACCAGATGGCGTTGGTGACGTACGACGTCGTGCCCGTCATGCTCTTCAGGCGCTGGATGTCGTCGTAGCCGTAGGCGAGGGTCTCGGCGTCGAGGCCGCCCGCCGCCGGGAGCGAGTCGCTCTGCTTGGTGCCGTCACGGTTGTAGGCGCTGGCGAAGACGTAGGTGCCGGCCAGGCCCGTGCCGGAGGAGGCGGGGACCGTGTAGGCCGTCTTCAGCGGCTGGTAGAACTCGTCCATCGCCTGGGTGACCGAGGCGAAGTACTCCGTCGCGTTGACGTAGCGCAGCGAGGCCCACTGCTTGCCCAGCCAGCCCGCCTTGTCGTACCGCTGCTCGGTGAGCTTGGTCCCGGTGTCCGCGGGGCCGTCCCACGTCGTCAGGACGCGGTCGAGCTTGTCGTAGACCGTCGAGACCGTCTTGCCGCGGGCGTCCGTGGTGGACGTCGGCCGGTCGGCCGCGTCGTAGGTGGTCGTGCGCTTGCCCGAGTCCGGGTCAATCGCCTCGACCGGCCGGTCGAGCTGGTCGTACTTGTAGGTCCACACGTTGTTCGCCGGGTCGGTGAGCTGCTTGAGCTTGCCCGTCGGCGTGTACGAGTACTTGGTGGTGTCGTAGCCCGAGGTCGGACCGTTCGGCACCGGGAAGGCGCCCTTGTAGTGACGTACCTCGGTGGTCCGGCCCTGGCCGTCGGTCAGCCTCGTCGTGGGCGTGCCGCCGACGGGCGGGTCCACGTGGATGCGGTCGCCGCCGTGGACGATCGTGGTGCGCCACTGCTCACCGCCGGCCACCGCGCTGATCTGGGCGGTGGTGCGGCCCAGGCCGTCGTACTCGTAGAGGGTCTGCGCGCCGACGTCGCCGTTGCGGACGATCAGCAGCTCGTCGGAGGCCGCACCCGCCGCGTTGTACGTGGCGTTGACCTTGGCGATCTTGCCGGTCGGCGTGTAGAAGGTGTCCGCCACCATGCGGGTGCCGGAGGGGCCTTCCGTCTGCTTCTGGCGCGGACGCAGCAGGCTGTCGTAGAGCTCGTACTCGGCGCCGTAGGAGCCGTCGATCTCGATCTTCTCGGTCTTCACGGAGACCGGCTTGTCGAGACGGTAGTTGTAGCTGTACTTGATGCTCGGCGTCTGGCCACCGCTCTTCGAGCGGTCCGGGAGCCAGACCGAGACCAGGCGGCCGAGCGGGTCGAACGCGAGGTCGCCGCGCTTGCCGTTGGGGTCGGTCTGACCGGTGGACAGGCCCCAGGCGGGGTCGAAGTCCCTCGTGTTGACGTGGCCGAGGGCGTTGGTGACCTTGGTCTGGGAGATGAGGCCGTTGACGTCGGTGTACGCCGTCTTGGTCTCCGCGCCCAGGGCGTCGGTCTGCGAGGCGGGCCGGCCGAAGGCGTCGTACGTGGTCGTACCGGTGACCTTGTAGGTGGCCGTCGTCCCGTTGTGGGACGTCATGCGCTCGGTCTGCGTCGCGTTGCCCACGGTGGGCGCGGCGCCGAAGGCCAGGCCGTCGTACGCGGTGCGCTCGTCCGAGATCACCTGCGTCCTGCGGTCGGGGGTGGTGGCGCACTTGACCGAGACGGACTCGACCCGGGAGGCCGCGCCGAGGATGTTGGCCGCCGCGTTGTCCGCGTAGGACGTGCGGGTGCAGGTGTCGTCGGCCGTGGTCGACAGGTCGCCGAGGTCCTCCGCCTGCAGGATCCGGCCGGTGCCGTTCGTCAGGTCGTACGTCGCGTTCGACTCGGACTCGCGACGGCCGTCGCCGCCTTCGGTCACCGTGTAGCCGCGCGTCTTGACGGTCCTGGTGAGCGAGGCGTGGCTGGTGCCCCAGGTGTTGGTGTCCGTCGCGGTGTAGTGCCGCATCGGGGTCTTGATGACCTTGGAGACGAGCTTGTCGCCGTCGTAGGTGGCGGACTCCAGCTCGTGGCCGCTGAACTCCTTGTGGTCGGTGTACGTGCCGCCCTCGGAGTCGGCGACCGTCACCGAGCGGGCGGTGCCGTCCGGCTTCTTGTCGCCGTCCAGGCCCTGGAGGTACGTGTAGTCGATCCGGGTTTTGGTGGTGGCGGTGCCGCCGGTGGTCACCTTGACCTTGCCGTAGCCCTGCCAGCCGCCCCAGGTGAGGTACTTGTCCTCGGTCATGCCGTCCGGCTCGGCCTTACGCCAGCCCGCGGGGCCCTGGTAGTCGTACTCGGTGACCTGTTCCGGGGCGCCGCCGGTCCGGTCGGTCTCGATGACCCGGGCGACGACGTACTTGTGGAACCAGTCGGTGATCGGTTCGAGGAATCCCGGCGGGGACCAGACGACCGGGTAGCAGCGCTTGGTGGACTCGCCCGGCTTGGGCAGGGTGTCCTTGGTGCACTCCGCCGGGGCGTAGTTGACGTCCAGCTGGGCGCCGGTCTCGCTCAGGACGGTGGACAGGCGGAAGCGGTAGAAGGGATCGATGCTCTCGTTCAGGCCGTCGACCCGGTTCTTGAGCTGGGTACCCATCAGTTCGACCGAGGGAACCTTGGCGGTGCCGCCCCTGCGGCCCTCGTGGTCGATCTTGGACAGCCACAGGGTCTTGGACTGGTCACCGTTGTCGGTGAACTGGTGCGTGAACGTCCAGGCCTCGACGTCGTCGTAGGTCGTGGCGTCCTTGCGGATCTGCGTGGTGACGCCGGTCAGCCGCTGGCGGGTCCAGAAGGAGGCCGCGACCTGGGTGGCATTGCACTTGGTGTTCGGCGCGCAGTAGCGGTCCATCGGGACGTCCGGCCAGTGGGCGGCGTTCGCCGTCTTGAAGTCGGCCGGGAGGCACTTGAAGGTATCGGTCTCCAGGCACCGCTCCTTCGTGGTGAACACGACGCGGGCCGGGGCCTTGGCGGAGTAGACGGTGGCCTCGCGCTGGCCGTAGTCGATGCGCTTGAGGTAGCCGCCCGCCGTGTACGGGGTGCCGTTGACGTCGGTCTTGCCGTTCAGGGCGTAGTGGTTCGTCTCCTTGCCGTAGAAGTACGACATGACGTTGCCCTGGCGGTCCTTGACGTAGTCCAGGTTCCAGCGCCAGCCCTGCTGGCAGGAGGCGTTCGCGAAGGTCGCGTTGTAGCAGGGCTCGCCGGTGTTGTTGCCGAAGACCGGGGTCGTCCACACGGACGAGGTCTCCTCGTTGCCCGTGGCCCAGCCCGGCAGACGGTTCTTGCCGAAGTAGTACTCGGTACCGTCGGTCGTGGTGATCTTCCAGTGCTCGCCGTCGTTGTCGCCGTTCACGGCGCCGTTGAGCTGCTCGACCTTGGAGCCGTCGTCGGACGCGAGCCGCCACTTGCCGTCGGCGTCACCCTTGATCAGCTCGGTGGCCGAGCCGTTGAGCATGACGGTGGCGTTGTCGAAGGCCCAGCACTGCTCGGCGGAGGTCTTCTGGCCGTCCTTCGCGCAGGGCTTGTAGCTGCGCTCGACATAGCCGGGCTCGTACGAGAAGCCCTCACCGACCCAGGAGCCCTGGTTGTTGGTGTCGGAGGTGCGGCCGTCCGCGGACTGGGAGGAGTAGCCGAGGCCGAGCGACGGCACCTGGCCACCGGGGACCGGGGGTGTGCGCAGCGGGTACGACCAGGAGAAGCCGCCCGAGGAGTTCGACACGCTCCACTTCGCCGACGGGGCGAGCGGAGTGGCTGCGTAGTTGCCCTGCGAGGAGGAGCCGCTCGCCGCGAGGGCCACCATCGAGCCGCCCGCCGCGGGACCGGCCGCCATCACGGACATGCCGGCCGGGCGCGCCGGAGCGGTCAGGTCCGCGGAGACCGTCTTCGTCTTCGCGTTGTTGACCGTCTTGAGCGGCTTGGGGAGTTCGGGGCAGGCCGCGGTGCCGGGGTCGGCGACCGCCGCACAGGCCGGGAGCTCGACCAGCTGGAGGCGGGATCCGTAGCTGCCGCCGAAGCCGTCGGCGAACGCCGCGTAGTCGACGTTCAGCCGGACCTGACCGCCGTCGGCAGCCTGGTCGGCCCGCTGGACGCGCAGCAGGGCGCCGGCGCCGAGCTGGGTGGCGCGCTTCGGGTCGACGACGTCGACCCGGACCTTGCCGGGCTGCTTGGCCCCGCCGATGGCGGCGGCCGAGAAGGAGGTGGCCGAGGCCTTCGCGCCGGCTTCCTTCGGGGCGGTGACGGTGACGGGCAGGCCGCCCACCTTCACCTGGGCCGCAGGCGTTCCGCCGGTGGCCGGGACGGCCAGTTCGGCGCTGCCCGTGCCGGGCCAGACGGGCTTGTCCAGCTTCTTGACGGCCGCCTTCGCGGTGGCGTTCGCCGGGCGCCCCTTGGACTTGGCCTTGGTTCCCTTGACGGGGTCGCCGAAGTTCTGGACTCCGGGCCGCTTGGTGCCGCCGGGGGCCGTTTCCAGCGCCTGGACGGAGGAGGCGGACAGGGCGAGGCTCAGGCCGATGACGACCGAGCCCAGTGTTCGCCGGTGTATGCGCCGATTGAGCAATCGGCCGCGTAGAGACATCAGTGCACTCCACAGAAGAGGGGCAGGAAGGTGCTGCGGAAACGGACAGGTGTGCCCGCCCTGCGAGGGGCGGGCACACCTGTCCGGGAAGGGTCTAGCTCTCCGTCAGCTCGACGGTGCCGGCGAGCTGGACGACGGAGACCGGATCGAGGGCGCCGTTGTAGGCGCGGACCTCGTCGATGGCTCCGGCGAAGTACTCGGCGTTCCCGCGGAGCGAACGGCCCACCTGGAGGCCGCCGGTGGCGGCCCAGGTCGTGTTGTCCACGCCCTGCGCCGCGGCCAGCTGGCCGTTGACGTACAGGCGGATCTGGCCGGCGAACGCGTCGTAGACGACGGCAAGGTGCTGGCCGACCGGGTTGGTCTCCGGCAGGACCTGGGTCTCGGAGAAGGCCTTCACCGTGGCTCCGGCCGTGTCGGTCGTGGCCACGGCCAGCTCCCAGCGCTTGGTGGCGCCCTGGTAGCGGACCTGGACCCGGTTGGCGTTCGTACCGGGCAGCGAGAACACGGTCTGCGAGGCCGTGGCGTCCTGCGAGGCGATCTGGACGCGCGCCGAGAGCGTGAAGCTCGTGGCTCCGGTGACCGGGGCGGCCGCCGTGGAGGCGTAGTCCCCGTTGCCGTCGAGGACCAGGTGGCCGGTGCCGACCATGGCGTCGACCGGCGGCGGGTCGGCCAGCGGGTCGGGGTTCGGGATGTAGATGGCCGCGTTGCCCGCCATCGTCAGGGCCTGGCCGCCGCCGGCCTCGGGAGAGGCGCCGGACTGGACGGCGTTGAGCTTCCAGTAGCCCTTGCGCTCCGGGCGGACCGTCTTGATGTCCGTGATCTGGGCGGGCAGCAGCGGCCGGCTGAAGACCCGGACCTCGGCGAGGTCACCGACGAAGGCGTCCTCGTAGCCCGCCTTGTCGATGTGGCGGCCGATCTGGAGTGCGCCGTACGACTTCCAGGTCGAACGGCGGACCGTCTCGCCCTTGAGGTCCTTGTCGACGTACAGCTGGATCCTGCCCGCGGCGCCGTCGTAGATGCCGGTCAGCAGCACCCACTGGTCCTTGACCGGGGTGACACCGGTGGACACGGCCTTCCATTCACCGAGGGTGTCGACGTCGCCGGCCGGGATGGAGAACTTCCAGGTCTTGGCCGTGGCGTCGTAGCCGAGGACGAAGCCCGGCTCACCGGTGCCGTCCTGGCTGACCACCGTCATGTCCCGGCTCAGGTCGCCGGGCCGGACCCAGGCGCTGACGCTGAAGCCCTTGAGGGTGTCCAGCACCGTGCTGCCCGCGTCGACCCAGCTGCCGGCGGTGCCGTCGAAGCGGGCCGCGCGGTCGATGGTCCCGCCCGGTCCGGGCACGCCGAAGGTGACACCCGGACCGAAGGCGGCCGGGTACTTGCCCTGCTCCTCGTCGGCGGCGTTGCCGCCCGCCTCGTCGGCGAGGTTCCACTGCGCGGCCGCGGCCGCGCCCGCGGCGACGTAGAAGGAGTGGCGGGGGGGGGG
>NZ_LBMK01000001.1:375231-382664 GCF_001005295.1 Streptomyces yangpuensis | reverse complement strand
GGGCCGCCCGCCGCGGTGTTGGCGACCTCCTTGGCGGTCTCACCGGCGAAGGTGTAGCGGTACTTCACGACGTCCGTGTCGGGCACGGTGTCGTTCGGGTTGGGCGAGAAGGTGAACGTGCCGGGAGCCCCGACACCGTCGTGGTAGACGTTGGTAGCCGGGTACTGGCCACTGAAGACGTTCGGCTTGCCAGGGAACGACTTGTCGTACATGAACTCGCACTTGCCGCTCCACGGCCCCCATCCGTCGCCGTCATGGGCGGCGACGCTCCAGGAGATGGCCGTGTTCTCGGGAATCGTCGACCGAGCGGTGTGCTCGAAGGGGGTGGAGCTGGTCGGCGCCTTGTAGAGCGTGTCCTCCTCGTAGGACTTGGCGGCGCCCGCCGCGTCCTTCCACTCCAGCTTGAAACGGACCTTGACCTGCTCGCCCGCGTCCGCGTCGTTCGCGATGGCGCGCAGCGTCGGCGGCACGTCGGTGTAGGGCCGGCCGGTGCCCGTGACGCAGGCGCCGCCGGGGTTGGACGACAGGGCGGCGGTGTTGATCAGGCCCGGCAGCGTGTTGTAGCTGATGCTCAGGTACGCGTTGCCGCAGACCCGCTTCCAGCCGCCGAAAGTGCTCTCGTCCTGGGCCCTGAGGTTGAAGAGCATCGAGGGCCAGCGCTCGTTGGCCGCGGTGCGCACGCTGTTGGTCAGGCCTCCGGTGGCACCGGACTTGAAGTGCATGTTGGCCTGCGAGGTGCAGCTCGTCGGCTGGATCTTCTGGTCGAGCGTCTCCAGCGTCGTCAGCGTCGCGCCCTGCGTGTTGTTCCAGTTGCTGGCGCTGTTGATGTGGGCGGTGCTGCCCCCGACCCGCTGGAGCTGGATGGGTTCGGCCCTGGCGTCGGCCCAGTACACGTGCTGGACACGCGCGCTGAAGGTGGCGCCCAGGATCTGCTTGCCGCTGTAGAAGGACAGCGGGATCTGGAACAGCACACGGCGCGTACCGACACCGGCGCACGAGGCGGCGCTGTAGTCCGTCGGGCACTTGCCGACGCCCGCGCTGCCGGAGTACTGCCACTCGCCGACCGTGGGCTTGCCCGACATCACGGCGGTCCAGCCCGAGCGGTCGGTGGTCTTCTGGATCGGGTCGATGACGACGGGGAAGACCGTCGCCCCGTCGCGCAGCAGGTTCTGGTCGGGGACGAGGGTCAGCTTGTCCCTGGACAGCTCGATGCCGAGGGCCGTGGCCTTGCCGCCGCCGCCCGGGCCTTCGAGGGCCGGAGCGAGCGCCGCGGCGGCGGACTCCCCGGTGGGGGCGTCGGCGCGGGCCGCGGACAGCGACTTCGCCACGGCCTTGGGACCCTTGGTGCGGGCCGCGGCCTCCTGGGAGGCAGCCGAGTCCCACATGGACGGGGCGCCGGACTGGAAGACCGTGCCGCCGACCGTGCTGTCCTCGGCGGTGACCGCGCCGTTCGCGTCCTTCTTGTACGTCAGCCCCTTGGTCTTGAGGCCGAGGTCCAGGCGCGTCAGGCGCGGGTCGGCGGCGGCCTGCGGGGTCTTGACGACCAGCAGGTGGCCAAAGCCGTTCGCCTCGGCACGCACCTTGAGGTCGACACCCGGCAGGGCGTCGGGGTACGTGGCGGTGTCGCCGTCGAGCACGGGCGCGGGGAGCTTGCCGTAGGGCCAGGTCAGCGCCATCTCGTGAGTGTTGCGGGTCATGGTGACGAACGGCTTCCCGGCCGCGCCGTCGGAGAAGGCCAGACCGACCGTGGTCGCCTTCGGGACGACGCTGCCGTCCGCGCGCTTGACCAGCGTCTTGTCGATGTCGACCCACTTGCCGTTCTTGACCGCGTGCACCGGCTCGGTGTACTCGCGGGCCGTGTAGGAGCCGTCCGGTGCCGCGAAGATCTCCCGGCGCTCGGTGCGCAGGCCCAGGACCTCGACCTGCTTGCCGCTCTTGCGGGCCACGATCCGGGCCTCCGCCTCCGTCTGGACGGGGGTGCCCACGGCGACGGGCTCCGGGGAACGGGCTGCTTCGGGGCCCTCCCAGAGATCCAGGCCGAGCGTGGTGGCCACGACGGCGCCGGCGGTCACCGCGGCGATCGAGGCACGGCGCAGCACGGTGCGGCCGATGCCGCGGGACGTGCGGGGCTGGTGCGTCATCATCGGACCACCGTTCCGAAGGTCTTGCGGTCGGCGGGGAGACCGCCCTCGCCGGGCTTGAACGTCTCGGTGGGCGCGCCGCCCGTGCCGCCGATCGTCCACGGGAACAGGTAGACCGCGTGGCCCTCGGCCGGGCCGTACGGCATGCCGACGTACACGCCGGCCGCACCGCCGCCGATGCTCATCCCGGCGTACTCGCGCGGGGCCTGCGGGGTCGGGATCTCGGAGCCGGGCTCCAGGATCTTGTCGGTCGCGCCGGGCGCACCGACCATGCCGAACATGTGCACCACGCCCCGGTCGGGGACGCCGTTGGCGGCGTCCTCACCCGGGACGCCGACGGCGAGCTTGACGTTGGCGCCGGTGCTCGTGCTGGTCGGCGCGGTGTTGTAGGCGGCGACGCGCTGGCCGAAGTAGTCCCCGGCCTCGGCCTCGCCGCCGACGTCGGTGGTGTTCTGGTCGATCCAGGCGAGCTCCGTGTAGGCACCCGCCGCGTCGATCTTGAACACCTGGACGGCGCCCGCGTCGACGGTGGTGGACAGGTCCTCGCCCGGGATCCCGACGGCGAGGAGGGACTCGGTGGTGCTGGTGGCTCCGGCGGCGCGGTAGGGCGTCGCGGCCAGCGACCGGCCGAAGCCGTCGCCGGTCTCGCAGGCGCCGAGCACGTTGGGCATGTCCTGAGTGATCACGTTGAGCGGCTTGGGGTAGCCCGCCGTGAGGGCGTGGCTGAAGATCGTCACCGCGCCGGACTCGGCGAGGGTGCCCTGGGCCTCGCCCGGGGAGCCGACCGCGAGGTGAGTCGCGGTGGCCGCGACGGTGGTGCCGAAGCGGTCGTACTCCTCCTTGGCGTCGGGTACGGCTCCCGCGTTGGCGGTGTCCTGAGTGACGAGCGTGGCCGTCATCGTGGTCGAGCCGGAGATGTAGAGGAATGCGCCCGCGTCCACCGTGGTTCCGACGTCCTCACCGGGCACGCCGGCGACGAGGAACGGCACACCGGCCGAGGTCTTGCCCGCGGCGAGGGAGTAGCCCGTCCAGTCGTACGACTCCGAGCCGATGGCGGAGATCAGGCCTGCGCCCTGGACGTACTCGACGCTCGCCTTGCCGGCGGCCAGGCCGGTGGGCGAGCCGTGGACGACGACGATGCGGCCGGCGTCGATGCCGGTGCCGACGTCCTCGTAGGGAGTTCCGATGGCGAGGTCGCTGCAGCCGTCGAGGTCGGCGTCGTACACGGCCATCGAGTAGCCGAACTGGTCACCCGCCTCGGACCCCCCGGACTTGGCGGCCTCCTGGGTCAGCGCCAGGGTCCCCTTGCCGCCGCCGTACACGATGTGCACGACCCCGGCCTCGGAGATGCCGTTGGCGGTGGCCTCGGGGTCCGCGATCGCGGTGTCCCGGATGCCGTCCCCGTTGAAGTCCGATTCGGCCCCGGAACAGCCGGCGGCCGCGGTGGCCGTGCTCACGAGGGGGGTCGGTCCTGCCGTCAGGGTGAGGGTGAGGGCCGTGGCCGCCAGGGCCCAGGCTCCTCTGGCGGCACGCCGCCTGGCCGCGCCGTGTGGCGCGGTTGTCGCTCTGCTCACGTGGTGGTTCCGCTTTCGTCCGTTTCGAGGCTGTTGAGCGGCAGCCGGAAAGCAGGAAGAAGCAACGGAACGTGAAAGATGTGCGACAAAGAGCGACGCGGGCGCGGGTCAGTGCGCGTGCGTCGGCCATCCCCCCGCTCGCCAAGGATCCCCCCGTGACAAGCCGCTTGACAGCAAGCGTTGAGCCACTGTGACGTGAACTCGCCCGCTGAACAAGGGTCAATGTCCGACATTGGATGATCGCGGCCCTTAACAGATTGATCACATCCACAAAAAAAACGGCTCTGTCCGGCACCAACTGGTGCCGGACAGAGCCGTTTTGGACCGTACGCCGCGAAATCAGCCCTCGGTCGGAGCCGAGACGGACGGGGCGGCCTGCTGCTCCGCCGCCGCGGTCTTCTTCGTCGTCCGCTTCGCCGCGGTCTTCTTGGTCGTGGCCGTCTTCTTGGCCGCGGTCTTCTTGGCGGCCGCCGCCTTCTTGACCGGGGCCTTCTTCGCCGCGGTCGCCTTCTTGGCCGGAGCCTTGCGGGCGGCCTTCTTCGCCGGCGCGGGCTCCTCCGCGGAGGCCTCCGGCTCCGGCTCGGCCTGGGTCACCGGGGCCTCGACGACCACCACGGCGGCCTCGGTCGCGCCAGCCGGGGAGCCGGCGGGTGCGGTGGCCTTACGGGTTGCACGACGGCGCGGACGGGCCGGCGCGGCCTCCGCCACCGGGGCCTCCTCGACCACGGCGACCGGCTCGGGCTCGACGACGGGCTCGGGCTCCGCGGCGACGACCGGCTCCGGAGCCTGCTCGGGCTCCGGCTCCGCGGCCACGACGGGCTCCACGGCGGCCTCGGCGACCGGCGCGGGCGCGGTGGCCTTACGGGTCGCCCGGCGACGGGTACGGCCCTTCGGCGCGGCCTCCTCGACCGGGGCGGCCGGGGCCGTCTCCACGGCCGGGGCGGCCTCGGCGACGACCTCGGCCACCGGCTCCAGGACGGTGTCGGCAGGCTCGGTCACCGGCTCGGCGACGACCTCGGCCACGGGGGCCGGGGCCTGCGCCGGGGCGGCCTCACGCCGCGGGGCGCCCGCCGGGGCGGTCGCCTTGCGGGTGGCACGGCGCCGGTTGCGGCGGCCGCTCAGACCCGCGGCGGCCTCCGCCTCGGCCGGGGATCCGTACAGCTCCTCGCCCGCGGCGAACTCCGGCTCCGGCAGCGCCTTCGGCGCCGCCACCTCGGCGGCGACCTCGGCCTCGGTCTCGAAGGCCTCGGCCTCCGCCTCGACGGTCTCGATCGTCTCGACCTCGTGGTCGTGCTGGTCGAACTCGGCGCGGCCGCCACGGCGCTTCGAGCGCTTGCCGTTGCCACCGCCGCCGATCGCGGCCGGCGACTCCATGTGGACGATGACACCGCGGCCGTTGCAGTGGACGCAGGTCTCGGAGAAGGACTCCAGCAGACCCTGGCCGACCCGCTTGCGGGTCATCTGGACCAGGCCCAGCGAGGTGACCTCGGCCACCTGGTGCTTCGTACGGTCGCGGCCCAGGCACTCCAGCATGCGGCGCAGGACCAGGTCGCGGTTGGACTCCAGGACCATGTCGATGAAGTCGATGACGACGATGCCGCCGAGGTCGCGCAGCCGCAGCTGGCGCACGATCTCCTCGGCCGCCTCCAGGTTGTTCCTGGTGACGGTCTCCTCGAGGTTGCCGCCCTGACCGGTGAACTTGCCGGTGTTGACGTCGATGACGATCATCGCCTCGGTCTTGTCGATCACGAGGGAGCCGCCGGAGGGCAGCCACACCTTGCGGTCGAGCGCCTTGGCGAGCTGCTCGTCGATCCGGTACGTCGCGAAGACGTCGACCTCGGAGGTCCAGCGCTGGAGCCGGTCGGCCAGGTCCGGGGCCACGTGCGAGACGTAGCCGTGGATGGTCTCCCAGGCGCCGTCACCGCTGACGATGACCTTCGAGAAGTCCTCGTTGAAGATGTCGCGCACGACGCGGACGGTCATGTCCGGCTCGCCGTACAGCAGGGACGGCGAAGAGGTCGTGATCTGCTTCGACTTCTTCTGGATGTCCTCCCACTGGGCCTGCAGACGCTCGACGTCGCGGCGCAGCTCGTCCTCGCTCGCGCCCTCGGCGGCGGTGCGCACGATGACGCCCGCGTCCTCGGGGACGATCTTCTTGAGGATGGTCTTCAGGCGCGCGCGCTCGGTGTCGGGCAGCTTGCGGCTGATACCGGTCATCGAGCCCTCGGGCACGTAGACCAGGTAGCGGCCGGGCAGCGAGACCTGGCTGGTCAGGCGGGCGCCCTTGTGGCCGATCGGGTCCTTGGTGACCTGTACGAGGACCGACTGGCCGGACTTGAGGGCGGACTCGATGCGGCGCGGCCCGCCCGCCATGCCGAGCGCCTCGAAGTTGACCTCACCGGCGTACAGGACGGCGTTGCGGCCCTTGCCGATGTCGATGAAGGCGGCCTCCATCGACGGCAGCACGTTCTGGACCTTGCCCAGGTAGACGTTGCCGACGTACGAGGTGGCCTCTTCCTTGTTGACGTAGTGCTCGACGAGCACGTTGTCCTCGAGGACGCCGATCTGGGTGCGCTCGCCGGACTGGCGGACGACCATCACGCGCTCGACGGCCTCGCGGCGGGCCAGGAACTCGGCCTCGGTGATGATCGGCACGCGGCGGCGGCCCTGCTCGCGGCCCTCGCGGCGGCGCTGCTTCTTCGCCTCCAGACGGGTGGAGCCCTTGATGGACTGGACCTCGTCGGACGGCTCGGCCTTCTCGCGCGCCGGGCGCGGCTCGCGGACCTTGACGACGGTGCGCACGCCGTCCTCGTCGCCGGCGGACTCGCCGGTGACGTCGGCGGGCTCACCGCTGCGGCGGCGGCGACGGCGGCGACGGCGGCTGGAGGTGGAACCGAGAGCCTCTTCGGTCTCCTCCTCCTCTTCCTCGTCGGCCTCCTGCGCCTCGGCCTCGGCCTCGGCCTCGTCCTCCGCGGACTCGTCGAGGTCGGCGGCCTCGCCGCGACGGCGACGGCGACCACCGCGACGGCGGCGGCGCGAGGGGCGCTCGCCCTCGTCGCCCTCGTCGAACTCGGCGGCCTCGGCGGACTCGTCCTCAAGGTCGGCGGCCTCGGCCTCCGGCTCCTCCTCGGCGAGCACCTCGGGCAGGGAGACCGGAGCGGCCTCGGCGCCGCGGCCACGACGGCGGCGACGGCCGGTGGGCTGCACGGGCTCGGCGGGAGCGGCGGCCTCGGCCTCCTCCTCCTCGATCTCCTCGGCCTCGATCGCGGCGGCGGCCGCTGCGGCGGCCATGGCGGCGGTCTCGGGGGTCTGGAACATCGGCTCGGTGAAGACCGGCGCCTGGAAGACGGCCACGGCGGGACGCACCGCGCGGCGGGCGCGGGCCGGAGCGGCGGGCGCCTCGGCGGCCTCGGGCTCGGCGGCGGGCTGCTGCTGCGGGGCGGCGGCGGCCGCGGTGGTGGAACGGGTGGCGCGGCGGCGGCCGCGCTTGGGGGCGTCCACGGCGTCGGCGACGGTCACGGCGCGGGTGGCGGCCTTGGGGGCCTCCTCCGCGGCGGCGGCCGGAGCCTCGGCAACCGGAACCTCGGCGGCCTCAGCGGCGGGGGCGGTCACGGCACGGGTCGCACGGCGGCGGGCACGCGGCGCCGGAGCAGCCGCAGCCTCCTCGGCCACCGGAGCCGCAGCAGCCTCCACGGCGGCCGGAGCCTCGGCAACCGGA
>NZ_LBMK01000001.1:178975-375225 GCF_001005295.1 Streptomyces yangpuensis | reverse complement strand
GGCCACCGGAGCCGCAGCAGCCTCCACGGCGGCCGGAGCCTCGGCAACCGGAACCCCGGCGACCTCAGCGACCGGAGCCGTCGCAGCACGGGTCGCACGACGACGTGCACGCGGCGCCGGAGCAGCCGCAGCCTCCTCGGCCACCGGAGCCGCAGCGGCCTCCACGGCCGGAGTCACGGCGGCGGGCTCGACGACGGCGGCCTCCGCGGCCTGGGTCTTCGGGGCGGCCACGGCGCGGGTCGCGCGGCGGCGGGGACGGGCGGGGGCGGCGGCCGGAGCGGCCTCCTCGACAGGGGCGGGCTCCGCCACCGGCGTCGGCTCGGCGGAAGCAGCGGCAGCGGTGGCGCCACCGGGCGGACCGGCCGGCCGGGAAGCGGCGCGGCGACGCCTGCGCGGGGGCAGGTTGTCGCTGGGGCTGCCGCTGTCGGCGCCGGCGGGGGTGGTGTCGTTCTCGTTGTTGAGCATTGCGGGCGGTTCTCCCGTCACGCCCCCGGGCGCCGCGGCTGACTTCCGGTCCGGCACGGCTCCGCGCGGAACGCGGAGCCGGCCTCCGGGGCGCGTTCGCCACACGGGAGCTGTAGTCCATGGCCGCCGGTTCCGTACGTGTTTGTTCGTACGGCCTGGCGGAAGTCTTCAGGTCTGTACGCGGCCCGACCCAGGTGGCTCCCGAGTGCCAGGGCTGCGCGACGACGACGATTCCCTACGCGGCGGGACCTTCCGGCGCCTTCGCGTCGGCGGTCACGGCGGCCGTGGGTGGGGCGGCCGTGTCTGCCTCGCGGTCGGGCGCGAGCGGGTCGGTCACCGTGCCGGACTCCTCGTCGAAGAGCCCCTGCGCCAGCCTGGTCACCGCAGAGGGGACCGGCGGCGCCAGGTCGGCCACAGCTCGGAGACCGGACAGGACGTCGTCGGGTCGCACGGCAGGTGTCAGATGCCGAACAACCAGCCGCAGTATCGCACAAGCATTGTCCAGCGGCCTATCAGCCGGCGCGGGAAGCGCTTCGAGGCTGACGACCGCGCCGCGGGTGTCGAAGGTGCGGATGCCGTTCTTGGTCTTGCGCTGCACCTCGACGGTCTCGGCGGCGAGGAAGACCGCCACGGCCCGCTCGGCCTCGGCGAGCTCCACGCCGTCCAGGCGCAGCTCCCACACGGAGGCGGTCAGCCGGTCGGCCAGGCCCGGGGTGCGGGCCTCGACGGCGTCGATGATGTCGAGTCCGACCGGCATCGACTCGTCGAGCAGCTCGCGGAGCTTCTCGGGATCGCGCGGCGCGGCGAGGCCGATCTCCAGGTATTCGGCCTCGCTGCCGGTCCCGGTCGGGGCGGCGTTCGCGTAGCTGACGCGCGGGTGCGGGGTGAAGCCCGCCGAGTACGCCATGGGCACCTCGGCGCGGCGCAGGGCCCGCTCGAAGGCGCGCTGGAAGTCTCGGTGGCTGGTGAACCGGAGGCGGCCGCGCTTGGTGTAGCGCAGTCGGATGCGCTGCACCACCGGTGCGGGAGGCGGGCCTTCGGGCTGTCGCTTGCCCAGTGGTTCTTCTCCTTGTGCGGGGCTCTGCGGCTCGCGCATCGCCCTGAGGTCTGTCGACCCGCTCCGGCTCACCCCTGCCGTCGGGGCAGGGAGATCTCGTCAGCGGGTGCCGCGTCGGCGGCTGTCGTACTACCCAGAGTACGCGCCCGTGACCTCGCCGGTTCCCCGGGAGGAGTACCGAAGAGCGCACGGCGTACGGTGGCGCGTGCCTCGCGGACCGCGGCGCGGCCGGTCCGCCAGACCTCGCGCACGGCGTGTCCGACGGGGGTGAGCACGTGCCGGTACACCCGGGAGGCGGGCAGGCCGACCAGCACCCAGCCGACCAGCTTGAGCCCGCGCCACAGGGCGGCGACGATCCGCCCGGCCACGTGCCAGGCCCAGAGCAGGACCTGCCCGGCCGGGGTGAGCACGTACCGGTACAGACCGGCGGCCAGCCAGGCGATCCCCAGCCCGACGGGCTTCAGCAGATACCGGTACAGGGCGACGACGAGCCATGCGAGGCCCAGCCCGACGGGCCGCAGCAGATACCGGAACACCGCGACCGCGAGCCATACGAGGCCGTGCCCGACGGGGGTGAGCACGTACCGGTACACCTCCGCGGCCAGCCAGGCGATCCCGTGGCCGACGGGCGTGAGCACGTACCGCCACAGCGCGACCCACGGCCAGACGAACAGCGTCATGCCGAGGGCCCAGACGATCCGGGTGACGCCCTTGGCGAGGGGCGCGAGCAGGTAGCGCATACCGCCCCGGCCGAGCCAGGCGAGCCCCGCCCCGAGGGGACTCAGCAGGTAGGCGGTCAGGAACCGGCCGGCCGGCGCCAGCACCTGCCCGTACAGCCCGCGCGCCAGCCAGGCCAGTCCCTGCCCCACAGGGGCGAGCACGTACCGCCACAGGCCGGCCCACGGCCAGACGAAGACGAGCTTGAACAGGGTGGTCAGCAGCCATCCCAGCGCACGGAGCAGCGGCTCGACGACATGGACGTACAGCGGCCCGAGCACGTGCCGGTGCACGGCCCGGCCCGCGGCGACCAGCAGTTCCCACACCACTCGTACGGGCAGTACGACGAGTACGGCGACGATCTTCACGGGGATCCTGATGACGCCCACCAGGCACCCGTCGCCGCCGTCGGCGGGAGGCCGTTGGTCCATGTCCATGCCGTGAAGGACACGACGGAGGCCCCCACCCGTTGCGGGCGGGGGCCTCTCGTGACCCAAGGGTTACGTGACCCGGCCGGCCGGTTACTTCACGACCGACAGCGGCAGCAGCTTCTTGCCGGTCGGGCCGATCTGGATCTCGGTCTGCATCTGAGGACACACCCCGCAGTCGAAGCACGGGGTCCAGCGGCAGTCGTCGACCTCGGTCTCGTCGAGGGCGTCCTGCCAGTCCTCCCAGAGCCAGTCCTTGTCCAGACCGGAGTCCAGGTGGTCCCAGGGCAGGACCTCCTCGTAGGTGCGCTCGCGCGTGGTGTACCAGGCCACGTCCACGCCGTAGGCGGGCAGCGTCTTCTCCGCGGCCTGCATCCAGCGGTCGTAGCTGAAGTGCTCGCGCCAGCCGTCGAAGCGGCCGCCGTCCTCGTAGACGGCGCGGATCACGTCGCCGATGCGGCGGTCACCGCGGGAGAGGAGGCCCTCGACGATGCCGGGCTTGCCGTCGTGGTAGCGGAAGCCGATGGAGCGGCCGTACTTCTTGTCGCCGCGGATCTTGTCGCGGAGCTTGCCCAGGCGGGCGTCCGTCTCCTCGGCCGACAGCTGCGGCGCCCACTGGAACGGGGTGTGCGGCTTGGGCACGAAGCCGCCGATCGACACCGTGCAGCGGATGTCGTTCTGGCCGGAGACCTCGCGGCCCTTGGCGATGACGTTGACGGCCATGTCGCCGATCTGGAGGACGTCCTCGTCGGTCTCGGTGGGCAGGCCGCACATGAAGTACAGCTTCACCTGGCGCCAGCCGTTGCCGTAGGCAGTGGCGACGGTCCGGATCAGGTCCTCCTCCGAGACCATCTTGTTGATGACCTTGCGCATGCGCTCGGAGCCGCCCTCGGGAGCGAAGGTCAGGCCGGAGCGGCGGCCGTTGCGGGTCAGCTCGTTGGCCAGGTCCACGTTGAAGGCGTCCACACGGGTCGACGGGAGGGACAGGCCCACCTTGTCGTCCGAGTAGCGGTCCGCGAGGCCCTTGGCGATGTCGGCGATCTCGGTGTGGTCCGCGGAGGACAGCGAGAGCAGGCCGACCTCCTCGAAACCGGTCGCCTTGAGACCCTTCTCCACCATTTCGCCGATGCCGGTGATGCTTCGCTCCCGCACGGGGCGCGTGATCATGCCGGCCTGGCAGAAACGGCAGCCGCGGGTGCAGCCGCGGAAGATCTCCACGGACATGCGCTCGTGGACGGTCTCGGCGAGCGGGACCAGGGGCTGCTTGGGGTACGGCCACTCGTCGAGGTCCATGACGGTGTGCTTGGACACGCGCCACGGCACGCCGGAGCGGTTGGGGACGACGCGGCCGATGCGGCCGTCCGGCAGGTACTCGACGTCGTAGAAGCCCGGCACGTAGACGTTGCCGGTCTTGGCGAGACGCAGGAGGACCTCTTCGCGCCCGCCCGGCCTGCCCTCGGCCTTCCAGGTCCGGATGATCTCGGTCATGTCGAGGACGGCCTGCTCGCCGTCGCCGATGACCGCGCAGTCGATGAACTCCGCGATCGGCTCCGGGTTGAAGGCCGCGTGGCCGCCCGCGAGGACGATCGGGTGGTCCACCGTGCGGTTCCTGGCCTCCAGCGGGATGCCCGCCAGGTCCAGGGCCGTGAGCATGTTGGTGTAGCCCAGCTCCGTGGAGAAGGACAGGCCGAACACGTCGAAGGCGGAGACGGGGCGGTGGCTGTCCACGGTGAACTGGGGCACGTTGTGCTCGCGCATCAGCTCTTCGAGGTCCGGCCACACGCTGTAGGTGCGCTCGGCGAGGACGCCCTCGCGCTCGTTGAGCACCTCGTACAGGATCATGACGCCCTGGTTGGGCAGCCCGACTTCGTATGCGTCCGGGTACATGAGCGCCCAGCGGACGTCGCAGCTCTCCCACGGCTTCACCGTGGAGTTGAGTTCACCGCCGACGTACTGGATGGGCTTCTGCACGTGCGGAAGCAGGGCCTCAAGCTGAGGGAAGACCGACTCGGTCATCACGCGACTTTCGTGAAGCGGGCAGGGGGCAGCTATCTAGCGTACCCCGACGGCTCGGCCGCCCCCACCCGCATGATCACTACAGGGCCGTCCGCAGGGCCGGGGCCGACGCCTTCGCCCAGATGTCCGGAAGCTCCCGTTCGCGCCGCTCGGCCAGTGCCTCCTCGCGGCCGTAGAGCACACCCCAGGTGAAGGCCGGCTCCCCCACGTCGGCGGCCTGGGCCGCGAGGCCGCGCAGGGCGTCGCGGGCCACCACGCTGTCCTGGTGGTCACCGAGCAGGGTCTGGACCTTCTTCACGGCCTTGGCCAGGTGTTTCGCCGGCTTGCCGAGTTCGGGCTCGGCCGACTCCGCCGCGTACCGGACGCGCTTGGCCGCCTTGCGGGCCTCGTGCAGGGCCAGGTCCCGTTCCTTGCCCTCGTCGAGGGCGAGGGCGCTGTCGATGCGGGTGGCGAGGCGCGCGTAGTCGCGGAGCACGGCCTTGGCCAGGACCTTCTTCGGGGACTTCGCGGCGCCGTCCAGCAGCGGGGGCTCGTCCAGCAGGGCGTCGAGGCTGTTCAGCAGGGTGACGTAGCGGTCGCTGTCGAGTGCGGCCAGCGCCCTGCGGCGCGATCCGGTGCGCCGGGCGGTGTTCCACGTCCGCAGCCGGGTGCGGACCGGGCCGGTCACCAGGGTGCGCGGCAGTCCGGCGAGGTGGGCCTGGAGGCGCTCCATCAGGACCTCCTGGTCGCGGTCGACGCCGAGTTCGGCGGCCAGCCAGCGCAGCTCCTCGCCGATCGGGTCGGTGACCTCGCGGTCCAGGACCTTGCGGTACGTCTTGAAGGCGCTGCGCAGCCGGCGGGTGGCGACCCGCATCTGGTGGACGGAGTCCGGCAGGTTGCGGCGTACGGCGGGGTCCTGGGCGACGAGGGCGTCGCGCTGCTCGGTCAGGTATGCGACGACGTGCGCGCCGGCGGTGCCCTCGGGTCCGCCGCCGGAGGGCCGGGCCGGGGGCTCGGCGTCGGTCTCGGCGAGGGCGCGGGCGAGTTTCGAGGGGGCGCCGGAGACCTTGAGCCCGGCCTTGCGGAAGGTCTTCTCGACGGCGTCGAGCAGGTCGGGGCCGACGCCCTCGGCGAGTTCCACCTCGACCTCGGTCCAGCCGGCGGTGGTGTCGCCGCGCTCGGCCAGGACCTCGTCGGTGCTCAGTTCGGCGAGGAGCGCTCCGTCGGCGTCCAGCAGGTGGCTGACGCGGCGCGAGGAGACCAGCCTGACCTGCGGCGCGAGTGCGGCGTCACGGACGCGGGAGCGGACGAGGGCGGCGAGGGCGGGCGGGACGGTGTCGCTGAGTTCAGCCCCGACCTCGTCGCGCACTCCCGGGGAGACGGGCAGTTTGAGGTGCCAGCCCTCGTCGGCGCCGCCCGTTCTGCGCCGGAGGGTGAGACCGTCGGCGGCGAGCCGCTGGTCGGGGGTGTCGTAGTAGACGGCGTCGAGGTCGACGGTGCCCTGGTCGGTGACGGCCGCGATCGCGGCCGTCCCCGTCAGGTCCGGCACCCCGCGCCGGGCAGATTTGGCCTTGGAGAACTCGAATTTCCGCTCGATCTCGCGCTTTGTGTCCGCCATGTACCGAACTTAGTCCTGAACGGAACACCTCTGCAGGATGAACGGGACTTCAGGCTGACAATGGCCGCTGGACCTTGATCGACTGGAGGAGTCCTACCGCTATCCACACGGCGAACATCGACGAGCCTCCGTAGGACACGAACGGCAGCGGCAGTCCGGCCACGGGCATGATGCCGAGGGTCATCCCGATGTTCTCGAAGGACTGGAAGGCGAACCAGGCGATGATGCCGGCGCACACGATGGTCCCGTAGAGCTCGGTGGTCTCGCGGGCGATCACGCAGGCCCGCCAGAGGATGACACCCAGCAGGACGAGGATCAGTCCGGCGCCGACGAAGCCGAGCTCCTCGCCGGCCACGGTGAAGACGAAGTCGGTCTGCTGCTCGGGCACGAACTGGCCGGTGGTCTGCGAGCCCTTGAAGAGCCCGGAGCCGGTCAGGCCGCCGGAGCCGATCGCGATACGCGCCTGATTGGTGTTGTAGCCGACGCCGGCGGGGTCGAGCTCGGGGTTGGCGAAGGCCGCGAAGCGGTTGATCTGGTACTCGTCGAGGACGCCGAGCTGCCATATCAGGACGGCTCCGCCCACGCCGGAGGCGAGCAGGCCGATGACCCAGCGGTTGGAGGCCCCGGAGGCGAGCAGTACGCCGAGCACGATGACGACCATGACCATGACGGAGCCGAGGTCGGGCATCAGCATGACGATGCCCATCGGGGCTGCGGCCAGGCAGAGCGACTTGACGACCGTGCGGTGGTCGGGATGGGCGAGGTCGCCCGCGTCCACGCGGGTGGCGAGCAGCATCGCCATGACCAGGATGATCGTGATCTTCACGAACTCGGACGGCTGGAGCGAGAATCCGCCGCCGATGACGATCCACGCGTGGGCGCCGTTGATGGTGGCGCCGAGCGGGGTGAGCACGGCGAGGATGAGCACGAGCGAGAGCCCGTACAGCACCGGCACGGCTCCGCGCAGGGTGCGGTGGCCGAGCCAGATGGTGCCGATCATGAGCACCAGGCCGATGCCGGTGTTCAGGGCGTGCCGGGCGAGGAAGTAGTAGGGGTCGCCCTGGTTCAGGGTGGTCCTGTTGCGGGTCGCCGACCACACGAGCAGGGCGCCGAGGAAGGACAGGGCGAGCGAGGAGAGCAGGATCGGCCAGTCGAGCCGGCGCAGCACCGAGTCGCGGGCGGTGAGCCTGGCCATCGGGCCGCGCTCGGGCGCATACCGGGAGACGGAGAACTTGTTGGCGGTTGGCATGTCGGTATGGGGTCCTCAGTCGTGCCGTGTCGGGGGAGGCCCGGCGAGCGCCGGCGGTTCCAGTTCCTCCGGGGACGGCGGTACGTACGGCCGGATCTCGGGGGAATCGATGGAGCCGTCGGGGTTGATCCTGGGCAGTTTCGTCTCCGGGGCCGGCAGCAGGGCCCTCTTCAGGTCCTGCTTCCCGTCCATGGTCAGACCGTAGATGGCGTTGTAGAGGTTGCGCACGGCGGGGCCGGAGGCGCCGGAGCCGGTGCCGCCCTGGGAGATCGTCATGACGATCGTGAAGTCCTTGGTGTAGGTCGCGAGCCACGAGGTGGTCTGCTTGCCGTAGACCTGGGCGGTACCGGTCTTCGCGTGCATCGGGATCTTGTCCTGGGGCCAGCCGCCGAAGCGCCACGCGGCGGTGCCGCCGGGCTCGACGACCGTCCGCAGGCCCTTGTCGAGGTCCGCGATGGTCTGGGCGCTGATCGGCAGCCTGCCGTGGGACTGGGGCGCGACCATCTCGACGTGCTTGCCGTCGGGGCTGATCACGGCCTTGCCGACGGTGGGGTTGTAGAGGGTGCCGCCGTTGCTGATGGCGGAGTAGGCGGTGGCCATCTGGATGGGGGTGACCAGGACGTCGCCCTGGCCGATGGCGAAGTTGATGCTGTCGTAGGCCTTCAGCTGGTTGCCTTCGAGGCAGCTCTCGTAGGCGATCTGCTCGACGTAGGTGCCGCCCCGCTTGCCCTGTTTGCACCAGGAGTTCTTGTTGGCCGCCCAGAAGCTCTGCTTCCACTGGCGGTCGGGGATGCGGCCCTTGACCTCGTTCGGCAGGTCGATCCCGGTCTCGGAGCCGAGCCCGAACTCCCGGGCGGTCCGGTAGAACCAGTCGTGGGCGTCCTTCTTGGGGCTGAGGCCGCCGTCGCGCTGCCACTCCTTGTGCCCGAGGGCGTAGAAGACGGTGTTGCAGGAGAACTTGAGGGCCTCGCCGAGGGTGATGGGGCCGTGCCCCTTGGACTCGAAGTTCGCGAAGCTGCGGCCGCCGAGGCTGTAGGAGCTGCTGCAGTTGTACTTGTCGTTGAACTTGTATCCGGCGCGGACGGCGGCGCTCGCGGAGACCACCTTGAAGATGGAGCCGGCGGGGGCCATGCCCTGGATGCCGCGGTTGAGCAGCGGGTAGTTGGAGCTCTTGCTGGTGAGCTTGGCGTAGTCCGCGCCGGAGATGCCGCCGACCCAGGTGTTGGGGTCGTAGTCGGGCTGGGAGGCCATCGCGACGATGCGGCCGGTCCGGGCCTCCATGACGACGACGGCGCCCGAGTCGGCCTCGTACTTGCGGCCGGTGATGTTGTCGGTCTCGTTGCGGACGACCTTCATCGCCTGCTGGAGCTCGAACTCCGCGACGGCCTGGACCCGGGCGTCGATGCTGGTGACGAGGGTGGACCCGGCGACGCCCGGGTCGGACTTGGTCTGCCCCATGACCCGGCCGAGGTTGTCGACCTCGTACGAGGTGACCTGCGCCTTGCCGCGCAGCTGCCGGTCGTAGGTGCGCTCGATCCCGGAGCGGCCGACCTGGTCGGAGCGCAGGTGCGGGGAGTCGGTGTCCTTGGCCTTCTGGATCTCGTCGTCGGTGACGGGCGAGAGGTAGCCGAGCACCTGCGCGGTGCGGGCTCCGCCGGGGGCCGGGTAGCGGCGGACGGCGGTGGGCTCGGCGGTGATGCCCGGGTACTCCTCGGGGCGTTCGCGCAGTTGCAGCGCCTGCTGGGTGGTGGCTTCGAGGGTGACCGGGATCGGCTGGTAGGGGGAGCCGTTCCAGCAGGGCTTGGGCGTCTGGGAGTCGCAGAGCCGGACCTTGTCCATGACCTCCTTGGGGGTCATGTCCAGGACGCCGGCGAGGCGGGTCATGACGCCCTTGCCCTTGTCCTTCATCTTCATCAGCGCGGTGCGGCTGGCGGAGACGACGAGGCGGGTCTCGTTGTCGGCGAGGGGTACGCCGCGGGCGTCGAGGATCGAGCCGCGCACGGCGGGCTGGACGACCCGCTGGACGTGGTTGCTCTTGGCCTCGTGGTAGTACTCGGCGCCGTTGCGGATCTGGAGGAACCAGAGCCGGCCGCCGAGGGTGATGAGCATCGAGAAGACGAGAACCTGCATGATGACGAGCCTGATCTGCACCCGGGAGGTGCGGCCGGTCTCCGGGACGTTGGTCACGTCTGCTCCTCCCTCACAGTTTCTTGACGCTCTTCACACCCTTGGCGGGCTTGATGCCCTTTATGCGGACGGCCTTGTTGGCGCGGGACCGCGCGGTCTTCAGGCGCAGGCCGCCGCGCTGGCTGCCGATGCGCAGTCCGGTGCCGCCGGCCAGCCAGCCGGCGGAGACGTCGGCGGCCTTGCCCGCGGGGCCGCCGCCGGCCTCGACGGCCATCGGGTCGTTCTCGGCGCGCCGGGCCAGCGCCATGATCCACGGCACGGTGAAGGGCGCGAGCAGCAGGTCGTAGAGGGTGGCGGTGAACACCAGCCCGGTCAGGCCCACGTGGCGGGCGGCGGTGTCGCCGACGAGGGCGCCGACGCCCGCGTAGAGCAGGGTGGAGCCGATCGCGGCGGCGACGACGGTCAGCATGGGGCCCCAGGCGGAGCGGAACCGCCCGCCGTCGGGGCGGACCAGGCCTGCGACGTAGCCGATGACGCACAGGACGAGTGCGTACCGTCCGGCCGCGTGGTCGGCGGGCGGTGCCAGGTCGGCGAGGAGTCCGGCGCCGAAGCCGATGAGCGCACCGCTGACGTGCCCGTACACGAGTGCGAGGGATACGACGGTGAGGAGCAGGAGGTCGGGTACGGCGCCGGGCAGTTGGAGCCGGCCCAGGACGGTGACCTGGATGACGAGGGCGACCACGACGAGCGTGGCCGAGAGCAGGATCCGGTTGAAGCGCATGCGGGGTCGGCTCCTAGTCGTCGGCCGGCTGGGCGGGCAGGCTGGCGGACCCGGACGGGGTGACCGTGACGGTGACCGTCGGGGTGGGCTTGGGGGCCTCGGGCTTGGGCGGCAGGACGGCGTCGCGCGGGTCCTCGCGCGGCGGCATCACCACGACGCCGACGATGTCCAGGCGCGAGAAGCCGACGAACGGACGCACCCAGACGGTGCGGGTCAGGTCGCCGCGCGAGGGGTCGACCTTGACCACCTCGCCGATCGGGACGCCGGGCACGAAGGGCTTGTTGCCGCGCGAGCCGAAGGTGACGAGCCGGTCGCCGGGGCTGACCTTGGCCTTGCCGTTGAGCATCTGGACGGACAGGGCGCGGTCACCCTGGCCGGTGGCGAAGCCGAGTTCGCCGGTCTTCTCCAGGCGGGTGCCGACGGTGAAGTCGGGGTCGTTGGCGAGGACGACGGTGGAGGTGTCGGGGCCGACGGTGGTGACCCGGCCGACGAGCCCGTCGCCGTTGAGGACGGTCATGTCGCGCTCGATGCCGTCCTTGCTGCCGGCGTCGATGGTGACGGTCCAGGAGAAGCCCTGCGCCGCTCCTATCGCGATGACCTCGGCGCCCTTGATGCCGTACTGTCCGGCGCCGGCCCGCTTGAGCATCTCGTCGAGTTCGTGGATGCGGCTGCGGGTCTGGTCCTCGCTGCCGAGCTTGGCCTTGAGGGCGGCGTTCTCGCGCTCCAGCGTGGCGATGCGGTTGTGGCGCTCCCCGGAGTCCCGTACGGCCCCTATGGCGTTGGCGACCGGATCGACCGCGGTCGCCACACCTTCCTCGACCGGCCCGAAGACCGCTGCGGCGGCCTGCCGGGCACCGTCGACCGGTGACTCCTCGCCTGCCCTGATGTCCACCGTGATCAACGCGAACGCGATGGCGATCAGAAGCACCAGGAGCAGCCGGCTTTCTCGTGTGTCCCTCACGTGCGGCGGCCGTGCCTTCCTCGTCGGAATTCTCTTTTGCCTGTATATCAACGATCCGCCGCACGGGCCCGGTAGCACCCGTACGGCGGATCCTTGTGTTCCGCTTGGCCCCTCCCCGGCCGGGAGGGGTGTTGTCAGCGACGGGGCTGCGCGTCCAGGACCTGCTGGAGGGCCTCGAACTCCTCGACGCACTTGCCGGAGCCGAGGGCGACGGAGTCGAGGGGGTCCTCGGCGATGTGGATCGGCATGCCGGTCTCCCGGCGCAGCCGCTCGTCGAGGCCGCGGAGCAGGGCGCCGCCGCCGGTCAGGACGATGCCGCGGTCCATGATGTCGCCGGAGAGCTCCGGCGGGCACTTGTCGAGCGTGGTCTTGACCGCGTCGACGATGGAGTTGACGGGCTCCTCAATGGCCTTGCGGACCTCGGCGGCCGAGATGACGACCGTCTTGGGCAGGCCCGAGACCAGGTCCCGGCCGCGGATCTCGGTGTGCTCGTCCTTGTCGAGGTCGTACGCCGAGCCGATGGTGATCTTGATCTGTTCGGCCGTCCGCTCACCGAGGAGGAGCGAGTACTCCTTCTTGATGTGCTGGATGATCGCGTTGTCGAGCTCGTCACCGGCCACCCGGATGGACTGCGCCGTGACGATTCCGCCGAGGGAGATGACGGCAACCTCGGTCGTACCGCCACCGATGTCCACGACCATGTTGCCGGTGGCCTCGTGGACGGGCAGGCCCGAGCCGATGGCGGCGGCCATGGGCTCTTCGATGATGTGCACCTGGCGGGCGCCGGCCTGCGTGGACGCCTCGATGACCGCGCGGCGCTCGACTCCCGTGATGCCGGAGGGAACGCAGACCACGACGCGCGGACGGGCCAGGTAGCGGCGCTTGTGGATCTTGAGGATGAAGTACCGGAGCATACGCTCGGTGATCTCGAAGTCGGCGATCACGCCGTCCTTGAGGGGCCGAACGGCGACGATGTTGCCGGGTGTGCGCCCGATCATCTTCTTCGCCTCGGAGCCGACCGCCAGGATGCCACCGGTGTTCGTGTTGATGGCGACCACGGACGGCTCGTTCAGGACGATCCCCCGGCCCCTCACGTACACCAGCGTGTTGGCGGTCCCGAGGTCGATCGCCATGTCACGGCCGATGAACGACATGTTGTTCCCCTTGTTCCCCATGAGGAGCGTCTGGCCTTCCAGTTGATAGCGGCTGCTGTCAGGTCGGCGAGGTGGGTGTGTGGGTGGAGGCCCCATCGTAGTGCCGGGGTGCGGACACCGCGCGACGGGACTCCGGCAATCCCGCCGGAATGGATACCCGCCCCCTCAGTGGTGACGACGTGTCCTGCCCAGGCGTTCCCGCCCGGCTCCGGAATTACCGCGGGGCGACCGAAATTACTTCGGTCGCCCCAGGTCATGAGCGCTATTCGGCTGATGTCTCGTCAGGAAAGAATGATCAGAGCGCGGGGAAGAAGAGCTTCAGCTCGCGCTCGGCGGACTCCTCGGAGTCCGAGGCGTGGATCAGGTTCTCACGGGTGATGGTGCCGAAGTCGCCCCGGATGGAGCCGGGCGCCGCCGCGATCGGGTCGGTGGGTCCGGCCAGCTGGCGGACACCCTCGATCACGCGTTCCCCTTCGACGACCAGGGCCACGATCGGACCGCTGGACATGAAGCCCATCAGCGGCTCGTAGAAGGGCTTGCCCTTGTGCTCGCCGTAGTGCGCCTCCAGGGTCTCCTGGTCGAGCGTACGCAGCTCCAGTGCGGGAATGGTCCAGCCGGCCTTCCGCTCGATGCGGCCGATGATCTCGCCGACCAGGCCACGACGGACGGCGTCGGGCTTGAGCAGGACGAGGGTGCGCTGGGTCATGTTGCGGCTCCTTGCGGCATACGGGTGCGGTAGGGCGAATCTACAGGGCCGTCCGGGTCGGTCCGGCAGTCCGGGTGCCCCGGCGGTACGGACGGCCCCGGTACGGGTGGCACGGGGTTCCGGGTGGCACGGGGTTCCGGGCGGCACGGGGCGGCCCGGGGATCCCTCAGGCCGTGTCGGGCGCTCCGGACGCCACGGGAGCCTCCTGCGCGGCGGCCCAGCGCTCCTTGATCGAGTCGATCTTCCGGCCGTAGTGCACGGAGCACCACCACAGGCCGGCGAAGACCGCGCCGAGGAAGAACATCGTGGGGACGACGAAACCGCTCGCGACGAGACCGATCTGCAGGGCCCAGCCCAGCTGGACGGCCCCGGGACGCGACAGCATCCCGCACAGCAGCACCGACAGCAGCATCGCGATCCCGCACACCGTCCAGACCGTGGCCTGGGTCAGGTCCGGGTCCTTCATGGCGACGAGTCCCGCGAAACCGATCACGAAGAACTCACCGATCAGCGTGCTCGCACACAGCGTGCGCATCCTCAGCCCCTCTTCAGCAGCAGGCGGGCCTCGCCCACCGTGATCACGGAACCGGTCACCAGGACCCCGGCCCCTCCGTACTCGGCCTCTTCCTCGGCCAGGGTGATCGCCGCCTCCAGGGCGTCGTCCAGCCGCGGCTCCACCTGCACCCGGTCCACGCCGAAGACCTCGACGGCGACGGCCGCCAGATCGTCGGCGCCCATCGACCGGTGGCTGGAGTTCTGCGTGACCACGACCTCCGCGAAGATCGGCTCGAAGGCCTCCAGCACCCCGCGCACGTCCTTGTCCTCGCTCGCCGCCACGACGCCGACGAGCCGGCTGAAACCGAACGCCTCGGTGACCGCCTCCGCGGTGACCGCCGCGCCCGCCGGGTTGTGCGCCGCGTCCAGGATCACCGTCGGGCTGCGCCGCACGACCTCCATGCGGCCCGGCGAGGTCACCGACGCGAAGGCCTTCCGCACGGTGTCCACGTCCAGCACCCGGGCGTGCTGCCCGCCCACCCCGAAGAAGGCCTCGACCGCGGCGAGCGCCACCGCCGCGTTGTGCGCCATGTGGGCGCCGTACAGCGGCAGGAAGATGCCGTCGTACTCGCCGCCCACGCCGCGCAGCGTCAGCTGCTGCCCGCCGACCGCGACCTCGCGCGAGACGACGCCGAACTCCATGCCCTCGCGGGCCACCGTCGCATCGACCTCGACGGCCTTCTTCAGCAGTACCTGGGCCGCGTCGACCGGCTGCTGCGCCAAGATCACGGTGGCGTCCTGCTTGATGATGCCGCCCTTCTCCACGGCGATCTCACCGGGCGTGGAGCCGAGCCGGTCGGTGTGGTCCAGGCTGATCGGGGTGACCACGGCGACGGAGCCGTCGATGACGTTGGTCGCGTCCCAGCTGCCGCCCATGCCGACCTCGACCACGGCCACGTCCACCGGGGCGTCCGCGAAGGCCGCGTAGGCCATCCCGGTGAGCACCTCGAAGAAGGACAGCCGGAACTCCTCGGCGGCGTCGACCATCTCCACGTACGGCTTGATGTCGTGGTACGTCTCCACGAAGCGCTCGGCCTCGATCGGCGCCCCGTCGAGGCTGATCCGCTCGGTGATCGACTGCACGTGCGGGCTCGTGTAGCGGCCGGTGCGCAGCTCGAAGGCGTTCAGCAGGGCCTCGATCATGCGGGCCGTGCTGGTCTTGCCGTTGGTCCCGGTGACGTGGATGGAGGGGTACGCGCGCTGCGGCTCGCCCAGTACGTCCATCAGCGCCGCGATCCGCGACACCGAGGGCTCCAGCTTGGTCTCGCCCCAGCGGGTCGAGAGCTCCTGCTCCACCTCCAGCAGCGCCTCGGCGACCTCGGGGTCGACGGGCCGGGCGGGCACCGGGTCGCCCTGGGGCGGTCCGGCGTGGGCGCGCAGGGTGCGGCTGCCGGCCTCGATCACCGCCAGGTCGGGGTCGCGGTCGGACTCTTCCGCCACGATCTGGTCGAACTCGTCGAAGGCGCCTGCGAGGTCGTCGTGGTCGTGTCGGTCGGGGTTCTCGGGCTGCTGGTCACTCACAGGGCCAGTCTACGGACGGCGGCCCGGAGGACTTTCGGCCCGGCCGTTTCGGGACCTCCGACGCCGGGAGCGACCTGATCGTCGTGCAAGCCTTGCGAGCAGCAGATAGGGGAGCAAATGCCGCAGGCCAGCACCAAAAAGACAGCTTCCTGCCGCGACACAGGGATCGACCTGCGGACCGCGAACACCCTCGTCTGCGCCCGGGGGCAGGGGATCGTCCTCAATGAGCCGTCCGTGGTCGCCGTCAGGGCGGGCACCACCAGCGCCCTGGCCGTCGGGGTGGATGCCAAGGAGCCATCGGCCGCACCCCCGGGTCGATCACCGCGGTCCGCCCCCTCAAGGGCGGCGTGATCTGCGACTACGGCCTGCCGACCCCGGCGCACGGCTGGACGGCCTTTCAACCTCTCGGAAGCGTGGCGACGACCTCGTAGGTGTCGTCCGTGCGGGTCGCCGTCAGGGAGCCGCCGAGGCTGCGGACGCGCTCGGACATGCTCGCCGTGCCGGAGCCCGCCGAGACGGGGGCCCGGCCCGGGGTGCGGGCCGGCACGGCGTTGCTCACGGCGATCCGCAGCCGCGGGCCGTCCGCCGCGATCGACACGTCGACGGTCGCGCCGTGCGCGTGCTTGGCGGCGTTGGTCAGGCACTCCTGCACCACCCGGTAGACCGCCGCCTGCCGCAGTGGCGACAGTGCGTGCACGTCCTCGTCCATGGCCAGCCGGACGGGCGAACCGGCCCGGGCGCTCTCCTCCGCGAGCGCCGCCAGACCGTCCACCCCAGGGGTCGAGGGCCGCTCGCCCCGCTGCACGATGATCTCGTTGAGCGCCAGATGGGCCCGGCGCGCGGTGTCGGCCAGTTCCTCGAAGTCCTTGGCGTGCGCGCTCTCGCGCGCCCGTACCGACAGCACCTCGGACCGCACGGTCAGCAGGGTCAGCTCCCGCCCGACGAAGTCGTGCACGTCGCGGGCGACGGAGGTGCGTTCCTGCTGGACGGCCTGGAGCACGGCGGACTCGGCCCGCCGGACGGTGAGCTCCCGCACCAGGTCGTGCCGGTAGGCGGCGATCCCCACCGCGGAGGCCAGCGCGCCGATCGGTACGACGATGCCGAGGAACCCGCTGAGCGTCCGCCCCGGGGGTTCGGGCCAGCCCGGCACCCAGAACATGACCAGCGCGAAGGCGATGTACCCGAGCGTCGCCAGGATCCCCGCGCGGCGCCCGCGGAAGCGGCCGACCGAGTAGAGCGCGAACTGGATCAGGGTCAGCTCGTGGAGCCATCCGATGAAGAGCAGCGCGGCCAGGTACGAGATCCAGGGCAGCCGGCGGCGCAGAAGCAGGGTCGTGCAGCCCAGGGCGAGCACGACGGCCGCGGCGGGCCCGCTCAGGGAGTTGTCGGCGGTGGCGAGGCCAGGCAGGTCGAGGGCCATCAGCCCGAGGCAGCCGAGCGCGGTGAGCACGTCGACGGCCCGCGGGGTACCGGCCCAGGTGCCGGTCAGCCGACGGCCGGCGGCCACGCATCGGTGGAACACCGGGGCGAGGGGCTTGACGTGCATGCCCTCCATCATCCGTGGTCGGTGCGGCGGATGAGATCCGGCAGACAGGTCAACGCAGTGATTCAGGACACTTCGGACAGGGCTGGAGGTCCCCGCTGGCGGCGTACGCG
Organism: Streptomyces yangpuensis; assembly: GCF_001005295.1. Taxonomy (GTDB): domain Bacteria; phylum Actinomycetota; class Actinomycetes; order Streptomycetales; family Streptomycetaceae; genus Streptomyces; species Streptomyces yangpuensis. The sequence goes on along the minus strand of NZ_LBMK01000001.1, from coordinate 358,235 downwards.
GTGGTGACGGGGCTGGTGGCCGCGGAGTTCGGCGACCGGCTGCTGTGAGGCCCCGCGTACGGCGACGGCCCCCGCCACCGGCGATCCGGTGCGGGGGCCTTCACCTCGTACGAGGCCGTCGTACGGGGCCGTTGTACGAGGGGCTACGCGGCGGGCAGCGTCTCCAGCTGGGCCTGGATCCGGGCGATGTCCGCCTCGGCCTTGGCCAGCCGGCCCTTGATCTTGTCCACGACGTGGTCGGGGGCCTTGGACAGGAAGGCCTCGTTCCCGAGCTTCGCCTCGGCCTGCTGCTTCTCCTTCTCGGCGGCGCCGAGGTCCTTGGTGAGGCGCTTGCGCTCGGCGTCCACGTCGATGGTGCCCGACAGGTCGAGCGCGACCGTGGCGCCGCCGACCGGGAGGGTCGCGGAGGCGCTGAAGCCGTCGCCCTCCGGCTGGAGGCGCAGCACCTGGCGGATGGCCGCCTCGTGCGCGGCCAGCCCCGTACCGGACAGGTCGAGACGCGCCGGGACCTTCTGCTTGTCGTCGAGGCCCTGCTCCTTGCGGAAGCGGCGGACCTCACGGACGAGGTTCTGCACGTTCCCGATCTCGGTCTCGGCGGCCTCGTCGCGGAAGCCACTGTCCTTCGGCCAGTCGGCGATCACGAGGGACTCGCCGCCGGTCAGCGTGGTCCACAGCGTCTCGGTGACGAAGGGGACCACCGGGTGCAGCAGGCGCAGCATGACGTCGATGACCTCGCCGAGGACCCGGCTGGAGACCTTGGCCTGCTCTCCGCCCGCGAAGAAGGTCGTCTTCGACAGCTCGACGTACCAGTCGAAGACCTCGTCCCACGCGAAGTGGTAGAGCGCCTCGCTGAGCTTCGAGAACTGGAAGTCCTCGTAGTAGGCGTCGACCTGCGCGACCGTCTTGTTGAGGCGGGAGAGGATCCAGCGGTCGGTCGCCGACAGCTGCTCGGCGGGCGGCAGCTCGCCCTCGATCGTGGCGCCGTTCATCAGCGCGAAGCGCGTGGCGTTCCAGATCTTGTTGGCGAACTTGCTGGACGCCTGGACCCAGTCCTCGCCGATCGGGACGTCGGTGCCGGGGTTGGCGCCCTTGGCCAGGGTGAACCGGACGGCGTCGGAGCCGTACTTGTCCATCCAGTCCAGCGGGTCGACGACGTTGCCGAAGGACTTCGACATCTTCTTGCCGCGCTCGTCGCGGACCAGGCCGGTCAGCGCGATCGTCTTGAACGGCGCCTGGCCGTCCATGGCGTAGAGGCCGAACATCATCATCCGGGCGACCCAGAAGAAGATGATGTCGTGGCCGGTGAGCAGGACGTCGGTGGAGTAGAACTTCTCCAGGTCCGGGGTCTTCTCCGGCCAGCCGAGCGTGGAGAACGGCCACAGGCCGGAGGAGAACCAGGTGTCCAGGACGTCGGTGTCCTGCGTCCAGCCCTCGCCGGTGGGCACCTCGTCGTCGGGGCCGAGGCAGACGACCTCGCCCTCCGGGCCGTACCAGACCGGAATGCGGTGGCCCCACCACAGCTGGCGCGAGATGCACCAGTCGTTGAGGTTGTCGACCCAGTCGAAGTAGCGCTTCTCCATCTCCTGCGGGTGGATCGCGACGCGGCCGTCGCGGCCCGCGTCGCCCGCCGCCTTGGCGAGCGTCTCGACCTTGACCCACCACTGGAGGGACAGGCGCGGCTCGACGGTGGTGTTGCAGCGCGAGCAGTGTCCGACGGAGTGCAGGTACGGCCGCTTCTCCGCGACGATGCGGCCCTGCTGGCGCAGCGCGCCGACGACCGCGGAGCGGGCCTCGTAGCGGTCCAGGCCGAGGAACGGGCCGTGGACGGTGATGACACCGTGCTCGTCCATGATCGTCATGTTGGGCAGGTTGTGGCGCTGCCCGATGGCGAAGTCGTTCGGGTCGTGGGCGGGCGTCACCTTGACGCAGCCGGTGCCGAACTCCGGGTCGACGTGCGTGTCCGCGACGACCGGGATGGTGCGGTCGGTCAGCGGCAGCTTGATCTGCCTGCCGACGAGGTGCTTGTAGCGCTCGTCGTCCGGGTGGACGGCGACGGCGGTGTCACCGAGCATCGTCTCGGCGCGGGTGGTGGCGACGACGAGGGTGTCCTCGCCCTCCCCGTACTGGATGGAGACGAGCTCGCCCGCGTCCTCCTGGTACTCCACCTCGATGTCGGAGATGGCCGTCAGACAGCGGGGGCACCAGTTGATGATGCGCTCGGCGCGGTAGATCAGACCGTCGTCGAAGAGCTTCTTGAAGATGGTCTGGACGGCCTTGGACAGGCCCTCGTCCATGGTGAAGCGCTCGCGGGACCAGTCGACGCCGTCGCCGAGACGGCGCATCTGGCCGAGGATCTTGCCGCCGTACTCCTCCTTCCACTGCCAGACGCGCTCGACGAACTCCTCGCGGCCCAGGTCGTGGCGGGACTTGCCCTCCTCGGCGAGCTGCTGCTCGACCTTGTTCTGGGTGGCGATGCCCGCGTGGTCCATGCCGGGCAGCCACAGCGACTCGTGGCCCTGCATGCGCTTGCGGCGGGTCAGGGCGTCCATGAGCGTGTGCTGGAAGGCATGGCCCAGGTGGAGGGAGCCGGTGACGTTCGGCGGCGGGATGACGATGGTGTACGGGGGCTTCTCACTCGCGGCATCGGCCGTGAAGTACCCACGCTCTACCCAGCGCTCGTAGAGCTTCCCCTCTACGTCGGCCGGCTTGTAGGCGGTCGGCAGTTCGGAGTCGGGGCTGCTGGGTGTCTGCGTGTTCTCGGTCACGGGCCACAGTTTAAGGCGGTAACAGTCCAGTCATGAAACCGGTAATCCCGGGGCCCGGCGCACTGCCCGGCGCCGCTTTCCGCGAGGATGTCAGGGTCGCATAAAGATCTACCTCATAGGGGGACGCGGGATGAGCCACAACCAGCCGGGGCCGTACGGGCAGCCGCAGCAGCCTGGACCGTACGGTCAGCAGCCCCCGCCGCCCGGCCCGTACGGCCAGCCGGCCCAGCCCGGCCCGTACGGCCAGCCCGCGCCCCCGCAGCCGGGCTACGGCTACCCGCAGCAGCCGGGCGTCCCCCCGCAGGGCTACCCCCAGCAGCCGCCGGCCCCGCCCTACGGCTACCCGCAGCAGGCCCCGTACGGCGGCGAGCCCCCGAAGAAGTCCAAGGCGGGCCTGATCATCGGCGTGGTCGTGGCCGTAGCGGTGATCGCAGGCGGCGGCTGGTACCTCCTGGGCAGCGGCAGCGCCATCTCGGACGACACCAAGGGCTACAAGCTGGCCGCGCCGGACACGGTCGACGACTTCAAGAAGGACGCCAAGTACAAGGAGGCCGAATTCGACGACGCGGACAAGAAGGAGGCCGAGGCGGCGGGAGTCAAGAACCCGACCCAGGTGGGCATGGACTACCTGGCCGGCGATCCGAAGAACCCGCTGACGGCGAAGGGCCTCAAGTTCTCCGGCCTCTACGGCGAGATCGCCGACCCTGAGAAGGCGGTGGACGGGTACTTCGCCAAGGCCAGGTTGGACGCCGCCAAGGACGGCAAGTCCGAAGTGCAGCTGCTCGGCAGCCCGAAGACGATGTCCCCGCCCAACTTCAAGGGCGCGGTCATGAAGTGCCAGGACATCAAGTTCACATCGAAGGACCCGTCCGCCAAGGGGCCCAAGGAGGCCACGCTGCCCTTCTGCGTCTGGGGCGACTACAGCACCATCGCCATGATCAGCGCCTCCGACGTGGCGTCGATCCTGGCCGGCAAGCAGGGTTACACCCAGGAGCAGGCCGCGGAACTCGCCGCGAAGCTCTACAACACCGCCCGCGTCAAGAAGTAGCGGACCGTGCAACCCGCGAAAGGGGCGCCCCCGGTGGGGGCGCCCCTTTCGCGTACCGGTCTGCTGCCGCTCTACTGCCCTGCGGCTAGGCCGACTTCTCGTGCGGGCCCTGGTCCTTCGGGACGATGCGCGGGACCAGCGTCGGGTTGACGTTGGAGCGGACCACGTCGGCGGTGATGACGACCCGGGCCACGTCCTTGCGGGACGGGACCTCGTACATCACCGACATCAGGACCTCTTCCATGATGGCGCGCAGGCCGCGCGCGCCCGTCTGGCGGAGGATCGCCTGGTCCGCGATGGCCTCCAGCGCCTCGCGCTCGAAGTCCAGCTCGACACCGTCGAGTTCGAACAGCCGCTGGTACTGCTTCACCAGCGCGTTGCGCGGCTCGATGAGGATCTGGAGCAGGGCCTCGCGGTCCAGGTTGTGGACCGAGGTGATGACGGGGAGACGGCCGATGAACTCGGGGATCATCCCGAACTTCACCAGGTCCTCCGGCATGACCTCCTGGAACTGGTCGCTGGCCTCGATCTCGCGCTTCGAGCGGATCGTCGCCCCGAAACCGATGCCCTTGGCCCCCGCACGCGACTCGATGATCTTCTCCAGGCCGGCGAAGGCGCCGCCCACGATGAAGAGCACGTTCGTCGTGTCGATCTGGATGAACTCCTGGTGCGGGTGCTTGCGTCCGCCCTGCGGCGGCACGGAGGCCGTCGTGCCCTCAAGGATCTTCAGCAGGGCCTGCTGGACGCCCTCACCGCTCACGTCGCGCGTGATCGACGGGTTTTCGCTCTTGCGGGCGACCTTGTCGATCTCGTCGATGTAGATGATCCCGGTCTCGGCCTTCTTGACGTCGTAGTCGGCGGCCTGGATCAGCTTCAGCAGGATGTTCTCGACGTCCTCGCCGACGTACCCGGCCTCCGTCAGCGCCGTCGCGTCGGCGATGGCGAACGGGACGTTCAGCATGCGGGCGAGCGTCTGCGCGAGGAGCGTCTTGCCGGAGCCCGTGGGGCCCAGCAGCAGGATGTTGGACTTCGCGAGCTCGATCGCGTCCTCACGGCCCTGCGCGCCGCCGTTCTCGCCGGCCTGGACCCGCTTGTAGTGGTTGTAGACCGCTACCGAGAGCGCCTTCTTCGCCGGCTCCTGGCCGACGACGTAGCTCTCCAGGAACTCGTAGATCTCACGGGGCTTGGGGAGCTCCTCCCACCGGACCTCGGAGGTCTCCGCGAGTTCCTCTTCGATGATCTCGTTGCAGAGGTCGATGCACTCGTCGCAGATGTACACACCGGGTCCTGCGATGAGCTTCTTCACCTGCTTCTGGCTCTTTCCGCAGAACGAGCACTTGAGCAGATCGCCGCCGTCACCGATGCGTGCCACGAGGTGCTTCCCCTTCGCCTGGGAGACGCCTGGTTCAGCGCTCCTGGTGCCTCATATCCGACGGTACCTTGCCGGGGGCCCCGTGCGGGGCCCCCTTGACGTGGTTCACATCGCCGAATCCGGTGGTGTGCCCGCGCCAACTGACGGCAAGGGTCAGAGCTTGGTGCTCTTGCGGGTGGAGATGATCTGGTCGATCAGGCCGTACGCGAGGGCGTCCTCGGCCGTCAGGATCTTGTCGCGCTCGATGTCGTCGCGGATCTTCTCGATCGGCGTCGTCGAGTGCTTGGCCAGCATGGTCTCCAGCTGGTCGCGCATGCGCAGGATCTCGTTGGCCGCGATCTCGAGGTCCGAGAGCTGCTCACGGCCGGTGCCGCCGGAGGGCTGGTGGATCAGCACGCGGGCGTTCGGCAGGGCCATGCGCTTGCCGGGGGTGCCGGCGGCGAGCAGGACCGCGGCGGCGGAGGCCGCCTGGCCCATGCAGACCGTCTGGATGTCGGGCTTCACGAACTGCATCGTGTCGTAGATCGCCGTCAGCGCGGTGAAGGAGCCGCCGGGGCTGTTGATGTAGATCGAGATGTCGCGGTCCGGGTCCATCGACTCCAGGCACAGCAGCTGCGCCATGACGTCATTGGCCGAGGCGTCGTCGATCTGCACGCCGAGGAAGATCACGCGCTCCTCGAAGAGCTTCGCGTACGGGTCGTACTCGCGCACGCCCTGCGAGGTGCGCTCGACGAAGCGCGGGATGACGTAGCGGTTGTCCACCTGCGGGCCGGAGTAGAGGCCGCTCGCGGAGCTCGCGGAGAAGTTGTTCTGCATCTGGGTGTTCACCATCCTGGTGGCGTTCTGCGGGCTGTCGGCTGCGGGGTTGCTGCGGTGGGGCCGGGATCAGGCCCCGGTGCCGCCGCCGCCCGGAACGTTGGACGCGGCCGAGATGATCTCGTCGATGAGGCCGTACTCCTTGGCCTCCTCGGAGGTGAACCAGCGGTCGCGGTCACCGTCGCGGATGATCGCCTCGACGGTCTGGCCCGAGTGGAACGCGGTGATCTCGGCCATCCGCTGCTTGGTGCGCAGCAGGTACTGGGCCTGGATCTTGATGTCCGACGCGGTACCGCCGATGCCGGCGGAGCCCTGGTGCATCAGGATGTCGGTGTTCGGCAGGGCGAAGCGCTTGCCCTTGGCGCCGCCGGTGAGCAGGAACTGGCCCATCGAGGCCGCCATGCCCATACCGATGGTCACGACGTCATTGGGGATGTACTGCATGGTGTCGTAGACGGCCATGCCGGCCGTGACGGAGCCACCGGGGCTGTTGATGTAGAGGTAGATGTCCTTCTCCGGCTCGGCGGCCAGGAGGAGGAGCTGCGCGGTGATCTTGTTCGCGATCTCGTCGTCGACCTGCTGGCCGAGGAAGATGATGCGCTCGCCGAGCAGCCGGTTGTAGACATGGTCGCCGAGGCCGCCACCGATGGACGGCTCACCCGCGGCGTAAGGCTTCAGATTCGTCACGTATCCACCTGCTCGTCTCCGACGGCCATGTGCCGTCTCAGCGTCTCGTTCTGGGGCGCGGTCGAGCCGGAGCGGACGGGTCCGCCGGCGCCCGGGTACTCACGTGCCCTCGTATTCATGGACCCTAACGCGCAGGTCGGACAACGCCATCCCGCTTCCCGAACTGTTCGCTCGGAGCGCAAGCTCCGGCGGCCTTGCGGGGACCGCCCCGCGGCCATGCGGAAGGGCCCGGACGCGGCTGCGTCCGGGCCCTTCGGGGCACTGCTCAGCGGGCTTCGCCCGGAGTGTTACTTGGCCTCGTCGGCCTTGACCTCGTCGTCGCCGTCGACGGCGGCCTCGACGGTCTCGGCGGCCGTCTCGACCTCGTCCTCGTCGTCGGAGAGGTCGACCACGTCACCGTTGGTGTCGACGACCTTGGCGGCCTCGACGACGACCGCGAGGGCCTTGCCGCGGGCGACCTCGCCGACCAGCATCGGGACCTGGCCGCCCTCGACGACGGCCTGGGCGAACTGGTCGGGGGACATGCCGGAGGACTGCGCACGGCGCATGAGGTGCTCGGTGAGCTCCTCCTGGTTCACGCCCAGCTTCTCCTTGTTGACCAGGGCGTCGAGGACGAACTGGGTCTTGATGCCCTTGATCGCCTGCTCCTTGGTCTCGGCGTCGAACTCCTCGACCGTCTTGCCCTGGAACTCCAGGTACTTCGCCAGGTCCAGGCCCATCTGGCCGAGCTGGTGGTGCTCCAGGTTGTGCTTGCGGGTGTTGACCTCGTCCTCGAGCAGCTTCTCGGGGATCGGCACCTCGACGAGCTCCAGCAGCTTCTCCAGGACGCGCTCCTGGGCCTGCGTGGCCTGGTCGTACTGCTTCATGTTCTCAAGGCGCGTGCGGCTGTCGGCCTTGAGGTCCTCGAGGGTGTCGAACTCGCTCGCCATCTGGGCGAACTCGTCGTCCAGCTCCGGGAGCTCCTTGGCGGAGACCTTGGTGACCTTGACGGTGACCTCGGCGTCCTTGCCCTCGGCGGAGCCGCCCTTCAGCTGCGAGGTGAAGGTGGCCTCGCCGCCGGCCTCGAGGCCGGTGACGGCCTCGTCGATGCCCTCGAGCAGCTCGCCCGAACCGATGGTGTAGGAGACGTCGGAGGCGACGCCGTCGGGCAGCACCTCGCCGTCGACCTTGGCCTCCAGGTCGATGGTGACGACGTCACCCTCGGCGGCGGCGCGCTCGACGTCCTTGGTGGACGCGAAGCGGCCCCGCAGCTGCTCGACGGACTTCTCGACGTCCTCGTCGGAGACCTCGATGGCGTCGACCTCGACCTCGATGCCGGAGTAGTCCGGGATCTCGATCTCGGGACGCACGTCGACCTCGGCGGTGAAGGCCAGCAGCTCGCCGTCCTTCAGCTCGGTGATGTCGACCTCGGGCTGGCCCAGCGGGTTCAGGTCGGCCTCGTTGACGGCCTCGGTGTAGAACTTCGGGAGGGCGTCGTTGACGGCCTCCTCCAGCACCGCACCGCGGCCGAAGCGCTGGTCGATGACGCGGGCCGGGATCTTGCCCTTGCGGAAGCCCTTCACCGTGACCTGCTGGTTGATCTTCTTGTACGCCGCGTCGAGGCTGTCCTTGAGCTCCTCGAAGGGCACCTCAACAGTGAGCCGAACCCGCGTCGGGTTCAGGGTCTCAACGGCGCTCTTCACGGTTCGGTCTCCTTGTGGCTGACTGCTGGGGGATCTGCCGTCTCGCTGGAATCAGCGGCCCGGCGGACTTCGGCCCGGTACATCAGACACACGGGCACGCAGCTTGCATAGTAGCCGCAAGCGGCAATCAGCCCACAACGCGATCTTGCGGTGGTCGGGGTGGCCGGATTCGAACCGACGACCTTCCGCTCCCAAAGCGGACGCGCTACCAAGCTGCGCCACACCCCGTCGGTGCGACACGTAGGGTACATGCCCGGAGACCCTCTGATGCGCGGTGTTTCAGGAGCCGTTTCGGACAGGCGACGGCGCGGGCACGGAATGTGGTGTGCGATCCGCCGGAACGACCCGCTAGGATGCTGTCCGTGCCAAGGTCCCGGACCTGCGGCGCAACCCCTGCGGGCGTAGCTCAATGGTAGAGCCCTAGTCTTCCAAACTAGCTACGCGGGTTCGATTCCCGTCGCCCGCTCTGAAGCACGAAGGGCCAGGTCAGAGGATACTTCCTCCACCTGGCCCTTCGTCGTTCCCCGACTGCGCAGATGCGGGCACGGCCGCACAGCCGGCGTACAGGAGCTGGTCGGCCGGCTGGGGAAACGGGCTCCCGTCCCTGTCGGTCAGGTCCACGACCGGGAGGGTGCCGAACCTTTCCTGGTCCAGGCGGTGAAGAGCCTCGGCATGACGCCCCAGTTCCTCGGCGCGGCGTCGCCAGCCCGCCTGGGTGGCCTCGCCGTTCAGCGTGCCGATCAGTGCCCAGGAGTCGACCCCGTGTCATCCTCACGGGCGCACGTTGTCAGGCGGGTATCGCCGCGTGTGCAGGCACCGGGGACCGGCGCTGGATCGTGCGAGACCGGCCAGGTGCGGGTGTGGCCTTCGCGGAGGGGGCCGCCTGTGAGGGTGAGGATGTTCGCCGCGGCGGCCGTGAGGGGCGGGGCGGCGGTTTCGCAGAGGCGGCGGTAGCCGTCGAGGAGGGCTGCGCCGTGGTCGGGGTCGGCCTTGAGGAGGCGGCGGGGCAGCCACTTTCCGCCACCCTTCCAGGCCCGGTGGTGGTCGAAGAGGAGGTGGGCGGCGACATCGAGGACGACGCCGGCCACGGTGAGGCGTTCGACGGGGTCCGTGGCGTCGGAGAGGTCGTCCAGCGCGTCGGTGAGCGCGTAGCGGCGGTCCTCGACCGTCGCGGGCGCCAGAGCGCCCGGGCCCTCGCCGAGTGCGGCCGCGGCCCGGTGTTTGAGGCCGGTGCCCGCCCCGTCCCGTTCGGTGAGGACCAGACCCTCGGCGTACATGCGCTGCATGACGCCGCGGCGGGATGCCGTGCCGGCGGCGAAGAGCTCGTCGAGGCCGGCCCGGGTGCGGAGGAACAGCTCGACCAGCCGTCCCTCGAAGCGGAGGGTCTCGCGGCGGGTGTAACCGTCAGAGCTTGATGTTGGCGATCATCGTCGCCAGCGAGTTGAGGAAACGGTTCACGTCGTCCGCGATCGAGCTGGACGCCAGGAAGAAGCCGAAGAGGGCCGCGACGATGGCGGGGCCCGCCTTGATGTGGTTGCCGCGGATCAGCACCACCAGGATGACGCCCAACAGAACCACAACTGAGAGCGAAATGGCCACTACTGATCACACCTTCGGTCGTCCCCTGGTCGGCCGGGGGCGCACGGCCGGGAATGCCCCCACATGGACCATCCTCCCACCAACCGGCCACGGTCATACGCCCCGTGACGAAAGGCCATGGTTCCGGTTTCACCAACCGCCGCGGCCGAGGGGGTTTCAGGGTGCGGTGAGACCGAGGAGGGACCGGACATAGGCATACTTCGCGGACAGTCGCTCGCGGGTGGGGGCGTCCAGTACGGAGAGACGTACGGGGTCGGCGTTGTGCGCGAGGTCGGCCTCCTTCACCAGCAGGGCGCCCGGGGTGGCCAGGATGCGGGCGGCGTAACGCTCGACCGGCTCGCCGGGGCGCTTGGTGACGGCGAGGACCATGTCCTTGACGGACTGCGGGAGAGCGGCGGAATCCAGCCAGGTGAGGCTGAGCGCCTCGTCCTCGATCGCGTCGTGCAGCCAGGCCGCCGCCTGCTGTTCGGAGCTGCCTCCGCGCACGCGCACGCCCTCGGCGACGGCCGCGAGGTGCTCGGCATACGGCCGGCCGGCCTTGTCGGTCCGGCCCTCGTGCGCCTCGCGCGCCAGGGCCTCGACCTCCAGGAGGGTCAGGGGACTGCCGGTCATGTGATCTCCCTCGCTGCCGTGCGCAGGGCATGGGCGGCCCTGCGGACATCTGCCTGCGTCGTACGCCAGTTGGAGAACGCGGCGCGCAGCCCGGCAGTTCCCTCGTGGACCGTCGGGGTGACGAACACCTCGGTGGACACGGCCTCGCGCAGGGCGGTCAGCCGGGCGCCGAGGCGCGGATCGGGGGTGTCGGCGAGGGTGAAGCAGACGACGTTGAGGCGGACGGGCGCGAGGAGGGTGAAGGCGGGGTCCTCCTCCAGGGCCGCGCCCAGGGCGCGGGCGCCGGCGATGTTGCGTTCCACGATCTCCCGGTGCCCCTGGCGGCCGTAGGCGCGCAGCGTGAACCAGGCGGCGAGGGCGCGCAGCCGGTGGGAGTTCTCCGGGGTGAGGTGGACGAGGTCGGGGTGTTCGCCGAGGGGGCCGAGGTAGGCGGCGGCGTTCTGGAAGACGCGGGCCTGGAGGTCGCGGCGGCGGGTGAACTGGACGGCGCTGTCGTAGGGGACGTTGAGCCACTTGTGCAGGTCGACGCAGACGGAGTCGGCGGCGTCGAGGCCTTCGGTGAGGTGTGCGTGGTCCGGGGAGAGCGCGGCGAAGGCGCCGAAGGCGGCGTCGGTGTGGAGCCAGAAGTCGTGCCGTGCGCGGAGGGCGGCGATGGCGGGGAGGTCGTCGAAGTCGACGGTGTTGACGGTGCCCGCGTTGGCGACGACGACCGCCGGTCCGGGGGTGTCGGCCAGCGCCCGGGCCAGGGCGGCGGGGTCCACGGCCTCGCGGCCGGGCAGGGTCGGGACGCGGACGAGGGAGCTGCGGCCGAGGCCGAGGAAGGAGAGGGCCTTGGCGATGGAGGAGTGGGGGGCGCCGGAGAGGACGCGGACCGGGCCGAGGGCCGCGGCGCCGTCCTCGGCCGGGGAGACGCCGAGGCGTTCGCCGAGCCATTCGCGGGCGATGGCGAGGCCGGTGGTGTTGGACATGGTGGCGCCGCTGACGAAGGTGCCGGTGTGGGCGTCGGAGAGGCCGAAGAGTTCGCGCAGCCAGCCCACGGTCTCGCGTTCGAGGTCCTGGCCGGCGCCGTCCATGGAGGAGTTGGAGTTCTGGTCGTGGGCGGCGGTGAGCCAGTCCCCGGCGAGCGCCGCGGGGGTGGCGCCGCCGGTGACGAAGCCGAGGTAGCGGGGGCCGGCGGAGGCCGAGAGCCGCGGCTCCCAGCGGGCGCGGAAGGCCGCGAGGGCGGTCTCGGTGCCGTCCCCCTGCTCCGGGAGCGGTTCGGGGTCGGCCGGCTTGGGGGCGGCGGGTACGACGGCGCGCTCGTCCAGGGTGGCGAGCGCTTCGGCGGCGGCGCGGCGGGTGGCGTCGAGGAGGTCGGGGAGCCGGGCGAGGTCGGCGGCGAGCGTGCGGTCCATGGGGGCACGGTAGGGCCTGCGCGGGCCCGCGCAGGCGGGCCAATCCCGGGCGAGTGGCCCCCGCACCGCTCAGGGGGAGCGGCGGATGAGCAGCAGGGCCCGGTCGTCGTTGACGTCCTTGGCGACCTTCTCGATCAGGTGCCAGGCCGCGCCCTCCCAGCCGGCGGAGACGTAGCGGTCGGCTTCGCCGGTGAGGCGGTCGATGCCCTCGCTGATCTCTCGGTCTGCGGTTTCGACGAGGCCGTCGGTGAAGAGCATCAGGACGTCGCCGCGGCGGAGGTTGCCGCGGACGGGGGTGAACTCGGCGCCGTCGTAGACGCCGAGCAGCGGGCCCTCGCCGGTCTTCTCCTGCCAGCGGCCGGTGCCCGCGCAGAGCTGGAGGGCGGGGAGGTGGCCGGCCGAGAGGAGTTCGTAGTCGCCGGTGTCGAGGTCCAGGACGAGGTGGATGGAGGTGGCGAAGCCCTCGTCCCAGTCCTGGCGCAGCAGGTAGCCGTTGGCGGCGGGCAGGAAGCCGTGGGGCGGCAGCGCGCCGAGCAGTCCGCCGAAGGCGCCGGACAGCAGCAGGGCCCGGGAGCCCGCCTCCATGCCCTTGCCGGAGACGTCGGTCAGGACGATCTCCAGGGTCCGGCCGCCGTTGGTGCGGGCCGCGACCACGAAGTCGCCGGAGAAGGACTGGCCGCCGGCGGGGCGCAGGGCCATCTCGCGGTGCCAGCCGCGGGGCAGGGCGGGCAGCTTGCTCTGTACGCGGATGCGTTCGCGCAGGTCGAAGAGCATGGTGCCGCCGCGCCGCCAGGGCACGCCGACGCGGCTGCGGAACTGCGCGATGACCAGTCCGAAGAACCCGCAGGCCGCGACGACCAGGACGGTGCCGGGGGTGACCCGTGCCGGGCCCTGGGTGTAGGGGCCGAGCACGAGGGCCTCGACGATCAGTGCGGCCGCGGAGGCCGCGTACAGGGCGAGGAGGCTGGCGGGGCGCAGCAGCAGCCCCCCGGCCACGATCGGCAGGACGAGCGCCGCCGGCGAGAACCAGACGGGCAGCATCAGCGTGCCGCAGGCTATGGCGGGGACGGTGAGCAGCAGTCCGCCGAAGGCGAGCCAGTCGGAGGCGTCGCCGCGGAAGTAGTCGACGGCGGATTTGCGCAGGGCGGTGCGGCCCCGGTGCGACCGCATGCGCATCCGGGCCAGAAGGGACTCCACGCGTGCTCCGGCCATTGCTTCGGGACCCTATCCATCCTGGCTGTGAATGCGCAGGGGTACCCCCGGACAGGAAGCCGAGGGGTGCCCGAAAACCTACCCGGTGATGCGGAATGCCCTGGTAGGGATGGGCGCATGGCTCTGGAGACGCGCCCCTTGCCAGCCGATGGGCGGGATGCCCCGTACGCCCGCCCTGGGATCCACCGCGTCGGTCCTACGACCCCCGCGACGCCCTGCCGCCACTCCCCCGCCTCAGGCCCCCTGGCAGCCCGGGCACCAGAAGAGGTTGCGGGCCGCCAGGTCCGCCGTGCGGATCTCGGTGGTGCAGATGTGGCAGGCCATGTTCGCCCTGCGGTACACGTACACCTCCCCGCCGTGGTCGTCCACGCGCGGCGGACGTCCCATCGCCTCGGGCAGGTGCTCGTCGCGCACGGTGTCGATCCGGTTGTTGCGCACGCCCTCGCGCATCAGGGCGACCAGGTCCGCCCACATCGCGTCCCACTCCGGGCGCCGCAGGTCCCTGCCCAGCCGGTACGGGTCGATGCCGTGCCGGAAGAGGACCTCGGCGCGGTAGACGTTGCCGACGCCCGCGACCACCTTCTGGTCCATGAGCAGCGCGGCGATGGTGGTGCGGGAGCGGGAGATGCGGGCCCAGGCGCGGTCGGGGTCGTCGCCCGGCCGCAGCGGGTCCGGGCCGAGCCGGTCGTGTATCGCCTTCTTCTCGCCCTCGCCGATCAGCGCGCAGGCCGTCGGGCCGCGCAGGTCGGCGTAGTGGTCCGCGTTCAGCAGGCGCAGCCGGACCGTGTCGGTCGCGGGCGGGGCGGGGGCCGGGCCGAAGCCGAGCTTGCCGAAGAGGCCGAGGTGGACATGGATCCACTCGTCACCCTCGAACCCGAGGAAGAGGTGCTTGCCGTGGGCGTCGGCACCGTCCAGCGTCCGTCCGTCGAGCAGGGCCGCGCTCTCGGCGAAGCGTCCCTGTGGACTGCTGACCGCGACCGGCCGTCCGGCGAACCTCTCGTCGTGGTCCTGAGCGAGGCGGTGGATCGTATGCCCCTCGGGCACGGCGGGCTCCTCGGAGGATCGGAGGAATGGAACGGCCGTGCCACCCCCGGCGGGAGCGGCACGGCCGGAAGCGGGATCAGCCCTGCGGGTGGTGGGCCGGGATCGGGGGAAGCTCGCCGGTCTGCTCGTAGGCGGAGAGCATCTCGATGCGGCGGGTGTGGCGCTCCTCGCCGGAGTACGGGGTCGCCAGGAAGGCCTCGATGAAGCTGACGGCCTCGTCCTGCGTGTGCATGCGGCCGCCGACGGAGATGACGTTGGCGTTGTTGTGCTCGCGGCCGAGCTGGGCGGTCTGGACGCTCCAGGCCAGGATGGCGCGGACGCCCTTGACCTTGTTCGCGGCGATCTGCTCCCCGTTGCCGGAGCCGCCGATCACGATGCCCAGGCTGCCCTCGTCGGCGGCGGTCTTCTCCGCGGCGCGGAGGCAGAAGGGCGGGTAGTCGTCCACGGCGTCGTAGATGTGGGGGCCACAGTCGACGGGCTCGTGGCCGTTGTTCTTGAGCCAGTCCACGAGGTGGTTCTTGAGCTCAAAGCCGGCATGGTCGGATCCGAGGTACACGCGCATGGGTCGAGTGTGGCACGAGGAGCCCCGACGGCCCGCAGCGGGTGTCGCGTAAGTCACTTCTAAAGCTCAAGTAAACCCAAAGGACGCAGATGGGACACGGCAGGACGCCGGTCCCGGACGTCCGCCCCCACGCAACGATCCGGATTGAGGTCTTCCGTCCTGCTTCATCTCAGGTTTGAATGCCGGGGCTCGCAACCCGAGAACCTAAGGATTCGTCCATGAGCTCCACGACGACCCTTCAGAAGGCAGGCGACCCCACCGGAAACCCCGGTGACGGCGGCCTGTCCTCCGACGGTCTGAAGGCCGGTCTCAAGAACCGCCACCTGTCCATGATCGCCATCGGCGGCGTCATCGGCGCCGGTCTCTTCGTCGGCTCCGGTGGCGGCATCGCCAAGGCCGGTCCCGCCATCCTGATCTCCTACGCCCTCGTCGGCGCCATGGTGGTCTTCGTGATGCGGATGCTCGGCGAGATGGCCGCTGCCAGCCCGAACTCGGGCTCCTTCTCCGCCTACGCCGACCGGGCGCTCGGCCGCTGGGCCGGCTTCTCCATCGGCTGGCTCTACTGGTTCTTCTGGGTCGTCGTCCTCGCGGTGGAGGCCACCGCCGGTGCCGCCATCCTGGAGAACTGGATCCCGGCCGTCCCGCAGTGGGCCTGGGCCCTGATCGTGATGGCGGTGCTGACCGTCACCAACCTCGGCTCGGTCGCCTCCTACGGTGAGTTCGAGTTCTGGTTCGCGGGCATCAAGGTCGTCGCCATCGGCGCCTTCGTGGTCATCGGCATGCTGGCCGTCTTCGGCATCCTGCCCGGCTCCGAGAACCCCGGCGCGGGCTTCGCGCACCTGACCGACACCGGCGGTTTCTTCCCCAACGGGTACGGCGCCGTCCTGACCGGTGTGCTGATGGTCGTCTTCTCCTTCATGGGCAGCGAGATCGTCACGCTCGCCGCCGGCGAGTCGGAGAACCCCCGCAAGGCGGTCACGCAGGCCACCAACTCCGTCATCTGGCGTATCGGCGTCTTCTACCTCGGCTCGATCTTCGTCGTGCTGACGCTGCTCCCCTGGAACGACAAGTCGATCACCGAGAAGGGCTCGTACGTCGCCGCCCTCGACTCGATCGGCATCGCGAACGCCGGCACGATCATGGAGGTCATCGTCCTGACCGCCGTGCTGTCCTGCCTGAACTCCGGCCTCTACACCGCCTCCCGCATGGCCTTCTCGCTCGGTGAGCGCGGCGACGCCCCCAAGGCGTTCGCCAAGGTCAACAAGAACGGTGTCCCGGTCGCCGCGATCCTGGGCTCCACGGTCTTCGGCTTCGTCGCCGTCTACTTCAACTACGCCTTCAAGGACACGGTCTTCAACTTCCTCCTGAACTCCTCGGGTGCCATCGCGCTCTTCGTGTGGCTGGTGATCTGCTTCACCCAGCTGAAGATGCGCGGGATCCTGGTCCGCGAGGCCCCGGAGAAGCTGACCGTGAAGATGTGGCTCTTCCCGTGGCTGACCTGGGCCACCGCCGCACTGATCATGTTCGTGATCGGCTACATGTTCGTGGACGACGCCAACCGCGAGGTGGTCACCCTGTCCACCCTCGTCGCCGGCCTGGTCGTGGCCGTCGGTGTGGTCCTGGACCTGCGCCGCAAGCGCGCCGCCGTCCAGGGCTGACCGCCCGGTCGCGTCCCGTACACACGCCGGAGCCCGGCCCGCCTCGTCAGGCGGGCCGGGCTCCGGCCGTAGCAGGGATCCTCGTCAGCCGCGGCGGCCGGCCAGCTTCCAGGCGGCCGGCAGGGCGCCCATCGCGAGGGCGGCCTTGAGGGCGTCGCCGATCAGGAACGGGGTCAGGCCCGCCGCGACGGCCGCGCCCAGGGACATCCCGGTGGCGGCCATCAGGTACGGCACGCCGACCGCGTAGATCACCGCGGAGCCGAGCGCCATCGTGCCCGCCGTCCGCAGGACCGAGCGGTCGGCGCCGCGCCGCGCGAGGGCTCCGACGACGGTGGCGGCGAGCATCATGCCGAGCACGTAGCCGAAGGAGGCGCCGCCGGCCCCGGAGGTCCCGCCCGCGAACCACGGCACGCCCGCCATGCCGACGAGGGCGTACAGCGCCAGCGAGAGGAAGCCGCGGCGGGCGCCGAAGGCGGTGCCGACGAGCAGCGCGGCGAAGGTCTGGCCCGTGACGGGCACCGGGGAGCCGGGGACCGGCACCGCGATCTGCGCGGCGATACCGGTCAGGGCGGCGCCGCCGACGACGAGCGCGATGTCGCGCACGCGGCTCGCGGGCAGCAGGTCGGCGAGGACGGCGCCGGGCCGGAGGGAGACGGAAGCAGTGCTCATGAGGGGCTCCGCACAGTGGTGGGGGTCGGGACGATCACCGACGTTAGTGCGGGGTCCGGAGCCGCCCCACCGCCGCCCGGGACAAAGCCCCGCTCCCCCCGTTGGTGGGGACCGGACAAAGCCCACCCCCCTGATCAGCGCGGCGTGATCCTCGTCACGAGCAACATCCGACAACACGTCCGTTTTGCACGGACGACCGCCGCTCAGCGAGACTGTTGGATCCTGCCAAGCCAATGGCGGAGTCCCCACCACCGCTGGGCCGAACGAGAGTACGAGCACTCCTCATGCGTGAGCGTTTGCCAGACGCACCTCCCACGACGGGCGACCTGCCCCCGGAACCCCTCAGCCACAGCCTCAAGCAGCGCCACCTGACCATGCTGGGGCTCGGCGGCGTGATCGGCGCCGGCCTCTTCGTCGGCTCCGGCGCCGGCATCGGCATCGCCGGCCCCGCGATCATCTGCTCCTACCTCCTCGCCGGCGTCCTCGCGATGCTGGTGATGCGCGCGCTGGGCGAGATGTCGGCCGCGATGCCGGCCTCCGGCTCGTTCTCCGTCTACGCGGAGCGGGCGCTCGGCCGCTGGGCCGGTTTCTCGGCGGGCTGGCTGTACTGGTTCCTGCTGGTCGTGGTGCTGGCCGTGGAGGCCACCGGCGCCGCGAAGATCGCGAACGGCTGGGTGCCCTCGGTCGACCAGTGGGTCTGGGTGCTGCTCTTCATGGTGGTCTTCACCGTGAGCAACCTGGCCGCGGTGAAGAACTTCGGCGAGTTCGAGTTCTGGTTCGCCGCCCTCAAGGTCGGCGCGATCGTGCTCTTCCTGATCCTCGGCACCCTGGCGATCTTCGGCGTGCTCCCGGACACGGATCCGGTCGGCATGACCAACCTGACCGGCCACGGCGGCTTCTTCCCCCAGGGCTTCGGCGGCGTGGTCGCGGGCATGCTGGCCGTCATCTTCGCCTTCGGCGGCCTGGAGGTCGTCACCATCGCGGCCGCCGAGTCCGACGACCCGGCCCGCTCCGTCTCCCGCGCGGTGCGCAGCGCGGTGTGGCGCATCCTCTTCTTCTACGTCGGCTCGATGGTCGTCATCGTGACCCTGCTGCCGTGGGACTCGCTGGAGCCGGGGCAGAGTCCGTACGTCGCCGTCCTCGACTCCATCGGCATCCCCGGCGCCGGCCAGATCATGAACATCGTGGTGTTCGTGGCCCTGCTGTCGGCGCTGAACGCGAACCTGTACGGGTCCTCGCGCATGATCTTCTCGCTGGCCGAGCGCGAGGAGGCGCCGAAGTCGCTGCTGCAGGTCTCGGGCGGCGGCGTGCCGCGCCGGGCCGTGTTCGCGTCGGTGGCCTTCGGCTTCGTCTCGGTGGTCCTCAACCTGCTGTGGCCAGACACGATCTTCCTCTACATGCTCAACGCGGTCGGCGCCGTCCTGCTGTTCGTGTGGGCGCTGATCGCGGTCTCGCAGCTGAAGCTGCGCCGCCGGATCGAGCGGGACATGCCCGAGCGGCTGATCCTGCCGATGTGGCTGTTCCCGTACGCGACCTGGGCCGCGCTGGCCGGGATGGCGGCGGTCCTGGTGCTGATGCTGTTCGACGACTCCGCGCGCCCGCAGTTGCTGTGGTCGACGGGCGCCGCCCTGCTGGTCCTCGCCGTGGCGGGCGTCCGTGAGCTGCGGGAGCGGCGGGCCGGCTGACCCGCTGCGCACCCGACGCACCCGACGCACCACAGGACCCCCGTGCCGCGGCACGGGGGTCCTGCCTTTCCCGGGCCGTACGGACATGATCACGATCCGTGAAGCGATCGTCCGGATATCGGACGCGAAGCGTCCGGTGATCGGACACTCGGCACACTGGGCGCGCTCCACCCCCGCACCGGACAGGCACGCACCCCATGAGCCACAGCAGCACCGTCGCACCTCCCGAGCCGCCGCGGACCGACTCCGGATCCCCGCTCGGCAACGGACTCAAGCAGCGCCACCTCTCGATGATCGCCCTCGGCGGTGTCATCGGCGCCGGACTCTTCGTCGGCTCCGGAGCCGGCATCGCCGCGGCGGGCCCCTCGATCGTGCTCGCCTACGCCGCGTCCGGACTGCTCGTCATGTTCGTGATGCGGATGCTCGGCGAGATGTCCGCCGCCAACCCCGCCTCCGGCTCCTTCTCGGTGCACGCGGAGCGGGCGATCGGTCCGTGGGCCGGGTTCACCGCCGGCTGGATGTTCTGGACGCTGCTGTGCGTGGGCGTGGCCATCGAGGCCATCGGCGCGGCGCACATCATGACGGGCTGGTTCCCGGGCACCCCGTCGTGGATGTGGGTGCTGGTCTTCATGGCGCTGTTCTGCGGCTCCAACCTGGCCGCCGTCTCGAACTTCGGCGAGTTCGAGTTCTGGTTCTCCGCCCTCAAGATCGGCGCCATCGGCCTCTTCCTCGGCCTCGGCGTGCTGGCGGTCCTCGGTCTGCTGCCCGGCACCTCCGCCCCCGGCACGGCCAACCTGCTGCACGACGGCGGCTTCCTGCCCAACGGGGTCGGCGGCCTGCTGGTCGGCCTGCTGGCCTCGGTCGTCGCCTACGGCGGACTGGAGACGGTCACCATCGCCGCCGCCGAGTCGGAGGACCCGGTCCAGGGCGTGGCCAAGGCCGTGCGGACCACCATGTGGCGCATCGCCGTCGTCTACGTCGGCTCGATGCTGGTCATCGTGACCCTGCTGCCGTGGAACGACCCGAAGGTCACCGAGCAGGGCCCCTACGCGGCCACCCTGGACCACCTGGGCATCCCGGCGGCCGGGGAGATCATGAACGTGGTCATCCTGATCGCCCTGCTGTCCGCGATGAACGCCAACATCTACGGCGCCTCCCGCATGGCCTACTCCCTCGTCTCCCGCGGCCAGGGCCCCAAGGCGCTGGGCAAGGTCACCGGCAGCGTGCCGCGCCGGGCGGTGCTCGCCTCCTCCGGCTTCGGCTTCGTCACCGTGCTGCTGTCCTACTGGTACCCGGACACCCTGTTCGCCTGGCTGCTGAACATGGTCGGCGGGGTCATCCTCGTCGTCTGGGGCTTCATCGCCGTCTCGCAGTTCGTGCTGCGGCGCCGGCTGGAGCGCGAGGCCCCCGGGAAGCTCGTCGTGCGAATGTGGGGCTTCCCGTACCTGACCTGGGTTGCGCTGGCCGGGGTGGCCGGGGTCCTGGTGCTGATGGCGCTGGGCGAGGACACCCGGGTCCAGGTGATCTTCACGGGCGGGCTCACCGTCGCCCTCGCCGTGACCGGATATCTGCTGCAGCGCCGGGCGCCCGCCGCCCGCTGACACCCCTCTACCGCAGGTGGGCCCCGTGCGAACGCACGGGGCCCACCTGCGTTTACAGAGGTGACCCTTACGTGTGGGGCGGAATAGATGCTGCTAGCGTGCAGTTGCGCATTGATTGCAATAAGCGATTGGCACGCCGAGGGGACCGGATAACACGCATGGCCATCTACACGCTTCCTGAGCTTCCGTACGACTACGCGGCGCTGGAGCCGGTGATCAACCCGCAGATCATCGAGCTGCACCACGACAAGCACCACGCGGCCTACGTCACGGGCGCCAACAACACGCTGGAGCAGCTGGCGGAGGCGCGCGACAAGGAGAACTGGGGCGCGCTCAACGGCCTCGAGAAGAACCTCGCGTTCCACCTCTCCGGCCACATCCTGCACAGCATCTACTGGCACAACATGGCCAGCCCGAAGACCGGCGAGGGCGGCGGCGAGCCCACCGCCGCCGACGGCCTGGGCGACCTGGCCGACGCGATCACCGAGTCCTTCGGATCCTTCGCGAAGTTCAAGAAGCAGCTGACCTTCGCGTCCTCCGCGACCCAGGGCTCCGGCTGGGGCGTGCTCGCCTACGAGCCCGTCAGCGGCCGCCTGGTCGTCGAGCAGGTCTACGACCACCAGGGCAACGTGGGTGTCGCCAGCACCCCGATCCTGGTCTTCGACGCCTGGGAGCACGCCTTCTACCTGCAGTACAAGAACCAGAAGGTGGACTTCATCGAAGCGATGTGGAATGTCGTCAACTGGCAGGACGTCTCCCGGCGCTACGCCGACGCCAAGGCCAACACCCCGCTGCTGATCCCCGTCAAGGGCTGATCGCACCCCCGAGCCCGCCCGCCTCGTGATCGTCTTCTCAACCTTCACCGGCGGGCGTGTCCAGCAGAAGACCCCCGTGAGGACGTGACTCACGGGGGTCTTCTGTGTCTCTGTGTCTGCGTGTTTCCGTGTCTTCGCCGTGTGGGCTACTCGAAGATCGGGCCCTTGGTACGGGTGCGCTTGATCTCGTAGAAGCCGGGCGTGGAGGCGACGAGCAGGGTGCCGTCCCACAGCCGGGCCGCGGCCTCGCCGCGCGGGGTCGGGGTGACCACCGGACCGAAGAAGGCGACGTCGCCCTCGCCGTCGGCGCCCGGAACGGAGATCACCGGGGTGCCGACCTCCTGGCCCACGCGGTCGATGCCGTTGTTGTGCGAGGCCCGCAGCACCTCGTCGTACTCGTCGGAGTCGGCGTACGCGAGCAGCTCGGCCGGCAGGCCGACCTCGGCCAGCGCCTCGGCGATCACCTCGCGGGTCGGGCCCTTGTCCTCGTTGTGGATGCGGGTGCCGAGCGCGGTGTAGAGCTTGCCGGTGATCTCGTCGCCGTGCTTCTGCTGGGCCGCTATGACGACGCGCACGGGCGCCCAGCCCTTGGGGCCGAGCAGCTCGCGGTAGACCTCGGGCAGTTCGTCGAGCTTGTTCTCGTTGAGGACGGCGAGGCTCATCACGTGCCAGCGCACCTCGACGTCGCGGACCTTCTCGACCTCCAGCATCCAACGGGACGTCATCCAGGCCCAAGGGCAGAGCGGGTCGAACCAGAAGTCGACCGGGGTCTTCTCGCGCACCTGGGTCTCGGTCATGTCTCTCCTCGGTGTCGGTCTCAGGCGGGAAAAAGGCATCAGCGGCGCATGTCCTCCGTCGCCAACCAGGTGGCCGTCGCGCGCATTCCCCTCGTGCGAGGATTCGACCCAAGAACGCGATCACGCACGAAGGAGTGCAGGTGCCCGGAGAGAATCTGTCCCGCGAGGAGGCCCGCGAGCGGGCCGGGCTGCTGTCCGTCGACGGGTACGAGGTCGTCCTCGACATCCGGTCGGCGGTCGACGAGGCCGAGCCGGCAGAGGGCCCGCGGACCTTCCGCTCGGTGACGACGGTCCGCTTCCGGGCCGCGGTCCCCGGCGGCGCCACCTTCGCGGACCTGATCGCCCCTTCGGTCAACTCCGTCACCCTCAACGGGCGGGCGCTGGACGTGGCCGCCGTCTTCGACGGTTCGCGGATCGCCCTGGCCGGCCTGGCCTCCGAGAACATCCTGGTGGTCGACGCGAACTGCGCGTACAGCCGGACGGGTGAGGGCCTGCACCGCTTCGTGGACCCGGAGGACGGCGAGGTCTACCTGTACACGCAGTACGAGCCGGCCGACGCCCGGCGCGTGTACGCGAACTTCGAGCAGCCGGACCTGAAGGCGCCCTACCGCTTCGAGGTGACCGCGCCCGAGGGCTGGCGGGTGTGGAGCAACGGCGCCGAGGAGTCCCGCGAGGGCTCGGTGTGGCGGTTCGCCGAGACCGCGCCGATCTCCACGTACATCACCTGCGTGGTGGCGGGCCCCTACCACTACGTGACGGACACCTACACCCGCGGGGACCTGACCATCCCGCTGGGCGCGATGTGCCGTAAGGGGCTGGCCAGGCACTTCGACGCGGACGACATCTTCCTCGTCACCAAGCAGGGCTTCGACCTCTTCCACGAGATCTTCGACTACCCCTACCCCTTCGGGAAGTACGACCAGGCCTTCGTGCCGGAGTACAACCTGGGCGCCATGGAGAACCCGGGGATGGTGACCTTCCGGGAGGAGTACATCTTCCGCGGCAAGGTCACGCAGGCCTCGTACGAGCGGCGCTCGAACACGATCCTGCACGAGATGGCACACATGTGGTTCGGTGACCTGGTCACCATGAAGTGGTGGGACGACCTGTGGCTGAAGGAGTCCTTCGCGGACTTCATGGGCTCCTTCGGACTCGTCGAGGCCACCCGCTTCGACCAGGCGTGGGTGACCTTCGCCAACAACCGCAAGGCGTGGGCCTACCGCGCCGACCAGCTGCCGTCCACGCACCCGATCACGGCCGACATCCGTGACCTGGAGGCCGCGAAGCTGAACTTCGACGGCATCACCTACGCCAAGGGCGCGGCGGTGCTCAAGCAGCTGGTCGCCTACGTCGGCCGGGACGCGTTCCTGGAGGGCGCGCGCCGCTACTTCAAGGCCAACGCGTACGGGAACACCACGCTGGACGACCTGCTGTCGGTGCTCGGCGAGGTGTCCGGGCGGGACATGACCGAGTGGTCGCGGGCCTGGCTCCAGACGGCGGGCGTGAACGCGCTGACCCCGGTGGTGAGCTACGACGCGGAGGGGCGGATCACCGAGCTCGCGGTCGTCCAGGAGGGCGACGAGCTGCGGCCGCACCGGGTCGGCGTCGGCCTGTACCGCCTGGGGTCGGACGGTGCGCTGGTCCGCTACGCGCGGGCCGAGGCGGACGTCTCCGGCGCCCGTTCG
Organism: Streptomyces yangpuensis; assembly: GCF_001005295.1. Taxonomy (GTDB): domain Bacteria; phylum Actinomycetota; class Actinomycetes; order Streptomycetales; family Streptomycetaceae; genus Streptomyces; species Streptomyces yangpuensis. The sequence goes on along the minus strand of NZ_LBMK01000001.1, from coordinate 334,532 downwards.
GTGATCGCGGAGCTGGCCGGGCAGGACCGGCCCGACCTGGTCCTGGTCAACGACGAGGACCTCACGTACTGCAAGATCCGGCTGGACGAGGGTTCGCTGGCCACGCTGCGGGCGCACCTGGGCGATCTGACGGATCCGCTGGCGCGGGCACTCGGCTGGTCGGCGCTGTGGAACCTGACCCGGGACGGCCTGATGCCGGCGCGCGACTTCGTCTCGCTGGTCCTGGCGCACGCGGGCCGGGAGACGGACGTCGGCGTCCTGCAGCAGCTGCACGCACAGGCGCAGACCGCGGTCACCCACTACACGGCGCCGGACCGGCGCGAGCAGGGCGGCCGGGACCTGGCGGCGGGCGCGCTGCACGAGCTGCGGGTGGCCGAGCCGGGGTCGGAGGGCCAGCTGACCTGGGCGCGCTTCTTCGCGGCGAGCGCGGCGACGGAGGGCGACTTCCAGCTGCTGCTGGGGCTGCTGGAGGGGTCGGCGCGGATCGACGGGCTCGACGTGGACCAGGAGCTGCGCTGGGACTTCCTGCTGACGCTGGCCGCGCACGGGGTGGTGGACGAGGCCGTCATCGCCGCCGAACTGGCCCGGGACGACACCGCGTCGGGCAAGCGGCACCAGGTCCGGTGCCTGGCGGCGCGCCCCTCGCAGGCGGTCAAGGACCAGGCGTGGGCGGCGGTGGTCGAGTCGGACGCGCTGTCCAACGCGCTGGTGGAGTCGACGATCGCGGGCATGCAGCAGCCCTCGCAGCGGGGCCTGCTGGCCGCGCACGCGGGGCGCTACTTCGAGGTGATCGAGCGGGTGTGGGCGGACCGGTCGATCCAGATCGCGATGCACATCGTGAAGGGGCTCTACCCCTCGCTGCAGGGTGACGCCGCCACGCTGGACGCCACGGACGCGTGGCTGGCCGGGCACGAGGACGCCGCCCCGGCGCTGCGCCGCCTGGTGCTGGAGTCCCGCGACGACCTGGCCAGGGCCCTTGCCGCGCAGCGGTGTGACGCGGCGGCGGGCGCCTAGTGCTGTGGCCGGAAAGGTTTGCCGGGGCGCGGCGTCCGGTGCGGTGCATCGCAAGGCGGAGGGCCGCGGCTCGTACCGGACGTACGTGCGCGGTCTGACAACGCGGCGAGGTGCCGTGCCGGGCGTCGCGACCCGGTGAACCTTGCCGGTCACAGCACCAGGCAGCGGCGCCGCTGCCGGGGCTCCGCCCCGGACCTTGCACCTCACCCGCCGGCGAGGCTGGATTCTCCAGCCGGTCCAGGGGGCACCTCCCAGCGGTAGCCCGGGGAGTGTGAGGACCGGGGTCCGGGGCGGAGGCCGGGAAACCGGTCCCCCGGACGGGCGCACCCCATCGGCAGTCGAACGCCCGTACTTTAGCCCCGGCTTGTCCGGATTTGTCGACGGGCGTGTAACAGGGGTTAGCAAGGCCATGGCCTGAGGGAATCACCGCGTCATGAACCACAACGCACCCCTCCCCCTCGCCCACCTCACCGGCAACCGCCCCCGCGTGCTGACCCTCGCACAGCTGCGTGAGCACGGCGTGAGTGCCTCCGAGGCCGCCGAGCGGCCCTGGCAGCAGATCCTGCCCGGCGTGTTCCTGCTCCACTCCGGGCCGGCGACGAGCGAGGAACGGCTGCACGCCGCGCTGCTGTACGCGGGCCGGCGCGGCGGGGGCGAGGCCATGATCACCGGGCTGGCGGCGCTGGCCCTGTACCGCTTCGCCTCCGCGCCCCCGCTGACCGCCGTCCCGCACATCGACGTGCTGGTGCCGGGCATCCGGCGGCTCCGGTCCACCGGTGACGTACGGATCGTGCGCGCGCACACCGCGCCCCGGTCCCAGGAGGTCACCGGGCTGCCCGTCGCTCCCGCCGCCCGGGCGGTCGCCGACGCCGTCGCACAGCTGTCCGACGCGGGCACCGTACGCCGGCTGCTGAGCGAGGCCGTCCGCAGCGGGCACTGCGAACCGAGTGCCGTCGTACGCGAGCTGACGGTGGCCCGGCTGCTGAACCGGCCGCACGTGGTCGACGCCGTCGAGTCCCTCCTGGCGGAGGGCCGGGCCATCGCCGAGGACCGGCTGTACCACCTCGTGCGCGGCTGCGAACTCCCCGACCCTGTCTGGAACGTGGACCTGCGGATCCCCGGCGGTCCGCACCTGGGCGGGGTCGACGCGTACTGGCCCGAGCACTCGGTGGCCGTGGAGATCGACACCCGCGCCCCGCGCCAGGGCGAGGACGAGGCGTGGTCCGAGTGCGTGCGCAAGCGCGAGACGCTGGAGCGGCTCGGGGTGACCGTCCTCCACATCACCCCGCGCAAGCTCCGCGACTGGCCCGAGCAGCAGGCCGCGGTCATCCGGACCGCGCTGGCGGCTTCGGACGACCATGAGCCCGCCGCCTACCTGGTGGTGCTCCCCAGGTGAGGGGAGTACTCCGGGGTGCTCCACAGCAGCCGCCCCGGATGGACGGCCTCCACCACCGACTCCACGCGGAAGCGGGTGCGGCGGCCGCCGTCGGGCGCGAACTCCGTCCGTGCCCGGCCGCTGAGCTGGAGGACGGCCCCGCTCTCCCAGTCCGGGAAGAGCAGCCCGGCCCGCGGGTCGGTCATCAGGTTCCCCAGGGTCAGGAACATCGCGTTCCCGGCGTAGTCCGGCCAGGCCAGCTCGACCGGGGAGAGGACCTCCACGAAGCCCGGCAGGCCGCCGCGATGGCTGGCGTCGACACCGTCCGCCTCCGCCGTGGTGGCGACGAAGAAGGTGTCGGCGTCCCCGACGGTCCGCACCTGGCCGGGGGTGAGCGCGTCCCCGCGGTGCACCACGCCGGCCCCGTCCTCGACCAGCTCCAGCGGCTGCCGCTGCTGCAGGTACTTCGGGCAGTTGGCGAAGACCTGCTCGGCCTCGACGGCGAAGCCCCGCGTGGTGGCCGTGAGGGTTCCGTTCAGCCGCATCCGGCGCCGGGTGCGCGGGTCGAGCGCGATGGTCCCGACCCGGGTGCCGGCCGTGGCCAGCGCCCCGGCGAGCGGGTCGCCGGCGGGCGGACCGCCCGTGACGGCGACCCGGTGCGCCCCGGTGGCCCGGACGAAGCCGGGCGGCCCGGTGAGCAGGGAGGCCCACATCCGGCCGGCGTCGTCGGCGGCCCCGACGACCAGGTGCGGCTGGAGCCCCAGGAAGGCCGCGGCGACGTCGCGGATGCCCGTACCGATCGAGCGGCCGACGTGCTCGGCCGGCCCGCGTACGCCGACCCGCTCCTGCACCGCCAGCGACCCCCAGTGGTAGACGCCGCCCATTAGAAGAACCCGCAGGTCGGCGCCCCCGCGGTGGGAGCGGGGGCATCCTCGGCGCCGGTCGGTACGGAGATCTCCAGCCGGGTGCCGTCGGGGTCGTGGAAGAAGATGCCGCCGGAGGCCGCGCCCTCGCCGTGCGCGACGACGCCCTCGTGGGCGAAGTCGACGCCGAGGACGCGCAGCCGCTCCTCGTACGCACGCACCTCCTCGATGGCTCCGGCCGAGAAGGCCAGGTGGTGCAGTCCGGCCGCGGCAGGTGCGAAGGCGCTGTCGGCCTGCTGCCAGAGCGTGAGGACGAGCTCGCCGTCCCGGCCGAGGAAGGCGTAGCGGCGGTCCTCCTCCTTGCCCTCCCCCAGCACCTGGAAGTCGAGGGCGTCCCGGTAGAAGGCGAGCGAGCGCTCCAGGTCGGTGACGTTCAGGCCGACGTGTCCGGTGCGGAGCTTGCTGATGGCGGTGGTCATGACGGGTCCTTCCCCAGAGGCCGTGCGACGAGTTCTAACCTTCTAAATTCAATTTAAAGGTTAGATGGAAGGGTGTCAACCACTCACGTACTCTTGAGGGGTTAGCGAACAAGGAGACGGACATGACGACGGCGGACCCGCGGCCCCTGACCGGGGAGCCGATCGCCCTCGACCTGCTGAACACCCGCTGGATGCAGGAGGGCGAGCCCGTCGACCTCTTCGCCGGGGCCTTCGGACTGAGCCGGGTCGAAGGGCTCTCGGTCTGGCTGGAGTCCGCCGGGCTGGCCGGCCGCTTCCGGGCCGACGCCTCGACCCTCGTCCACCTGATGACCGCCCGCGAGGCACTCGCCCGGGCGGTCGCGGACCCCGCCGACGAGAGCGCGCGCGCCCTGGTGGACGCGGTACTGGAGCACGGGCGCATCCGCGCCACGCTGACCGCCGAAGGCCCTGGCGAGCGCGCCGAGTTCGACGACCGCACCTGGGGTCCGGCCTGGACGGCCGCCCGTAACTACCTGGAACTGCTGGGCTCCGCGCCCGACCGGATCCGCAAGTGCGCCTCCGAGACCTGCGTCCTGCACTTCCACGACACCTCGCGCAACGGAACCCGGCGCTGGTGCTCCATGTCCGCCTGCGGAAACCGGGCGAAGGCCTCGCGTCATTACGCGCGCACGCGCGAGCGCTGACCGCTCGAAATCTGTCACACCCGCGCCGGGGAACGACTGTGCCCCGGTGCCGACTTGGAGCCACTAAGTCGATAAATCAACTCTTCAGCCCCTGTGGTTCGCACCACTGTGCCCGGATACGGCCCCACTGGCGGAAGTGCCGCGCTGGCGGATGTCCGCCACGACAGATCTCGGTCGATGACATCCCTCCCCAAAGACCTGTCGGTTGAGGAAAGCTGACCGGTCATCCGGCACCGAAATCCGGACCGTATCTTTCACTTACCAGGGATGCTGATGACCCTCGAATCCCCCAGCTCCATACCCGGGGCAAGACGCGTCGCACGCGTCGCGGCCGCGGCCGGCCTGGTCGCCGCCCTCGCGGCGACCGGCGCCGGGCCCGTGTTCGCGGCGACCGGCGCGGACACCCCGGGCACCTCGCCCGCGGTCAAGTCCGCCGACCAGAAGCTCGGTTCGGCCGACGTCGAACTGCTCCAGGAGGCCAAGGCCAAGGGTGACGCGAACGTCACCGTCATGGTCGCGACCGCCCCCGGCCAGACCAAGCAGGTCGCCGACCAGCTGGACGCCGTCCAGGGCGCCTCGGTCGGCCGGACGTACGACAACCTCGGCTACGTGCGCGCCACCCTGCCGACGGGCCAGGCCGAGGCCGCGCTGAAGGCGGCCGCCAAGCTGTCCTCGGTGCACGGCATCGACCTGCGTCACGAGATCCAGCTGCCGGACCCGCGCCCCGACGCCGGCCGGGAGAGCGGCGCGGTCAAGAAGACCGCGGCCGAGACGTACGCGGCGCCGGACAAGAACACGCCGGCGAAGAACCCGTACAACCCGTCCTTCGAGACCGGCGCGGTCGAGTTCGTCGAGAAGAACCCGCAGGCCGACGGCCGCGGCGTGACCATCGGCATCATGGACTCGGGTGTCGACCTCGGCCACCCGGCCCTGCAGAAGACCACCACCGGCGAGCGCAAGATCGTCGACTGGGTGACGGCCACCGACCCGATCACCGACAACGACGGCACCTGGCGCGCCCAGATCACCCCGGTGACCGCGGCCGGCGGCACCTTCACCGCGGGCGGCCAGAGCTGGAAGGCGCCCGAGGGCAGCTTCCAGTGGAGCCGCTTCAGCGAGTCGATCACCGCCACCGGTGACATGGCGGGCGACGTCAACCGCGACGGGGACACCACCGACCGGTTCGGCATGCTCTACGACGCCGCCGCCGGCACCGTCCGCGTCGACACCGACCAGGACGGCGACTTCACGAACAACGAGCCGATGAAGCCGTACAAGGACGGCTACCAGATCGGCTACTTCGGCACGGACAACCCGGCGACCGAGGTCGCCGAGCGGATCCCGTTCGTGATCGAGATCCGCAAGGACGTCCCGATGGACCCGCTGGGCGGGGACTGGGTCGGCAAGAAGGCCGACTTCGTCAACATCGGCATCATCGAGTCCGAGCACGGCACGCACGTCGCCGGCATCACCGCCGCCAACAGCCTCTTCGGCGGCAAGATGAACGGTGAGGCGCCCGGCGCCAAGCTCGTCTCCTCGCGCGCCTGCTCCTGGTCCGGCGGCTGCACCAACATCGCGCTGACCGAGGGCATGATCGACCTCGTCGTCAACCGCGGCGTGGACATCGTCAACATGTCGATCGGCGGCCTGCCTGCGCTGAACGACGGCAACAACGCGCGCGCCGAGCTCTACCGCAACCTCGTCGACACCTACGGCGTCCAGCTGGTCATCTCGGCCGGCAACTCCGGTCCGGGTGTGAACACCATCGGCGACCCGGCCCTCGCGGACAAGGTCATCTCCGTGGGCGCCTCGGTCTCCAAGGAGACGTGGGCCGCCAACTACGGCTCCGGCGTGAGCACGAAGTACAACATGTTCCCCTTCTCCTCGCGCGGTCCGCGTGAGGACGGCGGCTTCACGCCGACCATCAGCGCCCCCGGCGCGGCCATCAACACCATCCAGACCTGGCTGCCCGGCGCGCCGGTGAAGGAGGCCGGCTACAGCCTGCCGGCCGGTTACGGCATGCTCCAGGGCACCTCGATGGCCTCGCCGCAGGCGGCGGGCGCGAGCGCGCTGCTGATCTCGGCCGCGAAGCAGCAGGGCATCAAGCTGACCCCGGCCTCCCTGCGGGTCGCGCTCACCAGCTCCGCGAAGAAGATCGACGGTGTCCCGGCGCACGCGCAGGGCTCCGGTCTGATCGACGTCGAGGGCGCGTGGGAGTCCGTCCAGCGCGACGCCAAGGCCAACGAGTTCACGGTCAAGGCCCCGGTCGACACCGCGATCGACCAGTTCCTGAAGACCCCGGGCTTCGGCACCGGCCTGTACGACCGCGAGGGCGGCCTCAAGGTCGGCCAGAAGAAGGTCTACAACGTCGTCGTCACCCGCACCACGGGCGTCAAGTACGGCACCCGGCACGACCTGAGCTGGCGCAACAACGACGGCACCTTCAAGATCATCGGCGGCTACGACTACGTCACGCTGCCGCTGAACAAGCCCGTCACCATCAAGGTCGAGGCCAACGCCAAGACGGCCGGCGTCCACAGCGGCATCCTGCAGCTGGACGACGAGACCACCGAGGGCATCGACAAGCAGATCCTGACCACCGTCGTGGCTTCCGCCCCCCTGGCCGCGCCGGCGTTCTCCCTGTCCGAGTCCTCCACCGTGCAGCGCAACACGCACAAGTCGTACTTCGTGACCGTGCCGCCGGGCGCCAAGAGCCTGGAGGTCGCCCTCAGCGGTCTCGCGGCCGGAGCCCAGACGCGCTTCATCGCGATCCACCCGTACGGCGTGCCGGTCGACCCGACGGCCACGACCAACTGCTACCCGAACTACGACAACCCGGCGAACACCTGCCGCCCCGACGTGCGCTCGTACCCCGAGCCGACGCCGGGCGTCTGGGAGATCGAGGTCGAGGCCCGTCGTACGTCGCCGGTGCTCGACAACCCGTTCAAGCTGGATGTCTCCGTGCTCGGCGCGGCCTTCGACCCCGCGGTCAAGGTCCTGCCCGAGGTGAAGCAGGGCACCCCCGCCCCGGTCCAGTGGAGCGTCAAGAACGCCGGCGCGGCCATCGGCGACGGCAAGCTCAAGGGCGGCCCGCTCGGCTCCGCGAAGGTCGCCAAGCCGACCATCGCGAACGGTGAGACCCACACCACCGAGATCGCCGTCCCCGCCGGCACCTCCCGCCTCGACGTCGCGATCGGCAAGGTGTCCGACACCGGCGCCGACCTCGACCTCGAGGTCTACAAGGACGGCGTCAAGGTCGGCTCCGCCGCCGACGGCGACTCCGAGGAGGCCGTGAGCCTGAAGAACCCGGCCGCGGGCACCTACACCGTCAAGGTGATCGGATACGCCGTCCCGTCCGGTTCCACCACGTACGACTACCGCGACGTGTTCTTCTCGGCCGCCCTGGGCTCCGTCCAGGTCGACGAGGCCGCCACGGTGAACCTCGCCACCGGTGCCACCGCGCAGGTCTCGGCGAACGTCCTGGTCACCAGTGCGGCCCCCGAGGGCCGTCAGTTCTTCGGCCAGGTCGAGCTGCTCAACGCCCGCGGCACCGCCGCCGGCACCGGCAGCGTGCAGATCGAGAAGGTCCTCCCGTAGCACCTTCCGTTCCTCCCGCGTGAAACCCGAGGGGGCGGCGCTCCGACGAGCGCCGCCCCCTCGGGCCGTTCCCGGTGGCTGCGGACGGCGGGCACGGTGGATCTCCCCGGGTCCACGGTTCGCCCTGGAGCCGATCACGTCCGGACAGCGGGCACGGCGGACCGGACGCCAACCGGTCCCGATCAGGCAAAACGGCCGTTCGGAGGGCATGAAACACGGCCGCCACGCACCCACCACGGGTGTTCACATGCAGGACACCGTCCGGTCCTCGGACAATGGATTGGACAAGGCGCGTGGGGTCGAACGCATGATGGCCTCACGCGCGCCCGCGTCGTACGGACCAGAAGGAGTCACCGTGAGGGTCGGAATCGTCGGAGCCACCGGTCAGGTCGGCGCAGTCATGCGCAGCATCCTCGCCGAGCGCAAGTTCCCGGTGGACGAGCTGCGCCTGTTCGCCTCGGCCCGGTCCGCCGGCTCGACGATCGAGTGGGAGGGCCGCGAGATCACGATCGAGGACGCCTCTGCGGCCGACTACTCCGGCCTGGACATCGTGCTCTTCTCCGCGGGCGGCGCCACCTCGAAGGCCCTGGCCGAGAAGGTCGCCTCGCAGGGCGCCGTCGTCATCGACAACTCCTCCGCCTGGCGCAAGGACCCCGAGGTCCCCCTCGTCGTCTCCGAGGTCAACCCGCACGCGATCAGGAACCGCCCCAAGGGCATCATCGCGAACCCGAACTGCACCACCATGGCGGCCATGCCGGTGCTGCGCCCGCTGCACGACGAGGCCGGCCTGACCGCGCTGGTCGCCACCACCTACCAGGCCGTCTCCGGCTCCGGCCTGGCCGGTGTGGCCGAGCTCGACGGCCAGGTCAAGGCCGTCTCCGAGGGCGCGACCGGGCTGGTCCACGACGGCGGTGCCGTCGACTTCCCCGAGCCGGGCGTCTACAAGCGTCCGATCGCCTTCAACGTCCTCCCGCTCGCGGGCTCGATCGTCGACGACGGCTCCTTCGAGACCGACGAGGAGCAGAAGCTCCGCAACGAGTCCCGCAAGATCCTGGAGATCCCGGAGCTGAAGGTCTCGGGCACCTGCGTGCGCGTGCCGGTCTTCTCCGGCCACTCCCTGCAGATCAACGCCCGCTTCGACCGCCCGATCAGCGTCGAGCGCGCCTACGAGCTGCTGAAGGACGCGGACGGCGTGGAGCTCTCCGAGATCCCGACCCCGCTCCAGGCGGCCGGCAAGGACGCCTCGTACGTGGGCCGCATCCGCGTCGACGAGACGGTGGACAACGGCCTGGCGCTGTTCGTGTCGAACGACAACCTCCGCAAGGGCGCCGCGCTGAACGCGGTCCAGATCGCGGAGCTGGTCGCCGAGGAACTCCGCGGCTGACCCCGCCGCGGGCACGAAGGGAGGGCGGGCGCCGCACGGCGTCCGCCCTCCGGCGTTTCCCGGGGTCAGGCGACCTTCACGGTGACGTCGCCGCGTTGGACGGTGACGGACACCTCACCGCCGAGTACAGCCGCGTACGCCCGCAGGACGTCGAGGCTGTCCACCTGGCCGTGCTCGATCTGCGAGACGCGCGCCTGACTGAGGCCCAGAGCGGCCGCGACGTCGGCCTGGGTGAGCCCGGCGGAGCGCCGGAGCCCGGCGAGCTCGTACCCCCGGATCCGCGCGGTGTTCTCGGCCCTCACCTGAGCCCTCTGCTCTTCGGCGTCGGCGGTCCCGAGGAGCGGCTGCCGTTGCAGCGCCTCGGCGCGCACCTCCCGCCACGAACGTCCCTTCACCCTGTGCCTCCTCTTTCCTTGTCGGCCACGTACTGCTCGTAGCGCCGCTCGGCGGCCGGGATGTTCTCCTCGTACCAGCGACTCCAGCGACCCGCCTTGTCACCCGCCACCAGGATGACCGCTTCGCGGTCCGCGTCGAAGACGAGGAGCATGCGCACTTCGGACCGGCCGGCCGAGCCCGGCCTCAGCTCCTTGAGGTTGTGCAGCGCACTCCGGTGGATCCGGTCCACCATGGGCCTGCCCAGGCCGGGCCCTTCCGCGGCCAGGTGGTCCAGAGCGTCCACGATCCGGTTCGCCGTTTCCGGCCCGTCCTCGCAGAGACGCAGCAACCATGCCTCCACGGGCTACAACAGGATGATGTCCCACATTCCGCGAACTTAAGGCTGAACTTATACCCACAGGTGGGTGCGGCTGAAACCTCACCCCACCGGGTGACAGTTCGGGCAGGTCGGTCGAAAGTAATCCGAGAGCAGGACACCCTCACCCCGTGGAAGGATGTCCGGGCAACGTCACCATCGAAGGAGATGACCGCGTGCCAGGCACGAACCTCACCCGTGAAGAGGCTCAGCAGCGTGCGAAGCTGCTCACCGTCGACTCCTACGAGATCGAACTCGATCTCAGCGGTGCGCAGGAGGGCGGCACCTACCCGTCCGTGACCACCGTGCGCTTCCAGTCGGCCGAGGCCGGGGCGGAGACCTTCATCGACCTGGTCGCCCCGGCGGTCCACGAGGTCGTCCTCAACGGGAAGTCGCTCGACGTCGCCGCCGTCTTCCGCGACTCCCGGATCGCCCTGGCGCACCTCGCGGCCGGGGCCAACGAGCTGCGGGTCGTCGCGGACTGCGCGTACACCAACACCGGTGAGGGCCTCCACCGTTTCGTCGACCCGGTCGACCAGCAGGCCTACCTCTACACCCAGTTCGAGGTGCCGGACGCGCGGCGGGTCTTCGCCAGCTTCGAGCAGCCCGACCTGAAGGCCACGTTCCAGTTCACCGTGACGGCCCCCGAGGGCTGGACGGTCATCTCGAACTCCCCGACGCCGGCGCCCGCCGACGTCAAGGACAACGTCTGGCGCTTCGAGCCGACCCCGCGCATCTCCTCGTACATCACGGCGCTGATCGTCGGCCCGTACCACTCGGTGCACAGCTCCTACGAGGGCCCGGACGGCCAGTCCGTACCGCTCGGCATCTACTGCCGGCCCTCGCTCGCCGAGTTCCTCGACGCGGACGAGATCTTCGACGTGACCCGGCAGGGCTTCGACTGGTTCCAGGAGAAGTTCGCCTACGACTACCCGTTCGCCAAGTACGACCAGCTCTTCGTGCCGGAGTTCAACGCGGGCGCGATGGAGAACGCGGGCGCGGTCACCATCCGCGACCAGTACGTCTTCCGCTCGAAGGTGACGGACGCGGCGTACGAGGTCCGCGCGGAGACCATCCTCCACGAGCTCGCCCACATGTGGTTCGGCGACCTCGTCACCATGGAGTGGTGGAACGACCTGTGGCTGAACGAGTCGTTCGCCACCTACACCTCGATCGCGTGCCAGGCGTACGCGGAGGGCTCGAAGTGGCCGCACGCGTGGACCACCTTCGCCAACTCCATGAAGACGTGGGCGTACCGGCAGGACCAGCTGCCGTCCACGCACCCGATCATGGCCGACATCCGTGACCTCGACGACGTCATGGTCAACTTCGACGGCATCACGTACGCCAAGGGCGCCTCGGTGCTCAAGCAGCTCGTCGCCTACGTCGGCACGGACGCCTTCTTCAAGGGCGTGCAGGCCTACTTCAAGACGCACGCCTTCGGCAACACCCGCCTGTCGGACCTGCTGGGCGCCCTGGAGGAGACCTCGGGCCGCGACCTGACCGCCTGGTCGAAGGCGTGGCTGGAGACGGCCGGCATCAACGTCCTGCGCCCCGAGATCAGCACCGACGCCGACGGCGTGATCACCGCCTTCGGCATCCGCCAGGAGGCGCCCGCGCTGCCCGCCGGCGCCCAGGGCGAGTCCACCCTGCGCCCGCACCGCATCGCGGTGGGCCTGTACGAGCTCCAGGACGGCGCGCTCGTGCGCACCGACCGGATCGAACTGGACATCGACGGCGCGCTGACCACGGTGCCGGAGCTGGTGGGCCGCACCCGCCCGGCGGTGGTCCTGCTGAACGACGACGACCTGTCGTACGCGAAGGTCCGCCTGGACGAGGCCTCCCTCGCCGCGGTCACCTCGCACATCGGCGACTTCGCGGAGTCCCTGCCGCGTGCCCTGTGCTGGGCCTCGGCGTGGGACATGACGCGTGACGGCGAGCTCGCCACCCGCGACTACCTCTCGCTGGTGCTCTCGGGCATCGGCAAGGAGTCCGACATCGGCGTCGTCCAGTCGCTGCACCGCCAGGTGAAGCTGGCCGTCGACCTGTACGCCGACCCGGCGTGGCGGGAGGAGGGCCTGGCGGCCTGGACCGAGGCCACCCTGGAGCACCTGCGTGCGGCGGAGCCGGCCGGCGACCACCAGCTGGCGTGGGCGCGGGCCTTCGCGGCCACCGCCCGCACCGAGGAGCAGCTGGCGTACCTGTCGGCGCTGCTGGACGGCTCGGCGCAGATCGAGGGCCTGGCCGTCGACACCGAGCTGCGGTGGGCGTTCCTGGAGCGGCTCGCCGCGACGGGCGTGGCCGACGAGGCAGCCATCGCGGCGGAGCTGGAGCGGGACGCGACGGCGGCCGGCGAGCGGCACGCGGCGACGGCGCGGGCGGCCCGCCCGACGGCGGAGGCCAAGGCCGCGGCGTGGGCCTCGGTGGTGGAGTCCGGCGATCTGCCGAACGCGGTGCAGGAGGCGGTGATCGGCGGCTTCGTCCAGACCGACCAGCGCGAGCTGCTGGCCCCGTACACCGCGAAGTTCTTCGCCTCCGTCAAGGAGGTCTGGGACACCCGCAGCCACGAGATCGCCCAGCAGATCGCGGTGGGCCTGTACCCGGCGCTCCAGGTCTCGCAGGAGACCCTGGACGCGACGGACGCCTGGCTGGCCTCGGCCGAGCCGAACGCCGCGCTGCGGCGGCTGGTGTCGGAGTCCCGGGCGGGCGTCGAGCGCGCCCTGAAGGCCCAGGCGGCCGACGCGGCTGCCGCTGCCGCTCAGGCCTGACGGCTCGCGCCGTAGCCGGGGCTCCGCCCCGGACCCCGTGCCCTCAAACGCCGGCAGAGCTGAATTTCAGCCCGCCCGGCGTTTGAGGGCACGGGCGCGGAGCGCACGTACGGGGTCCGGGGCGGAGCCCCGGGAGCGTACCGTCAGGGCCCGGCGGCGACGGTCCGCAGGGCCGTGAGGACGTGCGCCACCGCGGGAGCGGATTCGGCTCCGCGCCGCACCGCCGCGATCACGTGCCGCGTCGGCCGGTCCCGCGACAGCACCCGGACCGCCACCCCCGAGGCCCGGCTCGACACCATCCGGGGGACCAGGGCGACGCCCATGCCCGCCTCGACCATGGCCAGGATGGCCGTCCAGCCCGAAGCCGAGTGGGCCTGTTCGGGCACGAAGCCCGCGGCCTCGCACGCGCCGCGGGCGATCTCCGACCACGGCCCGCTGCCCCCGTAGATCCACGGGTCCCCGGACAGGTCCGCCAGCCGCAGGTCCGCCGCGTCCCGCAGGGGGTGCCCGGGCGGGAGGGCCACGTCCAGCGGGTCCTCCATCAGCGTGACCCGGGTGAACCTCCGGTCCCGGGCGGTCGGTGCGTGGGCGGCCAGCGACAGCGCCAGGTCCACACCTCCGGCCGACAGGAGCTCGTAGGACTCCGCGGCCTCGGTCTCCCGGACCCGTACCTCCACGCCCGGGTGGGCCCTGCGCAGTTCCGCCACCGCCGGGACCACCAGAGCGGGCACGGCGGTGGAGAACGCGCCGAGCCGTACCTCTCCCGCGTCCCCGGCGAGGTAGCCGGCCAGTTCCGCGTCGGCCTGCTCCAGCTGCGCGAACACCGCCTCCGCGTGCCGGAGCACGAGGTGGGCGGCGTCGGTGAGGCGGACCCGGCGGCCCTGCGCCTCCAGCAGCACCACCCCCAGCTGCCGGGCGAGGTTCGTCAGCTGCTGCGACACGGCCGAGGGCGTCATGTGGAGCGCCTCGGCCGCCCGGGTCACGGTGCCCTGTTCGGCGAGGGTCCGCAGGATCCGCAGCTTCTTGATGTCCCACTCGGTCATGGGCCCGAACCTACCGCCGGGCACTTCCCAGCCCGACCCCGCCGAGGATCAGCGCCATGCAGAGCAGCTGGGCCGGTCCGGTCGGCTCGCCCAGGAGCAGCAGGCCGAGCCCCGCCGCGCACACCGGCTGGAGGTAGTAGACGACTCCCGCGCGGGCCGCTCCGATGACCGAGACGGCCTTGTTCCAGGCGAAGAAGGCGACGGCTGAGGAGAACACGCCGACGTAGAGCAGCGGTCCGACCGTGTCGGCCGTCGTCTCGAAGCCGCCCTGGACGTGGAGGGAGACGGCGTAGGCCGGGGCCAGCATCAGCGCGCCGAGGACGAAGGTGGTGATCAGGAAGGCGAGTCCGCCGAGTTCGGCGGGCTTGCGCTTGAGCAGGGCGCTGTACGTGGCGAAGGAGAGGGCCGCGGCGAACATCCACAGGTCGCCCGCGCCGAAGTCGAAGCCGATCGAGCCGTCGCCGACGAGCAGCAGTACTCCGAAGGCGGCGAGCAGCATGCCGAAGGTGCGGCGGGCGCCGAGCCGTTCGCCGCCGAGGCGGGCGTACAGCGCCATGACGACGGGCGAGGCGGCCATGATCATGCCCATGTTGGAGGCCGAGGTGGTCAGTCCGGCCTGGTGCACGAGCGTGTTGTAGAGGGCGACGCCGAACAGCGACGCGAGGGCGATGAAGCCGAGGTGGCGCCGGATCAGGGCCCGCTGCTGCCAGGCCTGGCGGGCGGCGAAGGGGGCGACGGCCAGCAGGGCGATGATCCAGCGCCAGAAGACCGCCTGGACGGGCGGGACGGTCTCGGCCATGCCCCGGGTGGCGACGAAGCTGCCGGACCAGACGACCGTCGCGAGCAGGGCGAGGAGTACGCCGAGCCCGGCGGCACCCTTCCTGCCCGTGCTGCCGGGTTCGGCGTGCGAAACGGTGCGGACGCGGTCCATGACGGCCACTGTGCGTCTCCCCCTCGGGTCGGTCGGATGTCGAGGGACCTACCGTCGCACCCGCCCATCAGTCAGGTCCATCGAAAAGTTCCGATCGTTCTTTTCAGCAGAACTGAACGGTTGGGGGGTGCGGGCGGCAGCCGGCTGTCCGGCGACGGTGGCCCCGAAGGCGATGGCCATGCCCACGAGCTGCACGGGGGTGAGCGCCTGCCCGAGGGCCGCCCAGCCGATGGCGGCCGCGGTCAGCGGGGAGAGCGGTCCGAGGAGGGTGACCGAGGTGGCGCCGAGCTGCCCGATGCCGCGGAACCAGAGCCAGTAGGCAATGCCGGTGTTGATCAGCATCATGTAGCCGTAACCGAGGAGGGCCTTGCCGTCGAGGGCGGGCGGTGCGCCCTCGACGAAGGCGGCCACCGGGATGAGGACCAGCCCGCCGGCGGTCAGCTGCCAGCCGGTCATGGCCAGCGGTCCGACGCCCTCGGGCCGGCCCCAGCGCTTGGTCATCACGGTGCCCGCCGCCATGGAGGCGGAGGACACCACACCGGCGACGACACCGGTCAGGTCGAGTGCCGCCTCGGCCCTGAGGACGACCATGCTCACGCCGAGCGCCCCCGCGACGGCGGCCAGCACCGTACGCAGGCTCGCGCGCTCCCCGAGGACGAGTGCGGCCAGGCCCACGACGAACAGCGGGCCGGCGGAGCCGAGCACGGCCGCGACCCCGCCGGGCAGCCGGTAGGCGGAGAGGAACAGCAGCGGGAAGAAAGCGCCGATGTTGAGGGTGCCGAGGACGGCGGACTTCCACCACCACGCGCCCTGGGGCAGGGTGCGGGCCAGCGCGGTCAGCAGCAGGCCCGCGGGCAGGGCCCGCATGACGCCGGTGAACAGCGGCCGGTCGGGCGGCAGCAGTTCGGACGCGACGGCGTAGGTCGAGCCCCAGGAGATGGGGGCGAGGGCGGTCAGGGCGACGGTGGCGAGACGCTTCATGGCGGGTGGCTCCTCGTGCGGATAAGAGGAAGGCGGGACCGGGGGGTGCGGTTCAGGCGGCCGCGGAGGCCGGACGGCGGTCGGACGCGGCCGTGGTGGCAGCGGCGCCGGCGACCGCGGCCGGGGGCTCGGCGTGCACGGCCTCGGCCGGCAGGTGCCGCTCCAGCCGCAGCAGCGCCAGGGCGGCGCCGAGCGCGGCGGCGGTCAGGACGGCCCAGGGCAGCCGGCCGTCCACGGCGAGCAGGGCGGTGAAGAGGGAGGGGGCGAGGGCGGTGGCCAGCGAGTAGGACAGCTGGTAGGTGGCCAGGTAGCGGCCGCGCACCGGCTCGGGGGCCGCGGAGACGGACAGGGCGCCGCCGGAGGGGCTGTGCACCAGTTCGCCGAGGGTGTAGACGACGACGATGACGAGCAGGGCGGCCAGGGTCGCGCCCTGGCCGGGACGCAGGGTGCCGAGGACGATCTGCCCGGCGAAGGCGGCGGCGAAGAGCAGGGCGCCGAGGGCGGCGGAGCGGGTGCGGCGGGCGCCGGAGCGGCGGACACGGCCCGCGACCAGCACGCCGACCCCGGCGCACAGGGCGGTGTTGAGGGTGAAGGCCGCTCCGGTGAGGGAGTCGGGCGCCGTCAGCCAGGTGGAGAGGTAGAGCGGGAAGAGGACGGAGAGGGCGGCGTAGCCCAGCGCGGTGAGGAAGTTGGCGGCGGTGAGCCCGAGGAAGGGGCGGTCGCGCAGGACCATCCGGTAGCCGGCGGCCGGCCGCCCGGCGCCGGCGGCGTCCGGCTCGGCCGGGACCGGGCGGACCCTGCTGACGAGCAGTCCGGCGAGAGCGAAGGCGAGGGAGTTGGCCCAGGCGGTGTGGGTGAAGCCGCCGGTGCCCCACAGCGCCAGTACGCCGGAGACGAGGAGGGCGCCCGCGCCCATCCCGGCGTTCTGCAGGGCCCGGGTGGACGCCTGGAGCCGGTCGCGGGCGGCGCCCCGCGCCACTTCCCCGATCAGGGACTGCTGCACGACGGAGAAGGAGCGGTCGGCGAGCGCGGTGACGAGGGCGACGGCCGCGAAGGCGGGCAGGGAGCTCGCGAGGGGATAGAGGGCGAAGCCGAGCGCCCTGATCCCGTAGAGCACCAGGTTGACCCGCTTGGCGCCGAACCGGTCGACGGCCGAGCCCGCCAGCGGCATGAAGGCCAGCCCGGCCACCCCGGTGACCGTCATGACCAGGCCGACGAGGGTGAAGGAGAGGCCGGTGACGTGGTGGAAGAAGACGAGCGAGAAGGGGATGTACATGCCGATCCCGATCGCGCTGACTCCGATGCCGAGGAGCAGCGACCGCTCCCCCGCGACCTTCGCCTCCCCGGCCTTCGACGTCCCGCTCCTGAACACTGCCATGACGGCCCCTCCCCCGATTCGGTTGCCGATAAATAGCTTACCGCTAAGCTACTTATGGTCAAGCAACTTTCTTGCGAACGATCCGAGGGAACCGGAATACTGCGCTCATGAGTGAGGAAAAGGACGCGGTCGACGCGATAACGGCCCAGTGGTTCGCCGTGCGCCCCGAGCTGGACACGGCCCCCATGGCCGTCTTCGGACGCATCTACCGGATCGCCAAGGCCATGGGCGACGCGATGGAGGAGCGCTACCAGCGCTTCGGCATCTCGCGCGGGGAGTTCGACGTCGTCGCCACGCTGCGCCGTTCGGGCGCCCCGTACACGCTCTCGCCCCGTCAGCTCTCGGCGACCCTCATGCTCACCACGGGCGGCATGACCGGGCGGCTGGACAAGCTGGAGAAGGCCGGACTGCTGTGCCGCAAGCCCGATCCGCACGACCGGCGGGGGCTCCAGGTGACGATCACCGACCGCGGCCTCGAACTCGTCGACGAGGCCGTCACCGCCGGTCTGGAGGTGCAGCGCGCCGCGCTCACCGGGCTGTCCGACGAGGAGGTGGCCCAGCTCACCGGCCTGCTCCGCAAGCTGCTGGCCGGCATCTGAGGACACGCCGAGGCGCCGGGGGTCGACGCACGGCCGAAACGGATCGGCGGTGCGGACCCCCGGCGCCCGGGAAGGTCATACGGCCGCGGCCCGCACGGGGCCGCAGCGGGTCAGGCCTGCTTCTTCTGCGGCCTGTCCGACTTGTCGAGGACCATCACGAGGCCCACGATGACGAGGAAGATGACGATCGGCAGGACCACGTACAGACCGAGCGTCTCACCGATGCTCAGGCCCGGGCCCGGGTCGTCGCCGTCGTCGCGGGTCAGCGCGAGAGCAGGAGACGTCATCAGCAGCATCATCAGCGTCGTTCCGGCCGAGACGGCGCCGGCGCGCAGAGCGTTCTTCTTGTCCACGGTGCAAACGTAGCGAACACCTAAACGCCGCGCGCGCCCGGGGGTGCCGTACGGGGAACCGCTCCCTCCCGCACCGCGCTGAGCAGCGCGTTCGCCCGGGGCGAGGCCATCAGCTCCTCAAGCGTCAGAGGCCGGCCCGAGGCATCGGCGACCGGCAGCCGCCAGTTGGGGTACTGGTCCCAGGTGCCCGGCAGGTTCTGCGGCCGCCGGTCCCCCACCGCGTCCGGGAGCCATACGCCGACCAGGCGCGCGGGGGTGCGCAGCAGGAAGGCGTACAGGGCCTGTACGGCGGCCTCCTCACCCTTGGTGTCGAGCCCCAGCCCGTCCAGCAGGGCCAGCCATTCGGCGGTGTCGGCGGCGTCCTCGGCCCGCTCCAGGTCGGCCGGACGGGTCAGCAGGCCGAGCCGGTCACGCAGTTCCACATGGCCGCCGGCGAGCTTGGCGGCCGTGGGCGGCAGGTCGTGGGTGGTGACGGTGGCCAGGCAGTCCGCCCGCCAGGCCTCCGGGGCGAGCGGGCCGCCGTCGCCCGCCCAGTCCCGTTCGAACCACAGCACCGAGGTGCCGAGCACCCCGCGGCGGGCCAGCTCCCGGCGCACGCGCGGCTCCACCGTCCCGAGGTCCTCGCCGATGACCGGGGCCCCGGCCCGGTGCGCCTCCAGGACCAGGACCGCCAGCATCGCCTCGCCGTCGTGGCAGACGTAGGTGCCCTCGGCGGGCGGGGTCCCCTCGGGGATCCACCAGAGCCGGAAGAGGCCCATGACATGGTCGATGCGCAGGGCGCCGGCATACCGGAACACCCCGCGCAGCAGCGCCCGGAAGGCGGCGTAGCCGGTGCCGGCCAGCACGTCCGGGCGCCAGGGCGGCAGCCCCCAGTCCTGCCCGCGCGCGTTGAAGGCGTCCGGCGGGGCCCCCACCGAGATGTGGCGGGCGTGGAGGGCGGGCTCGGCGGCGTCCGAACCGTCCGGGTGCACCCCGACCGCCAGATCATGCACGATGCCGACGGTCATGCCGGCTCCGAGGGCGGCGCACTGGGCGGCGACAAGCTGGCCGTCCGTCAGCCAGACCAGCCAGCGGTGGAAGTCGGTGCGCGCCTTCGGGTCCTCGCCCGTGCGGGAGGCCTGCCGGCCCGCGTGGAGGTCCAGCGAGGCGCCTCCCTGTGCGCAGAACGCCCGGTAGTCCGCTTCCCGTTCGGGGGTCCGCGGGACGGCGTACAGCAGCTCCAGGGCCTGTCGCTTGAGCGCCCAGACGGCGTCCCGGTCGATCAGGGCGCCCTTCTCCAGCACCTCGTGACGCAGCGCGGCGCCCCGGGAGGCCAGTTCGGCCAGGGCCTGACGCTCGGGGCAGTCGGCGTACTCGGGGACGTCCTCGATCCGCAGGTGGACGGGGTCGGGGAAGCGGCGCGAGGACGGGCGGTACGGCGAGGGGTCGGTCGGGGTTCCCGGCAGGGCCGCGTGCAGCGGGTTGACCTGGATGAAGTCCGCGCCGTGGGTCCGGGCCGCCCAGCGGGCGAGTTCGGCGAGGTCCCCGAGGTCGCCCATGCCCCAGGAGCGCTCGGAGAGCAGGGAGTAGAGCTGGACGAGCAGCCCGTGGGCCCGCTCCGGCGCGGCGGGGGCCCGTTCGGGGGCCACGACCAGGGTCGCCCCGGCGGTCCGCCCGTCGGGGGCCTCGGCGGTGATCCGGTGGACCCCGAGGGGGAGTCCGGGACCCCAGGCGAGCTCCTCGCCCGACTCCTCCGCCACCACCACGACCCGGCTGCCCGGCGGGAGCCCGGCCGGGAGTGGCGGAACGGGCTCCCCCTGCCAGAGCACCACCGTGGGCGGCAGCAGCCGGCCGGCGGCCGACTCGGCGGCCGACCGGGCGGACACCCGAATGCTCTCGGCATCGTCGGTCACGACGCCGAGCAGCCCGAGGATCGTTGTGATGGTGGCCTCGGGGACCTCGACGGTGACGTCGGGGGCGGGCCGGTAGGAGGTGGCGATGCCGTGCAGGGCGGCGAGTCGGGCCAGGTCGTCCATGGACGGGCGCTCCTTCGTGCGTGCGGGCAGGCGGAGGTGAGGGTGGGTCAGAAGCGTGGAGCACAAAAGCGGGACGCCGCCGGGGAACACCGCAGCCATACCCACTGGGAGGGGTCGCATTCCTGTCGCATCCGGGGCAGATCACCCACCCGCATTGACACTCCAGCCGCACGGGTGGTGGGCTCGGGCTCATTCGTACGAGTGGGGGACGTCTCGCGACGAGGAGGCTCTGTGCAGCTCAGAGGCAGGAAACGGTCGACGGCGGCCGCCATCGCGGTGATCGGGTCGCTGCTCGGCGGCGCCGTGGCCTCCGCGCCGCTCGGGTTCCTCGCCAGCCCCTCCCTGCCGGACGGGCCGACCACCGCGCCGGGCGCAGCCGGCGCCTCGGGCGTCGGCGCCAACGGCGCCGTCGGCCCCGTGCTCGACCCGGGTGCCGACACCCCCCGGAGCGCCTCCGAGGGCCCGGCCGTGTGGCCCCGGCCGCAGTCGATGGCCGCCGATCCCGCGCGCGAGGTCCCGCTGGGCCGGGAGGCCGTGCTGGTGGCCCCGGCGGACGCCGATCCGTACGCCCTCCGGGTCGTGCGCGAGGCCCTGCGCAAGGCGGGCGTGAAGACCCTGCACGAGCCGGCCCCCGGGGAGCCGCTGCCCGAGCGGGGCACACTCGTACGGCTCCAGGACGCGGGCGCGCAGGAGGCCCTGCTGGCGATGGGCGCGACCGCTGCCACGGACCTGCCGGCCGGCGGCTACCGGCTGGCCGTGGGCCGGCCCGGCGGCCGGGACACGGTCGCGCTGGCCGGGGTCGGCGGGGAAGGGCTCTTCCACGCGGCGCAGACGCTGCGTCAGCTGCTCGCCGCGGGCCGCGGAAAGGTGCCCGGCGTCCTGGTGCGGGACTGGCCGGCCGCGCCGGTGCGCGGGATCACCGAGGGGTTCTACGGACAGCCGTGGACCCAGGAGCAGCGCCTGGCCCAGCTGGACTTCATGGGCCGCACCAAGCAGAACAGGCTGCTGATCGCGTCCGGCGACGACACCTTCCGCACGACGGGCTGGCGCGAGGCCTACCCGCGGGAGCGGCAGGAGGAGTTCCGCGCGCTGGCCGAACGGGCCCGTGCCAACCGGGTCGTACTGGCCTGGGCGGTCACCCCGGGACAGTCCATGTGCCTGTCGTCGGCGGCCGACCGGGCGGCGCTCGCGCGCAAGGTGGACGCGATGTGGGACCTGGGCTTCCGCGCCTTCCAGGTGCAGTTCCAGGATGTCAGCTACACCGAATGGGGCTGCCGCGCGGACCGGCAGCAGTACGGCCGGGGCCCGGCGGCGGCAGCGAAGGCGCACGCGGAGGTCGCGAACGAGCTGGCCGCGCACCTGGCCGCCCGGTATCCGGGGGCGCCCGCGCTGTCGCTGCTGCCCACCGAGTACTACCAGGAGGGCGCCACCACCTACCGGACGGCCCTGGCCCGCGCGCTGGACGCGCGGGTGGAGGTCGCCTGGACGGGCGTCGGCGTGGTGCCGCGCACGATCACGGGCCGGGAACTGGCCGGGGCGCGCTCCGCCATGGGGCAGCAGCCCCTGATCACCATGGACAACTACCCGGTGAACGACTGGGACCCGGGCCGGATCTTCCTCGGCCCGTACGCGGGCCGCGAACCGGCGGTGGCAGGCGGCTCCGCGGCGCTGCTGGCCAACGCGATGCAGCAGCCCATCCTGTCGCGCATCCCGCTCTTCACCGCGGCGGACTTCGCCTGGAACCCCCGCGACTACCGGGCCGGCGAGTCCTGGCAGGCGGCGGTGCGCGACCTGGCGGGCTCCGACCCGAAGGAGCGCGAGGCGATCGCGGCGCTGGCCGGGAACACGACCTCGTCCGGCCTCAAGCAGGAGGAGTCGGCGTATCTGAAGCCGCTGGTCGAGCAGTTCTGGAAGGCCCGGGCCGCGGGTGATCCGGCTGCCGGGTCCGAGCTGCGCAAGGCGTTCACGGTGCTGCGCGAGGCCCCCGAGCGGCTGACCGCCCTGTCGGACGAGGCGGGCCCCTGGCTGGAGCGCCTCTCGCGCTACGGAACCGCCGGCGAACTGGCCGTGGACGTCCTGCAGGCCCAGGCCCGCGGGGACGGGGCCGCCGCGTGGCAGGCCTCACAGGCCCTCGCCGAGGCGCGCGAGGCACTGGCCGAGCCGGGACCCGCCCAGGTGGACAAGGCCGTTCTGGACCCCTTCCTGAAGAAGGCGGCGGCGGAGGCGGACGCCTGGACCGGCGTCGCCCGCACGGCCGGCACGGTCACGAAGGACGCACAGGCCTGGACGGTGCGGCTGGACTCCGCACGCCCGGTGTCGGCGGTGACCGTGATGACGGACCCGCTCCCGGCGGGCTCGCGGGGCGCCGTGGTGGAGGTCCACGTACCGGGCGAGGGCTGGCGCAAGGTCGGCGACGCGGCGCCGTCGGGCTGGACCCAGGTCGACACGGCCGGGGTGCGTGCCGACGCGGTGCGCCTGGCCTGGGCCGGGGCCGCGCCCGTGGTGCACCGGGTGGTGCCGTGGTTCGGGGACGGCCCCACGGCCCGCTTCGAGCTGGCGGACGGGGGCCGCACCGACGCCGAGATCGGCGGCGCCCCGCAGCGGGTCACGGCCCAGCTGTCCGCCCTGGGGCCCGGCGAGGTCCGCGGACCGCTGTCGGCGCAGCCGCCGGCCGGCATAGAAGTCCGCCTCCCGCAGACCGCGGTGGTCCCGCGCGGCGGTCAGGCGTCGATCCCGCTGGAGGTCGTGGTCGCGCCGAACACCCCGACGGGCAGCTACCGGATCCCGGTGGCCTTCGGCGGGGAGACCCGCACCCTGACGGTCCGTGCGGTGCCCCGGACCGGCGGACCGGACCTGCTGCGCACCGCGCGGGCGAGCTCCTCGGCGAACGAGACCGCCTCCTTCCCGGCCTCGGCGGCCGTGGACGGCTCCCCCAGCACCCGCTGGTCGTCGCCCGCGGTGGACGGCGCGTGGTGGCAGGCGGAGCTGCCCGCCCCGGCCCGGGTCGGCCGGGTGGACCTGCACTGGCAGGACGCCTACCCGTCGGCCTACCGGGTGGAGACCTCCGCCGACGGCGTGACGTGGCGGCCTGCCGCGGCCGTCACCGGCTCCCGCGGCGGGCGCGAGTCGGTGCGGCTGGACGCGCCGGACACCCGCTTCGTGCGGGTGACGTGCGAGCGCCGCGCGACGCGCTACGGCTGCTCGCTCTGGTCGGTGGAGGCCTACGCGGTCAAGCCGTAGAGGGTGTCCTGCCGATCAGGTGAGCCGACCCCCGGGAGGCCGGGACGCAGGTCCGACGACCTGCGTCCCGGTGCATCCGGCGGAGCCGCGGCGGAGGCCGTCAGGAGGCGGCCACCCCGATCCCGATCCGCTCCAGCGCGTCCTCGGCCCCGAACGGCTGGAGGTAGGGCATCCAGCGCGGGTCCCGGTGTCCGGTGCCGATGATGCGCCAGGCCAGACCCGAGGGAGGGGCAGGCTGGTGACGCAGGCGCCAGCCCAGTTCCAGCAGGTGCCGGTCGGCCTTGACGTGGTTGCAGCGCCGGCACGCCGCGACGACGTTGTCCCAGACGTGCTGTCCGCCCCGGCTGCGCGGAATGACGTGGTCGACGCTGGTGGCGACGGCACCGCAGTACATGCAGCGGCCGCCGTCCCGCGCGAACAGGGCGCGCCGGGTGAGTGGAACGGGCCCCCGGTAGGGGACCCGCACGAAGCGCTTGAGCCGTACCACGCTGGGCGCGGGGACGACCCTTGTCGCGCTGTGCAGATAGGCGCCGGATTCCTCCAGGGAGACCGCTTTGTTCTCCAGGACGAGGACGAGCGCGCGGCGGAGCGGTACGACGCCGAGGGGCTCGTACGACGCGTTGAGGACCAGGACGTGCGGCACGGACTGCCTCCTTGTACGCCGGCGGCGCGTGGCTCGCGCCGGGACGATCTGTTCTCCAGTCTCTCCTTACGGCTGGTCGAAGCGCCACCACTCGCCCGTAACGGGTCCGAGGTGTTTTCGACCACAGTCGGTCATCCCCGGGTGAGTCTGGTCTCTCCCTCGAACAAGGCGCCGAAGTGAAGGGATTGCCCCGTTAGTGTGGTTGGTCTGCCCGTGCATCCGCCCCCGGCCGTCGTCCGGCGGGACCCCCGGCGGGCAGACCGCTACATCTGGAGGTTCCTGTCGTGCCCTGGCCCGCCGCTCTGCTGCCGCTGGCAGCCGATGTCCCGGACGCGCCCGCTTCGGTCAAGGAGGCGCAGGAGAGCGTCACCGAGGCCGCGAGCTTCATCGAGCAGAACTGGGCCACCTGGCTGGGCATCGGTCTGCGGATCCTGCTGATCGTGGTGATCGCGGCCGTGATCCGCTCGGTGGTCCGCAAGGCGCTGACCAAGCTCATAAACCGGATGAACACCAGCGCCGAGGCGGTCGAGGGCACCGCGCTCGGCGGACTGCTCGTCAACGCCGAGCGGCGGCGCCAGCGGTCGGAGGCGATCGGTTCCGTCCTGCGGTCGGTGGCGTCCTTCCTGATCCTCGGCACGGCCGCGCTGATGGTCCTGGCCGCCCTGAAGATCGACCTGGCGCCGCTGCTGGCCAGTGCCGGTGTGGCCGGTGTGGCCATCGGTTTCGGCGCCCGCAACCTGGTGACGGACTTCCTCTCCGGCGTCTTCATGATCATGGAGGACCAGTACGGCGTCGGCGACAAGATCGACGCCGGGGTGGCCTCGGGCGAGGTCATCGAGGTCGGCCTGCGCGTGACCAAGCTGCGCGGCGACAACGGCGAGATCTGGTACGTGCGCAACGGCGAGATCAAGCGGATCGGCAACCTCAGCCAGGGCTGGGCAACCGCGGGCGTGGACGTGCAGGTCAAGCCGTCGGAGAGCCTGTCGCGGATCCGTGAGGTGGTCCAGCAGGTCGCCGACTCGATGGCGAAGGAGTCCCCCTGGGACGAGCGCCTGTGGGGCCCGGTGGAGGTACTGGGCCTGGACGAGGTGCTGCTCACCTCGATGACGGTGAAGGTCTCCGCGAAGACGATGCCGGGTCAGCAGTTCGCCGTGGAGCGGGAGCTGCGCTGGCGGATCAAGGAGGCCTTCGACGCCGCGGGCATCCGCATCATCGGCGGCGTGCCGGGCGCGGACGAGGAGGGCGAGGCCCCGGCGGACCCGTCGGCCTCCGTCGCCGCGCCGTCCGCGCTGGCGAACCCCGCCTCCCCGCAGTCCCTGGCCACCGCCCCGATCCCGCCGCCCGCCGGCCCGCGGATCACCAAGTAGCGGCCCCTTCCGTCCCGCTCCCGCTGCCCCGCAGGCCGTGCCGTCACGACCTGCGGGGCAGCGGCATTGACACGGCTCGAACGGTGATAGGAAACTTACCTAACAGATGACCCCGGTGAGGGAGAGCCGCCGCATGCCCGCCGCCACGCCCGGAACGCCCAGCCTGTTGCGCGCCATGAACGACCGGGCCGCACTCGACCTCCTGCTGACGCACGGCCCGCTGTCCCGGACCCGCATCGGACACCTCACCGGGCTCTCCAAGCCCACCGCCTCCCAGTTGCTGGCCCGTCTGGAGGCCGCCGGACTCGTCGTGGTCACCGGCACCGACGGCGGCCGCCCCGGCCCCAGTGCCCAGCTGTACGCGATCAACCCGCGGGCCGCCTACGTCGGCGGCCTCGACGTCACCCCGGGGCGCGTCCTCGCCGCCGTCGCGGACCTGACCGGCACCGTGATCGCCTCCCACGAGGTCCCGTACACGGAGGGCGCGCAGGCCGTCGGCCAGGTGACCGAGGCGCTCGGCGGGGCGGTCGAGGCCGCCGGACTGCACCGCGGCGACCTGCACCGGGTGGTCATCGGCACGCCCGGCGCCTTCGACCCGCAGTCCGGCCGGCTGCGCTACGCCAGCCATCTCCCCGGCTGGCACTCCCCCACCCTCCTCGACGACCTTGCGGCGGCCCTGCCGATGCCCGTCGAGTACGAGAACGACGTCAACCTCGCCGCCGTCGCCGAGCAGCGCCTCGGCGCCGCCCGCGGGCACGAGGACTTCGTCCTGCTGTGGAACGAGGAGGGGCTCGGCGCCGCCCTGGTGTTCGGCGGCAGGCTGCACCGCGGCTGGACCGGCGGCGCGGGCGAGGTGGGCTTCCTGCCCGTGCCCGGCCGCCCCCTGGTCCGGCAGGTCACCCGGGCGAACTCCGGCGGCTACCAGGAGCTGGCCGGCGTGGAGGGACTTCCCCGGCTCGCCGCGGACCTGGGCGTCGAGCCCGTCTCCGGCTCACCGGACGGCCCGGACGCCGGGCCGCACGGCCCGGAGGTCGCCGCCGCCGTCGCACTGCTCGCGCGGGCCGCCGCCGCGCCCGAGGGCGCGCACCTGCGGTTCCTCCAGGCCTACGCCACCGCCCTGGCCACCGGTCTCGCCTCACTGGTCGCCGTCCTGGACCCGGAGATCGTGGTCCTGGCCGGGGCCGCGATCGGCGCGGGCGGCGAACCGCTGCGCGAGCTGCTGGGGGCCGAGCTCGCCGACCTGGCCCCCTCGCGCCCCCGGCTGGTCCCGGGCGAGGTCCTTCAGCAGCCCGTCCTGCACGGTGCGCTGGAGAGCGCGCTCGCCGCCACCCGGGACGAGGTCTTCGACACCTCCCGCTGACCCCCCACGGGGCGCACCACACCAACTGGAACCTGACCATGGCCGCGACCGTGCTGGTCACGGCCCCGGTGATCGTCCTCTTCTTCCTCGCCCAGAAGGCGTTCGTCGAGGCAGTCACCCTGACCGGCGTGAAAGGCTGACGACGTTGAAACTCGCAGTGGTGGGCGGCGGTTCCACCTACACCCCCGAACTCGTCGACGGCTTCGCGCGGCTGCGCGACACCCTGCCGGTCGAGGAACTGGTGCTGATCGACCCGGCCACCGAACGGCTGGAGCTGATCGGCGCCCTGGCCCGCCGGATCTTCGCCCGGCAGGACCACTCCGGCCTGGTCACCACGACCACCGACCTCGACGCGGGCGTCGCCGGGGCCGACGCGGTCCTCCTCCAGCTGCGCGTCGGCGGACAGGCCGCCCGGCTCCAGGACGAGACCTGGCCGCTGGAGTGCGGCTGCGTCGGGCAGGAGACCACCGGCGCGGGCGGGCTCGCCAAGGCCCTGCGCACCGTCCCGGTGGTCCTCGACATCGCCGAGCGGGTCCGGCGGGCCAGCCCCGACGCCTGGATCATCGACTTCACCAATCCGGTCGGTATCGTCACCCGGGCCCTCCTGCGCGCCGGGCACAGGGCCGTCGGGCTGTGCAACGTCGCCATCGGCCTCCAGCGGAAGTTCGCGGCCCTGCTGGACCTGGCCCCCGCCGACGTCCACCTCGACCACGTGGGCCTCAACCACCTCACCTGGGAGCTCGGGGTGCACCGGGGCGGCCCGGACGGCGAGGACCTGCTGCCCGGGCTGCTCGCCGGGCACGGGGAGACCCTCGCCGCGGACCTGCGGCTGCCGCGGGCGGTCCTGGACCGGCTCGGCGTCGTCCCCTCGTACTACCTGCGCTACTTCTACTCCCACGACGAGGTCGTACGGGAGCTGGGCGCCAGGCCCTCGCGGGCCGCCGAGGTCGCCGCGATGGAGCGCGAACTGCTCGGCCTGTACGCGGATCCGGCCCTCGACGAGAAGCCCGCGCTGCTGGCGAAGCGGGGCGGCGCCTTCTACTCGGAGGCGGCCGTGGACCTGGCGGCCGCGCTGCTGGGCGGCGGCGGACCGGAGTTCCAGGTGGTCAACACGTACAACAACGGCACGCTGCCCTTCCTGCCCGACGACGCCGTCGTCGAGGTCCAGGCGCGCGTCCGCGCCGCCGACGGCTCCGGCCCGGTGCCGCTCCCGGTGCCGCGCCCGGACCCGCTGTTCGCCGGGCTGATCTCGCACGTGACGGCGTACGAGGACCTCGCGCTGGACGCAGCCCTGCGCGGGGGCCGCGAGCGGGTGTTCAGGGCGCTGCTGGCGCACCCGCTGGTCGGTCAGCACGACCTGGCCGAAGGGCTCACCGACCGGCTCCTCGCGCACAACAAGGAGCACCTGCCATGGGCGTGACCCTCCCTGCGGTCCTCGCGATCGACGCGGGCAACAGCAAGACGGACGTCGCGCTCCTCGCCCCGGACGGGTCGGTACTGGCCACCGGGCGGGCCGGGGGCTTCCAGCCGCCCCGGACCGGGGTGGCCGCGGCCGTGGACGTACTGGCCGAGGCGCTGGCCTCGGCGGGCGTGCGCGCCGGCGGCGGGGCCGGGCCCGTCGCGGAGCACGTGTCGGCCTGCCTCGCCAACGCCGACTTCCCCGTCGAGGAGAGACTGCTGGCGGACGAGATCGGGCGGCGCGGCTGGGGGCGCGCGACCGCGGTGCACAACGACACCTTCGCGCTGCTGCGCGCCGGGCTGCCCACGGGCGCCGCACCGCGCGGCGTGGCGGTGGTGTGCGGGGCCGGCATCAACTGCGTCGGGATGACCCCGGACGGGCGGACCGCGCGCTTCCCCGCGGTCGGGCGGATCTCCGGCGACTGGGGCGGCGGGGGCGGACTGGCCGAGGAGGCCCTGTGGTGCGCCGCCCGGGCGGAGGACGGGCGGGGTGCGGACACGGAGCTGGCCCGGGCGCTGCCCGCACGGCTCGGCCACGCCTCGATGGCCTCGCTGATCGAGGCCCTGCACCTGGGGGAGGTACCGGCCGGCCGGCGGCACGAGCTGACCCCGGTGCTGTTCGAGGTGGCCGCCGCCGGGGACCCGGTGGCGCTCTCGCTGGTGCACCGTCAGGCGGACGAGGTCGTGGCCATGGCCGTGGTGGCACTGGACCGCCTGGGTCTGCTGGACGAGGAGGTGCCGGTGGTGCTGGGCGGCGGGGTGCTGACGGCCCGGCACTCCCGGCTCGACGAGCGGATCGCGTCCGGCCTCGCCGAACGGGCCCCGCACGCCCGGATCACGGTGGTCACGGCGCCCCCGGTGCTGGGCGCCGCGCTGCTCGGCCTGGACGCGGTCGGGGCCCCGGCTCCGGTCCACGGAAAACTCCGTGCCCATTTCGGGTGAACCGGCCCCGGAAAGCGCCCGGTCTGGAACCGTTACGGCCGTAAGGACGTATTGACGGTGAAGGGGTGACGAAAGGCACCCGCGGGGGCGGATCGCCCCGGATCCAGCACCGGGTGCTGTGGTCCACCGGCACTACGGCCATACTGCTGCTGCGCAGGGGGACCCCCCTGCGGCTGCTGGGGGGACGACAGGACCGAGGGGGAGGTCACGGTGGCGATCACATCACGCGCGCCCGCGCCCGGGGGTGGTGTCCCCGTGACGCCCGCCGGCGCGCCGGCGTCGCCGCCCGAGGGCCCACCGGGCCGGCGCACCGCCTGGTCCGAGGGGGTACAGCGGCTGCGTGAGGCCGCCACCACCGAACCGGGCCGGCTGCGGATCATCGGGGCGGTTCTGGCCGCCCTGATCATGCTGTTCGGCGCGGTGAGCGTGTGGGAGATCTCCGACCGGGCCACCGCCGCCGACGACGTCGTGGGCCGCAGCCAGCCGCTGAGCGCGGACGCGGCCAGCATCTACCGTTCCCTCGCCGACGCCGACACCACCTCCTCCAGCGGGTTCCTCCTCGGCGCTCAGGAGCCGCGCGAGGTCCGCAGGCGCTACGAGAAGGACATCGCCAACGCCTCGCGCCTGCTGGTGAGCGCCGCCGCGAACACCGGCGGCAGCGAGGAGTCCCGTGAGCAGATCACCCTGTTGAGTGAACAGCTGCCGCGCTACACCGGCCTGATCGAGCAGGCGCGGGCCACCAACCGGCAGGGCCTGCCGCTGGGCGGCGCCTACCTCCGTTACGCCAACGAACAGATGACCACCCAGCTGCTGCCCGCCGCCCAGCGGCTGTACGAGGCGGAGACCCGGCGGCTGCACACCGACGACGACGACGCCCGCTCCTGGCCGCTGGGCTCGCTGGGCCTGGGCGTGCTCGCCGTCACCGCCCTGGTGTGGGCGCAGCGGCGCAACTACCGGCACACGAACCGGGTCTTCAACCACGGGCTGGTGGCCGCGACCGCGGCCTCCGTGGTGGTGCTGCTCTGGCTGTCCGTCGGCCATACCGTGGCGCGTTCCTCACTGAGTGAAGCCCGCTCGGACGGGCAGGAGTCGATGAAGGTGCTCAACGACGCGCGGATCGCCTCCCTCCAGGCCCGGGCGAGTGAGAACCTGACACTGATCGCGCGGGGCGCCGTACTGGCCGAGGACAACAAGTCCGACAAGTACGACGTGGACTTCACCCACAACATGAAGCAGCTGGACGCGGGGCTCGCGACCGCACTGCGACTGGCCGACGACGACGCCGGCCGGGAGCCCGTGAGCCGCGCCGCCGGCGGCGTGGAGCAGTGGAAGCAGCGGCACCAGGCGGCCCGGGAGGCGGACTTGAAGGGCGACTACGAAGCCGCGCTGTCCCAGGTCGTCGGGGACGAACAGCACAAGCAGAGCAGCGGCGCCGCCTTCGACACGGTGGACGCCTCCCTGGAGCAGGCCGTCGCCCACGAGCAGCAGGAGTTCACCCGGGCGGCCCGGGACGGGCTCGGCGCGCTGGGGGGCCTGGTGACGGGCTCGGCGGTCCTGGTGGTCATCGGCGCGGCAGCGGCCCTGCTCGGTATCGGGCGCAGGCTTTCGGAGTACAGGTGAGAGCGATGCGGATACGGGCGAGGCGGGCCGCCGAGGGCCACGAGGGGTACACGGAGCACGAGGGGCACGAGAGGCGCACGGGCCGCAGGCGGGCCCCGGGCGCGGCGTCCGGGGCCCGGCGGGCCGCGGGCCGGCTGCGCGGCTGGGGCGGCGTGAGCGCCATGGCCGCCGCCTGCGCCGTGACGGCCGCGCTGGTGCTGCTGCCGCTCGCCCACGCGACACCGGACACCGCACCCGGCGTCCCCGCCCGCGGGCCCGCCCAGGCCGCGGCGGCGGCTCCGGCGGCGCCCTGGGTTCTCGCGGACACCTGTCAGGACCCCGAGGCCAGCCTGCGCCCGTCCGATGTGGACGGGGCGGCCATCGCGCGGATCAAGGCGGCGGGCAAGCTCGTCGCGGGCGTGGACCAGAACAGCTTCCGCTGGGGGTACCGCAACCAGACCGCGGAGGGCGGCCGCCTCGACGGCTTCGACATCGACCTGGTCAAGGCCATCGCCAAGGACATCCTGGGCGACGAGAACGCGGTCATCTACCGGGCCATCCCGACCAGCCAGCGCGTCCCCGCCCTGCAGGAGGGGCGCGTCGACATCGTCGTGCGGACCATGACCATCAACTGCAAGCGGCTGGAGGACGTCGCCTTCTCGACGGCCTACTTCGAGGCCGGCCAGCAGGTGCTGGCCCCCAAGGGCTCGCCGATCACCGGCTACGACGCCTCGCTGAAGGGCAAGCGGATCTGCGTCGCGGCCGGTTCCACGGCGGAGAGCGCGCTCAAGGGCCAGTCGTACGGATCGGTACCGGTCACCGTGGCGAACCAGCTGGACTGCCTGGTCCGGCTCCAGCTGCACGAGGTCGACGGCATCATCACCGACAACGCCCTCGCCGCCGGCCAGGCCGCGCAGGACCCGTCGGTGCGGCTGGTGGGCTCGCCCTTCACCCGGGAGTTCTACGGTGTCGCGATGAACAAGGACGCCTCAGACCTGGTCCGCCGGGTCAACAAGGTGCTGGAGAGCTACCGCGCGGGCGGCAATGACAGCCCGTGGATGAGGGCGTACCTCAAGCACCTCCAGCCCGTGCTGCCCGGCGTGACCGCCCCGCCCGCGCCCAAGTACCGGGACGGCTGAGGCCGGTGGCGATTTCGGGCACGGGACCGGGCACGAGGTCGGACGCGGAGGGGACCACGGAAGCGAACACGGAGGCGGCGGAAGCGGAGGCACAGCCGGTGGAGACGGGGTCTGCAGTGATGGACCGGGACGGCGTCGACCGCGCCCTGACCCGGCTGGGCGCGGAACACGAGGCCGTCGAGACCTCGCTGCTCGCGCTCCAGGACCACGCCGGGCGCCGGCTGCTGGAGGGCGCCGAGCTGACCGGGATCACCAAGGAGCGCTGGGCGGGCGCCGACGCGGACATCACCCGGCTGTGGACGTACTTCGACGCCTACAGCGGGGCGCTGACCGCCGCCCGGGAGATCCGTGAGCGGCGGCGCTGGCCGAACCGCGAGGATTTGATCGAGCTGACCGAGCGGCTGCGCGGGCCCGGGGTCCTGATCGCCGGGGCCGCCACGGAGGGCGCCGCGCTGGCGGAACGGCTCTCGCTCGCCGAGCTCGTGTCCCGGATGAACGACCTCTACGCGCGTTCGCTGGACGTGGTGGTCGCGGCCGACGCCGTGTGGTCGGCGCTGCCCGCCCGGATCGACCTGCTCGCCGCCGAGCTGCACCGCACCCGTTCGCTGGCCCACTCGGTGGGCGTGCGGCCGGGTGAGCACCCCTCGGGCGACGACCTGGAGTACATCACCGCCGAGCTCACGGAGCTGCGCGCCCTGGTGATCGCGGATCCGCTGGCCTTCTGGCGTCCCGCCGCGGGAAGTTCCGCGCCGGGCGGCGGCCGTCCGGACACCGCGCGCTACGACCGGGCCGCGCTCGCGCTGGAGGACGTACGCCGGGAGGTCGAGGCGGTACTGGACGTGCGCCAGGACGCCGAGCAGCGGCTGATCAGCCTGCGCGACGTGCTCTCGCGGGCCGACCGGACCCTGGCGGAGGCACGGACGGCGCGCGGCGAGGTGCTGGCGAAGATCGCCGCGTCCGAGGTGCCCGTGGTCAGCGGTCCGCCGACGGTGCTGCAGGAGCAGCTCGCGGCGGCGGCCGACCACCGGCGCCATGCGCGCTGGCACCGGCTCTCACCGCTGCTGGAATCCCTGGAGGAGCGGGCCGAGGAGGAACTGCGCCGGGCCCGTGAGTCGTTGACCGCGGTGACGGCGCCGCTGGCCGTGCGGGCCGAGCTGCGCGGCCGGCTCGACGCCTACAAGGCGAAGGCGGCCCGGCACGGCCTGGCGGAGGACCCCCTGCTGATCGAGAGGTACGACGTGGCCCGGCGGATGCTGTGGAGCGCGCCCTGCGACCTGCGGGCCGCGGAGCAGGCCGTGCTGCGCTACCAGCAGGCGACCGCGGAGTCGCTGGCGCCGCGGCACCGGCCCGAGCAGACGATCCGGCCGGACGAGCCGGGGACGGAGGACGCATGAGCATGACCGGAGCGGCGTGCGTTCGCCCCGGCTGCCCGGGAACGTACGAGGACATGGGTGGCGGCGGGCTGTACTGCGACACGTGCGGCCTGGCCCCGTTCGGCTCGATCGCGGCGGGCGCGGAGGATCTGGTGTCGCCGCCGACGGGGATGACGAGCGCGGCCCGCGGCTCCCTGGGGTCGGGCGGGTCCCACGGATCGCAGGGGTCCCAGGGGTCCCACGGTTCGGCGCGTTCCTCGGCGTCGGCCCGGTCCTCCCGGTCCTCCTCGTCGCGCCGTTCGGTGTCGGGCCGGCTCTCGCGGTCCCTGACGGGGCAGGCGTCCACCCGGTCGGTGTCGGTGCGCAGTTCGGGCTCGGCCGCGTCCTCGGGCCGCAGCCGGCTCGGTGCCGGACTGGTCAACGTGCCGGAGGTGCCGCGTCCGGACCCCTCGGCTGCGGTCCTGGAGAATCCGGAGGTGCCGGAGCGCAAGCGCTTCTGCTCGCGTTCGGACTGCGGCGCCCCGGTGGGCCGGGCCCGTGGGGACCGGCCGGGCCGGACGGAAGGGTTCTGCACCAAGTGCGGGCACCCGTACTCCTTCGTTCCCAAGCTGCGCGCCGGTGAGGTGGTGCGCGGCCAGTACGAGGTGGCGGGCTGCCTCGCGCACGGCGGTCTCGGCTGGGTGTACCTGGCGGTGGACCGGGCCGTCGCGGACCGGTGGGTGGTCCTCAAAGGTCTGCTGGACACCGGCGACCAGGACGCGATGGAGGCCGCGATCTCGGAGCGGCGCTTCCTCGCGGAGATCGAGCACTCCAACATCGTGCGGATCTACAACTTCGTGGAGCACCTGGACCAGCGGACCGGTTCGCTGGACGGGTACATCGTCATGGAGTACGTCGGCGGCAAGTCGCTGAAGGAGATCGCGAACGAACGCCGCCGGCCGGACGGGCGGCGCGACCCGCTGCCGGTGGAGCAGGCGTGCGCGTACGGCATCGAGGCGCTGGAGGCGCTGGGCCACCTGCACAGCCGGAACCTGCTGTACTGCGACTTCAAGGTCGACAACGCGATCCAGCAGCAGGACCAGCTGAAGCTGATCGACATGGGCGCGGTGCGGCGGATGGACGACGACGAGTCGGCCATCTACGGCACGGTGGGCTACCAGGCCCCGGAGGTCGCGGAGCTGGGGCCGTCGGTCGCCTCCGACCTGTACACGGTGGCGCGGACGCTGGCCGTCCTGACCTTCGACTTCCAGGGCTACACCAACGTGTTCGTGGATTCGCTGCCGGATCCGGAGCACATCGAGGTGTTCCGGCGGTACGAGTCCTTCTACCGGTTGCTCGTACGGGCGACCGACCCGGACCCGGGGCGGCGCTTCGCCTCGGCGCAGGAGATGGCCGACCAGCTGACGGGTGTGCTGCGGGAGGTCGTCGCGCTGCAGACGGGGCAGCCGCGGCCGCAGCTGTCCACCCTCTTCGGCCCGGAACTGCGGGTCCCGGACACCCGGCTGTTCACCGGCACGGACACCTCGGACACGGTCGTCTCCCGTCTGGGCCGCCGCGAGATCACCCCCCGCGGCGGCACCGGCCTGCGCAGCCTGTGGAGCCGCACCCGCCCGACACCTGCGCCGCCGGGCCGGCCCGGAACGGCTCAGCCGCCGAGCGGCGCAGGCGTGCACGCCAAGGGCGCGGGCACCTCGCCGGGCACGGCGAACCCGGCCGCCTTCGGCCCGGTCACCGCGCCGGGCGGCGCCGGCCTGCCCGGGGCAGCCGCTTCGGCGGGGCCGCGGCACGCCGCGCGCGGCGGCGCAGCCGCCGGCCGGCCCGGCGGCGCAGCCGCTGCGACGGGGTCCGGCGGGGCCGGGTTGACCACTGCCACGCGTGTGGCGGGGGCGGCCGTGCCGCGGGCACGGCAGGCTCCGGCGACCGCGGCGGGCCCCCCGCCCGCACCCCTGACCGCGCCCCCCGCCGGAGGCGCCGGCACCAGCAGTGCCCCCACGCTCGACGCCCGCGACAGCGCACTCGCGCTGCCCGTACCGCTGGTGGACGCCGGCGACCCCAACGCCGGTTTCCTGGCGGGTCTGCTGGCCTCCGCGCCCGCGGACCTGCTCGGCGCGCTGGCCTCGGCACCCGCCGAATCGGCGGAGTTGCGGCTGCGCGAGCTGCGGGCCCGGCTGGAGCTCGGCGAACCGGCCGCGGCCGGGGACGCCCTGGCCGAGCTGGAGGCCCGTCACCCGGACGACTGGCGCGTGGTGTGGGCCCGCGGCATCGCCTCGCTGGCCACCGGTGACGACGAGACGGCGGCCGTGTCCTTCGACGCGATTTACGACGCCTTCCCGGGCGAGCCCGCACCGAAGCTGGCCCTCGGGCTGTGCGCGGAGGTGCTGGGCCAACTGGACAACGCCGCCGAGTACTACCGCCTGGTCTGGATCACCGACCCGGGATTCGTCAGCGCGGCCTTCGGGCTGGCGCGGGTCCAACTGGCCACCGGTGACCGGGCCGGAGCCGTGCACACGCTGGAATCCGTACCGGAGGCGTCCATCCACTACACCGCCGCGCGGGTGGCGGCCGTACGCGCACGTCTGCGCGACCGGTCACCGGACGAGCCTCTGCTGGCCGATCTCTCGGCCGCCGCCGACCAGGTGGAGGCCCTGCGGAGGTTCGGGCTGGACCCGGAGCGGCAGGAGTTGCTGGCGACGGAGGTTCTGGGCACGGCCCTGGACTGGGTACTGTCGGGTGGTCGGGGTGCCGACCCCGGCCGGACCTCGCTGCTCGGCAGTCAACTGGACGAGCGGGGCCTGCGCTTCGGACTGGAGCGCTCGTACCGCGTCCTCGCACGGCTGGCACGGCGTGGCGAGGAGAGGATCAAACTGGTGGAACGGGCCAACCGTTTCCGTCCCCGGACGTGGGTGTGATTGATGTCGATGCATCGGCTGTCGGGCTGCCCCAGCTGCGCGGAACCCCTCGAAGAGGGTGACCGTTTCTGCGGTCTCTGCGGCTATGCCCTGACCCCTTCTTCCGCGGCCGTGTCCACGGACCACCCGACCCTTCCCATCCCACCGGCACCACCCGCGCCGCCCGCGCCGGCGGCCCCACCTGCGCCGTCGGCCCGACCGGCACCGCCCTCGGGCGGGTACGCGATCCCGGCCCCGGCCCCGGCCGCCTCGCGCGCCGCCTCCGGCGCCGGTGAACCCGCCCCCGGCTGGGGCAGCGTGGCCGCGGCCGCGCCGACCCTCGTCGGGGACCCGGCCGACTGGGCGGCCACCCCGGCGCCGCACCGGCCGGAGCCGGAACCGGAGCCCTGGCCGAGCCCGGCCGGCGTCTCGTACCCGGGTCCGGGCCACGAGAAGCCGTACGGCACCGGCACGCCCCCCGAGGGGACCTCCTGGGATGGCGCCGAGCCCACGCCCCCGGCCCCGCAGGGCCCGGCGGACGGCTCCGATACCCGCCACGACCGGCCCGGCGGCGACCCGGGCACGCCCGCCGGGGCAACGTCCTGGGGCCCGGGCGAGGCCCCGCACGAGAGCCCGTACGACAGCCCGTACGACAGCACGGCCGCCGCAGCGGCACCCGGCGGGAAGACCTGCGTGGCCTGCCGGGCCGGGCACGTCGACACCGACGGGTACTGCGAGCACTGCGGGCACGCCCAGCCCCGGGAGCGGGACCACGTGGAGGAGGAGCTGGGCAGCGTCGCCGCCGTCAGCGACCGCGGGCTGCGCCACCACCGCAACGAGGACGCGTTCGCCGTGTCGGCCACCGCCCTGCCCGACGGCTCTGCCGCCACCGTGGCCGTCGTCTGCGACGGGGTGTCCTCCGCGAGCCGCCCCGACGACGCGTCGGCCGCCGCGGCCGCCGCCGCGAACGAGGCCCTGCTGGAGGCCCTCCCCCGCGGGGCGCACCCCCAGGAGGCCATGCACGAGGCGATCCTGGCCGCCGCCGCGGCGGTCGACGCGCTGGCCCCCGAGGTCGCCGGCGCGCAGAACGCGCCCGCCTGCACCCTGGTCGGCGCCGTCGTCAGCGGCGGCCTGCTGACCATCGGCTGGGTGGGCGACAGCCGCGCCTACTGGGTGCCCGACGACCGCGCCGCGCTGCCCCGCCGGCTCACCGAGGACGACTCGTGGGCCGCCCAGATGGTCGCCGCCGGCCTGATGGGCGAGGCCGAGGCCTACGCGGACGTCCGCGCGCACGCCATCACCGGCTGGCTGGGTGCCGACGCGTACGAGCTCGAACCGCACACCGCGATCTTCAAGCCGGACCACCCGGGCGTGGTCGTGGTCTGCACCGACGGGCTGTGGAACTACGCGGAGTCCGCGCGGGAGATGGCGCAGGTCCTGCCCGTCGACGCCGCGGTACGCCCGCTGCACAGCGCACAGGTGCTCGTGGGGCACGCCCTCGACGGCGGCGGCCACGACAACATCACCGTGGCCGTCGTGCCGTTCGCCACGCAGCCCGAAGGGGAACGGGAACCGGGAGCGGCCCAGGAGACCGGCACGGCAGCACCAGCGGAACCGGAAGTGGAAGCGCGCCCGCAGGTCTGACCCGCCTGCCCGAGCCCTCTAGGAGTCCAGCCGATGGCGAATTTCGCCAAGCCGAGCGCACCGCGCTTCAGCGTGGACGTGTACCAGAACGAGTTCCTTCCCGAAGGCGGGCGGGACGTCCACGCCATCGTCACCGTCACCGCCACCGGCGGGGGCAGCGTCACCCGCGGGACCCCCGCCGACGGCACGGCCGCCGTCGTGATCATGGTCGACTGCTCGGGCTCCATGGAGTACCCGGCGGAGAAGATGCGGGGCGCCCGCGAGGCCACGGCCGCGGCCGTCGACACCCTGCGCGACGGCACGGCCTTCGCGGTGATCGCCGGCACGCACGTGGCCAAGGAGGTCTACCCGGGCCTGGGCCGCCTCGCCGTCGCCGGTCCCGCCACCCGGGCCGAGGCGAAGGAGGCCCTGCGCGGCCTCAGCGCCGGCGGCGGCACCGCCATCGGCACCTGGCTGCGCCTGGCCGACGGCCTGCTGCGCGGCACCACCGCGGCGATCCGGCACGGCATCCTGCTCACCGACGGACGCAACGAGCACGAGGAACCGGCCGTCCTGCGCGCCACCCTGGACGCCTGCGCGGGCCGCTTCACCTGCGACGCCCGCGGCGTGGGCACCGACTGGGAGGTGAAGGAGGTCACCGGCATCGCGAGCGCCCTGCTCGGCTCCGCCGACATCGTGGCCGACCCGGCCCACCTCACCGAGGACTTCACGCGCATGATGGAACAGGTCATGGGCAAGGAGGTCGCGGACGTCTCGCTGCGCCTGTGGACCCCGGTCGGCGTGGAGATCCAGTACGTCAAGCAGGTCGCGCCCACCGTGCAGGACCTGACCGACCGCCGTACCGACACGGGCCCGCGCGCGGGCGACTATCCGACCGGGTCGTGGGGCGACGAGTCCCGCGAGTACCACGTGTGCGTCCGGGTCCCCGGCGCGGCCGTCGGCCAGGAGATGCTCGCCTCCCGCGCCACGCTGGTGCGGCCGGCGACGGGCGGCGAGCCGGAGGCCGTCCTGGCCCAGGGCCTGGTGCGCGCGGTGTGGACCAACGACGTGGCCGCGTCCACCGCCATCAACCCGCAGGTCGCCCACTACACCGGGCAGGCGGAGCTGGCGCAGGCTATCCAGCAGGGCCTCGAAGCCCGCAAACTGGGCGATGTCGATGGCGCTACCGCCAAACTCGGACGGGCCGTACAACTGGCGAGCGTCTCCGGGAACGCCGACACAGCACGACTTCTGTCGAAGGTGGTGGATGTGGTGGACGCGGTGGCGGGTACTGTGCGGCTGAAAGCGAAGGTTGCCGACGCCGACGAGATGACTCTCGAAACACGTTCGACGCAGACCGTCCGAGTGAAGAAGTTCTGAGAGCCTCCCGCGATGACGCAGGGAGCAGAAGGGGGAAGAGCCGCCATGCCGACCTGCCCGAACGGGCACCAGTCCGCCTCCGACGACTGGTGCGAGGTCTGCGGCCACCGCATGGGTACCCCTGAGGGTCCCCCCGCCGTGCCTTCCTACGGCTACGGCTTCCCCCCGACCGCCGGTGAACCGACCGCCCAGGCAGAGCTCTGCCCGCAGTGCCGGACCCCTCGCGAGGCCATGGCCCCGTTCTGCGAGGAGTGCCGGTACAACTTCCTGACCCGTTCGGCGACCCCGTACACCCCGCCTCCGGTCTCGGACCCGGTGCCGCCGGCGCCCGGCGTCGCCGGTACCGCTGCCGGGCCCCGTCCGGGCAGCCCGCCCCCGCCGCCCGTGCCGGGCCCTGGGACGTACGGCCAGGACCACTTCGAGTACCAGGGCTCTCGGCCGTCCCGGGTCAACCGTCCGGCGGAGCCGCTCCAGCGCGAGGACGACTGGCTGCTGCCGCCGCCCGCGCACGAGCCGCCGCCGGCGTACCAGCAGGCCCCGCAGCAGCCCCAGTACCAGGAGTACCAGCAGGACTACGGCCGGCCGCAGCCTCAGGCGCAGTCGTACCAGCCCCTCCCGCCCCAGGGCGGGTCCTGGAGCGCGACGATCGGCCCCGACCGCTCGTACTTCATGGCGATGATGCAGCGCAGCGGCCCCGAGGCGACCGGGCTCAACCTGCCCGCGTACTCCCCGGAGCAGCACCTCCCGCTGTCCGGCGGCCAGATCACCATCGGACGCCGCCGCGCCTCCACGGGCGAGTCCCCGGACATCGACCTGTCGGTGCCCCCGGAGGACCCTGGCGTCTCCCACCAGCACGCGGTGCTGGTGCAGCAGCCCGACATGAGCTGGGCGGTGGTCGACCAGAACTCCACCAACGGCACCACCATCAACGGCGGCGAGGACCCGATCCAGCCCTACGTCCCGGTCCCCCTCTCCGACGGCGACCGCGTCCACGTCGGAGCCTGGACCACGATCACCATCCGCCGCGGCTGATCAGCTCTCCCGGTGCACGGCCGCCGGGCCCTCCGGGGTCCGGCGATCCACCGCCATCTCGGCAGGCGGACCGGCGAAGTGCGGGTACTAGTCTGAACGCGTGCAGCGCCTTGTCCTTTTCGAC
This sequence comes from Streptomyces yangpuensis, assembly GCF_001005295.1. Lineage (GTDB taxonomy): Bacteria > Actinomycetota > Actinomycetes > Streptomycetales > Streptomycetaceae > Streptomyces > Streptomyces yangpuensis. The sequence continues at coordinate 294,150 of NZ_LBMK01000001.1, read as the reverse complement.
CTCGACGACACTCTCATCGATCGGCGACGGGCGCTCGAAGCGAGCGTGGCCCGCTTCTCATCACGTCACGGCCTCACCCCGGACGGACGTGCGGACGTACTCGCGCGACTCGAGGAACGGGCCACCGTCTCCGACTTCTCGGCGATCCGCAGGCTTCACGGACTGACCGCCCCGGCGCAGGAGCTGTGGCAGGACTACCGGTCGGACATGGCTGCCCTCGCCTCCTGCCCGGCAGGCTTACTGGAGGGCATGGACGAGCTGGAGGGGCGCGGCTGGCGGATCGGCATCGCAACAAACGGCTCCGCCGACATCCAGCGGGCCAAGCTCAGCTCCACCGGAATCGCCCTCCACGTCCACTCGGTCTGTGTCTCCGCCGAGGTAGGAGTCCGCAAACCCGACCCCCGGCTGTTCGTCGCCGCTGCCGAGCTGTGCGGCGCCGTGCCGGGAAACGGGGGCTGGATGGTGGGCAACGATCCCGCCAAGGACATCTTGGGCGGCCGCGCCGCCGGACTCGCCACCTTGTGGATCGGCGACCCCCTCCGCTGGCCGGCAGACCTGCCCGCCCCCGACCGGACGGCCCCCACCGCGCTCCAGGCCATCCGGCTGCTCCTGAACATGACTGCCTGAGGAGGCCTCGATGACACGGCAAGGCACCACTGTGGGCCTACTGCACCCCGGCAGCATGGGTGCCGCCTTCGGCAGCCAGTTGACCGCCCGCGGGATCACGGTCCTGTGGTGTCCGGACGGCCGCAGCGAAGCCTCCCGCAAGCGCGCCGAACACGCCGGCCTGAAGCCCGCCAGCCTGCCGAGTCTGCTCGATCATGCGGACATCCTGCTGTCCCTCTGCCCACCGGCCGCAGCCACGGAGATTGCCACCCTGGTGGCCTCGCACGGCTTCGCGGAGCGAACCTACGTCGAGGCGAACGCGATCTCCCCCGAGCGGGTCAAACGTATCGCCGCGCTCCTCCCCGGCACCGAGACGATCGATGCCTCGGTGGTCGGCTCACCCCCCGTGGGAGGCAAGACGGCGACGCTCTACCTGGCAGGAAAGCAGACCCACTCGGAAACCGTCGAGAGCCTCTTCACAGGCACGGACATCCGTACGCGCACCCTGGGCACCGAAGTGGGCGCGGCATCCGCGCTCAAGCTCGCCTATTCCAGCTACCAGAAAACGTCCCGGGTGCTGGCCGCCCTCGCCTACGGCGCCGCCCAGGCACACGGTGTCGGAGAGGAGCTGCTGGCCATCGCCGGGAAGCGAACGAGCAGCTATCTCACCGAGACCGGATACATCACCAAGACGGCTGCCCGTGCCTGGCGCTGGGGTCCCGAGCTCTCCGACGCCGCTTCTCTGCTGAGCGACGCCGGGCTCCCCGACGAGCTGATGCTCGCTGCGGCAGCGACGCTGGAACGCTGGGCCACGGCGCGCGACACCCCGCTCAGTGTCGAGGAGGCCTTGGCGCTGCTGCGCCGCGACCCGGACGACGGGTGAGCCCTCAGGACCCCTTGCCGGAGTGGTATTCGCGCCTCAGCGCACCAGTTTGCGGATGACGATACCCACGGTCAGGGTCGTGAAGAGCAGCCCGCCACCGGCGCAGCACACCGCGAGGGCGGTCCAGGCATGGGTCTTCAGCTCCGAAGGAGCACCCATACCGACGTTCAGCCATAGTGCGCAGGCCAGTACGAGCGCCTTCCCCGCAGCCACCACGTCGAGAAGACCACCCCCCTGTGGGCCGCGTGCGGCTCCGGAGAGATGCAGGAGGGTCGCTGTGGAGAGCATGGCAACGCCCAGGGTTCGTGCCGGATTCCGTGCCCGCACTCCCCATCCCAGGACACCGCCGAACAGAGCGCGCCCCACCAGGCGTCGCAGCAGTGGGCGCTCGGCCGCCTCCCGCTGGCGGGTGAAGTAGTACAACTGGTCGCCCTCCGACATGCGCCGGCGTCGGGTCAGCGTGGAGCGCACCGCCTCCAGGGCACCCGGACTGACCCGGGTGAAGACGCGATCCATGAATCCGGTGACCTGTTCGTCGTTCCGGAAGACCACATCGCCGAGATCGACCTCCTGCACGCTGCTCGTTCCCGCGAGCCGGAACCGGGCCGGGCCGGAGGGCACGGCGAGGGCCCGCACGGCCGTGTCGGCAAGCTCCACCACCACCGGAGAGACATCGTCGGCGCTGGCGGTGAGGCTGGAGATGACGGAGGAACGGAAGACCAGCTCCGCAGTACCTGTACCTGTACCGGTGGCGGTGGCCGTGGCGGGCGCGGCCCCTGCCTCGACCGGCCGGCGCTGCGCCGGCACCGTCGCCTCATGGCGCAGACCCCGTACCTCCACGGGGCCTCGCACCTCACTGTCGAGCAGCGCACTCGCCTCGCCGGGGACGACCATTCCGTTGATGCGAAGACCGTCCCGGCAGCGCACCCCCGTGCCCCGGAAGGGGGCATCCACACGGACCCGGCGCAGGAGCAACGCGGCGACGTCCACCTCGTCGAGACTGAGCGAAGCCAGCCAGAGGTCGTCTAGGGTGATGATCTCGCTGACGTTCACGCTCTCCAAGGACACCTCGGGCCTGCGCTGCCGGCCGACGGCAGCCTGGCTGCGGAGGGCCAGGGTCGCCGCCCGCAGACGCCTGAGCTGGACCGGACCCCGCATCGCCGCGATCTGCACCGAGTCGGAGACACGTACGCCCTCGAAGCGTGTCGGCCCACAGGAATGGACGTCCAGGCTCTCCAGGGTGGATTCGCTGACGTCGACCCCTGTGTTGCGCGGAGTGTTGCGGATGATCAGCCGCCCGATCCGGGAGTTGCTGACCAGGACCGCATCGGCGGTGCAGTGGTCGACGATGAGCTCCTCGACGACGCACGACCGCACGGTGAGGGCACCCGCAACGTTCACCCGGTGCAGCGCCAAACGACCGGCGGTCAGGGAATCCAGGACCAAAGGCTCGTCGATGTCGCTCTGCCGCAGGGTGAGGTCGCGGTCACGGCCTGCCGAAGATTCAAGGTCCGTCATACGCGCCAGCGCTTCGAGCGTCCTGACCGTCCCCACGTACTTCCCTCCCCCACCAAGTCCTACGGAACGATGCCCGGAGGCGCGCCGTCCGGCTCACCCTCAGTCGGAGGCCGCGCCTCGCAGCAGGGCAGCCAAGCTGGACAGAGCGGGGCGGCGAGCGTTTTCCGCATACGCCTTCGCCACGAGGGCGGCGCTCCCCGACGGGTCGCTGTGATCGGTACGCATCGAGAGGTGAAACGGCTCCTCGCCCTCCGGCACAGCCCTCAGATCGGCCAGTGCCTCGTCCCAGGCGGCGAGCCGGTCCGCGGTGTCCCGGTCGCCCCTCTCCTTCGACCTCTGCTCACACACGTCACGGGGCACCCACAGGAGCACGCACAACCACGGCTCCCGTACGGCGGCGTTGAAAGTCCGCAGGTGGTCGACACTTCCCAGATGAACGAGCGGGACACGGCCCGCTTCGGTCATCGCATCCAGGTCGCCACGGTCGATCGCGTAAGTGTTCCCGTATCTGGTGGTCTCCAGGACGACACGGCCAGCGGCGCGCAGAGCGTCCAGCTCCGCGTGATCGGCCATGCGATAGCCGGCGGTCCGCCCGGAGCCGACCTTGATCTTGGTCAGTTGGCCGTACCGGTCGTCCAGACGTGTCAGCGCAGCACTGACGGTGTCCTTGCCCGCTGCCGGAGGACCGAAGAGAACCACACCGCCGAAGCCGTCGGCGCCTCGTTCCTGCATGCTCATCCCAAGCTCTCGCTGTATCGAACGGACAGGGCGGCGGCCACCGTTTCGACCTGTTCCGCCAGCGGGGTCATCGCCGTAATCCGGTTGTCGACGAGATGGAAGGCCCCGACCGGACGCCGTTCAAGGGAGATCGCGCCGAGGTACTGCCTCCAGTTCGCGAGCTTCCACGTGTCCCGGGCGGCGTTGCGCGAGGTCAGCCGCTCGCGCATCGATGACGCGTCGCTGTCCACCCACACCACTTCCAGCCCCGCACCCAGCCGTGCGCAATGGCGACGCGTACGGGCGTCCCACTGCTCGTCCACGACCTCGGCGAGGAAGGGCGCCACGGCGACGACCGGCACCCCGCACTCCAGGTTCTCCCAGCAGGCCTTCATGAGGGACTCGTACTCCAGCGGGCGCACGGTTCCGGTGTAGACGCTGCTCTGCCGGTCGTCGGGGTCACCGTTGAGGTGGGTCAGCAGCGACTCGGTCAGCGGCCTCGTCAAAGTGTCCTTGTCCAGGAGCGGCCAGCCGGTCGCCTGCGACATCATCTTTCCGGCTTCGGACTTCCCGGATCCGGCATAGCCGGCGACGAGGACGAGCGCGATCCCGTGCTCGGACGGCTCTGAACCGATATTCAACGATGCCCCCGGATGTGACGCGATCTTGTCTCCCCGGGAACTCTAGCGCCAACTGATCGGCTTTGCGCCGGAGTTCGAAAGGGCGTCAACACGGACATGCTCGGACCGTCCGGCCATGGGACACGCCATCCGCCGCGGCTGATCAGGCTTCCCCCAGGGGCCAGACGTAGGGGCCCTGGGGGTCGTCCAGCCATGACCACTGGCCTTCCGGGCCGACCGAGACGCCGAAGCGTTCGCGGCCTGGGCGGCCTTCGCTGCGCCACAGGTCCAGGGCCTCGCGGGGGTGCAGTACCCCGGCGGTCAGCACGAGCATGAACTGGAAGCGCTCGTTCTCCACCAGCTCGTACGGGAGCCCGCGCACCATCGCCGTCCGGTCGCGCGGCGGTACGGCCGTGGCCCCGCGCAGCGGGACGAAGTAGGCCGCGGTGTGCAGGAAGCGGCCCTCGGCGAAGTCGGCGTCCCGGACCGTGAGCGCGATCAGCCCGGTCGACAGCGGGGCCAGGATGCGGGCCCCGGGCCGGCACTGGCCGAGCCAGGTGTGCGGGACCAGCGGGAGCATGCAGGTCACCAGGATCCGGTCGAACGGCGCCCGGGCGGGGCAGCCGCGGGCGCCGTCACCGGTGACCACCGTGGGGTGGTAGCCGAGCCGGGCCAGGTGCGCCCGGGCGGACTCGGTGATCTCCTCGTCCAGGTCCACGGTGGTGACGTGCTCGTCGCCGAGGCGGTGGCAGAGCAGGGCCGCGTTGTAGCCGGTGCCCGCGCCGATCTCCAGGACGTCGTCGCCGTCGCGCACGTCGAGGGCGGTCAGCATCTTCGCCATCAGGGAGGGCTGGCTGCTGGAGGACACCAGGCGGCCGTCGCGCAGCCGGGTGGCGAGGGGGGCATCCACGTACACCCCGCGCAGCCAGCGGGCGCGCTGCCCGGGGTCGGGGTCCTCGGCCCAGAGCCGTTCGTGGCCGGCGCCGCGGTCGGCCCAGAAGTAGGGAACGAAGGCGTGCCGGGGCACGGCCGCGAAAGCCGCCCGCCAGCGCGGGTCCTCCAGTACGCCGGCCGCGGTCAGCTCCCGCACCTGGGCGGCGTGCGCGGTCTCCCGCAGGTCCCGCGTCCCGGTGCGTGGGCTGCGTGGGCTGCGTGCGCTGTGTGCGCTGTGTGCGGCCATGCCTCCACTGTCCTGCGGCGGGCCCTCAGGTGCGAGCGCGAAGGCACCCCCGGACGGTACCGGGCGTCTGAGACGATGGTCGGGTGAATGAGATTCAGCCGGGCGGCCTTCAGGAGCAGACCTTCTACGAGCAGGTGGGCGGCGAGGACACCTTCCGTCGCCTCGTGCGGCGCTTCTACCAAGGGGTCGCGGAGGACCCCCTGCTGCGCCCGATGTACCCGGAGGAGGACCTCGGTCCGGCCGAGGAACGTTTCGCGCTGTTCCTGATGCAGTACTGGGGCGGTCCGACCACGTACAGCCAGCACCGCGGCCACCCGCGGCTGCGGATGCGGCACGCGCCGTTCCAGGTGGACGCGGCGGCCCACGACGCCTGGCTGAAGCACATGCGGGTGGCGCTGGACGAGCTGGGCCTGGCGCCGGAGCACGAGGCGCAGTTGTGGAAGTATCTCACGTACGCCGCCGCGTCGATGATCAACACGGCGGGCTAGGGCCTCCTGAGGAGGCGCCCTCGGGGCGGTCGGCCTCGGGCCGGTCGGCCTCAGGGCGGTCGGCCTCGGGCCGGTCGGCCTCAGGGCGCGGGTCAGACGGGGCTGACCCGGAAGGCGCCGAGGCCGCCGGTGGCGCCGGGGCGGCGGGTGGCGACGGAGCCGTACGGGGTGCGCAGCCGCAGCCAGCTCCCGGAGGCCAGCAGCGCCACCGGGTCGGGGGCCGCGCCGGACGCGGTGGCGGGCACCGTGGCCCGCACCGGCCGCAGGAAGCCCAGGGAGTGCGCGGCGTGCGCGACGCGCAGCGGCAGCTCGGTGTCACCCAGGGTGCGGGACCAGATCTCGCGGCCGATGCGGTCGCGCTCGGACCGGGTCCGGTGCTGCGCGGGCAGGGCCTCGTCACGGGCCCGGAACTCGGCGACGGAGGCCGCCAGGGCCTGCGCGATCGCTTCGGGGCCGGGCAGCCCGGGCAGCTGCTGCCAGCCGCCGCGGGGCGGGAGCACCCCGGTCCAGGGCGGCCCGGTGACCGGCCCGGGCACGGTGGCCCCGGCCGAGGCCTCGTCCACGGACTCCAGCAGCTCACCGGCGGACACGGTGACGTCCAGCGGCGTCGTCACGGGTACGGCGAGCCGCACGGTGCGGATGGCAAGGACCTCGAAGGAGGGCGGGCGCCCGAACACGCCGAGCGCGCCGCCGAGCGCCTGGAGGCGGACGGCGGCGGCCCGGTCGTAGTGCACCAGCCGGCCCAGGAAGGCGGCGAGGTCCGCCGCCTCCCCGGAGTCGGCGAAGCGCAGCTGCTCACTCATGCCGCTATGGCCTCGGCGCGCGGCTCGTCGAGGTACTCCTCCAGGAAGTGCCTCTCCTCGGCCGTGATGCGGCGGGGCCGCCCCGCGGCGAGGTTGTAGGGCACGACCACGGTCTCCGCGCGCACGTAGACGGTCTCGGGCCGGTCCTCGGTCGCCTCGTCCTTGACCTCGTAGCGGATGGTCAGGGAAGCGGCGCCTATCCGGGTCACCCAGGACTCGATGAGGACCGGCTCGTGCCGGTGTACGAGGGGCAGCTTGTAGTCGATCTCGTGGCGGGCCACGACGGATCCGCCCGTGAAGGACTCGCTGCCCTCCCCCGGCGCGAGGCGGAACATGAAGTCGATCCGCGCCTCCTCCAGATAGCGGAGGAAGACGACGTTGTTGACGTGCCCGAAGGCATCCATGTCCGCCCAGCGCAGGGGGCAACGGTATTGGTGTCTGGCCATGGCCGTGACCTCAGCTCTCCCCTCAGCCTCGGGTGAGCTTCTTGTAGGTGGCGCGGTGCGGACGGGTCGCGTCCGGGCCGAGCCGCTCGATCTTGTTCTTCTCGTAGGACTCGAAGTTGCCCTCGAACCAGAACCACTTGGATTCACCCTCATAGGCGAGGATGTGGGTGGCCACCCGGTCCAGGAACCAGCGGTCGTGGGAGACGACCACGGCCGCACCGGGGAACTCCAGCAGCGCGTTCTCCAGCGAGCCCAGGGTCTCGACGTCGAGGTCGTTGGTGGGCTCGTCGAGGAGCAGCAGGTTGCCGCCCTGCTTGAGGGTGAGCGCGAGGTTCAGGCGGTTGCGCTCACCGCCGGAGAGCACGCCGGCCGGCTTCTGCTGGTCCGGGCCCTTGAAGCCGAAGGCGCTGACGTACGCGCGGGACGGCATCTCGACGTTGCCGACGTTGATGTAGTCCAGCTCGTCCGACACGACCGCCCAGAGGGTCTTCTTGGGGTCGATGTTGGCGCGGCCCTGGTCCACATAGCTGATCTTGACGGTCTCGCCGACCTTGATCTCGCCGGAGTCCGGCTTCTCCAGGCCCTGGATCATCTTGAAGAGCGTGGTCTTGCCGGCGCCGTTCGGGCCGATGATGCCGACGATGCCGTTGCGCGGCAGCGTGAAGGACAGGTCGTCGATGAGGACCTTGTCGCCGAACGCCTTGGAGAGGTTGTTGACCTCGACCACGATCGAGCCCAGACGCGGGCCCGGCGGGATCTGGATCTCCTCGAAGTCGAGCTTGCGCATCTTGTCGGCCTCGGCCGCCATCTCCTCGTAGCGAGCGAGACGGGCCTTGGACTTGGCCTGGCGGCCCTTGGCGTTGGAGCGGACCCACTCCAGCTCTTCCTTGAGGCGCTTGGCGCGCTTCTCGTCCTTCTTGCCCTCGACCTTGAGGCGCTCGGCCTTCTTCTCCAGGTAGGTGGAGTAGTTGCCCTCGTAGGGGTGGGCGCGGCCGCGGTCGAGCTCGAGGATCCACTCGGCGACGTTGTCGAGGAAGTAGCGGTCGTGGGTGACGGCCACGACGGCGCCCTTGTACTGGGCCAGGTGCTGCTCCAGCCAGTTCACGGACTCGGCGTCGAGGTGGTTGGTGGGCTCGTCGAGGAGCAGCAGGTCGGGGGCCTCCAGCAGCAGCTTGCAGAGGGCCACGCGGCGCTTCTCACCACCGGAGAGGTTGGTGACCGGCCAGTCGCCGGGCGGGCAGCCCAGGGCGTCCATGGCCTGCTCCAGCTGGGCGTCGAGGTCCCACGCGTTGGCGTGGTCCAGGTCGTCCTGGAGCTTGCCCATCTCCTCCATCAGCTCGTCGGTGTAGTTCGTCGCCATTTCCTCGGCGATCGCGTTGAACCGGTTGAGCTTCTGCTTGATCGGGCCGACGCCGTCCTCGACGTTCTCCAGGACGGTCTTGGACTCGTCGAGCTTCGGCTCCTGCATGAGGATGCCGACGGTGTAGCCGGGCGACAGGAAGGCGTCACCGTTGGACGGCTGCTCGATCCCCGCCATGATCTTCAGAACGGTGGACTTACCGGCGCCGTTCGGGCCGACCACACCGATCTTCGCGCCGGGCAGGAAGTTCAGGAAGACGTCGTCAAGGATGACCTTGTCGCCGTGTGCCTTGCGCGTCTTGCGCATGGTGTAGATGAACTCAGCCAAGAGAAACCGTCCGGCAGATCGATGGTGGGCAGATACACCCCATCTTGCCGTACGTCCATACCCGCGGGCGAATGGGTAGGTCGGAGCCCGGTGCGCCGGGGCGGGGCGCCGGGGCCGTGTAGCAGTGGGCCGCAGGCCGCCCGGGCCGGGCGGCGGTGGGCGGTCTGCGGGGCCAGGGGGTGCGCGGCGGGGTGGTCAGAGGGGGCGGTAGACCGTGAGGGCGGCCGGGAGGGTGTCGAGGACGAGTTCGCTCGGGGCCTTGGCGTATTCGCCGTCGTAGGCGAGGGCGGTGCCCTGCGGGACGGAACCGACGCGCAGGCTGCGCAGGTGGGTGGCCGCGTGGACCGGGGAGCGGCTCAGGGGTCCGGCGAAGGCGGCGGCCAGCAGCCGGGGGCCGGGCCGCCCGCCGCCGTAGACGACCCGCAGGTCGAGCAGGCCCTCGCCGACGCTGTCGCGGCGGCCCGGGGTGGGGCCGGTGCCGTGATAGGTGCCGTTGCCGGCGAAGAGCAGCCAGACGCTCCGGGGCCGCCCGGCCAGTTTCAGCCGTACGGGCCGCTCGGCGCGCAGGACCTTCCAGGCCGCCAGCAGGGCGGCCGGGCCGCCGCCGATGCGCGGGCCCCAGCGCAGCCGGTGGCGCAGCAGCTCCGGGTAGGCGCCGATGCTGAAGTTGTTCAGGAAGTAGCCGGGGGCTCCGTCGGGGCCGGGGCCCGGGGAGAAGCGGCCCACGCCGATGCGGACGGCCTCCCCGTGCTCCAGGGCTTCGCAGGTGGACTCGGGTCCGAGGAGGCCGAGGTCGAGCGAGAAGTGGTTGAGGGTGCCGCCGGGGAACACGGCCAGGGGAACCCCGGCCTTCAGGGCGGTGGTGGCGGCCGCGTTGACGGTGCCGTCGCCGCCGCAGACCCCGAGGACGGTGGAGCGCGCGGCCGCCTCCGCCAGCGCGGGGAGCAGGTCCGCGCCCCGGCACTCGATCACCTCGGCCTTGGGGAGCCTGGCGCGCACGATGTCGGGCACGGTCGCGGCCGTGCCCGATCCGGTGTTGACCACCACCGTCAGCCCGGCCCCGTCGGGCAGCGCCGGGACCCCGATGGCCTTCGGCTCGTCGCCCGGCACGGCCCGGGCCTCCTGCACGTCCCGCGCGAGCCGGCGTACGACGAAGGCGGCGGCCACGCCCAGGGCGGCACCCGCGACCACGTCGGAGGGGTAGTGCACGCCGGTGTAGACCCGGGAGAACGCCACCGAAGCGGCCACCGGGGCGAGCGCGGCGCCCAGGGCGGGGGCCTCCAGCGCCAGCCCGGCGGTGAAGGCGAAGGCGGACGCCGAGTGCCCGGACGGGAAGGAGGTGGTCTGCGGCTGCACGGCCAGCTGCCGTACCGCGGGCACGCCTTCCAGCAGCGGCCGGGGGCGGCGTACGGACCACTTGCCGATGGTGTTGATGGTGGAGGAGGCCAGTGCGAGGGAGGCCGCCCCGCGCAGGGCCGCCTTGCGCGCCCCGGCCGATCCGAAGACGGCGATGGCCGCGGCGGCCCCGCCCCACAGCACGCCGTGGTTCGCGGCCCGCCCGAGGCGGGGCAGCACGCGGTCGGCGCCGGGCCAGTGCCTGCGGGCCACGGCGTCGAACAGCCGGCGGTCCCACCGCGCGAAGCCGCCGGTCCAGGTCAGTTCTTGATCAACCATTTTCTGCCTCTACCCCGGATCCCGTACCGGAACCGGCGCGGCGCTCGGCGCCGGCCGCTTCCCTCTTCCTTCTCCTGTTCCGCTTCCCTCGTCCCCTGGCTCCGCTTCCCTTCCTACTCCTCCTCGTCGAGGGGGCGCTTGCGCAGCACCAGGACGACGAGGCCGCCCAGCACGACAAGGCCCACCGCCAGGGAGGCGATGACGGGTGTCGCGGCCGAGCTGCCGCTGGTCGCGAGCCGCTCCTCGTCCGGGGAGGCCGTCGCGAGGGACGCGGACTGCGCGCCCAGCGCGACCGCCCCCGAACCGGCGCCCGGGTCCGGGGCCTCGGCCGGGGTCGCACTGGCCTCGGGCGGCGCGGGCGGCGGCCAGGCCGCCCGCGCCGTGGCCGTCGCAGCGGACTCGCTGGAGCCGGCCACGATCTGCGCCTGGGCGGGGACGCCGCTGGTGAAGACCCGCCCGACCGGCACCTTGGTCGCCCCCTGGACGGTGACCGACGCCGTCCCGTCGGGAGTGCCCGCCGGCACCTCGAAGTAGATCCGGCTACCGTTGGCCGCCGTGGCCAGCGGCTTCCCCTCGGCGTCCACCACGCGCACCCCCATGGCGACGGCCGCCGCGTCCGGGATGACCGACACGCTCCGCGCGCCGGTGCGCACGGTCACCGGGCCGAGCCGGCTGCCGACCGGCCCCGACACGTCGCCGGGGTCGAGTCCCAGCGAGGCGGGCGGCTCCGGCATCTGTCCCGCCGCCCGCTGGAGGTAGTCGGCCAGCTTCTCCGCGGACGGGTCCGCCGCCTCGACGCGCACCCCGTCCGCGAGCCGCCAGATCGCCACCTGCGTCCCGGCCGCCGCGCTCTCGGCGGTCAGCGACACGGCCCCGGCCGCCTTGGCGAGCCCGGCCAGGTCGTTCAGCTGTGGGTAGGAGTGCTCCAGCACCCAGCGGATCCGTCCGGCCTGTCCGTTGCCCGCCAGCGGGCTGCCGCTCCAGCCGCTCTCCGTGTACCGGGCCTGCGGCTGACCGTTGCCCGCCACCCCGACCCCGTACGTCTGGAGCATCCCGCCGCCGTCGACCCGCATCTCGTACAGACCGGCGGGGATCTGCCGCACCGATCCGTCCCCGGCGTGGAGGACCGCCTGCCCGAAGGTCTTCAGCCCGTCCAGCACGGCGCTCGCGCCCTCCGGTACCCGGGGCGCCCCCGGCCCGGAGTCCGCGGCGGCCCGGGCACCGGGCGCGGCTGCGAGGGCCGCGGCCAGCAGGGCGGCCGCGAGCGGCCGGCGCGCGGACCCCCGTACCGCGCCGGAATCGGGGGCGGGAGCAGCAGGGACAGCAGGAACAGCAGCGGGTACCGAAGCAGCAGGAACAGGAGCTGGAGCGTGAACAGGAGCGGGAGCTGGAGCGTGAACAGGAGCGGGATCAGGAGCGGAGGATGCGGGAACGGCAATCGACACAGTCTTCCCCTTCGGGCCAAAGACCCAGGTGCCCGTGAGTACCGGGGAATCCTAACCGCCTCGAACACTCAACCCACCGACGCCTTCTGAGTGTCCATCAGCGGATGATCGGTTCTCACCACTCGCCGGAAGGCCGCCGTCCCCCGGTTCAGGTCGTGCCCGATGGCGGTCGCCTCGATCTCCGCACCGACCCACCGGTTTCCCCCCTCCCCGGCCGGCGGGTCGTCCCGCACGCGCAGCCGCCCGTGCACCACCAGTGGCTCGCCCACCGATACGGAACCGGCGAGGTTCACCGCGAGGGTGCGCCGCGCCCACACCGTGTAGAAGCTGGTGGTCCCGTCCGTCCAGGCGTCCTTGCGCCGGTCGTAATACCGCGGCGTCACTGCGAAACGGAACCGTGCCAACGGACCGTTCACCGTCTCCTTGTAGTCGACCTGTGTCGCCACATGGCCCACCAGCGTCACCTGGGTGTCGTACATCCCGGTCACCCTCCCCCGTCGTCCGGCCCGCACGGACCATCCGTACGGGCTACGGACCATGCTGCGTCCGGCGGCCGGTCCCCCGCTCCGGCCTGTGGATTACTGGCGGGTTGTGGACAACCGGCTCCCCCCTGCGGCGACCGCGGCGTACTGCTCCCGCACCTCCCGGTAGCGCAGCAGCTCCGCAGCCACCGGTTCCAGCACCCGGGCCCGTCCGCACCCGGCAGCGGCCTGCCGCAGCCTGCGCTCCGCGTCCTGCCCGTACCGCCGGGCCGGGCCCCGGGCCGCGATCGAGCAGGCCCATTCCACGAGCGGCCCGCCGATGATGCCCGCCACCATCAGCAGCACCGGCGGCATCAGTTCGGGCTCCAGGACCCCGACGATCTGCCCGACGAGCCACAGTCCGCCGAAGATCTGGAGCAGCGTCATGGCGGCCTGCGTCAGCACCGCCGCCGGCCACCAGGCGGGCCGCGGCGGCTTGGCGTCCGGCACGGCGACCGCCGCCCCGAGCGTCACCGCGATCTCGTCCAGCGCCTCCGGCAGCCGGTCGGCGCCGCGCACCGCCGTCTCCCGGACCGCCTGCGCCCACGGGTCGGGCAGGCCCGCGACCGCTTCGTCGGCGACGACCCGTACGGCCTGCTCCACCCGCTGACGGGCGGTCACCTCCTCCTCGACCGGCGCCTGCGCGACGGTCTGGCCCCGGCCGCCGATCGCCGCCAGGGCGGCCAGGCCCGCCAGGGTGCGCGGCGCACGCCGGTTCTCGTACCAGCGCCACAGCCGCAGCCACGGGGTCCCGCACGCCTTGCCCGCGTTGCGCCGCCAGGCCCGTTCGGCGGCGAGTCCGGCCGCGCAGGCGCCGACCGCCTCGGCGAGCCGGTCCTCGAACTCGGTGCGGGCCGCTTCCCCGATCTCCGGGCCGGCGTGTCCGTCGGCGACGTAGAGCGGCCGCAGGCGGATCGCCGCGCGGTCCACGTCCGCCGAAATCCGCCGGGTCGCGGCGCCCTTCTCCTGCGTGAACTGGCCGAGGAGTTCGCGCAGCTCCCCGACGCCGTCTCCGGTCAGGGCGGACAGCCCGAGGACCGTGGCACCGGGCTCGCCGTGCTCGCCGAGCGCGATGCCGTCCTCGTCGAGCAGCCGGCGCAGGTCGTCCAGTACGAGGTCGGCGGCCTCGCCGGGCAGCCGGTCCACCTGGTTGAGCACGACGAAGGTCACCTCGGCGTGTCCGGCCAGCGGCCGCAGGTACCGCTCGTGCAGCACCGCGTCGGCGTACTTCTCCGGGTCCACGACCCACACCACGGCGTCGACCAGCGCCAGTACGCGGTCCACGTGCTCGCGGTGCGCGCCGACCGCCGAGTCGAGGTCCGGCAGGTCGACGAGGACCATGCCGCGCAGGGTCTCCGCCTCGGAGGTCTCGCGGGGCCGGCGCCGCAGCCGTCCCGGGATCTCCAGCCGGTCCAGGAGCCCGGCGGCCCCGTCCGACCAGCTGCACGCGATGGGCGCGGCGGTGGTCGGGCGGCGCAGCCCGGTCTCGGAGATCTGCACCCCGGCGAGTGAATTGAAGAGCGTGGACTTGCCGCTTCCGGTGGCTCCGGCGATCGCGACGACCGTGTGCTGGGGCGAGAGCCCTCGGCGTGCGGCGGCTTCGTCCAGTACCCGTCCGGCCTCGGCGAGGGTCTTGCCGTCGAGCCGGGTCCGGGAGAGCCCGACCAACTGCCGCAGCGCGTCGAGACGCTGGCGCAGCGCCTGTGCCTCGGGGCTGAGCGGGGGAGCGGACGACTTGCCGCCGTCGCTGCCGGCGCCGGAGACGGCCCGTACGAGCGCCTCGTCGCCCTCGTCCCTCCCGTCGGCGGCGTCCTCCTCGTCCGCTTCGGCGGGGCGGGGGCGGGAGCGCGCGATGAATCCGTCGTCCCAGCGGTCGTCGGTGCGGTCGGCCAGGGCGGTCACCGCGTCACCTCTCCTTCTGCAGTACGGACAGCGCGGCGATCAGTTCGGCCTGCGGTTCCGGGCTCACTTCGAGTGCTTCCAACGGGGCGAGGCGGCGGTCGCGTTCGCCGCGCAGCACCTCGTCGAGGTGGTCGCCGACGAGTTCCCCGCCCTTGTCGCGCAGTCGCAGGGCGGCCTGGGCGCCGATCCGCTCGGCGAGCTTCTCCCCGGCGGGCCGGGCCCGTTTGCCGCCGAGCAGGGCGGCGACGAGCAGGGCCGCGACGCCGTCGGCGTCGGGTGCGGGCTGCCGGTCGAGTCCGGCCACCTCCTCCTCGACGAGTTCCTCCAGCACGCGCCGCCAGCGGCGTACGGCCAAGCCGATACGTTCCCCCGCCTCCCGGTCGGGCGTGGGCAGGACCAGCGCGCCGGAGGCCGGTTCACGGCGCCAGGCCTCGGCGATCCGTTCGTCGGCGGCGGCGACGGCGCACTGGAGCAGGGCGGCGAGCGACTCGGCGAGCGAGTCGAGCAGTTCGCCGGCGCTGGTGTCGAGGGGGTAGCCGCGCCAGCGGGTCAGCGCGTCGCCGGCCAGTACGGCGCCCCCGTCGAGGCGGCCCCGGACCCGCTTGCCCTCGCGCCGGTACGCGTCCTCGACGGCCGAGGTCAGCCGTACGGCGGCGGCGTGCTGGGCGGCCACGGCGGAGGCGAGTTCGGGCATCCGGCTGCGCAGGGAGTCCAGGGCGCCGAGGGCGGTGCGGCCGACGGCGTACTGCCGGGCGGCGGGGTCCTGCGCGTGGTGGGCGAGCCAGGCGAAGAGCGGGGCGACGGCGCTGGCCGGGAGCAGTCCGCCGCCGCCGGTCGACTCGGGGAGTTCGGGGACGGTGAAGCGCGGTACGTCGCCCAGCCCGGCCTTGGTGAGCAGGGCCCCGTACTGGCGGGAGACCTCGGCGAGGACCTGGTGCGGCACCCGGTCCAGGACGGTGATCAGGGTGGCCCGGTACTGCTTGGCGGTGCGCAGGAGGTGCCAGGGGACGGCGTCGGCGTACCGCGAGGCGGTGGTGACCATCACCCAGACGTCGGCGGCGCAGATGAGTTCGGCGGCGAGTGTCCGGTTCTCGACCACGAGGGAGTCGATGTCGGGGGCGTCGAGGATGGCGAGTCCGCGCGGCAGGCTGGAGACGGTCTCGATCCGCATCTCGCGGGTCTCGTGGCCGCCTTGGGCACCGCTGCCGCTGCCGCTGCCGGTGCCGGTGCGGCCGCGGCCCGGGCCGCGGGAGGCGGCCTTGGGGGGCGTGTCGTCGTCCTCGTGGGGCACCCAGACCCTCATCAGGTCGGGGAGCACGCGCATGCCGGCGAACCAGTGGTGGTCGTCGGGGTGGCAGACGAGCACCGGTGTGCGGGTGGTCGGGCGGAGCACGCCGGCTTCGCTGACCTGTCGTCCGACGAGGGAGTTGACGAGGGTGGACTTACCGGCCCCGGTGGACCCGCCGACCACGGCGAGCAGGGGCGCCTCGGGCGCCTTCAGGCGCGGTAGGAGGTAGTCGTCGAGCTGCGCGAGCAGCTCGGATCTGGTCTGGCGGGCCCGTGGGGTGCCGGGCAGGGGCAACGGCAGACGTACGGACGCGACCCGGTCGCGCAGGGCGGACAGGGCATCGAGCAGCTGAGGCCGAACATCCAAGGTCACCACATGCGAAGAATGCCCAATTTAGGACCATTTTTGAAGCTTATACGCCCCCTGCGCGCCGACCGCGACTTCAGTGGGACATTCCGGGCACGACGGACGAGTGGGGCGCAGGCATAACGAGTGCACAACACCCAGGGCGCCGCGGCGCAAAAGCGATGCGAGAATCGCACCTGCCTGCGATTATCGGGACCGCTTCACGGAACCTCCACATCGTGGCCCGCGAGTGAAGCAACCGGGACAAGGCGGCCGGAGCCCTATCCTTGACCCGGAACGGACCGAAGTCCCGCCCCCACCAGGGGCTCCAGGCCCACCAAGGCCACCTTCCGGCCCCCGTAGCTCAGTGGATAGAGCAGGTGCCTTCTAAGCACTTGGCCGCAGGTTCGAGTCCTGCCGGGGGCACACATTCTTCATCACCCGCACCACCCGAAGCCCTCCCTCCGTGGAGGGCTTTCGCGCAGGTCGCAGCGGTCGGCCGGGGGGTGGCCGGGCCGGTCGGGCGGGGCGCCGGGCCCCGCTCCGGAGGCGCCGGGAGGGCGCTCGCGGCGGCTTCCTTCACCGCCGCGCGGGCCGAACTCGCCCGCACCGGAACGCAGATCGGCCGAAGAAGACCCGCCGGCCGTACACGGCGGACCCGTCGACGGAAGAGGCCGCTCCGCCTCCGGGGAGCCTCCGGGGCCCGGCGGACCCCGGAGGCCGCCGGGGGTCCGTGGCGCGGTCCGCCGCCCTCCCCGACTTGCGGGAATCCCCCGCGTGGGGTTGCGTCGGAAGGAGGGGGGTGCGTGGTCCCGTCTCCCCTCGGGTTGGGGGTGAACCCCCGTGCTCTTCACCGACCGCGCGGACGCCGGGGAGCGGCTCGCCGCAGCCCTCCGCCATCTGCACGAGGAACGTCCCGTCGTACTGGGCCTGCCCCGCGGCGGCGTCCCGGTGGCCTTCCCCGTGGCCCGGGCCCTCGGCGCCCCGCTCGACGTGATCGTGGTCCGCAAGCTCGGTGTCCCGCACCACCGCGAGCTCGGCTTCGGGGCGATCGGCGAGGGCGGCGTACGGGTCATCAGCGAGGACATCGTCCGCAGCAGCCGCGTCACGCGCGAGGACCTGGAGGCGGTCGAGCGCGCCGAGGAGGCGGAGCTCGCCCGGCGGGCCCGCAGGTTCCGCGGCGACCGGCCCCGGGTGGCCCTCGACGGGCGGACGGTGATCGTGGTCGACGACGGGATCGCCACCGGAGCCACGGCGGCCGCCGCCTGCCAGGTCGTACGGGCGCAGGGCGCGGCCCGTGTGGTGCTGGCCGTCCCGGTGGCCCCGCCCGACGCGGTCGCCCGGCTGCGCGAGGAGACCGACGAGGTGGTGTGCCTCTCCGCGCCGCGCGCCTTCCGGGCCGTCGGCGAGTGGTACCGGGACTTCTCCCAGACCTCCGACGAGGAGGTCGTCTCCCTGCTGGCGCAGGCGGCGGCCGGCCCACGGCCCGCGCGGGCCGTCGGGAGCGTCGGCGCCGTCGAGGCCGCCCGGGCCGTCGAGGTCGAGGTGGACGCCGGCGGTCTCGCTCTGGCCGGGGACCTGGCCCTGCCGGAGGGGGCCGGGGCGGTCGTGGTGTTCGCCCACGGTTCCGGCAGCAGCCGTCGCAGCCCGCGCAACCGGACGGTCGCGGCGGACCTGAACCGGGCGGGCCTGGGCACCCTGCTCTTCGACCTGCTGACGCCCGCCGAGGAGGCCGACCGGGCCAACGTCTTCGACATCGAGCCGCTGGCCGGACGGCTCGCGGCCGCCACCGCCTGGCTCCGCCGGCGCGCGCCCCTCCCGGTCGGCTACTTCGGCGCGAGCACCGGGGCCGCGGCCGCGCTGTGGGCCGCGTCCGCCGCCGACGCCGACATCGGCGCCGTGGTCTCGCGCGGCGGCCGGCCCGACCTCGCCGGGCCCCGGCTGGCCTCCGTACGGGCGCCCACCCTGCTCGTCGTCGGCGGCCGCGACACCACCGTGCTGGAACTCAACCGCGCCGCGCAGCGGGAGCTGCTCTGCGAGACCCGGCTGGAGGTCGTCCCGGGAGCCACGCACCTCTTCGAGGAGCCGGGCGCCCTGGACGAGGTGGCCGCCCTGGCCCGCGACTGGTTCATCCGGCACCTGTGACGGGTGGCCCGCGGGCGACGACATGCCCTGCGGGGCGGGGCGCGCGACCATGGGGAGATGGAAGAGGCGTCCGTGCGCGACATCAGCGCCCCGGCGCGCATCGCCCCCGCCGGTGAGGGCATCGGCCAGGAGGAGCTGGCGCTCGCGGCCCGCAACCACGGCCTGCCGCTGGAGGCCCTGCGCTACGAGGTCACGCCGCCCGGGCTGCACTACGTCCTGGTCCACTACGACATCCCCGCCGCCGACGCGGACGGCTGGCGGCTGACCGTGGGCGGCCTGGTCGACACGCCGCTGTCGCTGGATCTCGGCCTGCTGCGGGCGTTCCCCCCCGTCACCCGCCGCGTCACGATGGAGTGCGCGGGCAACGGCCGGGCGCTCCTGTCCCCCCGGCCGGTCAGCCAGCCGTGGCTGGTCGAGGCGGTGGGCACGGCCGACTGGACCGGGGTCCCGCTGGGTCTCGTACTGGAGGGGGCGGGGGTGCGGCCCGATGCCGTCGAAGCGGTGTTCACCGGGGCCGACCACGGTGTGGAGCGCGGTGTCGAGCAGGACTACCGGCGCAGCCTGCCGCTGCCGTACGCCACCGGGGAGGACTCGGGTGTGCTGATCGCCTACGCCATGAACGGCCGGCTCCTGCCGCCGCAGCACGGGTATCCGCTGCGGCTGGTCGTACCGGGCTGGTACGGCATGGCGCACGTCAAGTGGCTGCGGGACATCACCCTCGTCGACACGCCGTTCACCGGGTTCCAGCAGTCCGTGGCCTACCGCTTGCGGCGGTCCGCCGACGATCCGGACGACCCCGGGGAACCGGTGACCCGTATCGCGCCGCGTGCCCTGATGGCCCCGCCGGGCTTCCCCGACTTCATGTCGCGCACCCGTGTCGTGCACCCCGGCCCGGTGCGTCTCGCGGGGCGGGCGTGGTCCGGCCACGGGGCCGTGGCCCGGGTGGAGGTGAGCGCCGACGACGGCCTGAACTGGGCGGCGGCCGAGGTCGCGGCGCCAGGGGCGCATCCGTGGGCGTGGCAGGCGTGGAGCTGCGTGTGGACGGCCGTACCGGGCCGCCACACGCTCACCGTCCGCGCCACGGACACCCAGGGACGCACCCAGCCACTCGAACAGCCGTGGAACCGCGGCGGTTTCGCCAACAACCTGGTCCAGCGGGTCCCCGTGCTCTGCGTGTGAACGTGCTCTGGGTGTGAACTCACTCTGTGTGTAAACGCGCTCTGCGTGCGAACGCGCTCTGTGTGTGAACGCCTGCGGTCGCTAGTGCTGCGACCGGAAAGGTTCACCGGGTCACAGCACTAGGAAATACCGAGGAGCCTGACCGCCTGGTAGTACGTCCAGGCGGTGCCGTCGCACGAACGCTTGAGGCTGCCCGTGTAACGGGCGCACACCCGCTTCATGTCCGCGTGGAACGCGTCGTCGAGCCGGGCCTTGGCGGCCGGGAACAGCCCGGCCGCCCGGTGGTTGCGGTAGCCGAAGTCGTGGCGGGCGCAGGCCGCCGCGAAGGGGAAGCCGAAGGGGTTGTCCGGGGAGGTCGTGCACTGGTCGGTCGACCAGTCGAAGCCGTACGCGGCCCAGGCGGCGCGGTGCTCGCGCGCGTCGGCCCAGGCCTCGTAACTGGCGGCGCTGGGCTGCGTCCAGCGGCTCAGCACCTGCGGTTTGTCGGCCGGGACCTCGGGTGCGGCCCAGGCAGCGGGCGAGAGGGCGAGCACGGCGGTGGCCGTGGCGGTCGCGAGGGCGGGCAGGAGGCGGCGACGGCGCATGGGGGGTCCTCGGGAGGGGGGCCGGGCGGACGGTCAACCGGCCAACGGGGCCGGGCGCCGCCCGGTTACTGTGCGGCCCGCGGCTCCTGCACGGCCCCCGGTCACTGCGTGTGACGCGGTCGTCACCGGCAACCCTCCCATGTATGACGCCGTGTGAGACCTTCGGCCGGGCCACGGTTCGTTCTGACGAGGGACGCGCGAACGGCATCTCCTCGCCGAGACTGGAAGGCATGAAACGCCGCCCGCTCGTCATCGCCGCCGCCACCGTGGGAGTGCTCGCCACCGCCGCCTTCGCCCTGCCCAACCTGCCGCCGAACCCCGTGACGGACACCATCGACCACAAGGTGCACAAGGAGAAGGGCAAGCGTTTCGCGACCGCCGCCGACGCCCCGACGCGCGCGAAAGCACCCTTCGCCCTGCCGTCCTGGATACCCAAGGACGCCACCGACGTCCGTATACGCGTGCGCACCACCGGGGAGGCCCGGCTCATACGGTTCGACCTGGGCAAAACCCCGCTGGACGGCCCGCAGTGCACGGCGGGCACGCCGAAGCAGCAGGGCGCCCCGGAGCTGCACGCCAGGTGGTGGCCGAACGAGCTGCGGGCCGAAGTCCGCTCCGAGTGCCGGGACTTCCGCCAGTACCAGGTCGTCGTGCGCGGCAAGCGTGTCTACGCCTGGACCGACGGCACCCCTTCCCCGCACGCCCAGGGCTAGCGGGCTGCGGGCCGCGCGGCCGGTTCACCCGCGAGCCCTTGCACAAGGTCCAACGGGTTTTCACCGGAGCCGAGTTCCCGTCCCGGGTGTGATCTTTCGCTACCCCGGTACGCCTTCTCACCACGTCGGTCCCCGTCCCATACTCCCGGAGCGCGGCGGCGGCCCCGACCGGTCGCGGCTGCCGGTACGACGACCACGGGCACGGAAGCGGGACACCATGGGATCAGTGACGCTCACGGCGGCGACGGCGGGCACCTGGAGGCTCGGAGACCTGGAGGTGAACCGCCTCGGGTTCGGCACGATGAGGCTGACCGGCAACGGGATGAGCGGCAACTCCGACGGCGCTCCGATCGACCGGGGGGTGGCCGTCGGGATCCTGCGGAGCGCGGTCGACCACGGGGTGAACCACATCGACACCGCCTCGTTCTACTTCTCGCCGCTGCGCTCCGCCAACGAGCTCGTCAACCGGGCCCTGGCGCCGTACCCCGACGACCTGGTCATCGTCACGAAGGTCGGACCGGGCCGGGATCCCTCGGGTGCATGGCTGGGGATGGCCGAGCCCGGGCAGCTGCGCGGACAGGTCGAGGAGAATCTGCGTCAGCTCGGCCGGGACCACCTCGATGTCGTCAACCTGCGCCTGAACGGGGTCGTGTCGCTCGCGGAGCACTTCGGTGCGCTGGCCGAACTCCGGCAGGCCGGGCTCATCCGCCATCTGGGCCTGTCGTGCGTCACTCCCGAGCAGCTCGCCGAGGCGCAGGACATCGCGCCCGTGGTCTGCGTGCAGAATCCGTACGGCCTGGGACAGCGGCGCGCCGACGCCACCGGCCTGATGGACAGCTGCCGCCGGCAGGGCATCGCCTTCGTGCCGTTCTTCGCGATCTCGGGGCACCGGCGCGAGGCACCCGCGGACGACGCCCACGACGAAGCGCTGCGCGCGGTCGCCCGCGCGCACGGGGTGACACCCGCGCAGATCCGGCTGGCCTGGACGCTGCACCGCGGGCCGAACGTCCTGGCCATCCCCGGTACGTCGAACCCCGGTCACCTGGCGCAGAACATCGCCGCCGGCGCGCTGCGGCTGTCGCCCGGGGACATGGAACTACTGGAAGCCGTGCCCTAGAGGCGACGCCTGAAGGGCGATGCCTAGTGGCCCGCGACCAGGGCCGTGGCGGCGGCCCGGGCGAAGGCTTCCGGGTTGTCCAGCATGATGTTGTGCCCGCAGTCGGGGACGGAAACCACGGCGACGCCCGCGGCCCGGAGGGCGTCGGCGCCCGGGAGCGGGGCGTCCGCCTCGGGCAGCAGGAAGGTGCGCGGGATCCTCAGCTCCAGCAGCAGCTCGCGCATGGTGGGGGTGGTGCCCGCCGCGAGGTGGACGGCGCTGCGGTACAGGGCGGTACGGCCCGCCAGCCGCATCGTGGACCACCAGTGCGCGCCGGCCCTGTCGCGCACCTCGGCCCATCCGCCGGCGAGGAACTCCTCCTCGGTGTAGGAGGCGATCCCGCTGCTCCCGGGGGCGACGGGGCGGGGCCGCACGGGATCGAGGTTGGCGTCGACGAGCACCAGCCGGGACACCAGGCGGGGGTGGCGGTCGGCCAGCACGATGGCCACGGCTCCGCCCATGCTGTGGGCGATCAGCTCGGCGCCCTCCGCACCGGCCTCGGTGAGGGCGGCCGCCAGCGCGTCGGCGTGCTCTTCGAGGGTGTAGCCGAAGCCCTCGGGCCGGTCGCTGTGCCCGTGGCCCAGCAGGTCGACCAGCAGGGAACGCCGGCCCGCCAGCAGCGGGTGCGTGGCGCTCGCCGCGAAGTAGGCGGGCGAGGTGGCCCCCAGGCCGTGCACGTACACGCGGGCGGGGCCCTCGCCCGGCAGCTCCACCCAGCGGATCCGGTCGCCCCCCGGCGTGACCACGGCATTCCTCACGGCTCTCCCCCTCGGCCTCAAGTCCTCGACGAACCGGACAGGTTAGTCGGCATCGCGTCCGCCTGGCCGGGAGTTTCCGGGCCGCCCGCCACGCCGTGCCCGGCTACGCCCCGCGACCGGCTCCGCGCGCATTATCGTGACCGCCATGGACATCCGCCGGGCCTTCACACCCGCCGAGCTCTCGGCCGCCGAATCCCTCTTCGACGGGCCCGCCCGCCAGGAATGGTCCGAGCGCTTCCTCACCACCCCCGGGCACCTGATGCTCATCGCCTACGTCGACGGCGTGCCCGCCGGAATGGTCTCCGGCATCGAGATGGTCCACCCCGACAAGGGCACCGAGATGTGCCTGTACGAGCTCTCCGTGGACGAGGGCTACCGGCGCCGCGGCATCGGCCGCGCCCTGACCCTGGCCCTCGCGGAAGAGGCGAAGGGACGCGGCTGCTACGGCATGTGGGTGGGCGTCGACACCGACAACGAGGCGGCGCTGGCCACCTACGATGCCGCAGGCGCCCGCGACGAGGGCGTGTTCGCGATGCGCGGCTGGCCCCTCGCGCCGTAGCCCGGGCGGCGGCGTGTCGTGCGCCCACTCGGCGCACCCTCCGCGCGCCCGCACCGCCCCTCGCAGAGCATCGGCCGCATGACCGCAACCGCATTCGCCACGCTCATCCCTGCGGCCGCCCTGCTCGCGGCCGCCGTCACGGGCCCACCGCAGGCTCCCGGCCACGGCAACGGCAACGGCTCCGGGTCCACCGCCCCTTATGTCGTCGTCCTCAAGGACACCACCTCCCGCGCCCCGACCCGCGCCCTGGCCGCCGAGGCCGCGGTCGCCGGGGACGAGGTCGGGCACGTCTACGAGGCCGCCCTGAACGGCTTCGCCGTCCGCACCACGGCCGCACGGGCCGCCGCCCTGGCCGCCGACCCCCGGGTGGCCTCCGTGGAACCGGACACCGTCTTCCACATCACCGGCACCGCCCACACCCCCGGCACCACCGACACCGCCCACATCACCGGCACCGCCGACACGCCCCAGGCCGCGCCGCAGGCGCCCGCCCCCTGGTCCCTGGACCGGATCGACCAGCGCGAACTCCCGCTCGACGGCTCGTACACGTACGCCACCAAGGCCGAGGGCGTCACCGTCTACGTCCTCGACACCGGGATCAACACCCGTCACCAGGAGTTCGGCGGCCGCGCCCGCGCCGGGCACAACGCGGTGTTCATGGAGAGCTCCCGCGACTGCAACGGACACGGCACGCACGTCGCGGGGACGGTGGGCGGGCAGACCTACGGGGTCGCCAAGGGCGTCTCCCTCGTCTCGGTGAAGGTGGCCGACTGCCGCGGCGACGGGAGGCTGTCGGCCATGATCAAGGGGATCGACTGGGTGGTGAAGGACGCCACCCGCGCCCCGGGAACCCCGGCCGTGGCCAACATGAGCATGGGCGGCAGCCGCAGCCGCGCCCTCGACGCCGCCGTCCTGCGGACCGTGTCCTCGGGTGTCACCTTCGTCGCGGCAGCCGGAAACGGGGGCAAGGACGCCTGCGGCGGCTCCCCCGCCTCCGTCCCGCAGGCCCTCACCGTCGGCGCGACCGACGCCGCGGACCGCCGGGCGCCGTTCTCCGGTCACGGCGCCTGCGTCGACCTGTTCGCGCCGGGCGTGGCCGTCACCTCCGCCTGGAAGGACTCGGCGACCGCCACGGCCCGCTCCTCCGGCACCTCGATGGCCGCCCCGCACGTGGCGGGGGCCGCCGCGCTGCTCCTGGCCGGCGGTGCGGGGCGCACCCCGGCGCAGGTGTCCGAGGCGCTGGTGCGCGGCGCCGTACCCGACCGGATCACCGGTCTGCCGGCCGGCACCCCGAACCTGCTGCTGCACGTCCCCGCCACCACCCGCTGACCACCGGCTGCCGGCCGCCCACCGCTCGCCGGCCCGCCGCCCGCCGCCCACGAGCCCGAACAGGGCAGAACAAGGCCGAAACATGGCCTTGACCGACGGCCGGACCGGCCGCCGGGTCCCGCGCACCCCGACCGGTCGGTACCCGGTGGACCATCAGCCCCTCCCTGATGGCCCATCAATTTCTGTGTGCTTCGGGCGAAAGCAAGTCATTGACTTCTCATCACCATGACGCGTCAATATCGGCCACCGCACCGGCTCGGCCTCCCCCACACAGCGGGTGGGGGGGAGGGTTCGTCATGACGAAGGAGTCGCGACCCAGTGAGAACGAGAACGCATCTTCGAAAGGTGCTGGCAGGGGCGGGGGCCCTGTCGCTGGCCCTGACCGGCGCGGTGGCGGGCCTGGCGGGCTCCGCGCAGGCCGCGACCAAGACCACGGCCGTCTTCGAGAACTGCGACGCCCCGGCGCCGCAGCCGGACGGTTCGGGCAACCAGAACTGGACGGTCACGCTGCCCGACGGCGCCAAGGCCGGCGACGTCGTCCCGATCACGATCGACCCGGGTGCGAGCCCGCTGATCCCCTCGTTCTCCGTCACCACGGTGAACACGTCCAAGATCACCCTCAAGGTCGGCGCGACCACCCAGGTGGTCACCAGCCCGCCGGAGACCGTGTCCGTCGTCGCGGGGCAGCCGCTCGATCCCAAGGCGTTCTCCGGAACCGTCAGGATCCCGGACGGCACCGAGGGCACGACCGTCCAGGTCGCCCTCGATCTGGCGGTGACCGACGCCGACCTCTCCGGTTCGGTCTTCACCACCACCTGCACCCCGGCGCCCCGCCCGAGCGCCTCGCTCGGATCGGTCGCGGTCGAGGCGCTGCCCAAGGACCCGGTCACCACGAGGCTGACGCCCAACAGCGGCCCGGCGGGCACCGCCGTGGTCGTGAACGGCGCCAACTTCCCGGCCGGTCCCGTCACCTGTTCCGCCCTGCTCGCGGGCGCGGCGACCGGTGACACCGGTACCGGCACGGCGGACGCGTCCGGCGCCGCCACCTGCAGCATCACGGTCAGCAAGAAGGCCGACGCGATCCGGATCGACGGCTCGATCACCCCGTACAAGGCTTTCGTGTTCATGGAGGACCAGCCGGGCGTGAAGAACCCGGTCGACGTCGAGGTCCTCCCCGGGCCGCTGGCCCTGGGACCGAAGGACGGCCAGCCGGCCGTCAGCTTCGGCGCGGTCACCATCAACGGCAAGGCCCAGTCGGTGGTCGGCGTCTTCAACGCCGCGACCGTCCAGGACTTCCGCGGCGGCTCGCTCGGCTGGGACGTGACGGCGACGCGTACGCCGTTCCTGAACCAGACCACCGGCCACTCGATGCCGAAGGCGCAGATCGGCATCCAGCCGTCCTGCACGGTGACCAACCCGGACAGCCCGAGCACCTGCACCGCGGGCACACCCGGCGCGATCTCCGACGTCCCGATGAAGGTGGCCTCCCAGGCCGCCGGGGGTGACGAGCTGACCGGTGGCGAGTTCGCCGTCGGCGGCGCCGGAATGATCCAGCTCCCGCCGTTCATGTTCGCCGACACCTACCAGACGGTCGTGACCTTCTCGATCGCCTGATCCGCATCCGCATCCGCACCCGCACCCGCACGGCACGCTCCACCAGGGTGGTGCGGCGCTCCGGCGCCGCACCACCCCTTCCCCTTGCCCCGCCGACTGGAGACCGCCCATGCGCATCCGCAGCAGCCCGCCCGGCCGCATCCGCACCGCCCTGTACGGTCTGCTCCTCGGCCTGCTGCTCATGGGCGCGGGCCTGCTCCCGGCCGGCCCGGCGAGGGCCGCGGACAACGGCACGTGGGGGGTGTTCCCGACGCCCGCGGCCGGTGCGGCCATGACCGATCGCGCGTACTTCTTCCACCAGGGCGCGGCCGGGAGCACGCTCTCCGACAGCGTGACGGTCCTGAACTCCTCGGACCGGGAGCTGACCTTCCAGGTCTTCGCCACCGACGCCGTGAACACCCCGGCCGGCGGCGCGTTCGCCCTGCTCCCGGTGGAGACGAAGCCGAAGGACGTCGGCGCGTGGATCACCCTGGCGCCGCAGACCGCGAGCACCGTCACCGTGCCCGCCAAGGGCCGCAAGGACATCCCCTTCACCGTGACGGTTCCGCCGGATGCGACGCCCGGTGACCACGTGGGCGGGATCGTGGCCCTGGGCACCGCGGTGGAGGGCGTGCAGCAGGACGGCAAGGTGCAGGTCGGGGTGAAGCGTTCGGTGGGCGCCCGGCTGTACTTCCGGGTGCCGGGGCCCGTCACGCCGGGGCTGAGCGTGGAGGACGTGCGGGTCAGCCGGTCCGCGCCGCTGCTGCCCTGGGTCAGGGAAGCCCGCGCCACCGTCTCGTACACGCTGGTCAACCGGGGCAACGTGGTGGTCGAGCCGAAGGTGGCGGTCTCCGCGCAGGGACTGTTCGGGCGCCGGGTGCTGGACCGGCCGGAGCGTGAGCTGAAGCTGGCGCTGCTGCCGGGCCAGCGGATCGAGCTGACCGAGCCGTGGCCGGACGCGCCCCAGTCGGACCGGGTCACCGTCAGGATCACGGCGGGCGCCGCGGCCCATCCCGATCTCGTCTCCCGGTCCGGGACCGACTTCCTCGCCGTGCCCTGGCCCGCCGTGGGTCTGCTGCTGGTGCTGACGGGCACGGGCGTCACCCTGTGGGTGCTGCGGCGGCGCCGTCGCGCCGAGAGCGAACAGGAGGAACCCCTCATGGACTTGGCTGGAACGCGCTGACCGGCAAAGGTGTCCCCGGTGGCGGTATTCGGCCATCACCGGCTCAAGGGGGGACACCTGTGAGGGAACGACAGCACGGCGACGCAGCCGGGGGCATCGGACTGCTGACCCGCATCGAGCGCGCCCTGGGCACCGGCACCGCCGCCTACCTGCCCGGCGACGGCTGGATCCGCCTCACGCTCCCGCTCGACGACGGCGGTCCGGCCCCCGTGACCGTGGACGTGATCGCGGACGCGGCGCGGGCGCCGGAGGGGATCGCGTACCTGCTGCCCGGCGGCGGGCTGAACTTCGCGGCGGAGTTCCTCACTCCGGGCGGCCGGGGCGGCCACTGCCTCGCCCACGCGCTGCGCCGCCGGGGCCTGCTCGTCGTCGGGGTCACCCCGCGCGAGGACGCCGCCACGGCGGCCGCGATCACCGCCGAGTGGGGGCTGGAGACCCACCGTCGGGACCTGGCCGGGGTCGTGGGCGCGCTGGACTCCGTACTGGGGCTGCCGTACCAGTACGTCGGGCACTCGGCCGGGGCCGCCCTCGGGCTGGACGCGGCCTCGCACGACACCTCGCCGCGGCTGCGCCGGGTCGTGGCCCTGGACACGACCGGTCCGTACACGGGCGACCTCGCGGTGCGGGCGGCCGACACCCGGGACGCGTACGCCACCCGGCTCGCGCAGGGCTTCCCCGTCGTCGATCCGGGGCTCGCGGCCGTGATCGCCAAGGCGGTGGCCGATCCGGACGGCGTCTCACCGGCGCCGTGGCCGCCGGACCGGGCGCTGCGCTTCACCCACGCCGGGCTCGCCCACTTCGCGCTGGTCCGCACGGCCGCCCTCCCGGGACCGGCCAACTGGATCTACGCACAGGGGCACAGCGCCGGAAGCTACGGCTTCGGGGCGACCCCCGCCGAGGACCGCTTCGCTCTGACCCTGACCCCGCTGGCCACCTGGCACGCGGCGGCCGCGGCCCTCGGCAGCGGCCTCCTGCCGACGGCCCTGATGCGGGACCTCGCCGCGGTCTGGGCGGGTGACGACGACACGTACCGGATCGCCTGGGACCGCATCACCGCCGAGGTGGTGTGGGTCAACACCGAGCTGGGCCGCGGCGACCACCCGCGCGGTGCGGAGCTGATCCGCGCGGGCGGCAACGAGCGCGTCTCCTTCACCGTGGTCCCGGGCTACGGCCACGGCGACATCGTGTGGGCCGGGACGGCCGCGTCTGACGTCTGGTCGCGCTTGTGACCCTTCCGGGAAAACGGAACCCGCCCCCCGCGGTGAGGTGCGGGGGGCGGGCCGGTCCTACGAGGCCTGCTGGGCGACCGGGCGGCCGCCGGTCAGTGGTTGCGGGGGAAGCCCAGGTCCACACCGGCGGGGGCGTCCGACGGGTCCGGCCAGCGGGTCGTGACGACCTTGCCGCGGGTGTAGAAGTGGATGCCGTCGTTGCCGTAGATGTGGTGGTCGCCGAAGAGGGAGTCCTTCCAGCCGCCGAAGGAGTGGTAACCCACCGGCACCGGGATCGGGACGTTGACGCCGACCATGCCCGCCTGGATCTCCAGCTGGAAGCGGCGGGCGGCGCCGCCGTCCCGGGTGAAGATCGCGGTGCCGTTGCCGAACGGCGAGGCGTTGATGAGGGCCACGCCCTCCTCGTAGGTCTCGGTGCGCAGGACGCACAGCACCGGGCCGAAGATCTCGTCGCGGTAGGCATCGGAGTCGGTCCGTACGTTGTCGAGCAGCGACAGGCCGATCCAGTGGCCGTTCTCGTTGCCCTCGACGGTGTAGCCGGTACCGTCCAGGACCACGTCGGCGCCCTGGGCGGCCGCGCCCTTGACGTACGAGGCGACCTTGTCGCGGTGGGCTGCCGTGATCAGCGGGCCCATCTCGGAGGTCGGATCGTCGCCGGGGCCGATCTTGATCTTCTCGGCGCGCTCGCGGATCTTGTCGACCAGCTCGTCGCCGATGGAGCCGACGGCGACGACGGCGGAGATCGCCATGCAGCGCTCGCCGGCCGAGCCGTAGGCGGCGGAGACCGCGGCGTCGGCGGCCGCGTCCAGGTCGGCGTCGGGCAGCACCAGCATGTGGTTCTTGGCGCCACCGAGCGCCTGCACGCGCTTGCCGTTGGCGGAGGCGGTGGTGTGGATGTGGCGGGCGATCGGGGTGGAGCCGACGAAGGAGACGGCCGCGATGTCGGGGTGGGCGAGCAGCGCGTCGACGGCCACCTTGTCGCCGTGGACCACGTTCAGCACGCCCGCCGGCAGGCCGGCCTCGGCCATCAGCTCGGCCAGCTTGTTGGACGCCGACGGGTCCTTCTCGCTCGGCTTGAGGACGAAGGTGTTGCCGCAGGCGATGGCCAGCGGGAACATCCACATCGGGACCATCGCCGGGAAGTTGAAGGGCGTGATGCCCGCGACGACGCCCAGCGGCTGGCGGATCGCGGACACGTCGACCCGGTTGGACACCGACGTCGACAGCTCGCCCTTGAGCTGCGTGGTGATCCCGCAGGCCAGCTCGACGATCTCCAGGCCGCGCGCGACCTCGCCCAGCGCGTCGGAGTGGACCTTGCCGTGCTCGGCGGTGATCAGCTCGGCGACCGCGTCGCGGTTGGCGTCGAGCAGCGCCCGGTAGGCGAAGAGCACCTTGGTGCGGGCGGCCAGCGAGGACTGGCCCCAGGACAGGAAGGCCTCCTTGGCGACCTGTACCGCGGCGTCGACCTCCTCGGCCGACGCGAGCGCGACCTGCGTGGTGACCTCGCCGGTGGCCGGGTCGGTGACCGGGCCGTAGTTGCCCGACGCGCCCTCGACGGTCTTGCCACCGATCCAGTGGTTGACGGTCTTCATGCCTATTGCTCCTTCACAGATGGCGACGTCGCTGCGCGGCTTGCCGGTCGTACTCTTCACGGGCCTGGGCCGCCGCCTTACGGGTCGCGGTCTCGGCCACAGGAACATCCCACCACGCCTGTGCCGGGGGTGGGCCCGACACAGTGTCGGGCGTTCGGGTCCGTACGTAGACACATGTGGGACGCGTCGCCGAGCGGGCCTCGGCGAGGGCTTCCCGCAGGTCACGTACGGTGCGGGTGCGGATCACGGCCATGCCGAGGGAGGCCGCGTTGGCCGCGAGGTCCACCGGAAGGGGGTCCCCGGTGTACGAGCCGTCGGGCGCCCGGAAGCGGTAGGCGGTGCCGAAGCCCTCGCCGCCGACCGTGCCCGAGAGGCCGCCGATGGAGGCGTAGCCGTGGTTGTCGAGGACGACCACCCTGATCGGGACGCCCTCCTGGACGGCCGTGACGATCTCGGTCGGGTTCATCAGGTACGTCCCGTCGCCGACCAGCGCCCACACGGGCCGGCCGGGTGCGGCGAGCGCGACCCCGATGGCGGCGGGGATCTCGTAGCCCATGCAGGAGTAGCCGTACTCCACGTGGTACTGGTCCGCGGACCGGGCGCGCCACAGCTTGTGCAGGTCGCCGGGGAGGGAGCCGGCCGCGTTGACCAGGATGTCGGTGCCGTCGACGAGGGCGTCGAGGAGCCCGAGGACCTGGGCCTGGGTGGGCGGGAGCTCTTCGTCGGCCGCGGACACGGCGTGGGCGGTGTCGACGCGGGCCTCCCAGCGGGCGGCCTCCCGCCGGTACGCCGTCTCGTAGGCGGTGTCCACGCGGTGGCCGGCCAGCGCCTGGCGGAGCTCGTCGAGGGCCTCGCGGGCGTCGGCGACCAGGGGGCGGGCGGCGAGCTTGTGGGCGTCGTACGGGTCCAGGTTGAGGCCGACGAACCGGACGGCGGGATGCCGGAACAGGGTCGCCGAGGCGGTGGTGAAATCGCTGAGCCGGGTCCCGGCGGCGAGGACCAGGTCGGCCTCCCGGGCGAGGCCGGCGGCGGTGGCCGTCCCGGTGTGGCCGATCCCGCCGACGTCGGCGGGATGCCCGTAAGGGAGGACGCCCTTGCCCGCCTGGGTGACGGCCACCGGGATGCCGGTGGCCTCGGCGAGGGCGGCGAGTGAGGCCTGGGCCGCGCTGTGCCGGATGCCGCCGCCGGCGACGATCAGGGGGCGCGCTGAGCCCCGCAGTGCCTCGGCGGCCGCGGCGAGCTCGGCGCGGTCGGGCCGCGGGCGCCGTACGCGCCAGACCCGCTCGGCGAAGAACTCCCCGGGCCAGTCGTACGCCTCCGCCTGCACGTCCTGCGGCAGCGCGAGGGTGACGGCGCCGGTCTGCACCGGGTCGGTGAGGACGCGTACGGCCTGGAGGGCGGCCGGGATCAGGGCCTCGGGCCGGGTGACCCGGTCGAAGTGGCGGGAGACGGGCCGCAGCGCGTCGTTGACGGAGACGTCCCCGGCGTACGGGACCTCCAGCTGCTGCAGGACGGGGTCGGCGGGCCGGGTCGCGAAGGTGTCTCCGGGCAGCAGGAGCACCGGGATCCGGTTGATCGTGGCGAGGGCGGCGCCGGTGACGAGGTTGGTGGCGCCGGGCCCGATCGAGGTGGTGACGGCGTGGGTGGAGAGCCGGCCGCTCTGGCGGGCGTAGCCGACGGCGGCGTGCACCATGGCCTGCTCGTTGCGGCCCTGGAGGAAGGGCATGCCGTCCGGTCCGGCGCCGCCGGTCTCCAGCAGGGCCTGCCCGATGCCGGCCACGTTCCCGTGCCCGAAGATCCCCCAGGTGGCGGCGACCAGCCGGTGACGGCGGCCGTCGCGCTCGGTGTACTGGGCGGCGAGGAAGCGTACGAGCGCCTGCGCGACGGTGAGCCTCATCGGTGGTCCTCCGCTTCTGCCCGGGGGAAGGGCAGCCGGGGATCGACGTCCTGCCCCTCCCAGCTGCCGCGGATCCAGCCGTGGTCGGGGTGGTCGCGGATCAGCCACTCCCTCGGCCCGGCGCCGCCCGGTCCGGCCATCACGTTCAGGTAGTACATGTCGTGCCCGGGGGCGGCCATGGACGGCCCGTGCCAGCCGTCCGGGATCAGGACGGCGTCGCCCGTCCGCACCTCGGCCAGGATGTCGGTCTTCCCGGCCGGGGAGGGCGTGACGCGCTGGTAGCCGTAGCCGGGGGTGTCCCCGTGCGGGGCGATCTCGTAGTAGTAGATCTCCTCCAGGCGGGACTCCTCGCCGGGGTGGTGCTCGTCGTGCTTGTGCGGGGGGTAGGAGGACCAGTTGCCGCCGGGGGTGAGGACCTCGACGGCGATCAGCCGGTCGCATGCGAACCCGGCGGGACCCGCGGCGGCGAAGTTGTTGACCTGGCGCGAGCAGTGGCCCGCGCCGCGCAGCTCGACGGGAACGGCTTCGGCCGGGCCGTAGCGCGCGGGCAGCCTTGTCGCACACTGCGCACCGGCCAGGGCGAACCGGCCCCCGCCGGCGGAGGTCACCTCCACGGATGAGTCCCGGGGCACGTACGCGAAGTCGGTGGGCCCGCCGAAGACCCCCTTGCGCCCCCGCAGTGCGAAGACGTGCGGCTCCGCTGCGGGGGCGCCGCCCCCGAACCCCCGCGCCTCAAACGCCGGCGGGGCTGGATGTGGCCGACCTCGCCCGTCGTCTTGACCTGCCACGGGGTCCGGGGCGGAGCCCTGGCAGCGGACCTCGCAGCCGCCCGACAGCGGGAGCACGATCCATTCCGCGTCGCCGCAGGCGAACCCGTACGTCTCGCCCGGCTCAAGCGTCAGCACCCGCAGCCGCGTCCACTCCATCCCCCACTCAGACACCACCGGCATGCCCCAGCACCTCCTCCACCTCGTGAGAGAACGGCATCGCGCTGGAGCACGCCAGCCGCGAGGCCACGATCGCCCCCGCCGCGTTCGCGTACTGCACGACACGCCCCAACTCCCACCCCGCCAGCAGCCCGTGGCACAGCGCCCCGCCGAACGCGTCCCCCGCGCCCAGCCCGTTGACCACGTCCACCTCGACCGGTGCCGCCTCGGCGACCGTCCCGTCGCGGTGGACCGCCAGCACTCCCTCCGGGCCCCGTTTGACCACCGCCAGTTCCACCCCGGTGGCGAGCAGCGCGCGGGCCGCCGCGTACGGCTCGGACTCGCCCGTGGCGATCTCGCACTCCTCCGGGTTGCCGACGGCCACCGTCGCGTGCGCGAGCGCCCGCTCGTAGTACGGCTGCGGTTTCTCCCGCCACAGCATCGGCCGCCAGTCGAGGTCGAACACCGTCGTCCCCGACCGGTCGCGGGCCTCCAGCGCCGCCAGCGTCGCCGCCCGTGAGGGCTCCTCGCTCAGGCCCGTGCCGGTCATCCAGAACACGCGGGCCGCCCGTACCGCCTCCAGGTCCACCTCGTCCTGCGCGATCTCCAGGTCCGGGGCCTTCGGCAGCCGGTAGAAGTACAGCGGGAAACGGTCGGGCGGGAACATCTCGCAGAAGGTGACCGGGGTGGGGAGCCCGGCGACCTCGGTCACCCAGCGCTCGTCCACCCGGAAACTCCGCAGCTCGGTGCGCAGATACGCGCCGAAGGGGTCCGCCCCGGTCCGGCTGACCAGCGCCACCCGCCGGCCCAGGCGGGCCGCGGCGACGGCCACGTTGGCCGCGGAGCCGCCCAGGAACCTGCCGAAGGTCTCCGCCTCGGCCAGTGGTACGCCGGTCGCCAACGGGTAGAGATCCACCCCGATCCGGCCCATCGTGATCAGGTCGAACGGATACGGATCGCCGGTGCCGGTCACAGTCAGTCCTCCCACTCGTCCTCCACCCTAAGGTGGCCGTTATGACGTCCTCCCCGCCCGCGTTGACCCGTATCCGCATCGGTTCGGCCCCGGACTCCTGGGGTGTCTGGTTTCCCGACGACCCGCAGCAGACCCCCTGGGGGCGTTTCCTCGACGAGGTGGCCGACGCCGGGTACGAGTGGATCGAGCTCGGCCCGTACGGCTACCTGCCCACGGATCCCGTCCGGCTCGCCGAGGAGACGGCGGCGCGCGGCCTGCGGGTCTCGGCCGGAACGGTCTTCACCGGACTCCATCACGGGCCCGCCGTGTGGGAGGAGACCTGGGAGCACGTGTCGCGGATCGCGGCGCTGACGCAGGCCATGGGCGCCGCCCATCTCGTCGTCATCCCCTCCTTCTGGCGGGACGACAAGACCGGGAAGGTGCTGGAGGACCGCACCCTCACCCCGGCGCAGTGGCGCGAACTGGCCTCGCAGACCGAGCGCCTCGGCCGTGAGGTGCAGGACCGGTACGGGCTGCGGATCGTCGTCCATCCGCACGCCGACACCCACATCGACACGCCGGAGAACGTGGCCCGTTTCCTGGACGCCACCGATCCGGGCCTGGTGTCCCTCTGCCTGGACACCGGCCACTACGCGTACTGCGGCGGCGACAGCGTGCGGGCCGTCGAGACGTTCGCCGAGCGGATCGGCTACCTCCACCTGAAGCAGGTGGACCCGCGGATCCTCGCCGAAGTCGTCGCCGAGGAGCTGCCCTTCGGGCCGGCCGTGGGCCGCGGGGTGATGTGCGAACCGCCGTCGGGGGTGCCCGCGCTGGAGCCCGTACTGGCCGCGGCGCAGCGCCTGGGGGTGGATCTCTTCGCCATCGTGGAGCAGGACATGTACCCCTGCCCGCCCGACCGGCCGCTGCCGATCGCCCGCCGTACCCGTGACTACCTGCGCTCCTGCGGCGCCCGCTGACACTGAGGAGGGAACACGAGATGACCAGCACGCTCGGCATCGCCGTCATCGGCACCGGGAAGATGGGCGCGGACCATGTGCGCCGGTTCGGGCGGACCGTGGGCGGGGCCCGGGTGGTGGCCGTGGCCGACCCGGACGGGGACCGGGTCAAGGAGGTCGCGGCCGCCCTCGACGGCGCGAGTGCGCACACCGATCCGGCGGCGGCGATAGCCGCGCCCGGGGTCGGGGCGGTGCTGGTCGCGTCGCCCGGACCAGCCCACGAGGAGGCGATCCTGCAGGCCCTGGAGCGGGAGCTGCCGGTGCTGTGCGAGAAGCCGCTGACGCCGGAGCCGGCGGGCGCGCTGCGCGTCATGGAGGCCGAGCAGCGGCTGGGGCGGCGCCTGGTGCAGGTGGGGTTCATGCGGCGGCACGACGCGGAGTACGAGCGGCTGAAGGAGCTGCTGGACGCGGGCGGGATCGGCCGTCCGCTCTTCCTGCACTGCCGGCACCGCAACGCCTCCTCGCCGTCCTTCTTCACCAGCGACATGCTGATCAGCGACTCCGTGGTGCACGAGGTGGACGCGGCCCGCTGGTTGCTGGGGCATGAGATCACCGCGGTCACGGTGCTCTCGCCGCGCCCGTCGTCGGCCGCGCCCGAGGGGCTGGCCGATCCCCGGATGGTGCTGCTGGAGACCTCCGGCGGGGCCGTCGTCGACGTGGAGATCTTCGTGAACTGCGGTTTCGGCTACCAGGTGCAGTGCGAGGCGGTCGGTGAGGCCGGCAGTGCCCGGATCGGCGACGGCCACGCGATGGTGGTGCAGGCGGCGGGCCGCTGGGGCGGCGCGATCGACCAGGACTTCACGGTGCGCTTCGCCGACGCCTACGACCGGCAGCTGCGGCGCTGGGTGGCCGCGGCCGCGCGCGGCGGGGTGGCGGGGCCCGACGCCTGGGACGGCTACGCGGCGGCCGCCGTCTCGCAGGCGGGCCTCGCAGCCGCGCGCAGCGGCGTACGGACCGTGGTGGAGCTCGCGGACCGGCCGGCCCTGTACCGCTGATCGCCCCCTTACGCCGCGCTCCTGCGGCGCCTCTGGCGGCGCTCTCCTCATCCGACCCCTGTGACTCTCCGGTCACAGGGGTCGCTCTCTTGTCACGCTTGTCCGCGTTACGCGGGTCTTCCGTCACAGGGAGTGCACAGCACCTCCCCGACCCCGGTCCCGCGTCGTTCCCCGGGCACAACCCGAGTGATCGTCAGCGTCCACGCGCCGGCTCCCCGTACGGCCTCCCGGCCGGCCCCGCGCCGTGGACCAGGAGGTGTCCCAGATGAGCGACCGACAGCTGTGGTCGTACAAGGAGATCGCTGCACACATCCGGGTCCAGCCGGACACCGTGCGCTCCTACCGCAAGCACGGACTTCTCCCGCCGCCCGACCATGTGGAGGGCGGCAGGCCCTACTGGTACGTCGACACGGTCCGCGCCTGGGTGGCGCGGCGGCCCGGAAACCGGGGGCGCCGTGACGACTGACCCCCACGACGGCGGAAGAAGACCGGATGCCGATGCTCGCTTTATACCCCCCAGGGGTATAGTCTCGATTCATCGGGAGGACGGTGGAGTCACAGGCCGCCCTCCCGGTGACCGCACACGCCCCTGAAGAGGAGAACGACATGACCGCCGAGACGGACACCCAGACCACCACCGTCTACCGGGTGACCGGCATGACCTGCGGCCACTGCGAGGGCGCGGTGACCAGCGAGATCGCCGCCCTGCCGGGCGTCACCTCGGTCAAGGCCGTCGCCGCGTCCGGCGAGGTCACCGTGGTCTCCGCCGCCCCGCTCGCCGACGAGGACGTCCGCGCCGCCGTCGACGAGGCGGGCTACGAGCTGGCCGGACGGGTCTGAGCGGCACCCGCACCCCCTTCGGCAGCACCCGCGGCACTTCGCAGCACCACGCCGGGCCGTACCGGCCAGCTCATACTGGACCCGTACGGCCCGGCCATCTTCCTGGAGCCGGAACATGACCAGCACAGTGCACGACGGACCGATAACGGCGGTCGAACTCTCGATCGGCGGGATGACCTGCGCCTCCTGCGCGGCCCGCATCGAGAAGAAGCTCAACCGGATGGATGGCGTCGAGGCCACGGTGAACTACGCCACCGAGAAGGCCCACGTCTCCTACGGCGACGGCGTCCGGGTCGAGGACCTGATCGCGACCGTCGTGAAGACCGGCTACACCGCCGAGGAGCCCGCCCCGCCCGCCCCGGCACCCGACGAGGAGCAGCCCGCCGCCGCTCCCGACCCGGTGCTCTCCGCGCTGCGGCAGCGGCTGCTGGTGTCCGCCGCGCTCGCCCTGCCCGTCGTCCTGCTCGCGATGATCCCCGCCCTGCAGTTCGACAACTGGCAGTGGCTCTCGCTGACCCTGGCCGCACCCGTCGTGGTCTGGGGCGGCCTTCCCTTCCACCGCGCCGCCTGGACCAACGCCCGGCACGGCGCCGCGACCATGGACACCCTGGTCTCGGTCGGTACGCTCGCCGCCTTCGCCTGGTCGCTGTGGGCCCTGTTCTTCGGCCACGCGGGCATGCCCGGCATGCGCCACGCCTTCGACCTGACCATTTCCCGCACCGACGGCTCCTCCGCCATCTATCTGGAGGTCGCCGCCGGAGTCGTCACCTTCATCCTCCTCGGCCGCTATCTGGAGGCCCGCTCCAAGCGCAAGGCGGGCGCCGCCCTCAAGGCCCTGCTGGAGCTGGGCGCCAAGGACGTCGTCGTCCTGCGCGCGGGCAAGGAGGTGCGCATCCCGGTGGCCGCGCTCACGGCCGGGGACCGCTTCGTCGTCCGCCCCGGCGAGAAGATCGCGACCGACGGCACGGTCGTCGAGGGCAGCTCCGCCGTGGACGCCTCCATGCTGACCGGCGAATCCGTCCCGGTCGAGGTGGCCGTCGGCGACTGTGTCACCGGCGCCACCGTCAACACCTCCGGGCGCCTGCTCGTCGAGGCCTCCCGGGTCGGGGCGGACACCCAGCTCGCCCGGATGGCCAAGCTGGTGGAGGACGCGCAGAACGGCAAGGCCGAGGTGCAGCGCCTCGCCGACCGGATCTCCGGGATCTTCGTGCCCGTCGTCCTGGTCCTCGCGCTCGCCACCTGGACCGGCTGGCTGCTCGCGACCGACGACGCGACGGCCGCCTTCACCGCCGCCGTGGCCGTCCTGATCATCGCCTGCCCGTGCGCCCTGGGCCTGGCGACCCCGACCGCGCTGATGGTCGGCACCGGGCGGGGCGCGCAGCTCGGCATCCTGATCAAGGGCCCCGAGGTGCTGGAGTCCACCCGCCGCGTGGACACCGTCGTCCTGGACAAGACCGGCACGGTCACCACGGGCCGGATGACCCTCGCCGGGGTCGTCACCGCCGAGGGCGTGGACGAGGCGGAACTGCTGCGCCTGGCCGGATCCCTGGAGCACGCCTCCGAGCACCCGATCGCCCGGGCCGTCGCCACCGCCGCCGCCGAGCGGGCGGGCGCCCTGCCGGTGCCCGAGGGTTTCGAGAACCTCGCCGGTCTCGGCGTCCAGGGCGTGGTCGACGGGCACGCCGTCCTGGTGGGCCGCGAGCAGCTGCTGGCCGACTGGTCGATCACCCTGCCCGACAGGCTCGCGCGGGCGAAGGCCGCCGCCGAGGCCGAAGGGAGCACCGCCGTGCTGGTGGCCTGGGACGGCGCCGCGCGCGGGGTCCTGACCGTGGCCGACGCGGTCAAGGAGACCAGCGCCGAGGCGGTCGGCCGGCTGCGGGAGCTGGGGCTGACCCCGGTCCTGCTGACCGGCGACAACCGGGCCGTCGCCGAGACGGTGGCCCGCGAGGTGGGCATCGACGAGGTGATCGCCGAGGTGCTCCCGCAGGACAAGGTGGACGTCGTGCGCCGGCTCCAGGCGCAGGGCCGTACGGTCGCCATGGTCGGCGACGGGGTCAACGACGCGGCCGCGCTGGCCCAGGCCGACCTGGGGCTCGCCATGGGCACCGGCACCGACGCGGCCATCGAGGCCGGCGACCTGACCCTCGTACGGGGCGACCTGCGGGTGGCCGCGGACGCGATCCGGCTCTCCCGCCGGACCCTGGCCACCATCAAGGGCAACCTCTTCTGGGCCTTCGGTTACAACGTCGCGGCGCTCCCGCTGGCGGCGGCCGGTCTGCTCAACCCGATGATCGCGGGGGCCGCGATGGCCTTCTCCTCTGTCTTCGTAGTGACCAACAGCCTGCGGTTGAGGTCCTTCCGCTAGCGGATCGCCTTCGCATCGTTCCCACACTTCCTTCACGGGAGACGCAGATCACAGTGATCCCAACGTAACCATCCGGGGTCACGACAGGTCTAATGGGACGATGCCAGGAACGTCTTGGGGGACGTTCCACGGAAACCTTGGGGGTTTTCCGTGGCATCCGCCGGCCGGGACACGTGCCCGCGGGAGGCTTTGAGCGGCCCTCCCGACCCGAACGGGTCCCGGCTCAAGGACGCCCCGATCCGGGTCCCGTGGGGGGAATCCGTTTCGGGGGGAAAAGGGAAGCGCCCCGACCGTCGACCCGTGGGGGGATCGACGGCGGGGCGCTTCTCGTATGCCTGGGGCGGCGCCGCGCACAGGTACGCGGCGCCGGGCGGCCTCGGGTCAGCGGGCCTCGACGGGGACGAAGTCGCGCAGGACCTCGCCCGTGTAGATCTGGCGCGGGCGGCCGATGCGGGAACCCGGCTCCTTGATCATTTCCTGCCACTGGGCGATCCAGCCGGGGAGCCGGCCGAGCGCGAAGAGCACGGTGAACATCTCGGTCGGGAAGCCCATGGCCCGGTAGATCAGACCGGTGTAGAAGTCCACGTTCGGGTAGAGGTTGCGCGAGACGAAGTACTCGTCGGCGAGCGCGTGCTCCTCCAGCTTGAGCGCGATGTCGAGCAGCTCGTCGCTCTTGCCGAGCGCCGAGAGGACGTCGTGCGCCGCCGCCTTGATGATCTTCGCCCGGGGGTCGAAGCTCTTGTAGACGCGGTGCCCGAAGCCCATCAGGCGGACGCCGTCCTCCTTGTTCTTCACCTTGCGGATGAAGGCGTCGACGTCGCCGCCGTCGTTCTTGATGCCTTCCAGCATCTCCAGGACGGACTGGTTGGCGCCACCGTGCAGCGGACCCCACAGGGCCGAGATGCCGGCGGAGATCGAGGCGAACATGTTCGCCTGCGAGGAGCCGACCAGGCGCACGGTGGAGGTGGAGCAGTTCTGCTCGTGGTCCGCGTGCAGGATCAGCAGCTTGTCGAGCGCGGAGACCACGACCGGGTCCAGGTCGTACTCCTGGGCCGGCACCGAGAAGGTCATGCGCAGGAAGTT
The DNA here is from genome assembly GCF_001005295.1 of Streptomyces yangpuensis. Lineage (GTDB taxonomy): Bacteria > Actinomycetota > Actinomycetes > Streptomycetales > Streptomycetaceae > Streptomyces > Streptomyces yangpuensis. The sequence continues at coordinate 253,933 of NZ_LBMK01000001.1, read as the reverse complement.
CTCGACGTAGCTGAGGTCGTTGCGCGGGTAGACCACCGGGTGGCCGACCGACTTCTTGTACGCGTAGGCCGCGATCGTCGGGAGCTTGGCCAGCAGGCGGATCGTCGAGAGGTTGCGCTGCTTCTCGTCGAACGGGTTGTGGCTGTCCTGGTAGAACGTGGACAGCGCGCTGACCACGGACGACAGCATGGCCATCGGGTGGGCGTCGCGGGGGAAGCCGTCGTAGAAGCGCTTGACGTCCTCGTGCAGCAGCGTGTGCTGGGTGATCTCGTTGCGGAAGGACGCGAGCTCGTCGACGGTCGGCAGCTCACCGTTGATGAGCAGGTAGGCCACCTCGATGAAGGACGAACGCTCGGCCAACTGCTCGATCGGGTAGCCGCGGTAACGCAGGATGCCCTGCTCACCGTCGAGGTAGGTGATCGCGGACTTGTAGGCGGCGGTGTTGCCGTAGCCACTGTCCAACGTCACGAGCCCGGTCTGGGCCCGCAGCTTCGAGATGTCGAAGCCCTGGTCGCCGACGGTGCTTTCGACCACCGGGTAGGTGTATTCACCGTCCGCGTACCGGAGTACTACAGAGTTGTCGCTCACGTCATCCCTCACCGACGTAGTGCCTCTTCTTCGAGGTGCCCTGACTGCCTCTACCTTCCCCCATTTGGCGCAGGAAAGTGCACTCGGGGTCGGCCTTCGGTCTGTCCGACGGCACTGAGTGCCGCCAACCTGCTCATCCTGCCCCCTCCGCACCGGTGCGGGAACCCCAAATGATCGATCATCTAGGTGATGTTTCCCACCGGTATCCGTCCGGAGAGTCTCGGCGCGACCGCCGTGTACCTTCTGCCTGCGGAAACGGTACGCACCGCCTGGCCGAGGGCCTTCCGGGACCCGACGAGCACGACCAGTTTCTTCGCCCTGGTCACGGCCGTGTAGAGCAGATTTCGCTGGAGCATCATCCAAGCGCCGGTGGTGACCGGGATCACCACAGCGGGATATTCACTCCCCTGGGAGCGGTGGATGGTGACGGCGTAGGCGTGGGCCAGCTCGTCGAGTTCACCGAATTCGTACACGATCTCCTCGTCCTCCTCCGTCCGCACCGTCAGGCGCTGTTCGTCCGCGTCCAGGCCGATGACGACGCCGACCGTGCCGTTGAAGACGCCGCTCGCCCCCTTCTCGTAGTTGTTGCGGATCTGGGTGACCTTGTCGCCCACCCGGAAGACCCGGCCGCCGAACCTCTTCTCCGGCAGGTCCGGCCGGGCCGGCGTCATCGCCTGCTGGAGCAGCCCGTTGAGGTTCCCGGCGCCCGCCGGACCGCGGTGCATGGGGGCGAGCACCTGGACGTCCCGCCGCGGGTCGAGGCCGAACCGGGCCGGGATCCTGCGGGCCGCCACGTCCACGGCCAGCACGCCCGCCGCCTCGGTGTCCTCCTCGGGGAAGAGGAAGAAGTCCGGCAGTCCGTCGGTGATCGGCGGCAGCCCGGTGTTGATCCGGTGCGCGTTGGTGACCACGCCGGACTGCTGGGCCTGCCGGAAGATCCGGGTCAGGCGCACCGCGGGCACCGGGCCGCCCTCCGCCAGCAGGTCCCGCAGCACCTCTCCGGCGCCGACCGAGGGCAGCTGGTCCACATCCCCCACGAGCAGCAGGTGGGCTCCGGGCGCCACCGCCTTGACCAGCTTGTTGGCCAGCAGCAGGTCCAGCATCGAGGCCTCGTCGACCACGACCAGGTCGGCGTCCAGCGGCCGGTCCCGGTCGTACGCGGCGTCCCCGCCCGGCTTGAGCTCCAGCAGCCGGTGCACCGTGGAGGCCTCGGCCCCGGTGAGCTCCGAGAGCCGCTTCGCCGCCCGGCCGGTCGGCGCGGCCAGCACCACCTTGGCCTTCTTGGCCCGGGCCAGCTCGACGATGGAGCGCACGGTGAAGGACTTGCCGCAGCCCGGGCCGCCCGTGAGGACGGCGACCTTGCGGGTCAGCGCCAGCCTGACCGCGTCCCGCTGCTCGGGGGCGAGCTTGGCCCCCGTACGCCCCGCGAGCCAGCCCAGCGCCCGGTCCCAGTCCACGTCCTGGAAGGCGGGCATCCGGTCGTCCTCGGCGTTCAGGAGCCGGCGCACCTGCCCGACCAGCGACAGCTCGGCCCGGTGGAAGGGCACCAGGTACACGGCGGTCAGCGGATCGGGCCCGCCCTGCGGGTCCGGCACGGGCTCCCGTACGACACCCTCCGGGTCTGCGGCGAGCTCGGCCAGGCACTCGATCACCAGCCCGGTGTCCACCTGCAGCAGTTTGACCCCGTCGGCGATGAGCTTCTCCTCGGGCAGGAAGCAGTGGCCCTGGTCGGTGGACTGGGACAGGGCGTACTGCAGTCCGGCCTTGACCCGCTCGGGGCTGTCGTGCGGGATCCCGACGGCCTGGGCGATGCGGTCGGCGGTCAGGAAGCCGATGCCCCACACGTCGGCCGCGAGCCGGTAGGGCTGGTTGTTGACGACGGAGATGGAGGCGTCGCCGTACTTCTTGTAGATGCGCACCGCGATGGAGGTGGAGACGCCGACGCCCTGGAGGAAGACCATGACCTCCTTGATGGCCTTCTGCTCCTCCCAGGCGGCCCCGATCAGCTTCGTCCGCTTGGGGCCGAGCCCCGGCACCTCGACCAGCCGCTTCGGCTCGGCCTCGATCACGTCGAGGGTGTCGGTGCCGAAGTGCTCCACGATCCGGTCGGCGATCCTCGGCCCGATGCCCTTGATCAGGCCGGAGCCGAGGTACCGCCGGATGCCCTGGATGGTCGCGGGCAGGACGGTGCGGTAGTTCTCCACGGTGAACTGCTTGCCGTACTGCGGGTGGGAGCCCCAACGGCCCTCCATGCGCAGAGATTCGCCGGGCTGGGCCCCCAGCAGCGAGCCGACCACCGTGAGCAGGTCGCCGCTGCCGCGGCCGGTGTCGACGCGGGCGACCGTGTAGCCGCTCTCCTCGTTGGCGTAGGTGATGCGTTCGAGCACGCCCTCGACCACCGCCAGTTGCACCGCCGCCCGTACCCCGTCCGTTGCCATGACCCGAAGCTACCGGGCGGCGCCGACATCCCGTCAGCCCTGTGGACAGCGCGAAGGGGGTCCCGCCTCACGGCCGGACCCCCTCACGGTTACCCCTCCCTCGCCGGACTTCCCGATCCCCCCGGATCCCTCCCCGGAAGTGCCGACGCACCATACGACCCGTGGTCCCCCCGGAGGGTTGCATCCGGAGTCGCAGATTTACGTTTCCGTTACCCAACGCCTGCCCGAGGTGCCGGCGAATCAGCAGCCGGGCCGAGCAAGCCGGTGGCCGCCGCCGTCTCGAAGAAGACCGGCATCCCCCCGGCCCGGCCCGCGCGCTATCCTCGGGCGCCATGGACACGCCCGCGGCATCCCGGACACCTGCGGACCCCGGGGCGAAGAGGGTCCGCCTGCGCGACCCGGCCCCCGGCGACCTGGGCTGGATCGTGCAGCGGCACGGCGCGCTGTACGCCGCCGAGTACGGCTGGAACACCGAGTTCGAGGGCCTGGTGGCCCGGATCGTCGCCGACTTCGCCGAGGACCACGACCCGTACCTGGAACGGGTCTGGATCGCCGAGCTGGACGGCCGCCCGGTGGGCTCGGTGATGTGCGTACGGGAGGACGGCGCACCCGGCACCGCCCGCCTGCGGCTGCTCCTGGTCGACCCCGAGGGGCGCGGCCGCGGCGTCGGCGGGCTGCTGGTCGACACGGTCGTCGCCTTCGCCCGCTCGGTCGGCTACCGCGAACTGGTGCTGTGGACCAACGACGTACTGACCGACGCCCGCGAGCTCTACCTGCGGGCCGGGTTCACCCTGGTCGCCGAGCGCCCGCACCGCTCGTACGGGGTCTCCCTCATCGGGCAGGACTGGCGCCTGCCGCTGCAGGACGGCTCTGCGCGCTGACGGCCGCGCGCGCGGGCGCCAGCGACGTCAGCGCCACCCCGCCCACCAGCAGCACCGCCGCCACCCAGCGCAGGCCCGACACCTGCTCCCCCAGCACCAGCGCCGCCGAGGACATCCCGAAGACCGGCACCAGCAGGCTGAACGGAGCCACCGACGAGGCCGGGTAGCGGCGCAGCAGATATCCCCACGCACCGAAGCCGAACACGGTCGAGATCCACGCGACGTACGCGATGACGCCCACCCCGGACCAGTCCAGGGCCCGCAGCGCGGCCAGGTCCCGCTCGGGCCCCTCCAGCAGCAGCGACAGCCCGAGCAGCGGCAGCACGGGCACGGTGCACACCCACACCATGAAGTTCAGCGCGTCGGGCGGGGCGGCCTTACGGGTCAGCACGTTGGAGACGCCCCAGCAGGCGGCGGCCGCCACGACCAGGGTGAAGCCGAGCACCGGCCCGGAGGTCCCCCCGTCCACGGCGGCGACGGCGATCCCGGCCAGCGCCACCGCCATCCCGGTCACCCGCACCCGGCCCGGCCGCTCGCGGAGCACGGCGGAGGCGAGAACGGCGGTGAAGACCGCCTGGATCTGCAGGACGAGCGAGGACAGCCCGGCGGGCATCCCCGCGTCCATGCCGGTGAAGAGCAGTCCGAACTTGGCGATGCCGAGGGCGGCGCCGACCCCGAGGACCCACTTCCAGGCGACCTTGGGCCGCCCGACGAAGAACACGGCGGGCAGGGCGGCGACGAGGAAGCGCAGGGCGGACAGCAGCAGGGGCGGGAAGTGGTCGAGGCCGATCTCGATGACCACGAAGTTGAAGCCCCACACTGCGGCGACGAGCACGGCGAGTGCGGTGTGTACGGGACGCATGGACCGAGCATCGGCCGCCCGACGATGTAGCACCAGCGCGGATGTCTTCACCCATGGATGAAGCACTGCTACCGAATAGGATGAGGACATGCTCGATCTCGCCCGGCTGCGCGCCCTGCACGCCGTATCCGTCCACGGCTCGGTCGCGGGCGCGGCGGCCGCGCTCGGCTACACCCCCTCCGCGGTCTCGCAGCAGATCGCCAAGCTGGAGCGGGAGACCCGTACCACCCTGCTGGAACGGCGCGGGCGCGGCGTCGCCCTCACCGAGGAGGCCCGCCATCTGGCGGACACCGCACAGGAGTTGCTGGCGATCGTCGAACGCGCCGAGACCACCCTGGAGGAGCGCCGCGGGCAGCCGAGCGGGCTGCTCACGGTCGCCGCGTTCGCCTCGGCCGCACGCGGCCTGCTGCCGGGGGTACTGGCCGACCTGGCCCACCGCCACCCGGCCCTGGACGTACGCCTCACCGAGGTCGACCCGCACCTGTCCGTGGACCTGGTGGCCCGGGGCGTCACCGACCTGGCCGTGGCCCACGACTGGGACATCGCCCCGCTGCCCGCGCCCGAGGGGGTGGAACAGGCCCTGATCGGGGACGACCTCTGCGACCTGGTGGTCCCCGCCGGCCACCCCTTCACCACCCGCGCCGCCGTCCGGCGCTGCGACCTCGGCGGTGAGCGCTGGGTGTGCCAGCCGCCCGGGCGGGTCTGCCACGACTGGCTGATGCGGACGCTGCGCACCGCGGGCTTCGAGCCGGACATCGCGCACGTCGCCGAGGAGAACCACACCATCGTCGCCCTCGTCGCGGCCGGACTCGGGGTGGCGGTCGTCCCCCGGCTGGGCACCGGCACCCTCCCGCCGGGAGCCGTTGCCGTACCGCTGGAACCGGGCCCCGTCCGCCGGCTGTACGCCCTCTGGCGCACCGGAGCCGCCCGCCGCCCGGCCATCACCGAAACGGTCCGCACCCTCCAGACCCACTGGCCCCCGCAGTAACCCGGCCGCCGGGCCGAGCCCCGCACCACCCCCACCGAGCGACACGCAGCGACACGCCCGGCCCCGCCCGGACACCACCGGTAGGGTCCGGCGCGTGCCGAACCACGCCTCCCGCCGGAACCTGCTCGCCGCGGCCGTCGCGGTCGCCGCCACGGCCGCGGGTGCGGCCGCCACCGCCTCGGGCCCCGCACACACCACCGACGACGCCCTCAACCCGGACGGTCCCCCCGGCCGCCACCCCGACCGGGCCCGACTGCGCCGCGCCGTCGACCGCATGAGCCTCGCCGAGAAGGTCGGACAGCTCTTCGTCTCCCGGGCGTACGGGCATTCCGCGACCGACCCCGACCCGGCGGACGCCGAGCAGAACCACGCGGCGTTCGGCGTGCGCACCGCAGCCGAACTGGTCTCCCGCTACCACCTCGGCGGGATCGTGTACTTCGCCTGGGCCCACAACACCCGCACCCCGCAGCAGATCGCGGCGCTCTCGGCCGGCCTGCAGCAGACCGCCCTCACCACCGGCGCCCGGATCCCGCTGCTGCTCTCCACCGACCAGGAGCACGGCGCCGTCGCCAGGATCGGCAGGCCCGCGACCCTGTTCCCGGGGGCCATGGCCCTCGGCGCCTCCGGTTCCGCCACCGACGCCCGGCGCGCCGCCCGCATCGCGGGCACGGAACTCGCGGCCATGGGCATCCGCCAGGACTACGCACCGGTGGCCGACGTCAACGTCAACCCGGCCAACCCGGTCATCGGCGTCCGCTCCTTCGGCTCCGACCCGCGCGCCGCAGCGGAGCTGGTCGCCGCCCAGGTACGCGGCTACCAGGGCGCCGGGGTGGCCGCCACGGCCAAGCACTTCCCCGGCCACGGGGACACCGAGACCGACAGCCATGTGGGCCTGCCGGTCATGCGGCACACCCGCGCCGCCTGGGAGGAGCTCGACGAGCCGCCCTTCCGGGCCGCGGTGGAGGCCGGGGTGGACGCGATCATGACGGCGCACATCGTCTTCCCCGCACTCGACCCCTCGGGCGACCCGGCGACCCTCTCCCGGCCGATCGTCACCGGCATCCTGCGCGAACGCCTCGGCTTCCAGGGGGTGGTGGTCACCGACGCCCTGGACATGGCCGGGGTCCGCCAGAAGTACGGGGACGACCGCGTGCCCGTACTGGCCCTCCTGGCGGGCTGCGACCAGCTGCTGAACCCGCCGGACCTGCCCCTGGCCCACCGCAGCGTGCTGGCGGCCGTCGCGTCGGGCGAGCTGACCGAGGAGCGCGTCGGGGAGTCGGTGCTGCGGATCCTGGAACTGAAGTCCCGCCGGGGCCTGTTCGACGAGGCGTACCCCTCCGCCGCGACGGTGGGCGCGGTCGTCGGCGCACGCGACCACCTGGACGCCGCCGACCGGATCGCCGCCGCGACCACGACCCTGCTGGCCGATCCCGGCAAGCTGCTGCCGGTCGACGCCAAGGCCGCGCCCCGGCTGCTGGTCACCGGGACGGACCCGGTCTCCCCCAGCGGGACGACCGGCCCGCCCACCGTCGTACTGGCCCGGGAGCTGACCGCACTGGGCTGCCGGGCCACGGCGGTGCCGCCCTCGCGCGCGGTGGCCGCGGCGCCCGGGCACGCGGCGGTGCTGGTGTGCACGTACAACGTCCCGGAGGGGGACGGCCCCCAGCGCACCCTGGTGACGGAGCTGATCGCCACCGGTGTCCCGGTGGTCCTGGTGGCGCTCCGCAACCCCTACGACCCGGCCAGGCTGCCGGCCTGCGCGGCGGAGCTGGCGACGTACTCCTGGGGGGACGCGGAGATGCGGGCGGCGGCCCGCGTCCTGACGGGGGCGGCGCGGCCCTCGGGCCGGCTGCCCGTGCCGGTCCCGGGCCGCTACCCGCTGGGCCACGGGCTCTCGTACGGCTCCTGAGACCGGCCGCCGGTACGACCGAGGGCGTGCCCGCACCGAACGCGGACACGCCCTCACCCCGAGGGGGTTACGGCCTTACGGGCGCAGCTGCGGCTCACGCTCCAGGTCGCGCCGGTCGAGCTCGGCGTCCGGGGCCGCCAGCGGCGCCGCCCGGCCGGTGTCGGCGAGGGTGGCCGCCGGGGCAACGCCGGCCCACTGGAGGATCTTGGCGGTCGCGAGGGCCTTCTCGCCGTCGAGGAGCTTGGCGACGTTCGCCCCGTGGTTGGCGCCCGGCGCGGTCATCACGTAGCTGTCGCGCGCCGTGTACCCGATGCGGAACGGCTCGGCGCCCCACGGGTCGTTCTGGCCGTACACGAACAGCATCTGGTTCGCGTTGTCGCGCACCCACCGGTCGATGTCCGCCATGGCTCCGGGCTGGAAGGTCATGGGGATGTCGCGGGGCACGAAGTTGCGCGGCGGCTGGTAGCCGTAGCGGCTCAGGTTGCCCAGGTGCGGCTGCTTGATGTCCGGGGAGCCGAGCTGGGTGCCCGCCTGGTAGTAGTACGGCGTGTACGTCTGCAGGCCCTGGTCGGCGTAGGCGGAGAAGCCGGAGATCGCGTCGATCGAGTCCCAGATCTCCTGGTCGGTGGCGGTGGCGGCGGCCGGGATCGAGGCGCAGTCGGCCAGCAGGCTGTACTGCCAGAAGGCCCAGACGTAGTCGAGGACGACGGCCTCGTAGGCCTTGTCGAGGCTGCCGACGGTGGTGAAGGTCCAGCCGTTCTCGGCGGCGGCCGCCGCGTACTTGGCCTCCAGCGGCTCGCGGCGCACCAGCGCCTCGCGCTGCACGGCGTTCAGCCTGTCGCGGCACTCCTTGGTGCCGACCTTGGCGAAGAAGCGGTCGTAGGCCGAGTCCTCCTTGTCGGCGACGTCGTTGGGCGCGACGTACGCGACGACACCGTCCATGTCGCGCGGGTAGAAGCGCTCGTAGTACGTCGCCGTCATGCCGCCCTTGCTGCCGCCCGTGGCCAGCCAGTTCTTCTTGTAGATCTTCTTCAGGGCGGTGAAGATGCGGTGCTGGTCACTGGCCGCCTGCCAGATGTCCAGGTGGGCCCAGTTGGCCGGGTCGGGCCGGGAGGGCGTGAAGAATCGATACTCCATGGAGACCTGGTTGCCGTCGATGATGGTCGTCGGCTCACTGCGGCGCGGGTTGGTGTTGACGTTGTAGCCGGAGGTGAAGAACACCGACGGCCGCGAGACGTCCTTGTGCAACAAGGTCAGGCGCTGCTTGAAGGTGCCCTTCCACGGCTGCCGGTGGTCGACCGGCTGCTCGTAGTTCAGCACGAAGAATCGGTAGCCGGGGTACGGCTTCTCCTCGATCAGGCTCATCCCGGGAATGCCGAGGATCTGGTCCTTGATGTCCGCGGCCGCCGCCGGCTCCGCGGCGGTGGCCGCTTGTGCCGTGGAGCCGGCCGCACCCATGGTGCCGATGAGCACCACGAGCGACAGCAGCCATCGAAGCGTCTTGCGCATTCGCCCTCCCCTTGAGTTCACTTCGGTCGCCGTGAACCTAGCCGGGGCAACACGCCACTGAACAGACCCAGTTGGGACTGTCCCTCAGCAAAGGATCCAGCCGGAGTCGGCCGAACCGCCTCCCACGCTCCCCTTTACATACACACAGCGGCTGATCGCCCCGACGGTGACGGGCCCGGCATACCGGGTGAATCGCCCGGCATCGAGCACCGGAGCACCGCCGCGCGGCTGGATGCTCACCGCCATCCGCCGCCGCTCGCCCGCGGTCCGGGCCACAGCCATGGCACAGGCCCGGGTGCGGCTCTTGTAGACGCGCAGCTCACCCGCGTCGAACGCCACCGTCCGCGCCAGCCGGCCCGTGCAGCCCCCGCTCCCGCCCGCGGCCTGGACGGGCGGCCCGGCGAACAGGCCGCCGACACAGAGCCACAGGGCCGCTGTAAGCGCTCCCAGAGTTGCGGCCCGGCGGCCCGGCCCGCCCCGCCCTTTCACCATCCAGTCCCCCGATCGATCGTGCGCACGGACGATGTACGCACGCACGTACGACGCCCGGACGCCCTGAAAGGTTGCCGTCGCCAAGCACCCGGCCGCCCCCGCCGCGAACCCGCCTCCCTCGTACGGGTGCATCCACAACTCCCCGGCGGGAGTAAGGAAGTTCACGGCCGGCCGGAAGATTACGCTGGGTGACCCAAAGTCCGCACGACGTAGCCGCGGATGCAGCCGCAGACGCAGCCGTGAAAGGCACTCATATGACGAACGACCTGCTCGACCGCAAGCTGGAGCGCGCCTTCACGCACCTGGACGCCGACCGGAGCGGGGTGATCGACGCCGACGACATCATCGCGCTCGGCTCCCGGCTGCTGTCCGCCCTCGCGGAACCGGCCGACTCGCCCAAGGCCACTTCGGTGATGGGCGGGCTGGCCGACTTCTGGCAGGACCTCTTCACCGAGCTGGACCTGGACCGGGACGGCAAGGTCACCCCCGAGGAGTACAAGCAGGGCATGACCCGGCTGTACGCGCAGGGCGGGCCGGCCTACGACCGTTCGTTCCGCCCGATGATGCGGGCGATCCTCACGATCGTGGACACCGACGGCGACGGGCTCATCAGCCCGGAGGAGTTCCACCGGGCGCAGGAGGCCTTCGACACGAACCTGAGCCCCGCCCACACCGAGGCGCTGTTCCGGCGGATCGACGCGGACGGGGACGGCTCACTGACGGTGGACGAACTCCTCGGCGCGGTACGCGAGTACTACACCGGTACCGACGAGGACGCCCCGGGGAACCTGCTGTTCGGCGAGTTCTGACCCCCGGGGCCCGGGTGGCGGCGGCTCCTCCCGCTCAGGCCGCAGCGCGCTCGTCCTCCCCGACGAAGGTGCGCCACAGCTCGGCGTACCGGCCGCCGCGCGCCAGGAGTTCGGCGTGGGAGCCGTCCTCGACGACGCGGCCCCGGTCCATGACCACGACCCGGTCGGCGCGCGCGGCGGTGGTCAGCCGGTGCGCCACCACCAGCGTGGTGCGCTTGCCCGAGAGCCGGTCCGTCGCCTGGTTGACCTGGGCCTCGGTGGCCAGGTCCAGGGCGGCGGTGGCCTCGTCGAGGAGCAGCACGTCCGGGTCGACGAGCTCGGCGCGGGCCAGCGCGATCAGCTGGCGCTGGCCCGCGGAGAGGTTGCGGCCGCGCTCGGCGACGGTGTGCAGGTAGCCGCCGTCCAGGGTGGCGATCATGGCGTGGGCGCCAACCGCGCGGGCGGCGGCCTCCACCTCGGCGTCGCTCGCCTCCGGCCGCCCGTAGGCGATGGCGTCCCGGACGGTCCCCGGGAAGAGGTACGACTCCTGGGGGACCACGCCCAGCCGGTGGCGGTACGCCGTCAGGTCGAGCTCCCGCAGGTCGGTGCCGTCGGCGGTGATCCGGCCGGAGGTCGGGTCGTAGAACCGCGCCACCATCTTGACCAGGGTGGACTTCCCGGCTCCGGTCTCGCCGACGAAGGCGACGGTCTGACCGGCGGGTATGCGCAGGCTGATGCCCGCCAGGGCCTCGCCCTTCTCACCGCGTTCGGCGGCCGTCCCGTACTGGAAGCGGACGTCCTCGAAGGCGATCTCGCCGCGCAGCTCCGGCAGCTCGCGCGGGGTCTCGGGCCGCGGGGTGGTGGTGGGCTCGCGCAGCAGGTCCTGGATGCGGCCGAGGGAGACGGTGGCCTGCTGGTAGCCGTCGAAGACCTGGGAGAGCTGCTGGACCGGGGCGAAGAACAGGTCGATGTACAGCAGGTACGCGACCAGCGCGCCGGTGGTGAGCGTCCCGGCCTCCACCCGGCCCGCGCCGACGATCAGCACGGCGGCCGCGGCCGCCGAGGACAGCAGCTGGACGAACGGGAAGTAGACCGATATCAGCCACTGGCCGCGGACCCGGGCCTCGCGGTAGGAGTCGCTGCGTTCGGCGAAGCGGGTGGCGCCGGAGCCCTCGCGTCGGAAGGCCTGGACGATGCGCAGACCGGAGACGGACTCCTGGAGGTCGGCGTTGACCAGGCTGACCCGGTCGCGGGCGAGCTCGTAGGCGGCGACGGACCTGCGGCGGAACACGATCGTCCCGATGACCAGGACGGGGAGGGTCGCGAAGACGATCAGCGCGAGCTCGACGTCGAGGACGAGCAGGGCGACGAGGATCCCGAAGAAGGTGAAGACGGAGACGACGGCCGTGACCAGCCCGGTCTGCAGGAACGTGGACAGCGAGTCCACGTCCGTGGTCATCCGGGTCATGATCTTGCCGGTGAGTTCGCGCTCGTAGTAGTCGAGGCCGAGCCGCTGGAGCTGGGCGAAGATCTTGACGCGGAGGGAGTACAGGACGCGCTCGCCGGTGCGGCCCGTCATCCGGGTCTCGGCGAACTGCGCGGCCCACTGGGCGACGACCACGGCGAGGGCGAGCCCGGCAGCCGCCCAGACGGCGCCGAGCACGGCCTGCTCCACACCCTGGTCGATGCCGTGGCGGATCAGGACCGGCAGCAGCAGTCCGGCGCCCGCGTCCACGGCGACGAGGGCGAGGCTGATGGCGAGCGGCGCCCAGAACCCCTTGAGGAGGCGGCGCAGCCCGTAGCTGTCCTCGGCGGCCGCGGCGCGCGCCTCGTCCACGTCGGGCCGGTCGTCGGCGGGCGGCAGCGCGGCCACCTGCGCGAGGAGTTCGGGGGTGGCGGGCGTCCCGGCCACCGCGCCGGCCATGGAGTGGCCGGCGCCGGGGGCCCCCGCGCCGGCGGCGGGAGCCGTCGCGGGGGCCCCGTCGGGCTCCTCGCGGCGGCGCCACAGCTCGGGGGTGATCCCGGCGGGGACCCTGCGCTTGGCGTTGACGGGCTCGGAGTCGATCTCGGCTTCCAGCTCGATGTCGCGTTCGAGGTCTCGGTCGAGCTCGCTCTCGAACTCGGCCATCGCGAGGGCGTCCGGGGTCCGCGGCGAGCCGGCGCCGAGCGCGTCGGGGTCGGTCAGCAGCCTGCGGTAGAGCGGCGAGCGCTGCTCCAGCTCCTCGTGCGTCCCGATCTCGGCGAGCCGCCCGCGGTCGAGTACGGCGATCCGGTCGGCCAGCGCGAGCGTGGAGCGGCGGTGGGCGATCAGCACGGTGGTCCGGCCGGCCATGACGGCGCGCAGGGCCTCGTGGATCTCGTGCTCGACGCGGGCGTCGACGGCGGAGGTGGCGTCGTCGAGGAGCAGCAGCCGGGGGTCGGTCAGGATCGCGCGGGCCAGGGCGATGCGCTGGCGCTGGCCGCCGGAGAGGGTCAGGCCCTGCTCTCCCACCTTGGTGTCGTACCCGGCGGGCAGGGCCCGGACGAACCCGTCGGCCTGGGCGGCGCGGGCGGCGGCCTCGATCTGCTCGTCGGTGGCGCCGGGGTGGCCGTAGGCGATGTTGGCGCGGATGGTGTCGGAGAAGAGGAAGGAGTCCTCGGGGACGAGTCCGATCGCACCACGCAGGGACGAGTAGGTCAGCTCGCGGACGTCGTGGCCGCCGATGCGGACGGTGCCGCCGTCGGCGTCGTAGAAGCGCGGCATGAGGAGCGAGACGGTGGACTTCCCGCTGCCGGAGGCGCCGACGACGGCGACGGTCTCGCCCTCCGCCACGGACAGCGAGAACCCGTCGAGGACGGGCCGCTCGGGGTCGTAGCCGAAGCGGACGTCCTCGAACTCGACCGTGGCGGGTGCGTCGGCGGGCAGTTCGTGCGCGCCCTCGCGGATCGCGGGCTCGGTGTCGATGAGCTCGAAGACCCGCTCCCCGCCGGCGCGGGCCTGCTGGGCGACCGTGAGGACCATGGCGAGCATGCGGACGGGCCCGACGAGCTGGGCGAGGTAGGTGGAGAAGGCGACGAAGGTGCCGAGCGTGACCCGCCCCTCGGTGGCCAGCCAGCCGCCGAGCGCCAGCATGGCGACCTGGGCGAGCGCGGGCACGGCCTGCAGGGCGGGGGTGTAGCGGGAGTTGAGCCGGATGGCCCGCATCCGTCCGGCGAACAGCCCGCGTCCGGCGTCGCGGAGCTTGGCGGTCTCCTGCTCCTCCTGGCCGAAGCCCTTGACGACGCGTACGCCGGTCACGGCCCCGTCGACGACGCCCGCGACGGCGGCGGCCCGGCTCTGCGCGTACCAGGTGGCGGGGAAGAGCTTCTTGCGGCTGCGCTTGGCGATGAACCAGAGCGCGGGGGCCATCAGCAGGGCGACGACGGTCAGCAGCGGCGAGAGCCACAGCATGATCCCCAGGGATATCCCGAAGAGCAGGAAGTTCCCGATCGTCATCGGGAGCATGAAGAGCAGGCCCTGGATGAGCTGGAGGTCGGTGGTGGCGCGTCCGACGACCTGGCCGGTGGACAGCTCGTCCTGGCGGCGCCCGTCGAGGCGGGAGATGGTGTCGTACATGTCGGTGCGCAGGTCGTGCTGCACGTCGAGGGCGAGGCGTCCGCCGTAGTAGCGGCGTATGTAGGTGAGGACGTACACGAGCAGGGCGGCGGCTATGAGCAGCCCGGCCCAGGGGCCCATGGGCCTGCTGTGGTCCCCGATGACGTCGTCGATGATCACCTTGGTGACCAGGGGTACGAGTGCCATGACGGCCATGCCCGCCAGCGAGGAGCCGAGCGCGAGCAGCACGTTGGCCTTGTACCGCCAGGTGTAGGCGGCGAGCCTCCTGGCCCAGCCCTGTTTCTCCCCCGCCGCTGTCTGTGCCGCCGCCACGTAGGCCTCCCCGTTCGGTCCTGTCCTGCCGGAAGCGGGAACGCCCCGACCGGCGGATTTCATCCCGCCGCAACCATTCGAACGTGTACGCCGGTGGCCTCCGGCGCACGCGGGGAGCCCCGCACTGTGCGCCGTCCGGGTCGTCCGCGCCCCGCCCGCGACTCCGGCGGGGGCGCGGGCCGGCGGCGCGCGGCGGGGCTCAGAGGTGGGTCGGGGCGAACATCCTGAGGGTGGCCGGGAGGACGAGGACCGAGGGGCCCGGGGTGGCGAGGGCCTTCTTGAGGTCGGCCGTCAGGGAGTCCGGGGTGGTCGTGGCGGCCGGGACGCCGAAGGATTCCGCGAGGGCGACGAAGTCGGGGCGGGTGAGCTCGGTGCCCGTGGTGCGGCCCTCGAAGGCGTCGGTCATGTACTCCCGCAGGATGCCGTAGCCGCCGTCGTCCACGATCAGCCAGGTGACGTCGAGGTCGTGCTGCCGGGCGGTGGCCAGCTCCGCGAGCGAGTACATCGCGCCGCCGTCCCCGGAGACGGCGAGGACGGGGGTGCCCGGCTCCGCGACGCAGGCGCCGAGGGCCGCCGGGAAGGCGTAGCCGAGGCCGCCGGCGCCCTGGGCCGAGTGCATGGTGTTGGGGTGCTTGGCGTCGAAGGCCGACCACGCCCAGTAGGACAGGATCGTCATGTCCCAGAAGGACGGGGAGCGGGCCGGCAGCGCGGACCGGATCGAGGCCAGGAGGGACTGCTCCAGGGCCAGGTCCTGGTCGGCGAGGCGGGCTGCGATGTCCTCCAGGACCATGCGGACGCGCTCGGGGGCATGGTCGTCCTGCCGCTCGGTCACCGTCTCCAGCAGGGCCTGGAGGGCGAGGCGGGCGTCCGCGTGGATGCCCAGGGCGGGGTGGTTGGACTCCAGCTTGCCGAGGTCGGCGTCGATCTGGACGACCCGGCCCGTGGGGAAGAACGTGTGGTAGTTCGAGGAGAGTTCCCCGAGGCCCGAGCCGACCACGAGGAGCACGTCGGCGTCCTCCAGGAAGTCCGTCATGTGACGGTCCTCCAGCCAGGACTGCAGGGACAGCGGGTGCGTCCAGGGGAAGGCGCCCTTGCCGCCGAAGGTGGTGACCACGGGGGCGTTCAGGCGCTCCGCCAGCTGCCTGAGCTTGCCGGACGCGTCCGCGCGGACGACCCCGCCGCCGGCGATGATCACCGGCCGGGAGGCCCGTGACAGCCAGTGGGCCGCCACCGCCGTCAGCTCGGGTCGGGGGGCGAGCTCGTGCGGGGTCGCGTCCATGCCGGTGACCTGCGGGACGATCGTCTCCGACCGCAGGACGTCCTCCGGGATCTCCACCCAGACCGGGCCGTGCGGGGCCGTGAGCGCCGATTCCCAGGCCTCGGCGATCACCGAGGGGATCTGGGAGGGGGTGCGGGCCTCGTGGACCGACTTGACCACGTCCCGGAAGGACGCGGCCTGGTCGCGCAGCTCGTGCAGGTGGCCGCGCCGCCCGCCGCCGAGGCCCGCGACGGGGACCTGGGAGGAGATGGCGAGGACGGGGGCCGAGGCCGCCGCCGCCTCGGCCAGGGCCGGCAGGGCGGTGAGTGCGCCGGGGCCGGTGGACAGCAGCAGGGGCGCGGCCTCACCGGTGACGCGGCCGTACGCGTCCGCCGCGAAGCCCGCGTTGTTCTCCACCCGGAGGGTGACCAGCCGCAGGTCGGAGCGCCCCACCGCGTCGAAGAGGCCGAGGGCGTGCTGCCCCGGCAGGCCGAACACGGTGGTGGCGCCCAGCGAACGCAGCGTCTCCACGACCAGGTCCCCGCCCGTCCGCCCCGGCGGCGCGGCCAGGGCGGCGGCCGTCTGGGCCTCGGTGGGACGGAGTACCAGGTCGTGGTCGTGCGTCACGGGGGTACGGTGCCCTTCCTACTTCGCCTTCGCCGCCGCGATCTGGCGGCTCATGATCGTGGTGAGCTCGTACGCGGTGTGCGAGGCCGCGACCGAGGTGATCTCCGCGTGATCGTACGCCGGGGCCACCTCGACCACGTCGGCGGAAACGAGGTTGCAGGAGGACAGACCGCGGATGATCTCCAGGAGCTCGCGGGAGGTCATGCCGCCCGCCTCGGGGGTGCCGGTGCCGGGCGCGTGCGCCGGGTCCAGGACGTCGATGTCGATGGAGATGTAGAGCGGGCGGTCGCCGATGCGCTGGCGCAGCTGGTCGGCGACCTCGTCGGCGCCGCGGCGGTAGACGTCCGCCGAGGTGACGATGCCGAAGCCCATCTTGGCGTCGTCGTCGAGGTCCTGCTTGCCGTACAGCGGGCCGCGGGTGCCGACGTGGGAGAGGGCCTCGGTGTCGAGGATGCCCTCCTCCACGGCACGGCGGAACGGGGTGCCGTGGGTGTACTCGGCACCGAAGTAGGTGTCCCAGGTGTCCAGGTGCGCGTCGAAGTGCAGCAGCGCGACCGGGCCGTGCTTCTTGGCGACGGAGCGCAGCAGCGGCAGGGCGATGGTGTGGTCGCCGCCGAGGGTCATCAGGCGGGAGCCGCCCGCGAGGAGCTCGTCCGCGGCGGCCTCGACCGTCTCGACGGCCTCGTTGATGTTGAAGGGGTTCACCGCGATGTCACCGGCGTCCGCGACCTGCGCGAGGGCGAAGGGGGAGGCGTCCTGCGCCGGGTTGTACGGGCGCAGCAGGCGGGAGGCCTCGCGGATGGCGTTGCCGCCGAAGCGGGCGCCGGGGCGGTAGGAGACGCCGGAGTCGAAGGGCACGCCGACGACGGCGACGTCGGCGGAGCCGACCTCGTCGAGGCGGGGCAGCCGGGCGAAGGTCGCCGGGCCCGCGTAGCGCGGGATGCGGGAGGAGTCGACGGGTCCGCGCGGCTGCGTGCTCATGGCTGTGCCTCTTTCTCTGGCCTGACGTGTGCGGTACTTCGAGCGTAAGCGGGCCGCACGGGGGTGGGGAGTGTACGTTTCATCCATCTGGTCCCACTGATGTGTATGGAGTATCCATGTCCGCCGCTCCCCGTGATCCGGAGTACGGCAACGGCCCGGCCGGGGAGCCGCTGACCCCGCCGGTGCTCCTCGCCTCGCTGCTCGCCGACCGGGAGCTCGGCCTGCGCCACCTCGCCGGGCCGGCCGCCGCCGGGGTGCACGGCGTGCACGCCTCCGAGATGCCGGACCCCTCCCCCTACCTGCTCGGCGGCGAGCTGCTGCTGACCGCCGGGGCGGGCCCGGCAGAGGACCCCGACGGGTACGTGGCCCGGCTGGCCGGGGCGGGGGCGGCCGCCCTCGGCTTCGGCGTGGCCCCGGTGCACGAGGAGGTCCCGGCAGCGCTGGCGCAGGCCTGCGCCCGGCACGGGCTGCCGCTGCTGGAGGTTCCGCCGCGGACCCCGTTCTCGGCGGTCGCCCGCGCGGTGGGGCGGCTGACGGCGGAGGCCCGGACCCGGGAGCTGCGCCGGACCACGGAGGCCCAGCAGGCCCTGGCCTCGGCCGCGGCCCGGCCCGATCCGGTCCCGGCGGTGCTGGCCCGGCTCGCCGCGAGCCTGGGCGGGTCGGCCGCCCTGTGGCCGGGCGGCCGGACGGCGGGCCCGGAACTGCCCGCCCCGGCCCGGGAGGCGCTGGCCGCGCTGCTGGCCCGGGTCGGCCGCGAGGGCGGGCCCGCCACGGCCACGGACCGGGCGGGCGGACACCACCTGGCCGCCTACGCCCTGGCCGGGCGGGCCGCGCTGGGCACCGCGACCCCGGCCCGCGCGCCCGGCGACCACACCGTGGCCTCGGTGGCCGCGGTACTGCTGACCCTGCTCACCGCCGAGCGGCCCGCCGGGACCGAGGCCGCGGCCCTGACCCGGCTGCTGCTCGACGGGGATCCCGCCGCGGCCCTGACGGCCGGGCCCTGGTACGCCGTCCACGCCCGCGGCGGCGGCGACCCGCGGGCCCTCGCCGACGCGCTGGGCACCGTACTGCTGGACCCGGGCGGGCCGGTCGTACGGCTGCTGACCGACCGGGAGCCCGGCGCGCAGCCCGGCTGGCGGCTGGGGGTGAGCGCCCCCGCGGAGCCGGGCGCGGAGCCGGACGCCCTGGCCGCGGCCGACGCCCAGGCCGGACGGGCGCTCCAGCGCGCGGAGGCGGCCCGTACCCCGCTGGCCCGGCACGCCGACGCCGGCTTCGCGGGCCTGGTCGGGGAGGCCGAGGCCCGCGCCCACTCCGAGGCCCTGCTCGGGCCGCTCTCCCCCGCGCTGCGCGAGACCCTGCGGGCCTGGCTGGCGCACCACGGCGGCTGGGACCGCACGGCGGCCGCCCTGGACGTGCACCGCAACACCGTGCGCCAGCGGGTGGCGCGCTGCGCGGCCCTGCTGGACCGGGACCTGGACGACCCGGACGTCCGGATGGAGCTGTGGTTCGCGCTGCGCACGGTGGACTAGGCGATCTCGCCCATCCACATGCGGCGGCCCAGTTCGTCGAGCTCGTTCTTGCGCTCCTGGTACTCGGGCAGCGCCTGCCCCAGCAGCCGCCAGAAGTCGGCCCGGTGTCCGGACACGCGCACGTGGGCCAGTTCGTGGGCGACGACGTAGTCCACGAGGTGCATCGGAAGCTGGAAGAGCGGCCAGCCGAGGCTCATCCGTCCGCATCCGGCTCGCTCACCGTCGTGACGAAAGCTTCCCCACCTGCTTCCGAGGTCGCGCACGTCGAGTTCCGGCTCGGCGACGGCCATGCGTGCCGCCCATGGCTGCAGCCGCCCGGACGCCCACTTCTGCCCCGCCCGGCAGTACCAGTCGACGAGAGCCGCTCTCCCCCGGTCCGGATCGGCTGCCGTCCCCTCGCCCATGACGAGACGGCCGGCGATCAGCCGGACCCTTCTCCCGGTGGGCTGGTCCCCGGCCAGGGTGAGCCGGTAGGTCCGGCCCAGATAGCGGAAGACCTCCCCCTCTGCGAGTCGTTTCGTCGGGTTCAGCGGGCGGGTCGCCTCGCGTAGCCCGATCTTGCCCACCAGCCAGGAGCGGTGGGCACGGACGAAGTCCTCCGCGTCGGCGACCGGCCGGCCCTCGGGTGCGTGGAGGGTCAGACCGGCGTCCGGCTCCACCGTGAGCGCGAAGCGCCTACGGCGCGCGCTGACCCGCACCCGCAGCTCCAGGCCGTCGACGGCCAGAAGGCTCCCCTCGGCCATGGAGGGGGACCGGCTGTCTTCGGCAAGGGCGCTCACGCGCCCTATTCTCCCCGGGCTCTGGCCAGGAACTGCTGCTTGTGCGCCGCCGCGTACGCCGCGAGGCCTTCCGCGACGGCACGCAAGGGGGCCCAGTCGCCGCCGGCCGGCTTCAGCCCGCCGCCCAGCAGCCGGTTCTGAATGCTGCTCGCCAGCGCCGTGACGTCCTGATGCTGGCCCTGGTAGGAAGCCTTGGCCATGGCTTGCCCGGCCGTATCGCACACCGCTTCCACCAGCGGGCGGGCATCGGCGGCGGCCTGACCCCGCGCGACGCCGGGGTTCTCGTCCAGGAGCTTGTCCAGCAGCCGGTACACCTTCTGCTCCAGTGGGCTGAGCCCCTCCGTGGCAGGGTCCTCCGCATCCTGCCCACGAGCCTTGTCGATCAGGTCGCCGAACTCCCGGACCTGATCCTCGAAACGTCCGGGGAGATCCCGCAGGATCTCCTCCAGGCGCTCCGAGAGCTCCTTGTACTTCCCCGGGTCCTCCCGCTTGACCCGCTCCTCCAGGTGGAAGCGGAGCGCGTGCCCCATCTCCGCGGCGGCCTCGCGCGCGGGGAGCGTGCGGACGTGGTCGTCGAAGGCGGGAGCGCCCAGCGACACGGGGGCGATGACCTGGTCGATCTCCGGCCCCTCCAGATGGTCGGCGATCATCGCGCGTACCTTGCGGCCGTAGCGGCGCAGGGTGAACGTCCCGCCCGGCGCGTCCCGGTAGAGCCTGCGGACGCGCTTTTGCAGCATGCCCCAGAGCCGGGCGTGGGCCACGTACTCCAGACCGTCCTCGTGCGGGAGTACGCGTTCCAGCACGGCGAGGAACTCGTGCAGCGCGGTGTCGAACGCGAACCGGGCAGGCTCGGGGTCGAAGGCCTCCAGCTTGCCGCCCAGCGTGGCCGGGTCGGCGAGGTCCGCATCGCTGAGCCCATAGGCGAGCAGGAGATCGCGCACCGCGTCAGCCGCCGGCTTCAGACCGTCGAGCTCCGCGGACAGGCCACGCATCGTGTCGTCGACGTCCGCCTGGTCGTACGCGGCGAGCGCGCCCGTCAGGTGCTCGAAGACGCCGTAGTAGTCGACGACGTATCCGACCTCCTTGCCCGGCGCGGGCCGGTTGACCCGGGCCACCGCCTGGAGCAGCTCGGCGTCCCGGATCGGCCGGTCCAGGTAGAGCGCCTGCTCGCGAGGGGCATCGAATCCGGTGAGCAGCATGGACTTCACGATGAGGAAGGCGATGGGGCTGTCGGGGTGCACGGGGTCGGGCACGGCCGTCGGCTGTGCCTCGGCGGCGTCCTGGGACCAGGGGTGGTCGCCGACGCCGCCGTCCGGGCCCGTGAGGTCCTGTGCGGGCGGGTCGAACGGCACGGCGGTGAGCCAGTCCGCTTCCGCTTCCAGGAGCGGGAAGGCCTGGTGGAAGCGTTCGATGTACGCGTCCTGCCGGGTCTTCTCCGTCCAGTGAAGCCACTGGCGCCGCTTCTTCTCCTCTCCGGGGGAGACGACCGGCACGAAGTCGATCCGGCGCAGCAGCGCGCGGTACTGGTGGGCCTGGTAGAGGTAGCGCTCGCGCCGAGGCAGCTTGTCCAGCGGGGTCCCGGCCAGCGACTCCGGGTCAAAAGCGGCGAGGTCGGCCAGCAGGGTGTCGCGCGCGAGCCGGAGGGCGTGGTGGTACTCCACGGCCGCCCTGCGGCTGACGGCGGCGACCTGGGCCTTGAAGCCGCCGCCGGGCAGCACCCACGTCACCCAGTGCTCCAGCATGTCCTCGGCCTTGGCCCGGATCATCGGCTGGGACTCGGCCACGTCGCGCTCGGAGGGCGTGCGGTTGAGCAGTGTCCGGGTCTCCTGGGCCGTTCGGTCGCGGACCAGGTCGGCGAAGTTCCGGTCCAGGCCTTCCTTGTCGAAGACCTTGCCCTTGCCGGTACGGCCCTCGTAGCGGATGCGGACGACGACACCGTCGCGTTCGGCCTCGGCCATCCGGTAGGTGTCGAGGAACGCGCCGAAGATCCGGCGGGTGTCGTCCGCCCGTTCGGTCATGATCGGCGTACCGGTGAATCCGATCTTCGCCGCGTTCGGGATCGCCTTGCGCAGGGCGGCGTGGAGCACGCTGGTGTGCGAGCGGTGGGCCTCGTCGACCAGGACGAGGATGTCGGAGGACCTGTTGCACTCGGGGAAGTCCACCACGGGCGGCGCAGCCTCGGACTTCGGCTTGGGCTGCTTCCTGGCCCGCTCGGCGTCCGCGTACTCCCCCGCGAGGTCCCGGCCGTCCCCGTCACCCGAGCCGTCGCCGTCCCCGTCTCCAGCGAAGTTGAGTCCGGTGCCGTACTTCTGGATCATCGCGAAGACGACCCGCCGCCCGCCGTCCCTCAGCAGGCCCTCCATCTGGGTGCGGGTCTCGGCGGTCTGCACGTCCGACTCGCTGAGCCTGAGCGTCTTGGAGAGCTGGGTCTGGAGCTGCGTCCGGTCGGTGACCACGACCACCGTGAACTCGCTGAGATCGTGGTGCAGATGGATCCGGCGCACCAGGAACGCCATGGTCAGGCTCTTGCCGGAGCCCTGGGTGTGCCAGATGATCCCGCCGCGCTCGTCGTCCGGTACGAGGGGGCCGCGGCAGCGCCCGTTCCGCAGCTTGTGCACCGCCTTCTCGGCCGCCCGGTACTGCTGGTGACGGGCGACGGCCTTGACGGTTCGGGTGCCGCCGGACTCGCTCTCGACGGGGAGCGGGATGACGTAGTGGCGTACGAGGTTGAGCAGCGCGGCGGGCCGCAGCACGACGCCGACGAGCTTGTGCCGTTCGTTGAGCTTGCCAGTGCCCTTGGGCAGCCCGGCCCTGAGCGTGGCCTCGGTCTGCGGCTCGATGCTGCGCCAGGGGTGGAAGTGGTCGGGGGTGGAGGTGATGGTGCCCAGGTACGCGGTCTGATCGGTCGCGGCGACCAGCAGCTGGACGGTCCGGAACAGCTCGGGCACGCCGGCGGGCGGCGGCAGGTCGGTGCCGTCGCGCTCGTCGTCGGCGAGCGGGTCCCCCGCGTAGTGCCGCAGGTCGAGGACGGCGCTGCGGATGGGGTCGGACAGCTCGGGGCTCTTGCACTCGACGGCGACGAGCGGGATGCCGTTCACGAAGAGGACGATGTCGAGTATCGACAGCTCCCCAGAGCTGTTCGTGACACGCAACTGGTCGACGACCGTGAACGTGTTGAGGTCGACGCGTTCCTCATGCCACTCGATGTACTGCACGGTGGCGGAGGCCCCGCCGTGCCCGGCGGAGGGATTGCTGAGGACGGCCCCGCTGAGCAGCAGGTCGGTGGCGGCGAAGTTGGCGTGCGCGACGCTCTTGCCGCCGGTGCCTGCGGCGAGCTCGGCGATGGCGCGGGCCGCGTCGGAGTCACTCATCCACGGCTTGCCGTCGGCGGCCCGGACGTTGATGTGGCGCAGGGCGTCACTCAGCTTGTCGGCGAGCAGCGGCATGCCTGCATTCAGCGCGCCGACCTGCTTGCCGGGGATGTGGGTCCAGCCCATCGCCACCAGCTGGTCGACGATGGGCCGCTCGACCTCGTCCCGCTCGATTTGAACCACCATGCCCCCGCGCCCTCCGCCCACCGCCCGCTCAGGTGATCCATTGTGCGGGGCAGCGGGGGTGAGCGGGAGGGATCAGGCCGTACGGGAGCGGGTGGAGACGGTCACGTACCAGGACATGCGGGGCGCCCTCTACATTCCGGGAGCCGGCTCGTCCCCGTCATGGACCGGGACGGGCAGCCGGGCACCCCGGCTGCGGGCGATGCGGTGGACGTCACGCAGCGCCTCGGCCATGCGGGCGGCGAGGTAGTGCAGCTGAGCGGAGGTGGCACGGCAGTCGGAGAGCATGTCGTGGGCGTGGTCGAGCAGTTCGACGGCCATGCCGAGCTGCACGCTCTCGACGTTGTCGGCGACGCGGGAGAGGTATCCGCTCCCGTCGCCCATCAGGTAGCAGGGCTTCCCGTCCGGACTGGCCCAGGGCAGCAACCGCCCCTCGTCGGCACACCGGCCCATCACGCGGCCACCACCCGGCCGTGGATGACACGTGGCCCGATATCGACCCCGTGCAGGGCCAGCCACAACGCCACCCGCCTGGCCCGCTGCCGGCGGGCGCGGGCGCGGCGTGCGCGGGCGGGACGGTACGGGGTGCCGGGCCGGGCGGGCACCACCCGGGAACCCGGGTCGGCCCAGAGCAGGTACAGCAACGCCTCGAAGAGGCGGGCGATACAGTGCAACACGTCGTCAACTCCAGTTGGTTGGCGTCCACGCCCCCGGACCGTTCAGAGCGGTCGCGGGGGTCCTTGCGTGCACGGCCAGGAACGGCCGGGCGCAGGGACATCACGGGACATCGCTGAGTAGCGATCCCCTCACAGGGTGAGACGAAGCGGAGTAGCCTCGCCAGTGGGTGGCGTGTGACAACGCCTCTGTCACATGGGAGTTGACCGTGAGCAACATCTATGGGGACTGGTTGAAGGCGCAGCGCGAGACGGCCGGGCTCACCCAGCAGCAACTGGCCGACGCGGCGATCATGACCCGCTCGCACATCTCCCACATCGAGGCGGGCCGCCGCGTGCCGTCGAAGGAGGACGCGCGACGCCTGGACAGGGTCCTGAACACGGGGAACGTGCTGAGCAGCTTCCTGCCGGAGGAGGACGCGGCGGTCGCCGACTACTTCGAGGCGGCTCGCCAGCTCGAACAACAGGCGACGATGATCCAGGAGTTCGCACTGTCCCTGGTACCCGGCGTCTTGCAGACTGACGGATACGCGCGGGCGGTTCTGCGGCCTGGGTTCCCTCCTCGGGGTGAAGCGGAATGTGACAGGCTCCTTGTCACACGGCTGGAGCGCGCAAAGGTCCTCACCAACCCGGCCTCGCCGCTATTCTGCGCGCTGTTGGACGAGGCAGTGCTACGCCGTCGCGTTGGTGGCGCGAAGGTCATGGCGAACCAGCTCCTCCACATCGCTCGCCTCTCGGACGAAGGGCGCGTTCGCGCGTACATCCTCCCCTTTGGAGTGGGCTACCACCCGCTACTCCAAGGGATGCTGTCGCTGATGACGTTCGAGGACCAGCCTCCAGTCGCGTACGGCGAAGGCGTACTGATGGGCAAACTGCACGACTCTCCCGACCTGGTTGAGACGCTGCGGCACACATACACTCTCGCCTTGGGCGACGCACTCCCACGCAAGGAGTCGATTGCCCTACTGAGGGCGACGGCGAAGGAATACGGGCACGATGACTGAGCGCAGCATCTCGAACGCGGCAGCACTGAGCGGCTGGCGCAAGTCCTCCTACAGCAGCGGCGACGGCGGCAGCTGCGTCGAGGTCCTGGACGACCACCCGTCAGGCATCCCGGTCCGCGACTCCAAGACCCCGCGAGGCCCGGCCCTAGTCTTCCCGACGGCCATCTGGTCAATGTTCGTCACGGCCCTCAAGGCCGGGAAGTTCCCGGCCTGAGCCAGACGCCGCCGGTCGGCTCTTCGCGAAGTCCTAACCGGACAGGGCGGGCCCTCCCCCAATGTTCAGCAGGCCGTCCATAAGCCCGCGCTTGAGGCTTCGCAGCTTGGCCAACTCTTCGCCCTCAGCATCCACCTGTCGAGACAGATCACCAAGGGTTGCCAGCACTCGCGCTTGTTCTTCAAGGCTTGGCAGCGGGACGGGCAGCTCCCGAACCGTCTTCGCCGAGATCTTCACCATGCTTTCTGAAGTACCTTGCGCCATCGACCGTACATAGCGACGCGAGCGAGTCGACCTCAGAACCGCGTCCAGAAACTCCGCTGAACAGCGAGCGGACGCTCGAATTCTCATCATGAGGTCCGGGTAAATGCATGGCACACCAACATCCCGATACACCCCAGCCAATCCAACCAATTCTCGCGTATTAGCTCGACTCATCAGCAGGTCGCCATCGCACAGAGCGGCGGGATGCTTAGCCGTAACGGACGACGGGGCATTCTTCAGCTGAACAGGCTCAAACCCTGTACGCGTGAGGCAGCCGAGCCCCAGCATTTGCACTCCGGTCCACGCCTCGCTTTCGATCGGAGAGAATCCGTTACGGATCGCACCGATCGAAGCTTCCGCCAGCACGGAATCCCACTCCAGCCCGTCGAGCAGCCCATCCAGTGCCCTTGAGTGCATAGCCTTGAGCTTCGCGATCGAGGCTTCGATAGCGCGCTCCTGCTCCGATACAGCATCGACCACCCCGACAATCCGCCGCTGGTCCCGAAGCGGTCGCCAGGGAAAAAGTAGGGACCCGAACCGGTTTCCACCTAGATGGGAAATGCTGGTCTTCTCCGCGATTCCAGCGAACACACCATTCAGTCGCCATCGAACGAAAACCGCTTGCGCATATTCGGGAATAACGTGGGATCCAGGCCGAAATCTGATAAGCGTGTTCTGGAAGCAATAGGATCCCGCAGGGCCTGAATATAGGGCACTTCGCCCGACCATTCGAAGATTCTCCTGACCTTCGTTCAAGAGAATGTCGCCCGGATGAAGCTCATACACCCGGCGCTCGGCTCGCGTGAAGCTCATAGTCTTCACATCAGCGAGGTCAATTCGATCTTCATACACATTGGCAACCCTGAGATAGGGGAACTGCCCCACCCCTTCACGGCTCGCGGGAGAAAGTTGCTTCCCCATGCGAACCTCCCCGACCTCGCGGACAGGGAGCCACCGCACTTCAGCATCAGTTGGCATAGCCCAGCTCCTTCAAGAAGCCGTCCAGCGTGGCCGCCGCTCGCTCGCGCTCCGCGCGGATCTCCTTGAGCGACACCACATACTTGTCTGACCACACCCCGTATGCGTCGGCCAACTCCCGCCGCCTGCGGACCACATGCCCCTCCAGCTTGCCCGCGAGGTCGTCCCGGAGGAGCTCCAGCACCACCCGCCGCTCGGCGTCCGGGTCCAGCGCCAGTTTCTGCCGCGCCGCGAACAGGCCCGGCGGGTCCTCGCCCAGCTTGGGCGGGTCGCTCGGCCAGGGGAACCAGAAGTCCGCCTCCAGGCGCTTGATCAGGGCGGCGGCCTTGGTGCGTTCCCTCTTCACGTGCGCCAGTTCCGCCAGCTGCTCCACGCTCAGGGCGACCGCCTCGCGCGTCGGCGTGTCCGCTTCGTCCGCCTCGTCGTCCTCCGACGGCTCCGGCTCCGCGTTGAGTTCCTTCCACCGTGCGTCCAGCTCCGCCTTACGCGCGTCCGCCGCCGCCAGCTTCTCCAGGAAGTCCGGGGCGATCGCCGCGACCACCTTGTGGTCGTACGCCTGGCGGCGTTCGGCGGCGGTGCGCTTGCGGAGCTTGCGTGTCTTCGGGTCTTGTTCCGGGGCCAGCAGGGTGTCCACGTTCTCGACCCAGCCGTCCAGGACGCCCGCGAAGCCGTTCTCCGACAGCGCGAGCAGGTCGTACTTGGCCTCGTACCACCAGCCGGCCACCGCGCCCGCGAGGGCGTAACGGTCGAGGAGGTCTACCTCTCCCAGCCGCTCGACGAACGACTCGATCAGCTCGCCGCGTACCGCCATCAGCCCTGCCTTGCGCTCCGACGCGGTCAGGTCGGCCAGACGCTCCGGGGTTGCGGCCACCGCCTCCAGGTGGCGGGCCTCCTTCTCCCACCACCGTCCGAACGCCGCCCGCAGGGCTTCCTCACGCGGGCGGGCCAGCTCCGCCAGCCGGGCCGCGTCCGGGCGGCTGCCCTCCGGTAGGAAGTCCACGTAGTCGGGGTCCGCCGGGGAGCGCTCCGCGAAGAGGTCGGTCAGCTTCACCCCGTAAGCGTCCAGCAGTTCCTTCTTCGCCTCGATCTCCGCGCGCGGCACCCCGCCCACCAGGTGGGCCCGCACGTCCTGCGGCTCCGGCGGCGGGGTGTTGTCCACGTAACGGCGGATGTTGAGGTTGTCGTCGTTGGCCGCCAGCTCCTCGCGGGTCACGATCCGCGAGAAGCCTGGCACCTCGGTGTAGCCGTGGAAGGTGGTGACGATCTTCTCTGCATGTTCCGGCAGCAGGACGTTCTGGGCGCGCTCCGAGTGGTATTCGCGGTCCGCGTTGATGAACAGCACCTTGCCCGCCCGCGCCGGGTCCTTGCGGCCCGGCGGGCGCAGCAGGAGGATGCAGGCCGGAATGCCGGTCCCGTAGAAGAGGTTGGGGGCCAGGCCGATGACGGCCTCGATCGCGTCCTCGTCGAGCAGCTTGGTGCGGATCTCCTGCTCGCCGCCGCCCCGGAACAGCACACCGTGCGGCATGACCGTGATGACCATGCCGCCGCGCCCCTCCCGCTTGGTCTCCCACAGCATGTGCTGGAGGAACATCAGGTCGGCCTTGCCGCGCTCGCTGGTCATGCCGTACGTCGTGCGCTGGGCGGCGTACTGGAGGTCGGCGGCCACGTAGTCCATGGAGAACGGCGGGTTACTGAGAACCCCGTCGAAGCGGTCCGCGTCGGACTTCGGAACGTGGGTCGGTTCGGCCAGGGTGTCGCCGGTGGTGAGGTCGAAGCGGCGTACGCCGTGCAGCACCATGTTCATCGTGGACATGATCCAGGAGCCGCTGTTGGCGTCCTGGCCGGCGAAGAACATGTCCGAGGTGTCCCCGCCGTGCTCCTCCACGTACTCCTTGGCGTGGATCAGCATGCCGCCCGAGCCGACACACGGGTCGTAGATCCGCATGCCCTGCTTGGGGCCGAGCAGCTCGACCATCATCCGGACCACGGCGCGCGGGGTGTAGAACTCGCCGCCCTTGCGGCCGGCCGAGTCCGCGAACTCCTTGATCAGGTACTCGTACGCGGCGCCGATCAGGTCGGGGAACTCGAAGTCGTCGGTCCGCAGCCGGACCCGCCCGAAGTGCGCGATCAGCAGCTTGAGGCGCTGGTCGGCGAGCTTGGCCGCGCCGCCGGAGGTGCCGGAGCCGCCGATGCGGTTGAAGTCGAGATGGTCGAAGAGGCCCTTGAGCTTGCTGTTCTGGCCTTCCAGGGCTTGGAGGGCGGGGCGCAGCGTTTGCTCATTGATGTTGTGGGTGGCCGCAGAGATGCCCTTCCAGCGGGCCTCTGCCGGAACGAAGAGCACGTCACGGTCGCTGTACGCGGACTCCTGCTCCAGGTAGCCCTCCAGCAGCTCGCCGTCGAGCCCGAGCTCCTTGGCGGCGTACTCGCGGATCTGGTCCCGCGCGGCCTCGAACTCGTCGTTGGCCCGCTTCAGGAAGAGCAGCCCGAAGATGTAGTCCTTGTACTCGGAAGCATCCATGGTGCCGCGGAGGATGTCCGCAGCGGCGAACAGATGCCGCTCCAGTTGCGCGAGCGTGAGCTTGGCCACGAATACGACTCCCTACGACCCCGATGCGACGTAGGAAACAGTACGGCGACAGTGGACACCGGCGAAAACCGTGTATCCGGCCGAGGCCGGGCCCGTCAGTAGGCGGTGATCCCCAGCCCCTTCTCAACGAACTCGAAGACGTCCGTGTAAGGATCGCGATGGAGCCAGGACACGTGCTCACCGTACGCAGAGTTGATCTTCTGGGCGCGCTGTTTGGCCAGCTTGAAGCTGTTCTTCGGGATCTGGTCCGACTCCACGTGCTTGATGTTGTCGGTGTTCTTGGCGAACGGCAGGCGCGCGGTCACCTGGTTGCAGGCCCCGCCGAACTGCGCGTCCACGGTCTTGACGTGCAGCAGTCGCCACAGCTCGAAGCAGGGGTGGGAGAAGGCGATCTGTACGCCCGCTTCCTTGGCCTGCTTCCTCGCCGCCTCGATCTGCTCGTGCTCGTCCCGGTCGAACAGGCACCAGACCTGCGGCCAGAACTCCGACTCGGGGTCCAGCTTGCTGCGCTTCGCGGCGCGGACTTCCTCGCGCATCAGCCGGACGGCGTCCTCCACCAGCTTGATCGGCTTGCGGTGGGAGCCCGCCGCCGAGTCGTTGGCGATGTGCACGTCGACCTGCACGCCCGGATCTTTCAGGACGCCCCTGGCCTGGACGATCCTGATGTATTCGGGCTCGGTGACCTTGCCTTCCGTGAAGACATGCACCACCCGGCGCCGCTTCCCGCCCTTCGGCTTGGCGGACGTCAGCGAGTCCTTCCCCCTCGTACGCGCCATCAGCTCCGCTCCACCCCGTGCTCCCGTTCCTGTGCGGTCGCGGCCGTCAGACGCCGCGCGATCTGGCCCTCCAAGAGGGCTGGGACTCCGCCGAAGGCTCCCGCCAGGTAGGACCGCATGAGGTCCTCGTCCTTCCCCGGGGACGCGGCGGTCAGCGGGTAGAGCTCGGTCGCTCCGTCCTTGTCCTTCTCGGTCAGCCACACCTGGCCCGGCTCCAGCAGCCGCCCGCCGCTCGGGGTGCTGAGCACCGAGGGGGCGTGCGAGGTGAAGACCAGCTGGGCTCCGCGGGGGTTCGCGTCCGGGTCGTGGAAGAGCCGGACGACCTCGGCGGCGAAACGCGGGTGGAGGCTGGAGTCCAGTTCGTCGACGAGGAGGACGGCTCCTTCATCGAGTGCGAGCAGCATGGGTCCGAGGAGGGCGAACCAGGAACGGGTGCCGAAGGACTCGTGCCGCCAGTCGAGGGCGACGTCTGCGCCGCCCGACCGGTGGGTGAGACGGACCGTCGCAGGGCCCTTGCCTTGTCCTTCGTCGACGACCTCGGCGCCGGTGATGCCGAGGTCGGCGACCTGGAGCAGCTCGTTGATGCGACGCGCACGGCTGCCGGCCAGCTCACGCGTCGTGTACTGCTCGCGCTCCACCCGCTCGGTCTCCGGGCCGATCAGCCACATATTGCGGCGGAACCAGTGGTAGAGCGCCGACAGCTGTGGGTGGTTGTCCGTACCCGCCGTGGACAGGAGCAGGGCGTTGGGACGGGTCCGCCGCGCCAGCTGGGTGCGGTCCTTCACGCGGGCGCCGGGCCAGTCGTAGACCTCGGCGCGGGAGGCGTCCCGGTCGAGCCACACCTGGCGGTGACCGCGCGGGTAGCAGTGCAGCCATTCGGCCTCGACGCGTGCAGTGCCCAGCTCGAAGCCGTAGGTCCAGCGCACACCGTCGAGGACGATGTCCGCCTCGAAGAAGCTCGGCTCGCCCCCCTCCTTGGCGTCGAGCGCGAAGGGACGGCGCGGGACGGTGTCGTGCGAGGCCCACCTCCCGTAGGAGTGCAGGACTGCGGTACGCATGTCCGTCATGGCGGCGAGCACGTTCGACTTGCCGGAGGCGTTGGCACCGAAGATGCCGATCAGGGGGAGAACCCCCACGGTCTGCCCACCGGCGAGCTCCACCGGCCGGGCGGCCTCGCTCGGCTCGCCCTCGTCGTCCCCGGACACGACGAACGACAGCTCCTGCTCATCGCGCAGGGACCGTACGTTCGCGGTGCGGAACCTCAGCAGCATGCTGCCCCCTCTCCGCGGCCAGGGTAATGGTCATCTAAGACAGCGGCTCGCGTCGGGCGGCATCGGGGCGTGCCGACGGCCTTATGGACTGGGCGGATATCTCTGCAGTGACTCACTATGTGCAAGCCCTCCACTGCAGGCCGCGGACCTCCTCGACCCGGCGGAGGCCCACGCCCTCGCCGAGACCCTGCCGGCGCCGCTGGGGGCGGCCCACCGAGACGCTGCCGTGTGGTGCGCGCACCACACGGCAGCTGGGACCGCACGGCCGCCGCCCTGGCCGTGCACCGCACCACCGTCCGCCAGCGCGTCGCCCGGGCGGCGGTGCTGCTGGGGCGCGACCTGGACGACCCGGACACCCGGATGGAGCTGGTTCGCCCTGCGCCGCCTTCCCGGGGCCGGGAAGCGGTAGCCGGCCCCTCACGGGCCACCGGCCCCGCGCGCCGGGTCAGGGATTGGCGGTCACCTGGAAGCCGGCGCCGTAGACGTCGGCGGGGTCGGCGGTGTCGCGGGCACGCAGGTCGGCCAGGATGTTGGCCGAGCTGGTGTACACGTACCAGGGGTACGAGATGATCATCCCCTTGGTGATGCCCGCCCAGGGCCCCTCGGCCTTGAACCCGTTGGCCTCGGAGGGGTATGCCGTCCCCGGCACGTGCCAGATGGCGGGACCGCCCGAGTCACCGGCCTTGTGCTGGGGGTGGGCCTGGTAGACGCCCCTGTCGTTGTTGGTGATCCGGCCGTACCAGACGCCGAGCTGGCCGGAGACGACCAGCTCGTTGTTGTTGAACCACGCCGCGCCGAGCAGCCGCTCCCGGTTCGGGGCGGGGCTGAGGGCATTGGGGCTGGGGGTCCCGCCCGGCACCTCCAGCACCCCGGTCTGCTTCAGGTGCGGGCCCTGGGAGGACGGCGTCACGGCCGCGACCAGCTCGATCACCATGTAGTCCTTGGTGAGGTGGCCTGTCATGGACCCCTCCGGGTCCTTGAAGTACCGGACGTACCCGATCGGCCCGAAGCCGATGTCCTGCCGGTGGAAGACGGGTATGAGGTCCTCGTGGATCTCACGGTCGGCATATTCGGGGGCCGAGATGCAGTGCCCGGCCGAGAGGGCGATGTTCCGCCCGTAGCCGTCGCTGCCGACGGCCCCGATGGTGCAGAAGCTGTCCGGGGTGGAGGCGTTGAAAACGATCTGCATCGCGTTGTGGACCCGCTTGGCCTGCGGCGACTCCTGCGTCTCGGCGTGGACCGTGCCCGCGCCGAGCGCAAAGGCCACCACCGTCGCCACCGCAAGGCTGAACAGCCTCCTGAGCATCTGGGATTCCTGTCCTGTCGGGGGAAGGGCCGGGCGTACCGAGTCAACCGGCACGGCCGGGGCGACAGAAGGAGGTATCCGGCCAGCCGCCCTCGGGGCGCCGGTGTGACGTACGCGCGTGCGACCACATCTGGACAGCCTGGCCAACCCGTCGGTAACTTAGTCTGAGCAAGCGCTTAATTTAGGCGGCGGACCGCCGCGACGAAGGGAGCCGGCCGTGCGCCGTACGGTGTTCAACGAGGACCACGAGGCGTTCCGCGAGACCATCCGCGCCTTCATCGAGGCCGAGGTCGTCCCCGTCTACGACGAGTGGTTCGCCGCCGGCCAGGCGCCGCGCGACTTCTACTACAAGCTCGGCGAGCTGGGCGTCTTTGGCATCAACGTGCCCGAGGAGTTCGGCGGCGCCGGCCTGGACACCCACAAGTTCGAGGCCGTCCTCTACGAGGAGACCTCCCGCGCGGGCGTGAACTTCGGCGGCTCCGGCGTGCACGTGCTGCTCGCCCTCCCCTACATCAAGATGCTCGCCGACGACGAGCAGAAGAAGCGCTTCCTGCCGAAGTTCGTCTCCGGTGAGGAGATGTGGGCCCTCGCCATGACCGAGCCGGGCACCGGCTCCGACGTTGCGGGCATGAAGACCACCGCCAAGCTCTCCGAGGACGGCACCCACTACGTCCTCAACGGCTCCAAGACCTTCATCACCGGCGGCGTCCACGCCGACCGCGTGATCGTCTGCGCCCGCACCTCCGCCCCGAGCGCGGACGACCGCCGCTTCGGCATCTCCCTCTTCGCCGTGGACACCAAGTCCGAGGGCTACTCCATCGGCCGCAAGCTCGACAAGCTGGGCCTGAAGACCTCCGACACCGCCGAGCTGGCGTTCGTCGACGTGAAGGTCCCCGTCGAGGACCTGCTCGGCGAGGAGGGCAAGGGCTTCTACTACCTCGGCCACAACCTGGCGTCCGAGCGCTGGGGCATCGCCTTCGGCGCGTACGCCCAGGCAGCCGCGGCCGTCCGGTTCGCCCAGAGTTACGTGACCGAGCGCACCGTCTTCGGCAAGCCCGTCGCGCACTTCCAGAACACCAAGTTCGAGCTGGCCGCCTGCCAGGCCGAGGTGGACGCCGCCCAGGCCGTCGCCGACCGCGCCCTGGAGGCCCTGGACGCGGGCGAGCTGACCCCGGCCGAGGCCGCCTCCGCGAAGCTGTTCTGCACCGAGGTCGCGCACCGCGTCATCGACCGCTGCCTCCAGCTGCACGGCGGCTACGGCTACATGAACGAGTACCCGATCGCCCGCCTGTACGCCGACAACCGCGTCAACCGCATCTACGGCGGCACCAGCGAGATCATGAAGTCGATCATCGCCAAGTCGATGGGTCTGTAAGTCCCCTTGAACGAGGCACTGACGGATCTCCTCGATCTGCTCGACCTGGAGCAGATCGAGGAGAACATCTTCCGCGGGACCAGCCGCACCTCCCTGGTGCCGCGCGTGTTCGGCGGCCAGGTGGCCGCGCAGGCCCTGGTCGCCGCCGGGCGCACGGTGCCCGCGGACCGTCTGCCGCACTCGCTGCACTCGTACTTCCTGCGGACCGGCGACTCCGGCGCGCCGATCGTCTACTCCGTGGACCGGATTCGCGACGGGCGCTCCTTCACCACCCGGCGCGTGGTCGCCGTCCAGCACGGGCAGCCGATCTTCCACCTCTCCGCGTCCTTCCAGACGTACGAGGAGGGGCTGGAGCACCAGGTCCCGATGCCGGCCGCCCCGGACCCCGAGTCCCTGCCGACGGCCCTCCAGGCACTGCCCCCGTACCGCGAGATCTTCCGCGACCCCGGCACCGTCGAGCGGCTGCTGGAAGCACGCGGCGCGGTGGACCTGCGGTACGCGACCACCCCGCCCTGGGGCACGGTCGGCGAACCGCTGGAGCCGCGCTCGCAGGTCTGGTTCCGCACGCAGGGCAAGCTCGCGGACGACCCGCTGCTGCACACCTGCCTGGCCACCTACGTCTCCGACATGACCCTGCTCGACGCGGTCCTGCTCGCGCACGGACGCGGCGGCTGGGCGGTCGGCGACGTGGTCGGCGCCTCACTGGACCACGCGATGTGGTTCCACCGGCCCTTCCGGGCGGACGAATGGCTGCTGTACGACCAGGAGTCCCCCTCGGCCCACGGCGGCCGGGGCCTCGGCCAGGCCCGCATCTACACCCAGGACGGCCGCCTGGCGATCACGGTCATCCAGGAGGGCGTGGTCCGCATCCCGCGCGCCTGACCGCGCGGGGCCGGATCGCTCAGTCCCACCAGAACGACCAGTGGCCGCTGCCGGTGACGGCCTCTTCGGCGTAGGACCGGATGCTGCCGGAGCCCTGCCAGATGTTGTCGGGCGAGAGGGCGAAGTGCTCCGCCGCGACGGGCAGGGCCAGGGCGGTCGTGGGCGGCGGGAGCGCCACCGACAGATGGAGCTCGTCGAATCCGAGGGCGACGAGCCGGGCGCCGAAGCGGTCCTCCCAGGACCGGAGTACCACGCTGATCAGGGCGGTGTCGTTCTCGTAGTTGGCCGGCCCGCCCCAGCCCAGCGCGGTGGGTACATCGGCTCCGCGGTGGGAGGGGACCAGCGCGAGCCGGGGGGCCGGCAGCCATCCGCGCTCGATGAGCTCGTCCGCCAGCTCGCAGGCCGCGACCTCAGGATCCGGGGCGTCCGGATCCGAGGTGTCCGGATCCACGGCGTCCGGACCGGCCGACTGGCCGGCCACCGCGAGCCCGGGCCAGTCCCTGCCGAACGGCGCGATGATCTCCTCACCTTCCTCCCCCTCCTCGGGGTCGGGAACCACCCTGCTCCAGAACTCGCGCAGTACGGGCTCGACGTGGTGGTCGTCCGGGTCGGACATCCGCTCCGGCGCGAACTCCCTCTCCTGCCACCAGCGTTCCAGCCCGGGGCGGTCCTGCAACAGCACCGCCTGCAGCCCGGCGTCCGCGAGTTGCGGGCTGCGGTGTGCGGCGAGCACGCCCACGCCCACCGCGTCGTCGGACACCCACACCAGTGGCTCGGGGGCCTTCCCCCACCGGCGGCGCCCCGATCTCGGGACGACTCCGCCAGGCGGCAAGTCCAGCCCGAGGGAACGCCCTTGGGGATCATCGGCCAGTATGCACAGCGGATCGCGCCGCTTCGGAGGCTTCGCCATGCGGCGACGGTAACCGCGTCCACTGACAGCGGACGCGGCCGTCCGCGCCGACGGCCGTACCCCGCTTCGGGGTTCCCGGGCCTGACCGCCGGTCTGGCATGGAGCGTCAGGGTCGGGGAAGGGGCCGGTAGCAGGCGACGGCGGGAACGGCCGGCGGGACCCCGGGCCGGTGGACACGGCCGGGGCTTTCCGCCGTCTGCGCGGCTGCGCCGTCAGAGCAGGCCCGCCGCGTGCAGCAGGTAGTCCACCATCGGGTCGTAGAAGCGCGGGTCGCGGACGTGGTCGTCCAGGGGGACCGCGACCTGGAGGGTGCCCTCGGCCTCGCCGAGGAAGAGGGCCGGGTCGTTGCAGTCCGCGTAGCCGACCGCGTCCAGGCCGCGCTGGGCCGCGCAGCCCGCCCAGCCGTGGTCGGCGACGACCAGGTCCGGCTGCGGGCGGCCCTCGGCCGCGAGCGCGTCCAGGATCGCGGCCATCGGCGCCGGCGAATGCGTGTGCCACAGGGTCGCGCCCCGCTCCAGCACCGCGACGTCCGCGAACTGCCACACCGAGCCCTCGTCCGCCACCAGGCCCTGCGGGATCACCACGATCTCGCAGCCCGCGGCGCGCAGGGCCGCCGCCGTCGCGCGGTGGACGTCCAGCAGGCCGCCCGGGTGGCCGGTCGCGAACAGCACGCGCTGCCGGTCGGCCGCCGCCTTGCGCAGCCGGGCCGCCAGCCGGTCCAGGCCGGCCACGGTCAGCTCGGGGTCGATGGTGTCCTGGCCGTGGCGGACCTCCGGGTCGTCCACGACGCCGCAGCGCTCCGCCATCACGGCGAGCACGTCCTGCTCGTCGGCCCAGCGGTCGCCCAGTTCCAGGCCGAGCCAGTAGTGCCGGTCGCCGTTGGCGAGCTTGCGGTAGTGGGAGAGGTTGTTCTCGCGCGGCGTCGCGACCTGCCCCGCGATCCGCGTGCGGACCAGATGGTCGATGAGCTCGGCGCGGCTCGGCGCTTCAACAGATCGGTCGGACGTCTCTATCGGCTTCGGCATACGGGCCATTCTGCCGCCGCCGGGGCGGAGGCGGCGCGTCCATTCCGGTCGGCGGACGCCCCGGGTCACGCCGACAGCGCCCCGAAGGCCCCGTGCGCGAGCCTGCGCAGCAGCGATTCGGTGGCCTCGCGGCCGAGGGCGCCCAGGTGCGGGGTGGAGTTGAGCAGGCCGAAGACCGCGTGCACGGCGACCCGCACCTCCGCCTCGCCGACCTCGGGATGCAGCTCCCGTACGACCTCCACCCACAGCTCCACGTACTGCCGCTGAAGCTGCCGCACGAGCTTGCGGTCGGCCTCCCGCAGCCGGTCGAGCTCGCGGTCGTGCAGGGTGATCAGCGCCCGGTCGTCGAGGGCGAAGTCGATGTGGCCGTCGATGAGGGAGGACAGGACCCGGCACGGGTCACCCGCCGCCTCCGCGACCCGGTGGCGGCCGCCGGTGAGCAGCCGTTCGCTGATGCCGACGAGCAGCTCGGCGAGCATGGCGTCCTTGCCCGCGAAGTGCCGGTACAGGCCGGGGCCGCTGATGCCCACGGCGGCCCCTATCTCGTCCACGCCGACGCCGTGGAACCCGCGCGCGGCGAAGAGGCGGGCGGCCTCGCTGAGGATCTGCTCGCGTCGGGTGGGGGCGGCCGCTCTGATGCTCATGGGAAACCATTCTAGACAGGGCCGTTAGCGGTCGTTAACCTGAGCTCACGAGCGTTAACGCTCATTAACCGCCTGGAACGAGCAAGGGAGCTCGACCGATGCAGCAGGCACCAGTGCTGACGAGCGCCGCGGACCCGGCGTCCGAGGCCTGGCGGACCAACGAGGCCGCCCACCGCGAGCTGACCGAGGGCCTGCGCGCCCGGCTCGACGCGGCCCGGCTCGGCGGCGGCGAGAAGGCCCGCGCCCGCCACACCGCCCGCGGGAAGCTCCTCCCGCGCGACCGCGTGGACGCCCTCCTCGACCCGGGCTCCCCGTTCCTGGAGCTGGCCCCGCTGGCCGCCGAGGGGATGTACGGGGGCGCCGCGCCCGCCGCCGGGGTCATCGCGGGCATCGGCCGGGTCAGCGGCCGCGAGTGCGTGATCGTCGCGAACGACGCCACCGTCAAGGGCGGCACGTACTACCCGATGACCGTCAAGAAGCACCTGCGCGCCCAGGAAGTGGCCCTGGAGAATCGTCTCCCCTGCCTCTACCTGGTCGACTCCGGCGGCGCCTTCCTGCCCATGCAGGACGAGGTCTTCCCCGACCGGGAGCACTTCGGCCGCATCTTCTACAACCAGGCCCGCATGTCGGGCGCCGGCATCCCGCAGATCGCCGCCGTCCTCGGCTCCTGCACCGCGGGCGGGGCGTACGTCCCGGCGATGAGCGACGAGGCCGTCATCGTCCGCAACCAGGGCACGATCTTCCTCGGCGGCCCGCCGCTGGTGAAGGCCGCCACGGGTGAGGTCGTCACCGCCGAGGAGCTCGGCGGCGGCGAGGTCCACTCCCGCGTCTCCGGTGTGACCGACCACCTCGCGGAGGACGACGCGCACGCGCTGCGGATCGTACGGAACATCGTGGCGACCCTGCCCGACCGCGGGGACCTGCCCTGGTCGGTCGAGGCCCCGGAGGAGCCGAAGGTGGACCCGGCCGGGCTGTACGGCGCGGTCCCCGTCGACTCCCGCACCCCCTACGACGCCCGCGAGATCATCGCGCGGGTCGTGGACGGCTCCCGCTTCCAGGAGTTCAAGTCCGAGTTCGGCCAGACGCTGGTCACCGGTTTCGCCCGGATCCACGGCCACCCGGTCGGGATCATCGCGAACAACGGCATCCTGTTCGCCGAGTCCGCCCAGAAGGGCGCGCACTTCATCGAGCTGTGCGACCAGCGCGGCATCCCGCTGCTCTTCCTCCAGAACATCTCGGGCTTCATGGTCGGCCGCGACTACGAGGCCGGCGGCATCGCCAAGCACGGCGCCAAGATGGTGACGGCCGTGGCCTGCGCCCGGGTGCCGAAGCTGACGGTGGTGGTCGGCGGCTCGTACGGCGCCGGCAACTACTCGATGTGCGGCCGGGCCTACTCGCCCCGCTTCCTGTGGATGTGGCCCAACGCCAAGATCTCGGTGATGGGCGGCGAGCAGGCGGCCTCGGTCCTCGCGACGGTCAAGCGCGACCAGATCGAGGGCGCCGGCCAGGAGTGGCCGGCCGAGGACGAGGAGGCCTTCAAGGCCCCGGTCCGCGCCCAGTACGAGGAGCAGGGCAACGCCTACTACGCCACGGCGCGGCTGTGGGACGACGGGGTCATCGACCCCATGGAGACCCGGCAGGTGCTGGGACTGGCCCTGACCGCGTGCGCGAACGCCCCGCTGGGCGACTCGGGCTTCGGCATCTTCCGTATGTGACGTGATGTGACGTGAGGACCTCACTGATGTTCAGCACTGTTCTGGTCGCGAACCGCGGCGAGATCGCGGTCCGGGTCATCCGCACCCTGCGGGAGCTCGGTATCCGCTCCGTGGCCGTCTTCAGCGACGCCGACGCCGACGCCCGCCACGTACGGGAGGCCGACACGGCCGTCCGGATCGGGCCGGCGGCGGCCGCGGAGAGCTACCTGTCGGTGGAGCGGCTGCTCGATGCCGCGAAGCGGACGGGCGCCGAGGCCGTGCACCCCGGCTACGGCTTCCTGGCGGAGAACGCCGCCTTCGCGCAGGCCTGCACCGAGGCCGGGCTGGCCTTCATCGGGCCGCCCGCCTCCGCGATCTCGCTGATGGGCGACAAGATCCGCGCCAAGGAGACGGTGAAGGCGGCGGGGGTGCCCGTCGTCCCCGGCTCCTCCGGCAGCGGCCTGACCGACGCCGAACTGGTCGCGGCCGCCTCGGAGATCGGCATGCCGGTGCTGCTGAAGCCCTCGGCGGGCGGCGGCGGCAAGGGCATGCGGCTCGTACGGGACGAGGCGGTGCTGGCCGAGGAGATCGCGGCAGCCCGCCGCGAGGCCCGTTCCTCGTTCGGCGATGACACGCTGCTGGTCGAGCGGTGGGTGGACCGGCCCCGGCACATCGAGATCCAGGTGCTGGCGGACGCCCACGGCAACGTGGTCCACCTGGGCGAGCGCGAGTGCTCGCTGCAGCGCCGCCACCAGAAGGTCATCGAGGAGGCGCCCTCGGTCCTGCTCGACGAGAAGACCCGGGCGGCGATGGGCGCGGCGGCCGTCGACGCGGCCCGCTCCTGCGGGTACGTCGGCGCGGGCACGGTGGAGTTCATCGTCCCGGGCGGGGACCCGTCCTCCTATTACTTCATGGAGATGAACACCCGTCTCCAGGTCGAGCACCCGGTGACGGAGCTGATCACCGGCCTGGACCTGGTGGAGCTCCAGCTGCGGGTCGCCTCCGGCGAGGCCCTGCCCGTCACCCAGGACGACATCCGGCTGACCGGGCACGCCATCGAGGCCCGCGTCTGCGCGGAGGACCCGGCGCGCGGCTTCCTGCCGTCCGGCGGTACGGTCCTGGCCCTGTCCGAGCCGTCGGGCGGTGCGGTCCGCACGGACTCGGGCCTGACCGCGGGCGTGCCGGTGGGGTCGACGTACGACCCGATGCTGTCGAAGGTCATCGTGCACGGGCCGGACCGCCCGGCCGCCCTGCGCATGCTGCGGGCGGCGCTGGCCGACACGGTGATCCTGGGCGTCCAGACGAACGCCGGCTTCCTGCGGCGGCTGCTGGCCCACCCGGACGTGGTGTCGGGCGACCTCGACACCGGCCTGGTCGAGCGCGACCTCCCGTCCCTCCTGCCGGAGGGGGTCCCGGGCGAGGTGTACGCGGCTGCCGCGCTGCTGGAGGGCGCCGCCCCGGAGCCGCGCGCGACGGGGTGGGTCGACCCGTTCGACGCCGCCGACGGCTGGCGCCTCGGCGGCACCCCCGCCTGGACGGTCCACCACTTCCGCCTCCCGGGCCAGGACCCGGTGGAGGTCCGTACCCGGCAGGTGGGCGCCGAGCAGGACATCCTGCTGGACGCGGTCGACAGCGGCGCCGCACCGGCGCGCGCCCGGATCGTCAGCCGCACCCCCGACACGGTCACCCTCGAACTCGACGGCCTCACCCACCGCTTCACCCACGCCGCCTCCCCGGAGGGGACCTGGCTCGGGCGCGACGCCGACTCCTGGCACGTCCAGCGCCACGATCCGGTGTCCGCCCACGGCACGGCGAGCGCAGGGGCGGACACCCTCGCCGCCCCCATGCCCGGCACCGTCACCGTCGTCAAGGTCGCCGTCGGGGACAAGGTGTCGGCCGGTCAGAGCCTGCTGGTCGTCGAGGCGATGAAGATGGAGCACGTCATCTCCGCCCCGCACGCCGGCACGGTCACCGAGCTGGACGTCTCGCCCGGCACCACCGTGGCCATGGACCAGGTCCTGGCCGTCGTCACGGCGGACGAGGAGGAGGGCGCGTGATCGGCCTGCCCATGACCGTCCCGGCCCCCGGCCTGCCGGCCCGGGTCCGCATCCACGAGGTCGGCGCCCGCGACGGCCTGCAGAACGAGAAGTCGGCCGTCCCCACGGAGGTCAAGGCGGAGTTCGTCCGCCGCCTGGCCGGCGCGGGACTGACCACCATCGAGGCGACCAGCTTCGTGCACCCCAAGTGGGTGCCCCAGCTGGCCGATGCCGAGCAGCTCTTCCCGCTGCTCGCCGACGTGGACGCCGCCCTGCCCGTCCTGGTGCCCAACGAGCGCGGCCTCGACCGCGCGCTCGCCCTCGGGGCCACCCGTATCGCCGTGTTCGGCTCGGCCACGGAGACCTTCGCCTCCCGCAACCTCAACCGCACCGTCGCCGAGTCCCTCGCGATGTTCGAGCCGGTCGTGGCGCGCGCCAGGGAGGGCGGGGCGCACGTGCGCGGCTACCTGTCCATGTGCTTCGGCGATCCCTGGGAGGGCGCCGTCCCCGTCCACCAGGTCGTCTCCGTGGCCAAGGCCCTGCTCGACCTCGGCTGCGACGAGCTGAGCCTCGGCGACACGATCGGCGTGGCCACCCCGGGCCATGTCCAGGCACTGCTCTCCGCGCTGAACGAGGCCGGTGTGACCACCGACCGCATCGGCGTGCACTTCCACGACACCTACGGCCAGGCCCTGTCCAACACCCTCGCCGCGCTCCAGCACGGCGTGACCACCGTCGACGCCTCCGCGGGCGGCCTCGGCGGGTGCCCGTACGCGAAGAGCGCCACCGGCAACCTCGCGACCGAGGACCTGGTGTGGATGCTCGACGGTCTCGGCATCGAGACCGGGGTCGATCTGGCCGCCCTCACCGCCACGAGCGTGTGGATGGCCGAACAGCTGGGGCGCCCCAGCCCCTCCCGTACCGTCCGCGCCCTCTCCCACAAGGAGTAGTCACACCATGTCCCTCGACCACCGGCTCACCCCTGAGCACGAGGAACTCCGCCGCACTGTCGAGGCGTTCGCCCACGACGTCGTCGCCCCGAAGATCGGCGACCTGTACGAGCGGCACGAGTTCCCCTACGAGATCGTCGCCGAGATGGGCCGTATGGGCCTGTTCGGCCTGCCCTTCCCGGAGGAGTACGGCGGCATGGGCGGGGACTACCTCGCCCTGGGCATCGCCCTGGAGGAGCTTGCCCGCGTCGACTCCTCGGTCGCCATCACCCTGGAGGCCGGGGTCTCCCTGGGCGCCATGCCCCTGTACCTCTTCGGCACCGAGGAGCAGAAGCGCCAGTGGCTGCCGAAGCTGTGCTCCGGCGAGGTGCTGGGCGCCTTCGGTCTGACGGAGCCCGGCGCGGGCTCGGACGCCGGCGGCACCCGCACGACCGCCGTCAAGGACGGCGACGAGTGGGTCATCAACGGCTCGAAGTGCTTCATCACCAACTCCGGTACGGACATCACCGGTCTGGTCACGGTCACGGCCGTGACGGGCCGTAAGGCGGACGGCCGCCCGGAGATCTCCTCGATCATCGTCCCGTCCGGCACCCCTGGCTTCACGGTGGCCGCCCCCTACTCCAAGGTGGGCTGGAACTCCTCCGACACCCGTGAGCTCTCCTTCGACGGCGTGCGGGTCCCGCTCGCCAACCTGGTGGGCGAGGAGGGCCGCGGCTACGCGCAGTTCCTGCGGATCCTCGACGAGGGCCGGATCGCCATCTCCGCGCTCGCCACGGGCCTCGCGCAGGGCTGTGTGGACGAGTCGGTGAAGTACGCCAGGGAGCGGCACGCCTTCGGCAAGGCGATCGGCGACAACCAGGCCATCCAGTTCAAGCTGGCCGACATGGAGATGCGCGCCCACATGGCGCGCATCGGCTGGCGCGACGCGGCCTCCCGGCTGGTGGCCGGCGAGCCGTTCAAGAAGGAGGCGGCGATCGCGAAGCTGTACTCCTCGACGGTGGCCGTGGACAACGCCCGTGACGCGACGCAGATCCACGGCGGCTACGGCTTCATGAACGAGTACCCGGTGGCCCGCATGTGGCGGGACTCCAAGATCCTGGAGATCGGCGAGGGCACCAGCGAGGTCCAGCGCATGCTGATCGCCCGCGAGTTGGGCTTCCCCGGCTGACGCACGGTCCCGTGCGTGCGCGGGATGAGGTGAGGGAGGCCCAAAAAAACTTAGGGCCCCCTTACCGATTTCGGCCAAGGTTAGGCTAACCTTCCCCACGAACGGCACGCTGGTGGCCGCCCCGGTACGCACGAAATCGGACATCGATTATGCCCAAGTCCCGCAGCTTCTCCTTCACCCGTCGCGGCTTCATCGCCGCGGGCGGTGCCCTCGGCCTCGTCGCCACGCTCGCCGCGTGCGGCGGCTCCGACTCGGCGAAGGGTGACGGCGACAAGGGCAGCACCGCCGCCGCGTCTTCCGGTGCCTGGACCTTCAAGGACGACCTCGGCAAGGACGTCAGCGCCAAGTCCACGCCGAAGAACATCGTCGCGTTCACCGGCACCGCCGCCGCGCTGCACGACTACGGCGTCTCGGTCAAGGGCGTCTTCGGCCCGACCAGGACCGCCGACGGCAAGCCCGACGTCCAGGCCGGTTCGATGGACATCTCCAAGGTCGAGATCCTCGGCAACGTCTACGACGAGTTCAACGTCGAGAAGTACGCGGCCCTCCAGCCCGACCTGCTCGTCACCAACACCTGGGACGGCTCGTACTGGTACGTGCCCGAGGCCTCCAAGGACAAGATCCTGAAGCTGGCCCCGCACGCCGCGATCGGCGTCGGCGGCAACGTCTCGATGGACAAGGCCCTGGAGCGCACGGCGGACCTCGCCAAGTCCCTGGGCGCCGACATGAACGCCAAGGCCGCCGTCGACGGCAAGGCCCGCTTCGAGGCCGCGGCCGCCAAGGTCCGCGAGGCCACCAAGGCCAACCCGGGCATCAAGGTCCTGGCCGGATCCGGCTCCGCCGACCTGTTCTACGCCTCCACCGCGGACACCTCGGCCGACCTGAAGTACTTCAAGTCCCTGGGCGTCGAGTTCATCACCCCCGAGAAGCTCGACGAGGGCGGCTTCTTCGAGAGCCTGAGCTGGGAGAACGCCGGCAAGTACAAGGCCGACCTGATCCTGCTCGACAACCGCACCGGCACCCTGCAGCCGGAGGAGCTGAAGGCCAAGGCCACCTGGGCCGAGATGCCCGCCGTGAAGGCCGGCCAGATCGCCCCGCGCACCACCGAGCCGATCTTCTCGTACGACAAGTGCGCCCAGATCCTCGAAGACCTCGCCAAGGCCGTGCAGAACGCCAAGAAGGTCGCCTGACCCATGCGCGGCGC
The DNA here is from genome assembly GCF_001005295.1 of Streptomyces yangpuensis. Classification (GTDB taxonomy): domain Bacteria; phylum Actinomycetota; class Actinomycetes; order Streptomycetales; family Streptomycetaceae; genus Streptomyces; species Streptomyces yangpuensis. Next base: position 209,881 of record NZ_LBMK01000001.1, on the reverse strand, counting down.
CCGGTGACCCCGGGCGCCCGCCGCCAGGGCGTGTCCGCACGGACACGCCCTGGGCACGTCTTGAGGCCGTACCGACGTGAGGCCGTACCGACGTGAGGCCGTACCGACTTCCAGGGGGGACTTCCGCATGACCGTCACCGAGTCCGGCAGCCCGGCCGTGGCACACTTCCGCTTCTTCGCGCTCGAAGTGCTCCGCACCCGCCGCCTGGGCCACTCGTTCCTGCGGGTCACGTTCGGCGGGGAGTCCCTCGCGGACTTCCGTTCGGGCGGCTTCGACCAGAGCCTGTCGCTCTTCCTGCCGCCGTCCGGCGTGGAGCACACCGTGCTCCCGTCCACCGACGAGGACACCTGGTTCGCCGCCTGGCGCGGCATGCCGGACGAGGAGCGGCCGGTCATGCGCTCCTACACCGTGCGCGAGCAGCGCCGTGACGAGGCGGGCGCGGTCGAGGTCGACATCGACTTCGTCCTCCACGGGGACTCCTCCCCCGCCTCCCACTGGGCCGGTCGCGCGCGCGCCGGCCGCCGGATCCTCGCGATCGGCCCGGCCGTCGCCGAGAACAAGTCCGTACGCTTCCAGGCCCCGGCCGAAGCCGACGCCGTCTGGATGTACGCGGACGAGACCGCCCTGCCGGCCGCGGCCGCGATCCTGGAGCGGCTGCCCGCGGGCATGCGGGTACGGGCCTGGTTCGAGGTCCCGCACGAGGACGACCGCCTCGAACCGGGCACGCCCGCCGACGCGGACATCACCTGGATCGTGCGCGAGGGCGACGGCCGGGAGCGGACCGGGCAGGTGCTGGACGCGCTGCGCTCGGCGCCGCCGTCGGACGCCGAGGCCCCCTACGTGTGGCTGGCCGGCGAGGCCGGCACCGTTCGCGCGGTGCGCCGCCACTTCGTGCAGGAACGATCCGTCGACCGCCGCTCGGTGCGCTTCACCGGCTACTGGAGGCTCGGCGCGAGCGAGGAGCAGCTCCTCGCCGAGGCATACGCGGGCAAGGCTCCCAGCGAGGACCCCGCCTCCGAGTTGTAGGGGTGTCCTGCCGTCAGCTCCGCTTCGCTCCACAGCAGTTCGAGATGGGCCCTGGCCACAACCGGGGCCCATCGCTATTTGGCCATTCCGCTTAGGTTAGGCTAACCTAAACATCACACGCCCCACCCTCCCCTTCTCCCCCCTGCCCGGAGGAAAGTTGATGCGCCAGCATCTGCTGAACGAGACGACCGCGGATATCTACCGCCGTTCTGTCACCGAGGGCGTCGACCGCGTCGCCGCCAAGCTCGCCACCACGGAACGGCCCCACACCGGCATATCCGTCGACGAACTCGCTCCGGTCATCGACGGGATCGACCTCGACACCCCGCTCGGCGACTCCTCCGCCGCGCTCGCCGAGCTGGAGGACGTCTACCTCCGCGACGCCGTCTACTTCCACCACCCGCGCTACCTGGGCCACCTCAACTGCCCGGTCGTCATCCCCGCGGTGGTCGGCGAGGCCGTCATGGCCGCCGTCAACTCCTCCCTCGACACCTGGGACCAGTCCATCGGCGGCACGCTCATCGAGCGCCGCCTCATCGACTGGACCACCCGCCGCATCGGCCTCGGGGAGAAGGCGGACGGCATCTTCACCTCCGGTGGCAGCCAGTCCAACTTCCACGCCCTGCTGCTGGCCCGCGACGAGGCCTGCCGCACCGTCATGAAGCGTGCCATGGACGCCGGGATCGGCCTGACCAAGGCCGAACTCCTGCCGAAGCTGCGCATCTTCACCTCCGAGGCCAGTCACTTCAGCGTGCAGAAGTCCGCCGCCATGCTGGGTCTGGGCTACGAGGCCGTCATCTCCGTACCCGTCGACCGCAACCGCCGCATGGACACCTCCGTCCTCGCGCTGGAGCTGGAGGAGTGCGCCGCCGAGGGCCTCTTCCCCATGGCCGTCGTCGCCACCGCCGGCACCACCGACTTCGGGTCCATCGACCCGCTCCCCGAGATCGCCCGCCTGACCGCCGAGCACTCCGCGTGGATGCACGTGGACGCCGCCTACGGCTGCGGACTGCTGGTCTCCCCCACCCGCCGGCACCTCCTCGACGGCATCGAGCACGCCGACTCGGTCACGGTCGACTACCACAAGTCGTTCTTCCAGCCCGTCAGCTCCAGCGCGATGCTGGTCCGCGACCGCGACACCCTCAAGCACGCCACGTACCACGCGGACTACCTCAACCCGCGGCGCATGGCCGAGGAGCGCATCCCCAACCAGGTCGACAAGTCCATCCAGACCACGCGCCGCTTCGACGCCCTCAAGCTCTGGATGACGCTGCGCATCATGGGCGCCGACGGCATCGGCTCGCTCTTCGACGAGGTCATCGACCTCGCCGCCGCCGGCTACGACCTCATCACGGCCGATCCGCGCTTCGAGGTCGTCGTCGCACCGCAGATCTCCACCCTCGTCTTCCGCTTCCTGCCCGGCGAGGACGTTCCGGCGGAACTCCTCGACGAGGCCCAGCTCCACGCCCGCAAGGCGCTCTTCGCCTCCGGCGAGGCCGTCGTCGCCGGCACCAAGGTGGACGGGAAGCAGTACCTGAAGTTCACCCTCCTCAACCCGCAGACCACGACGGCCGACATCACCGCCGTCCTCGACCTCCTCGCCGCACACGCCGAGCAGTTCCTGGGAGAATCCCTTGCCGTCCACCACTGAGCCCCACGACTTCATCGGCATCGGCCTCGGTCCCTTCAACCTGGGACTGGCCTGCCTGACTGCGCCGATCGACGAGCTGAACGGCCTGTTCATCGAGTCGAAGCCGCACTTCGAGTGGCACGCGGGGATGTTCCTGGACGGCGCGCACCTCCAGACGCCCTTCATGTCGGACCTGGTCACCCTCGCCGACCCGACGTCGCCCTTCTCCTTCCTGAACTACCTCAAGGACCAGGACCGGCTGTACTCCTTCTACATCCGGGAGAACTTCTACCCGCTGCGCGCCGAGTACAACGACTACTGCCGCTGGGCCGCCGACCGCCTCGACAACGTCCTGTACTCCACCTCCGTCACCGAGGTCACCTACGACGAGGCCGCCGCCCTCTACGAGGTCCGCACCGACCAGGGCGAGACCCACCGCGCCCGCCGCCTCGTCCTGGGCACCGGCACCACGCCGTACGTCCCGGAGGCCTGCGCCGGCCTCGGCGGCGACTTCCTGCACAACGCCGCCTACATGCCCCACAAGGCGGAGCTGCAGAAGAAGAAGTCCATCACCCTGATCGGCTCCGGCCAGAGCGCCGCGGAGATCTACTACGACCTCCTCGCCGAGATCGACGTGTACGGCTACCAGCTCAACTGGGTCACGCGCTCCCCGCGCTTCTTCCCGCTGGAGTACACCAAGCTGACGCTGGAGATGACCTCCCCCGAGTACGTGGACTACTTCCACGCCCTCCCCGAGGACACCCGCTACCGGCTGGAGACCCAGCAGAAGAACCTCTTCAAGGGCATCGACGGCGACCTGATCAACGCCATCTTCGACCTGCTCTACCAGAAGAAGATCACCATGCCGGGCGCCGTGCCCACGACCCTGCTGACCAACACCTCGCTGAACAGCGCGGCGTACGACACCACCACGGGCAGCTACACCCTGGGGCTGCGCCAGGAGGAGCAGGAGCGGGACTTCTCCCTCAGCACCGAGGGCCTGGTCCTGGCCACCGGCTACAAGTACCGCACGCCGGACTTCCTGAACCCGGTGCAGGGCCGCCTGAACTTCGACGGCCGCGGCCGCCTCGACGCCGCCCGCAACTACAGCGTCGACACCACGGGCCGCGAGGTGTACCTCCAGAACGGCACCACCCACAACCACTCCCTGACCTCCCCCGACCTGGGCATGGCCGCGTACCGCAACGCGTACATCGTCGGTGAGCTGCTCGGCCGCGAGTACTACAAGGTCGAGAAGTCCATCGCGTTCCAGCAGTTCGCCGCCCCGGAAGGCACCCACGCATGAGCACCACCGACACCCTCTACTCCCGGACCGACTCCGTCCTGGGGGACTTCGCGATCCGCCCGCTGGACCCCTTCGCCGACGCGGAGCTGCTCCACGGCTGGGTCACGCACCCCAAGGCCTCGTTCTGGATGATGCAGGACGCCTCGCTGCCGGACGTCGAGCGCGAGTACATGCGCATCACGGCCCACGAGCACCACCAGGCCTACATCGGCCTGCACGAGGGCCGCCCGGCCTTCCTGATGGAGACCTACGACCCGAGCCGGATGGAACTGGCCGGCCTGTACGACGCCCAGCCCGGCGACGTCGGCATGCATTTCCTCGTCGCGCCCAGCGACCGGCCCCTGCACGGCTTCACCCGCGCGGTCATCACGACCGTCATGGCCGCGATCTTCGCCGACCCGGCCACCGTGCGCGTCGTCGTCGAGCCGGACGTCGCCAACACCGCCGTGCACGCCCTGAACGCGGTCGTCGGCTTCGTACCGGAGGGCCAGGTGACCAAGCCGGAGAAGGAAGCCCTGCTGAGCTTCTGCACCCGCGCGCAGTTCGAGGCCGCCACCGGCATCACCCAGGAGGTGTCGATATGAGCCTCACCGACGCCGTCTCCCACCTCTCCCCCGAGCTGTGGGCCCGCGCCAACCGCGCCCTGGTCCGCAAGGCCCTCGCCGAGTTCGCACACGAGCGCCTGCTGGCCCCCGCCCCCCTCGGCGGCGACCGCTACTCGGTCGTCTCCGACGACGGCGCGGTGGAGTACCACTTCGACGCCGCCCGGCAGGTCCTGGACCACTGGTCGGTGGACGAGGCCAGCATCACCCGGCTGCGGGACGGCGCGTCCCTGCCGCTGGACGCCCTCGACTTCCACATCGAGTTCCAGCAGACCCTGGGGCTGAGCGCGGAGGTCATGCCGGTCTACCTGGAGGAGATCTCCTCCACCCTGGCGGGCTCGGCCTTCAAGTACACCAAGCCGCAGATCCCCGCCGACGTGCTGGCCAAGTCCTCCTTCCAGGACATCGAGACCGGCATGACCGAGGGTCACCCCTGCTTCGTCGCCAACAACGGCCGGCTCGGCTTCGGCGTGCACGAGTACCACGCGTACGCCCCGGAGGCCGCGAACCCGGTCCACCTGATCTGGGCCGCCGCGCACAAGGACGTCGCCACCTTCACCGCCGGCGCCGGCCTGGAGCACGACAGCTTCATGCGCGCCGAGCTCGGCGACGCCGCGGTCGAGCTGTTCGCGGCGAAGCTGCGCTCGCTGGACCTGGACCCGGCCGACTACCTGCTCTTCCCGGTCCACCCCTGGCAGTGGTGGAACAAGACCACGATCACCTTCGCCGCGGAGATCGCGGGCCGCCGGCTGGTGCTGCTCGGCGAGGGCGAGGACGCCTACCTCCCGCAGCAGTCGATCCGTACCTTCTTCAACACCACCACCCCCACCAAGCACTACGTCAAGACGGCCATCTCCGTCCTGAACATGGGCTTCATGCGGGGCCTGTCGGCCGCCTACATGGAGGCCACCCCCGCCATCAACGACTGGCTGCACCAGCTGATCGAGTCCGACGAGGTTCTTCAGTCCGTCGACTTCTCGATCATCCGCGAGCGGGCGGCGATCGGCTACCGGCACCTGCAGTACGAGCGGGCCACCGACCGCTACTCGCCGTACCGCAAGATGCTGGCGGCCCTGTGGCGCGAATCCCCCGTGAACTCCCTCGGGGACGGCGAGCGCCTGGCCACCATGGCCTCGCTCCTCCACGTGGACGCCGAAGGCAGGTCCTTTGTCGGCGCCCTCATCGAGGAGTCCGGCCTCACCCCGGCCGAGTGGCTGAAGCCCTACCTGCGCGCGTACCTGCTGCCGCTGGTGCACTGCTTCTACCAGTACGACCTCGCGTACATGCCGCACGGCGAGAACACCATCCTGGTCATCAAGGACGGCGTCGTCCAGCGTGCGATCTTCAAGGACATCGCCGAGGAGATCGTCATCATGGACGCGGACGCGGTGCTGCCGCCCGCGGTCGAGCGGATCCGGGCGGACGTCCCGGAGGACATGAAGCTGCTGTCGATCTTCACGGACGTCTTCGACTGCTTCTTCCGCTTCCTGTCCTCCATCCTCGTCTCGGAGGGCATCTGCACGGAGGAGACCTTCTGGCGGGCCGTGGCCGACTGCGCCCACGACTACCAGGAGTCCATGCCGGCCCTGGCGGAGAAGTTCGAACGCTACGACTTCTTCGCCGAGGAGTTCCAGCTGTCCTGCCTCAACCGCCTCCAGCTGCGCAACAACAAGCAGATGGTCGACCTCTCCGACCCGTCCGCCGCGCTCCAGCTGATCGGCAGCCTCAAGAACCCCGTCGCGGCCTTCGCCCGACGGTGAGACACGGGGCGGGGGAGGCGGCCGATACGGTCCCTCGGCACCTCCCCCGCGCCGACCGTGTGACGGCGTGACCGCGACGTCGAAAAGGCCCTCGTCGCGGTCACGCCTTCGCCGTGCCCGGGCGACGGCCGCGCGGTCAGCGCGCCCACGGGACGTCCGGGGCCCGGTGGTAGCCGATGCCCTGCGCGTCCAGGCGGGGCGCCTGCGCCGCGAGGCGGCGGCTGTACGCCGTCCAGTCGAGGGCGGCCGCCGGGGACCAGCCCAGCTCCGCCAGGCCCAGCACCCTCGGGAACGCCATCAGTTCCCACTCGGCCCGCGTCGCGACGTTCTCCGTCCACAGCGGGGCCTCCACCCCGAGCACCGCGGACTCCGGCACCCCGGCCAGGTAGGCCCCCGGGTTCCAGGAGTACGACCGGGCGACCGGGACGTAGCCGGCCCACGACAGCCCCGGCTTCGTCGCCGCCTCGTACTTCATGTCCAGGTACACCCGGTCCGCGGGCGACAGGACCAGCGGGTGCCCGGCCTTCGCGGCCTCCGCCACGGCCGACCGGTCCGCGGCGGAGGTCCTGTCGTGGCCCCAGTACTGGAGCACCGCCCCGGCCGCCGGCCGCGCCGCCGCCAGCTGGTGCCAGGCCACCACCGTCTTGCCGTGGCGGCCCACCACCTCCTGGGCCCGGTCCATGAAGGCCGCGTAGTCCGCCGCCGGCGTCGCGTGCGCCTCGTCGCCGCCGATGTGCAGGTAGCGGCCGGGCGTCAGCTCCGCCAGTTCGCCGAGCACGTCGTCGACGAACTCGTACGTCCGCTCCTTCGCCACGCACAGCGAGCTGAAGCCGACCTTGGTCCCGGTGTACCGGGGCGGCGCCTTCCCGTCGCAGTTCAGCTCGGCGTAGGAGGCCAGCGCCGCGTTGGTGTGCCCCGGCATGTCGATCTCCGGGACCACATCCACGTACCGCTCGCCCGCGTACGCCACCAGCTCGCGGTACTCGTCCTTGGTCCAGTGGCCGCCCGGCCCGCCGCCGACCTCGCCGGCGCCCCCGTACCGGGCGAGCCGCGGCCAGGAGTCGATCGCGAGGCGCCACCCCTGGTCGTCGGTGAGGTGCACGTGCAGCGTGTTGATCTTGTACTGGGCGAGCTGGTCCACGTACCGCTTCACCTGCTCCACCGTGAAGAAGTGCCGGGCGATGTCCACCATGGCTCCCCGGTAGGCGAAGCGCGGCCGGTCGGTGACCGTGCCGCCCGGAACCGTCCCGGGCCCCGCCACGGGCACCAGCTGACGCAGGGTCTGGCCCGCGCGGAACAGTCCGGCCGGGGTCCGCGCGACGAGGTCGACCCCGCTCGGCCCGGACACCAGCCGGTACCCCTCCTCCCCGGCCCCGTCGGCCGCCGTGTCGATCCTGAGCCGGATCCCGTCCCCACGCGCCCCGCCGATCACCGGCAGCGGCAGCCCGCTCGGGCCGCGCAGCTGCTCCGCGAGGAGCTCGCCCACCCGGCGGACCTCCTCGCCCGCGCCCGGCCCCGTACGGATGACCGTGCCCGGCCCGAAGGAGTAGCCGGGCCCGGCGGCGCGCGCGGAGACCGGCGCCGGCAGGAGCCGTTCGAAGGGGGTGAGGGCCGCGGGCGGGTCGTCACCGGCGCTCGCGTCGTCGCCGTGGGCGGCGGTGCAGGAGACGGCACCGAGGACGAGGAGGGTGCCGAGCGCGCGTCGCAGGACTCTCATGTGCCAGGTATAGGCCAACTGGCCCGCCGTGCGCGGTGGGAGAATCGCCGAATGGCGGAAATCATCCAGAAGGACGGAACCTGGACGTTCGACGGCGACGCGGTGCGCATCGTGCCCGGTCGCGACAAGGGGGTGGGGCTGCTGCGGCAGACCCTGGGTGAGGTGGTCGTGCCGTTGCGCGCGCTCGCGGGGATCTCCTACGAGCCCGGCCGCAAGGCCGGGCGGCTGCGGCTGCGGATGCGCGAGGGGGCCGACGCGCTGACCCAGGTGACGGGCGGGCGGCTGCCGGAGGCCTCCGACCCGTACCGGCTGAGCGTGGAGCCGGACCGCACGGGGGTCGCGGAGTACTTCGTGGACGCGGTGCGCAACGCCCTGCTGCTGGAGCAGGTGGATCCGGGTCCCTCGGAGAGCTACCTGCTGCCCGGCCCGACCGTGCCGATAGCGGTGGGCGCGGGCGACGGGACCGTCACCTTCGACGGCGACCGCGTCGCCCTGGAGTGGAACTGGACGACCGAGGAGGCCAAGCGCTCCGGCGGGCCGCGCGAGTTCCGGGTCACGGACCTGCGGACGGTGGAGTGGGCGCCGGCGAAGGGACTGGAGAACGGCTGGCTCCGCTTCAGCCTGACCGGTGCCGTGCAGCCCGCCGCTCCCAAGTACGACCCGTACACGGTGGAGCTGTTCGGCTTCAAGAAGGACCCGCTGATGGCGCTGGTCGCCGCGGCGGTGGCGCTGCGGCTGCCGCACCCGGCCGCGCCGCCGCAGGAGCGGGTCGAGGACGCCCCGCCGAAGGAGCTCCCCGCGTCGGCCGCCGGCGCCGCGGAGGACCACGACGCCCTGCTGCGGCGGCTGCGGGAGCTGGGGGATCTGCACCAGACGGGAGTCCTCACGGCCGACGAGTTCGCCGCGGCGAAGCAGTCCGTTTTGCGCAGATTCTGACCGGATGCATCCATTCCGCTGGTCCAGGCCAGAGAGATCCTGCCCGGAATCGGGCAGGATCTTTGCGTTGGGCGGCTTGAGACGTCAGTATCTACGGGTGCTCGACCGCCGCCCGTCCTATGACGATCTCGTCGAACACCTGGTGCGCAGCACCTCGCTGCAGCGGGGCGAAGCGGCCCGGGTGGTCCTCGACGTGCTCGCCTACTTCGACGAGACGACGGAGGACTTCGTCCGCCGCCGCCACCGCGAACTGCAGGCCGGCGGAGCCGTGAACGCGGAGATCTTCGAGCGGATCGCGGCCGAACTGCCGCACCGCGCCGTGGCGCCTCCGGAGCTCTCGCTCCGGCAGCTGCGCCGCATCGTCTACGGCTGACCGGCCGCCGCCGGAGCGGCCGCGGGCGGGTGACGGGTACATGAACCGAACTTCAGGAGGGGCAGGACCGTATGTGCGGAATCGTCGGATACATCGGAAAGCGTGACGTGGCACCGCTGCTGCTGGAGGGCCTGGCGCGGCTGGAGTACCGCGGCTACGACTCCGCGGGCATCGTCGTGAACAGCCCGAAGGCCGGCGCGCTCAAGATGGTCAAGGCCAAGGGCCGCGTCCGCGACCTGGAGGCCCGGGTCCCGAAGCGCTTCGCCGGCACCACCGGCATCGCCCACACCCGCTGGGCCACGCACGGCGCCCCGAGCGACGTCAACTCGCACCCGCACCTGGACCCGGAGAACAAGGTCGCCGTCGTCCACAACGGCATCGTCGACAACGCCGCCGAGCTCCGCGCCAAGCTGGAGGCCGAGGGCGTCGTCTTCGCCTCCGAGACCGACACCGAGGTCATCACCCACCTGATCGCCCGCTCCCAGGCCGACACCCTGGAGGAGAAGGTCCGCGAGGCCGTCAAGGCGATCGACGGCACCTACGGCATCGCCGTGATGCACGCCGACTTCACCGACCGCATCGTCGTCGCCCGCAACGGCTCGCCGGTCATCCTCGGCATCGGCGAGAAGGAGATGCTGGTCGCCTCCGACGTCGCCGCGCTGATCGCCCACACCCGCCAGGTCGTCACCCTGAACGACGGCGAGATGGCCACCCTGAAGGCCGACGACTTCCGCACGTACACCACGAGCGGCACGACGACGAACTCCACCCCGGAGACCGTGGAGTGGGAGGCCGCCTCCTACGACATGGGCGGCCACGACACCTACATGCACAAGGAGATCTCCGAGCAGCCCGACGCGGTCGACCGCGTGCTGCGCGGCCGGATCGACGACCGCTTCAACACGGTCCACCTGGGCGGCCTGAACCTGGACCCGCGCGAGGCGCGCGGCATCCGCCGGGTCAAGATCCTGGGCTGCGGCACCTCGTACCACGCGGGCCTGATCGGCGCCGGCCTCATCGAGGGCATGGCGCGCATCCCCGCCGACGCCGAGCCGGCGTCCGAGTTCCGCTACCGCAACCCGGTCGTGGACCCCGACACCCTCTACATCGCGGTCTCCCAGTCGGGTGAGACCTACGACGTGCTCGCGGCCGTGCAGGAGCTCAAGCGCAAGGGCGCCCGCGTCCTCGGCGTGGTCAACGTGGTCGGCTCCGCCATCGCCCGCGAGGCCGACGGCGGCGTCTACGTCCACGCCGGCCCCGAGGTCTGCGTCGTCTCCACCAAGTGCTTCACCAACACGGTCGTGGCCTTCGCGCTGCTCGCCGTGCACCTGGGCCGTATCCGGGACCTCTCGGTCACCGACGGCAAGCGGATCATCGACGGCCTGCGCAAGCTGCCCGCTCAGATCCAGGAGATCCTCGACGGCGAAGAGGACATCAAGAAGCTCGCGGCCGAGTTCGCCGAGGCCAAGTCGATGATGTTCATCGGCCGGGTGCGCGGCTACCCGGTGGCGCTGGAGGCCTCCCTCAAGCTGAAGGAGATCTCCTACATCCACGCCGAGGCCTACCCCGCCTCCGAGCTCAAGCACGGCCCGCTGGCCCTGATCGAGCCCTCGCTGCCGACCGTCGCCATCGTCCCGGACGACGACCTGCTGGAGAAGAACCGCGCGGCGCTGGAGGAGATCAAGGCCCGCAGCGGCCGGATCCTCGCGGTCGCCCACCGCGAGCAGGAGAAGGCGGACCACACCATCGTGGTCCCGAAGAACGAGGACGAGCTGGACCCGATCCTCATGGGCATCCCGCTCCAGCTGCTGGCGTACCACACCGCCCTGGCCATGGGCCGGGACATCGACAAGCCGCGCAACCTGGCGAAGTCGGTCACCGTCGAGTAGCAGCCCCGGCTGTCACGGACATACGGGAGCCCCCGTGCGCACCACGCGCACGGGGGCTCCTGCGTCCCGCGCTCAGCCCGCGGCGACCGCGCCGCTGCGCCCCGCCCGGCCGAAGGCCATCGGCCAGTGCGCCAGGGCCGCGGTGGCCCCGTACCAGGCCAGCAGTCCGGAGACGGCGGCGACCCAGCCGCCCGCCTTGGCCAGCGCGCCGTTGTCCACGAAGGAGGCGACGGCCAGCAGGAGGAGGGAGAGGGTCAGGAGGGCGTAGACGCCCTGGCTGAACAGACCGCTCGCGGCGGCGACCGTGAGGGTCAGCGCGAGCATCGCGAAAAGAACAAGAAACGTTCCGGCGGCCTCGTCCGAGGCAGAGCCGCCCGCGCCCTTGGCCCACGTGAACCAGAAGACGCCGAGGCCCGCGAACGCGGTGCCGTTGAATCCGTTGCCGCCTCGGTACTCCAGGAGACCCAGGAGGAAGAGGGCGGCGCCGCCGACGTACATCGCGAGCGACACGGAGCCGGCAGCGGACACGCCGTCGATGACACCGGTGTGGCCGATACCGAATGCGAGAAGGGTGAGACCCAGGGCGATGTTCCCGAGGGTCGAAGTCGAGGCCGTGCTTCCCGCAGAGACACCATTGTCCACGGCGGGCTCCCTTCGATCTGCAGTTGTTTGCTGCGTCCCAGCAGCATTTATCTACCCTTTACACGAGGGCACAACCGCACAATCGGCTTAACACCCGGTCACGGAATGACAACAACCGGTCGCTGTGCGCGCTTGGCGAGCCGCCCGGCCACCGAGCCGAAGATCCGGCCGACGATCCCGTGCGTGGAGCCCACCACGATGGCGTCGGCCGAATACTCCCGGCCGACCTCCTCCAGCTCATGGCAGATGTCACCGCCGCGCTCGACCAGGATCCAAGGCACTTCGGCCAGATAGTCGGCGCAGGCCAGCTCCAGTCCGAGCACCTCGGTGCGGTGGTCGGGCACGTCCACGAAGACGGGCGGCTCGCAGCCGGCCCACACGGTGGTGGGAAGCCGGTTGGCGACATGGACGATGATCAGACCCGATCCGGAGCGGCGGGCCATACCGATCGCGTACGCGAGCGCGCGCTCACTGGACGTCGATCCGTCGAATCCCACAACGACGCCGTGCCGGAAGGCCGGGTCGCAGGGGGAGTGTGTCTGTTCCACCGCGCGCAGCTCGGCGGCCGATGCGGGGTCGGCGAGCCGTTTGCGCTTGCGGTCCGCGGGTTCGGGGAATTCGTGACCGGCCATGGGTGTCTCGGCGAAGAGGTCCTTGGAGGAAGCAACAGGGGCGAAATCGGCGACGCAGTGTGACGGAGCTCTGTCCGGGAAGCATCTTCCCAAGCCCATACCCACCAGGGTACGGCGACACTCCTGTCCTGCCCAGGGCTTGCCGCACTTGGAGAGCGTCCCAGGGAGCATGCCGGAGCGCGGGCGCCTTGGCAATGGCCGCTGTCCCCTACAGCCAGTGACGAGACGGGGAGTTGCCACCCGTGCGCGCAGTGACCGAGCCCCGCCGGGCGGCGTTGGACATGCGTCCGACCGTTCAGGAAGAGCCCGCAGGGAGTACGCCGTGCCCGGCCATCCGGTTCACCCCGACCAGCCGGCCCAGCCGGCCCGGTCCGTCCACTTCCCCGACCCGAGCCCGCACTTCACCGCCTCGCCGCGGCAGCCGCTTCACCCGTCCGTGCGGTCCTCCGGACGCGCGCACGACGACCCCGCGGGTGATGTCGTGCGCTGGGCCGCCTTCAGCTGCCTGCTCGTCCCGGTGGTCCTCGTCGTCTACGGAACGTCCTTCGGCGGGGCGGCGGTCGCCACCCTCGGCCTGTTCGTCGTGACGGCCGCCTGCCTGGTCCTGCTGCGGCACTCGGAGCGGGTCGCGGCCCGGACCCCGGCGCAGGAGCGGCTCGCCTCGGCGCACCACCGCCGGCGCCCGCGCGGCGGCCCCGCGGGCCGCCGGGGCTGCCGCACCTCCGACTCCGCATCCCCGCGCGACTGACTCATTCGCACACCCACACCCGCACGTTTTCAGCCAACTTCCCGGCAGGGCGCCCCCCTTGCCGGAATGTCCCCCCGACCCCCTCACCACCAGCGACGACACTCGCCGGGGGGCGTTTTGGCCCTATGGGTACTGGCCACAGCCGCGTTGGGCGCTTCCCACCCGGGTAGCGGAGTGGAACCCTTCCTGATCGAATGCTTTTCGCCAAGTTGAGAAGTCGACATAGCGCTGCGTGCTGAACTTGTCACGCCGACACCACGGGACGCAGTAGATTCGATCATGTATTTACGGCGGGGGATCCACGTGCAAGGCCGAGGGGAAACGTGCAGGTGCGACCAGACCAAGGAGTCGCGACACCCAAGGGGGGCTTAGCGCCATGAGCCAGGATTCCACCGCCGTCGTCGCGGACGCCGGCCGGAAGCTCGCGGGGCGTCGCCGCAGGGAGATCGTCGCGGTGCTGCTCTTCAGCGGCGGACCGATCTTCGAGAGCTCCATTCCACTATCCGTGTTCGGCATTGACCGGCAGGACGCGGGAGTTCCACGCTACCGACTGCTCGTGTGCGCCGGTGAGGACGGTCCGCTCAGGACCACCGGCGGACTCGAACTGACCGCGCCGTACGGGTTGGAGGCGATCGCCCGGGCAGGCACGGTCGTCGTGCCCGCCTGGCGTTCCATCACTTCACCGCCGCCTCCGGAGGCGCTCGACGCACTGCGTCTGGCGCACGAGGAGGGGGCCCGGATCGTCGGACTGTGCACCGGGGCGTTCGTGCTCGCGGCCGCCGGTCTGCTGGACGGCCGGCCCGCGACGACGCACTGGATGTACGCGCCGACGCTGGCCAAGCGCTACCCGTCCGTCCACGTCGATCCGCGCGAACTGTTCGTCGACGACGGCGACGTGCTCACGTCTGCGGGCACGGCTGCCGGAATCGACCTCTGCCTGCACATCGTGCGCACCGACCACGGCAGCGAGGCGGCCGGGGCCCTGGCCCGCAGGCTCGTCGTGCCGCCGCGCCGCACCGGCGGCCAGGAGCGCTACCTCGACCGGTCGCTGCCGGAGGAGATCGGCGCCGACCCGCTGGCCGAGGTCGTCGCCTGGGCCCTGGAACACCTCCACGAGCAGTTCGACGTGGAGACGCTGGCCGCCCGCGCCTACATGAGCAGGCGCACCTTCGACCGGCGGTTCCGCTCGCTCACCGGCAGCGCGCCGCTCCAGTGGCTGATCACGCAGCGGGTGCTCCAGGCCCAGCGGCTGCTGGAGACCTCCGACTACTCGGTCGACGAGGTCGCCGGACGCTGCGGGTTCCGCTCGCCGGTCGCCCTGCGCGGTCACTTCCGGCGGCAGCTGGGGTCCTCCCCGGCCGCCTACCGCTCGGCCTACCGGGCACGCCGGCCGCAGGCCGACGTGGCACAGGTGGCGGAGATCTCCACGGGACCGGTGCCGCACCAGCGCACTCCGCAGCCCCACCGGGCGGCGGCGGCCCTGGCCGCGGCGGGCCCCACGGTGACGGAGCTGTACGCCCCGAACCGGGTCCTGCGGGAACACGCGTAACCCTCACAACGGGTACGACAGCGAAGGTCCTCCATCGGTCACCCCCGATGGGGGACCTTCCGCATATGCGGTCGGCTCCGCGGGGGACCGCATAAGGTGGGACACATGAACGATCGCATGGTGTGGATCGACTGCGAGATGACCGGGCTCTCGTTGACGGACGACGCACTTATCGAGGTGGCCGCGCTGGTCACCGACTCGGAACTCAACGTGCTCGGCGAGGGCGTGGACATCGTGATCCGCCCGCCGGACCGTGCCCTGGAGACCATGCCCGACGTGGTCCGCGAGATGCACACCGCCTCCGGCCTGCTGGACGAGCTGGCCGGCGGAACCACCCTCGCGGACGCCGAGGCGCAGGTCCTGGCGTACGTACGGGAGCACGTGAAGGAGCCGCGCAAGGCACCGCTCTGCGGGAACTCGGTCGGCACCGACCGCGGCTTCCTGCTGCGCGACATGGCCGCGCTGGAGAGCTACCTGCACTACCGGATCGTGGACGTGTCCTCGGTCAAGGAGCTGGCGCGCCGCTGGTACCCGCGGGCGTACTTCAACAGCCCCCCGAAGAACGGCAACCACCGGGCGCTGGCCGACATCAAGGACTCCATCACCGAGCTGCGCTACTACCGGGAGGCCGTCTTCGTGCCGCAGCCCGGACCCGACTCGGACACGGCCCGCAGCATCGCGGCCAAGCACACGGCGCCGGGCGCGTAGGCGTCCTGCCCGACCCCTCCGGAGGGGGTGCGGGAAAAGGGTGGAGCGAGCACCCTCCTGAACCCTGTACCCTTTTCTTCGGCCGGTCGGTTCTCCGACCGGACATGGTGGGTGTAGCTCAGTTGGTAGAGCACCTGGTTGTGGTCCAGGTGGCCGCGGGTTCAAGTCCCGTCACTCACCCTGCGGGAAGGCCCCGGTACGCGGAAGCGGACCGGGGCCTTCTGCGTGTCCCCGCACAGGGTGGTCCCGCGCAGGGTGGCCCCGCGCTTTCGGGGGCTCCGCGCTTTCGGGGGCTCCGGGGCGGTCAGGACGACTCCCGGACCACCAGTCTGTTCTGCAGGACCACCGAGGGCCCGCCGCCCGTGCCGGTGGCGCTCCCCCGCCCTCCCGAGACGCGCTCCAGCAGCATCCTCGCCATGGTCCGGCCCATCTCCTCGATGGGCTGGCGGACGCTGGTCAGCGGCGGGTCCATGTGCCGGGCCACCACCGAGTCGTCGAAGCCGACCAGCGCCACGTCGTGCGGGATCCGGCGGCCGGCCGCGCGCAGCTCCAGCCGGGCGCCCGCCGCCATGACGTCCGAGGAGGCGAAGACCGCGTCGAGCGCGGGGCTGCGCTCCAGCAGCTCGCGCATGGCCCGGCGGCCGCCCTCCTCGGTGAAGTCGGCGACCGCGACGAGCCGCTCGTCCACGGGGCGGCCCGCGGCGGCCAGGGCCTGCCGGTAGCCGTCGAGCCGGCAGCGGGCTCCGTACACGTCCAGCGGGCCGGTGATCGTGGCGATCGTCCGGCGGCCCCGGTCGAGCAGGTGACGTACTGCCTCGGCGGCGCCCTCCAGGTTGTCGGAGTCCACACAGGGCAGCGTCTCGGCGGCGGACCGGCGGCCGCTGATCACGGTCGGGATGCCGAGCTCGACCAGCAGTTCCGGGAGCGGGTCCCCGGCATGGACGGAGACCAGCAGCACGCCGTCGACCCGGTGCCCGGACAGGTAGTGCGCGAGGCGGCGGCGCTCGCGGTCGCTGCCGGCCAGGGTGAGGACGAGCTGGATGTCGGTCTCCGCGAGGGCGGCCCCGACCCCGCGGACCACTTCGGAGAAGTACGGCTCGGCGAAGAACCGGGCCTCGGGCTCCGGGATCACGAGCGCGATGGCGTCGTTGCGGTTGGCCGCGAGGGCGCGCGCCGCGCGGTTGGGTACGTACCCCAGCTCGGTCACGGCCGCCTCGACCGCGGCCTTGGTCTGCTCGCTGACCTTGGAGGACCCGTTGATCACCCGGGACACCGTGCCGCGTCCGACTCCGGCGCGCGCCGCCACCTCTTCCAGCGTCGGCCGTCCCCCACTGCGCCCGTGCCCGTTCATGGCTTCCTCCCGGTTGTGAATCTACCCCTTGACTACTGTGGGAGCGCTCCCACACTGTGTCACACGACACCCCCACGTTGTCGCCCACCCCTTCAGGGAGGAACCCATGCGAGCCCAGTCCCCGGCCCGAGCACGAGCCCGAAGAACCCTCGCCACGGCGGTCGCCACGGTGGGCGCCGCCGCGCTGCTGCTCGGAGGGTGCGCGCAGGACCCCGACGCGGCCCCGGAGCCGGGTTCCTCCTCGGCCGACGGAAAGGGCCGGACCACCCTGACCGTGGGCGTCTTCGGAGCCTTCGGCCTCCAGGAGGCCGGGCTCTACGACGAGTACATGGCGAAGAACCCCTCGATCCGCATCGAGCAGACATCCATCGAGCGGAACGAGAACTACTACCCCCAGCTCCTCACGCACCTGGGGACGGGCAGCGGGCTCGCCGACATCCAGGCCGTCGAGGTCAACAACATCGCCGAGATCACCGCGACCCAGGCCGACAAGCTGGTGGACCTGGGCAAGGTGGCGGGCGTGGACAAGGCCGCGTACCTGCCGTGGAAGTGGGCCCAGGGCACGGCGCCCGCCGCGAAGGGCGGGGCCACGGTGGGCCTCGGCACCGACATCGGCCCGCAGGGCATCTGCTACCGCAAGGACCTGTTCGAGGCGGCCGGGCTGCCGACCGACCGGGAGGCCGTCGGCGCGCTGTGGGCGGGCGACTGGAACAAGTACCTGGAGACGGGCAAGACCTACAAGGCGAAGGCCGGCGACGGCAAGGCCTTCGTGGACTCGGCGTCCGGTGTCATGGCGGCGGTCACGGGCAGCAGCGCGCAGCGGTTCTACGACGAGCAGGGCAAGGTCGTCTACAAGACCAATCCGGCGGTGCGCGGGGCCTTCGACCTGGCCGCGTCCTTCGCCACCGAGGGGCTCAGCGCCAAGCTGCAGCAGTTCACCCCGGGCTGGGACCAGGGCTTCGCCAACGGCGCCTTCGCGACGGTCTCCTGCCCGGCCTGGATGCTCGGCTACATCCAGGACAAGGCGGGTCCGTCGGGCAAGGACAAGTGGGACGTGGCCCAGGCTCCGAAGCCCAGCAACTGGGGCGGCTCCTTCCTGGTGGTCCCGAAGGCGGGCAAGCGCGCCGAGGAGGCGGCGAAGCTGGCGGCCTGGCTGACGGCTCCGGAGCAGCAGGCGAAGCTCTTCGAGAAGCGGGGCAGCTTCCCGAGCGCGAGCGCCGCCTACAAGCTGCCGACGGTGTCGGGGGCGAAGCACGAGTACTTCGGCGGGGCGCCGATCGGGGAGATCTTCTCCAAGGCGGCCCAGGGGGTGCCGGTGGCCGCGGTCGGCCCGAAGGACCTGGTGATCTCCCAGAACCTGTCGGACATCGGGATGCTCCAGGTCGACCAGAAGGGCCGGAGCCCGCAGGAGGGCTGGGAGGCCGCGGTGAAGGCCATCGACAACGCCCTGGACCAGTGAGGCGCCGGTGACGGACGAGACGGCTCTCCTGTCCCCCTCCGCCGCCGCCCCCGAGCGGCCGGCGGCGGAGGGGGGCGGCCGCGGCCGGCGGGGCCAGGTGTGGCGCTCGCGCCGCTACCGCTGGGACCTGCGCTGGAGCCCGTACGCCTTCGTGGCCCCCTTCTTCCTGTTCTTCGCCGCCTTCGGGCTGTTCCCGCTGCTCTACACGGGATGGGCGGCGCTGCACCAGGTGGAGCTGACCGATCCGGACAGCATGACGTGGGTGGGCCTGCGGAACTTCACCCGGCTGTGGGACGACGAGTTCTTCTGGAACGCGCTGCGCAACACCGTCACCATCGGGCTGCTCTCGACGGTCCCGCAGCTGGCGATCGCGCTGGGCGTGGCCCACCTGCTCAACTACCGGCTGCGGGGCTCGGCGTTCTTCCGGGTCGCCGTGCTCACCCCGTACGCCACCTCGGTGGCGGCGGCCACGCTCGTCTTCGTGCTGCTCTTCGGCCGGGACTACGGGATGATCAACTGGGCGCTCTCGGCGGTCGGCCTCGGGGCGGTGGACTGGCAGAACGGCACCTTCGCCTCCCAGTTTGCGGTCTCCACCATCGTGATCTGGCGGTGGACCGGCTACAACGCGCTGATCTACCTGGCGGCCATGCAGGCCATACCGGGCGAGCTGTACGAGTCGGCCGCGCTGGACGGGGCCTCGCGCTGGCAGCAGTTCCTCCACGTCACGGTGCCCTCGCTGCGGCCGACGATCCTCTTCACGTGCGTGGTGTCGACGATCGGGGCGACCCAGCTGTTCGGTGAACCGCTGCTGTTCAACGGCGGGGCGGGCGCCACTGGCGGCTCGGACCACCAGTTCCAGACGCTCGGGCTGTACCTGTACGAGCAGGGCTGGGTGAACCTGCACCTTGGGCGGGCCTCGGCGATCGCCTGGGCGATGTTCCTGATCCTGCTGCTGATCGCCGGGGCGGCGCGGCTGCTGCGCGGACGGGGGAATGCGCGATGAGATCACTGCGCGCGGGCCGGCTCACCTATCTGGCGCTCGGCCTCTTCACGGCCGGGTCGCTCTTCCCTCTGGTGTGGACGGCGATCGCGGCCTCCCGTACCAATACCCGCCTGGCCCAGACCCCGCCGCCGTTCTGGTTCGGGGGGAACCTGGGACGCAACCTTCAAATCGCCTGGACCGACGCCAACATGGGCACGGCCCTGCTGAACACGGTGATCGTGGCGGGCACCGTCACCGTCGGGACGGTCCTCTTCTCCACCCTGGCGGGCTTCGCCTTCGCCAAACTGCGCTTCCGCGGGCGCCGGATGCTGATGGCCCTGGTGGTGGGGACGATGCTGATCCCGCCGCAGCTGAGCGTGGTGCCGCTGTACATGCTGATCGCGAAGCTGTCGTGGACCGACCGGCTCCAGGCGGTGGTCCTGCCCTCCCTGGTGTGCGCCTTCGGGGTGTTCTTCATGCGCCAGTACCTGGTGCACGCGCTGCCGACGGAACTGGTGGAGGCCGCCCGCACGGACGGGGCGAGCTCCCTGCGGGTCATGTGGCACGTGGTCTTCCCGGCGGCCCGGCCGGCGATGGCTGTGCTGGGGATGCTGACCTTCGTCATGTCCTGGAACGACTTCTTCTGGCCGATCGTCGCGCTGACCCAGAACGGCAGCCCGACGGTCCAGGTGGCCCTGACCGGACTGGGCCGGGGATACATCCCCGACCAGTCGGTGATCATGGCGGGTGCGCTCCTGGGCACGCTCCCGCTGCTGCTGGTGTTTCTCGTCTTCGGCCGCCAGATCGTCGGCGGCATCATGCAGGGAGCGGTAAAGGGATGACTGACACCCCGACGCACACGACTCACCCGTCGAACGCGACGGATCCAAGCGGGGAACTCCGCTTCCCCGACGGGTTCCTGTGGGGCACGGCCACGGCGGCCTTCCAGATCGAGGGCGCGGCCGCCCTGCGCGGGCCGTCCATCTGGGACACCTTCTGCCGCACCCCGGGCAGGGTGTACGGCGGCCACACCGGCGACGTCGCGGTCGACCACCACCGGCTGTGGCGCGAGGACGTCGGCCTCATGTCCGAACTGGGGCTCGGAGCCTACCGGTTCTCGGTGTCCTGGCCGCGTGTCCTGGCCGGCGGGATCGGCTTCTACGACGAGCTCGTCGACGAGCTGCTCGCGCAAGGCATCCGGCCCTGCGTGACCCTCTACCACTGGGACCTCCCGCAGGAGCTGGAGGACGCCGGCGGCTGGCCCGAGCGGGAGACCGCCTACGCCTTCGCCCAGTACGCCCAGCAGGTCGCGGACGTGCTCGCCGACCGCGTGGAGCTCTGGACCACCCTCAACGAGCCCTGGTGCAGCGCCTTCCTCGGCTACGCCTCCGGCGTGCACGCCCCCGGCCGCACCTCCCCCGCCGACTCGCTGCGCGCGGCCCACCACCTGAACCTGGCCCACGGCCTGGCCGCGGCGGCCCTCCCGGCCAGGACCCGGGCGGGCATCGCCCTCAACCCCAGCGCGGTACGCCCGCTGACCGGCTCGGCGGCCGACCTGGACGCCGCCCGCCGTATCGACGCGCTGGCCAACCGGATCTTCACCGGGCCGCTGCTGAACGGCGCCTACCCGCAGGACCTGCTCGCGGACACCGCGTCCCTGACGGACTGGTCGTTCGTCCGCACCGGCGACGAGGCGCTGATCCGCCAGCCGCTGGACTTCCTCGGCGTCAACTACTACACGCCGGCGGTGGTGTCGGCGGCCCCGGACGGGAACGGCCCGCGCGCCGACGGACACGGCGCCGCGTCCCACTCCCCGTGGCCCGCCGCGGACACGGTGGCCTTCCACCAGCCCCCCGGGGAACAGACCGACATGGGCTGGTCGATCGACCCCACCGGCCTGTACGACCTGCTGATGCGCTTCACCCGCGAGGCGCCCGGCCTGCCGCTGATGGTCACCGAGAACGGCGCGGCCTACGCCCCGGACCTGCACGACCCGCAGCGGATCGCCTACCTGCAGGCCCACCTCGCCACCATCCACCGCGCGCTGGCGGACGGCGCCCCGGTGGGGGGCTACTTCCTCTGGTCGCTGCTGGACAACTTCGAGTGGTCCTACGGGTACAGCAAGCGTTTCGGCATCGTGCACGTCGACTACGACACCCAGGTCCGCACGCCGCGTTCCAGCGCCCACTGGTACGCCCGCCTGGCCCGGAAGGGGGTCATGTAGAAGGCGGTCATGGAGAAGGGTCATGCAGCCGGCCCGCCGGGGAGCTCACGCGAAGACGTCGGCGTGCTCCTCGGCCCAGGTCCGGAAGGTGCGGGCCGGGTGGCCGGTGAGCCGCTCGACGGCGCCCGTGATCTCGACCGGGAGACCGTCGGTGGACGCCCAGTACTCCAGGAGCGCGTCG
The DNA here is from genome assembly GCF_001005295.1 of Streptomyces yangpuensis. Lineage (GTDB taxonomy): Bacteria > Actinomycetota > Actinomycetes > Streptomycetales > Streptomycetaceae > Streptomyces > Streptomyces yangpuensis. The sequence continues at coordinate 188,165 of NZ_LBMK01000001.1, read as the reverse complement.
GCGTAGGGGCCGGGGACGTGGCCGTCGGCCTCGGCCTCGGCCTTCCACTCCTGGGCCGAGACGGCCTCGAAGGGTATGGACCGGCCGAGGACATCGCCCAGTATCGAGAGCTGGGCCGCGAAGGTCAGCGCCTGCGGGCCGGTCAGCGTGTACGCGCGGCCGGCCAGGGCCGGCTCGGTGAGGACGGCGAGGGCCGCCTCGGCGAGGTCGGTCTCGTGCACGGGGTCGCAGTAGGCGCCGGGGTAGGGCAGGCGGACCGGACGGCCCGACCTCAGCGGCCGGGCCCAGCTCCGGGCGTTGCCCGCGAAGGACCCCGGCCGCAGCAGGGTGGTGCGCAGCGGGGAGGCCGACAGAGCCTGCTCGACCACGAGGTGCGAGGCCGACAGCGGGTTGTCGGCGGCGTCCGGGGCGAGCACCGAGGAGGAGGAGGAGGACAGGAGCACGACGTGCTCCACTCCGGCGGCCACGGCCTCCTTCGTGAAGGCCTCGATGCCGGACGCCTCCGCATAGAGGAACACGGAGCGGATGCCGGCGAGGGCGCCGGGAAGCGTCGCCGGATCGCCGAGGTCGCAGTGGACGGCATCGGGGGTGCCCCGCTCACGGGAGCCGAGGCGGTACGGGATACCGCGGGCCTCAAGGAGGCCGGCGAGACCGCGGGCGACGGCGCCACGACCGCCGGTCACGAGAATGGACATGACTGGTCCTCATTCTTGAATGGTGTGAACTGACGCTAGGATGAATACGCGACACAGATTCTGCACTACACATCCTCTGCGCCACACAGATAAATTTGGAGCACGGAGAATCCGATGTCAACCGATTCCCCCCGTACGGGTGATGAGTGGAGCCGCGCCGAACTCCTCGCGCGCATCGTCACCGAGAGCCAGCGGCACTACGCCGACTACTCCCTCTTCAACCAGGCCATGGCCGACTCGGTCGGCCTGCACCCCACCGACATGCAGTGCGTCGCACTCCTGGACATGGAGTCCGGCCCCGTCAGCACCGGCGACATCGCCCGCCTCACCGGCCTGACCTCCGGCTCGGCCACCCGCCTCGTCGACCGGCTGGTCAAAGCGGGCATCGTCGCGCGGCAGACCGACCCCAACGACCGCCGCCGCTCCCTCGTCTCCCTCTCTCCCGAGGCCCGCGAGCGCATCGGTGCGGCATGGGAGACCCCGGGCCGCGCCTTCGGTGCGGTACTGGAGAGCTACTCCGACTCCGAACTCGCCGTCATCGCCGACTACCTGCACCGCGCCGCCGAGGTGGGGCGGGCCCAGGCCGAGCGGCTGACCTCGGGCGAGCCCGGCTGACCCACCGCGGGCCCTCTGGCCGCCGCCCAGGCCACCGGGCCGTCTTCGCCGTTTCCTGCACCGCGGCCACCGCCTCCACCGCCCTCGCCCTGGCCTCCACCCCGTCCGTACGCGGCAGGAAGCGGCTCGACGCCCCGTCCGGCTCGGGCCAAGGCTCGCCCTCGACGTGATCGAACCGTGCCCTGACAAGCCCGGTCAGGCATAGGAGACGTCCGTGCAGCTCGGTACGCCGAGCCGAAGGCGGGCGCGGCACCATGTGCGCGCCCGACCGGGCCGGGGTTCAGGCGCCCTGGATGTGGACGTTGAAGTCCGTGTGTCCGAGGGCGCTCATCAGCCGGAGCCAGAGCGGGAGCAGCATCTCCGTGCCCCGGGCCGTCTCGATGCCGCCGAGGTCGAGGACGCTCTCCGGCGGCCAGCCGAAGGAGTGCAGCAGCTCGCGCACCAGCTTCTTCGCTTCCGCGTCCTCGCCCGAGACGAAGACGTGGTGCGCGCCGGCGACCCGCGCCGGGTCGACCATGATCTGGCAGTTCATCGTGTTCAGCGTCTTGACCACGCGCAGCCCCGGGAACGTCCGCTGGATCAGCTCGCCCAGGCTGTCGTCGTCCACCGGATCCAGGCCCGGCGGGAAGCCGGCCGAGAAGTCCAGCGGGTTCGCGATGTCGATCAGGACCTTGCCGTCCAGGTGTGCGGCGTCCGCCTCCGTCAGCGCGGCGATGCTGAACTGCCCGCCGGTGGCGTTGACCAGGACCTCGCCGTCCCGGGCCGCCTCGGCGAAGCCCGCCAGGGACACACCCGGGTGGACCTCCTGCCAGTCCGCGTAATCGGGCCGGCCCAGGGTGGCGCCGGGGTCCCGGGTCCCGATGACGACCCGGTGGCCCAGGGACTCGAGCCGGGCGGCCACCGTACGGCCGACGATCCCGGTGCCGAGGACTGCGTAGCGCATCCGTGCTTCCTTACGGTCGGTGCGAAGGGGCGCGGGCCGGGCAGGTCGGCCGGCCCGCCTCGTCGTGCCTCAGTCCAGGATCCCTGCGTCATGGAAGAAGCGGTACTTGTCCGGGGCGTCCGGCAGGAACCAGTGGAAGCCCTCGTCCAGGAAGACCGCCACCATGCTCACGGCGATGACCAGGCCCAGGAACCACAGCGCGAACAGCCCCGCCGCCCGCAGCGGCCCCGGCCCGGTCGCCGGTACCCCGCGGTCCGCCGTCGCGTGCGAGCAGGCCAGAAGGATTCCGACGACGACCACCGAGACCTGGAAGAGGATCAGCGCCCACACGTACAGGTGCAGGCCGAACACCTCGCCCCCGTACCCCTTGGCACCCGGCAGGATGTGCAGCGTCGTCTGCCGCCAGGCCGCGAAGGAGCCCCCGGTCGCCGCGACCAGCACCAGACCCCAGCCCGTCATGTAGTGGCGGCCCGTCACCGAGCCGCGCAGCAGCGCCGTACGGATGATGTACGCCGCGCCCAGCGCCGCCAGCAGCATGAACATCCGCTGCACGACGCACAGCGGGCACGGGTGCTCCCCCCGCGCGAACTGCTGGAGGAGGCCGCCGGACGCCACGCCCGCCCAGCCGACGGTGAAGAGGCACGCGAACCAGTACTGGACCTTGCCCGGCTGCGCGGCCTCGGGCGTGCTCTCCGGCAGGAGGCTCTCGATCGTGGCCATGGTCACCAGCTCAGCGTCAGGGCCAGGCCGCCGGTGATGTGGTGTGCCATCAGCAGGGTGACGGCGATGAGCATGACCCACCACGCCCCGAGCACGACCATCCGGGACGTCTCCCGGTACATGGCGATCAGCGTGGCGAGGAGCCCGCCGAAGATGAGGGTGTCCATGCCGCGGACCGTACCGAGACGAGGTCATCCTGCCTGCTAGGCGCGCCCCCGCTCACGGCGTGGCGCGCCCCCGGTTACGTCGGTTGCCGCGTCGGCCGCGGCCCGGCCGCCCCGCGCCCGGGCCGCCCGCGCTCCGCCCGTCCAGGCAGATCCACACGCGGACCTCGGTGCCGCCGAGCACCGAGCGCCCCAGCCGGACGTCGCCGCCCGTCGACTCCGCGACCCGGCGCACGATGTCCAGGCCGAGCCCCGTGGACCCGTCCCGGCCGCCGTCGTTGCCGCGGCGCAGAGCCGCGTCCGGGTCGGAGATGCCGGGGCCGGCGTCCGAGACGAGCACGATCACCGCGTCGCCCGCGTCGTGGACGTCCACCGCGAAGGGGGTGCCCTCGGGGGTGTGCCGGAAGACGTTGCCGAGCATGGCGTCGAGGGCCGCGGCGAGTTCGGGCCGCGCCACGGGGATCCGTACGGTGCGGTCCACGCCCGCGAGCCGTACCTCGCGGCCTTCGTCCTCCGCGAGCGCCGACCAGAAGTCCATCCGGTCGCGGATCACCTCGGAGGCGTCGCAGCCCGCCCCCGCTCCCGCCCCGGCCATGCCTGCGGCCGGGCGCTGTTCCCGGGCCGTGCGGATGATGGTGTCGACCTCGCGTTCCAGCTGCTCCACCGCCGCCCGGGTCTGCTCGGCGGCGGGGCCGTCGCCGAGGGAGGCGGTGTTGAGCCGGAGCACGGTCAGCGGGGTGCGCAGCCGGTGCGACAGGTCGGCGGCCAGTTCCCGCTCGTTGGCGAGGAGCTCGACCACCTGGTCGGCCATGGAGTTGAACGCGACGGCCGCCGAGCGCAGCTCCTTGGGCCCGGCCTCCGGTACGCGGGCCCCGAGCCGCCCCTCGCCCAGCTGGTGTGCGGCGTCCGCGAGCCGTTCGGCAGGCCGGACCAGCCGGGCACCGAGCCGGTCGGCGACCGCGACCGAGCCGACGATCAGGGCCAGTCCGACGCCCGCGAGCACCAGCCAGGCGGTCGCGACGCCGTTGCTGACCTCGCTCTCCGGTACGAAGATCTCCACCACGGCGATGTCGCCGGATCCCAGCGCGATCGGCTGGAGCAGCGCCGAGCCGCCGCCCGTCAGCGAGGCCGTGGTGGCGCGCCCCATCCGGCGGGTCTCCGCGACGGCGCGTTCCCCGGCCCGGCCCTCCCCGATGCTCACCGGCGCGCCGCCGCCGACCGCGGGCACGTGGACGGCCATCCGCTGCGCGGCGCCCATCTGTGTGGACTCCACGGCCTTGCTCAGCTGCCCCGGGTCGGTGGTGATCGACAGCGTCGGCCCGATGGTGGCGGCCTGCCGTTCGGCGTTGGAGAAGGCGCGGTCGCTGGCCATCTCCTGGACGACGAGCCCGAGCGGTACGGCGAAGGCCACGACCACCATGGCCGTGACCGCGAGGCACACCTTGACCAGGGCCCATCTCATCGCTGCATCACTGCGGTCACGGCGCTCACTGCGGTGGCTCCAGCTTCACGCCGACACCGCGCAGGGTGTGCAGGTACCGCGGCCGGGCTGCGGTCTCGCCGAGTTTGCGGCGCAGCCAGGACAGGTGGACGTCGATGGTCTGGTCGTCGCCGTACGACTGCTGCCAGACCTCGGCGAGCAGTTCGCGCCGGGCCACGACGACTCCGGGGCGCCCGGCGAGGAAGGCCAGCAGGTCGAACTCCCGGCGGGTGAGGTCCAGTACCGCCCCGTCGAGTTCGGCCTGGCGGCGCAGCGGGTCGATGGCGAGGCCGCCGACGCGCAGGACGCGCGAGGGCGGTTCGGCTCCGGCGGCGGCCCGGGCGCGGCGCAGGACGGCGGCCATCCGGGCGGAGAGGTGTTCGACGGAGAAAGGTTTGGTCAGGTAGTCGTCGGCGCCGTCGTTGAGCAGCCGGACGATCTCGGCCTCGTCATCGCGCGCGGTGGCGATGATCACCGGCACGTCGGTGATGCCGCGCAGCATCTTGAGCGCCTCCGACCCGTCCAGGTCGGGCAGGCCGAGGTCGAGGATGACCACGTCGAAGCGGTGGTGCGCGACCTCGCGCAGTGCCTCCAGGGCCGTTCCGACGCTCCGCACGGTGTGCGAGGCCTCCGTCAGGTGCCGGATGAGGGCGGAACGTACGAACTGGTCGTCCTCGACCACGAGCACACTTGCCATGGGCGGCACCGTAGTCCATCCGGGCGACTGAACGGGGTGTCGGGCCACTCTTGTGGCGCGTGGTGCAGTATGTGCCTTGATGCGAAGAGGACTTGTGCATGCCATGGCGTGGATGCTCGCGACCGGGGCGGCGGTGACGCTGTGCTGGTGGGGCGTCCACACCGTCATGTCGGGCACGGCCTACGACCGGCCGCTCGCGGTGCCCCTGGCCGGCCAGCCGCTCTCCTCCTCGACCCGGAGCGCGCAGCCCTCGGGCTCGCCGTCGCAGTCCCCGTCCGCCTCGGCCTCCCCGTCGCCCGGCCCGACCACGTCGCCGGCCCCGGACGCCTCCGCCGGCAAGCCGTCGCAGACTCCTGCGGCCTCCCCGCGCGGGCCGCAGCAGCCGGACGGCCAGGACTCGGGGAAGGTGCAGGCCTATCCGGTCTCCGGCGGCCGGGTCGTCTTCTCCCTCGGCGCCTCCTCGGCCGAGCTGGTCACGGCGACACCGGCGGCGGGCTGGCGGATGCAGGTGTGGAAGCAGGACTTCTGGATCCGGGTCACCTTCACCCGGGACGGGCGCGAGGTGTCGGTGTTCTGCACCTGGCACGACCACCCGCCGATGGTGGAGATCGTCGACCCCTGAGGCGACCGCCGAGGCGGGCCCGGGGCGGCTCCCAGGCGGGTCCGAGGCGGGTCCCGGCCCTCCCGGGTGTGGTCCACGGCCTCGTACCGGAGCGGGATCGGGCGCGCCTTCGCGGAGGTGGCGCAGGGACTGCGGAGCCCTGCCGGGCAGGGGTGATCCGGCCCGCCGGCCGCGGCCGCGCCTACCGGAACACCGACGGTGGCGGCTGGGGCGAGGCCACCGCGGAGGCGTCGGCGACCGGGGTCGCGCCGCCCGCGAAGTCGGCCAGCGCCCGGCCGTGCTCGACGCGGCCCGGATGCGGGTCGCTCGCGACCCGGCGGGTGAACTCCGCGACGGGCAGCTCGTGGTCGGCGGCCACCAGTACCGCATTGCCGAAACGTTTCCCTCGCCACACCACCGGGTCGGCGGCCAGCGCCAGCTCCGTGAACCGGGACGCCGCCGTCGCGATCTGGCCGCGCAGATGGGTCAGCGGCGGCCCGTCCGCGAGGTTCGCGACGTACCACCCGGTGGGCGCCAGGGCCCGGCGTACGTCGTCCAGGAACTCCGTGCTCGTCAGGTGCGCCGGAGTGCGCGCCCCGCTGAACACGTCCGCGATCACCAGGTCCGCCCAGCCGTCCGGCACCTTCGCCAGACCGGCCCGCGCGTCGGCCGCCCGCACCCGGACCCGCGCCTGCGGATCCAGCGGCAGGTGCTCCCGTACGAAGGCCACCAGGGCGGCGTCGATCTCCACGACCTGCTGGGCGGAACGGGGGCGGGACGCCGCGGTGTAGCGGGCGAGGGTGAAGGCGCCGCCGCCCAGGTGCACCACGTTCAGCGGCCGGCGGGCCGGCGCGGCGAGATCGATGAGGTGACCGATCCGCCGCTGGTACGCGAAGTCCAGGTACGCGGGATCGCCCAGGTCCACATGCGACTGCGGGGCACCGTCGATCAACAGGGTCCAGGCGCCCGGGCGCTCCCGGTCCGGCTCCAGCTCCGCCAGGCCGCCGCCCACCTGCCCGACGACCGCCTCCGCGCCGCCCCGGCCGCGCTGCCTGCCCTTGTTCCTGTCCTTGCCTGCCACCACCCCATTGTGCGGGGCGGCCGGCCGGGGAACGGTCAGCGGCAGTTGTCCGCGGCCTCGATCAGCCGGGCCGCCTCGCCGAGCGCCGCACGCAGCACCTCGGGATCGGTGACCGGCCCGACGGCCTCCGGCGGGAGCAGCCAGCCCGTGGCGCCCGCGGTCGGCGAGACGGCGTCGCCGAAGCGCATCCCCCGCCCGTTGGTCTGTGTACACGCGCTGCCCGGGAGGTCCCAGGCGTCGGCGGTGCCGGGCGGTACGAGGAAGCCGAGGGTGCCACCCGATCCGTCGTGCAGGACGGGCCCCACCGGGCCGGACCGGCCGGCCGCCCGGCGGATGATGTCCACCGCCTCCAGGCCCTGCCGCGCGGGCACGGTCACCAGGTCCAGATCCGGGGCCGCGACACCGGCCTCGGGCGCGGTGCTCGTTCCAGTGCTCTCCATGCCGGCCTCCACCACAGGGAACCCCTCCTCGATCCGTCTCCGCATGGGTTCAACGCACAGGAACGTCAACGGGTGCGGCACCAAGACGCCGCAAAGGATGGCAGTTCATGGCGGATCGCGGGTGAGATATCCGTTTTGTAGCTAAACATCGCGTGAACGCCCCGTCGCTGGGGGTACGTTCATGCGCGCCGGGCCCTACCGCACCATCCCCCGCACCGGCGCTGCGCTCCTCGCCAGAGAGGTCACGTCCATGGCGGCGTTCCCCCACTCACCCAACTCCACGTTCAGGCGGCTGCGCGGGCAGCTCTCCCCCGCCGAATTCGCGGCCCTGGTACGCAGGTCGGCGAAGGAGATCGGAGAAACGGTTTCCTGCGACGCGCGCTACATCGGCCGGGTCGAGTCCGGCGAGATCCGCTGCCCCAACTACGCCTACGAGCGGGTCTTCCTCCACATGTTCCCCGGCCGCACCCTGGCCGACCTGGGCTTCTCCCCCCGCGAGGCCGTCCGCGGCCGCTCGGCGCAGCGCGGCTCGCACCCGGTCCCCTGTTCCCCTTCCAGTGCCAAGGAGAGCGACGTGCTGCGTCGCGCGTTCATGGCGGGCGGCTCCGCGACCGTGGCGGCCGCGACGCTCAGCCTCACCCTGCTCGGCGACACCCGCCGTCTGCCCGCGCGCGCCGGCGAGTCCGAGGCAGCCGCCGTCGAGGACGCCGTACGCCGGATCCGGCTGCTCGACGACCGGCACGGGGCGGACGCCCTCTACCGCAGGGCCTCCGAACCCCTGCGCACCGCCTACGCCCTGCTCGACGCCGGGGCGACGCGGCAGTCCACCGAGGACAGGCTGCACTCGGGCGCCGGCGAACTGGCCGTCTCCGTCGGCTGGCTGGCCCACGACTCCGGCCGTTTCGACGACGCCCGCTCGCACTACGCGGAGGCGTTGGCCACGGCCCGGGTGGCACGGGACGCCGGCCTGGAGGCCCATGCCTTCAGCAACATGTCCTTCCTGGCCCGGGACACCGGCCGCGCACGCGAGGCCGTACGGGCGGCCCAGGCGGGCCGGCGCGCCGCCGCCTCCCTCGGCTCGCCGCGGCTGCTGTCGCTGCTCGCGCTGCGGGAGGCCGGCGGGTGGGCGGGGCTCGACGACCGCAAGGCCTGCGAGGAATCGCTGGCGCGGGCCCACCGGGAGTTCTCGCGGGGACCCGCGGAGGCCGACCCCGAGTGGATGTCCTTCTTCGGTGAGGCCGAGCTGGAGTCGCTGGAGGCGCGGTGCTGGTCGGCGCTCGGCGAGCACGCCCGGGCCGCGCGGCACGCACGGCGGGCGGCCGACCTCCAGGACCCGCACTTCGCGCGGAACGTGGCGCTCTACACCGCCGAGCTGGCCGGTGACCTGGCGCGGGCCGATGCGCCCGACGAGGCGGCGTGGGCGGGTGGGCGGGTGCTGGACCTGCTGGCCGAGGTTCAGTCGACGCGGGTCCGGTCGATGCTCGCGGAGACGGCCGCGACCCTTGTCCCCCACCAGCGGTCGCCCCGGGTGAGCACGTTCCTGACCCGCCACGCCGCCACTTAGCCTCGGCCCGGCCGGAGTTGCCGGTTCGCTGCGCGGCTCGGCTCCCGCCGGGGGTGTGCTGGGGCTCCGCCCCAGACCCCGCGCCTCAAACGCCGGCGAGGCTGATTTTGCCGGCCGGGAGTGCAGGGTTCGGCTCCCGCCGGGGTGGCGATCGTTCCTGCTGGGCGGTGGTGCGAGGGGGTGGGGCGGT
>NZ_LBMK01000001.1:4648-178963 GCF_001005295.1 Streptomyces yangpuensis | reverse complement strand
GTGCGGGTTTGCCGTGCCGAGACGGCCCAGGTCGCGCGCTCGTCCTGCGGGGACACTCCGCCGTGTCCCCGCCCCACCGGCCCGTGCTGCTGGAGGGGGGGACGGGCAGGGGTGTCCCGCAGGACGAGCGCGCGACCAGGCCCGTCTGGCCGGGCCAGGGCCGCACGCGCCGAGCCGAGGAGACACCCCTGCCCGGCCCCCCGACCCACCCGCACCACGCCCCGCGGCACGGCTCCGGCCGGACAACACCACCGCTCCCGGAACCGGCTCGCACGGCTGGAGGGGGGACGGGGAGGGGTGTCCCCGCAGGACGAGGCGCGACCAAGCCCCCCTGGCCGGGCCAGGGCCGCACGCGCCGAGCCGAGGAGACACCCCTGCCCGTCCCCCCGACCCACCCGCACCACGCCCCAGCCGCACACTCCGGCCGGAGCCCCGCAAAGCAACCCCGCCGAGCTCAGAGGTGGCCCGTGTCGTTCCAGCGTTCCAGGGCCGGGGCGCCGTAGGCCCAGCCCAGGACCGAGAGGGACGTCGGGTCCAGGCGGATGCGGGCGCCGAAGGACGCGTCGAAGCCCAGCCAGCGCGCGGCCAGCGTGCGCAGGATGTGCCCGTGGGCGAAGACCAGCACGTCCCGCTCCGCCGAGCGCGCCCACGCCACCACCTCGTCGGCACGCGCCGAGACGTCGGCCACCGACTCGCCGCCCGGGACGCCGTCACGCCAGATCAGCCAGCCCGGCCGGACCGCCTGGATCTCGGCCGGGGTCATGCCCTCGTACTCGCCGTAGTCCCACTCCAGCAGCGCGTCCCACGGTTCGGCCCGGGCGCCGAAGCCCGCCAGGTCACAGCTCTCGCTCGCGCGGACCAGCGGGCTGGTGCGCACCTCCAGGCCGGGCAGGCCCTTCCACGGGTCGCGGGCCAGGCGTTCGCCGAGCAGTTTCGCGCCCTGTTTGCCCTCCTCCAGCAGCGGCACGTCCGTGCGTCCGGTGTGTTTTCCGAGCTGGGACCACGCCGTCTGGCCGTGACGGGCCAGCAGGATGCGGGGGGCCATGCGAATCTCCCGATCGGTGCGTTTCGTCGTCCGCCCATCATCCATCACGCCCCGGGCCGCCTCTCCCACCGGCCCTTTTCCGCGCTCCGCACACGATTGTCAGTGGCGGATGGGACACTTCCGCGGGTGAGCTCTTACCCGCCCCGCAGCCCCGCGCAGCCGACCACGCTGCGGCAGCGGCTCGCCGGCCTGCGCGGTCCTGACGTACAGCCCCGCCCGCTCGACGCCCGGGCGCTGGCGGCCCTCGCCGCCAACCCCGGCTGCGGCAGACGCGCCCTGCTCGACGGCGCCGGTGTGGACAAGAACGCCCTGGCCACGGCTCTCGGTTCGCCCGCCGCCTTCGGGCAGTCGCAGTTCGCCATCGTCCGCGGGAACTCCTTCGAGGCGAAGGTGAAGGGCGACGGCGGTGCCGAGCTGCTGCGGCTGGTCCACGGGCATCTGGATCCGGCCGCCGAGCCGCCCGGGGCCGGCGCCCGCGTCCCCGACCTGACGGCCGCCGGGCCCGAGGGCCGCGCCGCCCGGACCGCCCTGGCCCTGCGCGAGGCCACCGCGGCGCAGGAGTGGACGCTGCTGGACCACCCGATGCTGGCCCTGGAGGTGGCCGGTTCCCCGGCCTATCTGGAGCCGGATGCCGTCGTCGTGCACCCCGACGGCCGCTGGACCGTGGTGGAGATCAAATCGTTCCCCATGATCGACGCGGCCGCGGACGCCGCGAAGGTGGGCGCGGCGGCCCGGCAGGCCGCCGTCTACGTGCTGGCCCTGGAGCGGACCGCCGGGAAGCTGGCCGGCGCCGAGGTCGGGCACACCGTGCTGCTGGTCTGCCCGAAGGACTTCTCCAACCTGCCCACGGCCGCTCCCGTCGACATCCGCCGCGAGCGCTCGGTGACCCGCCGCCAGCTGGACCGGCTGACCCGGGTCGAGGAGCTGGCCGCGGCGCTGCCCGAGGGGCTCAGCTTCGATCCGAAGCGGACCGCCGAGGAGCTGGCCGAGGCGGTCTCCGCGGTGGACGCCGCCTACGCCCCCGAGTGCCTGGCCGCCTGCGAGCTGGCCTTCCACTGCCGGGAGCGGGCCCGCGCCGCCGACGAGGTGACCACGCTGGGCCGTTCCGTACGGGGTGAGCTGGGCTCGCTGACCACCGTCGAGGAGGCCCTCGCGGCGGCCGCCGGCGGCGGCTGCGCCGAGGATCCCACCGCCGCCGCCCTGCACCGCGCGGCCCGGCTGCGCGCCGAGGCGCTGGAGACCGCCGCCGCCCGTCCCCGTCCGCACGTTCCGGAGATCCCCGAATGCCCCTGCTGAGCACCCTGGCCCGGCTGGAGGCCGTCCGCGCGGGCCGCGCCCAGCCGCTCGCGACGGTGCGCCACCGTCACCTGAGCGAGAAGCCGCTGGTCTTCGTGCCGCTGACGACGGCCGGTGAGGCCGGTGCCCCGCTCGGCGCGCTGGTCGGCACCGACCGGCACGATCCGCGCGTCTTCGTGATACCCCAGCCCCGTGACCGGGACCTGCGCTGGGCGTTCCTCGCCGACCTCGCGGTGCACGTGCTGGCGCACATCGAGGCGTACGCCGACGAGGTGGAGCCGGCCGAGCGCAGCGAGACCGATCCGGAGACGGGCAAGCGGGTCAAGGTCGAGACGGAGCTGTGCGTGGACGCCCCACAGCTGATCGTGCCGAGCCGGGCGGGCATCGAGTACGTGCGGCTGCTCGGGCGGTCGATGCGGTTCCGGCGCACCGCGGAGGAGGATCCGGACAATCCCTTCCCGGCGCCGTCGCGGGTGCCGCTGCTGGGCCGCTGGTTCACGCACCTCGGTGAGCGCGCACGGGTGCCCGGGTCCTCGATGCTGCTGTCGGCGACGGATCTGCTGTCGCGGCACTGGGCGACGGGCCAGAGCAATCTGGAGGACCAGCACCTGGGCGCGCTCCTGGCCTGGATCGCCCCGCCGGGTGGCGGGTCGGGGGCGGAGGCGGCCCTGCGTGCGGAGCTGGGCCGGGACGAGCACGGCCAGTTGCTGTGCCCGCCGGCCGGTCCGGCCACCGATCCGGCCTTCGACAACAAGCTGCTGGCGCCGGCCATCGCCCGCTACGACGCGGCGCGCGCGGCCCTGGCGGCCGGGCCGGGGGACGACGACCGTGAGGTGCGGACGGCCGAACGGGCCGTGCGCCGGCTGGTCGTGGACCAGATGTCGAGCACCTGGTGGGCGACGTGGGAGGCGATCGACCTGGTCCGCGGGCTGCCGCCGGGCGAGCGGGTGCAGGAGCGCTGGACGCGCGACCGCTGGTCGTACACGGGTCACCGGGACCGGGTACGGGCGGGCGAGCCGCCGCAGCCGCGCCGCGACGACGCGGTGACCGCGGCCCGGAAGCTGGCCACGCGGGAGACCGAGCAGGTGCGGCTGGACGCCCAGGAGGCGCTGGACGACCCGCTCGTGATGGCGGGCCGGCGGCTGGCGGGCGAGGCCTTCGCGGGCGAGGTCACCGAGGTGGTGATGGAGTGGACGGAGTCGAAGCGGCCGAGTCCGCGTCCGCTGGTGACGGTGTCCACGGAGGACCGGCCGCAGCTCGCGGACGGGGGCGCGGTGAAGGTGTACCGCTCCCTGGACGGGCGGCCGCAGAGCGCGCAGTTCGTCCGTGTCGAGGAGGACGGGCAGGTGGTGCTGCGGCTCCTCGACAAGATGGGCCGCGGCCGGGACCCGGAGCCGGGTTCCGTGCCCGAGAAGGGCGACCGCGTGTGCTGGACGCTGTTCGAGCACGACGCGCGCGGTGGCCCGAAGCTTCCCGACCCGGAGCGGACGCCGTGGACCCACGGCGGCCCGCCGGGGTCCGGGTCCGCCGTTCACCTTCCCGACGCCGTGACCGACGAGGACATCCTGTGACTCCTGTGTCCGCACCCGCCGTCTTCGACCCGGGTGCGGCGGCCGCCCGGGCGACCGCCGCGATCCTGCACGACACCCTGTACGGGACCGAGCGGGGTGTCGTGGTGGACTCTCCGCCGGGGGCCGGCAAGTCCACGCTGGTGGTCCGGGCGTCCCGGGAGCTGGCCGCGGCGGGGCGCCGGCTGATGGTGGTGGCGCAGACGAACGCGCAGGTCGACGACCTGGTGCTGCGGCTGGCCGAGAAGGATCCGGAGCTGAAGGTCGGCCGGCTGCACAGCAGTGAGGGGGATTCCTACGATCCGGCGCTGCGGGAGCTGCCGTCGGTGACCCTTTCGGCGAAGCCGGGGGATCTCGCGGAGCTGCCGATCACCATCTCGACGGCGGCGAAGTGGGCGTTCGTGAAGGACGTCGAGCCCTGGAGCCACGCGATCGTCGACGAGGCGTACCAGATGCGCTCCGACGCGCTGCTGGCGGTGGCGGGGCTGTTCGAGCGGGCGCTGTTCGTGGGCGACCCGGGGCAGCTGGACCCGTTCAGCGTGGTCGGCGCGGAGCAGTGGGCGGGGCTGTCCTACGATCCTTCGGCGTCGGCGGTGAGCACGCTGCTGGCGCACAACCCGCAGCTGCCGCAGCACCGGCTGCCGGTGTCCTGGCGGCTGCCGGCGACGGCGGCGCCGCTGGTGTCGCGGGCGTTCTACCCGTACACGCAGTTCCGCAGCGGTACGGGTCCGGGCGAGCGGAGGCTGTCGTACGGGGTGGCCTCGGACGGTTCGGGCCCGGACCGGGTGCTGGACGAGGCCGCGGAGGCGGGCTGGGGGCTGCTGGAGCTGCCTGCGCGCCACACCCCGCGGACCGATCCGGAGGCGGTCGGCGCGGTGGCCCTGGTGGTGCGCCGGGCCCTGGACCGGGGGGCCGTGACGTCCGACGAGCAGTCCTCGGGGCCGGTGGCGCTGACGGCCGACCGGATCGCGGTCGGTACGGCGCACCGCGACCAGGCGGCGGCGGTCCGCGCGGCGCTGGCCTCGCTGGGGGTCTCGGGGGTCACGGTGGACACGGCGAACCGGCTGCAGGGCCGCGAGTACGACCTGACGGTGGTCCTGCATCCGCTGTCGGGGCGCCCGGACGCGACGGCCTTCCATCTGGAGACGGGCCGGCTGTGCGTGCTGGCTTCGCGGCACCGGCACGCCTGTGTGGTGGTGGCCCGGGCGGGCATAGCGGAGCTGCTGGACGACCATCCGTCGACGGAGCCGGTGCAGCTGGGGGTGACGGTGAAGTTCCCGGACGGCTGGGAGGCGAACCACTCGGTCCTGGCGCACCTGGCGGAGCACCGGGTGCGCTGGCGGCCCTGAGGTCCCGTCCGCACAGTCCCGCCGGTCGGGCCGGGGTCCGCTCAGGGCCGGCCCTTGCGGGGGGCTTTGAGGTGGTGGCGGAGCACCTCGCCGACCTCGGCCAGGGCCTGGAGCTGCTGCGGGGTCAGGATGTCGATGAGGTGGCGGCGCACCGATTCCACGTGGAGCGGGGCGGCGTCGGTGATCGCGGCCACTCCGGCCGCGGTGAGGACCACCTCGGCGCCCCGGCCGTCGGTCGCGACGTCCTCGCGGCGGACGACGCCGCGCTGTTCCATGCGCGTGAGCTGGTGGGACAGCCTGCTGCGCGACCACTGCATCAGTTCGGCCAGGGCGCTGATCCGCATGCGGTGCCCATCGGTGGAGCCGAGCACGGACAGGACGTCGTAGTCGGCTTCGGAGAGCCCGCTGTCCTGTCCCAGGTCGCGGGCGATCTCCGCGTTGACCAGCGGGAACATCCGCCGCCACGCGTACCAGGCGTCCTGCTCGGCCTCGGTGAGCCACCGGGGTTCGGATGCGGGGGTCATGCCTTCCACTGTAACCAGATCGGTGACACATCATCTACCTGGTTGACACGTCATGCACATAACGCTTTCATTAGGTGACACATCAACAACTGCGCCCACGGGAGCCACCCCATGACCCGCCTGCATGTCGTCTCCGCCGCCACCCGGCCCACCTCCTCCGGCCGCCCGCTCGCCCAGTGGGTCACCGGCCGGGCCCGCGAGCACGGCGGCTTCGAGGTCACCCCCGTCGACCTCGCCGAGATCGCACTGCCCTTCCTGGACGAGCCCGAATACGCCTCCACCGGGAACTACGCCCATCAGCACACCCGCGACTGGAGCGCCCTGGTCGACTCCGCGGACGCCTTTCTCTTCGTCCTGCCGATGTACAACGGCGGCTTCACGGCGCCCTTCAAGAACGCCCTCGACTTCCTCTACAACGAGTGGAAGGGCAAGCCGGTCGGCATCGTCAGCTACAGCGCCGGCCCCACCGGCGGCGCCCCGGCCGCCGAGATGCTGCTTCCCGTCCTGACCCGCCTCGGCATGCTGCCCGCCGAGCACTCCGTCGCGATCCCGGGCATCCCGAAGCTGATCGGCGCCGAGGGCTTCGAGGCCCCCGAGACCCTCGCCGCCGAGCTGGCCGCCGTACTGGCGGACGTGGCCGGGCTGGCGGCGAAGCGCGCGGCGGAGGCGGCGGCGCAGGCGGTCGCGGTCACCGTCTGAGCGGCCTCCCGGCCGGGTGGCCGTACTCCGTACGGGGCTGACGGCCGATCACGTGAGCGACTCCCCCGCCACCGGCTCCACCCCTCCGCTCGCGCGCCCCATTCTCCGTTTCCCACCCGTCGGGGTGCGCCCTTGCGGGGCATTGGACAATGGACGGTGGCCCGGAAGGATTTCGCACGCGCACCAGGAGGACAGGGATGGCAGAGCCCGAGCGGACCGAGCGGCGGCCGCGGCCGGCGCCTCTGCTCTTCGAGCCCTCGGAGGCCGTGGCGGATCCGGAGCACTTCTTCGACCTGGAATCGATCGAGGACCCGCGCGAGCTGCTGGCCCGCGCGACCGAGCTGACCCTCGCCTTCCGGGCGGCGCAGGAGCGGGCGGTGGAGTTCCAGGCCCTGGCGGCGGCGCAGCTGGCGGATCCGCGGCGCTTCGACCGGCTCACCGCCGCGGCCATCGCCGAACGGGCCGAGTGGACCGAGGACTACGCCCGCAAGATGATCGAATTCGGTGAGACCCTCCAGCACGGCCGCGCCGACCTGGCGTGATCGCCGCGCGGCGCAGCGGCCCGGCATATGCGGGGGCAATGTACTCCAGACCTACTCACCCTGTCCCGATTTTCGGTAACTCCGAGGGTTCGGCTCGCTACGGCGGGTAGACCTTGGCATATGACGACGCTGACGACGGCTCACGGATGCACCGCCCTCCACGCGCGCGGCGAGCGCACGCGCACCGCGCCCGCCACGCACGTCACCCCGCAGGGAGCCGCTTGGCTGACCTCGGCCTCCGCGCATCCCCGGCGCACGCTCGCGCTGTGGGAGGCCCGGTCCGGCCTGCCGGCCAGGCTGCCCTGCGGGGAGGTCTTCGACGTCGTCAACGTCCCGCTGGTCCTCGGGCGGCGCGTCCTGGACCTGCTCTGGGCCGAGGGCCCCGGCTCCGGCCCGGTGGCCGTGCACCGCGGCCGGATGCTGCTCTTCGCCGCCCCCGGCACCGCACACCGGCTGCCCGCACTGCTGGCGTGGGAGGAGTGGGGGGCCTCACGCACCGCCCCGGCGCCCCTGTGCCACGGCCGGGGCGACGCCGTCACCGTGCCGCCGCTCGCCGCCGGCCCCGGCCCGTCGCGGTGGGTCGTGGCCCCCGACACCCGGGAGCCCTGGCTTCCCGGGCCGGAGGCGCTGCTCTGGGCCTTCGTGCGGGCGGCGCGTACCGCCGCACCGGCGGGACCTGGGGATATCGATTTTTCGTTCCGCCGATCCTCCTGCTAATGTCTTCCTCGTCAGCAAGCGCCGCTAGCTCAGTTGGTTAGAGCAGCTGACTCTTAATCAGCGGGTCCGGGGTTCGAGTCCCTGGCGGCGCACANAAGCGCCGCTAGCTCAGTTGGTTAGAGCAGCTGACTCTTAATCAGCGGGTCCGGGGTTCGAGTCCCTGGCGGCGCACAGACGGAAGAAGGCCCCCCACGCGAGTGGGGGGCCTTCTTCGTGTGCCCTCACCCCGTCACGTCGTGATCTTCACCGTGTACGCGCCGGACCGGGTGCGGTCGGCCACCTCGATGGTGATCCGCTCCCCCGGCACCGTGTACGTCTCGCCCACCTCCAGCGGCGCGTCGGCCAGCGGCGGGTACACCGAGCGGTCCCAGCACGCCTCCGTCTCCGGGTGGGCGTCCAGCACCTCGATGGGGCCGCCGCCCGAGGCCGCCTCGTTGCGTACCCGGTAGACGAGTACGCCTTCGGTGCAGGTGTCGCCGTCGTTGCCGGACGAGCCCCGCGCCTCGACGGCGATCACGCTGCCGGGTCCCGTACGGACGACCGCGAGCCGGGTGCCGCCCGTGCCGCCGCTCGGCGGGGCCTGCCCCAGCGGCTGCAGGGTGTGCAGCGACGAGCCCGACTGCACGCAGTCCACCTGGGAGGCGTCCAGCCAGCCCAGCTTCCACTTGTGCCAGGCGAAGAGGTCCGGGGACATCCCGAACTGGCTGCCCATGACGTCCCAGTCCCCGACGTAGGTGTCCCAGTCGCCCTTGCCGTCCGTGGGCCGGTGGTACAGGTCGGGCAGGTCGAAGACGTGCCCGGTCTCGTGGGCCAGCACGTTGCGGTCCGGCGGGTGACGCTCGAAGACGGTGACGATCCGCCGCAGTTCCGCGCCGTCGGCGACGATCGGGCGGTCGAAGTTCACGACCTTCGTGGCGTCGGAGTCGACCCCGGGCGCGTCCGGATCGGCGACGAAGTAGACGACGTCGTACTTGCCGAAGTCCACCCGGGCGTCGGCCGCGGCGACCGCGTCCCGCAGGTAGGCCGCCCGGTCGCCGGGGGCCCAGTCGCGCTTTATCCCGTACGCGGTGGACGGCTTGGGCATCCGGATCCACTGCTTCTGCGGGTGCGGGACCAGGCGGAACCGCCCGTACGAGGCCTGCTCGAAGAAGTCGCTGGTGGCGGGGAAGTAGTCGCGGGTGAGGAGTTCGGGGGTCAGGGTGCCGGTGTGGTCGGGGAAGGAGAGGAAGACCATGACCGCGTCGAGTGTGCGCTCCGGTTTGGGGTAGGCGCCGTTCCAGGTGTCCAGCCCGAGCGAGTGGTGCGCCGCCGTACGGGTCAGCGCGCAGGGCCCGGCGCCGGAGTCGGCCACCGCGGGACCCGCGACGAGCGACATGGCGGCGAGCGCCGTCAGGGAGGTGAGTGCCGCGGCGGTACTTCGGACGCGAGAGCGGTCCACTCCCCCGGGTGTCTGCTGTCGCGTCACATCGACCTCCGGTGGTGGATTCGTTCCTGTTTAGCCACCTTGAGGCGATTGTCTTACTAATGCCCTGTTCCGCTGCCCCACACGAGTGAGGGGTGCGGCAAGCCGGTGACCCCCGAGGTTCACGCGGTTGCCTACAGAACGTCACGACCGATCACCCGGGATCAGCGGGGGCCGCGTCCCGTTCAGAGCCGCGCAGAAACGATCACGCGATCATGGTCCGACGATCCGTCATCATGCCGAACCTCCGCGTCTCAACCGGTGACGCCGCTGGATAGGGCCTCCCGGCAGCCTCTATGATCGGCACACTTTCCTGCACGGACACTCACGAACACTGCGGGGCCAACGGTGAGCGGAACCTCAGAAGGAACCGGTTCGGCGGCCGACAGCATCCGATCGGCCATTACGGAGCGTCACCAGGCAGTGCCGTCGGTGCCGTCGGTGTCCCATCGCGCCGAGTCCGAGCTGCGCGACTACCGGGCCGCCTTCAACGCGGCGCACCTCGCCATGGCGGTCGTGGACCGCGAAGGCTACGTCGTCACGGCCAATCAGGCATTCGCCGGCCTGCTCGGCAGCGAACCGCACGCCCTCGTCCACCGCTGCGCCGCCGACCTGGTGGACCTGGCCGCGGAGGCCCGCACCTGGGCCGCGTACCAGGAGGTCCTGCGCGGGCGGCAGGCCCGGCTGCGCTGCACCCGCCGCCTCAAGCACCCCGACGGGCACTCGCTGTGGACCGAGGTGACCCTGGGGCCGGTTCCGGGCACCGGGAACGTCCTGCTGTCCGTCTCCGACATCAGCGACCGGCGCGACCTCCAGGCCCGGCTGCGGCACCTCCAGATGCACGACCCGGTCACGCGGCTGCCCAACCGCGCGCTGTTCTTCGAACGGCTCTCCGCCGCCCTGGAGGCGTCCTCCTACGACCACGGCGGCGGCACCGGCCGGATCGGCCTGTGCTACCTGGACCTCGACGGCTTCAAGGCCGTCAACGACACCCTCGGACACCGCGTCGGCGACCGGCTGCTGACGGCCGTCGCCTCCCGGCTGACCCAGTGTGCCGACCAGTCCGGCTACGGGCGCCGGGGCGGGCACCTGGTCGCACGGCTCGGCGGCGACGAGTTCGCCCTGCTCGTGGAGGACTCCACCGGTACCGAACAGCTCGCGGACCTGGCCCGCAACGTCCTGGCCGCCGTACAGGAGCCGTTCGACCTGGCCGGGCAGCGGCTGTCGGTCTCGGCGTCCATCGGCGTGGTGGAGCGGGCCACGGACGGGACCTCGGCGACCGGGCTGATGCAGGCCGCCGACACCACCCTGTACTGGGCCAAGGCGGACGGCAAGGCCCGCTGGACCCTCTTCGACCCGGAACGCAACGCGCACCGCATGACCCGGCAGGCGCTGTCCTCGACACTGCGGCCGGCCGTGGAGCGGGACGAGTTCGCGCTGGAGTACCAGCCGCTGGTGGACCTGGAGAGCGGCGCGCTGCGCGGGGTCGAGGCGCTGGTGCGCTGGAACCACCCGCAGTTCGGCACGCTCACGCCGAATCGGTTCATCGGTATCGCCGAGGAGGACGGCTCCATCGTCCAGCTGGGGCAGTGGGTGCTGCGGACGGCGTGCCGGCAGGCGCGGCGCTGGCAGATCGAACAGCCCAGCGACACCCCGGTCTTCGTGTCCGTCAACGTCGCCGTCCGGCAGGTGTGGGACTCCGACCTGGTGGGCGACGTCGCGGAGATCCTCGCCGAGACGGGCCTGGCGCCGCAGCTGCTGCAGCTGGAGCTGACCGAATCGGCGGTGATGGGCTCGGCCGGCCGGCCGTTGCAGGCCCTGCAGGCGCTGAGCGACATGGGCGTCCGTATCGCCATCGACGACTTCGGCACCGGCTATTCGAACCTGGCCTACCTCAGCCGGCTGCCGGTCTCGGTGCTGAAGCTGGACGGCTCGTTCGTCCGGGGCTTCCGCTACGACGAGGGCGCGCACCCGAACCCGGCCGACGAGACCATCGTGGAGGCCCTGGTGCAGCTCGCACACCGGCTCGGCCTCACCGTGACCGCGGAATGCGTGGAGACGGCGGGGCAGGCGGCCCGGCTGCGGCGCGTCGGCTGCGACACGGGCCAGGGCTGGCTGTACTCCCGCGCGGTGGCCCCGGACGTGATCGCCCGCATGATCGGGCGCCGTGTGGAGGCGGCGGCGCCGGATCCGGTGTCCGCTCCGGCCCCCTCCCAGCCCGACGAGCCGGCGCCGCACCCGCTGGTCTGAGCAGCGCCTATCCGCTGCGGCCCGGCAGGCCCGGCCAGTTCGACCCGATGGGCAGCGGGTAGCCGTCATCGACACGGTCGGCGGCGATGTCGTACCGCATGTACTGGGCGCCCTTGAAGAAGTACGCCTTGCCGTTGTTCCACACGATCCCGGCATCGACCCCGTCGCCCCACAGGCCGGGCCAGTACGGGTTGATCGGCAGCGGGTAGCCGGGGTCCACCCGGTCGGCGGCCACGTCATACCGCATGTACTGGTTGCCGCGGAAGAAGTACGCCTTGCCGTTGGGCCACAGGACGGCGGCATCGATCCGGTCGCTCCAGAGTCCGGGCCAATTCCCGGCGATCGGCTTCGGGTAACCGGGGTCCACCCGGTTGGCCGCGACGTCCCAGCGCATGTACTGGCCGTCGCGGAAGAAGTACACCTTGCCGTTGGGCCACGGGATGCCGGAATCCACGGTGTCCCACAGGCCCGGCCAGTTCCCGGCGATGGTCAGTACGTAGGCGGGGTCGACAACCCGGTCCTCCGCGATGTCGTAGCCCCTGTAGAGGGTGCCGCGCATGAAGTAGGCGTTGCCGTTGTTGTACATGATCGCCGCGTCGATGCCTCCGCCGCTCCAGAGTCCGGGCCAGTTCTCGCCGATCGCCCGGGGATAGGCCGGGGCGACCCGGTCCGCCGTGACGTCATAGCCGACGTACTGCCAGCCGCGCATCAGGTACGCCTTGCCGTCGTTCCACATCACGGCGCCCTGGATGCCGTCGCCCCACAGGCCGGGCCAGTTGCCGGCGATCGGCTTGGGGTATCCGGGGTCCACCTTGTCGGCTGCGATGTCGTAACGCATGTACTGGTCGTCGCGGAAGAAGTACGCCTTGCCGTTGTTCCAGACGATCCCGGCGTCGATCCGGTCGCCCCACAAGCCGGGCCAGTACTGTGCGGTGGGCAGCGGGTAGCCCGCGTCCACCTTGTCGGTCGCGATGTCGTAGCGCATGTACTGGCCGTCACGGAAGAAGTACGCCTTGCCGTTGGGCCACACCACACCCGCGTCGACCCGGTCGCTCCACAGACCGGGCCAGTTCGGGTTGATGGGCAGCGGGTAGCCGGGGTCGACGCGTCGGGTGCCGGGGTCGAGCCGGTAGTACTGACCGCCCGCGAACACGTACACCTTGCCGTTGGGCCAGAAAACGGGCGCGGTCAGCATGCGGAGGCTGAGCGTTTCGACGAAGGAGCTGTAGTTGTCTGCGTTCTTCGCCGCCTTGTCCGGGTTGCTGATCGCGAGGGCGCGCGAGGCCGGCAGGCCGTAGACGATGTCGTCGGTGTCGACGTTCGTGGCCGCGTGGCTCCACTCGTGGACGATGGCGCCGAACCGTGAATCGGTACCGGTTGCCGGCATCCCGTAGAAGGCCGGACAGACGTAGACGGTGTCCGATCCGAGGTGGGTGTAATTGGTGGTGTTGGCTCCGCAGCTCGGCGGGCTGAGGTCGTAGGTGATCCGCCTGTTCATCCAGGCACGGGTCCCGGCCATGCGGTCCCGCACGGTCTTGTAGCGGGAAGCGCTGTCCGCCCCGAACCATTCCCTGTAGAGGGCGTTGTCCGTCCGGCCGCTCCAGCTGTCCAGCTCGGCGATGGACGCATCCAGCCAGGCGCACGCGTTGTCGTGTGCGGCGAACACCTCGGCGAACCCCGGGGGCAGGGGGAGGTCCCGCAGCAGGGCCGACGGCCGTTCCGTGTCCGGGTCGATCACGATCCGCCGGGCGCCGTCCCTCGGCTGCTCGCTGCGCGCCCGCTCTCCCGCCGTCGAACGAGGGGGGCCGTCCGGCAGGAGTTCGAAGGACGTACCGACCGGGCCGAGAGTGAGTCCCTGGTGCTCGTGCCGGGGGCGTGCGGTGATGGCCTCGGTCCCGACGACGGGGATGACGTCGGCGAACCGCACCAGCAGGGTGACCTCGTACGCGCCGGGCTCGTCCAGCGCGTACGACTCCGATATGTCGAGCTCTTCGACGATGGTCTCGCCGACGTGGAGGGTGCGGTAGGAGTCGGCATCGGGATCTGTGCGGCTGACCATCCGCCCGTCGTAGGGAACGACCTCGTCCCCGTACCGGACCTCAAGGAAGTTGAAGACTTCACGTTCGAGCGGGGTGTTCCAGACGAGCAGCCTGTAGTCCCTGTCGCCCACGTTCTCCAGCTCGAAGGTGAAGGACACCGGTTCGCCCCGGCTGTAGGTAGGGGCTCCGCGGATCGCCAAACGGAAGTCGTCGCGCATGGGTCGACTCCTCACGCGAGGGGAGAGAGGAAGAGCGAGCGCTGAACGGTAGAAGTCCACAAAGGATCCACAGGCCCGCTCTTCCAGCGTCGACCACTCCCGACCGCCCCGCATCCCAGGGCTGCCGGGCGTTGCCTCAGAGACTCCGGACGAAGGCGGCGAAGGCCGCCGTCCCGACGGTGAACACGGGCCCGTCGGGATTCTTGGAGTCCCGCACGGCGACCCGACAGGGCTGCGCCGCCACCTCGACGCAGTCGCCGCCGGTGTTCCCGCTGTACGAAGCCTTGCGCCAGGCGGCGCTGCCGAGGGGTGCGCATTCGACGCAGTCACCACCGCTGGAACCGCTGTAGGACGACTTACGCCACAGCGCGCCCGTCAGGTTCCTGCTGCTTCCCATAGCGTTCCTCCATTACGCGAGCGATCAGCTCTGCCGACGCCCGGGGAGAGAGGGCCTCGGCCTGCAAGCGAGCGTAACCGAGTGAACGCTCCTTGATCACTTGCTGGTTGGCGGTCATGTGCCCACCGTCATAGCTCTCGCTGTAGTGAATGTCCGGGTCGCCCTCGAACCGCAGAAGATTGAACGAGCCCATCATCCCTGCGTGCTGGCCCACACTGAAGGGCAGCACCTGGATTTCCAGCCACGGCCGGTCTTGGAGGCTCAGCAGGTGGGCGAGCTGGTCGCGCATGACCTCACGGCTGCCGATCTCCCGGTGGAGCGTCGCCTCGTCCAGGACCACCCACAGCACCGGTGGGTTGTCGCGGGCGAGTACGCGTTGCCGGTCCATGCGGGCCGCCACAGAGGTGTCGAGCGTGCCGGGTTTCTCGACCCCCAGGACGGCCCGCGCGTACTCCTCCGTCTGCAGCAGTCCGTACACCAGCTGGCACTGATAGGTGGAGATGAACGCCGCACGCGCCTCCATCTCCGCGTACGGCTGGAACCAGCTCGGGAGAACACTCCGCAGGACAAGCCCCACCAGGCGGGAAAACACCCCTCCCGTACCCAGGGCCGCATCCACCCGTTCCGAGAAGTCACGGGTCGGGACGCGGCGGCCGTTCTCGATCATGCCGATCAGGGAGCCCGTGCAGAAGATGATCGCGCCGAGCTGTGACTGCTTGAGGCCCGCCTCTTCTCTCAGCCGACGCAGCTCGTAGCTGTAGTAGTCCAGCGGCGAGGCGCTGGGATCGATGTCGCGGGCCTGGACCATGAAACGGCACCCCCAAGCGGGAAACGGGCTTGTGGCCGAGCGTAGCGATCCCGCTACGGAAGGGTGGCCGGATCCGGCAACCATGTGACACACCTCCGCCCCGCCCCCGGGAGAGGGGACGGGGCGGGGGCGTCGCTCGGCGCGGGGTGGGGGGAGATCAGCAGGCGCCGAGGTCCTTCCAGACACCCCATTCACCGGTGGTGCCCGGCGTCTCGTTCTGCGTCCACCACTGGGCCTTGTACTTGCGGCCGTTGTGGGCGACCTCGTTGCCCGCGGTGTAGACGGTGCCCGCGACGTAGGCCGGGGTGGAGCCGCAGCCGGTCGGAGGCTGCGTGGTCGGCGGGGTCGTCGTCGGCGGCGTGGTGGTGGGCGGCGTGGTGACCGGCGGCTGCGTGGTGCCGCCCAGGGCGTCCGAGATCTGGCCCAGCAGCGTGGCGTTGTTGTCCAGGCCGAGCAGGGAGTACATCATCGCGCCCGCCAGACCCCGCTGCTTGCCGTAGTCCACCCGGGCCTGGATGGACTTCTGGTTCAGGCCGGTGAAGAACTCGCCGTCCTTGTAGAAGTACGAGGACTTCGACTGGTCGTCCCAGAAGGTGGTCGACGGGTTGTCGACGATGCCGCCGAGCTCCTTGTAGTGCGCGATGCCCGCCTGCTGGCTGAGCGGACGCGCGGCGGAGCCGCCGGTCGCGGTCTGGGCGAGGCCGTTGGTGGTGCCGGCCGGGACGCCCTTCCAGCCGCGGTAGTAGAACTCGTAGCCCAGGGTCAGCTTGTTGGCGGGGAAGCCGCCGGTGATGCCGTAGGCCGGGTTGCCGTCGATCCAGGAGTCGATGGCGTTGTCGATGCTGTACTTCTCGGCGCCCGGTGCGATCGGGTCGGTCGGGTCGGCCGCGGACGGGTACAGCGGGGACTGGTGGTAGGTGGGCCCGTCGCCGTCCCAGGCGCCGTGCATGTCGTAGGTCATGATGTTGGCGTAGTCCAAGTACTGGCCGATCTTGTCGGTCTCGATGTACTTGATCTTGTCCTGGCCGGCCGGGAGGGCCGCGGTCAGCAGGTACTTCTTGCCGCCGTTGGCCGCGCCCTCGGCGTCGAGCTGCTTGCGGAACTCCTGGAGCAGCAGCGTGAAGTTCTGCTTGTCCTCGGGGCCGTAGTGGTTGCCCAGGTGGCCGCCGGAGGAGCCCGGGTACTCCCAGTCGATGTCGATGCCGTCGAAGATGCCGGCCGCGGTGCCGGCGCCGCCGAAGCCGCCCTCCACCGGGAGGTCGCCCTTGATGTACTGCTTGATGCAGGAGGCGACGAACTTCTTGCGGGAGGCGTCGGTCTTGGCCGCGTCGTGGAAGTACTTGGAGTAGGTCCAGCCGCCCAGCGAGATGTTGATCTTCAGGTGGGGGTACTTGGCCTTCAGTTCCTTGAACTGGTTGAAGACGCCCACGATCGGCTGGTTCCAGGTATCGGCGACGCCGTCCACGCTGTCGGCCGCGCTGAAGGACTTCTGGTAGTCGGCGTAGCTGTCGCCCGCACCGTCACCGGCGTTGGGGTTGTTGTCGTCGCCGGCCGCCTTGTTGGCCTCGAAACAGGTGAGCTCGGTGGGGTGGATGTTGCCGAACGAGTAGTTCAGCACGTCGAGCTTGCCCGCTATGCCCCGCGTGTCGAGGTGCTTGGGGTAGAAGGCGTTCCCGTACACGCTCCACTGGTCGTAGTAGGCGATGCGGACGCCGCCCGCCGCCGCTCCGGTCGCGGCGTCGGCGGCCTGGGCCGTGCCGAGGCCGGCGAAGGAGGCAAGCGCTCCGGCTGCCAGCGCGGCCGTGGCGGCGGCCGCGACGAGGGGTTTACGGATGTGCATGAACTGCCTCCGGGGGGCTGGGAGGAGAGAGCGGGAGGTTCGGGTGAGAGAAGTGATAGCGATCACTCCAGCCCCGCGTCAATGGTTCGGACCAAAGAAGGACTAGACCACTCACGCGCCATTTCCCCAAGTCAGAGACCTGAGCGCACATCAGAAACCGCTCGCCACCCCGGGTGACGAGCGGTTTAAGGTTCCCTTGAGACACGCTCTCGCAAGGTTTTGGCAATGAACCAGCCAAACCCCGTTCTCGCGCGTTCAGTTGGCCCCGGTCGCCGCCGCGGGCATGCCGTACGCATCTGCGATCAGTCCGTACGAACGCAGTCGGGCGGCCCCGCTGTGGGCGTTGGCGGTCAGCATCAGCTCGTCCGCGCCGGTCCGCTCGGCGAGGGCGTCGAGCCCGTCGGCGACCGCGTCGGGGGTGCCGTGGACGATGTTGGCGAGCCAGCCGTCGACGAACTCCCGCTCCAGCGCGGTGTAGGGGTACGCCGCCGCCTCCTCGGGCGTGGGCACCAGCCCCGGACGTCCGGTGCGCAGCCGCAGCATCGACAGCGCGCCCGTGGCCACCTGGGCGCGGGCCTCCGCGTCGGTGTCGGCGGCGAGCGCCGAGACCCCGATGACGGCGTAGGGGGCGTCCAGGACGGCCGAGGGCCGGAAGCTGCTGCGGTAGAGGTCGAGCGCGGGCAGGGTGCCGGCCGCGGAGAAGTGGTGGGCGTAGGCGAAGGGCAGGCCGAGCTCGCCGGCGAGCCGCGCGCTGAAGCCGGAGGAGCCGAGCAGCCACAGCGGCGGCCGCCCGGCCGGGCCCTGCACCGGACCCGGTACGGCGTGCACGCGGGCGTAGGGGTGCCCGTCCGGGAAGTCGTCGTCGAGGAAGCGGGTGAGCTCCGTGAGCCGGCGCGGGAAGTCGTCCGCGCCCTCTTCGAGGCGTCCGGGCCCGCGCAGGGCGGCGGCGGTGCGGCCGTCGGAGCCGGGGGCCCGGCCGAGACCGAGGTCGATGCGGCCCGGGGCGAGCGCCTCCAGGGTGCCGAACTGCTCGGCGACGGCGAGCGGGGCGTGGTTGGGCAGCATCACGCCGCCGGATCCGAGCCGGATACGGGAGGTGTGCGCGGCGAGGTGGGCCAGGATCACGGCCGGGGAGGAGCTGGCGACGCCGGGCATGGAGTGGTGCTCGGCGACCCAGTGGCGGTGGTAGCCGCGGGATTCGGCCAGGCGGGCGATGGCCACACTGGTGCGCAGGGAGTCGTGCGCGGTGCTGCCGGCGCCGACGGTGACGAGGTCCAGGACGGAGAGCGGTACGGGTGCCCGGCCGTGTGCGGTGCCCCGTATGCCGTCGCGGTCCCCGTGCGCGCCGCCGGCCCGGCCGCTCGCCCGGTCGCCGGCGCCGCCGTCGGGCAGTCCGTCCGCCGCGCCGTTCGCGTCCCCGGTGTCACTCATCGTCGCTCCCGTCCCCTTGTCCACGTCCGCACGACGCCCGTGCGACACCGTACGAAGAACTCGAACCGTGGAGGGGCGCCGGACATTCCCCGCGCGGCGCGACGCGCCCATGCCTCTGGCATATGCCAATGGCGTAGGTCCAGGCAGATAGTCGTGATCGCGCCATCAATCTCCCCAACAGGCGCTCCACATGGGCCTCTTGATGGCTATCGTGGTAGGGCAAGCGGTAACAACCTGCTAGGGGGAAACCGTGGCGCTGAAGCCCGAGCCGACCGCGCCGTTCCACTCGGTGCAGTACGCACTGCGCGTACTCGAAACGATCGCACGGCACACCGGTGGTGTGACCGAGGTGCAGATCGCGCGTGAGACCGGCCTGCCCGCAGTCCATCTCGCCCCGATGCTGCTCATGCTGCGCCGGGAGGGATACGTCCTGCAGGTGGCGGACGGTGCGTATGCCATAGGGGATTCGCTGGTCCTGCTGGGGTCCGGCACCGACCGCCAGCAGGCCCTGACCGACAAGCTCCAGGAGACCCTCGACCGGCTGCGCGACTCGGTCGGCGCGGCCGTCTACATCAGCCGGTACGTGGACGGCGAGGTCAGGATCACGCAGTTCGCGGACAGTCCCCGCACCCCGAAGGTCCACGAGTGGGTCGACTTCCGGTCCGCCGCGCACGCCAGCGCGGTCGGCAAGTGCCTGCTGACACAGCTCGACCTGAACGGGCGGCGCGACCACCTGTCCCGGCACAAGATCGCCCGGCTCACGTCGAAGACCATCGTGAACGAGCGGATCCTCTTCTCGAAGCTGGACGCGCAGCCCGCCACCGTCCCCATGCTGGACCTGCAGGAGTACGCCGTGGGCACGGTCTGCGCGGCGGTCCCGATCACGGCGGGCGCCTCGGTCGGCTGCCTGGCGCTGTCGATGCCGGTCGAGCACGCGCACCGGCTGCGGGCCGCGGCCGACACCCTGAACCGGAAGGCCGCACCGCTGCTGCTGTCGCTCACGCTCTGAGGGTCCCGGCCTCCGGAAAGCGGCAGCGTCGACGGGCACGCGAGGCCGGAAAACACTTCGGGCGGTTCCCGGTGAAACGGAAACCACCCGAAGGACAGGTGCGCCGCCAGGGACTCGAACCCCGGACCCGCTGATTAAGAGTCAGCTGCTCTAACCAACTGAGCTAGCGGCGCCTGCTGACAGAGAAAATACTACCTGGTCCTCAGGGGTGCTCCAAACCATTACCCGCGGAGGTACGCGAGGACCGCCAGCACCCGGCGGTGGGTGTCCTCGGCGGGCGGCAGGTCCAGCTTTCCCAGGATGTTCCCGATGTGTTTACCGACGGCCGCCTCGGAAACCACCAGCTCCCGGGCGATGGAGCCGTTGGACCGGCCCTCCGCGACCAGGCCCAGCACCTCCCGCTCGCGCGGGGTCAGCGCGGCCAGCGGATCGCGCCGCCGGCGCAGCAGCTGGCGTACGACCTCGGGATCGACGACGGTACCGCCGCCGGCCACCCTGACCACCGCGTCGAGGAACTGCTCCACATGGCCGACCCGGTCCTTGAGGAGGTAGCCGACGCCGCTGCCGTCGCCGGAGTCGAGCAGATCCGCCGCGTACGAACGCTGCACGTACTGGCTGAGCACGAGGACCGGCAGGGCGGGGCGGGCCGCCCGCAGCTCCACGGCGGCGCGCAGCCCCTCGTCACCGAAGCCCGGGGGCATCCGTACGTCGGTCACGACGATGTCCGGGGCGTGGTCGGCGACGGCGGTGCGGAGCGCGTCCGCGTCCCCGACGGCGGCGGCCACCTCGTGGCCGAAACGCGTCAGCAGACCGACGAGCCCTTCGCGGAGCAGGACCCCGTCCTCGGCGAGGACGATCTTCAAGGGGCGCTGTTCTCGGGGCTGCTCACCGGGCACGGGATCTCCAGGCTCAGGACGGTCGGGCCGCCGGGCGGGCTGGTGATCGTCAGTGTGCCATCGAGGACCGCGATCCGGTCGGCGAGGCCGGTCAGTCCGGAACCGGCGGCCGGATCGGCGCCGCCGCGGCCGTCGTCGGTCACGTCGATCAGGAGCGCCCCGCCGGTGTGCCGGGCGGTGAGGGCGGCCCGGCCGGCACCGCTGTGCCGGCCGATGTTGGCGAGGGCCTCGCAGACGCCGAAGTACGCGGCGGCCTCGACGGACTCGGGCAGTCGGGGCAGGCCGGCGCACAGCTCGGTGGCGACGGGGACGGCGGACCGCTCGGCGACGTCGGCGAGGGCGCCGGCGAGGCCGTAGTCGGTGAGCACCTGGGGGTGGATGCCGTGGATCAGCTCGCGCAGCTCCGCGAGGACCCGGCCGGCCTCCGCGTGGGCGGTGTCGAGCCGGTCGGCGAGCGGGCCGGGCGGGGCGTCGAGGCGGGCGAGGCCGAGGGTCATGGTGAGGGCGACGAGCCGCTGCTGGGCTCCGTCGTGGAGGTCGCGCTCGATCCGGCGGCGCTCGGCCTCGAAGGCGTCGACGAGCCGGGCACGGGAGCGGGTGACCTCGGTGAGCAGGGTGCGGAGCTCGCGCTCGCGGGGTGCGAGGAGGGCGCGGGTGAGGGCGGCGCGGGCGCCGGCGAGGGCGCCGAGGGGATAGAGGAGGGCGGGCAGGAGCACGGCCCCGGCGGCGGCGCAGGCGAGGGCGGCGGGGTGGGAGGTGACCAGCCAGAGCTTGAGCACCTTGACCTCGTCGTCGGCGGCGAGGGCGAGCTGGAGCGGGGTGGTGAGCAGCAGGAGGGGCAGCCCTAGGAGGGCCACGAGGGCGGCGAGGTCGACCCACCACAGCAGGAACCCGTGCAGGACGGTGTGGGCGAGCTCCCGCCAGGTGGCCGGCTCGCGGTAGCGCAGCCGGGCCCAGGCGAGGAGGCCGGGCTCGGCGGGTGTGCGGTGCGGGGTGGGGGCGGGGTCGGGGTCGACGATCCGCAGACGGCGGCGTTCGAGCGCGGCGGCCGGGACCCCGGCGAGGCCGAGCAGGGCGAGGAGGGGGAAGGCGATGACGCCGACGGTGGCGAGGAGGACGAGGCCGAGGAGGAGCGGCGGGCCGGTGAGGGCGCCGCCGGCGAGGTAGCCGGCGGCGCGCCAGGGCCAGGCGGAGCGGAGGTACCGGCCGCGGGCCAGTGCCTGCCAGGGGGTGCGGGCGTCGTCCATGGGGGCACGCTAGCCGGGTGCCGTCCGGCGCAGCCATGGGCCCAGGGGGCGGGCAGGGGGTATGGCCGGCCCTACCCCGGGGCCCGGCGGCCGGGTCTGGTCCCCGCTGCGCGGAGCCGTCGCCTGCGGCCGCGGCCGCGGTGGTGCCGCTGTGCGGAGCCTGCCCCTGCGGTGGGCCGCTGCGCGGGGCCTTCTCCCCGCCCCGCCCTTTCTCCGTTTCCCGGGCGCTGCCCGGACCCGCGCCTCAATCGCCGGCGGGGCTGGATTTCGTGGCCGCCGGGCTGGCTGATCCAGCCTCGCCGGCGTTTGAGGCGCGGGGGCCCGGGGGCAGCGCCCCCGCAACGGCGGTGCACGTCTCGTGCTGCAGGAGGTCGAGGCGGCCCTGGGCCTCGTAGCGGGCGAGGAGGGCGGCCAGGGCCGACGGGGTCAGGGCGGCGTAGCCCCCGGCAGGGGACCGGTGCCAGACCGGGTCCTCGCACCGGAAGCCGGCCCGGCGCAGCGCCACCCGGTGGACCTTGTTCGTCGCGGTGACCGGCATCCGCGCCACGACGCGGACGTAGCGCGGGGCCATCTTCGTGCCCAGGTCCGGCTGGCGGGAGAGGAAGTCCTCGAACGCCTCCGGGGAGAACACCGCGCCGTCCCGGAGGGAGAGGGCCGCCATCACCTGGTCGCCCGCCACCTCGTCCGGGACGCCGTAGACGGCGACCGCCGTCGCGTCGGGCCAGCGGGCCAGGATGTTCTCGATCACCGCCGCGGCGAGGTTCTCGCTGTCGACGCGGAGCCGGTCGTCGGTGCGGCCCGCGAAGTAGAGGAAGCCGGCCGCGTCCCGGAAGAAGAGGTCTCCGGTCCAGTACCAGCCGTCCCGGGTGCGTTCGGCCTCGGCGTCCGGGTTGCGCCAGTAGCCCTCGAACAGGCTGCGGCCCCGGTTGACGAGTTCGCCGATCGCGGCCGAGCCGTTGAGGAGGCGGCCGTCCGCGTCCAGGACGGCCGGCGGGCATTCCTCGCCCGTATCCGGGTCGATCACCGCCAGGTCGTCGCCCGCGCCCGCCCGGCCCAGGGCGCCCGGCGGGGTGTCCGCGGTGCGCTGGACGGAGGCGCCGCCCTCGGTGGCGCCGTAGCCCTCCACCAGGCGGACGCCGAAACGTGTCGCGAAGCGTGCCGCGTCCACCGCCCCGGCCTCGGTGCCGAAGCCGAGCCGCAGGCGGTGGTCGCGGTCGTCGGGGCGGGGCTCGGTGGCGAGGAGGTACTGGATCGCCCGGCCGACATAGGTGAAGTACGTGGCCCCGTAGGCCTGTACGTCGTCCAGGAACGCCGAGGCGGAGAAGCGGCGGCGCAGCGCCACGGCGGCTCCGCCGACGAGCGCCGGGAGCCAGTCGGCGATGACGGCGTTGCCGTGGAAGAGCGGCATGCACACGTAGTGGACGTCGTCCGGGCCGACGGAGAACCGGCGGGCCAGCGAGGCTCCGGCGGCCGCGAGCCGGCCCTGGCTGCAGATGGCGGCCTTGGGGGCACCGGTGGAGCCGGAGGTGAAGTAGAGGAGGAGGCGGGAGTCACGGCCGGGGCCGGTGGCGCTCAGGGTGGCTTCGCCGGGCTTGGCGGCGGCGTAGGGCGCGAGGAGGGCCTCGTACTCCTCGGTGCCGGTGACCAGGACGCGTACGCCGGGCAGGTCGAGGCCGCGCAGCAGCGGCAGACGGGCGGGCTCGGTGATCAGGAGCCGGCAGTCGGTGTGCAGGATGTCGCGGGCGAGTTCGGGGCCGCGCCGGGTGGGGTTGATCCCGGCGACGGCGGCCCCGGTGAGGGCCGCCGCGCCGAGCCAGAACGGGAACTCGGGGGTGTTGTCGAGCAGGACCCCGAGGTGCGGCTCGGCCTCCGCGGGCATGAGGTCGACGAGGAGCGCGGCGCGTGCGGCGGCCTCCTGGGCGGTCCGGTGGCGGGTGAGGAGGTGGCGTTCGCCGTCCTCGTACATCAGCCCGGGCCGGTGGTCGCCCCATTGGCACGCCATGAGCTCCGCGACGGTTTCGGGTGCTGTCGTCGTCGTCCGCATGCCGCCGGAGGGTAGCTGACGCATCGTCAGAATTGAACGTCCGAGCAGGCGTAGAAGGCCATCGGGGTGTCGTTGACGGTCCAGACCGCCAGGATCAGGTGCCGGCCGGTCTTGCCGCTGGGCATGGCGCCCTGGTGGACGGTGGTCATGGCGGGGCGGGCGCCGTTGTAGGCGACGGTGAGGAAGGGCTGGGGTTCGAGGTCGGCGCGGGTGAGGGCCTTGGTGCCGGTCCAGCCGTTCCTGGTGACGTAGTACTTGAAGTCGGTGGTGGAGTGGTTGGCGGTGAACTGCCACCGGAAGCCGTAGCTCTGGCCGCTGGTCACCTTGGTGGTGGGCCAGGCGCCGCCGCGCGGGTTGTCGAGCTCGGCGAACTGCGGGAGGCCGCCGGAACATATCCTGCCGTCGGCGGGGCCGGCGGCCGGGAAGCCCTTGAAGCCCTCGACGCTCTGCGGCTCCCACTGGATCGCGCCACAGTCGGACACGGTCTTGTTGGCGCAGAGCTTCTGGCGGCTGATGGGGGTGTCGGTGTAGCCGTGGCTGCTGGCGCTGGGGGCGCCGACGAGGGTGATTCCGGCGACGAGGCCGAGGCCGAGCGCGGCGACGCCGGCCCGTCCGGGCATGCGGACGATACGCATGATGCTCCTTGAACGTGGGGGGAGTTCGGCGAGCGCGCGCGTGCGGGGATTCAGGTCTAGACCAAGTCCCAGATTATTGACGAGAGTTGGCCATGTCCATACCAACGGGAAAACGGGTGGTCCGGTCCTTTCCGGCCACCCGTTCCCGTCGTGATGTGCGTCCCGCTAGTCGGTGCGTCCCGTGTAGAAGGCGACCGTGAGGTCCTTCACCAGGGCCTTGCGCTCGTAGTCGTCGAGCTCGACGAGTCCGCGCGAGGTCAGCCGGTGGACGGTGTCGTCCACGGCGTCCACCACCGAGGTCAGCACGGCGTCCCGGTGCTTGGCGTCGATCGCCGCGACCCGGCGGCGGCGCATGGCCTCGGCGACCTCGGCCGCGTACTCGATCCGGATCGGCTGGGCCGAGAACACCTCGATCCCGACCGCCTCCGTCTCCGCCGCCAGCATCCGGGTCAGCGCGTCGCCGACGGCCTCGGCGTCGCGCAGGGTCGGGGCGTCCTCGTGGAAGGCGTCCGCCGGGAGCTGGGAGAGCACGCGGGCCATGGCCGACTCGACCTGTTCGGCGAGGTACTGGGTGTGGTCCGCGACGGCGAGCGTCGCCCGGGCGGTGTCCTTGACCTGCCAGACGACCTGGACGACGACCTGGAGGGCGAGCCCGCCGGAGTCGACGGCGGGCATCGGGTCGCTGCGCCAGTGGCGCAGCCGTACGTCGACCCGGCGGCGCAGCAGCAGGGGGCTGACCCAGGTCAGGCCGGTACGGCGGACCGTGCCGCGGTAGCGGCCGAAGAGGGTGAGCACCCAGGCGTGGCCGGTACGGGCCCGGCCGAGGCCACCGAGCGCGACGAGGGCGACGATGCCGAGGAAGGCGAGCGGCGGCCAGTGCACGGCGCGCAGGCCCTGGTAGGCGCGGGGGGCCGCGCCGAAGGCCGAGAGGAGCGGGGCGGGGAGGATCCCGGCCCGCCAGAGCACTGCCGTGCAGCCGGCCAGGGCGAGGCCGCCGACGGCCACGCCGACCCAGCCGGGCAGCACCGGGCCGCGGTGCTCCCGGAGCCGGTCGTCCCCGCGGGGGACGCGGCGGCCGGGGGCGGGCCGCACGGGGCGGGGTGCGGCGGCGGGCGCGGGCGCGCGCTCCGGCAGCGGGACCGTCGACGCGGCACGGAACGGTAGGTGCAGCGGAACCTCGGTGACGGCGGCCCCGCGGCGGGGGGCGGCGGCGTCCTCGTCCATGGCACGCGCCACCGCCCGGGCGACGATCTCGGCCGCCCCGGGCCCGGGCACCCCGGAGCCGGCCCGGCCGGCCCCGCCGGCCCCGTCGTACGGCGGCTCCGCCCCGCCCTGCTCGACCTCGGCCGCCCCGGGCCCGGGGCGGCCGAAACTCGCCCCGCCGGCCCCGATCCCGGGCTGGGCCTCGGACTCGGCCGCCTCCCGCGCGGCGGGCACCACCGCCTCGGCCCCGGCCCGCCGCGCCGCCGTCGCGGACTGCGGCGCGGATCCGTCCTCGGGACGCGAACCCGGCCCTGCGGGCACGTCCTCCGCCGCCGCGGTCGCGTGCGAGGCCTGCCCGGCGGGCGCAGGTACGGCATCCGGTGCGGGCAGGGCCCCGGCGTCCCGTTCCACCGGCGCGGACTGCGCCGCGGATCCGTCCTCGGGACGCGAAGCCTGCCCGGCAGGCACGGGCGCGGCGTCTGGTGCGGGCACGGCCGCCGGAGCGGCCACGGTCCCGGCCGCCCGGCCCACGGGCGCGGACTGCGGTGCGAACACCGCCCCCGGGCCGGAGGCGGGGACATCCACCGCCGCACGCCACGCATGCGGTGCGGGTCCCGCACCCGCCGCCGGAGGCGAAGCATGCCCGGCCGGCCCGGCGTCCGGTGCGGACACCGCTGCCGGACCGGAGGTGGGAACGTGCTCCGCCGCCCGTCGGCGCACAGGCACGGGAACGTCCTCCTCCGCCGCCGCGCGGGGCGCAAGCGATACGGGGCCGTCCCCGCCCCCTGCCGGGGGCGAAGCCTGCCCGGCGGGCACCGCCATGGGACCGGGGGTGGGGACGTGCTCCGCCGCCGTCCGCCGGTGCGCGGACGCGGAGACGCCTTCCGCCGCTGGGCGGGGCGCACGCAATGCGCAGCCGCCCTCGCCCCCCGCCGGGGCGGCCGGGGTCCCGGCATCCCGACCCGTGGACGCGGACTGCGGTGCGGGCTCCCCCGCCGCCGCCCGGGGTGGGGGGTACGTGGCCGGCGGGGCGGAGGGGGACGCCGTCCCGGGGTCCTGCTCCCGCACGGAGTGCGGCGGGAAGGAGGCGGGCACGGCCTCCTGTACCGCCGCCCGGGGCGCAAGGTGCGCGGCGGGCACGGCCGACGGCGCCGCCCCGCCGACGGGGCGGGCCTCCGAACCCGCCGCGGCGGCGGTCTCCCGGGGCTCGGTCCCGCCGACGGGCAGCAGGTCCCGAGGCTCGGGCCCGGCGGGGGGCACCGGGCCTACGGGGGCGGGCCCGCCGGCATGCACCGGGCCTACGGGGGCGGGCCCGGCGGGGGTTGTCGGCGCGGGAGCCGGCTGCGGGGTGGGGATCCGTAGGGACAGGGTCGGGGTTGTGGTGGCCCAGCCGAAGGAGGTCGCGGCGGCAGCGGTGGCGGCGGCCGGTACGCGGAGGGTGCCGGTCGTCCAGGTGGTGCGCGTGGGAAACATCGTTACCTCCGTCATGCGAACAGCCGGCGCCAGGTTTCCGGGCCCGGGTAGCCGTTGGCCGCGGCCCCGCGCCAGCCCTGCGCACGCTGGAAGGCCTCGACGTTGCGGCGGTCGGTCTCACCCCAGCGGGGGCCCGGACGGGACGTGTAGTACTTGCCGAAGCCCTTCTTCACCAGCTGCCGGCCGAGGGCCTCGACGGCCGGGTGGGACTGGCCCGGGCGGAACACCGCGGGGCCCGGGTAGGCCCGTACGCCGCCGGGGCCGGGCGCCGCACCCACCGTCGGCGGGATGTTCCTGCCCTGCTTGTCGACGAGCAGGCGCCAGGTGTGGGCGCCGGGGACGCCGTCGGCGTCGGCGCCCGTCCAGCCCTGCGCGCGCTGGAAGGCCTGGGTGGCGAGCTTGTCGTGGTCGCTCCACGTCCGGTCGGCCACCCCCTTGGGGTAGAAGCGGTACGCGCCGCGCTCGATCAGCATCCGGCCCAGCTGGGCCACGTGGTCGTTGGTGGCGCCCGGGGCGAACTTGTCCGCGCCGGGGAAGGCCTTGGCGGCGTCGCCCGGGGTGGGGCCCGCCGCCGGCGGTTCGGGGGCGGGTACGGCGCCCGGGGTCTCCGGGACGATGCCGCCCGTCACCCCGTTGAACCGGTACGGGACGTACTTCGCCGCGTTGGCCCAGTACCCGTAGGGCGTGGCCAGCTTCCGCGTCGTGGGGCGCGTCTGCTCGTAGGCCACGTAGTGCGTGCGCGTCGCGTCGACCCAGCCGCCGAAGAGGACCACGTGCGAGCCGTTGTTGGGGTCGGCCGGGTTGTGGAAGAGCAGCATGTCCCCCGGCAGCAGCTCATCCTTCGTGATCCTGGTGGCGAACTTGTCGAGGCTGCCGGTCCACTCGTTGGAGCCGAGGTTCCAGGCCATGGAGACGTAGCCCGAGCAGTCCTGCCGGTAGCCGTCCGTCCAGTACGCCGACATGCTGTACGGGACCTGCGCGTCCAGCCACAGCTTCGCCCTGGTGATGATCGTCGTGCGGTCGATCCGCTTGACGGCGCCCGGCTTGCCCGGGGCTCCTGGGTTGCCGGGGCTGCCGGGGCCCCCGGGCTTGCCCTTGGGGCCGTGCAGGGGGGTGCGGCCGCCCTGCGGGCTGCCGGGGTCGTCGAGGGCCACCGGTCCGGCGGCCGGTGCGCTCAGGGCCACCGCGGTCCCGCCGCCACCGCCGAGGACCACTCCGGCGGCGGTGGCCAGGACCAGGGCCCGGCGCGCGCCGCGCGCGGCGGGGTGGCCGCCGTCCCGGAGCGGTATGGCCCTGGCCCGGGCGAGGGCGCGGCGACGCTGGGCGCATCCCCGGCACACGCAGTCGCCCGCGGGCTCGTACTCCTCGAAAGCGGGCATCGGCATCTGCACACGCGTCGGGGGCTGCATCGTCATGCGGTTCCGTCCACTCCCCTGCTGTTCCGGTGGTCGACCGGGGCCACACCTGATAAAGCATCAGATGCGGTCGGCGCAGACATATCGTGCACGATAAACCCCTCAAACATGGGTTAATCGGACAAGGCGGGCGTGGCTGGTCACGAGCACCCGCAGAGGGGGGGTAGAGTTTTCCCTGTCAGCAAGCGCCGCTAGCTCAGTTGGTTAGAGCAGCTGACTCTTAATCAGCGGGTCCGGGGTTCGAGTCCCTGGCGGCGCACANAAGCGCCGCTAGCTCAGTTGGTTAGAGCAGCTGACTCTTAATCAGCGGGTCCGGGGTTCGAGTCCCTGGCGGCGCACAGACGGAGGAAGCCCCTCACAGTGAAAGCTGTGAGGGGCTTCTTCGTTCCCCGGGTCGGCGGAGGGCAGCGTACGGTCTAGACCGATGTACCGGGGCGGACTCCCACACCCGTCAGGTAGGCGGAGACCACCACGTTCGCCGAGTACTCCTTGGCCGCCTTGTCGTAGGTGCCCCCGCAGGTCACCAGCCGCAGCTCGGCCCGGCCCCGGACCCGCGGGCCGTAGGCCTTGTGCGCGTCGAAGGCCGCGCGCTCGTAGACCCGTACGTCCTCGATGGTGAACTCGGCGACGGAACCGTCCGCCCGCACCACACGCACCTTGTCACCCGGCTGCGCCGAACTCAGGCCGTAGAAGACCGCCGGCTTGGACCGCGTGTCCACGTGCCCCACCATCAGTGCCGTGCCCGCCGCCCCCGGCTGGACGCCCTTCCCCCACCAGCCCACCGTGCCCGGGCTGTCGTACGGCGGCGGATCGATCGCACCGTCCTTGTCCAGGCCCCGGGACACCACCGGGGCCTGGATGCCTATGGACGGCACGTCGACGCGCTGCGGCAGGGAGCCGGCGACAGGGGCGTGCGCGGCGGGCAGCCCCGCGCTCAGCGCCCCGCCGGCCTGTCCGGAGAGCGGGGCGGGCGCCACGGTCAGCTCACGGCCCCACAGCCACAGGCCCAGCACCAGGACGGACCAGGCGGCGAAGGTCAGCAGCCGGCCCCCGGCGGAGGCCTCGGCCTCGTCCGTCCGCCACTCGCTCACGCGGCGCCCGTCCCCTCACTCACCGCTTCGGCGGCGGCGCAGGGTCAGCGCCCGGCCCGCCACGGCCAGCGTCGCCACCGCGGCGAGCACCGCGCCGATCACCGTGTGCGGCATCCCCGGGCCGTCGGACCCGTCCTCCTTCTTCGCCGCCGTGACCAGGCCGGGAGCCTGCGCCGGGCGGTCCGCCGGGCGGTCCGCCATGCCGCCGCCGCCCGCGTGGACCGGCCAGACCGGCGAGGCGTGGTGGGACGGGTGGCGGTGCGCGGAGACCTGGACGGAGCCGGTGAACTTCTCGTCGCCGTCGCAGTACACCCGGACGGCGTGCCAGCCGGGTGAGGCGTGCGAGCTGATCATCGCGTCGCCGTAGAGCGGGCTGCGGCGACCGCCGTCGCGCCCGTAGAGGTCGGCGTCCGCCACGAAGACGGAGGACTTGGCCACTCCCCGGTTGCCGTCACACCCCTGGACGCGCAGCTTGACCTGCGCTCCGGGGTGGGCCGGGCTCGGGTCGACGGCGATGCTGCCGCGGCCGCGGTCCTCCTCGCCCGCGAGGGCGGTCGGCGCGGTCACCGCGGAGAAGGCCGCCAGGACGGCGGCCACGGCGGCGGTGCGGACAGCGATCGGAACACTGCGCATGGTGAACCTCCTCGACAAGGAGATTCACGCGCGGAACGCCGCTCCGCATCCGGAGCGGCGCCGTACGTGTCAGCCGTACGCCCCGAACGCGGTACGCCCGGACGGCCCTGCGCCCCGCACCCGCACGTCCATCCGGCCGCCCGAGCAGCCGAGCGGCCGAGCGCCGTCAGACCAGGTCGACCAGGTCGGCGATCGACGGGACCGTCTTGGTCGGGCGGTAGGGGAACTTCTCGGTGTCCTGCTCGGTGGTCAGACCGGTCAGCACGAGGAAGGTCTGCATGCCCGCCTCCAGACCGGCCAGCACGTCCGTGTCCATCCGGTCGCCGATCATCGCGCTGGTCTCCGAATGCGCGCCGATGGCGTTGAGGCCGGTGCGCATCATCAGCGGGTTCGGCTTGCCCGCGAAGTACGGCTGCTTCCCGGTCGCCTTCGTGATCAGCGCGGCGACGGCACCGGTGGCCGGGAGCGGGCCCTCGGTCGACGGGCCGGTCTCGTCGGGGTTGGTGCAGATGAAACGCGCCCCGGCGTTGATCAGGCGGACCGCCTTGGTCATGGCCTCGAAGCTGTACGTCCGGGTCTCGCCCAGCACCACGTAGTCCGGCTCGTGGTCGGTGAGGACGTAGCCGATGTCGTGCAGAGCGGTCGTCAGACCGGCCTCGCCGATGACGTAGGCGGTGCCGCCCGGGCGCTGGTCGTCGAGGAACTTCGCGGTGGCCAGGGCGGAGGTCCAGATGTTCTCGACGGGGACGTCCAGTCCCATGCGGGCCAGGCGGGCCTGAAGGTCGCGCGGGGTGTAGATGGAGTTGTTGGTCAGCACCAGGAAGGGCTTGCCGGACTCGCGCAGCCGCTTGATGAAGGCCTCGGCGCCGGGGATCGGGGTGCCCTCGTGGATGAGGACCCCGTCCATGTCGGTGAGCCACGATTCGATCGGCTTGCGCTCTGCCACTGGACTGCTCTCCGCTCTCGCTGACCTGCGACCTCGACTTCTGGTCTGTACCACCTGTGCCCACCCTATCCGGGCCGGGCGGCGGACGTCCCTGCCGTCCACAGCCCGGACTCCGGGGGCGGCGGTCAGCCGGTCAGCTCAGGCGCACGTTGTCCACGGCCCAGAACCAGTTGTTGTCGCCGCTGTAGCGGAAGCGGACCTGGATGTCGGTGGCGCCGGAGGGGACCTGGAGGGCGAGGGACTCGGCCCTGGCGACGGCGTCGGCGGTGTAGGTCTTCACCACCGTCGGGGTGCCGCCGTCGTAGGAGACCAGGACCTGGGCGGTCTGGCCGGCCTCGTGGCGGTAGTGCGACTGGAAGGCGAGGGTGCGCGTACTGCCGCCCGCGACCGGCCACTTGGGGGTGACGAGGGTGGAGTCGAAGGTGCCGGTGTGGGTCTTGTCGTCCCACTCGTCGGAGTCGGCGACGGCGAAGACGTCACGGGAGCGGACGTTCAGCTCGCGCCACTGGTCGCGCTGCGCCTGCGTCCAGAACTCGTCGGTCGCGAAGGACCAGCCGGCCCATTCGGTGACACCGCCCGTGCCCATCCTGGAGTTGTCGACGGTCCAGCCGGCGGGCGGGGTGCGCGTGAAGCCCTTCACCCCGGCGGGGATGCCCGTCTCGTCCACCCGGGCCTGCAGGCTCGGGCGTACGGTGTCGAAGGGGTCCGCGTCCGGGGCGCCCAGCGCGACACCGTCGATGCCGGGCGCGGCGACGCCGACCTGGGCGAGGGCGGTCGCGGCCACGTCGGCGAGCTTGACGTCGTCGCGGACCGAACCGGCGGGGATCCCGGCGCCCTTGGCGATGACGAAGGTGCCGCGCTCGGCGATGCTGGAGCCGCCGTGGCCGCCACTGGAGGTGTGGCCGTGGTCGGTGGTGACCAGGATCTTCCAGTTCTCCTGGCCGTACGTCGGCCGGTTCCGGACGGCGGTGAGGAGCTGGCCGACCAGGGCGTCGACGCGGGCGACGGCGTCGAGGTACTGCTGACTGGCGGCGCCGTGGGAGTGGCCGGCGGCGTCGATCTCGCCGAGGTAGACGAAGGCGGCGTCCGGGTTCTGGGTGCGCAGTTCGGTGGCAGCCGCGGCGGCCACCTTCGGGTCCTCGCCCCGGTAGCCGTCGCGGTCGCCCTTGAGGGAGAGCCGCTTGTCGACCTTGGCGGAGAAGATCGGGCCGTTCTGGTCGGTGGAGGTGATGGGCTCCCAGTCGGCGGCCGCGTACGTGTTGAGCGCGGGCTTGGCGTTCTCGATGCGGGTGAGGAAGTCGGGGTGAGCGGTGTAGTTCTTGCCGATGAAGGAGTTGTCCTTCACGCCGTGCTTGTCGGGCCAGACCCCGGTGGCGACGGTGGACCAGCCGGGGCCCGAGGAGGTGGCGGCCATCGGGCCCGCGTAGAGGGTGCTGCGGGCGGTCAGACCCTGGGCCATCAGGCCGTTGAGGTGGGGGGCGTTGGCGGCCTTGACGCGGTCCAGGACCGCGCCGTCGACACCGATGACGAGGACCTTGTCGGTGACGGCGGCCGGGGCGGCGGTGGCGGTGTGGGCGCCGAGGGCGGTGGCGAGCAGGGCGGTGGCGGTGACGGCCACGGCGAGGGTGCGTCCGGCGGGGACGGCAGGGGACACGAACTCCTCCGGGAGTGATCGTGGAAGGAAGGCGCTGGGGACGTGCGTGCACCGGGTGCGTGCACGGGGGGACGTGCGCCGGGTCCGGACCGAAGGTGCGGTCTTCGGTCCAGACCCGTTATGCAAGCGTCACTGTGGCGGGCGGGGATGACGAGGAAGCAACCAGTCAGCTTCCGGTTGCCGACTTCCACGCGTCGACGTAGGCGGTCAGGTTCTTGTCGATGTCCGCCCAGTCCGGCTCGAAGATCTCGACACCGTTCATGAGCCGGGTGAGTTCGACGGCGTTGGCGTCGGTCGGCTTGACGTCACCGCGGGCCGGAAAGCCGCCGCCCACCTCGCTGACCAGCTTCTGCGCCTCCTCGCTGAGCAGGTGGTCGAGGAGCTTCTTGCCGTTCTCGGTGTGCGGGGCCTTGGCGACCAGGCCCGCCGCGTAGGGCAGGGCGAAGGTGGTGGGCCTGCCGCCGTCCTTCGCGGGGAACCAGATGCCCAGGTTCGGCATGGACTTGGACTGCGCGAAGTTCATCTGGACGTCGCCGTTGGCCACGAGCAGCTCGCCCTTGTCGGTCTTGGGGGCGAGCTTGCTGGTGGAGGAGGACGGGCCGACGTTGTTGGCCTGGAGCTTCTTCAGGTACTCCATCGCCGGCTCCTTGCCGCCGAAGTCGTGCATCGACTTGATGAGGACGGCGGTGCCGTCGCCCGCGACGCCCGGCGTGGAGTACTGCAGCTTGCCCTTGTAGCGGGCGTCCAGCAGCTCCTCCCAGGTCCTGGGCGCCTCGGCGAGCTCCTTCTTGTTGTAGACGAAGCCGAAGTAGTTGTTGACGACCGAGGTCCACTTTCCGTCGGGGGACTTGTCCGCGCCGTTGACCTTGTCGGCGCCCTGGGGGACGTACGACTGCAGCAGACCCTTGCCGTCGGCCTGCTGGATGAAGGGCGGCAGGGTGATCAGCACGTCGGCCTGGGTGTTGGTCTTCTCGCGGACGGCGCGCTGCACCATCTCGCCCGAACCGCCCTCGACGTACTTGACCTCGATGCCGGTCCTCCTGGTGAAGTCGGCGAAGACCCGGTCGTACCAGCCGTCGCCCTTCTCGCTCTTGAGGCCGTCGGCGCTGTAGACGGTGACGACCTTCCCGGCGCCCTCGGAGTCGGCCGGGCCGGCCGGGGAGGCGCCGCCGCAGGCGGTGAGGGAGGCGGTCAGGGCGAGGCTGCCGGTGACGGCGGCGCAGGCGCGGAGCACGAGGATTCTGGGCATGGAACTTCCTTACGGGGAAAGGGAGTCGGCAGAGATCGGCGGGACGAGCGGGGACGAGCAGGGAAGAGCGGGGATCAGCCGGGTTCAGCCGGGATCAGCCGGGATCAGCGGTACGAGGCCCTGGTACGGATGCGGGAGACCGCGAGGAGAACCAGCAGGGTGGTGGCCATCAGGACCACCGCGACGGCGGAGCCGCTGAAGAGCGAACCGCGGTCGGTGGCGGTGAAGATGCGGACCGGGAGGGGCATCCAGTCCGGCGGGTAGAGCATCATCGTGGCGCTCAGCTCGCCCATGGACAGGGCGAAGCAGAGTCCGGCGGCGGCCGTGAGGGACGGCAGCAGCAGGGGGAGCCGGACCCGCCACAGCACGTAGGCGGGACGGGCGCCCAGGGAGGCCGCCGCCTGCTCGTAGGCGGGGTCGAGCCGGACGATCGCGGCCGAGACCGACTGGTGGGCGAAGGCCGTGACGAGGACGGTGTGCGCCAGGACGACGATCGAGCCGGTGCCGTTGAGCAGGACGGGCGGGCGGCTGAAGGCGACGAGCACGGCGAGGCCGACGACCACCGACGGCACGGCGACGGGCAGCATGAACAGCGCGTCCAGGACCCGCTTGCCCCGCTTCCTCAGCGCGGCCCCGGCCAGCGCGGCCCAGGTGCCGACGGTGAGCGCGAGGAGGCTGGCGGCGACGGCGGTGAGCAGGCTGGTGGTGAGGGCCTGGAGGGATTCACCGCGGACGGCGGCGGTGTAGTTCGCGGTGGTCGGACCGGAGGGGAGGGCCCCGGACCAGTGGGTGGCGAAGGACGCCGCGACCACGACGAGCAGGGGCAGGGCGAAGAGGGGCAGGAAGAGCAGACCGAACAGGCCCCAGGCGGCCCAGCGGCCGGTCCTGCTATGCACCAGCACGCTTGCTCACCACCCGGTAGAGGCCGAACAGGCCGACGGAGATCGCGATGTTGACGACGGCGACCACGCAGGCGGCCGGGTAGTCGGATTCGAGGATGGCCTTGCCGTAGATGAGCATCGGCAGGGTCGTGACGTCCTTGGCCCCGGTGAACAGGACGATCCCGAACTCGTTGAGGCACATGACGAGGACGAGGCTGCCGCCCGCGCCGAGGGCCGGGAGCGCCTCGGGCAGGATCACCTGCCGGACGATGCGGGCGGGGCGGGCGCCGAGGCCCGCGGCGACCTCCAGCTGGGCGGTGTCCAGCTG
Source organism: Streptomyces yangpuensis (assembly GCF_001005295.1). GTDB lineage: Bacteria > Actinomycetota > Actinomycetes > Streptomycetales > Streptomycetaceae > Streptomyces > Streptomyces yangpuensis. Next base: position 144,074 of record NZ_LBMK01000001.1, on the reverse strand, counting down.
GGAGAACGCGGCGAGGAGCGGACGGATCACGAAGGGCGTGAAGTACGTGATCTCCGCGAGCAGGACGCCCCAGGGGGTGGTGAGGAAGCGGAAGGGTCCCTCGGTGGCCCCGGTGAACTCGGTGACGAGGCCGTTGGCCATGCCGACGGTGCCGTAGAGGAAGAGGAGGGCGAGGGTGATGAGGAAGGAGGGGAAGGAGAGGAAGACGTCGATGAACTTCGCGACGGCGCGGGCTCCGGGGAACGGCACGAAGGCGATGATCAGCGCGAGGGTGAACCCGAGGACCAGGCACCCGAGGGTGGCTCCGACGGCCAGCCAGACGGTGGTCCCGAGGGCGTCGAGAAAGGCCCGCGACCCGAAGACGCGGGCGTAGGCGTCGAAGGCGCCACCTCCGCTGTCGGGGCTGAGGGACTGCTGGACGACGAGGGCGAGGGGATAGAGGAACAGCACCGCCAGCACGGCAACGGGCGGCACCACCCACACCCCCGGCGGAATCCCCCGACGCGCGAACGGCGTTCGCGCCGAGGGCGTTCGAGACGCGGGGTCCGGGGTGGAGCCCCGCACTTCCAGCCCCGCCGCACCAGCCAGCCCCGCCGCCTCTTCCAGCCCCGCCGGCGTTCGAGGCGCGGGGTGTGGGGCGGAGCCCCGCGCCTGCCCGGGCACGGGAAGGCCGGCGGTCGGCGGCACGGCCCGCCGCGAGGCGTCACGCATGGGCCACCCCCGCCGCCAACAGCACGGCGTCCCGCGGCTCGAAGTGAAGTGTGACCCGTTCCCCCAGCGCGGGCGTCTCCCGCAGTTCGGGGAGGTCCGCCTTCACCCGGTGGCCGTCGACATCGACGTACAGCCGGTGCGTCGAGCCCCGCCACTGCACCTCGGCGATCGTGCCGCTCAGCGCGTTCGGTCCGGCGCCGAGGCCGAGCAGGTGCGGACGTACGCACAGGGTGGCCGTGGAACCCGGCACCGCCCGCCCACGGTCGAGGGTCAGCGCGCGGCCCTCGAAGACCGCGCCGCCCTCGGCCACCGTGACCGGCAGCAGGTTCGCGTTGCCGACGAAGGACGCGGTGAACTCCGTGCGCGGGGCCCGGTACAGCTCCTGCGGTGTTCCGCAGTCCTGCAGCCGGGCACGGTCCATGACGGCGATCCGGTCGGCCAGGGTGAGGGCCTCCACCTGGTCGTGGGTGACGTACAGGATGGTCACGTCGGGCAGTTCGCGGTGCAGCCGGGCCAGTTCGGCGAGCATTCCGGAGCGCAGCTGCGCGTCGAGGGCGGAGAGGGGTTCGTCCAGCAGGAGGACACCGGGGCGGATGGCGAGGGCGCGGGCGATGGCGACCCGCTGCTGCTGGCCGCCCGACAGCTCGCGCGGGTAGCGCCGGGCGTAGGCCGCCATCCCCGTCATCTCCAGGGCCTCGGCGACCCGTCCGGGTATCCCGGCCCTCGGCGCCTTCTGCGCCCTGAGGCCGAAGGCGACGTTCTCCTCGACCCGCATGTGCGGGAAGAGCGCGTACTGCTGGACGACCATGCCGATGCCGCGTTTGTGCGGCGGGAGCGCGGTGACGTCCCGGCCGCCGATGAGCACCCGGCCGGCGGCGGGCCGTACGAAGCCGGCGACCGCGCGCAGGGCGGTGGTCTTGCCCGAACCGGAGGGGCCGAGCAGCGCCATCACCTCGCCCGGCTCCACGGTCAGGTCGAGGCGGTCCAGGACGGTGTTGCCGTCGTAGGCGACGCAGACCCCGTCGAAGCGGATGCCGCTCACGCCGGCTCCGCGAGGAGGCGCGGGAGTTCGGCGACGGAGCCGAGGACGTGGGTCGCGCCGTGCCGGGTCAGCGTCGCGCGGTCGTGCGCTCCGGTGAGGACGCCCGTCACGGTGCCGGCGCCGGCGCGCCGCCCGCTGAGCATGTCGTAGGCGGTGTCGCCGACGACCACGATGTCGCGTACACCGCGTACGTCGCGTACGTCGGCTGCGGCGCCGGTGCGCAGGAACGCGGTCAGCACCATGTCCGGGTGGGGCCGGCCGCGGCCGCCCGCGTCGGCCGGGCAGAGGGTGAGGTCGGCGAGGTCCTGCCAGCCGAGGGCGTCGAGGATGGCGTCCTGGGTGACCCGGGCGAAGCCGGTGGTCAGGACGACGGTCCGGCCGTCGGCGCGGAGCTCCTCGACGGCGGCGCGGGCGCCGGGGACCTCGGTGACAAGGCCGCCGTCGACGAGTTCCGCGTACGCCTCCTCGAAGGCGGAGTTGGCGCGCCGGGCGAGTTCCTCCGTGCCGAAGAGGTGGCGGAAGACGGAGATCTTGGACTCGCCCATGGTGGCGAGCACGTGGCGGAGCTTCTCGGCGTGGTCGGGGGTGCCGGGCCGGACGCCGAGGCGTTCGGCGGCCCGCTCGAAGGCGCGCTCGACGAGGCCGCCGTCGGCGACGGTGGTCCCGGCCATGTCGAGGACGACGAGCGTGCGGGCGCCGGCCGCCGCCTCGTAGCGCGTGGTGTCGGAAGAAGTAATGGTGGTGTCGGTGTCGGTGTCGGTCATCAGACTTACCAGCCCAGTTCGTTCGCGGTGGTCTCGGCTATGGCGGGCGAGCAGGTCATGCCGCGCCCGCCGGGTCCGGTCACCAGCCAGACGCCGTCGGCGACCTGCTGGCGGTGGACGACGCGGGTGGTGTCGGTGCACTGCGCGTACACGCCCGCCCAGCGGTGCCTGATCCTCGGCAGGGGGCGGCCCAGGAAGGACTCGACCACCTCGGTGAGGTGCTCGTAGGGGTCCTCGACGGTGTCGAAGGCGAAGGGGTGCTCGTACTCGTGGGTGTCGCCGATGGTCAGTCCGCCGTCCCGGCGCTGGACCATCAGCAGTTGCATCCGGTGCGCGGCGGCGACCGCTGTCTGGGCCTGGCCGGCGTTCAGCTCGTCGAGAGCGGCGGACCGGTAGGCGGGGTAGTAGCGGAAGCTGTCGGCGTCCGCGACGGAGGTGGTGAGCTCCTCGCCGAGCGGGGCGGTCTGCATCATCTGCAGCCGGACCCTGCGTACGGGCAGGTCGGGGGCCAGTTCGCGGACCAGCCCGGACAGCCAGGCGCCGGTGGCGAGGACCACCGCGTCGCCGCGGTGAACGTCACCGTGGTCGTCGCGGACGGCGCCGGGGCCGGTGACCTCGCGGACCTCGCGGCCGGGGAGGAAGGTGTAGCGGCCGCCGGCCCGGGCCTTCAGGGCCTCGCGCAGGTGCAGTTGGGCGGTACGGGGTTCGACGGCCGCGTCCCGCTCGCACCACAGGGCGGCCTCGAACGTGCCGCGCAGGGCCGGATTGGTCCTGCGGGCCTCCTCGGCGCCGAGCAGCTCGTAGCCGCGGGCGGCGGCGTCCGGGCGGGCGAGGGCCGCCTCGGCGACGGCGTACTCACGGGCGGTGCGGACGGGAGTGAGGGAGCCGTTGGCCCGGAAGCCCAGGCCGGGCACCTCCGCGCCGATCTGCTCCCAGAGCTCGCGGGCGCGCAGGGCGGTGGCGAGCTCCTCCCCTCCGGCTCGGCCACTGATCCAGATCTGGCCGAAATTGCGCAGTGAGGCGCCGCGCGCCTCGGCCTCACGCTCGATCTGGACGACCTCGTGGCCGCGTTCGACTGCTTGCCAGGCGTGCATGGTGCCGACCACGCCGCCTCCGACGACTATGACTCTCACGCCGCCAACGGTGGGTGCGGACCGTGGCCCCGGAGGATCGGTCCGGCGACGCGCCGGTGAACAGCCCTCGACGCTTGGACTAGACCCGTTACCCTTCCGTGACTTCGCTGCGCCCCTTTTCGGTCGGTATGGGTGGTGTGTCGCGGGCGCTGCGGGACTATTCGGCCCGCAGGCGGGTCGTGAAGCTGAACCGGTCACCACGGTAGAGCGAACGCACCCGCTCCAGGGGCCGCCCGTCCTGGTCCCGCGAGAAGCGGTGGATGAGCAGCATGGGCAGGGCCGGCGGGGTGCCGATCAGCAGGGCTTCGCGGGGGGTCGCGAGCACCGTCTCCAGCTTCTCGTCGGCCTCGCCGAAGGAAACGCCGAGGCTGTCGCGCAGGTATCCGTAGAAGGAGGAGTCCGGCTGGAATTCGCTGTTCAGCCGTGGGGCCCGGGCCACCCGGATGTACGTGCTCTCCAGGCCGACGCGCTCGTCGTCGGCGAGCAGGACCCGCTCCAGGTGCCAGACGGGCTCGCCGGGCCCGGCCCCGATGCCGGGCGCGAGGTCGGGCGGGCAGGGGAACTCCTCCAGCCCGATCAGCTGGCGGCCGGGGCGGCGGCCCTGGCGGCGCACGCCCTCGGTGTAGCTGGCGAGGGAGAGCGGCTGCTCCAGCTTGGGTCCGGCGACGACGGTCCCGCGGCCGGAGCGGCGCAGCCGGCCCTCCAGCAGCAGCTCGCGCAGGGCCTGCCGGACGGTCTCGCGGGAGACCTCGTACCGCTCTGCCAGATCCCGCTCGGTGGGCAGGGTCCCGCCCTCGCCGAGCTCGTCGAGGAGCTCGGCGATCCGGGCCTTGACGGCGTAGTACTTGGGGATGCGGCCGTGCTCGGGGATACCGGACCGCACGGGCGAGCCGGGGCGGTGACCCGGGAGGTTCTTTTCCACAACGGGACTCTATGCGGGGCGGCCGCACCGCCCGTACGGGCCTCCGCCGGAGTGCGGGGCGGCGGTCAGTACGGGCGTACCCCCGCCCGGGCGGGGGTACTGGTGCGGGTGCGGGTGCGGAGTCGGCGGGCCCCCAACAGGAGGCCGCCGCCCACGGCGAGGGCTGCCACGGACCCTGCGCCGTACACCCACTCGCGGGAACCGGTGTGGGCGAGGGAGCCGCCCTCGACGGAGTCGTCGGACGCCTGGACGGAGAACCGGTAGCCGCCCGCCTCACCGACCCAGTCCCCGTCGTCGCCCTTGCGCTGCACGAGGGCGGCGTCGGCGACGACCTCACCGGTGGGGGCGTCGGGGGCGAAGGCGAGGCCGACCTTGACGGTCCGGGTGCCGCCGGGGCCCACGGTGAAGCCGGGGAAGGCGTCGCCGCCGTCGAAGACGGCGATGATCTCGTCGCGGTCGCTGCGTTCGAGGCCGGCGGGCAGGACTCCGCCCGGGGTTTCGAACTCCATCCGCAGGTGGGCGGGGCGCAGGGTGCGGGCCTTGTCGGTGAGGACCACGACGGGATGGATGGCCTTGCACTCGGAGTCCGTGGTGTTGGTCAGGTCCAGGTACCAGGTCTGCGGCTCGCCGCCGGTGCGGTACACGGCCGGGCCGCCACGGATGCGCGCCCCGATGGGGAAGGCGGAACTCTTGCCGTCGCCGCAGGTGGCCTGGGCGCGGGACGGCATCGCGGGCGCGGGGCGGGCACCGCCACCGGTGCCGATGTCCGCGCCCGCGGTGGGCGCGGTGAGGGCGGCCAGGGCGGCGGAGAGGAAGGCCGTGAGAGCAAGTGCTTGGGCTTGGCGCAGTCGCATGGAAGACCTTCGCTGCTCGCCGGACAGGACGATGGTCGGACGAAGTGATCATCACTCCGGCCTGCCCGCACCTTGCCACGCCCGCGCGTTCCCTCTCCGCGCACCACGCCCGAGTCGTTCCGGTTTACGCCCGATTGCACCACAGGTCAACCCCGTTCACCCCGGCCCGCGGACACCTAAGGCCCAGGGCCCGGGCGAAGCCCCGCTCATTCCAGCCCCGCCGCGCACTATCCAGCCCCGCCGGCGTTTGAGGCGCGGGGTCCGGGGCGGAGCCCCGCTCTTTCAGCCCCGCCGGCGTTTGAGGCGCGGGGGCTCGGGGGCAGCGCCCCCGCAACGGCGCCGCACCCCACACCCCACACCCCACACCCCACACCCCGCACCCGCACCCGCACCCGCACCCGCACCCGCACCCGCAAACCCTCACCCCGCCCGCCCGAACAACGACGTCAGTGCCATCTCCGCCGCCCCCTCCGCCACACCCGCGCCCGCCAGGGCGACCACCGGCCGGGCCGGATCCAACGCACGGGCCGCAAGCACGGCCCCGACACCGGCCACGAAGACGTCCGGCGCCGACGCCACCACACGCCCACCGAGCAGCACCCGGTCCACGTCCAGCAGCGCGACCAGGTTGGCCGCGGCCTCACCCACGATCCGCGCCGCCCCGGGAAGATCACCTCGGGCCACGGCCTCCAGGCACAGCACCTCCACGCAGCCGCGCGCCCCGCACCGGCACGGCGGGCCGTCCAGCAGGAGCACCTGGTGGCCGAACTCCCCCGCCGCCGAGCGCGCACCCCGGTAGACCCCGCCACCCAGCCACAGCCCGGCCCCGAGCCCCGTGCCGACGTGCAGGTACACGCAGGTGTGGGGCCCGCCACCGGCAAGCCCGTCCCCGGCAGGCGCAGCCGCATCCGCGCCCACCGCCCCGGCACCCGCCACATCCACCTCGGAGCCCGGCTCCGGCCACGTGGCCCGCAGCCACGCCCCGGCGGCCGCGGCCGCACCCGCGTTCGTGTCCTTGTCCAACAGCACCGGAAGGCCCAGCCGCCCCTCCAGCACCCCCCGCAACGGGAAGCCCTTCCAGCTCGGGAACCCGGTCACCCGTCCCATCACCCCCGCCCGGTGGTCGAGCGGCCCCGGCGCGGCCACGCCCACGCCCAGGAGCGGCGGCCCGTCCGGGTCACGGAGCCGCGCGACCGCCCGTACGACCGCCTCCACCGCCGCCTCCGGTCCGGCCCCGAAGTCGAGCGGGCCGCCGCTGTCGGCGACGACGCGGCCCGCCAGGTCCACCCGTACCGCCCTGAGCACGTCGCGGTCCAGGTGCACTCCGACCGCGTGCCGCGCGTCCGGCACCAGCCGGAGCAGGGTGCGCGGCTTGCCGCCGGTGGACGCCGCGCGGCCCGCCTCCGCGACCAGGCCGTCCGCGCCGAGCCGAGCCGTGATCTTGCTGACGGCCTGCGGAGTGAGCCCCGTACGGGCGGCGAGTTCCGTGCGGCCCAGGCCCGCCGGGCCGGCGCCGCGCAGCAGGTCCAGCACCAGTGCTTCGTTGTGGCCGCGCAGCGCGGGCAGGTTCACCCCGCCACGCCGACCGTGCGCGTCGCTGTGGCCGCTGTTCCTGCTACCCCTGTTCACGAGCCCATTGTCCACCCTCCTTGCACTTTGACAACACTGTTGCGAAAGTGGTCCCCATGAGCACCCCCGCCCCCACCGCACCACTCCGCGTCGGCGTCATCGGCTACGGACTCGCCGGTTCCGTCTTCCACGCCCCCCTCGTGGCCGCCACGGACGGACTCGTCCTCGACACGGTCGTCACCTCCGACCCGGACCGGCAGGCCCAGGCCCGCGCGGAGTTCCCCGATGTCCACACCGCGCCCACCGCCGACGAGCTGTGGGAGCGCGACCTCGACCTCGTCGTGATCGCCTCGCCCAACAGGACGCACGTCCCGCTCGCCACCACCGCCCTCGAAGCCGGCATCCCGGCGGTCGTGGACAAGCCGCTCGCCGCCACCGCCGCCGAGGCCCGGGCGCTCGGCGCCCTGGCCGACCGGCGCGGGACCTTCCTCTCCGTCTTCCAGAACCGCCGCTGGGACAACGACTTCCTCACCCTGCGCCGCCTCCTCGCCGACGACGAACTCGGCGAGGTCCAGCGCTTCGAGTCCCGCTTCGAGCGGTGGCGCCCGCAACTGAAGGGCGGCTGGCGCGAGTCGGGCGCCCCGGAGGAGATCGGCGGCCTGCTCTACGACCTGGGCAGCCACGTCGTCGACCAGGCCCTCGTGCTGTTCGGGCCCGCCGTACGGGTCTACGCGGAGACCGACGCGCGCCGCCCGGGCGCCGAGACGGACGACGACACCTTCATCGCCCTCACGCACGCGAACGGGGTCCGCTCCCACCTCTACGTCAGCGCGACCACCGCCCAGCTCGGGCCGCGCTTCCGCGTGCTCGGCTCCCGGGCGGGCTACGTGAAGTACGGCCTGGACCCGCAGGAGGGGGCACTTCGGGAGGGGCTGCGGCCGGACGGACGGCTGCCCTGGGGCGAGGAGCCCCCGCACCTGTGGGGGCGGGTGGGGTCGGGCGAGTCACCGCTGACCGGTGGCGGGGCCCCGGTGCCGACCGAGCAGGGCGACTACCCGGCGTACTACGCGGCGGTGGAGGCCGCCCTGCGCACAGGCGGGCCGGCCCCGGTCACGGCGCTGGAGGCCGCGCACTGCCTCGACGTACTGGAGGCGGCCCGCATGTCGTCGCAGGAGGGCGTGGCCGTGGAACTCCCCCTCACCGCGGAGCACGGAACGGCGTGACGCCCCGACGTCCGCGAGCACCCGCACGGACGGACGCGGACACACACGTGAACGCATACGTGAACACGCACGTGAACGCATACGTGAACCCACACGTGAACCCACACGCGAACACCCATCCGCACTCAGCCGCGGACGCGGACGCGGACGCGGGAAGGGCGGGACCGCCGCAACGGCAGCCCGGCCCTTCCCGTCCATCCGCTCCCAGCGGCGCGGCTACGCGCCCTTGAACTCCTGGCGCTGACGGCCCAGCCCCTCGATCTCCAGCTCCACGACGTCACCCGCCCGCAGGTACGGCTTCGGCTCCGGCTGGCCCATCGCCACGCCGGCCGGCGTACCGGTGACGATGACGTCGCCCGGGTACAGGGTCATGAACCGGCTCAGGTACCGGACGACCTCGCCGACCGGGAAGATCTGGTCCGAGGTGTTGCCGTCCTGCTTGAGCTCGCCGTTGACCCACAGCTTCACGTCCAGGATTTGCGGGTCCGGGATCTCGTCGGCGGTCACCAGCCACGGGCCGAGCGGGGTGAAGGTCTCGCAGTTCTTGCCCTTGTCCCAGGTGCCGCCGCGCTCGATCTGGAACTCGCGTTCCGAGACGTCGTTGACCAGCGCGTAGCCGCCGACGTGCGCCAGGCCCTGCTCCGCCGAGTCCAGGTAGCGGGCGGTGCTGCCGATGACGACGCCGAGCTCGGCCTCCCAGTCGGTCTTCACGCTGCCGCGCGGGATCAGGACCGTGTCGTCGGGGCCGGCCACCGTGTCCGCCGCCTTCAGGAAGAGGATCGGCTCGGCCGGCGGCTCCGCGCCGATCTCCGCCGCGTGCCCGAAGTAGTTCAGGCCGATGCCCACGATCTTGCCGATGCGGCCGACGGGCGCGCCGATCCGCAGCCCTTCGGCGTCCAGGACCGGAAGCTCGCCCGACTCCGCCGCTTCCCGTACCCGGGACAGCACGGAGTCGTCGGCGAGCAGTGCGCCGTCCACATCCGTGACCAGGCCGGACAGGTCCCGCAGGGTCCCGTCCTGGTCGAGCAGCGCGGGGCGCTCCGACCCGGCCGGTCCGACACGCAGCAGCTTCATGGGCATTCTCCCGTGGTCGTGGGTGGTCGGCCCACGGGCATGCCCCGGGCCGGACGATGGGTTGCGGCCATCGGAGGATTGGCTGATCCTCCAAGAAGTCCACCCAATCCGCAAGACCCTGTTCACAGACTGGAACGCGCTGCTCCGTCGACCGCCCGCTCAGTGCCGGAGGCCTCGGTACGGGCCACGGCCCGGGCCTTGCGGTGTTCGAGCCAGGCCCGCTCCGCGACCGCCCAGGCGGTGGTGGTGAGCAGGTAGAGCCCGGCGGCCAGCGGCACCACGGCCGCGGTGATCAGCGTCCCGAACGAGAGCAGGGGCAGTACGCCGCCCAGCTTGCGCATGGCCTCCTGCTGCTCGGCACTCAGCTCGGGCACCGCAGCGGCCCCGGCCCCTGCCCCGGCGCGGTGACCGGCGGCAGCCCAGGCACGGTGACCGGCCCCGGCCGGCTTACCGGCACCGGCACCGGCGGCGTCGGCACGAGCGCCGGCCCCACCCGCGGCTCGGGCACGGACCCCGCCCTTGCTCCCCGGCTTCGTCCTGCCGGAGCCGACGGCAGGCCTCTGCGCGGCGGCGGACTTCTTCGCCGCGTCGGGCTTCTTCGCGGCGTCGGCAGCGGCAGCGGCAGCGGCGGCCGCCGACCGGCGCCCGCGCACGGCACTCCAGGCGGCCACCACGGCGATCACCCCGAACAGCGCCAGGAACACCAGCCCCTGTGCCCCGAACGGACCGCCCTCCCCGAGCGCATCGGCCCACCGGGACCCCAGCGGCGCGCCGAACAGCCGGTGGCTCAGCAGCTCACCCCCCGAGGAGAACGCCTGGTACATGAGGAAGAACACCGGCAGCTGCAGCAGCAGGGGCAGGCAGCCGGCCAGCGGGGTCGCACCACGGAAAGCAGCCCTGCTCAGCGGGTGCAGGGCGAGCCGTACGAGCACGGTGAACAGCACGATCGCGGCAGCGGTCGCGGACTCGGCCAGCACCGGCTCGAGAAGCCGGCCCAACTCGACAACAAGGTGGGTGAAAACGGACACGCGGGCCCTCCGAAGGGTCTCGTCGAACGTCGAAAGAGGTGCATTTCGGCGTGACGACCCACGAGGGGCGACAACAGTGATCAGTCAGCAGAAGGCGAGGAGAACTGCGCGCCCCTACGCGGCCGTCGGAACAAGACGGCCGGGCGCCCTGGGCCGCGACCGGCCCGAGGCATCGGGATCACGCTGCGGCAGGAACGCCGTGCGCTGCTCGCGATCACGGATCGCGGTGCGTATTCGGTGCGGCGGCACCGGCCGTACGAGCCGCGCGGCGGCGGCCAGGGCCTCGGCACCCACGGAGACGGCGACGACGGTCGCCGCGAGGGCGACCACCACAGCGCCCAGCCCGCTCTCCCCGGCGAACAGCCCGAGGGCTCCCCCGAGCAGCACGAGCGGGAGCAGCACGGAGAGCACCCGGGCGATCCGGTCCAGCGGGACGAGCGGAACGTCGTGTCGTCGTGACCGGCCCATGCCCATGCTCATGCCGATGCCCATGCGAACCTCCCCCTCTCCCCGCGCTGTTCGAACTGTTCTCGATCGATGGTAACCGGGCCCACCGACAACGGGAGATGAGGTCAGCGGCGGAGGGTCCCCCAGACCACCAGCCGGTACTTCGAGCTGTACTCGGGTGTGCACGTGGTCAGCGTGATGTACGCGCCGGGCTCGCTGTAGCCGTACTCCGGCTTCACCACGCTCCGCGGCACCGGGGCGATCACCCCGGTGTCCCGCTCGGTCGTCTCGCTCAGGACCTTCCCCACCACGTACGTGTACCTGCGCCCCCGCACGTCCACGATCAGCTCGTCGCCCGCCCGCAGCCGGTTGACGTACCGGAAGGGCTCGCCGTGGGTGTTGCGGTGACCGGCCAGCGCGAAGTTCCCCCGCTCCCCGGGCCCGGCGGTCCCGGGGTACTGCCCCGCGTACCCCTTGTCGAGGACGGCCCGCTTGTCGATGCCCTGCGCGACGGGGACGACGAGGCCGAGCCGCGGGATGCGCAGCACGGCGTACGCCCGCTCCCGCGCCCCCGCCCCCGCCGGCCCGGCAGGCGGAGGCGGCGGGGAAGAGGGAACGACAGCAGGACCCCCGGAAGGCGACACGGACGACGACACGGAAGGCAGAACCGAAGGCGAGGCAGAAGCAGAAGCAGAAGCGGATGAAGGGGGAGGATCATCCCCCCAGGCCCGCTCCAGGGCCCGGACCTGCTCCTGCGCCGCGGCGGCGGCCTGCCGGTTGGTCCACCACACCTGGTGCACCACCAGCAACAACAACACCACGCCCACGGTGACGGTCAGCTCGGCGGCCGCCCACAGGACCCCCACGAGACCGGCCCGGCCCGCCCGCCGGCCCCGCCCCTGAACCACCACAGGTATGTGATCCCGCACGGGCGGCACCCTAAGACCTCCCCCGTCAACTGACCAGCGGCAGTACGGTGTGAACCATGCGCCCCGACACGCCTGCCGAGCACATCGCCGAAGCCGAGCGCCTCATCCGCACGGCGACCCGCTACCCCGAGGACCAGGAGCCCTTGCTCCTCCAGGCCGCGGCCCACCTCGAACTGGCCGACGAACGGGACCGGGCGAGCGCCCTGTACGACCAACTCCTCTCCTCCTCGCCCTCCGACCCCCACCTGATCAAGGCCCTCCAGGCGGCGAACCTCTGGGAGTACGGCCACGAGGCCGAGGCCCGCGCCCTCATCGCGGGCATCCGCGCCGCCTCCCCCAAGGACCCGGCGCCGTGGGAGGTCATCGCGGAAGCCCTTGAGGCCCACGACGAGTTGGAGGCCTCCGAGGACTGCTTCACGCAGGCTGCGACGCTCCTCATCGCGGACTCGACCCCGCTCACCCCGGCCACGACCGCCCTCCTGACGGGCCGCCACCGGGTGCGCCGCCTCCTCGGGCGCCCACACGACGACTGGGACATGGTGGCCGACACCCGCCACATCGGCCCGATCCCGCTCGACGAGCTCCACGACCCGAAGCGCATCTGGGCCCTGGGCTCCGACGACCCGGCCGAGCTGCGCGCCGAGATCGCCCGCCTGCGTGCCGAACTGGGCGACCGCCGCGCGGCCCTGTCCCGCCCGTTCCCGGTGGCGATCCTCCACTGGCCGCAGCGCGAACTGTCCGAGCTGCTGACCAGCTACCCGACGCTCGCCTCGGAGTACGCCTCGCACGAGGCCCACCTCCGCGACATCGAGACCTCCCTGCGCGCCCTGGCCGCCTCGGGCACCACCAACCTCGGGATCGTGACGGCGAGCGTCCCCTCGTACGAGGCCTTCGCCGCCTCCGAGAAGACCTCCCCGGCCTCCCCGTCCCTCCTGGCGGAATACGCCACGACCCTGGCAGCCCGCGGCAAAGCCACCCCCTGGCCCCCCACCCCCACCTCCCCCTGCTGGTGCACCTCGGGCAAGCCGTACGCGGAATGCCACGGGGGCAGCAGCTGATACCGGGCGATCCACGGCCCCCAGTCTTCCGTTTTCATCACGAAGGAATCCATGACCAGCGCATACGAGTCGGACCCGATATTCCAGACCAACCCTCTTCAGGTCCTGAATATCGTGACGCGCATCCAGAGCCAGGAGATCGCGCTCCCTGATTTCCAACGTGATTTCGTATGGGATTCCACCCGAACCGCCGAGCTCCTCGGTTCCATCATGTCGCGCTACCCAGTGGGAACACTCCTCTTCTGGGAACAGGGAGAAGGGCAGGTCTTCGCCAGTCGGAGCTTCGACGGGGCTCCGAGCACATCCGGAAAGCCGCCTTCGGTCCTGGTACTCGACGGGCAACAACGACTCACGTCGCTCTACCAGGCGCTGACAGGGTCGGGTGACGAGCGCTATTACATCAAGGTGGACGAGTTCGTCGACATCCTGAGGCGGAGCGTCCGCGAGGTTCCGGACGTGGACTTCGAGCAGGCGATCTTCTCCATGCCCGCCGTGGCGAAGGCCGGGCGCCGCAGTCAGTCGCTGAAGCCGTCCCATCTCCCCATCGCCGAAGTCCACCAATTCGACGACTGGCTGGACGACTACGCCGACACCATTGAGGGCGATCCGGAGATACCGCTCACCGCGAAGGAGGCGAAGAGCCTCTACCGGGAGATGCGCGACAAGTACATCAGCCCTCTGAAAACTTACGGACTTCCCGTCCTCACCCTCCCCAGTTCCACGTCCATGGACGCCGTCTGCACGATCTTCGAGACCTTGAACCGGACGGGTAAACCGCTCGGCCCCTTCGAGCTGCTCACCGCACGTTTCTTCCCTCAAGGGGTCAACCTGCGGGACCTGTGGGACGAGGCGGAGGCCAACCACAGGGCCCTCAAGGAATTCCGTATCGATCCGTACAACGTGCTCCAGGCCATCTGCCTGCGGGTCCGCAGCAGCGCCCAGCGGTCGGACGTCCTCAAGAAGCTGACCGGGGACGACATCAAAGCCCACTGGGACAGCGCGACGTCAGGCTTCGCCGGCGTGATCGACATGCTCCAGTCCGATTGCGGCGTCACCTCCCAGAAGTGGCTCCCGTACGGAATGCTGCTCACCCCCATGGCCGCCGTGTGGGACAAGCAGAAGGATCTGAAGCCACTGGAACGCTCCCAGGCCCTGCTTCGACTCCAGCAGTTCTTCTGGGCGAGCACCTTCACCACCAACTACGACCAGGGCGCCAACAGCCAGATGGGTGCCGACTACTCACGGCTCTCCCAATGGATCACCGCCGGTGAGGGACCGGCTCCCGAAGCGATCGACGAGTTGCACATCAACGCGGCCACACTCCGCACGGCGACGGTGCGACGCAAGGCGCTCTACTCGGGAATGATCTGCCTGCTCGTCAAGAACAAGGCTGCGGACTTCCACACCGGCCAGAGCATGTCGACCACTCGCGCGCTCGACGCCGAGTCGCACCACATCTTCCCGAAGGCCTACCTGGGCAAGCAGCAGAACGCGGAGAGTTCCGAGCTGATGCTCAACCGCTCCCTCATCGACGGGGAGACGAATCGCATCATCGCGAGCCACGCACCCAGCGTGTACATCGAGAAGATGAAAACGGCCTACGGCGAGCAGCGACTGACGGACGTCCTGGCATCGCACGCGATCGCGAGCCAGCAGGCCAGCGGGCTCCTGAACGACGACTACACGACGTTCCTGAACGAACGGCTGGAGATCGTCATCCAGTACATCGAACAGGCCACGGGCAAGACCATCCAGCGCGACGCAGTCCGCTAGCCGGCGGCCGGCCCCGGATCGGATGCGCCGTCCGGCGGGCCTTAGCGTGCCGTCGAATCGCCCGATCCGGCGGCCGAGGAGGGCTGGCATCATGCGTGCATGCCTGGTGCCAGCCCTTCCTCCGCCGCTGTCTCGGCGCGCATGAGCCGACAGGCCTCGCGCGACACCACGCAGGAGATAGCGGTTCGCCGTCTCCTTCACGCGTCCGGGCTGCGCTACCGCGTGAACTTCCCCGTGCCCGGCATACGGCGCCGCACGATCGACATCGCCTTCACCCGTGCCCGGATCGCCGTCTATCTCGACGGGTGCTTCTGGCACGGCTGCCCCGAGCACGCGACGCACCCGAAGGCGAATGCCGAATGGTGGCGGGCCAAGCTCGAGAAGAACATGTCCCGGGACCGCGAGACGACGGCCCATCTGGAGAGCGCCGGCTGGAGGGTGTTGCGGTTCTGGGAACACGACTCCCGGTAACAGTGGCGCGCCAAGTCGCCCTAAGCAGACGGCGGGTCGCGGGCTAGCGGTCGGCCGTGGCGTACGTGGTGGCGGCCATGGCGGCGGCTGCCGTGAAGACCGCGGGCCAGGCGCCGATCTTCTTCGCCAGGGGGTGCGAGCCCGCGAAGGCGGCGATGTAGGCCGCGCCCAGCAGGGCCGTCGTGGTCGGCGTCGTGCGGCGGTGCCACTCGCGGGCCGCGAGGGTGCCGGCCGCCGCGAGGACCACGCCGCCGAGCGGACGCTTGCCGGTCCAGCGGGCGGCGGCGTAGCCGCCGACCAGGCCGCCTGCGGCTACGAGCGAGGTGGGGAACTGCGCCATCGTGGGGGCCTCCAGCCGTTCGAACGTCTCCGCACGAGGCTAACGCGCCCGCCGCGCGAACCTGCGCGCGGCCGCCACCGCCAGCACGACCGCGGCCCCGCCCAGGACGTTGTCGGGGAGCGCGTCCTGCAGGGTCCGCGGGAGCACGGCCACGACCCCCAGGATCACGAAGAACGCCACCGCGCAGGCGGCGAGACCCATCAGGACTCTGCCGAGGAGATTGTTGTGCACGCCGGGCTCAACGCCGGCCCGGGCGGGCCGATACGGGTGGTCCGCAACACCGTACGGAAGTCGGATTTGTCGCACACCCTCCGGATCTGTGGACCTGCCCTCCCCGGCACCGCGCAGGCGTAGATTCAGTCTTCGATAGGGGCGATACGACCCAAGCCACCCAAGCCGGCCCAAGGAGCTGCAAACGTGATCTGTTACGGACCGGCCGTCCTCGACCTCACGGACGAACTGGCCGACACCTACGGCGAAGTCTTCTCGGCCCCACCGTGGAACGAGGATGAAGAAACCATTCGCCAGTTCGCCGTGCGGCTGCAGACGGACAGCCGGCGCCCCGGCTTCCGTACAGCCTTCGCGCAGTCGCCCCTCGGCGTCGACGGATTCGCCACCGCCTGGCTGACGCCCCGCGCCTTCCCCACGGACCGGTCCTACGGACGGGTCGCCGCCCAGCTCGGCCGGCCGCGCGTACGGGAGCTCCTCGTCGGAGCCCTGGAGATCGACGAGCTCGCCGTACGACCGCAGGCGCGCGGACACGGCACCGGGCGCGCCCTGCTGGCGGAGATCACCGCCGACGCCCCCGACGACCGGGCCTGGCTGCTGACCGCCCGCGCGGCCACCGACACCGTGGCCACCTACCACCGGCTCGGCTGGCACGAGGTGAAGCCCCTGCCCGGCACCGAGAACGCAGTCGTCGTCTTCCTCGCCCCGAACCACCCCTCGGCCTGAGCGTCGACCGCCCGCCACCGGGCATACCGGGGGCATGATCACGCGTACCGCCCAGCGCCAGCTGAACATGGCCACCCACCACCAGCTCCGGCAGGCCGGCATCCCGGCCGCCACCATCAGCGGCCGCAGCCGCCGCGGAGGACCCTGGCAGCGGCTCCTCCCGAGGGTCTACCTCCTGCAGACCGGCCCACCCGACACCCGGCAGCAGGCTCTGTCCGCCGTCCTGTACGCCGCCCCGCCCACCGCGGACCCGCTCACCGGGACCACCGCCGCCCTCACCGGCGGCGCGGCCCTCGCCCTCCTCGGCATCCGCGACGCGCCACCCGAATCCCTGGACGTCCTCGTCCGCGCCCCACGGTCGGTGGCCGCCACCGGACGCGTCCGGCCCGCCTCGACGACCCGCTGGCCCGCCACCATCACCATCGCCGGGGTCCCCAGCACCCGCCCGGTCCGGGCCGCCACCGACTTCGCGGCCCGCACGGACGACCCGGACCTCGTACGCTCCGTCCTCGCCAACGTCGTCCAAAGCGGCTGGTGCCACCCCCACGACCTGCACGCCGAACTGCGCGCCGCCCGGGTACGGAACCGTCCCGCCGTCCGGGCGGCCGCCGCCGAACTCGTCGCCGGCGTACGGTCGATCGCCGAGGGCCGCGCCCGCGACACCCTGTCCGCCACCGACCTGCCCACCCCGCTCTGGAACCCCCGGCTCCACGAACCCGACGGATCCTTCCTCGCCAGCCCCGACGCGTACTGGCCCGAGGAGGGCGTGGCACTGGAGATCGACTCCGCGGAGTACCACTACACGCGCGACTCCTGGCAGGCCACGCTGCGCCGCAGACTGCGCATGGAGGCCCGGGGCGTCCTGGTGGTCAGCACGACGCCCGGGATCCTGAGCGAGCGGCCCGCGGACCTGATCGCCGCCCTGCGCGCACTCCTCGCCCTGGGCGCCGCCCGCCCCACCCCGCCACAGGTCACGGCCCGCGGACACGCCCAGCTGGAGCTGCCGCTCCCCGGATCCCGCTACGCGCCGAATGCGCGGGAGACCGTGTAGATCAGAAGGCCCGCCAGGGCGCCGACCACCGTGCCGTTGATACGGATGAACTGCAGGTCGCGGCCGATATGGGCCTCGATCTTGCGGGAGGTGTGCTCGGCGTCCCAGGCCGCCACCGTGTCCGTGATCAGCGAGGTGATCTCCTTCCGGTAGGTGGTGACCACATAGACGACCGCACCCTCGATCCAGCCCTCCAGCTTCGCCTGGAGGCGGCCGTCGGTGGCCAGGCGCGCCCCCAGGGACATCAGCGAGGCACGGACCCGCAGGCGCAGCTCGCTCTGCTCGTCCTCCGCCGCCGAGATGATCATCGAGCGGATCGCGGACCACGCCGAGGCGATGACGTCCTGGACCTCGTCACGGGCCAGGATCTCGGACTTGAGGCGTTCCACCTTCGCGCGCGTCTCCGTGTCCGACTGCAGGTCGGCGGCGAAGTCCCGCAGGAAACGGTCCACCGCCGCGCGCGCCGGATGCTCGGGCATGTCCCGCATCTCCGTGACGAAACGGAGCAGCTCCTTGTAGACGCGCTCGCCGACCTTGCGGTCCACGAACCGCGGGGTCCAGCCGGGGGCACCGCCCTGGACCGCGTCCGTGATCGAGTCCCCGTGGGTGATCAGCCAGTCGTGCGCCTTGGCGCAGATGAGGTCGACGCCGCGGCGGTGGCCTCCGTCGGCGACGACCTTCTGCAGGGTCTTGCCGATGCCCGGCGCGATCTCGGCGGTCTCGGCGCGCCGCGTGATGGCTTCGCCGACGACGGCCTGGACGTCGGAATCGCGCAGGACGGTCAGCGCCCCGCGCAGGGCCGTGGCCAGCTCGGCCGTGACGCGGTCGGCGTGCGCGGGCTCGGCCAGCCAGGCGCCCAGGCGGCCGCCGATGCCGAGGGCGTGGAGGCGGGCCCGGACCACGTCGGAGGAGAGGAAGTTCTCGCCGACGAACTCGCCGAGCGTGACGCCGAGCTGGTCCTTCTTGGTCGGGATGATCGCGGTGTGCGGGATGGGCAGGCCGAGGGGCCGCTTGAAGAGGGCGGTGACGGCGAACCAGTCCGCGAGCGCGCCGACCATGCCGGCCTCCGCGGCGGCGGCGACGTAGCCGGCCCAGCCGCCGGCGCCCCAGGCGTGCTGGGCGTACTTGGCCAGTACGTAGACCAGCGCGACCAGGAGCAGCAGGCCGGTCGCGGTGGCCTTCATCCTGCGGACGCCACGGCGGCGCTCCTCGTCGGCGGCGTTGAACACGAACGCTCCGCGGGGATGGGGCGGGGCGGCGGTGCCGTCGGCTCTGCCGACGGCTCTGGTGCGGTCGTCCACGTGGTCCTGCCTTCCCCCGGGGCGCCGGGCGCCGGTTTTGTCTGCATAGCATCCGACTCCTGGGAGGGCGGCGGAGTTCCCGCCACGCCCTTCCGCTCCCGCGGGTCCCCTGCGGGGTTGCTCGGCGGTCCGGCCCGGCCGGAGCGTGCGACTGGGCCGGGGTACGGGGGGCGGTGCGGTGGCCCCTGCGGGGTTGCTCGGCGGTCCGGTCCGGCCGGAACGTGCGACTGGGCCGGGGTACGGGGGGCGGTGCGGTGGCCCCTGCGGGGTTGCTCGGCGGTCCGGTCCGGCCGGAACGTGCGGCAGGGCCGGGGTACCGGCACGGTGCGGTGGCCCCTGCGGGGTTGCTCGGCGGTCCGGTCCGGCCGGAGCGTGCGGCAGGGCCGGGGTACCGGCACGGTGCGGGTGGGTCGGGGGGCCGGGCAGGGGTGTCTCCTCGGCTCGGCGCGTGCGGCCCTGGCCCGGCCAGACGGCTTTGGTCGCGCCTCGTCCTGCGGGGACACCCCTCCCCGTCCCCCCTCCAGCAGCGCGAGCCGGTGGGGCGGGGACACGGCGGAGTGTCCCCGCAGGACGAGCGCGCGACCAGGGCCGACTCGGCACGCCAAACCCGCACGCGCCGAGCCGAGGAGACACTCCGGCGGGGCACCGCCCCACCCCCTCGCACCACCGCCCAGCAGGAACGATCGCCACCCCGGCGGGAGCCGAACCCTGCACTCCCGGCCCGCAAAATCAGCCTCGCCGGCGTTTGAGGCGCGGGGTCTGGGGCGGAGCCCCAGCACACCCCCGGCGGGAGCCGAGCCACGCCGCGCTACGCCTTGTGGAGGGACAAGCCGCCCCGCGGGGGCTTGATCTTGACTTCTACACCGCCCCAGAAGGCGAAGCCCGTCACCACCACGCGCGGAGCGCCCGGCTCCGTGGGGCCCGGGCTGTCGCGCTGGTCGAAGGCGCCCATGAAGCCGAAGCCCCGCACGTCCACGTCCACACCCGGCGGCACGGTGATCTCGATGCCGCCCATGATCGCGACGCAGTTGATCACCACCTCGCGCTGCGCGAAGTCCGCCTCCCGCAGGTCCAGTTCGCCACCGCCCCAGAACGCCACCGCGTCGAAGCGGGCCGGGACCGTCCAGCGGCCCTTGCGCTGGAAGCCCGACATCACCGCGACGGCCAGCGACGACGAGCCCGTACCGCCGATCCGGCCCGGCCAGGCGGCAGCCCCGGCTGCCGCCGCCGCGGGCGGCGCCGCGGCCGGGGCGGTGGCCGCCGGCAGGTCCGCCGTCAGCGGTTCCAGCTGCGCGTACGTACGGGACTTGTACGCCGCATCCAGCCGCTCCTCGAACTCCTCCATGTCGAGCCGGCCCTCGGCGACGGCGTCACGCAGACGCTCCACCACCCGGTCCCGGTCGGCATCCGACGCCCTCAACTCCGGCAACGGCTTCTCCGGCCGCTCGTCACTCATACGCACCAGACTATGCACGCACACGCGGGAGTTGTATGGTCCGGCCCCTGAGACCACCCCCGACCGGACCCTGAGTCCACCCCCGAGCCGCGCCCGCGCAGCCCCCCGAGCCGCCCCCGCGCGGCCCCCGCGGCCCCCGAGCCCCGCCCGCGCAGCGCCCCGCTCAGTCCCGCCCCGCGTACATCCGCGCGATCACGTCCTCGATGTCCGGCTCCCGCACCGACAGATCCACCAGCGGGTACTCCGCCGCCACCGCCGACACCAGCGGCGCGGCCGACTGCCCCGCCGGGAACGCCAGCCACTGCCGGGGCCCCTCCACCTTCACCACCCGCGCCCCCGGCACGCTGATCGGCGCCAGCTCCCGCTCCAGGTCCACCACCAGCGTCCGCTCGCTCTCCCCCGCCGACCCCGCCGCGTGCAGTCCGCCCAGCGCCCCGTCGTACATCAGCCGCCCGTGGTCGATGACCATCACCCGCTCGCAGAGCTGCTCGATGTCCTGGAGGTCGTGTGTGGTCAGCAGCACCGTCGTGCCGCGCTCCTCGTTCAACTGCCGCAGGAATCCCCGTACCTTCGCCTTGCTCACCACGTCGAGCCCGATCGTCGGCTCGTCCAGGTACAGCACGTCGGGATCGTGCAGCAGCGCCGCCGCGATGTCCCCGCGCATCCGCTGTCCGAGCGACAGCTGGCGCACCGGCACGTCGAGCAGCTCGGCCAGGTCCAGGCGGTCCACGCACCGCTCCAGGTTCTCCTCGAACCGCGCCCTCGGCACCCGGTACATCCGCCGCATCAGCCCGTACGAGTCCTTCAGCGGCAGGTCCCACCACAGCGTGGTGCGCTGCCCGAACACCACCCCGATCCGGTGCGCGAGCCGCACCCGCTCCCGCGCCGGGTCGATGCCCGCGACCCGCAGCCGGCCGCCGCTCGGGTTCAGGATGCCGGTCAGCATCTTGATCGTGGTCGACTTGCCGGCCCCGTTGGGCCCGATGTAGCCGACCATCTCGCCCCGCGCGACCGCGAAGCTGATCCCGTCCACCGCCCTGACCTGGCGTTTCTCCCGGCGCATCAGGCTCACCCGGCGCCGTACGTCAAAGACCTTCTCGACCCCGTCCAGCGAGATCAGCGCATCATCGTCCACCACGGCTCAGCTCCCCGTACTCCGGTACGAACGGACTCCCGCGCGCCAGGCCAGCGACGCGGGCACGAACACCACGAAGGCCACCAGCGGGCTCAGGAACGCGGCCCACCCCGGCAGTCCCAGCGGATCGGGCCGCCCCAGCAGGTACAGCGCGGGCAGCCAGTTGACGAAGGCCAGCGGGACGATGAAGGTCACCCCGCGCAGCAGCTCGGTCGCGAAGACGGTCGGCGGGTACTGCAGCATCGTGCAGCCCCCGTAGGTGAAGGAGTTCTGCACCTCCGCCGCGTCCCCGGCGACGAACTGGAAGGCGGCCCCGGCCACCATCACCGCCGCGAAGATCGCCGCACCGGACAGCACCATCACGGGCACCAGCAGCACCTTCCCCGCCGTCCAGTCCACCTCCAGCGACCAGAGCGCCCAGCCCAGCACGCCCAGCCCCTGCACGACCCGGCCCAGCCGGCGCAGCGCGAAGCGGTCGGCCGCGACCTGCGCGAGCAGCGGTACCGGACGCACCAGCATGGTGTCGAGCGAGCCGTCGCGGATCCGGGCGCCGATCCGGTCGGTGTTGCCCAGCAGCAGGTCCGCCAGTCCCAGGGACGCCGAGCAGGACCCGTACAGCAGGGCGATCTCGGGCAGCGTGAAGCCACCGAGGACGTCCACGTGGGAGAACATGATGGAGATCGCGACGAAGTCCAGCAGGGTGATCGCCGCGTTCCCCACCGTCGACAGGACGAAGGACGTCCGGTACGTCATCGTCGACCGGATCCACATGGCCACGATCAGGCCGTAGCCGCGCAGCCCCTCCAGGACCCGGCCATGCGCCCGCGGCGCCTCCGGATCCGTAAACTCCCGCGCCGGCCGCGTCTCGGCCGGCCCGGCCGTCGCGGCGGCCGTACCCGCCGTACCCGCCGTACCGGTCGCCTCAGCCACCCTGGACCACCACCTTCCGCGTCGCCGCCGACTGCAACAGCCGCCCGGCGCCCAGCAGTACGAGGACCCAGCCGGCCTGGAAGCCCAGCGCGCCGACCGCGTCCCCGGCCCCCGAGTGCACGCCCAGCAGCACGTCCATCGGGACCTGGAGCATGGCCGCCCAGGGCAGTACGCGCACGAACTCCCCGAAGGCGCCGGGGAAGACGGTCAGCGGCAGCAGCATCCCCGAGAAGAAGATCGAGACGACGGTCGCCATCAGGTTGATCCCGGACCCGTCCATCAGCCAGAAGGCCAGCAGCCCCAGCATGTAGCGCACGGCGAAGCTCACCACCAGCCCGAGCACGACGGAGACCAGGAACAGCAGCCACCGCCACGGGTCCGAGGGCAGCGCCAGCTGGAAGGCCAGCGCCCCCGCCACGAGCGGGACCAGCCCGCGCCCCAGCAGCTGGAAGGCGGACCTGCCCAGGTCGGCCGCGAGCCACCACATCTGCAGGTCCGCGGGCCGGTACAGGTCGACGGCGATGTCGCCGGTGCGGACCCGCTCCTGGATCTCCTCCTGGAACCCGCCGCCGATGAACGCCCCGGCCGCCAGCAGCGACTGGCTCACCCAGACGAAGGTCAGGGCCTGGGCCCGGTCGTAGCCGCCGAGCCCCGGACGCTGGTCCCACAGGGCGGCGTACGTGAACGCGACGATGAACCCGAACACGGTATTGGTGAAGACGCCCGCCGCGGTCGCCGTGCCGTAGGTGGCGTACCGCCGGAACCCGCCGGCCGCGACCGCCGCGTAGAGGCGCACTCTCTGGCGCACCGTATCCCCTCCGTTTTCCACGTCGTTCCTACGTCGGCCAAAGCGCGCGAGCTTAGTGCGGAGGGGCGAGCCACGCGACCGATTTACCCCCGTCCGGGACGGTGGTCACCGGCCATCGGGTAGACACCATGAGGTACAGAAGTGGATATTTCGAACAGCGTCGAGGAGTCCTGGAGATGAGCGACCAGTCACCACCCGCGGGCTGGACCCCTCGCGACCCGGACACCCCGCCCGGCGGACCCGCGGGACCCGCAGGTGCCGATGGACCGGGCGGACCCGGCGGACCCGACGGACCCGGCGGACCCGACGGCTCCGGCGCACCCGGCGGGAAGGCCCGCCGCCGCCGGACCGGCCTGCGGCGCCTCCTCCCCACCTGGCGCATGGTCCTCGGCGCCGTACTGCTCCTCGCCCTCCTGGTCGGCGGCGGCCTCGTGGCCGGCTACCTGCTGGTCGACATCCCGCCGGCCAACGCCGCCGCGACCGCGCAGTCCAACGTCTACCTCTACTCCGACGGCTCCCAGATCGCCCGCGACGGCGAGGTCAACCGCGTCAACGTGCCCCTCTCGCAGATCCCGCTGACCGTCCAGGAGGCCGTACTGGCCGCAGAGGACCGGGACTTCCACTCCGAACGGGCGGTGGACCCCAAGGCGATGGTCCGCGCCGCCTGGAACACGGCCACCGGCAAGGGCACCCAGTCCGGCTCGACGATCACCCAGCAGTACGTCAAGAACTACTACCTGGGCCAGGAACAGACGATCAAACGCAAGGCCAAGGAGTTCTTCATCGCGGTCAAACTCGGCCGCGAGAAGTCCAAGGCGTACATCCTCGAGGGCTACCTGAACACCAGCTACTTCGGGCGCAACGCCTACGGCATCCAGGCCGCGTCCCAGGCGTACTACGGCAAGGACGTCAGCAGCCTCACCACCGCCGAGGGCGCCTACCTCGCCACCCTGCTCAACTCCCCCAGCGCCTTCGACGTCGTCTCCCACCCGCAGAGCCGTACCCGCGCCCTCGCCCGCTGGAACTACGTCCTCGACGGCATGGTCAAGAAGGGCTGGCTGCCCGCCGCCGAACGCGCGGCCACCGGCTTCCCCGAGCCCGGCAAGGTCCGCGCCGCCGCCGGCCTGTCCGGCCAGCGCGGCTACCTCGTCGAAGCGGTCAAGGAGTTCATCCTCGACCGCAAGATCCTCGACGACAAGACCCTCGCCGAGGGCGGCTACCGGATCACGACCACCATCGACCGCCGCCACCAGGCCGACTTCGTCGCGGCCGTCGACGACCGGATGCTCGGCAGACTCGACCCCGGCACGCGCAAGGCGGACCGGCTCGTCCGGGCCGGCGGCGTCTCCATCGACCCGGCCACCGGCAAGGTCGTCGCCATGTACGGCGGCGTCGACTACACCAGGCAGTACGTGAACAACGCGACCCGGCACGACTACCAGGTCGCCTCCACCTTCAAGCCGTTCGTCTTCGCGGCGGCCGTCGAGAATGACTCCCGCACCCAGGACGGCCGCCGGATCACCCCCCACACCGTCTACAACGGCGACAACAAACGGCCCGTCGTCGGCGGCCGGATCCGCTTCGCCCCGGAGAACGAGGGCCAGATCTCCTACGGGAACATCACCGTCACCACCGCCACCGACCTCTCCGTGAACGCCGTCTACGCGCAGATGGCCGTCGACGTCGGCACCGCCAGGGTCAAGAAGACCGCCATCGACCTCGGCATCCCCGAGGACACCCCGAACTTCGTGGTCGGCCCGGCCATGGCGCTCGGCACCCTCCAGGCCAGCGTCCTCGACATGACCCAGGCGTACGCGACCCTCGCCGACCACGGCCGCCGCACCCCCTACACCTTCCTGGAGGAGATCGCGAAGGGCGGCGACAAGATCGCCCTGCCCGAGCGCCCCTCCGTCCAGGCCATCAGCCGCGAGGCCGCCGACACCACCACGTCCATGCTGGTCAGCGTCGTGGACAACGGCACCGGCACGGCGGCCCTCGCCGCCGGCCACCCGGCCGCGGGCAAGACCGGCACCGGTGAACTGGACCGCTCGGCGTGGTTCGCGGCCTACACCCCGAACCTCGTCACGGTGGTCGCCATGATGGGCCAGGACCCGGACACCGGCACCCTGGAGTCGCTGTACGGGGCCCTCGGCGAGTCCCGCATCGGCGGTGGCGGCTACCCGGCCCGGATCTGGGCCGCCTACACGAAGAGCGCACTGGAGGGCACCGACCCCGTGGACTTCGAACTCGACCTCCAGCCGGGCGCCGCGCAGCCCTCGCCGCCGCCCTCCACGCAGTCGGACCCGCCGCAGGAGAGGCCGGGCGACGGCACCCCGCCCGCTGACCGGCGGCCGACCCCGCCGTCCGGCGGCCAGGACAACGGCGGCCAGGACAACGGCGGGCAGAACTCCGGCGGCCGGACACAGGGCGGCCGGGACAACGGGGGCCAGGACGGCGGGGGCGGCGACGACGGCGGCCGGACGCAGGGCGGCCAGGACAGCGGAGGCCGGACCCAGGGCGGACAGGACGACGGCGGCACCAGCCAGGGCGACGAGGGCGGCACCACCGCGGGCACCCAGGGCGGGGCCGGCTCGGGCGGCTGGGACGGCGGCGGGGTCATCGGGGGCCCGCGCCCGCCGTCCGCGTTCCTGGAGTAGCCGTTCCCGCCGTTCCCGGAGCAGCAGCGGACTCAGTGACCGGAGGTCGCCTTCAGCCCCACCACGGCCACCAGCAGCAGACAGATGAAGAAGATCCGGGCGGCGGTGACGGGCTCACCCAGCACCGCCATACCGAGCACGGCCGCACCGGCGGCACCGATGCCCACCCACACCCCGTACGCCGTGCCGATGGGCAGGGTCTTCGCGGCGTAGGACAGCAGCACCATGCTGGCCACGATCCCGGCACCCGTGAACACACTGGGCCACAGCCGGGTGAAGCCCTCGGTGAACTTCATGCCGATCGACCAGCCGACTTCGAGCAGACCGGCAAGGAGAAGAAGGACCCAGGCCATGACGGCACCTCCGAGACATCGAGCGATACGGGGTGCGTCGTCTTTGCGTACCCGGTACGGCGCGTCTCGTCGGGTTCTCACCCACCGTAGCAAAGGACAGCGAAAAGGGCTGGTGACCCGGGCCACCAGCCCTTGCGCTCGACCACCGGTCCGATCAGCGGTCCGATCGGCGGTTCAGAAGTCGGAGGTCGCAGGTCGCAGGTACAGCCCGTCAGAGGTCAGAGGTACAGCCCGGTGGAGTCGTCCGACCCCTCCAGCCGCTCCGCGGCCACGGCGTGCAGGTCCCGCTCGCGCATCAGCACGTACGTCGCACCGCGCACCTCGACCTCGGCACGGTCCTCGGGGTCGTACAGCACCCGGTCCCCGGGCTCGACGGTCCGGACGTTCTGCCCGACCGCGACGACCTCGGCCCAGGCCAGCCGCTTGCCCACGGCGGCCGTCGCCGGGATCAGGATGCCGCCGCCGGAACGCCGCTCGCCCTCGGGCAGATCGGATTTCACGAGCACGCGGTCGTGCAGCATGCGGATGGGCAGCTTGTCGTGGGTGGTGTTCTCGCTCACGCCACGAACCTACCTGCCCGCGCCCGTCCCGTACCGCGCAGGGTCATCCGCGCTTGTGGCGCGCCGAGACGACGAGGAGTCCGACCAGACCGGCCGCGACCAGCGCCACGGGCACGATGCGCTCCAGGCGCGGGCTGCCGTCCGGGTGGCGCAGACCGTCCCGCACGTCCGTCACGACACGGTTCACCGTGGCGAAGGCCCGCCCCGCGGTCTCGTCGACGGTCGAGGCGACCCGGGCCCGCGCGTCCCCGATGATCGTCTGCGGGTGCATGCGCACGCCGATCTCGTCGAGCGTCTCGGCGAGCTGCTCGCGGCGGCGGACGATGTCCGCCTCGATCTGTGCGGGGGTCCTGGCTTCCGACACCGCGCTGCCTCCGTCGTCGTGGTCGTGGTGGTCGTGATCGTGTGGGGGCGTAGTCCGCCGTGAACAGTCTGTCAGCTTAGTCTCGTGACGTACCGATCCCCTCCCGAGGAGACTGTCAGATGAGCGAGCGACTGCAGCCGGGCGACACCGCCCCCGCCTTCACCCTGCCCGACGCGGACGGCAACGAGGTCTCGCTCGCCGACCACAAGGGCCGCAAGGTCATCGTCTACTTCTACCCCGCCGCGCTGACGCCGGGCTGCACGAAGCAGGCGTGCGACTTCACGGACAACCTGGACGCCCTGGCCACGGCCGGCTATGACGTCATCGGCGTCTCCCCCGACAAGCCGGAGAAGCTCGCGAAGTTCCGCGAGAAGGAGAACCTGAAGGTCACCCTGGTCGGCGATCCGGAGAAGGAGACACTGGCGGCGTACGGGGCGTTCGGCGAGAAGAAGCTGTACGGCAAGACGGTGACGGGCGTCATCCGCTCGACGGTGGTCGTGGACGAGGAGGGCAAGGTCGAGCACGCCTTCTACAACGTGAAGGCGACGGGCCACGTGGCCAAGATCATCAAGGACCTGGGCATCTGACCCCTGCCCCCGTCCTCCGGAGCGGGCCGCCCCTGGTCAGGGGCGGCCCGCTCCGATTGTCGGACGACCCAACCCGTGACCGTCCGACTATCGGCTCGTTGCTCCGTACGAGAGCCGCACACGCGGCCGGGGTGAGGGGGCGGAATGCCGATCAGTCCGTACACGAGGGAACGCCTGGCGGAGGCTGCCGCAGGAGCGCGGACGCTCACGGAGGCGTTACGAAGGCTGGGCGTGGACCCTGGCGGCCCGTCGCGGCGTTACCTGCGCGACCGCATGCGGAAGCTCGGCGTGGACGTGTCGCACTTCGAGCGTGAGGGGGTGAGGTGGACGAGAGAAGTACTGGCGGAGGCCGTCGCCGCGTCCACGACGATGTGCGAGGTCCTCAGGCGACTCGGTCTTGACGTGGTGGGCGGTCACCACACCCACATCAGCCGCAGGGTGAAGGCGTTCGGGATAGACACCTCCCACTTCGCGTTGCCCTCCTCGGCGGGGCGCCCAAAGGTGCGAAGGACCCCAGAATCGCTGCTGGTCAGGCAGGAAGGCCCGCAGGCCCGCCGTATGCAGAGCGCGCACCTCAAACGGGCCCTCGCGGTCCTGGGAGTTCCCGATGCATGCCGGATGTGCGGTGTAGAAGCCGTTTGGCAGGGGCGCCCGCTTCCGTTGGAGGTCGACCACATCGACGGCGACTGGCGTAACAACCTCCCTGAAAACCTGCGGCTGTTGTGCCCGAACTGCCACTCCACCACGGACACGTACCGCGGACGCGCGAAGGGCCGGCAGCGATGACGGGCGTCCACGACACCAGCGGCTCGGCACGTCGACGCCGATCGTACGCACGACGCGTGAAGCCCGAGGCATCCCTCCTGCGCGACGCCGTCGCCGCGTCCCACTCACTGGCCGAAACCCTGCGGCGGCTGGGCCATGAGCCTTCGGGAAGCATGAACGAGGCGCTCAAGTCCTGGATCCGCGAGGACGGACTGTCGACCGTGCACTTCCTCGGCCAGGCACACCACCGCGGTAAAACCGGCACCATCCCACTGCGGCGGGCCGAGGATGTTCTCGTGCGACACGACGGACGGCGCCGTACTCGCTCCCATCTGCTCCTGCGCGCGCTGCGCGAGGTCGGCGTTCCTGAATGCTGCGCGATGTGCGGAACACCCCCGGTCTGGCACGGGCAACCGATGACGCTGGAGGTCGACCACATCGACGGCGATTGGAGCAACGACCTGCGTGAGAACCTCCGGCTCCTGTGCCCCAACTGCCACGCGGTCACCAGCACGTGGTGCCGTGGTGGAAGACCCGGCAGATCCGGCAGCTAGCTCCCACCCGCATCCCGCCGTCACCCAGTACAGTGGTCTTGGCTTGCGCCCGTACGCCAACGGCTGAGCGGCGATCTTTAGGTGGTCGTGTCTGTCGGTTCGAATCCGATCGGGCGTACCAACGCGAAAGGCCTGTCCGCCCTACTCCGGGAGGACAGGCCTTCGGCGTGTCCTCCCGTCAGGGCAGCAGGGCGCGGATGAAGGGGACCAGGGCTCGGAAGGCCTGGCCGCGGTGGGAGATGGCGTTCTTCTCGGCCGCGGTGAGTTCCGCGCAGGTGCGGGCCTCGCCCAGCGGCTGGAGGATCGGGTCGTAGCCGAAGCCGCCCGTGCCCGACGGGGCGTGGCGCAGGGTGCCCAGGAGGCGGCCCTCCACGACGCGTTCGGTGCCGTCCGGCAGGGCGAGGGCCGCCGCGCAGAAGAAGTGGGCGCTGCGGTTCTCGTCGGCGATGTCGCCGAGCTGGGCCAGGAGCAGGTCCAGGTTGGCCTTGTCGTCGCCGTGGCGGCCGGCCCAGCGGGCGGAGAAGATGCCGGGGGCGCCGTGCAGGACGTCCACGCACAGGCCGGAGTCGTCGGCGACCGCCGGCAGGCCGGTGGCGCGTGCCAGGGCGTGTGCCTTGAGGAGGGCGTTCTCGGCGAAGGTGACGCCGGTCTCCTTGACGTCGGGGATCTCCGGGTAGGCGTCCGCGCCGACCAGCCCGTGGGGCAGGCCGGCGTCCGCGAGGATGGCGCGCAGTTCGGAGACTTTGCCCGCGTTGCGGGTCGCGAGGATCAGGCGGCTGGGCGTCGAGGTCATGCCCTCATTATCCCGGGGTGCAGACCTTGGAGATCTCGCTCGCGGCGTCGGCGACCGGCTTGATGTCCGGAGTGGGGTTGCCGCTCTCGATGGCGGTGCGGACGTTCTTGACGGCCGTGTTCATCGACTCGATGGCCTTGCCCAGGTCGGCGTTGTCCGTCTGGTCGCCGATCTTCTTGAGGTTCGTCTCGATCTGGTCGAGGGCGTTCTTGGCGTCCTGGGGGCTGTTGCCCGCCTGGGAGACGGCCTGCTGGAGGTCGTTCGCGCCGTCCGTGATGGCGACCGCCGTGTTCGCGCAGTCCATGGCCGTGGAGATGGCGTCGCAGGCGGAAAGGGCCGGGATGGTCAGGACGGCTGCCACGGCTACTGCCGCTATGCGGAGCTTCATGCGGTTCTCCCGAGAGGACGTGTACGGAGGCGGACGGGTGCGGGCGCACGGTGGTGCCACCGTGCGCCCGTTGCCCGTAGGGACGCCGGGGGGCGTGTTGCGGTTGCCGGTGGTTGTCGGCTACAGGCCGAGCGCGCCCCGCTGGATGGCTTCGAGGTCCGCGCAGCCGCCGGCGGCGAGGTCGAGGAGGGCGTTCAGTTCCTTGCGGTCGAAGGGCTCGCCCTCGGCGGTGCCCTGGACCTCGACGAAGCGGCCGTCGCCGGTGCAGACCACGTTCATGTCGGTCTCGGCGCGCACGTCCTCCTCGTAGCAGAGGTCGAGCAGCGGGACGCCGTCGACGATGCCGACGCTGACGGCGGCGACGGTTCCGGTGAGGGGCTTGCGGCCGGCCTTGATGAGCTTCTTCTGCTGGCCCCAGGCGACGGCGTCGGCGAGGGCGACGTAGGCGCCGGTGATGGCGGCGGTGCGGGTGCCGCCGTCGGCCTGGAGGACGTCGCAGTCCAGGACGATGGTGTTCTCGCCGAGGGCCTTGTAGTCGATGACGGCGCGCAGCGAGCGGCCGATGAGGCGGGAGATCTCGTGGGTGCGGCCGCCGATCTTGCCGCGGACGGATTCGCGGTCGCCGCGGGTGTTGGTGGAGCGCGGCAGCATCGAGTACTCGGAGGTGACCCAGCCCTCGCCGCTGCCCTTGCGCCAGCGCGGGACGCCTTCGGTGAAGGAGGCGGTGCAGAAGACCTTGGTGTCTCCGAAGGAGATGAGGACGGAGCCCTCTGCGTGCTTGCTCCATCCGCGTTCGATGGTGACCGGGCGGAGCTGTTCGGGCGTACGGCCGTCGATGCGAGACATGTGTCCGAGCCTAGTGGGTGGCCGGCAGCGCGAAGACCCCGTCCGGGTTGCGGGACGGGGTCTTCGGGTGATGCGGGTGCTGCGGGTGCTCGGTGGTGTTCGGGGCCGAGCGGCCCGGACTCAGGGAGTCCCGGTCACCGGATCACATCATGTCTTCGATGTCGGCGGCGATCGGGTCGGCGTCGGTGCCGATGACGACCTGGACCGCGGTGCCCATCCGGACGACGCCGTGGGCGCCGGCGGCCTTGAGGGCGGCTTCGTCGACGAGGTCGGGGTTGATGACCTCGGTGCGCAGGCGGGTGATGCAGCCCTCGACCTCTTCGATGTTCTCGATGCCGCCGAGCCCGGCGACGATCTTCTCAGCCTTGGTGGCCATGTGTTTCTCCCTGAGTGATGCGAAGAACGAGTCTCAGCGGCCGGAACATGGAGCCCTCCGCACGGCCCGCGTTGTCACGGTAACGCACGGTTGGCCCATCTACGCGAGCGCGTGTCCGGTCCCTGCCGAATGATGACGATCAGCAGCAACCTGCCCACAACTGGTCTACACCAGTGTGCACGCAACTGCTGCCGCATCCAAAAAGCCGCATGCAAAAACCTGTGCCGGTCAGGGAGACGCCGATGAGTGCGAGCAGCGCCGCCGCAGTACCGCGACCGTCGCGGCGCAACACCCTTTACCAGGGGCTGCAGAAGATGGGGCGGAGCCTGCAGCTGCCGATCGCGGTCCTGCCGGCGGCGGGCATCCTGAACCGGCTGGGGCTGATCGACGCCGAGGGCACCGGTGTGTGGCCCCAGATCGCCAAGGTGATGGCCGCCGCGGGCGGCGCCCTGCTCAACGCGGACCTCGGGCTGCCGCTCCTCTTCTGTGTCGGCGTCGCGATCGGGATGGCGAAGAAGGCGGACGGCTCGACGGCGCTGGCGGCGGTGGCCGGCTTCCTCGTCTACCGCAGCGTGCTGCGCGCGTTCCCCGTGCCCTGCCCGGACGGTACGAAGGACGTGGGGGGCGGGTGTCTGGGGCCGGACGAGACCTTCGCCCAGTACACCTTCCAGAATCCGGGGGTGTTCGGCGGCATCGTCATGGGGTTGCTGGCCGCCTGGTTCTGGCAGCGCTACCACCGGGTGAAGCTGGTGGACTGGCTCGGCTTCTTCAACGGCCGCCGGCTCGTCCCGATCATCATGGCCTTCGTGGCGATCGCGTTCGCCGCGCTGTGCCTGTGGGTCTGGCCGCCGATCGGTGCCGCGCTGGAGAGCTTCTCCGACTGGCTGGTGGGCCTGGACTACTGGGGTGCGGGGATCTTCGGCGTCGCGAACCGCGCGCTGCTGGTGATCGGCCTGCACCAGTTCCTGAACGTGCCGGTGTGGTTCCAGTTCGGCAGTTACACCAAGCCGGACGGCGAGGTGGTGCACGGCGACATCAACATGTTCCTCAGCGGCGACCCGGATGCGGGCCTGTTCCTGACCGGCTTCTTCCCGATCATGATGTTCGCGCTGCCGGCGGCGGCTCTGGCGATCACGCACTGTGCGAAGCCGCAGCGGCGCAAGGAGGTCGGCGGGCTGATGCTGTCGGTGGCGCTGACCTCGTTCGTCACCGGGATCACCGAACCGCTGGAGTATTCCTTCCTCTTCGTCGCTCCGGCGCTGTACGCGGTGCACGCGGTGCTGACGGGCGTGTCGATGGCGGTGACGTGGGCGTTCGGCGTCCACGACGGCTTCAGCTTCTCGGCGGGTCTGATCGACTACGTCATCAACTGGGGGCTGGCCACGAAGCCGTGGCTGATCATTCCGATCGGGCTGGGCTTCGCCGTCGTCTATTACGTCGTCTTCCGCTTCGCGATCACGAAGTTCGACATCCCCACGCCGGGCCGGGAGTCGGACGAGGAGATCGAGGCGATGCAGGCGGAGAACACCAAGGCCTGAGGCCGCTTCGGAACAGGGCCCGGACCGGCCCGTCAAGGGCCCTCGGATCACGATCCGGGGGCCTTTCGCACGCCCCGTCACATGTGACCCAGGCCACAGGAAAACGAAGGTTCCTTATCTATCCCTCACCGTGCTACAACTGGTCTACACCACGATTGGTGTAGACCACGACCGCTTCCCCCGGCGGCGTGTTCCCCCCTTTCTGAGACGTCGCCGTCCCCCAGGCTCAACCCCCTTGGCGGCGCCTTGCTCCCCGGAGGAAGTTATGAGTACGGCTACTGACGCCGCTGCGCCGCCCGCCAAGAAGCGAGGAGCCGGCCTGATCCAGGGTCTGCAGAAGGTCGGCCGCAGCCTCCAGCTGCCCATCGCCGTCCTGCCCGCCGCCGGCATCCTGATGCGTCTCGGCCAGCCGGACGTCTTCGGCAAGGACGGCCTCGGCTGGGGCAAGGTCGCCACGGTGTTCGCCACAGCCGGTGACGCCGTCTTCGCGAACCTGCCGCTGCTGTTCTGCATCGGCGTGGCCATCGGTTTCGCCAAGAAGGCGGACGGTTCCACGGCGCTCGCCGCGCTCGTCGGCTTCCTCGTCTACAAGAACGTCCTCACCGCCTTCCCGGTGACCGAGGCCGTCATCAACACGACCGAGAACAAGGGTGTCGACGTCGCCGCGACGTATAACAACCCGGGAGTTCTCGGCGGCATCGTCATGGGTCTGCTCGCCGCGGTCCTGTGGCAGCGCTACCACCGCACCAAGCTGGTGGACTGGCTCGGCTTCTTCAACGGCCGCCGTCTCGTCCCGATCATCATGGCCTTCGTCGGTGTCTTCGCCGGTGTGTTCTTCGGTCTGGTCTGGGAGCCGATCGGCGAGGTCATCTCCAACTTCGGTGAGTGGATGACCGGTCTGGGCGCCGCGGGCGCCGGTGTCTTCGGTGCCATCAACCGCGCGCTGATCCCGATCGGCATGCACCAGTTCGTCAACACCGTCGCCTGGTTCCAGATCGGTGACTTCACCAACGCCGCCGGCGAGGTCGTCCACGGTGACCTGAACCGCTTCTTCGCCGGTGACCCGGACGCCGGTCTGTTCATGACGGGCTTCTTCCCGATCATGATGTTCGGCCTCCCGGCCGCCGCCCTGGCCATCGCGCACACCGCCCGCCCGGAGCGCCGCAAGGCCGTCACCGGCATGATGGTCTCGCTCGCGCTCACCTCGTTCGTCACGGGTGTCACCGAGCCCATCGAGTTCTCCTTCATGTTCATCGCGCCGGTGCTGTACGCGATCCACGCGATCCTGACCGCCCTCTCCATGGCGATCACCTGGGCGCTCGGGGTCCACGCGGGCTTCACCTTCTCCGCGGGTCTGATCGACCTCGGCCTCGGCTGGAGCAAGGCGACCAACCCCTGGATGATCATCCCGATCGGTCTGGTCTTCGGAGCCGTCTACTACTTCGGGTTCCGTTTCGCGATCACCAAGTTCAACCTCCCCACGCCGGGCCGTGAGTCCGACGAGGAGATCGCCGAGATGGAGAAGGCCGAGGCCAAGTAGGCCCCGCACCCTCGCCGAAGCCCCCGCTCTCCCTTCCGGGAGGGCGGGGGCTTCTTCGTCCGTGGGGCGCGGTGGCGCGGGCGCGCGGGGGCGCGATGGATCGGGGGCGCGATGGAGCGGTGGTGCTCAGACCTCGTAGACCGCGCCCGCGTACGCCAGGTCGACCGGGCCGTCGTAGACCGCGCGGGCGTCGGCGAGGTTCTGCGCGGGGTCCGTCCACGGCGGGATGTGGGTGAGGACGAGCCGCCCGACGCCGCCGGCGTGCGCGTACTCGCCCGCCTCGCGGCCGTTGAGGTGGAGGTCCGGGATGTCCTCCTTGCCGTGCGTGAAGGACGCCTCGCACAGGAAGAGGTCGGCGCCCTCGGCGAGCCGGCCCAGCTCGGGGCAGACGCCGGTGTCCCCGGAGTAGGTGAGCGAGCGGCCGCCGTGCTCGACGCGGATGGCGTACGACTCGACGGGGTGGGCGACCCGCTCGGTGCGGACCTGGAAGGGGCCGATCTCGAAGCTCCCCGGCTTCAGGGTGCGGAAGTCGAAGACCTCGCTCATCGACCGCTCGTCCGGGACGTCGTCGTAGGCCGTGGTCAGACGCTTCTCGGTGCCCTCGGGACCGAAGACGGGGATGGTGCCGCAGCGGCCGCCCTCGTGGCGGTAGAAGCGGGCGACGAAGTACGCGCACATGTCGATGCAGTGGTCGGCGTGCAGATGGCTCAGGAAGATCGCGTCGAGGTCGTAGAGACCGCAGTGGCGCTGGAGATCGCCGAGGGCGCCGTTGCCCATGTCGAGCAGCAGCCGGAAGCCGTCGGCCTCGACGAGGTAGCTCGAACAGGCCGATTCCGCGGACGGGAACGACCCCGAACAGCCGACGACGGTGAGCTTCATGGAGCGTGAACCTCCGTGGACGGTCCGTGGACGGAATGCGGGCCGTGCGTGGGTCGAGCGTAAGGCGCGAAACGTCCGGTCGCTCCTCCGCGGCAGGCCGTTGTGGGGGGAATCACCTGCGCTGTCACCCGGGGGAGCGACGGTGGGCACGGACGTTGTCGTGCCGGGGCCTCCCCGCGCGGCTACGGTCGAAACATGGACACGTCCTGGTGGCCCGCGGTGGCCGCGGTCGTGGCTCTGGCATTGGTGATGCTGATCGCCGGGGGGCGGCTGGGTGTCCCCCGCCGGACCCCGCCCGCGCACGGCACCGGCCGGCCGCCGCACCCGCAGCCCGGTGAGCTGTGGACTCTGGCGGACGGGCGGACCTGCCTGGTCCTGGGCGTGGGCCCGGTACGGGAGCACCGGGCGCGGGTCGCGTGGATCACCGCGAAGTACGACGACCGGCGGGCCGGGGTGATCCCGCTGCCCCCGGGGACGGTGGGGGCGCAGGGGCGGGCGGCCTTCCTGGAGGCGGACCGGCCGGACGAGGTGTCGCTGTGGGACTTCCGGGCGCGGCTGGGGATG
This sequence comes from Streptomyces yangpuensis, assembly GCF_001005295.1. Taxonomy (GTDB): domain Bacteria; phylum Actinomycetota; class Actinomycetes; order Streptomycetales; family Streptomycetaceae; genus Streptomyces; species Streptomyces yangpuensis. Next base: position 108,337 of record NZ_LBMK01000001.1, on the reverse strand, counting down.
CTGGACCCGGCGATCTGGGACGAGATCAAGGGGCTGGGAGGCGGTCGGTGATGCCTGGACGGCCGGAGCGGCCCGAGAAGCCGGAGATCCGCCTGCGGCGGGTGTACGACCCGCCGGAGCCGGAGGCGGACGGGCTGCGGGTCCTCGTGGACCGGCTGTGGCCGCGGGGCCTGTCGAAGGCGGCGGCGGAGGTGGACGTGTGGCCGAAGGCGGTCACCCCGTCGACGGAGCTGCGGAAGTGGTTCCACGACGGGGGGCCGGCCGGTGAGTTCCGGCAGCGGTACGAGGCGGAGCTGGCGGAGCCGGCGGCGGTGGCGGAGCTCGGTCGCTTGCGCGGGCTGGTCGGGGGTGGGCCGGTGACGCTGCTGACGGCCGTCAAGGACCCGGGCTCCAGCCATGCGGCGATCCTCGCGGAGCGGCTGTCGGACTGACCGGGCTCCGCCCGGACCGGGGCGCGGTGCCGCTGCGCGGAGCTTCTCCCCGCCCCGCCCTTTCTCCGTTTCCCGGGCGCTGCCCGGACCCGCGCCTCAAACGCCGGCGGGGCTGGAAGGCCGGGCGCTGCCCGGACCAGACCCTCGAACGCCGGCGATCGAGGCGAAGTGTGGCTAGGCCCAGAGCTGGCCCTGGAGGACTTCGATGGCTTCTTCCGTGGTCGCCGCGGTGTAGACGCCGGTCGAGAGGTACTTCCAGCCGCCGTCGGCGACGACGAAGACGATGTCGGCGCTCTCGCCCGCGGCCACCGCCTTGCGGCCGACGCCGATCGCCGCGTGCAGGGCGGCGCCGGTGGAGACGCCCGCGAAGATGCCCTCCTGCTGGAGCAGCTCCCGCGTGCGGGTGACCGCGTCGGAGGAGCCCACCGAGTAGCGGGTGGTGAGCACGGAGGCGTCGTACAGCTCGGGGACGAAGCCCTCGTCCAGGTTGCGCAGCCCGTACACGAGGTCGTCGTAGCGCGGCTCGGCCGCGACGATCTTCACGCCGGGGACGTGCTCGCGCAGGTAGCGGCCGACGCCCATCAGCGTGCCGGTGGTGCCCAGGCCCGCCACGAAGTGGGTGATCGACGGGAGGTCGGCGAGGATCTCCGGGCCGGTGGTGGCGTAGTGCGCGCCCGCGTTGTCGGGGTTGCCGTACTGGTAGAGCATCACCCAGTCCGGGTGCTCCGCGGCCAGTTCCTTGGCCACCCGGACGGCGGTGTTGGAGCCGCCGGCGGCCGGCGACGAGATGATCTCGGCTCCCCACATGGCCAGCAGGTCGCGCCGCTCCTGGCTGGTGTTCTCCGGCATCACGCACACGATGCGGTAGCCCTTGAGCTTGGCCGCCATCGCCAGCGAGATGCCGGTGTTGCCGGAGGTCGGCTCCAGGATGGTGCAGCCGGGGTGGAGCCGGCCGTCCTTCTCCGCCTGCTCGACCATGTGGAGCGCGGGGCGGTCCTTGATCGAGCCGGTCGGGTTGCGGTCCTCCAGCTTGGCCCAGATCCGGACGTCTTCCGAGGGCGAGAGCCGGGGCAGCCGGACGAGCGGCGTGTTGCCGACCGCGGCCAGCGGGAAGTCGTAGCGCATTACTTCGATCCGCCGGCCACGGCCGGGAGGATGGTGACGTTGTCGCCGTCCTTGAGGGCGGTGGAGATGCCGTCGAGGAAGCGGACGTCCTCGTCGTTGAGGTAGACGTTCACGAAGCGGCGCAGCTGACCGCCGTCGACAATGCGCTCCTCGATGCCCTTGTGCCGGGTCTCCAGGTCCGCGAAGAGGTCGGCGAGCGTGGCGCCCTCACCGTTCACGGCCTTCTCGCCGTCGGTGTAGGTGCGGAGGATGGTGGGGATGCGGACCTCGATGGCCATGGCTGGGCTCCAGTCGTCAGGACGTAGGCAGGTGTGCGTGTGCGGGGGAATCGGGCGCGCGGTTCGTCGGCCCCCCGCGCGAGGGGGCTCTGGTGCTCAGGCGGCAGGACAGATGGCGCTGGCGAGGCGGCACAGATCGACGTGCAGCCGCGCCACGAGCAGCAGCCTGCCGGGCGTCTCGATGCTCACGTCGTGGGGAACCATGCGGTCATGTTAACGATTCCCGGTCCCCGGTTTGGAGTGTGATCCCGCATCGTGGACGCCTTCTGCTCACATGGTGGTCAGTAGGCCGCTACGACCTGCACTTCCTCCTCGGTGATCACCCCGTCGACGATGCGGTACGAGCGGAACTGGAACTCTCCGAGCCCGTCCTTGTCGGCCGTGGAGACGAGCACGTAGTGCGCGCCCGGCTCGTTCGCGTAGGTGACGTCGGTGCGCGAGGGGTAGGCCTCGGTCGCGGTGTGCGAGTGGTAGACGATCACCGGCTCCTCGTCGCGGTCGTCCATCTCGCGGTAGAGCTTCAGGAGATCCTTCGAGTCGAACTCGTAGAACGTGGGCGAGCGGGCCGCGTTGAGCATCGGGATGAACCGCTCGGGGCGGCCGGTGCCCGCCGGGCCGGCCACGACACCGCACGCCTCGTCGGGGTGGTCCTGGCGGGCGTGCTCGACGATCCGGTCGTACAGGGCCTGGGTGAGGGTCAGCATGAGCGACAGGATAAGCAGCCGGGCCCTCCCGTACCGATGAGTGGTACGGAAGGGCCCGCATGGTGGACAGAGTGTCCACGGGAGCAGGGCTCCCGGCCGCGGCAGGCGGCCGGGAACCGCTCCTACGAGGCCTTGGTGAAGGCCGCGCCGCGCGGGTCGCGGTTCTTCATGACCAGGTAGGCGACGCCGAGGATCATCCCCCACAGCGGGGCGCAGTACAGCGAGACGCGGGCGTCCTTGTCGGCGCCCATCATCACGATGACCATGCCGATGAAGGCCAGGGCGAACCAGCTCGTGTACGGGGCGCCGGGCGCCTTGAACTTCGAGCCGGGCAGCTCGCCGCGGTCGGCCTTGGCCCGGTATCGGATCTGGCAGACCAGGATCATGATCCAGGCCCACATGCCGGAGATGGTGGCGAAGGAGACGACGTAGTCGAAGGCCTTGCCGGGGGCGACGTAGTTGATCCAGACGCCCACGAGCATCAGCGAGGCGCTGAAGGTGGTGCCGATGAGCGGGGTGCCGCTCCTGGTGAGCCTGGTGAAGACCTTCGGGCCCTGGCCGTTGAGCGCGAGGTCGCGCAGCATGCGGCCGGTGGAGTACATGCCGGAGTTGCAGGAGGACAGGGCGGCGGTCAGGACGACGAAGTTGACGATCGCGGCGCCGATGCCCAGGCCCATGCGCTCGAAGGCGGCGACGAAGGGCGAGACGCCCGGCTGGAAGTGCGTCCACGGGACGACCGAGAGGATCATGATGAGCGCGCCGACGTAGAAGACGGCGATGCGCCACGGCACGGTGTTGATGGCCTTGGGCAGGGTCTTCTCGGGGTCCTTGGACTCGCCGGCGGTGACGCCGACCAGCTCGACCGCGAGGAAGGCGAACATCACGATCTGCAGGGTCATCAGCGTGCCGCCGATGCCCTTGGGGAAGAAGCCGCCGTCGTTCCAGAGGTTGGCGACGGAAGCGGTCTCGGCGGCGTCGGAGAAGCCGATGGTGAGGATGCCGGCGCAGATCAGGATCATGCCGACGATGGCGGTGACCTTGACCATGGAGAACCAGAACTCCAGCTCACCGAAGAGCTTCACGGAGATCAGGTTGGCGCCGTAGAGGATGACCGTGAAGATCAGCGCGTAGGCCCACTGCGGGAAGCTGTCGTGGGTCCAGTACGACATGTACTGCGCGGCGGCGGTGACCTCGGTGATGCCGGTGACCACCCAGAACAGCCAGTACGTCCAGCCGGTGACGTAGCCCCAGAACGGGCCCAGGAACTCGCGGGCGTAGTCCGAGAAGGAGCCGGAGACGGGCCGGTACATGAGCAGCTCGCCCAGGGCCCGCATGATGATGAAGATGACCAGGCCCGCGATCGCGTACGCCAGGATCAGGCTGGGGCCCGCCTTGGAGATCGCCTTGCCGGCGCCCAGGAAGAGGCCGGTGCCGATGGCTCCGCCGATCGCGATCATCTGGATCTGGCGGGCGCCGAGCGTGCGGTGGTACCCCTCGCCGCCGTCGCCCTGAGTGCCCTCGCCGGGCGTGTTGCCTTGCTGCTCGACCTGCACTGAGGTCATGTCTGGTGCGCCTTTCTCCACGCCGACCCGCGCCTTCAGCGGCTGCGGATCGGGTCCTCGATCCCCCCGGATACGGATGGAGTTGCACGCCGGCGGTCTGCCGGTTCAAGCGGGCCGGGAGACATGGGTGGCGTCCCGTCGGCGGTCGTGAAGATTTATCACGGGCTTACGACGGTCCGAGGGGGAGAAATGTGGCGCACGGCATCAAAATTTCCGGACAAACTCCTGTGATCATGACAGATCACCGCATGGCGGTGATCTGATCGTTATCCGGATTTGAGCATCCGCTGAGCGAACGCCGACTCCCTCTTGAGGTTCCTCAGAGGGTTTCGATCAAGGACTCCTGGAGCCCGCCGAGCCACAGGTACGCCATCACCATGGGCTTGCGCGGGTCGTCGTCCGGCAGCCGGAAGAGAGCCCCGCTCTCGTCGTCCTCGGTGATGTCGAGCCGGGCGGCGAGGGTCAGGCGCAGGTCGTTGAGCCCGCCCAGCCAGCGCAGCGGCAGCTCGCCGGTCAGTTCCAGCACGGCGGCCCCGTCGCCGGCCGGGGTGAGCGCGTCGAGGCTGCGCACGAGGGCGAGGGCGTCGTCGCGCTTACGGGTGCGCAGGTCGTTCTCGGTGTAGCGGCGGAACTCCGCCGAGCGTGCCTTGGTCTCGGCCGGGTCCACGCCCTCGTCGCCCGCGCCGTCCGGGGAGCCGTAGGCGTCGGGGAAGAGCCGGGCCAGCGCCGGGTCGGACGGGGGCTCGGTGGGGCCTTCGGCGAACAGTGCGGCGAGGGGATCGGCGTCCTCGGCGGGCTCGGGGTCGCCGGGACCGATCAGCTCCAGCATCTGGACGGCCAGGGAACGCAGGATGGAGATCTCGATCTCGTCCAGCGCGATGGCGGCTCCGCCGCCCTGCAGGGACTCGAACATCCCGGTCCGGCCCATCAGGTGCGGTCCTGGGAGAGGGTCGCCCACAGGCCGTAGCCGTGCATGGCCTGCACGTCGCGCTCCATTTCCTCGCGGGTGCCGCTCGACACGACCGCCCGCCCCTTGTGATGGACGTCGAGCATCAGCTTGTGCGCGACGTCCTTCGAGTATCCGAAGTACGCCTGGAACACGTACGCCACGTAGCTCATGAGGTTGACCGGGTCGTTGTGCACCAGGGTCACCCAGGGAACGTCAGGTTCCGGGACCGCGAAGGTCTCTTCGGCCGACTCAGTGCGTTCGATCTCAATGGGAGCAACACTCACTTGTCCCATGCTGCCACCGTGACGGGCCCGTTGCACAAACGGGACCCACATCTCGTCACTTTGACGAAATGTGCGCTAGCATCGCCGCCATGAACCCTGCGGACCTGGGCCTGCCGGTGGACGTGCCGTCGACAGCGCTCTTCACGGACCATTACGAGCTCACGATGTTGCAGGCCGCCCTGGCCAACGGCACCGCCGACCGCCGCTCGGTCTTCGAGGTGTTCACCCGGCGGCTTCCCGAGGGGCGCCGCTACGGGGTGGTCGCGGGGACCGGCCGGGTGCTGGACGCGGTGGAGAACTTCCGCTTCGACAGCGCGGTGCTGGAGTTCCTGCGCGAGCGGGCCGTCGTCGACATGCGGACGCTGGACTGGCTGGCCTCGTACCGCTTCTCCGGCGACATCTGGGGCTACCCGGAGGGCGAGGTCTACTTCCCCGGCTCCCCGGTCCTGCGCGTGGAGGGCAGCTTCGCCGAGTGCGTGCTGCTGGAGACGGTGATCCTGTCGATCCTGAACCACGACTCGGCGATCGCCGCGGCCGCCTCCCGGATGTCCTCGGCGGCCGGGGACCGGCCGCTGATCGAGATGGGCGCCCGCCGCACGCACGAGCTGGCGGCCGTGGCCGCGTCGCGGGCCGCGTACGTGGGCGGCTTCACCTCCACCTCGGACCTGGCGGCCGGCTTCCGGTACGGCATCCCCACCGTCGGCACCAGCGCGCACGCCTTCACCCTGGTCCACGACAGCGAGCGGGACGCCTTCACGGCGCAGGTGGCCTCGCTGGGCCGCGGCACCACGCTTCTGGTGGACACCTACGACGTGGCCGAGGCCGTGCGCACCGCCGTCGAGGTGGCGGGCACGGACCTGGGCGCCGTGCGGATCGACTCCGGGGACCTGCTGCTGGTGGCCCACCGGGTGCGCCAGCAGCTGGACGAGCTGGGGGCGACCTCGACGAAGATCGTCGTCACCTCGGACCTGGACGAGTACGCCATCGCCTCGCTGGCGGCGGCTCCGGTGGACGCGTACGGCGTGGGCACACAGCTGGTCACCGGCAGCGGGCACCCGACGTGCTCGATGGTCTACAAGCTGGTGGCGCGGGCCACCTCGGCGGACCCGAAGGCGGCACTGGTCCCGGTGGCCAAGAAGTCGACCGGGGGCAAGACCTCCATCGGCGGCCGCAAGTGGGCGGCGCGGCGGCGGGACGCTGACGGGGTGGCGGAGGCGGAGGTGATCGGCGTGGGCCCGGTTCCGTCGGCCCTGGCCGACCAGCAGCTGCTGACGCACCTGGTCAAGGCCGGCGAGGTGGTCGCCCGCGAGCCGCTGGAGGCCGCCCGCGACCGCCACCGCGCGGCGCGCGCCTCCCTCCCGCTGAGCGCGACCCAGCTCTCCCGCGGCGAAGCCGTGCTCCCCACGGAGTACGTGTAACCCGGCGGGTGCGCTCGGCCGTGAGCGGGTGCGCTCGGCCGTGAGCGGGTGCGCTCGGCCGTGAGCGGTGCGGCGCCGTTGCGGGGGCTCGGCCCCCGAGCCCCCGCGCCTCAATCGCCGGCGGGGCTGGCTCGGGCGCCTCCCAGCGGTGGCTGGGGGAGTTTGAGGCGCGGGGGTCCGGGGGCAGAGCCCCCACGCGGCGCAGCCGCCGTGCAGCACAGTGGGAAGGGGCGGGGCGGGGGAGAGCCTCCCGCAGGGCCCGCAGCACACCATCAAGCCGAAGGGCACGCGAAATGCACCGCGCACTGATCGTCGTCGACGTACAGAACGACTTCTGCGAGGGCGGCAGCCTCGCGGTCACCGGCGGAGCCGATGTCGCCGCCGCCATCACCGAGCTGATCGGGCAGGCCACCGCCGGGTACCGGCACGTCGTCGCCACCCGCGACCACCACATCGACCCGGGGACGCACTTCGCGCACCCGCCGGCCGAGCCGGACTACGAGACCTCCTGGCCGGTGCACTGCGTGGCCGGCACCGAGGGCGTCGGGTTCCACCCGAACTTCGCGCCCGCCGTGGCCTCGGGTGCGGTCGCCGCCGTCTTCGACAAGGGCGCGTACGAGGCCGCCTACAGCGGCTTCGAGGGTGCGGACGAGAACGGCGAGACCCTCGCCGCCTGGCTGCGGGAGCGGCACGTCGGCGAGGTCGACGTGGTCGGCATCGCCACCGACCACTGTGTGCGGGCCACCGCCCTCGACGCCGCCCGCGCGGGCTTCACCACGCGCGTCCTGCTGGACCTGACGGCGGCCGTGGCCCCGCACACCACCGAGCGGGCCCTGGAGGAGCTCCGCGCGGCCGGCGTGACCCTCGTGGGCACGGCCGGGCCCCGGTCCTAGGAACGCCGGGGCACGGCCGCGCCGCGGGCCTGCGTACCCGCCCCGGGCCCTACGTGCCCAGCAGGGCCCGGATCGGGTGCCAGAGCTCCTGGGCCCGGTCGGGCGCGCCGCGCCACAGCAGGCCGTCCGGATGGTGCAGGACGGCCGTCACCTCGTCGGGTGTGGGCGGCTGTGCGTTGCCTCGCAGGTACACCGCCCGCATCCCGAGGTTCCGCAGCCTGGTCAGGGCGCGGGCCCGGTTCGCGGCGTGCACCAGCACGCGGACATTTCCGCCCTCACCGGACGGCCTCGGCAGCGTGAGCGCAACGACCACGCTGCCGCCTGGCAATCTGACGAAACCTCCACCGGGCATGTCGGTCATCTCCCCCGTCAATAAGAACCTCGTACCGGGGTATCTAAACGCGATCGGCCGCCGCCCGCTAGAGGGCGACGGCCGATCACGCTTTGACCTGCGGTTTTACCGAATTACTTCTTCGAGGGACCCACCTCGACGGTCATGACCTCACCGTCGTAGGTCTCCTTCAGGATCTTGATCTTGGTGTTGGTGTCAGTGACCTTCACCGATCCGGTCGGGTTCTCGTCGGAGTAGTACTTGCCCGGGTTGCGGTCGTCGAAGACCAGGTTCGCGGGCTTCGGCTTCAGGAAGAGCGACTCGCCGTTCTTGTGCAGCGTGAAGGCATCCGTCGAGTACGCGCTGAAGGTGGCGTCGTACGGCTGGATCTTGTTGCGCAGCAGGGTGCCGTCGGCCCACTTCATGGGCTTGGCGTTGGCGTCGATCGGGAGGATCAGACCCTGGCCCGGGTGCTGGCTGGTGTTGTTGTCCTTCTGGCTGGTGTCCCACTGCCAGATCAGCAGACCGTCCTGGTACGGGTAGTGCTCGACCCAGTCCGGACGGGTGTTGCCGAAGCCGAAGTTGTACGGGCCCACCTTGAGGGTGGAGTCGTAACTGACGTAGCGGCGGTTCTCGGCCAGGTAGTACTGCGCGTACTCCTTGGTGAAGCTGGCGCCGATGCGCGAGAAGCCCTTGCCGGTCCAGCCGTTGTCGCCGTTCTCGGCGCCGTCGGTGAACAGCGCGGAGCCGTCCGCGGTGATGGTGAGGGCGTCGCCCGTGAAGCCCTTGCCGCCCGCGCCGCCGTCCGTCTGGTAGCGGAAGCGGAGGTCGACCTTCTTGCCCGCGTAGGCGTCGAGCGAGAAGTTCAGGTTCTTCCAGGCACCCGAGACGCCGGTGAGCGACGGGCTGCCGGCGGCGTCGACCGGGATGGCCGTGCCGTCGGCGGTGCCGGCGAGGGCGGTCCAGTTGGCACCGCCGTCCGTGGACACCTCGGTGTAGAGGTAGTCGTAGTCGGCCTCGATGTCCCACCAGCCCTTGAGGGACAGGGCGGCGGAGGACTTGCCCGTCAGGTCGACGGAGCGGGTGAGGGTGTTCTTGAGGTCGTCACCCATGCCGCTCCACCACTGGGTGGAGCCCTCGGCGGGCGCGACGACGTCCGTCTGGACCTTCTTCTTCGGCAGCTCGACGACCAGGGCCTGCTTGTCCTTGGTGTTGAACTCCGCCACACCGAGCTTGTGGGTGGACTTCGTCGCGGCCTTGGCCGTGTCGTAGTTCAGCCAGCCCAGCTGGAGCTTGTCCCAGGCGGTCATGTCGCCCGGCATGTCGCCTATGGAGTCCTTGCCGGTGCCGAGCCAGGAGCCGGCCGACATCAGGGACCAGAAGCCGACGCCGTTCTCGCCGCCACCGGAGGTGTCGTAGAGGTCGGGCAGGCCCAGGTCGTGGCCGTACTCGTGGGCGAAGACGCCGAGGCCGCCGTTCTCGGGCTGCATCGTGTAGTCGCCGACCCAGATGCCGGAGTCGCCGATCTGGGTGCCGCCGGCCTTGTTGTTGGCCGGGCCGGTCTTGCCCGCGGAGGTGCCGTAGGCGTACCAGCGGTGCGCCCACAGGGCGTCGGGGCCCTGCACGCCGCCGCCGGCCGACTCGTCCTCGCCCGCGTGGACGATCTGGAAGTGGTCGATGTAGCCGTCGGGCTCGTTGAAGTTGCCGTCGCCGTCGAAGTCGTAGCGGTCCCAGACGTCGTACTGGGCCAGCTTCGCCTTGATCTCGGCGTCGGTCTTCCCGGCCTTCTTCTGGGCCTCGACCCACGCCGTGACGCCGTCCTTGACGGTGTCCCAGACGTTGGAGCAGTTGCTCTGGCCGCAGAAGTTCGAGCCGTAACGGGCCTCGTTGTACGGGACCTTGACCCAGTCGGAGACCTCGCCCTCGACCGAGTAGCGGCCCGAGGAGGTCTTCTCGTAGTACGTCTTCAGGGAGTGCTTGCCCTCACCGGTGGCGAAGTACAGGTCCTGGAAGTACTGACGGCTGAAGTCCTTGCGCCAGGCCGTGCTGTTGTCCTTGGCACGGTCGGGCTCGGCGATCGTGTTGTGCAGCGGACCGGGGGTGCCGCCGTACTTCGGAACGGCCGGCTTCGGGCCGGGGCCGTCCGGGTCGTGCATGGTCGTGCTGTCGACCTGGTCACCGAACTCGACGAGGATCGTGAAGATCTTGTCGGTCTTCTCGCGGCCGAGCTCGACGTACTTCTTGTCGTCCAGCTTGACGACCTTGGAGGCGCCGCGCTGCTCGACGCCCTTCTTGCCCTGGAGCACCTGGTCCAGAGCGGCCTTGCGCTGCTGCGCCTGCTGCTCGCTGAACGGGCCCTTGAGGTCGTGCTCGACGACCTTGGCAGGAGTGGTCGGGTCCTGCCGGTCGGCCACCGGGGCGGCCGTGGCCTTGCCCTCGGCCTGGGCCGCGGTGACGGTGAAGAAGGTCGCACTGGTCGCGCAGGCGGCCATGGTCACGGTGACGGCGGCAGCGCGGATCGCACGCCGTCGGGCGGAATTGCTGGTCACTTGATGTCGTTCCCCTCCCGCGGCCGCAGCGTCTGAGTTCGGAACTTCTCCATAGGAGCGGGGGGTTCCGCGCGGCGCGCGTCTCAAGTGACGACATTTGACCGGAGAGACGCAAGAAAAGACAGACCTTGACTTGAACCTTACAACTGCACTATGCGGTCAGGGAGTTCCGCTATCCGGACGTTCCGCTGCCATACGGGGCGAAGGGCCCTTCCCGACCCTGTATCGGGTCCGTACCGTCCCCTTTCTCCCCCCTGCGGGGCGTGAAATGTGACCCCGTGCGCCCCCTGTGCTCCGGCACCGTGTGTTAGGTCACGCTTACCGGCGGCTCGCCCCGGGCATCCCGTCATGGAGTCACTTGACGCGCGAAGTTGGTTGAGCCGACTCCCCCTCCCCTCACCGAGGACGGATATCGCCATGCCGCGTCCGACTGCCGCACAGCTCGCGTACGGGTCCGCCACGGTCATCGTGTCGACGATCGCCATGCTGCTGCTCTCGCAGACGAGCACCGGGCTCGGCGTTGCGGTCATCTCCGCCGCCGCGCTCGCCCTGGGCCTGCTCGTCGCCCTCACCGTGCCCGTTCCGAAGCGCCGCGGCCGCCACGCGGCGCGTGCGGGGGCCTCCGCGCCGGCCGCGTCCGCCGCGGAGGCGGCGCCGGGCGCGCGAGCGCCCGAACCGCGGACGGCCTCGGCCGAACACCCCGTCCACCACTGATCCTTCGCCCCGGCGCGGGCACGACGCGACGCGGGCGGCCTCCCTCGGGGGGAGGCCGCCCGCGTCGCTCGCCTGCGTGCGGCTAGGTCGCCGCCTGGACCACCACGGTCTTGGCGGCCTTGTCGTGCAGGCCCTGCTTGTAGGGCTTGTCGACCAGGATCGAGATGATCAGCGCGATGGGCCACAGGCAGAAGCAGCAGATCAGCGTCGGCAGCCAGAGCACGGCGGCCCGGGTCAGGGCCGCGCCGGACTCCGGCACGGTGCCGTCGTTGAGCATGGCGACGCGCAGGCCCATCGCCTTCTTGCCGACCGTGCGGCCGTCCTTCTTGGTGAACCACCAGTCGTAGCCGAGGTACGCGACGATCGAGATCAGGGTCATCAGCAGCCCGCTGCCGCTGTACGACTTGGTGAAGACCTCGCTGACGTCCTCGCCCCGGTCGGTCTCGACCGTGTAGCGGTTCGTGCCGAAGGCCAGCTGGATGAGGAACAGCGGGACGGCGACGATCACCACGTCGATGATGCGCGCGGCGAGCCGCTTGCCGAAGTCGGCGAGCGGGGGCATGCCGGCGAGCGGGTCGGGCATGCCGTAGCCGCCGCTGCCGCCGTACGGGTCGCCTCCGCCGCCGTACGGGGGCGGAGGGGGCGGGTATCCCCCACCGCCGCCGGAGCCCGGGCCTCCCGGGGGCGGAGGGGGCGGGCCGCCGCTTCCGGGGGGCGGCGGCCCGTACGGCGAACCGCTCGCCGGGGGCGTCGGCTCCTGGGGCTTCTTGAGGAACGGGTCCTCCTCGGGCGGCTGGCCCGGCGGCGGCTGGTCGGTACTCATGGCCCGAGTCGAACCCGGGTCGGGCTCCCCCGCAACGGGACCGCGTCCGTTCGGGGCGGAACACACCCCCAGGGCCCGCTAACGGGCCACGTACGTACCGGCGGCCTTGTCGTGCCAGGCCTGTCGGCGGGGTCGGTTCACGAGGCACCACAGGCTGCCGGGCAGGCCCAGGAAGGCGTACACGAGCCAGCGGCGCAGGGCCGCGCCGAAGGACGGCGGGCGCAGGGTCGCGGTGGCCAGCACCCGGACGCCCAGGAGCTTCTTGCCCGGGGTGCGCCCCCAGCGGGCGGTGGGCAGCACCTCGTAGAGGACGCCGAAGAGGAGGACGGCCCCGAGGACCACGCCGAGGCTGCCGGCGATGGTCGAATCGAGCAGCCAGACGGTGGTGGTGCGGCCGCTCGCCCGGGCGGCGTCCACCTTGGCCCGGACATGGGCCTCGGCCCCGGGCAGGAGGGGCAGGGCGACCGCGGCGGCGACGGCGACGGACACGAGGGAGTCCAGGGTCCGGGCGAGGAGCCGGCGCATCAGCCCGGCCGGGCGCACGGCCCGTTCGGCCATCCGCTCGAACACGGCTCTGGAGGTGGCGGCTCGGTCGGTACGGCCACCCGCACGGGCCTCCTCCGGGACGCGCGGCTCCCGTCCCCCGGCAGCGGGCGCCGGCTCCGGCTCCGCGCGGGCGGTGTCCGCGGCGGGCGGCGGAACCTTCGGGCGGACCCCGGCGGGCCGGGGCTCCCACACCTCGGGGCGTGCGGCGGCGGGCGCGGCCGCGCGCCCGGGACCAGATGTGGGTGCGGGTGTGGGTGTGGGTGCGGGGGTGGGGGCGGGTGCGGGTGCGGGGGTCGCCTCGGGCCAGGAGGAGGTGACCCCGGTGGGGCCGGTGCCGCCCGCTCCGGGGGCGTCGGGCCATGCAGGGGCGGCGGGGGCCGCGGGGGCCTGCGCGGCCGGGGAGCGCGCCGACAGGATGCCCGGGGAGGACTGCGCGGGGAGCCGCGCGGGCGCGGCCGCGTCGGACGGCGTACGGGCCAGGGAGATCCCCGCGGGCCGGGCCGGGGGCTTCCCGGGGTCCGGGGTCGGCTCCGTGCCCGGAGCGGGCGCCGGAGCGGGAGCGGCCACGGCGCGGGGCGCGGGCTCCGGTTCCGCCTCCGCTTCCTTCGGGCTGCCCCACGAGACCCGGCGGTCGCGCGGCCCGCCGAAGCCGGCCTGGTGCGCGGGGTCGGCCTGCCAGACGGGAGCCGGCGCCTGCCCGGCCGCGGGCTCCGGCCCAGGGCCGGGGCCGGGGCCGGGTTCCGGCAGCGCCTCGGTCATGGAGGTCTCGTCCAGGAACACCGGCCCCGTCTCCTCGGCGCGCGGGACGGCGGGCGCGGCGACGGGAGCCGGGGTGGGGAGCGGGCGGACAGGAGCGGCGGCGGGCACAGGGACGGGCGCGGGGACGGGCGCGGGGACGGGCGCGGGGACGGGCGTGGGGACGGGTGCTGGCGCCGCCGGGGCAGGGCGGCTCGTGCCGGGGACCCAGGCCGCGCCGTTCCAGTACCTGATGTACCCCGGGATGGACGGATCCGGGTAGTAGCCCTCGCGGGCCGCGTGCTCGCCGTCACCAGGGGAGGCCGTCATGTCCCCAACTCCGATCGTGGCTTGAGGCTTGTGCAAGGGGAGGACCATAGCCAAGAACCGTGGCCCGAGAGGTCCGGTAACGGGAGAATCCAAGCCATTGAGCGAACGTCACTCCCTACGGTGGTTTTCGGTCAGCCGACAGGATTCGGCCAATCTTGCTCTCGTCGTCGAAAGTCGCGTCATACCCGGGCCCACCGGAGCTCTCCGCGGGTGTGGGGTGCCATCAGGCCCCACGCACCGACCGAAGTGAGGCCGTCATGCACCACCCCGTCATCGAGCGCGAGCTGGAACTGAAGCTGGTCCTTTCCCCAGAGCGCAGCATCCCCGTCCCGGCGCGCCTGCTCTACCTCACGGAAGACCCGTACGCCGTCCACATCACCTTCCACACCGGCTCCAGCACCCCGGTCCACTGGACCTTCGCGCGCGAACTGCTCGTCGAGGGGGTGTTCCGTCCGTGCGGTCACGGCGACGTCCGGATCTGGCCCACGAAGGTGGACAACGAGGCGGTGCTCTGCATGGCGCTCAGCTCCCCCGACGGGGACGCCCTCCTGGAGGCGCCCTCCCTCGCCGTGTCGGCCTGGCTGGAGCGGACCCTGCGCGTCGTGCCGCCCGGCAGCGAGTCCGAGCGGCTCGGCCTGGAGGCGGCGCTGGCCGAGCTGCTCACGCCGACCCCGGCCGACGACCTGTGGCTGCGCGACCCGTGGCCGTCGGACGAGTCGGCGGACGGGGACCTGTGATGACGCACGGTCCCCGGACCCCGGGCGGGCGCAGCAGACCGGGCGGCCGCCGCCGGCCCGGCGGGCACCTCCGCCTCATACGGCCGGAAGAGCCGGCCCGCGTCCCCGAAGAGCACGCGCGGGGCCCGGAGGAGCCCGTACGGGTCCCGGAGGAGCTCACCTGGATACCGGGGGAACTCGCACCGCTACCCGCGGAGTTCGCCCCGGTAGCGGAGGAGTTCGCCCGGACCGCGGAGGAACTCGCCCTGACTCCGGAGGTACTGGCCCGCGTCTCGGAGGAACTCGCCCGGGTCTCAGAAGAGCTTGCCCGGGTTGAGGATCCCCAGTGGATCGAAAGCCTGCTTGACGGCGCGCTGCATCTCCATTCCGACCGGACCGAGTTCACGCGCGAGCCATTCCTTCTTCAGGACGCCCACGCCGTGTTCGCCGGTGATGGTCCCGCCGAGGGAGAGCCCGAGCGCCATGATCTCGCCGAAGGACTCGCGGGCCCGCCGCGTCTCGTCCTCGTCGGCGGGGTCGAAGCAGACGATCGGGTGGGTGTTGCCGTCCCCGGCGTGCGCGCAGACACCGATGAGCAGGTTCTGGGCGCGGGCGATGGCGGCGGTCCCGTCGAGCATCTCGCCGAGCCGCGAGCGCGGCACGCACACGTCGTCGATCATTGTGGCGGGCCGGAGGGCCTCCAGCGCGGGGAAGGCCGTCCGGCGGGCCTGGAGCAGCAGTTCCGACTCCGCCTGGTCCTCGGCGGGCACGACGGCGGTGGCTCCGGCGGCGGTGCACAGCTCCGCCACGGCGGCGAGGTCCTCGGGGGCGTGCGGAGTGTCGAAGGCGGCGAGCAGCAGGGCCTCGGTGGCCTCGGGCAGCCCCATCCTGGCGAGGGCGTTGACGGCGTGGACGGTCGTACGGTCCATCAGCTCCAGCAGCGAGGGGGTCAGCCCCGCCTCCATGACGGCGCAGACCGCCTCGCAGGCGGCGGCCACGGAGGGGAACTCCGCGGCCAGGACCAGCTGCCGGGGCGGCGCCGGTTTGAGGGCGAGGACGGCCTGGACGACGACGCCGAGGCTGCCCTCGGAGCCGACGAAGAGCCGGGTGAGGTCGTATCCGGCGACACCCTTGGCGGTGCGCCGGCCGGTGCGCAGCAGCCGCCCGTCCGCGAGGACGACGTCGAGGCCGAGTACGTACTCTGCGGTGACGCCGTACTTGACGCAGCACAGGCCGCCCGAGGCGGTGCCGATGTTGCCGCCGATGGTGCACTGTTCCCAGCTGGAGGGGTCGGGCGGGTAGTACAGGCCCCGTTCGGCGACGGCCCGGGAGAGGACGGCGTTGACGACGCCCGGTTCGACGACGGCGATCCGGTCGACGGTGCTGATCTCCAGGATCCGGTCCATCTTGACCAGGGACAGCACGATGCAGCCGTCGGAGGCGTTGGCGCCGCCCGACAGGCCCGTCCGGGCGCCCTGCGGGACCACGGGGATCCGTAGGGCGGTGGCGGTGCGCATGACGTGCTGGACCTGTTCGACGGTCCGGGGCAGGACGACGACCGCCGGGGTGCCGGCGGCGCAGAAGCTGGCCATGTCGGTGGCGTAGGAGGCGGTCACCTGGGGGTCGGTGAGGAGGGCCTCGGCGGGGAGCCCTTCGAGGAGGCTCGCGCGCAGACGTGCGGACAGGTCGGAGAGGACATCATCCATGGGGCCAGCGTGGCAGCCGGGGCCATCGGTGTGAACACGCCCGCGCACGTCTTCGGACACCTCGGCGCGCTCTTCATATTGAC
The DNA here is from genome assembly GCF_001005295.1 of Streptomyces yangpuensis. Classification (GTDB taxonomy): domain Bacteria; phylum Actinomycetota; class Actinomycetes; order Streptomycetales; family Streptomycetaceae; genus Streptomyces; species Streptomyces yangpuensis. The sequence goes on along the minus strand of NZ_LBMK01000001.1, from coordinate 92,160 downwards.
GCACAGTGACCCCATGGACCGTATCGACGAGGATTCGCAGACGCCGGCGCCGCCCGTGACCTTCACCGGCCGCAAGACGCTCGTGGCCGCCGGGGTGGCGGTGGTCCTGATCGCCGGGGCCCTGTTGATCCGGCCGGCCCGGACCGGTGACGACGCGCGCCCGCCGGGGCCGAGCGAACGCGCCGCTTCGGCGGTGGGCATGGGTGCGCCGGCCTCGGCGACGGACGTGGTGGCGCTGGTGGCGGACCGGGAGAAGTGGGTCGCGGCGCACGCCGACGACGAAGCGTCGTGGGCGGTCCTGGGCTCCGCCTATCTCGAACAGGCGCGGCGGACCGCGGATCCGGCCTGGTACCCGAAGGCGGAGAAGGCGCTGAAGCGGTCGCTGGAGGTGCGTCCGGCGGAGAAGGGCAACTTCGAGGCCATGACGGGCATGGGCGCGCTGGCCAATGCCCGGCGGGACTTCGGGACGGCCAGGAAGTGGGGCGAGCTGGTACGGGCGCAGTCGCCGAAGCGGTGGACGGCGTACCCGGTGCTGGTGGACGCGTACACGGGGCTCGGCGACTACAAGGGCGCCCAGAAGGCGATGGAGCTGCTGCTGGAGCTGCGGCCGGGGCTGGCGGCGCACGTCCGGGCCTCGCAGGTGTACCGGGACCGCGGCTGGCGCGAGGACGCGGTGGTGTCGATGGAGTCGGCGGCGGCCTCGGCGCAGTCCCCTGCGGAGAAGGCGTACGCGTTGTTCCGGCTCGGGGAGCTGTCCTGGGAGCGGGGCGACGCGGCGGAGGCGCTGCGGCAGTACGAGGGGGCGCTGCGGACGGATCCGGCGCAGGGGGAGGCCCGGGCGGGCCGGGCCCGGGCGCTGGGGGCGCTGGGGCGCGGCGGGGAGGCGGTGCGGGACTACCGGATGGCGCTGGGGCGGACCCCGGTGCCGCAGCTGGCGCGGGAGCTGGGTGAGCTGCTGGAGTCGCTGGGGCGGGTGCAGGAGGCGCGCGAGCAGTACGCCGCGGTGGCGACGCTGGCGGCCCGGGACGGTGCGAACGGGGTGGACGACGACGTGGTCCTGGGCCTGTACGAGGCGGACCACGGGGATCCGGCGGCGGCGGTGCGGCGGCTGTCGCAGGAGTGGGAGCGGCACAAGAGCATGCAGGTCGCGGACGCGCTGGGGTGGGCGCTGCACCGGGCGGGCGACCACACGGCGGCCCTGGAGTACGCGAAGAAGGCGACGGAGCCGGGGCTTCGCAGTGCGGACTTCGCCTACCACCGGGCGATGATCGAGCGGGCGCTCGGTGACGAGGCGGGGGCGCGGCGGCACCTGCAGGAGGCGCTGCGGACGAACCCGCACTTCTCGCCGGTGCGGGGGCCGCTGGCGAAGGAGGCGCTGGCGTCGATCGGACAGCCGCCGCCGGGCGGCCCGGAGCACCTGCAGCCGGTCACGCCATGGGTCGAGCCGGAACTCCCGAAGCCGAACCCCACGCCGAAGCCGTCCCCGTCACCGTCCCCGTCACCGTCCCGCCGCTGACGAACCCGGCCAGGCGGTCACAGCCGAAGGGCCGCGCGTGCGGCCCGGCGCGTGGGCGGGCGCCGCGCCGGCCCACTCCCCTCCGGAGGGCACCACGCGGCGGCGTATCCGTACACGCACCGGGCCGACGGCAGCCCGAGGCCCCCGGCCGGGGCCGGGGGCCTGAAGGCACGCGTGCGGCCTCAGAGGTTGCCGCGCTTCTCCTGCTCGCGCTCGATGGCCTCGAACAGCGCCTTGAAGTTGCCCTTGCCGAAGCCCATCGAGCCGTGGCGCTCGATGATCTCGAAGAAGACGGTCGGGCGGTCCTGCACCGGCTTGGTGAAGATCTGCAGCAGGTAGCCGTCCTCGTCGCGGTCGGCGAGGATCTTCAGCTCGCGCAGCTCGTCGATCGGCACGCGGGTGTCGCCGACCCACTCGCCGAGGGTGTCGTAGTAGGTGTCCGGGACGGACAGGAACTGCACGCCCGCCGCGCGCATCGAGCGGACCGTGGAGACGATGTCGTTCGAGGCCAGGGCGATGTGCTGGACGCCGGGGCCGTTGTAGAACTCCAGGTACTCGTCGATCTGCGACTTCTTCTTCGCGATCGCCGGCTCGTTGATCGGGAACTTGACCTTCTTGGTGCCGTCCGCGACCACCTTGGACATCAGCGCCGAGTACTCGGTCGCGATGTCGTCGCCCACGAACTCCTTCATGTTCGTGAAGCCCATGACCTTGTTGTAGAAGGCGACCCACTCGTTCATCCGGCCGAGTTCCACGTTGCCGACGCAGTGGTCGATGGCCTGGAAGGTGCGCTTGGCCGGGCCCTCGACCATCGGCTCGACGGCCACGTAGCCCGGCAGGTAGGGGCCGGTGTAGTCGCCGCGCTCCACCAGCGTGTGGCGGGTCTGGCCGTACGTCGCGATGGCGGCCAGCACGACCGTGCCGTGCTCGTCCTTGACCTCGTACGGCTCGTCCAGGCCGCGGGCGCCCTGCTCGACGGCGTACGCGTAGGCCGCGCGGACGTCGGGGACCTCGATGGCGAGGTCGATGACGCCGTCGCCGTGCTCGGTGACGTGCTCGGCGAGGAAGCGGCCGTGGTCGGTCGTCGCCTTGATGACCGAGGTCAGCACGAAGCGGGCGGAGCCGTTGGTCAGCACGTAGCTGGCCGTCTCGCGGCTGCCGTTCTCCGGGCCGGAGTAGGCGACGAGCTTCATGCCGAAGGCGGTCGAGTAGTAGTGCGCGGCCTGCTTGGCGTTGCCGACGGCGAAGACGACCGCGTCCATGCCCTTCACCGGGAAGGGGTCGGCCTCACGCGCGGTGTGCGGGGTGGTTTCGAGGTTCGCCAGAGACTCAGTCATGAGCGCAGAGTCCCGCCGATCCACAAGCTGCGCAATAGTTTCCTGAATGACTGTACAAACTGCACAGCAATGTCAGAGGATGGCTGAAACATCTGTGCACTATGACCACCCACGGGCACGCGTGGGCACCCGGAGGCGTCCATGGGCATCGACGAACTCGACGGCCGGCTCATCGTCCTGCTGGCCCGCGAGCCCCGGATAGGGGTGCTGGAGGCCTCGCGCCGGCTGGGCGTGGCCCGCGGGACGGTGCAGGCGCGCCTGGACCGGCTGCAGTCCAGCGGGGTCATCCGCGGGTTCGGCCCGCAGGTCGACCCGACCGCGCTCGGGTATCCGGTGACCGCGTTCGCCACGCTGGAGATCAAGCAGGGGCAGGGGGCCGACGTACGGGCGCACCTGGACGGGGTCCCGGAGGTGCTGGAGCTGCACACCACCACCGGGCACGGCGACATGCTGTGCCGGCTGGTGGCCCGCTCGAACGCCGATCTCCAGCGGGTGATCGACCGCGTCGTCGGCTTCGACGGGATCGTCCGGGCCTCGACGGCGATCGTGATGGAGAACCCGGTGCCCTTCCGGATCATCCCGCTGGTGGCGCAGGCCGCCGAGGACGACAACCGGGCCCAGTGACGCGGACGGGTTTCTCTGCAAAGAGTTCTCTGCAAAGAAACCCTTGCAGAGAACTCTTTGCATCTCTAGGGTCGAGGCATGCCCGAGAGCCGCCGCCAGAGCCGTCCCGAGAGCCGCCGCGAGAGCGGTCCCGAGCACACGCCCCCCGCGGGGCGGGAGCCAGTGGAGCCCACCCTCCGCATGCTCGACGCCCGCGCCCTGCGCGGCCTCGCCCACCCGCTGCGGATGCAGCTGCTGGCCGACCTGCGCCGGAAGGGCCCCGCCACCGCCTCCCAACTCGCCGATCGCTTCGGGGAGTCCAGCGGATCCACCAGCTACCACCTGCGGCAGCTCGCCGCGCACGGCTTCGTCGAGGACGCGGTCGGACACGGCAAGGGCCGGGAACGCTGGTGGCGGGCCGCGCACGAGGGCACCGGCTTCGACGGCTCGCTGATCCACGACGCCGACCCGGCCACGAGCAGCGCGGCCGGCGTCTTCCTGCAGGCGGTCGCCACGAACCACAGCCAGGAGGTCTCCGCCTGGATCTCCGAGGCGCAGACCCGGCTGGGCCGCTGGGAACCCGGCGCCGACCTCAGCGACTTCACCCTGCGCCTGACGCCGGCGCAGAGCGAGGAACTGATCGGCCGGCTGCACGACGTGGTCAACAGCTACCGGGACCTGCCCGAGGCGCAGGACACCCGGACCATCCGCATCCACACGCACGTCCTCCCGCGCTCCGCGTCCGAGTAACAGCCGCGCGCGGCCCCTGCCGCACCGCGCTACCGCCACCGCACCGAAGGAGTTCGCCGTGCCCTGCGCCGACCGTGCCCGCAGCCAGGCCTTACGCCCCGCGGGCCGGCGCCCGCTGGTCGCCGTCCTGGCCGCCAACACCGTCTCCATCGCCGGCAGTTCACTCACCCTGATCGGCGTCCCGTGGTTCGTGCTGCAGACCACGGGCAGCGCCGGCCGGGCCGGGGTCGTCGCCTTCTGCGCCACCCTGCCCGTCATCGTGGCCGCCCTGGTCGGCGGACCGGTCATCGACCGGCTCGGCCGTCGGCGGGTCTCCGCCGCCTCCGACCTGATCTGCGGCCTGTCCGTCGGCGCGATCCCGCTGCTGCACCACCTGGGCGTGCTGGAGTTCTGGATGCTGTGCGCGCTGATGGCCGTCGGCGGCCTCGTGCACACCCCCGGGCTGACCGCCCGGGGCGTGCTCCTGCCCGACCTCGCCGAGCACGCCGGTACCACCCTCACGCGGGCCGCCAGTCTCTACGACGCGGTCTCGCGCGGGGCGCGGATGATCGGGGCCGCGGTGGCCGGCGTACTGATCGCGGCGTTCGGCGCCGAGACCGTCCTGCTGCTGGACGCGGCCACCTTCGGCATCTCGGCGCTGCTCGTCCTCGCGTTCCTGCGCGGGGTCCCCGCCGCCGAGCCGCAACGGGCCGCGGGCAAGGTCTCGTTCACCGCCTACCGCGCCGAACTCGCCGAGGGCTGGGCCTTCCTGACCCGCTCCCGGCTGCTGCTGGGCATCACGGTGATGGTCATGATGACCAACGGCCTGGACCAGGGCTGGTCCTCGGTCCTGCTGCCCGTGCACGGCCGGGACGTCCTCGGCGGCGCCACCACGATCGGCCTGATGATCTCCCTCTTCGGCGGCTTCGCCCTGCTGGGCGCCCTGCTCTACGGGATGTGGGGCGAGCGGTTCCCGCGCCGCGCGGTGTTCGCTGCGGCCTTCCTGCTCTCCGGCGCGACCCGGTACGTGGTGGCCGCCCTCACCGACACGACGCTGCCGCTCGCGGTGACGATGGCGCTGGCCGGCCTGGGCGCGGGCATGCTGAACCCGATCCTGTCCACGGTCATGTACGAGCGGGTCCCGGAGGAACTGCGCAGCCGGGTCGCGGGGGTGACCACGGCGGGCTGCGAGCTGACCATGCCGATGGGCGGCCTGGCGGCGGGCCTGCTCACGGGCGGCCTGGGGGTGGGCACGGCGCTGCTGCTCTTCGGCGGCACGTACCTGCTCACGACGCTCGCGCCGATGGTCTTCCCGGCGTGGCGCGGGATGGACCGGGAGCGGGACCCGGACGTCAGCAGGACGGGGCGGGCTCTCCCCGGTTCAGCGCGCGAAGAGCGTTCACCGCATCCGTCAGCGAAGTGACCGGAACGAGCTGCAGCCCCTCGGGCAGCTCCGACTGCGCGTCCCCGCACTCGTCCCTCGGTACGAGGAACACGCTGGCCCCGTCCCGCCGCGCGGCCTGCGTCTTCAGAGCCACACCGCCGACGGCGCCGACCTTGCCGTCGGCGGTGATGGTGCCCGTGCCGGCGATGCTGCGTCCGCCGGTGAGGTCGCCGCCGCTGCCGTCGCCGTCGAGCTTGTCGATGATGCCGAGGGAGAAGAGGAGCCCGGCGCTCGGGCCGCCGACGTCGGCGAGGTTGAGGTCGACCTTCACGTCCTTGGGGTCCTTGTGCAGGAAGCCGAGGGCGGCGTCGGCGGCGGCCGACTGCGACCTGGCCATTTCCTCCAGATTGTGCTTCTCGATCTCCTCGTCGCTGCCGCCGGACGAATAGACCGCCTCCCGCGGCATGACCGCCTGATCGGTCTTGAACCAGTGGCCGACGAGCTCGGGCAGCGTCATCGTCGAGGACGGCCCGGTGGCCCGGATGGTGGTCATCCGCAGCTGCCCCTTGGTGTCCCGGACCGGCGCCCCGGAGACGGTGATGACGGGCTTGCCCTGGTCGGACCCCAGCACGTCGGCCGTGAGCCCGGGTACGGCGACCACGAAGGGCAGCGGCGCGAAGGCCGCCGCGGCGAACAGCCCGAGCACGGGCACGGCACAGACGGCCAGGGCGGCAGGACGCGGCAGACGAGTCAGACGAGGAAGCACCCGCCCAATCTATCCGCCCGACCCCACCAGCCCCACGCACCATCCAGCCCCGCCGGAGCTTGAGGCGCGGGGCCCGGGGCGGAGCCCCGCTCATTCAGCCCCGCCGGCGATTGAGGCGCGGGGGCCGGGGGCAGCGCCCCCGCAACGGCGACGCACCCGGCAGCGAACCCGCACCCGGCGGTGTCCGCCCAGCCCGCGGCCTAGCGAAGGGCGTCGGCGACCTCCCGCGCCGCATCCACCACCCGCGGCCCCACCCGCTCCGGCACGGCGTCGGCGAGCATGACCACGCCGACGCTCCCCTCCAGCCCGCTGATGCCCACCAGCGGCGCCGCGGCCCCACTGGCACCCGCTTCGAGTTCGCCGTGGGTCAGCGTGTACCCCGGCTCGATGAGGGAGCCCTGACGGGCGGCCAGAATGGCCCGCCCTGCCGCGCCCCGGTCCAGCGGGTGACGGAAGCCGGCCCGGTAGGCCACGTGGTAGTCCGTCCAGGTCGGCTCCACGACGGCGACGGCGAGCGCCTCGGTGCCGTCGACGAGGGTCAGGTGCGCGGTGGCGCCTATGTCCTCGGCCAGGGAGCGCAGCGCGGGCAGGGCCGCCTCGCGTACGAGGGGGTGGACCTGCCGGCCCAGCCGCAGCACCCCGAGCCCGACCCGCGCCCGGCCGCCTAGGTCACGGCGGACCAGGGCGTGCTGTTCGAGCGTGGCGAGGAGCCGGTAGACGACCGTGCGGTTGACGCCGAGGCGGTTGGAGAGCTCGGTGACGGTCAGACCGTGGTCGGTGTCGGCGAGCAGTTTGAGGACCCTGAGCCCTCTGTCGAGCGTCTGGGAGGTTTCCGCGGTCACGACGCCTCTCCCTCTTTCGGTGAGCGGCGGTGACTCTCGGGGTGGCGCGCGCCGGTCCCACGGCGGCGCACAGGAGAGGCCGCCGGTAGCGGCCATTGCACCGGCTGCGCTCCCGCGGCGGCGCTGCCACGGTGCGTTCGATGCGGGGAATGTAGCGAGCAGGTCCGCTCAGCGGAAGGGCTCGTCCAGAATCCGGGCGCGTGCTACCTGTTTGTGCCGTTTCCTGATCGGCTCAAGTGTCGTTTCGTGACAACGATTCGCACGGATGCGGAAACGACGGAACGGGGACGGGGTCCGTGCGAACCTCCGCACGGACCCCGTCCTCCATTCTGGGCGAACCCACCGAACCCACCGCACATACGGCACTCGCCGCACACACGACACTCCGGGCGCTCCTGGCACTCACCGCATACGGGTGGCCCACTCCTGGACCTTCTTGATGCGCTCGCGGATCTGCCCCGCCGTCGCCTCCGCGCTCGGCGGCCCGCCGCAGACGCGGCGCAGCTCCGTGTGGATCACCCCGTGCGGCTTCCCGCTCTGGTGGACATACGCGCCCACCATCGTGTTGAGCGACTTGCGCAGCTCCAGCAGTTCCTTGTGGGAAACCACGGGCCGTCGGTCGGCGGGCAGCTCCAGCAGGTCCGCCTCGGTGTCCGGCTTGCGCCGGCTGTGCGCGATCTGCCGGGACTGCCGCTTCTGCAGCAGCATCTGCACCTGGTCGGGCTCCAGCAGGCCGGGGATGCCGAGGTAGTCCTGCTCCTCCTCGCTGCCCGGGTGCGCCTGCATGCCGAACTCGGCCCCGTCGTAGAGCACGCGGTCGAAGACGGCGTCGGACTCCAGCGCCTCGAAGGACATCTGCTCGTCCTCGCCGGTGTCCTCGTCCTCCTGCCGGTTCGCCTCGTCCATCTCCTTCTCGGACTCGGCGTACGGGTCCTCCTCGCCCTGCTTCTTCGGCTTGTCGAGCACGTGGTCGCGCTCGACCTCCATCTCGTTGGCGAAGCCGAGGAGGTAGGGGATGGTCGGAAGGAACACGGAGGCCGTCTCGCCGCGCCTGCGCGAACGCACGAAACGTCCGACGGCCTGGGCGAAGAACAGCGGGGTGGAGATCGTGGTCGCGTACACGCCGACCGCGAGGCGCGGTACGTCGACGCCCTCGGACACCATGCGGACCGCGACCATCCAGCGGTCCTGGTTCGCGCTGAAGGTGTCGATGTTCTTCGACGCCCCGGTGTCGTCGGAGAGCACCAGGGTCGGCTTCGTCCCGGTGATCTCCCGGATGAGCTTGGCGTACGCGCGCGCCGAGTCCTGATCGGAGGCGATGACGAGGCCGCCCGCGTCCGGGATGCCCTTGCGGACCTCCGTGAGGCGCTGGTCGGCGGCGCGCAGCACGTTGGGCATCCAGTCGCCGCGCGGGTCCAGGGCGGTGCGCCAGGCCTGCGAGATGGCGTCCTTGGTCATCGGCTCGCCGAGCCGCGCCGCGATCTCGTCGCCGGCCTTGGTCCGCCAGCGCATGTTGCCGCTGTAGGAGAGGAAGATGACCGGCCGGACGACGCCGTCGCCGAGCGCGTTGCCGTAGCCGTAGGTGTAGTCGGCGGAGGACCGCCGGATCCCGTCGTTGCCCTCTTCGTAGGTGACGAACGGGATGGGGTTGGTGTCGGACCGGAAGGGCGTACCGGTCAGCGCGAGCCGCCGGGTCGCCGGGTCGAACGCCTCCAGGCAGGCCTCGCCCCAGGACTTCGAGTCGCCGGCGTGGTGGATCTCGTCGAGGATCACCAGGGTCTTGCGCTGCTCGCAGCGGTTGCGGTGGAGCATGGGACGTACGCCGACACCGGCGTAGGTGACGGCGACGCCGTGGTAGTCCTTGCTGAGCGGGCCGGCGGAGTACTCGGGGTCCAGCCGGATGCCTATCCGGGCCGCCGCCTCCGCCCACTGCTTCTTCAGGTGCTCGGTGGGCGCGACGACGGTCACCTGCTGCACCACGTGGTGGTGCAGCAGCCAGGAGGCGAGGGTCAGGGCGAAGGTGGTCTTGCCTGCGCCGGGGGTCGCGACGGCGAGGAAGTCCCGGGGCTGGTTCTGGATATAGCGGTCCAGCGCTCCCTGCTGCCAGGCACGCAGCTTGCTGGCGGTGCCCCACGGGGCACGGCCGGGGAAGGCAGGTGAGAGGTGGTGGGAGGCGGTAGTAGTCACGGTCTCCGGTTCGTGCTCTCGGCGGCGGTCGTACGTAGGACAACCGGGCCACCTTACCGGGGCGGGCCCGCCCCTCGCGGAGGGACAGGCCCGTGACCTCGGGCGGTGCGGCGAGCGTCACATCGCCTGCCTCAGCGCGCGAACCTCGGCAGCTGCGCAGCGATCTTGGGTACGTCGAGGGCCCCCTGGCACACGTCCAGCACGAACTGCTCGGCTTCGTCCACGTCGAACTCGGGGTCGAGCGGATGCCCGTTCATGTGGAGGAAGACCCAGGTCGCGTACCAGGCGATGCGCTTGTTCCCGTCTACCAGCCCGTGGTTGCGAGCCAGCGATTCCATCAGAGCCGCTGCCTTCTGCCAGATGTCCGGGTAGGCGTCCTGGCCGAACACACTCGCTTGCGGGCGCGCCAGTGCCGAGTCGAGGAGACCGTAGTCGCGCACTTCGTCCGCTCCGAGACGCTCCGCGAGGTTGAGTAGCTCGGGAAGCGTGAGGTAGTGCATCAGGCAAGCCTCCGGTTCAGCTCTGCGCTCGCCTTCAGCACATGCTCCGCCGCCTCGTTGAACAGTCGGGAGTGTTCGTTTATGGCCTTGATGACCGCGTCGTGCGCGAAGGACTGCATGCTCCGGCCCTCCGCCTCGGCGCGCTCACGCAGGGCGTCCAGCTCTTCTTCGGTGAATCTGACGTTGAGACCAGCCATGGAATGACGGTACCTCGCGGTACCACGCGGTGTCACGCGGATTCGGGAGCCGGCTCCAGCCGGGTCGCGACCCACGCCCCGACCAGCGCCACGCACGCCATCGGCAGGAACACCACGGCGAAGGCGACGGGGTGCGAGGCGCCGCCCGCCCCGCCTGCGGTCACCGCGTGCGCGGCGCCGACCGCGCCGCCGCCGAGTGCGGCGAAGGCGGCCCCTCCGGCGGCCAGCAGGACGACGTTCGCGAGGGCGTCGGAGATCTGCAGGGCGGCGGAGTTGGCGCCGGCCTCCTGCGGCGGGGACAGCTTCAGCAGCAGCACGCTCGTGGAGCCGATCACCAGGCCCATCCCGAGGCATCCCACGGCCCAGGCCAGTGCCAGCGTCCATACGGGGACGGACTCGATGAGCACGGCGGGCGCCGCGGCGATGGCCAGCGCCACCAGCACCATGCCGATCACCATCAGCCGCTGCCGGTAGGGGGCCGTGCGCCCCTGCGACTGCACCCACGAGCCGCCGGCCCAGGTCAGCCCGCCCAGCGCGAGGGAGAAGCCGGCCATGGTCGGGCTCAGCCCCCGCTGGGTGACCAGCATCAGCGGTACGAAGCTCTCGGCCGCGATGAACGACCCCGCGGCGACCCCGCGCAGCAGCACGACCGACGGCAGCCCGCGCCGGGCCAGGTACGTCCCGCGGGGCAGCAGCCCGAGCACGGCGGGCACCAGCAGGGCCGCGCCGGCGATGCCCGGCAGCAGCGAGAGCCACCGCAGGTCCTGGGCGGCGTACTGGAGCAGGCCCGCGCCGACGGAGATCCCCAGCGCCAGCCGGATGCGCCGCCGGTCGAAGGCGCGGGGCTCGCCGTCCACCGGACCGGAGGCGGTCCGGCGTATGGCGGGCAGCGCGATGACGAGCGGTACGACGACGAGCGCGGGTATGCCGAGGAACACCCACCGCCAGCCGAGGTGCTCGGTGACCGTGCCGGAGGCCAGCGGCCCGACGATGGAGGGCACGACCCAGCTGGCGGCGAAGGCGGCCATGATCGCGGGCCGCAGCCGTTCCTCGTAGGCCCGGCTGACGACGACGTACAGCGCGACGATGACCAGCCCGCCGCCGAGGCCCTGCACGGCGCGGCCGCAGACGAACACCCACATGGCACCGGCGGTCCCGGAGACCACGAGCCCGGAGGCGAAGGCGGCGATCCCGACGGCCAGCGGCCTGAGCGGCCCCTGCCGGTCGGCCCACTGCCCGGCCAGGACCATGCCGAAGAGGCTGGTCGTGAAGTAGGCGGAGAAGGCGAAGGCGTAGAGCCCGATCCCGTCGAGCTCACGGGCGGCGACGGGCATGGCCGTGCCGACGGCGGTCGCCTCGAAGGCGATGAGGAAGACGACGGAGATGATCCCGATGCTGAGCGTCCGGTACGCGGGCCCCATGACCCCGCCCCCGGGCGGGGGCGGGAGGGGTGCGGTTCTCTGCGGCACGCGGGGTTCGAGGGCGCTCATCGCCCCAGCGTAAGGTGCACAGCCCGGTTTCGACCCTGTCCGTTCGACGGATCCCGACGTCGGCCCCGGGTCCTAGGACCACCGCGCCCACGCACTCGTGAACGCGGCATGCCAACCCTGTTGCAGCCCTGACCGTCTCCTTCCCGGGCCCGTGGCCGCCCGCGTACGGTCGGGGACATCACCACGGCCGTGTGCCCGGTCTTCCCGGCCACGGCACGGGGCTAAGCCCGCCCGGGGGCAGGCGCACCACCGGGCGGGCTCGGTCTCTTCCGTGGCGCTGCGCTACGCGCCGCAGCCCGTCTGCTGCCGCGCCGACTCCATGAATTTCTTCATCAGGGCGGCGAACGCGGGGCGCCGCTCTTCCTGCTTCAGCCCGTCCGGTACGGCATCGATGAACAGCACCAGGTCGAAGTCCCCCTCAGGCGCCTTGCAAGGGACGACGACGGCCGACCCGCTGTCCCACAGCCGGCTCTGGTCCGCGTAGGGCAGCACGTCGGGGCGGTGCTTCTCCACCTCGGAGCCCCAGGTGACCTCCTGCCCCGCAGGTCTGCGCTGCGCCGTGGCGGTCAGGCGGGGCTTACCGTCGACATCGATGGTGCAGATGGCTTTGGTCCGGCTCACGTTCAGACTGAGGTCGGGCGGGGAATCGACTCGGACCTCATCCCCGGTACCCATGAACGGAGCGAGCTCGGCCGGAGTGAACACGCCGAAGCAGGTGGACGAGGGCAGCTCAGGAGCGGCCGACTCCTTGCCGGCCGAGCAGCCGGTCAGCAGTGCCGTTCCCATGGCAAGGGCGACAACCGGGCGGGGGGTGCGCATCCCGGGCATCAGGATCCGCCGTTCATGGTCGCCACGAGGCTGCGGCCGACCGAGTGCGCGTTCGCCGTCTCGGTGGATGCCTCACCTGCATAGGAGTTGACCGTACGTTCGGAGAGCCCCGACCCCCGCGCCGCGATGCGCACCGAATCGGCGGCAGCGGTCGAGGCGGCCGTCTGCGACCGCGTGAAGTCCGTCCCCACCTGCTGGTTGCTGCCTTCGAGCTTCTTGGCGACGTCCTCCTTCGCGCCCTCGACCACGCTCGCGGCGATGTCCTCCTGCAGTGCGCTGACGACGTCCCCCGCGAGGGGCACCAGTTCGAGGTACTTTCCGCCCGCCGCGCTGATCACCCGGTTGACCCACTTGGCGTTCTCCTCGACGCCCTTGACGTACTCCTCCGCCTCGTGCGCATTCGCGCCGAACGTGCCCTCGGCCCGGGCCTGGGCCAGCATCCCGGCGATCTCTCCGCCCGGATGCACGGCGACCCTGATCGCCGCGTCGACATCGTCGTACTCGCCGCGATGGGCGAACACGTCGTTGACCAGCGCGGTGGTGAAGGTCCGCTGCGCCGTGGTCATGGCGCCATAGGCGTCCGGGTCCTGACCCACCGCTCCGATGAACCTGGCCATCCCGGCCTTGTCGAACTCGGCCATCACACCGTTGGCCTTGATCGTGCGGCTGTTGTTGTCCGCCGCTGCCTGGATGTCCGGCATGTACTCCGCGGCCATCTGCCCGAAGTGCCCGGACAGGCCGTTCAGCGGGCCCTCCGGGTCCCCCGGCTTCGCGTCGACCAGTTCCGGCTTGTCGCCGATCTTCTCGACGATCCGTTCCATGACCGCCGCCATGTCCTTGGTGTGCGCGACGGGCGGTGCGTCCTCATCACCGGGGCTGCGGTGGGAGACGGCCGCCATCAGGGCGTCCCCGAGGGCCTGCTGGGCCGGGTGCAGGTCCGCGCTGCGGGTGATGTCGAAGCCGTCCATGTACGGCGGCTTGTCGAGCATGTAGTCGACCATGCCCCGGTCCTTGCCGTGCTGGCCGCCGACCGGCTTGTCGTCCTTCGTGACGATGCCGTCCTTGTTGCTGTCCTCGCGGACCGGCTCGTTGAAGAAGGCCGTCGCCGCGTCCGGGTTGTTGCCCAGAGCCTCCATCAGCCCCGTCAGGGGGTAGAAGCCGCGGCCGCCCTCCGGCCCCTGGTTGAGTACGGTCTCCAGGCCGATCGGCGTGTGGAACTCCCAGGCCTGCGGGTCCTTGCGGTCCATGGCGATCATGTCGCGGCCGACCGCGGTCAGGAACTCCGTGTCGTACTTCCCCTCGCGCAGCAGCGCACCGAGGGCCTGGTAGCCGTAGATCTGCCGGACGCCGCCGAAGACGTCCATCTCCTTGCGCCCGGCCTTCATCAGCTGGGTCGTCCAGGCCGCGTCGAGGTGGTTGGGTACGTCCTTGTGGGTGGCGAGGCCGAGCATCGCGCCCAGGTCGCCCTGGATGTTCGAGACCATGAGCGCCCGGTCCTTGCCGGCGGCGCCCAGGCTGGTCGCGTCCAGGGACATCGCGGAGTACATCTGCAGGGTGCCTTCGGCACCGATGGTCCGGAACAGGCCCGTCGAGAACTCGGGGTCGTCGCGGTTGTCGTCGAGCAGTTCCTCCAGCTCGCGCAGCGCCTCGACGTTGCGGGCCGTGCCGCCCGCGCCGGTTACCTTCTTCATCAGGTCGGCTGCGCGGGAGGCCTGTTCGCCGTCGAGGGTGGTGAACTTCGGTCCGCTGAAGTCGTGTTCGTCGGCTGCGTTGGCCTGGAGTACGCGGACGAGGGATTCGTCGGCGTCCTGGGCGTTCTCGACGGCCCGGTTGACCTGGGACTGCCAGGCGTTGCGATGCGCGTTGAGGGTCTGCTGGTAGTCGGGGTCATGGCGGGCCGCGTTCCGCTCGGCCTCGGTGGGCAGCGGGATGGCGCTGACCCGCCCGCTGTCGTCGATCCGGAAGCCGGCCGCCGAGGCCTCCGCGGCGAGCCTCTTCAGTTCGTCCTGGGCGGCCTTGAAGGTGGCGTGCGCGTCGGCGAGGACCTGGTGCATCCCCTTGGCCGCCTTGGCGGCGTCCTCGAACTCCTTGGCCGTCTTGTCGACGAACCCGCGTGCCACTCCGGCGGTGACGCCGTTCCAGTCGGCCTTGTCGGACTTCGCCTTCATGCCGGTGCGGGCGGCCTCGGCCATCTCGTCCAGCTTGCCGGCCATGGCCGTCCAGTCGGTGACCGCGGTCCGGAGCTTGTCCAGGGGCGCGTTCATCACGTTCTCGTACGTCAGCATGCCCCGCCGCCCCTACGTGAGGTACTTGTCGATCGCGGACGCCGTGAAGTCGGCGTGGAGCTGCTGCTCGTCCTTGGCGTGGGAGGAGAGCGAGTAGTTCAGGCCGTTGGAGATGGTGGCGCAGGCGGCCACGAGGGTCTTCACCTGGCCCTCCCAGAGGGTGTTGGCCTTGGCGAGGGCGGCCCCGCTGGCGAACCCCTCCCGGGTCAGGGCCGCAGCAGCCTCGCCGGACGCGGAGGCGGCGTGCTTGCCGTCGGTCTGGAGGCGGGTGTGCAGCTTGTACGCCTCGGAGCCGATCGCTCCGATCTGGTCCTGGTTGAGCGCGAGGTCAGGGGCGCCGCCTCCGGGGGCGGGGGCCTGGTTGAGCCGCATGGCGGCGTTGGAGTCGGCTACGGCGCGAGCCGCTAACCATTCCTCGTCGAACGACATCGCGCGAACCTCCGAGTTGGGACCGGTGGGATCAGGTGTGGGTCAACGGTTGCGGCGTACGACCACCGCGGTCACGGCCCCGCCGATGAGCACACACGCCCCGAGTCCCAGCCCGACCCAGAGCAGGGAGTTGCCCTCCTTCTTCTGCTCGGCCTGGGGGGCGGGCGAGGACGGCGCGGCGTCGGTGGGGGCGGACGCGGAAGGCTTTCCGCCACTGGCCGCCGCGGCCAGATCGGGCAGCGGGTACACATCGGCCGGCCCGGGATCGCCGGGCGTCTGCAACGCGATCCGGGGCCGGACCACGCCGTAGCCGACGTAGTCATTGCGCTGCGACCCGTCGACGGGCTTCCCCGCGGTGTTCAGCAGAACGCGCAGCACCTGGTTATTGGTCCACTCAGGGTGCGCGGACCAGAGCAGGGCGGCAGAGGCGGAGGCCAGGGCAGTGGCGTCACTGGTGCCAGAGGACTTGCAGAGACCCGTCTTGCCTGCGCAGGCCGTGACGATGTCGATGCCAGGTGCAGCCATATCCACCTGCGGACCGTACTGCGACTCCTTGGTCGGCTCGCCATTAGGGCCAACCGCTCCGACGCCAACTACTCCAGGAGTTGCAGCAGGATAGGAGAGCTCTCTATTGCCGTAGTTCCCCGTACCAGCGAAAACGAGCTTCCCCTTGGAGAGCGCATACTCCACCGCTTCTCTGCGCGGTCCGTCATCGTCGGCGGTACCGTCCATGGCCAGAGACACGTTGATGATCTTGGCGTCCGAATCTGCCGCGTACCTGATGGCCGCGACCCACGACGGGGTCGCTCGGTTGGTCTCGTGTGGTACACGGATCGGAAGGATCTTTACGCCGGGCGCGAGCCCGAAGGAGCCATCACCACTTGGATGTTGCCCGCTGCCTGCAATGACTGCAGCCATGGTGGTGCCGTGACTACTAATGTCGGTCCGTTCATCGCCCTCGACGCTGTCCGGTTCAAAGTCCTTACCAGGCACCACTTGCCCTGCAAGTTCCGGGATCTGGTTGACGCCAGAATCAATAACCGCGACGGTGACACCCTTGCCCTTGCTGATCTTCCAGATCTCGTCGGCCTTCATGGCGTCGAGATGCCACTGCTGCGATCGGATGGTCTCCGCGTGGGCCGGGGTCGCGGCGACCCCGGCCAGCAGGAGACCCACCAGGGCCGCGGTCGCCTTACGCATGTGCATCCCGTACAACGTCCGTTCTGCTCAGTCGATCACGGGCGGGGCAACACGACGGTTGCCCTGCCAGGTCTCTTCGTCCTCGGTCAGGTAATCGGGACGCTCGCTTCCCTGGTTGTCCCGACGCCTGCCCGGAGTCTGTGCGCCTGCGCCAGCGTGACCCACAGGACCGGCACCATTGCGGACGAGACCGGATCCACCCTGGGTAAACGGCTGACCCGCCGCGATCGGACGACCGACCGCACCGGCCTGACGTCCACCCATGACGCCACCGGGCTCCGACGCCAGTCGGCGACCTGCCGGGAGTCCTGCCTGGGTGCCGCCGTAATGGCCGCCGGCGCCATGGCCCATCCCGCCACCCATGGGGCGACCGGCGTGGGTGCCCTCGCCGATGACGGTGCCGCGCGGGATGCCCGAACTAGGTCCAGTGGACGTCACCGTACGTCCCCCCGTGATGCCAGCATCGCGCGGGGGCATCCCAGGCGTCCCGATGACCTTGCCGCCGGGAGGGACGCCAGGACCACCCAATCCCGGATAGGGACCAATTCCAGGACCGGTACCGAAGGGGCCAGGTCCCTTGAGCCCGCCTACGGGCGGGACGGTGACAGGCGGAACAAAGGGGCCTGGGGTGGGTCCGACAGGACCCGTGGACGGTGGGAGACCGGGCGTGATCGTCACCGGCGGCGTGGTCGGGGGCGGAAGCGTACCGACAGTATCGAGGTTCACGTCTACGTCACGATCCGGCATCGACGCTGACGGAACCGTGTTGTCCGGCTGGGGCTGGCGCCCGGGCAGCTGGCCCGGGTCGTACGTAGAACCACTACTAGCCGATGCCGACGTGGAGCCGTAAGGGGTGGAGTAGCCGGCCGAGCCAGAGCTACCGCCAGAGCGCGCCACATCGGTGTCGCCGGCAATGCCCTGCGGTACGAGAACCTGCGGCGGCGGCGGAAGCCTCGGGGCTTCCGCGTTGCCCATCTGCACTGCGGACTGGTCGTACGCCCCGGCCAGCTTGTTCATCGCGTCCACGGCTCGCGCGTGGTCGCCGCTCAGCTTCGACCATGCCTCCTGGCCGAGCTGCACCGCATCCGGGTCGTTGTGGTACTCGCGGGAAATCGCGAGGTTCTCCCTGAGCTTCGCGTCCGCAGCAGCGTCGTACGGGGGGAAGTTCCCCGCGCCGTCCTTGGACGGCTTGACCTCGCGCATGACCTGCGCCGCTTCGGCCATGTACTTGCCGCCGACCTTGCTGTATTTGGCCAGTTCCAGCGTGGCGCTGCCCGCGCGGCTCACCCAGTCCTGGAACGCCGTGGCAGCTTCGCCCTCCCAGCCCTTGACCTTGTGGTCCTTGAGCTTGGTGCCGATCTGCTCGATCGTCGTGGCGGCCTCGGTGAGCTTCGTGCCCAGCGCCGCGACCTTCGTCGGGTCGAGCGACTCGATCATCGCGTGCAGCTGTGCGTGCGTGTATCCCTCGAAGTCCGTCATCAGATGACACCACCCTTCGGCTTCGGGCTGTCGCTCTTCTTCTCCGCGTCGGGGCCACGATCCCGGCCGTACTCGTCTTCGGCCTGCTTGGCGATGACGACCATGCGCCGCTTCTGCTCCTCGTCCACCTCGGCGTAGCCGCCGCCTGCGGACAGGACCGCGATGCCCAGGGCCTCGATCAGCTCCGCCAGACCCTTCGACAGCGTCTGCAGCTCCGAGTGGACGGTCTTGTACGCCCCGTACAGCTTTTCCGCCTCGGGAAAGCCCTGCCCCAAGGCACCCGTCGGCAGCGCGCCGTCCGCAAGTTTGTTGTGGTGCGCCGGGGATTCCTGAAGCTTCGTCAGGAGACCGTCCACCAGGCTCTTGTAGCCCTTCAGGTCCTCGTACTGGACCTGAAGGGCTGCCGCCTTCGCCTGTGCGTCCGCCTGGGCCCTGATCGACGCCGCCATGTCCCCCGACAGGTCTAGCGCCAGAACCCCGACTGTGTCCTCTGCCACGATGGCCTCCCCGACTCCCCGTCCCCGTTCGCACCCGTTCGCACGTGTGCGCGCACACTCTCGTCGATCACTCTAGCGACCGGCACCGACAGCCCCAAGTCCGGGGTTGCACGTGCAATGCGACTCACACGCTCACGAGTTGGGTGACGCCACCGCCGCCGACGGTCGGATCGGGAGCCTGTTGACCGGGCGGCCCGTCGCCGCGCGGACCGCCGAGGCGATCGCCGCCGGGGTCGTCACCACCGGGACCGCGCTCGCCGCCTTCGCGCCGAACGGGGCCACCACGTCGCGCTCCTCGACCAGTTTGACGATGCGGATCGTCGGCGCGTCCAGCGCGGTCGGCAGGGCGTAGCCCGTCAGGTCGGGGTGGCGGACCAGGCCGGCGACCGTGCGGAGGTTCTCCGTCAGGGCCGCGCCCACGCCCTGGGTGACGCCCGCTTCGATACGGGCCTCCAGTCGACGGGGGTTCAGGATCCGGCCCACGTCCTGGGCCACCGCGAGCTCCACCACCCGTACGGAGCCCAGTTCGATGTCCACGTCCACCACCGCGCGGATCGCGCAGAAGGCGAGGCCCACGAACGCGTCGCCCTGGCCGTCCGCGTCCAGCGGTTCCGTCGGGTGGGGGCGGCACTGGGCGGTCGCCCAGAGTTCCTTGCCCGCCATGGCCTCCGCGACCGACATCGAGAACGCGCCGTCGTACGACGTGATGCGGCCGTCCTGGATCTGCAGGAGTTCCGTCGACATGCCCAGCTTGTGCGCCATCGGCTGCAGCAGCTGGGTGCGGACCATCTTGGCGGCCCGCTCCACCGCGCCGCCCGACACCCACGTGTGGCGGCCGTGCGCCGCCGGGCCGGCCGGGGGCTGGTCGGTGTCCACCGGGGCCACCGTCACCTCGTCGACGCCCAGCACCTCCTGGACGATCTGGCGGGCCAGGGTGCCGAAGCCCTGGCCGGTGTCGACCGCCGCGCAGATGACGGTGGCCACGCCGCCCACCACCTTCACGGTGGCGGTGGAGACCTCGTCGGTCCCCTCCGCGCCGAGCATGTGCACCATGCCGACGCCGTAGCCGACGCCGCGCCGCACCGCGCCGGGCTCGCCCGCGCCCTCCGGGCCGCCGGGCAGCAGCCACTCGTCCTCGGGGGCGTCCTTCGGGAGGGCGGGCAGCTCGTAGTCGCGGACCGAGCGCAGGAGTTCGGCGACCGGGGCCGGGCAGGTGACCGTCTGGCCGGTCGGGAGGAGGTCCCCCGTGGCCAGGACGTTGCGCATGCGCAGTTCCGCGCCGTCGATGCCGAGGGCGGCCGCGATCTTGTCCATCTGGCCCTCGTACGCGGCGCACACCTGCATCGCGCCCTCGCCGCGGACGTGGCCCGACGGCGGGTTGTTGGTGCGTACCACCCAGCCCTCGACGAAGGCGTGCGGGACGACGTACGGGCCGCAGGCGAAGGCCACCGCCGCCGCCAGGGATTCGGCGGAGGCGTCGGCGTACGCGCCCGCGTCCATCAGGATCTGCGCCTCGACCTTGACCAGGCGGCCCTCGGCGTCCGCGTGGTGGCGGTAGCGCAGCAGGGTCGGGTGGCGGTGGGTGTGGCCGAGGAAGGACTCCTCGCGGGTGGCGGCCAGCTTCACCGGGCAGCCCGTGCGCAGGGCGAGCAGGCCGAGCGGGAGCTGGAAGGCGGCGTCCTCGCGGTCGGCCGTGGCGCCCGGCACGCCGGTGACGACAACGCGCACCCGGTCCGGTTCCAGGCCGAAGCAGGCGGCGGCCAGGTCGCGGTCGGTGTGCGGGTCGGTGGAGGCGGTGTAGAGGTCGACGCCGCCGTCGGGACGGGGCACGGCCAGCCCGGCCTCGGCGCCGATGGGGGCCGGGTCCTGGCGGCCGATCCGGTACAGGCCCTCGACCACGACCTCGCCGGTGGCCTCCGGGTCGCCGTAGCGCAGCGGGATGTGCCGGATCAGGTTGCCGTCGGGGTGCAGGGCAGGGGCGCCGAAGGCCTGCTCGGGGTCGGTGACCGGGTCGAGGAGCTCGTACTCGACGGCGATCGCGGCCGCGGCGAGCCGGGCCGTGTCGGGGTGGTCGGCGGCGACGGCGGCGATGGGCTCGCCGTGGTGGCGTACGACGTCGTGCGCGAACACCGGCCGGTCCGCGATCCGGCGGCCGTGCGTGGTGGCGCCGGGTACGTCGGCGTGGGTGACGACGGCACGTACGCCGGGCATCTCCGCGGCGGCCGTGGTGTCGATGGAGAGGATCCGGGCGTGGGCGTGCGGGGAGCGCAGCACGGCGGCCCACAGCAGGCCCTCGGCCCACAGGTCGGCGGCGTAGGGGAAGGTGCCCTCGGTCTTGGCGCGGGTGTCGGTGGCCTCGACGGAGGCGCCGATGCCGCGCGGTACCTGCTGCTCGGCGGTCTCGGGCCCCGGTGCTGCGGCCATGGCCGTCACCGTGGTGTTCACCGTCGTCGCGGTCGCCGCGTCCTGCCCGCTCACGCCGTGCCTCCGTGGTGGATGCCGCCCTCGCCGGGCGCTGCCTGGTGCGGGATGCGCGGCTCCGACGCCGCTTCGCCCTGCGCCTGAACGTGCCCGTGCCCGTAGTCCTGCCCGTGGTCGTGTCCGTGTCCGTGGCCGTGCCCCTGTGTCTGGAGCTGTGCCGCCTCCGCGGAGGCCGTCGCCTCCCGCTCGGCCACGACCTCGCGGACGGCCTCGACGACCCCCGCGTAGCCGGAGCACCGGCAGAGGTTGCCGCACAGCGCCTGACGGGTCTCCAGCTCGCTGGGGGCGTGGTTGCCCTCCAGCAGGTCGTGGATGGTCATGGCCATGCCGGGGACGCAGAACCCGCACTGCACCGCGCCCGACCTGCACAACGCGCGCTGGACGTCGGAGAGTTCCCCGCCCGTCGCGAGGCCCTCGACGGTGCGGACCTCGCTGCCGGCGGCCGTGGCCGCCGGGACCAGGCAGGAGGCGACGAGCCGGCCGTCGACCTGTACGGCGCAGGCGCCGCACTCGCCCTGCGAGCAGCCGTCCTTGGCGCCGGCGAGGCCGAGGCGCTCGCGCAGCACGTAGAGGAGCGACTCCCCGATCCAGGCCCCGGTGACGGGGCGGTCGGCGCCGTTGACGCGCAGGACGTAGGAGGCGTGGGGGTGCTCGTGGTGGACGTCGGCCGCGGGACGGTGCCCGTCTTCGTACGCCGGCACCTCCGCCGGGATCCCTTCCCCGGTGCCCTCGGCCGGGAGCTCCGCCGCGCTGTCGGCGGTGTCCCCGGTCGGCGTGGACCCGGCCGGGGTCTCGGCGGGGGACGGGGCGGTCTCGGCGGGCGCCTGCCCGTCGGTGCCGGCCCGGTCCGGTGCGGGCGCGGCACCCGGTTCCGCGAAGCCGTGGCCGTCCGCCGGGGTGGACTCCGCCTCGGGGGTCCGGTCGAGGAGCGCGAAGCCGTGCCCGTCCGTGTCCGCGGGGTGCGCGGGGTGCGCGGAATGCTCCGCATGGTCGGAGTGACCGGTATGACCTGCCTGCCCGGTGTGACCCGTGTGGCCCACGTGACTCGCGTGCCCGGTACGCCCGGTATGCCCGGTGCGCCCGAAGTCGTCGGGGTGCGCGCCGTGTTCGGAGTAATCGCCGTGCTCGGAGTGAGCGGCGTCGGCCCCGTGTCCGGCACGGTCCGCGTGGTCGGCATGGTCCGCGTGGTCGGCGTACGCGGGCTGCGCCGGGTGCTCCGGCTCCGCCGGCTGCGCGGCCTCCGCGGCCGGTTCGTGCGCCGCGGCCCCCGGGTGCGACCGCTCCCCCGCGAGCGCGGTCGCCGCCGGGCCGTGCGCGGCCTCGATGTCGTGCGGTGCCTGGTGGTGTGCGGGCTCGGCCTCCTGGAGCGCGGTGCCCACGCCGGGGCCGCCCAGCACCCGCGGCCCGCGGCTCGCGGCGCCGACACCGGGTCCGCCGAGCAGGCGTCCGGCGGCGTGCGCTGTGGCGGTGGCGGCGGCGGCCGAAGCGGCGGCGGCCTCGTCCGTGCCCGGCAGAACGCCCCCGTCCTGGCCAGGGCCCTGGCCGGGGTCCGGGTCGGCGGCGGGCTGCTGCGTCAGGTACGCCCACGGGGCCGGGGCGCCACCGGGCAGGGTCGCCGGGGCCTGGCTCCAGTCCGCGTCCAGGCCGGTGCCCGTGTGGAAGTCGCCCTGCTGCTGCGCGAAGTCGGGCACGGCCCACTGGCCGGTCGTCGACGGCGCCTCCTCGGGCTCGTGCACGGCCTCGGGGAAGCGCCACTCCGCCGTCGCACCGGGATCGCGCGCAGGCTCCGGCTCCGGCTGCGCCTCGGCGAACGCGGCGGCCACCGACTCCGGGATGGGGATCGACGCCGGGATCGGCCCGCCCACGGACCCGGCCCCGGTACCGCCCACGGACCCTGAACCCGGCCCCGACGGGTCGGCGCCGCCGCCCGCCTCCGGCCACTGCGCCGGGAGCGTCCACGTGCCCGTGGCCGCCGGGTCCGTACTGGCCGAGCCCAGCGGCACGATCATCGGCGGCGGCACGTAGCCGTGCCCGGGCGCCGCGAGCGGCTCGCCCGTGCCGAGCGCGTCCAGCATGTCCTGCGGCAGTTTCACGAAGGCCGTGGCGTCCGAGTCGTACTCGCCGCCCTGCGGGACCGGTTCCCAGCCCCAGCCCGCCGTGCCGTTCCCCTGGGTCACGTTCTCGTTCTCGTTCCCGCTCATGAGCTCAGCGCCCTTCCGAGGGCCCTCCGTGCCAGTACGGCCACCGTCCGCCGCAGGTGCAGTACGCCGGGAGCCACCGGTTCCCCCTGGTCGGGGACGCAGGCGGCCGCGACGTACTCGCCGAAGGCCTCCAGCGCCTCGGGGGCCAGGCTCCGCCCGCCGTCCCAGTCGATCAGCGAGGCCACCCACTGCTCGGCCTCCAGCGGGCGCAGCGGCATCGGGGCCACCGCGCCGATGGCGCAGCGCACGCCCCGGCGCGCCGGGTCCAGCACGAGCCCCACGGACGCCACCGCGCGCCCGGGTCCCGTGCGCCCGGTGGCCTTGAGGAACACCTGCGGGGCGTGCAGCAGCGGCACCCGTACGAAGCCGATGAGCTCACCGGGCCGCAGCATCTCCCGCCCTGCCAGCAGGTGCGAGACCGGGATCTCGCGCTGCCCGCCCGGGCCGATGATGACGAGTACGGCCTCCAGCGCGGCCAGCACGGGCAGCGCGTCCCCGGTGGGCGCGGCGGTGGCGATGTTCCCGCCGAGGGTCCCGGCGTTGCGGATCTGCGGGGGCCCGGCGGCGCGCGCGGCGGCCGCGAGCGCGGGGATGAGCGCGGCGAAGTCCGGCCGCCCCATCCGGGCATGCGTGAGGCCCGCACCGAGCAGCGCGTGACCGTCCTGGTACTGCCAGCCGCGGATCTCGTTGATCCGGCCCAGGCCGACCAGCGCAGCGGGCCGCAGCTGCCCGGCGTTGACCGCGGCCATGAGGTCGGTGCCGCCCGCGACGGGAACGGCGGCGGGCATGGCGGTGAGCGCCGCGACGGCCTCGTCGAGCGAGGCCGGCAGCGTCACGGACTGCGCCGCCTGCTGCCCCTGAGCCCCCTGAGGTGAATCAGGTGCGTGCGGTGCGTGCGGTGCGTGCGTGGTCAACCCAGCTGCCCCTTCCCGATGTCCCGGTCCTGGCGCTCACGCCTGTCCGCCGTACGGTACGTGCTCCCCGCCGGGACGTGGCAACTCTGGCACATCTTCCGGGCCGCCCGGCGCGAGGGTCTCCCCGTACCGCCGCGGCCGCGCACGGTGTCCCGTACGGGGTGGAGGGCCCCGTGACACCGCCTTCGACGACCCTCCTCCCGTATTGCCCGGTTTTCCCTGTATGGCGGGAAAACCAGCGAGAGTTCCGGACTCGTTCCCTTTCCGTTCAGGGCGGCCGCGGGCCGGCCCCCGTGCCCCCGTGTCACACGTTCGGGGGCGCGCCCTCGATGGGGCGGCCGAGCACCCCCGGCCGACGCTGCCGGGGCAACGGACCGCCGGGCGGGCGGTAGTCGACGCCCAGAGCGTCCAACCGCGGGTAGTGCGCGGCCATCCGGGCCTCGAACCACGCGAAGTCGCGCTCCTCGGGCTCCGGCTGCCACGACCACACCACCTCCGCGAAGGCCGCCAGCCGCGGGAACACCTGGTAGTCGACCCGGCCCCGGTCCTGCGTGACCTCGGTCCACAAGTTGGCCTGCGCGCCCAGCACATGGGCCACCGCCTCCGGCGACAGCTTCGGCGGCACCGGCTCGAAGCGGTAGACGTCCTCCAGCGAGCGCACGTACCCGATGGGCATCGGCTCGTCCGGGCCGTCCGCCTGACGGTGGTCCAGGTACACCTGCTGCTCGGGGCACATCACCACGTCGTGGCCGGCCTCGGCGGCGGCGATCCCGCCCGCGCGGCCGCGCCACGAGGACACGGCCGCACCCGGGGCGAGACCGCCCTCCAGGATCTCGTCCCACCCGATCAGGCGCCGCCCGCGCTCGGCGAGCCAGCCGTCGAAGTGCCGGATGAACCAGGACTGCAGCCCGTCCTCGCCGTCCACGCCCAGCTCCCGGATCCGCTGCTGCGCGGCCGGGGAGGCCTTCCACTGCGTCTTGGGGCACTCGTCGCCGCCCACGTGCACGAAGGGCGAGACCTCCGCCGGGAACAGCTCCAGCAGCTCCTCGAAGACACCCTCGTAGAAGCGCAGCACGGCGTCGGTCGGGGCGAGGACGTTCTCGCAGATCCCCCAGTCGTCCCAGACGCCGAGGGCCGCCGTGTCGACCACGTCGGTGTTGCCCAGCTCCGGGTACGCGGCGATCGCGGCCTGCGAGTGCCCCGGCAGGTCGATCTCCGGGACCACCCGGACGTGCCGCTCGGCGGCGTACGCGACGATCTCGCGGATGTCGTCCTGGGTGTAGAAGCCGCCGTGCGGGGTCTCGTCCCACAGCGGCGAGGCGCGGTGGCCGTGGCGGCTGCGCGCCCGCCAGCCGCCGACGCCGGTCAGCCTCGGGTGGCGCCGGATCTCGATCCGCCAGCCCTGGTCGTCGGTCAGGTGCAGGTGGAGCACGTTGAGCTTGTGGGCGGCGAGCAGGTCGATGTAGCGCAGCACGCCGTCCTTGGGCATGAAGTGCCGGGCGACGTCGAGCATCATCCCGCGCCAGCCGAAGCGGGGGCCGTCCGCGACGGCGGCGTAGGGCAGGCTCCAGGTGCGGCCGGGCAGCGGCGCCTTGCGGTACGCGTCGGGGCCGAGCAGCTGGCGCAGGGTCTGGGCGGCCCAGAAGAGTCCGGCCGTCGTCGCTCCCGTCAGCTCCGCCCCGTCCTCGCCGATGTCGATGCGGTACGACTCCGGCCCGCGTTCCCCCGCGGCGTCCGGGTCGAGCCGCAGCCGCAGCTCCGCGACCGCGCCGGAGCCGACTCCGGGTCCGACCCCGGTCCCGGTCCCGGTCCCTGCGGCGGGCAGTGTCCAGCCGGTGGCCGCCCCCAGCTCCCGCCGCATCCAGCGGGCGACGGGTCCGGTGCCGGGCCCGGCGTCGAGGGCGGGCTCGGGGCCGAACGCGAAGCGGCGCCCGTCCTCGTCGAGCAGTACGGCCCGGGGTGCGGGGATCAGGCCCGTGCGGATCAGGTCCATGCGTCAGCCCTTCACGCAGCCGGTTGCGCCCTGCGCAACACACGTTCCGCCGGGTGCCCGTCGCGCCGACCCTAACGCGCCCCGCAGGCACGGCAAAGGCCCCCGGACGCACGGTGGTGCGCCGGGGGCCCGGTCCCGCGCAAGGCAGGGGTGAGCGGGCTCGGACTACTTGTCCTTGCCGCCCTTGTCCTTGTCCCCGCCGGGGCCCATGGACTCGTAGATCTCCTTGCACATGGGGCAGACCGGGTACTTCTTCGGGTCCCGGCCCGGTACCCAGACCTTGCCGCAGAGCGCGACGACGGGGGTCCCGTCGAGCGCGCTCGCCATGATCTTGTCCTTCTGGACGTAGTGGGCGAAGCGCTCGTGGTCGCCGTCACCGTGCGACACCTGCGGCGTCGGCTCTACGAGGGTCCCCGTGCCAGTCCCGCGCTCGGGCTCAAGAGTGCTCATGGAACCCAGGGTACTTAACCCCGCGCCCGTCAGTTGAGCGACGGGTCGTCCGGATAGGTGGCGACCATCGCGAGTTCGCTGCGCTGGCGGCGCAGCACCGACCGCCACAGCCGCTCCGGATCCGGGGAGGACACGTCCCCGGGCTCCGACTCCACCACGTACCAGGCGCCCTCGCCCACCTCCTGCTCCAGCTGGCCCGGCCCCCAGCCGGAGTAACCGGCGAAGATGCGCAGGCCGCCCAGCGCCGGGGCCAGCAGCTCCGGCGGCGTCTCCAGGTCGACCAGCCCGATCGCGCCGTGCACCCGGCGCCAGCCGAGCGGCCCCTCCTCGCCCGGGATGACGGCGAGCCCCAGGGCCGAGTCCAGCGCCACCGGCCCGCCCTGGAACACCACGCCGGGGGCCCCGGCCAGCGGCGCCCAGGCCAGCAGGACATCGCCGACGCCCACCGGGGTCGGCCGGTTGAGGACCACGCCGAGGGAGCCCTGCTCGTCGTGGTCGAGCAGCAGCACCACCGCGCGGTCGAAGTTCGGATCCGCGAGGGCGGGGGTGGCCACGAGCAGCCGCCCTGTGAGGGAGGACACCTCGGTCATGCCGCCATGATCCCGCACAACCGCCCTTCGCGGGGAGCGGGCGGACGGATCGGATCGCGTGCAGCTCAGGGCGCACGGCGGCAGCGAGGAGCGCGCACGGACGAACCGGGCGGAACGCAACACTCCGCCATGCGGTGGATACGGAGGGTGTTGTGCCGAATTCATGACAGTCCTACGGCCACGTCGGCCTTACGAACAAGGGGGTGATGGCCCTTACCCTTTTCCCTGGCCCCCTGCCCACCCTCTCCGGAACGCGAGATTCATGACCGGCATCAGTGACGATGTACTGCTTGTCCACGGCGGTACCCCGCTCGAGGGCGAGATCCGTGTCCGCGGTGCGAAGAACCTCGTGCCCAAGGCCATGGTCGCCGCTCTGCTCGGCAGCGGACCCAGCAGGCTGCGCAACGTTCCCGACATCCGTGACGTGCGTGTCGTGCGCGGGCTGCTCCAGCTGCACGGGGTGACGGTGCGTCCCGGCGAGGAGCCGGGCGAGCTCGTGCTCGACCCCACCCACGTCGAGAGCGCGAACGTCGCGGACATCGACGCCCACGCGGGCTCTTCGCGCATCCCGATCCTCTTCTGCGGCCCCCTGCTGCACCGTCTCGGCCACGCCTTCATCCCGGGCCTCGGCGGCTGCGACATCGGCGGCCGGCCGATCGACTTCCACTTCGACGTGCTCCGCCAGTTCGGCGCGACCATCGAGAAGCGCGAGGGCGGCCAGTACCTGGAGGCTCCGCAGCGGCTGCGCGGCTGCAAGATCCGCCTGCCCTACCCGTCCGTCGGCTCGACCGAGCAGGTGCTGCTCACGGCCGTCCTGGCCGAGGGCGTCACCGAGCTCAGCAACGCCGCCGTCGAGCCGGAGATCGAGGACCTCATCTGCGTGCTGCAGAAGATGGGCGCCATCATCTCCATGGACACCGACCGCACCATCCGGATCACCGGTGTGGAGCGGCTCGGCGGCTACAACCACAAGGCCCTCCCGGACCGCCTGGAGGCCGCCTCCTGGGCTTCCGCGGCGCTCGCCACCGGCGGCAACATCTACGTGCGCGGCGCCCAGCAGCGTTCGATGATGACCTTCCTGAACACGTACCGGAAGGTCGGCGGCGCCTTCGAGATCGACGACGACGGCATCCGCTTCTGGCACCCGGGCGGCCCGCTCAACGCCATCGCGCTGGAGACGGACGTGCACCCCGGCTTCCAGACCGACTGGCAGCAGCCGCTCGTGGTGGCCCTGACGCAGGCCTCCGGCCTCTCGATCGTCCACGAGACGGTCTACGAGTCCCGGCTCGGCTTCACCTCGGCCCTCAACCAGATGGGTGCTCACATCCAGCTGTACCGCGAGTGCCTGGGCGGCTCGGCCTGCCGTTTCGGCCAGCGCAACTTCCTGCACTCGGCGGTCGTCTCCGGCCCGACCAAGCTGCAGGGCGCCGACCTGGTCATCCCCGACCTGCGCGGCGGGTTCTCGTACCTGATCGCGGCGCTGGCCGCCGAGGGCACCTCGCGGGTCCACGGCATCGACCTGATCAACCGCGGCTACGAGAACTTCATGGAGAAGCTCGTCGAGCTCGGTGCGAAGGTCGAACTGCCGGGCGGCGAGCTCGTCTGACCCGTCCCGCCGTACGCCCGTGCGTACGCCGAAGCCCCCCGGGGTCCCGCAAGGGCCCGGGGGGCTTTCGCATGCGCCGGCGGGGCTTCTCTGTACCGGGGAGGGCCCTGACGAGCCGTAACGCGCTCTGACGGGCCCTGGCGGGCTCTGACGGGGCCTCACAGGGACTGCCGGGACCCGCGGAGGCCCGCGGAGGCCCGCGGAGGGCGACGCCGAGGCTGGCGCGCACGGACCGCGGGGAGGCGAAAGGGCGGCCGCCCCGCCCGGGGTGGCCGCCCTTCACCGTTCTGCGTACTGCTGCTGCATTCAGCCGTGCTCGACGTCCCGAGGGCCTGCGCGGCCCCCGGCGCCGGGGCAGGACTTACTTGCCCTTGGCGGCTTCCTTGAGCTTGGAGCCCGCGGAGACCTTCACGCTGTAGCCGGCCGGGATCTGGATGGGGTCGCCGGTCTGCGGGTTGCGCGCGGTGCGAGCGGCACGGTGGGTGCGCTCGAAGGTCAGGAAGCCGGGGATGGTGACCTTCTCGTCGCCCTTGGCGACGATCTCGCCGACGGTCTCGGCGAGCGCGGCCAGAACGGCGTCGGCGTCCTTGCGGGTCACCTCGGCGCGCTCGGACAGAGCGGCCACCAGCTCACTGCGGTTCATGTTGTACTCCCGTGTTCAACTTGCCTTAGAGGCGTGAGATCGAAGCCGATGCTGCCAGGGCCCTAGGACAGTCCCCGGACCCGGGTCTGAACGTCAGACCCTCTCGCCCGGTTACGCATCCTGCCCCCACCAGCGGCGGTAAAGCCAATCCGGCACCCGCCGGGGTCACACGAAAAGCGCCACAGTCACGCCCCGGTGACGCTCCGTCCGCACCCGTGGGATGCGCACGGCGGAGCTCGTCGGCGTCCCCGCAACCCTAGAGGCGGCCCGGCAGGCCCGCATCCCGCGACGCGCCGGGGATCAGGGAGCCGTGAGGCCCGTCACAGGCCCGTTCTGCGCGGCCGAGGCGGCCTTGCGGACGGCGCCCGCCACCGCGCCGGCGACCTTGTCGTTGAACACCGACGGGATGATGTAGTTCGCGTTCAGCTCGTCCTCGCCGACGACGTCGGCCAGCGCGGTCGCGGCGGCGAGCATCATGCTGGTGTTCACCGTGCGGGACTGCGCGTCCAGCAGACCGCGGAAGACGCCCGGGAAGACCAGCACGTTGTTGATCTGGTTCGGGAAGTCGGAACGGCCGGTGGCCACCACGGCGGCCGTCTGACGGGCCACGGCCGGGTCGACCTCGGGGTCCGGGTTCGCGAGCGCGAACACGATGGCACCCTCCGCCATGGCGGCGACGTCCTCGCCGGACAGCACGTTCGGGGCCGAGACGCCGATGAACACGTCGGCACCGACCACGGCCTCCTTCAGAGTGCCCGTGTAGCCCTCGGGGTTGGTGTTGTCGGCGATCCAGCGCAGCGGGGAGTCCGCGGCCGCGTCGACGAGGTCGGGGCGGCCCGCGTGCACGACACCGTGGATGTCGGCGCTGACGGCGTTCTTCACACCCGCCGCGAGAAGCAGCTTCAGGATGGCCGTACCGGCCGCGCCGGCGCCCGACATGACGACCTTGACGTCCTCAACTGCCTTGCCCACCACGCGCAGTGCGTTGGTGAGGGCCGCGAGCACGACGATCGCGGTGCCGTGCTGGTCGTCGTGGAAGACGGGGATGTCGAGGGCCTCGCGCAGCCGGGCCTCGATCTCGAAGCAGCGCGGCGCGGAGATGTCCTCCAGGTTGATGCCGGCAAAGCCCGGGGCGATGGCCTTGACGATGGCGACGATCTCGTCGGAATCCTGGGTGTCGAGGCAGATCGGCCAGGCGTCGATGCCGGCGAAGCGCTTGAAGAGGGCCGCCTTGCCCTCCATGACGGGCAGCGCGGCCATCGGGCCGATGTTGCCCAGGCCCAGCACGGCGGAACCGTCCGTCACGACTGCGACGGAGTTGCGCTTGATGGTCAGGCGGCGGGCGTCCTCGGGGTTCTCGGCGATGGCGGTGCACACGCGGGCGACGCCCGGCGTGTAGATCATCGAGAGGTCGTCACGGTTGCGGATGGGGTGCTTCGACGACATCTCGATCTTGCCGCCGAGGTGCATCAGGAACGTACGGTCGGAGACCTTGCCGAGGCTGACGCCCTCGATGCCGCGCAGCTTCTCCACGATCTCGTCGGCGTGCGCGGTGGAGGTCGCGGCGATGGTGACGTCGATCCGCAGCTTCTCGTGGCCCGAGGCGGTGACGTCGAGGCCGGTGACCGATCCTCCGGAGGACTCCACGGCGGTGGTGAGCTGGGAGACCGCGGTTCCGCTCGCGGGCACTTCCAGGCGGACCGTCATCGAATACGAGACGCTGGGCGCCGTTGCCATGGCCGTGTTTCCTCTTCTGTCCCTGGTTCGCTTAACACACAGGGCCCGCGCTCCACAGCAGGTGCGGCAGGACCTGTTGTCCGATCGTCCCCCCTACCAGCCGGTACAAGGTAACCAGCTACAAAATTCGGAAAGACTCTTCCACCATACGAGATATGAGAGGGGTTCGGAATGGCGGGGTCACACAAAACAGGTCCGCGCCCCCCACAGGTGGAGGGCGCGGACCTGGTTCTTCCTACGTCTATGACACCGACCCGCCATGCTCGCCTCGCGGCAAGTGGTCGCTCTGAGCGACGAAGGTTGGGCCCGGGGGCTTGGATCGAGTCGGTGCCGTACCCAGGCTAACAAAGGATCGCCGAATGTGATCCCCCTGGTCGCGGTCGGTTCCCGGGACCACGCGCCTGGCCGCGGACCATCCGGCCGTACGTCCGTGACCGGCCGGACGCCGGCCGGTCACCGCTACGCCAGCAGCAGCTCGGGCACCCCGTCCGCGTCCGGCTTGTCCCCTTCGGCCGAGACCACCGTCAGCTGCTGCGTGGCACGCGTCAGCGCCACGTACAGCACCCGCAGGCCCGCCGGGGACTCGTCCGCGATCTCCGCCGGGGAGACCACCACCGTGGCGTCGTACTCCAGACCCTTGGCCTCCAGGCTGCCCAGGGCCACGGCCCGTTCACCCAGGTCGGCGAGCCAGCCCGCGGCCTCCGCACGCCGGTCCATGGCCACGACCACACCGACGGTGCCGTCCACCTGCTCCAGCAGCCGCCGCGTCTCCTCCCGCACCACGGCGCCCAGCTCCCCGTCGGCGGCCGTGAACCGCGGCTCCAGCCCCGTGGAACGCACGGCCGACGGCGGCTCCATCCCGGGCATCGCCAGCCGCAGCACGCGGGAGGCGACCTCGGCGACCTCGGCCGGGTTGCGGTAGTTGACCGTGAGCGTGAAGCGCCGGCGCGGCCGGGACCCCAGCGCCTCGTCGCGGGCGGCGGCCGCCTCCTCCGGATCCGTCCAGGAGGACTGCGCCGGGTCGCCGACGACCGTCCAGGTGCCGTGCCGGCCCCGGCGGCCCACCATCCGCCACTGCATCGGCGTCAGGTCCTGGGCCTCGTCCACGATGACGTGCGCGTACTCGGTGCGCTCCGCCGCGAGCCGCTCGGCCCGCTCCCACTGGGTCTCCTCGCGGGTCGGCATCAGCTCCTCCAGCCCGCTGAGCTGGTCGAGCGGGTCCATCTCCCGCTTCCGCTTCGGCCGCGCGGGAGCGCCGAGGAGCTGCTGGAGCTCGTCGAGCAGCGCCACGTCGTGCACCGACAGGGGGCCCTTGCCGTCCGCGCCCACCCGGCGCAGCGAACGGGCCAGCTGACGGGTCTCGCGCGGGTTGAGGTCCCGGCGCGACCAGCGGCCGAGCTTGCGTTCGTCGGCCATCGCGGCGAGCACCCGGCGCGGGGTCAGCTCGGGCCACCACGCGTTCAGGAAGCCGATGAAGTCGTCCTCGGTGCAGATGTCCTCGTCGAAAGCGGAGCGCAGCTCGGCGGCGAGCTCCGGGTCGCTGTGCCGGCCGGAGGCGCCGGTCTTCGCGTACAGGGCGTCCAGCAGCAGCTTGCGGGCGCGCGGACGCAGCAGGTTCACGGGCGCGGTGCCGCCGAGCACGTTCTGCCGGATCCGGTTCAGCTCGTCGGCCTCCAGCTCCTGGCGGCGGCCGAAGGCCACCACCCGCAGCCGGTCCGGCGCCGGCCCGCGGTCGTCACCGAGCTCCAGGGTGCCGCGCACGGCCTTGCGCAGGACCTTGAGCATCCGGGAGGAGCCCTTGATCCGGGCCACGGACGGGTCGTCGTACGTGGTCGCCTCGGCGCCGTCGACCAGCGAGCCGAGCGCCCGGATGGCGACCTGGCCCTCCTCGCCGAGGGAGGGCAGCACGCCCTCGGTGTACGCGACGAGCAGCGGCGTCGGGGAGACGATCAGGATGCCGCCGGAGTAGCGGCGGCGGTCCTGGTAGAGCAGGTAGGCGGCGCGGTGCAGGGCGACGGCGGTCTTTCCGGTGCCGGGACCGCCCGCGACCTCGGCGACGGAGGCGGCGGGGGCCCGGATGACCAGGTCCTGCTCGGCCTGGATGGAGGACACGATGTCGCGCATGGAGTGGGTACGGGCCCGCCCGAGCGCGGCCATGAGCGCGCCGTCACCGATGGCGGGGAGCTCACGGCCGTCGAGGAAGGCGGTGACCTCGGGACGCATCAGGTCGTCCTCGACACCGAGCACCTTGCGGCCCTTGGAGCGGATGACGCGGCGGCGCACGACACGGCCCGGGTCCTTGGGCGTGGAGCGGTAGAAGGGCGCGGCGGCCGGCGCGCGCCAGTCGATGACCAGCGGCGCGTAGTCGGAGTCCAGGACTCCTATGCGGCCGATGTGCAGGGTCTCGGCGATGTCGGCCGTGAGGTCCTCGCGGATCGCCGCGTCGGCGGGCTCGACGGAGGTGTACGCGCCGTCCGGCCCGCGCTCCCCGTCCTTGCCGAGCACCAGGTCGATGCGGCCGAAGAGGAAGTCCTCGAACTCGTTGTTCAGCCGGTTCAGGTGGATGCCCGCCCGGAAGACCTGCGCGTCGCGCTCGGCCAGGGCTCCGGGCGTACCGACCTGGCCGCGCTGCGCGGCGTCGTTCATGAGGAACTCGGCCTCGTGGATCTTCTCCTCGAGGCGTCGGTACACCTGGTCGAGATGCGTCTGCTCGACCGCGATCTCCCGATCGCGGACGGAATCCGCCGTGCTGTCGACAGCGGCATCCTGCGCGGCCACCAAGGCCCCCTTCTGACGTGCATGGGCGACCGTCAACCGTACGCGAACCGGCCCCCTGTCCGCACGCCCGTTCCGGAACGCGTCTCGCTCAGTGGTACACCGGCTACCGGGATCCGGACGCCAGGAGCCGCCGGCGGTGGCGGGCGACACGTTCGCGGTTGCCGCACAGCTCGCTGGAGCACCACCGGCGGCGGTGGCCGCGGGAGGTGTCCAGGTAGACACGGGTGCAGCCGTCGCCCGCGCAGGCTCGCAGGAGGGCGCGGTCACCGGGGTCGGTCAGCAGCTCGACGGCGTCACGGGCCACCGCCGCGAGCAGCGCACCGCATTCCACGCCGCCGCACAACTCCCGTACGAGGTGCCCTTCCTGGTCCCGTACGGCGCACAGACCCGGGGGTGGTCCGGCGGCCAGCGCGTTGACCCGGGCCAGGGCGTCTTCGTCGGGCTCACCCCCGGACAGCTCCGCCCGTACGAGGGTCTCCACGTCGGCGCGCAGGGCGCGGAAGGCCGCGGCCCAGTCGGCGCCCACCCGGGCCAGCGGTGTCCGGTCGGGCACGAGCCCGGCTCCGGCGAGCCACAGCCGCAGTTCGTCGCCGTCCGGGATCCCCTCGTGGGGGGTGAAAGTGGCCACCAGGTCCAGGCAGACCCGCCCGGAATCGAACCGCATGCCCGTCACCGCCTCGCGTCGTGGGGCGCCTCCCCAGAGTGCCGGTCCGCTGCCCGCTGGGGAAGCCCCCGGACCGGTGCTGCGCACCGCTGCCGGGGCTCCGCCCGGGACCCCGCTCCTCAAACGCCGGAGGGGCTGGAAGGGCTAGACCGCCGGCGGGTGGTCGTGGAGGATGCGCTGGAAGAGGCGGTGGTCGCGCCAGGCGCCGTTGATGTGCAGGTAGCGCGGCGCGAGTCCGTACTGCTCGAAGCCCGCCTTCGCCAGCACCCGCTGCGAGGCGGTGTTGTCGACCAGGGTCCCGGCCTCGACCCGGTGCAGCCCCACCTCGTCACGGGCGATCCGGCAGACCTCCCGGGCGGCGGCCGTGGCCAGCCCCTTGCCGCGGCAGGCCTCGTCGACCCAGTAGCCGAGGCCGCCGCTGCTCAGCGGTCCGTGCTGGATGTTGCCGAGGTTGATGGTCCCCAGCGCGGTGCCGCTCGCGAGGTCCACGAACACGAACGGCAGCAGCCGGCCGGCGTCCCGGGACTCCAGCTGCTGCCCGATCCGCTCCCGCTGCCCCGCCTCCGTGTAGAAGGCGTCGGGCCGGACCGGCTCGGTCGGCGCCATGTTCGCCCGGTTCCGCGCGAACGCCTCGGCCAGTGCGGCGGCGTCGTCCGGCGCGACGGCCCTCATCTCCACCCCGTCAACGATCATCCCGGCACGCTAGCCCAGGACCCCTCTGGCCGTCACCGCCGCGTCCTGCGGGAGCTCCCCGTACTTCTCCTCGCCGCCCGCGTCCAGCGACAGCCGGTACCCGCGCTTGACCACCGTCTGGATGAGGCCCGGCGCTCCGAGCGCCGCCCGCAGCCGGGCCATGGCCGTCTCCACGGCGTGCTCGTCGCGCCCCGCGCCCGGCAGCACCCGCAGCAGTTCCGCGCGGGCCACCACCCAACCGGGGCGCCGGGACAGGGCCCGCAGCAGGGCCATCCCGGCCGGGGGCACCGGCCGCAGTTCCTCGCCGAGGAGGACCGCGTGGCCCCGGATCTCCAGCCGGTGCCCGGCCACCGGCAGCACCCGGGCCCGGCCGGGCAGCTCCCGGCACAGCAGCTGCACCAGCGGGCCCAGCCGGAACCGTTCGGGCTGCACCGTGTCCACGCCGAGCGCCTGCAGCGGCAGCGCCGTCACCGGCCCGACGCACGCGGTCAGCGGCCCGCCGCCGCGCAGCGCGTCCAGGACGGCCTCCCGCATCCCCCGCTCCCCGGCCCGGGACAGCAGCGAGGCCGCCGCCGGGGCCGAGGTGAAGCCGACGGCGTCCACACCGCCACCGACGATCGCGTCCAGCAGCCGGTCCAGCGGGGCGAGGTCCTCCGGGGCCATCCACCGGTACACCGGGACCACCACCACCTCGGCCCCGCCGGCCCGCAGCGCCTCGACGAAGCCGGGCAGCGGCTCCCCGTGCAGCTGGAGCGCGATCCGCCGGCCGGCCACCCCGGCCGACAGCAGCCGGTCCAGTACCTCGGCGAGCGATTCGGACTCCGGTGACCACTCCTCCACGAGCCCGGCGGCCCTGATGGCGCCCTTGACCTTCGGCCCGCGCGCCAGCAGTTCGGTGGAGCGCAGCGTCTCCAGCAGCTGTTCGCCGACCCCCCATCCGTCGGCGGCCTCGACCCAGCCGCGGAAGCCGATCGCGGTGGTGGCGACGACCACGTCCGGCGGGCAGCCGATCAGTTCCTTGGTGGCGGCCAGCAGTTCGCTGTCGTCGGCGAGCGGCACGATCCGCAGCGCGGGCGCGTGCAGCACCGCCGCCCCGCGCCGCCGCAGCAGCGCGATGAGCTCGTCCGCCCGCCGGGCGGCGGTGACCCCGACGGTGAATCCCGCGAGCGGGCCGGTGTTCCTGTCATCCATCGTGACCTGCCTACTGACGCATGGGGGGGCGGTACGGGTGAACCGAGCCTGCCAACTCGGCATGTCGGACTCGGTTCACCTGTATTTCGCCCCGGTTACACCGACGTGAGCTGCGGTTTCGCCGGGGCCTCGGCCGCCTCGGCCGTCACCGCCGCCGGGCGGCGAAGGTATACCGCCCAGGTCACCGCGCAGCACAGCGCGTAGAAGCCGAGGAAGGTGACGAAGGCGGTCGTGCCGGATCCGGAGGTGCGGAACGCCTCCCGGAAGACCAGGTTGATGCCCAGCCCGCCGAGCGCGCCGACCGCGCCGATCAGGCCCATGGAAGCGCCGGAGAGCCGCCGCCCGTACGCCGCGGCGCTCTCGCCGCTCATTCCGCGGGCCAGCGCCTTCGCCTGGAAGATGCCCGGGATCATCTTGTACGTCGAGCCGTTGCCGAGCCCGCTCAGGACGAACAGGGCCACGAACCCGACGAGGAAGACCGGCAGCGAGGAGCGCTGCGAGGCGAGCACGACCACTCCGGTCGCCGCGGCCATCGCGACGAAGGTGCCCAGGGTGATCCGGGCCCCGCCGAAGCGGTCGGCCAGCGCCCCGCCCACCGGCCGGATCAGCGAGCCGAGCAGCGGTCCGATGAAGGTCAGCGAAGCCGCCTGGAGCGGGGTGCGCCCGAACTGGGTCTGGAGGACGAGGCCGAAGGCGAAGCTGTAGCCGATGAAGGACCCGAACGTCCCGATGTACAGGAACGCCATGATCCAGGTGTGTGCGTCCTTCAGGGCCTCGCGGACCGCGCCGGTGTCGTTGCGCACCGGCGCCAGGTTGTCCATCCGTACGGCCGCCAGCACCGTGGCGAGCACGATCAGCGGGATGTAGGCGCCCAGCAGCAGCCTCGGGTGGCCGGCGCCGGCGGTGGCGATGACGAGCAGGCCGGCCAGCTGGACGACAGGCACGCCGATGTTGCCGCCGCCGGCGTTCAGGCCGAGCGCCCAGCCCTTCTTCCGGAGCGGGAAGAAGGCGTTGATGTTGGTCATGGAGGACGCGAAGTTGCCGCCGCCCACCCCCGTGAGGGCGGCGACGAGCAGGAAGGTCCCGTAGGAGGTGCCCGGTTCCATGACGACGATCGCGGCGACCGTCGGGGCGAGCAGCAGCACCGCGCTGAGGACGGTCCAGTTCCGGCCGCCGAAGCGGGCGACGGCGAAGGTGTACGGCACACGCACGAGGGCGCCCACGAAGGTCGCCGTCGCGATCAGGAAGAACTTTCCGGCCGGGTCGATGCCGTACTCGGGGCCCATGAAGAGGACCATCACCGACCAGAGGGACCAGATGGAGAATCCGATGTGCTCGGAGAGCACGGAGTACAGCAGGTTGCGGCGGGCGACGCGCTCCCCGGTCTCCTTCCAGAAGGTCTCGTCCTCGGGATCCCACTGTTCGATCCAGCGGCCCCGCTTGCGCGGTGCGGTTCCGGTCATCACACGCCTCCACAGCTGTCGCGTCCGTGGAACCGACCGTAGGAAGGGCGCGTTTCGGCCCCGGTCCCCGCCGGATGACCGCCGGGAAACCTTGCTCTCACCCGCCGCCCGGGCGGTGTGTGAGCGGGGCCGGCAGCCAGCTGCCCGCCGGGGGCCGGAGCCAGCCGCACTCGGCCGCCAGGCCGTCGGCCGCGGCGTGCAGGGCATCCAGTCCGGGGTGGCTGAAACCCTTGCGCCACACCATGGACAGCGGTGACAGCGGCACCGGGTCGGTCAGCGGCAGCTTCACGCATCCGGGCATGTCCAGGAATCCCACGGTCGCCAGGACCGGGTTGCCGGTCTTGACCATGACCCGGCGGAACTCCTCCTTGCCGATCGCGACCGGCGCGGGCGGGGCCATGAGGATCCCCCGTCCGGCGAACAGCTCGCGCGCCAGCCCCGTCCACTCCAGGGTCCGCGGGTTCCCGGCGCCCGCGTACACGGTCTCCCCGGCCAGCGCGTCGAGCGGTACGGACTCTCCCGCGGCCAGGGCGTGCCCCTCGGGCAGCAGCACGGCGAGCGGCTCGTACCGTACGGGCCGCTGCGCGAGCGGGGCCCGCAGCGCGGGGTCGAGACCGTCGGCGTAGCCGAAGGCGACGTCGAGCCGGCCGGCCGCGACCTCGGCGGCGGCGTGGGTGAGCCCGCTCTCGAAGCGGGCCATCAGCTCGCAGTCCGGGGCGAGTTCGCGGGCCCGTTCCAGCACGGTGCGCGCGGTGCCGGGGCCATCGGTGTTCAGGTCGACGAGGAGCGGCCGGGGTGCCGCGCCGGCCGCGGCCCCGGCCGTGAAGGCGTCCGTCAACTCCTCGTGCGCGCGCAGCACACGGCGGGCCAGGGGCAGCAGGCGCTGCCCGTCGGCGGTCAGCTCGACGGCGCGGGTGGTGCGGACGAACAGCGTGGCCGCCAGGGTCTGTTCGAGCCGCCGGACGTCCCGGCTCAGGGCCTGCTGGGCGACGTACAGGCGGGCGGCGGCCCGGGTGAAGTGCAGCTCCTCGGCCACGGCGACGAACCCGCGCAGCAGCCGGGGTTCCACATCACGGGGATTCACCCCCGGAGACTAACAACAGGAACGGGTGAATGGCTTCGGAACAGGTGTTGGACGGTGCACCCCGCCCCGGCCGAGGGTGGATCCATGCCCCTCATGACCGTCACCGGCAGCACCCTCGTCCTCACCGCCACCGACACCGCCCCCGGCGCCGTTCGTGACACGGTTCGCGACGCCGCCCCCACCGCGCCCGCCGCCCGGGCCCGTAGCGCAGGGCGGGCAGCCGGCCCGTACCGCCGGCTGTTCGCGGTGCCCGGCGCCCGGGGCTTCACCGCCGGGAACCTCATCGCCCGCCTCCCGATGGGCATGTTCGGGATCAGCGCGGTCATGATGATCGCCGGCCAGCGGGGCTCGTACGCGCTCGCCGGCGCGGTCGTGGCCACCGGGCTGGCGGCCACGGCCGTGGTGGCGCCCTGGACCGCCCGTCTGACCGACCGCCACGGCCAGGCCCGGATCGCCGTACCGGCCACCCTGATCGCGGTGCTCGGCTCGCTGTCCCTGGTCGCGTGCGTCCGTACCGGCGCTCCCGCCTGGACGCTCTTCGCCTCCTACGCGGCGACCGCCACGACCCCCAACATCGGCGGCATGTCCCGGGCGCGCTGGACACACCTGCTGCGCGACTCCCCCGCCGCCCACCACACGGCGATGTCCTTCGAACAGGCCGCGGACGAGCTGTGCTACATGCTCGGACCGGTACTGGCGGCCTTCCTGTGCGGGGCCGTGTTCCCGGAGGCGGGCACCCTCGCCGGGGCCGCCCTGCTGCTCACCGGCATGCTGGTCTTCACCTCCTGCCGCACCACCCAGCCCCCCGTGACGGCGACGCCGCGGCAGGGCTCACCGCTGCGCGCGCTGGGCCCGCTGCTGCCGCTCTTCCTCGTCACGGGCGTGGTCTTCGGCTCGATGGAGGTCTCCTCGATCGCCTACCTCGACCTCCAGGGCCTGGGCGCCGCCTCCGGGCTGGTCCTGGCTCTCCAGGCGGCGGGCTCGTGCGCGGCCGGCCTGCTCTACGGCACCCTGCGCGCCCGCTCGTTGAAGGCGTGCGTG
The DNA here is from genome assembly GCF_001005295.1 of Streptomyces yangpuensis. Taxonomy (GTDB): domain Bacteria; phylum Actinomycetota; class Actinomycetes; order Streptomycetales; family Streptomycetaceae; genus Streptomyces; species Streptomyces yangpuensis. Next base: position 52,362 of record NZ_LBMK01000001.1, on the reverse strand, counting down.
TGCGTCCTGGCCGCCTCGATGACCCTCCCCTGGGCCGCGGCGGCCACCGGCTCCGTGACCGCCCTGGCCTGCGCCCTCCTGCTGGCCGGCATGGCCACGGCGCCGACGATGGTCTCGGCGATGTCGCAGGTCCACGCCCGTATCCCCGAGGGGCGGCTCAACGAGGGCATGACCCTGGCGGTCACCGCCATCTTCGCGGGCATCGCGGCCGGTTCGGCGAGCGCCGGCTGGGTCGTGGAGGGGCCGGGCCCGGTCGCCGCGTACGCGGTACCGGCGGCGGCCGCGCTGATCGCTCTGGTGATCGCCCTGACAGGGCGATCGATCCGGCGCCCGAGTGATCATTCCCGCGTGGTACGCACGGCCACCGCCGGGGATCCGCGATAACTGGGGGTGCTTTCCCCTCAGCGCCCTTCCCTTTGCGGAGGAACCACCCGTGCCTGCTTACCGTTCCGTGCCCGCCGCCCTGTTCGTCGCGGCCGTCACCGCCGCCTGCCTCGCCCCGACGGTCCCCGCGTCCGCCGACTCGGCGGACATCCGCTTCCACCAGCCCTATGTGCCCACCATCGCCCCCGGGGCCACGGGACGCGTCGTCATCGCGGCCCGGGGCGGTGCGGAGCCGGTCGTCAGCGGCACCTTCCGCATCACCGCTCCGGAGCGGACGACCTTCCCGGAGACCCGCTTCTACTGGAACGGCACCCGCGCGGCGGCGCCGTGCACCCGGTCGTCCGACGCGCGCCTGCTGACCTGCGAGGCGGGCACCCGCGCCGGCTTCCGCTTCGCGGCGCAGGAGCAGACCCAGCTGTCCGTGGCGGTACGGGTGGACGGCGACGCCCCCCGGGGCACGACGCTGACCGGCGGCGAGTGGGCGACGGACGTGGACGCACCGGCCCTGTTCGCCGTGGCCACCCCGGTGTCGGGCCCCAAGGGCGACAAGGGTGACAAGGGCGACGACGGCAAGCCCGGAAAGCCCGGGAACCACGGCAAGCCCGGAAAGCCCGGTCCCAAGGGCGACAAGGGAGACAGGGGAGACAAGGGAGACAAGGGCGATCGCGGCGAGCCCGGCCCCAAGGGGGAGAAGGGCGACAGGGGAGACAAGGGAGACACCGGCAAGCGCGGCCCGAAGGGCGAGCCGGGTCCCGCGAACGGCCCGAAGGGCGACACGGGTCCGGCGGGTCCGCGGGGCCCGAAGGGCGACACCGGCAAGCAGGGCCCGAAGGGCCAGGACGGCAAGCCCGGCCGTGACGGCAAGCAGGGCCCCGCCGGCCCCCAGGGCCCGAAGGGCCACCCCGGCAAGCCCGGCCCGGCCGGCCCGCAGGGTCCGAAGGGCCCCAAGGGCGACACCGGCAAGCCCGGCAAGCCCGGCGACTGCAAGTGCGGCGGCAAGGGTGACGGCGGCAAGGGCAAGGACCACCACGAGCACCCCAAGGCCAAGATCGTCTCTCCCGGCAAGGGTCTCGGCGTCCGCTCCGGCCCCGGCACGAAGTACGCGCAGAAGGGCAAGCTCAAGACCGGCTCGGTCGTCGCCCTCCAGTGCAAGGTCAACGGCCAGAAGGTCGACGGCAACTCGATCTGGTACAAGCTCGCCGACGGCAGCGGCTGGATCGCCGCCCGCTACGCCCTGAACCTCAACAAGGTCCCGTTCTGCTGATCACCGCCCAAGCCTGACCGGCCCCGGCCACCCGGCCGGGGCCCGTTTCCCCGCACGAGCCCACCTCCGGTACCACAATCCGGTACGTGAGCGGTACCATAACCCGGTACCATTCTGAATGGAGGCGGCAGATGCCCATAAGCGCCAGCGAGGCTCGCAAGACGCTGTTCCCCCTCATCGAACGCGTCAACGACGACCACGTCCCCGTACGCATCAGCTCCAAGAACGGTGACGCGGTGCTCATGTCGGCGGCCGACTACGACTCCTGGCAGGAGACGGTCTACCTGCTGCGGTCCCCCGCGAATGCCCGTCGGCTGATGGAAGCCGTCGCACGGGACAGGGAAGGTGCGGCGAGCGTGGCGAAGACCCTGGAGGAGCTCCAGGCCCTGGCCGGTGACGAGTGAGGAGCGTCCATTTCGATCCGGACGCCTGGGAGGACTTCCTGTTCTGGCTCGGGGCCGACCGAAAGATGGCCAAGCGGATCACCCGCCTGATCCAGGAGATCCAACGGTCCCCCTTCGCCGGCATCGGCAAGCCCGAACCGCTCAAGGGCGACCTGACTGGCTATTGGTCCCGCCGGATCGACGACGAGCACCGACTGGTCTACCGGGCCGACGACAAGGAAGTGAAGATCCTCAAGGCCCGCTACCACTACTCGGACTGACGTCCTGGCATGCCGTCGGCCCGTCGGCGGCGCGGGAAGCCGAAGACCCCGCAGCCGAGGGCTGCGGGGCTTCGCCCCCATGGGACGAGTGGGGATGACGGGAATCGAAGCCGCCCACAAGCCCGTCTGCGAGACTGCAAAGTGACTGCATCGACGATAAAATGCAGTCATGACTGCATTCACGATCCGGGAAGTCCCCGATGACGTCGCCCGCCGCATAAAGGTCCGGGCCGCCGAGGCCGGGCAGTCCCTGCAGGGCTACCTGCTCAGCCTCGTCACGCGAGACGCCACCCAGCCCACGCTCGCCGAAATGGCCGACCGCGCCGAGCGCTACGCCACGGAGGACATCGACATCCAGGACGTCCTCGACGCCATCGACGCGGGCAGGACGGGCCGTTGATCGTCGCGGACTCCTCCGCCCTGGTCCTGTTCCTCACGGACAAGGGCTCCCGGGGCGCCGCTGCCCGCCGGCGGATCAGCGAGGAAGACCTTCTCGCCGCTCCCTACCTGCTGGACACCGAGATCGCCTCCGCCCTTCTGGGCATGGCACGCGGCTCCAAAATCGCCCCCGAGAGTCTCGACGAGCACTTCAAGACCTACCAGGGGCTGCGCGTACAGCGGCACGAGACGGGCCCCCTGCTCCCCCGGATCCGAAAGCTGTACGCCAACCTCTCCGCCTACGACGCCACGTACGTCGCCCTCGCCGAGGCACTGGGCGTCCCCCTGCTGACGGCGGACGAGCGCATCAAACGCGGCGTTCAGCAGCCGCGCTGCCACATCAAGGTCATCACTGCGTCCCACATGACGGAGGCCCCCTGACCTGGCGAGATTTTTCGCAGGTCAGGGGGCCTTCGCCCACATGGGATGAGTGGAGATGGCGGGAATCGAACCCGCGTCCAACGGTGCAGAAGCAGGGCTTCTCCGAGCGCAGTCCGCTGCGCTTTTCTCGGCCCCGGAGATCACACGGACAAGTCTCCGACGGGCTCAGTCACTGTTTGATTTCCCTCCAACCCCCGTGACCGGGGCTAGAGGTTTAGATCCCTAGTTGACGCCAGGATCCGGACCGGGACCACTTCCGGGCTGACGCTCCTCACAGAGGCTTCAGCTCACTGTTATTAGGCAGCGAGGGTGAAGCGGGAGTTATCGCTCTTGGAGTTGGCGATTATTTTTTGCGACATATGGTTAGCGAGATCATTGCCGCTTCCTCGGCTCGCTTCCCCTGCATCGACATCCGCTGTCGAAACCGATCATCCCCATGTTTTTTTAACAATGTGCTCCACCCCGGGGGGCGGTGCTGACGCCATGGTACGCGAAGTGGACCACCGCGTGCCAGGTGATTAAACCGTGCCGCGCTGCTTGCGACGGATGGCCGAGATCGCCCGGTTCGTCTCGCGGGTGTCCTGCTTCTCCCGCAGCGTCTGCCGCTTGTCGTACTCCTTCTTGCCCTTCGCCAGCGCGATCTCGACCTTCGCCCGGCCGTCCTTGAAGTACAGGGACAGGGGCACGATCGTGTGACCCGACTCGTCGGCCTTGCGCTCCAGCTTGTCGATCTCCTCGCGGTGCATGAGGAGCTTGCGCTTGCGCCGGGCGCTGTGGTTGGTCCAGGTGCCCTGGCTGTACTCCGGCACGTGCACGTTGTAGAGCCAGGCCTCCCGGCCCTCCACCGACACGAAGCCGTCCACCAGCGAGGCCCGGCCCTGGCGCATGGACTTCACCTCGGTACCGGTGAGCACGAGACCGCACTCGTAGGTGTCGAGGATCGCGTAGTCGTGCCGCGCCTTCTTGTTCTGGGCGATCAGCTTGCGCCCTTTTTCCTTAGCCATAGTGCAGTCATTTTCGCACTACGACCCCACCCCGAGGCCACCCAATACCGTGACGGCCCGCTCCTCGGCCCGTTCGCCGGCCGGTACGTCCGGGGTGATGCCGCCGCCGTCGAGGCTGCGGCCCGCCGGCGTGCGGTACGTGCCCACCGTCAGCTCGGCCACCGAGCCGTCCGGGAGCTCGGTCGGCATCTGCACCGAGCCCTTGCCGAAGGTCCGGCTGCCCACCGCCACCGCCCGGCCCCGGTCCTGGAGCGCGCCCGTCACCAGCTCGGCGGCGCTCATCGTGCCGCCGTCGACGAGGGCCACCAGCGGCCGGGTCGTGTCCCCGCCCGGCGCCGCGTTCAGCACGCGCTGCTCGCCCCGTACGTCGTAGGTCGCCACGAGCCCGCCGTCCAGGAAGGCGGAGGCGGCCGTGACCGCCTCGGCGACCAGCCCGCCCCGGTTGCCGCGCAGGTCGAGCATGACCCCGCCGCCGGGCGGGGCCGCGCGGACGGCCGCCCTGACCCGGTCGCCGGAACCGCGGGTGAAGGAGGTCACCTTGATGACGGTGACGTCGCCGGCGAGCCGCCGCACGGTCACCGGCTCGATGCGCAGCCGCTCGCGCACCACGGTCTCGGTGAGGTCGGCGCCGTCCCGGCTGAGGTTCAGCACGACGGGGGTGCCGGCGGTGCCGCGGAGCAGGGCGACCACGTCGGCCACGGCCAGCCCGGTCACCCCGTGTCCGTCGACGCTCAGCAGCCGGTCACCGGCGCGCAGGCCGGCCCGGGCGGCGGGGCCGCCGGGCTCGACGCCGTCGACCGTGATCATGCCGTCCTGGGCGCGCACGGCCCAGACCCCGACACCGGTCCAGTGCCCGTCGAGGCCCTCGGCGAAGGCGGCGTACTCGCCCCGGTCGTAGACGGTGCCCCAGCGGTCGCCGCTGCGGCTGACCACTTCCTGCGCGGCCTTCTTGCCGGACTTGCCCTCGGCGACGGCCTCGGCGGCGGCGCGGGCGACCGCCTCGCGGTCGGCGGTGCCCTCCGCGCGCACGGTCCCCGGCGCGGGTGCAGGCGCGGGTGCGGGTGTGTCCGTACGGGCCACGGCCGCGGCGGCGGCGGCGGCACCGTCCGCACGGTCCCAGCAGCCGGTGAACGCGCCGACGGCGACGACGCCGACGAAGGTTAACGTCAAAACGGCCCCGCGACGTGGGTCGCGGGGCCGCAGACAGAAGGCGGGGATACTCGGCAAGCCCAGCATGGCGCCGAGTCTAGGACAAGCCCCGCGCCGGTACGGATGGTTGACCGGACCGCTCGCGGGGCGCTTGTCACACCTTCAGGTACTTGCGCAGAGCGATGAAAGCGGCCATGGAAGGCATCAGGAGGCCGATGAACAGCACGTACGGGAGCTTGGCCAGCACCGATCCCCAGCCCATGAAGTCGATGAGCTGGATCTTCTCGCGCAGGCCCACGCCGTGGTCGATCACGAAGTACTGGCCGGAGACGAGCATGGCGCAGGCGAAGAGGGCGCCGATGAGCCCGGCGACGGCGGCCTCCATGATGAAGGGGACCTGGATGTAGAAGCTGGAGGCGCCCACGAGTCGCATGATCCCGGTCTCCCGCCTACGGCTGAACGCCGAGACGCGCACGGTGTTGACGATCAGGAGCAGCGCCACGACCAGCATGATCAGCATGATGCCGATGGCGGCCATGTTGAGGTAGTTCAGGATCTTGAACAGGTCGTCGATGGCCTGGCGCTGGTCGTCGACGGTGTGGATGCCGTCCCGGCCCGCGAAGGCGGAGGTGACCACCTTGTACTTCTCCGGGTCCTTCAGCTTGACCCGGAAGGACTCCTGCATCTGGTCCGGGGTGATGGAGGAGGCGAGGGCCGTGTTGCCGAACCGCTCCTGGTAGTGCTTGTAGGCCTCGTCCGCCGATTCGTAGGCGACGGACTTCACCAGGGACATCTGCTTGAGTTCGGCCTCGATCTGCTTCTTCTGGTCCTCGGTGACCGCGCCCTTGGCACAGGTGGCCACACCCGGGGTGCCGTTCTTGGCGGCGGCATCGCCCGCCTCCTGGGCGTCCTGCTTGTTGCAGAGGTAGAGCGTGACGTTGGCCTTGTCGTACCAGAAGCCCTTCATCTTGCCGACCTGCTCGCTCATGAGCAGGGAGCCGCCGAACAAGGCCAGCGACAGGGCCACGGAGATGATGACCGCGAAGGTCATGGTGAGATTGCGGCGGAGGCCGACGCCGATCTCGGACATGACGAACTGGGCGCGCATGACTCTGGGGGGCCTTTCAGTGCTGGTAGCCGTAGACGCCGCGCGACTGGTCGCGCACGAGTCGGCCCTGTTCGAGTTCGATGACGCGCTTGCGCATCTGGTCGACGATCTGCTGGTCGTGCGTCGCCATGATCACGGTGGTTCCGGTCCGGTTGATCCGGTCCAGCAGCTTCATGATCCCGACGGAGGTCTGGGGGTCGAGGTTGCCGGTGGGCTCGTCCGCGATCAGCAGCGCCGGGCGGTTGACGAAGGCGCGGGCGATGGCCACGCGCTGCTGCTCGCCACCGGAGAGTTCGCCGGGCATGCGGTCTTCCTTGCCGCCCAGGCCGACGAGTTCGAGGACCTGCGGGACCGCCTTGCGGATCTCACCCCTCGGCTTGCCGATGACCTCCTGGGCGAAGGCCACGTTCTCGGCGACCGTCTTGTTGGGCAGCAGGCGGAAGTCCTGGAAGACGGTCCCCAACTGGCGCCGCATCTGCGGGACCTTCCAGTTGGAGAGCTTGGCGAGGTCCTTGCCCAGGACGTGCACCTGGCCGTGGCTGGCCCGCTCCTCGCGCAGGATCAGGCGCAGGAACGTGGACTTGCCGGAGCCGGAGGAGCCGACCAGGAAGACGAACTCGCCCTTCGCGATGTCGAGGGAGACTTCTCTGAGTGCGGGGCGGCTCTGCTTCGGGTAGGACTTGGAGACGCTGTCGAATCGGATCACGGGTGCACCATGGTCGCCGGGAGTAGGTGTGCGTGACCATACGCGAACGGGCGCGAGGTGTGGACCCGGCAACCGGAGTTGTCCGGTTTATCCCATGGTCCTGGAGGGTCCGGACCGCGATTGCCCGGACGGGCCGCGCCGAATGTCGGCGAAGCTGGCACAGTGGTAGGGGGAACGGTCCGGTTCCCCACGCCGTTAGGCAAGAAGGAAAACCGAGGGGACGAGAGGAGGAGCGCATGACATATGACCGGCTCGTGTGCGCGAACTGCGCCGCACCCGTCAGCCAGGGCCGCTGCCCTGTGTGCCGGGCGAACCGGGAGCGCCTCCAGCAGGAGGGCCCCTTCTCCGGCCTGAACCCCGTGGCTCTCATCGTGCTCATGGTGGTGCTCGTGGCAGCTCTGGTGCTGGTGGCCCAGCAGACCGCCTAGGAGGCGCTGTCCGGGCGGGACCGGCGCCGGTACTCGTCGGTGCCCGCGCCGCGTACCGATCACATGCAGCGGAAGGGCCCGGACACCTGAGGTGTCCGGGCCCTTCCTGTGTTCCGTGCGGGCGCGGGTGTGTCTGCGCGCCTTACGCGGTCTGCTCCTGCTGCTTGCGCCAGCGGATTCCGGCCTCCAGGAAGCCGTCGATCTCGCCGTCGAGAACCGCCTGCGGGTTGCCGACCTCGAACTCCGTACGCAGGTCCTTGACCATCTGGTACGGGTGCAGGACGTAGGAGCGCATCTGGTTGCCCCAGGAGCTGCCGCCGTCCTTGAGGGCGTCCATCCTGGCCTGCTCCTCCTGGCGGCGCCGCTCCAGCAGCTTGGCCTGGAGGACGTTCATGGCGCTGGCCTTGTTCTGGATCTGCGAGCGCTCGTTCTGGCAGGAGACGACGATGCCGGTCGGGATGTGGGTGATGCGCACGGCCGAGTCGGTCGTGTTGACGCCCTGGCCGCCGGGGCCGGAGGCGCGGTACACGTCGACACGCAGCTCGGACTCGTCGATCTCGACGTGGTCGCTGGTCTCGACGACCGGGAGCACCTCGACGCCGGCGAAGGAGGTCTGGCGGCGGCCCTGGTTGTCGAAGGGCGAGATGCGCACCAGGCGGTGGGTGCCCTGCTCGACGGAGAGGGTGCCGTAGGCGTAAGGGGCCTTGACGACGAAGGTGGTCGACTTGATGCCGGCCTCTTCCGCGTACGAGGTCTCGTAGATCTCCGTGGAGTAGCCGTGGCGCTCGGCCCAGCGCAGGTACATGCGCTGGAGGCGCTCGGCGAAGTCGGAGGCGTCGACGCCGCCGGCCTCGGCGCGGATGTTGACCAGGGCCTCGCGCTCGGCGTACTCGCCGGAGAGCAGGGTCCGGACCTCCATCTCGTCCAGTGCCTTGCGCACGGACGCGAGCTCGGTCTCGGCCTCGGCGAGGGTGTCCGCGTCGTCCATCTCCTGGGCGAGCTCGAACAGCACCCCGAGGTCGTCGATGCGCCCGCGCAGGGTCTCGGCCTTACGGACCTCCGCCTGGAGGTGCGAAAGCTTGCTCGTGATCTTCTGGGCGGCTTCCGGGTCGTCCCACAGGGACGGCGCGGCGGCCTGCTCCTCGAGCACGGCGATATCTGCCCTCAGCTTGTCGAGGTCCAGGACGGCCTCGATCGACCCCATGGTCGAGGAGAGGGACTTCAGCTCTTCGGAAACATCGACGACTGCCACGGGTCCAGCGTAGCCGGTCCGCGGGCAAGGCCGTCCGGGCAGGCCGGATCACCCGTTCTGATGAAGGCTCGCACGGGCGTACGCTCACCGTATGACCGTTCACCTCGTCAAGCGTCGCCATGTGGACTTCATGCGCGTCACGACGACGAGCTGTCTGCCGCCGGACCGAACCCAAGCCTGATCCGCACCGATCCGACTTGGTCCTGTACGCGAGCCATGCGGCCCCGGCGCCATCCCTGCCGGCGGCCCCACCCCACCCGCACCCCTCCACCTCTGGGGAACAGGACCCCGTGACATCCGAAACGGAGCCGTCATGCCGTCCGCGCACTCTCTCCCCGTCCTGGACCTCTCCCAGGCCGACGACCCGGCCCAGCGGGCCGACTTCCTGAAGAAGCTGCACGCAGCAGCCAGGGACACCGGTTTCCTGCACCTGACCGGGCACGGCGTCACCGCCGCCGAGAGCGCCCGCATCCTGGAGGTCACCCGGGCCTTCTTCGCCCTCCCGGAGGCCGACCGGCTCGCCGTGAGCAACCTGAACTCCCCGCACTTCCGCGGCTACACCCGTATCGGCCACGAGCTGACCGGCGGCGCCTCCGACTGGCGCGACCAGCTGGACGTGGGCGCGGAGCGCCCGGCGCCGGAGGTGGGCCCGGGCGACCCGCCGTACCTGTGGCTGGAGGGCCCGAACCAGTGGCCGGCCGCCCTGCCCGAGCTCCGTACGGTGGTCCTCGACTGGCAGTCCCGGCTGGCGGCGGTGGCGCACCGCCTGCTGCGGGAGCTCCTGGTCTCGATCGGCGCCCCGGCCGACTTCTTCGACGAGGCCTTCGCCGACCGCCCCCACCTGCACACCAAGCTGATCCGCTACCCGGGGTCGGCCCCGTCCGGCACCGACCAGGGGGTCGGGGCGCACAAGGACTACGGCTTCCTCACGCTGCTGCTGCAGGACTCGGTGGGCGGCCTCCAGGTGGTCCGGGACGGCGGCTACGTGGACGTGCCGCCGATGCCGGGGGCGTTCGTGGTGAACCTGGGCGAACTGCTGGAGATCGCGACCGAGGGCTACCTGACGGCGACCGACCACCGGGTGGTCAGCCCGCCCGGCGCGGTGGAGCGGTACTCGGTGCCCTTCTTCTACAACCCGCGGCTGGACGCCGTGATCGACACCGTCCCGGGCGACTACCTGCGCTCGGCCCCCGGGATCGCGCACGACGCCTCCAACCCGCTGCACGCCGAGTACGGCCGCAACGAGCTGAAGGGCTGGGTCCGCGCCCACCCGGCCGTGGCCCGCCGCTGGCACCCGGAACTGGCCACGGTCTAGAGTCCGCTGCGCGGGGCTTCTCGGAGCCCCGCTGTTCCAGCCCCGCCGGCGATTGAGGCGCGGGGGTTCGGGGGCAGAGCCCCCGACCGCGGCGCGGCACCCGCTACGGCACCCGCGGAACGGACTGCTTGTTGTCCTGCCGGGGCTTCGGCTCGTCGCCCCCCGACAGCGCCAGCCAGCTGCCCAGGCCGACCGCGGCGGCCAGGGCCACCGCCACCGCGGACAGGGTCAGCCGCCGCTTGCGGGCGGCCTCGGCGCGGTGCCGGGCCGAGCCGGGCCGGTGCCCGCCGGCCGGGCGCGGCACGCGGGCCGTGCCCAGCGCCCCGCCCGCCAGCTCGTCCGGCCCCGGCACCCGCATCGAGGTGTGGGTGTCCCGGTTGGAGTCGGTCGCCGACCCCGGCACCAGGGGCACCACGCTGCGCCGTCGCACCGGGTCGGCGGAGGGTTCCTCCGGGGCGGCGGGCTCCGGCTCCGCGTCGTCCGGCTCGTCCACGTCCAGCGGCGGCATCCCGGCCAGCATCGGCAGCAGGTCGCGCAGCCGGACCGACAGCTCCGAGGCCCGCAGCCGCGAGGCCGGGGCCTTGGCCAGGCATTGCACGATGAGCTGCCACAGCTCGTCCGGGATCCCCGGCAGCGGGACGACCGTCTCGGTCACGTGCCGCCGCAGGACCGCGCCCGGGTGGCCCCCGCCGAAGGGCGTGAATCCGGCCAGCAGCTCGTACAGGACGGTGGCCAGGGCGTATATGTCGACGGCCGCGCGCGGGGGGAGCCCCTCCACGATCTCCGGCGCCAGGTAGTCCGGGGTGCCGATGATGCGCGTCGTCGGTGCGGTGGCCCGGCCCGCGGTGGCCCGCCGGGGGGAGTCGATCAGCTTGGCCACGCCGAAGTCGGTCAGCAGGGCCGGGTGCGAACCGCCCGGGCCGAGCGGGCCCTGCATGTCCAGCAGGACGTTCTCCGGCTTGACGTCGCGGTGGACCACCCCCGCCGCGTGCGCCGCGGCCAGCGCGTCGGCGACGTCCGCGACGATCGCCACGGCCGCCTCGGGCGCCAGCCGGCGCTCGCGGTCGAGCCGCGTGCGCAGGTCCGTACCGCGGACGAGGTCCATGACGAGGGCGAGGTCGTTGCCGTCCACGACGAGGTCGCGGACGGAGACGACGTGCGGATGCTCCAGGCCGAGCAGGGCGCTGCGCTCCTGGACGAAGCGTCCGACCAGTTCCTGGTCGGACGCGAGGTCCTCGCGCAGGAGTTTGACGGCGACGGGCCCGTCGGGCCCCTCGCCCAGCCACACCGTGCCCGCGCTGCCGCGCCCCAGGATCTGGTGCGCGGTGTACCGGCTGCCGATCTTCCGTGCCACGACTGCTCCCTCAGTGGCTGGCGTACGCCCCAAAGCTACGCGGCCCGGCGGGCTTCGGAGGCAAGCAGGGGGCCCGATTCGCGACGACCTTCACTTCTGGGGGCGAAATCACGTGCCGGATGTCGACAAATCCACGAAGTCGTCGCCGGGCCCTGTCTCAGGGGTTGGCGGGGCCAGAGGAGCCCGAGTTCGCCGCGTCCCCGATCGTGGTGACCCAGTCGACGACTCCGGAGCCCCAGGCCCAGACCTGGTCCCACCATCCCTTGCCCGTGCCGACCCATTCCTGGAGCGGGGTGAGCTCCCAGATCAGCCAGCCCGCCACGAAGAACACCAGGATCAGCACCAGGCAGCCCTTGAGGCAGCCGAGGCCGGGGATCCGCACCGGGTTGGCGCTGCGGCGGCGCGGCTCGCGCGGCTCCCGGGGGGCCGGCGGCTGCGGCGGGGCCTGCTGGGGCTGCTGCGGCTGCCGGTACTGGGGCTGCTGGGGCTGTTGCGGCTGCTGGTACTGCTGGGGCTGGCGCTGCTGCGGCTGGTAGTGCTGCGGGGGCGGGGGCGCGTACTGCTGCTGCGGAGGCTGCTGCGGCTGGCGGTACTGCGGCTGCTGAGGCTGCTGGTACTGCTGCTGCTGCGGCGGCGGTCCCTGCCGGTACTGCGGCGGCTGCTGGGGCCGGTGCTGCGGCGGCGGGGGCGCCTGGCGCTGCGGGCGGCGGCGCAGCGGGTCGTCCTCCGGGTCGAGGTACTGGATCTGCGTCTGCTCGTTGCGGTCGCGGGCGGCCCGCATCTGGTTCTGCCACGGGTGCGGCGCGTCCGGCTGCTGCACGGGCGGCATGACCGAGGTCGGGTCGGCCCCGGGGCCCCCGGTGCTCGGCAGCACCGAGGTGGCGTCGGCGGCGCCGACCGGCGGCATGACGCTGGTCATCGCGTTCGGGTCGTAGGCGCCCGCCGGGGAGCCCGCCCCGGACGGCAGCACCTGGGTGGGGTCCGCGGCGCCGGGGGTCTCGGGGACCGGGGCGGGCGAGGGGTCGGGCGCGAGGAGGGCGCCCACACCGAGCGCGGCCTCCACGTCGGCGGCCGAGGAGTGCACGCCGATGCCGGCGGCCACCACGCGCAGGGCGCGGGCCAGGCTCTGCGCGCTGGGGCGCTCGTTCGGCTCCTTGCGCAGGCAGCGCTCGACGACCGTCCAGAGCGGCTCGGGCACGGTCGAGGGGCGCTGCGGCTCCTCGCTGAGGTGGCGGTGGAGCACTTCGAGCGCGGTGCCCCCGGCGAACGGCGGGCGGCCGGTGAGCAGCTCGTAGAGCAGGATGCCGGCGCCGTAGATGTCGACGGCGGAGGTCTGGGGCCGGCCCTCGGCGGACTCGGGGGCGACGTAGGCCGGGGTGCCGACGAACTCGTGGGTGCGGGTCAGGCCCGGGGAGTCGGCGAGGCGGGCGATGCCGAAGTCGGTCAGCATCGGCTTCATCTGGCCGCCGCGCTCGTCGAGGAGCACGTTGGCGGGCTTCAGGTCGCGGTGCACGACGCCGTCGGCGTGGCTGGCGGCGAGCGCGTCGGCGATCTGGGCGGTCAGCAGGCTCGCGGCGACCGGCGTGAAGGGGCCGTTCTCGCGCAGGTAGCGGTGCAGGTCCGGACCGTCGATCAGGTCCATGACCAGGGCGAGCAGGTCGCCCTCGACGACGAGGTCGCGGGTGCGCACGATGTTGGAGTGCGTCAGGCGCAGCAGGACCGAGCGCTCGCGCAGGAAGCGCATGACGATGTCCGCGTCCTGGGCCAGCTCCTCCTTGAGGACCTTGATGGCCACGGTCTCGCCGGGCTGTCCCGCGACGGCGGCCTCCGCACCGGCGGTCTCCCGCTGGCGGGCGCGCCAGACGGTACCCGTGGCGCCGCGCCCGAGCGGCTCCTCGAGCAGGTATTTACTGCCGACTGGCCGCACGTCTCGCGCTCCCCTGCTGTCGTCTGCTGTGGTCGATCCGTCGAGTGGGTTTTCCGGCCCACTCTAGGGGGTGTCCCCCGGGAAGACGCGGGTCCCCGGAGGTTGGTTGCCGCACATATGTACGGAGGGTGACGTTTTCGGGGTATGCCGCAGGCGATTTTCACCTTGTTTCCCCCGCTCGCGGTCCGGATTCGATCGACCCCCGGCGCACCCCGCGACAGATCAAGATCATTTCTTGCCGGGTGCCGGGCGTGTTGTCCGCGACAGGTGCGAGGATGCACCCGTACGGAACGGCACGGGACGGGAGCCGCGCCTTCCGGGCAGACCTGACCGGACGACGCGTCCGTGCCGGGCGGGGGGCGATCGGGCAGTCATGTCACGGGGTCCCCTGCCGGGCGCACGCACCGCGCACCGCGCAGAAGGGACCGCTGACGGCGATGCAGATCCGGCTGACCGTCCTCGGGTCGCGCAGCGGCCACCAGGCCGCGACCGCCCCGGCGAGCTGTGACGTGCTCGTCACCGCGCCCGTCGGCACCGCGCTGGCCGCGGTCGCCTCCGGACTCGCGGCCACCGTCGGCGGCCCCGACACCGGGGGCACGGTCGTGCTGTACGCGGGCTCCGAGCGCCTCGACCTGCAGCGGCGGGTGCTGGGCGAGCCGCCGCTGGTGGACGGCGCGGTGCTGGCGCTGCACGCGCCGATGCCGGACGTACTGCCCGAGGACGGCCTGGGCGCACCCCAGCTGCACGTCGTGGCCGGACCCGACGCGGGCGGGGTGCACCTGCTGCACGGCGGGCAGATCCGGGTGGGCCGGTCCGGCGACGCCGACGTCCCGCTGGACGACCCCGACGTCTCCCGGATGCACTGCGCGGTGACGGTGGTCCACGAAGGCCGGGTCGCCGTGGCCGATCTGAACTCGACGAATGGCACCACCCTCGACGGCTCCCCGGTCGGCGCCCAGCCGGTCGCCCTGCCCCCGGGAGCCCTGCTGCGGGTCGGCGAGTCCACCCTGCGACTGGCGCCCGCGGGCACGCCCTCGCTGCCGGTGACCCCCGACCAGGAGGGCCACCTGGCCCTCGCCGCACCCGGCGGGCACCAAGCCGCCGACGGCCCCGACGGCCCCACGGGTGCCTTCCCCGACGCCCCCGGCACGGCCGCGGGCGCCCGCGGCCCGGCCGGCCCCGGCCTTGGGGCGTACGCCCCGCCCGCGCCGGCCGCCGCCCCCGGCACGCCACCGGACGCCTCCGGCACGCCCACCGAGGCCGCCGGGCCGTACGGACCGGCCGGTGCGGCCCACCCGGGCTCCCCCGGCCCCTCCGGCGCCCCCGGACCGGACGGCGCCCGGCCCGGCTCCGGACGCCGCAAGGGCCTCGGTGCGTGGGCCCGCAAATGGGTGCGCGGCGAGGACGCCGCGGAGGCCCTGCCGGAGACCGTCGTCACCGCCGCCGCGCCGCACCCCGACGACCCGGCCGCGCTGCTGCTGGCCGCGATGGGGCCGACCGGGCGCCTGTGGTCCCGTACCTCCGGGCCGGCCGGCCGGGACGCGCTGCTGGAGGTCGGGCTCGGCGCCGGGAGCCGGGTGTCCCTGCCCGCCGTCGGCGCCCTCGGCATCGCCGGCCCGCGGCCCCGGCTGTCCGGGGCCGCCCGCTGGGTGGTCGCGCAGCTCGCGGGGCTGCACGCCCCGGGACAGCTGGAGATCGTGCTCGTCAGCGCCGACCGGGCCCGGCCGCTCGCCGACCGGCGGCGCGACTGGGGCTGGCTGGGCTGGCTGCCCCACGTACGGCCCGCGCACGGCCAGGACTGCCGTCTGCTCCTCGCCTACGACCGCGACCAGGCCGCCGCCCGCACCGCCGAGCTGACCCGGCGCCTGGACGACGGCCCGCTCGGCGCCCACTGGGCGAGCGCCCCCGCCGGACAGGTCCGCGAGGCGGCCGGCGCCCACGCGGGCCCGTACACGCTCCTGGTCCTGGACGGCGACCCCGGCACCGGCGCGCTGCGCGACATCACCGGCCGGCTCGCCTCGCACGGCCCGGCCGCCGGGATCCACGTCCTGGCGCTCGCCGAGGCCCCGGCCGCCACCCCCGCCTCGCCCGTCTCCGACACCTACGAGACCGCCTGCGCGGCCACCCCGGCCTTCCGGGACTGCGGTGCCGTCGCCCTCCTCAGCGGGGACGTGGCCACGGCCGTACGGACCTTCGAGGTCTGCGGCGGCCGGCCGGTCCCCACCGGCGCCACGGCCGTCTCCGACGCCGTCTCCACGGCCTGGGCCGAGCGGTTCGCCCGGGCGCTGGCGCCCCTGCGGCCCACCGACGGCGGTGCCGGCGGGCCGAGCCGCCCCACGGCGGCCACCCTGCCGGCCACGGCCCGGCTGCTGGACGAGCTGGGGCTGGCCCGGGCCACTCCGGCCTCCCTGATGGCCCGCTGGGCGGCCGCCACCGACCAGGGGCAGGGCCAGGGCGGCCTGGCCGAGATCGTGCTGGGCAGCGGACGGCGCGGGCCCGTCGGCACCGAGCTGGTCCACGACGGCCCGCACCTGATCGTCGAGGGCCCCGCCGGAAGCGGGCGGACCGAGCTGCTGCGCTCGGTGGCCGCGTCGCTGTCCGCGGGCGCCCGGCCCGACCGGCTCGGGCTGCTCCTCCTCGACGGGGCGGGCGGCGAGCGCGGCGACGGACTGCTGCCCTGCACCGAGCTGCCTCACGTCTCCGCCCACCTGGTCGCCTCCGATCCGCTGCGCATGCGGGAGTTCGCGCAGGCGCTGGGTGCGGAGCTCAAGCGGCGCGCCGAGCTGCTGGACGGCGTGCCCTTCGCCGAGTGGCACGCGCAGCGCGAGGTGTCCGGCCGGATGGTGGCGCCCCGCCGGCCCGCGCCGGGCGAGGTCCGCGGCGACGGCGGCCCGGCCGCCGGCCGGCCGGGCCAGGGCGAGCCGGTACGGACGGGGACGCTCCGGCTGCGCGCCGCGGCCACCCGTACGGATCCGGTCGGGCCGAGCCCGCTGCCCCGCCTGGTGGTGCTGGTGGACGACCTCGACGCGCTGGTCGCACCCGGGCTGGGCAGTGCGGGGCGCCCCGCCGCCGGTTCGGTGGTCCGGGCGCTGGAGGCGGTGGCCCGGGACGGCGCCCGGCTCGGCGTGCACCTGGTGGCGAGCACCTCCCGCCCGGACCGTACGGCCGACACCGGTCCGGCCCGGATGGCGCCCCTGCGGGTGGAGCTCGACGCGCCGGACCAGCCGGGGCCCGGCCGTGGCGTGCTGCGCTTCGCGGACGGCCGTACGGTCCCGTTCCAGGCCGGCCGGGTCACCGGGCGGATCCCCCGGACGGCGACCCTGCGGCCGACGGTGGTGCCCGTGGAGTGGGAGCGGATGGGCGATCCGCCGGCCCGCAGGCCGGTGCGCGAGCTGGGCAACGGCCCGACCGACCTCGCGCTGCTGGCGAGCGCCCTGGACCGGGCCGCGCACCTGGTCTCGGCGACACCCGTGCTGTTCCCGCCGGCTCCCTGAGCCGGCCCGGGAGCCGGCCCGGCCTCGCGCGTGTCACCGCGACGCGGTATTGCGGGGCCGCGCGGGTCGGCGTAGACCTTGTGGTCCGGGACACACCACGGGTATCGGGGGCAGAGCCATGCGCGAGCACGGAACGAGCCGTACGCATCTCAGGTGGGCGGCGCTGGCCGCGGCGGGCGCACTCGCGCTGACCGCGTGCGGCGGCGACGCCGGGCAGGAGCCCCGGCCGCCCCAGGGCGCCACGGCCTCGCCGGGGGTGCAGTTACCGAGGCTGGACGGGGAGAAGCTCCAGGTCGCGGCGGTCTGGACGGGCCCCGAGCAGGAGAACTTCACCAAGGTCCTCAAGGAGTTCGAGAAGCGGACGGGGGCCACCGTCACCTTCGTCCCGGCCCAGGACCCGATCGTCACCTTCCTCGGCACGAAGATCGCCGGCGGGGCCCCGCCGGACGTGGCGCTGCTGCCGCAGGTCGGGGCACTGGTCTCGGCGGTGCAGAACAAGTGGGCGCAGCCGGTGGGCCCGGAGGCGCAGGCGCAGCTGGACAAGAACTACTCGGCGGGCTGGAAGTCGCTGGGCGCGGTCGGCGGTACCCAGTACGGCGTCTACTACAAGGCCGCCAACAAGTCGCTGATCTGGTACAACGCGAAGGCCTTCGAGGCGGCGGGCGTCAAACCGCCGAAGACCTGGAAGGAACTGATCACCGCGGCGGACACCCTGTCGGCGTCGGGCACCCCGGCGGTCTCGGTGGCGGGCGCGGACGGCTGGACCCTCACGGACTGGTTCGAGAACATCTACCTCTCCCAGTCGGGCCCGGAGAAGTACGACCGGCTGGCCAAGCACGAGATCAAGTGGACCGACGACAGCGTCAAGCAGGCCCTGACCACGCTCGGCGAACTGTTCGGACGGGGGGACTTCCTGGCGGGCGGCACGAGCGGGGCGCTGGCCACCGAGTTCCCGAAGTCGGTGACGCAGACCTTCACGGGCGGCGACCGGCCGGCGGCCGCGATGGTCTTCGAGGGCGACTTCGTCGCGGTGAACATCGCGCAGACCGAGGCGAAGATCGGCGAGGACGCCCTCGTCTTCCCGTTCCCGGCGGTCGGCGCGAAGGCGCCGGTGGTCTCGGGCGGTGACGTGGCCGTCGCGCTGAAGCCGTCGAAGGGCGCGCAGGCGCTGCTGACCTTCCTGGCGTCGCCGGACGCGGCGCAGATCCAGGCCCGCGAGGGCGGTTTCCTCTCCCCCAACAAGTCGGTCGACCCGGCGGTGTACCCGAACGACATCCAGCGCGGCATCGCCCAGTCGCTGATCGCGGCGGGCGACGACTTCCGCTTCGACATGTCGGACCAGGCACCGGCGGCCTTCGGAGGGACCCCGGGCGCGGGCGAGTGGAAGGCGCTGCAGGACTTCCTGGCCAACCCCTCCGACGTGGCGGGCACCCAGGCGAAACTGGAGGCGGACGCGGCCAAGGCCTACGGGAACTGATCCCCGTGACGGCCTCCGCCGCGCACGGCCCGTCCGCCGAGGCACGGCGCCGCCGCCTGGTGGCGGCGGCGTTCCTGCTGCCGGCCCTCGTGCTGCTCGGCGCGCTCGTCGTGCAGCCGATCGGCTACTCCCTCTACCGCAGCTTCTTCGACCGCTCCGGCGACGTGTTCGTCGGCGGCGACAACTACCGGGAGATCTTCGCCGACGACGGCATCCGCACCGCCCTGAAGAACACGGCGGTGTGGGTGGTGCTCGCCCCGGCCACGGCCACCGCCCTCGGGCTGATCTTCGCGGTGCTCACCGAACGGGTGCGCTGGGGAACGGCGTTCAAACTGCTGGTGTTCATGCCGATGGCGATCTCGATGCTGGCGGCGGGCATCATCTTCCGGCTCGTCTACGACCACGACCCGGGCCGCGGCGTCGCCAACGCGGTCTGGGTCGGCGTCCACGACACCTTCGCGCAGTCCTCGGCCTTCCCCAAGGCCCGGCCGGGCCGTGACTCGCCGCTGACGGACGCCGGCGGGGGCGCCTTCGTGACCCGCGAGCCGGTGCGCGCCGGGGTCCCGGTGCTGCTCCCGCTGGTGGGCGTGGCCCCGGAGACGCTGCCCGGGGGGACCCGTACGGCGGGCACCGCGGCGGCCGTGCCGGGGGAGGTCACCGGCACCGTCTGGCAGGACTTCACCCGGGGCGGGGGCGGCGCGACGAACGTCGTCGACCCGAGCGAGCAGGGCTTCGCCGGGATGCGGATCGAGGCGGTGCGGGACGGCCGGGTCGTCGATACGGCGACGGCCCGGGCCGACGGCACCTTCACTCTGTCCGCGAAGGCCGACGGAGCCCTGCTGCGGCTGCCCGCGGTGAACTTCCGGGAGGCGTACGGCGGGGTGCAGTGGCTCGGCCCGGCGCTCGTCACCCCGGCGGTCATCGGGGCGTACGTGTGGATGTGGGCCGGGTTCGCGATGGTGCTGATCGGGGCCGGGCTGGCGGCCGTACCGCGCGAGCTGCTGGAGGCGGCGCGGGTGGACGGGGCGAACGAGTGGCAGGTGTTCCGGCGGATCACCGTCCCGCTGCTGGCTCCCCTGCTGGCGGTCGTGCTCGTCACACTCGTCATCAACGTCATGAAGATCTTCGACCTGGTCTTCGTGATCGCGCCGGGCGCGGTCCAGGACGACGCCAACGTGCTGGCGCTCCAGCTGTACCGGACGTCCTTCGGCACCGACGCCGATCCGGGGCTGGGCAGCGCCATCGCCGTGCTGCTGCTGGTGCTGGTGATTCCGGTGATGCTCGTGAACATCCGCCGCCTGCGGAAGGAGGGGGCCCGATGAGCCGTTCCGACACGGCGCCGGCCACGCGACCGGCGGCAGGGGCCGCGCGCCCCGCGGGCGGCCTGGCGGGGCGGGCCGCCGGCCGGCTGGCCGGCGGGGCCGTGCGCGTCTTCCTGGTCGTGGCGGCGCTCTTCTGGCTGCTGCCCACCCTGGGCCTGCTGATCTCCTCCCTCGTCGCCCCGGCCGACCTGAACGAGGGCGGCTGGTGGCAGGTGTTCGGCGCGCCCTCACGCCTGACCGCCGAGAACTACGAGCGGCTGCTGGCCAACGAGACGATCACCGGCTCCCTGCTGAACACGTTCGCGATCGCGGTGCCGGCGACCTTGCTGGTGCTGGCCCTGGGCGCGTTCGCCGGATACGCCTTCGCCTGGCTGGAGTTCCCCGGCCGGGACTGGCTCTTCCTCGTCGTCGTCGGACTGCTCGTCGTACCCGTGCAGGTGGCGCTGATCCCGGTGTCGGAACTCTTCGGCACCATCGGGCTGTTCGAGACCACGGCGGGCGTGGTGCTCTTCCACACCGCCTTCGGGCTGCCCTTCGCGGTGTTCCTGCTGCGCAACTTCTTTGCGGAGATCCCGCGCGAGCTGCTGGAGGCGGCCCGGCTCGACGGGGCGGGTGAACTGCGGCTGTTCACCCGGGTGGTGCTGCCGCTGGGCGGCCCGGCGATCGCCTCGCTCGGCATCTTCCAGTTCCTGTGGGTGTGGAACGACATGCTCGTCGCGCTGGTCTTCGCCGACTCGGCGCATCCGCCGATCACGGTCGCCCTCCAGCAGCAGGTACGGCAGTTCGGGAACAACATCGACGTGCTGGCGCCCGGCGCGTTCCTGTCGATGGTGGTCCCGCTCGTCGTCTTCTTCGCCTTCCAGCGGCAGTTCGTCACGGGGGTGATGGCCGGCGCGGTCAAGTAGCCCGGCCCCATGTGGCGGCCTGGTCCCGCGTGACGGCACGGCCTTCGCGTGGCGGGCGTCCGTCCCCCCGTGCGGCGTCGACGCTCCGTAACCCGAATGCCGCACGCCGCGTAACCCGGCCGCCACGCCGGGGGTTCCTGGGCGGAATGCCCGCGCCGACCCCTGGATGTGCCGTGCCCCGGTTCAGCGTCATCGTGCCCGCGTACAAGGTCCAGGCCTATCTCGGGGAGAGTCTGGACTCGGTCCTGACGCAGTCCTGCCCGGACCTGGAACTGATCGCGGTCGACGACGCCTCCCCCGACGCCTGCGGTTCGATCATCGACGAGTACGCGGCCCGCGACCCCCGGGTGACCGCGGTGCACCTCGCGCACAACCTGGGGCTGGGGCCGGCCCGGAACGCGGGCCTGGCCCGGGCCACCGGCGACTACCTGATCTTCCTCGACGGCGACGACACCCTCGTCCCGGGCGCCCTGCAGGCCCTCACCAACCGGCTGAAGGTCACCGGCTCCCCCGACGTCCTGATCTACGACTACGCGCGCGCCTACTGGTCCGGGGAAGTGGTGCGCAACCGGCTCTCGCACCGGCTGTCCGAGGAGGGCCCAGCCAGCTTCCGGCTCGCCGACCGCCCGGCCCTGCTCGCGATGCTGATGGTGGTGTGGAACAAGGCGTACCGCCGTGAGTACGTCGAACGCGAAGGCCTTCAATTCCCGCCGGGACTGTACGAGGACACCCCCTGGACCTACCCGGCGCTGCTCGCGGCGGAGTCCGTCGCCGTGCTGGACCGGGTCTGCGTCCACTACCGCCAGCGGCGCACCGGATCGATCCTGACCACCTCCACCCCCCGCCACCTGGAGATCTTCGACCAGTACGACCGGGTCTTCGGCTATCTCGCCGGGCGGCCCGAGCTGGAGCGCTGGCGCTCCACCCTGCACCGCCGGATGGCCGAGCACTTCTGCGCCGTCCACGCCGACACGCGCCGCCTCCCGCGCGCCGGCCGGGCCGAGTTCTTCGCCCGCGCCTCCGACCTGCTGCGCCGCCACCGCGCCCCGGGCGCCCGCGGTTCGCTGCCGCTGTCCCTGTCGCGGACCAACCGGATCCGGCACGCCCTGATGCGGCTGGGCGCCCGGCGCTGCTACCGGCTGCTGTCGGTGCTGCGCCGGGCGGGGCTCGCCCTGGGCCGGGCCGCGTCGGAGCTGGGGCGGGGCCTGCGGGAGTCCGCGCTGCGGCTGCACTACCGGATCCAGCGGCTGCTGCCGCTGCGCCCACAGCTCGCGGTCTTCTCCGCGTACTGGCACGGCGGCTACGCCTGCAACCCGGCGGCGATCGAGGCGAAGCTGCGGGAACTGGCGCCCCGGATGCGGACGGCGTGGATCTGCGACCCGGCGCACGCGGCGACGCTCCCGCGGGAGACGGTGGCGCTGCGGCCGGGTTCGGCGGCGTACTGGAGCGCCCTGGCGCGGGCCGGATATCTGGTCACGAACGTCAACTTCGACCGTGCGCTGGTCAAGCGGCCCGGCCAGGTCCTGCTGCAGACGCAGCACGGGACCCCGCTCAAGCGGGTCGGCCTCGACCTCCAGGACCGGCCGGCGGCCACCCCCACCACGGACTTCGCGGGCCTGCTGCGCGGCGCCGACCAGTGGGACTACCTGCTCTCCTCGAACCGGCACTCCACGCTGGTCTGGGAGAAGGCCGTACCGTCCTCCTACACGACCCTCGAATACGGCTACCCGCGCAACGACGTCTTCCACCGGGCGACCCGTTCGGACGTGCTGGAGCTGCGCGAGCGGCTGGGGATCCCGGCGGGCTCGACGGCGATCCTGTACGCGCCCACCCACCGCGACTACCGCCGCAGCCGGCCCGACCACCTGGACTTCGAGCGGCTCCTGCAGGAGCTGGGCCCGCGCTTCACGGTGCTGTTCCGCACGCACCTGACGTACGCGAACGCACCCGACCGCCCGTGGGAACCCCACCCGCGTCTGCTGGACGTCTCCGCCCACCCCTCGGTGGAGGAGCTGTGCCTGGCCTCCGACGCACTGGTCACGGACTACTCGTCCCTGATGTTCGACTACGCGGCGCTGGACCGGCCGATCGTGATCCACGCGGAAGACTGGGAGGCGTACGAGGCGGCCCGCGGCACGTACTTCGACCTGCGCTCCTGCCCGCCGGGCGCGATCGCCCGCACCCAGGAGGAGCTGGTGGACATCTTCACCACGGGCCACTGGCAGGGCTCGCGCTCCGCGCAGCTGCGCTCCGCGTTCCGCGCCCGCTTCTGCAGTTACGACGACGGCCACGCGGCGGAGCGGGTGGTCCGCCGGGTCTTCCTGGGCCAGCCCACCCCGGCCCCGCCGGTCGTCCCCCTCCCGGACCGCCACCCGGCCCCCGCACCCCCACCGACCACCACCCCGGAGCCGGCCCTGGCCCACGTCCGGCCGTAGTCGGAGCCGACGCCGCCCGGCGGCCGCCACGGCGAAGCGGCTTTCACGAGGCGGCCGGGACCCCCGTCACGCCGGGTCCGTGGGCGACTTCAGGCCGGCCACCACCTGGTGGGCCAGGGTGTCCAGGTGGGCGGGGGTCACCGCGTCGCGGACGACGACCTGGCGCCAGTAGAGCGGGCCGATCAGCAGGTCGAGGGCGTGGTCGGGGCTGATCTGCGCCGGGAGTTCGCCGCGGGCTACGGCGTCCGCGACGATGCCCTGTGCCATGCGGTGCTGGCCGTCCAGGAGGGCGCCGCGGACCGCGTCGGCGATCTCCGGATTGCGGGAGGCCTCGACCAGGAGGTCGGGGATCACCGCCGAGGCCACGGGGTGCCGCAGCACGTGTGACATGACCTCCAGCAGGGCGCGTACGTCCCCGTAGAGCGAGCCGGTCGCCGGCACCGGCAGGCCGTCCGCCGCGAAGGCGCCGATCAGGTCCAGCACCAGGTGGAGCTTGGACTTCCAGCGCCGGTACACGGCGGTCTTGCCGACCCCGGCGCGCCGCGCGATGCCCTCGATGGACATCCGCGAGAAGCCGACCGCCGCCAGTTCCTCCAGCACCGCGTCGCGGATCGCCTCGGTCACGTCCTCGCGCAGGACGGCGGCACCGGCCGGAGCACGACGGGCGGGGGCGGAGGAGGCGGGGTCCGTGGTCATGCACAGAGCATAGCCGCGCCTCGTCACGACGATACGGTTGCGTTCCATCGGTCGACGCCATAACCTCGCCGTAGCGACGATACGGACCCGTCCCGACCAACGTCGAAAGCGAAAGCGAACCCAGTGACCACCGCGACCGCATCCAAGACCGCGCCAGGTACCTCCGCGGAACTCGCCCGGCTGGCCGCCGCCCACGGCCTCACGCTCAGCGGCGCCCGCCCCACGCTCCCCCGCTACATCGCCCAGCTCTGGCAGCGCCGCCACTTCGTGACCGCGTACGCGAACGCCCGTATGCAGGCCACCTACAGCACGGCGAAGCTCGGCCAGGTCTGGCGCCTGATGACCCCGCTGCTCAACGCAGCGGTCTACTACTTCATCTTCGGCCTCGTCCTGAAGGCCAGCCACGGCGTGCCGGACTACGTCCCCTTCCTGATCACCGGCATCTTCGTCTGGGACTTCATCAGCAGCTCCGTCAACGCCGGCACCCGCGCCGTCCACAGCAACCTCGGCCTGGTCCGCGCCCTGCACTTCCCCCGCGCGAGCCTGCCCCTCTCCACCGTCGTACAGCTCTTCCAGCAGCTGCTCGTCTCCATGGCCGCCCTGGTCGTCCTGCTGCTCGCCTTCGGCCAACGGCCCGGCCCGGCCTGGCTCCTGGCCCTGCCGGCGCTCCTGCTGACGGCCGTCTTCGCCGCCGGCTGCGCCATGGTCATGGCCCGTATCGGCAGCAGGAGCCCCGACGTCAGCCAGCTGATGCCGTTCGTCCTGCGGACGTGGATGTACGCCTCGGGCGTCATGTGGTCCATCGACCAGATGCTCGGCAAGAACGACCTGCCGCACTGGGTGCTGACGGCCCTCAAGGTCAACCCGCCGGCGGTCTACATCGACCTGATGCGCTTCGCACTGATCGACAGCTTCCCCGCGCACGCCCTCCCGCACCACGTGTGGCCGCTGGCCGTCGGCTGGGCGCTGCTCGCGGGCTTCGGCGGGTTCACCTACTTCTGGAAGGCAGAGGAGGCGTACGGACGTGGCTGAAACGAAGACCGACACCCGGGTGCCCACCGTGATCGCGGACGGGGTCCACGTCATCTACAAGGTGCACGGCAGCGGAGCCCGCAAGGGCGGCGCCACCGCCGCCCTCAACCGGCTCTTCTCCCGCGGGGCCACCCCCGGCATGCGCGAGGTGCACGCGGTCAAAGGCGTCTCCTTCACCGCGTATGAGGGCGAGGCCATCGGCCTCATCGGCTCCAACGGTTCGGGCAAGTCCACGCTGCTGAAGGCCATCGCCGGCCTCCAGCCGGTGGCCCGCGGCCGGATCTTCTCGCACGGCCAGCCGTCCCTGCTGGGCGTGAACGCCGCCCTGATGAACGATCTGACGGGCGAACGCAACGTCATCCTCGGCGGCCTCGCGATGGGCATGTCCCGGCAGCAGATCCGCGAGCGCTACCAGGGCATCGTCGACTTCTCCGGCATCAACGAGAAGGGCGACTTCATCTCCCTGCCGATGCGGACGTACTCCTCCGGCATGGGCGCCCGGCTGCGGTTCTCCATCGCCGCCGCCAAGGACCACGACGTCCTGATGATCGACGAGGCACTGGCCACGGGCGACGCGGCCTTCCAGCGGCGCAGCCAGGCCCGCATCGAGGAGCTCCGCGAGCGCGCCGGCACCGTCTTCCTGGTCAGCCATGCCGTCAACACCGTCCGCGAGACCTGCGACCGCGCGATCTGGCTGGACTCGGGCGTCCTGCGCATGGACGGCCCGGCGGAAGAAGTCTGCGCCGCCTACGAAGCCTCCACCCATCCCGGCCCCGCCGGCGCTTGAGGCGCTCTTCCAGCCCCGCCGGCGTCTGAGGCTCGGGGGCAGCTCCCCCGCAACGGCGCCGCACCCGCGGCACAGCAACGAACGGGCCGGGCCCGGGACCACTTCGGTCCCGGGCCCGGCCCGTTCGGCACGGCTACGCCATCACCATCAGCTGTGCGCGCGCAGCAGGCTCCGCATCGTCCGCATCGCCACCGACAGGTTCGCCAGGTCGAAGTCGTCCGAGCCCCGGATCTCCTCCAGGGTCGTCCGGGCCCGCCCGATGATCGCCGCGTTCTTCTCCTCCCACGCCGTGAAGCGCTCCTCGGGAGTCGAGGCGCCGTTGCCCACCGACAGCACGTCCGCCGTCAGGGCCGCGTGCGCCGCGAACAGGTCCTCGCGGATCGACGCACGGGCCATGGACTGCCAGCGGTCGGCCCGCGGCAGCTCGATGATCCGGTCCATCAGCTGGGTGATGTCCAGGCGGTCGGCGAGGTCGTAGTACACCTCGGCGACACCCAGCGGGTCCACGCCCGTCCGGTCCGCGATCGCGACGATGTCCAGGGTCGGGAAGGCCGAGGAGAATCCGGCGACCTTCGCCGCCAGCTCCTCCGGCACGCCCTCACCGGTCAGCTCGTCCATGACCAGCTGGTACCACTCCAGGTCCGCGCCGCGCACCAGCTTCGGCAGCTCCGCCCACACCCCGGCCACGCGCTCCCCGAAGAAGGCGATGGTCTCGGTGATCTGCAGCGGCTGCGGCCGGTTGTTGAGCAGCCAGCGGGTACCGCGCTCGACCAGACGGCGCGAGTGCAGGCGCACCCGGGTCTGGACGTCGGCGGCCACCTTGTTGTCGAGCGCCTCCACCGCGTCCCACACGTCGGCCAGGCCGAAGATCTCGCGGGCCGCGAGCTGCGCCCGGACGATCTCCTCCGTGGAGGCTCCGGTCTCCTCCCGCAGGCGGTGCAGGAAGGTCGAACCACCGGTGTTGACGGTGTCGTTGACCAGGATCGTCGTGATGATCTCGCGGCGCAGCGCGTGCGCGTCGATCTGCTCGGCGAACTTCTCGCCCAGGACCGCCGGGAAGTACGCGAAGAGCAGGCGGCGCAGGTACGGGTCGTCCGGCAGCCCGGTGACGATGAGCTCGTCCGCCGTCGTGATCTTGGTGTACGCGAACAGCACGGCCAGCTCCGGCTGGGTCAGACCCTTGCCGTTGTTGAGCAGTTCGCGGATCTGCCGGTCGGTCGGCAGGAACTCCAGCTCGCGGTTGAGCAGGCCGGCACCCTCCAGGCGGCGCATGAAGCGCTGCTGGGCGTGGAGCAGGCTGGGCGCCTGCGCCGAGCCGTTGGCCAGGGCGGTGTTCTGCGCGTAGTTGTTGCGCAGCACCAGGCGGCCGACCTCGTCGGTCATCTGCGCGAGCAGCTTGTTGCGCTGCTTGACGGTCATGTCGCCGTCGGCGACGACCGCGTTGAGCAGGATCTTGATGTTCACCTCGTGGTCGGAGGTGTCCACGCCCGCGCTGTTGTCGATGGCGTCGGTGTTGACCTTGCCGCCCTCGCCGCCGGCACCGCTGCGGGCGAACTCGATACGGCCGAGCTGGGTCAGGCCCAGGTTGCCGCCCTCGCCGATGACCTGCGCCCGCACGTCGCAGCCGTTGACGCGGATGGCGTCGTTGGCCTTGTCGCCGACATCGGCGTGGGTCTCGGAGGTCGCCTTGACGTAGGTGCCGATGCCGCCGTTCCACACCAGGTCCACGGGGGCCTTGAGGATGGCCTGCATCAGGTCGGCCGGGGTCATCTTGGTGACGCCTGCCTCGATGCCGAGGGCCGCCCGCATCTGGGCGGTGACCGGGACGGCCTTGGCCGAACGCGGGTGGATGCCGCCGCCCGCCGAGATCAGCGAGGTGTCGTAGTCCGCCCACGAGGAGCGCGGCAGCTCGAACAGGCGCCGGCGCTCGGCGTACGAGACGGCCGCGTCCGGGGTCGGGTCGATGAAGATGTGACGGTGGTCGAAGGCGGCCACCAGGCGGATGTGCTCGGAGAGCAGCATGCCGTTGCCGAAGACGTCACCGGACATGTCGCCGACGCCGACGACGGTGAAGTCCTGGGTCTGGGTGTCGTGGCCCAGCTCGCGGAAGTGCCGCTTGACGGACTCCCACGCGCCGCGGGCGGTGATGCCCATGCCCTTGTGGTCGTAGCCGGCCGAGCCGCCCGACGCGAAGGCGTCGCCGAGCCAGAAGCCGTAGGCCTCCGCCACGCCGTTGGCGATGTCGGAGAAGGTCGCGGTGCCCTTGTCGGCGGCGACGACGAGGTAGGTGTCGTCCTCGTCGTGACGGACCACGCTGCGCGGCGGCACGACCTCGCCGGCGACCATGTTGTCGGTGATGTCGAGCAGCGCCGAGATGAAGATCTTGTACGAGGCGATGCCCTCGGCGAGCCAGGCGTCGCGGTCCACCGACGGGTCGGGGAGGTTCTTGGCGACGAAGCCGCCCTTGGCGCCGACCGGCACGATGACGGTGTTCTTGACCATCTGCGCCTTGACCAGGCCGAGGATCTCCGTACGGAAGTCCTCGCGGCGGTCGGACCAGCGCAGGCCGCCTCGGGCGACCTTGCCGAAGCGCAGGTGGACGCCCTCGACGCGCGGGGAGTACACCCAGATCTCGAAGGCCGGGCGCGGGGCCGGCAGGTCCGGGATGGCCTGCGGGTCGAACTTCATCGACACGTAGGCGTGCTGCTCGCCCTGGGAGTCGAGCTGGAAGAAGTTCGTGCGCAGGGTGGCCTTGATGAGGGTGAGGAAGGCCCGCAGGATGCGGTCCTCGTCGAGCGAGGCGACCTGGTCCAGGGCCCCGTCCAGCTCCTCCAGCATCGCGTCCACGAGCTCGCTGCCGGCGGCCTGGCGGACGGGCGACATCCGGGCCTCGAAGAGCGAGACCAGCAGCCGAGTGGTGTGGACGTTGTTGCGGAGGGTGTCCTCCATGTAGTCCTGGCTGAAGGTGGAGCCGGCCTGGCGCATGTACTTGGCGTACGCGCGCAGGACGACGGCCTGACGCCAGGTCAGACCGGCACTCAGCACGAGGGTGTTGAAGTTGTCGTTCTCGGCCTGGCCGTTCCAGACGGCCGCGAAGGCGTCCTGGAACCGCTCGCGGGCGTCGTCGCCGAGGTCGCCCGCCGAGAGCCGCAGACCGAAGTCGTAGATCCACGCGTTCGTGCGGTCGGCGCAGCGCAGCTCGTACGGGCGCTCGTCGGTGACCTCGACGCCGAGGCGCTGGAGGACGGGCAGGACGGCGGACAGGGAGACCTGCTCACCGGCGCGGTAGATCTTGAAGCGGCGTTCGCCGGGGCCCGCGCCGACGGGCTCGTACAGCGACAGCGCGAAGTTCTTGTCGCTGCCGCGCAGCTTCTCCAGGTGCACCAGGTCGGCGACGGCGGCACGCGGCGAGTGGTCGGCCTTGTAGCCCTCGGAGAAGGCGTTGCCGTAGCGGCGCAGCAGCTCCGCGGCGCGCTCCTCGCCGAGCTCGGCGTTGAGGGCCTGGTCGAAGCCGTCGGCCCAGGAGCGGGCGGCCTCGACGAGGCGGCCCTCGATGCGCTCGACGTCGCCGTCGGTCAGCATGGGCAGCTCGGTGCCCTGCGGGACGCGCACGACGAAGTGGATGCGGGAGAGGATCGACTCGGTGTTCCAGGCGGTGAAGTCGACGCTGATGCCGCCGAGCTCCTCGCGCAGGATGTCCATCAGGCGCAGCCGCACACCGGTGGTGAAGCGGTCGCGGGGCAGGTAGACCAGCGCCGAGTAGTAGCGCCCGTACTCGTCCTGGCGCAGGTACAGCCGCAGCCGGCGGCGCTCTTGCAGGTAGAGGACCGAGGTGACGATGGACTGGAGCTGGTCGACCGGGGTCTGGAACAGCTCGTCGCGCGGGTAGGTCTCCAGGATCTGCGTCAGGTCGCGGCCGTCGTGGCTGGACGGCGAGAAGCCGGCCCGCTCCAGGACCTCGGCGACCTTGCGGCGGATGACCGGCACGCGGCGCACGGACTCGGTGTACGCGGCGGAGGAGAACAGACCGAGGAAGCGGCGCTCGCCGACGACGTTGCCGTCGGCGTCGAACTTCTTCACGCCCACGTAGTCGAGGTACGAGGGGCGGTGCACGGTGGAACGGCTGTTGGCCTTGGTCAGCACCAGCAGGCGGTGCTCGCGGGCCTTGGCGCGGGCGTCGGCGGGCAGCCGGTTGAAGGACGGCGAGACGGGGTGGCCGTCCTCCTTGCCGCTGTGGTGCGGGTCGGAGCGCAGGATGCCGAGGCCGGTGCCGGGCACGGCAGCCAGGGCGTCACCGTCGACGAGGTTGTACTCGCGGTAGCCGAGGAAGGTGAAGTGGTCGTCGGCGAGCCAGCGCAGCAGCTCACGGGCCTCTTCGAGCTCGTACTCGCGCAGGTCGGGGGCGGTGGGCTCGTCGGGCAGGCCGTCGGCGATGCGCAGCGCGGCCTCGCGCATCTTCTCCCAGTCCTCGACGGACTCGCGGACATCGGACAGGACGCGCTGCAGGTCGACGGTGATCTGCTTGAGGTCGGCGCGGTCGGTCTCGCGGTCGATCTCGACGTGGATCCAGGACTCGACGAGGGAGTCGTGGGGGCGCGCGGTGCGGGGACCGTGCGCGTCGCAGTCGGGGCCGAGGATCTCGATCAGCTTGCCGGTGATGTCA
Source organism: Streptomyces yangpuensis (assembly GCF_001005295.1). GTDB lineage: Bacteria > Actinomycetota > Actinomycetes > Streptomycetales > Streptomycetaceae > Streptomyces > Streptomyces yangpuensis. The sequence continues at coordinate 22,177 of NZ_LBMK01000001.1, read as the reverse complement.
CGGCGGACGACGACCTGCGGGTGGATCACGACGTGGATGCCGCGGCCCTGGCGGGACAGCTCGTTGGTCACGGAGTCCACGAGGAAGGGCATGTCGTCGGTGACGACCTCGACGACGGAGTGGCTGGAGGTCCAGCCGTTCTCCTCCACCGTCGGGGTGTGCACGCGCACGTTCGCGGTGCCCTGCGGCCGGTTCTCGGCCAGCCGGTAGTGCGAGAGCGCGGCTCCGAATACATCGACCGGGTCCCGGTCCGTGAGGTCCTCGGGCGCCGTGTGCAGGTAGTAGCGCTGGAGGTAGGAGAGGACGGTGTCCTGGTCCGGCCGCTCTCCCTGCTCGGACCCAGTCGGAAGTAGCCCCCCGGCCGGGCTGTGCTCAGCTACCCGGGCCGCCCGTGCGAGCAGCTCGGCCTTTGCTTCGTCCAGCTTGGTCTGCATGTCCTCTGGCTCCTGTCGCGCGCCATTGCGTGACGTAGGTGAAGGAAGGAATGACATAGCGCCTCGAGGCGGGGTGCCCGTTCCGAATCGACGCTATGCCGTCGAGAGAGCCGACCGGGAGGGAATGAGCCAAGATCGGCCGGCGGTCCCGGTGGCGGGGATCAGCGATGGCCCGGGCACTGTCGTACGCCGGGCGCAGGCCGGAGGCTCCAGTGCCCCCGATGGATATCGCGCTGATCACGGGTACAAGGCTATCCCGACCTACCCCCAGGTCGTCATTCGCTGCATCTGTACAAATCTTGGGGTAGAACTTTGACACTCTGGCCAGCGACGTGGCAGGCCGTCCGTGCAGCGGCCTGTCCAGTCGCTATTCGGCCAGCTCGCGAGCTGTCAGAACGGCTTCCGCCAGGTTGTCCACGACCGGCACTCCGGCTGATTCCAGACTGCGGCGGCTGTGCGAACCGCCCGTGTAGAGCACAGCGCGGGCGCCGACGTGTGCGGCGGCGAGCGCGTCGTCCACGGCGTCCCCGATGAGGACCGTACGGCCGGCGGTCACCCCCGTCGTGTCCAGGGCCTGCAGGTGGCGTACGAGATGTTCCGCCTTGGAGGTGTGGGAGGGGCCGGTCCGCCCGTCGACGCGCAGGAAGTGGCCGTCGATGCCGTGGGACCGCACCAGCGGTACGAGCCGGTCATGGGGCGCGAGGGACAGCAGGGACTGGGTGAGCCCGTCGCGTTGCCAGTCGCGGAGCAGTTCCCGGGCGCCCTCGGCGAGGCCGGAATCCGCCGCCGCGGCCCAGTAGTGGCGGTGGAAGGTCTCGTCCATGACGAGCCACTCCTCCTCGGTGGGCAGCCGCCCCATGAGGCGCTCGTAGAACTTCGGCACCGGTACGACGTACAGCTCGCGGTACGTCTCCAGGGTGATCGGCGCGAAGCCGAGCTCGGCGAAGGAGGCGTTGGTGGCGGTGATGACGGCGTCGATGTCGTGGAGCAGGGTGCCGTTCCAGTCCCAGACGAGGTGGTTCGCGTGCGTCATTTCAGCAGCCCCGGGATCTCCTGGACGCCGAACCAGAGCAGCTCGTGGTCCTCGGCCCCGTCGACGGTGAACCGCGCGTCCTCGTCCCCGCCGTCGGCGGCGGGCAGGGCCAGCGCGGCGGCGGCTACGTCCTCGTCGGCGTCGGCGGCGTCCACGTGCACGGCGGCGGCCACGGTGAGCCGTACGGGGGCGGCGAGGCTCACCTGGCCGAGGGTGGCCTCGTCGACGCCGGGGGTGGCGGTGGCGGCCTTGTCGTCGACGTCGAGGGCGACGACGACGCGGCGGCGGGGTGCGCCGGGGTCGGCGGCGAGCAGCCGCAGCGAGGCGGCCGCGGCCCGGCCCAGGGCCGCGTACTCCAGCTCCTCGATGTCGTCCGAGACGTACCACTCGCGCAGGCCGGGGGTGACGGCGTACGCCCGCAGCGGGGCGGGGCCCAGCTCACCCGCCTTGTGCACCTCGGCGAGCCCAGGGAGGGTCAGGGGGACGTACACGCGCATGGCCGGCTGCTTTCGGTAGTCGGAAACCAACCCAGGATACGACTCGGAGGTGGCCGGCCGGGGTGCGGCAGGGTGACGGCCGCCGTACCCCATCGGGCTGCCGCGGCCCGCGGGAGGCCCGTCCACCGGCGGCCCCGGCGCCGTGCCGTACCGCCCCGGTGGCAGCGGGGTGCGCACTCGGATAGGTGAACCCGGCCCGGCGCGGGCCGGGGCCGGCCGCCGGTTGCGGAGCGTGTTCGCCGACCGTAGAAGATCCCCATCAAGTTACCGCCCGGTACCGCTCCGGGCCCGGCCTGTTCGGGGGCAGATCGCGATGGACACCACGACGCGCGGCACGATCGGCAGCAACGGCGGCCGCCGCCGCCCCGCGGGCCGCTCCGGGACCCGCCCCGCCGGCCGGCGCGACCAGCGCCGCCCGGCACCTGGCTCGGGCCCGGCGCGCCCGCCGCACGTCGGCCCGCACCACTGGTTCGCCGAACGCCTGCTGGCGGTGATCAGCGGCATGCGCCCGGTCCACTCGCTTCTGGGCCACACCGTCGGCCCCGCCTACCAGCAGCTGGTCACCCTGGCCCCGGCCGACCCCCTGCGCGAACGTCTGCGCCCGGTCGTCCGCCGCTGCGGCCGCTTCATCCCCGGCCCCGGCGTCATCGAGGCCTTCGCCCGCATCACCACCGGCGACCGCGTGACGGCCATGGCCTTCCGCCTGGAACAAGGCCCGGACCTCCGCTGGCGCTGCGCAGCCATCGAAATCCAGGGCCCCCTCCCGTAGCGGCCCACCGCCGCTTGAGGCCCCGGGCCCCAGGGCCGGCGCCCCACCCATCCAGCCCCGGCAGCCCTCCCCGGCCCCACCGCACCACCCCAGCCCCGTCACGCACCACCCCAGCCGCGCCGCACCATCCCAGCCTCGCCGGCGTTTGAGGCGCGGGGTCCGGGGCGGAGCCCCGCTCATTTCAGCCTCGCCGGCGTTTGAGGCGCGGGGGCCCGGGGGCAGCGCCCCCGCAACGGCGCCGCACCCGCCAACGCACGGCACCGGCACCGGCACCGGCACCGGCACCACACCCGCCACCACCGCGGGAGCGAAACGGCCGGGGCCGGACACTCAACGGTGCCCGGCCCCGGCCGACGAACTGCGCCCCCGCGGAGCGGCAAGGTTACTTCTTGCGGCGACGCCCACCCGCGGCCTTCTGCGCCTTGCGGCGCTCGGCCCGCGTCATCCCGTCCCCGGCCGCGTCGCTCTCGAAGTCGCCCTCGATCACGCCGCCCTCACCGTCGACCGTCGGCGCGGAGAAGTGCAGCCGGTCCGGACGCTGCGGCGCGTCCAGCCCCTTCGCCCGGATCTCCGGACGGGCGGCGGCGGCCGCCGGCTCCTTCGTCAGCGACGGCGCGGCTTCCTGCACCGGAAGCTCCTCGACCTGCTGCTCGACCTGGACCTCCAGGTTGAACAGGTAACCGACGGACTCCTCCTTGATGCCCTCCTGCATGGCGTTGAACATGTCGAAGCCCTCGCGCTGGTACTCGACCAGCGGGTCCTTCTGGGCCATGGCCCGCAGGCCGATGCCCTCCTGCAGGTAGTCCATCTCGTACAGGTGCTCGCGCCACTTGCGGTCCAGCACCGACAGGACCACGCGGCGCTCCAGCTCACGCATGATCTCGGAGCCGAGGGCCTTCTCGCGGGTCTCGTACTGCTCGTGGATGTCGTCCTTGACGGACTCCGCGATGAACTCGGCGGTGATGCCGGCGCGGTCGCCCGCGGCGTCCTCCAGCTCCTCGATGGTGACCTTCACCGGGTAGAGCTGCCGGAACGCGTTCCACAGCCGCTCCAGGTCCCACTCCTCGGCGAAGCCCTCGACCGTCTCGGCCGCGATGTACGCGTCGATGGTGTCGTCCATCATGTGGTGCACCTGCTCCTGGAGGTCCTCGCCCTCCAGAACGCGGCGGCGCTCCCGGTAGATGACCTCGCGCTGGTTGTTGAGCACCTCGTCGTACTTCAGGACGTTCTTACGCGTCTCGAAGTTCTGGGTCTCGACCTGCGACTGGGCCGACGCGATCGCGCGCGTCACCATCTTGTTCTCGATCGGGACGTCGTCCGGGACGTTCGCCATCGCCATGACGCGCTCGACCATCTGCGCCTTGAACAGACGCATCAGGTCGTCGCCCAGCGACAGGTAGAAACGGGACTCGCCCGGGTCGCCCTGGCGGCCGGAACGACCGCGCAGCTGGTTGTCGATACGACGCGACTCGTGGCGCTCGGTGCCCAGCACGTACAGCCCGCCGAGCCCCTTGACCTCCTCGAACTCCGCCTTCACGGCGGCCTCGGCACGGGTGAGCGCCGCGGGGAGGGCGTGCGCCCACTCCTCGATGTGCTCCTCCGGGTCCAGGCCCTGCTGGCGCAGCTCGGCCTCGGCGAGGTCGTCCGGGTTGCCGCCGAGCTTGATGTCGGTACCGCGGCCGGCCATGTTCGTGGCGACGGTGACGGCGCCGCGGCGGCCGGCCTGGGCGACGATCGTGGCCTCGCGCTCGTGGTGCTTGGCGTTGAGGACCTCGTGCGGGATGCCGCGCTTGGAGAGCTGCTGGGAGAGGTACTCGGACTTCTCGACCGACGTCGTACCGACGAGGATCGGCTGGCCCTTCTCGTGCTTCTCCGCGATGTCGTCGACGACGGCGGCGAACTTGGCGACCTCGGTGCGGTAGATCAGGTCGGCCTGGTCCACGCGCTGCATCGGCCGGTTCGTCGGGATCGGGACGACACCGAGCTTGTAGATCTGGTGGAACTCGGCGGCCTCGGTCATGGCCGTACCGGTCATGCCCGAGAGCTTCGAGTACAGGCGGAAGAAGTTCTGCAGGGTGATCGTGGCGAGAGTCTGGTTCTCGTCCTTGATGTCCACCCCTTCCTTCGCCTCGATCGCCTGGTGCATGCCCTCGTTGTAGCGGCGGCCGGCGAGGATACGGCCGGTGTGCTCGTCGACGATCATGACTTCGCCGTCGATGACGACGTAGTCCTTGTCCTTCTTGAACAGTTCCTTCGCCTTGATGGCGTTGTTCAGGTAGCCGACGAGCGGGGTGTTCACCGACTCGTAGAGGTTCTCGATGCCGAGCCAGTCCTCGACCTTGGCGACACCGGCCTCGTGGATGCCGACGGTGCGCTTCTTCTCGTCGACCTCGTAGTCGCCGGTCTCCTCGATGCCCTTGAGCGGCTGGCCGGCCTCGCCCTTGGTCAGGCGGGTGACCAGCTTCGCGAAGTCCGCGTACCACTTCGTGGCCTGGTCCGCGGGACCGGAGATGATCAGCGGGGTACGGGCCTCGTCGACGAGGATCGAGTCGACCTCGTCGACCACGGCGAAGTTGTGGCCGCGCTGGACGAGCTCGTCCTGCGACCACGCCATGTTGTCGCGCAGGTAGTCGAAGCCGAACTCGTTGTTCGTGCCGTAGGTGATGTCGCAGTTGTACTGCTCCCGGCGCTGCGCCGGCGACATGTTCGCCAGGATGCAGCCGACGGACAGGCCCAGGAACTTGTGGACGCGGCCCATCATCTCGGAGTCACGCTCGGCCAGGTAGTCGTTCACCGTGATCAGGTGGACGCCCTTGCCGGACAGCGCGTTCAGGTACGCGGGAAGGGTGCCGACAAGGGTCTTGCCCTCACCGGTCTTCATCTCGGCGACGTAGCCGAGGTGCAGCGCCGCACCGCCCATGAGCTGGACGTCGTAGTGGCGCTGGCCGAGGACGCGCTTGGCCGCCTCGCGCACGGTGGCGAAGGCCTCGGGCAGCAGGTCGTCCAGGCTCTCACCGTCCTGGAACCGCTGCTTGTACTCGTCCGTGAGCGCCCGCAACTCGGCGTCGGAGAGGTTGACGAAGTCCTCTTCGATGGAGTTGACCTGGTCCGCGATGCGGTGCAGTTTGCGCAGGATCTTGCCTTCGCCTGCACGCATGAGCTTGTTGAAGACGGACACCGAGGTTTGTCTCCTTGCCGGTCGGGCCTGGGCACTGTACGTACACGGGCACGGCAGGTGGGCCCCACCGCAACGGCCATCGTAAGCGAGGACGCGGTCGCGTCGGGAGGTCCGCCGTTCCCATGAGGGCACGGGTGCCCGGATTGAGAACGTACGGGGGACACCGAAGGTGCCGCATCACCCGGAGGGATTCCCGAAAAGTGTTCGCCCCCGGTGCCGCGACGGCAGCAGAATCCGCGCATGGAGCCCACCACACTGACCACCGGACGCCTCGTGCTCAGGCCTTTCGCCGCCGAGGACGCCCCCGAGGTGTACGCCGCCTGCCAGGACCCCGAGATCCAGCGCTGGAACGAGGTCCCCTCCCCCTACGGGCACGCGCACGCGGACACCTGGGTGAACGAGACCGTGCCGACCGGCTGGCGCGAGGACAGCGCGTACAGCTTCGCGGTCCGGCTCGGGGCCGGGGGCCCGCTGGTGGCGGCCCTGGGCGTGCACCCGCGCGGCGAGGCCGTGTTCGAGATCGGCTTCTGGGCGGTGAAGGAGCACCGGGGCCGGGGCTACGTGACCGAGGCGGTCGGCGCCGCCGCCCGCTGGGCCTTCACCGAGCTCGGCGCCGGACGCCTGGAGTGGCGGGCCGACCTCGGCAACGGCGCCTCCCGGGCCGTCGCGGAGAAGGCCGGCTTCCGGATGGAGGGGATCCTGCGCGCCGCGATCTCCCACCGCGGCACCCTGCGCGACTGCCGGGTCGGCGCCCTGCTCCCCTCCGACCTCGGCCTGCCTTCGCAGCTGCCGTACCTGCCGTCGCCCACGCCCTGACGCCCCGGTCCGGCCCCGTTGTCAGTGGCACGGCCTACGCTTCGGCGCATGACGAGCCTGCCGCCGCCGACCGTGTCCCTGTCCGCCGACGAGGCCCGCCGGATCGCCCTGCGCGCGCAGGGCTTCCTCGGGGCCCCCGACCGGCGCGGCGGGGTCCGCGGGGTCCTGCGCCGCCTGGGCGCCGTCCAGCTCGACACCATCTCGGTGCTGGCCCGCTCGCACGAGCTGATCCCGTACGCCCGGCTCGGCGCGGTCGGCCGGGACAGCGTGGAGAAGGCCTACTGGACCGAGCGGCACGCCTTTGAGTACTGGTCGCACGCGGCCTGCATCCTGCCCATCGAGGAATGGCCGCATTTCGCCTTCCGCCGCCGGGCCAACCGGAAGCGGGGCCACCGCTGGCACATCCTGCAGGACAAGCAGCACTCGACGCGGGCGGTCCTGGACCGCCTGAGGACGGACGGCCCGCTGACCTCCACCGAGCTGGGCGGCGCCAAGAACGGCGGCGAGTGGTTCGAATGGTCCGAGACCAAGATCGCCGTGGAGTGGCTCCTCGACACCGGCGAGGTGGTGTGCAGCGAGCGCCGCGGCTGGAAGCGGGTCTACGACCTCCCCGAGCGGGCCGTGCCCGACGCCCTGCTCCACGACGACCTGGACGACCGCGAGTGCCTGCGCCGCCTGGTCGCCCTGGCCGGCCGCTCCCTCGGCGTCGGCACCCGCGCCGACATCGCGGACTACCACCGGCTCAAGGGGGAGCAGTTCGACACGGTGGTCGAGGACTCGGGACTGGTGCCGGTGGAGGTGGAGGGCTGGTCCAAGCCCGCGTGGGCGGACCCGGCGGCCCTCGCGACTGCTCCCCGGGGCCGCCACCGCACGACGCTGCTGTCCCCTTTCGACTCTCTGGTGTGGGACCGTCCCCGCACGGAGCGGATCTTCGGCTTCACCCACCGCCTGGAGGCGTACGTCCCCAAGCCGAAGCGGATACACGGGTACTTCGCGATGCCTCTGCTGGCGGGCGGGCGGCTCCGGGGCCGCGTCGACCCGGCCCGTGAGGGCCGCACGCTGGTCGCCCGGCAGCTCTCCCTGACCTCTCCCGCGGACGCGGCCCCGATGGCGCGGGCCCTGCGGGAGGCGGCGGAATGGGTCGGCTGCGACGCGGTCCGCGTGGAGCGCGCCCAGACCGCCGCCGAGGCGGCGGCGGTGACGGCCGAACTGGCGGTGCTGGGCACCTGACCGGACCTCCGCGGGCCTGAGGGCCCGCGGAGGGCTAGCGGATCTCCAGGATCTTCTCCCGCATCGCGTAGACCACGGCCTCCATCCGGGAGTGCAGCTGGAGCTTCTCCAGGATGTTGCGGACGTGGTTCTTCACGGTGTTCTCGGAGATGAACAACTCCTTCGCGATGTCGCGGTTGTTCATGCCGGTGGCCACCAGCTTGAGGACCTCGAGTTCGCGGTCCGTCAGCCTCGGCGCGGGCACCAGCCGCCGCTCGTCGGTCCGCTGGATCATCGACTTGAACTCGGTGAGGAGTTTCGACGCCATCGACGGGCTGATCTGCGACTGGCCGTCGGCCACCGCCCGGATCGCCGTTGCCACCTCGTCCGTGGAGATCTCCTTCAGCAGGTACCCGGTCGCGCCCGCCTTGATCGCGTCGTAGAGGTCCGCCTCCTCGTCGCTGATCGTCAGCATGATGATCTTCGCGGAAGGGGCCACCTCCTTGATCGAGGTGCAGGCTTCGATGCCGCCGCGCCGGGGCATCCGCACGTCCATGAGCACGATGTCCGGCAGCAGGTCGGCCGCCTTGTCCACCGCCTCCGCGCCGTCCCCGGCCTCGCCGACGACCTGGATGTCCTCCTCCTGCGCGAGGACGATCTCCAGACCCCGCCGGAAGAGTGCGTGGTCGTCGACCACGAGCACCCGGATGGGCTCCCCGGCCGGTACACCGGCGGTTTCCCCCGACGCGTCCGCCCCGCGGCAGGCCGCGCCGTCGTCCGCGCGTACCGGACCGAAGCTGTCCGCCATCGTCCCTCCCCCTGCATGTGCCGAGCTGCCGGGCCAACCGGACACGTTCCGCGACCGGTTGACTGCCCGCCATGATTCCATGCCCGCACCACGTCGCGGGGGAAGCCGGCGGAGCTGCTGGCGCATACCCGTCATGCAAGTGCCCCCGCGGAGACGCCGAAGCGTCCCGCGGGGGCAGCGAACGGTCTGCTCAGCCGCCGAGCGCGCCACCCGCGCCGCCCCGCGGCTCCTCCGAGCTGGAGGCCCCGTCGGGGTTCACATGGATGACGCCGTAGTCATAGGCGTGGCGCCGGTAGACGACACTGGGCAGCTTCGTCTCGGAGTCGACGAACAGATAGAAGTCGTGGCCGACCAGCTCCATCTCGTACAGAGCCTGATCGAGCGACATGGGCGCGGCCGAGTGGGTCTTCTCGCGGACGATGAGCGGGCCTTCGCCCTGCACCTCGATGGATCCGATCCGGGTGATCGGAACGCCGTCCGTCTCCTCCTCGGTGACCACCTGGCCACTGCCGTTCAGCGACGCGACGCCCGGCACGACGTCGGCGACCTCTGCCGCCGAGAGCCGGCCGTTGCCACGGCGGGTGTAACGCTTGTCGTGCTGCTTGCGCAGCCGGGCCTCCAGCTTGTCCTGAGCGAGGTCCAGCGCCGCGTACGCGTCGGCGGCGGCGGCCTCGGCCCGGATCACCGGGCCCCGCGAACGCAGGGTGATCTCCACGCGGTCGGAACGGTCGGCCTGGCGCGGGTTGTGCTCCTTGGACACCTCGACGTCCAAGCTGATCACCTTGGCGTCGAGCTTCTGGATCCGCTCCGGATTCAGCTTCTCGGCCACGTGCTTGCGGAACCGCTCGGGCACCTCGGTCTTGCGGCCCTTGACGACGATGTCCACGCAGAACTCCGTTCCCGGATAGCTCCGCCCGACGGGGCGAAGCGTCTCCCTTTCGCACCAGACTCCGGTGAAGGCCGGAGCCTCGGACTTGGCGACTTTCACCTCCTCCTCCCCCATCGGCAAGATCTACACCCCACCGACTTCGGAGTCGAGAGAACAGCCTCCTGAGTTCCTTACAACCGAACATATCCCTGTATGACGGTTGTCGGCACCCGCTACTGGCACGTACTTCCAGTCCAGTGGCCGTTCCCTCGTACTACCTGCAACGATGGGCCTTCCCCTCCAGTTCCAAATGTATTCACGGGATTTTCCTCCCCGAGGCGTTGCAGGTCACCGCGCCGCCGTCCGGGGCGCCCGTACGAAGGAGTCCGCCGGCGCGGCGACCACCGCTGCCCGCAGCACCGCTCCCGGATCCGCCACCAGACCCGCCGCGCGGACCGCCCGCGCCGCCTCGGCCAGCGTCGCCCCCGTCGTGACCACGTCGTCCACGAGCACGATCCGGGCCCCACGCGTCAGCCGTACGCCGTCCCGGCGCACCGCCAGCGCCCCCGCGAGGTTCTCCCGGCGCTGCCGGGCCCCCAGCCCCGCCTGGTCGGCCACCGCCCGCCGCAGCCCCAGTACGGACGCCACCCGCGCGGGAACCCCGGCCCGCCGCAGCCGGCCCGCCGCGGCCAGGGCGATCCTGCGCGCCGGATCGTGCCCGCGCGCCCGCACCTGCCGGCGCGCCGACGGGACCGGCACCAGCGCCACCTCACCCGGCCCGGGCCCCGTCCCGCCCGCCAGGACGGCCGCCGCCAGCGCACCGCCCAGCACCCCGGCCAGCGGGAGCGCCCCGCGCTCCTTGTGGGCCAGCAGAACGGCCCGTACGGCTCCCTCGTAGGCGGCGGCCGCCTGTACCACCGGCAGCCCCTCGGGACGCGGAGACGGCCCCACCGGGCCCGCCAGGGCACCGCTGAGCGCGCCCCGGCAGCCGTCGCACACCAGCACGCGGACGGCACCGCACCCGGCGCAGTCCACCGGCAGGACCAGCCCGGCGAGCTCCTGCCACCACCCCCGCATGGCTCCACACTCGCGGCCCGGCCCCCGGCCCGCCACCCCTGTGGACGACCGCCCCCAGAACCCCCGGCCGTCCGGACGCCCGGAGGCCCGGCCGTGCCTCAGCCCGGGTAGACCGGGGACCGGCCGCCCTCGACCACTGTGCGCCACTGCGCCCCCGGCGGCAGCCAGACGATCCCGTCCTCCGAGAACGCCACCACCGGCTTCGGCTTCGACTCGTCCTCCGCGGCCGCGACCGCGACCTCGGCCAGCCCCGTGGCCCCCGGCAGGCTCGCCGCGACCATCGAGCCGTCCGCCAGCATGTAGCGGGCCTGCTGCACCCCGCCCTTCTCGCGGCCCACCACCAGCAGCCGGCCCCGCGGCGCCCAGCTCATCGTCGTCACGTTCTCCATCTGCGGCGCCGCGGGACGCAGCTCGCGCACGGACACCGCCGAGATGTCGCCCTTGGCGTCGGGCCGCTCGATCCGCCCGATGTAAAGGGTCTTGCTGTTGGCGTCCTTCTCCAGCAGCAGCGCGATCCGGGCGCCGTCGGCGGACACCTTCAGCGAGGCGATCCGCCGCCCGTCGAGCCCCGCCACCTGCACCTTCTCGGGGGTACCGCTCCCGCCCGGCACCCGCCACAGGCCCGGCTGCTGCGGATCGCGGTCCGCGACCCACAGGTCGCCCGAGGCGTCCCAGCTCGGCGCCGTCAGCGTCTCCGCCTTGCCGCCCCGCCCGATCGGCACCTGCGCCGGCATCGGCCCGCCCCCGACCATCGGCACGACGTACAGCCCGTGCCCGTCCTCGGAGACCACGGCCGCACGCCGCTCGTCGTGCGAGACCGCCGCCGAGCTGACCTTGAACACGGGAACGGTCGCCAGCGGCCCCGGCACCGCTTCGGTACGGATCTGCTGGTCCTCGCTGCTCACGTCGAGCTTCATCCGGACCAGCCGCTTCTCGTTGTCCACGAAGTACTGGAACTCGGGAATCCTGGGCCGGTTGGCGATCGCGTCCGCGCTCACCGAGGTCACCGAGCACAGCGACGTCGTCTTGTCGTCGGCGGAGCGCAGCAGTTCGACCTGGTCCAGCCGCGACCCTGTCAGATCCTTGACGGTGTACAGGAGTTGCGTGGCCATCTTCTTGCACTGCGGCTGCGCGACGTTGCCCACCTTGTCGTTCAGCGGCACCCGCAGCGTGTTCTGGCCGTCGTACGACAGGGACTTGGTGCCCGTGCGCAGTTCCGTACCGGTGGGGAAGCTGGACTCCACGACCGGCGCGAGCCACCGGGACGGCCCGGCGAGCAGCGACTGCACGGTCTGCGTGGTCGGGTCCATCCGCGAATCGGGATCGGTGCGCTGGCGCACGTACACCGGGTCGGCGACGAGCGTGCCGCCCGCGAAGTAGTACTTGTTCACCGGCATGTAGATGCGCTGGAAGTCCGACTCGCTGAGCACCAGACCGCTCGGCGGGGTCGAGATGCGCCACTGCTTGTCCTGGTCCTGGACGAGCTGGAGCTGCTCCTCGTACTCCCTGGCCCCGGTCTGCGGCTGGTACGCGCTGTGCTCGTCGACGGTCGCGAGCTTCTTGCCGGTCACCTTCCAGCGGGGCCCCTCGGGGTCCTTCTCGCCCCGCACCGCGACCCGGCTAAGGCCGGAGGAGAGCACGGTGACGGCCGAGCCCGGCTTCCAGGACTTCGCGGCGGCCGGCGTCAGGTACTTGCGGGCGGTCTCCAGCTGCGGGTCGTCGCTGGTCATCGCCTCCAGGAAACCGTCGACGATCTCCGCCGGGGTGGCCTTGTCCGCGGGCGGCACACCGAACACCCGCACCTGCGAGTCCACGCCCTGCGAGGCCTGCACCGCGCGGATCTCGCCGCTGCTGGGCATCGACGCGCAGCCCGACAGGAGCAGTCCGGCCGTCCCGAAGGCGTACGCGCGCACGGTGCGCAGGCGTCGGCCCCTCACCCGTGCGCTCCCCCACCGCGCGTCCACGGGCTCACCGTCCATCGGCTCGATCCTCCTGTTGTGCCTGTTCGGCCGGGCGCGCCACGACCCGGGCCCCGCTCCCCGGCAGGGCCGTCGGGTCGGCGGGCACCGACAGCCCCCCGGCGACCGGCGGCCGCGGCGGTATCGGCGAGCGGTCCCCGGCGTCGGCCGGCGGGCGTTCCGCCCTGCTGCCGGAGGCCTCGGCCGCGGCGTCCGCAGCGGCCCTGGCCCGGTTCGCCCGCGAGTCCTCGGGCTCCAGCGGGATCGGCGAACCCCGCAGCGGCTCGTCGGCGGTACGCGGCAGCGTCAGCCGGAACTGCGAGCCGCCGCCCGGCTCGCCCCAGGCCTGCAGCCAGCCGCCGTGCAGCCGGGCGTCCTCGACGGCGATGGACAGCCCGAGGCCCGTCCCGCCGGTCGTACGCGCCCGCGCCGGGTCGGCCCGCCAGAAACGGTTGAAGACACGGGTCGCCTCGCCCGGCTTGAGCCCGACGCCGTAGTCCCGTACCGCCACGGCCACGGCGCCACCCGCGGACGCCAGCCGTACCACCACGTCCCGGCCCTCACCGTGCTCCACGGCGTTGACGACGAGGTTGCGCAGCACCCGCTCGACGCGCCGCGAATCGGCCTCGGCGATCACCGGCTGCGAGTCGCCGAGAACCCGGATCCGGGTCCCCTTGTGCTCCGCGAGCGGCTCCGCCCCGTCGATGACGCGGCGCACCACCTCGCGCAGGTCGACCGGCTCGGCCTCCAGGGCCGCCGCCCCCGCGTCGAAGCGGCTGATCTCCAGCAGGTCCGCCAGCAGCGACTCGAAGCGGTCGAGCTGACCGGCGAGCAGCTCGGCGGAGCGCGCGGTCACCGGATCGAAGTCGACACGGGCGTCGTGGATGACGTCGGCGGCCATCCGCACCGTCGTCAGCGGCGTCCGCAGCTCATGGCTGACGTCCGAGACGAACCGGCGCTGCATCCGGGACAGCTCCTCCAGCTGCTGGATCTTGTTCTGGAGGTTCTGCGCCATCTTGTTGAAGGCCTCGCCCAGGCGGGCGATGTCGTCCTCGCCGGTGACCTTCATCCGCTCCTGGAGCCGGCCCGCCGAGAGCCGCTCGGCGATCCCGGCGGCCATCCGTACGGGACTCACCACCTGGCGCACGACGAGCCAGGCGATACCGCTCAGCAGCACCACGACGAACAGCCCGGCGGTGGCGATGGTGGACTTGACCAGGTTGAGGGACTCCTCCTCCTGGGTCAGCGGGAAGAGGTAGTACAGGTCGTACGGGTCCCCGTTGATGTCCGTCAGCCGCTTGCCGACGACCAGCGCCGGCTCGGGCTGCTTCTGGTCCGCCCCGCTCGTGTAGCGGATCTCGGAGAACGTCTTGAACGTGCCGGTGGCGTGGTTGACGGCCCGGCGCAGACTGATCGGCACGCTGGCGGTCGGATCCACGTTCCCGGAGGCGCGGGCGCCACGGACACCCTGGGCGCCCGGCTGGGGCTGCTCCCCGGTGCCGGCACCGAGCGCGGCCACCTCGAAGGCGGTCTGGCCCCCACTGGCCAGCTGCTTGACCAGCGAGTTCATCCACGTACTGGCATCACGGCCGACCTTGTTGTCGGTCGCGTCGGGCCCGTCCACGGTCGCGGGGGTGTTGGCCTTCTCCTGCGCCACCGCGAAACCGCCCGCGGCCTGGCTCTGCGCCGCCTCCTCCTTCGCGACGAGGAGCCCCTCGCTGACCTGCGCGATGACCACGAAGCCCAGGGCCAGGACCACCGACAGCGAGATCAGCAGGGTGGCCGCGACCACCCGCAGCTGGATGTTGCGCCGCCACAGCCGGACAGCCGGAAGCAGCGGCCGGCGCACGAGACGTACGAACAGCCGCAGCAGCCTGCCGGCGGGCGCCCCGTCACGGAGCAGCCTGCCGGTCCACAGGCGGGAACCGCCCCGGACCCTGCCCGAGGTACCGGACTGCACGTCAGCTGGGTCCGGCCTTGTAGCCGACACCACGCACCGTCACGACGATCTCGGGGCGCTCCGGGTCCTTCTCGACCTTGGAGCGCAGACGCTGCACGTGCACGTTGACCAGGCGGGTGTCCGCCGCGTGCCGGTAGCCCCAGACCTGCTCCAGCAGCACCTCACGGGTGAAGACCTGCCAGGGCTTGCGCGCGAGCGCGACCAGCAGGTCGAACTCGAGCGGCGTCAGGGCGATCGAGGCACCGTCGCGCTTGACCGAGTGCCCTGCCACGTCGATGACCAGGTCACCGATGGTCAGCTGCTCGGGCGCCGGCTCCTCCGAACGGCGCAGACGGGCCCGGATACGGGCCACCAGCTCCTTCGGCTTGAACGGCTTGACGATGTAGTCGTCGGCCCCGGACTCCAGGCCCACGACCACGTCCACCGTGTCGCTCTTGGCGGTCAGCATGACGATCGGCACGCCGGACTCGGCCCGGATCAGCCTGCACACCTCTATGCCGTCCCGTCCGGGCAGCATGAGGTCCAGCAGGACCAGGTCGGGCTTCGCCTCCCGGAAGGCAGCAAGTGCCTTGTCACCGTCCGCTACGAACGACGGCTCAAAACCTTCTCCCCGCAGCACAATGCCGAGCATCTCGGCCAGCGCGGTGTCGTCGTCGACGACAAGGACGCGTCCCTTCATGCTTGACATCATCCCATTAGCCAATCGTGACCCGGCGGTGAGCTGTCCCACAGCCAAAAGGGCTGGAAATCGCCCCTCCGGCCTGCGTGGACATCCACCCGCCCGGCCCGGCCCCGATCCGGGCGACAATGGAAGGCACGGGCCACCGGACATCCGGGGGGACGGCTGGTCCGTTCGGAGTCCTCACGTGGCACGATGGCAGCGACCAGCGCCCCCGCCGCAGCAGGTGGATGTGAAGGAGCGACGATGAACGACTCTCCGGGCTGGGCTACGCCCGGATCCTCTCCGTCCGACGGCGATCGGCAGGGAGACCCCGCCGACCGGCCCGGCACCGACGGCGGCGCGCACCAGCCCGCACGGCCCACCGGCGACCCCAAGTGGTCCGCCGAGCAGCCACCGCCCGGCCAGTGGTCGAGCCCCGGCGCGACACCCCCCGCCGACACCCCCCGGCCCCCGGCGCAGCCCGCCACCGGCTGGGGACAGCAGCCCGGCGGCCAGTACTCCTACCCCGGCGGCCCGGGCCAGTGGGGCCACCAGCCGCCCGCCGCCAAGCCCGGAATCATCCCGCTGCGCCCGCTGGGCCTCGGCGAGATCCTCGACGGCTCGGTCGCCACCATGCGCACGCACTGGCGCTCCGTCGTGCCCATCACCCTGGTCGTGGCCACGGTCATCCAGGTGATCAGCGTGCTCGTGCAGAAGTTCATGCTGAACGACCTGCCCCTCGGCTCCCCCGAGGACATGACCGCCGAGGAGACGATCGACAGCCTCGGCAGCACCCTCGCCGTCTCGGTCGTGAACCAGGTCATCCAGGTCCTCGGGACGATCGTGGTCACCGCGATGCTCACGATGATCTTCAGCCGGGCCATCCTCGGACAGCACTCCTCGGTCTCCACCGCCTGGCGCGAGGCCCGCCCCCAGTTGCTCCGCCTGATCGGCCTGACCCTGCTGCTCGCCCTCGGCATCGTCCTGCTCGGCGCCGTACTGGTCCTGCCGGGAGCCCTCGCGGGCAACATGGGCCTGGTCGTCGTCGGCTTCGTCGCCTGGGTGCCGCTCATCATCTGGCTCGGGATCAAGTTCAGCCTGGCCTCCCCCGCCCTGATGCTGGAGAAGAGCACCGTCATCAAGGCCTTCACCCGCTCCTCGAAGCTCGTCAGCGGCGCGTGGTGGCGCATCTTCGGCATCACGCTCCTCACGGCCCTGATCGCCTTCATGATCGCCTTCGTGGTCGTGGCGCCGTTCCAGATGATCGGCCTCTTCGTTTTCGGCGGCGGCCTCGACTCCCTGGAGGACGGCAGCGCCCAGACCGCCTGGGGACCGCTGATCTTCTCCGGCATCGGCCTGATCATCGCCCAGACGATCATCATGCCCATCCAGTCCGGCGTCACCGTCCTGCTCTACGTCGACCAGCGCATCCGCCGCGAGGGCCTCGACCTGGAACTCGCCCGGGCG
Source organism: Streptomyces yangpuensis (assembly GCF_001005295.1). Lineage (GTDB taxonomy): Bacteria > Actinomycetota > Actinomycetes > Streptomycetales > Streptomycetaceae > Streptomyces > Streptomyces yangpuensis. The sequence goes on along the minus strand of NZ_LBMK01000001.1, from coordinate 5,442 downwards.
GCCGGCATCGAGAACTACGGCACGACCGGAGGCTGACCCACCGATGATGAGCACGGGGGGCCTCATCACCCGCACCGCGGAGCCACCACCGGTGACGACACCGCGTACGCCCGCGCAGGAGGCGGCGGAACGCGAGCTGTCCAAGCCGATGTACCACGAGAACGACCCGAACCTGCTGGAACGCGCCCTGCGCGCGTTCCTCGAGTGGCTCGACGACCTGTTCGGCGCCGCCTCCGGGGCGACCCCCGGAGGCGCCGTGGGCCTGGTCGCCGTCCTCCTCCTGGTCGTCCTCGCCGTCACCGCCCTGTGGTGGCGCCTGGGCTCCCCCCGCCGCACCACCACCTCCGCCGGCACCCTCTTCGACGACGGCGTCCGCAGCGCGGCCGACCACCGCACCGCCGCCGAGGCCCACGCCACCGCCGGCCGCTGGACGGAAGCGGTCCAGGAACGCATGCGCGCCGTCGTCCGCTCCCTGGAGGAGCGCACCCTGCTGGACCCCCGCCCGGGCCGCACCGCCGACGAGGCCGCCGCCGAAGCCGCCGTGTCCCTCCCCGACCACGCCGCCGCCCTCCACGCCGCCGCCCGCACCTTCGACGACATCACCTACGGTGGCCGCACCGCCGACGCCGACACCTACGCCCGCCTGCGCACCCTCGACCTCACCCTGACCCGCACCAAGCCGCTCCTGACGGGACCCGCCGCATGACCGGCCCCCCCCCCCCCCCCCCCCCCCCCCCCCCCCCCCCCCCCCCCCCCCCCCCCCCCCCCCCCCCCCGCCCCCCCCCCCCCCCCCC
>NZ_LBMK01000001.1:0-4354 GCF_001005295.1 Streptomyces yangpuensis | reverse complement strand
CCCCAGCCGAAGCCCCCGCACCGGGCCAAGCCCCCGGCCCGGGCCCCGGCACGGGACCCGGCACGGGCCGAGCCACCCCGATCCGCCGAGCCGCCCGCAGGGTCCGCCGTACCGCCGCCGTCCTGGCCGTCCTCGCCACCGGCGCCGTCATCCTCGCCGCCCTGAACTCCGGCACGCGCCACGGCCACCTCGACCCCCGCTCCGCCGACCCCTCCGGCAGCCGCGCCGTCGCCGAGCTCCTCAAGGACCGCGGCGTCACGACCCGCGTCGTCACCACCGCCCGCGAGGCCGCCGCCGCGACCGGCCCCCGCACCACCCTCCTCGTCACCGACCCGGACCGCCTCGGCGCCACCCAGCGCAGCGTCATCCGCTCGGCCATCGACCTCTCCGGCGGCCGCACCGTCCTCCTCGCCCCCGGCGACCACAGCCTTTCCGAGCTGTCCCCCGGGGTCCGCACCGCCGGCGACGCCCCCGACGACGTCCTCGCCCCCCGCTGCGACCTGCCCGCCGCCACCTCGGCCGGCCGCGCCGCCACCGGCGGCAACCTCCGCTACACCACCGCCCTCCCCGGAACCGAAGCCGAAACCGGAACCGGTCCCGGAGTCACCGCCTGCTACCCCAGCAGCGGCCGCCCCACCCTCCTCGTCCTCCCCACCAGCACCACCGGCGGCGACACCGTCCTCCTCGGCTCCGAGACGATCCTCCTCAACGAGAGCCTCGCCGAGGAGGGCAACGCCTCCCTCGCCCTCCAGCTCCTCGGCTCCCGCCCGGACCTCGTCTGGTACATGCCGTCCCTCGCGGACTCCGACCCGTCCGCCGGCTCCGGCGAGGCGGACAAGAGCCTCTTCGAACTGGTCCCGGCCGGCTGGTCCTGGGCCCTGCTCCAGCTCTTCGTCGCCGCCGTCCTCGCCGCCCTGTGGCGCGCCCGCCGACTGGGCCCCCTCGTCACCGAGAAGCTGCCCGTCGCCATCCGCGCCTCGGAGACCACCGAGGGCCGCGCCCGCCTCTACCGCAAGGCCGGGGCCCGCGACCGCGCCTCGACCGTGCTGCGCGCCGCCACCCGCGAACGCCTGGCCGCGCTGGTCGGCGTACCGCCCGCCCAGACCCACGATCCGGCCGCCCTCGTCCCGGCCGTCTCCGCCCGCCTGACCGGCGAGCCCCGGGACGTGACCGCCCTCCTCTTCGGCACCGCCCCTTCCGACGACGCGGCGCTCGTCGCGCTCGCCGACCACCTCGACGCCCTCGAAAGAGAGGTCCGCACGTCATGACGTACCCGGCCACCGAGTCCACGGCCGCGACCACGGCCGCGACCGCGGACAGCGCCCGCGCTTCCCTCGAAGCGCTCCGCACGGAAATCGGCAAGGCCGTGGTCGGCCAGGACTCCGCCGTCACCGGTCTCGTCGTCGCCCTGCTGTGCCGCGGCCACGTCCTCCTCGAAGGCGTCCCCGGCGTCGCCAAGACCCTCCTCGTACGGGCCCTGGCCGCGTCCCTGGAACTCGACACCAAGCGTGTCCAGTTCACCCCCGACCTGATGCCCAGCGACGTCACCGGCTCGCTCGTCTACGACGCCCGCACCGCAGAGTTCTCCTTCCAGGACGGCCCGGTCTTCACCAACCTCCTCCTCGCGGACGAGATCAACCGGACGCCCCCCAAGACCCAGTCCTCCCTCCTCGAAGCGATGGAGGAGCGCCAGGTCACCGTCGACGGCACCCCCCGCAAGCTCCCGGAGCCGTTCCTCGTCGCCGCGACCATGAACCCGGTCGAGTACGAGGGCACGTACCCCCTCCCCGAAGCCCAGCTGGACCGCTTCCTGCTCAAGCTCACCGTGCCCCTCCCCTCCCGCGAGGACGAGATCGGTGTCCTGAGCCGGCACGCCGCCGGTTTCGATCCGCGTGACCTGAAGGCCGCCGGCATCCGCCCGGTGGCCGGCCCGGCCCAGCTCGAAGCGGCCCGCGAGGCCGTCTCCCGGGTCTCCGTCTCCCCCGAGATCGCCGGCTACGTCGTCGACATCTGCCGCGCCACCCGCGAATCGCCGTCGCTGGTCCTCGGCGTCTCCCCGCGCGGCGCGACCGCCCTGCTGGCCACCGCCCGTGCCTGGGCCTGGCTCACCGGCCGCGACTACGTCACCCCCGACGACGTCAAGGCCCTCTCGCTGCCGACCTTGCGCCACCGGGTCCAGCTGCGTCCGGAGGCGGAGATGGAGGGCGTCACGGCCGACGCCGTCATCACGGCGATCCTCTCCCACGTCCCCGTCCCGCGCTGATGGCCCTCACCGGACGCGCCGCTCTGCTGGCGGCCCTCGGCAGCATCCCGGTCGGCGTCCTGGAGCCGAGCTGGGCGGGCATGCTCGCGGTCAACAGCCCGATCGCGCTGGCCTGCGCGATCGACTACGCCCTGGCCGCGCCCGTACGCAGCCTCGTGCTGGGGCGCTCCGGAGACACCTCCGTCCGCCTCGGCGAGCCCGCGAACGTCCACCTCACCCTCACCAACCCGGGCGGCCGCACCCTCCGGGCCCGCGTCCGTGACGCCTGGCCCCCGAGCAGCTGGACCCCGGGCACGGAGGCGGCGGCCTCCCGTCACGAGCTGGTCGTCCCCGCCGGTGAACGCCGCCGCCTGACGACCCGCCTGCTTCCCACCCGCCGCGGCGACCGTCACGCCGACCGTGTCACGATCCGCTCGTACGGCCCGCTGGGCCTGTGGGCCCGCCAGGGCTCCCAGGTGGTCCCCTGGGCGGTCCGGGTCCTGCCCCCGTTCACGAGCCGCAGGCACCTCCCGTCCCGGCTGGCCCGCCTGCGCGAACTGGACGGCCGCACCAGCCTGCTGACCCGCGGCGAGGGCACGGAGTTCGACAGCCTGCGCGACTACATTCCCGGCGACGACACCCGTTCCATCGACTGGCGTGCCACGGCCCGCCGCCCCAAGGTGGCCGTCCGCACCTGGCGTCCCGAACGCGACCGGCACATCCTGATCTGCCTGGACACCGGCCGTACCTCGGCGGGCCGTGTCGGTGACGCTCCCCGCCTGGACTCGGCGATGGACGCGGCCCTGCTCCTCGCCGCCCTGGCCACCCGCGCCGGCGACCGCGTGGACCTCCTGGCCCACGACCGCCGCCCCCGCGCCCAGGTCCAGGGCCGCGCGGCGGCCGACGTCCTCCCGTCATTCGTGAACGCGATGGCCACCCTCGAACCGGAACTGGTCGAGACCGACTCCCGCACGCTGGTGTCCACCATCCTCCGCAATGCCCCGCGCAGGTCCCTGGTAGTCCTCCTGACGAGCCTGGACGCCGCCCCCGTCGAAGAGGGCCTGCTCCCGCTCCTCCCGCGCCTCACGAAGCGCCACACGGTTCTGCTGGCCTCGGTGGCCGACCCGCACGTCGCGGCGATGGCCGGCTCCCGGGGCGACGTGGACGCGGTCTACGAGGCCGCGGCCGCCACCCAGACCCAGGCCCAGCGCCGCCGCACGGCCGACCAGCTCAGCCGCCACGGCGTCCACGTCGTCGATGCCACCCCCGACACCCTGGCCCCCACCCTGGCCGACGCCTACCTCTCCCTCAAGGCTGCGGGCCGCCTCTGAGGGGCTGTCCGAATGGATACCCTGGCAGGGCGCCCCACCAGGAGGACACATGGCTGACTTCACCCCCGAGCAGATGCGCCGCATGCACGACTTCGCGGAACAGCTCGCGGAGCTGGCCGAGCACCACGAAGACCAGTGGAAGGTGCAGACCACCGACGGTCGGATCTTCCTCACGATGATGAGCCCCACGGCTCCCCACGGACTCAACGTGGTGCGCCTGCGCCGCCAGATCGAGGCTCAGACGCCAGAAGTCATGGCCTTGAACGACACGAACATGGGCGACGCGCACACCGGCCTCACCAAGGTTCCCGATCTCATGGTCGTCGCGGAGGAGGACACCGACGACACGGCGAAGGCCGTCAACTCGCGTGACGTCCTGATGGTGGTGGAGGTCGGCTCACGGACGAACTCACTCACCGACATCCGCGACAAGCTGTACGACTACCCCAGAATGGGAGTCCCGCTGTACGTCGTCGTGGATCCCCGCAAGGACAAGAAGACCGTCACCGTGCACAGCGACCCCTCAGCGGGGCCGGACGGCATCCGCTTCCGCAAGTCGTTCCCCTACGCCTTCGGCGACAGCGTCACGGCCGGCCGCTGGACGCTCGACACGAGCAGCCTGAAAAGCTATCCCGCCGACTGGTGATACGGACCCCCGGCTCCGAACCAGCCGACAAGCCCCGTGAACGCAGAAAAGCCCCGTGAACGCAGAAAAGCCCCGCACCATGACGGTGCGGGGCTTTCCCACAATGATTGTTCGGCGGCGTCCTACTCTCCCACA